>AP018536.1 GCA_003584705.1 Lachnospiraceae bacterium GAM79
TATCCATGACCTGTTCATAACTTACATTTGAATTATTTTTAATTCTATTATACAATGAAATGGAGTTTCGCACAGTGGGACTCTTAGCGGGAGGAAATTAATGGACGCAATCAAAGAAAACTGGACAACTGTCAAAGAAGCTGTCAGAAGAGAATACAGTCTTTCTGACATTTCTTATCATACATGGGTGGAGCCTTTGGAGTTTCATAATGTAGTGAATGATGTAGTGAGCATTATCATTCCTTCGGACCAGGCCCATGCCCTAAATTACATTTCATCAAAATATAAGAGCTTTTTTCAGGTAACTATTACCGAAATGTTCGATCATCCTTATGATATCAACTTTATCCTGGAGAAGGATGTCAAGGCAGAAGAACCTGCTGAGAATGAAATGGCTGTTCCTAATCAGATCTATGGTGTTAATTATGAAGATGCCCATCTGAACCCTAAGTACAAATTCGATACCTTTGTCGTGGGAAGTAATAACAAATTTGCTCATTCCGCATCCCTTGCGGTAGCGGAATCTCCGGGAGAAGTCTACAATCCTCTCTATTTATATGGAGGTCCCGGTCTGGGCAAGACTCACCTGATGCATTCCATCGGACATTTTATTTTAGAACAGGATCCGGACAAAAAGGTTCTCTACGTTACCAGTGAGGAATTCACAAACGAAGTAATCGAATCCATTCGTAGTGGTAATGCGGCTTCCATGACCAAGCTGCGTGAGAAATACCGTAACGTGGATGTTCTCATGGTCGATGACGTACAATTTATTATAGGTAAGGAAAGTACCCAGGAGGAATTCTTCCATACTTTCAATGCCTTGCATGCTGCCCATAAACAGATCATTCTTTCTTCCGATAAACCGCCCAAGGAAATGGAAACTCTGGATGAAAGATTCCGTTCCCGTTTCGAATGGGGCCTGATTGCTGATATCCAGCCGCCCGATTATGAGACCCGAATGGCAATTTTACGGAAAAATGCAGAGACCTACGATCGTCAGATTGATGAAGAGATCATCAAATACATTGCCACAAATATTAAATCCAATATTCGTGAACTGGAAGGCGCATTTAACAAGATCATTGCTTTTGCAAAATTAAATAAGGTAGATCTGACACTCTCTCTGGCCGAAGAAGCCCTGAAGGATGTCATCTACCCCAACAAGCCAAAGGAGATCACTCCTACTCTCATTATTAATGTAGTGGCAGAGCATTTTGGCGTAAAGCCGGAAGATATTACTTCCAAAAAGAGAAATTCCGAGTTCGTACAGCCCCGTCAGGTCGTAATGTACCTGTGCAGAGAGCTGACGGATACCTCCTTCACTAATATAGGAAAGCTTTTGGGCAAAAAAGACCATACAACGATCATTCACGGCGTAAATAAAGTGTCTGCGGAGATCCAGACGAACGAAGAACTTCGTAATAAAATCGATATTATTACAAAGAAGATAAATCCTTCTTAGAAGATATCTGTTAATAATTTTTCTTATTCTGAGGACAAGTTGTGTATATCTTTGGAATAAACGGTGCTCACCTGTTGATAACTTGTTTTAAGGTTCCGGAACAGAATCTGGACGGTGTGAATAATCTGAGAGTTATTCTTAGGTTATTCTGCCAAATCCACTAAGATTTCCATTCCATTTTGCCTTGAAAAATAGTATAATAAGACTGGTTATGCACATATCAACACCCCTTATTAAGGTGACTACGAAATTCTTTTATTATTTTTATATAACGCGTATCCGCGCGTACGCAAATCAACCAGAAAGGAAGTTATGCACACATGAAATTAGTCTGTTCGAAAGCCAATCTTTTAAATGGCGTACAAACTGTATCAAAAGCTGTTCCCAGTAAGACTACCATGTCTATTCTGGAATGTATTTTAGTAGATGCTACCAATGGAGAGATCAAGTTAACTGCCAACGATATGGAACTTGGTATCGAGACTACCATAGAAGGACAGATCGTAGAAAAAGGTATCATTGCTCTGGATGCAAAAATGTTCCTGGAAATCGTACGTAAACTTCCTGACAGTGACATTACCATTGAGACTGATGCTTCCTTCAAGGTAGTTATTACCTGTGAAAAAGCAAAATTCACGATCATCGGTAAATCTGGTGAAGATTTCTCTTATTTACCGGCAGTAGAAAAAGATGACAGTATTGTCATGAGTCAGTTTACACTGAAAGAGGTTGTAAGACAGACCATCTTCTCTATCTCTGACAATGATAACAATAAGCTGATGACAGGTGAACTTTTTGATATTAACGGAGAAGAGTTCAAGATCGTGTCCCTGGACGGACACCGTATCTCCATTCGTAAGATCCAGCTGAAGAACAGCTATTCTCCGAAAAAGGTAGTTGTTCCCGGCAAGACTCTGAACGAGGTAAGTAAGATTTTACCCGGAGATGCAGACAGTGATGTAACGATTTCCTTTACGGAAAAACATATTGTATTTGAATTTGATAAGACCGTTGTAGTATCCCGTCTGATCGAGGGAGAATATTTTAAGATCGACCAGATGCTTTCCAGCGATTATGAGACCAAAGTAAGAGTCAACAAGAAAGAGTTCTTAAGCTGTATCGATCGTGCTACTCTTCTGGTAAAGGAAGGCGATAAGAAACCTATTATCGTAAATATCACAGACAGTGGAATGGAACTTAAAATCAATTCCGCTCTGGGAAGCATGAACGAAGAAATCGATATTCAGAAACAGGGTAAGGATCTGATGATTGGATTCAATCCCAAGTTCCTGATCGATGCTCTCCGTGTCATCGATGATGAGGAAGTGGATCTGTATATGGTAAATCCCAAGGCACCCTGTTTTATCAAGAATGCAGAGGAAAGCTATATTTACCTGATCCTTCCCGTGAACTTTACAACAGTTGCTTAAACTTAAGAACAGAGGTTAAATCAATGCATACGATCCGTTTAAAGGATGATTATATTAAGCTTGGTCAGGCATTAAAGGCAGCCGGTGTGGTAGAATCCGGCGTGGATGCCAAGTTCGCCGTACAGGATGGCCTGGTAAAGGTGAACGGACAGACAGAAACCCAGCGTGGCAAAAAACTGGTATCCGGAGATAAAGTGGAATATGATGGCGAGACCATCGTGATAGAATAAGCAGGTTACTATGATCATCAAATCAATCGAATTGGCAGATTACAGGAATTATGATTCTCTTGTCCTGCAGTTTGACCGGGGGACAAATATCCTCTACGGAGACAATGCGCAGGGCAAGACCAATATTCTGGAAGCAATCTATGTAGCTGCCACCACAAAATCGCATAAGGGAAGCAAGGACAGAGAAATCGTTAATTTCGACAAGGAAGAGGCACATATCAGAACTTATCTCGAGAAAGACAGTAAAGAAATTCGTGTGGATATGCATCTGAGAAAGTCCAAATCCAAAGGAATTGCCATAGATGGCCAGAAGATCAAGAAAGCAGCGGATCTTCTGGGGCTTTGTAATGTTGTGTTTTTTTCTCCGGAAGACTTGGGAATCATTAAAAATGGTCCCTCTGAGCGGAGAAGATTTGTAGATATGGAACTGTGCCAGCTGGACAATTTCTATCTCTACAATCTCAATCATTACAACAAGATCGTCAATCAGCGTAACAAGCTTCTCAAGGATATGTATATGAATCCGGATCTGAAGGAGACATTGACAATCTGGGATATGCAGCTGGTATCTTACGGAAGTAAGATCATAGAGAGAAGAAAGCTGTTCGTAGAACAGCTCAATGAGATCATTTATGAGATTCATAAAAAATTATCCGGTGGCCGGGAAGAAATCCGTATCCAGTATGAGCCGGATGTGGAACTGGATGAATTTGAAAGTAAGCTGAGAAACAGTCAGGACCGGGATATGCGGGCAAAGATGACATCTGTGGGACCCCACAGAGATGATTTTTCTTTTCTGGTAGGGGACGTGGATATCCGTAAGTTCGGATCCCAGGGGCAACAGCGTACTGCTGCTCTCTCTCTGAAATTATCTGAGATCGAGCTGGTAAAAAGGATTACGAAAGATACGCCGGTATTATTACTTGACGATGTATTGTCTGAACTGGACAGTAACCGGCAAAACTATCTGTTGAACAGTATCGGGGATATTCAGACCATCATTACCTGTACCGGTCTGGAGGAATTTGTAAATAACCGGTTTGAAATCAACCGGGTATTCAAAGTATCCGCCGGAACTGTCACCTGTGTAAATGAAAATATGGGACTGAAATCCGAACCGGAAGAAACTCCGGCAGATGAGTATAATTTTGGCAGCCTGTAGGGCAGAATGTGAGGAATCATGAGCGAAGAAAATAGGAACAATACCGCGGTAGAACATGAATATGGCGCGGATCAGATTCAGATATTGGAAGGTCTGGAAGCTGTAAGAAAGCGTCCGGGAATGTATATTGGTACCACATCCAGCAGAGGACTGCATCATCTGGTATATGAGATCGTAGACAATGCGGTGGATGAAGCACTGGCAGGATTCTGTGATACCATTGATGTAACCATCAATGAAGACAATTCCATCACCGTTATTGATAACGGACGAGGAATTCCGGTAGGCATCAATCACAAAGCAGGTATCCCTGCAGTAGAAGTCGTATTTACGATTCTGCATGCCGGCGGTAAGTTTGGCGGTGGGGGATACAAGGTATCCGGTGGTCTGCACGGTGTAGGTGCCTCTGTTGTAAATGCCCTCTCCAACTGGCTGGAAGTAGAAATTTGCCAGGGTGGCAAGGTATATAAGCAGCGTTATGAGAGAGGTCATGTATGCTATGCTCTGAAAGAAATCGGCACCTGCCCTATGGAAAAGACCGGAACGAAAGTTACTTTCCTGCCAGATGATACGATTTTTACTGAGACAACGGTATATGATTTTGATGTATTGAAGAGAAGACTCAGAGAGATGGCATTCCTGACCAAGGGGCTGCGCATCATTTTAAGAGATAATCGTACGGAAGAGGAAACTTTTCTGGAAGGTGGTTCTGTCGTTGACAGTGCAGCTGCGGAAGCTATGTCTACAGAGCACGAAAAGAAGCAGATCAGTGAACTGTTACAGAGGGCACAGGAAGATGCCATGGAAGCAGGAGCATCCACAGAAGCAATGACTTCCGAAGAAACTTCAGCTTCTGTGGATACAGCAAATGACTCTGAAGCATTTGCAGATGCTTTTGCTACGTCCGAGGAATCCACCAAAGCCCATACCGGCGGCAAGATCGGTAAGATACATACCATTACTCTGGAAAATGGTAAGAAGCAGAAAGTCGTTGAGTTCTACTATGAAGGTGGTATCAAGGAATTTGTTGCTTACCTGAACAAAAGTAAGGAGCCTTTATACGAAAACATTCTGTATTTTGAGGGTGAGAAGAATAATGTGTACGTGGAAGTATCCTTCCAGCACAATGATTCTTATAACGAGAGCGTATTCAGCTTTGTAAATAACATCAATACTCCCGAGGGAGGTACTCATTTACAGGGCTTCCGTAATGCCATTACGAAGACATTTAACGATTACGCAAGAAGCGCAAAGCTGTTAAAAGACAGCGAGCCGAATCTGTCCGGTGAAGATATCCGTGAGGGCCTGACTGCCATTGTCAGTGTCAAGATCGAGGATCCTCAGTTCGAAGGACAGACCAAGCAGAAACTGGGTAACAGTGAGGCAAGAGGCGCTGTTGACAATATTGTCAGTGAGCAGCTGACTTATTTCTTAGAGCAGAATCCACAGATTGCAAAGTCCATCTGTGAGAAGTCGATTCTGGCACAGCGTGCCAGAGAGGCAGCCAGAAAGGCAAGAGACCTCACCAGGAGAAAGACCGCTCTGGATACCATGGCTCTGCCCGGTAAGCTGGCAGACTGTTCCGATAAGGATCCGAAGAACTGCGAGATTTACATCGTAGAGGGAGACTCCGCAGGAGGAAGTGCGAAGACAGCACGTTCCCGTGCAACACAGGCTATCCTGCCCCTGCGTGGTAAGATACTGAATGTAGAAAAGGCTAGACTGGATAAGATTTATGCCAATGCTGAGATCAAGGCAATGATCACTGCTTTTGGTACCGGAATCCATGAGGATTTTGATATTTCCAAGCTTCGTTACAACAAGATCATTCTGATGACCGATGCCGATGTAGACGGTGCGCATATCAGTACTCTTCTGCTGACTTTCATCTATCGGTTTATGCCGGAGCTGATCAAGCAGGGACATGTATTCCTGGCGAAGCCGCCTCTGTATAAGCTGGAGAAGAACAAGAAGGTATGGTATGCCTACAGTGATGAAGAACTGGACAGCATTCTCTCTGAAGTAGGTCGTGACCAGAACAACAAGATCCAGCGTTACAAAGGTCTGGGTGAGATGGATGCGGAACAGCTCTGGGAGACCACCATGGATCCGGAGAGACGTATTCTGCTCAGAGTCAACTACGATGAAGAGACTGAATCCGAACTGGATCTGACCTTTACCACACTGATGGGTGACAAGGTAGAACCCAGAAGAGAATTCATCGAAGAAAATGCTCAGTTTGTTAAGAATCTGGACATCTAATAACTATTCAGAGCCGTTATCAGGCTCTGAATAGTTACGGTATTTAATAATAGAGAGTCGTATTTTACGACAGATTGTGAGGAAACATGAACGACGATATTTTTGATAAGCCTTCGGAGGCTGAGATTGATAAAATCCATGAAGTCGATCTGAAAGAAAAAATGGAAACTTTCTATATCGACTATGCCATGAGTGTTATCGCATCCCGTGCGCTTCCGGATGTGAGGGATGGTCTGAAGCCGGTACAGAGACGTGTACTTTATTCTATGATCGAACTGAACAATGGTCCCGACAAGCCGCATCGTAAGAGTGCCCGTATTGTCGGTGATACCATGGGTAAATATCATCCTCATGGTGACAGCTCCATCTACGGTGCATTGGTTAATATGGCACAGGACTGGTCTACCCGTTATCCTCTGGTAGATGGCCACGGTAACTTCGGTTCCATGGATGGTGACGGTGCTGCAGCAATGCGTTATACCGAGGCAAGACTTTCCAAGATTTCCATGGAGCTTCTGGCAGATATCGGTAAGAATACCGTAGATTTTGTACCGAACTTTGATGATACCGAAAAAGAACCTGTCGTACTGCCCAGCCGTTATCCAAACCTGCTGGTCAACGGTACTACCGGTATTGCCGTAGGTATGGCTACCAATATTCCACCTCACAACCTTCGTGAAGTGGTACAGGCTGTTGTTAAAATTATTGATAATCGTGTAGAAGAAGACAGAGATACTACGATCGATGAGATTCTTCCCATTGTGAAAGCTCCCGATTTTCCTACCGGAGGACTGATTCTGGGTACCAGAGGCTGTGAGGAAGCTTACCGTACCGGCCGTGGTAAGATCAGAGTCCGTGCAGTGACCAATATCGAGACACTACCTAACGGCAAGAGCCAGATCATTGCCACCGAACTGCCATATATGGTCAATAAGGCCAATCTGATCATCAAGATTGCTGAGCTGGTAAAACTGAAAAAGATCGACGGTATCACAGATATCCGTGATGAATCCAACCGTGAAGGTGTCCGCGTGGTTATTGAGCTTCGTAAGGATGCCAATGCCAATGTTATTCTGAATCAGCTGTACAAGCATACACAGCTTCAGGATACTTTTGGTGTGATCATGCTGGCGCTGATCAACAATCAGCCTAAGGTCATGAATCTGCTGGATATGCTGACTTATTACCTGAAACATCAGGAAGATGTCGTTACCAGAAGAACCAAATATGATCTGAACAAGGCAGAGGAAAGAGATCATATTTTACAGGGATTGTTAAAGGCTCTGGATTTCATTGATGAAGTCATTACGATCATCCGTGGCAGTCAGAATGCGCAGATTGCAAAAGAAAGACTGATGGAAAGATTTGAACTGTCCGATGTCCAGGCACAGGCTATTGTGGATATGCGTCTGCGTGCTCTGACAGGTCTGGAAAGAGAGAAGCTGGAAAACGAGCATCAGGATCTGGTAGCAAAAATTGCGGAGTTGAAGGCTATTTTGGCAGATGAAAAGCTGTTATTAGGTGTTATTAAGACAGAGATGACTGCGATTGCTGAAAAATACGGCGATGACAGACGCAGTAAGATCGGTTATGACGAACTGGATATCTCCATGGAGGATCTGATTCCGAGGGAAAATACTATTATTGCCATGACCAGTCTCGGTTATATCAAACGTATGACCGTAGATAATTTCAAAGCACAGAACCGCGGCGGCCGAGGTATCAAGGGAATGCAGACCATCGATGAGGATTACATTGAGGATCTGTTGATGACGACGACTCATCATTATCTGAACTTCTTCACCAATATGGGAAGAGTATACAGATTAAAAGCATATGAGATCCCGGAGGCAGGCCGTACCGCAAGAGGTACTGCTATCGTGAACCTCTTGCAGCTGGCACCCGGTGAAAAGATCACCGCTATGATTCCTATTCATGAATACAGTGATGATAAGAATCTGTTCATGGTAACTAAGACCGGTATTGTGAAGAAGACCCCTCTGATGGAGTTCTCCAATGTCAGAAAGAACGGACTGACAGCGATTAACTTACGAGAAGAGGATGAGCTGATCGAGGTGAAAATCACTGACTGCAGCAGTGAAATCTTCCTGGTAACCAAACAGGGTATGTGCATCCGCTTCCAGGAGACGGATGTCCGGGCTACGGGCAGAGCTTCCATGGGTGTCATCGGTATGAACTTATCTCCCGGGGATGAGATCATCGGTATGCAGTTACAGACCCAGGGCAGCGATCTGCTGATCGTATCCGAGAACGGTATGGGCAAACGTACCAATATGGATGAATTTACCGTACAGAAACGTGGCGGTAAGGGTGTAAAATGCTACAAGATCGTAGAAAAGACCGGTGATGTGGTAGGTGCCAAGGCTGTAAATGATGATAACGAGATCATGATGATCACTACCGAAGGAATTATTATTCAGCTGCGTGTGCAGGATATCTCCACTTTGAGCAGAATTACATCAGGTGTAAAGCTGATCAATCTGGATGAGGGTGTTAAGGTTGCACAGATTGCCAAGGTACGTGAGAAGCTTTCCAACGGAGACCATGAATTCGACAATCTTGAGGAAGCCATGGAAGAAGTAGCACAGGAAGCTGTTTCTGAGGATGAGGAAGAAGCAGAAGAAAATCTGATTTTCCCTACCGAGGATTCTGAAGATGATGAATAAATAAGAGTTAATGATTAAGTTGAGCACTTTTCATATTGCAGAAAAAGATATATATGTGATATAACAAAAGTGCTCAATTTAGTGAGACACAGATAAAAGCAAGCGGCTGCGAAGCAGATATTTGTTTTTATAGGCTCACAAGTGAACGAATATCCCGCAAAGCAGGATGTAAAATGCAATAGCACGAATTCGTGAAGTTATAATGTAATAACTTAAATGAAAAAGAGGGGTATGAAAAATGGAATCTTATAGTATTTTCAGAGATTTGGCAATTATTATTGTATTTGCCAAGGTGTTTGGTATCATTGCGAGAAAATGTAAGGCACCACAGGTGGTAGGTGAGATCATTGCCGGTCTGTTGATCGGACCCAGTGTACTGGGACTGGTACAACAATCGGATTTTCTGATCCAGATGGCGGAGATCGGTGTTATCCTGCTGATGTTCTCCGCCGGACTGGAGACGAATCTGAAGGATCTGATGAAGACGGGATTTGTGGCATTTCTGATCGCATGCATGGGTGTATTTGTTCCTTTGGTAGGAGGAACATTGTTGTACATGGGATTTTACGGAGTGGCACCCTGGGGCTCTGAGAAATTCTATGAAGCTGTATTTATCGGTGTCATTATGACGGCTACCAGTGTAAGTATTACTGTGCAGTCTCTGAAAGAACTGGGAAAACTGAAAGGTAAAGTCGGCACAACAATCATGAGTGCCGCTATTATCGATGATGTCATTGGTATTATTGTACTTACTTTTGTCATCGGATTTAAAAATCCGGATTCCAATCCAGGAAGTGTAGTAATTTCTACTCTTCTGTTCTTTCTTTTTGCAATTGGTGTGGGATTTGTATTGTTCAAGGTATTCCAGTATCTGGATAACAAATATCCGCATACAAGACGTATTCCTATTTTAGGTCTGGCGCTCTGTTTTATTTTTGCTTATGTAGCGGAAGTATTCTTCGGTATTGCGGATATTACAGGTGCTTACGTGGCAGGTATTATCCTGTGTTCTATTCAGGATTCGGAATACATAGCCGAGAAGATGGATATCAATTCTTATATGATCTTCGGACCGATTTTCTTCGCAAGTATCGGACTTAAGACCAGCTTTGACCATTTGAACGGAGAATTTGTACTGTTCTCTATCGGATTTGTTATTGTTGCTCTGCTGTGCAAGATCATCGGTTGCGGTCTAATGGCGAGAATCTGCAGATTCAAAGGACCGGATGCCTTGAAAATCGGTGTCGGTATGATGACCAGAGGCGAGGTTGCCTTGATCGTAGCACAGAAGGGATTGTCTGTGGGAATGATCGGTGCGGAATACTTTACAGCAGTCATTCTGCTGATCATTGTATCCAGTATCTCCACTCCTATCCTGCTTAAGATTCTGTATACGAAGCATGCCGAGATTGATTAAAAAATATGGATCATATGGATCAGAAGCGTTTTGAAGAAGCTAAGAGAAAAATAATAGGCGTGGACCGTCAGAGACTGGGAATCGGAACTCTCTCAGAGAAGACGGTTCATGCTATTTTTAAGGACTATTATGAGTCGGACGAGGATCATCAGGAGATTCCCATAGAGAATTATGTAGCGGATATTTATAGGGATGGAGAGATCATAGAGATTCAGACGAGACAGTTTAACCGGATGCGGGGAAAATTGCAGACCTTTCTTCCTTTATATCCTGTGACTATTGTCTATCCGATCCCTTATGAAAAATGGCTGATCTGGATCGATGAAGACAGCGGAGAACTGAGTAAAAAACGGAAATCACCGAAAAAAGGCTGCACCTATCAGGCTTTTAAGGAACTATATAAGATCAAAATGTTCCTGAAGGATCCGAATATCCGATTTAAGTTCGTATTGGTAAATATGGAGGAATACCGGCTGTTGAACGGCTGGAGCCATGATAAGAAAAAGGGCTCCACACGGTATGACAGGATTCCAACGGATCTGGTCGAAGAGGTGGAAATCAGACAACCGGAGGATTATCTGCAATTTGTGCCCTATGAGCTGGAAGAACCTTTTCACAGTAAAGATTTTGCAAAAGCCGCCCACATCCCTCTCTCACTGGCTCAGACCGTATTGAATATTCTGTTTGAAATGGGAACAGTGGAACGGGTAGGAAAACAGGGAAACAGTTATCTATATCGTGTCGTGGATGTATAAAAAGAGGAATAAGCTGTAAGCTTAGTCCTCCTCGTCTTCCTGATGGGATTTCGGCAGGGAGAAAATAAATTCACTTCCCACGCCGGGAGTACTGATCACATTGATATGCTCATCATGTGCATTGATGATCTCTTTTACAATGGAAAGTCCCAGGCCGGTTCCTTTTTTATCTTTGCCACGGGATAAGTCCGATTTGTAAAACCGATCCCAGATCAGCTTCAGATCTTCTTTCGGAATACCGATTCCTGTGTCTTTTACGGAGACAAATAATTTATTTTTCTTCTCCGAGGTCTCAATGTGGATCACAGAATCATGGTGGCTGAACTTAATTGCATTGTCCATGAGATTATAGAGTACCTGCTGAATTTTGCCCATATCTGCATGGACATACATTTCATTGCCGGTCAGGATCATCTCAATAGCAATGGATTTGTTATGACAGGTGCCCTCAAAGGTACTTGCAGTATTACGGATCACTTGATTGATATCAAAATCTGTTTTATCTAAGAGCATTCCTTTGGTGTTCAGATTATTCAGAGTCAGCAGGCTGTTGGTCAGCTTTGTCAGTCGTTCTGTTTCATTTAATACGATAGTAATGTATTTTTCGTGCATTTCCGGTGGAATCGTGCCATCCAGCATGGCTTCCAGATATCCTCTTATAGAGGTCAGAGGGGAACGGAAATCGTGGGATACATTGGCTACAAACTTTTTCTGATCATCCTCGGAACGGGCAATTTCGCTTGCCATATAATTCAGACAGGAAGCCAGATAACCGATTTCATCCTCACTATCCACCTGAAATTCATAATGCATATTACCGGCAGCATACTGCTCTGTGGCATGAGTGATCTTCCTCAGAGGAATATATACGATCTCAGTGAAAAAGATCAGAATGATCAGGGATAGCAGGAACAGGATTGCCAGGGTGATATAGGAAATATTCAGCAGGCTGTTACAGGATTTCTGAATATCATTCATATCGGTATGGATGACTACATAGCCTTTTACCTTGTAGTTGGAGGTAATGGGAGCAAATACAGTAAGTACATCCGAATCAAAATTACCGAAGAAATCACCAACAATGTAATAAGAGCCGCTGGTTACGGTCGAATCAAAATTCTCGATGACTACCACATTCTCCACATCTAAGGGACTATTGGTATCCAGTACCAGTCGTCCGGAGGGATTGATGATGCGAATCTCGGAATTCAGGTAGACCGCCAGGGAGTCCAGCTGCATTTTAACAGTCTCCAAAGTTGTTTCACTGGTGTACAATCCGCCGGCATAGGTTCCGGCGATCAGGGTTGCTTCGGAATAGAGACTTTCTGCCTTTTCCCGGATCAGGTGTTCTTTGGTCATATTGGGAACAAAAGTTGTAACAATGATGAAACCAAATACACCAAAAATAAAATATGCAAGTATAAATTTTAGATAAAGTGTTTTTTTCATAACAAATCCTGCTTTTGGTATGACTTAATTACGTACTTCGAATTTATAGCCGATGCCCCAGATGGTGCTGATCTTCCAGTTGGCATGATCCTTGATCTTCTCACGGAGACGTTTGATGTGCACATCCACGGTACGGGTATCACCGATATATTCATAGCCCCAGATCTGATCCAGGAGCTGTTCTCTGGTGAATACATGGTTCGGTGAGGATGCTAAAAAGTAGAGAAGCTCCAGTTCCTTCGGCGGCATTTCCACGGTGTGTCCCATATAGATGACGGAATAATTGGTCAGGTTAATGGTCAGATCCTCATATTCCACACACTTGTCGTTGGGATTCTCTGTGGGGGCATTGGAGGGCTTGTAGCGTCTGAGGACTGCTTTGGCACGGGCCACCAGTTCCTTGGAATCAAAAGGTTTTTCCATATAATCATCCGCACCCAGCTCCAGTCCCAATACCTTGTCGAAGACTTCACCTTTTGCGGAAAGCATGATGATGGGAACGGAGTATTGTGCCCTAACCTCTCTGCACACCTGATAACCATCAATACCGGGAAGCATCAGATCCAACAGAATCAGATTCGGAGCAAAGGTCTCCATAGCCGGCATCACGGATTCTCCGTCATTGACGATCATGGTATCAAAACATTCCTTCGTCAGATATAGGGAGATCAGTTCCGCAATATTATTATCATCATCTACAATGAGAATTTTCTGTTTACTTACCATGTAGTATAGGCCTCCTGTCAGTTATTATTTAAAAGTAACAATGGTTACACCGGCATCGCCTTCACCATATTCACCCAACCGGTATTCTTTGACGTATTTCAGACGTTTTAAGTGAGACTGTACGGCACTGCGCAGAGCACCGGTGCCTTTTCCATGCACGACTCTCACACTGGGGAGATGAGCCAGATAAGCGTCATCCAGGTATTTATCCAGTTTTGCAATGGCTTCATCTACCGTACATCCCAAAAGGTTTATCTCGGAGGACACGGAGAAGGACTTGGACATTTTCAACTTGCCGGTGTTGGTACGCTGCAGGGCAGGTGCTGTAATGGTCTCTTCTTTTACCGGTACGAGATCGTTAATATTCGTCTGCATTCTCATAATTCCGCATTGTACGAAGAGGTTGCCCCTGGCATCCGGCAGTGTATTCACAATTCCTTTCAGATTCATGGAAATGATCTTTACGGAATCTCCTTTTTTCAGTTTCTTGGGATCCACGGTCTTCTGGTTGGCCGGCTTCTTTTGGTTATTACCAAGAGCCAATTTTCCGTTCTTTTCGTTGATCTTGTCACGGACCTTCTGTCTCTTTTTCTCTAGTTCCTTGATGTCGGCGGAAGCACCTACTTTATTGAAATCACGGATGGTTTCGTC
Source organism: Lachnospiraceae bacterium GAM79 (assembly GCA_003584705.1). Taxonomy (GTDB): domain Bacteria; phylum Bacillota; class Clostridia; order Lachnospirales; family Lachnospiraceae; genus Acetatifactor; species Acetatifactor acetigignens. The sequence goes on from AP018536.1 coordinate 14,235, forward strand.
AGCTACATCCTTTGCTTCCTGAAGGATGGCTCTTGCTTTTTCATTGGCATCCCGCAGAATCTTATCCTTTGCCTGATCGATTTTCTCGTTTTTCCTCTGTAACTGTTCCTGTAACGTGCGGATCCGTTCCTTATATTCTGCAATCTCCTGCTGTTCTTTTTCAATGGTTACGCGGCTCTGTTCCAGATCTGCGATGACGTCTTCAAAGCTTTCGTCTTCTTTGCTGATCTGTTCTTTCGCGGCATTGATGATCTCATCGGACAGTCCCAGCTTGGAAGAAATGGCGAAAGCATTACTTTTACCGGGAATACCGATGAGCAGACGGTAGGTAGGGCGAAGGGTCTCCACGTCAAATTCACAGCATGCATTTTCTACGAAATTAGTGGAAAGTGCATAGATTTTCAGCTCGCTGTAATGCGTGGTAGCCATAGTACGGATGCCACGGTCATGCAGATAATTTAAAATAGCAATTGCCAGAGCGGCACCCTCCGTAGGATCTGTTCCAGCACCGAGTTCATCAAATAAACACAGGGAATCCGCATCTGCGTGCTGCAAAATGTGGACAACTCTGGTCATATGAGAAGAAAATGTGGACAAACTCTGCTCAATACTCTGCTCATCCCCGATATCTGCATAAACTTCCGAAAAAATGGACAGTTCGGAACGATCCAGTGCCGGAATATGCAGTCCCGCCTGTCCCATCAGAGTAAAAAGTCCCACTGTCTTCAGAGACACGGTCTTACCACCGGTATTGGGACCTGTGATCACCAACAAGTCAAAATCTTTCCCCAGACGGACATCAATGGGAACAGCCTTTTTCTTATCCAACAGTGGATGACGGCCCTTACGGATCTGGATGTAATGCTCAGTGTTGAAAATAGGCTCTGTGGCATTCTGTTCCATGGCGAGTTTTGCCTTGGCAAAAATAAAGTCCAGCGTAGTCATGATCTTCTGATCCGCAGCAAGCTCTGAGGTATGAACAGCAGCCTGACTGCTCAGATCACCCAGAATAACTTCAATCTCCTCCTGCTCCTGCAGATCCAGTTCTTTTAACTGGTTGTTCAGATTCACGACAGCAGCCGGCTCGATGAAAAAGGTGGAACCGGTGGAGGACTGGTCATGCACCATACCGCTCACCTGGCTCTTATATTCGGCTTTTACGGGGATACAGTAGCGGTTATCACGCATGGTAATGACTGCATCCTGTAAAAAGGTACGGTAAGCGCCATTTACCATAGAGGTCAGCTGGCTGTGGATCTTTTCGTTGGTGGACAGCTTGGAACGACGGATACTCTTTAATCTTGGGCTGGCATCATCAGCCATCTCTTCTTCCGACAGGATACAGCGGTTGATTTCGTTAGCCAGCTGTGTCATAGGAGTAAGGCCTTCAAAGTAGGCATCCAGACTGTCATTTGGGAGGTCTTCACGCTCTTTTTTCCCGTAGGTCTTGATTCGGTTGACGTTGTCCAGAAAAGATGCCAGCTTCAGCAGTTCGGACATAGACAGAGAACTGCCGATTTCCAGAGAACGGATCGAAAATCCTAGATCTCTGTTGCTGCCAAAAGAGGTGCTTCCAATACGGAAGAGACGGGCCAAGGCATCTTTGGTCTCCCGCTGGGCTGTTCTGATGGCGGAAAGGTCGGTAGAAGGCACCAGCTCTCTGCATAGTTTTTTACCGGGCTCGGAGTCGGCCTTCTCTGTGAGAAGGTCGATGATTTTCGTATATTCTAAAGTAGTGAGTACTTTTGTGTTCATATGGGACTCCTTAAATAAAATATTCGCAATATAAGCTCACTGCCGAGCTTACAATAACACGATTCTCCGTGCTGCGCACTCTCGAAATCGTTACATCCATTCGCAATCCGGGATATCGCCCTTCTTGCTCATGTAGTACAAGCTCGAAAATGCTTCGCATTTCCTTGCTGTCGGGCTTTCGCCCTATCAAAATCGGATCTGTCAATTTCGCCTGCAAGCAGTCGAATTGACATCTCTCGATTTTGGTATTGCTCAATGCTGGTTTACATAATAACACGATTTCTTCGTGCTGCGCACTCTCGAAATCGTTACATCCATTCGCAATCCGGGCTATCGCCCTTCTTGCTCATGTAGTACAAGCTCGAAAATGCTTCGCATTTCCTTGCTGTCGGGCTATCGCCCTTCTTGCTCATGTCTGTTTGCTCCTCTCATAGTGACCATGCCTTGCCTGCAAGCAGTCATGCATGGTCACTATGGATGAGCTTATTATATCTCATTATACCATTCAGTTGCGTTTTTGGGTACAGTTTTGTATAATTGAGATATTAGAGTCCTAAGGAAAAGCCGAGGTATCTGTAGGCAGCAGAGGAGGCATATTTATGGCGGATTCCCAAGAAAATAAGCAGAAGGAACAAAATGACGTTTCTGAGAAAAAATTTATGATAGAAAAAATCAAGGAACGTCCGGTAAATAAGAAAAAGCTGTTGCGCAGGACTTTGATCACGGCTTCTATGGCAGTGATTTTCGGTCTGGTAGCATGTTTCACATTTCTGGTATTGGAACCGGTAATCAGTAACTGGCTGTATCCGGAGGAGGAACCGCAGGTCGTGGTATTCCCGGAAGATCAGGATGAAATGTCTCCGGAACAGATGTTAGCGGAGAATATGCAGCAGGAGAACCAGAGTAGCCAGTCCTCTTCTGCTCCCAGTGAAGTCATGGAACAGGAACAGATCCGGGAACTGTTATCCGGGATCATATTGAATCTGGACAATTACAAACAGATTTACAGTGCTCTTGCCCAGTATGTAGCAGAGATGAATCGCTCCATGGTCACTGTGACAGGAGTGTCATCCGGTGTGGACTGGTTCAATAATGTAAATGAGAGCAAAAATCAGTCATCCGGTGTGATCATAGCGCAAAATGGAAAGCAATTACTGATTTTAACCGATTATTCTCCGGTAAAACAAGCAGATGACATCATTGTCACATTCAACGAGGGCACCCAGGCAGATGCATCTTTGAAGGAAAAAGATGAGACTACAGGTCTGGCTGTGATTGCTGTAGAACTGGATACTCTGAATGAAGATTTTCTGAAGAATGATATTACGATCGCTACTTTTGGATCTTCTAATATCAAAGATATTGCCGGACTTCCGGTGGTGGCTTTGGGACGCCCCATGGGTACCAACGGTTCCGTGGGCTATGGTATCATTACCTCTTCCGCCAGTGAGTCGGCGGTATCGGATACCACTTACCGGATTCTGCAGACCAATATTGTAGGAAGTCAGAATGCAGGCGGTGTATTGTTTAATCTCCAGGGACAGGTCATCGGTATCATTACAAATGGCAAGTCTGCCACGGATATGAAAAATATGGTATGTGCTTACGGCATTACGGAATTAAAGCGCCATATTGAGAAAATGTCAAACGGGGAAAAATTTGCATATCTGGGTCTGAAGGGTGTGGGTGTCACCGAAGAAGCCAACAGTGAACTGGGAGTTCCCTACGGTGCTTATATTACAGAGGTGGAAATGGACTCTCCCGCTATGTTGGCGGGAATCCAGCAGGGAGATGTCATCACAGGATTCGGTGAACATGTGATCGTCAGCTTTGACGAGTATACGAACTCTCTGCTCAGTATGAAACCGGGAGATAGTGTAGAACTGACGATTATGCGGCAGTCACAGCAGGAATATAAAGAGATGAAATTCGACATCACATTAACGGTGTTGAAATAGATTGACAGAAAGGTTTGGACAACAATATGAAATTCATTAAAGAGTTAAAAGAAGGCGACAGAGTATTTGATATTTATCTGTGCAAGCATAAGCAGGAGGCTGTAACCAAAAACGGTAAACCCTATGAAAGCGTGATTCTGCAGGATAAGACCGGAACCATTGATGCCAAGGTATGGGAGCCGAACAATCCGGGCATCGGAGATTATGATGATCTGGATTACATAGAAGTATACGGTGATGTGACGAATTTCCAGGGACAGTTACAGATCAGCGTGAAGCGGATCCGTGTCTGCCGCGAGGGAGAATACAATCCTTCCGATTATCTGCCGGTGAGTTCCAAGGGCATCGACACGATGTATAATGAGTTAAAGACTTTGATCGGAAGCATTAAGAATACTTATCTGCATCAGCTGTTGCAGGATCTGTTTATCGAGGATGCCGATTTCGTGAAGAAGTTCTGTAATTCTTCCGCAGCCAAGACAGTGCATCATGGTTTCGTGGGCGGATTGCTGGAGCATACCTTAGGAGTTACCAAGCTGTGTGACTACTACTGCTCTGCTTATCCTATTTTACAGAGAGATCTGCTTCTGACGGCGGCTATGTGCCATGATATCGGAAAGGTAAAAGAGATTTCCGCTTTTCCGGTAAACGATTATACCGATGACGGACAGTTATTGGGACATATCGTGATGGGCGCACAGATGCTTGGGGAACGTGCCGCTAAGATCGACGGATTCCCTCACAATCTGCTGGCAGAATTACAGCATTGTATTCTGGCTCATCACGGCAAACTGGAATACGGCTCCCCCAAGGTGCCTGCACTGATCGAGGCAGTGGCTCTGAATTATGCGGATGATACCGATGCCAAGATGGAGACCTTTAAGGAAATTTTGGAAAACAACAGTGAAAACAGTGGCTGGCTGGGTTACAACAGATTGTTTGAATCTAATCTGCGGGCTACCAGAATGGAGTAAATGACAGGATAAATACTATAAATTCTGTGAACAGACAGGAAAGAGAGGAAGAATATGGAGATCAGTACATGTGTAAAATATGTGGGTGTAAACGACCATCAGGTGGATTTGTTCGAGGGACAGTATAAGGTTCCGAATGGAATGTCTTACAATTCCTATGTGATCCTGGATGAGAAAATCGCCGTTATGGATACGGTGGATGGATTTTTTACCGAAGAATGGCTGAACAATGTAGAACAGGTACTTTCCGGAAAAACACCGGATTATCTTGTGATTCAACATATGGAGCCGGATCATTCCGCCAGCATTCCTGCTTTCTTAAAAAAATATCCCAAAACCACAGTGGTATCCACAGCGAAGGGATTCCAGTTCATGGAACAGTTTTTCCCGGAGTTTTTCGCCGTGCAGGGATTACCTGCGGAACAACACATCGTTGCGGCGAATGATGGTGTCCTGGAGCTTGGACAGCACAGCCTGCATTTTGTCTATGCTCCCATGGTGCATTGGCCGGAGGTTATGATGACTTATGAAGCAACCGAGAAAATACTGTTTGCGGCAGATGGTTTCGGTAAATTCGGTGCTTTGGACGTAGAGGAAGAATGGGCGAATGAAGCCCGCCGCTACTATATCGGTATTGTCGGAAAATATGGTCCCCAGGTACAGGCGGTTCTGAAAAAAGCGGCAGGACTGGACATTCAGACCATCTGCTCTCTTCACGGTCCGGTACTTAAGGAGAATCTGGGATTCTATCTGGAAAAATATGATAAGTGGTCTTCCTATCAGCCGGAAGAATCCGGAGTGGTAATTGCTTATGCTTCTGTCTATGGCAATACCAGAAATGCTGCGGAGTATCTGGCGGATGTTTTACAGGAAAAAGGACAGAAAACAGTACTGTATGACCTGGCAAGATGCGATAAAGCAAAAGCTGTTGCCGATGCTTTCCGTTATGACAGACTGGTGCTGGCGGGTATTACTTATAATGGAGACCTCTTCCCCTGCATGCGCAGTTTTATCGAAGGTCTGACCGAGCGTAATTACCAGAATCGTAAGGTGGCAATCATTGAGAACGGCACCTGGGCACCCATGACAGGCAAGTTGATTCTGGGAATGTTTGAAAAGAGTAAAAATCTGACATTTACAGAGACAAAAGTAAGCATCAAGTCGGCTATGAATGCGCAGAACAAAGAAGAAATTGGAAAACTGGCAGAGGAACTTTCCTGAGAAAGTTTTTCACACGTAAATTTGTGCCTGCACAGTGTACCAAAGTACAAGGGACTGATGTAAGCAATATTGGAAGTACACGGTACTGAAGTACCGGAAAATTTGTAGGCTACGGAAAGGCATAAGGATATTTATGGAATATAAGAAAAATGATCGTGTAACGCTGACCATAGAGGATATGGGAAGTGACGGAGAAGGAATCGGTAAAGTAGACGGTTTTACCCTCTTTATCAAAGATGCCGTTATCGGCGATCAGGTGGAAGCCAAGATCATAAAAAGTAAAAAGCACTACGCTTATGCCAGATTAGAGAAGGTGTTACAGCCTTCTCCTTTTCGTGTAGAACCGAAATGTGCATACCACAGACAGTGCGGCGGCTGCCAGTTGCAGGCACTTTCCTACTCTGAGCAGCTGCATTTCAAGGAACAGAAGATCCGCAACAATCTGATCCGGATCGGTGGGTTCGATGCGGAATACATTGATGAACGCATGCAGCCTATTGTAGGCATGGAGGAACCCTTCCACTATCGTAATAAAGCGCAGTACCCCATAGGAACTGATAGAGACGGTAATGTTATCACCGGTTTCTATGCCGGACGCACCCATACCATCATTGCCAATACAGACTGCGCCCTTGGTGCTTCTGAGAATCAGCAGATCCTCGAAACCATACTCTCCTATATGCGGAAAAATAAAGTAACTGCCTATGACGAAGTCACTGGCAAGGGTCTGGTACGTCATGTATTGATCAGGAAAGGCTTCACCAGTGGACAGTTGATGGTATGTCTGGTCATTAACAAGAAAATGACAAAAATGTCATACCCTACTGCCGGAGTACAGAAGAATACGAATGAGTTTTTACCAAATCAGGGAGAATTACTGGCTGCACTGGCAAAAATCCAAGGTATGACAAGTGTGTCAGTCAGTATCAATGCCGAGAAAACCAATGTGATCATGGGTACCATGATCCATAATCTCTGGGGTGAGAGCACCATTGAGGATACGATCCACGTAAGGGACATGCAGAAAGAAAATTACCCTTATACCGGGGATGCATTAACCTTCAAAATCTCTCCTCTCTCCTTCTATCAGGTAAATCCCATACAGACCGAGAAGCTTTACAGCCTGGCACTGGAATATGCGGGACTGACCGGAAAAGAGACCGTTTGGGATCTCTACTGTGGTATCGGAACCATCTCTCTCTTCCTGGCGGGCAAAGCCAAAAAGGTGTGTGGCGTGGAGATCATCCCCCAGGCCATCGACGATGCCAGAGAGAATGCAAAGAGAAACCATATTGAAAATGCTGAGTTTTTCGTGGGCAAAGCAGAGGAAGTCCTGCCGGAATTCTACGAAAAGGCAACTACAGAAGCATCTTCCGATGAAATGCTCCATCCGGATGTCATCGTTGTCGATCCACCAAGAAAAGGCTGTGACGATGCCTGCTTAAACACCATGCTCCGCATGCAACCCGGACGCATCGTATACGTCAGCTGCGACTCCGCCACCCTCGCCAGAGACCTGAAGATCCTCTGCGATGGAGGCTATGAGATCCGAAAAGTCCGTGGTGTGGACCAGTTCGGCATGACGGTGCACGTTGAGTGCGTGATAATGATGCAGTATTGTGGAAAAGAGAAGAAAAAGTAAGGTTTGACCACAAGATGTTGTGGTTTTAGGGCAAAAATTAGACCGAAAATTGGCTAGTTTTTGCCCGATTTTTTTGCCCAATTTTATAGATGCATAGGACTGGAAAAATGGTTTTGGGAGTGATTTGGAGAAAAACGAAAAGGAGGGAGTGGTAAGCAAAGTTAAAAATGAATATGGGCAGGGATGAACGCAAGGCGGTACTTATTTTAGAAATAGAATAGGTGCCGCCTTATTTTTTTGGAGGTGGAAATGTCAAAATTATTTTGTGTGAGTCCGGGACTTCGGGTGCTGGAAAGGCAGATGCAGCAGCCACCGGGGTACAGACCGAGAGGATATGGTATCTGTGTGATGGATGTGGACTGGAGGAGCAGGGGAAATTATTCTGAAATCGTTGACTGCGTGATCAGCAGAATGCAGATGGAGCATCTGAAGAAAAGGGTGGATGAAATTTTTTGTGAAGTGGATAAGGAACTGATATTCCGTAATCCAAAGCACAGAAATGATTTCTATTCCTTGCTGATGGGGAAGAGGGCAAAGACATTGCAGTATGCACCGGGATATGCTGCCGCAGTCTTTTTATTGTCTGCTGATGGAATTTTATGGGAGAAGATCCGCAAAAATGTTCTGGATACCGGGATTTACTTTGACAGAGTAAGGCTTGGAGGCGTGACACTGGAGCACTACATTCTGTTTCATGCGGCCAAGGATGTTTATAGCGGAACAAAGCATATCCGCTTGTCAGAACTGACAGACCGGGAACTGATACCCGATGAGATACTCCGCCTTATCGTGAATGCTTTTGTCATCGAGAAGTGCGGAGTGGAAATTATAAAGCAGGAGGTGTGGAATGCGGATTAAGGTGCTGAGTGGTGGCCGAAAAAGTATAGAACTGCCATTGTCGGATGCGGAATTAAATTTCCAGATGAAGAGAATCGGTATTGAAGAAACAGTACCTGTGTGCAGGCTGGTGGAAGCATCAGAGAAGGATAATCCCCTTTGTAAATTCGAGGGGCAGACCGTGAACATGGATGAGGTCAATTTTTTCGCTAAACGGATGGATTGTCTCACGGAGTATGAACGCAAGGTATTGTATTCCTATGTCACTGACTACGGTGTGGGAACGATGCAGGATTTGATCAATCTGACCTTCAGCATGAAGGGACTTTCTCTGATTACAGATTTTTCAGACGCGGAGCAGGTAGGAAAGCGTCTCTATCTGGATGAATTCATAGCCATGCCAGAAGAGGAAAAGCAGCAGACAAACTTTATAAAGTTTGCGGAAAAGACTTTCAAGGAAAGCCGGGTGGAAGTCCTGCCCTATGGAGTTTTTGTGGAGCATGGCTTTGAAATGCAGGAGGTATATAACGGAAAGACATTCCCGGAATACTTTGCATCCGATGAAATCGTGGCAGCAATCGAGGTACAGAATCAGGCAGGGGACACCGAATATCTGTATCTGCCTACCGATATCTGTTCCATGAACAAGGTGAAGGAACGATTGCAGGTCATGGATTTCTGGGAAATGAAAGTTACAGATATTCACAATATACGCCTGCCGGATATTCTGGTGCCGATGCCGGAGAACATTGATTGTGTGGAGGCACTGACATTATTTAATGAAACGTGTCAGGCGGTAAGGCATTTTGATGAAGTGCAGATGAAGCAGCTTGCCATGGTGGTGGAATTTACCGGGTTTAGTAGTCATACTGAGGTGACAAGCCTTGCAAAACTGCTTGGGGAATTTGAAGTAAATCCTTTCGTACACAACGATGAAGAGTATGGAAAGTACATGGTGGAGGAGTCCGGGTTATTTGATGTGGATGAATTATTGCTCCCTCACATCAATTATGCTTCCTTTGCAGCGGACAAGAGACAGGGGACACTTGTAACAAGCGGTTATGTGGAGGATGGTTTTGTGGGAGCCACCAGAGAACTGTCGGAGTACCAGCAGTATAATGGAGAGTTTGCTGATCCGCTGGAAATTGATGAGAGCTGCTATGAAACTTTCCGGCTTTACAGTCCGTTGACAGCAGGTTTCTATGAGGAAGGATTCGAACAGGGGAAGTTATACCGCAGTGACCTGACACCATATGCGGAAGAAATTGCGGAAGCAATTGAAAAGGAATATTGTGTCGGGGAAGAGCCAAGAGGACTCATGCATTACTTTGATCGGAGTCCGGCGGTAGCCGCAAAGGTAATGTCAGCTCATCCGAAAGTAGAGATTGTGGATGGAGAACTGTATGGAGTGCTGGAGTGTAAAATCGCTGAAGCCTTAACAGAGCATGACATTGAAGTGTTAAAGGAATACTGGACCGGACAGATGAGTGATGGCTGGGGCGAAGGCTTTGAACAGCATCCGATTACCGTGGAGGATGGAGAAATCTATGTCAGTTTCTGGAACAGTGAAAACTTCTGGAGTGTCATGACAGAGGAAGAACTGATGGGAGGACAGGTGCAGGGAATGAATATGTCCTGTTAAGTTAAAAGGAATCGAGAAAGGAGAAGCATGTTAAAGAGAGAAGAGATAGCACGGCTTAAAGAAAAGTATCCCAAAGGCACACCGATTCGTCTTTACAACATGGCAGGAGAGACTTCGGTGCCGCCGGGCAGCAAGGGCATCGTCGATTATGTGGATGACATCGGGCAGATTCACATGAAGTGGGAGAATGGAAGCTGCCTTGCATTAAATGTAGAGGAGGATCGGTTTGATATCATCACGAAACAGGATGAGATAGCAGAAATCAAACAGCAGGAGTTTATCGATAAGATAAATGAAATCCTGGAAAAGACAGATTTTAAGCTGTTAAATATGTCCTGCAACAGTGAGAATACTTCCTATGCTGCAGAAAAACTTTTTGCCATGCATCAGGCATTTGAGGAAGTGTATGGCGAGGGATATGTGGAAGAAGGGTATGGAATGGTCATGATGCCTGCGGTCATAAGGGGCAGAGAATCCGGAATCCATGCACTGGCAGTGGTAACACTGGACTTGGAATCATCGGGAGAGCATTGGGGGACTACATTTTTATCACCGGGCGGTCCTTTGGTACAGGGATATGTTTACTTGACGGAAGAACAGAAGCAGGCCATCAAGGAATATTATGTCCCTTATGATTACTGGTACACACCGCTTGTGGAACGTGACAATCATGTGGACTTTACCGATATGCCGGATTCGGTTGCAAATATCCGGAAGATGGTGGATGAATATCTGGTCACCGGGCAGTCGCAGGCGATGGATGGGCCAAAGTAAAGGAGGGCAGAAGTGAATTGAATAGTATTATCAGCTGGGTGGGCGGTAAGAAGGCACTCCGGGATCTGATATATCAGCGCATGCCGGTCAGCTATGACCGCTACATAGAAGTATTCGGCGGAGGCGGCTGGGTGTTATTCGGCAAGCCGCCTGATAAATGTATGGAGGTTTACAATGATTTTAATTCAAATCTTGCAAACCTCTTTTATTGTGTCAAGGAAAGACCAATGGCTCTGTTAAAGGAATTGTCTTTCCTACCGCTCAATTCCAGAGATGAGTTTGTGACACTTAGAAAATTCCTTTCGATGGAAGAATTTAAGAGTGAGCATCTGGCTGAAGAGCTGGAGATAGCGACACATTTCCTGAAGGAGCCGGAGGTGGCAGAAATCAGGGACATCCTTATGGAGCGCGCCAGCGTTGGAGCTGTAAAACGGGCGGCGGCATTTTATAAAATCATCCGTTACAGTTATGGAAGCGGATGCACTTCCTATGGCTGCCAGCCGTTTGACATCCGAAAGACCTTTACCATCTTGTGGGAAGCAAACCGGAGGCTAAAGGATACGGTAATCGAGAATAAAGATTTTGAGGCACTCATCCGTCAGTATGACAGACCGAATGCCTTTTTTTATTGCGATCCGCCGTACTATGAAACTGAAGGACATTATGAGGTTGTGTTCCGTAAGGAGGATCATGTAAGACTCCGGGATACACTGGCAGGCATCGAAGGAAAATTCATGGTTTCTTACAATGACTGTGAATATATCAGGGAACTGTATCAGGATTTCCGGATAGAGGCGGTTACAAGAATCAATAATCTGGCACAGAGGTATGACAACGGAAGTGAATTCCCGGAGGTGCTGATAGCCAATTATGACATGGAGGAAAGAAGAAACAGTCTGCCTACGCAGATGAATCTGTTTGAACTGTGTGGAGAACAGGAATCAGTCGTGTGGAAGTGCAGCAAACGGAAGGAGGATGAAGATGTTTCAGTTAGTGGAGATCAAGGGAAAAGTGAATGAAAAGGGGTGCATTGAAATCCCTGTGATATTGCTAGAACAGACAGGGATAAGAACCGGGGAAGAGGTAAAACTTTTATACCTTGCGGCAGGAGAAAAGGATTTTAAGAATGAGTCGAAAGAGTTTCTGCTCGTTCGTGCAGGTGAAAATCCCGCTGGCGAGCTTATGAAAGAAGAAAACGTGGAACTTAGACTGCCGCCGGAACTGCTTGCGGATGCCAAAATTCCCATGGATGCCGATCTGGATATTGTCTGCACGGACAGAAAGATTGTGATTCTGCCTACAGAAGATGTGGTGGCAGGAGAAGTGCCGGAGGAACTTCTTGGTATCTGTGAAGAACTTGGAATCCCGAAGGAAAAAGTAAATATTGTGTTACGCATGACAGAGGAGGGAAGAGATGAAAAAACCGGTGTATAAGGTGCTGGATGAAAAAGGCAGGGTGCTGATACCTCTTGAAATGCGGCAGAAAGCGGAGATGGAGAAAGGGGATATCTTAAAGGTTTCCATAAACTCCGGGAAGATTGTCATATCCAAGGTAGACATTCTGGAAGTAGGAAAGCAGGATGCAGAAGCTGTGGAGGCCTATGTGAATGCTGCTGTGAAAACCATGAGCCATGAAAAGCAGGTGGCACTTGCTGCAAGAATCTTAAGCCTCGCACAGCAGGAGGGAGGAAAGGATTGTTAAAAGGTAAGTACAGGGCATTTGAAATTCAGGATGATAAGGTAAAGGAAACACTGGTGGAGGGAAATCTGCCTGCCATTGCAGACTGTATCCGGGGATGTCAAAAAGACAGCATTATCCTGATACAGAACATGGAAGGAGAGCCTTTTCTGGTTGGGTTATCAAAGATGTTTTTGTATTGCGAAGACAATGACTTCCTGAATACCCAGCTGCTTCCCTATCTGCATGGCATGTGAATGGAGATGCAGTATGAAAAACATATATTTTCGTAACGGAGTCCTTATTTACTATGGAAATCCGGCAGGGTATCTGTCAGATGGAAAAGTAATTCTGGACTCCATTTTTGATAAAGGGGAAATCAAAGAGTTCCTATCAGAGAAGGAAAAGCTGGCAGTAGAGGTCAGGGACGGAGTGTATGACCGTCTGTCAGAGGGTGGAGGGATGGAAGAAGTGAAGATACAGGGCAGGGAAAGGAGGATAAAAATACATCAGCTGAAACAGGGCAGTCCGCTCATGATGCGGTTTATCAGTCTGGCAGAAAGGGAAAACAGGGGCTATGGAAAACCGCAGGCAGAGGAGTATGCACTGGTTTATGAAGGAGAAGTGGAAAACTTTAGTCTGGAAGAGGTCTGGGAGAAGTTCGGAAGAAGAGTACCGAAGGATTTTGAAGGACACGCACTATCCATATCGGATGTTGTGGAACTGATAGAAGACGAGGCAAGCCGCTTTTTCTATGTAGAGCCGAAAGGCTTTGCAGAAATTGTATTTCAATCAGAATAGCCGGGAGGCGGAAAGGAAGAACATGGCAGGAAAAGGAACAAAAAATAATCAGCAGAATACACAGGGCGAAGCACAGTCCGGGCAGCCGAAACAGCCGCTGGAGTTTGATGTGCGCATCCAGTCAATCAAACCCAGTGATTCCATCAAAGGCACTGCATCCGTGAACATTAACGGAGCCTTTGCCATCAGGGGTGTGAAAATTATTGAAGGGACAAACGGATTGTTTGTATCCATGCCCAGCTACAAGGTAGGAAACGATTATAAGGATATCTGTTTCCCTATCACACCGGAATGCAGAAAGCAGTTAAATGATGCGGTGCTTGGTGCTTATGAACAGGCACTTACACAGAGCCAGAACAGTGTGGCAAAGCATCATGAAATGCAGCAGGCACCGGAAGGTCAGGCAATGGACATGACCGGGATGTAAGGCAACTTAAGTCAGGAAACCAAATAAAATCAAACAATTATGGAGGAAAAATCGATGAGAAAGATGATGAACAAAGTAGCAGGAAGCATGAAGGCAACCGCAGCAAAGGCAGTACATCTGTTGAAGGACAAGAGAGGCGAGAACTACGTGGATACCGCAGTTAAGATTTTGATTGCAGTGGTAATCGGTGCCCTCCTGCTTGCAGGATTGTATGCCCTCTTCGGAGATGTGGTAATGCCTACCCTTACCAGAAGAATTCAGGAAATGTTTAACTATGCAGGCTAAAACGAAAAGGATTTCTAAGCCTGTAAAAAACACAGACTAAGAAATCCCAAGTTTCGTTTAGGAGAATCGCAAGACGATTCTCCGTAGGTTTCGGATAAGTACTATGAAAATGAAGAAGGAGGAAATAGAATATGCCGAGAAGAGCAGATACACAGGAAAATACAAATACAGCAGAACCCATGGAACAGCAGGTGCCTTTTGAGGTCACCATCACAGAACATAACCCGGAGAGAGGTGTGCTTGCCACGGCGGATGTTAAGGTGGGGAACATGATGACCATCCGCAACGTAAAAATCAAGGAGGATGACTATGGGCTTACCGTAACCATGCCCCGGACCAAGGTGCCCCATGCGGAGCAGTATAAGGATTCTGTATATTTTGCGGATAAGTCCATGAAGCAGCAGTTTGATCAGGCGGTGGAGAAAGCCTATCAGGAAAATGTTCTTGCACCGGTGCTTGATCAGGATGAGGCCGAAGAGGAGATGGAACAGGAAGAATCCGCCGGCATGAACATGGGAATGTAGCCGATGTTATCTGAGGTCAGGCTCATTTCCTTTTTTATTGTTCTGGTGTTGGCGGCAGTTTCTGATATCAGAAAGAGAGAAATTCCGGACGGGATACCACTGTTAGTCACCATCGTGAGCCTGATCCCACTGGAGTCCGTGCAGTTATCAGGACTCTTGGTGGCATTGCCTCTTTTGATGATCGGGGTAACAGCAGGCGGTATCGGTGGTGGGGATATCAAGCTGACAGGAGCCTGTGGACTGGTGCTTGGGTTTGGGAGAACCCTGATCGGACTTATCACAGGGCTTCTGTTGCTGCTTGTCTTTCATGCAGCAAGGCAGTGCGTAAAGAGAATCAAAAAAGAAAATCGAGAAAGAGGGAAGGAGCAGGCATATCCGCTTGTTCCTTTCTTGCTGTTGGGAATGCTTATAAGCATTCAGATTGGAGGTTAACCATGAAAAAAATGTTCGTAATCGCCGGTGTGCTGGCAGCTATCGCAGGCGTGGCAACTGCAGTGTGCAGAAGCCGGAAAAAATATGCACAGATGTGAACAAATGACTAGGAGGAATTCAGAATGAAATTATTTAAGAACCGAACTGTTCTGGGAATTTTCTGCATTGCAGTTTCCCTGCTTATCTGCTTTGCCATTACGCCTCTTGTGAATGCCGGGCTGTCTAAGAAGGTCGCCATTGTTCGTTTTAACCAGATGGTGCAGGAGGGAGAACAGATTACCAAAAACATGGTGGATGTGGTAGAGGTAGGAAACCATAACCTGCCCGAAAATGTGGTAAGAAACCTTGCAGATGTGGAAGGAAAGTATCTGACTGCAACCGTTTATGCAGGGGATTACATCTTAACGGATAAAATTTCCGAGGAACCGTCTGCGGAGAATAAGTATCTCTATAACTTAAATGGAGAAAAACAGGCCATGTCCATTACCATTAACACCTTTGCGGAAGGCTTGTCCGGCAAGTTAAAGAGTGGAGATATCGTATCCGTGATTGCGCCGGATTACCTTGGCAGTGGAGAGACAGTCATTCCGGCAGAACTAAAGTACGTGGAGGTCATTGCAGTGACTGCCAAGTCCGGCTATGATGCCAACACGGAGGAACAGAGGACAGAAGAGGAAGAAAAGGAACTGCCGTCTACTGTGACCATTCTGGTAAGACCGGAACAGAGCAGACTCCTTGCAAGACTGGAAGCGGAGGGTGAAATCCATCTGTCTCTGGTATTCCGTGGAGAAGCAGAGAAGGCTTCTGAGTTTATAGAGGCACAGGATCAGGTACTGGATGAGATGAAGGCAGAGGAAGAGGCAGACACGCAGGGAGATGGTGCGACTGAGGAGGGAGTAACATCTGAAGATGGAAAGATTTCCCCTCAAATGAATGCAGACAGTGAAGCCAGAACCGGGGAAACAGAAACAAATACAGATGGGGAGGAATAGATTGTGAACTTTAAACAGAATTCCCTGTTTACCAGAAATACAGGATATGAAGAGGAACCGATGGAGTCTCAGGGCGGTGTGCTTGCCGTATGGGGAAGTCCCTCATCCGGCAAGACTGTCGTTTCCGTAAAGCTTGCAGATTACCTTGCCAGAAAAAGGAAGAATGTACTGCTGATTTTTGCAGACATGACTGCACCGCCGCTGCCCTGTATCTGTGCGTCCTCCGATCTGGAAGGGGAAAAATCCCTTGGGAGCATTCTTGCTGCAACCCATGTAACGGAAAACCTGATTAAGAAAAACTGTATGTTCTACAGAAAAAATGATTACTTAAGCATGATCGGGATGTTAAAAGGCGAGAACGTGTTTACTTATCCGCCTTATGACCAGACGCAGGCGGCGGAACTGATTGAACAGGCAAGGGAAGTAGCACCCTATGTCATTATCGACTGCGGCAGTACCATTGCATCGGATGTATTATCCGCAGTGGCATTGATGGAAGCAGATACGGTGCTTAGACTGGTAAACTGTGATTTAAAATCCATCAGCTACCTGTCTTCACAGCTGCCGCTGCTTAGGGACAATAAGTGGGATGCAGATAAACAGCTTAAGGTGGCATCCAATGTCAAACAGCAGGAGGCAAGCAGCCACATTGAACAGGTGCTTGGTAAGGTGGCCTTTCAGATTCCCCACAGCAGGGAAGTGGAAACCCAGTGTCTGGAGGGAGATATGCTTGCCGAGCTTGGGTTAAAGGAAAGCAGGGCTTTCCGGAAAGGGATTGAAAAAATCAGTAAGGAGGTGTTCGGGGTATGACAGGAAATAATCAGAGCCTTTTCTTTTCCCCGGAAGAGAAGGGAAGAGCATTTTCCGATGTGTTAAAGGAAGTGCAGGAATACATCTCCAGCAAATACTCCACGCTGATGGTGGAGGGCGGCAATGAAGAAGTAAAACAGCAGGTCAAGAGGTACATCGCAAAATATGTTGCAGATTACCGCATTAGCGTAAAGGGAAAGATCAGAGAGCAGCTTATCGATGATCTATACACAGAGATGGCTGAGTTTTCCTTTTTGACAAAGTACATTTTCGGAACCGGTATTGAGGAAATTGACATCAACTCATGGAAAGACATTGAGGTGCAGTACAGCGACGGCAGATGTGAAAAGCTGGAGGAACACTTTGAATCACCGGAGCATGCCATTAATGTTATCCGGAGAATGCTCCATGTGTCCGGCATGGTGCTGGACAATGCTTCTCCGGCAGTGCTTGGGCATCTGAGCAAGAACATCCGTATTGCCGTATTAAAGACGCCCCTTGTGGATGAGGATGTGGGTATTGCAGCCTCCATCCGAATCGTAAATCCACAGAGTCTGAAAAAGTGCGACTTTGTGGATGGAGGAACTGCAACAGAAGAAATGCTGGATTTTCTGGCAGAGTGTCTGCGGTATGGCATCAGCATCTGTGTGGCAGGCGCCACCAGCTCCGGCAAGACTACACTGGCAGGGTGGCTCCTTACCACCATTCCTGACAACAAGCGAATTTTTACCATTGAAAACGGAAGCAGGGAGCTGGCTCTGGTAAGGGAAAAGGATGGAAAGGTAACCAATAGCGTGATCCATACGCTGACCAGATTCAGCGAGAATGAAAAGCAGAACATCGATCAGGACATGCTCCTTGACATGGCTCTGCGTTTTAACCCGGAGATTATCTGTGTGGGAGAGATGAGAAGCTCCGAAGCCTATACCGCACAGGAGTCTGCAAGAACCGGCCATACCGTGCTTACCACCATTCACAGCAACAGCTGTGAAGCTACCTACAGCCGAATGAGAACGCTATGTAAAAGAAAATATGATATGGATGATGAGGTGTTAATGGACTTGGTAACCGAGGCATTCCCCATCGTAGTGTTTACAAAGCAGCTTGAGAATAAGAAAAGAAGGCTGATGGAGATCATGGAGTGCGAGATTACCAGGGATGGAAAGAGGCACTTTAATTCCCTGTTCCGCTATGAGATTACGGAGAACCGGGTGGAAGGGGATGAATTCATTATCAACGGTACCCATCAAAAGGTATCCGGCATTTCAGAGAGCCTGAAGAAAAGATTTCTGGAAAACGGAATGCCGAAGGATGTATTAAACCGCATTACAGGGGGAGGTGGAAAGACATGATAGCAATGCAGGTAGTTGCCTGTCTCGGAATTATGGCCGGGTGTTTTCTGCTGTTTGGCATCAGCCTGACGGATTTCACAGGAAACATTTTTACAAAGCTTCTGGATGGCCCAAAAGGCATCCGGGAGGAAATTTTGGAACAGACACAGAGAAAGAAAAAATCCTTTTTCCGCAGGGAGATCGAAGAGGTGCAGAGCATCTTAAAAGCAACGGACCGTGAGAATACATTTCCGCTGCTGTGTACGGTATCCCTGCTTTTGTTTGCGGCTGGAGCCGCCGGTGCAGCCATGCTTGGCAACTTCTTTCTGGTGCCGGTTTTAGCAGTAGGATTTATGTTCCTGCCCTTCTGGTATATCAAGCTGACCGCATCCCATTTCAAAAAGGATGTGTCTGCGGAACTGGAAACTGCCCTGTCCATCATAACCACAGCCTACATTAGAAGTGAGGATATCTTAACTTCTGTGGAGGAAAATCTGGAATACCTAAATCCGCCGGTAAAAAATATTTTTCAGGATTTTGTGTCCAGAATCCGGCTGATTGATCCGGACTTGGAGGCAGCTCTGGATGAACTTCGTAACAGAATCTCAGATGATGTGTTCCGGGAATGGGTGGATGCCTTAAAAGCCTGTCTGTATGACAGGTCCCTAAAGACAACGCTGACACCCATCGTGGCCAAGTTGTCTGATATGCGTATTGTAAATGCAGAGCTGGAGTACATGGTTATGGAGCCGAGAAAGGAATTCATCACCATGGTGGTGCTGGTGGTAGGAAACATTCCGCTTTTGTATTTTTTGAATCAGGACTGGTATCATACGCTGATGCACACGGTAGTAGGACAGATCATGCTGGCCATTGCAGGCACGGTTATATTTGTTTCCACCGCCCATGTGATCCGGCTGACAAAGCCAATCGAGTACAGATCGTAGAAAGGAGGCAGTATGAATCTGACATTATTTTTTGTGTTTCTTACCTTTACATCAGGACTTTTTCTGCTGCTTTCGGGTGTAATGCACCTGCCAACCCTTAGAACCAGCAGGGTCATGATGGATACGGGCAGGGAAGGAAAGAAGCTGTCAAAGACACTGGATGCATTATTTTTAGACGGAGCAGTCAGACTGTCACCCTATATCCGGATAAATGCTTATAAAAGGAGCCGCATGAACAGTGTACTGAAGGCATCGGGAATGGGGATGACACCGGAGATTTATACCGCTTATGCCTATATCAAGGCAGGAAGTGTGTTTCTCCTGATTATTCCGGCATTATATATCTTTCCTCTGGCAGCGTTGTTTGTGATACTGTTAGGGATTATGGTGTACTACAGGGAAATCCAGAAAGCCGATGAAATGCTTCGGGAAAAAAGGGAGCAGATAGAGGAAGAACTGTACCGCTTTGTGTCCACCATTACGCAGGAACTGAAAAACAGCAGGGATGTGTTATCCATGCTGGAGCATTATAAGGAAAATGCAGGTGCAGCCTTCCGAAAGGAACTGGACATTGTGTGTGCGGATATGCGCTCCAGCAGCTATGAAGCAGCCTTAACCCGTTTTGAGGCAAGACTCAATTCCCCACAGTTATCGGATGTGGTCAGGGGACTTATTGGTGTGCTTCGTGGAGATGACGGAGCTGTGTACTTCCAGATGTTAACTCATGATTTTAAGCAGGCGGAGCTTCAGAGACTGAAAGCAAAGGCGGCAAAGATACCGCCTAAGATCAGGGTATATTCCTTTGCCATGCTGATGTGTTTTCTGGCAACCTACTTCGCCATCATCATCTACGAGATTATCAGATCGATGGGGACGCTGTTCTAGTATGGAGGTGTGCATGAAACAGATAAGAAAGATACTGCGTGATAAAAGAGGCGAGGGGTACATTGATGTGGCGGTCATGGTGCTCTGCGTTATGCTGGTCATTGCCCTTGGAGTAAGGCTGTTTCCCATTTTTATCACGAAGATGCAAGTGGATAACTTTGCCGATGAACTGGTAAGGGAGGCTGAAATCAGCGGCAGGGTAGGAAGTGAAACATCAAACAGGCAGAGAGTCTTGGAAGAAAAGACCGGTATCCACCCTGCCGTGCAATGGTCGAATACCGGGAATCTGCAATTAAATGAAGAAGTAACGGTAACAGTGACCATACAAAAGGATCTGGGGCTGTTCGGGAATTTTGGTTCGTTCCCCATTACGATCCGGGCAAGAGCCTCCGGCAAAAGCGAGGTGTACTGGAAATGAGGAAATATTTGAAACGTGCCGCCCTTCTTTTGAAAGACCGCAGGGGGAACATGCTTCCGTTAGTGGTGGCGGTTACCATAGGGATGCTGTTAATCATCCTCGGAGTATCGGAATACATGCGTCTGGTGATTACAGCCGCAGGCATCAAAGATGCAATGGAATCTGCAGTGATCTCCACGGTCAATGATAACTATAACGAGGTTTATCATTGTGTGAGGGAAGGCTATGCTGCAGGCTATGAGCCGGATGGGGAATCCTTTGCGGCATCGGTGGATTATGGAGATATCTACAGCCGGATGAGTTTCCTGCTTGGACTGGAGGAGGACGGAGATGGTTATGTGAGGATCAATAACGGCGGGGAACAGGAATATCGTCTGAGTAATCTGTCCGTGTCCATACCGAACAATGCACTTGGAGCCGGTGGCGGTTCGTATTATGCAGATGCATCCATACGGCTGGAAATTCCGGTGCGGTTTGCAGGGAAAATCATCACAAATATGTCAATAAACCTGAAGGTTCGGGCAGCTTATACAGAGAAGTTTTAGTAAGATGTTACAGATATCGTCCGACTTATTACATTTTGATAGACTTTGGAAAAAGAGTGTGATAGGTTGTGGATTGAGAAGAGAGTATTCAAAAATTACATACAGGAGGGATTGCCATGAAGGATAAAACGAAAAAAGGACTTATCATAGCAGGACTTGCAGCCGTGTGCGTAATCGCAGTATTCGGAATCAGCAGGGTTCTTTACAAGGAACCGGTGCAGACACTGCCGGAAGAGAGCAAAGCGACGGAAGAACTGGAGCTTATGATAGATACGGACGAAACTGTGCAGGTGCCGGAAGAGACGGAAAGCACAGAGAAAAAAACAGATTTGGTCATCGAAGTAGAAACGGATAATTCGGTAGAAAGCGGGGCACAGGAAATCCAGCCGAACCCGGAAAAGACAGAGGATGAAAAACCACAGGAACCGCCGGTACTGGCAGAGGATGCGGATGTAACAAATCCGGATACAAAGCCTGCTTATGAAGAAGAGCCAGAAAAAAAGCCGGAGAATCCTACACCGCCCGTGGATGACACACCGAAAACAGGAGACACTAAGGACGGAATGGTATATGTGGAAGGATTCGGATGGTTACCTGATGAGGGTGCCGGTTCTGGGACTGCCGCAGATGACATGTATGAAAACGGTAATAAAGTAGGGATTATGGATTAAGGAATCGAAAGAGAAGGCACAGTAAAAATGCTGTGCTTTTTCTATGCAACGAGCCACCTGCAACAGCAGGTGGCTCGTTGCATTTGAAGGGAGGCAACATGAAACGATTTAAGCGTTGGGTTCTGACCTTTCTGTTAATCGTATCCACGCTGGCACCCATGACGGTGTACGCCGAGGGCGAGGGAAACATTGACAACGGTGGTGGAGGATTAGGACAAGGAACGAACACAAACTACTGGAATAAAGGGGATGAAGGAGTCAGAGCCACTGTGGTAAGTGCAAGTGATGGAAGTGCAGTGACAGCATCCATTGATTTGACTAACAGAAGTCCAAGTGATATCAAGGTACATTTTGGAAAGGTGTGTAAGTCTGATTACAGGGGAGGAGCAGGTCTCTCTGCAAAGGTAGGAGGTTATGATTATTATGTTCCTGCGCAGTCGCTGCCTAAAATCATTACAACATCATCAGGGAGTGCAAGTATTGCCGCCATCAAAAGTTACTTTACGGATGAGCAGGTCATCAGAAGTATAGCAGGATATGTGGGGATGGATTACGACACCCTGACAGGTGGAGATTATAAGTTATTATTGGAACCCATTGCCTATGTGACTTTTGAAGGAGTACGAACAGCCTTTACAGCAACGGAGGCAGCTATGTATAACCAAGTCAGAGGGGGCATGGTACGAAAAAAGCTGACTTCACTGACACACAAAAATCTGCCTCTTGCCATGTTCCTTGAAACATCTGATCTGGGATATCCGGCTTGGGGAGGCAGTAAGAACCAGAAGGTATCCGATGAGGAGATTATCGGTTCGTTAGGTCTTGGTATTGTACGTTTTAATGAGGTGGTCACGCCGGAAGTGATTGCTGCAGACTATGAGTACCGGGTAAATACCGATGTGGTAACAGCCGTAACGGTCAGCGGAGGACAGAGTGATCCAGACAATCCCGTGAGTGTGACTTTTCACATCCTTGGGAGAAGTTATACCGTAAATAATGTGTATTATCCGGAAGACGGACAGCAGCTGGTGTGGGTAAAATGGCATACACCATCCACCGAACAGCATATCACGATCAGCGTAAGCGTCAGCGGAGGAGGAAGTTCAAACAGGGGAACCATTACTGCCAATATCGTAAACCTTGATAAGAATCCACCGCCCAATCCGGTAGCCGATGACAGAAACGATTCTTACAATGCAGGCAATGCCATTGTCCCGGCAAATCCGCAGAAGACAAACGCATCATGGAGTGTGTGGAGACCGTGGTGGAAAGAATACTGGGTATGGCATAGTGACTGGAAATGGCATTCCGGCTCACATTCTTCGTCCTGTTCTCCGGGATGTTCCAGTAGCCACGGACATTGGGAAGATGAGGGAGAATATGTGGATGAAGGCTGGTGGGAATTTGATTTAGACCGGTATTCCGCTTCCCTTTCTGCATCCATGGAACTTAGTGCGGATGAAAAATCCCCGACAGCAACGGACACCACCATCAAGAGTGGCTATGGAGTCAATATCCTTGTGAATGCCAGTGCATCCACAAGCCAGTCCTCGGCAACCACGCCGCCACAGACAGCCGTCAGTTATTTCCCGGAGTTTTATTATAAGACCTACTGGAGATTACTGGATAGGACAAGAAGCGGATACCATGCCGGGTTTGAATTTAAAAACAACCATTATTCCACCTATAACCGCAGGACGCACTTTACACCCATCTGGATGCCGGATGGTACCTATACGGTCTACACTTATTTACTGGACTGCTGGACACCGGATGGAATGCTTTGTGTGAATCTGACCGATTCGGTTCGGATATCCGGGGACTTATGGGATGACTGGCATATCGCACCGCAGAAAGTAAGGTAACAAAGATGGCATATGAAAGAATCGATAAACCAAAAGGTCTGCTCTATCACTACACAAAACGAGAGAACGTGGAATCCATCTTAAGAGATGGAAGGATACGGAAATTTAAGGACTCGGAATGCTGGTTCTGTACTTCGCTGGAGGATACCTTGCGATTAATGGAACTGACGGTAATGCAGGAGGGGAAGTTATACTTTGATGCAAACGGATTTCCAAGACAGTATCCGAAGTTTGTACCGGAAGATTATGTCATCTTAGAACTGGCACCCCGGCATCAGAACGGAGAATGGGTGCGATGGAATCAGGAACTTCCGAAAGATGTACCGGAGGCTCTGCTGAAACTTGGAGAAGAGTTCAGTCATTTGAAAGCAGGATTCAGGGGAGATTTGAGGTTTTATGAAAATCCAAATGTATATGAGGTTGCAGAACTGCTTCAGGAGCAGACACCAGCCATGCAGATGGATATGTAACGAAAAAACAGAGAAGAAAAAGGCTGCATCCGTGCAGTCTTTTTTCGCGAATAAGGGCAGGAAGTCCGACAAAGAAAGGAAAATTAGATGAAAAAGAAGAAATGGTTAGTTATGGTAACGCTGGTGTTTGTATTTTCCCTCATGTTCGGGACAACGGTATCTGCGGCAGGAACCGGAGATGTGGCAGGAGCCATTGAGGGAACATGGAATGACGCATCAGAGCAGATTAAGACGGTGGTAAACAAGGTTGTGTTTCCGGCAATTGATTTGATCCTTGCGGTATTTTTCTTTGCAAAGCTGGGTACCGCATATTTTGATTACAGAAAGCACGGACAGTTTGAGTGGGCAGCACCGGCAATCCTGTTTGCCTGCCTTGTGTTTACCTTAACGGCACCTGCATATATCTGGACAATTCTTGGAATATAGGAGGCAGGGCATGACTTTTTTTGAGGAAGAATTAAAAAAGATTATGGCAGAAAGTGCCATTTTAAAAGACCAGAGGTATGTAGGGCGAATCTGCTATGGAACCATCGGGGAGGATCTGCGAGCAAGGATTGAGTTTGTAACACTCGGCATAAGCAACCAGTATGCAGGACTTAAGGCATCCATTTTCAACAGAAAAGAAGGCGTGGTAGACAGCGTGCTTCTCCGGTTTATGGATGTCTGGGGCAAACAAAAGGTGGGCAATCCGAATTTCAGGGAGGGTGTGGAACCGCACATCTGGGCAGACGGGGGAAAAACGGACTGGTATGTGTTCCATCCGTCAAAGGCAGACTACCAGAAGCTGGCAGCCGGAGTGGAGAGGTATCTGTCCGTATTTCAGGATATGGAAATGACACAGTCCCCAAGTTACGGGAGCCAGCAGATAAGCCCGTAAAACAGGCAGCCGACAGAAAGGTGGTGTGATATGTTTATATTTGATTTTGTGGCAGAGACTGTGCTGGACCAGATCATAGACTGGCTGTATGGAAAAATCATTGGTTTCTTAAATGATTTCTTTGTCATGATGAACAACATGGGAGTGGAACTGTTTGACCTGCCTTGGGTGGAAGCAGTTACCACTTTTTTTGGTTACTTTGGATGGGCATTGTTTGGTGTCGGCCTTGTGGTGGGAGCCTTTGAGTGCGCCATTGAATATCAGGGAGGAAGGGGCAGCATTAAGGATACAGCCATGAACTATATTAAGGGGTTCATGGCTGTAAATCTGTTCACCATTGTGCCTGTCAACCTGTATTCCCTCTGTGTTTCCCTGCAAGGAACCTTCGGCTCGGCGATTACAGGCATTATAGATACGGAAAGCATCGGGCTGACGGCACAGCAGGTGTTAATGTCTGCGTCTTTTCCGGGTGTAGGAAATCCTATCCTGCAAATATTCTGTGCCATTATGATGGGATATGCCGTGATAAAGGTGTTCTTTGCAAACTTAAAAAGGGGAGGCATTCTGCTGATCCAGATCGCAGTAGGAAGCCTTTATATGTTCTCCGTTCCAAGGGGATACATAGACGGCTTTATTCAGTGGTGCAAGCAGGTCATCGGAATCTGCATGACTGCCTTTTTGCAGTCCACCATCTTAACCGCAGGACTGATGGTGTTTAAAGACCATCCGCTGTTAGGGCTTGGACTCATGCTGTCCAGTACGGAAGTGCCCCGGATTGCAGGACAGTTTGGTTTGGATACCAGCACCAAGACCAATATCATGAGCAGTGTATATGCAGCCCAGACCGCCATCAACATGACCAGAACTGTTGTGAAAGCAGTGGCCGCATAAGGATGGTGATACTATCGAAATGAAATTAGGAAGCCTGTTTGATGGAATCGGCGGTTTCCCTCTTGCCGCCACCATGAACGGTATCAGACCGGTATGGGCAAGCGAGATAGAACCCTTTCCGATGGCGGTAACGGCATACCGGTTCCCGGAGATGAAGCACATGGGAGATATCACAAAACTGCATGGAGAAAGCCTGCCCGTGGTGGATATTATTGCAGGAGGTTCCCCGTGTCAGGATTTGTCCGTGGCCGGGAAGAGGGAAGGACTGTCCGGGGATCGTTCCGGCTTATTCATGGAGCAGGTCAGAATCGTAAAGGAAATGAGAAAACAGGATGGAAGGAGGATGAGGAACCATAGAAGACGGACAGATGAGTTTATTCGACCTCGGTATATGCTCTGGGAAAATGTGCCGGGAGCCTTCTCAAGCGGAGAATCCTACGGAGCAGATTTCCACAAGGTCCTTGAAGAAGTCTGCTCCATCAAGGAGGCAGGCATATCTCTACCTGGACCGCCGGGAGGGGCATGGACTCCTGCCGGGATTATTATGGGAGAAGGATTCTCTGTCGCTTGGAGGATATTGGACGCTCAATTTTGGGGTGTCCCCCAAAGAAGAAATCGCATCTTCCTTGTCGCAGATTTTGGAGGATACAGTGCCGGAGAAATATTATTTGAGTCCGACAGCGTGTGGAGGAATTATCAGAAGAAGCGAAAAGAGGGGAAAGGAATTACCTGCTATCTTAAAGCAGGCTCTGCTGATGCAGGCAGGCCAAAACATACAGAACCCCAGAAAGACTATGTAATCTGTCTTTTGGATCAGGGCGGAGAGCGGATGGATGTGTGTGAAAATATCAGCGGAACGCTGCTTGCACACGGACGTTCCAATCCGCCTATTATTATGGCTACCAGTCAGGGAAATGCAGAGATAGGAGTCGGCTATTGCCCCACCATTACAGCAGCGGCAGGAATGGCAGGAAATAACCAGCCGATCCTGTTTGACAATCATGGACCGGATACGCGCTATACCGGTCCTGTGGAGGTGGCCCAGACCATCACTTCGGCACTTGGCACAGGGGGAAATAATACACCGCTTGCCGTAAATAAAGAGCCTTTCTGTATTGCCGGAAACATTGTAAACAGGAAAGAAAAAAATGGCGGAAACGGCTGCGGTTACCAGCAGGGCATCAGTTATACCCTGACCACAGAGGACAGGCATTGTATCTACATTCCCCACGAACAAGAAGAACCTTACCAGAAGGTAATCGGAAGCCTGTGTGCCGGGGATGAAAAGATGATCGGCAATCAGTATGTGGAGCAGGGCAAGTGCATTGTGGATGCGACCAGACTTGTGCGCAGGCTGATTCCGTTGGAATGTGAACGCCTGATGGGGTTCCCGGATTACTGGACGGACATACCAAGGGCAAGTGACAGTGCAAGATACAGAGCGCTGGGGAACAGTGTGGCGGTGCCATGCGTAGATTTTATTCTATGCGGCATCGCCATGTACTTATCAAAAATGGGAGAGGAGGAAGAGGATGTATATCTATCCCGATAACTTGAAGGCAAAGGCAACCATGTGGCTGTGGGGATTAAAGGACTTAGCCATTGTCGGAATCATTATTTTATTCTCTGTGTTTGCGTTCGCCTATGCAGGGGTGTGGTTCCCGTTAGTCATCGCAGGAGCCTATGCCTTTCTGACCATACAGGTGGAGGATACGACCATTATGGATTTTATCCGGTATGCCTGTGCTTATTTTTTCATGGATCAGCAGCAATATGAATGGAGGTACACACCGGATGAGTAAAAAGAACATGGAATCCACCAGAGAACTGATGGGAACCAGAGAAGTGACGGATTACAGTATCCGAACATACAGGAATGAGGAGCTGGTTTACTTTTTAATCCAGCCCAGCAACATTTCCGTGCTGTCGGAGGAGAGTCTGTCAGCCAGAATTTATGGACTGATGACGGTGCTTAAGGGCATCACGGAAATCGAAATGATGTGCTTAAATTCCAGAGAGAATTTTGAGGACAACAAAAGATATCTGAAGAAGCGGATGGAGGAAGAAACCAATCCTGTGGTAAGAAAACTGCTGGAAAAGGATGCAAATTACTTAGACCGCATGCAGGTACAGATGGCAACAGCAAGGGAGTTTCTGCTGATCATCAGGCTTCGTGAAAAGAAGGAAAATGAAATTTTTTCCTACTTAAACCGCATTGAAAAGATGCTGGCAGAGCAGGGATTTACATCCAAGAGGGCAGAGGAAGAGGATATCAAAAGAATCCTTGCAGTGTATTTTGAGCAGAATGTGACAACCGAAAAATTCGAGGAATTTGACGGAGAAAGGTGGATTATTTTAAATGAATAAAAACAGAAAGAAAAACAGGGAAACAGAATCCACAGCAGAGGCAAAGCTGAAAGGGTTTCTGGATATGATTGCCCCGTCAGTCATCCAGTTTTATACGGATCACTATATCTGTGGAAATACCTACCGGAGTGTCTGGGCACTCCGTGAATACCCGACAGCCACGGATGAACAGGCGATTTTAAGACACCTTGGGGAAAAGGATGGTGTTACCTTAAGAATCTACACCAGACAGGTGACACCGGCAGAGGAGAAAAAGATCATCAGCAATGCGGCCAACAAGAACCGCATGAAACAGGGGAACACAGAGAACTTACAGGAAACGGTTACCGCAGCAAGCAACTTACAGGATGTGACGGCCATCATTTCCACCATGCACAGGAATCGGGAGCCGCTTTTACACACCGCTGTGTTTCTTGAACTGTCTGCACCGGATATGGAAAAGCTGAAACTGCTGCAGACGGAGGTGTTGACAGAATTAATCCGCTCCAAGTTAAATGTGGACAAGCTCCTGCTGCGCCAGAAGCAGGGCTTTCTGTGTGTCCACCCGGCAGGAAGAAATGTGTTCCGTGAGCAGTTTGAACGGGCACTCCCTGCCTCCAGTGTAGCAAATCTGTTCCCTTTTAACTATTCCGGCAAGACAGATAAGAATGGCTTTTATATCGGCAGGGATAAGTTTGGAAGCAATGTCATTGTGGACTTTAACCAGAGAGCCGATGACAAGACCAATGCCAATATCCTGATCCTTGGAAACTCCGGACAGGGAAAGTCCTATCTGTTAAAGCTGATACTGACCATTTTAAGGGAATCCGGTATGAAGGTCATCTGCCTTGATCCGGAGCATGAATACATCGACCTTACCAATAATCTGGGCGGATGCTTTGTGGATCTGATGAGCGGAGAATATATCATCAACGTGCTGGAGCCAAAGACTTGGGATGAGAACGGAAGCCCGGAGGACACGGATGCACCATATACGTTCCGCTGTTCCTCCAGATTAAGCCAGCACATCTCTTTCTTAAAGGACTTTTTTGGTACCTACAAGAATTTCACGGACAGCCAGATTGATACCATTGAAATCATGTTAGGAAAGCTGTATGAGAAGTGGAATATCCGGGATGATACGGACTTTAGTAAGCTGACACCGGAAGATTACCCCATCCTTTCAGATCTTTATGATCTGATGGAAGAGGAATACAGGCACTACGATGCCAAAAAGAAAGAACTGTATACCGCAGAATTATTGCAGGAAATCTGTTTAGGACTTCACTCCATGTGTAAAGGAGCGGAGTCCAAATTTTTTAACGGACATACCAACATCACGGACAGCAGCTTCCTGACATTCGGTGTCAAAGGACTGCTGCAGGCAAGCAGAAATGTGAAGGATGCCATGTTGTTTAACATTCTTTCCTACATGTCCAATGAACTGCTTACCAATGGACATACTGCCGCCAGCATCGATGAGTTTTATCTGTTCTTGACCAACCTGACAGCGGTGGAATATATCCGCAACTTCATGAAACGTGTCCGTAAAAAGGAAAGTGCAGTCATTCTCGCCAGCCAGAATCTGGAGGACTTTAATATTGACGGTATCAGAGAATATACAAAACCGCTGTTTTCCATTCCGACACATGCCTTTTTATTCAATGCCGGAAATATCGATGCCAGATTTTACATCGATACTTTGCAGCTTGAGAAGAGTGAGTACAACCTGATCCGTTATCCCCAGAGAGGTGTGTGTCTCTATAAGTGCGGCAACGAAAGGTATAACCTGATGGTTCATGCACCGGAATATAAGGAGAAGCTGTTTGGTAATGCAGGAGGCCGCTAAGCGGGAATGCCGATGGATTTACGGGAGCAGAAATTCGGGATTGAAATAGAACTGACCGGTCTTACCAGAAAAAGGGCGGCAGAGGTAATTGGAAAGTATCTGGGGCAGGAACCCCATTACGATGGCGGCTATTATGAGGAATACAGTGTCAGGGACGGACAGGGAAGAAAGTGGAAAGTCATGTATGACTCCAGTATTGTTGCAGTGAAAAAGGGAGGCGGTTCTGCCGGGGATGAGTACAAGGTGGAATTTGTATCCCCCATCTGTGAGTATGCAGATATCCCAACGATTCAGGAACTGGTACGGCAGTTAAGACACGCAGGAGCCATAGCCGGGGAAAATGCCGGTATCCATGTTCATGTGAATGCAGCACCCTATACGGCAAGAACACTCCGCAACATTACAAACATCATGTACTGCAAGGAGGATCTGATTTATAAAGCATTGCAGGTAGATGTGGAGAGGGAACACAGATACTGCAAAAAAGTGGAGGAAAGTTTTTTGCAGGAACTGAACCAGAAAAAACCAAAGTCCATAGATGAAGTCAGCAACATCTGGTACCAGGGAAGGGATGGCAGAAACAGGCATTACCATGAGAGCAGATACCACTGTCTGAACCTGCACAGTGTGTTCCAGAAGGGAACCATTGAGTTTAGGCTCTTTAATTCCACTACCCACGCAGGAAAAATCAAGACCTATATACAGCTCTGCCTTGCCATCTCTGCACAGGCGTTAAACCAGAGCAGTGCCAGCCGTATCAAGACAACCAGCACCAACGAGAAATATACCTTCCGCACATGGCTTCTCCGTCTGGGAATGATCGGGGATGAGTTTAAGACCGCCCGTAAGTTTCTTTTGGAGAACCTTGAAGGCGGGATTGCATGGAAGGACCCGGAACAGGCAGAGAGACAAAAGGAGAGACTTAGAGCAAAAAAGGAAAAAGAAGAAGCAAATCAGACAGCGGAGGCAGAGAACCTTCAGTTAGAAGAAGGTGCGGAAGAAGAGTCACAGGGAATGCATATGACCATGTAAAC
Organism: Lachnospiraceae bacterium GAM79; assembly: GCA_003584705.1. Taxonomy (GTDB): domain Bacteria; phylum Bacillota; class Clostridia; order Lachnospirales; family Lachnospiraceae; genus Acetatifactor; species Acetatifactor acetigignens. The sequence goes on from AP018536.1 coordinate 45,116, forward strand.
AATTAGAGATTTTAAGAAAGGCAGAGAGAAATGGAAAAGAGAAAGAAATATATCGCTTACGGCTCCAATCTGAATCTGGAGCAGATGGCAAGAAGATGTCCCACGGCAAAGGTAATCGGAGCGGGAGAAATCAGGGATCATGAGTTACTGTTCCGGGGATATCGGGAGTCGGCAGTGGCAACGGTGGAACCAAAGAAGGGAGCCAGCGTTCCTGTTCTTATCTGGGAGATTGGACCGGAGGATGAAAGAAATCTGGATATTTACGAAGGGCATCCGAGGCTTTATGGCAAGGTGAATCTGGAAGTGCAGATGGAAAATGGCTCAGAATCCATCATGGCTTATACCATGAATGAAGGACATGAAATCGGAATCCCATCGGTACATTATCTGGAAACCATCACAACCGGATATCTGGAGGCAGGCTTTGATGTCAACCGTCTGCTGGAGAGTGTATCCCATTGTAAGGAACTGGCAGAAAGAGAACCTGTTTGTGAGGGAATGGAGGAGAACCCATGGAACCAGCAACTGCTGCAATGATTGCCAAAGCTGCCATCGCAGTGGGTACCAATAAGAAGGTCTGGACAGGAATCGCTTCCGTGATTGCCGCGTTGTGTCTGCCGTTTATCCTGATTATTGTGTGCATCTTGAGCATTGCATCCGGCGGGGCAGATCATAACCGGTCTGCGGTCCGTCTGGCATTTGAAGGAGGAACCATCCCTTCCGGCATGCCTGCTGATTACCGGGAATACATCGGACAGATGCAGGAAAGCTTCGGGGAACTGGATACGGTTCTTGGCGAAATCGACAATATGACAGAAGGAGAGCTTACAGACCGCTATCTGGTCAAAGCCGTGTTCTATTCTCTGTATTTCGGCGCCGACAGGGTCCGGCTGGAAGCTTCTGATTACCAGCGGTTTGCGGAGTGCTTTGTGAATTATGAGGAACGCACCAAAACAATAGAAAACCCGGATGGCAGTGAGAGTGAAGAAACCTATGTGGTGGCAGTGGCGGTCACGGATAAGGTGGAGCTGTTTGAAAAGATCAGCACTGACTATGGAACGTCCCTCACGTATGAGCAGCAGTCTAATGCTGTGAATGTGTGGTATCTGGCAAAATACAATACCACCGCACCACAGGAAGGAGATGCTTTTGAGGACTGGTCGGGCTGGAGTGTGTCCGGGGAAGTCACTTATTATGACCTGCCTGCAAGCGAGGTTGGAGGAAAGGTAGTAGAGCTTGCCATGTCAAGGCTGGGACATCCCTATTCACAGACCTATCGCGGAAAGGGCAATTATACGGATTGCAGCTATCTGACCATGTGGTGTTACAGACATGCAGGCATCACCATACCCGGAACTGCGGCAGAGCAGGGAAGGTACATGGTGGAACATGACCTTACGATTGCAAAGGAGGATTTGCAGCCGGGGGACCTTGTGTTCTGGAGCCATAAACCAAACGGGAGATTTATGAACATTACCCATGTGGGTATTTATGCAGGAAATGGAATGGTGGTGGATGCATCCTATTCCAAGGGAAAAGTAGTACATCGGAATTTATTTGACAGTGATAAACAGGTGCTGTATGGCAGACCACAGTAGTTTTTGTGATGCCAGGGGCATCTGTTTTGTTTTACAGGAGAAACTTTCTCCTGCGGAAAGGAGGAAAGAGAAATGGCAGAGAGAGAAATCAAGATCGGGTTTCCCGAAGCAAAAATGGAGGCACTGGAGTTTTTCTTAAAGGAGAATGATACCACTGTAGAGAAGGTGTTAAGGGAGCATCTGGATAAGACCTATGAGAAAAGTGTGCCCCAGCAGGTCAGAAAATTTGTGGAAAGCAAGATGACTCCCCAGACGGAGGAGCCTGCCCAGAATGAAGCCGGAAATGCAAGACATGGCAGAGGACAGGGAAGAAGAAGCACCAGACAGCAGACCGCAAGAGAGACTGTTTCGGAGCAGGAAAATAACGGAGCAGAACAGGCTGCGGAGCAGGAAACACAGGAACCGGAACAGGAGCAGACTGGCGGTATGTCCATGAGTATGTAGAGAACAGGAGGTAAGAGACTTATGAATTATGAAGGCTTTAAACAATATGTGGCAGACCATATCAAAGAGTTTTTGCCACAGGATTATAGTGTGCATGAGATCAGTATCACGAAACAGAGAAAGAACAATGACGTGGTTTGGGATGCACTTTCCATTAAGGGAGACAGCAATATTGTACCTGTCATTTATCTGGAACCATACTATCAGGCCTATACAGATGGAGCCAGGATGGATGACATTTTACAGAAAATAGCAGACATGTACATGAAGAGTATGGAGCAGGTAAGTGAATTTCCTATCGAAAGTTTTCAGTATGATAGTGTAAAGAACAGCATTTTTGTTGTGGTACAGAATGCCGGGATGAATCAGGAATTGCTGGAGAAGGTACCGCATGAACTGAGGGAGGATCTGGCTCTTCTTTACAGAGTCAATATGGAGCTTCCCAATGGAGAAAAGGGAAGTGTATTAATTCATAATAACCATTTGGAAATGTGGGGAATCGATGAAAAAACATTAAAGGAAGTGGCATGGGACAATATGCATAACTATTTTCCGCCGGAGTTTGCTTCCTTGGGCAAAGTATTACGTTCCCTTGGTTATAATGAAATACCGGAAGGTGCAGAACTTATTGAGATGTATGTCCTCACTAATAAGGATAAACACTATGGCGCTGCTTATATGTTTGACAAGGAAGTCATGAGCAGGATAGCAGAAGAGATGGGTGGGGACATTGTGGTTTTACCATCCTCTATCCATGAAAGTATTTTGTTAAAGAAGGAAAAAGATACAGATTTTGATACACTGCGTGAAATGGTAAAAGAGGTGAACCGCGCACAGCTTCTTCCGACTGAAATTTTATCAGATGAAGTATATCAGTACAGCAGAGATACGCAGACCTTATCCCGTGTGGTGGCGGTATCGCAGGAAGAAATTCCAATGCCGGATAAGGTAAGTATGGAAGAGATGCATGACTACGGGTACACGTGGGATGGCATGCTTCCGCTTACGAAGGAAAGGGCATTAGAACTGCTGGATACAGAACTGGTATTACATAAGCTGTACAATGACGGAGCCGAAGCCACATTGGATAGCAGGAATGAAATCCTTTCTCATGATGGTCTGTTTGGTGTAGAAAGAGATTCGTGGATGGAGTATTTGAATGCCCAGAGTCAGATTGAAACCAATGGGATGATACAGGAAATGTGATACAGCAGGATGTCTTTCCGTGCTGTGTTTGGCAGAAAAAATATAATAATTATTTGGAAATACGGAGGTAGATGAACATGAAACAGGCAGTGGTGACCATCAAGTATGAAGAGGAAAAGCTGAATGCGATCAAGCAGTATATGGGTAAAAAGGATGCAGACTTTGAGTCTGAATTGAACGAAGTGCTGGGAAAAATGTATGAAAAATATGTTCCCCAGGCCGTGAGAGAATACATCGACAGCAGGGGAGATGTTCCGGCAGCCATCAAGAAAAGCAATAAAAATACTGCGAGAGGCACTGGAGCATCTGCCGGAATGCCTGCGCAGAATGAGTAAAAGCAGAGGAGTGGCGGTTGGAAAGCAGGGAGAAGGAAAAGCAAATCTCCCCCTGTGACCGTCCGTGAGCCGATTTGTGCCCTTGTTTTACAAAAGTGGATAAAGTGACCGACCAGCACTTGTTCTGCCCTGTGTGAGCCGATTTGGAGAAACATAACTGAAACATCCGGGAATGGCAGCTTTTGTGAGCGTGGGAAAGCCTAAAAACCGGGGAAATTAGGGCTGTAAATATAGGGTCGAAAATAGTGCAGGTTAAAGGGGTTATGCCGCTTTGGGGCAGCTTAACCCTTGAAACAACCCACAAAGGCAGGCAGTGCCAGCCTTTGCAGAGCCGTTGGGAGATTTGTGGTATGGCATAACAATTCCTGATTTTAAGGGAAAGGTTATGCCTGTTTTAATATTTTCTCAAGGTTGAAAGGCAGAAGGAGAGCCATCTTTTTATGCCATTTCAATAAAAACTGTATACAGAAAGCGAAAAAGCAGGGAAAGGAGAAAGATAGCCTCAACGGACGTGTCCGTTTGGATAATGGTGCGCACCGCTATCGGTATGAGGCTATAAAAGTATTGGAATTATTTGCAGGAACGAGAAGTATCGGGAAAGCATTTGAAAAAAGAGGTCATGAAGTATTTAGTGTGGAGTGGTCAAAGGATTTTGCAGGCATTGATTTGTATGAGGATATCAGCAAAGTAACGGCAGAAGATATCCTGCGGCTGCTTGGTCAGCCGGATGTGATATGGGCGAGTCCCGACTGTACCACCTTCAGTATTGCAGCAATCAGTCATCACCGCAGAAAGAATCCGGTAACAGGGAGCTTAGAGCCGGTCAGTGAGTATGCAAAATTCTGTGACAGAGTGGATACCCATGTGCTGGAACTGATTAGAGAATTACAGCCAAGATATTATTTTATTGAGAATCCCAGAGGCGGTATGCGGAAGATGGAGTGGATGAGAGGTCTGCCGAGGTATACGGTCACTTACTGCCAGTACGGCGATAACCGCATGAAGCCTACGGATATCTGGACCAATCACCCGGAACCGAAGTTTTTACCGATGTGTCATAACGGGGATTCGTGTCATGTGGCAGCTCCCAGAGGGAGCAAGACCGGGACACAGGGATTAAAGGGAGCAAGAGAGCGGAGCATCATTCCGCAGAAACTGTGTGAGCATATCGTAGACATCTGTGAGGAAGGGGAGAAAGATAAGTGAAAACAAATGCAATTTATACCATTCATGAGAAAGGAACAGACTTTTATTTTTATACGGAGCATGCAGGAGGATTTGGATATCCGTTTGCGGCGGCTGATTTTCTTCACAGTCTGAAATATGCCATAAAATCTTCAATGGTGTCACAAAAGAACATTTGTGTTTCGCCATTATTGGAACAGATGGAAGGAGATTATCACTTTCCGGATGAGTTGGAAAATAAGAGAATATTTACGAAAGCAGAAAAAGAACACTTGTTGAAACTTGCGACAAGACAGAAAATACCGATGGCAATTGAAATCGATATGGATGCAGATACCGTGTCCTTTCATTTCAGGGAAGATGAGGAGGAACTTCAGGATTTGTGTGATGTCACATTTTCGAGATATATAAGCCGCGAACAGAAATATGACGGCTCCTATTGCAGGCAGGTATTGGACAACTTAATGGTGAGTGATATGTTTGATGAACGTGACAGGCATATTTGGGAACAGCAGGAAGAGGCATACAGACATGTCATTCAAAAGGCATCAAAGGAACTTATGGAGCAGCAGGATCAGGGCATGCAGCAAATAATGTGAGGAAACAATGGGTGAAGAAAAGAGCAAAGTAAGAAAAGCATTTTACATTGAAGAGGATATTCTGGAGCAGGTTGACAGCCTGCTCCAACAGGCCGATGTGAAATCTCGAAATGAATTTTTGAATCAGGCGTTGAAGTTTTATATTGGCTATCTGACCTCTGCGAAGATAGAAAATTATATGCTGTCTTCCATCTCTTCCGTTATGCACGCAACCGTCAAGGACAGCGAGAACCGGATGGCTAGGGCGATGTTCAAACTGGCGGTAGAAACCTCCAAGCTGGCAAATGTGATTGCATACAGTCAGGAAATTGATGAGGAGAGTATGGGAAAGCTTCATGTGAGATGTATGGAAGAAGTGAAGCGGATTAATGGGGCTGTGAAGTTTGAAGATGCGTATGAATATCAGCATGATTGATAGTCAGAAAAAATACTCCATTTTGCTTTAATATATACATTTGTATTTGTGACGATTGGGGCATACATTGAAAAATTCTTGTTCATATGATAGGATACAGACAAGTTAAAAGAAGTGAAAATCTTTTGGATTTATGGAGGCGAAAGATGAAAAAGATTATTGGTCTTATCTTAAAAGAAAAAGGAAATAAGTCTGTTTCGATTATAGGTGCAGGGGATGGTCCGACTTCTGTATTTCTTGCAGGGAAGATAGGCAGAGATTATTCTGTTTTTACGTTTATTATTGGTATTATTCTTTTTGTTATCGCAGTAGTTATTTACTTCAAGCACAAACATTAAAATTTCGGTTTGCAGGGGGAGATAGCAGAATGTCTAAGAAAACAAATAATGAAATTAATAATATTATTCAAAGTGTTTTACAAGATTATGCTTTAACTTGCGGTGTTACACCTTTTAATGGAAAAGTAATTATTACAGAAGATATGGCGAAGTCATATCTTGACTTGAGGAGTGATCTTGTACAAAACGGAATGTCTGATATTACCGATATTCAAAGATACCACGGATTAACTGTACAGCCTATGGTTGCAGATGGAACTTTTACAATACTCTTGAATAAGGATTATATTGTAGAATCAATGAACAAACAGAATGTTGATTGGCTAGGAACTCTTGTGCATGAGGCGGTTCATGTAAATGATTTCAAAGATTATTTTAGAATAATTTCCCCTGATTCCTATGACGAGTTGTATGATTATAATCAACATCGTATATTTCAGTATTGGACAGAATTTCATGCAAGAGCGATTGGACATTACTTTTTGAGAAAATATACTCTTGATAATTTTAAAGATGCAGTTTATATTGAAAATCTTTTAAATGTAGAACTACCATATCAAATTAACTATATGGTAACAGAAGTTGCTGCAACTGATAATGCAGATAGACAAATGTATGTAGTTGTTCATTTCCTGGGTAGACTTGCGACATGGCAACATCTGTATCCAGATACATTTAATGCGAGGTTTATTAAAATGTTAACGAACAGTAATCCGTGGCTAGAGGAGCTATATTATTCACTTACAAAATACGATACATTAGAAGATGCTTATCTGCATTTTACGGATATAAAAGGTATTTTGGATAAACATTTTTCATGAGGAGAAGAAGATGCCCAAACTAATCCTACGCTGTAACTACCTAAAAAACGCTCCGCCATCTCACTTACAGAACTTTGTGCAATACATAGGAACCCGTGAAGGAGTGGAAAAAGTATCCGACACCACAGCACTGCTCCCGGCAACCGCCAAGCAGAAAGAACTGATACAGGACATTCTGAACCGTATTGAAGATGCAGACCGGATGCATGAATATTACGATTACATCCAGAAACCTACAAGGGAGAATGCCTCGGAATTTATTACACAGGCATTGGAAAACAATCTGGATATTATTGCCAAGAAAAAGAACTACATAGATTACCTTGCAAACAGACCAAGAGTGGAACGAATCGGCACGCATGGTCTGTTTTCTTATGCGGGGGAATCCGTGGTGCTTTCCAAAGTGGCAGAGGAAGTGGCAAGCCATGAGGGAGTCATCTGGACCAATGTCATCAGTCTGCGAAGGGAAGATGCAGAGAGACTCGGCTATGACAGTGCGGCTCAGTGGCAGGAGCTGTTGCGGAGCCGGGTGCAGACCTTTGCGGAGAATTATAAAATCGACAGCACCAACCTGAAATGGTATGCGGCATTTCACAATGAGTCCCATCACCCACATGTACATCTGGTTATTTATTCGCAGAATCCGCACGAAGGCTATCTGACCAGACAGGGAATTGAAACCATGCGGTCTGTGCTGGCACATGATATCTTCCGTCAGGACTTTATGAGTATTTATGAAAGAAAGACCAAGCAGAGGAATCTGTTAAAAGAGCAGGCAGAGGATACTCTGCAAAGACTTATCCGGCAGATGCAGACCGGCGTGTGCCACAATGAAAAGATTATGGAGCAGATGCTCCTATTGGCAAAGCGGCTGCAGAATACCGGAGGAAAAAAAGTATACGGCTATCTGAAAGCCGATGTGAAAAAGATTGTAAACGGCATCGTAGATACGCTGACAGAAGAAACTATGGTGGCTGAGTGTTACCGTAAGTGGCAGGAATGCCAGAACGAGGTGTATCGGACTTACAAAGATACCATACCGGAATATCCGCCCCTGTCCGGACAGAAAGAATTTAAGAGTATCAAAAATATGGTCATTTCCGAAGCGGTGAAATTAGGGAATGGCTCTTTTTATTTTGATGATGCCGGATATGAACAGAGGGAAAATTATATCGGGGTGGAGACAGCACAGCAGGCAGGAGAGGAAGTAATCCCTGACATTGCGGAAATGCAGGAAATGATGGAACAGGAAATCGGGGAACAGGAAACCCCGGAGCCGGAAGTCACAGCTCCGGCAGCTCCCGATTCCAATCAGGTGGCTCAGTCATCAGACACAGTCCGGTATTATTACGCCGACTGGACGGACACCTACAAAGAGGCAAGAGGCTATCTCTACGGAACCGAGGAAGCAGAGCCGGACAAGGAAGCCGCCTATGAGATTATGCTGGAAGAGGCAGAGAACGGCAATGCCCTTGCCATGTATGATGTGGCAAAAATGTATAAACAGGGCATTCATGTAGAGCCGGACGAAACGGCAGCGGCAGAGTGGTATCAGAAATCCTTTCAGGCATTCTGCTATGCAGAACGGAACGCAGTAAAGCCAAATCATCATGCCTATCTGGAATACCGCATCGGAAAGATGCACCAGTATGGACTTGGCACAGAAGAAGACTTCGGGAAAGCAGCAGAATGGTTTCAAAGGGCGTCAGATAAGAACCACAAATATGCACAATACTCATTAGCCATGCTCTACCGGCAGGGAAAAGGCGTGCCGCAGGATGACAGGGAAGCACACCGCCTATTTCAGTGTTCCCATAAACAGGGCAATGCTTATGCCTCCTATGAACTGGCAAAGATGTATGAACAGGGAATCGGAATATCGGTCAATCCGGAACTGGCAACGGACTGTTACCGGGTAGCATTCTTAGGATTTCTAGGCATGGCGAAAAAGGGAAAGGATGATACCCTGCTGTACCGCATCGGTGCCATGTATCTGCATGGAAAAGGAACGGAACCGGAGGAAGCAAAGGCAGTACAGTATTTTGAAAAGTCAGCAGAGTATGGAAATGTTCATGCAAAGTACCAGCTTGCCAGAATTTATCTCAAACGGGAAAAAGAAAAACTGGAAGCAGGACAACCGGCGGAGGAAGAAAAAGTCAGACAGGCAATCACATGGCTGACGGAATTTGCAGATCAGGGAAATGACTTTGCAGCTTATGCCCTGGGAAGCCTGTACCTGGAAGGTGTGCTGACAGAACGGGATATCAGTAAAGCAATTCTCTATCTGACACAGGCGGCAGACCAGAACCATGTGTATGCACAATTCCGTCTGGGAAAATTGTATCTGACGGAAGAATGTCAGGACATCACAAAAGCCATCCATTATCTGAAGCTGGCAGCAAATCAGTGCAACAGCTTTGCCGCATACCGTCTCGGCAGGCTGTATCTTTTGGGAGAGCAGGTACAGAAGGATGTGGAACAGGCAGTCCGCTATCTGTTACAGTCCGCCGATGCAGGCAATTCCTATGCACAGTATGCCATTGGAAAGCTGTACCTCATAGGGAAAGAGATACCGCAGGATAAGGAAAAAGCAGAAATCTATCTGACAATGGCAGCAGAACAGGGCAACGAATATGCAGCTTATTTACTGGAACACTGGCAGGAGGCTGTAAGTTCGGATGTGTTTCTGATGACAACCAGACTGCTCCGCCATTTGGGAAATGTGTTCGCAGATGAGAGTGAGCGCAGGAGAAGCGGCAGCGGAGCAACGGTGGATAGAAAGCTCCGCCGGAAAATCCGGGAGAAGAAAATCGCACAGGGACATGCGGAAGATGACCATGCACAGGTACAGACCATGTAGCAGAAAGCAGAACCTGAAAGGGAAATATCACACAGCACAAAGCTGCATCATCAAAGGAGGGAAGAATTATCGGAGATTTTGTGTATTTTACAGAGGAACAGAAGGAACGAGCAAATGCCGTACCGATTGCAGACATCTTAAGCAGGGAGCATGAAGAAGTGGAACGGTCCGGCAACGAGTGTCGGTGGAAGCGGCACAGAAGCGTGACCTTTCGTGGAAACAGGTGGTACCGTCACAGTGAGCAGGTGGGGAGTCATGCCATTGACTTTATGCAGGAGTTTTTCGGAATGAATTTTCCGGAAGCTGTCACCTATCTGTTAAACGGAGAAACAGGACAGGTCATACAGGGAAAAAAACATATCACACCGGAGCAGGGAAAAGTGACAGGGCAAAGAAATGTGGCAGAACAGAAAAAAGTAAAAGAACAGAGAAAGCAGCCAGAGCCGAATCTGGAAGCCCCTAAGCAATTAGTAATCCCGGAGAAAAATGACACCATGAAGCGTGTCTATGCTTATCTCATGCAGAAACGCTACATTGACAGGGATATTCTGTCCTTCTTTGCCAAGAGAGGAACGCTCTACGAATCCAAAGAGCATCACAATGCCGTGTTTGTGGGGGTAGATAAAAACGGAGAACCGAAGCATATCCACAAGAAGGGGACTTATTCCGAAGGCGGGAGCTTCCGCATCAATGAGGAAGGCTCTGATCCCTGCTATGGATTTGGCTATGCCGGCACAGGGAACCGCCTATATGTGTTTGAGGCGCCGATTGACTTCCTGTCATTTCTGACACTCTATCCGAAGGACTGGCAGAAACACAGTTACATTGTTCTGAACGGAGTAGCAGAACACGCCATGCTGCAGATGCTGTGTGATTATCCGCAGATTGATACCGTCAGCTTCTGTCTCGACTACGATCCGGCAGGCATAGAGAATTCCTATCGTCTGGCTGAAATTGCAAAGGAACGATATCCGAAGATAAAGCTGGAGAGACTGATGTCTGTAAACAAGGACTGGAACGAAGACTTGAAAGCAAAAAATGGAGAGAAACCTATCCCCGGCAGGGAACATCCGAAAATCGTAGAATGCTGGGCATGGTGTGGGCAGCTAAAGCAGGTGGCAGAAAACATAGACATGAAATATGCCACAGACGAATACTTAAAACGCTATCACTATGGCATGTATCAGGCATTAAAGCAGGGAACGGATGTGAAATATCTGGAAGAAGCCTTTGACGGGGACGGAATGCTGTTGTCCGGCATTGCTGTGAGAATCATGGAAAAGTATGGAAGGGAGATGGCATACGAAGCAACCGCAGGAAAGATACTGGATAACTTGTGTAACCGGTACCGTCCGCATAAGGACAAAGGAAATCTGAAAACAAGAATCACTTCCCTGCAAAAAGCCTTTGAGGAAGTCATGGAGTGTTATCCGAAGAATGAAAATGCAAGCAGGGAAGACAAAGAAATATTGGTAAAGAAGTGTATGAGCCTGACGATGGAGTGCATCAGGGCTCATATTTTTGTGGCCGAAAAAATGCAGAGCCAGAGAATGGAAGGGGGCATGGAACAAAAATGCAGCCAGTAATCATGTTATTAATGTCCGGAATTTTTATGTTTGCTGTCATCGGGGGGATATCCCTGCTGGCACATTATTATACCTTAAACGGAATCAAGTCAAAGACGGTGGGTGACGGTCAGCATGGAACGGCACGGTTTGCCACCAGAGAAGAAATAAGGGATACCTACGAGCAGATACCTTACGAACCGGAACTGTGGAGAAAGGGAGAACACCTACCAACGGCACAGGGCATTATCCTCGGAAGTGTGGAGCAGCATGGGAAGCTCTATGCTCTGGTGGATACGGATGATGTACACTGTCTGATGATTGGGGCGGCAGGCATCGGCAAAACCGCCAACTTCCTCTATCCCAACTTAGAATACGCCTGTGCCTGTGGCATGAGTTTCCTTACCACAGATACGAAGGGCGATTTATACCGTAACTATGGCGGTATCGCCAAGAAATACTATGGTTATGAGGTGGCAGTCATTGATCTACGAAATCCAACCCGCAGTGACGGTGACAATATGCTCCATCTGGTCAATAAATATATGGATGAGTATCTGATGGACAGCCGGAACTTGAGTGCCAAAGCAAAAGCAGAAAAGTATGCCAAGATTACAGCCAAGACCATCATATCTTCCGGCGGGGGAGGGGATGTGGCCAGCTATGGGCAAAATGCCTTTTTCTATGATGCAGCAGAGGGAATCCTGACGGCTGTCATTCTGCTAATCGCAGAATATTGTCCTCCGGAGAAACGGCACATCGTCAGCGTGTTTAAGCTGATACAGGACTTAATGGCTCCCTCCAAGATAAAAGGCAGAAACCAGTTTCAATTACTTATGGCAAAACTTCCCGATGACCATAAGGTGAAATGGTTTGCAGGGGCGGCATTAAACACGGCAGAACAGTCCATGCAGTCGGTACTTTCCACGGCACTGTCCCGACTCAATACCTTTTTGGATTCGGAGCTGGAACAGATACTCTGCTTTGATACCGCTATCGATGCCGAGCAGTTCTGTAAAAAGAAAACAGCAATTTTTCTTGTCATGCCGGAGGAAGACAATACCAAATACTTTATTATCTCTCTAATTTTGCAGCAGCTTTACAGGGAGTGTCTGGTGGTGGCAGATGAGAATGGCGGGAAACTGGAGAACCGCATTGTATTTTATTGGGATGAGGTAGGTACGATTCCAAAGATTGAAAGTGCCGAGATGATGTTCTCCGCATCACGCTCCAGACGAATCAGCATTGTTCCCATGATACAGTCCTTTGCACAGCTCCAGAAGAATTACGGAAAAGAGGGCATGGAAATCATCGTGGATAACTGTCAGGACACCATCTTCGGCGGTTTTGCACCGAACTCAGAATCTGCCGAGGTGCTGTCCAAGAGCCTGGGCAACAAGACAGTCATGTCCGGCTCCATCAGCAGGGGAAAGAACGATCCCAGCCAGTCTCTCCAGATGATACAAAGACCGTTGATGACACCGGATGAATTAAAATCATTGCCGAAAGGGAACTTTATTGTGTCAAAAACCGGGGCACATCCCATGCGGACCAGACTGAAGCTGTTCTTAAAATGGGGCATTACCTTTGAAGAACCTTATGAGATAGCAGAGAAATCGGCTAGACAGGTGGCATACGCAGACAAGCAGGAACTGGAAGAGGAAATCATCCGCAGAAAAGTGTGCTGTATGGAAGAAGAGGAAGAAGTCGATGCAGAACCGGAAGCAGAACAGACCGCATCCGGCAGGGCAGGCGGCATGCAGCAGGCACAGATGAATGAAACCATATCCAAGATGCGTCAGGTGTTGCGAACCGGAGACTAAACCGAAGAAAAGTCCAGCCAGAGAGGAGGGGATGTGTGTCAGAACGAAGAAAAATCTATGAAGCAGAGCTGCCCCACCGGGCGGTAGCTGTTTATTTGTATTTGCAGGATCGTGCCAATGCGGAAGGAACCTGTTACCCAGCAATCGGTACCATTGCCAGAGAACTGAGTCTGTCCGTCAGCACGGTTAAGCGTGCCATCAGTGACCTCGAAAAGAATGGATTTTTGAGAAAGAAACAAAGGTGGCGTGAAAATGGAGGCAGGAGCAGTCTGCTCTATAAAATCTTAAAATAAGCACCAAGGGGATACTGCGTAGACACTGTGAACTATGGTATGGTTCACGGTGGGCTATGCAGGGAAGGTAACACTTTAATTCTATTAAAACAGAGAAAATAAAGGGAAAATAAAGAGAATTTGCTATGGCTTTCATCTGTGCTTGATAGTATAATATTTTTATTATAGATTTTGCACATTGATTTTTCATGTGATTTGAATTTTGTGTTGAGGTTATATGAAATGGTAATATTAAAAAGCAAATACATAAATTATGAAGAAATGGTACGGGGAAATAAATCAAAGAGGAGTGGAGTGAGGGGACTCTGTAAGAAATAAGATTATTGTTTAGAAAGGACGGGGATTGAAAAACCTGTCCTTTTTGATACGATAGAAACTATCAGAAACAGGGAGAATGTAAAATGGATAAATATAAACAACTAATAGTAATTTTTTCAGATGTCCTTAAAAAGTCAAAAGATTATCATATTGCATATATACATGGCGTAGGTTATGCATCTGTTATAGGAGTATATCAAAAAGGAAATAAGATGAATAGTTCGATGCAGATTGATGTGATTTTTGGTTCGCCACAAGAGATGGCAGACAACTTACTACAGAACTGGAGATGGCAGTGGTATTATCGAAATAGGAAGTATATGCAAGGTAAGGATTATGCAGATATTCGTGAGATTGATTGTGATATACCTGAGTCATTAAGAGAAAATTATAACAAACGTATTCAGGAACTGCAAAATAAGGTGTATAATGTTTTGTGTGCTAATGGCGATTAATTCTTTTTATAGAGTATCCGTCCGATAAGCGCAGTAATACCTATGAAAAGGAAGATGACGGCTTGAAGAAACATATATTTTGCATTTCCTATAACTGAAAAGATAATTGCAGTTGAAAGGCTAAAAAGTATTGTAAGATATGTTTTTCTGATAAAAATATGGTTGTCATGGGAATCGACTTCTCTATTGGGATGGTCAACGGGACCTATGACCAAAATTAGGATGGCAAAAAATATATACAAGATTAGCGAAACTATTATTGAAACAGCAATATATTTCACTGCTAGCAAAGTGGAAATTAGTACAATGATTGAAGCTAAGAAGCAAGAAAAATAGGTCTTTAAATGCAGACCACCACTAAAGGAACGCAGCGGAATGAATAACAAAAAGAAAAAGAGACACTCTGGGAGCATATGCAGTAATAATGCAATAACGATACTACAGATAGTGCTGACAGAAATTTCTAAAAAGCATTGAAATCCATACTGGTAGATATCATACGAATCCTGTTTGATAATTTCTTTTTTTAATATGTAATCAGTTAGCCTACACGATAAGTATTCCATGTTAGAAGTCTCCTCCATCAAAACCATATTATAAATTGAGCAATTGTAAAAATTTAGGGAAAGGTGAAAATAAGAATGTATAAGTCATTTTTCCCCGTCAGAGCCATACATTACCACTGACACCCGGAACTCGTTCCCTGTTCCTTCAGCAGTCATCTCGCCGTGATAACAGGATACTGCCTGTTCTACGGATGACAGCCCGATGCCGTGATCCAGCGTGTCCTTCTTTGTGGTAAGATATCTGCCGGAACTGTCTTTTCTATGTGTTGCATGATAACTGTTGCGTATGCATATCTGAAGCATTTCCTTTACATAGGATATATCCAGCTTTATGTACCGCTGTCCTTCCGGTACGCCTCGGCATGCCTCCAGAGCATTGTCCAGCAGATTCCCCAAAATAACTGCAAGGTGTCCGCTTTGGAATGGCAGGGACACAGGAATGAATACATTGGCTTCAAACATAATCCCTTCTTTTTCGGCAAGGTCATGTTTATAGTTGACCAGCGAATCCACCACAATGTTACCGCTGCGGGAAACTTCCGAAGTTCTGTTGCTGATTCCGTCATTCAGCATTTCCTGTATAAGCATCTCCGCTTCCTTCTTTTCACCTGTCTGCACTGCACCCAGAAGGCAGGAAAGATAATTCTTCATGTCATGACGGAGACGCCTTATTTCAAGATAAAGACTTTCCCGTTCCTCTGCCTGCCGGCTACATAGTTCAAGCTGTTGTCCGTAGAGGCGGTTCTGCTCCCTGACCATTGCATCCCGGCTCATCCAGTCATATATCTCAAAAACCACGTAATTGACAAGGAGAAGCATGAGACTGGCAAAAACAGAAAATTTGGAGAATTCATCATATACTGCTGCAATGATAAATATGTTGTGCATGATATATATGCTGCTTGCCGGAACCAGCAGGATGACAAGAAAATACCTGAGGGAAATCTCAGGACTGTTTTTGACTTTCATATAGTGGCTGATCAGGACGGAAAGCAGAAGCATGCAGAGCTTGGAGATGACATTGCCGGCATCTGAAAGGGTAGCGTTTTGCGCTCCGGCTACCGTCAGTACCATTGCACACAGAACCTCAACCAGCATCCATACAGAACAGATCAGTATGGTAAACACACACCTCAGCTTTATGCTTTTTCTGGCAGTAACAGTACTAATCAGAAATACCAGAATGATATTTCCTGTAATCAATACTAATGGCGACACGTGAAAGACCTTATTTGTAAGAAACAGAAAAATGTAATAACCCATCCAAGCGATAACACTTTTATAACTGCGTTTTCCAGGTCCCAGAAAAGCAGTCATGCATCTCTGCATAATCAGAAGATGCAGAAAAAGAAAAAACAAATCAGACACTGTCATCAGAAGCTGTTTCATTCTATAACCGCCTTTCCTCCTGCAATCTCGCAGAGTTGCCGGCGGACTTCCTTCTGTCTGTCCTCGCTGATTTTTAACTCCATCTCCCTCTCCCCGATATATACGGTCACATTAAAAAAATTCATCTTTTTTATGTAATCATAATTCACAAGAAAAGACTGATGGATACGCAGAAAATAACACCTGCTGTCAGCAAGTTCCTTTTCCACACCATTCAGTTTTCCATAAAAGTATTCTGTATGACCGCTGCTGAGAACGATATGTACAACACGGTTGCGGCTTTCAAAATACACTATATTATTCAGCGGAACTTTTCTGATTTCCTTGTTAAATGTGAACTGATAGAAAACTTCCGTTTCTCCAATCCGCTGGCACGCCTCCTTATAGTAGCGGCAGAACAGTTCCTTCTCTAGCGGTTTTGAAAGGAAACGGAATGGCTCCACCTCAAACAGCTCCTTTAAATAGCTGTCATATCCGGAAATATAAATAAACAGCACACTGCGGTCAGTCTCCCTGATGAGACGTGCCGCTGATATGCCGTCAACGTGTTTCATTTCAATATCTAAAAAAATAAGACCGTAGCGTTCTCCTGCCCGGATATGTTCCACAAGGGTTTTACCGTCAGCAAACACTTCGGTCCCTACGCGGATGCCAAGTTTCCTGTTTTCTGCCATAACCAGTGTCTCAAGACTACCTGCAAATCTCAAATCATCATCACATATAGCTATCTTTAGCATAGTCCCCCACGTCCTTTATATATAATTCCTTTTCTTCTAATTGTGCCTGCTCTAGCCTTTTTAGAACACAAGATAAAGTCTTTTTATTTGTTTCTGTCAGGTTGCGGTAATGAAGCACAATATCGTAACAGTCCTCCATTTCCTGATTCATTCGCATCTGTCCGTTAAGGTCTCTCTTAATATCAGAAATACCAAGAAGATATCCTGTGGAGACATTAAAATATTCTGACATCATTATAAGTGCTTTGGCGGTTATGGTTTGCGTATTATTCTCCATTCTGCTTATTGATTGCTGGGTAGAATCAATGATTGTGGCAAGAGCTTCCTGTGACAACCCATGACTTGTCCTAATTTCACGAATACGATTTACTATCATAGTTATAATTTCCTTTCTATTGTCATTTTACACAAAACAATAGCAGAATATTACAACGTATATGATTATCTAAATACTAATATATGGATATTCTTAAGAATTTTAGTTCTATATAGGGAATTGAATATAAAAGAAAAAATTTAAGGGCATAAATATTTCCCCACACAAGGGAAAAATGACAAAAAAGTAGGTAAATATTACGAGGTAAGAAAAAAAGCTTTGTTGCTGATATAATAAATAATAGGATTGTAAATTAGTAATAGAGTGCTAAGTTTTTTGAAAAATCATACATTTTAGATTGTAAAAGGAGGTAGCATATGGGAAATTACAGTGATTTTGATCTTGATATTCGTTCAGGAGAACCTGCAGAACCTGCAGCAATCACATCAAAGGCTTGTGAGGTTTTATGGGAAATGGCAACAGCTTCAATTGATTATTGTGGTAAAATCAGTGAATTGATTTGCCCAACAGATGCATGTACAGTGGGATGTTCAAGCGATACTTGTTCTGCATGTCATTCATATTGTGGAGCTGCATGTCGTAGAATCGGATAATTAAAAAGTTTAAAACTGTGTTATAGAAAATAAGCATTAAGCAGCACTCTTATTATTAATTTCAATGTAAAGCGATAAGGGGAAACCTTATCGCTTTATTAAAAGAAGAATGTGGGATTGATAATCATTTAATTTTACATAATTAGATGTCAGTAGAAAGTTTATTAATTTTTCTTAGAGCAATACGATAAGAAATGTAAAAAAATAACAATGTTACAAGGAAATAAACAGTTAGAAATATTAAGGAGACTATAATTCTTTGATTAATTAGTTCAAGATAGAAAAAAGTATCAATTTGGGAACTCATAACAAAAATGGTAATACTATTTAAACTAGAATAGCATAGTGCAAATAGCCAACACCAGTGTGGAAAATGTTGGGTTCCATTAAAAAGAACTCCTTTTATTGACATCCAAATGATTAACGCACAAGGCGCTAATGAAATAACCCAACCGTTTAAGCTTGTTTGAAAAAAATAATCTAGTAGATTAGTAAGATTATCTAATATAATTATACCCCAAAAAAGTTTAACATAAATTGTGTTCCGAATATTTGTGATCCTTTCATCACAGTGAATGGTGGTTTTCATAAGTTGTCCTCCTCCCAAAATAAATCGTTTAATGTTTTGTTAAGTACTTTGCATATCCGAATACAAAGCTGAAGACTGGGATTAAACTTTCCGCCTTCTAGTAAGTTGATAGTAGGGCGTGTAACATTAACTTTGGCAGCCAGTTCTTCTTGAGAAAGATTCATCTCAACGCGCGCTAATTTAAGACGCATATTTTTCATTTATATAACCTCCTTTCTATATATATTATATGATATATCAAACAAAATGTAAAGTATATAATACAAAAAATAATAAATATATAACGTTATGTGAAAAAGATTATTATGTTTTGGTAATAGAACTTTTAAGTATTTGATTCAAGTGTCGGAGTAATAAAAGAGTTACGAAATAAAGTAAAAGCAAATTAGGAGGAATTGATATGATGCCATATGAAGTAGGAAAGACGTTTATTATTAGGGTTCCATTATTATCTATAGAGACTTATAAGGAATTATGTTCAGAAAAGGATAATGATGCTTTTATACGAAAATGCTATGCAAACGATGTGCTAATGGAATCAATTGCCATAGCATCTACGAGTCTGTATGAAGCATTAAGAAGATATTGTATAAGCGGAAATGGGAAAACAGAGAATTTAATACAAAGTATAAGGAAATTTTTAAATAGAGCTGCAACAAGAACAACTCCTTTTGGTCTGTTCGCAGGAGTAGAGTTTGGTAATTTGGGTGATAAAACGGATATAGAGTTAAATTGTATTTCACAATATTATAAGCGCGCTAGAGTTGATATGGAGTGGCTTAGTAAAATAGTTATAATATGTGAAAATAATCCAACATATTGGAATCATTTGAGATTTCGATTTAATTCAGATTGTTATGAAGCGGGAAATCGCTTACTCGCACCTGGATTGAAGTTACAAGTACAAAGGGAAGAGTTTGTCGATTGTGTGGGAGAAGCGATGTCTGTAAAGAATACAGAAGCAGTAAAATTTATATATAATAATTTTGGTACAGATTATTTTATTATGAATGATTTGATTTTGAAATTTAAGGAAGAATACTGCGATTTAGATTCAGGCGTATTACTTGTTTTTTTGAAAAACTTGATTAATATGTCAATTTTAGTATCGGAATTGCAGCCACCACAAGTTGATACAAAACCATTGTGTTATGTAGTGAATATAATTAGAGAATATGAGATAGACGATGGCTTATTAAATAAATTACAGAGAGTTTTAGATTTAATTGAACAATATAATCAAACTGAAATGGGGAAAGGAACAGACTTATTTTTACGGTGCTGTGATTTGATGGGGGAGATTCAAAACTTAAAATCTGGACATTATCTGCAGGTTGATATGAGGACTAAGTATGTGCGTTGTGAGTTAAATAGAAGCGTTGCAGATAGTATTGAACATTTTATTGAAATTGTTCGAAATGAAGCATTTGTGTGTGAATATCCAGAGTCATTAAGAGCTTATTCTAATTTGTTTATTGAGAAATATGGATATAACAAAGAAATAGCAGTACAACAACTATTAGATCCAGATATTGGTTTGGGTGCTCCTGCTGGGTATAGCAATCCCAAAACTAACAATCCATTGGTAGCT
The DNA here is from genome assembly GCA_003584705.1 of Lachnospiraceae bacterium GAM79. GTDB lineage: Bacteria > Bacillota > Clostridia > Lachnospirales > Lachnospiraceae > Acetatifactor > Acetatifactor acetigignens. The sequence goes on from AP018536.1 coordinate 65,173, forward strand.
TCTAAAAGTTATATTGCAGATAGAATAATGAAAATAATTACAGAGAAATTGGCAATTTGTAAAAATAAAGAACTTTCGGTTGATTTGGAAGATTTAGATTTAAAGTGGATATTTAATAAGAAGAATGAATTGACAGAGCAAGATTTAGATTCCATGGAATTAGCATTTTACATAATGGGGGAATCAGAGGAGGATATCGAAAAAGGTGATTTTCTATTAGTAACATCGCCACTTTTAGGAAGTGATTCAGCGTGTAAAGCCATAGGTAGATTTACGGATTTGTTTGAGGATGAGAAAACTAAATTGTTTTTAGAGAATTTATATAACCAAGAAAGAGCATTGTCACATGATAGGGGAACACTTTTAATAGAAGGACATGAGATGCCAATTAATGGAAGGTATTATAATCTTTGTCAGAATACATATGGTAATAAATTGCAATTAGCGGTATCTCTAAATTTACCAGACGAAAAAATCAAAATAGAGTTAAATGATTTGTTTGTTGGGATATCGCAAGAGACAAATATGTTTTATGTTCGTTCTTTAAAAAACAATCAGCATGTTCGAATATTACTGCCTAATATGTTAGTACCGTCTTTGTATAGTAATACACTTCGTTTTTTATATGAGGTTACTAACATGAATTATAGTAATGTTTTTGCGATACAAAGTTTTTGTATGAGTTCACAATATAAAATTTTCCCACGTATAAAATATGGGAAAATAGTGTTGTCTCCTGCAAAATGGTATATTTCTATAGAAGACTTACATTTAAAAGAAAAAAGTTTTAAACAATTTAAGCAAGCTTTTGGAGAATACCGAGAAAGATATTGTATCCCAGAGGCAGTGTATGCAGGAAATGCGGATAATAGGTTATATTTAAATTGCATAGACGACTGTGATTTGCAAATTTTATATAATATGTTAAAGAAAACTCCTATTAATTTATTTGAAACATTTAGCATTGATAAAAATTGTTGGGTGAGAAATAGTGAAAAGGAATCTTTTGTGTCAGAAATTATTTTTCCTGTATTTAAAACTGCTGGTATAAAAGAAGATTTTCCTAAAGAGCGTAAGGAGGTAATAAAATTAGATACAAAATCAAGGTACATGGACAATGCCGCAGCAATTCCGCTTAATGCTGAGTGGAGAAATCAATTTCCAGGTCAAAATGGATGGTGGTATCTTAAATTATACTACAACAGTGTTAATTCGGATCGACTTCTTGGAGAAAATATATATTTTTTGTGCGAGGAATTATTAAAGAGGAAATATATTGATCTATTTTTCTTTATTCGATATGCAGACCCAAAGCCGCATATTCGCTTACGAATACATTTATGTGAGAAAAATATGGACGGAGACTTAATAAGTGTGTGGATGCAAAAAATGTATGCGGAATTAAATATTTCTTCGTGTAAAATAGATGTATATGAAAGAGAAATTGAGAGATATGGAGGTATAGAATTAATTAATTATGCTGAAAAGTTTTTTTATAGTGATAGTTTATATGTTATGCAATTATTAAAGTGTCAAAAAAATGATAAAAAAAATACGAAGATTGTAAAAGCGATAATGGGTATTTTGTCGCTAGCTTTGTGTACACAAATATCAGTTGGTAATTTGGAAAACCTTTTAAGTGAGATGGTTGATAAAAAGAAATATCGTGAAATATATCATGAACAAAGGAAGGAGATATTGAGGATTATTATTAATACAAGACATAACATTATAGAAGATAATCTCGAATTTATTCAAATATATCATTGGCGAAAAAGGATGTTCGAACAATATTGGAGAGAAATTGTCAAACAAGATGATGATTTGAAGCTTTCAAATAGTAGAAGAAATATTTTATTTAGTATAATTCATATGTTTTGTAATAGATATTTTGGAGATACCGAAAAGGAGAGGATGATTATGGCAATTTTATATCATGGAATACATGATACAAATGAAATGGAAAAGCATAATATTTTAAATGGTAAATAAAGATTTATTTTTGAAAAAGTTAAGAAATTTAATAGAGAATAGGTGGTGAATTCATATATGGGGGAAAAAAGTAAGTTTAAAATAACGGAGGCAGTAAAGATTTTTGTAAGACTTCATGGTTTTATCATAAATATTACTCCTTTTAGAATAGTATTATCTATAGTAATTACATGCATATTGGGAATATTACCGAGTGTATCAGTATATACTACACAGTTAATTATGAATCAAATACAAAAAAAAGAACTAGCGGTGTATTCAATTATCATGCTCTGCATATTATATATAGCTGTGGACATGGTAAGCACGATATTAAATTATGTGCAAAGTTACAATACGTTTATTATTAATCAGAAGATTGATTTGGCACTTATTGAAAACGTTTTAAAGAAAACTAAAGAATTAGAGTTAGGTGATTTCGAAACACCAGAAATAAATGATTTAATCAGTCGTGCTAATGAACAAACAAGTGGAAAGGCATATGCTTTTTATATGTTAGTATTAGGAATATTTCAGTCATTTGTTCTGATTTTTAGCAATGCATATATATTGATACATTTAAAGGAATATTTCATCCTGTTAGTACTTATATTTCTAATTATTATACATTCTATTAAAACACTTAGATTAAGTGAAAAACAATACTTTATTATCAAAGAAAGAACAAATGATTCAAGAAAACAATGGTATTATCAATATTTGTTGACAAATGATATAGCATTTAAGGAGATTAAACTATTTGGTAGCCATTCGTTTTTGATTTCAGAATTTAAAAAATTATATTATCTTTTTTTTGAACAAGATAAGGATATACAAAAGGAGATAATAAAAATGGATATAAGTATGAATTTGATCGAACAAGCTGTGATTGGTGGTACATTCTTAGGTTCGATGGCAGATGTATACAATGGAAAAAGATTAATTGGAGATGCATTGGCATATATAAAAGGTATAAGTAATATAAAAAGTGGAATCCAATCAATTTGTACAAAGATAGTAGCAATGTTAAAACAAGCATATTATATTCAACAATTATTCGACTTCCTTGATTATAGAAGTGTGATAAATAGTTCCACCGGAACGATTAAAATTGACGAAATTGAGAAAATTGAATTACAGTCTGTTTCGTTTCGATATTCTTATAAAAAAAATGATAGTATTAGAAATGTTAATTTTGTTTTGAAAAAGGGTGAACTGTGTTTAGTGGTTGGAGAAAATGGTTCGGGTAAAAGTACATTTTTGAAATTGTTATCAGGATATTATATGAATTACACTGGAAAAATTTTGGTTAATGATATCGATTTTAAAGATTTGGATATAGAAAATTATCGAAGCAAGGTTAGTATCTTATTACAAGATTTTACACGGTATGAAATGACAATTGACGAAAACATTAGGATGGGTGTACTTAATGAAGAAATTTCTAATGATAAAATTCAAAAAGTTATGTTTGATGTTGCACTTGATAGTTCATTAACTGCTAATAACAATCAGCAGTTAGGATATTGGTTTCAAAATGGAACTCAACTATCAGGAGGGCAGTGGCTTAAAATTGCTCTTTGTAGGACATTTTTAAGGCCAGCAGATATAGTAATGTTCGACGAACCCAATGCAGCATTAGATCCAATATCTTCAAAGCGAATTATGGAAATGATAGAAGAAAAAACTCAAAATAAAATATGTATTATTTCAATTCATCATCTTGCAAATTTAAATTTAATTGGGAAAAAAATATGTGTATTTAAAGATGGAGAAATTGTTTTGCAAGGGATTTATCAAGAGTTAAGTGACGAACTAGAGAAATATGGGTTAAACCCTGAAAAAAATTAGATAAAAGAGAGGTAAAATAAATGATAGGAACTAAAGAAGTTATGGAAAATGAAAAAAACTTAAAATCAATAATAGAGTTCTATTTAAATGGTGTAGAAAAGTATCTAGCATATGATACTGTGTCTGATAGCCTACATTCAATATTGCTTTTGGCAGAGCTTTATAATAATTTAGAAAATACTAAAAAATGGGATAAGATAATATATTTGAAATGGAACAATATTCAAGAAAAAAGTAAAGGCAATGGGAATTCTTTTTTTGCAAGAATGGGTTTTTTCAATGGGTTGGCAGAAATATGCTTTATAGCAGATATTTTAAATAGTTCTACGGGAAATTATCAAAAATTAGTATATAAATTACGAACTGCTTTTATAAATACAATCCCTTCATATGTTCATATGTTGTATGAACATATGAAGGAGATGAAATGTCCTGATTATGACTGTATTAATGGTGCATCAGGAGTTATTCGTTACTTACTAGATTGTCCGCATGATCAAGCAAAGGATATGGCAAAACTATTGGTTCAATATTTGGTTGATGTTACTAATAGAAAAGGTGAATATCCTGCATGGTATATTAAGAATTACAATTTACCAAGTGAAGAGGATAGAATACTATATGCATCAGGGGCGATTAATTTTAGTTTGTCACATGGTGTATCAGGTATATTGGCTATTTTAATAATGGCATTACAAAAGGGAATTTGTGTATCAGGGCAAAAAAGTGCAATCGAAATATTAGCTCACAAATATATTCTTGAGTATAAAGTAGTCGAGAATAATATTCCATATTGGCCAGGAATGCTATCATATGAAAAATTTAAAAAAAGAGAAATAGATGATTTATCAAGACGAATGAGTTGGTGTTATGGTTCAATAGGAATTTTACGTTCATTACAACTTTACGAGCAAGCTTTTCCGGATTATAGGTTGAAAAGAGAAATTGAAGATGCGGTTATATTTTTATCAAAAATTCCGTGCGAGGAGTATTTGTTTGATTCGCCGACAATATGTCATGGATATGCAGGAATGTTAGTTGTTTTGAACGTTATTAACCAGGAGGTTAAGTCCGATGTAATACAAAAGCGTGTACTAGAATTGGTGGATATATTAAATAATTTCTTTAGTGAAAAAAATAGATTTGGTTTTCAAAATATTGACTTTGTATCTTCGGAAGAAGGGATATTAAAAAATGTAACGGAAGATCTTTCTTTTTTGACGGGAAGTACAGGAGTGATATTAAGTATGCTATCTGTAGTAAGAGGAGAAACAACATTTGAAAAACATTTATTAATAAAATAATTTTGATATTGTATAAAGTATAAAAGATGAATAATAATATTTTTCTGTTTCTTACAAATAAGGTCTTTCACGTGTCGCCATTAGTATTGATTACAGGAAATATCATTCTGGTATTTCTGATTAGTACTGTTACTGCCAGAAAAAGCATAAAGCTGAGGTGTATGTTTACCATACTGATCTGTTCTGTATGGATGCTGGTTGAGGTTCTGTGTGCAATGGTACTGACGGTAGCCGGAGCGCAAAACGCTACCCTTTCAGATGCCGGCAATGTCATCTCCAAGCTCTGCATGCTTCTGCTTTCCGTCCTGATCAGCCACTATATGAAAGTCAAAAACAGTCCTGAGATTTCCCTCAGGTATTTTCTTGTCATCCTGCTGGTTCCGGCAAGCAGCATATATATCATGCACAACATATTTATCATTGCAGCAGTATATGATGAATTCTCCAAATTTTCTGTTTTTGCCAGTCTCATGCTTCTCCTTGTCAATTACGTGGTTTTTGAGATATATGACTGGATGAGCCGGGATGCAATGGTCAGGGAGCAGAACCGCCTCTACGGACAACAGCTTGAACTATGTAGCCGGCAGGCAGAGGAACGGGAAAGTCTTTATCTTGAAATAAGGCGTCTCCGTCATGACATGAAGAATTATCTTTCCTGCCTTCTGGGTGCAGTGCAGACAGGTGAAAAGAAGGAAGCGGAGATGCTTATACAGGAAATGCTGAATGACGGAATCAGCAACAGAACTTCGGAAGTTTCCCGCAGCGGTAACATTGTGGTGGATTCGCTGGTCAACTATAAACATGACCTTGCCGAAAAAGAAGGGATTATGTTTGAAGCCAATGTATTCATTCCTGTGTCCCTGCCATTCCAAAGCGGACACCTTGCAGTTATTTTGGGGAATCTGCTGGACAATGCTCTGGAGGCATGCCGAGGCGTACCGGAAGGACAGCGGTACATAAAGCTGGATATATCCTATGTAAAGGAAATGCTTCAGATATGCATACGCAACAGTTATCATGCAACACATAGAAAAGACAGTTCCGGCAGATATCTTACCACAAAGAAGGACACGCTGGATCACGGCATCGGGCTGTCATCCGTAGAACAGGCAGTATCCTGTTATCACGGCGAGATGACTGCTGAAGGAACAGGGAACGAGTTCCGGGTGTCAGTGGTAATGTATGGCTCTGACGGGGAAAATGACGAGTTGTGTCGTATTTTCAACATACAATAATGTAGAATGCAAAAATATACTATACTTACACCTATCAGATCAAAGAGGGAGGTGTCATTTTATGACAAAGAAAGCAAGTAATGCAGTAGCAAAAGTTTTAGAGAAAGTTGCAAGTAAATCAGTAAAGATGGCGGCAGACAGCAGGTGTATGTATATTTATCATCAGCCGAAACAGCCTGCCGGGGTCAAAGAATTTCGCAATAAATAAGTCATTTATAAAGTGCGAAGTGAGAATGCAGTCATAGACATGGGAATGATTCATGGCTTGGCTGCATTTTTTATGTATAGCTGAAAAAAGATTCCTTGAATACACTTCCTGAAGCAGATAAGACATTACGAGGGGAGAAACAGTCTGTTGGTGGGAAGGAAGTTATGGATAAATTCTGCTTATTTTTCGGAAAAGGCAAAAAATAAAAGAATAGGAAGTACACAGACCGCTACTTGGCGTGCAGTTTTATCGGAAAGGGTAATGACTGCACGCTTATTTTTTACCCTTTCTGCTGTTAAAGACGTAGCAGAACTTCATAACAAGAGTCCACCAGATGTCCTTCATTTCAAGAAAAATCACGAAATGGAGGACATTTTTATGTCAGAATGGAGAAAAATCCGAATACAGGACTATTACAAAGAAGCTGTAGGAGAGGAAGAATATACCTATGTCACCCCGGAGGTTTATGAGATACTGGCGAACACTTTCAGAAAAGAAGCGCATGCAGAGCAGATGCGGGATTTGAGGAACAGAACCGCAGAAGGATATACGGAAGGCGATACGGAGGACTTACTAATGGAATCCCCGGAGTCATTGGAAGATATGGTCATCCGGCAGATGGAAATAGAAACCTTACAAAAAGCGATGCAGACACTTTCGGAAATCCAAAGAGAGCGCCTGCATCTTTATTTTTTTGAAGGGATGACTACGAGGGAGATTGCCGACAGACAGGGAACAAATCAGAATGCAGTGTGGAAATCCATACAGAGTGGTGTAGCAGTTTTGCGTCGTTTTTTCTAAGCGGAAATTATTTCCCAATGTGCTAAGTGTGTTATGTTTACAAATCATTTTATGGTACAAAATGGGGAGCCTCACAGATTGGAGGCTCCCCGTTTAATGCAGGAAAGAACCATAGTTCTGCCTGTCATCAATAATATAATCAATTTTTACACAGTTTTCTTCTTCCTTTATCTGGAAAACGAACCAGAGATGCGGCCAGAAATTCAGGACACGGTATCTGGCAGGAATATATTTCAGTCTGGCACAGCCGATGAGCGGCTGGTTTTCCAGATAAGAGATTTTCTCATCATAGGAATCCAGCAGGCGCATGGCACATTCCAGTCCGTTGTCCGCATGACAGCGGTCAATATAGTCTTCAAGTACGGCGTTAGCCGCAGGGGAAACATCTACTTTATACATGGGCAGCTTTCTCCTTTAAACGGCTGCGTAAGTTTTCGCTGACGGTACGCGCAGGAATATCCGCAATACCGGCACGCCGCTGTTCCTCGACTTCAATCAGCTTTTCACGAAGTTCAAGCTGTTTTTCTCTCTGGTCATACGCTGTGATATCCATAACCACCAGATCGCCTTCCCCATTTTTGGTCAGGAATACCGGCTCACCGGTCTGTTTGCAAAGATTGGCTATTTCTGAATAATTCTGCCGGATTGCAGCAGAAGGTTTAATCAATGTCTGCATGGTCAAAACTCCTTTCATAGTAAAATTCTGAATCAATTCTAATCTTATTATACAATAAATGGCAGAAAAAAATACAGCAGAAAAGAAAAAAATATTTTTTTTTTAATTTTTAGGGTGGTCAAAATGCGTTTTTGTGTGAGTACCTTATGAGAGGAATTATTTTCGAACAGATGGTCTCTTTCGGGAACGCCTCTCATGGTACATTGACAAACGCCGGAGAGGAGCTTCCAGAAGGAAACTTAAACCGAGAGCAGCGGCATATCACGAGTGAGCTGCCAGCCATATCCAACAATCTGGATACATTAGCCATTCCAAGAGCCGTTACCGGGGCGCAATGACAGTCCTGCGGCAACAGGGCAAGAAAGGGCTGACAGTTCTGACTGTCAGCATCCGCTGCCGTGTATGTCGTGAAAAAGATCGCATCTAAGGATTCGAGCGGGAAAGCCGGGGAACAGCCCATCCGTGGCGGGTGGGTGCGAAGACGGGAATGAGCCTATAATGATACTCCTTGAGATAGCCAGCACGCAGTGATGGAGGTGAGATGCCAGTGATGTCTGTCTGCCGTAAGGCAGATGCCAGCAGACAGTCCAGATTGTTGCCTAAGGGTGTACCGGGACAGAGAGAACGCAGGAAATTCTTTTCATGCTCCTCTGTTTTTGCGGCACATCCGGCTCCGGGGAGTAGTGTCGAATAGGAGCAGTCATTTCATAATAAATGAGATGAAGGACAAAAGGAAGTAAGGCTTAATAACAGAATTCATGCGGTGGAGGTTATGGCTTCCACCGTATTCTTGTGGGATTAAGCACAGATGAATATGAAAAATGAAAGATGCCGCAAATGTGGCAGGGAAAGGACGGATATGGATATGAAGAAAGAAGATATGAAACAGGTAGAGAAGGTCTTGGATACGGAGCAGGTTGGCTATGCATTTCTCTATCCGAGTGGTAGTGGAGCAAGAAAAGAGTACATGATTTCCACAACGCCGGAGAATCTGGCAAACTTTTTAGGAAGCCATTTCATGGATGCAGAAAAGATGATTGTCACAGATATGTGCGACAGACTGATTCTGGATACCTTTGGCGGTTTTATCAATAACTGTCCGGATCAGAAGCTCTGCGGAGAGATTGTGGCGAAGTTGGCTCCCATTCAGATGGGCGAGGCAGAGGCCGGAGAAGTCATCATGGTAGACCGCGATGTGGCAGATGCTTTCTTTGCGGCAGAGGATGAGGCAGTAACAATGGCAGAATGTGCCATCATGTAGGAAAAGTGTTTGTAGCTGAGATTTTAAGATTAGTATTCGTGAAATGGAGGAATGGAAGATGCGGGTATTAGTTGGAATAGGGATTGCAGCAACCGTAGTTGTGATTGGAACACTGGTGCTTTTTGCAATGGCGGTAAATACAGCAGGAAGCTATCAGAGGGATTGAGGAAGGAGTATGGCGGTATGGGGAATATGCAGCAGGGAGCCAATGAGGTCATGTATAAGATTGCTTCACATCTGCTTTCAAAGATGCAGGAAAGCGGTCTGATAAGCGAGGAAGAAAGAGAAAAAATTAATGTTTTGAACATTGAAACCTTTTCTCCGGAACTTGCCAAAGTATATCTGTAATAATGCTAGATATATTTTGGTTAGTGTGGTAGTGTATGTAGCTGACAAGGGCAAAAACCCTTGAAAAATAAGGAAAGGAGAGACAGATATGGCAAAAAAGATAACGGTCATTCCGTCAGTTTCCGAGAGTCTACATACACAGATGAAACCGAGAATCCGGGTATGCGGATATGCCAGAGTGAGTACGGCCAGTATGGCACAGGCAGATTCCTATGCCGCACAGGTGGGGTATTACACGGAAAAGATACAGAGCAATCCCTTATGGGAATTTGCCGGGGTATATGCAGACGAAGGGATCACGGGAACCAAGGCGAAAGGCAGATACGATTTTAATGAAATGATAGCTGCCTGTGAAGACGGCGATATCGACCTGATTCTGACCAAATCCATCACAAGGTTTGCAAGGAACACGGTGGATTGCATCCAGACCATACGAAAGCTGAAAGCCATCGGTGTGGGGATTACCTTTGAAAAAGAGAATATCAACACACTGGAAGAAAAGAGCGAGCTTCTGCTCACCATCATGGCATCCGTGGCGCAGGGAGAATCCGAAGATTTTTCAGGAAACAACCGCTGGGCGGTTATCAGCCGGTTTGAGAAAGGGACCTTTATTGTCGGCACACCGGCATACGGATACCGGAAGGATGAGGATGGGAACCTGATGATCGAAGAAAAAGAAGCGGAAGTGGTAAGGCTCATTTTTGAATCCTATCTAAACGGTACCGGAACATACCTCATCAGTAAAATGCTGAATGAGCAGAATATCCCGACCATACGTGAGAGCGAGCAGTGGCAGGACAGCGTGATTAAGGAAATCCTGAAGAATCCGGTGTATGAGGGAGATGCCCTGCGGCAGAGGACATACACAGAAAAGCAGTTCCCGTTTGTCCGAAGGGGAAATACTGGGCAGATGCCAATGTATCTGACAAGGGATGCCCATCCGGCGATTGTCACCCACGAAGAAGCGGAGGCGGTAAGAAGCATCATGGAGTACCGGAGCAGGACCCTTCATATGGGAGGAGAGAAGTGCCAAAACAGATACTTATTCAGCAGCAGAATCATCTGCGGGGAATGCGGAAGCCATTTCCGTAGACAGAAGATATACATCGGAAAGCCTTATGAAAAGATTATCTGGACCTGCCACCGTCATGTGGAGGATAAGGAGAGCTGCCAGATGAAGGCAATCCGGGAGGATATGCTGCAGCAGGCATTTATCACCATGTGGAACAAGCTGTACACCAATCAGGGGACGGTGTTAGAACCCCTGCTGAAAGCACTGACCGGGCTGGCAGCAAACCAGCCGGATACCGAAGAAATGGAACAACTGGATAGAGAAATAAATAGTTTGAGCGAGCAGAGCCGAATCCTGAATCAAGTCATGATGAAGGGATATATGGACTCTGCTCTTTTTATGGAAAAGAACAATCTGCTGGCACACCGGCTGACAGAATGCAGGAGAAAGAAAACGCTCCTTGCAAGAAAGCAGAAACGGACAAAGGAGATTGTAGGGACCGAGCAGCTCATAGGGCTTCTGAAAAAGGAAGGATACCAAAGGGAATTCAACGAGGAATTGTTTGACCTTACAGTTAAGGAGATTCGGATATCCCTAACCCACGAAATCACCTTCTGCCTGCATAACGGGCTGAGCCTGACGGAAGAGGAAGGAGGAGATGCGGATGCAGTGGCATACACCAATCGGGTATAAGGTCATAAACGGAAAAATCGAGGTTTATGAGGAACACAGAAAACTGGTGGAACAGATTTTCAGGGATTATGACAGCGGCATATCCGCATGGCAGATTGCGAAGAGTCTGAAGGGGCTGGGCGTGAAAAATGCAAATGGAAGAGTGGCATGGACCCATGCTTCCATAGGAAGAATCCTGGAGAATCATAACTATCTGGGAACGGAGTATTATCCACAGATTATAGAGAAGGAACTCTTTGACAGAGTCCAGAAAAGACGGGAGCAGGTAAGAATCGAAGGAAGCCGGGGAAAGCACAGACCGGAAAAGAGGGAACGGCTGTTATTTGGAGGGGTTTTAGTATGTGCGGAATGCGGTAGTGTTTACAGCCATATTCAGGCACACAACAAAAAGAAAAAGAACGAGATTCCGAAGTGGAAGTGCAAGAACTATGTGTATCAGAATAGAGTAACCTGCAAAGGCGGCTTTATCTCGGACAGGCAGGTGGAAGAGGTGTGCATTCATGCCATCAACAGCCTGATACAGAACCCGGAGTTGACGGAGAAGTACCAGGAAAAGCCGCAGCAGATCAGCCCAGCATACCGGAGACTTGAGACACGGCTGGAGAACATAAGAAAAGCAGCTTTAGAAGAGGGTACAGATACGGATATGGATACCGGGCAGCCCTGCACCGGAGAAACCGGTACGGAGAAACTGACAGCACTGCTTTTTGAACGGGCGGTGGAACGCTACAAAACCCTTGAGGTAAGGGATGAGGACATCCGATCAGAGGAGATGAAAGAAACACTTGCCGGCAGGGAAGAAATCACAGAATTTGATGAGGAACTGTACCGGAAGCTGATAAAACAGATTTTAGTGTACAAGGACAACTCAGTCAAAATCATTTTTCACAATAACAACAGTATAAAGATTGGATACGGAGAGGAATAAAATCCCTGCCATCCGTATCCGGGAAGGAGGAGAATATGCCGGCTACAGCAGTCCAAAAGAAAGTATCCATGATTCCGGCAAAACCCCAGTATGACAGAAGCATTAAGCTGTCAGAGAAGAAACTGCGGGTAGCGGCCTACTGCCGGGTCAGCACGGAGCTTGAGGAGCAGGAAAGCAGCTATGAGGCACAGGTGGAATACTACACCAGAAAGATACAGGAAACAGAGAACTGGAAACTGGCGGGCATCTATGCCGATGACGGAAAGAGTGCCACCAACACCAAGAAGCGTGACGATTTCAAGGCCATGATTAAAGATGCAGAAGGCGGTAAAATCGACATGATACTGACGAAATCTGTCAGCCGTTTCGCCAGAAACACCGTAGACTCACTGCTGACCATCCGCAAGCTGAAAGAAAAGAACGTGGCGGTGATCTTTGAAAAAGAGGGCGTCAACACACTGGACGGAACAGGGGAAATCCTGATTACCATTTTAAGCAGTCTGGCACAGGAGGAAAGCCGGAACATCAGCGAGAACACCAGATGGGGCGTGGTAAGGAAATTTGAAAAGGGAAAGGTCATTGTCAACCATAACAAATTCATGGGATACACCAAGAATGAAAACGGAGACCTGGTCATAGTCCCCAAAGAGGCAGAAATCGTCCGGCTGGTTTTCCGGCTTTATCTGGAGGGATACAGTACAGGAAAGATAGCAAAATATCTGGAAGAACAGAAGATTAAAACGGCAACCGGACTGGAAAGATGGCATGATACGGTTGTGCTAAAGATGCTCCGGAATGAGAAATACATGGGAGATGCCCTGCTGCAGAAGACCTATACGGTGGATTTTATGACCAAGAAAAAGGTCATGAATAAAGGAATCGTGCCGCAGTATTATGTGGAGGATGACCATGAGGCAATCATACCGAAAGACCTTTTTTACAGAGTACAGGAAGAACTGGCAAGGCGGGCTTCCGTTAATAAGTCAGCAGTCACAAGAGAGAAGAAAAAGAATGGCAAGCATTCTTCGAAGAGTAAATATTCCTCGGAGTATGCCCTGACAGGAATCCTGCTCTGCGGGGAATGCGGACAGGAATACCGGAGAGTCACCTGGGCAAGAAACGGCAAGAAAAAGATCGTCTGGCGATGCAGCAACCGCCTGACAAACGGCACCAAATACTGTAAGGATTCCGTCACACTGGAAGAAGGAATATTAAATAGGGCGGTCATGGAGGCTATCCACCGGATTACCCGCAATGACGGAAACTTCGCATCCGCACTCAGGCAGAATGTCATACGGGTAATCGGAAGCTACGGAATGGAACAGGAACCGGACGAATACGATGGGAAAATCAAGGCGAAGCAGGAAGAGATGGTGTCGCTGATTGCAGAGAATGCCGCCATCAGTTCTTACACAGACGAATTCGATGAGAGGTACCGCAGAATCGCAGAGGAAATCAGCACCTTAAAAGAGGAACAGCTAGAAGCCAGAAGAAAGAAAAAACTGGCAGAGAGCTATGACCAGCGGTTAAAGGATATGGACAGCTTCTTAAAACAGCAGACCTACCAGATGCCGGAATTTGATAATGACCTTGTACGAAGACTGATAGCAAACATCAAAGTGGTGTCAGCGGACAAGCTGCTGATACAGTTCCAGTCGGGAATTGTCATGGAACAGGAAATCAGATATGACTGAATTTCAGGCAGGGATGACAACTGAATAAGGAAAGGTGGTTCCTGCCTGTAAAATCAATCCTACGGATTTACGGTAAGAATAAAATGCCTGGAGAGCCGGGCGTTTTATTGTTGGCGTAAGTGCAGCAGAAAAAAGGACAATTGAGAAAAATGATTGTCAGAAGATGGAAGAACAGATGTTCTAAAAAGTATTTACGCAAAACAAATGTTCTGGTATAATTTAAAAACAAGAAATAGGATACACAGAAAAGAAACAGGCAAGAGTGTGAGAACTTTTGTCTGTTTATCTCTCTGACGAAAAGCAGAATAGAGCAAAATAGAGCGGAAAGGAGCAGGCAGGATATGAGTGGCAGGGTTATTTTTCATATAGATGTAAACAGTGCATTTTTATCGTGGGAAGCTGTGTACAGAATCAGGCACCTCGGCGGAAAACTTGACCTGCGGACCATTCCATCTGCGGTAGGAGGCGATATCTCAAAGAGACACGGTATCATCCTTGCAAAATCCATTCCGGCTAAGAAGTATCATATAAAGACAGGAGAGCCGGTGGTAGATGCTGTGCGGAAATGTCCGGGACTGGTGCTGGTGCCGCCAAACTACGAATTGTACGAAAAAAGCTCGAAGGCGTTTATGGCGATTTTAAGGAAGTATTCCGGACAGGTGGAACAGTACAGCATAGACGAAGCATTCGTGGATATGACAGGCACAGAGAGCTTATTTGGAAACCCTGTGATTGCTGCCAATACCATGAAAGATGAGATATGCCAGACGCTTGGATTTACGGTGAATGTGGGAGTGTCAAGCAACAAACTGCTGGCGAAAATGGCGAGTGATTTCAAGAAACCGAATCTGGTGCATACCCTGTTCCCGGAGGAAATCGAAAAGAAGATGTGGCCACTGCCGGTCCGGGATTTGTTCTTTGCAGGCGGTGCTTCAGAAAGAAAACTGAATTCACTTGGTATACGAACCATCGGAGAATTGGCAAAGACCGATGTTAATACATTAAAAAGTGTGTTAAAAAAGCATGGAGAGGTAATCTTGGATTTTGCAAACGGCAGGGATGTATCTGTTGTAGAGCCGGTGCCAGCGGATAATAAAGGATACGGAAATTCAACCACCATATCCTTTGATGTCACAGATGCCAGTACCGCAAAAATGGTATTGCTTTCTTTGGCTGAAACCGTTGGAAAGAGACTGCGGAAAGATGATGTAAGAATTGAAGTGGTTGCAATCAGCATCCGCTTCCATGATTTGACTTATGCATCCCACCAGATGGTGCTGCAGTCGGCAACCAATATCACAAAAGAAATACACGATGCCGCCTGCCGGTTATTTGACGAATTGTGGGACGGCAGAGCAATACGGCATTTAGGGATACACACCAGCAGGGTATCACGAAATAGTGGCAGCAGACAGCTTTCCCTTTTTGACGATACAGACTATGAGAAACTGGAAAAGCTAGACAGGGCGGTAGACAGCATCCGGGAGAAATATGGCATGGATGCAATCCAGAGGGCCGCATTTTTGAAACAGACGGGAGTAGACCACATGAATGGTGGCATTTCCAGAGAAAAAAGGACAGTGGATTATAAAAACGAGAAGGAGATGTAAATGGGATTCCGGTTGGGAGATATAGCGGACCACACTGACAACGGCACCCTGCGTGGCATCCAGCGGGAGATTGCCTGTGAGTGTTGGTTTACGAGCAAGGGAAAAACCATACCAAAGATAATCAAAGTCATGGACGAAGAAGGGATGCTGCATACTATACGGGAAATACAGTTACTGACTTCGGAGGAAAAGAGCTACTCCGGCATCCAGACGGTAGAGCATTTATGCAGAATAAACCTGGGCGGAAGAATGGAAACCGTGAAGCTGGTGTATACGAAAGAAAGTTGTAAATGGGCGATTGTGGAATTATAATTGTTTTATGAATATGTGAAAGAAGGAACAAAAGTGAGTGAGAAGATAATTTTTAATTTCTTTGATGATTCGATAGAGGATAATATACAAAAACTGGTAGACTACTTTCGTTTAGAGAAGGACAAGGTTATAGAATATATAAGCAGTTTTGATAATCCGGCTGATATTACGGTTGAGAATTTTATAGTCGAGTTCGGTATTAACTTAACGAATTTTGACTGTGCAAATGTAGATATAGTATGTAGGCATATGACCGTATTGACAGAAGAAGGACTAGAGGATGTCAAAACGAAAGGATTGCTGGATTTAGTAGGAGTGCTTACTGAAGATACGGTGTTAAAGAGATTTTTATATGAAAATCAGGTTGTATTCGATGTGCAAGGGAAACGCTTAATTGTTGACGGACAGGATTATGTAATTACAACTAGTGACGATTCTTGCTTGTTTTGTATTGAGAATAAAGAAATTCGATGCGGAGTCTTCGAACGCTGCGATATAAGAGAGAAAATGGATTTTGTTGGACGCAAGTTGTATGAATTGGGCGGAACACTAGAATTTTTTGTATCTGGAACGAAAGAAGATATGGAGAGATATTCTGTCATTCACTTGAATCCGGAAATCCTTGAAACCTTAGATCAGCTATTAGGAAAAATAAAAGTAAAGACAAATCGCAAATTACCTTATGCACTATCTTATAAATGGAGAGAGCAGGAAAAAAAGACATATATATTACAATTTGCGGTAAATATGTCGGAAGTAGAAGCCTATTGTGTGTGTAACTATGAAAGAGCATATTATAATTATGAAGAAATTCTGGAATATAGCGGTTACACGCACAGCGACTACCTGATGAATAAGATACCTGAAAGAGTCTATCAAAATATGAAGATAATCGACTGGTTTTTAGCAGCCTGTTTATGTAAGGCTTGTGAATTTGGTTCTTTATTGCCAGGAAAGATAGCTGAGCCGTCAAAGATAGAGGTGTTTTTAGAATATGAATAGCAGAAGGATACAGATGTTAGACACAAGAAGTGAAGAAACAATATGTAAATCGTTAGGAAACATATTGGGAATAAGAAAAGAAGCTCTTGAAGTTTTTTGGGCGAGAACCATGCCAGATTATGTGTGCAAGCATTATTGGGAGATTGATACGGGCATATTTTATGATTACTTTAACTTAACTAAAGACGAATTTGTTCTCAATGAAGTAGTGTTTTATCATGTTACAACAAGGCTCACCGAACAAAGATTGGGAGAGTTCAAAATCGATAATCTTGAAGAAGTACTACTGTCAGATAACCCAATGACACAATTGTGTAAAAAGCATGATATTTTGTTTAAACGCGTGGATGGAATTGCAGTATATTATAAGGGAAGTAGAAAAATCTTTGATAAACCAATGGAAGCAAGACTTCGAAACAGGTTGGATAGAGTAAATGACTCTTGTGTAAATGGATTTTTCTTTCCCGAATGGATGGATAATAGTTATACAGGATTGACAGGAATGCCAGAGATTTTTTCTGATATTATGGTGTCCTTAGACAGACGAGATATTCGGCAAGAATATTTTGAGAAGAAGACATGTTATTTAGCAACTGTTGAAACTAAAATAGAAGATGTGGTTTTTGATGGGAGTAATCCCAATATGACATCCCAAGAGAAGACACAGAAAATCATGCAATATCTGTTGTGCTATATGGGATATAAAAAAACTGCATCAGATTTTTATGTTTCAAATCCGATGGTAAGACTTGCGGATAGTTATAATGTTCCAACGGATGAGATTATAGAGATAAAAGAAATTCATGATTGGAAAGAAATTTTTGAACATTAAATTCTTGTATTAACAAGGATTTTTGAGTATACTAAGGTTAAAGATATACAATAAAGAAAGAGGTGATTTGTATGAGTCCGACACAACAGATGTTAGAGTATCAAAAAGAACTGGATGAGAATCAGATGCAGGTTCGGAAAATGGTGCTTGAGAGCTATCAGGACATTGCTGCAGGCAAAGGTCGTGACTGTAACGAATTCTTCGATGAACTGGAGAAGAGATACTCTCATGCATAATTACAAAGTGATTACTTTGCCGATGGCTGAAGATGACATTCAAGATCAGACAGATTATATTGCGTTTGATTTAAAGTCGCCGGAAACAGCAATTAATATGGCAAGAGGATTTAGAAAGACAATAAATAACCTTAGTATATTTCCGCAAAGCCATGAATTTGACGAAGATGAGGAACTGGCAAAACTCGGCATCAGAAAGACTTATTATAAAAACTATAAAATATACTTTCTGATTGATGAGCCGGAGAAAACGGTTTACATACTTCGAGTGTTCCATATGCTGGTTGACAGCAAAGCAAAGATATTGAAATTTTTCAAAGAGTAAATGGTCGGAATCAAGCCTCCAAGTCAGAGAAGATTTGGAGGTTTTCTTCTGCCCATTTTATACGGAATTATATTTCCGAAACAGACAAAACTATGGTAGAATATCCATGTTGAGGATAGACCATAGGAAGAGAGCAGAATATCAAATCACTTAGAGCCATTCAATGGCTTGTCAAAAGTACACATCTTATCTTTTTCTATGTGTTAATGAAACACATTGGCATGCAGGACGATAAAGTATGCCGTTTAGCAGGCTCCGAAAGGGAGCATTCTGCATCTTTTTAAATCCAAGGCTTAACGGAAAGCCAGGGGTTGTGCATCTTTATTGGCAACTCATGGCATGTGGAGACAGTTGTTCTTTTGTCCCAACTGAAACAAAAGCCGGATGATTATATTAATGTCAACAATTGAACTTGATGATGTGGATATAACATCTGCAGAGACTAAGGCATCTCACAGGTGAAGAGAAAATGCGGAATTGAGGTTGCAAAGAATTTGCGCGTTGCAACAAGGAGAATGGACTGCTTGCAGGGCAATTCGACGACTGCCGCGACAGACTTGGAACTTGTTCCAAGTCCTAATTTACCTAAAAATGAAGATAGCAGACAACCGCAGTGTCCAGAAGATAAAGAGAGTGCAATTGTGGAGGCATTGAAGCATTTTAAGATGAATAGTTAATAAAGAGAGGTGCAGATGCTATGCCAGGTATACTCGTGGTTGAAGATGATGAAAATTTAAATCGTGGAATTACATTCTCACTGAAAAAATCCGGATATGAGGTTTTTTCAGCAGAATCAGTGGAAAAAGCGAAAAGAATTGTAAGTGATCATAATGTGGATGTTACCATTTGTGATGTGAATCTTCCGGATGGGAATGGACTGGAATTTGTAAGGTGGATGAGATGCAATCATAATATATACATTATTTGCCTCACAGCACTAGATCAGGAGATGGATCAGGTTATGGGATATGAAGCAGGGGCAGATGATTATATTACAAAGCCGTTTAGTCTTTCGGTACTTCTTTTGAAAATAGAAGCACATTTCCGCCGCAGACAGGAGAAAACGGAAGCCGGAAAGATGATTTCCGGAGATATCGTATTTATCGCAGGAGAAATGAAAGTCCTGATAAAGAGTCGTGAAATCAGTCTGACGAAAACGGAGTTGAAAATGCTGACTCTTTTTCTTCAGAATCCGAAACAGATTCTTTCAAAAACACAAATATTGGAAAATGTGTTTGATCTGGAAGGGGATTTTGTGGATGAAAATACAATCGCTGTTAATGTCAGAAGACTCCGTGAGAAAATCGAAGACAATCCGGCTGCACCGGTCTATATAAAGAATATCAGAGGTCTTGGGTATATATGGAATCAGGAGGTAAGGCAGTGACAAAGAGGTATCGCAAGAAGATCACAGTAGCGCTCTCCTTGGTATTGCCTGTCATAGTATTGTTTGCAATATTAAATTGCTTTACCACATATGTGTTTTATGAAGATTATAAATATAAAATGAATCTTATGACAGAGATTGCTGCAAAGGAAGAATTTTCCGGGCTGGATGCTGTTTCGGAATTGCTTAAGGATAAGGATATTGAAACCAACGAACAAGGAAGGCAATTATTGGAGCAATATGGATACTGGGGGAATAAAGGGAATGCATTTTATTTGCAATTCCGGCATCACATTATGGTGACCGGTGCTGTAAGCACTGTGATATGCATGCTTCTTTTGACTTTTTTACTTTATTGGAAGAAAAAAGAAGATGTGTGTCATCAGAAAATTTTAGACCAGTTGGAAGAAATTCTGATCAGATTCCGTGAAAATAAATTTGATGATTTACTGAAAACGGAAAATCATGCTGAACTGGAAAAATTGAATGACCAGCTTGAAGCAATCGGACATCATATTCAGCTGCTAAAGGAAGAAGCACGGGAAGAAAAAGAGAGCACAAAAGAAATGGTTTCTGATATCTCTCACCAGTTAAAGACACCGGTTGCAGCTTTGGATACATGTTTTAGTGTGCTGATGCAGAATGACTTAAGTGCCACAGAACAGGAGGAGTTTCGTATCCGTTGTCGGAGTGCTCTGGATGGATTGGAGACATTATTGCAGTCGCTTCTTGAAATATCCAAGATGGAAACTGGACTGATTCAGATGAATAAGAAAAAACTTCCGCTTATGGATACTGTCATATCTGCTGTGAACTGTACTTATCCAAAAGCGGATGAGAAAGAAATTGAATTCGTTTTTGACTATGCAAAAGAGCTGGAAACATGCATGGTTATGCAGGATAAAAGATGGCTTGGTGAAGCTGTGATCAACGTTTTAGATAATGCGGTCAAGTACAGTCCGGGTGGTTCAAAAATATTTATCCGATTACAAAAAAGAAACGATCTTGTAAGAATGGAAATTGAGGATCAGGGAATTGGTATTCCGCAGAATGAGTATCACAAAATTTTTCAACGATTTTACAGAGGAAGTTCCAAGGAGGTCATGGAAAAGAGTGGTACAGGAATCGGACTTTTTCTATCGAGAGAAATTATCGAAAAACACGCAGGTACGATTACGGTAACCTCCGGCAAAAAGAAAAAAGGAAGCACGTTTGTGATTCAATTACCATATGTTGGTTAAATTTTAAGTGAGCAGAAATCTTACAATTCTGTAAGACTTCTGCTCGTTTTTTGAAAGTGAAATGAAAGATTGCCCTGATACAATTTGGATGTAGGATGAAAAGGAGGCAACACATGAGTGTGATATTAGAAACCAAGCAGCTTTGTAAGTTTTATGGCGCAGGTGAGAATCAGGTCAAAGCGGTCAATCAGGTGAACATTCAGATTGAGCAGGGAGAATTTGTCGCAATTGTTGGAAAGTCAGGTTCCGGTAAAAGTACATTACTTCATATGCTTGGAGGACTTGATACTCCGACAAAAGGCAGTGTTACTTTAGCAGGGAAAGATTTATACAGGATGAAGGAAGATGCCCTTGCTGTTTTCCGCAGAAGAAAAATCGGATTTGTTTTTCAGGCATTTAATCTGGTTTCATCTATTAATGTCTGGGAAAATATTGTACTGCCACTGGGGCTGGATGGAAGAAAAGTGGATGAAGCGTATGTAAATGATATCATTGCAACTCTGGGGATTGAAAACCGGATTTATAATCTGCCAAATCAGTTATCCGGAGGACAGCAGCAGAGAGTAGCAATTGCAAGAGCACTGGTGAATCGTCCGGAAATTATATTTGCAGATGAGCCGACAGGAAATCTTGATTCTAAGACCAGTGATGAGGTAATCGCTCTGCTTAAGATGACAGCAAAAAAATATGGACAGACAATTGTAATGATTACCCATGATGACGAAATTGCACAGGTCGCTGACCGTATTCTGGTGATTGAGGACGGACAGGTGGTGGATTTCAGATGAAGACAATAAGCAGGATTGCATATAGCAATGACAAAAGGAACAGGACAAGAAGTATACTGATCATGATGGCAATCTGTCTGACCATGATGCTGCTTGTTACCATCAGTACTGTGGGAAATGGGGTAATTCATTTACAGAAAAGTCAGGCGGCAGGCTCATATGGAAGCAACTACGGCCTGTTTATCGCCGCAGATGGTACGCAATTAAAAGAAGTGGAACGCAGAGCTGAGATATCTGATATCGGCATCATGTGTACGGAGGGCATCCTGAAAGGAAATGAAAATGGCGGCTTTGTCAGTGCGGATGAAACGGTCAGGAAAATGCTTCCCTATAATCAGGAATATGTGTTGAAGGAAGGTACCTATCCGGAAAAGGCGCAGGAAATTGCCGCAGGACGCGCTTTCTTTGATGCAGTGGGATACCATGATGTAAAGGTCGGAGACACCGTAACATTGGAGTACCGTTCCGGCATGCAGTCGGAATACGCACCGGTGGAATTTACTGTCAGCGGGATTTTATATGACCGGGATGAATATACCATCGAGGCTTCCTATGTTGTATTCGGTTCGCAGGATTTTTATAATGAGCGTGTTGCGGAGGGTGACAGGCAATATAATATCTATTTTACCTTGAGCGATTCTGCAAATATATCTATGAATAATGTTGCGCCTGTTATAAAAGAAATCGCAGATTCCTGCGGCATTGACCAGAAAAACGTGATCATCAATGACCTCTACCTGCAGTGGGTATTGCAGCCGAGCTATGAAATGATTGTGGTTTGTGGAACCCTGATTCTCGGAATCGTGCTGTTTTCCGTTGTGGTCATTTATAATATCTTCCAGGTCGGAATCGCCCAGAAGGTTCAGGAGTACGGAAAAATCAAGGCGCTGGGTGCAACCAGAAAGCAGATGAAGCAGTTGATCTTTCGTGAGGGCATTCTTCTGGCGGTTCCTTCGATACCGCTGGGGCTGCTGTTTGGTTTCCTGATTGCAAAAGTCAGCTTCAACTGGCTGGTGGAGCAGGGAAATCTGGTATCGTCCGGAATCAAGAACCATCAGGTGCCTCTGTTTTCACTGACAATTATGCTCATCTGCATTTTTGTATCGTTTCTTACGGTCGTTTTGGCTCTGCGCAAACCCATGAAAATTGTTTCCCGGATTTCACCCATCGAAGCGACACGGTATCTTGACGGCTCCAAAACGCAAAAACAGGGCAGACGAAAAGGGAGAAAAGATGTCAACGTTTTCTCCATGGCAATGGCAAATGTGACAGGCAATCCGAAAAGAACCATTGCTACGATTCTTACCATGGGGCTTTCCTGTGTATTGTTTGTAATTATCTCTAATTATGTTGGGAATATTGACA
Source organism: Lachnospiraceae bacterium GAM79 (assembly GCA_003584705.1). Classification (GTDB taxonomy): domain Bacteria; phylum Bacillota; class Clostridia; order Lachnospirales; family Lachnospiraceae; genus Acetatifactor; species Acetatifactor acetigignens. The sequence goes on from AP018536.1 coordinate 88,253, forward strand.
CGGAGCACGAGGCGCGGATTGCAATCAACCATGGACAATTTGAGTTGCAGCTGGATTATTCCCAGAATTATGATGAAGCTTATCCGGAGAATAATCTGGATACGATTCTGACGGATAATCCATTGAATGATTCAATGATTGAAGAAATCAAAAGCATTCCGGGAGTGACAGATGTCATGACGAGAGAGATTGTCTCTGTAAATCTGAACGGAACAAGATTTCCGGCTGATATTGTGAGTAAAAATGATTTTGATTTTATGCGCCAAGACGGGGATATTGGCTCTATGGACTATGATCAGGCGGTAAAGAATGGTGAAATTTTCTTTGGCTGGTCGGCGTGGATGGAACAAGATGGATATGCTCCGGGTGAATCTATTGTATTTGACTTTGAGAATGGAAGTGAAACCTATACCTATCAGGGAAAGATTGCAGGATCCTTTGTAAGCGCAGACACTTATCTTGTCATTCCGGAAGGTGTATACCGTTCCATGAATCCGAGGGGAACAGCCTATGGCTATCTGTGGGTGGACTGTGATAAAAAAGATGTTACATCTGTGGAACAGAGTCTGAATACTTTGATTTCTAATACTTCGCATATAAAAATGGATACCTATCATGCACAGTTACAATCTGCAGAATACGCAAGCCGTATGATGAAGCTTGGCTGCTATCTGTTCATGGCAATTGTCGGTCTCATTGGGTTTATGAATCTGGCAAACACCATGATCATCAATATCACCACGAAGAAGCAGGAATACGGTGTGCTGCAAGCGGTAGGCATGACCAATAAGCAGTTGAATTTGAGCTTACAAATACAGGGCTTGATTGAGACCGTTTCAAGTTTTGTGTAAACGTTAAAAACTGATATAAGATTTGTGAATAGTTACAAATGGGCAGAGCCGATTTTCCGGATTCTGCCCATATCTGCATTATACAGGAGTTTTTGGGTATGTCAATAAAACCTGCCTAAAGCAAGCTGTTTTTACAGGTTGCGTCCGATTAGACGTTCTTCAAAATAGATTTCCAGCTGGGAATGGATCTGCCCCCAGTCCTGCCTGTGTCCGGTCCATTTTTTCGTGATATCCATAGTTGCCAGATACAGCATTTTTAAAAGGCTATCATCTGACGGAAAAACTGTCTTGCTTTTGGTCACTTTCCGAAGCTGACGGTTGAATCCTTCAATGGCATTTGTGGTATAAATCAAACGTCTTACAGCTTCTGGATACTTGAAATAAGTGGACAGTGTTGCCCAGTTATCATGCCAGGATTTATAGATTTTCGGGTACTTGGAATCCCATTTATCTTTGAATAATTCTAACTCATTTAAAGCTGTTTCTTCCGTTGGAGCCGCATATACAAGCTTCAGATCAGCCATCAGTTTTTTGATATCTTTGTAGGAGACAAACTTCGTTGAATTGCGGATCTGGTGAATGATACACTGCTGAATCTCTGTTTTTGGATAAACCGCCTCGATTGCCTGTGGAAATCCATTTAAACCATCAACGCATGCAATTAGGATATCCTCAACGCCTCTGTTTTTTAATCCATTCATGATAGAAAGCCAGAACTTTGCACTTTCGTTTTCTCCAACATACATTCCAAGAACATCTTTTTTCCCATTCATATCGATACCAAGGGCAATGTAAACCGCACGTTTTACAATACGTCCTTCACTGCGGACGTGATAGTGGATTGCATCCATAAATACTACAGCATACACTTCTTCCAAAGGGCGTTCCTGCCATTCTTTTACAATCGGCAGGATTTTATCTGTGATCCTGCTGATTGTACTGTCAGAAATATCAATATCGTATAATTCACGCATGTGGGATTCAATGTCTCCAGTTGTCATTCCCTTGGCATACATGGAAAGTATTTTTTCTTCCATGTCCTGAGTTACGGTATTTTGATATTTTTTAATCAGCTGTGGTTCATAATCACCGTTACGATCCCTTGGAATCGCCACATCCATATCTCCATAACTGGTGTGCATGGTTTTGCTGGAATGTCCATTTCTACTATTGTCTGTTTCTTTGTTTCGATAGTCATACTTGGAATATCCTAATTCCTCATCCAGTTCTTCATCCAAAGCACCTTCCAAAAGGACAGACATCATGTCACGCATGATGCTATTTACATCGGTGCCGTCTTTGATGCTGATATCATTATTTTTCAGATAGTCACGCATCATTTCTCTCATTGCTGCTTTTTGTGGGCTGTCTTTTCTTCTTGCCATAAAAATAACCTCCAAACTGAGTAATTTTATCTTACATCAGTTTGGAGGTTTACACAAACTTTAGGATACTCCCGCTTGATTTTTACGGTTGGCACCATCTGCGTCGCACTTGCTGCCGGTCTGCCCCTTGGCTATGCACTGTTTTCCTATGCGAAGCATAATGGGATTTTTGGAATGAACGTTTATCACGTTCCTCTTATCCCGATTCTTGTTATGATTCTTCTGGTTGGTATTCTACAAATTGTGCTTTCCTGTGTTTTAAGCAGTAATCTGAAAAAGGAAACGCTGGTAGAAAGAATAAGGTATCAGGGATAGCAAGTAATATGTAATGAACTAGGTCTTAACGAAGAGGAGAAATAGATAACTTCCATTTTGTATGTATGATAAATCTAAACAGTATTTTAGCAACATTTCCTACTGGTTAATTAAATTGAATAGAAATTAAACACTGTTCAATTGAGCAATCTATATGAATCTGATATGCTGAGTATACAAAAGCTTTTGAATTTTTTAGGAGATGAAGCAAATGGATATAGGCGTTGTTATAAAAAAATACAGAAAAGAAGCTGGTATGACGCAGGAGGAGATGGCAAACAGATTAGGCGTGACGACACCGGCTGTAAACAAATGGGAGAATAGTAATTCCAAGCCGGATATTGAACTGCTGGCACCAATTGCAAGACTGCTTGATATTTCACTTGATACATTACTTTCTTTTCATGAAAAACTTTCAGATACTGAAATCGAAGAAATTATCAGGAAGATGGACAGGATGTTTTCAGAAGAAGGCTATGAAAAGACTTATGAATGGGCATTGAGACTTATAAAGGAATATCCGAATTGTAATATGCTTATCTGGCAGACTGCGGTAATGCTTGATGCAAGAAGAATAACGGATAAATGCACGAATCAGGAAAAATATGATAAGCAGATTAACGCATGGTATGAGCTGGCACTACATGATGAGAATGAAGAGATACAGCATCATGCAGCAGATTCCTTATTTGGATTTTATTTACGTAAGAAGGATTACACCAAGGCAGAAAAATATCTGGACTATTTTTCAGAATACGATCCTATGAAAAGTTATTATCAGGGAAGATTACTCCAGAAGCAGGGAAAAATCAAAGAAGCATATGAAAAATATGAAAATATTATTTTTTCCGGCTTTAGTACACTTAATTTTGTTCTTTCCACAATGGCGGGACTGGCATTGCGGGAAAATGATATCGGTTATGCGAGATTTTTGTCAGGGAAGGTACAGGCAGTTGCACATACATTGGAAATGGGAAAATATAATGAGTATTCGCCAATGCTTGATATTGTATGTGCAGGGAAAGATGTAGAGGGAACATATAAGGTGGTAAAACATCTTCTTGATAATGTGGGTACTATGTATGATTTTAGAAAGTCCGGTTTATATAAGCATATGAAGTTCAGAGATATTGATGAAGCTATATTAGATGGTGTAAAAGAAAAACTTCTTGAAGGATTCAGAAAGGAGGAAGAATTCGGCTACATGGCAGGATATGAACCGTGGGAGAAATTAATTTTTGACAGATAAGTTTTTTGAAAACTGTCGTTTGGTAAAATCTATTCCATTTTTAAAAGTCTTGCGATAAAATATGTTCTGTGAGACGGTGTGCCTGTTGACGAGGAAGAAATAGTAAAGAGAATATAGGAATGAGAAGGAATCGAGAGATCGGTTCCTTTTTTATGCTTAGAATTAATTGATGACAAAATCAAATTGACATATAGAAGCTTGATTGATATGATATAGACAAAATGAAAATGGCATATTGGAGGAACATTAAGATGGATAAAGTTATAAATATTGAAGAGGCATTAAAAAGAATTGAGGAGTTGGAAAAAGAGAATGCAAAACTTCGGGAGGAATTGGAGTATTACAGAAATCGTAAGTTAAGCGGTCGTCAGAAACATAACGCCAAGTGGATGGCAATATATAATGATTTTGTTGTTGGGTATGAGAGCGGCATGACAATGGTAGAAATTGCGAAGCGGAACAATGTCAGTGAGAGGACGATCTATAGGTATAAAGCGTATTATGACAAAATGAAGGAAAAAGAGGAATAGACCATTTTGCTGATGTCAGCAATATGTTATATGAGAGTTGCGGACAATTTTTTTGACCGCAAAATGGATGGAGGAATTCTATGGCAGAAGATAAAAAGAAAGAAATCGATGTTACAGTAATAGAAGTAACAGAAGAATATCTAAAAGAAAAACTGTATAAAATTAGGGGTAAAAGGGTATTGCTTGATGCTGATTTAGCAGAGATATATGGCTATGATACGAAGGGATTTAATAGACAGGTAAAAAATAATATTGAAAAATTTGATGAAGATTTTATGTTTGAATTGACAGATGAGGAATTAGAAGATTTGCGGTACAAAAATTGTACCGCAAATCTAAGTTCAAAAAGTCGTTATAATCCTCATGTATTTACAGAGCAAGGATTATATATGCTGATGACTGTCTTGAAAGGACCGTTGGCTGTTAAACAGAGCAAGGCATTAATAAGAACCTTTAAGAAAATGAAAGATTACATATTAGAAAATCGTGATTTAATAGGTCAGAGGGAAATACTTCAGTTAAGCATGGAGACTGCTAACAACAGAATAGAAATTAATAAAATCAATTCAAATATGATATCTTTGGAAAAACAGATTTCAGATGTTGCAGAAGGATTGAAGGATGTTGTGACAAAATCTGAGTTAGCTGACATGATGAACAGCTTTGTTTCAGATGATGACGAGAAGTGGCTCATGTTTAATGCAAAGTTCAGTAGTGCGGATGAAGTTTATGAGTCCATTTATAAGCAGGCAAAGTCGTCAATATACGTCGTTGATAATTATATTGGATTAAGAACGCTGGTACATCTTAAAAATTCTCCTACAGGAGTAAATATTACTTTATTCAGCGATAATGTCGGAAATAATAAACTTCACAATATAGAATTTACGGATTTCTGTAAAGAGTATCCATCCGTAAAAATATCAATGAAAAAGACCGGCGGTATATTCCATGATCGTTTTATCGTGCTTGATTATGGAACTGATGATGAAAGAGTTTTCTTATGTGGTGCTTCATCAAAGGATGCAGGGGCAAGAATAACCAGTATTGTTGAAGACTATGGAGTATCTAAATATACCCCGGTTATTGCCACACTGTTGAAAAATCCAACTTTGATTTTACCACACTAGAGGAGATTGAGCCTGCGAACATTAGAAATAAAATCAGACGTTCGCAGGCTTTTTGTTTACAAAGAATTTTTCACAGGTATAATAAACATGACAGATAGTTGTCATGTTGAGTTAGATATGATAGGTATGGAGTATGAGAAACGATGAAAATAGATAGACTTATCGGTATATTGTCAATCTTACTGCAGGAAGAAAAGACAACGGCTCCTGAACTGGCAGAAAGATTTGAGGTATCTCGAAGGACAATAAATCGGGATATTGAAGACCTTTGTAAAGCAGGTATTCCTATAAAAACTGCACAGGGTACCGGTGGTGGTATCAGTATTATGGATGGATATCGTATGGACAGGACGATTTTGAGTTCCAAAGATATGCAGATGATTCTTGCGGGTTTGCGGAGTCTTGACAGTGTGAGCGGAAGCAGGTACTACAGTCAGCTGATGGAGAAAATCCAGACCGGATCATCAGAGTTCATCAGTGGAAGAGACTCTATGCTGATTGACTTATCTTCATGGTATAAGGGTTCTCTTGCTCCAAAGATCGAGGTAATACAGAGTGCAATAGAAAACAGGCGCATCATACGATTTAAGTATTATGCTCCGTCCGGAGAGAGCAACCGAAGGGTAGAACCATATTATCTGGTTTTCCGGTGGTCGAGCTGGTATGTATGGGGGTGGTGTTTAGAACGTAAAGATTACAGGCTGTTCAAACTGAACCGTATGGATTGTGTTGTTGAAACAGACCATGGATTTCTGCGCAGAGAAGTACCAATGCCGGATTTGTCAAATGAGAAGATATTTCCGGGTGGGATAAATGTAAAAGCTCTTTTCACACCGAATATGAAGTGGCGGCTGGTTGAAGAATTTGGACCGAACTGCTTTACAGAAACGGACGATGGAAGGCTGCTCTTTTCAGCAGACTATACGGATATGGATAATCTTGTGACATGGCTTATGACATTTGGAGCAAAAGTAGAGGTGCTTGAGCCGGAAGAAGTGCGGGACATTATTCGCAGGAATGCAGAGGAAATATTAAAAATCTATGGAGGATTAGGAAAATGAGATTAGACGGTTTGGGGTTGTTTGTTGATGATATGGCAAAGATGATTCGTTTTTACAAGGATGTTCTCGGATTTGAAATTAAGGAAGAAGAGAACACTTCCAATGTTTATCTTGTGAAAGACGGAACACTTTTTTTACTGTATGGACGGAACGATTTTGAGAAGATAACAAACCGACGATATGAGTATATCAAGGGTTTGAATGGTCATTCTGAAATAGCGCTATATGTTGATACTTTTGAAGAGGTGGACGAGGCATACAAGAAGGCTGTGGAAAATGGTGCAACATCTGTGCTTGAACCGGAACTTGAACCTTGGGGACAGAGAACCTGCTATATTGCTGATCCGGAAGGAAATATGATAGAGATTGGTTCCTGGAATAAGCCTTATGAAGAGAAGGACTTAGAGGGGGTGTAAAGGATATGGCTTTTGACTACAAGAAGGAATATAAAGAATTTTATATGCCAAAAGGCACATCGTCTATCGTAACTGTTCCGAAAATGAACTATATAGCGGTAAGGGGAAGCGGCAATCCAAATGATGCAGACGGAGAATACAAGCAGGCTATCGGACTTCTGTATGGAATTGCATTTACGATTAAAATGAGCAAAAAGGAAGATCATCAGATTGATGGATATTTCGATTATGTCGTGCCGCCATTAGAGGGATTCTGGTGGCAGGGTGAGCGGCGTCTAGGGGATGCCATGCTGCGAACCGACCGAGCCGGCAGGCGAGATGGAGTATCCGGAATTGATTATGCTCGTAAGGAAGATTTTAAGTGGATCTCTGTTATTCGACTGCCGGATTTTGTTACCAGGGAAGATTTCGACTGGGCTGTCAGGAAAGCTACGGCAAAGAAAAAGCAGGATTTTTCTAAGGCTGAGTTTTTTTCCTATGAGGAAGGTCTTTGTGTACAGTGTATGCATATCGGAGCGTATGACGATGAGCCTGTTACGGTAGATGCAATGCACAGGTTTATGGAAGAACAGGGATACGCATTGGATATAACGGATCGGAGAATGCACCACGAGATTTATCTGAGCGATGCGAGGAAGGTAGCGCCGGAGAAGCTGAAGACTGTAATCAGGCATCCGATAAAGAGAGCCTAAGGGTATGGAGGAAAATAATATGGCATCAACAAAAGAGTATTTGGATTTTGTTATGGAACAATTATCAGGACTGGATGAACTCAGCAGCCGGGCAATGATGGGCACATACATCCTTTATTACCGTGGAAGGATTTTTGGTGGGATATATGATGACAGACTTTTGGTGAAGCCGGTCCCGATGGCATTGAGGTTGATGCCAGATGCCGAGATGGAACTACCTTATAATGGTGCTAAAGAAATGATTTTGGTTGATAATGTGGATGATCGGCAGTTTTTGTGTGAACTGGTTGAGAGTATGTGGGAAGAATTGCCGATGAAAAAATCTAAAAAGAAAAAAGGTATCTGATATTTATTATTGAACTTATAATTTTATCAGTTATAACTTATAAAATGGTAATTTAATGATTGAGATTCAGATATAAAAAAGTTCGAAGAACTTTTGTTTTCGAACTTTTTTATATTTATATTGAATATATGATTACCATGGTATAATATACATTCACAAAAATGAAATTTATAAGAATGAAATACAGGGGGAAATGGAATGACTATCAGTGAAAGAATATTAAAGGTATTAAAAGACAGAAATATGACGCAGGTTGAGTTTGCAAAACAGGTTGGTATTGCGACCAGTACGATCAGCGAATGGAAGAAAAAAAGACCAATCCTACAGCCGATAAGATTATGGATATCTGCAATGTATTACAGATTACCCCGGAGCAGCTTCTTACCGGAAAGGGAATTGAAGACGAGGAAGAGATTGTTGCGGCAAGCCCGGAGAGTCGGTTTACACCTTATGACATTCAACTGATTGAAGACTACCATGGCCTTAAAGAAGAGCAGAAGAAGAGACTGATGGCTTATGTGGAGGCTTTGAAGAAAATAGAAAGCTTGGAAAACATGTAGTTGTGAAGTCGCAAATTGCGACTTCACGAAAGGACGGTTTATGGGAGAAGTATTAGAATTAAATACAGTAGATAATATCATAAATAGTATTTACATAATTCGTGGACAGCAAGTTATGCTGGATTCTGATTTAGCAAAAATATATGGCTATGAGGTAAAACGATTAAATGAACAGGTAAAAAGAAACATTAAGAGATTTCCGGAAGATTTTATGTTTCAGCTAACAAGAGAAGAAATTGATTTCGTGAAGTCGCAATTTGCGACTTCACGGATTACGTCTTTGTTTGAAGGACAAGAAGGTGGTCGAAGAAAACTACCATATGTTTTCACAGAGCAGGGAATTTATATGTTAGCTACAGTACTGAAAGGAGAATTAGCAGAACAGCAAAGTATTTTTATCATGCGTGCATTCAAAGAAATGCGCCATTATATCAGACAGAACAGGCAGTTTGTCACACAATCGGAAATGAATCTGGTTACGGCAAAAGTATCGGAATTATCTGTTCAGATGGCAGGTGTAGTAGATCGGCAGAAACAAACAGAAAAATCAATGGAAGAGATTCGAAAGAGCATTGATGTTATGAATGAGAATTTTATAACAGAGAAAGATTTCAAAAATTTTGTAATCTATAAGGGACAGAAGTTTGAAGCAGATGCAGCTTACATAGATATTTATCAACAGGCAGCAAAATCTATTTATGTGGTGGATGATTATATGAATACCAAGACATTACAACTTCTGTCGCAAAAACAATCCGGTGTTGAGGTAATTCTTTTTACAGAGAATGGTCATGGGAAAAAAGGTTTTCTCACAAGTGCTGTGGTCAATGATTTTATAAATCAATATCCAACACTTAGAATCAAACCCAATCCAGATTGTCATGATAGATGGATTGTTCTTGATTATGAATTACCTACGGAGGCAGTATATCATTGTGGTGCGTCAAGCAAAGATGCTGGTAAAAAGTTATGTGCAATAAATAAAGTGGATTCTGTTCAAATGATTCATCCAGTAATAGATAGATTACTTTTATTGCCAGATAAACAGATATAACTTACAGCTATAATTTTTTAACTTTATCGCCCTCAAACATACTATATCCTGTGGGATTTTTCCGAAATTCCGATGGTGAAATCCCAAGGTATTTTGTAAATTGCCGGTTGAAGTAGGAACCATACTTAAAACCACATTGATTGGCAATATCATCGATCTTAAGATTGGTATTAGATAATAGTTCCTGTGATATTTTAAGACGATAATGAAGCAGATATTCAATGCAGGTACAGTTAAGCTGTTGTTTGAAACGCTGGTTAAGTGTGGTTCGATTTAAGTGAACAAGCTCGCATAGAAAATTCAATGAGATATTGTTCCGGTAATTGGCATGAATGTAATCAGTGCAGATGGTAACTGGATTCGAATTCTCAGATAATTCGTAGAAATTTAATTTGCATTGATCCACATATATATCATAAATACAATTAAGTGCCTGACGAAGCATTCTTCTGATACGGCAAGTCCAGTAATCATCACTTTGTGCGTATGTTTCAGCACCAATCATAAGCATAAGTTCATTCAAGCGAATATATTGCTGTGGTGTTAAGTTAAAAATCCCCTGAAAATATCCATGATGCTTTGTGAACATATAAAGCATGTTTCTATCATAAACATATTGTTTGTCAATGGGAACTGAGTCATCAAGATTTTCAAAGTTTAAACAGGCTTTTATATACCATGGATCAAAATGAAATACCTTGGCACTTAAATGTGTGCGTTCCAGACATTGAAAATTATCGTATTGTGAGATACAAAGTACGGCAGGAGCCGTAACTGTCTGAATATGTTCATTGATTTTGACAGTTGTGCTTCCACAGGAAATCATAATGATAGTGCATCTGTTATCTACTGGCAATGATTCTAATGTATTATAAAAATCAAATTCAATGGGTATTTCTCTTTCCTTATGTCTATCATTCTGAGGCATATAAATCTCCTTTTGAAAATGAAATATTAAAATACATTATATGCAATTCTTAATTGTAAAAAGTATAAATATCTACTGCATATATGTAATTGAAAGTATAATTTACACACTATATACTTGTATATAGTATAAAATAAAGAAAAAGAGGTGTCTATAAAAATGGTCATACGATTTGCAAAAGAAAATGAATTAATACGGGTAAATGAATTAAGAAAACAGGTAAATGACCTGCATGTTGAAGGAAAATCCGAGATTTTCAAGGCCGGTTTTAATAAGGAATTACAAGATCATGTATATACCATCTGGAAAGATCTCGAGCAGAAAATTATTGTGGCGGAATCGGAAGGAATGATCTGTGGTTTTGCTGTACTTCATCATATTCATAAACCGGAAACTCCTTTTATGCAGGAACGTGATTTTATGGATATTGATGAATTCTGTGTGGATAAAAAATACCGAAGGCAGGGAATTGCATCGGAAATGATAGCATTTATAAAAGCTTATACAAAGGAGCAGGGAATAAATCGTATGGAACTTAATATGTGGGAGTTTAATGAAGATGCACTTGCCTTTTATGAAGCAGTAGGATTCAAAACATACCGAAGATATATGGAAATGATGTTAAAAATCTGAATAGACAAGGAAAACGAAATATGGGTAGGTTTCCAGAAGACTTTATGTTTCAGTTTACGTAAACCGAATATGATAATCTGCGGGCCAAAATGTCATCGAAATCAATTTTCAGTTTTACAGAGACAATCCAATCATCAATATGATAAAATGAAAATAAATATTGGAAAGCAAAAAGGATATAAAAGACCTATGACATTAAAGAAAACAATAGAACAACATAAATACACCATATTGTTTTGTCTCATATTAGTATTTGGTTCTATATTGCGGTTGGTGCAGCTGGGGAAGGTTCCGGGCGGTTACCAGATGGACGAGGCTTATGGGGCTTTTAATGCGTATTCACTGTTTCACAGTGGGATCGATTCCACAGGACACTCCTATCCTGTGTATTTCGAGTCCTGGGGAGGCGGGCAGAATGCACTGAACTCGTATCTCATGCTTCCCTTTATGGTGTTCACCGGAGGTAAGATCACTCCACTGGTAGTAAGACTACCGCAGGCCATTGTAGCAATTTTATCTCTGGTGGCGGTTTATTTTCTGATGAAAGAGATGGTGGATGAAGCGGCCGGACTGTGGGCCATGCTTCTTCTCAGTGTATGTCCCTGGCATATTATGATGTCAAGATGGGGGCTGGAGTCCAATCTGGCACCCGGGTTCCTGCTTTTTGGACTGACCTTTTTTGTTTATGGCCTGAAAAAACCGAGATTACTTATTCTGTCGGCACTTTCCTACGGTCTGAGCCTGTATTGTTATGCGACCATCTGGCCTATTGTTCCACTCCTTCTGTTGTTAGAATGGGGATACGGATTTCTTACAAAGACTTTGAAGATCGACAAATATTTCGTGATCCATGTGGTGATCATTGGATTACTGGCACTTCCGTTGCTGGCGTTTTTGCTGGTAAACAGAGGAATCCTCCCAGAGTTCTCCATAGGCCCTTTTTCGGTCTATGTAATGACGGATTTCAGAGTGAATGAAATAGCATCCTCTTTCCGTGATATTTTATACAATTTCAAAAATCTGCTGTATCTTCTGTATCGGCAGGATATCGGTCGTCCCTACGATGTGATCATGCCGTTTGGATTTTTCGGAATCACAGCCAGAGTACTGATCTTTCTGGGAGTTTTTTTACTGGTGATCTGCCTGATCCTGGCCTTACAGAAGAGACAGACAACATTATTATGGATGATATTCTTTCAACTGACCGGCGCATTGCTGCTGGGATTACTGGTTACCGTGGGAATGACCCAGATCAACTGCATCTATATTCCTCTTGTTCTGTGCGGAGCATTGTGCGTGTCTTCTTTGACAGATTTTCTGGGGAAAAAAGTGAATTTCTATGGAAAAATTGCAGTAAGCATTCTTTTGGCGGCACTTCTGCTGGGGGAAAATGTACAGTTTGAAAAGGCATATTTTACTTCTTATAAAGAGCTGGTCAGTGCCTATTTTCAGGAAGGCAGCGAGGAAGCTGTACAGAAAGCCATGGAGATTGCGGCGGAAAGCGGTCGTGAGATCGAGATCGAAGATGCCATCAAATATCCCAGTGTTTTGCTCTACGGAGAGATTGACGCTGCAGAATACCTTGCCAACAGGAACTTAAGCGATGCACCTCCCAAGCCGAAGGATTTTCTGGGAAAAGGAATCCGCTTCACCATGGGAATCGACTGGGAGCGCATCGACAGAAATAAGATATATATTATTTACTATACAGATGCGGAAAAATTCGATGGATTCACTCTCCTGCCCTGCCGGGACTGGTATGTGGCGTATTAAAATGAAAATAAAAAAGCCCTCACATATCATAAAAGGTGGGGGCTTTCGCGTGTCAAAAATTATGTTTCATTTACGCACTCAGATCCAGATTCCGTCCAATCAGCATGGCAGCATCGGCAGATTTCTTATTTTGCTGGTAAGGATTGCTCTCGTCACGGTAACTGATCTTGGTCGTGGTGGTGCCGCCGGCGGTGTAGACGGTGCCGCATTCGGGACATACCGCGGTCCGCAGGGACACTGTGGCGGAGAGAACCTTGCCGTTGTTCTGTGCGGCCTTGTTGTAAGCGTTCGTTACATGCTCCTGTTCGTGGGCACGAACTTTGGAGGAGGAAGCCTGTGGTGAAATATGAGATGCAGATTTGAAGGAGACCATTTCGTTGGAACCATCCTGATATTTCCGGTTCTTGCAGGTTTCGCATTCTGCGGGAGAAGACTTTCTGCCGGGCTTTTCTACATCGGATTTTCCGGGATTCAATACAACACCTTCCTCCTCGGGCTGTGCGGAGGATACCGAGCCGGCAGAATAACCGTATCCGTAATTACCGGACAGACTATAATTATTATAATTACCGATTCCGTAAATACCTGTCATAAGACTTCTCCTTTCTGCATAATGTTTTCATTGGTTGATTCGATATTCTTCTATTTGCCCTCATTGTAGCACCTGTATCTGGTAAGGGCAAGTTAAGATTACTGAAAAATCTGCTCAACTTCTGAAATCACGGAGGTCGTACCTAATATTACAATGGGATCCGAAAAAGAATCCGCCAGAGTAAGTGCCTGTTCCACCGAGTCTGTCCATTCTGCACCAATGCCCGCTCCCGCTAATGTCTCTTGCTGTTTTTTGGAAAAATGATAGTGCGGATTTCCGGATCTGGTGAGGATAATCCGGTTTGCCATACCTTTCATGGATCTGACCACCCCGGCATAATCCTTATCCTCCGGAATTCCCACAATAACAGTGCAATTCCGAACCCCCAGATGTCGCAGGACTTCCTTTACATTCTCACAGCTGGTGGCATTGATACAGGCATCCAGCAGAACAAACGGCTTGGAACGCAGGACTTCCATGCGTCCCGGCCAGTGCAGCAGAGACAGATTTTTCCGGATGTCTGGCAAAGAAAAAACTGCGGATTCCCTGCGCAGATCAGACAGCACATCCACACACACAGCAAGTGCCAGAGCACAGTTTTTTGCCTGATGTTCTCCCAATAACGGAATCTGTAAATCCGGATAAATGTTATCTCCGATCACCACATCAAATAGCATGCCGGAACATGCATAGCGGATATTTTCTGCCTGAAAATCCCGACCGTATATTTTATAGGGAACCTGCATAGCCTTAGCACGGCGAACCAGAACCTCCAGTACTTCCGGTTCCTGCTCCGCAAAATAGACACACTTCTGCTCTCCGGTGATAACGTGGGATTTATCTTCCGCAATGGCAGTCAGCGTATCACCCAGTTCCCTCGTATGCTCCAGAAAAATCCGGTTGATCACGGCATAATTGTGACGTACATTATTCACATCATCGTATTTTGCACCTTTACCGCATTCCAGTACATTGAAATCCGTATGTTTTTCCGAAAAATAAGCCAGTGCCAGATCGGCCTGGATTCCCATGGGACTGATACATACTGACTCCGGCAGATCAGAGGCAATATTCAGAATCTCTGGCTGGATCTCTGTCATCAGACGGCAGAAGTCAGATTCACTGATCATCGTATTATTGACACGGAAGCGTTCGCGAAAGTCCGTGATATGAGGGCTGGTCATCAGTCCCACAGAGAATCTTGTCTGCAGGATTCGGGAGATCATGTTGGAAACGGAGCCTTTTCCCTTGCTTCCGGTGACAACGATGCAGGGAGTAACGGATTTTTGCCAAAGCAGGGATCTGGTCAGTTCCGGGTGTCGTTTTCTGGCGTCCTTTGCAGCATAATCCTGATGTGAGGCAGCTCGCAGATAAGAGGCATAGACAAAGTCTTCCGCCTCCTTACGCGTAGTGATTTTATGAAATTGCAGTGATGTTTCGGAAGTGTTATTCATATAAATACCTTTTTGTAGCCTGCAATTTTCCAGATACTTTAGTATCATGTATTTTCGTACACTGTGCAGGCACATATTTGCGCATGAAAAAACTATTTTTTACACTAAGTCTTTGATGTAAAGTCAGATTGTATCGTCTCAATAATTTTTCCCGCAACATTTATGCCGGAAGCCTTTTCAATACCTTCCAGTCCCGGCATGACATTGATTTCGCAAAAATAAGGTTTTTCTCTGCCAAAGAGCAGATCAATTCCCAGAAAATCCAGTCCGGTCTGTTCGTAAATATCTGCGGCTATGGTACGGATGCCGGAAGTGACAGGGTAAGGCTCTACCGAAGCGCCCAGAGCTACATTTGCACGGAAATCCCCCTGGGATGTGCGCTGCATACAGGCAACGGCTTCTCCGCGGATGCTGTAAAAGCGCAGATCTCTGCCGTAGCTTTCTGAGATAAATTCTTCGAAGAGCCATTCCTTGGAGGAAGGGTAGTTAAGAGAGAGTTCCTCATAAGAAGCTTTATCCCGGATGCAGACGATTTCTTCTCCCATGGAGCTTTCCAGTCCTTTACCGACAAAGGGAAGGCCCAGTTGTTCTACAATAGAAGAAAAAGGCAACCGTGAAGTTCCCAGAAGATATTTCGGGATCAAAAAGGCTTTGGAATGAAGCCTTCGTACCTGTTCAAATTTATTAATATAGATATTATAAGCAGTTAATGGATTATAGCTTCGGGTGGCAAGTGCATTTATAGCATCCTTTTCCCGTCCCCATTTATAGCGGTTGATGACAAAATCCACGGGTTTCAGTATTTTACCATGATTTATAACACCATGCGGAGAGACCGCAGTATCATGGATCCCTACAATCTGCAGATCCATATCCAGGGCAGAAGCTTCCTGTACCAGACGGTTGCAGGTATAAGCGTTAGTCATAGTATTATATTTTTCTATGATATATCCTCTGATAGGCATAAGGCACCTCGTGATTTCAGTATTCTCATGGTTAACATAGCAAAATGTTGTCAAAATAGCAAGAAATATAGTTCTTCTATTGAAAAAGGAGCAATATCCTGCGTATAATAAGAGACATAAGAGCATAAAAGAGGGATGATAATTCCACGATATGCGAATATTGGGTAGAATTGTGGTAGTGCGTAGCACGAAGCAATTCGTAGGTATCAAAGTCGGGGGCTTTTGACCCCGACATCATTAAAATATATTAAGAAGAAACAAAAGAGGAGACATACAATGAAATTACTCGAAGAGCGCATTCGCAAAGACGGTACGGTAAAAGCAGGGAATGTATTAAAAGTAGATTCTTTTCTGAATCATCAGATGGACATTGATCTGTTCAATGAAATGGGAAAAGAGTGGGCGCATCTTTTTGCAGACCGTAAGATTACGAAGATTCTGACTGTGGAGGCTTCCGGTATTGGTATCGCCTGTGTGGCAGCCCAGCATTTTCATGTGCCTGTGGTATTTGCAAAAAAGTCCCAGTCCGTAAATATTGACGGTGAAGTATATTCCACCAAGATCGAATCCTTTACGCACAAGAGAGTATATGACGTGATCGTTTCCAAAAAATTCCTGCATCCCGAAGATCATATTCTGATCATTGATGATTTTCTGGCCAACGGATGCGCACTGGAGGGTCTGATTGACATTGTCAATAAAGCGGGAGCTTCTGTAGAGGGTGTCGGCATTGCCGTTGAGAAGGGATTCCAGAAGGGCGGCGACCTGATCCGTTCCAAGGGTATCCGTGTAGAGTCGCTCGCTATTGTGGAAAGCATGGATGACAAGACCGGAGAGATCACATTCCGATCTTAATAGTTATCAAATTTAATACTTCTCTTGACAAGAAGTCGGACAAATGCTTATACTGACTAATGTTGAGAGAATACAATAAAGGGGTTGTATGAAAGATCATACTACCCTTTTTATGTTAAGGCTCAGCAGTTTATTCGCAGATCTGTGTCCGCGCTGCCACCATGGATCTGTGACGAAGCAGCAGCGCAGAAAGAGGAGAATTATGAAAAAGAAAGTCGTAAGTTTACTCGCAGCTATGGCTCTCGCAGTTACTGCTCTGGCAGGATGCGGATCCAATGATGCAGCTACCACCGGCACAGATGCAGCAACCGTTGCAGCTACCACCGAGGCAGCAGGTACTAGCGAAGCAGCAGGTACTACCGAAGCAGCAACCGACAGTGAAGCTGTTACCGGTGTAAAGGCAGGTTTCATTTTCCTGCATGATGAGAACTCTACTTATGATCTGAACTTCCTGAATGCAGCAAAAGCAGCTTGTGAGAAGCTTGGTATTGAGTACATGACCAAGACCAACATTCCTGAAGGACAGGAAGCTTATGAAGCAGCTTGTGAGCTTGCTGATGCAGGTTGTAATTTCATTTTCGCAGACAGTTTTGGACATGAGGACTACATCATTGAGGCTGCTAAGGAATATCCAAATGTTCAGTTCAGCCATGCAACCGGAACCAAGGCTCATACTGAGGGCCTGGACAATTTCCACAATGCATTTGCTTCCATTTATGATGGTCGTTACCTTGCAGGTATCGTTGCAGGCATGAAGCTGAATGAGATGATCGCTAACGGTGATATTACTGAGGATCAGGCTAAGATGGGTTATGTAGGTGCTTATACTTATGCAGAAGTTATGTCCGGTTATACATCCTTCTTCCTGGGCGCTCGTTCCGTATGCCCCAGCGCTACCATGGATGTAACCTTTACCGGTTCCTGGTACGATGAGACCGCTGAGAAGGAAGCAGCTAACAAGTTGATCGAGGGCGGATGTGTACTGATCAGCCAGCATGCAGACTCCATGGGTGCTCCTACCGCATGTGAGACCGCAGGCGTTCCCAACGTATCTTACAACGGAAGCACTGAGGCAGCCTGCCCCAATACTTTCCTGGTATCTTCCAGAGTTAACTGGGAGCCTTATTTCGAGTATGCTATCAAATGTGTAGCAGACGGAACTCCTATTGATACCGACTGGTGCGGTACTCTGGAGACCGGTTCTGTAGAACTGAGTGACCTTGGTACTGCTGTAGCAGAGGGTACTGCAGAAGCAGTAGAAGCTGCAAAGGCTGATCTGATCGCAGGCAAGACTCACGTATATGATGTCACTACCTTCACTGTAGACGGCAAGACACTGGACAGCTATGAGGCTGATATCGATACCGATCCTGATTATACTCCCGATCATGAGGTAGTAAGTGACGGATACTTCCATGAGTCCGATGTTGCATTCCGTTCCGCTCCTTACTTCAATGTAAGAATCGACGGCATCAACCTGCTGGACGAGCAGTATTAATTCTTAAAAAGCCTGGACGGCGCCGCGTTTATCGCCGCGCCGCCCTTTTTCTACCCTGTTAATTTGTAAGAATCGACAGGGTAGAAAAGGGGCGACTCAAAGTATACAGGTTATGGATAATTTGGAAAGGTGACAGAGGATGGAAAAAGAGACAAAAGTAGCTGCGGTTTCAATGAAAAACATTACCAAGACTTTTGGATCCGTGATCGCCAATGACAAGGTGAATCTGGATATCTACAAAGGTGAGATCTTATCACTGCTTGGAGAAAACGGCAGCGGTAAGACGACACTGATGAATATGCTCTCCGGTATTTATTTTCCGGATGAGGGGCAGATCTTTATTAACGGTAAGGAAGAGGTCATCAGATCTCCCAAGGATGCATTGCGGTTGGGAATCGGTATGGTGCATCAGCATTTCAAGCTGATCGATGTACTGTCTGCCACCGAGAATATTATTCTGGGTCTGGAAGGTAGACTGAACATTAAAGAAGCTTCCCGTAAAATCGAGGAGATCTGCAATAAATACGGTTTTGAAGTGGACCCGAAGCAGAAGATCTATGATATGTCCGTATCCCAGAAGCAGACGGTAGAGATCGTAAAGGTACTGTACCGTGGTGCGGATATTCTGATCCTGGATGAGCCTACCGCCGTACTGACACCGCAGGAGACCGAGAAGCTGTTTAATGTCCTCCGGAAAATGAGAGATGACGGCAAGGCTATCGTCATCATTACCCATAAAATGCATGAAGTCGAATCTCTGTCCGACAGAGTGGCTGTACTCAGAAACGGCCAGTACATCGGCAGTATGCTGACGAAGGATACCACCGTCACCGAAATGACCAATATGATGGTAGGCCACGCTGTGACACTGAATATCGAGAGACCGGAGCCTGTGAATCCCAAGCCCCGTATCGAGGTAGAGGGACTGACGGTTCGTAATGAAGAAGGAATCGTCAAGTTAAAGGATGTGTCCTTTACCGCCAACAGCGGTGAGATTCTGGGAATCGCCGGTATCTCCGGCTGCGGACAGAAGGAACTTCTGGAAGCTATCGCCGGATTACAAGTGGTGGAGACCGGTACGATTCATTATGTAGAGGACGATGGCAGCAAGGAAATGCTGATCGGCAAGGATCCGTTGAAGATCGCAGAGATGGGTGTTTCACTTTCCTTCGTGCCGGAAGATCGTCTCGGCATGGGTCTGGTGGGCAATATGGACCTGACAGACAATATGATGTTACGTTCCTTCCGACAGGGACATACACCGTTTACGAACAGGAAACCTTCCAAACAGCTTGCGACTGATGTGGTAGAAAATCTGGAGGTTGTAACCCCGGGTATCACCACTCCGGTACGCAGATTGTCCGGTGGTAATGTACAGAAGGTTCTCGTTGGAAGAGAGATTGCGTCTGCACCTACCGTATTGTTAACGGCTTATGCGGTACGTGGACTGGATATCAATTCTTCGTATACTATATATGACCTGATCAATGAACAGAAGAAAAAGGGCGTTGCCGTAATTTTCGTAGGTGAGGATCTGGATGTGCTGATGGAGCTGTCCGACCGTATCATGGTGCTGTGCGGCGGAGAAGTCAGCGGTATCCTCGATGCGAGAAAGACAGATAAAAATGAGGTCGGTATGCTGATGACCAGAGTAGGAGGCAAAGAACATGAAGGAGAAGAATAAAGAGCCTTTGTTTCATATCGTAAAAAGAGATGCTCTCCCCTGGTATAAATCTCTGGGTATCCGTTTCGTAGCGATTCTGTTGGCGTTGATCCTGTGCGGTATCATTACGACGATCACCACGGGAATCAATCCTTTACAGGTATATCAGTCTATTATTCTGGGAGCTTTCGGATCCGTCCGTAAGACCTGGGTTACTTTTCAGAATATTGCGATCCTGTTGTTGATTGCACTGGCACTGACTCCGGCATTCAAGATGAAATTCTGGAATATCGGCGGTGAGGGACAGGTCTTGATCGGGGGTCTGGCATCCGCAGCCTGCATGATCTGCCTGGGGGACAAGCTTCCGGGTGCAGTTGTGATCCTGTGCATGATCGTGGCCAGCCTGGCAGCAGGAGCCATCTGGGGCTTCATTCCTGCATTTTTCAAGGCAAAATGGAATACCAATGAGACACTGTCTACACTGATGATGAACTACATAGCTACCCAGCTTGTGGCATTCTATACCATTGTATGGGAGGTTCCCAAGGGATCCGGTAAGATCGGTATCATCAACCAGAATACCAACGTGGGCTGGCTGCCCCAGATATTTGGTTCAAAGTATCTGTTAAGTATTGTAGTGGCGGTAGTGATTACGATTTTCATGTATGTATATCTCAACTATAGCAAGCAGGGATATGAGATCTCCGTTGTGGGTGAGAGTGAAAATACCGCAAAATATGTGGGTATCAAGGTAGAAAAGGTAATCATCCGTACTATGCTTCTGTCCGGTGCGCTGTGCGGACTGGTAGGTTTGCTTCTGGTAGGCGGTATCAACCATACTGTTACCACCACCATTGCAGGTGGACAGGGATTTACTGCTGTACTGGTATCCTGGATGTCCAAGTTCAATCCTCTGACCATGGTGTTCTCCAGCTTCCTGATCATTTTCATGGATCGTGGTGCCAGTGAGATCTCTACCAATTTTGGACTGAATCATTCCTACTCCGATATTCTGACAGGTATTATCCTGTTCTTTATTATCGGCTGTGAGTTCTTCATTACCTATCGCCTGCAGTTCCGTAAAAAGGCAGAAAAGTCCAGCTAATAAATGTCAATAGGTAAATGAAAAATATTTTTCTTTAAAAAAGGGCGTGCTTACCCCTTGGGGAAAATATCATTCAAAAAAGATATTGATTCAGTAGGTGGTATTATTTTACGCAGCTACGTCGCATTTAGCAGCGTTGTATTTTTTTATATGTTCCTGCGGTGTAATGATTTCAAAAGGTTTGCTATCTCGAAGGATTGCAAATATCATGTTGCATACCTTGTGTGAAACAGCTCCCATTGCAACTAGTTTTGGTTTTGATTCACACTTTTTGAGATAGTAATCACGGAGTACTGGATTTTTTGATTCACCGGTACGGGAAGCACTGATACTTTGCAAGGTCAGTGTGTGAATAACCCGTCTTGCTATGGCAGAGCCTCTTTTCGACATCTGGATTTTAGTACCTTCAAATTTTCCAGACTGTTTTACAGCTGGATCAAGACCAAAGTAAGCAAAAAGTTGTTTTGGTTTTGAAAATGCAGAAAAATCACCAATCTCTCCCATAAGGGACATAGCGGACAAGAAACCAGCCCCTTTGAATGTTTCAATTAGGCGAATCTGTTTCACAAAATCGGTATCCTCATTAGCGGCAACAAGCTCATGCATGGATTCCAGAATGCTGTTGATTTCTTCATCATATTTACGGATAAAACCAATATATAGACGGATTCTCTTGATGTTGCTGTCAAGGATGTAACCGAACTCGTCTGCATCATTAGCAGCCTGAATAATGGCATTATACTTGTTACAAGCGTATGTAAGTCCAAAACGAGCTGTTGACCTGATGAGATCAATAATCTCTTGTTTGTCTGCGTTAATAAAGGCAGATGGAGATGTGTAAGTTTCCAACAAGATAAGAGACGTATCAATCGTAACCTTGGAAAAAATGCCAAGATACTGAGGGAAAACCATACGCAGTTCGCCAATAAGCTTGTTCACGTAAGCATTACGGCTGTCCATCAAATCGTAGTATTCACGGCATAGATTGCGACAGTTCAAAGCAAGGTCAGATGGCATAAGAGAAACTTTTAAATCAGGTTTTAAGCCAACTAAAGCAGCTTTTTTAGAATCAAAACGGTCATTATGTACTTTTCGTATATTGATATTTGTGCTATTCTTTGTGATGATAGGATTGATAACTGAGCAGTTAAAACCCTTATCACGAAGATAGCAGAAGAGTGGGTAATGATAAATTCCCGTGGATTCAAGGAAAATGCGACTTTCCAAAGAATACATCTCTTCTGCTTCTTTTATTTTAGAGACAGCCAAAGCAAGGGAATTCATGCTATTGTGTAGGATTTTGTAAGGCTTTCCTACAAACTGTTGGTTAGGAAGTACAATCGACATCCAGGAGAAGTCGGCACCGACATCAATACCAACGGAGATGAATAATTCATCGAAATTAAAAATAACATTGTTTGACATGTGGATAAGCTCCTTTCGGATAGGAATCCATTTCCAATCTGGCAGGTACACAACCTAGCGCGTTATTCGGGTATTGCCTACCGGCTCCCAACCAGCTAAAACATAAAACCCTGTCGAATGGACTAATTGACTTTTTTGTAGGTATCAGTCACAGAAGTGACTTCCCAAGGAGGAATACATTCTTTGTCCTATCCTTAGAGATAATACCTTATGTTTTATTGGGTGTCTATCAGGAGCCGTCAGACATGCTAGTCATTAATAACATCTGATGAAGGAAGAATTCCTTCTTCTGTTATCTGATTTATAGAAACTTATTAACCAAGTAGTCTTGATTGACTACACCATTATTATACTAGGAGGAACAGTAATCATGTGGACATTTTTACTTGCATTTATTCCGAGAGCTATTGTACAGGGAATTCCTCTGTTATACGGAAGTACCGGTGAGATCATCACGGAGAAATCCGGTAACCTGAATCTGGGAATCCCCGGCGTTATGTATGTGGGAGGTATCTGCGGTGTCATCGGCTCCTTCTTCTATGAGAGATCGGCAGGCGGTGCGGCAAATATGAACGGATTCCTCGCTATTGCGATTCCTATGCTTTGCTGTCTGCTGGGTTCCCTGCTGATGGGACTGCTGTACTGTTTCCTGACCGTTACCCTGCGGGCGAACCAGAACGTGACCGGTCTGGCCATGACCACCTTCGGTGTCGGCTTCGGTAACTTCTTCGGCGGCTCCCTGATCAAGCTGGTGAACAGTGATGTACCTTCCATCGCATTGTCCGCTACCAGCAGCTATTTCAGCAAATCCCTTCCTTTTGCGGTGAAGCTGGGATGGTTCGGCAAGTTGTTTTTATCCTATGGATTCCTGGCGTATCTGGCAGTGATCATAGCGTTTGCGGCATCTTATATTCTGAGTCATACCAGAACCGGTCTGCATTTGAGAGCGGTCGGTGAAGGTCCCAATACCGCAGATGCGGCTGGCATCAACGTATCCCGGTACAAATACATCGCTACCTGTGTGGGATGTATGATCGCAGGTCTGGGAGGTTTGTATTATGTAATGGACTATGCCTGCGGTGTCTGGTCCAACGATGCCTTTGGTGACAGAGGCTGGCTTGCTATCGCACTGGTCATCTTCACCATCTGGAGACCGAATATCAGCGTATTCGCATCCTTCCTTTTCGGCGGACTGTATATCCTGTATCTGTATCTGCCCACCGGTATCGAGCATATGGAGTATCAGGAGCTGTACAAGATGATTCCTTATGTCGTAACATTACTGGTACTGGTCATCACCAGCATGCGGAGCAAGAGAGAGAATCAGCCCCCTGCAAGTCTGGGACTGGCGTACTTCCGAGAAGAAAGATAATAATTTTATAGAAAGACGATTAAAAACGGCGTTTTCCGGAAATTTCCGGAGAATGCTGTTTTTTAGTGCACATTTTGGAAAAAACTCACAGAAACTTTAGGAAAACTTTTGATTTTATTCGGATGGAATTTACCTGTGTCTGTTATGCTGAGATCAATTCAGAGAAAATAAACGGAAGGGAGAAAAAAGATGAAAGTATTGATCACAACAGACTGGTACAAGCCGGCCATCAACGGAGTTGTTACTTCGGTATGCAATCTGCGGGAGGAATTACAGCAAAGAGGACATGAAGTGAAGATCCTGACCTTGTCCCGTACAGCTCGTTCCTACGAAGAAGAGGGTGTGATCTATATGGGTTCCGTGAATGCCGGATATATTTATCCGGGAGCAAGACTTCGGGTGTCCCCGGGACGCGAACTGTATCGCGGGATTATAGAGTGGAATCCGGATATTGTACATTCCCAGTGTGAATTTTCTACCTTTTTCATGGCAAAAAAGATCGCAGAGGAATGTAAGATCCCTCTGGTGCATACTTACCATACTGTATACGAAGATTATACCCACTATTTTTCCCCTTACAAGAAATGGGGCAGGGATATGGTACAGTTCCTGACGCGACAGATCTCCGAGAAGGTGGACAGTATGATCGCTCCCAGCACAAAAATAGAGACATTACTAAAAGACTATGGCATTCATTGTCCGGTATCAGTGATCCCATCGGGGATTGATCTGAGTAAATATGACGCGCAGACCCGGACGGATTCCCGGGAGAGAATCCGAAGAAAATATAAAATGGACCGGAAGACCACAGTGCTTTTATATGTAGGTCGTCTGGCAAAAGAGAAGAATGTGGAAGAATTGCTGGAGTACCAGCAGAAAGTTCAGGAGAGCGGCACAATGCTGATGATTGTAGGCGGCGGTCCTTATTTGGAGACTTTACGGAAAAAGGCAGCAGAACTGGGTGTGACGGAAAGCGTTATTTTTACCGGAATGGTATCACCCGCTGAAGTAGCATCTTATTATCCGGCAGGAGATCTGTTCGTCAGCGCTTCCACCAGTGAGACCCAGGGGCTTACCTATGCGGAAGCACTGGCAGCAGGATTACCGTTATTATGCAGAAGGGATCAATGCCTGCGGGCGGTTGTGGAAGAGGACAAAAACGGCTGGCAGTACCGGACCGAGGAGGAATTCTTGAAAGACCTGAAGAACTGGAAGGAGAAAGAAGACGATGAACGCAGAGGAATGTGCAGTTATGCAAAACAGTCCGCAGAAATATTTTCCCAAAAAAGATTTGCGGGAAGTATGGAGCAACTATACCAGCGGCAGATCGAAGAAAAACAGGTCGAAAGAGAAAAACACCTGGCAAAGGGCCATCAATATTGCATCCTGGGTTAGTCTGATCCTCTGTGGAATACTGGCAGTCTGGGGCTATCAGAGCGGCATTTTCCAATCGGTGGAGACCATGCAGCAGTTTGTGAACCGCTTCGGAATGATCGGTGCACTGATCTTCGTGCTGATCCAGATCGTTCAGGTGGTGTTTCCCATCATACCGGGTGGCATCAGCTGTCTGGCAGGAGTGCTGCTCTTTGGAGCGGTGCCGGGATTTTTCTATAATTATATAGGAATCAGTGTGGGTTCCTGTATTGCTTTTGGAATAGCAAGAAGTCTGGGAAGACCGGTGCTGTACAAGATGTTTCCCGGGAAAATGATTGAAAAATACCTGACATGGACGGAGTTGAAGGGGAGATTTTTGAAATTATTTGCACTGGCAATCTTCCTGCCGGTGGCACCGGATGATTTTCTCTGTTATCTCGCCGGAACAACGAACATGACATGGAAACAGTTTGTGACAGTCATCTTTCTGGGGAAGCCTTTCTCCATTGCGCTGTATAGTCTGGGACTGACGACACTGTTCCAGGTGATTTTCCACCTGGTATAGGAGAGTATACTTATGAAAATTTATATATATAAAGGCGGACTTTCACTGGTGGCAAAAAGCGGCGTCGGCAGCGCCATCCGCCATCAGGAGAAGATGCTGCGAGCAGCAAAAGTGACCGTGACGGACGTCTGGAAAGAGGCGGATATCGTACAGATCAATACTGTATTGCCTGATTCGCCGCTGATGGCACGGCGGGCAAGACGGCAGGGGAAAAAGGTCGTCTATTACGGACATTCCACCATGGAAGATTTTAAGAATTCTTTTATCGGTTCCAATCTGGCGGCTCCTTTATTCAAAAAATGGATCCGCCATTGTTATAGACAGGGAGATGTGGTTATCACACCAACGGAATATTCCCGGAAATTGTTAATGAAATATGATCTGCATCGGGAGATTTATGCACTGACCAATGGTGTGGACACTGAATTTTTCCACAAAACAGAGCAGGCAGGTGGACGATTCCGGATATTTTTTCATCTTCCTGTGGATAAAAAGGTCGTGATATCCGCCGGGCATCTGATTCACAGAAAAGGAATCGAGGATTTTCTGGAAATGGCAAAAAGGATGCCAGACATTATTTTTCTATGGTTTGGGGGCGGGAACAATGCGTTGATTCCGGCAGAGATCAAAAAGGCTGTGGCAGAGAAGCCGGAAAATGTGATCTTTGCCGGTTTCCAACCGTCCGGGATCCTGCGGGATGCGTACTGTGGTGCGGATGCATTTGCTTTTTTCAGTTATGAAGAGACGGAAGGAATCGTGGTATTGGAGGCATTATCCTGTGAGATTCCTGTGATCGTGAGAGACATTCCGGTGTATGAAGGGTGGCTTACCGACGGCGAGCAGGTGCGCAAAGCCAGCAATCTGGATTCCTACGAGCAGGCAGTCCGAGACATCTTGTATGAAGAACCGCGGGAAAAAGTAAGACGCAGAATCCGGGCAGGCAGGGCACTGGCGGAGGAACACAGCATGCGGGCGACAGGTGAGAAACTGTATCAGATAGAGCAGAAGCTTTTGTAGACATCCCTCTTGCAAATTCAGAGTCTTTATCATAAAATGAGAGTACCTTACAAAGGAGGTGCTTACGATGAACCTTGTAATTACTATCAGCCGAAGATTCGGAACAGGAGCCAGTCTGATCGCACAGGAGTTGTCTGAGAAGCTGGGGGTGCCGGTATATGATAAGGCGTACATAGAGCATGAGCTGGATGGTGACAGCTATGCTACGGAAGCGGAGGTCATTAAGGAATTGGCGGAACATCCCTGTATTATTCTGGGACGTTGTGCATCCGAGATCCTGAAGGATCAGCCGAATGTATTTAACGTGTATGTGTGCGCGGATAAGGAAGATCGTATTGAACGTATCATGAAGAAGGAAAGTCTTCCTCATGATGAGGCAAAAGAAATGCTTGAGAAAAATGATGCGGAGCGTGCCGACTATTATTATGAAAATACCGGTAAAGTGTGGGGTGATGTGAACAATTATCATATGATCCTCGATACCACCAAACTGGGAATCGAAAATTGTGCGGATATCCTGATCCGGTATTTTGAAAGAGTGGAAATTATTTGACAGCCCGGAATGCGAATAGGCGTTACGATTTCGAGAGTATGCAGTACGAAGAAATCGTTTAGGATATAAATAGGGAATAGATTGTAAACAGATGTCTCACACGGACATCTGTTTTTCTATGAAAAACATCTTAAACACAGTAATAAAATTAATCAATTATACAACGTTATAAAATTAAAAGTATGATTTTAAATATAACAAAAAATGATATATACAATTGAAAATTTTAATCAAATAATAAAACGGAATAATCACCGAATAAAATGACCTTTTTCTTGAATTTATAGATATATGACAAAAATGTCACATTAAAATACATCAATTAACAAGATAAGAATATATCTTGCTTACAGAAATTATGAGTGTTAAGATAATGCAATCAGATAAGTGAAAATAGTAAAAACAACAGGTTTTGAAAATAAAAAGTAATCATATGGCAGGAGGATTCCCATGAACAGCGCAGACATTGCAGCAAAATATCAGAAAACTTATTTTATGCCCCCCGAGGTGACCTACGACTGGGTAAAAAAGGACAGTATTACCAAGTCCCCTATCTGGTGCAGCGTTGACTTAAGAGACGGCAACCAGGCATTGATCGATCCCATGAGTCTGGAAGATAAGCTGGAATTCTTCAAGATGTTGGTAAAGATCGGTTTCAAGGAGATCGAGGTTGGTTTTCCCGCTTCCTCCGATACGGAGTACAATTTTATCCGTGCATTAATTGAGCGCGACATGATCCCGGAGGATGTGACTATTCAGGTATTGACGCAGGCGAGAGAGCATATCATCCGCAAGACCTTCGAAGCAGTCAAGGGAGCGCCCCACGCAGTGATCCATCTGTATAATTCTACTTCCGTAGAGCAGAGAGAACAGGTATTTAAGAAGGACAAGGAAGCCATCAAGAAGCTGGCAGTAGACGGTGCCCGGATGTTAAAGAATCTGGCAGATGAGACTGAAGGTAACTTCACCTTTGAGTACAGCCCGGAGAGCTTTTCCCAGACCGAGGTGGATTATGCATTGGAAGTCTGCAATGCAGTACTGGATGTATGGAAGCCTACTGCTGACTGCAAGGCAATCATCAATCTACCCACCACCGTACAGGTGGCAATGCCCCATGTATTTGCGTGTCAGGTAGAATATATGCATAAGCATTTGAAATACCGTGAAAACGTAGTACTCAGCGTTCATCCCCATAACGACAGAGGCTGCGGTATCAGCGATGCGGAGTTCGGCGTACTGGCCGGAGCAGACCGTGTGGAAGGTACTTTGTTCGGCAATGGCGAGCGTACCGGTAATGTGGATCTGGTAACCGTTGCACTTAATATGATGTGTCACGGTGTGGACAGTGGACTGGATTTCTCTCATATTATGGAGATCCGTGAAGCTTATGAGAATTTCACCGGTATGAAGGTGCATGAGAGAGTTCCTTATGCGGGAGATTTGGTATTTACCGCATTTTCAGGTTCCCATCAGGATGCCATCAGTAAAGGTATGGCATGGCAGAAGGAAGGCAGGACCGGCAAGCGCTGGGATATTCCTTACCTGCCTATCGATCCTGCAGATGTGGGAAGAGAGTACGAATCCGATGTTATCCGTATCAACAGCGTATCCGGTAAGGGCGGCGTAGCATTCGTATTGAAGCAGCAGTTTGGTTTCTCGCTGCCTGCAGCCATGAAGGAAGAAGTAGGCTACCTGGTAAAGGGTATCTCCGACAGGCGCCATCAGGAATTACTTCCCAAGGAGATTTATGCGATCTTCGAGGAAAATTATATTTATCCCCGCAGCATCTTCAATGTTCCGGAGTGTCACTTCAAGCAGGAGAACGGCATTCAGGCAGAGGTGACCATCGAGCAGGGCGGCGCTTCCAGAACCATTACCACCATGGGTAACGGACGTCTCGACGCAGTCAGCAATGCGA
This sequence comes from Lachnospiraceae bacterium GAM79, assembly GCA_003584705.1. Taxonomy (GTDB): domain Bacteria; phylum Bacillota; class Clostridia; order Lachnospirales; family Lachnospiraceae; genus Acetatifactor; species Acetatifactor acetigignens. Next base: position 117,532 of record AP018536.1, read on the forward strand.
TTAAGACATACTTCGGTATTACCTATGAACTGTCTGTTTACGAAGAACATGCGATTTCCAGAGGTTCCAACTCTAAGGCAGCTACTTATGTAGGCATCGTCCATGACGGTAAGTTCTACTGGGGTGTCGGCGTGGATGAAGATATCATCAAGAGTTCCATCGCAGCATTGGTATCCGCTGTGAACAAGCTGGCAGCAGAGCAGCATATCACTTCCGGCAGAGAGGAGCGGATCGTGGAGATCATCAGTTTCATCCAGAAGAACTACGTGGATGTAACACTGGATATGCTGGTAGATACCTTCCATCTCTCCAAACCGTATTTGTCCAAATACATTAAGGAAAAGGCCGGCATGACCTTCCAGGAGGTTGTAAGGGAAGAACGCATGAAGAAGGCAAGAATGCTCTTGAAGGAGACCAACCAGACAGTAGAGACCATAGCAGCTAACGTTGGTTACGAGAATGTGGAGCATTTCAATCGCCTGTTCAAAAAGGCTTATGATATGACTCCGGTACAGTATCGAAAACAGAGCGCGGAATAAAGTACGCCGTGGAACTGCGCCATGCACATTCATAGACGTACTGCGTCTACTTCATGTACGGCTGTCGCCGTATAAATCCAAAAAGAAAAGCACGTCCTCGTGAGCAAGCTCCCAGGGCGTGTTTTTCTTTTTGAATTTGCATGGCTCGTAGTTTTTAACATAATGACAGGTTTTGAAAACATAAATAAATAGAAAAAACCGTTTTTTTTTATTATGATGAAAACATAGAGCAAGAGAATTCGCAGTCTGGCATTCCGCCGGAGCGTAACGAAAGAAAACATAAATGTAAGAGGCTTACATCGTAAGCAGACAGGAGTAGAAAAATGGAAATGAAAGAGACGATTCTGAAAACTTTCGCAGAAGTATTTGGAGATGCAGAGGGCACCAAGGCTTATTTTGCACCGGGACGTGTGAATCTGATCGGTGAACATACCGACTATAACGGCGGACACGTTTTCCCCTGCGCACTGACCATCGGTACCTATGGTGTGGCAAGAAAGAGAAACGACAATAAGCTGCGTTTCTATTCCATGAATTTCGGACATCTGGGAGTGATCGAATCTTCTCTGGAGGATCTGGTACCCAGCAAGGAAGCAGGCTGGACCAATTATCCCAAGGGAGTGATCTGGGCTTTCGGTGAGAAGGGCATGAAAGTGACTTCCGGTATGGATCTGCTGCTGAACGGTAATATCCCCAACGGTTCCGGACTTTCCTCTTCCGCTTCTGTAGAAGTGCTGACCGGCTACATTCTGAGAGATTTCTTCGGATTTGATGTGACCAATCAGGATCTTGCACTGATCGGACAGTTCTCCGAGAACAAATACAACAAGGTAAACTGCGGTATCATGGATCAGTTTGCCATTGCCATGGGCAAAAAGGATAATGCTATTTTTCTGGACACCGCAACTCTGGAATATGAGTACGCACCGATCCATCTGGAAAATGCGAAGATCGTGATCGCATGCAGCAATAAAAAGAGAGGCCTGGGAGATTCCAAGTACAATGAGCGTCGCAGCGAGTGCGAGACTGCACTGGCAGAACTGCAGCAGGTAGTGAAGATCAAGACTCTGGGTGATCTGGACGAGGAGACTTTCGAGAAGTTCAAAGCTATTATCAAGAGCGATGTCCGCAGAAAGCGCGCAAAGCACGCTGTATATGAGAATCAGAGAACCGTTCGTGCGGTAGAAGCTCTGAAGAACAACGATGTGAAGCTGTTTGGTGAGCTGATGAATGCTTCCCATGTATCTTTGCGGGATGATTATGAGGTAACAGGTATCGAGCTGGATACTCTGGTAGAAGAAGCATGGAAGGTAGACGGTGTTATTGGTTCCCGTATGACAGGTGCCGGTTTCGGCGGATGTACCGTAAGCATTGTAAAGGATGAGGCTATTGACACCTTTATCGATCAGGTAGGCAAGGCATATAAGGAGAAGATCGGTTATGCAGCTGATTTCTATGTAGTAGAGATCGGTGACGGCCCCCAGACCCTGTAAGAAATTAAGATCCGACGAGAATAGAGAGTGCGATGCCGGAGAAATCCGGTATTGCAGAATGGAGAAAAAATGGATATTCAGGTATTAATTCGTAAATTGGTATCCTACGGAGTACAGACAGGACTGGTTCCGGAGGAAGATGTGATCTACACGACCAACCGTCTGTTGGAGCTGTTTGAACTGGATGAACTGGAAGAGCGCGACAATGTGACCATGCGTGAGGATGAACTGGAAGAGGTTCTGAAGGGTATGCTGGATTATGCTTACGAAAAAGGCATTCTCAAGGAGAACAGTGTGGTGTATCGTGACCTTTTCGATACGAAGATCATGGGCATGCTGATGCCCAGACCCAGTGAAGTAATCCGTCATTTCCACGAACTGTACGAGCAGGTATCTCCCGAGGCAGCTACCGACTATTATTACAAATTAAGCAGAGATTCCGACTATATCCGTCGTTATCGTATCTGCAAGGATATGAAATGGGTAGCACCCACCAAATACGGCGATCTGGACATTACCATCAACCTGTCCAAGCCTGAGAAGGATCCCAAGGCTATTGCTGCAGCGAAGCTGGCAAAACAGGCCGGTTATCCGAAATGCCTGCTGTGCCGTGAAAATGAAGGTTATGCAGGCCGTGTGAATCATCCCGCCCGCCAGAACCACCGCATCATTCCGGTGACCATCAATGGCAGCCAGTGGGGATTCCAGTATTCTCCGTATGTATATTACAATGAGCATTGCATCGTATTTAATTCTCAGCATGTACCTATGAGGATTGAGCATGCGACCTTCTGCAAGCTGTTTGATTTTGTAAAGCAGTTCCCTCATTATTTTGTAGGTTCCAATGCGGACCTGCCCATCGTAGGCGGTTCTATTTTAAGTCACGATCATTTCCAGGGTGGTCATTATGAGTTCGCCATGGCCAAGGCGCCTGTAGAGAAAAACTTCTCTGTAGCAGGTTATGAAGATGTGGATGCCGGTATCGTGGCATGGCCTATGTCTGTGATCCGCCTCAGCGGTATGGATACCGACCGCATTATTGCACTGGCAGATGTGATCCTGAATAAATGGAGAGAATATACGGATGAAGAGGCTTTCATCTATGCCTATACCGATAACGAGCCTCATAACACCATCACTCCCATTGCCAGAAAGCGCGGAGACAAGTTCGAACTGGATCTGGTGCTGCGTAACAATATCACTACTGAGGAACATCCTCTGGGTGTATATCATCCGCATGCAAAGCTGCATCATATCAAGAAGGAGAACATCGGTCTGATCGAGGTTATGGGTCTGGCCGTACTGCCCGCCCGCCTGAAGGGTGAGATGGCGCATCTGAAGGAAGCAATCCTCGCCGGTAAGGACTTAAGAGCCGATGAAGAACTGGCAAAGCATGCAGACTGGGTAGATGAATTCCGACCGAAATACGATGCTATCACTGCAGAGAACATCGACGGTATCGTAGAGAAGGAGATCGGTCTGGTATTCATGCAGGTATTGGAAGATGCCGGTGTCTACAAGAGAACTGAGGAAGGTCAGAAGGCGTTCGACCGTTTTGTAAAGAGCTTGTAATAATAGTTCAGCCATAGAATGACAGAACCGGCGATTGGGTGCTTGCACACAAAGCGACGGAGAGCGTGATAATGCGACTTTGCGAATGGCGCGGTCTGAACGTTTGTTGTAAAATGTTTGTTGCGAGGAAAAGGAATTGTGGTGACACAATTCTTCAGACTGTAGACAAAGCTCCTTCCTGTGAGGGAGCTTTGTCTACAGTCTGTTTATTTATCGTTATCTTCTCTTTTCCGAATCATGCCTCTTACTTTTTATAGTACCATCTTCCTGTATAGGGTGCAAGTCGTCACTGATGGTTCGTATAAATAATTTTACGCGTTTTTGCTGTATTTTTAAAGGTGCGAGATTTGTATAATTCCGATAATTGTAGTATACTGTAGGAAAAAATTTTTCGTAACACATCAGTTCACCATGTATTACAGAAAAGAGGTTATATTTCAAATGAAAAAGCAAAGCAAAGTAACCAGTCAGTCTGCCATGCTGCAGCAAAACACAAGATCAACCTATCGGATACTGATCATCAGCATCGTTATGCTGATCCTGTTCATCGGATCCAACATGTATCTGAGCCGGATCAATTCCCAGCAGCTGGAAGCTACCATGTATCTGAACCAGTATCGTCTGGGTTCCAAGACGCTGACCGCTGCCGTACAGTCTTACGCAGTCACCGGAGACCAGACCTACTATGACAATTATATGAAGGAATTAAACGAGGACAAAAATCGTGACATTGCCTGGGAAGGTCTTCAGAAAGACGGTCTGACCGACAATGAATGGGCACTGTTAAACCATATTGCTGAAATGTCCAACGGTCTGGTTCCTCTGGAAGAAGAAGCCATGGATAAGGCCGGTTCCGGAGATACACAAGCAGCTATTTCTTATGTATTTGGTGAGGAATATGAATCTACCGTACAGGAGATCACTGCAACCACAGATAATTGTATCAATGATATCCAGGCACGTATGGCTCAGAAGCAAAATACTCTGAATCTGATAATGATCACTACCATGGTGATTTTCATTCTCTGCTTCCTGACCATTGCCCGCAAGATTGTCACCACACTGACCTTTGCAAAACAGGAACTGCTGATTCCCATTGTAAAAGTATCCGAGCAGATGAAAGTACTTGCGCAGGGACATTTTGACAGCCGTCTGGATCTGCCGGAGGATGACAGTGAAGTCGGCATCATGGTGCAGGCCGTTCATTTCATGAACGACAACTTTACCAAGATGATCACCGAGATTTCCGAGATCTTAGGTCAGATGGGTCAGGGCAATTACCGTGTAGAGCCTACGGAAGAATATGTCGGTGACTTTGTACAGATCAAGGATTCCATGGTGAAGATCATTGCCGATATGAAGAAGACACTGTCCACCATTCAGGTCAGCGCACAGGAGATCGATGGTGGTTCCGAGCAGCTGGCACAGGCAGCTACCGATCTGGCAGAAGGTTGTACCGCACAGGCCTCCAAGATTTCCGAAGCATCCCAGATGATCGACGCTATGGCAAAGAGTATTGAAGAAAAAGCCAGAGTTGCACAGGAGACCGCAGATATCTCCAAGCAGTCCGCACAGACGGTTGCTGATGGCAATGCCAAGATGCAGGAACTGAAAGTCGCAATCGGTGAGATCAGTAAATGTTCCGAGGAGATTCGTTCTATCATTCAGGTCATTGAGGATATCGCTTCCCAGACCAACCTCCTGTCACTGAATGCCTCCATCGAGGCTGCCCGTGCCGGAGAAGCAGGCCGCGGATTTGCTGTCGTAGCCGAGCAGGTCAAGAATCTGGCGGAACAGTCCACCGAGGCTGCCGGAGAGACCACAAAGCTGATCGGGAGCACCATCGATGCTGTCAACAAGGGAATCGCCATTGCAGAAGAAACCGAAGCCAGCATGGATCAGGTAATGGAAGAAGCCGAGGCTTCTACCAAGCGTATGGTTGATATGGCACAGGCCCTTCAGGCTGAAGTGTCCAGCGTCCAGCAGATCGATGAAAACATCGCTCATGTGGCCGGAATCGTGGACAACAACTCCGCATCTTCTCAGGAGACCGCCGCTGTCAGCGAAGAACAGTCCGCGCAGGTACATACTATGTTACAGCTGATGCATCAGTTCCAGATCTAGTTTTCAGAATGATAAAGCCTGAGTGCTTCTAAAGAAGCCTCAGGCTCAGACTGTAGACAAAGCTCCTTCCTGTGAGGGAGCTTTTCTTGTGTCATGACTGCAAAAATTATGTACTTACAAGCATATAAGAAGTAGTGAAAATGCCGTATTTACGGGACTTTTCACTACTTTTTTGGTATAATGAAAGTATCAAAATAAAGGCGGTGTTTCCTATGATGACACAGAATGCAGATAAGAAAAGAGAGCAGATTCAGATGTTCTGCATGGATGACCTTGTTCCGCAGGATCATCTGCTGCGCCTGATTGACCAGGCAATCGACTGGAGTTTTATCTATGATCTTGTGATCGATAAATACAGTGCAGACAATGGCCGCCCCAGCATGGATCCGGTCATGCTCATTAAAATTCCATTCATCCAGTATCTGTACGGCATCCGAAGTATGCGCCAGACAGTAAAAGAAATCGAAGTCAATGTCGCATACCGATGGTTCCTCGGTCTGGAAATGATGGACAAGGTTCCCCATTTCTCTACGTTTGGAAAGAATTATACCAGACGCTTTAAGGATACTGATCTTTTTGAACAGATCTTTTCCCGTATCCTGCAGGAATGCTATAAATACAGACTGATCGATCCTTCCGAGGTCTCCACCCATGTAAAAGCACGGGCAAACAGCAAAAAGATGCGGAAACGGATTGCAGATGAGGAAGCACTGTTCTTCGAAGAGCAGTTAAAGAAGGAAATCAACGAAGACCGGGAAGCGCATGGGAAAAAGCCTCTGAAAGAAAAGAAGGAAGATCCCAAAGATCCCCCCTCCTGTGGTGGCAGCTCTGATGGAAAAGAAGAAAAAACGGTCAAGGAAAGTACAACGGATCCGGAAAGCGGATGGTTCCGAAAGGGTGAGCATAAAAATGTTTTTGCGTATTCCGTGCGGACAGCCTGTGACAAAAACGGATGGATTCTGGGTTATAGTGTAAATCCCGGCAACCAGCATGACAGCCGGACATTTAAATCCCTGTATGATAAGATAAAAGACATTGGCATTCAGACACTGGTAGCCGATGCAGGATACAAAACACCAGCGATAGCAAAGTTACTTCTGGATGATGGTATCACACCGCTTCTACCGTATAAACGCCCCATGACCAAAGATGGTTTTTTCAAAAAAGCCGAGTATGTGTATGATGAATATTTTGACTGCTATGTATGCCCGAATGATCAGGTGCTGGCTTATCATACGACGAACCGTTCCGGATACCGGGAATACAAGAGCTGCGGAATCGTCTGTGAAGGATGTCTATATCTGAAGCAGTGCACAGAAAGCAGGGATCATGTGAAGGTAGTGACCCGGCATATCTGGGAGCCGTACATGGAAAAGTGTGAGGATATCCGGCATATGATTGGGATGAAGGAAGTGTATGCGCAACGGAAAGAGACCGTAGAGCGCCTCTTCGGAACAGCAAAAGAAAACCATGGATTCCGCTATACACAGATGATAGGAAAAGCCTGGATGGAAATGAAAGTCGGGCTTACATTTGCCTGCATGAATCTGAAAAAACTGGCAAAGATGATAGCCAGGAAGGGAAAAAGGGGAACCCAAAAGTGTTTATTATTGATCAAGTACACACTTTTTGAACCGAAAACAAGAAAAACGCTTCTGGAGTGCTGACCAAAAGCGTTTTGTCTACATTCTGAGGAATTGTGGTGACACAATTCTTTTTTCTTAGTATAATAATCCCATGAAATTCTTATTAACAGCTATTAATGCAAAATTCATACATTCCAATCCTGCTATTTACAGTCTGCGGGCCGGTGTGGGAGAAAAGTTACAGCCCTATGTGGAACTGGCGGAATTCACCATCAATGAATCTCTGGAAAGTATTTTGGAGGGAATCTGGAAGCGTCAGCCAAAGGTAATAGGATTTTCCTGCTATATCTGGAACTGGAAGCTGATCCGGGAAATTCTGACGGAACTGCCGAAAATCCTGCCGGATACGGAGATCTGGCTGGGAGGACCGGAGGTGACTTATGATGGACCGGGGCTTTTAAGAGAGTTTCCTCAGGTTACCGGAATCATGGTGGGAGAAGGAGAAGTCACCTTTCGGGAGGTACTGGGCCAATATGTGCGGGAAGCAGAAAGCACCGGACAGTCCGAACAGCAACCCGAACCCGACAGCATAGAACAGCAGGCAGCAGATCGAACGGGAACGGTTGCAGGAAAGAACGTTGCAGAACGCTTTGGGCAGATCTCCGGCCTGTGTCTTGCCTCCGGTTATACGGCACCTAGAGAACTGACGGATTTGACCACACTTCCTTTTCTCTATGAGGATATGGAGCCTTTTACGAATCGTATCATCTATTATGAGACCAGCAGAGGATGCCCTTACCGATGCAGCTATTGCCTGTCCTCCATAGATAAGAAAGTGAGACTACGTGACATAGATGTCGTAAAAAGAGAACTGCAGTTTTTTCTGGATCAAAACGTAAAACAGGTGAAGTTCATTGACAGGACGTTCAATTGTGACCACAAGCATGCCATGGAGATCTGGCGGTATATTTATGAACATGACAATGGCGTCACCAACTTCCATTTCGAGATTTCCGCCGATATTTTGCGGGAAGAGGAGATTGCCCTGCTGAACCGCTTCCGTCCGGGACTGGCACAGCTGGAGATCGGGGTGCAGTCTACGAATCCGGAGACAATACGAGCTATTCACCGTGTCATGGATGTGAACAAGCTGGAGAAAATTGTGGCGGCCATTCACAGAGGACAGAATATTCATCAGCATCTGGATCTGATCGCGGGTCTTCCTTTTGAAGATTATGAGAGCTTCGGCAGATCCTTTGACAGGGTGTATGCAATGCAGCCGGAGCAGTTACAGTTAGGCTTCCTGAAGGTGTTGAAGGGCTCGGATATGCATGAGCATGCACAGGAGTACGGAATCCGCTATCTGGAACAGCCGCCCTATGAAGTGTTGTATACGAACTGGATCAGCTATGGAGAGATCCGGAGGCTGAAACGGATCGAAGAGATGGTAGAGCTATATTATAACAGCGGCCAGTTTACTCATACCCTGCCTGTATTGGAAAAAGCATTTTCCGGTCCCTTTGCCATGTATGAGACGCTGGCGGATTATTATCAGGAGCAGGGATATTTTACCAACAGTCCGGCCAGAGCTTACAGATATCAGATCTTATTGGAGTTCGCAGCGATGAAAGATCCGGCCAACCGTGAGATTTACAGAGAACTTCTGACTTATGATATGTACCTTCGGGAGAATCTGAAGAGCAGGCCTGCGTTTGCGGCAGAGATCACGGAAGAGGAAAAACAGGATATCCGCCGTTTTTACCAGACGGAAGAGCAGGAGAGACATTATCTTTCTGCCTATGATCAGTATGACTGGAAACAGCTAAGCCGAATGACACACTTAGAATCGTTCCGGTATCCGGAACCCCATTACGTGTTGTTTGATTATCAGGAGAGGAATCCGCTCAATTATGAAGCCAAGGTGCAGGTGATCGGGTATCCGATATTATAAGTACAGGAGAAGACCGGTTCATAAAAATTGAGGTATGCAGTCGGAATATATCGGAGGAATCGTCTGCAAAATGGAGATCAGTATGTATGACACTTATGTCAGTATAGATTTGGAGACCACGGGCCTGAATCCCAAGAGAGATCGGATCATAGAGATCGGTGCGATCCGTGTGGAGCAGGGACAGATTGTGGAAGAATTTTCTACGTTTGTGGATCCGGGGCGGAAATTGGAAGAACGGATCACAGAACTTACGGGAATCCGGGACGAAGACCTTGCGGATGCACCTCAGCTGGATGAGGTTTTTCCAAAATTATTGGAATTTATGGGAGAATTACCGTTGCTGGGACACAGCATTTTGTTTGATTATTCTTTTTTGAAAAAAGCGGCAGTGGACCGGAAGATTACTTTTGAGAGATCGGCGGTGGACACTTTGCAGGTCGCCCGGAAATATCTGCAGGAACTGCCTCATCGTAATCTGTGGTATCTGTGTCAGTATTATGAGATCCCGCATCATGCACACCGGGCTCTGGAGGATGCGAAAGCCACGGACCGGTTGTTCCGAAAGCTGGCAGAATTGTTTTATCAGGAGGAAACCGGTGGACAGGCATCGACAGAATCCGTCGAAAAGAAAGCAAACAATAATCTGTTTGAGCCGCAGCCATTACATTTTCAGGTAAAAAGAGATACGCCCGCGACGAAACCGCAAAAAGAGCGGTTATATCGTCTGGCAGAGCAGCATAAGATAACTTTGGAGGTCGATGTGGAAAAGCTTACCCGCAGTGAGGCGAGCAGGCTTGCGGATAAGATTCTTGCAAAGTACGGACGATAGAATTACGCAAAGCGGAACGCAGTCCTTCCGCACGGTGGATCAGATCGGCAATTTTGTCATATTCCTTCCGGCCGGCATAGATTTTAGCCAGCGCATAGTAAGTATGGCTGACGTCGGTGCCGATGGAGACGGCATACGCGAGAACCGTTTCCGCATCTTCTGTCAGACCGGATTCCAGAAGCAGATCGGCCCATTGCTGCAGAGTACGTACCAGTACGGTGTAATTCTGATCATACTGGGACAGCGGTGTAATGTTCGCAGTGCCGTATTCCAACTTGAGGTCGGTGTTGGTGAAGCCTGTGAGATTTACGATCGGCTGTGTAGACAGAGAAGTAAGGAGACTACGGTATTCTTCGGCTCTTTCGTTGTCTGGAAGGGCATCCACGGGAAGCTTATCCAGGTGGATTTTTACATAGTCTAGATCATCCAGAGGCTTTTTGCGGACGGAGTTGGCTTTCCGCTCTCTGGCCCAGAACTCTTTTTCCCGGTTTTCCGCGATGCGCTGTTGGCGTTTGGTAGCATGTGCCACTACGGCAATCAGTATGATTAAACTTGCCAAAATCTTTAAACTCATATATAATATCCTTTCAGAGTAAAAGTGATTTTTGAAGCATTTATGGAGGTTTTTACCATGTTTAATATGAATAATAAAAAAGTAAAACAGCGAATCTCCGCAGCTATCATCGTGCTGCTTGTGATTGCTATGATCGTACCTACTATAACATCTATTTTCTACTAATTCAACTGCGGATGGAACAGTAGACGTGCCCGAAGGAAGGGCAGAGGAGTATTATGAGTAAATATCGTAAGGGGTTTTACGGCATTCTGTTATTGACTTTGACAATGCTGTTCGGAATGACAGCGCAGGCCAAGACAGATGATACTATTAAGACAGGAATTTATGCCGGGGATGTGGAACTATCCGGAATGACGGCACAGGAAGCAACAGCGGTTATCGAAGAACATATCGAAAGTCTGAAGGATGTGGAGATCACACTGCTTGCGGCAAATGATCATGATGTGACCACCACAGCCGGAGATCTGGGTGTGACCTGGAAAAATCCTGAGCTGGTGCAGGAAGCATTGGAACTGGGGACACATGGAAATGTCATTGAGCGTTACAAGATCTTGATGGATCTGCAGCATGAAAATTACGTATATCCCATTGAACTGGATTTTGACTTACAGGCGATCAACGATCTGCTGACCAGATGCACTAAGTATGATCAGGAAGCCATCAACGTCTCTCTGAAGCGGGACGGCGGTAAATTTACCGTAGTGGAAGGTCAGACAGGATATGTGTTGGATGTGGAGAAATCTATCGATGCGGTATATGACTATCTGACAGAAGAATGGAATCATGAGGCCTGCAGCATTCCTTTGGAGATCGTAGTGGATGAGCCGAAGGGAAGTGCTGAGGAACTGGCACAGGTAACGGATGTATTGGGAAGCTTTACCACATCTTATAAGACATCCGGATCCTCCAGAAGTGCAAATGTGGCGAACGGCTGCAGTCTGATCAACGGAACGACTCTGTATCCGGGAGAAGAATTTTCTACTTATAAGACGGTATCTCCTTTTTCCGTGGCGAACGGCTATTACATGGCGGGTTCTTATGTCAGCGGAAAAGTGGTAGACAGTCTGGGCGGCGGTATCTGCCAGGTATCCACTACCCTGTACAATGCAGTATTACTTGCGGAGCTGGAAGTAACGGAACGTTATAATCATTCCATGATCGTAGGCTATGTGGATCCTTCCGCAGATGCAGCGATCGCGGAGAGCTCCGGCAAAGATTTTAAGTTTGTAAATAATACAGATGCACCGATCTACATAGAAGGCTATACGCATGACAAGCAGATCACGTTTAACATCTATGGCAAGGAGACCAGAGCTGCCGGACATTCGGTACGTTATGAAAGTGAAGTGCTGGAGACGATCACACCCCCTGCGGATCAGATTTATGCGGATGCCGGTCAACCCATCGGTTATATCGTAACAGAGAGTGCGCATATCGGCTATAAGGCAAGACTGTGGAAGATCACGATGGAAAACGGTGTAGAGGTCAGCAGAGAACAGGTCAACAGCAGTACTTATAAGATGGTGCCCCGCAGTGCCACTGTGGGAACCGCTACCTCGGATCCCCAGGCGTATGAAGAGATCATGGCAGCTATCAGTACAGCGAATATTGACCATGTGAAAAATGTGGCAGCAGCGTTAAATGCAAGAGCAGCAGCGGCTGCTGGGCAGACAGAAATCGTAGACGACTAAAGGTGAGACAATGAACAGCGGCAAGGTACCCGTGAACGTCTTGAAACGTTCCGTTCTCAGACAACTGAAGAATAAAAGATCGGAAATAGCAAATAGCGCAGGTCTGGGGGCAGACTGCGCTATTTTTGAGCCTTTTTCGGAGGGGCAGCTGGTGACCTGTGTTCAGGAGGGCGTAGTGGAGCTTTGCTGTGAGAACGATCTGGCGGAAGCGGAAAGAGAAGATCCATCCGTGATGCCTATGCGTCGCTTTTTCCAGAAATGTGCCAACAATCTGGCAACTGCCGGTGCAGAGCCCGTGGCAGCGGAATTGGTGATCTTCCTGCCGGAGAGCGTGGAAGAACCGGAATTGAAAGCACTGATGTCCGAAGCGGAAGGTATTGCCGCAGAGTTAAACATACAGATTATCGGCGGACAGACCAGAGTAAGTTCCGCGGTACGGCAGCCCCTGGCCACGGTGACCGGATATGGCATCCGCAAGACCGGTGCGGTGCAGATGGATGTGCGGAAGAAGCTGGCGGGACAGGATATTATCATTACGAAATGGATCGGCCTGGAAGGCACCGCGGATCTGGCGGCCCGGAACCAGGAAGAACTCCTGACGAGATACCCGGCGTATCTGGTGGAAGAAGCTGCGGCGTTTGATCGGTATTATTCTATTTTGCCGGAGGCCGCTACCGCCGTGAAGTCCGGCGGTTGTACCATGCATGATGCTTCCGAGGGCGGCATTTTCGCCGGCCTGTGGGAGATGGCAGAGGGTGCAGGTGTTGGACTGACAATAGATATGAAGAAGCTTCCTCTCAGACAGGAGACAGTGGAGGTATGTGAATTCTGTAATGTAAATCCGTATGAACTCAGATCCGGCGGCAGCCTGATCATTGCAAGTCCGGAGGGAACCGCAGTGGTGGAAGCACTGGCGGCAGAGGGAATTCCGGCAGTGATCGTAGGAAGATTTACAGACAGTAATGAACGACTGATCCTGAATGAGGACGAAGTTCGTTATATGGATCGTCCTCAGAGAGATGAGATTTATAAAAGCGTGTAAAATTCTGAATCCACCCCTTATGTAAGGGAAAATGCAATATAAAAGTTATAAAGGAGATAGAGGCATGAGAGAAGAATTATTAGCGATCATAGAGAAGAACAGCAGGATCGATCTGAAGGAACTGGCAGTGATCCTGGGTGTGGAAGAGATCGATGTGGTAAATGAGATTGCAGCACTGGAAGCAGAAGGCGTTATCTGCGGTTATCATACCCTGATCAACTGGGAGAAGACAGACATTGAAAAAGTAAGCGCTCTGATCGAGGTACGTGTAACTCCCCAGAGAGGCCAGGGCTTTGACAGTATTGCAGAGCGTATCTACAAATATCCTGAAGTACGCAGTGTGTATCTGATGTCCGGAGCGTATGATCTGATGGTCATTCTGGAGGGTAAGACTCTGCGGGAGGTATCTAATTTTGTATCTGACAAGCTGTCCACACTGGATTCCGTGCTGAGTACAGCAACGCATTTTATCCTGAAGAAATACAAGGATCACGGAACCGCATTTGCTGTAAAAAAAGAAGATGAAAGAGAGATGATCACCCCATGAGAAATCCATTAGCTGATAAAGTAGTGGATATCAAACCATCGGGTATCCGCAAATTTTTTGATATTGTAAGTGAGATGCAGGATGCAATCTCTCTCGGTGTGGGAGAACCGGACTTCGACACTCCCTGGCACATCCGGGATGAGGGCATCTATTCCCTGGAAAAGGGAAGAACCTTTTATACCTCCAATGCCGGTCTGAAGGATCTGCGTCAGGAGATCTGCAACACGATCCAGAGAAAACAGGGTGTAACCTATGACTGGCAGCACGAAGTGCTGGTAACGGTCGGTGGTTCCGAGGCTATCGACATCGGACTGCGTGCCATGTGTAATCCGGGAGACGAAGTGCTGATCCCCCAGCCCAGTTATGTATCCTATGAGCCCTGTGCGGTCCTGGCAGGAGCAACGCCGGTGATCATTGATCTGAAGGCGGAGAATGAATTCCGCCTGACTGCAGAGGAACTGGAAGCAGCGATCACGGACAAGACAAAAGTGTTGATCCTTCCTTTCCCGAACAACCCTACCGGTGCCATCATGGAGAAGTCTGATCTGGAAGCCATTGCGAAAGTTATCGAAGAACATGACATTTTTGTTATGTCTGACGAGATCTATTCTGAGCTTACTTATAAAGAGAAGCATGTGTCCATCGTCAGCCTGCCCGGCATGAAGGAGCGTACCATTTACATTAACGGTTTCTCCAAGGCTTATGCCATGACCGGTTGGAGACTGGGCTATTGCTGCGGACCGGCTGCTATCATCCAGCAGATGACGAAGATCCATCAGTTTGCCATTATGTGTGCACCTACCACCAGCCAGTATGCGGCAGTGGAAGCACTGAAAAACGGAGATCCCGACATCGAGGAAATGCGCACGGCCTATAATCAGAGAAGACGCTTTCTGATGAATGCGTTTCGTGAAATGGGACTGGAATGCTTTGAGCCTTACGGCGCATTCTATGTATTCCCCTGCATCAAGGAATTCGGCATGACCAGTGAAGAATTTGCCACCCGTTTCCTGGAGGAGGAAAAAGTAGCTGCTGTACCCGGAACCGCATTCGGTGACAGTGGCGAGGGGTATCTTAGAATCTCCTATGCGTACTCCCTGGAGAAGCTGAAGATTGCCATCGGCAGACTGGGACATTTTGTAGAGAAATTAAGAGCAGAACAAAATAATAAATAGTTACAAGCATTTTTAAGTAACTATCCGGAATCGCAGTCCATAAGCGGTGTCGGATAGTTACTATGCTGTAGAGGATAAATTATGCATATGATATTACACCAGCCTGTACTGGAAAGAGTGCTATTCTTCAATTATTAAACTACTTTTATCGGCAAAACAAAAATGAATTTTAAAAGTAAAAAGTTTGAGATATATTGCCGATAGTGATATAATATTTCCGGTGAGCCGTTTTACGGAGGTTGTGTATGAAATATGTAAATGTAAATGAAATAGCTGCAAAATGGAATTTATCAGAAAGAAGTGTAAGAAATTATTGTGCCCATGGAAAAATTCCGGGGGTAATTCTTGATGGGAAAACATGGAGGATTCCGGAGGATGCCGTAAAGCCGGTCAGAAAGAAACGAGCGGAAAAAATAGCAAATGATCTTTTGACCAGATTAAAAATGGAAAAGGAAGCAGGGATACCGGGAGGAATATATCATAAGGTTCAGATCGAACTGACATATAATTCGAATCATATGGAAGGTAGCCGCTTGACCCATGATCAAACCAGATATATTTTTGAAACGAATACGATTGGAATTCAGGATGAAGTTGTGAATGTGGATGACATTGTTGAAACAGCCAATCATTTCCGATGCATTGATCAAATAATAGAGTTAGCAAACTATCCCCTGAGTGAGGCATTTATTAAACAGTTACATTATATTTTGAAATCAGGAACGTCAGATAGTAGAAAAACGTGGTTTGCTGTTGGTGAGTATAAACGTTTTGAAAATGAGGTCGGAGGAAGCGCAACCGCAAAGCCCGCCGATGTACCCGGAGAAATGCGGAATTTATTAAAAAGATATAATCTTTCAAAACAAAAGACGTTGAAGGAAATAATACAATTTCATTATGAATTTGAGAAGATACATCCTTTTCAGGATGGAAATGGCCGTGTTGGAAGATTAATTATGTTTAAGGAGTGCCTCCGTAATGGAATTACCCCTTTTATTATCGAGGATGATATAAAGGAATTCTACTATCGGGGGCTGAAGGAATGGAAGAACGAACAGGGATATCTTATGGATACCTGTCTGACTGCTCAGGATAGATTTAAGGTATACATGGATTATTTTGGACTGGAGTATAAGGATTAAAAACTATATTTTTTACGGAATCAGGAATGAATTCAAGTCTTAATTGCATACCGGGTCCCTGAGCCAGCTTCTGGACTCATTAGCGGAATATCCTGCAAAGCAGGATATAAAGTGCGATAGCACGAATTCGTGAGCTTATGATTGATATAAAAGAAGACAGATAAATTGAGGTGAACTATGGATTATCAGGGAGTACTTGGTCGTTTTACATATGATGACGGAACAGATATCCTGAACCGTGTATCGTCAGTAGAAGCTGGTGATTATCGGGAAAATAGGGATATTATCAACGAGATTGTCCTGTGGAAGATGAATCGCAGACCGCAGGTGACAGAGGAATTGATAGATGCCATCTTTTCATTAAAGGAGATCAAAACCCCGTTACAGGTACTGACGGATGAAAAGACAGAGAGGGTTGTAGAAAAATTACTGCAAACGAAGGGGATGCAGCTTCCAATGGCGAGTACGGTATTGCATTTTTATTACCCAGAGATATTCCCCATTATTGATCAGAGGGCGTATCGGGAGCTTTATGCTATGGATTATCCCAAAACGATGACGAAGATCCCCATGCTGACAGAGCTCTATCTCAAGTATATAAAAGATTGTTGGGAGTATCAACAGGAGAAGTGCCCGGAAATTGCATTTTCTCAGATAGATAAAGTCCTGTATCAGTTAGATAAGGAAAAAGGTAATAAAGTAATATATTAATTGAGCAATAGAACGAAAAGGAGAATTATGCATATTATATTACACCAGCCGGAGATCCCGGCAAACACCGGAAATATTGGAAGAACCTGTGTGGCTACCGGCACCAGCCTGCATCTGATCGAGCCGTTAGGCTTCCGTTTAAATGAAAAAGAGATCAAGAGAGCCGGTATGGACTACTGGCAGCATCTGGATGTCACCAGGTATATGAATTTTCAGGAGTTCCGGGAAATGCATCCCGGAGCGAAGATCTGGATGGCAACCACGAAAGCACACCAGACCTACACTGATGTGAAATTCGAACCGGACGACTATATCATGTTCGGCAAGGAGAGCGCCGGAATCCCGGAAGAGATCCTGGTGGAGCATGAAGAGACCTGCATCCGTATCCCTATGCTTCCCGAGATCCGTTCCCTGAATCTGTCCAACTCTGTAGCAATCGTATTATATGAGGCGCTCAGACAGCAGGGGTTTGAGAGCATGCAAAGGGATGGAGAATTGCACAGACTGCACTGGAAGGAATCATAAGACTGTAAAAGGAACAATTCTGAGGAATTCTGAGGAATGTTCCTTTTTGATTGGAAAAAATGTATTAAATCATAAAATATTGGTCAGAAAAAATGTTGAATATACAATTGATTTGATCGGAAAAAATGTGGTAAACTATATTATGTAAGAAAGGAGGCCGCCAATGAAACGATTTGCCATGGAACAATTACAAAGCTGGAAAGAAAAGGGAAAAAGAAAGCCCATGATTATTATGGGCGCAAGACAGGTGGGAAAAACATGGTTAATGAAGGAATTCGGAAGACAATTTTTCCCCAAAGTGGCATATGTATCCTTTTATAATAATAAGAGAATGAGCGATGTCTTTGAGATGGATTTTGACATTCAGAGAATTCTTATGAATCTTAATATCGAAACAGGGGTCACAATTACTCCCGGGGATACGTTGATCATTCTGGATGAAATTCAGGATGCACCGAGAGTCCTGGAATCTCTGAAGTATTTCTGCGAAGATGCACCGGAGTATCATGTTCTTGCAGCGGGGTCCCTGTTAGGAGTAGCGATTCATCAGGGAGTATCTTATCCGGTAGGCAAGGTGGAACTGTTGGACCTCTATCCTTTGAATTTTAGGGAATTTCTATGCGCCATGGGGGAAGAAGCTTTGTCTGGGGCATTGGACAGCAAGGACTTTTCCATTATAGACAACTTTTCAGATAAATACCTATTTTGGCTAAAAAATTATTATTATACCGGTGGAATGCCTGCAGTAGTTGACCTTTTCAGAGAGCAGAAGGACTATGCCGGTGTTCGGGAGTTACAAAAAGACATAGTACGTCAGTACCGGGGAGACTTTGGAAAACATATAGATGCCAAAGATCTTCCCAGAATTCGTATGGTATGGGAATCCATTCCGATACAGTTGGCAAAGGAAAATAAGAAATTTTTCTTCGGACAGATAAAAAAAGGTGCCAGAAGTGCAGATTTTGAAATTGCGATACAGTGGCTCTTGGATTGCGGACTGATTTACAAGGTAAATCGTGTGAATGAGCCACATGTACCGCTGGCTGCATACAAAGAGATGAACGTATATAAACTGTTTGTACTGGATGTAGGACTGCTGGGGGCAATGAGTGATTTAGATGCCATGAGTATTCTGGAGGGCAATGATATTTTTGTTGAATTTAAAGGCGCATTGACGGAACAATACGTATTACAACAGATTATTTCGGATACAAAATATACACCTTATTATTACGGAACGGAAAAAGCAACCTTTGAACAGGATTTTATGATACAAATGGGAAAAGATGTTGTTCCCATCGAAGTAAAAGCAGAGACAAACCTGAAATCGCAGAGCCTGAAATGTTATTGTGAAAAATATCATCCGCAGAAAGCTATCCGCTTTTCGGCAAAGAAATATATTGATCAGGGTTGGATGAAAAATGTACCGTTATATGCGGTGTGCACTTTGTAATGAGTGGATAAAAGTACAAGGAGAAAATATTTATGCAGATCCATGATACAGCATTTATAGCGCCCGGTGCGGTGGTGCTGGGAGATGTGACGATCGGAGAAAACAGCGGGATTTGGTACAATGCGGTGGTCCGGGGCGACAGAGATTCTATCGTCATCGGAAAAGAGAGTAATATTCAGGACAATGCGGTCGTGCATCTGGGCAGCGGATATCCGGTGGAGATCGGAGACCATGTGACCATAGGACATGGAGCCATCGTCCATGGCTGTAAGATCGGCGACAATACCATGATCGGCATGGGTGCCATTTTGATGAACGGCTGTAAGATCGGGAAGAACTGTATCATCGGTGCCGGAGCGCTGGTGACACAGAATGTGGAGATTCCGGATAATTCACTGGTTATTGGGAATCCTGGGAAAGTAAAACGGGAGGTTACCAAAGAAGAGATCCGGCGGAATCTGGAGAATGCGCAGCTTTATGTGGAAGAAGCGCAGGAAGAAATGAAAGCCGCTGCACATAATGAGTAATGCAGCGGCCTTGCTTAACAAATAAATTAGTATACAGAAATTCCCTTTGCTGTGAAAAATTGTTTCTGTTCCTGTGACAGTTGATGGTCACTGACTAAAATGTCAATCTGCTCTGCAGTGCAGATACGATGCGTATTGATCAAACCATATTTTCCGGAATCCATAAGAACCATTACATGACGGGAATGTGATAATGCAATTCTTTTTAAAAAGCAATCAGCTTCTGATTCACAGGAAAAACCAAATTCAGGGCTGAAACTTGTGGTTCCCAGAATGCATATGTCGAAATGATAATTCTGTGCCTGCAATACTGCCTGAGGACCTGCGACGCTTAAGCTATAGCGGTTCATTTCTCCACCTAATAAATGCACTTTTGGCTGTGACAGTCTGGATAGTTCTGTTGCACAACTGATACCACAGGTATATATTTCATAGGCTGCATCCGGAAGCGTACGACAAAATAATGTTGTTGTAGATCCAGAATCAATGAAAAGGGTTGCATTATGAGGAAGAAGGTTCACGGCTTTCTGCGCAATCTCTAATTTTTCCGATTGTTTTCTGGTAGCACGGGCGAGATATAATCCATCGGTGCCGGCTAATGTCTCCACACTGCGGGCACCTCCATGAATACGGATTACTTTTCCCATTTCATCCAGATATTTTAAGTCAGTACGAAGTGTCATATCAGAAATATCGGGAAAAGATTCCTTTAATTTAGAAAAGGAAATTTGTCCTTCCTCGTTAATTAATGCAACGATTTGCTCTCTGCGCCTTATCAAAAATAGTACCTCCTATTTTTATGCCCAGTGGGCTAAAAGATATTCTTCTGCCTCTGGACACCATAATCCACCGTGTGCTTGTGTGATATTATACAAATCTCTAAATCTGAAATCTTTTTCCCCAAGAGACTTAAAATCTTCAATAGCAGTTAAAGGCATATCAATATGGGTATAGATAAGCTTTTTACCACCGGGAATCTTGGGAAGATTTAAAGTAGTATCAGCAGCAACATTTAATCCGCCAATATGAGTAACCATAACAGAAGGATGAATCAATCCGGCCGCAGACATTTGTAATGATTCTTTAATATCATCCGTATTACCACCTGTAGTACCAATTACATGATTAGCATTGTAATGTACATTGTAATAATTTAGGGATGCAGAAAATTGTTTGTCTGTAGGTCCTGCAAAAAAGTTCAGACAGCCGTCTTTTCCTAAAATTGATGAGGATAATTCACAAATACTGGCAATGGGAGCCATACAAAATACATCATCATAACCAAGAGGAGAAAACTGCAGCAGATAAGCACTGACATCGGCAATAGCTGAAGTATTCTCAAACCGGATTGTGATTCCTATTTTAGCATATTCTTCAGTGGGGAAGAATTTCCTGGCACGGGATAAACGTTCCTCATTGATATCTGTTACTACAAGAAGGCTTGGATGGTTCTCTATATGAAGTGCATAATCAATCAGCCCAAGCCCCATAGGCCCGGCAGCGGCAAGAGCACACATGGAACCGCCCTTTTTAATTCCCATTTCATGGACATAACTGCCCGGCTCTGAGTGATAGCATGCATGCATAGCACCTATGCAGCAGGACATAGGCTCAGCCAGGGAAGCCTCATAATAAGCACGCCCATGATATTCCATGAGACACCCCAATTCCATTACCTCATTAGGAATAATGCAGTAGGTACAATCACCACCAAAGAATTCATAGGAATATCCAGGAGACCACATGGTTCCTTTATAATTCAAAGCAGGCTGTTGGGCAAAGCGCATACCCGGTTTGAACTGATTCTGCCATTTTTTACCTACTTTGATAATGTCACCGGCAAATTCGTGCCCCATTATGGTAGGATGGGTATCTACATTTTGGGGAACACGCTTGTGCGCCTTACCTTGAATAGCACATTTGTAAGTGGACATACAGATACTATCAGAAACAATCTTTACCAGAATTTCATCATCTTTGATTTCGGGAAGTTCGAATTCTTCTGTTCTTAAATCGTTAGCACCATACAATCTGACTGCTTTTGTTTTCATTAAAATTATACCTCCATAATTTTTACTTGTCCATATAGAGAATTTACAGTGTCCAGAGGGGGAACCTGTGTGCCACCCATAGTTACACTTGCAGAACCGAAGGCGACAGCAAGCCTGCAGGCATCCAGTGCAGAACGCTTTTGAGATTCACAATAAGCGAGAGCAGCAACCATGGAATCACCTGCACCTACGGTACTGGCTACGTCTACTTTAGGGCAGAAAGCCCGGTAACAATGATCCGCATCGACATAAATGGCACCATTATCTCCCATAGATACCATTACTTTTTGGATTCCCTGATGTATCAGTTTCAAGGCTGCGTCAATTACATCTTCATCAGAAGATAAAGTCTGGCCACAATAAGAAGAAAGCTCATCTATATTAGGCTTGATCAGATAGGGATGAGCCAGAACACCTTTGAGGAAACCTTCACCATCAGCATCAAGGAAAGTTTTTACCTTTTGAGCATTGGCAAACCGGATCAGCTCCTCGTATACCATGTCAGGAAGGCCTTTTGGTATAGAGCCTGCCAATATAAGACAGTCACCCTCTTTGATATTGGAAAACAAAGTATCTTTAAATAAAGAATAGTTTTGTTCAGTAATAAGAGGCCCAGGTTCATTAATATCCGTATTTGAATGGTTTAGTGGATCAATAATCTTCAGATTCGTTCTTGTATCGCCTTCCACATGGGTTACAAGTGGCTGAATCAGGGGATGCTTCATAATAAAATCTTCAATATATTGTCCGGAAGAACCGCCGGAGAGCAGAACCGCAGTACTGGGTTCATTCATTGCTTCCAGACATTTAGATACATTTAATCCTTTGCCGCCAGCATCCTGACGAATGCATTGTATTCTATTTACAGTACCTGCTTTAAAATCTGGAATTACTACCGTTTTATCTACAGCAGGATTTAAGGTAACAGTAAATATCATACAAAATCACCTCCTTATAAATTTTTGTTACGACAACTATATCACAAATAAACTTTTGTTTCAACAATTAAATTTAAAAAAACATGTTGAAATAAAACCTACTATGCGCTATAATGCTTTTATAACAAAAGAAAATACAAAAGGAGGTCTGCTAAATGGGCAGTAAAATATTTGAATTTACAGAACCTGTAAAGGAAATAGAGACGGACATTCTGGTAGCAGGTGCCGGTCCGGGAGGAACCTGTGCAGCAATAGCAGCCGCCAGAAGCGGTGCGAAAGTATTATTAGTTGAACAGGGAAATTGTGCAGGTGGAATGGTGACCCAGGGACTGGTAGGACCTTTTATGACTTGCTATGATAAATCCGGAGAACATATGATAATTCGTGGACTCTTTGAAGAAGTGGTAGACCGTATGATAGAAAAAGGCGGTGCGATTCATCCTTCTGAGGTACGAAAGAAGACGGCGTACACTTCTTGGATTGAAAAGGGACATGATCATGTAACACCCTTTAAGACAGAAACCTTAAAACTGGTATTGGATGAAATGCTCGAAGAAGCAAGGGTAAAAGTTTTGTATCATACTACTTTTGTACAACCTGTACTACATGGATGTAATATCAAAGGAGCAATTGTTTTTTCAAAAGCTGGTTTCGAAAAAATAAACGCAAAAGTAGTAATTGATGCGACTGGTGATGCGGATGTAGCATATAGGGCGGGTGCAGCCTGCGAATATGGAAACAATCAACTGGGAATTGTTCAGCCTGCAACAATGTTTTTCCATATATCTAATGTGGATTCTGCAAAATTAGAGGCCGATATTGAAGCAAATAAGGATAATTTTTATCGTAAAGATGGTGTAAACTATCGGAGCTTCCATTGGTGGGTAGAGAAAGCAAGGGAAAATGGAGACTGGGATTTTGAGAGAACATCGCTTGGATTGTTCAAAGGAGTCGATGATGACGAATGGTTTGTTAATACTTCCCGGATTAATGGAGTGGACGCTACAAATAATGAATCCCTTACATATGCAGAAAGGGAAGGAAGAAAACAGGCAGACATGATTTTCCGAGTGATTAAAAAATATGTACCCGGATGTGAGAATGCAAAACTGACGGAAACGGCATCTACCATTGGTATCCGTGAAAGTCGACATGTTGAAGGTGATTATCGGTTAGAGGTAGATGATATTCTGGAAGGAGAAGTGCCGGAAGACAGCATAATGGTCTGCGCTAATTCTGTAGATATTCATGGGAGATTCGGACCGAAAAGCAATGAATATCTGACCATGAGAAAAGGTGAGTATTACGGAGTCCCTTATGGATGTCTTGTACCGAAGAAGATAGAAAATCTATTGGTAGCGGGAAGAAGTATATCTGCGTCCTCGGAGGCGGCAGGAGCAATCCGTGTGACTCCCCCCGTTATGGCTATAGGACAGGCAGCAGGTGTTGCTGCAGCACTTTCTATTAAAGAACAATGTAGTGTGAGAATGGTGGATGTGCAGAAACTTCGTCAGTTACTGAAAGAACAGAAAGCATATTTAGGAGAGGTTTAGGTCGGAAAGACTTTAAACATATATTATGAAATGGAAGAGAATGGAGGAAATTATTTATGAAGAAAAAAATTATGTCTGTACTGTTAAGCACAGCAATGGTAGCAAGCATGCTGGCAGGATGTGGCTCTACAACGAATGAGGAGACTTCCGATGCGACAGTAGCAGCTACAAAAGCTGCAGCACAGGAGAGTACGGTTGCAGAAGAAGGCGGGAGTGAGACAACGGGAGACGGGGATTTGACTTCCTGGATTCTGGAGGATGACACTAATATGTCAGGGAAAGTAAATTTCTGGATTCCTTTTAAGGGAAATGCAGGAATGGATGACATGATTGCAGATTTCAATAAGACATATCCCAATATTGAAGTTACTCTAAATAGTTACTCTAATAACAGTGATGGAAATATGTCCGTAAATACAGCAATTATGTCTGGAGAGGTAGATGTATTGGCTTCTTTTGGCCTGACGCAGACATGGAACCGTTGGTCTAATAACCTGTTTGAAGATATTACCGACAGGGTGGAAAAGGAAGGTATAGATCTGGTTGCTAACTGGGGAACGGATGCATATAAGTATGAAGATCATATTTATACACTGCCTTGTGGTGGACTGAAATATTTTGTTTCCATTAATATGACTGACTGGAATGAAGCAGGATTAGGGGAGCTTCCTACGGAATGGACCTGGGACGAATATTTGGATGCCTGCGCCAAGATGACGAAGGTAGAAGATGGCAAGACGGTCGTATACGGAGGATCTGATTTTCACCAGATTGATTCCTTTACTTTTCCGAGACAGCAGGTAGAAGGTATTGACCGCTATTATGATGATTCTACGGGTCTGAGTGCTTTTAATGATCCTATCATTGTAAATTCCCTGAAAAGAGAGTTGAAGGCAGAGAAGGAAGATAAAATCTGGTATCCAAAGTCAGTATATCGCTCTGACAGTATTCAGGTACAAACTCCGTTTACCCAGGGCGAAACTGCCTCAGCGATATCTCCTACCATGATTCGTTTTATTCGTGATACCGAGAATTTTCCTACCGATTTTATTACCGGATTTGCACCGTATCCCGTAGAAGAAAAGGGGCAGGAGAACTATATGGCAGGAGCAAATATATTCTCTCATGTAGGTATTGCTACAGGATGTCAGAATGAAGAGGCAGCATGGGCATTTACTAAGTGGTATGCAACGTATGGATCTAAATACCTTACTCTGGCAGGACATATGTCCACTTGGAAGGGAACAGAAATCAGTGATCTGGTATCACTGGTGTTTGGCTCTGAGGAAGAAGCAGCCAAGATAATTGATATAAATTCCTTTAAGAGTGTGATTGGAGACACCAGCAAACCTACTTTCGTAGAGTCACATATGACAGCATATTCTGATGTGACCAGTGCAGTACAGGAAAATGCAATGTATGCATTTAATGATACCATGACGGCAGAAGATGCTATGAAAGCGGCAACAGAAGCAGCGGACGAAGCAATTCAGAACGATAAATAAAGGCATTAGTCGCAAAGAGAGCGGAGAGCTGGTATTACGACAGACCGCTCTCTTTTTGTAACAGTAAGGCGGAGGAGTATTACATATGTATAAGAAAAAAGAAACACTTATAGGATATGCGTTTGTTGCACCCGCATTAATCTCATTTTTTGTCTTAGTAGCATTTCCTTTCTTTTTTTCCATATTTCTGGCATTCACAAAATGGAATTTTTTGTCAGGATTTAAAGGAATTCAATGGGTAGGTTTGGAAAATTTTAAAAATCTTCTGGAGGATAAGCTTTTTATTCAGGCTATAAAAAATACCTTTTTTTATGCTATTACAACAGTTCCAGTTTCTATTGTGATTTCACTGATTCTGGCATATATCTTGAACGGAAAAATCTTTTTAAGAAAATTTTTAAGAATGTGTTTTTTTATTCCATATATTTCAAGTATTGTAGCGCTGGCTGCCGTATTCAAATTTCTTTTCCGTGAGGAGGGGCCGATTAATGATATGCTGATGAAGGTAAATATGATATCGGAGCCAATGAAGTGGCTGACGAATCCTTCTCTTTCCAGAGTGCCTATTGTCTTGATCCTGATTTGGTCGGCCATCGGATTTGAATTAATCGTTTATATGGCAGCAATACAAAACGTACCAAAAGAATTATACGAAGCGGCTGATATTGATGGAGCCAATAGCTTTCGAAAGTTCTGGAAAATCACATTTCCTATGATCTCTCCGACAACCTTCTATCTTGTGGTAGTTCGTATGATTGCAGCTTTTAAGGTTTTCTCTGCAATTAATATTATGACTACCGGTACGCAGGCAAAGGAAAATACCTCTATGGTAGTACTGATTTACGGCAATGCCTTTTCGGATTACAAATTCGGCTATGCATCAGCAGAAGCTGTTGTATTGTTCTTTATTATTCTGGCAGTAACAATAGTGAATTTTATAGGTCAGAAGAAATGGGTTCATTACTAAATTGGAGGAAATTGAAATGGGAAAAATGGAAAAACAGCCGAGAATTAACAGAAGGAAACTGGTAATTTGTATAGTGAAAACCATTATCATAAGTGCTATAGCAATTCTGTTTGTAATGCCATTGATATGGATGGGATTATCAGCACTTAAGACTACAAATGAGGTTTTTGCCCATCCCTTTAAATGGCTTCCAGCAAAGCCCATGTGGTCGAACTTCAAGCAGGTATGGTGCGTAGAAAATGTAAATATGATGAAATCCTACGGCAATTCCATTATTATTGTATTTTTTTCTACGGTCGGACAGATTGCCATAGCGTCTCTGGCAGCGTATGCTTTTGCTAAAATTCAGTTTAAGGGAAAAAATTTTGTGTTCATGATGTTTCTGGCTTCTATGATGATTCCGGGACAGGTAACGATTATTCCAAGATTTATGTTGTTTAAGAGCATGGGGCTTTATAATACTCTGTGGTCCTGTATTTTACCGTTCTGGTTTTCAACGACGGCTATTTTTATGTTGCGTCAGTTTTATATCGGATTACCCAATGATTTAATGGAAGCTGCAAAAATCGATGGTGCAGGACATTTCCGGATATTCCTACAGGTATTAATGCCATTAACCAAGCCTGCTATGATTACGTTGGTTATTCTTGCTTTTATTGGATCCTGGAACGAATATCTGTCTCCATTGATCTTTATTACCAAACAGGAAAAATATACAGTTGCACAAGCAATCCGCTGGTATTTACTGGATGAATTGCAAAGATATGATCTTACAATGGCAGCAGCAACTATTGCTATAGTACCTGTTATTATTTTGTTTATTTCCTGTCAGAAATATTTTGTAGAAGGAATTGCCACCAGTGGGGTTAAGGGTTAAAAATTCTTCCGGAAGGGTAAAATGTATGAGAAAAAAATATGTGATCGGATTAGATTTTGGATCTCTGTCTGCGAGAGGAGTATTAGTTGCCCTTAACAATGGTAAAATTCTTACAGAGGCTGTGACAGCATATAAAAGAGGCATTTTGAGTGCCACGGATGTGGGAAGTAAAGAGTTGCCACCGGATACGGTATTGGTAGATGCTATGGACTACTGGTATGCTTTACGTCAGCTGACAGGAAAATTGATAGAACAGTCTGGTGTAGATCCAAAAGAAATTGGTGCAATGGGTATTGACTTCACAGCAAGTACCGTATTACCAGTAGATAGAAATCTAATACCATTGTCAGAAAAAGCAGAATATCGATGGCATTTTCATGCCTATACAAAATTGTGGAAACACCATTCCGCATCACCGTGGGCAGAACAACTGACGGAACTGCTTAAAAAATATGACAGAGAATTGCTGGCTGTGTACGGAAACAGAATTTCTGCAGAGTGTCTGATTCCTAAAGTATTGGAGATCTTTGAAAAGGATAGGAAAGTATATGATGGAGCTGCCTGTTTTCTGGAAGCAGCAGACTGGCTGTTATGTAAGCTCACGGGAAAACAGATCCGTAGTGCCTCCTTTGCATTGTGTAAGGGATTATGGAGAGAGAAGCAGGGATATCCAGAAGCCAGACTTTTTGCAGAGATAGCTCCGGAACTTGAGAATGTTCCTGAGCAGAAGTTGGGAGCAAAAAATGCCTTGTATATATATCCGTGGGAAAAGGCAGGAACATTAACGAAAGAGGCTGCGGAGGAATTGAAGTTATGTGCCGATACTATTGTAACTGGAGCACAAATGGATGCACATGCCGGACTACCGGCACTGGGTATTACCGATGCAGGAAAAGTACTTTTGGTCGTAGGAACATCCACCGGTATTATTTTTCAAGGGAAAAGCAGAAAAGAAATACAGGGATTATGCAGTATAGCTGATTACTGTGATCTGCCGGAATTAATCGGGTATGCGGCAGGTCAGGCCTCTACAGGGGACTGCCTAGAATGGTTTATTAAGAACAGCGTACCCGGATATTGTCAGGAGCAGGCGAGAGAAGCCGGAAAGGACATTTTCAGTTGGTTGTCGGAACAGGCAGAAAAATTAAAACCGGGACAGAACGGATTGCTTGCACTTGATTGGTGGAATGGAAACAGATCTTGTCTGGCAGATCAGAAATTGAGCGGATTGATTCTGGGATTAGGATTGGAAACCAGGCCGGAAGAAATCTATCGTGCACTTTTGGAAGCCTGTGCTTTTGGCGTAAAAAGAATTTTCAAGGAAGTAGAACAATATGGGATTCCCCTGAAAGAAATTCATGCGTGTGGAGGAATTACACAGAAAAACCCTCTTTTTATGCAGATTTACGCGGATGTAACAGGGAAAAAGATTATAGTCCACAGATGTGAACAGGCTCCAGCATTAGGCATGGCAATTTATGCGGCAGCAGCATTACCATCTGTAAAAGGTGGTTACGGGAGTGGAGCAGAAGAAGGACCGCAGACCGAAGCGGTCAGACATGCGGCATTATCTGCGGCATCAGCAAATATGCAGTCCCGAGATTTTGAAGTGTATACACCACAGGAGGAATATCATCGTGTATATGAAAGCATGGGAGAAGAATTTGACAGATTGTATGATTATTTTGGCATGGAAAATCACGTTATGAAAAAATTGAAACAAAGGCAATGGTAATAAGAACAAGGAGATGCGAAATGGTAGAAAAGGTGACAGGATCAATATTTACACGTTATGAAAAATCTGCCAGAAGCCAACAGGGTATGGCAATTTGGAGAGACGAAGCGTTTTTATATTATCATGGTGGAAGTTGTGATGTGATGGATTTGAAAGAAAAAAAGATAGTAGGTCACTTTTTACCGGAGTCTTACACCGGAGAGGGTTCAGGAGATCCTTATATTAATCATGCAAATCAGGCACTTTTCCTGAGTAAACCGGAAAGAGGAGAACAATATCCTCCGATTTATATCACAGCTGGGAATGATGGAGGCAGGGATGAGGAGGGATATTATGGCAGATGCGTGGTAGAACAGATCCATAAAGAGAATGAAAGATATAGTTCTGTACTTCGGCAGACAATTATTTTATCCGGAAACGATACCTATGGACCAAAGGATTTGTATGAAGCTCCCTGTTGGGGATGGCCTTCTTTTCTTCCAGATGATGAAAAGAAAGTGTTGTATATAGTGTCAGCCAGATATCGTACAAAACTCAGAGAATATGACAGTAAAAATGCGTATATTATTACGACATTTCCTTTGCCGGAGATTACAAAAGAAAAGGTAATTCTTACAAAAAAAGATATTCTGGATCAATTTGTAACAGATTATGATATTGGCGCAACACAGGCAGGAATGGTATATCACGGGAAAATCTATTATACTTTTGGATTTGGCAGAGCAGATTTCCCCAATGGTATGCGGATTTTTGATTTGAAACAGCGAAAGATCACGGGAAGATATGATTTTGGAGAATCTGTTTTTAGGAACGAAGAGATTGAGGCATGTGGTGTATATAATGGAGAATTATTATGTAATACCAATAAAGGGGGCATTTATGTGGTAGGAGCTATGAATAATGGAGATTGTACAATATCTTGAAAATTTTAATTTAATATCAATTATCCTGAGAATGACATTGGCAACACTGTTCGGAGGTCTGATTGGACTGGACCGTGCAGCTCATGGACAGTCGGCAGGAATTCGTACATTTGCCTTGGTATGTCTGGGTTCATCCATGGTCATGATTACGAATGAGTATTTGTTTACGGTATATGGGAATGGAGACCCGGCAAGACTGGCAGCACAGGTCATCAGTGGCATTGGATTCCTTGGGGCTGGAAGTATCCTGATTACTGGAAAAAATTATGTGAGAGGATTGACAACAGCAGCGGTATTATGGACAACGGCATGCCTGGGAATTTTGATTGGTTCCGGCTATATGGCAGGCAGTGTCTGCGGTTTTTTGGCAATTACATTTATTTTGTCGGTGATGACCCGATGGAGTCATTATATGGATGAACATAAGCATATGTTACTGCTATACATGGAAGTTGATAAAACAAACGGGATGAAACAGCTTTATAACTTCTTAGAGAACAAGGGATATTTGCTAGAAACGGTAGAAAAGCAAAAGAGACAGTCTTTGCAGGCCAAAGACATTGTGTTGTTTGTAAAACTTGATCTGAAGAAAAATATGTACCATCCGGAGGTGATTTCTGAACTGAATAAACTGGATGCAGTACATTATCTGGAAGAAATAAAATAGATTTTGGGAAAGGATCGATAGCTATGTGCGGTATTGTAGGATACATTGGAACGGAACAGGCAGCACCAATTATTCTGGATGGATTATCTAAATTGGAATATCGGGGATATGATTCCGCAGGAATTGCAGTATTTGACGGAGAGAAGATCATCACGCAGAAGGCCGTAGGAAGATTGAAGATTTTGGAAAATCTGACCTGTGGAGGAGAAAAGCTGAAAGGATTTTCCGGAATCGGACATACACGGTGGGCAACTCATGGAGCGCCAAGTGAGAAAAACGCACACCCTCATAGGAACAAAACAGGCACGATTGCAGTGGTACATAACGGAATTATAGAGAATTATTCTATTCTGAAAAAGAAAATGCAGAATAAGGGTTATGAATTTATCTCTGATACCGACACAGAAGTATTAGCTCATTTACTGGATTATTATTACCAGGGAAATCCTTTGGAAACTATCATAAAAGTATTGCATCGTGTGGAGGGGTCTTATGCTTTGGGTATTATGTTTGCGGATCATCCAGAAGCAATTTATGCAGTTAGAAAAGATAGTCCTATGATTGTGGGAAAGAACGATAAGGGTTGTTTTATTGCATCCGATGTTCCTGCTATTTTAAAATATACCAGAACGGTATATTATGTAGATAATCAGGAAGTAGTAGAATTAAAAAAGGAAGGTATGTGTTTTTACTCAATAGATGAAGAGAAATTAGTGAAAGAACCTGTTACTGTTGAATGGGATGTCAATGCGGCAGAGAAAGCAGGATATGAGTATTTCATGCTGAAAGAAATCTACGAGCAGCCGGCTACTGTAAATAATACGATTTTACCTAGAATTAAAGGGAATGAAATTGTTATTAATGAGTTGGGAATTAGCGATGATGAATTATGCAAAGTAGAGAAAATCCATATTGTGGCATGTGGATCGGCATATCATGTTGGTATGACAGGAAAGTACATAATAGAAGGATTAGCGCAAATCCCAGTGGATGTAGATGTTGCCAGTGAATTTCGTTATAGAGACCCTATTTTGCAGAAGGGCGATATGGTTATTGTGATTAGTCAATCCGGGGAGACAGCGGATACTCTGGCTGCACTTCGCGAGACGCAAAAAAAAGGATTTAAGGTGCTTGGAATCGTTAATGTAGTGGGAAGTTCAATTGCCAGAGAAGCAAATAGTGTTATGTATACCTGGGCGGGACCGGAAATTGCAGTGGCAACAACTAAGGCATATAGTGCACAACTGACAGCACTGTATATTCTGGCACTTAAATTTGCACGAGTGAAGGTAATAATGAAGCAGAATCAGTATGAGTCTATGCTGACATGTTTGCAGCATCTGCCGGATCAAATTGAACTATTGCTGGAACAGAAAGAAAAAATACAGTATCTTGCAAATCGGTATGCAGGGTCTAAAGATATATTTTTTATTGGAAGGGGAATAGATTATGCAATATCTCTGGAAGGATCCTTGAAATTAAAGGAAATTTCCTATATTCATTCAGAAGCATATCCGGCGGGAGAATTAAAACATGGAACAATTTCGTTGATTGAAGAGGGAAGTTTGATAATAGCTTTGGCCACACAACCGAAGCTGTACCAGAAGACGATCAGTAATATGACAGAGGTACGATCCAGAGGGGCAAAAGTAATGGCAATTACATTCGAAAGTAATAAATTGATGGAAAAGGCAGCAGACTATGTCATTTATATTCCAGAGACAGATCCTTATTTTGCTAATTCGCTTGCAATCATTCCGCTACAGCTTTTAGCGTATTATATCGCAATTGGTAAAGGCTGCGACGTAGACAAACCTAGAAATCTGGCCAAGTCCGTGACGGTAGAATAATAAAGTAAAAAGAGCACTTCCCCTAGCGGAAGTGCTCTTTTGCAAACTCCATGTCCTGTACCAGTTCCAGCGTTCCCAGATATTGCTCCTGCTTATCCCGGACAGCATAATAAGTCACTAAGAAAGTCCGGCCGCCCTTGTCCATCCAGACCGGTACCTGGTCCAGATTCCCTGCACGGAATTCTCCGATAATGCGGCGAACCCGTTCTTCGATCTTAGGCGGGTGACAGGTGAAGACCTCCCGGCCCAATGCCATACCGGGACGCTTGAATACCTTGGGACCTTCGTTGAAGTAGCGATTGATATTATCGATATCTACGAAAGAGATCTCCAAAGGAATCGTATTCAACATGGCGGTCAGCTGCGACAGGGTCAGACTGCCGCCGGGAAGGTGGATTCTGGTCTCACTACCTGTAAAAGCGTGTTCCGCAGACATGGTGCCAACCGTAGAGGCAGTGTCAGCCAGATGTGCTTCCGCAGCCTCCCAACTGTCACCCCGGATACCGAAGCATTCCGCATAATCTTTGGCATCCCGGTAGATGTGATACCATTCCTCCTCCGAGAAATTCAGTGCGCAGTTGGGGAAGAGGATATTGGATTCCTTGTAGATCATTTCTTCCATGCGGGTTAATACGGCTTTCAAACGTTGTTTCCATGCATCGGTTTCTTTTTGGTGTTTTTGTTTTGCAAGGGTATTCAGTTCATCCCGGATCTCATCATCCACTGTCCACATGACTGCAGAGGGGCCGCTGATCCCATATTGCACCTTCAAATGTGGATAAAGTAAGTCTCCCTTCCGGGCATAGTGGATAGCGATCTGGCGCAGCTCGTCAAGCAGTTCATCGGTAATTCCATTATTTTCCAATGCCTGCCTCGTACGGGCAATCAGCTTTTCCAGTGCTGCATTTTCCAACGTAAAAGTCTGCAGGGGATGTCCGGAGATCTGGATCAGGGCGGCAGCGGCGGAGAGCCGTTGGTCCTGTATGTCCTTAGCGTGCAATTTCTGGGCATCTGGAAAAGGGGCTGCTGTTTTTTCGGCATTGGCAAATTTCTCTTCTGTCGTGGAACCATGGAACAGGGCGGAATGCACATCACAGAGCCGCTGCAATTCTTCGATGGAAGTACCCTCCCGTAGCAGCTCCTGTTCGGCCTGCATAATTGCGGCAGGATCCACATCCTTACATTCCCGGACGAAATCCGCCTGGACATTTTCCAGAGCTTCTCCGTGATTCAAACGTTGTAAGTAAGACTTAATCTGATCTTTCATATAAAAATTCCTCCGGAACCAGTATGCCCCGGAGGAAAGTTTGTTATTCTTTTATTTTTATGATTAATCATCGTAGTGTGTTTTGATAAATTCGCAATCCACTACCAACACATAGAAAACCGCGCCATAATGTTCACTCTCCACGATACGCCCATAATCCAGAACCGTCTTATAAGTTCCATCTTTGACAGCAAGTCGGTATTTGACATAATCATTGTATCCGTTCATGCCGGATTCTATCTGCTGCCAGATGCTTTCTTCTACCTGTGTCAGATCTTCAGGATGCACCAGATTACGGAATTGATGTTTCGTAAAATGCATAAAATCATCCAGATCCGTACATCCTGTCAGCTGAAGCATTTCCTGATTAGCATACAGGATGCGTTCATCCTCCTTTTCGGCCCGGTAGATGAAAAAGGCACCCGGCAGGTTGTCAGAAATATCCGATAATGAAAAACCAAGCTGTGTCCGTTTCGAATTGTGGAAATCCGGCCGGTAGGCCAGAGCACCATGTTTTCCCTGTAATTTTACCTCATAGAGTGCAATGTCGGCATAACGGAGAATGTCAGAGACTTTTTCTGCGTTGGCGGGGTATTCCGCATAGCCCAGGGAAATGCTGTAATTGTGTTCGACGCCTTTGGCTGAAAAAGAGCGGGAAGCCTTGCTGAAAGCGTCAATCATTGGGGCAGCCTCTTCTGCGCGGCAATCCTTCAGGATAATACAGAACTCATCACCGCCATTTCTGGCAATAATGGAATTATCCGGAAAAGCCTGCACTAAGGATTGTGAAAGCTGCAATAGAACCTGATCACCGATAGTATGACCATAGACATCATTGATAAATTTAAAATTATCCACGTCAAGTAATATACCGACACAGTTTTTCTGCTTGTTTCCCTCCAGATACTCCTCCAGCTGCAAATTAAATCCGTTACGATTTAAGAGACCGGTCATAGAATCCGTCAGAGAGAGTCTGCGAAATTTTTTGCGTTGCTCGTCAACGAGTAGTATAGATATCGTTAGAACCACCAGTAGTAGGATCACTGCAATGCCACATAATACTATCAGTTGTAAAAGTGTGCCATTCTTCCAGCCACCGGTGGGCATGATTTCCAGCCTCCAGTTACATCCACCCAGAGTAAAATCATAAGAGACGGGATCCATCAGAGTCTCCTCCGACTGGTCTACCACGGTATATTCATCGGTCAGAGGTGAGATGGTCTTTGATAGCCGGTATTGATAACCGAAATTGGTTAAGGCATCAGCGGAATGCTGAAAAATATCAGGAACCTTGATGATAACCATAGTCATGCCCCAAAAATAGGGAGTTCCCTTCTCATCCTGTAAAAAAACTGGATTACGGATCGAAAGGACGTGTCCTCCCTGCTCCAGCTCGAAAGGACCATGTATGATAAGCACATCATTAGCAATGCTGTAATTTACGGTCTCTCCTCGGTATTTGTCATGGATCAGGTCTATTTTACCTGCTTCGTTGCCTTCGGCGGGATAGATATCTGTTACGATGCCCCCGGGAGCCACTTGGATGCTCCGGACGTAATCTGCCATCATTCTGTCCGCAATGATATCAAATTTGTCGATTCTGCCGTCCGTACTGATCAGAAGCTGCTCCAGTGTATCCGTGATACTGATACCGGCATACAGATCTGCGATCATGTTATCACCGTAGGTTACAGCATTTAGTTCCGCAAGAGTGCGGATGTGCCTGAAGTCGTCCTGCTGTACCGCATGAGCGATCATATATAAGACAATACTGCCGATAAGAAGTATCAATAACGGCAGCAGCCATTTGGTATGAAAAAATTTGATTTTTTTTTGTGTCATAGTGCTATGCTTCCTTCGTATGTGTTGGCAAAATGATTTAAATTTAATTATAGCATTTTCAAGTTTTTTTGTATAGATACGAAGAGTCATTTCATCCTGCGGTGAAAATGCCAAAAACACCGGGCTTCTGATTTGGTACACGGGATCGCTGGGGACGGAGAACTGGAGAAATACCACGATGTTGCTTTAGGTGAGTATTCTTTATTTTTAATAGATCAGATTTTTATAGCTGCCAATATACTGTCTGCGATAACGGCCCGGAGAGATACTTTTATAGCGGCGGAAAATGCGGTTAAAATAGCTTAAGTCGTGGAAACCGCAAGAATACGCAATTTCTGTGATACTATCGGAAGAAGTGCACAGAAGCTCACAGGCACATTCTACCCGGTAATAATTCAGATAATCAATGGGCGATTTGCCAATGATCGAGTGAAACACACGGCAAAAATGTTCCGGAGAGAGCTGCAGTACTTTTGCAAGGTCCGAAAGACTTAACTGTGAGGCATAATTTCTGCGGATATAATCCAGTACCTGCTTGATCTGGTCAGAATCCTGGACAAAATGTCTGGAAGAGGGAGTCAGTACCGTAAATAAATGTTCCCGGAGAATCTGTCCCAGCAGTTGCCACAGCATTCCTATGGTGAAAAATTCATAGCCGTTATTTTTATCTTTCATTGCAGCAAACAGGTCAGAGATGATCTGACCGCAGGGAGTGCCTGCTGGATACAGAACATTGATCTGGGTCTCAGGAGAAAAGAGCCCGGCATATTTCTGCTGAAACAGTCCTCCGTAATTTTTGATAAGATGGTTCAGATCAAATACCAGACATTCATAGACGCAGTCTTTGGGGATTCCGCCATGTACGGCTCCGGAGGAAAGAAAGGCGGAATTCCCAGGATGCAGTGTGTAAGACTGCCCATCTGTCAACAACGTAAATTCCCCTTGCAGAACCAGTAGAAGTTCGCATTCCATATGCCAGTGGAAGGGCATTTCGTAACGGGGATGCAGCATATCAACATAATAGAGTTCTAACGGAAAGTCAGAAGTTCCTCTCGTCGTATTCTCATGGGAAGCCAGATATCTCATCATTCTATCCTTTCATAAAAGAACCGTACTATTTAAAATCCCATTCGTAAAACTGCTCTTTCAGGTCTTTTCTTTTACAAATATGGTCACAGAATATCAATATTGTCCAATATGTAATCATTATAAACAACGACACCACAAAAATGCAACAGTATAATACAAGTAACCAAATATAATACAAGTCCAGCTAATAAATGTCAATAGGTAAATGAAAAATATTTTTCTTTAAAAAAGGGCGTGCTTACCCCTTGGGGAAAATATCATTCAAAAAAGATATTGATTCAGTAGGTGGTATTATTTTACGCAGCTACGTCGCATTTAGCAGCGTTGTATTTTTTTATATGTTCCTGCGGTGTAATGATTTCAAAAGGTTTGCTATCTCGAAGGATTGCAAATATCATGTTGCATACCTTGTGTGAAACAGCTCCCATTGCAACTAGTTTTGGTTTTGATTCACACTTTTTGAGATAGTAATCACGGAGTACTGGATTTTTTGATTCACCGGTACGGGAAGCACTGATACTTTGCAAGGTCAGTGTGTGAATAACCCGTCTTGCTATGGCAGAGCCTCTTTTCGACATCTGGATTTTAGTACCTTCAAATTTTCCAGACTGTTTTACAGCTGGATCAAGACCAAAGTAAGCAAAAAGTTGTTTTGGTTTTGAAAATGCAGAAAAATCACCAATCTCTCCCATAAGGGACATAGCGGACAAGAAACCAGCCCCTTTGAATGTTTCAATTAGGCGAATCTGTTTCACAAAATCGGTATCCTCATTAGCGGCAACAAGCTCATGCATGGATTCCAGAATGCTGTTGATTTCTTCATCATATTTACGGATAAAACCAATATATAGACGGATTCTCTTGATGTTGCTGTCAAGGATGTAACCGAACTCGTCTGCATCATTAGCAGCCTGAATAATGGCATTATACTTGTTACAAGCGTATGTAAGTCCAAAACGAGCTGTTGACCTGATGAGATCAATAATCTCTTGTTTGTCTGCGTTAATAAAGGCAGATGGAGATGTGTAAGTTTCCAACAAGATAAGAGACGTATCAATCGTAACCTTGGAAAAAATGCCAAGATACTGAGGGAAAACCATACGCAGTTCGCCAATAAGCTTGTTCACGTAAGCATTACGGCTGTCCATCAAATCGTAGTATTCACGGCATAGATTGCGACAGTTCAAAGCAAGGTCAGATGGCATAAGAGAAACTTTTAAATCAGGTTTTAAGCCAACTAAAGCAGCTTTTTTAGAATCAAAACGGTCATTATGTACTTTTCGTATATTGATATTTGTGCTATTCTTTGTGATGATAGGATTGATAACTGAGCAGTTAAAACCCTTATCACGAAGATAGCAGAAGAGTGGGTAATGATAAATTCCCGTGGATTCAAGGAAAATGCGACTTTCCAAAGAATACATCTCTTCTGCTTCTTTTATTTTAGAGACAGCCAAAGCAAGGGAATTCATGCTATTGTGTAGGATTTTGTAAGGCTTTCCTACAAACTGTTGGTTAGGAAGTACAATCGACATCCAGGAGAAGTCGGCACCGACATCAATACCAACGGAGATGAATAATTCATCGAAATTAAAAATAACATTGTTTGACATGTGGATAAGCTCCTTTCGGATAGGAATCCATTTCCAATCTGGCAGGTACACAACCTAGCGCGTTATTCGGGTATTGCCTACCGGCTCCCAACCAGCTAAAACATAAAACCCTGTCGAATGGACTAATTGACTTTTTTGTAGGTATCAGTCACAGAAGTGACTTCCCAAGGAGGAATACATTCTTTGTCCTATCCTTAGAGATAATACCTTATGTTTTATTGGGTGTCTATCAGGAGCCGTCAGACATGCTAGTCATTAATAACATCTGATGAAGGAAGAATTCCTTCTTCTGTTATCTGATTTATAGAAACTTATTAACCAAGTAGTCTTGATTGACTACACCATTATTATACTAGGAGGTATGGACATGGAAATCACAGGGATAAAAGATCAGATCTGCGATGTCTGTCACAAAATGTGGCAACTGGGATGGGTTGCGGCCAATGATGGCAATGTGTCTGTCAGACTGGACGATGGAACCTACCTGGCAACACCAACAGGGATGAGTAAGAGTTTCATCACCTCGGACAAACTGCTCCGGATCGATGCTGCCGGTAATGTTTTGGAGGGCTCGGAAGGACTGCGGCCGTCCAGCGAGATAAAGATGCATCTAAGATGCTATGAAAAGAGGGAGGATGTATGCGCAGTCGTACATGCACATCCTCCGGCAGCTACCGGATTTGCCGTGGCACATCGTCCGATGGACATGTACAACATGATCGAGGATGTCGCAGCCATCGGTGCGGTTCCGCTGACACCATATGGTACACCGAGCACGACAGAGGTTCCAGATGCCATTGAGCCTTATTTGCAGGAACATGATGTAATGCTGCTTGAGAATCACGGGGCATTGACAGTGGGAAGTGATGTGATCACCGCTTATTACCGTATGGAAAGTCTGGAACTGTGGGCGAAGATCACGATCAACGCAATCCTTCTGGGAGGAAGCTATGACATTGACCGGAAAAATATCGACAAACTGATCAACCTGCGATCTTATTATCACATAACGGGAAAACATCCGGGATACAAGAAATTTAAGCATCCGCAGGATGGAACTCCTACGGACAGATAGGAGAAAGGAGTAAAGGATGGCTGCTTTTACGACAGTGCTTGCTTTTGACCTTGGAGCTTCCACCGGCCGTGCCATTCGTGCGGTCTATGACGGTGAGAGACTGCAATGGAAGGAGATCCACCGGTTCGATAATATACCGGCAGTAGAGAACGGACATCTTCGCTGGAATATGGAGGCGCTGCTTGGGGAGATCCGTATTGCCATACAAAAGGCGGGAAAGACCGACAGTCTTGCTTTTGATACCTGGGGAGTGGATTTTGGATTGTTGGATGCGGATGGAAAATTACTGGAGGATCCTGTTCATTACCGGGACGAGCGGACGAAGGACTGGCCCCAGCGTGTCGCACAGAAAATAGAACTTCACAGCCTGTATGTCAGAACTGGCAATCAGATTCTGGCAATCAATACACTGTTCCAGTTGCTGGCATTACAAGAGGAACAGCCGGATCTGTTAAGACGAGCAAAGCATCTGCTGTTCATCCCGGATCTGCTGGCGGCAATGCTGGGAGCGGATCTGACCTGGGAACGATCCATTGCTTCCACCAGTCAGATGTGGAATCCTGTTGCCGGAACCTGGGATTTGGAACTGCTGAGACAGATGGGAATGGATCCGGGATTATTCGGAGCCATGACAGACAGTGGTAGCATTATCGGAGCATTGCCGGATAGCACGAAGATCATCGCAGTGGCAGGACATGATACCCAGTGCGCAGTGGCGGCCATGCCTGTGGAAGAGGGAGAAAGCGCAGCGTTTCTCTCCTGTGGCACCTGGAGCCTGATCGGCTGTGAACTGGAGACACCGATCCTGACGAAGGAGAGCTGCGACAGCGGCCTGTCCAATGAATACGGAGCCAATGGTAGGATTAACTATCTGAAAAACATTATCGGATTGTGGCTGATCCAGGAGAGCCGGAGAGAATATGCCAGACAGGGAGAGGAGTATAGCTTCGGAGAACTGGCGAAGCTGGCGGACGAAGCAGAGGCTTTTCACTGCTTTATTGATCCGGATGCACAGGAATTCGTGGCACCCGGAAACATTCCGGAAAGAATACAAAAGTTCTGCCGTAGAACCGGTCAGCCGGTGCCGGAGACAGTGGGAGAGACAGTGCGGTGCATTTACGAAAGTCTGGCGCTGAAATATCGATATGCTCTGGAGCAACTGGAAGGGATGACGGGCAAAAACTTCACAATATTGCATATCCTCGGTGGCGGAGCAAATGCAGGACTGCTCTGTCAGATGACGGCAGATGCCTGCAGACTTATGGTAAAAGCCGGCCCGGTGGAAGCGACGGCTCTCGGGAATATTCTTATTCAGTTGAAGGCACTGCATGCCATACATGATATCGACAAGGGCAGACGCCTGATTGCCGTGACAGAGAAAATAACAGAATATGCACCACAAAACAGAAAAAAAGACGCATGGGAAAATGCGTATCACAGATTTGTTACCATGATGCAAATGGAGAAAGAGAGGTAATTATGAGATACCCTAAGATTGGAATTCGCCCGGTAATCGATGGACGTTGGGGTGGCGTTCGTGAAAGCCTGGAGAATCAGACCTGTGAAATGGCAAAAATTGCCGCAAAACTGATCTCTGAGAATTTGAAGTATCCGGATGGAACACCGGTACAATGCGTGATCGGCTGTACCACTATCGGAGGAGGTGCGGAGGCGGCCCGGGTGGCAGAACAGTTTCAGATGGAAAATGTAGTAGCAACCTTGTCTGTGACGCCCTGTTGGTGTTACGGAACAGAGACTTTCGATATGGATCCGAACACCATCAAAGCTGTCTGGGGATTCAACGGAACGGAGCGCCCGGGTGCGGTGTATCTGGCAGCAGTTATGGCGGCACATGCACAGCGTGGGCTTCCGGCTTTTTCCATCTATGGACATGATGTGCAGGATGCAAAGGATACGACAATTCCCGCAGATGTGTTGGAGAAAATCTTACGTTTCGCCAGGGGAGCTGTGGCCGTAGGCTGGATGACAAATAAGGCATATGTCAATATTGGAGCGGTAGCCATGGGCATTGCAGGCAGCTTTTGTGATCCGGATGTGCTACAGAAATATTTCGGGATCCGTGCGGAATGGGTAGATGAAGTGGAAATTCTCCGTCGTATTGCCATCGGCATCTATGATCCGGAGGAATATGAGAAGGCATTACAGTGGGTGAAAGCAAACTGCAGGGAAGGGTTCGACAAAAATCTTGGAAAAGATCTGCCGGAAGTCATCACAAAGTCAAAAATCATTCCTGCGGAAAAAGACTGGGAGTTTATTGTGAAGATGACACTGATTATCCGGGATATTTTGTTCGGCAATTCACGACTGGACGAGCTTGGCTGGCATGAGGAGGCTTTGGGGCATAATGCTGTGGCCGGAGGTTTCCAGGGACAGAGACAGTGGACGGACTGGTTGCCGAATGCAGACTTTACGGAAGCAATCCTTGCTTCTACTTTCGACTGGAATGGTCCCAAGGCACCGACTCCTTTTGCAACGGAGAATGATACCTGCAATGGTATTTCGATGCTGTTGGGACACCTGATTTCGGGAACGGCTCCCTGCTTCCATGATGTCCGTACCTACTGGAGCCCGGAGGCTTGTGAACGTGTGACAGGTCAGAAGCCGGACGGCGTGGCGGCAAACGGATTTATTCATCTGATCAATTCCGGTGCAACGGCGTTGGACGGGACTGGAGCGTGTGTGGACGAACAGGGCGACCATGTCATGAAACCTTTCTGGAAGATGACAGAGGAGGATATCCGGGAATGTCTGGATGTTACCGACTGGTGCAGGGCAGATTATGAATATTTCCGGGGTGGTGGATATTCCAGCCACTTTCGGTGTATTGCACAGATGCCTGTAACTATGCTAAGATTGAATATTATAGAGGGAATAGGGCCTGTATTGCAGATTGCCGAAGGATGGACAGCAAAATTGCCGGAAGTGATTCATCATGCGATTGATAAGAGAACAGATCCTACCTGGCCGACCACCTGGTTTTGCCCAAGACTGACCGGTGAGGGCGCTTTTACTGACGTATATAGTGTTATGGCAAACTGGGGGGCAAATCATGGCGTGACCGTATATGGACATGTGGGTGCAGACCTGATCACATTGTCCAGCATGTTGCGGATCCCGGTGACCATGCATAATGTGGACCGGGACAAGATCTATCGTCCTCATGCATGGTCAAGCTTCGGAACACAGGATACACAGGCGGCGGATTATGCGGCATGCAGGCAGTATGGCCCTTTGTATCGATAAAATCACAGGAAGCAGAGAGAGGAATCCTATGGGGAATTGTCTGAAGGTAGGTATTTTAGGTGCCGGAAATATTGCTGGATCCATGGCAGAAGCGCTGAATGAGCTGCAGAAGGAGGGAAAAGCCTGTGCTTATGCTGTGGCATCCCGTTCGCAGGAGAAGGCATTGGAGTTCGCACGAAAATGGAATATCACAAGAGCATACAGCAGTTACGAGGAACTTGCATCGGATCCGGAAGTGGACCTGATCTATATAGCAACACCACATTCTCTGCATTATGAGCAGGCAAAGCTCTGTATGGAACATGGCAAAAATGTTCTGGTAGAGAAGGCGTTTACAGCCAATGCAAGACAGGCTGAGGAATTATTTGCAATGGCAGAGGAAAAGAAGGTCTTTATTACAGAGGCAATCTGGACACGATATATGCCAAGCCGTGAGATCATAACTGGGTTGCTCAGGGAAGGGGTGATAGGTACACCGCAGATTTTGGAAGCGGAATTTTCCGTACAAAATTATGAAAATCCCAGGATGCATGATCCGATGCTGTGCGGAGGAGCACTATTGGATCTTGGAGTATATGTACTGACAACGGCTTCCATGTATTTTGGAGATCATATTGTGAAGACGCAATCTTCCTGTGAGAAGTATCCGACCGGAGTAGATGCTGCAGATGAAATCCAGCTGACCTATGCGGATGGCAGTGCTGCGCAACTGCGCTGTTCCATGGTGGATAAAAAGAAAAACTGTGTAAAAATCTGTGGAACGAAAGGGTATATTTCCTGGGAGAGCAATAATAATCCCAGAAACCTGGAACTGCATGGCCCGGGAGGAATGCTGATTCGTAAAATCACGATTCCCACGCAGATCAATGGCTATGAATATGAAGTGCTGGTATGCCGGGAGGCAATCAGGAACGGGCAAAGAGAGTGTGAGAAAATGCCTCATGCGGAGACTCTTACGATCATGAAGCAGATGGATGAACTTCGGGCACAGTGGGGTGTGAAATACCCATATGATGAATAACGACAGATGCAAAAGAGCGGATCATCAGGATCCGCTCTTTTGACAGCTACAGAGTATAGGCAATATTACTTCTGTTAAACAAATAACGAAGCGTACTTCTTTTTACAGAATCTAAAAATAAGTGAGTTTTTCGGCAAAACAAAAAAACAAAGTGCCTTTTTGCGAACCTGAGCGTCTCATACCTTTTGGCAAAATCCGTTATAATGAACTCATCAAGCAAACACATAAATGTGATTGAAGGAGGGTACTAAATGAAGAAGTTAAAATTAACAGCATTACTCGTAACTATGGCAATGACAGCGTCTCTTGCAGGATGCGGCAACAGCGCTTCCGAAGAGACGACAGACGGCACACAGTCATCTCAGGCGACAGCCACGCAGGAAGCTGCTGGTACGGAAACAGCAGAGAACCATGATCCCGTAACTTTGCGCTTCATGTGGTGGGGCGGTGATGAGAGAGCGCAGGCAACACTGGATGTGATCGACAAGTTCGAGCAGGAATATCCCTGGATCACGATAGAAGCGGAGTACGGCAGCAGTGATGGTTATCAGGAAAAGCTGACAGCACAGTTGGTATC
The DNA here is from genome assembly GCA_003584705.1 of Lachnospiraceae bacterium GAM79. Lineage (GTDB taxonomy): Bacteria > Bacillota > Clostridia > Lachnospirales > Lachnospiraceae > Acetatifactor > Acetatifactor acetigignens. The sequence continues at coordinate 161,830 of AP018536.1, forward strand.
CGGTACGGTAGCTGACATTTTCCAGATGGGAACCGGTTGGATGCCCGGCTATGTAGAATCCAATGCAGGATACTTTGCAGACTTCAAAGATTTCTCAGATGTCTTTGATCTGTCTACCTTCGAAGAATCTATTTTAAAGAACAACGGACAGTTCGACGGACATCAGTATGGTGTACCGACCGGTATTTCCGGACATGCACTGATCTACAACAAGAAGGTAGCTGATGAGATCGGCGTTGACTTCAGTAGTGATTATACTTGGGACGATATTGTAGAAATGGGCAAGAAGGTCAAGGAGTATGACAAGGATATGTATCTGCTGACCATGGGAAGTTCTGAGCTGAATACCATGATCGTCCGCCCTTACTTACAGCAGTTGACCGGCAGCACAGTTCTGGTAAATGAGACCAAGAAGAGAGGTTTCGAGGAAAAAGATCTGGTGGAGGTACTGAACTACATTAAGGCATTGTATGATGAAGGCGTTGCATCACCTATGTCTACTGTTATCGCATACGGCGCAGATCTGGGAACAGATCCTAACTGGATCAACCAGAAATATGTGGCAGCATTCGGATACTCCTCTACAGTAGAGACTTTGCAGGCAGCATGTCCCGATGGAAACTTTGCGGCAGGCAAGCTTCCAGTTATGACAAATGCCAAAGATGAAGGCTGGTACTGCAATGCACCTCAGTATATGTGTGTCAGCGGTGCGAGCGAACATCAGGAAGAAGCCATGATGTTCTTAAACTACTTCTACAACAATGCAGATGCAGCCAAGATCCTGAAGACAGTCCGTTCCGTACCTCCTACCAGTGTAGGGCAGGAAGCATGTACAGAACTGGGCATTCTGGAAGGCATCGCCAAGGATAGCGTGGATATTATCCAGACCTATACAGGAACCAATGATCTGGGGCTGACCACAGAGGAAGAAGTAACGGCGATTCTGCAGGATGCAGCTACTCAGGTTGCTTACGGACAGGGTACTCCTGAAGACGTTGCCAAGTCAACAATCAGCCTTCTGGACAATTATCTGTCATCCAAGTAATCCCGGATCAGTTTCGGATTCGTACTACACAGAAATGATACTGGGGTATCCTGAAGGATTTCGGGATACCTCAGACATTTACGAGGCGGAGGTACTCTACATGACACCGAAAAAGAAAAAAATAAAAAGGAAGCAGTGGATCGGACTGGTATTCATTGCCCCCTGGCTGATCGGATTGATCGGACTGCAGGTATATCCTTTTGTTGCATCCCTGTTCTATTCCTTTACAGAATATAATATCATGTCCTCTCCGAAATGGATCGGATTGGCCAACTATGTGAAATTATTTACGGCGGATAATGAATTCTGGTATTCCGTAAAAGTTACTTTGATATACACAATATTTACTGTACCCGGAAAATTAACAGTGGCTCTGATCGTAGCACTGGTTATGAATAAAAACATGAAAGGAATCAATTTCATTCGTACAATTTATTATATCCCGTCTCTGATCGGCGGCAGCATCGGTATTGCCATTCTCTGGAAGCTGATGTTCCAGGAGGAGGGTATTATCAATTCCCTGTTGAAAGCAATCCATCTGCCGACCCTGCACTGGCTGGGAGATCCCAAGACAGCATTACCGACGATCATTCTACTGCAACTGTGGACGTTTGGATCTTCCTTCGTTATGTTCCTGGCAGCCCTGAAAAATGTACCGGCGGATTTGTATGAAGCAGCGGATATCGATGGAGCCAGCAGCTGGAAGAAATTCGTTAAGATCACATTGCCACAGATTTCCTCTATTATATTTTTCAATATTATCATGCAGACGATCACTGCATTACAAAGCTTTACCAGCTCACTGGTCATTACCAACGGAGGCCCGTTAAAGTCTACCTACGTGTTGGGAATGAAGTTGTACACGGAGGCATTCTCTTTCTATAAAATGGGATATGCATGCGCAATTTCCTGGGTGATCTTCATTATGATCATGATCGTTACGATGATTTTATTCCGATTCTCTTCCATGATGGTATATTACGAAGATGGAAACGATTTTTAGGAGGAACCTAAGATGAGAAAAAAGCTTAAAAAGAGAAACAGCGTATCCTGGGTGACCTACACAGTAGTACTTCTGATCGGACTGGCAATGTTGTATCCGATCATCTGGATGTTCTTCGCAACCTTCAAGAGCAATGCGGAGATCTTCGGATCTGTCAAACTGCTGCCGTCATCCTTCAGCTTCCAGAGCTATATTGACGGCTGGCATGTGAACAGCAAAATAACTTATACTACATTTTTCAAAAACAGCTTTGTGATGACGATCATCACTACGTTATTTACGGTATTATCCAGTGCGATTGTCGCTTATGGATTTGCCAGATACCAGTTCCCCGGCAAAAAGATTCTGTTTGGTATTCTGATTGCCACACTGATGCTTCCCGGAGCGGTAGTTATGATCCCACGTTATGCAATGTTTAATAAGCTGGGACTGGTGGATACTTACTGGCCGTTTTACTTACAGGGCCTGCTGTCTGTGAACTCGTTCTTTGTATTTATGCTGATCCAGTTTATCCGCGGACTGCCAAGAGAACTGGATGAATCTGCTTATCTTGACGGCTGCAGTGATCTGAAGGTATTCGTGAAGATCCTTGTGCCACTGATGAAACCGGCACTTTTCTCCGCAGGTCTGTTTCAGTTCATGTGGACTTACAATGATTATACAAACGTGTTGATCTACATTAACTCTGTGAAAAAATATACCCTGTCTCTGGCCTTGAGACTGTCTCTGGATGCAGAATCCGTGGTTCAGTGGAATAAAGTAATGGCAATGTCCTTCCTGTCCATTCTGCCGTTGATCATACTGTTCTTCGCTGCACAGAAGTATTTTGTGGAAGGCATTGCCACCAGTGGTCTGAAGGGTTAAATTTGAACCGGAATGCGGAAAAACACACAGGTTCCGAGTCCTTCTTTACTGTAAATATGAAGAGCACTCTCGGAACCATAGGTCAGTGTCAGACGCTTGTTCACGTTGTCGAGTCCGATACGCATGGAAGCGTCTGACATAAGATCTGATCTCAGCTTCTGAAGTTTGTCTTTTGGAATTCCCACACCATTGTCGGTTATTGATATATGGATCCAATCATCCCGTTTAAAAATCTTAATTTTTACCATTCCCTGGCGATTGCCGGGACGCAGCCCGTGACTGATACTGTTCTCTAAAAGTGGCTGAAGCAGGAGACGCTTAAACGCATGCGGCAGTACAGAATTGTCGATTTCTTCAAAGTAATAAAAACTGTCGGGAAAGCGGAACCTCTGTATTTCCACATATTTGTGAATATAAGTGATCTCATCCTGAATCGATACCGAAACCTGTGGATTGGCCAAAGAGTAGGAGAGAATATCTGACAGATTGCTGATGATCGTATTGGCGGTGGAAGGACCGCCTGCTATCTTGTAGACTTCAAAATCCAGAGTCTGCAGGGTGTTGACCATAAAATGAGGGTTGATCTGTAACTGTAGGGCGCTGAGCTCCGCAGCCTGTTTTTTGTATTTCTGCTCTGCCAGCTGGCTGTTTAAAAATGTGGTATTTAAGAATATGCGGATGACATTGTTCATGATCAAGCTGTATTCGTCATCCGGCTGGTCTGCCGGAGAATCTTTTTCAGTAGGGTAGATCCCCTTTTCCGCATTACCGAACAGATCAATCACTGACTGGATCTGCCGGAAATTATCCCTTGTGATCTGATAAGAGAACAGGAAGATAATGAACAGGGCAAACAGTAGCATGATCAGCGGCAACAGCAGATTCTGTGCACAATAGAGAATAATGGCGGAAACAGGAACCAGCTGCACCGAATAATACCGGTAGGTGGGTTGATATATCACATAAGTAAGATAGAAATGATGATCTACCTTTTCCCAGTGAAAGCCATCCGTCAGTGTGGAAAGATCCACTTCAGAAAAGTCGGGAACAGAAGAAAACCCCTGAGAAGCCAGAAGATTCTGCCCGCTGTCCAGAAGAAACATACCGTGTTTCCAGGATGTGGATTTTGCAGACATCATTTTTTCCAGCTCTATCAGAGAAAGGTTGGATACCATGACACCATCCAGATAAGAAAAACGCTTATATACCGTCAGTACATTTTCTGATGTTGATGAGGTGGATGTCTTCATTTCCCTGGAGACAATATAGGTGTCCTGATCTTCCGGAAGGGAGGTATAGATATCATACCAACCGGCGTCCACATCGCTGCTCAGAAAACGGATCGTCTTGTCAGAAGAGAAAAAGATATTATTGTCATCCAGATAAAGATAAAGGCTGTCCACCAGTGGATGGGAGGCGGAGATACTGCCGAGGAAGGTCTTTATACTGTTTAGGAAGACATAGTCGGTGTAAGTAGTCTCTCTGTTGTAGAGAATCTTGCGCATGGATAAGAGCAACTGGGAATTCAGCGTGATCATTTCCTGTTGGGAAGTGCAAACATCCATGGTACTTTCCAGATTCAGACAGAGATCATCCGTAGTGGACTGGGTGGTCTCTTTGATGGTCTGTAGCTGGGAGGTTGCGGTAAGGATCATGATGCATATAAACAAAAGACCGGTAGGGATTAACAGGAGAGAACTCCATACTTTTAAGCGTTTTAAGAAAAATCGGTGCATCATGATAACGATCCTCTGTTCTCAGGAGTTACTTCCGGCTGTTTCCCTGCACGGAATTCCTGTGGTGTGATTCCGTAATATTCCTTGAAATTACGGGTGAGATTTTTGGGGTTCAGATAGCCGACGGCATCTGCAATCTCGTAAAATTTGACGGAACGATCCGACAGCATCTGCATGGCCTGTTCCATCCTCACCTGTAGCAGATAACGGGAGAAACTGACACCGGTATCCGTCTTGAAAGCGGAAGAAAGATAAGCCGGTGAGTAGTGTACCAGAGAAGCGGCTGCTTCCAATGTTGCGGTCTTATAATCAGATTTGATATAGTTTTTCACAATCGTCACATAATCCGCCTCGTCTGCATTGGCTTCGTAAGGCAGATAATGGCCCTTCTCCCGTTCGTCCAGGGTTTTCCGGATGCGTTCAAAGCAGGCAGACATGGCGTCATATTTCATTGGTTTGATCAGGTAGTCCGTGACATGATTGATAATTGCTGCCCGGGCATATTCAAAATCCTGATAGGCGCTGAAAAAGATGACGATGATATCTTCGTTTTTCAGTTTTTGAGACAGTTCGATACCGGTCATGACAGGCATCTGGATATCGGTCATAACGATGTCCACCTGTGGGTGGGCATTGATATATTCCAGGGCTTCTTTCCCATTGGTAAAGGAAGCAACGACTTCAAAGCCGAAGTTGTTCCAGGGAAAAAGATGAATGATCCCTTCCAGAATACGGGGTTCATCATCTACGATGATTACTTGATACATACCAGGTTCCTCACGTGTAAGGTAATATTCAGATAACACGCAGATTATAACATATTTCAAAATAGAATACAAAGCATTCAAAACGAGGAGAAGACAAATGAACGAAAGGAAAATAAAATTGAAAACCGGTGAAATCTGGCAGGAGAGACTGGTGGCAGGCAATGGACACAGCGGAGTGATCTGTTCCTGTGATCCCTATGAAGAGGTACTGACCTATCAGAATATAGAACTGCTGATGCCGACAGAAGAACCCAGAATGACTCCGCCGGAAGTGGGAAGTGAGCTGCAGGAGGCCAGACAGGCAGTGCTGCATATGGATGCTACCTGGAATGTACACGGCAGAAAAAGAACTTACCTGTATGCCTACCATCCGGGGATGCAGCTTCGGATCACGACACCACAGCAGGAGCTCGAAGCATACAGCCGCCGGATGGTAGGAGAGACCGGGGAGGTCATTATGGACTATCGGGATAAGACCGGGGACTTCAGTCGGCATACATTTGTCTCCAGAGAGGACTGCGTTGTGACACAGTATCTGGCAGGCGGAAAGGAGACACTTCCCGAACTGATACTTTCCATAGATCCGCCGGAGACGCTGCCAAAATTCGGAGTAAAAAAGTGGGGAACCGGACCGGAAGTAAATATGAAATATGAACTGGTCTATGACAAGGCGGGCACTTATCTCGGACAGGCAGCGCATTATCCGGTATTTGTGGAAAGCGAGCTGCAGGATAAGGGGTATGTGACCATGGTACGGATTCTACATACAGGAGGAAGCAGAAATGTGGAACAGACGGAAGGCAGCAAAGAAATCCACATCCGGGGAGCAAAGGCAGTCTGGATCCTGGCGAAGACGGCTGCCCAGGTTGAAATGGGAGAAATGGAAGATTTTCCGGGGGTGAAAGCACAGGAAACCATCGATGCGGTGTTGGCAGACCTGAAGAGCGCAGTGGCGAAATACCGTACAAAAGAAGGCAGCTGGAATTATGAGAGAGTGCTGGCACTGCAGAAGGAACAGCAGAGGGAGACCTATGGTACAGTAAGTTTTCATCTGGGAGAACAGACAGCGGATTCCGGAGAGGAAGGCGTAGAAAAGGAGACCAATACGGAACTGTTACAGCGGCAGAAAAATACGCCGCAGATGTTGCAGAAACTGATGGAACGGATCTACCAGACAGGCAGATATGTGCAGGCTGCCTGCGCCGGATATTCTGCACCGAGGCTGTGCGGACTGTGGACAGGGGAATGGAATCCCGGCTGGAGCGGAGCCTATACGATGGATGCCAATGTGAATATTCAGGTCTCTGGTATGAATACCGGGCACATGGAAAAAGCGGCCTGGGGATATATGTATTTTATCCTCCGCCAGATCGGGGACTGGAAGGAGAATGCAAAAGCTGTTTACGGCATGTGGGATGCCCTGCTGGCACCGGTGAATACCGACGGTAATCGGGCAATTATGGTAGAGTATGATATTGACTATCCTTTCCAGTACTGGAATGCCGGGGCTTCCTGGCTGATGGTGCCGATCTTTGAGTACTGGCAGTGCTTTGGTAACCGGCAGATCCCACTGCCAGAGGATCTGGCCAAAGTCTGCGGAAAACAAAGCCTGGATCTGGAACAGGAGATTCTGCGCCCCCTGCTGTGGAAGACGTTTCATTTCTGGGAGCAGTTGTGTACCCCGGAATATTATACCGACAGAGAGGGACAGCCTCATTATAAGAAAGGAAAGACAGCTCTGGAGGAGGGAGAAAAATACCTGATTATTCCCTCTTATTCTCCGGAGAATCATCCAAACGGCTATTCCAGTACGATCACTGCCAATGCAGCCATGGACATTGCGGCGGCGTCAGATGTATTACGCATGATCCGGGAACTGGAAGAGAGGATCTGCGATGAACGGTCGGGAGAGTGGCTGACAGCCAGCAGGGAGCTTGCCGCAAAGCTGCCCGAATACCAGATGGATGAGACCGGTGGATTAAAGGAATGGTCACTGCCACAGATGCATGACAATCATGAGCACCGCCACATCAGCCATCTCTATTGCGCATGGCCCGGAGTAGAGACACAGCATAATGTGGGACTTGCGGAAAGCTGCAGGCAGGCCATCAGGAACCGGAATGTCGGGAATGCCGGAAAAGATGATACTGCCTCTCATGGTTGGATCCACAAGGGACTGGTGGCTGCCAGACTGAAGGATGGCAGAAGCCTGGGAGAAATCTTGCGCCTGCTGGTGCAAAGTGATATTTTTTACAGCAGCCTGCTGACGGATCATAATACGGATCGCTGCAGAGGGGTCTATTGCACGGATACGATTCTGGGATTGCAAGGAATCATACATGAAGCACTGGTGTATTCCGAACGGGGAGAGATCGAATTCCTGCCGGCACTTCCGGAGGAGTGGAAGCAGGGCAGTGTGGATGGTCTGATGGCCAGAACAAGAATCTGCATCCGGAAGCTGGCATGGAATCTGGAGAAGAAGATACTGGAAGCAGAACTGGAATCTTATGAGGATCAGGAGGTCAGAATTTCCTGCCCGGTGTTGCAATACGATGCATGTTATTATCTAAAACAGGGAGAACTGCGCAGGATCAGGATTTAATCCATCGGATCCTGGAGCTGCCTGCGGTATTTATTGGCAGTGATGCCGTAATGCTGTCGAAACGCCTGGGTGAAATGTTGGGATGTGGAGTAATTCAGTTTCTCCGCAATCTGCGTGATGCTCAGGCGTTTGTCTGTCAGATAGATTTTTGCCGCAGACATTCGGGCTTCTTGTTTTTTCTGCTGAAAGGTCTTGCCGTAATATTTTTTCAGGAACCGTTCCGTCTGGCGGACACTTAACCCAAGAGTTTTTGCCAGGTTTTCCAGAGTGATGGTCTCGTAATGATAGAGAAAGGCCCGTTCGATGATCAGGGTCTTACCGTCAATGAGATTGGAGGGAGCAAAGTGCTGTTTAGAGAAACGGTTTCCCTCGTAATTGCGGACAACTTTTACAAGACACTGTTGTAACAGAGCCTCTACCTGAATCATGTAACCGGTATATTTATATTTTAATTCATAGAAGAGCTGCTCCATCAGTACACCAAGATTCTGGGTATCCGGACCAATCCAGAATCTTTTTTTCAGAAATTTGTCCGCAGTGCTGCCGGAAAAAACGAGAAGAGCATCTTCTTCCTGCAACTGAAAATAGATAGAATATTCTGTCATGGGATCCATAGGGCTTGGAATCTGCTCGTGCTCTACATGGGGGCCTGTCATATATAGTGTGCCAGGCGTAAGCTCATAAGAACTGCCATCAATGACTGCCTGTCCGAGCCCATTAGGGATGTAGTGCAGTTCATAGCTGTTGTTACCGTGGCTGTGGCGTGGCAGTGGCTTGAAAAAGTGTTCGAAAGCAATATTCAGAATTAGAAAAGTTGTGTTGTCGATAGTGGTTTTCACATCGAGACCATAGATGGTATTGTTCGTTGTCTGATTCATGGAGCCTCCTGCTGTCCGGATTTACCGTGACCTATCCGATGATATTAAGTGTAGCAACGGTAAAGAAAAAAGTCAATTAAAAAAGTGCGATAACACGACAAAAATACACGATGTATGTCGCGAATATGTCTATTAATAGTATATTTGTGGGATTAGAATGGATGTATCACAGCAACCCACACAGGGAGAAAATATGACAGAAGAACATATAACATTTTATTTTTAGACCAGCTAGTTATAGTCAAGCCCTAAATGATAAAAAATAGAACTTTTTCTATTGATTATTGAAACCTAAAAATGAGTAACTTTAATAAACGTAAATCCTTTGGATTTTCGCTTTGTTGATGGTTATATACAGCACAGGATGAATGTTTATGCAGCCTGTAAAGCAGGACGTTGATACTGCCTGCAGTGTTCTTCGGGAGACCGTAATTCGAATTCTTTCTCATCACGAAGAACAGCAAAGATGATGTTGCACACTTTGTGCATTACTGCACCAAGAGCTACCATCTTTGGTTTTTGCCCGGATTTCTTCTCATAGTATTCACGAAGATATGGGTTAATGCCTTCTCCATTGCGTTTAGTGCGTATGGATGCCAGTGCTACTGCGAAGACAGCGCGGCGGGCGATTCTGGAGCCTCGTTTGGTCATATGCATTTCAGTGCCAACGAACTTACCAGACTGATTTACTTCCGGATCAAGTCCGAAGTAAGCGAATAACTGTTTTGGATTGCGGAATGCTGAAAAATCACCGATTTCGCACATGATGGTCACAGCAGTAAGAAATCCAACCCCTTTAATGGTATCAAGCCATTTAATCTGCTGGATAAACTTTTCGGATTTATTGAACGTTACCAGCTGATGGATCCGCTGCAAAATAGAATCCAAGGCAGAGTCAAGCTTCTCGATAAGGTCAAGAGTCAGAGAGATGTTGAAATAGATACTATCAATCTGGCATCCGAAAGTTTTTGCGGCTGTTGCGGCGGCACAGAGCTTTTCATAGCGCTCGGCAGCTTTTGAAAGTCCTTTTCTTGAGGCTTTTGATATTTTTTCAATCATGGTCTTTTTATGACCACGGAGTATTTTATCCGGAGTACCATACTGACGGAGAATCATGGTAGATGTTTTGCCAGTGACATCACAAAAGATGTCCAGATACTGTGGAAAAACGGTATGCAGATCGCCCTTAAGTTTGTTGATGTGAGCAGACCGTTCATCGGTCAGATCATAATACTTGCGTGTAAGGGATCGAATCTCAAGGACCAGCTTTGCTGGGAATTGAGATACAGGGATATCACCGGATAATCCCAGCTTTGCAATACCAATGGAATCAACTTTATCATTTTTTACTTTTCTGATACTTGTATTATTCGCAGAATGTGTAATAATAGGATTGATTATGGAGACGTGAAAACCACAATCAACAAGGTAGCAGAAGAGCGGGAAGTGATAGATCCCAGTGGATTCCAGAAAGGTGCGACTTTCTAAGGAATGTAGCTCTTCTGCTTTTTTTATGGCAGAAACGGCCTTTTCCAGAGAATCCGGTTTATTGTGTGTAATTTTAAAAGGTTTTTGGATTACAGAGCCGTCAGGTGCAACGATGGTCATGAAACTAAAGGCAGAACCGACATCGATACCGACGGAAATATAGTTTTTGTTGTACATTGTAAGCTCCTTCCGATAGGGTTCCATAAAAACAATGAATACACTACCTGGCACGTGATACGGGTATAGCTTAATTGCTCCCAACCAGCCTAAAACATAAATTTTCATTGATGGAATGACTGTCTAAAGTTACGGGTATTGCTGGACATAAGCCAGCTCCCTAGGAGGCGAACGTCCTTTTCCCTATTCAATGGAATATAATACCTTATGTAACAGACGAAGTCTAGGAGTGAATAATTATACTAAAAACATGTAACTTATACACGTATCTTTGGTTGGAATGAAATCAGAGGAGAATCCTCCTACCAACCTTGATATAGATTAAATAATGATGTAGAAGACTGCTATTGGTCTATGACTACATCATACCAAGGAGGTTAACAGATGGACAGACAGGAAATGAAACAGAAAAAGATGATGGGAGCAATTCTTCCGGGCAACAGCACAGTAGAACTTAGAGAATTCGAAATGCCGAAGCCGGGACATGGACAGGTTGTGGTCAAGGCAATGGCTACAACTATCTGCGGCAGTGATATCCGCTGCATCTACAGAGAACATGTGGGAAAAGGTCCGGAAGGCTATATTCCCGGAACTGTGGCAGGTCATGAACCTTGTGGTCTGATCGTAGAGGAAGGCGAAGGTTTGAAGAGATTCAAGAAGGGCGACCGTGTTATTATTTATCACATTTCCGGATGTGGTGTATGTAACGATTGCAGAAGAGGCTACTATATTTCCTGCAAGAGTAAATTCCGTCAGGCATACGGATGGCAGAGAAACGGTGGCATGGCACAGTATATTCTGGCAGATGAGAAGGATCTGATCGCATTGCCAGATGAGCTGACCTACAAGGATGGAGCACAGGTGGCCTGTGGTTTCGGTACCGTATATGAGGCTATCGAAAAGGTAGGTGTCAGCGGCAATGATGCAGTATTGGTAACCGGTCTGGGACCTGTCGGTCTGGCAACACTGATGTTGGCAAAAGCACTGGGAGCCAATATGCTCATCGGCGTGGAGACGAATCCGTACCGTATTGAACTGGCGAAGAAGATGGGACTGGCTGATTATGTATTTGCACCGGATGAGGCTTATGATCAGATCATGAAAGTAACAAACGGCAATGGTGTGGAGAGAGCGTTCGATGCCAGCGCCAGTGATCCAGGAAGACAGCTGGCAATCCGTGCTACCAGAGAATGGGGCAGGATCGCATTCGTGGGAGAGGGAGGCACCTGTACTTTTAACCCCAGTCCGGACATTATTCATGGTCAGAAGACAATCTACGGCAGCTGGGTAACCTCGCTGTGGAGAATGGAAGAACTGGTAGAAAGACTGGTGCGTTGGGGAATTCATCCGGAAGATCTGATCACGGACGAATTCCCTCTGGAGCAGGCAGGGGAAGCTTACAGACTGATGGCAAGTGGAAACTGTGGCAAGGTGGCAGTGGTATTTCCCGAAGACTAAGGGAAGAAAGGTTATCATATGGCAGAAATCATAGAACAGAGCCGGATCCCAAAGCGGACTCTGGTGGACGGATTTAAGGTACCGGCAATCGGACTCGGAACCTTCGGATCCGATAAATATAACAGCGATCAGATTGCAGAAGCTGTATATGGCGGCATCCGGGCAGGATATCGTATGATCGACTGTGCTTCCGTATACCAGAATGAGAATCGTATCGGAGAGAGCATTGAGCGTGTCCTGAAAGAAGGAATCGTGGATCGATCGGATTTGTTTATCACCTCTAAAGTATGGAATGATATGCACAATAGAGTGAAGGAGTCCTGTGAGAAGAGCCTGAAGGATCTGCGGGTATCTTATCTGGATCTGTATCTGGTGCACTGGCCTTTTCCCAATTATCATGCTCCCAGCTGTGACGGAGATTCCCGTAATCCGGATTCCAGACCGTTTTCTGTGACGGAATTTCTGAATACCTGGAGACAGTGTGAGGCACTGGTGGAAGAAGGCAGGGTAAAATACATTGGTATGTCTAATATGACAGTACCGAAACTTCGGGCAGTATTGCCGTTGTGCAGGATTCAGCCGATGTTCTTAGAGATGGAATTGCATCCCGGATTTCAGCAGCCGCAATTGTATGACTATGCACTGTCACAGGGGATTCAACCCATCGGTTATTGTCCCATCGGATCGCCCTCCAGACCGGAGAGAGACCGGACGGCAGAGGATATTTCAGATACCCGGATGCCGGAGATTATGGAGATTGCAGAGCATCGTCACGTACATCCTGCTATGATCTGCCTAAAGTGGGCGGTACAGAGAGGACAGATTCCGATTCCTTTTTCAGTAAAGGAATATCAATATGTGGATAATCTGAAATGCATCACAGAAGATCCCTTGACAGTGGAAGAGATGGAGATGATCCGGAAAGCAGACAAGAATTGCCGCCTGATCAAAGGTCAGGTATTTCTGTGGCCCGGAGCAACCGACTGGCAGGATCTATGGGATGTGGACGGAGAAATCACGTCATGAAAGGGGTAAGCGCATGTTAAAAGGAATTCCGAAGATATTATCTCCCGAGTTATTAAAGGTACTTTGTGAAATGGGACACAGTGACAGACTGGTTATCGCAGACGGTAATTTTCCGGCTGAGTCCATGGGGAAGGATGCAATCGTGATTCGGATGGACGGACATGGCACGACTGAGATTCTGGATGCCATTTTGCAGGTGTTTCCATTGGATAGTTATGTGGAGCATCCGTTGAATCTGATGGAGGTGATGCCTGGGGATCCGGTGGAGACGCCGATCTGGGAGAATTATGAAAAAGTCATCGCAAAACACGATTCCCGAGGTGGCAGTGCCATTGGACAGATCGAGCGCTTTGCCTTCTATGAGGAGGCAAAAAAGGTCTATGCCATTATTGCAACCGGAGAGAGTGCACTATATGCCAATATTATGTTACAAAAAGGTGTGGTAACAGAATAAGGCAGCTGATAAGAACAGGAGCAAAAGCATCGGCGATAAGCGGATGCTTTTGCTGTTAAGAAAAACATGTTAGAATACAGTCAGGATCAGGGAAATGTGTGCAAAAAAATATATAATAACAGGAAAAAAGGAGAAATGGCATGAGTAGGTTATGGTATGATCATCCGGCATCGGAATGGGAAGAAGCTCTTCCTATAGGAAATGGCAGAATCGGTGCCATGGTCTACGGAGGTACGGACAGAGAACGGCTCCAGGTAAATGAAGAGAGCATCTGGTTGGGTGGACCTGTAAACCGTCACAATCCCGATGCAAAAGAAAATCTGCCGAAGATACGACAGCTCCTTCGGGACGGCAGAATTCCGGAGGCTGAGCATCTGATGGAGACCGCATTATCGGCCTGCCCGGAAGGAATGCATCCTTATCAGACACTTGGGGATGTACAATTTTTCTTTGATGGGATCGAAGGCGGCAGAGAACGGAAAAGCGGTAAACTGCGGGATATGATCCTCTGTGAAGGAACAAAACATTATGAGAGATGTCTGGATCTGGAAACGGCAATCTGCCGGACAGAGTTCGCTGTTGGTGACAGTATATATGAGAGGGAAATATTTGCCTCTCACCCGGCGGACTGTCTGGTGATGCGCTTCCGCACAAGGGGCAAGGGGAAAGTGAATTTTTTAGCGAAGCTTCGAAGAGAAAGCTGGTTTGACGGAACTTGTAAGGTTGGAGAGAATGGCATAAGACTTTATGGCAATCTGGGAAGAGGCGGATATGAATTTGCCATGGAACTGCGTGCTGTGTCTACTGGCGGACGGATTTTGACCCAGGGGGAATGTCTGAAGGCAGAAGGGGCAGAGGAAGTGGTGCTGTGGTTTACTGCAGATTCCACTTATCACTACAGTATACCAGAAAAGGATCGGTATGCGGAGGCGTATCTGAAAGCTGGTAGGGAACTGCCTGTGGGGCTGGATGAAGAATTGACTGGCTCTGCAAGAACAGAGTTCCTATACCAGATGGCAATGCAGGCACTTCTGGCAGAGAAAATGGATCAGCGCCTGAAGGCGGCGATGCTTCTGTCTTATGATACCCTTAAAGCAGAGCATGTGGCAGATCATAAATCTTTATATGACCGTTTTGTGTTTGAAGTAGAAGGCGCAGAGCGGTACGAGAATCTGCCTACGGATCTGCGCCTTGAGAGACTTCGGAAAGGGAAGCAGGAGCATGCAGAACAGACAGAAGACGTGGGATTGATGAAGCTGCTCTATGATTATGGACGCTATCTTACGATTGCTGCCAGCAGGGAGGGAGGGCTGCCGACCACACTGCAGGGACTTTGGAATTGTGAATTTTTCCCAGCATGGGACAGTAAGTATACCATCAATATCAATACAGAGATGAACTACTGGCATGTGGAAAACTGCAATCTGTCAGAGTGTCATATTCCCTTATTTGAATTGTTAAAAAAGGTGCAGAAGAACGGCAGATATACCGCCAGAGAAATGTATGGGTGCCGGGGATTTGTGGCGCATCACAATACGGATATTCATGGAGATACCGCACCACAGGATACATGGTATCCCGGGACTTATTGGGTGATGGGAGCAGCATGGCTGTGTACGCACCTATGGATGCATTACCGCTATACAAAGAATCTGGTATTTTTACGGGAAGCTTTCCCTGTCATGGCAGAGGCAGCACTATTCTTTGTGGATTATCTGGAAGAAAAAGATGGATATCTGGTGACAAATCCTTCTGTTTCACCGGAGAATACATATATCCTGCCGAATGGACAAAAAGGATGCTGCTGTATCGGTGCAACCATGGACAATCAGATTCTGAGGGATCTGTTCAAAGGATGCTTGGGAGCCTGGAAGGAACTGGGAGAACAGGTACCGGAAGCCTGTGAGATTCCGGAAGCCGGTGACATAAAGGAACTGATGGGAACAATCCGCAAAATGTACGACAGACTGCCGCCCAACAGGATCGGCAGTGACGGACGCCTGATGGAATGGATGGAGGAATACGAGGAAACAGAACCCGGACACCGCCATATTTCCCATCTGTATGGGCTGTACCCCGCCGGAGAGATTACTGCAGACGGCACCCCTGAACTGGCTGAGGCTTGCCGCAAGACCCTGGAATACCGCCTGTCCCACGGCGGCGGACATACCGGATGGAGTAGGGCATGGATCACGAATCACTATGTCAGCCTGTGGAACGCTGAAGCAGCATATGACAACATCCGGAAGATGTTGGAGGTCTCGACCTATCCTAATCTGTTGGACAAACATCCTCCGTTCCAGATTGACGGCAATTTTGGGATCTGCGCTGCCATGAATGGGATGCTGGTTCAGAGCAATGAGGAGAGAATCCTGCTTCTCCCTGCATTGCCGGCTGCATGGAAGACCGGCGCCGTACGGGGAATGCATCTGATAGGAAATCTGGAACTTTCCATGAGCTGGAAAGACGGAAGAATCACTGGTGCCGTTTTTACTGCATATTCGGATGTGGATACTGTGGTGAAATATAAGGAGACCGAAAAAAGACTGCAATTAAAGGAAGGTGAGATTAAAGATATAATGCAGTATTGACAGGTAAAAAAGTGGTAGTTTGATGTACTTAGGGCTGGCTGTCGCACCAGCGACTTGGTACAATACCTAGGGAAAGATAATTAGTTACGAAAGAATATGTTAGGAAGCATGCATAAAAGATTATTGGGAATATCAGCTGGACAAGGAGAAGGGCAATAAGGTAATATATTATTGCATGCCGGAACGGAAAAGGAGGATTCCTCCGACGGAAGGAATCGTCTGCGGAATGGAGATTAGTATGGAATATATATCAGATGCACAGGCAAAACAGATAATCTTAGAGGTAGGACGCAGGATGTATCAGGGCGGCTTCGTGGCAGCGAACGACGGGAATATCTCCTGTAAAGTCGGAGATAATGAGATCTGGGCAACACCTACGGGAGTTTCTAAGGGATTTATGACAGAGGATATGCTGGTGAAGCTGGATCTGGATGGGAATGTGTTGGAGGGAACGCACAAGCCTTCCAGCGAGATCAAGATGCACCTCAGAGTATTCAAAGAGAACCCGAAAGTACAGGGCGTGGTACATGCACATCCTCTGACGGCGACGGCGTTTGCCTGTGCGGGCATCAGTCTGGAAGAACCGGTGCTGATGGAAGGGGTTCTGTCCTTGGGCTGTGTGCCGCTAGTGCATTTTGCCCTGCCCGGCACAGAGGAAGTGCCGGAAGCGGTGGCACCCTACTGCCGGGAATACAATGCTGTACTGTTAGCAAACCATGGCGCGCTGACCTGGGGAGATAACCTCATGCAGGCATATTACCGCATGGAGACCACGGAATATTATGCGAAGATTCTGATGATGAACAACTTTATCTTAGGGAAGAAGACGTTGTTGTCCCAGGGACAGATCGACGATATTATCAAGATCCGTGCAGGATGGGGTATCACCACAGGCGGCAGACCCATCGGACCGGAGGGCGCGCAGAACCTGGAGGATATCTGTGTTTCAAAGAGACAGTAATGGCATAGTGGAGACGGTTGTCTTGCTTTCCAAGGGTGAGGTCGACTCGAAAAAGATTCGGGTTGAGTTCTCTTTGGAAGATATGGATATGTCCGAATTTCAGGATGGGGCAACCTACACCCAGATCAAGGACTATGTGCTGGAGCATAGTGGGTTAAAGGTATCCAACCTGTATATCTCATAAATTAAGCGGAAATGTGGGATTGGGGTCGGTAAGAACTATAATCTGCCGAAGTCCGAGGGCGCAAGAGGTTCGGTGGACCTCTGTTCTGCGCCGACCGGAGCGGGAGCGGAGACTGCCAGACAGCCACAGTGTCCGCCGGAAAAAGAGAAAGCAATCCGAGAAGCATTCAAATATTTTGGGATGATCTAACATCCCATAGAATGGAGGTTTCTAATGGATAGATTGATTTCTTGTGAGTTCAACATGGATAATGCCTGTGTGGAACTGAAATTCTTAGATGGCAGCATGATTGTCATTGATACCATCGCCGTGGAGAATGGGGTCGCCGACAATATGTATCAGCGGTCAGAATTGGACTATCTGATCTACAATGATCCGATTGGATATGCAGACTTGATATTGAACGGTGATCCCGAAATTATCTAAAAACTGTAACTGAATGTAAACCCTTAGATTAAAACTCAGCCCTCTGCCTTTTCATTGGCAGAGGACCGTTTTTTGCTTAACAGTTATTGAGCATCCCTTAATTGCTCTACAACGCTGCATTTCGCTGCGTTATTATACATCATGCAGGGGATCAGCCACCCCAGCAGAAGAAATACCGGAATTGTCAGCAGGACAGGCAGAATGGTGAACCGATACTCGAAGAACCAGAACATACTGCCCAGCATTTTTCCTGCAAGAGGTTCCACCAACAGCGACAGAATAAAGGCTGCCGCTACGGAAGACATTGCGTAAAACAACCCCTCGTAGATCAGCATGGTTTTGAGCTGCCGGTTCGTCATTCCTACAGCCTGAAGCACAGCAAATTCACGGCGACGGGAAAGGATACCGGTCATCATGGCGTTGGAGAAATTTAGAACACCCACAAGTCCAATGATGGCACAGAGCAATCCGCCCAACAGCAGAAACATATTCTGAAAGTCTTCAAATTCGGCTCGGAGTGTTGCTTTGCTTTCATACATCAATTCGGACAAGTCATTCGCAGTCAAATCAGTAAGATAATTCTCCGCAGATGCTTCTGCCTTATCATCAGGAGTATCGAACAGATAAAACATCGGGATACTCTCATGCTGGCTGTCATTATTTAGCTTTTCGATAGGAAGCACAAAACTGTAGCCTGTTGTATAATAGCGGAAACTCATAGAGTGTGGCACTGTAACATAAGCACATACTGTATATTCTACATCATGGCTTTCTGAAATCTGAAACTGTATATATTTCGATGGCGTGTTTTCATCGCAAAGGTTTCCGGTACGGCTGTCAATATCATGCCCGTCATCAATATAGGTTATGGTCTGAATAGAACCTACAGGCGGGTAAAAATCAAGATTACTTACGTTGCCATAATCATCTGTAAGGACTACTACAGCGATTGCTTTTGAATCCTCTTGGAACATAGGGGATATGTCGCCCTCAACCACAGTTAGTTTCTCAAACAGAGATTCATCCAAACCTTCGATCAATGCACGCTGGCTCACAAGATCATCACGACGATTTTGCTGTTCCAAGAGGGCTTTTGCATTTTCCTCGGATGTATAGTGCATCATGTCCTGTAGCCAGCGTTCCTCACTCATCCAGCCATATGGCTTATAGCCCGTCAGCTTGTAACCACACCCAGAAAGGGACGGAGAAATATTGGTTTCAATTTGCTCAATTTGTTCCTGAGAGATAAAGCTGCCAGAGCGACTATAACGAAAATAGTCCGTAGAGCTTACAATAAAGTCCGCACAGGTCTGCTTTGCAAGATACTTTTCCATATCAAAGCCCCCGGTAAAAGTGACCAGAATATTGAGAAGCACCACGGAAAGCGAAAGAGAGATAACCACAAGGATAGTCTTTCTTTTATTTCGCCCCAAATTAGCAAAAGCCATTTGATGTACTTTTGCGCCATGGGTAGTACAGTGTTTCTTTTTGCTCCTTACAATTTCAGTGTACTTTGTTGCTTCTACTGGAGAAACTTTTGCAGCGATCTTACCCGGACGGGAACAGGACAGCAAAACTGTAATTAGCGCAAACAGAGCAGACGCAAAGAAAATCAACGGTGAAGTGCTGACGGTGGAAACGCCGACACCAAAAGTGGTTCGTGCCATTACGACTGGCGTCAGAGATGCACCGAAACCATATCCCAACAGCAATCCAATCGGAATGCCTACAACGCACAGAAATAGTGCCTGTTGGCGTATGATGCGCCGCAACTGCCGGGGTGTGACACCAATGGTTTTCAGCAAACCATAGAATCGAATATCTCCGGTAACGGAAATCTGAAATATGTTGTAGATAATCAGATAACCTGTGAAGATTACCAACGTAAGGAAAGCGACAATCGCAATTAGTATGGATGCATCTATGCTTTCGCCAAGCTGTGAAGAAGTGTAGCCCCAGTTTACACCGATGCGTACAAGTTCCCCTTCACCTGTTTCATCCCAAGCATACCCTAAGTCCAGATCCACCTGCTCCATCTGAGCACGGATGTTCATGCTGGATGCCAGCATCACATTCAAATCAATACGGAACGGTTCCAGTCCATTGGACACAGCTTCCGATTCTATTTCTTTTGCGTATTCTTCACTGATATTGATATAGTGAACAGGACTTATATCATCATATTCCCACCATCCCGTCAGAGTAAATGTATCTGTTTTCTCATAAGGCATTTGGGATAAAGCACCAACCGTATAGGTAAGTTCAATTTCTGCTCCTAACTTCGGCTCAATACCCAGAAGTTTCAAGGCATTTGTGTCCATGGCGATTTCTTTGCCGCTCTGAGGCATGTGTCCGGTGGTAGGTTTGGCAAAGCTCCATTTGGTGCAGTTGGCATCCATAAAGCTGACTTCGGCAGGTACTTTGGCAAATGCACCGCTGTCTATATAGCCGGTACTGATGCGCTTGCCGATTTCCTTTATATTTGAATGGGCGGCAATCTTTTGAATCTGTTTTTCTGTCACTTCCTTAAAGGTTCCATGACAGTACCCACCCACCTGACGGAAGGTGTAATTCTCATAGCTGGAATTTATGGACATTATTATGGTAAACAGAGAGGTAAATAGCAGCGTTGTCAGCGCAATGGCAATGATTGCAATGATATTACGCTTACGGGATGCCCATAAAGAACGCCAGCTTAATTTCCAAATACATTTTCTGTTTTTGACATTCATCGTAGCCACCTCCCGTTAGTTCTGGGAGACGATCCGACCATCTTCGATACGGATAATGCGGTCTGCCATCTGCGCAATTTCTTCGTTGTGAGTGATCATTACGATTGTCTGGGCGAACTTTTGACTGGTGACTTTCAAAAGGCTCAATACATCCTGGCTGGTTTTGGAATCCAGATTGCCGGTGGGTTCATCTGCCAGAATGATAGCGGGTGCTGTCGCCAGCGCACGGGCAATGGCTACACGCTGCTGTTGACCGCCTGAGAGCTGATTGGGCAGCGCATCCAGACGATCATCCAGCCCAAGTGTCTGTACAATCTGCTGTACGAAATCCTTATTGACCTTGCCACCGTCCAGCTCAATGGGTAGAACGATATTTTCATACACATTCAGCACCGGAACAAGATTATATGCTTGGAACACAAAGCCAATTTTTCTGCGGCGGAAGATGGTCAGGGCTTCCTCCTTCAGGGAGAAAATATTCTGCCCGTCCACCATGACTGTGCCGCTTGTAGGACGATCCAGCCCACCCAGCATATGCAGCAGGGTAGACTTGCCGGAGCCGGATGTACCGACAATCGCCACAAATTCGCCTTTCTGCACACTTAAATCCACTCCGTCCAGCGCATGAACCGCATTATTGCCGGAGCCATAAATTTTTCTCAGGTCTTTTGCCTGTAAAACTTCCATAAACGAGTACCTCCATGAAAAAATCTGTATGTATGCAAAGAGATCATCCTTTGATACATACAGATTATCGCACAGGATTCTTTCCACATTCTTTCCGGCGGAAAATGAAATCTAACAGTTTTGATAGAATTGTTGTTATTTCGGCAGAAATATGGAAAACGTACTTCCTTTTCCCAGAACGGAAGCAACCTTGATATAACCGCCCTCGCCGGATATGATCTGTCGGGCAAGGTATAAGCCGATGCCGACCCCTTCCTGCTCCTGAACCGCCTTTGAACGATAAAAACGGGCAAAGATCTTTGCTTGCTCACTTTCCGGAATGCCTGTGCCGGTATCCGATATATCGATCCTTGCAAACATTTCATAACTTACGGCAGAAATAGTAATGGTGCCATGCTCTGTATATTTGATGGCATTGTCTACGATATTAGCCAGCGCTTCTGTTGTCCATTTCATATCAAAGGCAGCAGAAATATCTGTATCATGCAGTCGCAAAGACAACCCTTTTTCAGCAGCTTTGGCGGCATATTGTTCTACTACGCTTTCAAGCAGCGGCTGCAGTGCTCCTTGCTGGGGGGAGAGTATAATGATCCCATTTTCCAGTCTGGAAAGCTTTACGAGAGAATCGATCAGAAATCGCAGCTTTTCCGATTGTTTGTACAGCGCCACCACATTTGCCTTCGCCGATACAGGCAGAGTTTCCTCCATCAAAAGCTCGCTGTATAACAGCAGGTTTGCAATCGGCGTTTTTGTCTGGTGGGAGATGTCCGCAATCAAGGACTTAATTCTGTCTTTCTCCTGTGCTACATTTCGAGAAGATACTTCTGCTGCGGAAAGATAGTGTGCAAACTTTGTTTCCAAAGCAGACAGCCGGCTTTCATTAAAATTGGTTTCAGAAAAGGAGCCGGTCATGGCAGCGTCCAGCATCCTTTCGATTTCTTCCATCGTTTTTCTGGCCTTTCTCCGCTCCCATAATACAACAGCTATCGCCGCCAGAAAACATAGCAGTATGATCACAATACCGGTTTTATTCATCTTTGGTCACCCAGCTATAACCGATTCCATAGACGGTTTTAATGTATTTCTGTGCACCAAGCTTATCCCTCAGACGCTTGATCGTAACGGACAAAGCATTTTCATCCACATATTCTGCGCCATCTGTCCAGATCCGGTCTACAAGGTCTCCACGGGTCATGGTCCGACCACGGTTTTCAACAAGCAGACGCAGTAATTTTTGCTCTGTTTTGCTCAATTCCACTTTTGAATCTCCCACATAAAAGGTCATAGCCTCAAAGTCAAAGTGAAATAGATCCATATGGATCGGTGCATTTTTATGGTTTGACGCTTGCTTTCGCAGTTGGGTATTCACCCTTGCCCGCAAAACCGAAAGAGAAAAGGGCTTGGTAATGTAATCATCAGCGCCCCTCTCCAGTCCGTCTACGATGTCCAGATCGGTGTCATTGGCAGTCAGCAGAATAACAGGAACCCCGGGCATGTTTTCCTTGACCTCCCGGAGCAGCTCAAGCCCACTGCCATCCGGCAGATTGATATCCAACAGGATCAGGGATACACCGCCGCAAAGCAATTGCTCTCTTGCCGCTTTTAGATCATGACAGGATATAATCTGACGGTCATCTGCTTTCAGTGCTTTGCATAAGCCTTGATTCAAACCGATATCATCTTCAATAATCAATAATTGTTCCATGTATCTCACTCCCTCGTTATTCAAATGCCACCATCATTTCCTTGGGCAATTTTTCGTTCTCACAGTTCAGAAGATAGGCTATTGCTCTGATTGCAAATTTGTTTGTTTTCACTGTATCCCAGTCGGCAAGACGAACTATTTCTGCTGTGCTGCCCTCAAACATAACCGCCAGTTCTTCAAAGGTGGGGCGGCCTTTCCACGAGCCGACACGCCCGCAGGTCATGCAGATCGCCAGCCGCTTTTCAAGCAAGGTCGCAGTTGTATTTCTTTGCAAATTCACTGACCGCACCCTTGGCAGGATCATAGTCCATCAGCTTTTGGAGCATTTGCTCCCGGCAGGAGAGTTTTATATCTATAAATCGGTCTGTGTCGTACAAATCGCCGCCGTCCACACCGAGAAAGTCTTTGATGCGCTTGTTGAGCTGCGGCTCGTAGTGGTGCAGGAAGAATGAGAAATATATAAGGTTCTTTTCCTGTAAGGCAGACAGGATGTATTCGTTCAGACTGTCCACCGCTGGCGGCTCCGGTTCCAGTTGGAAGATGCGCTCTGCCACATAGGGAATGATGCCATCACCGTGCGGATTGACTTGGTGTTTTGGTATGTATCCGGTCATATTCCATATAAAATCCTTCAGCATAGCGCACCTCCCTTCTAAACAAATGCTTTCTGGATAGTAGCCTGATTTTAATTCTCAGATTGTGTTTCTTTTGCTTCTACTTTTACAATCATACATAGGCTTTGAACTGCATTAAAGAGACGGATGCAATCCATCTCGTCAATTTCAAAATCCGATCTTCCATGTAATAGCCAATGCCTATTTATCGTTTCAGGTTCATCGGCAGAGAAATCGCTTTTTTGATACAGATTTCGGATGAAGTTGTTATAAGAAATCCATACATGTTTTTGAATTGTACTTCCTGTTGACGGGAAGGTATCGACCTTCTTTTGACAAACCTTCATCATCCTTACATCTTGCTTGTCATCGCTAAATTCTGACAGAATACCCTCGATAACCGAGAGTAGCGATGTTGCACAAACAGCATACAATTTATTTTGAAATGCATGCCAGCACTGGTCTGTGAGATTTTTCAGTCCTTCTTTAATGGGAGATGCTTTGATTCCGTTCACCATATCTTTGGTTTTCTGAAAATCTTCTATTGTAAAAAACCATTTCAAAAATGCATTGATATCATCCAATTTGTTTGTGTTTGCTATTGTTTTGACTGCGTAAATATTTAATTCTGCGGGTAAAGTCCACCCTTCTGTTGATAGCTTGCTCACAACAATATCTAATTCTTTATCAAATTCCTGTACACTTTCTTCAGCCTTCTTTGAAATAGCTTTTTGAATAACCTCCATTTGTTCTTTCGTTAATTCTAACATTCGTATAACCCTCCGAGTTTAAGTGTTCCTATAATTCAGGCTCTCATTTAGCAAAGCCGCCTGTCCCATCTCTTTTTCGTAATCACCTTTGGCATAGGCGACATTGCTCAGCGCTCGAAGCATTTTATCCTTTGCCAGCCTTTTCATAACCTCTGCAAGATCAGCGTCCAGAGTACCACGCTTCACATAGCGGTTTATGGTGTTCAGCCGTTTCTCATAAATCTGTTTCACCGGATGATCGTCCGCAAGCTCCCGTTGTTCTCTGCTTTTCAGGTTGCCGATCTGCCGACAGGTGCGGTGCAGCTTGTCCCCCGGTGCATAGCCGCCGCAGTATTTGGTGTGCCTTGCGTTGGTGGTCAGAAACCACTTTTCGCAGATTTTGCATTTCTTCGGTGCATGACCAACACACAGGCCCTCAAAGAGATCAGACCGGAACATCCCCACAAAGGATACATAGTGCATCCGCTTGACCAGCTTCGCAACTTTTTCGCCGGGACGGATGGTTGCCACATACTGAACAGAGTTATTTGCGACAGACATCCAGGCATTGCCCTCAGCGATGGAGAACTCCGGCGTGAAATAGCTGCCGAACATTCTGGCAAATCCCTCTGCGGTGCGGTCTGCTTCGTTGCAATCCGATTTTTCTGCAAAATCAAGCATGGCCGTTTGGTATTCCCCAAGGGAGTAGGCCAGATGCCCGCATACGGCGGTATAGCGCTGGAGCGTGATTGCTTCGGCATAGTTCTGGATTTCTTCAAATTGCAAAGAATTGGTTGCGGCTTTTGTGGCAAACTCCACATATTTCAGTGCATTGTCCGCAGTAAAGACCCTTTCTATCCGTTCTCTGTGCTTTGATATGTCCATATAAGAGAATGGCGGGGTTTCGCTGAGAATATCCAGCATCGCCAGAGTAGCTTCCCTTGCCATAGGACAGAGTGCACAAGCATCCTGTCCGGCGTTTAATGTTCCGAGCAGCAGATTGATTTTCTCGCATTGCTCGTTCGCCTTTGCAATGGTATCCGCAGGGACATTCAGTGCATCACAGGCAAGCGTACCGACAGGAAATGTTTTGCCCTCATATATGACCGTATCCTGCCAAAAATCCAAAGTCATCAATTCTTGGTTCATGCTTGCCCTCCTGTCCTGTTTTTTCATTTTTCTAATTATATCATGTAAATGTGAAGAAATCTACGTCCTCAGATAAGTTGTCCTGTCATTAGCCTGTTTTTTGAAAAATCCGGCATAACCATAGTAGAAAGCGTCAAACACCTGCCAATCACGGCGGGTGTTTCGTGTTTTCTGAATACTATGAACGGAGGTTTTTCTATGACAATTTATGAAACCATCAAGGCGGCAATCAGCGTAAAGCAAGCCGCCAAACACTACGGGCTGAATGTCAACCGCAACGGTATGGCTTGCTGTTCGTTCCACAACGACAGGCATCCGAGCTTGAAGCTGAATGAGGACTATTTTTTCTGCTTCAGCTGCGGAGCCAAGGGGGATGTAATCGACCTTGTGGCAAGGCTGTTCGATCTGAGCAGTTATGAAGCAGTGCAAAAACTGGCTGCGGACTTTGAGCTTGACCCGAAACCGCCCACTGCCGCAGCTATGGTCAAGCCGAAGCGTCCTTATATCCGTCAGTTCCGGGAGGATGAAATGTTGTTCAGTATGCTAAGAAAGCAAATGAAACGGGGAAGCTGTATGAAGAGGATCTTGCAGAAATAAAAAAGATGAATAATGAGCAAACAGAGCTTCTAAAAAAGGCACTTGAAGCAGTTATTCATCTATATGAGGAAGATTCAAAGAAGAGAAAGTGAATTGATAAAAAGCGTTAGCGTGGCTCTGCGGTTTATCCGCAGTTCGAGGGGATTGGGGCATTTTCCCCAACAAGCAAAAATGCGCCGGGTATATACCGGGGCACTGCTTGCCAAGTAGCGAAATTAGGAATGACAGAGAGGATAAGACAATGGAAAATGTAACTTTTGATTATAAGTTTTACAGGATACCTAAGAGATTTTTTAAGGAAGACATGTTCAGAGATATGACAAATGCAGCAAAAGTATTATATGGAATACTGCTGGATCGCAAGTGCTTGTCAGACTCCAATGGAGACGCATGGCGTGATGAATATGGAATTACCTATATCATTTTCACAATCGAAGAAATTATGAATCTGATGAACCTGGGGAATAAGAAGGTTAACAAAATGGTGAAGGAGCTGGAGGAGCATGGCTTGATTTACCGAAGACATCAGGGCTTGGGAAGACCGAATAAGATTTATGTTTATGATTTGCTCAAAGCAGATAATTCAAATTGGCTGCCAAAACAAATTATATTCGGAAAAGGGAGCAGCAATGAGAAAGAAGTATTATGAAGATGCAAAAGAGAATGCAGCTTTTGAGAGATGTGCAGATGTAATAACATCCCTGATTCTAAAATATGGACCGGCTTTAAAACGAAAATGGAATCTAGACGAGTGGATTAGGAATATTCAGGCAGAGAGTCTATGGAAAGACATAGCTTGCAAAAGATATCAGCGGTATTTTATTTGCATGATGAATATGAAAAGTCTTCCTGTATGACAAAATCAAATTGACTAATACTAATTAGCAATATATAATATAGACAAAACGAAAATGACATGAACGGAGGAACAATGAAGTGGAGAAGGTTATAACACTCGAGGAAGCATTAAAAAGAATTGAAGAATTAGAAAATGAAAACGCCGAGTTACGCGAAGAACTGGAATATTATAAAAATCGTAAATTAAGTGGAAGGCAGAAGCACAATGCAAAATGGATGGCAATCTACAATGATTTTGTTGATTGCTATGAGAACGGCATGGCTATGATAGAGATTGCAAAACGAAATAATGTCAGCGAGAGGACGATATACAGGTATAAGGCGTATTATGACAAGATGAGGAACACAAAGGAGAATGTGATAGAGTAATTGAAGAAATTAATAGTAAAAAACATATTGCTGGCGTCAGCAATATGTTCATAAGAGGAGGAAATTTGAATGGAAAAGAGAATAATTGAATTGTACAGAAGAAAATTTGATGATATCCGACATGAAGCGGATGGCATTGAGTATTGGTATGCACGAGAATTAATGACATTATTGGACTATATTCAATGGAGAAATTTCGAAAATGTTGTAAAAAAGGGAATGCTTTCTTGTAAAAATAACGGAATTAGTGTGGAAGACCATTTTGCTGGCGTCAGCAAAATGGTCACATTGGGAAGTGGAGCCAATAGAGAAGTTGAGGATTATATGCTTACCCGTTATGCATGTTATCTTATTGCTGAAAATGGAGATCCACGAAAGGAGCAGATAGCTTTTGCACAAAGCTATTTTGCGGTTCAGACTAGAAAACAGGAATTGATTGAAGAAAGAATTTCTTATATCGAAAGAACAGAGGCAAGAGGAAAATTAAGGGAATCGGAAAAAAGATTGTCTCAAAATATATATGAGCGTGGAGTAGATGATGCTGGATTTGGTCGGATTCGGTCTAAAGGAGATCAGGCTTTATTTGGTGGATTTACCACGAAACAGATGAAAGACCGTTTGGGAGTACAGGACAAAAGACCACTTGCGGATTTCCTGCCAACACTTACCATTGCCGCAAAAAATCTTGCAACTGAAATGACAAATTATAATGTTGAAGAAAAGGATCTGCAAGGAGAATCTGCAATCACTGTTGAACATGTGGAAAATAATACTTCTGTTAGGGACATGCTTGGACAAAGAGGAATTAAACCGGAAGATTTACCAGCATCGGAAGATATTAAGAAACTGGAACGCAGGGTAAAGCGAGAAGAGAAAAAGCTTGCAGAGCAGTCTGGAAAGTTGACAAATGAATAATACAGGAGTGTGAGACTATTGAAGAAGAAAACAAAGCATATAGTTACAATTGAACTGGAGGATAATAAAGTGAAAAATATTGTAAAAGACACAATTCACGCGAATGGAATAGATATTGGAATATATACATAGGATTTTCAAAATGAATTTATATCATTGACGGATATTGCACGCTATAAAAGTGATGAAGCAAAGGATGTAATTAAAAATTGGATGAGAAGCAAAGACACAATAGAGTTTCTTGGTTTATGGGAAAAATTACATAATAATAACTTTAAAGGGGTCGAATTCGACTCCTTTAGAAATCAGGCGGGATCTAATGCATTTACAATGTCACCTACAAAATGGATAGAGACTACTGGGGCAATAGGAATCGTATGTAAATCCGGACGTTATGGTGGCACTTATGCACATTCAGATATTGCATTTGAATTTGCATCATGGATTTCAGCAGAATTTAAACTTTATATAATCATGGATTATAAAAGGCTGAAAGCAGATGAAAATAGCCGCTTTTCATTAAATTGGAATCTAAACAGTGAAATATCAAAATTGAATTATAAAATACATACAGATGCAATCAAAGAAAATTTGATACCACCGGAATTGACACCAGCACAAATCAGTTTTACATATGCAAATGAAGCTGATATGCTAAATGTGGTTCTATTTGGCAGAACAGCAAAACAATGGAAAGATGCGAATCCAGATATAAAAGGTAATATGAGAGATGGTGCAACACTAAATCAATTATTAATTTTGACCAATTTAGAAAGTTATAATGCAGTATTGATTCATCAGGGGAAAAACCAAAAAGAAAGAATGGAATTGCTTCGACAATTGGCTTTACAACAGATTCATACATTAGAATCAATTAGTACAGATAAGCTTCTTAAATTACGATAAAATCAACTTTTTTGATGTAAGTACGGTGGAATGTTTGCTTTTCATCACATTAACAAAAGCTTTTTTCATGCGTAAAAATATAAACCTTATGTTTTTACGGAACAGGGAGCATATCTGAAAATATTGCAGAACCTATAACTCCCAAGGCAGATATTCCATAATGATTGCCAGAACAACCGCCGGAAGCATATTTGCCACGCGGAATTTCTTATCCTAGACAAGGTTCACACCCACGCAGAAGATCAGGATAGAGCCGATGAGGGAGAGATCGGTAATGGCGGCATCTGTCATGACCGGTGCAATCAGTCTTGCCAACAGCGTGACCGCACCCTGGAACAGAGGGTCTTTGGCATTGCCTGTTTTTTTCTTTGGTAAAAAATCTGTTGAATACAGTGCCGGCCAGTCCGGCCACAGTAATGCCTGCGGTATTGATTATAGTTCCCAGTCCGATCATCTTATGTGCTATTTGCTATTCGAAAGCTTAAAGCGACTTACCTCTGAGCCTTAGAATAGTCTCCTTCTTATAATTATCAAAATAGAAAATTACAGACAAATTTCCAACAGTCAGTATAACTTACTTCCCATAAAAAATAAAAGAATCCCGGACACAGAATTTTCACAGAGTGAACACTTTATTAATACAAAATTCCCCTATACTTGAGAAAACAAGTAATTCTGAACGGAATCATAATCGGAGGTTTACCGTGAAAAATAAGAAGATCAAACAGCTGATAAACTCTGAGAGAGCAGAAAAAAAGGGTAAGAATGACCGTAAAGGACGTAAGAAGTGGATGGTTGTTGTCCTGATTCTGGTACTGGCGATAGGAGGCGGTTCGGTGACAGCAGTTGTGATACTGCGTAAAAACGGGAATGCGACAGCATTTTCCATGCCGGGGAATATGGCAGGACTCACACTGACGGAAGATATGGTGGCGGCTTCCGGTGTGACCAATGTGGGTATTACAGAGGAGACCTTCGATGTGGAGAATCTGACCACTGATCTGGAGATAGAGGAAGTATACGCTGTCTCCGGGGAAGAGGTAACTGCCGGGGATAAGATCCTGAAGCTGACGGAAGACAGTGTGGCGGAAGCGAGAAAAGAACTGGAGAGGACGCTTCGGGATGCAGAGCTTTCGTATCGTACCGGCAAGATCGAATATGAGCAGAATCTCATCACGGCAGAATACACAAAAGACAGCGCGATCCTCACCGGACAGCAGGCGAAAGAGGTCTATGACGAGACGGTGGCGAGTCTGCAAAGTGCTGTGACGAAAGCAGAGGAGGAACTGCAGGAAGCCGAGGATGACATTGCGGAGTATGAATCCTATGTGAATGACGGTTCCTATAAGAGCTATTTTAAAGTCGATGAGTATCAGGCAATCTATGATGAAAATCTGAAAGCGCTGACGGATAAGATGGACGAATGGGGTGTCAGCTGGTCGCAGGTCACCGGCGGTGGCGGCTCGGTACAGATCGGTGGCGGAGCCGGCAGTAATATGCAGAGCAGAGGAACGTCTAACGCAAGCATTTTAGCTTCCCTCTACAGTGTTCTGGAGCAGAACCTGAAGGATCTGGAAGAGGCACAGGAGAAATATGACGATGCCGTCACCAATGCTTCTTTTAACTTACAGACATTACAGTTAAAGCTTCCCAGCCTTCAACAGGCAGTCACGGAGGCAAAGGAAAATAAGGAAATCCAGCAGGCACAGGCGAAGCTGACCTACGAGACGGCACTGTCTACGGCGGATCGTGCAGAGAGCGACTACAATACAACGGTGGAAAAGGCAGAATCCGATCTGGCGGCACTGAAGAGCACTTATGAAGATGCAAAAGAAAATCTGGAACTGTTTGAAAGCAGTGTGGGCGATGGTTATTTTTATGCTTCCGAGGATGGAACCATCCTGCGGACTGTTGTGCGGGCAGATCAGAATCTGACTTCCGATGCGGTGGTATTCGTATACAGCAATCCGAGGGAACTGACCGTGACTGTATCTGTTGACCAGGCAGACATTGCGAAGCTGACCGTGAGTGACAGTGCGTATGTGCAGTCTTCCGCAAACGGCGGATTCACCGGTGAGATCACAGCCATCGATCCGGTATCTTCTTCCGACAGCCGCACCAGTGTTACTTACAGTGTGACCGTGAAAATCATGACAGAGGACGAAGAAAATGAAAATAGTAGCAGCCTGAGTGCGAACGAATCCGTGACGGTTATCTTCGGTATGACGGAAGAGGAGATCGCGAGGATGCAGGAACAAATGCAGCAGCGCATGCAGGGCGGTCCCGGGGATGTCTCCGGGGGTGATGCAATGTCGGAGGGCGGAACGGTGCCGGAAGGAAATTCCGGTGACAGAGAGCGCCCACAGGGTAGACCCGGTGATGAGAGTTCAGAAAGCGACAACACGACGGACGGTAATGTAGGTGATGATGTCAGGGGAGAGGAACAGCAGGGAGGACAGACACAGTCATGAAATTAAAAAGTCCACATTTTGAAAAACTGAAATCCCTCACAAAGAAGCAGAAAAAACTGATCCTGGCGGGGATTGCACTGCTTCTGCTGCTTTTGGCAGCCTGTTATACCGTGTTTATTGCACCGTTACTTCAGAAAGAACAGTGGATCTACAAGGAAGAGACGGTGGAGCGTGGTACTTTAAAGGTAGGTGTGACGGAGAGCGGTTCTCTGGAATACAACACAAAATCCGTAGATTACGATCTGGATCTGGATGTCAGTGACGATGACGAGGATGACAGTGAGGAAGATGACGATGATACCGTACAGAAATATCTGAAGATAGAGGAGATCTATGCTGCCAGCGGGCAGCGTGTCACCGAAGGCGAGGAACTGCTGAAATTCACGGAAGACAGCGTGGAGGCGGTTCGGGCGCTATTGCAGAATGCGGTAGTGGAGGCGCAGGCAGACTATGCGGAGGCAGAGAGTACCTATGAATTGTCCCTGCTGGAAGCCCAGACCGACTACGATACCCAGAAGATCAGTGCTTCTTATGCGTCGTCCATTCGGAATACTTCGGCAAGCAGTGTGGCAAATAACGTAACTTCTCTACAGGTGCAGCTGGAGCAGAAGCAGGCGAATACAGCTTCTCTGCAGGAGAAGCTGACAGAAACTCAGGAAGATTATCAGGATGCATTGGAAGATTATGAAGCGGCAAAAGAAGGTTATGAAGGCGCCGGAACCGATAATACAGTGAATTTTATGACAATACAGAACGGTTATCTCAGTGCCAGATCCAAATACCAGCAGGCAAAATCAGCGTTGACGCAGGCAGAGGATGCTTTATCGGAGAATGAAAGTGCTATTACCGATCTGCAGAACCAGCTGGCAGCGGCACAGGCAAAGCAAAAAATCGATAAGCTGGATACAGAAGAGACCTATCAGGAAGCGGTGATCACCGGGCAGAATGCCCAGACCACTTACAACGCTGCTGTGGAAGATCTGAAGGAGACCTTACAGGAAGCGGAAGAGACGAAAGAAAAACGGGAAGAACAGTTACAGGCGTTTGAGGATTTTGTCGGAAGTGATGGTATTATCTATGCCACAGAAGATGGTGTGATCACAGAGGTCAGCTACGAAGCGGGAGACCGCCTGACGACGACAGGAGCTTTGTCTTCCTATGCAACGTCGGATGACATGCGGATCTCCGTGGATGTGACCCAGGAGGATATTGTGGATCTGCAGGTAGGGGATGCGGTAGATATCGCCTTTACGGCATACCCGGAGGAGTCCTATACCGGAAGCATTCTCTCCATCAATACCACGGCTACTTCTGATTATAGTAATACCGTAAGCTACACTGTGGAGATCAGCGCGGAAGGCGCGTTGGAGAAGCTGTATGGGGGAATGACCGCAGATGTCATTTTCGTAACGGAAGAAAAAGAGGATGTTATCTATGTGTCCCGTAAGGCCATTGTCGAAGAAAACGGCAAAACCTATGTATATCGCAAGACAGCACTGGGAGGTAAGGAACTGGCGGAGGTAGAGACCGGCATTACCAATGGCGTGGACATTGAGATCCTGTCAGGACTGGAAGAAGGGGACACCATCTATCTGGCAAGCAAAGTCAGCTCCGAGGCAGAGGTAAAGAGCACGCAGGAGGATTCCGGCAGCAGTGCTGATACCACAACCGGCAGTGATATGGAGCTTCAGGAATTCAACGAATCCCTTATGCCAGAGGATATGCAGATGCCTTCCGGAGGAGCAATGCCGCAGGGTGGTCCTGGGGGTAGTAATTCCGACAGCTTCGGCGGCGGAATGCCGGGCGGTCCCGGAAGACAATAAATCAGGCGGATGGAACAAATGTTGAGAAACAGACAGGAATGATTGGGAACAATTATGAAGCAGAATGAAAATGGGAAAAAGATCAAGGAAACTATAAAAAATCGGATGAGCTGGATCGGATCATGGAAAAGCTGGTCGAAAAGGCGCAAGCTCACCACAGGTATCTGTGGTGTCTGCGTGATCGTTGTAGTGGCTGGTGCCATCAGCATCTTTGGTAGTTCTGATACGGAAGTCATTTATAAAGAGACCACCGTAAAATACGGGACACTGGTCAAAGGTGTGACGGAGAGCGGCTCCGTGGATATCGGTACGGTGGATCAGACCTTTGATCTGGATATGAGTGCCCTGCAGAGAACGGATACTTCCGGCAGCAGTTCCTCCGGCAGTTCATCAGGTGGCTCCTCCGGTAGTACTGCCGGCAGCAGCTCTGGATCCGGTGGATTTGGCGGCATGAGTGCTTCCGGCGGCGGAGCCCAGGGAGGCTTAGACATGTTTGGGCAGATCTTCAATATGGGCGGCAGCAGCTCCGGCAGCAACGGTGACGATTCTACCCTGACCGTGGCAGAAGTAGTGGTCTCCGTGGGGCAGCAGGTATCCGAGGGAGATCCCCTGTACCTGCTGGAAGAAGACAGTGTCTCCGATCTGGAAGACGAACTGCAGTCTAACGTTGAGAAAGCAAAAGCGGATCTGGAGGCGGTGGAAGCCGACCAGACCCTGTCAAAACAACAGGCAAAATACACTTATGACAGCAGCACTGCTTACGGCAGTTATATTGATACCGAGTACAGTACTACATTGCAGGAACTTCAGAATACAGTAGATTCTGCGGAGAGCACGCTGGAGCAGGCGAAGAGCAGCCTGGTAGATTATCAGGCACAGCTGGAGGAAGTAACGGCAGCCTATGAGGATGCGGCACAGGTATTGTCGAACTGTAAATACAGCCTGAACAGTACAGACGCAGCAGATGATACTTACGGATATGTCTATTACGCGCAGCTGACGGGGCAGGCACAGTCCACGGCAGATTCCCTGGAGCAGCAGAAGGAAGAGCTGGAACAGAGAGTAGAGCAGGCGGAGGAAAATGTAACCACTGCCGAGACCGCTTATAATAAAGCAAAGCGGGAACTGGGGCAGGGAAAACTGACCGCAGCCGAGACAAAAAAACTGCGGACGCTGGCTTACAATACCGCACAGGAGACTTACGATATTGCGCTGGGGTATCTGGAACAGGATCTGTCCGATCAGCAGGAAACCTACGATGAGACTCTGGAAAAATGGAACGAGTTCAGCACTTATATCGATGGTAATGCAGTATGTGCAAGATACAACGGTGTCATCACCGGCGTGGATCTGGAGGCCGGAGACAAGATCAGTACCGGAACCTCTCTGGTTACCTTATACGATATGGACGAAGTGACCATAACGGTAACGGTGGATGAAGATGACATGACGGATATCTCTCTGGGATCTGCAGCGAATATTGCATTGACGGCATATCCGGAAGATATCTTTACGGCAAAGGTGACGGCTATCGGAGATGCGACATCGGATTCCAGTGGAAATATAACTTATGACGTAACTGTCACATTAGAAGGGGATGTTTCAGGACTGTTCCAGGGCATGACAGGAGATGTAACTTTCGTTACGGAACAAACGGAAGAAGTGCTGTATGTCTCATGCAGAGCCATTATCACAGAGGATGACAAGACTTATGTAAAAGTGAAGACAGCAGATGGAAGCATTGTGAAAAAGGAAATAACGACAGGACTGTCAGATGACTCTAATGTGGAGATCTCCGGAGATATTGCAGAAGGAGATACCGTATTGATCGAAAGCAGCATTACGAAGTAGAGCGGAGACCTGTGGGAAAGTAAGGTCAATGGAAGGGAAGAAGTAGAATATGAGATTATCCGAAATATTACGTCTGGTGTGGCTGAACCTGTCACAGAATAAATTCAAAGTGATCCTGACTTCCATCGGTATCGTTGTAGGATCCGCCACCATAATGCTGGTGCTGGCGATAGGTACCGGTGGAAAAGAAGAAGTGGCGGAGCAGTTCAAGAACCTGAATGCCGGAGCCATTGATATTTCCTGCGACAGCAGTGACAGCGGTGGTTTTAGCTTTGAAATGCCGGGCGGTGGAGGAAGCGTTACCGTCACAAATATGGGCGGAGGTCCCGGAGGAGGTTCCGGCGGCGGTATGTCCGGTGGTCCCGGCGGGGGAATGGATTTCGGCGGATTTTTCGGATTCGGACAGGAGGAAGAGAGCGAAGCCGTGACATTGACCAGTGAAGACTGTGATGATCTGGCGACTTTTGTCTCCGGAATCTCTGCAACTACGATCTCTTATTCCACTACAGCATCGGTGGAGGGAGGCAATATGACCTCTGCTTCCTATTACACCATTGCCGGTGTGGAGGACAATTATGCTGTCATCAATAATCTGGAAATGGCCATCGGGGATTTCCTCACAGAAGAAAACAACGAGAGCAAGGAAAAGGTGTGCGTACTGGGTGCCACCGTAGCAAAGGAAATTTTTGGCAGCGCCTACGATGCTTATGACGGTATAGTCTATATTGATGGGCGCCCCTATATAGTGTCAGGGGTACTATCCGAGATGGGAACTGTGGCATCCGGCATCAGCCCGGATACGGCAATCTATGTACCTTACGAAACCGGCATCAAATACATTACCGGTACGAATATCAGTCCAACCATCACGGTCATTGCGGAGGATGTGAATCAGGTGGATACCGTAATGACGGATGTGGAGAGTGCCTTAAAAGAAAGCTATCCCAACACCACATTTACCATCAGCGATGCCGGAAGCAAGATGGAGGCAGCCTCCGCTTCCAATGAGACTTTGACATTACTGCTGATCTCTATGGCAGTGATCGTATTTATCGTCGGCGGTATCGGTATTATGAACGTGCTGTTTGTATCCATCAAGGAGCGTACCAATGAGATCGGTATTTTGAAAGCGCTGGGCTGTTCCCGGAAGGATATCCTGTTGGAGTTTTTATTGGAGGCAAGCTTTACCAGTCTGGTAGGAGCGGTACTGGGGGTATTGGTGGCGCTTGGAATCACCCCGTTAGTGCAGTTGTTCAACGTGAGAGTGTCCCTGTCGGTACAAGGTGCAGTATTGTCGCTGTTGTTTGGTGTCTTCACCGGAAGTATCTTCGGCTTCTATCCGGCGTATAAGGCATCGAGACTGATCCCCGTAGAAGCTTTAAATCAGGAGTAGTGCGAAAGGTGTAAGGATTATGATGGAAAACGCAATGATCACCATGAAAAATATAAATAAAGGCTATATGCTGGGAGAGGAGCGTCTGCCGATTTTGAAGGACATCAATTTTCAGGTAAATAAGGGAGAATATGTGGCAATCTTAGGCCCTTCCGGTTCCGGTAAGACTACGTTAATGAATATGATCGGCTGTATGGATGTGATGGACAGTGGGGAATATTATCTGGATGGCATGGCAATCCACGAGACCAAAGAGGACGACCTGACCATGGTGCGCAACCAGAAGATCGGGTTCATTTTCCAGAACTATCAGCTGATCCCGACCTATAATGTCATGCAGAATATTATCATGCCCCTGCTGATGCGCGGCATGACCCACGAGGAAGCAGAAGAAAAGTGTAAAAATACGATCAAACTGCTGGGGCTGGATCATCGTATCGGACATAAGCCCAACGAATTGTCCGGCGGACAGAAGCAGAGAGTATCCATTGCCAGAGCACTGGTGGGACAGCCGGCGATCCTTCTGGCGGATGAGCCTACCGGTGCACTGGATCAGACCAGCGGTAAGGAAGTACTGAAGCTGTTCCGGGAACTGAACGATATGGGCAACACCATCGTCATGATCACCCACGACCTGGGCGTTGCCCAGTCCGCGAAGCAAATTGTCCGCATCGTGGACGGACAGTTGCAGGAGTAAAAGACGCCCCCTTTTCCAGCTTGCGTGTGTCAGATGCATATAGTAAAATAGTACACAGAAAAAGCAGAACTAAAATAAGCTTTTGATATGGGTGGATTATGAAGAGAAACAGTGACAGGCGTTCGGAAAATACAATCGTATTCAGCTATCTGAGAACTTATTTGATCGTATTGATCATACCGTTGATCATCTGCTCTCTGTACTGCGGGCGGGTGATCAGCATCCTGGAGCGAGACGATACGCTTCAGGCGGTGGAAAAGCTCCGCTATTCGGAGACATCGGTGGACACGCTGCTGGAAGAGGCGGAAGGCGTCGGCAGTATGATCCTTAATAATGTAGCGGTGCAGAATTTTACCGGCAAGGCAGACGCGCTGCAATATCCGAATACCTACAGTATTATAGAGCTGCAGAGGACATTGCCGGATATTTCCTATACAAATGAAAATATCTACGGATATTTTATTTTCTTTGATCAAAGCCAGCTGGTGATCAACAGGAACATTGCGTACACTTATCCGGACTTTTATGAGCTGTATTTTCATGAACAGCAATATGATACCTATGAGGAGTGGCTGCAGAACAAGACCGGGATGAACAGACAATACGGTATTCTCGCAAGCCGTGAATATCTCTTCGGACAGGCAGGCATCACCGAAGAGATGATGACCTACGATGTCCCGCTTCCGTCATATTCCTTCGAAGACAACAGTCTGGTCAGAGTCTGTATCCGCAAGGCTGCGGTGGAAGCATTGATGCCGACACTGGCAGAGGATACGGCACAGATGATCCAAAATGACCAGGGGAAGCTGTTATATTGTGAAGGAATGATTGATGCACAGGAGACGGAGGAACTCCTCGCAGCCTCCGGTCGGGAAAAGGATTATGACGGCGTACATTGCAAATATATTCGTTATCAGGGCGAGCAGTATCTGCTGTTGTCCGCCACTTCGGAACGCACGGGATTGACATATTCCTTCCTGCAGCCGTCCCTTGCCGTCAGAGTCAGAGGACTTCAGACGGTGCTGTATATGGTGCTGCTGATCCTCTTCGCCGGACTGGTGGGAATCATCCTCAGCATCCGGATGTCTTATAAGACAGCGCGACCGATCAACGAACTGTTGAAAGAAGTACTGGTGAATGATAATGAAGTCAATGGAAATACGATGTTTTCCCATCTGCACAATTCGTACCGGAGACTTATGACAGCCAACAGCGAGCTGCAGACCGCGATGGAAGAGCAGAAGCCTTTTCTGCAGGAGGTGTTCAGCTATCAGCTGTTGTACGGCAATATCGGTCTGGACGATGATATCTATAAAAATGCGGATTACGTACAGTTTGCCTATCGGGATAAGGTATTCTGGGTATTGCTGTTCCGCGGCAGAACGGAACAACTGCCGGAGGGACCCTTGCAGGCGCATAATCTGTATACCATCGTACTGACGGAACTGATCCGCAAATTCCTCCCGGACAGACAGGTGATCACAGCCGGTGAAGACAAAGTTATCGTGATCATGGAATTGCCGAAAGAGCAGCGGGCGGAATACCACAGACAATCCGAAGCTCTGGTACAAAAGCTGGGACAGGAGCTGCCGGAAGCGCTGGCAGACGGGATCGGGGTATACGGCGGAACCGTGGCAGAGGATCTGGCGCAGATCAGTATTTCTTATGAAAATGCCATGTTGATGCAGCTCTATCAGGAAAAAGACGGCTCCCGGAATATTATTTGGTATGAAAAGCAGAAGCAGGTGAATACCTATCCGACGGAAGAGAAATGCCGTGCGCTGCTCCATCAGGTACTGAAGGGCGATGTGGAAAATGTCTATCAGACGTTTGCGGATGTGATCGAAGAGTATTTTATTCAGGGAAGCCTGAATCCCTATCTCCAGAATCTGCTGCTGGATGAGCTGCAGATCAATCTGGTACGGATCATGGATATCCTGCGGGTATCCGACAACGAATATCAGGAATTCTGCCAGAGACTGGAGCGCAATCATAATGACGATATGCTGGAGCGGATCCGGATCACGAGGAATCTGTATCTGGAGCTGGGACAGAAGGTATACGAGCGGAAAAACGGCAAGGTCGTGGAGCTGTCCGCAGTGATCGCCTATTTGAACCTCCACTATGCAGATCAGGATCTGTCGCTGACGAGTACGGCGGAAGCCATGCAGGTAAGTGAGGGATATCTGTCCACACTCTTCAAACAGGAAACGGGAGTAAAGTTCTCCTCCTACGTGGAACAGCTTCGAATGGAGCAGGCAAAACAGCTGCTGAGTACAACATCCATGACCATACGGGAGATCACACAGCGGACGGGATACACTTCGGAGAATTCCTTCTGCCGGGCGTTCAAGAGAGTGACCGGTATGAGCACGACGGAATGGAAAACCCAGGAAAAATAAGGGTTTTCGGACATATTGAAAGGATTGCATATTCATTTTAAGTAAATGAATATGCAATTTTTTTGCGCCTTTTTTGGGGAGGAAGTTTTGCATATGCGTCAAAAAGAGATGGATATATACAACACCATATGGGGTGTGTTTTAATCGGGCTATCAGGAGGGCAGACAAAAAGCTGCCAAACAAAAAACAAAAAGAAAAAGAGAAAGGAGAGTTGTGGGAGATGGCAATCGCACAAAAAAAATCAGCCGGAGCCTCCTCTAAAAAAAGCCTGTTGAAATATCTGCAGGGGCACTGGCAATTATATCTGATGATCCTGCCACCGATCATTATGCTGTTGATCTTCGCATATGGACCGATGTACGGTATCCTGATCGCTTTCAAGGATTACAAGGTATCGCAGGGAATCTGGGGGAGCGCATGGGCGAAAAACCACGGGTTCTACAATTTTATCAAGTTTTTCAAAAATTATAACTTCTGGGAGTGTATACGGAATACGTTGACCCTGTCCCTGTATTCCCTGTTAGTATCTACCCCCTGCTCGATCATCCTGGCATTGTGTCTGAACTATGCAAGAAATGTAAAGTACCGGAAAACCGTACAGATGATTACCTATTGTCCCTATTTTATCTCTACTGTCGTGTTTGTAGGTATCATCAAACTGGTGCTGGATACCAGAATCGGTGTGATCGGAAGCTTCTTATATGATACGTTCGGTCTTAACATCATGGGCAGCGCATCCGCATTCCCGTCTCTGTATGTATGGAGTGGTGTCTGGCAGGGAGCCGGATACGGAGCCATCATCTATATGGCGACGCTGGCAGGCGTAGATATGCAGCTCCATGAGGCGGCGATCATCGACGGCGCAACGTTATTGCAGCGGATCCGCTATATTGATCTGCCGGAGGTGATTCCGACAGCAGTCATTATGCTGATCCTGAATATGGGAAGCATTCTGAATGTAGGATCCGAAAAAGTGCTGGCGATGCAGAACCAGAA
This sequence comes from Lachnospiraceae bacterium GAM79, assembly GCA_003584705.1. Lineage (GTDB taxonomy): Bacteria > Bacillota > Clostridia > Lachnospirales > Lachnospiraceae > Acetatifactor > Acetatifactor acetigignens. Next base: position 202,404 of record AP018536.1, read on the forward strand.
CAACCTGAGCGCATCCGAGGTCATCAATACCTATGCCTACAAGGTGTCACTGGTTTCCTCGTTCCCCGATTTCTCGTATTCTACGGCGATCGGACTCTTCCAGTCACTGGTGGGACTGATCCTCGTACTGGGAGCGAATAAAGTGGCGGATAAGGTATCCGGCAATGGATTTGTATAGGAGGCAGGAAGACGATTATGGAAAAGAAAGGAATTACGCAGGATAAAGTCGTGTACTTTATCAACAATATACTTCTTCTGATCTTCGCAGTCATTGTCCTGTATCCTCTGATCTATGTGGTAAGCTGCTCTTTCAGCTCGGGAGATGCGTTGATGGGGGGAAAGGTGCGTCTGTTACCAGTGGATTTTACTTTTGAAGGATATAAGACGGTATTTGGATATACTTCTATCTGGGTCGGATATAAAAACACGATTATTTACACTTTTATTGGTGTAGTGATCAGTCTGGTGATGACGCTGCTGGCGGCATATCCGCTGTCCAGAGATGATTTCAGAGGGCGGAAGGGATTCACACTGTTGTTTGTGTTTACCATGATGTTCTCCGGAGGCATGATCCCCAGTTATCTGCTGGTCAAGAATTTGCATCTGCTGAATACGATGTGGGCGGTGATCCTGCCCGGTTGTGTCAGCGCCTATAACGTGGTCGTTGCCAGAACCTTTTTCAAGCAGTCGATCCCCAAGGAGCTTCTGGAGGCAGCAGAGTTGGATGGTTGTTCGGACTTCAAGTTTTTTATCAAGATCGTTGTACCGCTGTCAAAAGCGATTATCGCAGTGCTCTGCCTGTGGTGCGCGATGCCGTTATGGAACGGATATTTCAATGCCATGATCTACATTCAGGATGAGAAAAAATACACGTTGCAGCTGGTATTGCGGAGAATTCTGCTGATGTCTCAGGTAGATTTCTCCAATGCAGCATCTCTGGATTTTGATCTGTTGGCAAAAAATCAGTATCTGAGTGAAATGCTGAAATACGGAACCATCGTACTCAGTTCACTGCCGCTGATGATACTGTATCCGTTCATTCAGAAATATTTTGCCAAGGGCGTTATGATCGGATCGGTAAAGGGCTAAAAACAATAAATCAAATATCAATCAAAAATAGTAAACCGAAGGTTTATTATGATAAAATTATTTTAAACAGGAGGTATTTCATGAAAAAAAGATTTTTACAAAAGCTGGTGGCTGTGGCAACCGCAACGACTCTGATGGGAAGTATGCTCACCGGATGTGGCTCACAGGAGACGCAGGGGGAGAATACGAGCACCGGGCAGGAAAGCACGACAGAGGAGGATCCGTTCGCGTTTGATTCTGTCAGTGATGTGACATTCCCTCTGAAAGAGAAGCTGACACTGGATGTGTTCGTATATGCTGCCAATACCGGTGGTGGTACAATGCAGGACAACTATGTGACCGACTGGATCGAGGAGAAGACCAATATTCATCTGAACTTTGTATATGACGTAGATGGAGATGAGGCGAAGACCAAGTTGAATCTGGTTATGACAGATCCGGACAGTATGCCGGATATCTTCCTGGCTACGAGATGGTCCAAGGCAGAGACTGCATTATATGCAGAACAGGGGTTGATTCTGCCGCTGGATGATTATCTGAAGGATGCTACAAGATGGAACGAACTGAATGAGATTAGTCCGATGAGAAAGGGCGACCTTGTATTATCGGATGGACATATTTATACCTACGGTGGAGATGGAGAGAGCTTCCATAATAACTACCAGAACCGTGTATGGATCTATAAGCCCTGGGTGGATCAGCTGAATGACGGCAAGATGCCGGAGACTACCGATGAACTGTATGACTTCCTCGTGGAGGTCAAGACACAGGATCCTAACGGAAACGGCAAAAATGATGAAATCCCCATGAGTGGATATATCGGAGGCTGGTGTTCCGATCCTACTGTATGGCTGATCAATGCGTTTGTACAGTGCAACAATCCTCTGAGCAATACGAACCCTACAGTCGGTGCAGGGCTGACTGTGAAGGATGGTAAGGTCAATTATTCCGTTATGACCGATGAATATAAGCAGGCATTGACTTTTATTAACAAGCTGTATGCGGAAGGGTTGTTGGATACACAGACCTTTACTCAGGATTCCAATCAGTTTGCGGCATCTCTGAATAATGAAGAGCATCTGGTAGCTATCCATGCAAGTGGCAGAAATCAGGCAGATAAGGCAACATTTAACAATGGTGAAGACGGTGACTGGGAGAACTGGGAAGTACTGGAGCCGGTAGCTGGTCCGAACGGTATCCGTCTGGCAGCCAGAGATCTGAACAATTATTTCTCCAGCGCGCTGGGAATCGTATCTGCAAACTGCAAATATCCGGAGATCGCAGTGGCACTGTTTGATTTCCTGGCAAGTGAAGACGGATCTCATACACAGTCTGAAGGACCTCAGGGATATGCATGGGATTATGTAACAGAAGGAACCGGTCTGGGCGGTGGAACCGCAACTTACAAGGTAACAAAGCTCACCGATGATTTTGACTGGACAGCAGCAGGTTTTGCGAAATCTTATGAGCATTACAGTTGGCCTTCAGATGCTTGTATCCGTACTGACAATGCGGAATATCGTGGACAGTTACTGGTAGAGAACCCGAAGATGAATCTGGAGTATATCTTACAGCAGGCAGCAGAGAAGTATCAGAAGTATGCTCCCGCAGATGATACACTCGTACCCAATATTGCCTTTGATACCGAATCCGCACAGAAGATCTCCGAATACTCTCTGACGATCGGCGGATATGTGAATCAGGCTACCGTACAGTTCATCACAGGTGATCTGAACATCGACACAGATTGGGATAACTATATTACGACTTTGAAAAATATGGGCGTAGAGGATTATCTGAAGATCTATCAGGAACAGTATGACAATTATATGGCAAATGCAGCAAAATAAGGAGAGACAGGAGCAATATGACAGGATATTTTAACAATCCGATTCTGCCTGGATTCCATCCGGATCCAAGCATATGCAGAGTGGGAGAAGATTACTATATGGCAACTTCTTCGTTCGCATATTTTCCCGGAATTCCGCTGTTTCACAGCAGAGATCTCGTACACTGGGAACAGATCGGTCATGTGATCCACAGAAGAGAACAACTGGATTTTGATAACTGTCAGATGGCGTTGGGGCTTTGGGCCCCAACGCTACGCTTTCATCAGGGAAGATTTTATCTGATCAATACCTTTGTATCAGAAGGACTCCATGAAAAGCGGATGAATTATATTGTGACAGCAGAGAATCCCGCAGGTCCCTGGAGTGATCCGGTTGTCGTGGAAGGTGCGGATGGCATCGATCCGAGTCTGTATTTCGGGGAAGATGGAAAAATGTGGTATATCGGTAACTTTATCTGCCAGCCGGAACAGTACGACGGACATCATGGGATCTATCTGCAGCAGATCGATCCGGAGACATTTCAGTTCTGCAGCGAGCGATATGTTCTGTGGGACGGAATACAGACACAGGGAAAATGGCTGGAGGCACCGCATATTTATCATCATGGGGACTGGTACTATCTGATGGTGGCAGAGGGAGGCACTTTTACCAACCATTGTGTGATGATGGCGAGAAGCCGCGAAATTACGGGACCTTATGAGATCTGCCAGAGAAATCCGATCGTGACTCACAGACATATGCCGTTGATGAGCGAGATATCGGTGGTGGGTCATGCAGATCTGGTGGAAACCACCCGGGGCGAATGGTGGATGGTATTGCTGGGAGTCCGTCCCTATGAAGGATTCCACTATAATCTGGGTCGTGAGACGTTCCTCGTTCCGGTGACATGGGATACTGAGGACGAATGGCTGAAAATAGACAATGCCAATGGACAGGTGAATTCCAGAGAACGTAAGCCGGAGCTGGAGGAGACTGTATATCCCGTGCGTGAGAGCTTTACCGGATTTGAAGGAGGCAGGCTGGGACTGCAGTGGAACAGTGTGCATCCGCTTCCGGAGGGAGCATATTCCCTGACGCGGAGAAGCAGCTTTTTAAGCCTGCGGTTGCGGAGTGAGAGACTGGAAACCGTGAGCACACCCTCCTTTATCGGCAGACGACAGGAGCATAAGGAATTCCAGGTGCAGACTGCCATGGAATTCGAACCGCAGTCGGAGGATCAGGAGGCAGGACTGGCTCTGTTACAGGATGAAGGCTACAATTATCAGTTCCTGATCGGAAGTGAGAATGGAGCGAAATGCCTGCGCCTGTATCAGGTAGAGCAGGGTGAGAAGATGCTGCTGAAGAGTTGTGTCCTTCCGGAGCAGGGCAGATGGTATATGACCATACGCGGGCAGGCAGAATATTATAATTTCTATATTTCATCCGAAGAAGGCAGTCAGGAACTGTTCTATGAAAAGGCTCCGGCAGCGGTTCTGAGTACCCGATATCGTGACGGATTCACCGGCGTGTATATCGGAATGTATGCTGTGGCAGCTACGGACAGTGACAATTATGCGGAATACGACTGGTTCCAGTATACACCTGCGTAACAGATAAAAAATAATAGAAATATACAGATATAAGGAGACAGAGAGTTGAAACGAAAGGGAAATCTATGTTATAAAGGAATCGGTCGGCTGTCCCCGCAGACAAACTACAGTGAGGACGGAGTGTTACCGGAGGATGGAATGCCTGTCGGAACAGGTCGTATGGGGACACTCGTCTGGCTGACGCCGAATGCATTGCATATGCAGATCAACCGGGTGGATGTCTTTGGAATGGATTCTTCCTCCCATTCCGTGAACGGAACGGATTCGGATTTTTCGGAGGGATGTGCCTTTTTTGATATCGAACTGGGCAGGATGGATCAGCCGGTATTTGATGAAAATACGACACAGGAGCTGTCGGTCGAGAACGGTCGTATGACCATCCATGGCAATGGTGTGGAAATCTGCTGTTATGGAAATATGACGGAAGAGCATGGTGAGGAGGATTTCCTCATCGTGGAAATACAGGACAGAAGACCGCAGAAGGAACGGCTCCGTGCCGATCTCCGGACACTGCGCTTCTTAAGTCAGTACCCGGTCGGATGCAATAACCGTAACTATCGGAATCCGGTGATGTACAAAGAAGGTGTTGTCTCCTACCAGAAACAGAACTACCAGCTGTCAGAATCGCTGCTGCACAAGGAAGCACACCGGATTGGACTGGAGCAGATCTTCACAGAGAAGGCGTTCTATTGTCGGAGTCTGGTGGAGGTGGAGGCGCCGGGCAGCAGGGTGAATACCTGGTATCGCAATCCTACAGAGGTGGTGCTGGAGACAGAGGCGGAGGATGGGAATTACGTATTTGCCATCGCGTCCTACGCAACATTGCAGAAGGATATGGAGTTCCGGAAGATTCCACTGGCAGAGCGCTGCGCGGATATGGCAGCTCTGCGGAGGCAAAACGAAGCGTGGTGGAAGAGCTTTTGGGAGAGAACTCCGCTATATGATTTCACCAGTGAAAATGGCAGAGGACAGCAGATCACAGAGGATATCGACTATTTTTATTATATTATGGCGATCACATCCAGAGGCAGTTATATGCCGCGGTACGGAGGACTGCTGTTCAGCACCGGCGGAGACTTCAAAATGTGGGGTGCACAGTACTGGTGGCACAATTCATCCTGTTATTATGCCGCATTGATCTCGTCGGGCTGCACAGAGCTGGCGGAAGCTTTTGTAAAGCATATGAAGAACTGGCAGCAGGCGTGTGAAAAGGCAGCCGTACAGCAATGGGGCAGCAGGGGACTCTGGATCCCGGAGACCACATGGTTCAACGGACCGGAAGAGATCCCGGAGGAATTGCAGACGGAATTCCAGGAACTGTACACTTGCAAACGGGACTGGAGCGAGCGGACGGAAGCATTCCGAAAATTCGCAGAAGGACGTAACAGCTTCGATTCCCGTTACAGCTATCTCTCCCACAGAGCGGACGGCAGGGAAGAACGCGGTTTCGGACCGTTTGGATATGTCAGTCATATTTTCTCCACGACAGCGAAGATCGCTTACTGGATGTGGCGGCTGGCAGAAATGAAAAATGATGAGAACTGGCTGCGGGAGAATGCTTATCCCTTCCTGAAGGGATGTGCGGAATTGTATGTGAATCTGCCGCTGATCCGGGAGGAAGAGGACGGAAAGCTCCATATCATACATACCAATAATCACGAGGTGATGTGGGATTGCAGGGATGCGGTATCCGAGCTGGCGGCAATGCATGGGATCCTGCCGATCGCCATCAAGGCAGCGGAGAGACTGGAAATCGATCAGGAGGAGGCAGCAGAGTGGAAGGAATTCCTCCGGAAGCTTGCGCCGATGCCGGTATCCACGGAACCCGAGGCACTGACGACGGGAGAGGAGCAGGAAGAATGCTGGGCAAGCGCCCGGTCGCAGGCAAGAAAGGGAAATGCCAGCCATGAACACGTTTCCGATCCGTTGATCCTGTATGATCTGTGTACGCCGGAGACGGAAAATGAGGAGATCCGCAGGCTGGGTCAGAATACACTGGCGATGACAATGAGGCACTTTGGCTATGGCAGGGAAGTGAAGGTAAATACGCTGGATATGTGCGTGGATGCGGTGGCGCGTTGCTGTCAGCCGGAAGCGATGGAAGAATTTGTCGGAGCAATGCATGATCTGAAAGATTATGAGAGAGATTTCACAGATCTGGAGGCGTGCGCACAGACAAAGATCCTGGCAAACCGTATGACGCTCAGAGAGGGACCACAGGCACCGGATGTCCAGAGACTGGGACATATCACATCGTCGATGGCGAATGCGGTATGTCAGGGGTATCCCAAGGCGCCCGGAGAAGATCCGGTACTCTATCTATTCTCATCTCTGCCCAGTGGTTGGAACGCGCATATCCGGGTGAATACCGAACATGGCTATCTGGCAGAGGCGGTAGCGGAGGATGGTATCTGCAGCTGGATCCGTCTGATCGGAAGCACGGACAAAATGGTGCTGCGCAATCCATGGGGAGAGCGGCAGGTAAAGATCGCTTACGAGCAGACAGAGGAAATACAGCAGGGAAAATATCTCACGATAAGCGGCAGCTGCAGGATATGCGCTGTATAAAAAGACAGGAAAAATAAAAAAGATAAGAAAAGATAGGAAGAAAACAGGAGAGGGACATGATATTTGATCAGATTTTATTCCATAATGTAGAAGAACTGGAAGAGACGGAAAAAGGGTATTTGCTGCGAAGAGTCTGTAAGAAAGTCCGGGACGGGATCAGTGACGGTGTGCAGAATAATCGTTTTGCCACCGGCGTAGAGCTGCGGTTCCGGATGACAGACGGTGCCGTGGATCTGACGCTGAGCAGCGAACTGGTGGCAGAAAGCGCTACGGTACATATCTTTTTCGGATCTTTTCAGGGAGGCGGGGAATATTCTTCGAAAAATGTCGGTCCCGGAAATACGACGATCCATATAGAATATCCGACAGGCATGGAGAAGCTGCGGCAGCTTGCGGAGGAGTATCATCTGCCCTATGATCCGGAGGTGGTGCGGGTGGTGATGCCCTATACTCCGTGTTATTACGTCGGAGTGAAGGGGAAAGTGGAGCCGCCCCGCAGCGGAGACCTGCCGGAGAAGACGTATCTGGCGTATGGTTCGTCGATCACACATGGAAGTCTCGGATTGATCCAGCCGGATTCCTATGCATTCCGGATCGCACAGCAGCTGGGGACAGATTATCTGAATCTGGGATTTGCCGGGTGTGCGTTGATGGAAGAGGAGATGGCGGAATATCTCATATCCCGTAAAGATTGGGATTTTGCTTCGGTGGAAATGGGAATCAATGCGGTAGGAGAGAAACGGAGACTGGAGCTTGCGGAATTCGAGCGGAGGATCGATCGGTTTACACAGATCCTGGCGGCGGATCCCCGACCGGTATTTGCCACATCGATCTTCGTATTCAATGGAGAGGATGCAGAGCAGGAACTGGCGGAGAAGATGCGCCGGATCGTGCGCAGATATGCGGCAGAACGTCTGATATTCACAGATGGTCTGCAACTGTTGGGAGATCCGACACTGATCTCCGCGGACTGCACACATCCCAGTGTCAGAGGCATTGAGCAGATCGCAGTCCGCTGGGGACATATCATGCAGGAGACCCTGCAGATGACAGACTTTTGAGTATATGGGGTTGGGAGAGCGTCAGATATTGTCGCTGTTCCAGCCCCAGTATTTTACGGTCTGGTACTTCACGTAGACGTGATCCGGCGCGATGCCCATGACTTCGTCGAAGATCTTGCAGATCTCTGCGGTCAGTGCGGAGAAGGCTGCGGCATCCTCGTCGCCGAAGACACTGACATCGACCATAGCCAGCGGCTCGCTGTTGTCACCGCGGAAGTAGAGGTTGTAGTTCGGCTCGAAGCCCAGCATAAGCCAGTTCTCGGATTTGCCGGGAACGATGGAGATTGCCTGTCCGAGGCGGGTTTTTAATGCCTGCTCCTGTTCTGCGGAGACAGACGTACTGATCTTGGAATTGATAAAAGGCATAATAGTTCCTCCTTGTATATTATATAGTCTTTCTTCCATAGTAAATCCGGAATGGGTCGGAAGCAAGGGTTTTGTAAAAGCTTTTTGTGAAAAAATATATACAATGTATACAAAGGAAGTCAATGGCAAACACTTTTTTCATGAGAAACCGGACAATCGTCAGGATCGGGATTTGTAGAGAAAAGAGGCTGCCATGCGGGATGATCTGGGGATAACGACGAGAATAGAGAACGGAAAAGCGTATCTGGAATTCACACTGCCGGAGAAGCTGCGGGAGGGAGACGCTTGTGGCGGGCGGCTCCGGATCGTGATCAGAGAAGCCGGAGACGGAAGGCAGATATTCTGCGGGGAGTATGATCCCGGGGAGCTGGAGCCGATGACGGCGCTGCTGTTGCGGCCGCATCTGTGGAATGGGATGCGGGATCCGTATTTATATGAGGTGGAAGCCTGCGGGAACTTCCGGGTGGATGACGCGCTGACACAGCTGTGGTGGCGGCAGAAGCTGGCGATTTATGACCTGCGTGTCATAGAGAAAAAGGGAATCTTTCTAAACGATGCAGAGCTGCCATTGCACGTCGTGGAATATCATCTGCCGTGGGAGAGCGGGAACGCGGATCAGAGAGAGGAGGATGGCGGCTGGGATCCGGAGATGGTTACACAGGATTTAGAGCTGCTTGCCTGCATGGGAGCCAATGCATTGCTGGTGCGGGAGGAGCCGGACTGCTCACAGATGCGCTTTTTCCACCAGATCTGTCTCGAACGTGGATTCCTCACGGGAAACCGGTGGATAACCGAGGAAAAGATTCCGGTGTATCGTGGATATCCGAGATCCTCAGGCTGCCCCGGCGAAACCGTGCGGGAAGAAACCGCGACCGCCCAGTCACCGGAGGAGCTGCTGGCTCCTGACGGCAGGACGCTGACAGAGAACTATTACCGCTATCAGGCAAAGTGGGGCACACAGCCCGTGCTCTGTCCGGCGCTCTCGACCCTGCATAGACAGCCGGACGGAATGCTCGCTCTGACGGTTTACAGCAATCAGAAAAAGGTAGCGCTCTACATCGAGGGAGTGCTCTTTTTATTCCAGTCCGGCGGACCGGAATATATCTTCGAGGATATCCCGGTGGCGAAGCTGCCCTTGCGGCTGGCTCTGGAAGCCGGGAATCTGAATACGGCGCTGACGATCAGCCGGATCCCTTCGGGTTCACACAATTTTCACAAAGAAATCACCTTTTCATGACATTTGCCTCATACAATAATATAGTCGAATTGCGGGAGCGGGTTACCGCGCAGCAATTCGGGATATCAACAGGTGGGGGAAAGAACACCATCTCAGGGAGGCAAATATGATAGAAGTAAGCAATCTTACAAAAAAATATGGTGACCATATTGCCGTAGATCATCTCTCTTTCCGTGTGGAAAAGGGACAGATTTACGGCTTTCTTGGTCCAAACGGCGCAGGTAAATCCACGACCATGAACATCATCACGGGTTATCTGGCAGCCACGGAGGGTACTGTGACGATCGATGGCAAAGATGTCCAAAAAGATCCGGAGGAGGCAAAGCGTGCCATCGGTTATCTGCCGGAGCTTCCGCCGCTGTATGTAGACATGACTGTCAGAGAATACCTGGATTTCGTGGCAGAACTGAAAAAAGTGCCGAAAAAAGAGCGGAAGCAGCAGATTGATGAGGTCATGGAAATGACACAGATCACCGATATGCAGCAGCGTCTGATCAGGAATCTGTCAAAAGGTTACAGGCAGAGAGTCGGACTGGCGCAGGCAATCCTTGGCTACCCTGAGGTTATCATTCTGGATGAGCCCACGGTAGGTCTGGATCCGAAACAGATCATCGAGATCCGTGATCTGATCCGCAAGCTGGGGGAGAATCATACCGTGATCCTCAGCTCCCATATTCTGTCGGAGGTCAGTGCGGTCTGCGACCATATTATGATCATAGCCCACGGTAAGCTGGTAGCCAGTGATTCTCCAGAGAATCTGCAGAAGCTTATGAGTGGTTCCATGGAACTGGATCTGGAAGTAAAGGGAAGCATCGCTGCGGTGAAGAGTGCATTGCAGGAGATCTCACAGATCGACCGGATCGAAGAGAACACGGAGGCATCCAAAAATATTGCAAAGCTGAAAGTGATCTCCAAAGAGAATGCAGATATCAGAGAGCAGGTATTCTATGCACTGGCAGATGCAAAGCTGCCTATTTTAGAGATGACCCATGCGGAGAAGTCTCTGGAAGACATCTTCCTGGAACTGACCGAGGATGTAGCACCCACACAGCCGGAGAAGCACAAACTATTCTCAAAAAGAAAAAGGCCGGAAATGTCAGATGCTGCCGCACAGCAGACAGAAGCTTCGGAAGAGGAAGCACAGCCCGGAGAAGAGAAAAAAGAAACTGTAACTACAAAGGAGGCGGAATAATATGCTAGCCATTTATAAGAGAGAATTGAAATCCTATTTCCGTTCCTTTATCGGATTTTTATTTATTGCAGTCACCCTGTTTTTCCTGGGACTGTATTTCAGTGTTTATAACCTGATGAACGGATATCCTTATTTTGCGTATGTGGTATCCAGCGTTACCTTTTTATTCATGCTGACCGTGCCGATCCTGACCATGCGTATTCTGGCGGAGGAAAAGCGGAGCAAGACGGATCAGCTGATCCTGACGGCACCGGTGTCCGTAGGCGGCATCGTTATGGGAAAATTCCTGGCGCTGTTAACTATATTTGCCATTCCCGTAGCGATCATCTGCTTTTACCCGCTGATCATGGCGCAGTACGGCAGTGTTCCCATGGGAGAGGCTTACCTGTCGATCCTGGCATATTTCCTCTTCGGGATGACCGCCATTGCCATCGGTCTGTTCCTGTCTTCCGTGACAGAGAGCCAGGTCATCGCAGCAGTACTTACTTTTTTAGTATTGTTCCTGGGATATATGATGGATTCCATCTGCTCCATTATTTCCAGTACCGGCAATCTGTTGACAAAGCTGCTGCGTTGCTTTGATCTGTATACGCCGTTTTCTAACCTGTTAAACGGCACACTGGATGTATCTTCTATCGTATATTATGCATCCGTTACGGCACTGGTTCTGTTCCTGACAGTACAGTCCATTCAGAAACGCCGTTACAGCATGTCCGTGAAGAACTTAAGCTTCAGTGCTTACAGTACCGGTATGATCGCCGTAGCGGTAGCGCTGGTAGTAGTCGTTAATATTATCATGGGCGAGATGCCTTCCAGCTGGACAGCAATCGACATGACCAGCCAGAAGCTGTATTCCCTGACAGATCAGACCGTCGACTATGTGAAAAATATGCAGGATGATGTGACAATCTATGTGTTGGTAAATCAGGACAATCAGGATACCACACTGGGGCAGACTTTGCAGAGATACGATGATCTGTCGGATCATATCACCGTGGAATATGTGGATCCCACCGTTAACCCGATGTTCTATGCCCAGTACACCACCGGCAACATTAGCACGAACAGCCTGATCGTGGTCAGTGACAAGCGCAGCAAGGTCATTGATTACAACGATGTCTATGAGTCTTCCTATGATTTTGACTATTCGACCTACAGTTATAACACCACGACCACCGGTTATGATGGCGAAGGACAGATCACCAGTGCGCTGGATTATGTGTTAAATGATGATATGCCCAAGGTATATATGACAACAGGACATAATGAACTGAGTTTAAGCAACACTTTTACATCCGCACTAAACAAGGAAAATGTGGATTATGAGACCGTGAATCTGATGGATCTGGATGCTATCCCCGACGATGCGGCCTGTCTGTTCATTAACGGTGCCACCAGTGATTTTTCATCCGATGATAAGGATAAGGTGATCGACTATCTGAACAACGGTGGAAAAGTCATCCTGGTAACCGGCTATACCGATGAGGAGACACCGAATATTGATGCTATTTTAAGCTATATGAATCTGAGCATTGCCAAAGGACTGGTGGTGGAGAACGATTCCAACGGCTACTACAGAAGCCCTTATTATATCCTGCCCACCCAGAGCTCTGACAGTTATACTTCCGGTACTTACGGAAAATACCTGTTCCTGCCGTACTCTCAGGGAATTATTGTTCCGGAGGAAGAGAGCAGCGACGAGACAGTCACCGGCGATATTACTTATGATGTGTTCTTAAGTACCTCCGACAGTTCTTTTGCAAAACAGGATGTGAGCAATGCGCAGGACTTCTCGCAGGGTGAAAATGATGTAAATGGTCCCTTCGCACTGGGGGTGGAAGCAGTAAAGACACTGGATGATGGAGATGCGACACTGGTCGTGTACGGTTGTGAGCAGCTGTTCACGGATGATGCAGATTCTGTCGTCAGTGGTGCGAACCTGACCCTGTTCACCAATACATTCAGTGGAATGGCAGATCATGAGACCTCGGTATCTATTCCGGTAAAAAGTTATGAGGTCTCTAATCTGGTAGTGGATTCCGCACAGATTCTGCTGCTGGGGCTGCTGGTTACCGTGATTCTTCCCGTCGGCTGTATGATCGTCGGATTCGTGATCTGGTTCCGCAGACGGAAGAAATAATTGTGAAAGGCGTGAGTTATAGATATGAAAAAGAAACAAAGACAGATGATCGGAATGCTGCTGGCACTGGTGGTTCTGGCGGCAGCATTCCTGGGCATCCGACAGTATAATAAAAATGCATCGTCTGCGACATCCACCACCGAGGATACACAGGAGACGGTGCTGGATGTGAACTCCGATGATATTACCAGCTTCCGCTATGTATATGAGGGAGAGACCTATGCCTTTGAAAAAGAGGATGACACATGGTACTATGCGGACGATCATTCCCTGAATCTGAACCAGGATCGGATCAAGGCGATGATCCTGAAGGTGGCACCGTTAAAGGCAGATCAGGTGATTGAGAATGTGACGGACATGTCACAGTATGGATTGGCAGATCCGGAGCGTACCATTCAGTACGAGACTGCAGATCGCAGTGTGATCATTAATATTGGTAATCTGAATTCCATGACCAGCCAGTATTACATCGCATTTCCCTCTGAAATGAAAGTGTATGTCGTGGCCACCAACGTGGTAACCGGATTCAACTATACACTGGAGGATCTGGTGGAGGTGGAGGAGACTGCTGAAGAGACAGAAAGCACCGAAGCTACAGATACTACGATAACGGAAAGCGAGACAACGAAAACTGCGACGGAGACAAATTAGGGATTCTCCCCGCGAATGACAATAATGTCATTTAATTTTAATATCGTATCTTTTTGAGGCAGAATGGACAGATCCTCCCGCAGAATGAGGAAGATCGTGACCTGTTCTGCCTCTTCCATTTCTTCCACGGATTTGCCGGCGAAGCGTTTATCCACGAAGATCTCGGCGATCTCATGAATATCTGCCGCTTTAATATTAGAGAGACTGCTTTTGCGCTGGTACTGTTCCACGAAACCGGCACTGATGATACCGGTGGGGATAGCCACGGCACCGACACCGAGATAGGCGATACAGATCGCCATGATCCGGCCGAGTGTGGTGATGGGATAGATGTCTCCGTAGCCCACGGTGAGCAGCGTTGACATGCTCCACCAGATGCCGCTGAAGGCATTGCGGAATACTTCCGGCTGGGAATCATGTTCCACGCTGTACATGCACAGACTGCTGGCGAGCATCAGAATCAGTACGATGAACACGGAGGAAATGATCTGATTGCGTTTTTCATACAATACCGTAGTGATGACATTGAAGGAATCATACCGTGCATTCAGGCGGAACAAATGGAAGATCCTCGCCACCCGCAGCATCCGGAAGATGACCATGCCGGACAGGAAGAAAAAGGGTAAAATTGTCAGCAGGTCGATAATGCCGTCGAAGGAGATCAGAAACCGCAGCCGGGAGCGGAACTCGTTTTTATCAGGATATAGATAGTCCGCAGTCCAGATCCGCAGAATGTATTCCACGCAGAAGATCAGGATAGTAATGACTTCTATGACATGAAATGCAGGAAATAAAAAGGTTAGTTCGTCAAATGTCTGTAAAAAAGTCACCAGAATATTGGCACAGATGACCACCGCAATAAAAATGTCGAAAAGCCGGCTCAGAGGATTGCTTTTATCGCCGATCTGGAGGATGCTAAATACTTTTTTTCTTCATAGCCCTTTTCTCCTGTAGAATAGACACATCAATATATCCATCATATCGACCCCCAAATGGAAAGTCAAGAAATCCCATGGCGGAATCTGTCAACCTGGTTAGAAAAAGTCATATATTATAGTAACCCTGAATAAAATGGAAGGATGAAAATATATGGCAAGATTTACGAATCAGGCGCAGCTTCGCTACGGTGATGAAGTCACCAATTCGAACATTGTGGTAGGAGAGATCCGGGAGGTACTGTCGGCTACCAAGACGGCAGTCCGGGAGACTTACGGACAGAGGGATAATGTGACCTATATTATCAGTATTGTAAACTCCGGTCAGACGGCATTTACCGGAGCAACACTGGAGGATGATCTGGGAGAATATGATTTCGGCGAAAGAGAACTGACACCGTTAACCTATATCCCCGGAACCATTAAATACTATATTGACGGCGTATTGCAGCCCACTCCCGTGGTTACGGCAGGCCCGCCTCTCACTGTGAGCGGACTGACCATTCCCGCCTAGGGCAATGCTATCGTTGTCTATGAAGCGGAGCTGAATTCCTATGCACCTCTGGGAGTGGAAGCGACGATCACCAACACGGCAGTCATTACCGCCAATGTGGTGACACCCATTACGGTGCGGGAGATCATTAATGCCGAGGAGCAGTCTCTGCTTACCATCACGAAGTCCGTCAGCCCCGTACCCGTTACGGAAAATGGCACGCTGACCTATACGTTTGTGATCCAGAATCTGGGCAATACCGCAGCGACGGAGGAGACCGGAGTGGTGATCACGGATACCTTTAATCCGGTGCTTAAGAACCTGACGGCTACCTTTAACGGTACCGCATGGACGGAAGGTGCCGATTATACCTATGATGAGATTACGGGCATGTTCGCCAGTGTGGCGGGCAAGATCACCGTACCCGCAGCGACTTACACGCAGGATACCACCACGGGAGCCTGGGGAATCAACCCCGGTGTCAGCACGCTAGTGATCTCCGGAACCGTATAGCCCCCGGAGGAAGTAAATAAGGTGAGATAATGGACCGCCCTTACGGAGATTGTGACAGCGGCAATCCCGTAAGGGCGGCTTTTTAAGTAAAAACGGGCAAAGAGAGTTTCTTGTCGTTTACAATCATAGAGAGAAAGGATGGAATATCGAAGCGCAACAATTTCAGAGCGTGAGGCATTGACAGATATAGAAATGATAAAGGATATAATGGCGGTAGTGTACAAGAAATTGGGTATAAAAGCTGCTCAGAATGACTTGACAATCAGATAAAGCCGTGCATATTATTAAATAGAAACCGGTTACTTATATGCTGAAATATACTTAGACAGGAGAAAAATAATGAGAATAGGAGTATTGGAAGCTGGGGGCACGAAAATGGTATGTGCTGTTGGCGATGAAAATGGACAAATTTTAGAAAGAGTTTCAATTGCAACTGGAAAGCCTGAGGAAACAATGCCCGATATATTGGAATTTTTTCACCAATATTCTTTAGACGCTATTGGCATAGGAACATTTGGGCCGGTAGATCTGGATCGGACATCCCCTACTTATGGATATATTATGTCTACACCAAAGATTCTATGGAGAAATTTTGATTTGCTTGGATGCATTAAAAAAGAGTTTATGCTTCCAATAGGACTGGATACAGACGTAAATGCCTCTGCAATCGGAGAAGCTACTTATGGAGTTACCAAAGGATTGGACAGCAGCATCTATATAACGGTAGGAACAGGTATAGGTGTGGGAGTGATTCTGGACGGCAAAGCGGTGCATGGTATGCAGCATCCCGAAGCCGGACATATATTGCTGAGTAGACATCCGGAAGATACTTACGCTGGACGGTGTCCATATCACGGCAATTGCCTGGAGGGACTCGCATCGGGACCGGCTATTGAAGAGCGTTTTGGAAGAAAGGCAAAGGAACTTCCTGTGGATTCCGTTGCATGGGAAATAGAAAGTTATTATCTGGCTCAGGCTTTGGTGGATTTTACATTGACTTATTCACCCAAAAGGATTGTACTGGGTGGTGGAGTAATGCATCAGAAACAATTATTTGCGATGATCCGCGAGAAGTATAAGAAGATGTTGAATCATTATGTAGATACACCGTACGTAAGAGATTTAGATAATTATATAGTACCTTATAGCCTGAATGATGATCAGGGAATTATGGGATGCATCAGGATAGGACTTGATGAAATGAAACGATAGAATGTGATATAAAATATAAAAAGCTGCCAAAAGCAGCTTTTTATATTTTACGAGGTTGTTTCTCTTTCGATAAGAGTTGGCTGTATAATGATGTGCTGAATAGATTCACTGCCTGCCTGCCCGTCAATGCTGCTTTGATTAATTTGATGCGCAATTAAATCGATTGCGCTTTGAGCAATAGCAGGTATATCCTGGCTTATTGTTGTGATCGGTATGATAGACTGTGAAGAGTCTGGAGAGTTGTCAAAACCAATGATCTGATATTCATCAGGAATATTCTCTCCGTGTTTGACCAGTATATTCAAAAATATGTGTGCATAAGTATCGTTACAGAAGAAAAACCCTTTTCTTTTCCCAGGGTATTTAGCCTTGACCGTCTGATAGATATCCAGAAGACAGGAATAGGATTCTTCATAATTATCTGTAAATGGACGAAGAATCAGCTCATTTGGAAGGTGATATGTTGAGCAGATATCTGAAAATCCCTGAATACGTCCATAAGCGGGAACCGCGGGTAGGACAGAGCTGTTTACGTGAAAATATATTTCACATTTGTTCCTGCGGAGAAGATCAACGGCCATTCGCGCACCAGAATAGTTGTTAGTATTAACACTACTGATAAAACGGTCTTCCCTTTCCACAGAAACGACTGGTATATTAAGTCTGGAAAGATATTCAGAAGAAAGATTGTGGCTTAGGTCTATCAGACCGATGATCTGATAAGCCAGTAATTCGTTCAAACATTTTTTCTCTGCTTCGCAATCATTATTTCCAAGAAAAGTAATAAATTTGAATCCATATTGTTCGTATGTATTAAGTACATGATTTAGAAAATAACTGTAAAATTGATAAAAAAAGTTCGGAACAATAATACCGATGATTTCACTGTTGCCTTTTGCAAAAACTCGGGCAAGCTTGTTTTCCTGATAGTTCAGCTCTTTCAGGGCTTTTGAAATTATATCGATGTTTTCCTGTGTAAGATAGGAAGGCTGATTAAAGTAACGGGAAATAGTTGCTTTGGATAAACCGGTATATTGTGCAATATCGGAAAAGGTGATTGATTTTTTTTGAGAAGCCATATTTTCTCCTGTTGTTTTCGTAATGTGATGTCGGGGTAAAAAGCCCTCCATTTTAATGTCTACGGATCGGTTTCGTGCCACGCACTCCAACATCCGCTCTGCTTCGGTGCCAAGATTCTTTGCCCGTATATGTGCGAACACATGAGAGTTTAGATCTTAGCTTTGTAACACTCTATAAGAGTATAACATTTTGTAACAGAAATGTAAATTGAAGATTAGAAACAATATAGGAACCGATTTCTTTGTGCGTTATACACAAATATAAGAAATAAAAATGCAGTATAATATACAAATATATTGATTATATGAATTGATATATTGACATAAAAGTGAAAACGTGTAAAAATAATGACAAGCAAGATGAAACCGGTTTCTTTTATGCGAAATGAGGTAAGCTATGAATTATACACTGAAAGATTTAAAGAGTTATTCAGCTACGGCTGAAAATCCTGATGCAGTATCAGGCCAGGGTGGAAAAGAAAACCATGGGAGGAAGGGATGTCCCTGTATAGAACCATTAGAAGCTGGATCAACAAAAGTTCTGCTTCACAAATATGGATCTGGAACAATACGGAAAATATGGTGCACAATACCGCCAAATCATCCGGAACATCTGAGAAATCTTATTTTAAGGATGTACTGGGATGGTCAGAAAAATCCAAGTGTAGAAGTACCGATTGGAGATTTCTTTGGTATTGCGCATGGAAGGCAAAGGAATATGGTAACCCCTTATGTGGGAATGCAGGATGCAAAAGGATTTAACTGTTTTATTCCCATGCCATTCAAGAAAGAGGTACAGATCAGTATTGAAAATGATTCGGATGTAGATGTAGATATGTTTTTTTACCAGATTGATTTCACCCTTGGTGACAGACATGATGAAAATACTGGATTTTTTCATGCACAGTTCAGACGGGAAAACCCCTGTGAGATCAAGAAAGACTATACTATTCTAGATGGGGTAAAAGGACGTGGAGTCTATATTGGCACAGTTCTTGGAATTCGCAATTTATACTATGACCATCTACAGGAATGGTGGGGAGAAGGAGAAATAAAGTATTATCTGGATGATGATACAAAGTTTCCCACCATTTGTGGAACCGGACTGGAAGACTATATCGGTGGTGGCTGGGGAACAAATGAAATCGGCACACCTTATCAGGGAGCTCCTCTGCTGGATGATGAGCAAGGATTTTATTCATTATACCGATTCCACCACTTTGATCCCATTTATTTCCAGGACAGCATCAGGGTTACAGTCCAACAACTTGGATCCGGGGAGAGAAAATGGGCAGAAGCTTTTTATGGAGATAATGGTGGTTATTATAAAGCTGTGGGATGTGCAGAGGATTCTCACCTGTGTCTGTTCGAACGAAGTGACGATTATTGCAGCGTAGCTTACTGGTATCAGGAACTTCCGACAAATCCTTTTCCGGAATTGCCAGACAGGAAAAAGAGAATGGAAGGTATTTGAAAATGACGCTCATTAAGAAAGGGATGATGTGAAATACCGTAGTTGCTTTAAAAAATCAAGAAAGAACAGTTAACTCAAAAATAATTATGGGAGGAAATATGAAGAAAAGAATTTTATCAATTTTACTTGTAGCAGCATTAGCAGCCGGAACTTTGTTTGGATGTGGCAGCGTAAAAGAAGAGACAAATGAGACAACAAAAACCATAGAAGAAGGAGCGGCAGATGCAAAAACAGCTTCGAATGCAGATTCGATAACCAATACAGAACCGGTTGAGATCACGATTGCTTATCCGAGTGATGATGGTGCAGAGGAAAAACTGAATATTCTTATTGAAGAATTTAATAAAAGCTACCCTAACATCAAGGTAAATTATGTACTGATTCCTTTCAGTTCATGGCCTGATTACATTACCAAATTGAAAACAATGGTTGCTGGTGGAACTGGACCGGATGTTGCCCGCCTGGCCGTAGAGGGTATCCAGTCCTTTGTGGCGGATGGAATGGCACTTCCTTTTGATGATTTTATTGCAGAAAATGCAGATTTAATGGAAGAGCTTGGTGTAAATGATATTCATCCCAATATTAATGCACCGTTCCAGATTGATGGAAAAACATATGGATTTGCCTGGGATTGGAATAATATTGTCATGTTCCTGAATAAGGATGTCTTTGCAGAAAAAAATATCGAGCTTCCTAGTGCTGACTGGGATAAAGATAAGTTTCTTGAAATTGCTCAGGCATTAACTTATGAGAAGGATGGAGAGAAAGTATATGGCACCGTTGCGCCGACAGATTATTTCACAGTAACGGCATGGCTTTACAATAACAATGCCAGTGTTCTGAATGAGGACATGACAAAATGTACCTTAAATTCACCGGAGGCAATTGAAACGATCCAATTTTTGTATGATCTTGTTTATAAATACGGGGTTGCGCCTTCTCCCTCAGCGGGACTGGATACTTCAAATCTGTTTATGAATGGTCAGATTGCTATGCTTGGTAACGGAAGATGGTCTATTGCTTCCCTGGCTAATAATAATTTTGAGGATTACGATATTCAGGCATTACCTGCGCTGTCAACACGGCAGAGTTCCTTCGGTTCAGGATCATTTCCTGTTCTGAGTAGCACCAAACATCCATATGAGGCAATGTTATTCTCTTCATGGTTATCTGCAAGCAGCTTTTCTCAGGAAACTTTCCTGAAGACAGACTCTGTGCCTTCAAGAATTTCTGTAATGGAAAAGATTCTTCCTACTATGCTTCCTGAAAATGGAATGCTTTGGAGAGAAAGTGCTGATGTTGCCAAGAGTATCCAGGCACCGAAGCAGCTGACAGATGTAACGGCCGTATTTGATAAGTACATGTCACTGATCTTTGCAAATGAGATTTCTGTTGAAGACGGTATGAATAAGGCAACAGAAGAAATTGATGCAATTCTGGCAGAATAAAATTTGAAAAGAAATAAATAAATGATAAAGATAATTCCCAATGCATCTTTAGCATTGGGAATTATCTTTTACAAGGAAAGGAAAGATATGGCTGGAAATAAGATCAGATCCATGCATATATTAAAAAAAGAAACTTTTGTTGCTTATCTTTTTGTCGCTCCGGCATTGATTCTGTTTCTTCTGTTTGTGGGATATCCGCTGGTTGCTTCTTTTTATCTGATGTTTTGTGATTATAACCTTATTACCAGTCCGCAGTTTGTCGGACTGAAGAATATTCTGAAATTCCTGGGAGATAAGGAAGTACCGCTTGTTATGATGAGCAGCCTGAAGCTTTTATTGGTTCTGGTTCCTGCTCATGTAATACTGGGGCTTGCACTGGCATGTCTGGTTCACAGGACAGGAAAGAAAATGTCGACGGCATACCGAATTATCCTATATATTCCAACGATCATGACGACTGTTTCTGTGGCTACTGCATGGTCCTATCTGTATGATACAGACTTTGGCGTGATTAATTACTTTCTGGAGAAACTGGGTATCGATAAAATACCATGGTTAAATTCATCAGTGTGGGCATTCTGGGCGATTGTCATATTCAGTATTTGGAAGTTTGTGGGGACGCCATTCTTATATTACTATATTGGATTGCAGAATATTCCTACATCACTTTATGAAGCTGCAGAGATTGATGGTGCAAACAGAAGACAGAAATTCCGGTATGTAACATTACCCATGCTTACGCCTACTATATTTATGGTAGTTGTATTATCGATGATTAGTTATATACAGTGCTTTGATGAGCCATATGTACTGACGCAGGGAGGTCCCGGTATTTCTACAACAACAGTAAGTCTTTATATTTACCGGAATTTTCAGGCTCAGAATATCAGCTATGCAAGTATTCTGTCGGTATTCCTGTTTGTGATAATTATGATTGTTACCATTATACAGTTCAAGATTTCTGATAAATGGGTAAATTATGATACAGAGTAGGAGAAATAGGACTGATGAAAAAATATAACTTGAAAAAGACAAATATTGTAAGTAATCTGCTTTGCCTGGTGATCTGTGTGATTGCTATGCTGCCGTTTATGTGGATGATTGCGACATCTTTACGACTGCCTGTGGATTCTTTTCGCCTGCCACCGTCGTTTTTTCCTACGGTGTTTCATTATCAGAACTATGTAGAAGTATTTCAGAAGGTGCCATTGCTTTATTATATTGGCAACAGCTTTTTGGTATCAGGCGTAGCTACATTAGTGCAGTGCATTGTTACCTGTATGGCATCTTATGCTTTTGCGAGACTGAGTTTTAAAGGAAAAAATACGATATTTATTATATTACTGTCAGGACTTATGATTCCGGTACAGACTACAGTAATTCCTATTTTCATTATGTACAAAAAAATTGGACTGATGGATACGAGACTGGGAATAATCCTTCCACTGCTCATCAATCCGCTTGGAATTTTTATCATGAAGCAGTTTATGGAGTCTATCCCCAAGAGTTATGATGAAGCGGCAAAGTTAGATGGTGCAACACACTTTTCTATATTATTCCGCATTATAGCACCAATGACAAAACCGGCAATTGTCACGGTGGCGGTTCTGGCATTTGTGGCATCTTGGAATGACTTTTACAGACCTCTGATCTTTATTACAAGTCCTGACAAAATGACATTACCGCTTGGAATGACAGCGTTAAGCGGATTGATGAGAAATACCAGTATTTCTATTATACTGGCTGGAATTCTGATTTCTTCCGTACCGCTGATATTGATTTATTCATTTGGACAGAGATATTTTGTACAGGGAATTTCTCTTTCAGGATTAAAGGGTTAAACTGGTGAAAGGATAGATAATATCATATGAAAGAATTAAGTGCAGAATTAAGAAAAGCGCAGGAATATGAAAATAAAGCGCTTAAAGAGGAGAATGAGAATAAATTTCCTGTTTTTCATTTGAAGGTTCCGACGGGGTGGATGAACGATCCCAATGGATTTTCTGTTTATAAGGGAGAGTATCATCTGTTCTTTCAGTATAATCCTTATTCCAGGGACTGGGGATCCATGCACTGGGGGCATGTGAAAAGTCAGGACCTCATTCGCTGGGAATATTTACCGGCGGCGCTTGCTCCAGATCAGCAATATGATAAAGAAGGTTGTTTTTCAGGAACAGCAATAGAGGATAATGGAAAACATATTATTGCATATACAAGTGTGTATTATGAAGATGGAATAGAAAAACCGGATAAAATACGACAGACGCAAAGCATTGCAATCGGCGATGGGGTATTTTATGTAAAACAGGAAAACAATCCGGTGATTGATAAGAATCTTTTACCAGAGGGAGCTAGCCCTGAGGATTTCAGGGATCCCAAGATTTGGAAAAGTGATGGCAGATACTATATGATTATAGCAAACAGAGGACAGGATGGGCGTGGACAGATTCTGAAATTTGTATCGGCTGATCTGAAAGAATGGAACTATATGGGATTATTTTATAAACCGGAAAAAGAACTGGGCAGAATGTGGGAATGTCCTGATTATTTTGAACTGGAAGATACAAAGGTGCTTATTGTCTCCCCGCAGGATATGCAGGCAGAAGATCTGAAGTATCATAATGGTAATGGGTCTTTATATCTTCTTGGATGTGAAAAAGAAGGATGTTTTTGTGAAAGTTATATAGATAGCCTGGACTATGGCATAGATTTTTATGCACCACAGTCTTTGACGTCAGCAGATGGCAGAAGGATCATGACTGCATGGATGCAATCATGGGATGTAAACAGTTACCCGGAAGATTTTAAATGGCGGGGCATGATGATATGCCCAAGAGAACTGCGGATGGAAGAAGGAAAGCTTAAGCAGACACCAGTAAGAGAACTGGAAAAGTATTGGGAAAATGAGATTATATATAAAAGAGTTAAAGTAAATGGAACTGCTTTCCTTAAGGGGATCAGTGGAAGAGTATTTGACCTGACACTGACAATCAGAGATATGCACTGCGATGCAGTGGAAATCAGATTAGCAAAAAAGGAACAGAAATATATCCGTATTGTGTACGATCCGGTACATGAGATCCTTACATTTGACCGGAAGTATATGAACTGCATACGGGATATTGTGAATGAAAGAAGAGTGGAGCTTGCGCCAAAGGCAGGTGAGATAACTCTGAGAATACTGATGGATATCTACTCCGTAGAAATTTTTATGAATGACGGAGAAAAAACGCTGACATCATTATTCTTCGTGAACGAAGATAATAATGAAATCGAGTTTATTGCTTATGGTGGGGACTGCGAAATAGATATATATAAAAGAGATATATGCCGTAAATAATACACAAAGGAAATAATATTGCCTACAGTTTTGACATATAGGCAACTGCGCAGCAGCTTGCTCATGGATGGCTGCAGCCGTATAAGTTTAAAATAAGTCCCTATTTACCTTTGTGTGTCTAATACCAAGACAGTATAATTATACATTTCACGAATTGCATAAGCAATTAGAAAATCAAGTAGTCCCAATTCAAATGCTTGTTAGTTAAGCCTATCAGAGTAATCTGGTAGGCTCAGACTGTAGACAAAACGCTTCTGGCATGCTGACCAAAAGCGTTTTGTCTACAGTCTGAACTGCCCCTGTAAAAGAGGCAGTCTTTACTGCTATTGGGGATTTTCTCCACGAATGACAATAATGTCATTTAATTTTAATATCGTATCTTTTTGAGGCAGAATGGACAGATCCTCCCGCAGAATGAGGAAGATCGTGACCTGTTCTGCCTCTTCCATTTCTTCCACGGATTTGCCGGCGAAGCGTTTATCCACGAAGATCTCGGCGATCTCATGAATATCTGCCGCTTTAATATTAGAGAGACTGCTTTTGCGCTGGTACTGTTCCACGAAACCGGCACTGATGATACCGGTGGGGATAGCCACGGCACCGACACCGAGATAGGCGATACAGATCGCCATGATCCGGCCGAGTGTGGTGATGGGATAGATGTCTCCGTAGCCCACGGTGAGCAGCGTTGACATGCTCCACCAGATGCCGCTGAAGGCATTGCGGAATACTTCCGGCTGGGAATCATGTTCCACGCTGTACATGCACAGACTGCTGGCGAGCATCAGAATCAGTACGATGAACACGGAGGAAATGATCTGATTGCGTTTTTCATACAATACCGTAGTGATGACATTGAAGGAATCATACCGTGCATTCAGGCGGAACAAATGGAAGATCCTCGCCACCCGCAGCATCCGGAAGATGACCATACCGGACAGGAAGAAAAAGGGTAAAATTGTCAGCAGGTCGATAATGCCGTCGAAGGAGATCAGAAACCGCAGCCGGGAGCGGAGCTCGTTTTTATCAGGATATAGATAGTCCGCAGTCCAGATCCGCAGGACATATTCCACACAGAAGATCAGAATAGTGATAACCTCGATCACGTGAAATACCGGAAATAAAAAAGCAAGCTCATCAAAGGTTTGCAGAAAAGTCACCAGAATATTTGCACAGATAACGATAGCAATAAAAATATCAAAGAGCCGGCTCAGACGGTTACTTTTGTCACCGATCTGGATGATGTTAAATACTTTTTTCTTCATGTTGAATCCTCGATGTTTTTTGGAGCAGCGCCAGTGAATGCCTGTGATTCCATCATACGGAGGTGGAAGAGGAAAGTCAAGAAATGCGGTGACAGAATCCGTCAACTTTCTTAAAAACAGTCATATATTATAGTAAATCCAAATACAATGAAAGGATACAAAAATATATGGCTAGATTTACGAACCAGGCACAGCTTCGCTATGGAAATGAGATTACAAACTCCAATATAGCAGTGGGTGAGATCACGGAGGTATTGTCTGCAACCAAGACAGCAGTGCGGGATACCTACGGGCAGAATGAAAATGTGACGTATGTGATCAGCATTGTGAACTCAGGCACTACAGCATTTAACGGAATTACAGTAACGGATAATCTGGGAGAGTATTTGTTTAATACCAGAGAACTGACACCTCTGACGTATATTCCGGGGACCGTAAAATACTATGCAAACGGAATTTTACAGGCAACACCGGCTGTAACGGCAGGCCCTCCTCTGACAATCACGGGAATTACCGTGCCTGCGGGAGGTAATGTGACACTTACCTATGAGGCTGAGGTGAACTCTTATGCGCCGCTGGCAGCAGAGGCTTCCATTACGAATACGGCGACGATTGCCGGGGCAGGGGTCACTCCTGTTACTGTGAACGAGACAGTAAATGCGGTAAGCGGACCGCTTCTTACGATCACAAAGTCCGTCAGTCCCGTACCCGTGACAGAGAATGGAACATTGACGTATACGTTCCTGATACAGAATCTGGGGAATACGGCAGCGGATGCAGCTACCGGTGTCGTGATCACAGATACCTTTAATCCCGTATTGGAGAATCTGACTGTGAATTTTAATGGAACTGCATGGGCAGAGGGAACAAACTATACGTATGATACGACTACCGGATTATTTACCGGAACTGCAGGAGGTATTACGGTACCCGCAGCGACTTACACCCAGGATCCCGTTACAGGAGCGTGGGGGATCAACCCCGGCGTCAGCACGCTGGTGATCTCCGGAACCGTATAAGGGCAGGCGCCGTATAAATCTAAAATAAAAAGTCACTGGAAGTACATAAATGTCCTCCCAGTGACTTTTTATTTTATCCTTGCATGGCTTGTAGCTTAGCCAAAGTATCTCTTTAACAGACCCTCAAATGCCTTGCCATGTCGAGCCTCATCACGAGCCATCTCATGAACGGTGTCATGGATAGCATCCAGGTTCAGAGCCTTGGCTCTCTTAGCCAGATCAAACTTACCTGCGGTAGCACCGTTCTCGGCATCTACTCTCATCTCCAGATTCTTCTTGGTGGAATCGGTTACGACTTCACCTAACAGCTCAGCGAATTTTGCAGCGTGCTCAGCTTCTTCGTAAGCAGCCTTCTCCCAGTACAGACCGATCTCGGGATAACCTTCTCTGTGAGCTACTCTTGCCATTGCCAGATACATACCAACCTCAGAGCATTCGCCCTGGAAGTTCGCACGCAGATCAGCAATGATATCCTCGGGAGCACCCTTTGCTACACCTACTACATGCTCAGCAGCCCAGGTCTTGCCTTCCTCCTGCTTGGTGAACTTGGAAGCGGGAGCGTGACAGATGGGGCACTCTGCGGGAGCCGCATCACCTTCATAAACATAACCACATACCTGACATACATACTTTGCCATAATTTTTTCTCCTTTTCTCTAATGAAATGTTTTGTTTTCAGTTTTCTCTTTTTGCGTGTGCTTTATAAGCACAAATATATTATGGAACGAAGCCAGTTTTCATTCAGAAAACTAGGACTCCGTAGCAACCCTGGTGCAGGCGGGACAAGAGCCGTAGAAATAAGTGACATGTCCCCGGATCCGACCGTCAAATCTCTCTCCGGCGGCCTCCATGATGGAATCAATACTATCCATGTCCAGATCAATAACGCTTCCGCATTCCGTACACACGAAATGATAATGTTCGGAAGTATCGGCATCAAAATGGTCAACACCGTCACCGACCCGGAGTCGTAAGATTTCTCCCATGTCTGACAAAAGTGTCAAATTACGGTAGACGGTACCGAGACTTAAGTTTGGATCCTGCTGCTTCAGATTAGAATAGATCACATCAGCGGTAGGGTGATCCTTGCGTCCCATGAGAAAGGATTTGATCATTTCCCGTTGTCTGCTTCGTTTCAGTGCCATGATAAGCCCCTTTCTCAATAATAGTAATGATTACTGTTTCTTACAAGCTTATTATACATGATGCGAGAATAATGTCAACAGAAAAATGAAAAAATTTTGTTTATATTTTTTTAATGATATTCCTGCTTCCTTTATACACAGAAGGTAGGAATCATGCTATAATGAGCGAAAGCAAAGTATAAAACATAAATTAACATGCGCAGACTTTTGTTACAACGTGTACAGAAGTACACGGCACTAAAGTCACGGAAAGTTTGCAGTTTGCTGAAAGGCAAGAGTAATATGAAATTTAAAACCAGACTTCGTGTAACATTTATAAGTATTATATTACTTCCGCTGTTGTTGACGATCATGGCTTTTGTAATGATTGCCATTTACCTGATGAATTACTCTCAGGGTCTCAGCCTGACGGATATTGATTATTCCATGATGTCGGAGAATTTCAGGGAATTCACCAACACCACGGATCAGGCGTATTATGTGCTGCTGGACCAGGTGAAGGAAGACAGCAGCAGGCTGGAAGATAAAGAATATCTGGATCATATCAATGAGGAGGTATCGCGGAAGTCTACTTACATTATTGTAAGAAAAGGTGATAAGCTGTATTATGCCGGCAATGAAGAAGCCGCACAGCAGATTTTTGAAAAACTGCCTGCCTATGGTGACGAGAATCTGTCGGATGACAGCGGATATTTCTACAATGAACTGGAGAAGTATGTAAAACAGATTGATTTCACCTTCCGGGATGGAACACCGGGCAGCGTATTTATCGTCACGAAGGTCAATTCGCTGATCTCGAGACATCTGCTGATCGATATGTTCGTGGCGATCATTGTGATCCTGATCTTCACCAGCCTGATGCTGACCCAGTGGATCCACAAGGGCGTATTTGAACCTATCAATGAGCTGAATGTGGCAATGCGCAAGATCAAGGAAGGCAACTTTGATTATGTTCTGGAGACGGATGCCAAGGGGGAGATCGGTGATCTCTACCGCAATTACGAGGATATGCGTCTGCGGCTGAAGGAATCCACAGAAGAGAACATTCAGCATGAGAAGCAGAACAAAGAGCTGGTCAGCAATATTTCCCATGATCTGAAGACCCCTATCACAGCCATTAAGGGTTATGTGGAAGGAATCATGGACGGCGTGGCAGACACGCCGGAGAAGATGGACAAATACATCAAGACCATCTACAATAAAGCCATTGATATGGATCGTCTGATCAACGAGCTGACCACTTATTCCGGAATTGATAATAACCGGATCCCGTACAATTTCCACCGGATCAACGTGGCGGATTATTTCGGTGACTGTGTGGAAGAAGTCGGACTGGATCTGGAGCAGCGGGGTATCAAGCTGAACTATTCGAATCTGGTATCTCCTGACACAGTTGTCATCGCGGATCCGGAGCAGATGAAGAAGGTCATCAATAATATTATCAGTAACAGCGTAAAATATATGGACAAGCCTGACGGGCATATTGATATCCGTATTCTTGACGAAGTGGATTCCATCCGGGTAGAGATCGAGGACAACGGCAAGGGAATCGCACAGAAGGATCTGCAGAAGATCTTCGAGAGGTTCTACCGCACGGATGCTTCGCGCAATTCCGCCCAGGGCGGCAGTGGCATCGGATTATCCATTGTTAAAAAAATTGTTGAGGATCATGGCGGTTATGTATGGGCGACAGCCAAAGAAGGGGAAGGAACCTGTATGCATTTTGTATTGAGAAAATATATCGAGCTGCAGCCGGGTGGAACCAAGTAATGAATAAGGGAATGAAACAGAAATGGCATGATAATCGATAATACAAGGACATTCTGTAAATGGAGGATAAATAATGAGTAAGATTTTAATTATTGAAGATGAAGTGGCAATTGCAGATCTTGAGAAGGATTATCTGGAGCTCAGTGATTTCAAGGTCGATATCTGCAATACCGGCGATGAGGGACTGAAGACCGCACTGGCAGGCGATTATGATCTGATCATTCTGGACCTGATGCTGCCCGGCATGGACGGCTTCGAAGTATGTAAGAAGATCCGCGAGGAGAAAAATATTCCCATTCTCATGGTATCTGCGAAGAAGGACGACATTGATAAGATCCGCGGCTTAGGGCTGGGTGCGGATGACTATATGACCAAACCTTTCAGCCCCAGTGAACTGGTAGCCCGTGTGAAGGCGCACATGGCCCGTTATGAGAGACTGGTGGGAACTAACCAGAAGCAGCAGAATGATATCGTGGAGATCCGTGGTATCCGTATTGATAAGACTGCAAGACGTGTCTATGTGGACGGTGTGGAGAAGACGTTTACGACCAAGGAATTCGATCTGCTGACGTTCCTGGCGGAGCATCCGAACCATGTATTTACCAAGGAAGAATTGTTCCGGGAGATCTGGGATATGGATTCCATCGGTGATATCGCTACGGTTACCGTGCATATCAAGAAGATCCGTGAGAAAATTGAAAAAGATACTGCAAAGCCTCAATATATCGAGACCATCTGGGGTGTTGGATATCGTTTTAAGGTATAAGGGAAGAAAAATAAGATCAGAAGAAAACTCCTATGATGGATACAGCAACAAACTGTCTCCAATAGGAGTTTTTTATTTAAAAGTGTGTTATAATCATAGCATTGCGGATTGCACCCGTGAAATTTGATTAGCGATTCCACTGATGAGATAAAGCATCGGCGGAATGGAGTGTGTTATGAACAGTAAAAAAATAATACAGTTGTCTACGACACAGAAGATCATGCTTAGCTTTCTGTGTGCCATATTAGTGGGTAGCTTCCTGCTGGCATTACCCATCAGTTCAGCTACCGGAGAAGCGGTTCCTTATATAGATGCTTTATTTACGGCTACCACATCCATATGTGTGACCGGTCTGGTGACGGTTCCCACATATTCCACCTGGAGCGTCTGGGGACAGATCGTGATCCTGTTTCTGATCCAGTTGGGAGGTCTGGGAGTCATTACGGTCATGTACGGTGTGATGATGGGACTGCACAGACGACTGGGACTGGGTAACCGATGGATGCTGCAGGATGTATTTAATCTGAATAATATCTCCGGAATCGTGAAATTCCTCCGCAAGGTTCTCATAGGTACTCTGGTGGTGGAGGGATGCGGAGCTCTTTTGTACATGACAGTATTTGTGCCGGGATACGGACTCAGAGGCATATGGATTTCGATTTTTAATGCCGTATCTGCCTTCTGCAACGCCGGAATGGATATTATGGCGGAAGACAGTCTGTGCGGCTATGTATTTCAGCCCATGGTCAATCTGGTCACGATGCTGTTGATCATATTGGGAGGTTTGGGCTATATCGTCTGGTGGGATGTACTGCGGGTTCTGAAGAATATCCGGAGCCAGAAGCTGAAATGTTTTCGACTGCTGACACTGCACAGTAAAATAGCACTCACGGTGACAGGAATACTTATTGTAGTGGGAGCGGCGGCATTTTATATTTTTGAATACAATAATCCTCTGACGATGCAGGATTACACGGTGCCGCAACGGATCTGGGCATCCCTGTTCCAGGCAGTAACTACGCGAACCGCAGGTTTTGCCACAATTCCACAAGAGGATCTGACCAATACCTCTGCGATCATTTCGGTGCTTTTGATGCTGATCGGCGGCTCTCCGGTGGGAACCGCAGGAGGAATGAAGACAGTTACGATCGCAGTGCTGCTGGTATCTATGTTTGCCACTATAGGTAATAAGGAGGATGCGGAGCTTTTTGGGAGAAATATTCCGAAGCAGGCGGTGAATAAATCGGTAGCGGTTGTAGGTATGTTTTTTATCATTGCGTCGTTGTCCACAATTCTTTTATCTGCAGTGACAGATGCGGATGTGATAGATATTGTGTATGAAACAGTGAGTGCCACAGCTACTGTGGGATTAAGCAGGAACCTGACTTCCATGCTGAATCTTTGGGGAAAACTGATTATTATCGTGACCATGTATCTGGGAAGAGTCGGTCCCATATCTCTGGTAGTGGCATTCAGCACGCAGAAAAAGAACAAAAATATTGTGAAGAACCCGACAGAAGAGATCAGCGTCGGATAAAGCAGATAGAAGAAACAGGAAGGAAGAGACTATGGGAATCAATCAGACCTATGCAGTATTTGGACTTGGAAGATATGGAAGAAGTGTGGCGAAGGAGTTGGCAGAGAACGGCGCAGAGGTGGTAGCGGTGGACAACAGAGAGGCAGTTGTCAATGCGGCAATTTCAGAGATTCCATACTGTAAATGTGCGGATGTTACAGATTCGGAAGCGTTGAGACAGATCGGTATTGCGAATATTGATGTGGTCATTGTGACCATGGCGAATCATCTGGAAGCCAGTGTTATGGCAACCATGCTGTGTAAAGAACTGGGCGTAAAGACCGTTATCACCAAATGCGCCACTGAGATAAACTGCAAGATCCTTACGAAAGTAGGAGCAGACCGTGTAGTATTCCCCGAGAGTGAGTCAGGGATCCATCTGGCCAAAAATCTGTTAAGCTCCGGTTTCATGGACATTATCGAATTGTCCCAGGATGTGTCTATGGTGGAAATGGAAGTCAAACAGCAGTGGATCGGGAAGAACCTGATCGAGCTGAATCTGCGGAAAAAATATTCCATTAACGTGGTGGCGATCATCGAAGGAAAAAATGTAAATACCAATATCGATCCGGAAGTACCTCTGACACAGGATATGCGGCTGATCGTTATTGCCAACCGGGCAAAATTGAATAAACTGAAATAGAATAGCTTCGAGCTATAAAAAAGTGAAACATCTGACGGTGCACTTGAGCACAAGACAGAATGTTTCACTCTTTTTTTATACGGTGGCAGCCGTCTGAAAAGTTGTAAACGGGTGATCAGTTATCAGCCCGGAAAGTCTTCTCATTAAAGGCACTCTGCTGCTTGGCAACGATAGTGGTACATACGGCATCACCGGTGATATTGACAGCGGTACGCAGCATATCCAGGATACGGTCGATACCCATGATCAGTGCAATGCCTTCGGTAGGCAGTCCCACGGAGGTCAGTACCATGGACAGGGTGACCAGACCGACACTGGGGACACCGGCAGTACCGATGGAAGCGATCGTCGCGGTGGCAATGACAGTAGCAATGGCAGCCGGGGTCAGAGGAATACCATAAGCCTGTGCTATGAAAACAACTGCTACGCCCTGCATGATGGAAGTACCGTCCATGTTAATGGTGGCACCCAGAGGAATCGTAAAGGACGAAATCTGTTTGGAGACACCGATTTTTTTATACAGAGTGTCGATAGACAGAGGGATCGTCGCATTACTGGTGGAAGTGGAGAAGGCAAAGGTCATAACCGGGAAGAACTTTTTAATGAACTTAAAAGGATTCAAGCGGGTGAACACAAACAGCATGACCTGATATACCACGAAACACTGTACTGCCAGCGCCAGAATGACACTTCCCATATATTTCAGCATAGGCACAAAAGCGTCGAAGCCGATGCCTGCGAAGGTCTTCGCAATCAGGCAGAAGACACCGACAGGGGCAGCTTTCATGACTGCAATCGTCATTTCCATCATAATGTCATTGAACTGACTGAAAAAGTTCGCCACAGTGGAGACCCGGTTGCCCATGGCAGCCAGAAGAATGCCAACAAATAAAGCAAAGAAGATGATCGGCAGCATATCTCCGGTGGACAGAGAGGTAAAAATATTTTTCGGAATAATATTCAGCAACGTCTCCGCAAAGTCTACCTGGGTGGTCGCAACTTCGGTGGCATCCTCCGGCAACGCAATATTTAAACCGACGCCGGGATTGATCAGACTGGCAATGCCCAGTGCCACGCAGATCGCCAAAGCAGTGGTGCACAGGTAGAACAGGATCGTTTTCACACCCACAGTTCCCAATGTTTTCGTATCACCGATGGCCATGGCGCCGCAGACCAGGGAGCAGAATACCAGAGGGACCACCAGCATTTGCATCAGGCGGATAAAACCATTTCCCAGTACATAAAGAATACCGTTGATCAGAATCGTATCTCTAAAGTACCCTCCCGGCATATAATAATGGATCAGCACACCACATACCGCACCGGTTAACAGGGCGATAAAGATTTTGGTGGACAGACCGAGTTTTTTCTTTTCTTTTTCGTGTTTTTCCACTATTCCAGTCCTCCGGTTTCTTTCATGTAGCAAGCAAGTGTCTCTCTCCAGCCACTGGGTTCTTCGATGCCGGTGAGACGCAGCATCATATTATCCAGTACGGAATATTTCTCCGGGGTGCCGTCTTTTACTGTAACGGTAAGCCGGTCCTCTTTTCCGGCAAGACGCAGGATCTCTTTCGCAAATTCCAGGCGTGTGCAGGAACCGCCGCTGCATACGGCGTGATAGATACCGTAATGGTCGTTGTCGATGAAGAATTTTACCACCCGGGCAAGCTCTGCGGCGGAGGTAGGTACCGCACGGTCGTTATTTAGCAGTTCCATAGTGGATACCTGGGAGTCCGCGGCAGCTTCCAGTACTTCATTCAAAAAGTCTTTGCCGATGCCATAGATCCAGGAACTGCGGATAATGACATAGCGGGTCATCAGCTGGATGACGAATTTCTCTCCGGCATATTTGGATTTCGCAAACAGTCCCACGGGATTTACATCATCGAACTCATTATAGGGTGTGTCGGATGCGCTGGAAAATACATCATCCGTAGAGATCTGGATGAGTTTTGCCTGAATGCTCTCCGCAGACTGCGCCAGATTCCTCGCACCTACGGCGTTTACCTTGTAAGCCATATCTGTCTCCGACTGCGCTGCACCGGCGAAAGGATGATATCCTGCACAGTTGATGACGACATCGGGACGATTCCGGTGCATGAACAGGGAAACTGCATGTTCATCCGTGATATCCAGCTCGTCCTTATCGGTCTCGTATAATTCATATTCCATCATGTCTAACAACCTGATCAACGCCTGCCCCATGTGACCGAGGGAACCGACGATCCATATTTTTTTCATTGTGATATAACCTCCTGCAATTTGTGTGTAACTGAGAACAGTATAACAAGTATATCATAGGAAAGATTCCCGGGAAAAGAGAAAATTAAAAAGTCAGAGAAACGCAATAAAAATTGATATTAACAGGGAGAAAAGGATTTGCTATACTAACCACAGAGAGCAGAATCCGAAGGAAAAGCTCGGGATATATTTAACAGGCAGAATCTGGAAAGGCAGGGAGTTTATATGGCAGAATTACGTCTGGGTGCATTGGAAGCCGGCGGTACAAAAATGGTCTGCGCTATTGGGGATGAGAATGGTGAAATTTATGAGCAGATATCGATTCCTACAACTATGCCTAAGGAGACGATTCCTAAAATGATCGCTTATTTTAGGGACAAGGGGATTGATGCATTGGGAATTGCCTGTTTCGGGCCCATTGAGCTGGACAGAGATTCCGAAAAATACGGTTATATCACAACCACGCCAAAGCTGGCCTGGAGGGACTGCGATATCGTTGGGCAGATGCAGGAGGCACTACATTGCCCCGTGGGATTCGATACAGATGTGAATGGTTCTGTCCTCGGCGAAGTGACCTTCGGACAGGCACAAGGGAAAAAGTGCGTCATGTATCTGACCATCGGCACCGGTGTCGGCGGTGGTATCTATAGTAATGGCAAACTGCATCACGGAATGCTCCATCCGGAGACCGGACATGTGTTGATCACGAAGCGGACCGCAGATACTTATGCCGGAAGATGTCCTTATCATAAGAATTGTCTGGAAGGTCTGGCGGCAGGTCCTGCCATTGAAGAACGCTGGGGCAGGAAAGCAGTGGATCTGGCAGATTGCCCGGAAGTATGGGAGTTGGAGGCAGATTACATTGCGCAGGCCCTGACCTGCTATGTCATGACGGTATCTCCGGAAATGATCATTTTAGGCGGCGGTGTCATGCACCAGGAGCAGTTGTTCCCGCTGATCCGCAAGAAGCTTAAGGAATACATCAATGGCTATATCGCAACGGATGAACTTGCAGACATGGAGCATTATGTGGTGCCGGCATCTCTTCATGATGATCAGGGCATCATGGGATGCCTGGAGCTGGCAAGAAGAGCTCTTGAAAACGATCACTGATAGGGTAGCTGCTTACGATATTGTAACGGAGACATCTGATATGTCCTGTGAAAGCAGCGGATAAAATGACTTACATTGGGGAAGCCGGACTGCAGGGCAACCTCTGTAACCGGCAGAGAGGTGCTCTCTAACAGATGGCAGGCATGGGTCAGCCTCAGATGCATCAGGTATTGCGTCAGAGTCAGATGAAAGTGCTGCTTAAAATAGCGGGACAAATATTTCTCGGATAAATGAAATTGCTCTGCCAGGGTTTCCAACCGAAGGGGGTCCGTGTAGTTATACTGCAGATAAGTCAGTATTTCACGCTGCATCGGATCGTTCCTTTTGGAGCCCATCGGGTTAATGGTTCCGCAGGAAGCAATTTTTTGGATAAGTGACAACAATAAAATACGTAATCGGAAATGCCCACTCAATGTATTTGGAAGCTGTCTGACAGACAGGATCTCACGGATGAGAGAAATGATGTCAGGACAGCTTTTTTCGTGGGAAAGATTATGATGCAAAAGCAATTCATGGTTACGCAGGGGAAGGAGAAACTCCGTTTCCAACAGATCGTCCGTCTGAAAGGAAATAAATTCCAGTGGAAACAACAGGGTATGATAGTCTACGCCCGGAATTGCGGAACCCATAAAATGAAGCTCACCGGGATTCACAAAGAATACGGAGCCGCCGGCCGCTTCGTATTCTTCCCCTTCAATGATGACATTAAGAGAGCCGGAGCGGACATATATGATCTCGACCTCCGGATGCCAGTGGACAGGAATCTGAAAAAAAGCAGGCATATCATGCAGGTGATAACAGCTAAAAGGAAATTCTTTTGTTCCGTGAATGCGTTCTTCTCTTAATTCAGGGTACATAGGCAGGCCTTTCTGTGAAGTGGATCAGAGGATATTATGGTCAGATTACTATAAAAGTAGAAATAAGTCAATTTTCTGTGGTAAAAATGCAAGCTTTAGGAAAGATAAAGTAGTAATATGTAAAAATTAAAGATACTATTCAGAATAGTATTCTGAATGGTTACAAAATGAAAATGCAAATTTATAGGAACCGCAGAAAGGATATAAAACATACGATGGAAGGACAGAATAAGTCATTATTTCAATTATTTGTACCACTGTGTCTGGAGACAATCTTTTACATGTTGTCCGGAATGGTGGATACTTTAATGCTTTCTTCTGTGGGAGATCAGGCAGTCGGAGCAGTCGGAACAGCGAATACTTATATTGGTGTATTTATTATTATGTATTCGGTAGTTTCTATGGGAATGCTGGCTGTGATGACACAGAATATCGGTGCGGGCAGACCGGGGATCGCCTGTCAGGCAAAGACTCTGGGATTATGGTTTAATGGGATCCTGGGTGTTATGATGTCTGTTTTTTTGTTTTTCTGTTCCGATGGGATTCTGTATGTGGTAGGTATTGCGCCGGCATTGAAGGAGCCTGCCGTACAATATCTGCGGATCGTAGGAGGCGGAAGCATACTGAACGCAATGATTCCCATACTGGCAGGATATCTGCGTGCATTTGGATATACGAAACAGCCTCTGATCGCAACTGTGACAGGTAATATTTTGAACTTTATATTAAATGCCGTGTTTCTGTTTCGATTCCACCTCGGCGTGCAGGGGGTTGCATCCGCAACAGTGATCTCCAAAGTAGTGAATCTGATATTGATCGTGATCTTTGTACGGCGGCTGATCCCTGCAAAAAAATATTCGGAGAGGGTAAATTCCGGAGAGATTTTGCGGAAGATCATCCGGATCGGATTACCTTCCGCTTTGGAGAATATTATTTATAATGTAGCGATGACACTGGTGATTCGTTTTCTGAACCAGATGGATACAGAAGGAATCAATGTGGCTGCCCGCTCCTATACGGCACAGATCACGAATTTATCCTTCTGTGTGGGAAGTGCACTTGCCCAGGCGAAT
Organism: Lachnospiraceae bacterium GAM79; assembly: GCA_003584705.1. GTDB lineage: Bacteria > Bacillota > Clostridia > Lachnospirales > Lachnospiraceae > Acetatifactor > Acetatifactor acetigignens. Next base: position 240,109 of record AP018536.1, read on the forward strand.
GCCATTATGACCGGATGGTACATGGGTGCGGGAAAATATGAAATATGTGATAAGCAGACGAAAAAATCTGCGGCGATCGGAGCGGTACTGGCGATGGGAACAGAATTTCTGTTTGCAGTCAGTGCCCCGGTCCTGATCTCTTTTTTCACGCAGGATAAGAGTATGGTAGAACTAGTGCAGAAGCTGATGTTTATTGATATTGCCCTGGAAGCCGGACGAGTCACAAATCTGGTATACGGGAATGCTCTGAAAACCAGTGGAGATGCTGTATTTCCGGTGATCCTCGGAGCTGTTTTCATGTTTTTGTGTGCAGCGGGAGGAACGTATCTGTTGGGGATACAGCTGCATCTGGCAGTAGTGGGTGCTTATATCGGTCTGACAGCAGATGAATGCTGCCGTGCAGTCGGCATGCTGCTGCGCTGGCGGAGCGGAGCATGGAAGAAAAAAGGATTGATCGAAGATTGATGGAAGTGATCCGGGAGTACTATAAGACGGTATACCGGCTGGCTTTTGCCCAGATGGGCATTCTCTTGCTTTTCGTAGCTTATCATAGCATAGCGCATTTTTTATAATTAAAATATTGACAATATGAAAAAATGTGTTATAGTTCTAAATGCAAATGCAACTCATTTGCATTTAGAACAAATATATGATTAAGTATTCATTTGATAAAGAAAGTATGGAAAGGTAAGAGTTATGTCGGAAGTTATTTTAGATACTTTAATAGATAGTATAAAGCTGGTGCCATTTTTGTTCCTGACCTATCTGGCTATGGAATATCTGGAGCATAAGGCCGGCGAGAAGACCACGCATATGGTGCGTAAGGCAGGTAAAATGGGACCGTTGATCGGTGGTGTGGCAGGTGTGTTGCCTCAGTGTGGATTCTCAGCAGCGGCATCCAACTTATATGCAGGCAGGGTGATCACCCTGGGAACACTGATAGCCATTTATCTGTCCACTTCTGATGAGATGCTGCCGATCCTGATTTCGGAGAAAATGGATATCCGCTTTGTTCTGGGCGTGCTGGGAGCGAAAGCGGCCATTGGTGCGGTAGCCGGATTTGTGATCGATCTGTTGGTCCGGGAGAGGAAGATGCATCCTCATGACCATGTTCACGGGCATGAGGAAAATGATCATGAAGAGGAAGAGCACATTCATGAAATCTGTGAGCATGAGAACTGCCATTGTGAAGAGGATGGCATTTTTCTGTCTGCGGTAAAACATACGCTTCAGATTACCTTTTTCATTATAGTCATTGGATTTGTTCTGAACACAGCACTGCATTTTGTGGGAGAAGATGTTCTGGCCGGCCTGATCCTGAATCGTCCCGTACTGGGACCTGTGCTGGCAGGAGTGGTGGGACTGATTCCCAACTGTGCAGCATCTGTGACCATAACGCAATTGTATATCAGTGGTGTGATCAGCCTTGGAGCCATGATGTCCGGATTGCTGGTGGGCGCGGGAGTAGGACTGCTGGTGTTGTTCCGCGTGAATCCGGATAAAAAGGAAAATCTGAAAATCGTGGGAATTTTATATGTGATTGGCGTTTTAGCAGGAATTGTGATAAACTGGCTGTAGGCACAAGCAGTGCCAAAATTGAGAGCTGACTCTTTGACTGCTTGCAGGCATAAGAGGCAGATCCAATTTTGATAGGGCGACGCCCGTCCAGTGAGGGAACGCAGGGCGTTACCGAGCTGAGCAGCACTGCGGATGCCCCGGATCGCGATATAAAAGGACAGATATCTATGGAAGAACATAAATGTGAACACAATGATATTTCCTACCCTAAGGGATTGAAATGGACCAAACAGAGAAAATGCGTGTATCAGGTGCTGGAGGAAGCGACCGAACCCCTCAGCGCCGTGCAGATTTACAATCGTATTGAGAAAGAACACGAAGGCAGCGATTATGCTGTATCCACAATCTACCGGATCCTGGCAACATTTGAAGAACATGGAATGGTAGAGAAGACAACGTTCATGGGAGACGGTACCGTAGTATACGAACTGAACCGCGGGGAACATACCCATTATGCGGTCTGCCTGGAATGTCATAAGCGGATTCCGCTGCCCAGCTGCCCCTTTGCACATGTGCATTTAGAGCAGGATACCGGAGATTTCACTGTCACCGGACACAAATTAGAGCTTTATGGCTATTGCAAAAAGTGTCAGGAAGCCCGCAAAAATCACTAATTTCACCTATTATATAAAAAAATCGAAAAAAATATTTAATTTTTTTTGAAAAAGTACTTGCATTATTTAAAATCATGTGATAACATATGTCTTGTCGTTGCGGGAGACACAACAACGACAAAGAAAATGCACCGCTAGCTCAGTTGGTAGAGCACCTGACTCTTAATCAGGGTGTCCAGGGTTCGAGCCCCTGGCGGTGCACTCGAGAGAATCGTTTTTGGAGACATAGGAGCTCCGGGGACGGTTCTTTTTTTGCATAGATACCCTGATTAAGGAGATTTCACATGACTGCGATATTTGATACCCATGCGCATTATGACGATGACGCATTTAATGAAGACAGAGAACAGCTTCTGGCGGCGCTGCCGGAGCAGGGGATTGCCCGGGTGGTGGATGTAGGTGCGAGCCTTGCTTCCTGCAGGAAAGTACTGGAGCTGATGGAACGATATGATTATATCTACGGAGCCATCGGTGTGCATCCCAGCGAGACCGCGGAACTGGATGAGGAATCTTATTCCTGGCTGAAGGAACAGTGCCGGAAAAAGAAATGCCTGGCGGTGGGAGAGATCGGACTGGATTATTACTGGCCGGAGCCGGATCACGAGACACAGAAGAAGTGGTTCCTGCGGCAGCTGGATCTGGCGCGAGAGATCCGAAAGCCCGTTATCATTCATTCCCGGGATGCGGCGAAGGATACTGTGGATCTCATGACGGAGGCGCGCGCGGAGGAGATCGGCGGTGTAATTCACTGTTATTCCTATACGAAGGAGACGGCGAAGATTTTCCTGGATATGGGATTCTACTTCGGAATCGGCGGCGTGCTGACTTTTAAAAATGCAAAGAAGCTGAAGGAAGCGGTAGAGTACATTCCCATGGATCGCATTGTATTGGAGACGGATTGCCCGTATCTGGCACCGGAACCGAACCGCGGCAAACGCAACAGTTCCCTGAATATTCCCTATGTGATCGCTGCCATGGCACAGATCAAGGAGATCACAGAGGAAGAAGTGCGCAAGGCGGCATGGGACAATTCCCTGAAATTGTATCGCATGGATAAATAACCGGGTAAAAAGCAATGGAAGCAAGCAAAACAAAACTATTTTCAAAAGATGATCTGAAAAAACTGATTATTCCACTCTTATTTGAACAGGCACTGGCAATCACTGTGGGCATGGCGGATACCGTCATGATCTCTTCGGCGGGCGAGGCGGCGGTCTCCGGCGTATCCCTGATCGACATGTTCAATAACCTGATCATCAGTGTGTTGGCGGCACTGGCTACCGGTGGCGCGGTGGTGACTTCCCAGTTCCTCGGAGCCGGGAAAAAAGAGGACGCCTGCAAATCTGCAAAACAGTTGATCGTGTCCTCCGTATGCATTACCATCGGTATTTCGATTTTGGTCATGGTGTTCTGTAATGGCATCATTTCCCTATTTTTCGGTAAAATTGAAGCGGACGTATTTCATAATGCTGTGATCTATATGATGATCTCTGCACTGTCCTTCCCGTTCCTTGCCCTGTACAATTCCTGTGCGGCGCTGTTCCGCTCCATGGGAAATTCCCAGATCACGCTGAAGGTCTCCGTGGTGGAAAATATCATTAACATCGGCGGTAATGCTTTGGGTGTTTATGTGTTGGGACTGGGCGTGGCCGGTGTGGCGATCCCTTCCCTGATCTCCCGTGGTGTGGCGGGTTTTATCCTGTATCACTTATTGAAAAATCCGTCCAACGAAGTGCATCTGTTAAAAGAAAAATTTCGGATTGACTGGCCTGTGATTCATAAGATCTTTTATATCGGTATTCCCAGTGGTATTGAAAACGGGATTTTCCAGCTGGGACGTGTTATCGTGGTGAGCATTATCGCTGGCTTCGGAACCGTGCAGATCGCTGCCAACGGCGTGGCGAACAGCTTAGACAGCATGGGCTGTATCGTGGGACAGGCTATGAATCTGGCAATGATCACGGTGATCGGGCGCTGCGTCGGTGCCGGTGATTCCGGACAGGTACGGCACTATACGAAAAAATTATTGAAGATCACGTATGTTTGTACGTTTGTGGTAAACAGTATCATTCTGCTGTGTCTGCCCTGGATCCTGAAATGCTACGGATTAAGCACGGAGACCACGCAGTTGTCCTACATTCTGGTCATGATCCACAATGGCATGGCAATGTTTTTGTGGCCAGCATCTTTTGTACTGCCGAACATGCTTCGTGCCTGCAATGACGTGCGCTTTACCATGGTGCTGTCCATATTCTCTATGTTCATGTTCCGCATCGGTTTCAGTTATATCATCGGTGTGAACATGGGTTACGGCGCCATCGGTGTCTGGATCGCCATGGTACTGGACTGGATCTTCCGAGTGATCTGTTTTGTGGGCAGATATTTGTCCGGCCACTGGCTGAAAACGGCCGGGTTAAAGGATAACAGATAGTATAGAGCATGATTTTTGCGCCCGAATAGGTTCACGGATGAACTGTTATGAGGTATAATGTGGGAAAAAGAGAGGGAGGTATGTAATATGCAGGTAATATTGGAAAATGAAGCTTTAAAGGTAACGATCAACAGCTTTGGCGCAGAACTTGCAAGTATTCGGGGGAAAGAGACAGATAGTGAGTATCTGTGGAATGCGGATGCGAAATTCTGGAAGAGAAGTGCACCGGTACTGTTCCCCTTTGTGGGCAGTCTGAAAAATAAGGAATATCACTACGAAGGAAAATCCCATCCCATGGGGCAGCATGGTTTTGCCAGAGACATGGAATTTGCCGTGGATGTACAGACCGCGACGGAAGCATGGTTTTCCCTGAGATCTAATGAAGAGACCAAAGCGAAGTATCCGTTCGAGTTCATTTTAAAAGTAGGTTATGAATTGGAAGGAAAAGACCTGAAGGTCATCTGGCAGGTCGAGAATCCGGATACGAAAACACTGTACTTTTCCATCGGCGGACACCCGGCATTTATGTGTCCTGTGGATGGAAAAGGAAAGCAGTCGGAATATTATTTCAAGTTTGATACGGACAAAGATCTGACTTACGGATTGGTGGCAGATGACGGACAAGGACTCATGGGACAGCAAAAGGATGTACTACCGGTGAAAAGCGGTTATGCGCAGATCACAGAGCACTTATTTGACCGGGATGCTCTGATCGTGGAGGATCGTCAGGCTTCCGCAGTGAGCCTGTGTACTCCGGACAAAAAGCCTTACCTTACCGTAAGCTTTGACGCTCCGTTATTCGGGCTGTGGTCTCCCGCAGGCAAGGGAGCACCGTTTATCTGCATCGAGCCCTGGTACGGCAGATGCGACCGGACGACCTTCGACGGCAGCCTGGAACAGCGGGAGTATGGCAATACTCTGCAGGCGGGCGGGGTATTCCGCAGGGTGTACACCATCACCGTAGAATAAATCCAGAAACAGCAGCGATATGTTAGGTATCGCTGCTGTTTTTAAGTGGCTCATCTTATGAATTATTCTTGTTCTTGTAATGGAAATTCGGAATATGCTCCCATCTGTCCCGGAAATAATGGGCGATCAGCTTCGGACGGCGATCTCTGGTAAAGATGCCCTTGCGATTGCCGTCGGCACGCATGCAGCCCTGTAAGGTGGCGTAATCGGCGAAATTCCATGCCTGTTCCCCGATAAAGAAGTCTCTTCCGTCGAAGGTTTTGCTATACATTTTGTAAAGCGCTACCTGGAATTCTTCACTCCACATTTCCGGCGCACAGTTATGGAGCCCGGCGAGAGTATCGGCGCCGTATTCGGTCATCATCACGGGTTTTCCGATCTTTTCCCAGAAATCCAGTTCCAGATTCCAGGCGTAGGAAGCAGCTTCCAGATCACCGGAGAGATTGTACCATCCGTAATAGCGGTTGAGACAGACTACATCCATGGTTCTGGTCACAATGTCCTTCTCGTAATTATTCTGGCAGCAGACAAAGGTCACGGGGCGGTTCTGAGGATCCAGCCGGTGGGTAAATTCATAGAGAGAATGCCAGTAATCGTAGGCAGATTCCGGGAAATGCTCGGTATCCGGTTCGTTTCCCATGGACCACATGACGATGCAGGGATGATTTTTGTCTCGCACGATCAGATCCCGCAGGACCTGCTCGTGATGCTCTCTTATGGGAAATGTCTTATAAGGATCACAGCTCTCTCCGGCACCGATGCCCACGGCGGGCGTCTCGTCAATAATAACGATACCTTCTCTGTCACAGAGCCGGTAGATCTCCTCCGCGTAAGGGTAATGGCTGGTGCGGAAGGAGTTGGCATGGATCCAGTGTAGAAGATTAATATCCTTTACATCGAGGCAGAGATCCAGTCCTCTTCCGCAGAAAAAGGAATCCTCATGCTTGCTGAAGCCCTTGAAATAAAAAGGCTCCCCGTTGATCAGAAACTGCGTTCCCTTCACCTCTACGGTGCGGAAACCGAATTCTTCCGTATAGCAGTCCTCTCCGTAATGAACTTCCGCCTTGTACAGGTAAGGAGTGCCGGGATAAGGCTGCCAGAGATGGACCTGCGGGATCCGAAGCTCTCCCTTTCGGCCGGTGGCTTCTGCTTTGCAGTTGCTTTCCGCGTCTATGATTTTTAAAGTGACAGGAGCGTCACTATCCATCCCATCCGTGAGAATTTCGTAATTTAAGACGCCGGTGTCACCTTCGATAGACGGGACCAGAGTAATGTCTCTGATGTAGGAGGCCGGAGTGCTGTAGATGCGTACCGGACGGTTGATGCCTGCAAAATTAAAGAAATCAAAATTCGGAAGATTTTGCTTTTTTCTCCATAGCTTTGCGGCTTCTACACTGGGAATGCCTGGATTGTCCGAGCCGAAGAAGGCGATATTGCCCTCATTGCCGATGGGCAGAGTGCTGTGGCTGATCCGGTTGTCCACAGCAACACTGATGGTAAGGTGCCCATCCTCCGGAATCAGATCCGTGATCTCTACTTCAAAGGGGAGAAAACCACCCTTATGTGTCATAATCAGTTTCCCATTGATATAAACTTTTGCAACATGAGTTACGGCGTCAAAACGCAATACCTGGCGCTGCCCGTTGTTCCCGCACAAAAGGGCCGGGAGTACCACGGTTCGCTCGTAATAAGCCCAACCGTAATGATTCCGATAAGATGGATCATCCTTCTGGTCATTATAAGAAGCCGGCACGGCAATCAGGTCCATCTCCTGCGGTCCGCTCCAGAGATCCTCCGGCTCTGTCTCATCTCCTAATTGAAATTGCCATACTCCTCCCAGATCGATCAAGCTGCGGGAACGGTTCATGATTGGATATAACATGGTAGTCCTCCTTTTGCCTTGTGGACTGTAATTGCGCTTATTATAGGGCAGGACAAAAGGAAAATCCATGTGATTATTTTTAGGAAGTATGTAAATTTTTATGAATCTGGCAAGTCAGTAATTAATGGTGGGTATTCCTGTTTTTTGCAAGGGCGCAAATAGCGCCCCAGCGCCTGGATTTAAAGTAGAAGAGCATGGCAATCATGCCGGTAATAAAGCTGGCGGAAACACTGACCATGGCATATTCGCCATAGCCGGCATACATGATGAGATAAGCGGCAGGGATTCGGACAACCCATAATAGCAGAATATTTACGATAGTGGGATAGCGAATCTCTCCGATACCATTGATAAAGCACATAATGCCATTGAACACGGCGTAGGCCCAGGTGAATGGCAGAACAAGATAAGTATATCGCTGTGCAAAAGCCAACACGGCCGGATCACGGCTGAACAACATCAGCAGAGGATGGCAAAAAGCAGTCACAAGTAATCCCCCTGCAAGGGTGACGATGCCGGAACAGAGCGGTATCTGCCATGCACCGCAGCATAAACGACGGTAGTTCCGGGCACCAAGGTTCTGCCCGGCAAACACAGTAGCCGCAGAAGAATATGAAGTAATGGCAATATTGGCAATGCCGCTGACTTTACCGGCAACGGAGCATCCGGCTACGAAGGTGGATCCCAGTGTGTTATAAAGAGCCTGAAGCAGCACATGACCGACAGAATAAAGTGCGGTATTCAGTCCGAGCGGCAAGCCGATCTTTAACATTTCATGAAGAATAGGAAGGTCAAAACCATGCGCAAAAACCGGAAAATTCATGGCAGGATAAGTATGACGGATGTAGAAGATGCTGAACATCCAGGACAGAAACAGTGAGGCAGCAGTTGCGATGGCAACACCGGTGACGCCCATTCCCAAACCGGCAGTCAGTACAAGGTCCAGAACAATATTGGTAACGCAGGAAATGCCAAGAAATAACAGCGAGGAAGTACTGTTTCCCAGACCTCGTAAAATACCTGCGTTAAAGTTATATCCCATATTGCCGAGAATGCCTAACGTTGTGATACGCAAATACACAATGGCATAGGGCATGGCATCGGCAGGCACCTGCATCAGCCTGAGAAGGAACGGTCCGGCAGCTACGCCTAACAACGTAAGCGGCAGACTGGCAGCGTACAGAAAAAACACTGCGGTTTGTGCAAGCTTACGCAGTTGATCGGCATCGGAGGCACCTGCCGCTTGTGAAATCAGGATGGATATTCCAGAACCAATGCCAAGAAAGATACACAAAAGAATCTCCAGTGGCTGGGAACTTGTGGCTACAGCGGCCAAAGCGGATGCATCACAGAAATTACCGATGACCAAAGTATCAACGGTTCCGTATAACTGTTGTAAGATATTTCCGATGCAGATCGGCAATGCAAACTGTGCTGCGCGGCCTAAAATAGAACCTTGTGTCATATCGATTTTACTCATATTCATTGACAATCACCCGCTTTGTAAAAATGGTAAATATTTAAATTGTAGAATGTAAAAATTCATCAGCTGATACTGGCTTGGTTCAGAGTCTATGCCAAAACTGTGTCCAGGGTTTTATGTTGAGAAAGCTTTCGATGCTGCCGGTTATATTCTCTATTGTAATATAATCATAATGTTGCGGAGTATCGGGATGTAGCTTGAGCCTCTTCCGTGTGCAAATTGGAAATTGTCAGTGCATCATATCTCGAAAGCAGAAGCTTCGCATTCGGCGGCAGTACACAGTCTGACAAAAGTACATTTTTGATTTTATGCCCAGGTGCAGTAAAACCATCAATTTCAATGGGGGCAACGGATTCCACTGTGCCGTGCTCCTGTTTTTGTCCGGTCAGATGCAGCCGTTCAAAGCGAAAATCTTCAAAATAAGGCTGCTCTGAAGCAGGAATGCCGTCATCATTGTATGGAACAGAATGAATGAGCAGGCGGGGGAAGGTGCAGTCGCGTACAGTGACATTGCGCACATATCCGCCACGCTTAGGGGTTCCTTTGATTTCAATGCCATTGGAAGAGGCAGCTATATCGCAATCCCAAATTTGCACATCTGCAACACCGCCAGACATTTCACTGCCAATACAGATACCATGACCGCCGTTGCTGTGGCAGTCAAATACGCAGATATGCTTTGTAGGACGATTAATGGCATTACCTTCGGGATTCTTACCGGATTTGATGGCAACGGAGTCATCTTCGGTTTCAAATTCCGTTGCAAATAACGTGCAGTTTGTGGAAGAATCCGGGTCCCAGCCATCGCCGTTCCAAATACCGCCAGAGCGTAGCGTGCAGTGGTCAGTCACAATGTCATCACAGTAGATCATATGGACATTCCATGCTGCGCCGTTTTGTAAAGTCAGCCCTGTAATACGAATACGGGAGCAGTTGCTTAAATTAATAAGTCGTCCGCGGACACGTCCCGGAATGGTACGGTCATTCTCACAGGTGGCAACCAGTGCAGCATTTTGGGCAAGATATTCCCTGAGATTCTCCCGTTCGATATCGATCATGCGCTCAGCCAGAACATGCCCACCGCCACTAATGGTTCCTTTCCCATAAAGCAGGATGTTTTCGCAATTTGCACCTGCGGTATGATCAAGCTGTCCGGCGTTTAAAAGACTGCGGTAACATTCCTGCTCCGTGCCTTCAAAACGGCTCCAGATACGAGGCAGATAATCTGTGGGGTCAGAACTTCCCTGTAAAACAGCATCTTTCTCCAGATACACGGCCATACAACTATGTAGATCAAGAGCTCCGGTCAGATAGATTCCGGCGGGAAAGTATACTTCGTCATTTGGTCCGCAGTCTGTAAAAGCCTGTTGGAGTGCGGCAGTATTCAGCGTTTTTCCATCACCCACGGCATTGTAGGGTTCTTCCGTTACATAGATGCGGTGCCGTGCAGGTGAGGTACAGATGCGGATACTGCCGATATTGTAGACAGTAACACAATATTCAGTATTGGGTATCAATTCTGTGAATGTATAATGTGTCCGATTTGTGTGAACAGAATGTCCACCATCGAGAGAAACTTCATATACTGTGTCGGCATTGGCATTTTCCGGCTTATTCCAGAACACAGTTGCGGTGTTGGCAGTACAGCGTGCGGATAGTAAAACGGATTCCATAAAAATCCTCCTTTTCTTTTTTACTGCTTTCATTGTAAAAAAAAGCACTGAGAATGTCTATATCAATTATTTTCATTTATGTTAATAATTCCCTATTTACCCTATATCTGCTCTGTGATATATGAGATTCAATATAAATTTATCGAATATCAATAAAATTATATTGACATTCGTATCATAGAGTGATATGTTAAGGCTACCAAGAAGGAAAGAGGTATTCATTATGGAGAAGAGAGAGTTGTCGGAAAAGGAGCTGCGGGAGAAAAAGTTATCTTTGGCGAAGGGGACAAAGTACCTGCTGGATTTCATGTTCTATGCGGGAATCCTGGTGACGATAAGTCTGCCGTTTAGTCTCAAATACATAGGAAAATATCTGGAGGCTGTGGAGGAACATTACTTTCCGGCAGTGATCATATTCGCCATTCTGGGCGTGCTGGCGTTATTGTTGATCAATGAACTGCGCAAGATGTTTGGCACGGTGCTTGCGGAGAACTGCTTTGTACCGGAAAATGTGGCGAGCCTTAGGAGAATGGGAGACTTAAGCTTTTTCATCGCGGCCATGAGCGCTGTGAGATGTGTGGTGTACCTGACCATTGCCATGCTGGTGATCATTTTGGTATTTATTATCGCAGGCATGTTCAGCAAAGTGCTGGCGATGGTATTTGAAGAAGCCGTGCGCTACAAGAAAGAAAACGACTTAACAATCTAAAAATTCAGTCACGAAGTGATAGAGCGTGTGATACGCGACTATGTAAATGACGCCGGCTGAACGGAAATTCAAAAGTAGAAAGGCATCTATTATGGGAATCATTGTAAATCTGGATGTAATGATGGCAAAGCGGAAGATCAGCCTGACGGAACTGGCGAATCAGGTGGATCTGACACAGGCCAATCTGTCCATCCTGAAAAATAATAAAGCAAAAGCCATACGTTTCTCTACGCTGGAATCCATCTGCGAGGTGCTGCATTGCCAGCCCGGAGACATTCTGGAATATGTGGAAGATTCAAAAGAAGAGAAAAACAATTAAATCCTGAAAGGGGGAGATCACAATGCAGGAAAATACAGTAGTACAGGAAACAACTTCAGCAAATCAGGGACAGATATCCGGGCAGAATGTAGTCCGGGTGGTAGAAAAGACAGAGACTGCGGAGACAAAGCGCATGAAGGAACATTTTAATTTCTTTGGACCGGTGACGTTTCTCTATGCCGTGTTCTATGCGTTTTGCATGTTTCATAACGGATCGGGAATTACCTTCCCTTTTTTTCTCGCAGGCACTTTACTGTATTTTGTCTTCTCGCTGTCAAAACTGGAGATTACCTTGAAAAGAGGAAGCACCTTTTACATGATCAGCATTCTGCTGCTGGGGATATCCACCTTCTGCACGGACGGATGGGCAATCATCAGCCTGAATAAGCTGGCGGTCTTTTTGCTGGTAATGTGTCTGCTGCTGAATCAATATTTTGATACGAAAAAGTGGAATCTGGGAAAATATGTGGGGAGTATCTGTCAGCTGATCGTTATGAGCTTCGGCGAACTGGGCAAGCCCTTCTCCGATGGCAAAGCCTATTTTCGTGAAAAGGGAAAAGTAAATAAGAAGGTATGGTATGGGCTGCTGGGAGTAGTGATCGCATTGCCTATTGTACTGATCGCTGCCGGACTGTTAAGCTCTGCCGATGCGGTATTCCGTAAGATGACAACGGATTTCATGAACTGGATCCGCCCGGGCAATATATTCAACGTAGTCATCAGGGTAACATTTCTGTTCTTTACTTCCTATGCACTGACTTCTTATCTGTGTAAGAGAAGCATCCCGGAAGAAGTGAAGGATCGCAGAAAGGGTGAGCCGGTACTGGCAATTACGATTATGTCACTGCTGTCACTATTGTATCTGCTGTTTTCCGGTATTCAGATCTTCGGATTGTTCTTAGGAAAAATGCAGCTGCCGGAGGGCTATACTTACGCACAGTATGCAAGAGAGGGCTTCTTCCAGCTGCTGGCTGTCAGCATTCTGAATCTGATCCTGGTACTGGTGTGCCTCAGCTTTTTTAGGGAAAGTAAGGTACTGAAAGTAATTATGACGATTATGTCATTATGTACTTTTATCATGATCGCATCCAGCGTAATGCGTATGATCATTTACATCCGGTATTATTATCTGACTTTCCTGCGGATCTTCGTATTGTGGATGCTGGCGGTATTATTCGTCATGTTTATCGGAGTACTGATCAACATTTACAGGGAAAGCTTCCCTTTGTTCCGCTATGGTGTGGTGATAGTGACCGTGCTGTATCTGGCATTGTCCTTCAGCCATCCCGACTATATTATAGCCAGAGTGAATATTGCCAATGCGCCGGGTACAGATGGTGCCGGCTGGGAAGAATCCGTGGCACAGGATTACGGAGATGATTTTTTCACCGGACCGTTTTTCCGGGGATCGGAATATAATGACTACTCTTATCTGAGTGATCTCAGTGCGGATGCGGCACCGGTCATTATTCCTTATATGGAGAGCCTGGGGTATGATTTTGGCGCCTATGAACTGGAGAACCCTACGGATATTATGAGGGATGATACGCAGGCTCAGTGGTGGGGCGGTTATCAGCCGAAGGGATTCGGATATTATTACCTGAACCATAATAAGAAGCGTCTGGATCAGACATCTCTGCGGACATTTAATATTTCCAGATATATGGCGCGGAAACAGATAGAGGCAAGAATCGATGGAAAATAAAGAAATGAATACGGAAAAAATAAAGTTTTATAAAAAGCATCCGGTGTTGCTTGCATGGCTGATTTCTATATTTATCGGACTGGGCTATGCGCTTTTTACGATCATAGCCTCTGTTATTCATTATGAGCAAAGAGATTATGTATGGGAGATCATTAAGGCTTTTACAGAAATGTTTACTTGGGCAATTTTAATGGGAGCGGTACTGGTATTTCCTGTGGTGCTGACGATCAGCGAAGGAATCTGCCTGATCAGTGAAGCATGGGAACGTCCGGTGAAGGGAGCCTGGCTGTTTGACCAGCATGTATTTTGGCTGGGCGGATTCTATGAACTTTGTTATTTGGGGTTGATTATGGATGTGACATCCGCTGACTGGCAGACGCAGTTAAGCAATTCCAATAAACATACACCGATTTACAGTGGTTCTATGGTTACTTTTATAGTACTCATTCTGCTGGCATTTATAGGGTATGAGATCCTGCAGAGCATTCCGCTTTGGAAGCTGCCGCCCCTTGTGACAGTCCTGTCGATTTCCGCAATGTACATGGGACTGTTAGAGCTGATCCTGTTCACAGTACAGATATTCAAGCCGACGATTTTGCTTGATGGATATTTGTTATTATTTCCACTGTGCTGTGTGCTGCTGGTGGTGCGACTGCTTCTGAAGAAAATACGGGAGTGGAATGCACTGGTGCAGAATGCGGAGGCGGAACACTTTGGGACGGGGAAGATTTATCAGAATCCCATGCTGCGTTGGTGTGACAGCATATTGCGGAAGGCTGCATGGTGGCCGGTGCTGGGACTGGTATTGATGTTCCCACTGTTGGGGATCCTGATCGCAATCCTCATGCTGTTTGGGCAGGCACCGGATTCTGTGATTAAAGCATTCACGGAGACCAGCGACTGGAATCTGTCTCTCAGGCAGGCACCGCAGAATGTCATGTATGATGAACATTATCTCTGCACGGTAGCTGCCGGCGGTCATGAAAAGGTCGTAAAGCCTATCCGCCTGGGGAGGCGGCATGGGCATGAAGTCATTGTGAACCGTCAGTTGTGCATCGCCAATGCTTTTGAACAGGTGTTGGAAGAACGGACTCCCGGCTTCCACCGGGCACTGCGTCATTTTTATGACACTTACGGGTTCCCTGTGGCGAGACTGATCCACAGTAAATACACGGCGGATCTGGTGTATTTTATCATGAAACCTTTAGAATGGATCTTCCTGTGCGTGCTGTACCTGACAGACGCCCATCCCGAGAACCGCATTGCTGTGCAGTACACCGGGAAAACGGCGGCGCAGGTGGAAAAATAGTAAAATATAAATGGAAAAAGCTCTCCCTTCTGGATATAATAATATTTGAAAGGGAGGCTTTTTTATATGATAAAAGTAAATTGAACTAAATCGGAATTTGGGGGAGGAAACAGTATGAAAAAGATTATTGCAATGGTTCTTTGTCTTGTGTTGGTTTTTTCATTGGCTGGTTGTGGAAATAATGATCAAAGTTCAGATACGCATGATGCGAACTACGAAGAAGGTTATACGGCTGGCTACGAGGTTGGATATAATGATGGGAAGCAGCAAATGGCCGAAAACAAAAAGTACTTTGCACAGTTTTCGGGATCTTTTACAGCTTCCGTTGAACAACTCTTGCCGGATTACTTTGCGCTTCCGGGAAAAACGATTGCCGTAGTTCACTTCTTTCAGGATAAACCATTTTTACTTCGCTTTCAGGAAGATATGACAGGAAAGCTTGTTGAAGGAACGGTTTATGTGTTCGAGTTCAAGACATTTGAAGTTGAACTTCCGGCTGATGAGGAAAATCCAGATATTTCGGATTATATGTATTCAATAGATGTTACTAATTATAGAGTTGCGGAAGATAGCGAACTCGGGTTGGACAGCATAACGCCGACTGTTGAAATAATATCGAAGTAAGTAACCGGATTATTTAATAAGCAATCACCGTGGTAAATTATCATTTATAGGATTGTCTTTTAAGGGGTAATTATACTATTACACTTAAAAGACAATTCTATTTAGATATTAAAATATATTTATTGTCTAATTAGGAATTATAAGTTATACTTTGCGTATAAGTACATTTCACTTATGAAAATTTCTATGTCAGCGAAAGCTGATGTCCCATCCGATTCCCTAAATCATAGAACCAGGAAGAAGGGAAGAGGAAAACCCACACAGAAAGAAAATCAGTTGTATCAGAAAAACAGGTAAGTTATAATGTAGATATGGCGAAATCCTTTTATTTCCGGCGGTATCTATGATTACCTGACACAAAAGGAGGAAACCATTGAATACGGAATTAAAGAGTGCAGTAATGGCAACAGACAGAGACGCCCAATACGATAACAGCGCAAAACGCCTGATAGCACATAAGATCATCCTGGCGCGGATCCTGGTGAAGACCGTGGAGGAATTTAAGGGGATGGATCCGCTCGAGGTAGCAGCACTGATAGAGGGACTTCCTTATATCAGCGCCGTGCCGGTGGAGCCGGGACTGACGAATGCGGTGCATTTTCAGAATGGTCAACGCCTTGTTGGTTTTAATACAGAGAATCAGGAACTGAACGAAGGCCTGGTGCGTTTTGACATTGTATTTTATGTGCGGATGAAGGATGGCCTTTCGCAGATCATTATTAATGTGGAAGCACAAAAGGATGAACCCGGCGAATATGAGATCCTGAACCGGGCAGTCTTCTACGTGAGCAGATTGATTTCTTCCCAGAAAGAACGGGATTTTGAGAATTCGAGCTACGATGACATCAAATGTGTCTATTCCATCTGGATCTGTATGAATATGGAGGAAAACACCATGAGTCATATTCATCTGACCAAAGGAGACCTGATCGGCTCTTATGAATGGAAGGGCAATCTGGATCTGTTGAATATCATTATGATAGGTCTTGCGAAGGAACTGCCGGAGCATGATGAGACCTACGAGCTGCATCGTCTGCTGGGAGCATTATTGTCCAGAGAGCTTACAGTGGACGAGAAGCTGGATATTATTGGAAAGGAATATGATATTCCATTAGAAGAGAATTTCAGAAAGGATATGAGTACTATGTGTAATTTGAGCCAGGGAGTTAAGGAAGAAGGTATCGCAATTGGGCGTGCAGAGGGTGAGGCAGGACTCATTACAAAAATGTATAAAAACGGTCTTTCAATAGAACTGATTGCATCTGCAACAGATAAAACAATAGAAGAGGTAAAGACGATTATTGAGGGAAAAGAAAAATCCCAAGAGGCTTGAGAATTATTACCGGAAAAAACGCGGGGATGTGTAATTCATGTTTATACATTTCTGCGTTTTTTATGAAATGATAATTGAATAATAAATCGGAAGAGTTGCACGTGATGCAACTATGATGCAATGGTATGTTAAATTCTTTACTGTAATGGACGGGGGAAGCGTTCGGTTACAATAAATACATAAGGAGAGATACAAAATGAGGGGCAAATTAATAGTTATCACAGGAGTTATGGCACTGGGGTTGTCTGCCTGCGGAGCACAGGGGAGTGATCCGGTGGGAGGGAGTAGTAGTTCAGAGGTTATCGGATCCGCAGAGGCTGCGGTAACGGAAGAGAGCACTTCAGAGACTGGTGAATCCATGGAAGCGACAGTATCCACGGAGACTGTTTCCGACACTACGGCATCCACGACAGGTCCTTCTTACGAAGATGAGGACGCATGGCTTCCCTGGGAAGATTATGGAGAATGTTCCAACACGGTAAAAGAATTCTACAATGATAATGAAGAAAAGACCTATTATTTCGAAATAGATGAGTTCTATTTTGCTGATGAAAAGTATGCAAAGGTAAATGATTATCTGCAGCAGATGTATGAGAATTACAGAACCCAGTATGAGGAGGAAGGGGAGAATCACACCGGAGCGTATGAGTTAGTGGATGAAACTCTTTCCGAGGGACAGCGGTATGATGACAATTATCTGGTATTCAATGGCATTACTTTAGCGGATGACGAGTATGTCAGCCTGCATTTTAATGACACGGTTTATTATGCAGGAGCAGCGCATCCATTATCCTATTACATACCCGTGACGATCTCCGTTGCCACCGGCGAAGAAGTCACTCCGGAAGAAGTTTTGGGGAAGACCTGGGACGAGATCCGGGCAGCAGGCTCTATTGAAGAAGAAAACGAAGAAAATTTTAATGCCGATTACGGCTTTTACATCACAGAGAAGGAACTGTGCTATCTCTATCGCACGAATTTCTTTGTAGAAGAGATTCGGATTTCTCGGTAAAGGAATCGGATTGAACTGACAGGGCAAAAGAGGTATACTTATTTCCGGAAACGAACGGAGGTACCGGGATGGAAAAGTTTACCCCTTCAGAGCTTTGTGCAGACATTAAGATCTATGATTATAAGCAGAAAGTAAAATATGATGAGAAATCCCTGGTGATTTTTGAGAAAACAGGGAAAATGATAACAGCCGGAAAAGAGTGCGAAGGCATGCTTTACGCTCTTCCGGCTAATTCTATTGGTTTTTCTCCGATCGTATTGGGAAGAGTCAGCGACTATACCTGTGCGGAAAAGATGCTAAAGCAGATGCTGTGCCGGTATCTTGGCAAGGCATCATTTACGGGATACGGAGAAGGGCTTATTTTTATTCACGAGAAGCTGAACGAAGTGGAAATGAAAGCCTATTTCGATCTTCTGTATCAGGCGGGAGCCAAAAATGTGGTCTATGCAGATGAAAGCGTGAAAGGAATCCCGGAGGGAACTCCCTGGGAGGATGTGATCTGGGGAATGAAGAACACTTATAAAAATCTTCGTTTTGCCGTGGAGATTACGAAGGAACAGCCCATGGATTATCTCAGATATTCGCTGGCGGAGCTGGCAGAGAACTGTAAGCGGTGGGGGCTGGAAGAGGAATATAACAAAAGAGTAATGGAGATGAAATAATGGTATTAGATGTTTTAGGATTACTGTCAGCCTGTTCGTATGCTTTGGACTGTGTGGAGGCAGAACTGGTACATGTGTCTGACAAACATGCGAAGCGTGTGGCATACATGAGTGTCTGCATGGCAGAGCAGCTGGGGATCAGCGATGAGAGCCTGCAGGATCTGGCAGCATGTGCCCTGTTGCATGATAATGCACTGACACAGTATATTCAGGAAGAATTACATAAGGATGTTGCAAATGTTCCGCAAGCTTCTCAGGTAGGAATTCACTGTACCCTGGGTGAAAAAAATATACAGAGACTTCCCTTCCATACGGATGTGAAGAATGTAATTCTGTATCACCATGAAAATGCCAATGGGAGTGGACCGTTTGGAAAAACATGGGAAGAGATTCCGCTTTTTTCCCGCATCATTCATTTAGGCGATCTGTTGGACCGGGCGTACGGTGCAAAGGGCTTCACGGAGGATATTTTCAATAAAGCTTGTGGATATCTTCACAAAAATGAAGGAACCGTTGTGGACAAGGAATGTGTGGATGCTTTCCTGCAGGCATTTCCCCTGCCGCATTTTCTGACACTGGGAGAGGATAGCTTTGAGAAAAATCTGTGGGAGAAAATCCCCCGCATCAAACAGGAGCTAAGCTTCGCACAGATCAAGGAACTGGCCCGTTTTTTTGCACAGATCGTTGATTACAAGTCACCCTTTACCAGCACCCATTCCATTGGTGTGGCGGAGGATGCGGAGCGCCTAAGCCGCTATATGGGCTTTGATGAAGAGACCGTGCAGAAAATGTACCTGGCGGGCGCTTTACATGATATCGGAAAAGTGGCGGTAGGTAATGAGATCCTGGAGAAGCCGGGAAGGCTTACGGAGGACGAATTTGCTGTGATGAAACATCATGCGGCATATACCTATTATATTCTGTCAGGCGTAGATGATTTTGACGAGATCCGCGACTGGGCGGCATTCCACCATGAGCGGCTGGACGGAACCGGATATCCTTTCGGGAAGACCGCCGCAGAGCTGAACACGCAGGAGCGCATGATGGCCTGTATAGACATCTATCAGGCACTGACGGAAAGCCGTCCCTATAAACAGGGCATGCCTCACGAAAAAGCTTGTGAGATCCTGCGGGATATGGCGAATAAGGGCTGGCTGGATGAAACGATTGTGAAACAGGTCGAGGATTGCTTTCGGGGATAAAAGATGTGAGGGCGATTATTGCAGGATTAATATGACGCAGATATAGGGAAGGTATAAAGATATGGACAACTTTATAGAAGCTTTGTATGGACAACCGGAAGGAACTATTCCGGAGGAGTATGATTGGTTTGCTCCGCTGTTGGGTGATTGGGAGTTTGATTATAAAGATAAGTTTATAGATGGTGATCATAACAGGCCACAGCGTCAATTAAAGGGAGAGTGGATCTTTAGGCGGGTATTGAACGGGATAGGCATTGAAGATATGTTCATATGTCCTTCCAGAGCAACGAGGGAGACTTCTCCACAGCCGGATGGTGAGTATGGTGTTGGACTCAGAATATATAATTCAAAGACTCATTGTTATGATATGGTATATGCATGCAAGAGTAAATTTACAAATTTGTGTTTTACCATGGAAAATGGAATATTGACGGGAACTGTTCTGGAAAATCCCAATCGAAAATGGCGATTTGTGGAAAGAAATGAAAATACATTTCATTGGCAGAATATTACCATTCAGGAGAATGGTGACATTACTGTAAATTGTGAGGTTTTCGGGAAAAGAAAAAGCGAGGAAGCGTAAAACATGAACGTTATAGACATTATGAAGCGCCCTGCGGCCTATGCCAGTGGCTATGAAAATATCCCGGGAGAGGAACAGAACCGGGCAAAACAGCTTTGCTGGGAATATAATAGAACGGCTCCGAGTGAACAGCAGAAGCGGCGGGAAATCTTACAGGAGCTTTTGGGAACCTGTCATCCGATGACAGGCATTGAACCGGATTTTCACTGCGATTATGGATTTAATATTCATACCCACGGACTTACAGTCATCAATTATAACTGTGTCATTCTGGATACCTCACCCGTCAATATCGGTGCGGGTGCATTTATCGCGCCCGGCGTCTGTCTGGCCTGCTCCGGACATGCGGTTGACCCGGGACAGCGCAGTCAGGGAATCGGTACTTCTGCACCCATCACGCTGGAAGAAAATGTATGGATCGGAGCAAATGCCACGGTCTGCGGTGGTGTAACCATCGGCGCGGGTTCTGTGATCGGCGCCGGAAGTGTGGTTACCCATGATATTCCGGCGGGAGTGATTGCAGCAGGCGTTCCCTGCCGGGTGATCCGTCCCATTACGGAGAAAGATAAGATCCGGCCGGAGGACATTCTTTTCTAAAAAAGATGACGATAGCCCCACTCTTGTGTTACTATGGTGGAAAATAATACAAAGGAGTGGGGAGAATATGTTTACAAAAAGGAGTTGGGAATCCTTTTATTCCGGTCTCATTATGGTGGGACTGGTATTTATGGTGTTCCCGGTTATTTATTTCTGCGGTGCGACAAAGGAGAAGCAGATCCTGCCGCCGCTTATCATGTTTCTGCTGGGTCTGGTGATCTTCGTGATTAGTGTTCACTTTTCTGTCAAATACCACAAGGAGAAAACGAAATACACCAAATATAAGATCGACAAGTCTCTGACCTACACATTCACCTTAACTTACGGGGATAAGGTGGAGACCGTCACGGATTTTTCCCAGATCGAATATGCCATCAAGTGGCTGGCGAAATACCGGACGGGCCATGTGGAGATCGCAGTCACGCCTACTATGGGAAGCCTGAAAAAGTTCTACATCTGCTACACCGACAAAGATCCGTACATTCACATGCTGATCGAGCAGGAGAGAGAAGACGGCGTGGGATATTGGGAAGAACGGGGAAATTCTTACAAGATTCCCATTATGACACTCGAGCGGCTCTATGTGAAACATAAGATGATTTCGTTTGATTACCTGAACCGCAGGGAGACTGGTGTGGATGCAAGGGAAGGACTGATCCTATGATGCAGCGCTGGCGGGAAAAACTGAAATATATAGAAGCCGGAATGATCATCAGTGCGTTGATCCTTTTTGTGGCAACGTTGATATTCGGAGACAACCTCACGCTGGAAGTGATCGCATTTATAGTAGGAACCGTGTTGTTTTCCCGTGTGATCGAGCGTATGGATAAAAAAGAAATCGAGAAAATGAAACGCCAGGAAGAGGAAGAACTGAAAGATATTGTCTGAGAATAAATCCTGTTTCCCAAAGGAAGAATGATTGACACGGAGGTTAGCGAGTGCTAACCATAGGAAGAGATTTTGAAAACTTTGGGAGTGACAATATATGGATCTGGCATTCTGGCTGGCGATTGCAGCAGCGATCCTGTGCGTTGCTGTCGCCATTTACGGTGAAAGTAAAAAGGATAAAAAATAGGGAAAAGAATGACACTTCAGCAATTAAAGTATGTAATAACGGTAGCAGAGACCGGCACCATCACGGAAGCAGCCAACAGGCTGTATGTTTCACAGCCCAGTTTAACCAACGCGATCCACGAGTTGGAAAAGGAAATGAATATTGTTATTTTCAACCGGACCAACAAGGGGATCACGCTTTCCAAAGAGGGAGATGACTTTTTGGGATATGCGAGACAGGTGCTGGAGCAGGCGGCGATCCTTGAGGATAAATACAAGGGAAATCTCGGGGGCAAAAAACAGTTCTGCGTATCCACCCAGCATTATTCCTTTGCCGTCAACGCATTCGTGGACCTGATCAAACAGTACGGGCAGGAAGAATACGATTTCAGCCTGCGGGAGACACAGACCTATGAGATCATAGAAGATGTGGCGCGTCTGCGCAGCGAGATCGGAATCCTGTTTTTGAATGATTTCAATGAAGCGGTACTCAGTAAGCTGTTGAAATCCCATGATCTGGAATTCCACCAGTTGTTTGTTGCCAGTCCCCATGTATTTATCAGCAGAAAACATCCGCTGGCGGGTAACAGCATAATTACGAACGAAGAACTGGAAGAATACCCGTACCTGTCTTTTGAACAGGGAGAGCACAATTCCTTTTATTTTTCAGAGGAAATCTTCTCTGATTTTGAACGCAGGAAAAATATCCGTGTGCGGGACAGAGCGACACTGTTCAATCTGCTGATCGGCCTGAACGGTTACACCGTGTGCAGCGGCGTGATCGATAAAAAATTAAACGGAAAAGATATTATCGCCGTGCCACTGGCAGATGAGAGTGACATGCGGATCGGTTATATCACACACAGAAAAGGAATGCTCAGCAGACTGGGTACTACCTACCTGGAAGCACTGCAGAAGTATTTAGGATGAATGGGTTGCCCATAGCTTTAAACTATGGACAACCCTTATTTTTACGTATTTTGCGGATTTCATCATTTCTCTTATAATGAGGACAATTCAAAAAACGACAAAGAAATGGAGAGAATGACAATGAGCAATTTACAGACACCTTTTCGCTATGATTTCGTAGGAAGTTTTTTAAGACCGGAGAAGTTGAAGAAAGCAAGAAGACAGTTCAATGAAGGAAAGATCGATGCTGCGGCACTGAAGAAAGTGGAAGATGAAGCCATCACAGAGCTTGTGAGCAAGATCAAAGAGCTGGGCTATCATGTGATCACAGACGGTGAATTCCGCAGAGCCACCTGGCATCTGGATTTCATGTGGGGATTCGACGGCATCGGCCATACCCCTACCAAGACGGGACTTCCGTTCCACGGCGAGGCGGCCATGGTGGATGATACCTATATTGTAGGCAAGATCGGACTGACCGGGGAGCATCCTTTTGTAGATCATTTCCGGTTTGTAAAAGCATTAGAGGATGAAAATACCGTAGCAAAGCAGACCATACCTTCTCCCGCCCAGTTTCTGGCACAGTTTACCATGCCCTTTAACCGAGGCTGCACAGAGAAGCATTATCCGAATGAGCAGGAACTGGTAAATGACATCGTGGCGGCCTACGGAAAAGTGATCGATGATCTCTATGCGGCAGGATGCCGGAACTTACAGCTGGATGACTGCACCTGGGGCATGTTCGCAGACAAGATCGGTCATACCCTGTACGGAACCACCAGAGAGGGAATTGTGGAGTTCCAGAAAGCCCACAAGGATATTAACGATAAGGTGATCGCCAATGCACCGAAAGATATGATCATCAACACTCATGTATGCCGCGGCAATTTCCATTCCACCTACGCAAGCGAGGGCGCCTATGATTCCGTAGCGGATATCCTGTTCGGTGAAGAGAATGTGAACGCATATTTCCTGGAGTTTGACGATGAGAGATCCGGTGGTTTCGCACCTTTGGCTAAGGTGTCCGGAGAGAAAAAGGTCGTCCTGGGACTGATCACTACCAAGTCTCCCGTACTGGAGGACAAACAGGTTGTCATTGACAGAATCCATGATGCGGCAAAATACATTCCACTGGAAAGATTATACTTAAGCCCCCAGTGCGGATTTGCTTCCTGCGAGATCGGCAACAAGCTGACCGAGGAAGAACAGTGGGCAAAACTCCGACTTGTGAAAGAAGTGGCGGAGGAAGTCTGGGGAAAATAAATAAACGTGGTTCCGGCGATTACCAGAGAGGTGGTCGCCGGAATTTTAATTATATTCAATTGTCTCATTTTTCTGGATAGGCTATAATATACCTATGGTTATCCCTGTTTAACATTTTCTAAATGGGTATTTTTGAAATATTTTGAATATGAAAAATAATACGGAGGAAGCAAAAACATGAATAAACAAACAGCCCATTACCATCTTCCCGGTCTGTTTGAATTCTATGAATTATACAGAATGTTCCTGCCGTTGTTTCGGGAGCATCGGGAATATTTTTACGACTGGTGCGACATCGGTTCCATCTACGGAGCCCCGCCGGACTGCATCTGGGGAGGCGGCCGGGTCTCACTGGAGGATCACGACGCAGGAGAAGTGCTGGCACTGTTACAGGAATACGGGATCTCAGCACGTCTGACCTTCAGCAATTCAAAGCTTATCGAAGAACATCTTTCCGACAGAAAATGCAATGAACTCTGTGCCCTGTTTGCGGAAAATGCAACCCCGGAGAACGGCGTGATCGTCCACTCGGAGCTGCTGTTACAGTATCTGAAAAGTCATTATCCGGAGCTTTATCCGGTATCCTCCACCACAAAAGTACTGACGGATTTTGAAGCGTTAAAAAAGGAAGCAGACAGAGAAGATTTTCGCTACGTCGTACCGGATTTCCGCCTGAACAAGGCTTATGAAAAATTAAATACGCTGACAGAATCACAGAAAGACAAAGTGGAGTTTTTGTGCAATGAGTGCTGCTATTTTGGCTGCAAGGACAGGAAGGAATGCTACGAAGCCGTCAGCCGCAGGAATCTGGGAGAGGAGCCGGATTTTAGTTGTACCTCACCGGGGGCGGAGGAGGGCTATCGTTTCTCCAAAGTTATGAAAAATCCCGGATTTATCAGTGTGGGAGATATTCAGAAGATCTATCTGTCTATGGGATTTTCCAATTATAAGATCGAGGGCCGAGGACTGGGCAGTGCACTGGTTCTGGAATTTTTACTGTATTATATGACGAAACCGGAGTACCAGCTGCAGGTCAGAGAAGAAATCTATCTGGACAATATGCTGGATCTGTTTTAATTATTTGAGCCACCACCTCATAAATGAGCAAAATCAGCTGCGTAGCAGATGGCGGCAGGGTCGTTGCTGTAGGAACTCTGGAGCAGATCAAGGCAGATGCCGACAGCATTACAGGAAAATATCTGTAAAAAATCAAAAACCCGGATACGGCAGAGGCATCCGCTCACCGTACCCGGGTTTAAAAAACTGATTTTTACAGAATCACCTGCTCCAGCTTCTCACGGAAGTCCGCTTCGGACATGGCGCCGACGAAGTTGGCCACGGGTTGTCCGTCTCTGAAGATCACAAAATTCGGAATGCTTGCCACGCGGTACTTCTGGGCGATGGTCATGTTCTCATCCACATTGATCTTGCCGACCTTTACTTTTCCCTCGTAAGCTTCTGCCAGCTTTGCCACGGTAGGGGCCATCATCTTGCAGGGATTGCACCAGTCTGCGTAGAAATCTACCAGAACGGGTAGAGGGGAGTTCAGAACTTCTTCCTCAAAATTAGCAACGGTAAACGTATATTCCATAAGTATCCTTCCTTTCTGTTATCTGTTGTTGATAGTATCTCAAAAATAAGATTCTATATTCGGGGCCTTATCTGTAAATAATATATTTGCAGATGGGATTGCCAACGGAGGAAAACTTTTCCTCGTATTCGGTCATGACGTTTCCCTCCATCAGCGCGGCATCGTTATGCAGATCGTAGGTGATCACCTGCGCTTTCCATCCGGCGGGCTCCAGTTCCTCTACTGCAAAATCAAACAACGGGCGGTTGTCCGTCTTGAATTCCAGCGTACCCTCTTTTTTCAGGATCACATCATAGCGGGCCAGAAACTGTCTCGAAGGAAGTCTTCTCTTCGCATGACGGTCCTTGGGCCAGGGATCGGAGAAATTCAGATAAATGCGGTCCACTTCACCTTTTCCGAATACCTTATCGATGTCTTCTGCATCCATACGGATGAATTTCAGGTTGGGAAGCTCGTCCTCTTCCATTTTCTGGATCGCGCGGAGCAATACGCTGGAATATTTTTCAATTCCCACATAATTGATCTGCGGATTCTGCTTTGCAAGGGTATGTAGGAAACGTCCTTTTCCCATACCGATCTCAATATGGATCGGATGATCGTTTCCGAAAATCTCATGCCAGGTTCCGGGGCATGCTTCCAGGGTATCTTCCGGTACGACATAGGGACTTTCCGCAATAACTTCCCGGGAACCGGTAATATTTCGTAACCTCATGGTAATCTCAGCCTTTCTTATAGTAATCTGTATTGTCAATGTACTTTATCTGAGAAAGCTTGTCAAGTCACAGGCCGGGGGATTATACTGGCAGTAGGAGGAGAAAATTTATGAAATGGATGATTGCATCGGATATTCACGGATCGGCATATTACTGTCGAAAACTGTTGGAAGCATATACGGAGGAAGGGGCCGACAGGCTGCTTTTACTGGGGGATATTTTATACCACGGCCCCAGAAATGATCTGCCCAGAGATTATGCGCCTAAGGAAGTGATCGCTTTATTGAACGAGCGGAAAAATGATATCTACTGTGTACGCGGTAATTGCGATACGGAGGTGGATCAGATGGTTCTGGAATTTCCGGTGCTGAGTGATTATTGTGTACTTGCGGAAGGGACGCAGGCAATCTATGCCACCCATGGACATATCTATAATGAGCAGAAACTGCCGCCATTGCATTCCGGAGATATTTTATTGCACGGTCATACTCATGTGCCGAAATGCGTTGTTCATGAGACAGAGCAGTATATCTGCATGAATCCGGGGTCCGTGTCGATTCCCAAGGAAGAAAGCTGGCACGGATACATGATCTGGGAAGGCAAAAATTTTGTGTGGAAAGACTTCGACGGACAGGAACATTTACGGTATTCCGTATAGAGAATGACAGCGTTCGCAGAAGGTCTTAAAAAGAATTAAAAAATAGAGATAAGACTTTGGTTTTTAGGTAAAATGGTGTATGATAAAGAATGCGCATTATCATACACCATTTTATTTTGAAGATATCAGGAAGGATTTATACATGCAGTTTTTCAGGCATTTTTCATATAGAAGTTTTTTAACCAGGGCAGTGATGGGAATCAGCGCTCTCTGCCTTTTTGCATCTCAGGGGCTTAGTGTCTCTGCTGCAACGATCAAAGAAGAGAACATCGCCCGCAATCAGGCACTGGCCATTCAGTCCAATGAAGTGGCAAACTGGCCTACGGGACCGGTAGTCAGCGCAGAATCCGCCATTTTGATGGATGCGGATACCGGAGCGATCCTTTATGCCAAAAATATCCATCAGCAGGAATACCCTGCCAGTACCACCAAAATTCTGACAACATTGATCGCATCCGAGCGCTGCAGCATGGATGAGATCGTGGATTTCTCCTATGATGCGGTACACGATATTGATCCCGGAAGCAACCATATCGCTATTGACCCCGGCGAGCAGCTGACCATGGAGGAATGTCTGAATGCCATTCTGATCCGCTCCGCCAATGAAGTTTCTTTCGCGGTAGCAGAGCATATTTCCGGAACGACCTGGCAGGACTTTGCACCGATCATGAATGAAAGAGCCAAGGAACTGGGGTGTGTTGATTCCAATTTCGTCAATCCCAACGGACTTCCCAATGAGGATCATTACACCAGTGCCTATGACCTGGCGATGATCGGAAGAGCTTTTTTTGCCAACGAAGCGCTGTGTAAAATGACAATGACACATATGCTGCACATTTTGCCGTCGGAACGCCAGCCGGATGATATTATGGAAGTCAACAAGATGGAACTGATCCCCGGCGGTAAATATGCATATCCGTATCTGGTAGGCTGTAAGACCGGTTACACCGATGTTGCCCGCAGTACACTGGTGTCCTGTGCGGAAAAAGACGGCATGAAGCTGATCTGTGTGGTCATGAAAGACGAAAATCCGAATTACTATGAAGATACAATCGCTCTGTTTGATTATGGTTTCAGCAATTTTCAGAGAGTGAACATTTCTCAGACAGAGACCAAGTATAATATCGAGAATGCAGGATCTTTTTACAGTGGGAATGATATTTTCGGCAACTCCAAACCGATTCTGGAACTGAACCAGACGGACAGCATCACTTTGCCGAACACCATCACCTTTCAGGATGCGGTGTCCAGTATTTCCTATGATAATACAGAACCAGGACAGGTGGCTGTGATCACTTATACTTACAATGATGTGGTACTGGGAACGGCATCCCTGGACTTTACGGCAGCGGAAAAGGGCAGTAGTGTCTTCCGGGAAAATACGGCAGAGACCACGGAGTCTGCAGAGGAAAGCGGTGCAACCGATGAAACGCAGTCAGGCACAACGACCACAGAGGCAGACAATACAGAGACAACCGAAACAGCAGGAGATAACACCGGAAACAATGGTGGAATTCCAACGGTTGCACAGGAGACATCTCCGGAGGAGGAAAACAGCACTTCCGGTGGTCCTGCGGTTATTTTCATTAATGTGGTAAAAGTATTTTTCTGTATCGTGGGAATTGCGGTATTGATCTTCCTTGCACTGTTATTACGTGCGTTTTTCAAGAATTATCATTTTGCCCACCGCAGTACCCGCCTGACCTGGAGATTTAACCGCAGAAGAAATCGTTCCAGATCCCGGTATCGTTCGGTGGATCAGGACCTTCGTAACCGACGCAAAGAAGCAATCCGACAGGCGAAAAAACGTCAAAAGCCCAAGAAGTCATCCCACTTTCGTGGGTAGTATTCCGAAGGGGAGATTTCCATACATTTTGCCCAGTTTGATTTTGACATATCAATGGGTACTATGGTACACTGAATAAGAAAAAAGTGGGGTAGTATACCCGGGGAAATGAGAAGCTTAGGATAAGAAAAGGTTAAGGGAGCGAAATACCTTGGATAAGAGTGAATATAAATTAAGAGCGGAAGAAATCAAAGACCTGATCAGCCGTGGGGAGTATGCGCAGGCTGCGGAGATTGCGGATACCATTGACTGGCGCAGAGTCAAAAGTGTTATGATGCTGTGCACCATCAGTGACCTTTACAAGATCAATCGAAGATACGAGGATGCCAGAGATATGCTGCTTCTGGCATATGAACGCCGTCCGGGAGGAAGGACGATCTGCTATTCTCTGTGCGAACTTTCCATTAAAATGGAAGAGTATGTACAGGCTATCGAGTATTACAAAGAGTTTGTGCAGGTAGCGCCCAAGGATCCCGGCAGATATATTTTGCAGTACAAATTATATGAGGCGCAGGATGTCAGTCTGGAAGAGCGCATTGCTGTTCTGGAAGAACTGAAAAAGAGAGATTACAGAGAAAAATGGGCATATGAGTTGGCTTATTTATATCATAGAGTAGGACTTGCTGCCAGATGTGTAGAGGAATGTGATGAGCTGATCCTTTGGTTTGGCGAGGGCAAATACGTTATCAAGGCAATGGAGCTGAAAATGCTCCATCAGCCGCTAACACCGGAACAGCAGGAAAAATACGATCATCGTTTTGACGCGCCCGGTACGCAGCAGTATTCTCAGAATTATGCGCAGGATCCCGGTTATGGACAGAACGAAACTTATGATCCGAATCAGGGCTATGCACAAGACGGAAGTTACGACCCGAATCAGGGCTATGCACAGGGCGGAAGTTATGACCCGAACCAGGGCTATGCACAAGACGGAAGTTATGACCCGAACCAGGGCTATGCACAGGATGGAAGTTACGATTCCAATCCGGACAATGTGCAGGAGGGGGCTTATGATCAGGTGATTGATGACACCAGAGTCTATGAACCGGTGCAGCCCCAACAGGCACCCGCGCAGCCGGCGGAAGATGATTTCGACATTCATGTGAAGACCATGGATGTGGGACAATATAATACGATCAATCTACAGGCAGAACTGGCAGCAGGCCTGCGGGAGGTACTGAGCGAGGATCATGCGAAGGAGACTTCGGATTCCATTACCCGTTCTATCGTGGCACCCATGATCGATCCTGGGGATTCCGATACGGAGTCTCTGGACTATCCGGAGATTGCAGATGTCAGTGAAGACGATCTGGAGCCGGAGACGGAGCAGATGGAGAGCTCGGAAGTATTCTTTGGGGAGACCGGAGAAATCGGCGATCTATCACAGGTGCCCCAGGTAGAGACGGAAGAGATTCTGCCGGAAGAGCCTGTTGTTGCAAGAAGAACCGATGTAGTACCGGAGCTATCCGAAGTACAGAAGACACCGGAAGTACAGGAAATCGTGAAGGAACCGGAAACACAGAAAGTACCGGAAGCTCCCGTAGAGCCACCCAAGGAACTGGCCGATGTGCTGGCACAGGAATCCGACGGTCAGATCAGCCTGGTAATGCCGGAGGCAGAGAGCATTGAGAAACAGATCACCGGCCAGATGAATATCGAGGATATTCTGGCAGAGTGGGAACGCAAGAAGAAGGAGAACCTGGAGAAGAGAGAAGAAGAGGTTCGCCAACATGTATTACAGCAGACCGGAGCCATGTTCACGGAGTTTGAACAGGCGGTAAGAGACGGATTGCTGGAAAAACTGGAAAAAGAAAAAGCTGCGGACACGGCAGATACCGTGGCAGAAGATACAACAGATACCGATGAGGTAGAAGAGCTGGAAGAGATCACGGAAGAGCCTGCCACAGAGGAACCCGTGGAAGAACTGACGGAGGCTGCTCCTGCAGAGGAAGCGGAACAAGAGCCTGTAGAAGAGCTTCCGGAAGAGGATACTGTAGAAGAACTCGCGGAAGAACCTGCATATGAGCCGGAAGCAGAAGAATTTGAGGAATCTGCGGAACCGGAAGCAGAAATCTATGAGCAGGAAGAAATCGTAGACGAGGAACAGGCAGAACCGGAAGGAGCAATGGATGACGAGTCTGTAGAGGAGCCCACGGCGGAAGCAGTAGAATCGGTAGATGAGGAAACAGCCAGGGAAGAGATAGAACTGACGGCTGAGGAAACGCCGGAAGCCGGGGAAGCACCGGAACAGCCGGAGCGCCCCGCAGTAGAGCGAGACAAAGCAAAGGTTCGTGCGCTTACCAGAGAAGAGAGAGAACTGTACGCACCCTTTATCCAGAGCAGATCTGCCAGAGAGCAGTTAGTCAAGGCCATTGATAATATCAGTCTGGCAGCCTACACCGGCAACGTGATCATCACTGGAGAAGAGGGTATGGATACCTTATCTCTGGCGAAGAACATGGTTCGCGAAATTCAGGCAACCGACAGCAATTTCTCCGGAAAAGTGGCAAAGATCTCTGGACATGCATTGAATAAAAAGGATACTGCAGATACCTTATCCAAGCTGAAAAACGGCGCGCTGATCATTTGCAAGGCATCCGAAATGAACGATGCTACGGCAAATGTACTTCACAAGGCATTGCAGCAGGAGAGTCAGGGAATCGTAATTATTCTGGAAGATACGAAGAGGGATATTGATAAATTCCTCGAGAAACATGAAAAATTGAGAGAGTGCTTTACCGCACGAATGGATGTGGAAGCCCTCAGCAATAACACGCTGGTGGCATTCGGCAAACAGTATGCACGGGAGATGGAATACTCTATTGACGAACTCGGAGAGCTGGCGTTACATACCAGAATCGAAGATATGCAGACGATAGATCATGTGGTTACGGTAGTGGATGTAAAGCAGATCGTGGATGAAGCGATCGCTCATGCAAATAAAAAGACATTGAAGCATTTCTTCGATGTCCTGTTTGCCAAGAGATATGACGATGAGGATATGATCATCCTCACCGAGAAAGACTTTGTATAGCGGGAGGCGCGGTCATGACGAAGGAGAAGGTATTTATTTCCGAAGCAGATCAGTATCTTTTTGCCCAGGGGACCCATTATGATATTTACAAAAAACTGGGTGCACATCTGTCGGTGGAAGACGGCGTGCAGGGAGTCTATTTCGGAGTATGGGCACCAAATGCAGCACAGGTGAATGTCATTGGCACATTCAATGAATGGAATGAGGAATCCCATCCCATGCAGAAGCTGGGAGAAGGCGGTATCTGGGGGCTGTTCATTCCCGGCGTGGAAGAGGGAACGATGTATAAGTTCCTGATCTATGCAAGGGATGGCAGAAAGCTCTACAAAGCAGATCCTTTTGCCAATTATGCGGAGTACCGGCCGGGTACGGCATCTATCGTCACCGATATTACAGGCTTTGACTGGAGAGATTCCAAGTGGATGGAAGCCCGGGACAAAAAGGATATGAATAAAGAGCCTATGGCGATCTACGAATGCCATATTGGTTCTTTTATGAAGCATCCTAACAACGGTACCGCCGAAGGATTCTACAATTACCGGGAGTTTGCGGACCGGATCATAGAATATCTGAAGGAGATGAAGTATACCCATGTAGAACTGATGGGTATTGCAGAGCATCCGTTTGACGGTTCCTGGGGATATCAGGTGACCGGCTACTATGCACCGACCTCCCGTTACGGAACGCCGAAAGATTTCATGTACCTGATCAACGAACTGCACAAGGCCGGAGTCGGCGTGATTCTGGACTGGGTACCTGCGCATTTTGCAACTGATGCCCATGGCTTGGCTGAATTTGACGGTCAGTGCATTTTTGAACATCCCGATCCCCGTCTGGGAGAGCATCCCGAATGGGGAACCAAAATCTTCAATTACGGCAAAAATGAAGTAAAGAACTTCCTGGTAGCCAATGCCTTGTTCTGGCTCAGAGAGTTCCATGTGGACGGCATCCGTGTAGATGCGGTGGCATCCATGCTATATCTGGATTATGGTAAAAAAGAAGGTGAGTGGCTGCCGAATAAATTCGGTGGCAACAAGAATCTGGAGGCCATTGAGTTCTTCCACCATCTGAATTCTGTCATCCGTGGAACGTATCCCGGATTTGTGACAATTGCCGAGGAATCCACGGCGTGGCCGAATGTGACCAGCGATATCGGAGGCGAGGGATTAGGCTTCTCCTTTAAATGGAATATGGGCTGGATGCATGATTTCTGTGAATACATGAAGCTGGATCCTTTGTATCGTAAGGGCAATCATTACGCTATGACCTTTGCCATGAGCTACAATGACAGTGAGAACTACATTCTGCCCCTGTCTCATGACGAAGTGGTACATCTGAAGTGTTCCATGGTAAATAAGATGCCAGGTTATACTGCGGATAAATACGCAAATCTGCGTGTGGGCTATACCTACATGTTCGGACATTCCGGCAAAAAGCTGCTGTTCATGGGACAGGATTTCGGACAGGAGCGTGAGTGGAGTGAAGAGCGCGAACTGGACTGGTATCTGT
Organism: Lachnospiraceae bacterium GAM79; assembly: GCA_003584705.1. Lineage (GTDB taxonomy): Bacteria > Bacillota > Clostridia > Lachnospirales > Lachnospiraceae > Acetatifactor > Acetatifactor acetigignens. Next base: position 273,370 of record AP018536.1, read on the forward strand.
TAGGCGAGAAGCTGAATCAGGGCGTACATACCTATGTAAAGGAACTGTTGGAACTGTACCGCAAGTATCCTGCAATGTATGAGATCGACAATACCTGGGACGGTTTCGAGTGGATGAATGCGGATGATGCAGAACACAGCACCTATTGTTTCGTGAGAAAAGGTTCCAGCGGCAAAAACAATCTGCTGTTTGTATTGAATATGACTCCGATGAAATGGGAGAATTATACCGTACCCGTGCCGAAAAAGAAGAAATATAAGCTGCTGCTCAACAGTGATGAGGAACGTTTTGGCGGCTGGGGCAATGAGATTCCCGCAGAGATCATGGCAGAGAAAAAACCTTACCATTACAAGGATTATTCTATCAGCTTTGATCTGCCCCCTTATGGAGCTGCTGTATTTCTGTTCTAAGTCCGGTTAAGAAATTATAAGAAACGACCGAAATAAAAGATGAGTGTGACCAAAAGGTGCACTCATCTTTTTTCTTAACTATTCAGAGACATGTAAATATCACTAAGGCCTCTTTGAATGCTTGTATTCGTAAGAGGATTTAGTGATATTTATAGGGCGATATAGCCTCAATGGGCAAAAGGAAAGTTCTGAAAGAGCGATTTTGCGAATGAGTCTCTGAATAGTTATTTCAAGAGTTATTACCAGGAAGGACGACAAGCGTGAAGATAACATTTCAGAATCAGACGGTAACTGATACAGAAAATAGAACAGAAAGTATCCAGACGGAGAAAAATACCTGGGGCAGAGATAAAATACAGCGCAATAAAAAAAGTGTGAATGCAAATACTTTTGGAGCCGTATACGAGAGTGGGCAGATCCCAATGCCTGTGGGAAATGAAGAGAATAATAAGGGAAAATCCCTGATTGAACTGCAGCAGGATGCCGGGAACACCAATGTGGCATTACAGCAGGATTACATGACACTACTGTCACATACTATGTCCCAGGAGGATTATGCGAAGGCTTGTGAGGACGGATTTGACCCCAGAGAACTGGATCAGGATACCGCAGTTACCATCGTGGACAGGATCAAAGCAGAACTGGTGCGTTCCGGACAGAACATTGCCGGATACACGGACGACATAGATCTGGACACCCTGGCGGCAGCTGTGGGCAGCGATACACTGGCACAAAGTATTGAAGAACAGTTCCGGGCAACGGATATACCTCTGACTCCTGAAAATGTAGATGAATTAAAAACCGCCTGGGAGCTGGCATCTTCTCTGCAGCAGCCCCAGGAAGGCGAGGTCGGGTATCTTGTAGATAATGGATTGGAGCCGGAGATCTGGAACTTGTATGTGGCAGAGAACAGCGGTGCGAAAGTACAGCAGAATACCGTACCGCAGGAATTGCAGGACCAGATGGATAAGGTGATCACGGATGCCGGCCTGCCGGTCAATGATGAGAATCGCCAGAAAGCGCAGTGGCTGGTGGGAGCAGGTTTGCCACTGACAACGGATACCCTGCAGCAGCTGGCAGAACTGGATACGATTGACTATCCCGTCAGTGAGGATGCTTTTGCACAGGCAGCGGCATCGGCACTCGCGGAGGGGAAATCCCCTGTTCATGCGAATCTGGCACGGCAGGAAAATATATACGAGAAAGCCACAGAAATGGTACAGGACTGGTTCTCGGATGCAAAATGGGATGTCACGGCGGAGAATCTGGCGGCCAGAAAACAACTGGAAGAGATCCGGCTGCGCATGACAGCGGAAGTGAATGTGAAACTCTTACAGAGTGATTTTTCCATTGATACGGCCCCTATGGAGCAGCTGATCGAAGCACTGCGTAGAGCGGAGGCAGAAGTTGCGGATAAGTATTTCCCCAACGATGCGGATGCCGTGGCAAAATATGAGACCTATACACAGACCGTACAGGTGACAAACGAACTGCCGGGACTGCCGGTCAGCGTGTTGGGACCCTATAGCCTGGAACAGAAAGTTTCTCAGGAGACCGTGGCAGAATTTCACAGCGAAGGTAAGGCGTTGCAGACGGCCTATACAGAAGCAAATGAACGTTATGAGACACTGATGACAGCCCCCAGAAGAGATCTGGGGGACAGCATCCGCAAGGCATTTTCCAATGTAGATGACATTCTGACAGATATGTCATTGGATAAAACACTGGAGAACCAGCGGGCGGTCCGCATCCTCGCGTATAACCGGATGGAGATTACTGCAGAAAATATCGAGAGAGTCAAAGAAGCAGACAAACAGGTCACTGCAGTGATTGAGAAACTGACACCGAAGAATGTATTACAGATGATCCGGGACGGCGTAAATCCGTTGGAGAAGACTTTTGGGGAACTGGAGTCCTATTTTGCCGAAAATCCTCAGAGTTATGAGGAAGAGGCGGAGGACTACAGCCGTTTCCTGTATCAGCTGGAACAAAAGAAAGATATCACGGAGAATGAGCGGAAAGCTTATATCGGTATCTATCGTATGGTACACCAGATTGAGAGAGAAGATGGTGCCGCAGTAGGCGCGGTGGTAAATATCGGCGCAGAATTGCAATTTTCCACACTCCTGGCAGCTTCCAGGAGCAGAAGAACCTCCCATATGGACTGGAAAGTGTCGGATGATACCGGACTGACACAGGAAGTACGTTTATCGGAGAACAATATTTCAGAGCAGATTTCTGTAGGGATGGCAAAAGAAATATTGACAGATGTGTCAGAAGACGCTGAGAGCAGAGACGCATATTATCAGGAATGTCTGCAGCAGATGCGGGAAGCGGTAGAGACCGAACCGGGAGCAGCACAAATGTTGGAAAGGGGAGAGGTAAATACCAGTACTTCTAACCTGCTGGCAGCTCAGGCTCTGCTGGAGGATCCGGCGGAACTGTTCAGCGACCTGCAACGCTATCGTAAGAAATACAACAAAGAGAAAGAAATACCTGTGGCGGCAACCGGAGGGGAGCCTGCCGGAACAGAAGCCTCCGGATTGTGGGAACAGCTGGATCAGCCGAATTTTGCAGATGATTACCGGACCATGCTTCAGGATGCTTTACAGGAGACAGAGACGATCAGTCTGGAACAGGCAGAGAGCCATCTGGATGTGAAACAGTTACAACTGGTACACAAACAGCTGCGCCTTGCAGGAAATCTTCAGAACAGGCAGGAGTATTTCCTGCCGATGTATCTGGGAGACCAGCTGGCAGGAGTGCATCTTACCCTACAGCAGGGAGCCGGAGAGACCTCGGCTGTGGATATCCGGGTAGATGCGGGAGACGAACAGTTGGAAGCGCATTTACAGGTCAACGGAGAACACATCGAAGGTTATCTCGTAGGAAATACCCCGGAAGAGGTTACGAAACTGGAAAAGACCTCCGATATATTCCTTGAATGGATTCAGACAGATACCTCTGCAGACTGGAAAGCGGAAAAGCTTTCTGTTGTCAGCTCCCGGGATATGACAAGGATGGCTGCCGGTGAGACGCAAAATGCAGAAACAATAGAGAGCCGGGCAGATGCGGCGCAACTGTACCGCCTGGCAAAAGGATTCCTGCAGGCTGTCGCAGACAGCAGCGGAAAGTAAGGAGTAACAACACATGAGAATTAATTACAATGTATCGGCAATGTTATCCAACAATGCCTTATCTACCAATGATGACCTGCTGTCCAAATCATTAGAGAGACTTTCTTCCGGATTAAAGATCAATCATGCAAAGGATAATCCGGCAGGACTGGCAATGTCCAAACGTATGAATGCCCAGATCGAGGGCCTGTCCGTGGCAAACCAGAATGCTAGCGACGGCGTATCCATTATCGAGATTGCAGATGGCGCCATGACCGAGATCAGTGAGATGCTGCAGCGAATCAATGAGCTCTCCGTCAAGGCTGCCAACGGTATAATGACGGATGATGACCGAGATACCGTACAGGATGAAGTAAAGCAACTGAAAGAGGAAATCACCAGAATTTCTGACGTAACAGAGTTCAACGGACAGAAACTGCTGAATGGGGAGTACGATCTGAAGGGATATACCAACAAGCAGGAAGTTAAGGTGAACTACTATTCTACCGACGTGCCGGTAAAAGAATATACCATAAAGTCTATACCGCTGACAAAGGATGCGGACGGCAATATTGTGCTGGACGGAGATGTGACGTTCGGAGATGGTTTCCCGGATGCGAAGACACTGAAGACTGAACTGAAGGATGATCTTTTGACCATCACCGGAGAAAACGGATTTGAGATGCGCCTTGATGTGAGCGGAACTTTGAATGGAGCACAGACAGGAACAACGGTTCAGGATCTGAAGATCAATGCCACAGGTATCGGCGCTATGCGCTTACAGATCGGAGCTAATGAACATCAGGTGCTGGAAGTAAATATTCCTGCGGTTTCTTTACAGAATATGGGAATCGAGAATGTTGATGTCAGTACTGCAGAAGGTGCGGACGATGCCATTGATCGCGTAGACGGCGCCATCAAATATGTATCTTCCGTTCGAGGCAGACTGGGTGCATTCCAGAACCGTCTGGAATCTACGATCAACAGTCTGGATATTACCAGCGAAAATATGACTTCCGCATATTCCCGTATCATGGATGTAGATATGGCGGAAGAAATGACTTCTTATACGACTTATCAGATCTTGGCACAGGCAGGAACCTCCATGCTGGCACAGGCCAACGAGAGACCGTCTCAGGTACTGCAGTTGTTACAGTAGGAAAGTTCTGAATAAGAGGACATGGCAGAATGACAAAAGAATGCAAACAACAATTTACACTTCGGATCACACAGGCGAATTCCACGCAGTTGATCGTGATCCTGTATGAAATGACCTTACAATATCTGGCAGACGGAGAGCAGGCAGCAGATGATGCCGGACTGGCGGAAGCTGTTCATAGAGCCAGGGGATGTATCAAAGAGCTCCTGAACTCTCTGCACAGAGAATACAGCCCGGCAGGAGAGCTTTCCAGACTGTACCTGTTCTGCCTTCGCAGACTTGCTGTATGTGAAGTCCGCAGAGACCGCACAATATTGGAAGAGATTCGCAAAGTGATCGCACCTCTCTGCGATGCGTACAGGCAGATCCAGGATCAGGATACTTCCGGCCCGGTGATGAACAATTCTCAGACAGTATATGCCGGACTGACTTACGGCAGGAACCAGTTAACCGAAAACATGGCTGACCAGGGCACGAATCGGGGAATGTTGGTATAGATTTTTTTCCTGATCCGCCGGCTGCAGAGCGGCCAGCTCTGTGAGATGCTGATACCTTTTTTGTAACGCATTGATTTCATAAATATAACTGTCAATGAGATCACTTTCCAAAGCATTATCGAAACCCGCATAGGCGATTTCCAACGCCTGGCGGGTTTTTCTTATGGATTCTTTCAGATCTATGGGAGAGAAATCCTCTTCAATGATTTCCGGGGAGGCATCTGCCTGACTAAAAAAGATTTTCATAACATTAACCGTCCTTTCTGCTAACAGTATAGGAACAAAAAAGGAAAAATATACCTGACATGGAGGAAAACGGAAGACATTTTTACACGGAAAGAGGAATAGATTAGGATAAAGAATTGTCGGGAATGCGAGAACAACAGTGGAACATCCGGAAAATTTATTATGGCTGATAGCAGTGGCGGCATTATTGCTGCTCATAAGCTTTTTGGGGAAAAAGGCAGAGTGGCTCCTCAATTTTGCATTGCGGGGCATTATGGGAATCATTTCCATTTATTTTATTAATATGGGTGTGACTTTCCTTGGATTTACTACAGTGGTTGGAATCAATGCAGTAAGTATTTTGACAACGGGAATCCTTGGAATTCCGGGCATTGTGATGCTGTACGGGCTAAGTATTTATGAAATATTATAAAAAGGTGTTTTGACATGCGGAAAGCGTGTAAAATAGCGTATTTCATGATGACTGAAAATATGAAAAATAATTCTGTTTGTTAAAATGTACTAAAGTTTATCTTTTTACGAAAAAGGTATTGCCAGACGGAAAGTGAGCATTTATAATTCATCTTACAACCAATCGCGATGGTTGTTCAGAGCATCTTATAAGATCTTTTAGAATTTCTATTTTGGGATAGATTCATCCCGCATTACCAGAAGACTGATTTTGAATAGTTGGGAGGAAGGTGACGACAGGACTATACGCAGGAAAATAATGTGAAATCAGGAGAAGGAGATGAGATATTTGGGGTATTATGTATACTTTTGGCAATAGCTTGCTGTTTTGATTACAAAACGCACAGGATACCCAATTGGCTGATCGTATGCTGCATGTTTGCAGGCCTGGGGTATCGGTTGATCAGCGGCGGGCACAAAGGCGTTTTGGAATATCTGGCAAGTGCATTACTGACAACGATATTACTTTATTTTGTTTTTTGGATCGGAGCCATAGGAGCCGGTGATGTTAAGATGTTGGGAGTCTGTGCCGGTTTTTTTCCCTGGAATAAAGTACTTTATTTTCTGTTTTTCGCGCTCATGATTGCAGCAGTAATTGCACTTTTCAAAATGTATCTGGAACGCAATATGAAAGACCGTTTGTACTATTTGGGAGAGTACTTATGGGACGTATTCCGGTGTGGAAGATGGAAACTTTATTTTGCCGGAGAACGGGAAGGTGCCGGAGCAGGGATTTGCATGGCGGGACCGGTGTTCTGCAGTGCATTGATGTATATGGGAGGAATGTATTGATGGAACAAAAGGAACCGGTTCTGGTTCTGTATGACCGGGAGGAAGAATACGCGCGGCTTTTTTCAGAATACCTGAAGAGGCAAAAGGAATTGCCCTGGCAGATCCATACTTATACCAGAGCGGAAGAACTGTTGGCGGGAGAGAAAAGCGGGGAGGTAACAATGCTGGTGGTGGCGGAATCCTCCTGTGAGGAGGCATTGAACACATTACAGCCGACATGTCAGGCAATTTTAAATGAGAGCGGAACTCTCCGCTTTCATCAGTTTCCCAATATTAACAAATATCAGGAAGCGGGACAGGTGTGGAAGGAACTGTTGGCGTTGTATGTAGAGACGACGGGGATACGGATGCCGCTGTTATGTGCGGAATATAAGACCCGTTTTATCGGAATGTACTCTCCGGTTCACAGATGCCTTCAAAGTACGTTCGCATTGACTTTCGCACAGCTGATGGCAGAAAAACATCCCACGCTGTATCTGAATTTCGAACATTATGTGGGGATCATAGAATTGCTTCCGGAGAGACAGAATCGGGATCTGGCAGATCTGCTCTATTTTTTAGCAGGAGATGAAGGAAAATTTCCTCTTCGCATGCAGACGGTCATTCAGAGAAAAGGCAATCTGGATTATATTCCACCCATGCGGAACGGACAGAACCTGTTGGGGATCACCTGGGAAGAATGGAGAAGTCTGTTCCAGAGGATCGAGGAGCTGGGGAAATACGAATATGTCATTCTGGATCTGAGTGAAAGCATACAGGGGCTGTTGGATGTTCTGCAGATGTGTATCAAAGTATTTACGTTGACCAGAGAGGACAAGATGTCACAGTGTAAACTGGATCAATATGAACAGCTATTGTCACTATGCGAGAAAGAGGAAGTAAAGGGGAAGACCAGAAAGCTGAATTTGCCATACTTTCAGCGACTTCCCGTGGAAATGGAACAGTATACCAGAGGGGAACTGGCAGATTATGTGAGAAAAGAAATAGAGACATTGGAAGAGTAGAATAGGAGAAGGACAAATGGATTATTTAGAGCAGAGAAGAAAACTTCGTCAGATGGTACAGGAAAGACTGGATTATGGAAGAGATTATACGGATGAAGAAGTGGAGGATACGATCGATGAAGTACTGATGGAGCAGGAAAGTCTGGAGTTATGCCCGGTAGAATTGCGGAGACGTCTGCGTAAGGAATTGTTTGATTCCCTGAGAAGACTGGATATTCTGCAGATTTTTGTGGAGGACAGCTCTGTTACAGAGATCATGATCAACGGCATGGATCACATTTTTGTAGAACAGGATGGACAACTGCGGGAATTGGATCGAGCCTTTGATTCCGTGGAAAAATTACAGGATGTCATTCAGCAGATTGTGGCGGGGTGTAATCGCGTGGTCAATGAAGCGTCACCCATCGTAGATGCCCGGTTGAATAATGGTTCCAGAGTAAATATTGTCATGAATCCCATTGCTCTGAATGGCCCGATCGTCACGATCCGGAGATTCCCGGACAAGCCTGTCACCATGCAGAAGCTGATCGGTCTGGAAACCATTTCGCTGGAGGCAGCCCAGTTCCTGGAGACACTGGTGAAGGCGGGCTACAACATTTTTGTCAGTGGAGGAACGGGAAGCGGCAAGACAACATTCCTAAATGTTCTGTCCGGCTATATTTCGGCGGAAGAGCGGGTGATCACCATAGAAGACAGTGCGGAACTACAGTTGCAGGGTCTTCCGAATCTGGTTCGTTTAGAGACTCGTAACGGCAATACCGAAGGATGCAGAGAAATCGGAATCCGGGAACTGATCCGTTCGTCTCTGCGGATGCGGCCGGACCGGATTATTGTAGGAGAGGTCCGGGGACCGGAGGCTATCGATATGCTGCAATGCATGAACACCGGCCATGATGGGAGTATGTCCACCGGGCATGCCAACAGTGCCACGGATATGCTGGCAAGACTGGAAAATATGGTCCTGATGGGAATGGATCTTCCGCTGATGGCTATTCGCAACCAGATCGCCTCGGGAGTGGATGTTATTGTACATCTGGGGCGGATCCGTGATAAGAGTAGACGTGTCCTGGAGATCACGGAGGTAGTAGGTTGTGAGAATGGAGAAATACGCCTGAATCCTTTGTATCAGTTTGAAGAGCTGGGGGAAAACAGTGAAGGAAAAGTGGTCGGCAGGCTGCGGAGAAAAGGAGAATTACTTCATGAAGGAAAGCTTAAGGCAGCAGGATTATCATAAGGTTTTTCAGAAGCGGGGAGATTGCATACGGCTGTTGGCACAGACATCAGGGGTAGTTATATTTTTTGCCTGGTTTTTCTATCGCTCTATCTGGGCGGTTCCGTTATTGTTCCCTCTGGGGATTCTCTATTTTCGCAGGTGCGTCAACAGACAGTGTCGGAAGAACAGACAGGAACTGACCATGCAATTCAAGGAATGCATCTTGTCTGTGGCAAATTCTCTGAGAAGCGGATATGCGTTGGAAAATGCTTTTCTGGAAAGCCGGGAGGATATACGAATGTTGTATGGTGAGCATTCCGCCATGTACCGGGAACTGGAACTGATCCGCAGAGGAATGATACTGAATATCACGCTGGAAGAGTTGATCAGTGATCTGGCAGACCGGAGTGGCATTGAGGAAATTGAGCAATTTTCCGCTATTTTGAACATTGCCAAGAGAGGCGGTGGAAATGTCACGCAGATCATACGGACTACAGCAGAGGTGATCAGTAATAAAGTGGAAACCATGCAGGAGATGCTGACCATGTTACAGGGGAGAAGACTGGAACAGAACGTGATGGAGATCATGCCGTTTGGAATTTCTCTCTATATCGCAGCCGCTTATCCGGGATATTTTGGAACGCTCTACCATAATGGAATGGGTATCATAGTGATGACACTCTGCCTTGCAGTCTATGCAGGAGCATATCTGCTGGGTGAGAAGATACTGGATCGGATCGAGGAGGAACTGTAGAAAGAGATGATAGGTAAGAAAGGCATCCTGCGTTTTTTCTATAAGGTGATGATGGTCTGCTATAAAAAGCTACATTTGTGGAGAATTCCGATACCTGGAAGAGATAAGGTGCAAGCGGATCTGAATCGTATGCACCCGGGAGAAAATCCGCAGGAGTGTGTGACAGACTATTATGTGACAAAGCTGACACTTTCTGCAGTCATACTGATCGCTGGGATAATGCTTGCCATTACAATGCATTACAGCAGTCGGGAAAGACATATCCTGCAGAATCAATGGGTGTATCGGGGATCTGGGGAAGAGGGCAGTCGGGAATACAGCATCACCGGACAGATGGAGGACGGCGAGAGATATTCTTTCCAGATGGAAGTGATGCCTCGCAAGTATAGCCAAAGCGAATTGGAGAATTTGTACGAGCAGTTTGGGAGAGAACTGCCTCAGTTGATCCTGGAGAAAAATGATTCTCCCGATGAGATCAGAGAGAATCTGGATTTATCGGAAACGTATGAAGGATACCCGTTTCTGGTGAACTGGAAAAGCAATTCTACGGAAGCTGTTGAAGAGAATGGACAGATACATCCCGGGCAGGAGGATGTGCCTGTATTGTTGAGAGCGGAGATACAATACGGGGAATTTGTCAGAGAGACAACGGTTAAGGTAACAGTTGTAAAAAGGAATGAGACCCCACAGGAAAGAGAGAAAAGCAAGTTGTCGGAATTACTGCAGCGGGCGCAGGAGGAAGATCCGGAAAGTGAAAAAATCCAGCTGCCCACAGAAATTGAGGGCAGAAAAATTTCCTGGGAAGAAGATATTCCGGAGACTGGATGGAAGATTCTGGCGGGGGCTCTGTTGTTGGCGGCGGCAGTCTTTTTCTTCCAGGACAAAGACCTGCATGATCTGGTGGAGAAGAAAAAGCGGGAGGAACGTAGAAGTTATCCGGAAATCCTGCAAAAGCTGACACTGTATCTGGAAGCGGGATTGACGGTCCGGTCTGCGTTTTGCCGGGTTGCAGAAGATTACGAGAAGGAAAGAAAACGAGGGGGACGTTGCCGGGAAGCTTACGAGGAAATGCTGATAGCAACCCGGGAGATACATATGGGAGTGCCGGAAGGGGCAGCATATGAGAACTTTGGGAAAAGGACAGGAGTCAGGGAATATGTCCGTTTAAGCACATTCCTGACGCAAAATCTGAAAAAGGGCAGTTCTACGCTTTTACAGCAATTAAAGGAAGAGTCTGTCCAGGCGGAAGAACTGCGGATACAGAATGCCAGAAAACTCAGTGAGGAAGCGGCGACAAAACTGCTCCTGCCTATGGTGATGCTGCTGGTGGTAGTAATGGTAATGATCATGGTGCCTGCATTTTCGAATGCGGGAATATAAGAAAAGGAAGGTATGGTTATGGGAAACAACAAATTAAAATCATTTCGACAGTTTCTGACAGAAGAAGACGGAATGGGTACAGTGGAAGTAATACTAATCATTGTGGAAATATTTACCCCATAGACTACAGTATACATTATGTGGATATTGTAGAAAAGTGGAAAATATATTACTGTATAGACAGGAGTGTGTATGATGTACAATGGAGATTGTGAGGTATACATAATTAGATATTTTAATGTATGGTTTTATTTATTTGCTAAAACAGAGACAGATAATTATAAGATTAAAATGCTAGGAGAACATATAAGTGCTGGTAATTCTATGAAAATGAAAGATATTCATTGGTGGTGTACCAGACATAGCATAAAGTACCAGATGGAATTTGAATACAGAAAAGAGTATCCAATTCGAGCTAATATATGGAATTTTTATTCATACTGTAGATTTAAGTTGGCAATGTCTTATCCCAATAGTGGAAGAATGGGCCCAAAATAAAACATGAAAGTGCAGATGGTATAAAAAAGGCAATTTTTTGTCCAAGTTGCTTCCAATATGTGGTATAATTGAAAAAAGTATTGGCAGGAGGGCTAAAGATGGAAATTGTTTTTCAAACAATAAGAATCATTGATTATGAGAATAATGTTGTTTATGTACGGGATACGCCAGAAACATTTTCTGACTATGTGAGAACATTGATTACTTATATAAATGATAATTCCTCTATTAGAGAATATCATACACGGTCAGCTAATACAGAAGTAATAAGCTGTATTTTAGATATAGTAAAAAATCAGATAGATGCCAATTTTGTAACAGATAAAATGGATTTTATAGCTAAAAGACTGTTATTAAAAGAGCAAGAAGCACAAACTTCCGTGGCACATATGAATACAAATGTACAAAAAGGTAGTTTAATACAAGCTCTTATGTACGATGAAGAGATGGATGAGCATATATATTTGCTGGCTAAGGTGGAACATACCGATTTTGTAGACGATGAAGATTTTAGCTTTAAATCCGGATTTTCAAAAGATAAAACTAAACTTTGGAAGTCCTGTACTTTTAGAATTGACGATCCCAATGCAACTAATTTTTCAGCAAAAGTATATTCTAATAATATTGCAAAGTATTGGTATGATAATTTTTTAGAATTAGATCAAGTTGTAAGTGACGAAGTAAATACAGATAAAGCATTTCGTGCAATAGATAGTACATTAAATAGAAATGTAAAAGGTATTGCACCAAGAGATCACACACTGCTTAGAAATACAATGATTACATATTTTAAGTCTAATGATTATATTGATTATGACACTATGATTCAAAGTACATTGGAAAACTATAAACCAACGGAATTGGAACAAGATAAAATGGAAAAAGTATTAGAAAAGATACGGGAATTACCAGAGAAATACAAATTTGATAAGCAGTTTAACACGGTACCATCAGTTATAAATGCCCGTATTAGAAAGGTTTATGATGTTTGCCACGGTGTACAGTTAAGAATAACGGATGCTATAGACGATTTTGATGAAACTATAAAAGCATATAGAGATAATGATGGAAATAGATATATACAAATAAAAACAGATAATGATTTGACATTTAGAAGATTTTCAAATAAATAAAACAAGAGGAGGGGGATTATGCTTACAGAGTTGATTCAGGCAGCAACAATAATAGATAGTGTCGTTTCAGAAAGAATGAAAGTATATGAAGCCTCCTTTAAATTTGAGGTTAAAAATGCTCCAGAGTATGGGTATTTTTTGGATATCATAAATTCCGTTTCACAAAGAGATAAAATAAAAATAGTTTTGCAAGATGAAACAGAACAGGTTTATGATTTTTCATTAGGTAATGAAGAGGATTATAAGGGGTTTATTAACGACACATTAGAAGATGAAATCATAAATGTTAAAGTAAAGATTGATAAGGAAGTGGTTAATAATCATTTTTCTATTTATGCATTTGATGAATTTGTTAAAGATATACTTTCTTTGTCTTTAGAAGAGGTTATGATTGCATTCTCTAATTTATTAAAACAGTCATCAAATTATTTAGTGTTTGACGTATATAGTCCCGTTGCAATGTTTGCAACTAAAACTATGTTTTTTGTACCCAATGGAAATGGTATGGTAAATACTGAATTTAACAGAAAAAGAAGAATGGAGGAGTGCAGGGAGGTTTCATACTTTTATAATTTTGACATTTTTGAGGTGCTGCCGGATGATTTTAAAATTACGATTGATTACGAAAACAACCCATTAAGAGAAGTATTTCAAAAAATTATGGTTTTATTATCTATCAGTTTTATTGCAACATCATCCACAATAAGTAATAGTCAACTTAAAGGTATAATAAATGGTCAACGTACAATGGAATATTGTTGTAATATAAGTGAGCTACCAGATAACAAGATCTTGTACAGTATTTACAATTGGATTTATACAGATGGGAATCCAATTGATAAAGCAATCATTGTTAGAAACGTAATTAGTTTGCATTGTAAGTACGTTTCCATAACGGAAATCGATGAAAAAGTTATGGCTTCAATACAGTCTAATTATAACCTTTATTTAAAAGAAAATGTAAAGGCGTATTTAGAACTAAAGAATAAAGTTGCGGAATTTATAAGCGATACCGTTTCAAGAACAGGAGAATATGCGACTGGATTATTAGATAAATTTAAGTCAAATATCATTGCTATATTTGGATTTTTGTTTACTGTGATTTTGGCTAATATAGTGTCAAATCAGCCATTAGATAATCTTTTTACAAAAGAAATTACTATTATAGTAGAATGTGTTTTACTGGGTTCTTTTGTATATTTAATAATATGTTACTGTCAATCACGTTATGAAATCAAAAAAGTATGGGACAGTTATGAACAACTTAAACTTAATTACAAAGACATATTAACAGATGAAGATTTATCAGAAATATTTGGTAATGATGAAATGTTAGAAAAAATGAAAAGCTCAATTCGTAAATCCGAAAAAATATATTTAAGTCTATGGATTATATTTTTGCTCGGATCAATTATTGTAGTTGAGAGTTTAAGTGTTTGTCCAGTATATCCTAATATATTAAAAACTTTGGAGTATATATCAGAGTTGGCATTAAGATTTTCAATAAAAAAATAATTATTATATAAAATGGAGGCAAAATTAATGTTTTTTGCCTCCATTCAGACTGTAGACAAAATGGTTTCAGGGGCTATACCCTGAAACCATTTTGCTGTAATATCTCTAATTATGAAAACCATCTTTCTATAAAATAATGTATTAAGGGAGTTGTATTTCGCTCCCCATTTTTTCCGCCATTTCCATATCGCCATTTTCTTTAAATTCATGCACGCAAACAGGAGGTTTAGCTCCATTTTTATCTTGGCTATCCCTCGGTATTGCGTATAACGCATTCCATGCTTTTCTTTTGCATCGGCAAAGACTCGTTCAATTGTCTGCTTTCTCTGCTGATAGATTTCTTTTATTCCTTTGGTGTGACGGATCTCTTCTACCTGCTCCATATAGTTTTCCCAGACATGCCTTGTAATTACTTTTACATGATCTTTGCTTCCGGTACACTGACTTTGATATGGGCAGTCTTTACATTTCTTGCCGTCACTTTTGTATTCACGGTATCCCTCTCGATTTGTTGTTCGATAAGTCAATACCTGATGATTTGGGCATAAGTAGCAATCATAATATTCATCATAAACATACTCATATTTCTTAAAAAACCCTTTTTTGGTCATTGGACGTTTGTAAGGCATGACCGGTATTTTCTTATCCTCGATTAACTGTCTGGCAATGGCTGGTATCTTATATCCGGCATCCAGTACGTAATAGGTTGCACCTTCAATTATCTTCATCCGTTTATAGAGTTCCCAGAAAGAGGTACTGTCATGAACATTTCCAGCAGTGACTGTGAAGTCCAGAATATAATTATTTTTGTCACAACAGGTATTGGCAGAATACGCAAACACCTGCTTATGCTCTCCTTTATGAAACCAACCGCTGTCTGGGTCGGTCGTACTGACTTTTCTTTTTCCTTCTTCTGGAAGTACTTCTTTTTCCTTGTGTGGCTTTTTACCGTGAGCTTCCCGATCTTTTTTGATTTCTTCCTGCAACTCTTTTTCGTAATGTCGTGCCTCCTTCAAAAAGACCTGCTCTTCGTATTTATGGGAATTAGCATTTGCCTTGATGTGGGTTCCATCAATAAATACTTGTTCCATATCTAAAAATCCGCAGGCGTCGACTTCCGCAAGTACGCGGACAAATATTTTCTCGAATAATCCAGTTCCTTCAAAACGTCTGGAATAGTTCTTTCCGTAAGTAGAAAAGTGAGGAATCGATTCGTACATTCCATAACCCAGAAACCAGCGATAAGCAATATTTACTTCAATTTCCCGGATTGCCTGACGCATGGAAGGGATGCCAAAAATGTACTGCAGCATTGCGATTTTTACCAGGACAACGGGATCAATACTTTCACGGCCAAAGTCACTATATAACTCTTTTACTTCATCATAGATGAAACTAAAATCCATTGCATCCTCTATCTTACGAACAAGATGATTTTTAGGAACTAGTTCCTCTAAACTGACGATTTCCATTTGAGAACGCTCGGAATAATCCTTTTTCCCCATCATTGCCTGGCACCTGCCTTTTCTTTTGTAATTAATTTAATTATACCATTTAATATATGCAGAGAAAAGAAAAAGACAACCGCCCCCTTAGGAGGCTAGTTGTCTACAGCCTGAATGGAGGCAAAATTAATGTTTTTTGCCTCCATTTTTTAAGAACTATTAAGTTAAAAGTAAAAGGCAATCATGCTTTATTTATCAAAGTGTGATTGTCTTTTTTGTGCTTAAAAACGGATGAAAATGTAAAGGAGGAAGAATACAATGATTCGATTTATGAGTGATACACGTTATGCTGGGCTGGAAAAGGAAATGCAGCATATACCAGGATTTTGTCCAAGAAGGAGCGGAATGGTTATCAGTCACCTTTCTGATTGTTTGGAGAATCAGAGAAGCCCATGTGAACGCCTTGTTACCGATTATGTCCCGTTTTATGAGCTTCTGGAGGTGTTGGCAGAGGAAGTGGCTGTCAGCACCTTTGTAAGCCGCGTGTGCCGTCTGACAGGGAGAGGAAACCCGCGATTTTTTGAAAATGGTCATAGAGAACGGTTTTTGGCTATGGGAGAGAAGTGTAGCAGAGCCATTGGAGAAGCAGCGACCTGTTCGGCAGTCTATCTTCTTTCCGCAGATCGATTTTTGTGTAGCAGAGCTTTAGCGGCAATTGACCAGGAGGAAATTCATTTTTCCAAAATCCATATCCATGGCGTCGATTTAGATGGCTATGTTTTGTTTCATATGGCAAGGGATCTATATCAGGGAAGTAGGCATGTCCGTTTATCAGAACTTACAGATCCAGAGCTGGTCAGTGATAGAATATTTGAATGGATTATGACGGCCTGTGTGATTCGTAGGCATGGAATCAGAGTTTTACGAGAGGAGGAAAGAAGGATTGACAGGAGCAGAATTGGACAGTAGCAGTGAAAAAACAACGGAGCGTTCTGTGCTTCGGCTTTTTAGCCCTTTGACAGCTATCATGTATGCAAAGGATGACTGGGGAGAGTTGGAGGAATGCAGTGAGGAGTTATTTCCATCTGAGTTGTGCAGCTATGAGACGGAAATTCTGGAACAGATTGCAAAGGAGTACCTTCTGGAAGAAGGAGACAGAGGACTGGCGGTCTACTTGGATATTCCAGAATTAGAAGAAAAGATTTATAGTATGAAGCCTACCGTGGAAGTCTGGCATGGGGAGTTATGGGGAGTTCTGGAAGTAGAAAGTCATAATCAGCTTTCTGAAAGAGAGATTGAAGCAGTAAAAGAGTACTGGGAAGGCCAGGAAAGTGATGGGTGGGGAGAGGGCTTTGAACAGCGGGGAATCAAAATTCCAGAAGGGGAACTGTATGTTAGCTTTTGGAACAGTGGAGATGAATTCTTTCTGACCACAGAGGAAGGATTGAAAGGAGAAGAGCAGGAACCCGACATTCAGAAAGGAGGGATTTTTTTTGAAGCATTATGATAGAGAATTTTATATCTTTCGATAGTTTAGTAACATGGAAGGAGAGCTGTATTTTTTGAATAGTATGAAGGAAGGTACTCGTCTGACTGTTTATAAGATGGAAAACGGTATGAATAAGGTGTAGAGGAGAATAGAAAATGACCTATGAGGAGTTTTTACAGTTAACAGAAAAGAATTTAAAACGATTTTTTCCGGAATCTTTTCAGGAGAGAAAAGTGGAAATCAGAGAGGTTTTAAAAAATAACAATATCAAATTACAGGGAGTATATCTGTCAGGTAGCCCAAGCTACACATCCGTTCCACTTTTATATCTGGAATCCTATTATCAGGAGCTTGAGAACGGAAAGAAGCTTGAAGATGTGTGGCAGAACATCGCTCGGGATTATCAGAAGTGTCAGGAAACGGCAATAACCATAGATGGCATTTCCAGTAAAGAATGGGATTATGAAACCATAAAGAAGGGGTTGACCGTCTATGTCCGAAATGCACAGGAAAATGTTGATTTTCTTGCAGATTGTCCTCATGAAATACGTGAGGATCTGGCACTGGTTTATGGATTTCATGTGTTGGTGGACGGAGAAAAGGACGGAAGTGCCATTATCAATTATGACAGGCTGAAGTGGCTGGGAGTCAGCGAGGAGCAATTAAAGCAGGATGCCTGGGAAAACATGAAGCAGAGCAATCCTCCTTGTTTTTTGGATTTACAGGATATGCTGGCAAAAATGTATTTTGACGAACCGGGAGATGTCAAGGCCGGTAGTTTGGAACATTTAGAGGATGTGGATCCCAATGCAATGATGTATGTTCTGACGAATTCAAATCAGGTTAATGGGGCGGTTTATATGTGTGATGAAGAAGTAATGTCTCTTATTGCAGAAAAGCTGGGATCAGATTTAATCGTGATTCCGTCATCGATTCATGAAACGATTATTCTAAAAGAAACAGAGAATATGAGCGTAAGAGAATTGAATGCGATGGTAGAGGCAGTAAATGCGGAAGCCGTGAATCCACAGGAAAGGCTGGGGAATTTTGTTTACCGATTTGATAGGGAGGCCCAAAGACTGGAAAAAGCAGTAGAACAGGCAGAGGAGCTGGATTTTGAACCTGGGATGTCACCGGTATTTGCGTAGGACTCAGTTATATGTTTCATGAGTATTGTGGATGTTAGGAGGGATGCAGAATCAACAGTTTTATTTCATGGGTTGGCGGAAAGAAAGCACTCCGCAGCCTGATTTACACAATGTTTCCGGCAAACTTTGATCGTTACATTGAAGTGTTTGGCGGAGGTGGTTGGGTACTGTTTGGAAAACCACCAGATGACCGGTGTATGGAGGTTTATAATGACTATAACTCAAATCTGGCAAACCTGTTTTATTGTGTTAAGAACCGCACGGGGGCATTCCTTAAGGAACTCGGATTTCTTCCGTTAAACAGTAGGGATGAATTTACAGTAATCCGTAAATTTATTGAAAAGCAGGAACCGGATACCCGATTTTTAATTGAGGAGTTGGAACTTGCAGAGAAGTATTTGCTGCCGCCGGATTATGAGGAAGTGAAAAAAATCCTGCTGGAAAATGCAGAGGTAACTGATGTAAAACGGGCGGCTGCATTTTTTAAATTGATCCGGTACAGCTATGGAAGTGGTTGTACATCCTATAGTTGCCGTCCGTTTGATGTGCGGAACTGCTTTGACACCATTTGGCAGGCATCTCGCAGGCTGGCAGATACTGTAATAGAAAATAAAGACTTTGAGGCACTGATTCGGCAGTATGACCGGGATAGTGCCTTTTTTTATTGCGATCCGCCCTATTATGAGACGGAAGGTCATTATGCAGTGGTATTCCGAAAAGAGGATCACAAACGGCTCCGAGACACTCTGACAGGGAGCAGGGGGAAGTGGATGGTCAGCTACAATGACTGCGATTTCATCCGGGAACTGTATGCAGGATATTTTATTACAGCCGTTACGCGCATCAATAACCTGGCTCAGAGGTATGAGGAAGGTTGTGAGTTTCCAGAGGTCATTATTACCAATTATGATCCTGGTGAGAGGGAGCGGTTAAAACCAAGACAGCTGGATCTATTTGGAATGTGGGGAGATGGAGAAACGGATCATTACGAAATCCGGGAAGAAATCTGTCCGGAAAGAGAGGTGCTATGAGAACAGAAAACAAGAGAAAAACAATGGTGCAAAAAAAGGAAAACGGTGTCCTTTCTGTGCCTAGTGAACTGTTACTGACGGCTGGGATTCCGCTTGATTGTGATTTGATGATAGAAACAGTCCCCGGAGTGATTCTGATTGGTATTGAGGCTCCGGTACAGACGGTTTGCAAACCCTATCTGAAGGTGTTCGATGAGCTGGGGATTGAACCCAATGAAGTGGAGGCATTGATGGGAAAGGAGAAAAGGACCAGATGAGTAAACCGATGTATCGTTTAGTGGATGGAAAGGGACGTGTCTTGATTCCAAAATCTATGAGGGAAGCGGCAAAGCTGGAGTATGGGGATATTGTTTGTCTGGGAATGGCGGGTGGAAAAATTACAGTCCGGAAGGTAGAGGTTATCGAGGTGGGAGATCAGTCTCCGGAGGCAGTGGAGGCATATGTCCGTACTGCATTTCAGTTTATGCCAGATAGTCTCCGACTGGATCTGATCGGAGAACTGAGTAGACTGCTGCAGAAAAAGGAGGGGTAAGATCATGCAGGAATTCACAGAAAAGGATTGTATGCAGACAGAAAAGGAGATATCTATCCAGAACCGGGTGGTGGTTCTTCCCTCAAAGGTATTACCAGAGCATTACACGGGGCAGCTTTTTTTCTGTACGAATATCCAGAAAACAGAAAATCCCAGACATTCCATTGCCCATTTGGTTTCTTTATCTACTGGGGAGGCATGGCACTGCTGGAACAGGGATGTGGTTGGTGTGCTGCTACCAGAACTGTTGGGGGAAAAGGAACGGCTCCAGCTCTCCCAGATCCGTCCATTTGGGGCGCTGGATTTACATGGACATTCCCCAGAATATTCTGGATACAGTTTTCTGCCGGATGGACGCTATGCGTCAGGGGTATGGCTGGCAAATCCAGAGGAAGTATGGAGCTATGTAATGATGCAGAAGGACTACCAGTATCGGATTTTGATCTGCGACAGGGATGATTTTGCCGTACTGGAAATGTTAGAGGGAAGGATGATCTTTCCTGATGTGCAGAGTCTGGAACAGTTTCAACAGGCACAGAAGGACGGGGGGATGGAGATGATTTAGAAATGAGGGAAGGGAAATGAAGCAGATTCAGATTGAAAATGGAGTGATCCGGTATTATGGGAACCGGGTAGGTCGTGTGACGGAAGGATGTGCAGTAGTGGATCCCATGTTTCAGAATGAAGCATTAGAAAGCTTCCTGCGTAAGCAGAGGAATATCCAAAAAATTCAGTGGCAGGACGGGATCTACGACCGGTTGGCAAATAGTCAGGAAGATATGGAATCGGCAAAGGGGTTAAAAGATGTACGCATCTGGCAACTGAGAGGAGATGTGGATGTGCATATGAAGTTCCTTGCACTTTCCCAGATGGAGCAGCAATATGGCTCCCCCAAGCCGGATTTTTATATCAAAGTCTATGAAGGGGCATCTGACACCAATGACCTGGAAGAACTCTATGATAAATTCCGGTATCATCCGCCGTCCGGTTATACAGGTCATGGGCTATCCATTAGTGATGTGCTGGAACTCTATGATGAAACAGGGAGTTCCTTTTTTTATGTGGATCGCTATGACTTTAAGAGAATTGATTTTACAGAGTCGCAACCGGCGGAGGAATTCATACACACCATGCAGTTTTAGCAGGCAGTTTTGGCTGCCTGTTTGACTGAAATAGATCCAGAAAGGAACGGTTTATGAGCAGAAAAAAACAAAGGAGGAAGAATCAGTATGCCAGATTTAGACGTTCGGATTACATCTATGTATCCACCAGGAGTACAGGGCGGGATCAGAGCCTATGCATCCGCCACAATCGCCGGGTGTTTTGCCGTCCGGGGAATCAAAATCGTCGAGGGAGGTAAGGATGGGCTTTTTATGTCTATGCCCAGTCGGAAAACACAGGATGGATACAAGGATATCTGTTTTCCTGTGACGGAGGAATTCCGCAACGAGCTGAAACAAGCGGTATTGGGAGCGTATGGAGAGGCACTGTCCATGGCACAGGCATCTACCTTACAGACAGCACCCCCTCAAAATCCAGGGCAGAACATGGTCTGATTTAAGGGGTACAGAGAACAAAAACAGAAAATCAATGGAGGAGATCAAATGAAGAATATTAAAAGACAGCTGGTAAATTATCGAAATGCAATGGTTATGCATATGTGGAACGTAAAAAACAAGCTTCAGGATACATCTGGTGAGGGATATGTGGACACAGCCATTAAGATCCTGATCGCAGTTGTGCTGGGAGCACTGCTTCTGGCAGGTCTTTATGCACTGTTTAATGATACCGTACTTCCTACACTGGTACGCAGGGTGCAGGAAATGTTTGATTATAGCGGTTGATATGGAGATCAGGATATCGCTGCTTCAGGCAGTACAGGCAGTGTTTTTTTTCTCGCTGCTTATTGCGGTTTCTGCCTGGGATCTTCGGTACCGGATTATTCCGGACCGATTCCAGGCAGGGATTGCCCTGCTTTCCTTTCTGAACTTTGCACCCAGACAGCTGTTTGGAGCTTTAGGGGCAGTGCCATACCTCATAGTTGCATTATTTTGCAAGAGGGAAGGTGGAATTGGCGGCGGTGATATCAAGCTGGCAGGAGCAACCGGCTTGGTACTGGGACTTCCTGCAAGCCTGACTGCTTCCTGTTTAGGACTGACAGGATTTGTGATGTATGGTTGTATGGTCTGCCTGTGGAATCGGTTCAAGGGAAAACGAGATAAAGAAGCATTTCCTGTGGGACCGTTTCTGGCAGGAGGAGCGGCAGCCGTTTATTGTATGAGATTAGGAGGATGGATGATATGAAGAAGAAATTATGGATCATGGTTTGTGTTGCAGTGCCGCTTACAATGATTGCGGCCATCATATACCACAACAGAAAATAGGTAGACAGCAGTCAGTGGAACACTGGTTAAAAAGGAACCAAAATAAGGAAAAGAGTTGGAGGAGATGAAATGCGATTTTTGAAAAACAGGACTGTACTTGGTGTGCTTTGCATCGTGCTGTCTTTAATCATCTGCTTTGCAGTTACACCATTGTTTAATAAGGCTATGAGTGAAAAGACGGAAATTGTACGTGTAGTAAAACCAATTTCAGTGGGAGAAGAAATTACTTCTGACATGGTAAAGACCATAGAGGTTGGTAGTTATAACCTGCCAGATGATGTAGTAAAACATTCGGATACTGTGGTTGGGGCATTTGCATCTGCAGATTTGGCGCCAGGAGATTACATCCTGACATCCAAGATTGCAGAAGAGCCGGAGGCAGAAAATGCCTATCTCTATCATCTGACAGGAGAAAAGCAGGCAATCTCTGTTACGGTTAAGGCATTTGCCAATGGATTGTCCGGAAAGCTAAAGAGCGGCGATATTGTGTCAGTTATAGCTCCAGATTATAGAAAGCAGGGAAAAACGGTAATTCCTGCGGAGCTTCAGTATGTGGAGGTCATTGCTGTGACTGCAAACAGCGGATATGACGCAAATACGGGAGAAGAACTGGAAGATGGAGCGGATCGTGAGCTGCCTGGAACCGTTACCTTGCTGGTAACGCCAGAGCAGTCAATGATTCTGGCAGAGCTGGAGGCAGATGGAAAACTGCATTTGTCTTTGGTGTATCGTGGGGATGAAAAGAGTGCAGGGCAGTTTTTGGAAGCGCAAAACCAGATATTAACGGAACTGTATCCTCCAGAAGATATGGAAGGAGAAGCGGAAGAAAACGAGGCGCCGGATCACTCTGATAAGGAGCCAGAGGAAACCAAAGCAGAGGAGCAGGAGGAGTCCGAACAGGGCGAAACAGAGGAAAGCGAGGTGGAGTAAGCCTTGAATTTTCTGAAAAACAGTATTTTCAGCAGGGGAGCCGGGGACAGCTCTCCTGACTGGGAACCGGAAAATGAGAATCAAATGCTGGCAGTCTGGGGAAGTCCTGGATCTGGTAAAACCACGACAGCAGTGAAGCTGGCGGCGCGTCTTGCCATGCAGAAGAAGGATGTGGCTCTCCTTCTGTGTGATATGAATACACCGATGCTTCCCTGTATCTGTCCTCCTGGAGACCTGGAAGAGGAGCATTCTCTGGGGAGTGTTCTGGCAGCAACCCATGTGTCGGAATCGTTGGTACGCCATAACTGTATTACTCATAAAAAAATACGCCATCTAACGATCCTTGGAATGAGGAAGGGGGAAAATGAATACACATATCCACCTTACGAGCGGACACAGGCAGAGGAATTACTGCAGTGTTTGAGAAAGATCGCTCCCTATATCATCGTTGATTGTGGAAGCTGTATTGCCAATGACATTCTTTCGGCCATTGCCTTGATGGAGGCGGATGCAGTGCTGCGGCTGGTAAACTGTGATCTGAAATCCATCAGTTATCTTTCCAGTCAGCTTCCGCTTCTTAAGGACAGTCAGTGGGATGCAGAAAAGCAGTATAAAGTGGCCAGCAATGTATATCCCAATGAGGCCAGCGAACACATTGAACGGGTGCTCGGCAATGTGGCATTCCAGATCCCTCATTCCGAGGAAGTAAAGGCACAGGTTCTGGAAGGAAACCTTCTGAAAGAACTGGTGCTAAAGGACAGTAAGGGGTTTAGAAAAAACATGGAAGCAATCACAAAGGAGGTGTTCGGATGTTAGGGGAAAGACGCAGCAAAGCCGCGTTTTCTGCGGGTTTTCCCGAAGCTGTTCGGGAAGAAACACGACAGGATTCTGGACATCTTACGGAGGAGATCATGGAAACGGAGGCTTCTTTGGATGGCTTGGATGGAGGGGAGGGGATAGAAGAAAACTTCCAAAATGATAGCCTGTCGGAACAGGCTTGTGAAGGACAGATGCATGGAAAGGAGGATATCTGGTCAGAAGAGGAGGACATAGAGGCTCCTTTGTGTACTCAAAAAACGGGAGGTCGTTCTCTCCGTACCCATGACCTGTTTTTTGCATCGGAGGATGAAGGGCGTGACTTTCAGTCCGTGCTGCAGGAGATACAGGCGTATCTTTCCAAAGAATACAGTAATCTGGTAACCGGAGATGGAAACGAAGAAATAAAAGCACAGATCCGCCGATTTGCCGGGAAGTATATTCAGGATAACCGTATACAAGTACCGGGAAAAACCACGGATGAGCTGATTGATGCGATTTATTCAGAAATGGCAGAGTTCGGTTTTCTCACAAAGTACATCTACGGGGAAGGAATCGAGGAGATCGATGGTGCGACACGTTCCTAGCTGAAAAGGTTAGGCACTAAACGTAAGAATGTAACAAAGTTCGGTTTAGGAGAACTGATAATCCGATAGGTGGAATGATAGGGGAACGCCTTGAAACGCCTGCCTAAAACTGCGAATGGCATGATTGTGATTAAGCACAAGATTGTCATAAAGCTCGCTGAAGTCGCCTGTATGCACTTGCTAAGGTCAAAAAGGATACAGCAAAACCAAGCCAGAGGTGGCTGGGAGTGATAGGGCGGGGTCTATAAAATACCTATGGTTAGAATTCTACTGTAAAAAGGCAGTAGACGGCGAACCTTTGAGTGTACGGGTCTAAATCTCTAAACAGTCTAACGGCTGTGCTTGCAGAATGCAAGGTCTGTGAGGATTAGTAAAACTTGTTGATATGAAACTCCTTACACCGTTACAGGCGGTGTCAAAGCAGACAGGCTTAAAGAAGGAACCTAAGGGTATATATGTAAAGATAGGATTATCGGAACGTGGTAAGTCAGCAACGTGGAGGGCTTAATCCCTATGAAGCGTTAGCAGGGAAAACATTTTGTATAACCTGCTTTTATGTTGATGAAAGTAGTGGCACAGTACCGATGAAGCCGTGATAATAAGCGGTGGAGGGATAGCCACAAGTCAGTATTTACAGTAAAACACAACTTACAAACAGTTATGAAACTGCATAAGGTTCGAGTATGACTAAGAGAGGCAGGATTTCCGCAATTAAGGAAGTGAAAGCCGACTTATGGCAACTAGAAAATCAAGGAAGAAACAGCGATTGAGAAACAATGAGTATTATGATACTCAGGCGATTTATGATGAACTGTATTCCAAAGCAAAAGAAAATCGGAGATTTACAAATCTATATGACCTGATTGTAAGCAGAGAAAATATATTGCTTGCATATCGTAACATCAAAAAGAATAAAGGCAGTAAGACCAAGGGAGTCAATGCTACTACGATTCTGGATATTGGAAAAGACAATCCGGAGAGGTTAATCTCATATGTGCGAAATAGAATGTCAAATTTTCAACCAATGCCAGTTCGTAGGGTAGAAATTCCAAAAGATAATGGGAAAGTACGACCACTGGGGATTCCGACCATGGAAGACCGGCTGATACAACAATGTATTAAGCAGGTTCTTGAGCCGATTTGTGAAGCCAAATTTTATAAACATAGTTATGGCTTCCGTCCGAATCGGAGCACTCATCATGCCATTGCCAGAGTGTTGGCACTGACCAACCGGCATAACTTTCAGTATGTAGTAGATATTGATATTAAAGGATTTTTCGATAATGTCAATCATGGGAAACTCATGAAACAGTTATGGAGCCTGGGGATTCAGGATAAACAATTGTTATGTATTATATCCAAGATGCTAAAGACTGAAATTAAAGGAATAGGGGTTCCACAAAAAGGGGTCCCGCAAGGCGGAATTCTCAGTCCATTATTATCTAATGTCGTTCTTAATGAGTTAGACTGGTGGATTGCAAGCCAGTGGGAGAACCATAAAACCCACCACTCATATAAAAATCCGACAAGAAAATATGAGTTGTTGAGAAGGGGTAATTTAAAAGAAGTATTTATCGTCAGATATGCCGATGATTTTAAGTTACTCTGTAAAGATAGAAAAACTGCCGAAAAGATGTTTGCAGCCACAAAACAGTGGCTTGAAGAAAGACTGGGCTTAGAAATCAGCCCGGAAAAGTCCAAGATAGTAAATCTAAGAAAACGATATTCTGAATTTTTAGGATTTAAGTTGAAGCTTTGGAAGAAAGGTCAGAAATATGTGGTCAAATCCCACATGACAAAGAAAAGCAAAGAAAAATGCAAGAAAGAATTAAAACAGAAAATCAAAGTATTACAACATGATGCTATCGGTGCACGGGTACAGCAGTTTAATGCTACTGTACTGGGGTTGCATGGGTATTATAAGATAGCCAGTCATATCAGTAAAGACTTTGCAGAAATCGCTTTTCATGTCAATAAGAGCCTTTATTGCAGAACGAAATGTATACGAAGTAAACGAGGTAATAAAAGCAGGGCATATGAACGCTTTTATGGAAAGTGTAAGGTAAAGCCCCTATTTATACAGCGGGTGGCACTTTATCCAATCCATTACGTGCAGACAACTCCACCGGTATGTTTTTCGCAGGATATATGCAATTACACGGTGAACGGCAGGGAGAAAATCCATAAATATCTGCAAAATTTCAGTTATGATACATTGCAATATATCATGAAGAATCCTGTTCAGAACCAAAGTCTGGAATACAATGATAACCGGATATCACTTTACGTTGGACAACGTGGAAGGTGTTTTATTACAGGAGAAAAACTGAAAATATCAGATATGGAAGTACATCATAAAACCATGCGTTCGGAGGGAGGCACAGATGCATATAAAAATCTGGTGTTTGTTACTGGAGCAGTGCATAAGCTGATTCATACAAAAGAAGTAGAAACCATTGAAAAATACCTTGAATTGTTGAAACGAAAATCAATAGACTTCGTGAAGCTGAATAACTTGAGACGTTTAGTTGGAAATTGTGAGATTAGTGAGAATAAGTAAATATTGATGGAACGCCGTGTGAAATGAAAGTTTCATGCACGGTGTGGAGTGGGGGAAAATCCGGAGATAACTTCAAAGGATTACCTATCACTATTAAATGCCTGGGATGATGTGGAGGTCCAGTATTCTGGTGGAGTGACAGAAAAATTGAAAGAGCATTTTGAAAGCCCCGAACATGCCATCAATGTCATTCGGCGTATGTTGCATGTGTCTGGAATGGTGCTGGATGATGCGAGTCCAAGCGTTCTGGGACATTTAAGTAAAAATATCCGTATTGCTGTACTGAAGACACCTCTTGTTGATGAGGATGTCGGGGTGGCAGCCTCGATCCGAATTGTGAATCCCCAGAGCATGAAGAAACAGGACTTTATAAAGGGAGGAACGGCAACCAGTCAGATGCTGGATTTTTTATCGGAGTGCATCCGGTATGGAATCTCTGTGTGTGTGGCGGGAGCCACAAGCTCCGGAAAAACCACCCTGTTAGGCTGGCTTCTGACCACAATTCCGGACGGTAAGCGTATTTACAGTATTGAGAATGGTTCAAGGGAGCTGGCGCTGGTACGCAGAAAGGATGGGAGGGTAGTCAATTCCGTGATTCATACCTTGACCCGTGACAGCGAGAATGAGAGGCAGAGAGTAGATCAGATTGCACTCCTTGATATGGCGCTACGCTTTAATCCGGACATTATTGTGGTAGGAGAAATGCGTGGACCAGAAGCGAATGCGGCACAGGAGGCTGCCAGAACCGGTGTTGCGGTTGTGACAACCATCCACTCCATGAGTTGTGAGGCAACTTACCGCCGCATGGTTTCCCTGTGTAAACGTGCTGTGGATATGAGTGATGAGACTTTGATGGGATTTGTAACGGAAGCCTATCCGATCATCGCTTTCTGCAAACAGCTGGAAAACAAGGAACGCCGTTTAATGGAAATCATGGAGTGTGAGATTCTGGCAGATGGAACCAGACGATACCGTCCGCTGTTTCAATATCAGATTACGGAAAACAGGGTGGAGGATGGAAAGTTTGTAATTGTGGGGCACCATAGACAAATCAACCCAATCTCGGACAGTCTGGCAAGACGGCTGATGGAGAATGGAATGCCGCAGGAAACGCTGGCAGGACTTTTGAATGTAAAAAAGGATAGAGGGGAGGAGAATGAATGACGGCGATTCAGCTATTGGCGTGTGCGGGAATGATCGTGGGTGTATTTTTACTGCTGGGAATGAAGCCAGTGGAGTTTACGGACAGCCTGTTTGGATTTCTATTGAATCCAAAACGAAGTCTGCGGGAAGACATCAGGGAATCATCAGGAAGAAAAAAATCAGGGATTTTGCGCAGGGAACTGGAGGAAGCACAGAACATCCTTCAAATGACGGGCAGGGGGAACCGGTTTTCCATCATCTGCGCAGTTGCTCTGGCACTGTTTTGCGCTGGGGGATCCATTGCTATTTTGTTGGGAAATTTTTTCCTTGCTCCGGTGATGGCAGTGGGTTTTTTATTTCTACCATTCTGGTATGTGAAACTGACTGCCAATCATTATAAAAGGGATGTGTCTGCAGAACTGGAAACGGCGCTTTCGGTCATTACCACAGCATATCTGAGGACAGAAGATATTGTGACGGCGGTGGAGGAGAATATAGCATATTTAAATCCTCCAGTGTCCAGAGTATTTCAGGATTTTCTTATCCAGATTAAAATGGTAAATCCGGATGTTCAGGCCGCCCTTCGGATTTTGCGGGGAAGGATTGATAATGAGGTGTTTCGGGAGTGGTGCGATGCGGTCAGTGACTGCCAGCATGACCGGAGTTTAAAGACTACACTGCCGCCCATCGTATCAAAGCTGTCAGATATGCGGAATGTGAACGCAGAACTGGAATACATGATTGCAGAACCAAGAAAAGAGTTTATGATCATGGTTGTGTTTGTAGTAGGCAATATTCCTCTTATGTATCTGCTGAATCAGGACTGGTATGATGTACTGATGCATACGGTACTGGGACAGTGTATTCTGGCTGCCACTGCGGCGGCTATTTTTATATCCGCTGGCTTTGTAGTGAAACTGACCCGTCCCATTGAATACAGGAGGTAGCTATGGAAGGCTTGTTATTTTTATTCGGGCTGTTTTTAGCTCTGGGACTTTTCTTTTTAACTGCGTCTGTTCTAAAGTTACCTACCATGGGTGCGGCGAAGGCCATGCTGGGTACGGTAAAACAGGAGCGGAAAGCGGCAAAGACATTGGAAACTTATTTTATGATCCTAGCAGTGCGACTGTCTGGTTTCATCCGGATGGATGCATATAAGAGAAGCAGGATGCAGAATGTGTTAAAAGCCAGTGGAATGAATATGACCCCGGAAGTGTATCAGGCGTATGCTCTGGTAAAGTCAGGCGCAGTACTTTTGGGGGCGATTCCCTGCATGTTCCTTTTTCCGCTACTGGTTCCTGTCGTGGTTGTGCTGGCCTTACTTCTTTACTTTAAGGAAAATCAGAAAGCGGATGAAACCTTAAAGGCAAAGCGGGAAGAGATAGAGGGGGAGCTTCCGAGAATGGTGGCGACTATGGAACAGGAACTGAAAGCAAGCCGTAATGTGATCGGTATGTTGGAGCGATTCAAGGGGAATGCGGGACCAGCGCTGACTGGAGAGTTAGATATCCTTCTGGCGGATATGCGTTCCTCCAATTATGAAGCGGCGCTGACACGATTTGAGGCAAGACTGAACTCGCCCATGCTGTCCGATGTGGTACGTGGATTGATTGGTGTCCTTCGAGGGGATGACAGCACAGTGTATTTTCAGATGCTGGCTCATGATTTTAAGCAGATCGAACTGCAGAGATTAAAAGCACAGGCACAGAAAATCCCTCCTAAGATCCGTGTTTTTTCCTTTGTCATGCTGGTATGTTTTCTGCTGACTTATTTGGCGATTATCTGCTATGTGGCATTGGAGAGCCTTGGAGGAATGTTTTAGACAGGAAGGAGGAGAGGATGAGGAGTCATCGTTTATGGAGAGCGTTGTCAGAAAGACGGGGCGAAGGATATGTGGATGTGATCGTGCTGGTTTTGTGTGCGGTCATGGTGCTTGCCCTTGCCATGCGTGTGCTTCCGGTTTTTATTCAGAAACAGCAGCTGGATACCTTCGCTACAGAACTGGTGCGTGAAGCAGAGGTAAGCGGGCGCGTAGGTGCAGAGACAAGCCGCCGTGCCGCTGTGCTGTCGGAAAAAACAGGGCTTCATCCGGACATTTTATGGTCCAGTCATGGAAGAATCCAGTTAAATGAAGAGGTTACCGTTACCCTGACGATGGATACAAATATCGGTCTGTTTGGCGAGTTTGCTTCTTTTCCGGTTACGCTTCGCGCACAGGCAGCTGGAAAATCAGAAGTTTACTGGAAATGAGGTGGAGGGATTGCGGAAACGGATGAAAGAGATACTGAGAGACAGGCGAGCCTCCTCATTTCCCATGACCATCGGGATTGTTCTTTCGCTGATTATTCTGATGTGTGGGATTAGTGAGTATTTCCGGCTTCAAGTCATTGCGGCAGGTGTGCGGGAAGCCGTGGAGGATGCTGTCATTTCCACAGTCAATGATAATTATGCAGGTGTGTATCATGGAGTCAGGGAGGGATATTCTGGCAGCTATGTTCCCTTTGGAGAGGGAAGCTGGGAAGAAGATCTGAATGAAGGGGACATTTATGATTATCTGGATGAAACCATAGGGACCCAATTGTCTGGCGGCAGGCATGTAAAGTATGCGGATACTGGAACTGCAATGGAGTTTGCCATAGATAGCCTGCAAGTGACGCTTCGGAATGCACCTCTGGCTCCATCGGATCCAGCCCATGCGCAGCGGTTTGAGGCAGATGCCATTGTTAGACTGGAGGTTCCAGTTCGGTTTGGCGGTCGGATTCTTCCATCCATGTGGATCACATTGAAGGTACAGGCTGGATATACAGAGGTGTTCTAGGGAATGACCTGGACTTTGAGAGGATTGTATAGTATGTTGTGCATAACAAAACAGAAAACAGGATAAAGGAGGAGCAGAATCATGAAACTGACAGAGAAGATGAAAAAGAATCTGGCAATTTTGGGCGGCGTGCTCATAGGAATCGGCCTGATCGCTGCCATTGGAATGCAGTTTGGTCCGAAACCGTCCGGTGAAGATGTTCTGCCAGGAACAGGGGAGACGGAAACAGAATTGATTGTAGATCCTGGAGATTTTGAAAAGAAGGAAGAGGAAAGTAAAGTAGTATCCAGAGAAGAAGAGAGCCTTGTGATTCATCCAGGAATCGGAGAAAATCAGGAAACAGACACTCAGGCGGTGGACAGCCGGTCGCCACAGACTGATCAGACAACGCAGAGTATTCAACCAAAACCAACTAAACCAGAACCGCCAAGCAAGGAGATCCTGACAGATCCAACACAAAAACCAGATGGTACAAAGCAGGATACCCCTCCGGTTCCCGTGGATCATGAAGCGGTAGAAAAACCGTCCGAACCGGTAGCAGATCCGGAACAGCCGCAGGCAGGAGATACTTCCGGGAACCAGATCTATGTTCCAGGATTCGGCTGGGTAGAAAACCATGGAGGAGGAGGCTCTGGAACTGCAGCAGAAGATATGTATGAAAACGGGAATAAGATTGGCATTATGGATTAAGACAGAAAGAAGAAGCACCACATCAATGTGGTGTTTTTTCTTTTCCCAGATACCAGGGAAGGAAACAAGGCTTCCTGTGGTTGGAAAGGAGGATACTTGAAACAGAAGAAATGTGTGTTTTTCATAGTCTCAATCTTACTGTCTTTGATACTCTCCATCCAGGTTTATGCAGTAGGGGACGGAAATCTTGATGGGGGAGGCGGAAGTATGGGACAGGGGACCAGTCAGAATTCCTGGTCACCGGGAAATGAAGGGGTGCGGGTTACTGTCATTCGGGCAGAGAGCCATGATCCGGTAACAAGACCGATTGACTTAACAAACAAGCATCCGAATATTGCCTACTCCTTTGGGAAAGTCAGTAAAATGTCTTATACCAGAGGAAGTGCTTTGATGATTGATACCAATCCATATGAGTATGTAAATCCGGCACAGTCTCTACCCAGAATCATCAGCTCGAAAAGTCTGGGGCAGGCAAATATTGAGCAGATTAAAAGTTATTTTACAGATGAACAGGTGGTGCGCAGCATTGCAGGACTGACTGGAATGGATTTTGACACACTGGTGGGAGGGGAGTATAGGCTCTTATTGGAGCCGATCAGTTTTCTTAAATTTCAAGGAACCCTGATTGCAGTTACAGCAACAGAGGCAGCGCTCTATGATGAGATGTTAAGTGGTGGGCTTCGTGCTGTCCTTCCAACAGTGGCATTTCAGAATCTACCACTTTCTATGTTTTTGGAAACACCGGATCTGGGATATCCGGCTTGGGGAGGTCCTACATCGGGAATCCGTTCCAACAGTGAAATAAAAAGTTCCCTGGGACTTGGCATTGTACGGTTTCGGGATGTGCCACCAGAGGAACCGGAGATCACGACCTATGATTATGAGTATAGGACTAACACGGAAGTGATTACGGCAGTAGAGGTACGCGGAGGACAGAGTGATCCGGATCATCCGGTATCCGTAACATTTTCCGTAGGAGGAAGAAGCTACGAGGTGGGAGAGGTATATTATCCGTCCGGTGACAGTCAGCTGGCTTGGATCCGCTGGACAACACCGGAGCAGCCTCAGACTATGACGATGACCGTCCGTGTGCGGGGCGGAGGAGGAATAAGTAAAGGAACTCTTCACATCAAGGTTGTGGATCTGGATGAAAATCCACCGCCAGATCCCAATGCGGATGACCGGAATGACGGGTTTACAAGACCTTCGGTTCCTTCCAATGCAGAAGTAACCTTTGCATCCTGGGGTGTGTGGAGGCCATGGTGGAGGGAATACTGGGTATGGCACAGCGGGGATGAGGATGATGACGGGTACTGGTGTGACCATGGCTGGTGGGAGTTTGACCTGGACCGATACTCCGCAAGCCTGACTGCAGATATGAGAATTACAACCGATGAAAAGTCCCCTACCGCTACGGGAAGGACGATGAAATCCGGTTATGGATTCCAGGAAAAGGTAACAACTCATGTCAGCACCAATCAGAGTTCTGCAGTGACATCTGCGCAGAATGCGGTGACTTATTTTCCGGAATTTCAGTATGAGAGGTTTTGGAGGCTTTTGGAACGGATGAATGGCGGCTATGATATGACCCATGAGTTTAAGAAAAATGGTTACAGTACCTATGAGAGGAGAACGCATTTTACACCAATTTGGTATCCGGATGGAAGCTATACGCCGTATACATGGTTGTTGGATTGCTGGACACCGGCTGGGATGCTTTCCATGAATCTGACCGATTCCATTACCATTGACGGAAACCTATGGAGTGACTGGCACATCGCACCGCAGAACCCAGAGTAGGGGGAGTTTTTGCAGGAAATTACACAGGAATAGGAGGAACATTTTAATGAAAACAAAGAAAATCATAACATCTGTTTGTACAGCCGCAGTTTTCGCAAGCCTAATCTGTATGCCGGCATATGCGGCTTCCGGGGACGTGGCCGGGGCGATTGAGGGAACCTGGCAGACGGCATCCCAACAGATCAAAACAGTTGTCGATCATGTTGTATTTCCAGCCATAGATCTGATCCTTGCCGTGTTCTTTTTTGGAAAACTGGGAACGGCATACTTTGATTATCGGAAACATGGGCAGTTTGAATGGGCAGCACCGGCAATTCTGTTTGCCTGTCTGGTATTTACACTGACTGCACCGCTTTATATCTGGCAGATTCTTGGAATTTAGGAGGTATATCATGGGATGTTGGGGAATTACTGCGTTTGAGTCCGATGCTGGACTAGATGCCATCAGTCTCATACGGAAACATCTTCCGGAACAAGGGGATGTAGAACTCCGGCAGATGCTTGCCTGGCTGAAGGCAGATTCTTGGAATGCCCCTCCGGAAGTGTCAGAAGGGGTGTCTCATACAAGCCCAATGGCAGTGGCAGAACTAATTGTAAAATTCCAGGAGAAGGATTTTTCTGCACTGGATGGAATCAAGGGGGATAAGAAGTTTTCCTCCCTGTCTTCTTTTACAGCATCGAAAGAATCCCTTCAGTGGGTAAGGGAATATCTGTCGGAAACTCTTTTTTACAGCCGTAAATGTGCAAAAGAGCAGGAGAAGTCGGGAGTTTTGTGGGGCGGCTGGTTTCAGGAACGGGATTGGAAGCACTGGCAGGCGCATATGGAAAAACTGATTGGAAGGATGGATGAACTGCTTACAAGAGAGGGAGAAACAGTTGCATTATGGACAGGAAGCATTTGCCAGAAGGCGGAACCGGGAAAAATAGCAGGAAAGAAAGAAGGGGAAGAACGTGAGAACCCACATAGGTCGGAGGAGGAAAGCATGACATTTTTTGAAAGGGAACTAAAAAAAATGTTTGGAACGGGAGCGAGCTTTTCAGAACCAAGGTTTGTCGGGAATTGTTGTTATGGAAGGCTGACGGATCAGATCCGTGTCAAAATCAACTTTCAGACAGGCATGGTTGCGGATCATTATGACCGATTGAAAGTGACCCTTTTGAATCGGAATGAAGGAACGATCGACAGCATGGTTGTGAAATTTGGAGATGTGTGGGGTCTGAAAAAAACGACTAATCCCAACTTCCGCGACGGGGTAAATCCCCATATCTGGTCCTATGGAAAGGAGATCGGCTGGTATGTATATCAGCCCGGAAAAGAGGATTATAAAGTACTCAGTGAAGCGGTAAAGACCTATCTGCAAGTGTTTCAGGAACCGGAGGAAGCTATGCAAATGGGACAGAAGATGTGTTAAGGGGAGGTGGTTAAAACTTGTTTATCTGGGATTTTGTTGCAGACACGGTTCTGGGACAGATCATTGACTGGCTGTATGGTCAGATTGTTGGATTTCTGGGGGATTTTTTCATGCAGATGGGAAGCATGGGGGCTGAACTGTTCGAAATGAGCTGGGTACAGTCTGTTGTGCTTCTTTTTTATTATCTGGCATGGGCACTTTATGTGACGGGAATCGTAGTGGCAGCCTTTGAATGCGGAATTGAATATCAGAATGGCAGGGGAAGCATACGCGATACTGCCCTGAATGTAATCAAAGGATTCCTGGCAGCCAGCCTGTTTACGACTGTTCCAGTGGAACTTTATAAGCTCAGTATTTCACTTCAGGGGAGTTTTACAGCCGGTATTACAGGATTGGGAGAAGATATTGGGACAGTTGCGGCAGGGATTGTGCAGTCTCTTCAGGATGCAGCTACCTGGCAAGAAGCTGCCACATCTGGAGTTTTTGGTGGAATCGGAAGTATCAGCAGCCCGATTTTTATGATCTTTCTCTTGATCCTCATGGGTTATGCGGTAATCAAAGTGTTCTTTGCGAACTTAAAACGGGGTGGGATCCTGCTGATCCAGATTGCAGTAGGGAGCCTTTATTTATTCAGTGTGCCAAGGGGATATATTGATGGATTTGTTGGCTGGTGCAAGCAGGTAATCGGTCTGTGCCTGACCGCTTTTTTACAGGCGACGGTCCTGATCGCAGGTCTGATGGTCGTTAAGGATCAGGCACTGCTTGGTCTGGGACTTATGTTATCGGCAGGTGAGATTCCGCGGATTGCGGGGCAGTTTGGGTTGGAAACGGGAACCAAAGCAAATGTGATGGGAGCAGTCTATGCAGCGCAGGGAGCTATGAACCTAACAAGGACGGTTGTGCAAGTGGTTTCTAAGTAGAGAGGACGGTGAAGGATGGAACGCAACAAACTGGTGTATATTGCATCTCCGTATTCTGGAGATGTTGAGCGGAATGTAGCATTTGCAAAGGCAGCCTGTCGTTATGCCATGAACCAGGGGGTTACGCCAATTGCCTCCCATCTGCTATATCCGCAGATGCTGGATGATGGAGTCCCAGAAGAGAGGAAGCTGGGAACAGATATGGGGCTTCGGATTTTGAAGGTGTGTGAGGAAGTCTGGGTGTGTGGAAGTGAACTGTCTTCAGGAATGGAACAGGAAATCCGTACAGCAAGGCAGCTTCAGATTCCGCTTAGACGGGTCAGCGAACAGGAGATTGGATGGGAACTATGTGAAGCACCGATACAAAAGGGAATGGAGATGGGCGGATGATGACACTGGGGAGCCTGTTTGACGGGATTGGAGGATTCCCTTTGGCGGCAGTTCACTGTGGAGGTGTGCCGGTATGGGCCAGTGAGATAGAACCGTTTCCCATGAGGGTAACCAAACTCCGGTTTCCAGATATGCTCCATGTAGGGGACATTACAAAACTGGATGGAGCAAAATTGCCGCCTGTGGATGTAATCTGCGGAGGCAGCCCCTGTCAGGATTTGTCAGTAGCCGGATTACGGAAAGGATTGGCAGGGGAGCGCTCCGGTCTGTTTATGGACCAGGTACGCATAGTAAAGGAGATGAGAGCAGAGGATGAAAGACGAGGGGTATCAGATGACTTTATTCGACCTCGATACCTCGTTTGGGAAAATGTCCCTGGAGCATTCAGCTCCGCAAATGGAGAAGATTTCCGGGCGGTCATCGAGGAGATTGTCCATATCAAGGACAGTACCTGTCATGTGCCTCGACCTGACACCGGGCGCTGGGAATCTGCTGGGGCTGCCATTTTGGGAGATCAATTCAGCCTGGCTTGGAGAGTCTTGGATGCTCAATACTGGGGAGTCGCCCAGCGCCGCCGTAGAATCTTCCTTGTCGCAGATTTTGGAGGACTCACCGCACCAAAGATATTATTTGAGCAAGAACGCCTGCTTGGGGATCCTGCGGAGGGCCAAGGTCAGGGGAAAGGAGTTACCACCACAGCTGGAAATAGCTCTGCGGATTCAGGCGGGAGTAGAGTAGCAGAGGAAAAAGAGGTGGATATTTTTGCGTTTCATATTAATCAGAGGGAAGAAACGATCAACCTCAACGGAATATCCGGAGCTTTGATGGCAACGACCAATATGCAGATGCAGACCTTTGTGGCAGAGGGGATGAGGAAGTTTGAAAGTGCAGAAAAAGAAGAAGAGTGTCTGAGCCTCAATGACCAAGGAGGAGAGCGTATGGATGTTTCGGTCGATGTAACAGCAACCCTGCGGGCAGGGATGAGTGGTCATCCGCCTCTGGTGATGGGCATCCAGCAGGGGGGTGCTGGGACAGAGAAAACTCCGGATCCAGCTCTTACAGAGGAGGCAGAAACCGGCGGGAACAATCAGCAGATTCTGTTTGAGAATCACGGGATTGATGCCAGATATACAGGTCCGCATGAGGTGGCCCCTACCATGTCAGACCGGTATGGAACAGGAGGAAACAATGTCCCACTGGTCTCAGATATGCCGGAGAGTTATTGTATTGCCGGAAATATCATTGATCGAGAAGTACAAAATGGAGGAAATGGTCTGGGATGCCAGCCGGATATATCCTATACTCTTACGAGTGCAGACCGTCATGCAGTGTTCAGCCGCCAGAGAAGTGATGAATTTCTGCAAAATCGGGTAACAGCGACTCAGAGCGCCAGACAGCATAAGGATGCTACGGATCTGGTGTGTGAGCCGTATCAGAATACGGTAGGAACCATTGGATATACAGATCATAAGGGGATTAATAATCAATATGTCAGCGAAGATAAATGTATTGTTGAGAACCGGAGACTGATCCGGAGGCTGACGCCTTTGGAGTGTGAACGGTTACAGGGTTTTCCGGATCACTGGACAGATATCCCTGGTGCCTCGGATAGTGCCCGTTACAAAGCTCTTGGGAATAGCGTAGCGATACCGTGTGTGGATTTTGTTCTCCGTGGTATCGCTTATTTTTTGCGGAAGATGAAGGAGGAGAAAGAACCATAAGATTGGTAGTTCTGCTTCCGTTTTCAGGTAATCTTTGTTGGGTATCGTCATAGCTATCTCATCTCTTTATGGATATACTTGGCTTGTAAAAACGAGGAAAGGAGAGTCAAATGGAAGAGCGTAAGAAAAATTTATGCGCCATGATTCCAGAATCCCTGCATAAGAAAGTGCGGGAAGAACAGGAAGAATGGGGAATCAAGCTGAACGAGTATATGGAACGGATTCTAAAAGACCACTTTGAGAAGGGAGAAAGAGAGATGGCAAACGGAACCAGGACATTGGCATTTCAGGTATCAGAGGAGTTTTTTCAGAGGTTAAAAAAATACCTCAAAAAGACAGGACAGAGCCAGAAAGAATTTGTGATCGGACTGATTGAAGATGTACTTTCGCAGGAAGAACATTTAGTATCTGGAGAGATGCAGGAGACAGAGGGAAAGGCAGAACTTGAGGAAACTGAATAAGAGGAAGGATCGAACATACCGCCGGCAGAGCTTCATCATGCCGGCGGTTATTATTTGGAGGTGATCGGTTGTATATTTATCCGGACCATTTGAAATCAAAAGCAACACTTTGGTTATGGCAGCTTCGGGACATTGGGATTCTTGGTATTTGCGGATTGGTCTCCATTTTAGCAGCTACGCAGGCGGGATTTATGTTCCCTTGTGTTCTGACAGGGGTATATGGATTTCTGACGATCCGCTCCCACGATACCAGCATTCTGGATTTTATCCGGTATGCCTGTGCGTATTTTTTTATGCGTCAGCAATTTTTTGAGTGGAGGTATGAATGAGCAGGGAGAAAAGAAAAGCGAAAAAAGAGGCAGAGAAGCGCCTCTCCACACGGCAGTTCATTGGTGCAAAGGAGATTACAGACTACAGTCTGGTGACCTACGGACAGGGGGAGCTGGTGTATTTTATTGTAAAACCAACGAATATTTCTGTTTTGTCCGAATCTAGTGTCGGGGCAAGAATCTATGCTCTTATGACTGTACTAAAAGGAGTGGCAGAGATTGAGATGCTGTGTCTAAACAGCAGGGAAAGCTTTGAAGACAACAAGCGGTTTCTGAAAAGTCAGATGGAACAGGAAGAGAATCCAGTCATACGCCATCTTTTGGAACAGGATCAGACCCATCTGGACCGGATTCAGGTGCAGATGGCGACAGCCCGTGAATTTCTGATTATGCTGCGGTTAAAAGATGAAAAGGAATCGGATATTTTTCCGTACCTTTCCAGGATTGAAAAATCCCTGAAGGAACAGAGTTTTTCTGTTAAACGGGCAGATAAAGAGGATATCAAACGTATCCTGGCTGTTTACTATGAGCAGAACGTGACCACAGAGAAGTTTGAAGACTTTGACGGGGAGCGGTGGATCATACCAGAGATTTAGAGTGAGGAGGAGATGACTTGAAAAAAGGAAGAACAGCAGTTGATGACAGGGAAGATAATGTGCGTATCCAGGAATTTCTGGATATGATTGCCCCGTCTGTCATTAAATTTGAAACAGATCATTTTATTTGTGGTAACACCTATCGTTGTGTCTGGGCACTGCGGGAGTACCCGACTGCTACGGAAGAGCAGGCAATTCTCTCACATTTAGGGGAGAAAGATGGTGTAACCTTGCGGATCTATACCCGTCATGTGACACCCGTTGAGGAGCGGAAGATCATCAGTAATGCAGCCAACAAAAACCGGATGGATCGGAGCAATACCAGTGATTTACAGCAGACTGTTTTGGCTGAAAGTAATTTACAGGATGTAACTACCATCGTAGCCCAGATGCACCGCAACCGAGAACCCCTCCTCCATACGGCAGTATATCTGGAGTTGTGTGCCCATGATCTGGAGCATTTGAAGCTTCTTCAAACAGAAGTACTAACGGAACTGATCCGGTCAAAATTGAATGTAGACCGACTGATCCTCCGTCAACAACAGGGGTTCCGGTGTGTAATGCCAAGCGGTTATAACCTGTTTAAGGATCAGTTTGAGAGAGTGCTTCCGGCCAGCAGTGTGGCGAATCTGTATCCCTTTAACTATTCAGGAAAGACGGATCCTCATGGGTTCTATATTGGGAGAGATAAATTTGGAAGTAATGTACTGGTGGATTTTAACCGGAGAGCAGATGATAAGACGAATGCCAATATCCTGATTCTGGGAAACAGTGGACAGGGAAAAAGCTATCTGCTTAAATTGCTGCTGACAAATTTAAGAGAGTCCGGAATGCATATCTGCGCTCTGGATCCGGAAATGGAGTATGAAGATCTGACCAATAATCTGGGAGGGTGTTTTATCGACTTAATGGGCGGGGAGTTTATTATCAACCCTCTGGAACCGAAAACCTGGGACGAAGCAGGAAGCCCGGAGGATCTGGATGCACCTCAGACCTTTCGCATCCGGTCCAGATTATCCCAGCATATCAGTTTCTTAAAGGACTTTTTCCGAAGCTACAAGGATTTTTCCGACAGGGAAATCGATGTGATTGAGATCATGCTACAGAAGTTATATACCAGATGGGGGATTACAGACGAAAGTGATTTTGAATGCCTAGCTGCGGAGGATTACCCAGTTCTCTCCGATCTTTATGCGTTCATTGAGGAAGAATATCAGGGATTTGACGAAAACAGAAGACAGCTTTATACAGCAGAAATGCTTCAGAGTATTCTTCTTGGGCTGAATTCTATGTGTGTGGGAGCTGAGAGCAAGTTCTTTAACGGACATACCAATATTACCGATGACAGCTTTATTACTTTTGGGGTAAAAGGGCTTTTGCAGGCCAGCAGGAATTTAAAAGATGCTCTGCTCTTTAATGTGCTTTCCTTTATGAGCGATGAGCTGTTGACGCAGGGCAATACGGCAGCAAGTCTGGATGAGTTCTATCTGTTCCTCTCCAACTTAACTGCTGTGGAGTATGTCCGGAACTTTATGAAGCGTGTGCGAAAGAAAGATTCGGCAGTTATCATAGCCAGCCAGAACCTGGAAGATTTTAATCTGGATGGAGTGAAAGAATATACAAAGCCACTGTTTTCCATTCCGACCCATCAGTTCCTGTTCAATGCTGGAAGCATTGATGCCAAATTTTATACGGATACCCTGCAGCTGGAGGATAGTGAGTATAACCTGATCCGCTATCCGCAGCGGGGAGTATGCCTGTATAAATGTGGAAATGAGCGGTACAACCTGATGGTCCATGCACCGGAGCATAAGGCGAAGCTATTCGGAAAGGCGGGAGGACGCTAAAAGGAGAGGCTGTGAATGGAGTTAAAG
Organism: Lachnospiraceae bacterium GAM79; assembly: GCA_003584705.1. Lineage (GTDB taxonomy): Bacteria > Bacillota > Clostridia > Lachnospirales > Lachnospiraceae > Acetatifactor > Acetatifactor acetigignens. The sequence goes on from AP018536.1 coordinate 314,613, forward strand.
GAGCAGAAATTCGGCATTGAGATTGAGATGACCGGCATCACCCGTGCGAAAGCGGCAGAAGTAACAGCAGGGTATTTTGGGACCAGAGTGAAATATCTGGGAACCTATTATGACACTTATGCAGCCATTGACACAGAAGGGCGTCAATGGAAGTTTATGAGTGACAGCAGCATAACTGCACAGCAGAAATTGAATGGAAGAAAGATAAGTGCGGGAAGAGAATACCAGACGGAGATGGTAAGTCCCATCTGTCGTTATGAGGATATTGTGACGATTCAGGAAATCATCCGAAAGCTGAAAGAATACGGTGCCCTGACGAACGGAAGCTGCGGGATCCATGTGCATATCAATGCGGAACCGTTTGATGCCAGAACCCTCCGAAATATTACCAATATCATGGCATCCAAGGAAGATCTGATTTATAAAGCCCTGGGAGTGTCTGTGGAGCGGCAGCACCAATGGTGCCAGCCAGTGGAACAGAGGTTTTTGGAGGAGTTAAATCGGAGAAAGCCAAGAAGCATGGAAGCTGTAGAGCGAATCTGGTACAACGGAGAGAGCCGGAGGAATGCACATTATGATGATAGCCGCTATCATTGTCTGAACCTTCATTCTGTTTTTCAGAAAGGAACTGTGGAATTTCGTCTGTTCAATGGGACGCTTCATGCAGGCAAGATTAAGGCCTATATCCAGTTTTGTCTGGCGATTGGCGCCCAAGCGCTGAATCAGTCCTGCGCTAGCAGAAGAAAAACTCAGACCAGCAATGAGAAGTATACATTCCGCACCTGGCTTTTACGGCTGGGATTAAATGGAGAGGAATTCGCCACAGCTCGTCAGCATCTGCTGGCAAATCTGCCGGGCTGTATTGCCTGGAAGGATCCGGCTCAGGCGGAAGCACAAAAGGAAAGAATGCGACAGAAGCGGGAGAAGGAATTGGCAGAACGGATCCAGAGACAGGAAACCATTCATCCAATTGAGGAATTAGAATCAGCTGGGGAAGCACAGGAATCCCCGGCTTTTTGTATGCGAATGTGACAGGAGGAAGCAAATTGAAAGGAAAACAAAGACTTTATATTGCCTATGGGAGCAATCTGAATCTGGAGCAGATGGCATTTCGTTGTCCGACTGCGAAGGTAGTAGGAAAGAGTGAGTTAAAAGATTATGAACTGTTATTTCGGGGAGGTCGCAGGGGAGCTGTGGCAACCGTAGAACCTAAAGAAGGGAGTACTGTGCCGGTGCTAATCTGGGAGATCCAAAACAGAGATGAGGTATCGCTGGATCTTTATGAAGGGTATCCCAATTTGTACGGGAAGCAGATGCTGGAGGTTGAGCTGGATGGAAAAACTGTTCCGGCCATGGTTTATGTGATGACACCAGGGCATTCATTTGGAATTCCCTCTGACCATTATGCCAATGTAATCTGGCAAGGGTACGAAACGGCAGGGTTTGAAACCCAGTTTCTGGAGGACGCAATCGAACATGCTTATCAGCTTGTACAGAAACAGGAAAGAGAGGGAGACTTCTATCAGCAGAGCCTGTTTCATATGGGGGGGGGGCTATGATGGAATGAAATAAATCCTGATGCGTCAGATGAATATCTCGATAAAAAGTGTGGAAGGAGTGATTTTATGGCCGTCTCAGCTGCCGCTGTGACAGCAAAACTGGTAGCGCTTACCCTATCTGACTGGAATGGGCGGACTGTGGTTTTTTCTGTTATTGCAGCATTAGTGACCCCTGTTATTTTAATTGTCACCATGATTATGTGCACGCTTTCTGGGACTGTAGACCATAACATTTCTGCTGTCCAGCTGTCCTTTCATGGAGGGTATTTGTCCTCAAAGGTGCCTGCAGAGTATCGGATGTACATCGAAAATATGCAGGACAGTTTTGAAAAACTGGATGGGGTGTTAAATGAAATCAATGGTATGGCAGAAGCCGAAGAAGTAGATCCCTACCAGGTAAAAGCGATTTTTTATGCCCTGTTTTTTGGTAAGGAGCACCCTCGGATGGATGAGGGGGACTATCGGGCATTCGCAGATTGTTTTGCAGAGTATGAGGAGAGGGAGGGTGAAGAGGGAGAAACCTATACAGTTGCAATTCCAATCCAAAGCCTGAATCTGGTCTACGGAAATCTTGCTGCAGAATTAAACCAGGAGGTTTCTCTGGAAGATAAAACGAATGTACAGCGCATCTATATGCTGGCAAAATACGGTGTGAGTGTACCAGGTGGAAATGGTCTTCCTCCAGGACAGGCTATGGGAGATGGGAGTTTTTCCGCGCTGATGGCAGAGGCAACCCGTTATATTGGTTATCCCTATGTATGGGGCGGTAGTTCTCCAGATACCAGTTTCGACTGCAGTGGATATATCTGTTGGGTCTACACGAGATCCGGGGTGTATCACCTTTCCCGAACAACAGCTCAGGGGATTTATGACCAGTGTGCGATTGTGTCAAGAGAGGAAGCTAGACCCGGAGATTTGGTGTTTTTTACGGGAACTTATGCATCTGCAGGGGCGGTCAGCCATGTGGGGATTTATGTTGGAGGCTCTAGGATGTTGCATTGTGGTTCGCCTATTGGCTATGCGGACCTTACTTCTCCTTACTGGAACAGCCATCTGTATGCTTTTGGAAGGCTGGCAACTATTCCGGAATGAGGCAGCTAAAAATGAAATTTGTGCAGATTTGCCTGGACAGTTTATGGATATGTGATATCGACTTTTAGAAAAAAGTTCGGTATTGTGTGTGGCTGAAAGGAGGGAAGTAACCGATGGATGAGATTATGGATCAGTTAAATCAGGTAATCGAAGAACGAGTTCTGGAGCTGAAGAGAAAAAGTGAAGAGGACAAGGTTCCCGCTTATTGCACAGAGACCAAGGAACATGTCCTCCGCACGGATCGAATTCTCAATAGCCTTTCAGAGGATGACCGGCAATGGTTGGATGACCAGCTTATGGCTAAAATGGATATACCGGAACAGGAGCGTCTGAGGTATTATAAGGCAGGTCTTGCAGATGCCATTGAACTAATCCACTATTTAAGAACCTGATGAAACGAGATCGGGCGGCTGTGTGAGCAGCCGCCTGATTTGCTTTCTGAAAGAAAAGGAGATTTGAAATGAGAAATACTACGATCAATGTCAGTTTTAACACAGAAAAATTGGATGCGTTAAAGTTCCACATGGAAAAAAGGGACACCGATCTTCAGGGGGAATTAAATGATACAGTACAGAAACTGTATGAAAAATATGTCCCGCAGGCAACCCGTGAATATATTGATGACAAGGTGGCAAGAGAAATATCCGCCAGAGAACGTACCCGTAGAGCTGATCGGACTGCGAGACGGGAGGAGTCCCAGCTGGAAGAATCAGAAATCGTATGATAACCAGAAACAAGAAAATAGAATCCCCAGTCATCCATGACATCCCCGTGTAGCCCCCTGTGTGCCCCTGTGTCGGGCTTTGGACAGCTAGGTGGCATCGTGGTACCCATACGAGGATTTTAAGCAGTGTTGGGCAAATGTGAGAGAAGGTTATGGAAACAGCAAGAACACGTGGGGATACGGGATTCTTGAGTGGTTGGCAGGGTCGAAACGTGTGCAGGTTAAAGGGGGTATGCTGCTTTTGGCAGCCCACCCCTGGAAAACACCGACCGGCAAAGCCGTTCGGGAAATCTGGTTTGAATACTTTTGGAAAAGGCGGTCGAAAGAATGGTGCTGGATTTTTGAAAGTGGCAGGATTTTGGAGGAAATGAGAGAGATTTTGTGAATACCTGGTAAGGAGGGAATGATGGGGAGCGAAAATGCGAAAGTCCGTGTTGGGATTTATATTGAAAAAGCTATATTAGAACAGGTAGACGGGTTGTTGGAGACTGCCAATGTGCGTTCCAGAAACGAATTTGTAGCAGAAGCACTTAAATTCTATATGGGGTATCTTCTTGCAGGAAAAGCAGAAAATTATTTTTTGCAGTCACTGACTTCTGTGCTTACGGGAACCGTTCAGGATAGTGAGAACCGTCTGGCCAGGATGGACTTTAAGATAGCAGTGGAATTGTCCAAGCTCTCACAGGTAATTGCCTACACCCATGATGTGGATGAAGAATCTTTAAACAGGCTGCACGTAAAATGTGTTGATGAAGTGAGACGGATCAATGGAACTGTGAAGTTTGAAGATGCGTATCATTATCAAAAGCGGGATGTGTAGATATTGTTGGAAAGGAAACGATGGAAAGAGAATTTATTTGTACTTCCCTCTAGTTGTGTGATGAATTTTCAGAAGAGATAAAAAATAGATTTGTCCTTTACGATACAATAACTCATCGATTATAATATACTAAGAAATGAATCGAGGTGTAGAATTTTGAATGAGAGAGAACAAATCATTCAACTATGGTTCAAAATGTGGCTTACACAACAGGATCTTGGTATGGATGACATTTTTGCGGAAGACGTGATTTATACTGAAAGCTGGAGTCCAAAATATAATAACCGTCAAGTTGTAAAACATTGGTTTAATGAATGGAATACACGTGGCAAGGTGATGGAGTGGAAGATCAAGCAGTTCTTTCATAAAGATAACCAGACGGTTGTAGAGTGGTATTTTAAAAATGAAATGAATAATGGGAATATAGAGGAATTTGACGGAATGTCCTTGATTGTATGGACAGCAGATAATAAAATAAAATCATTAAAGGAGTTTGGATGTAACTTAAACAATTATAATCCTTATGAGGATAGTGATACGCCTAAATTTAGAGATGAAAAGACTAGTTGGTTTTAATCAGAAACAGAAAAATTATATGTGTTAATCTGGCCGAGGAGGCTTGATTATAAAAGTAAAGATAAAAACGCAACGTATGCAGTGATGCATACCAGAGCCGGTAGGTAGCCCGGCCGTCCTGTATATCAGGGTAAGTAACCTGCCCCTCCGGGTTGTCCATTCTTTGCTCATTTCAATCATTAAGGAGGGATTGCCATGAGTATAAGGACAGGCAAGCTGACAGTGTTTTTTGAGGAACCATTTTGGGTAGGTATTTTTGAGAGAGTTGAAAATGGGAAACTTTCCGTTTCCAAAGTAACATTTGGAACTGAACCAAAGGACTATGAGATATGGGAGTTTGTGCTAAAGGAATATGATCGTTTGCAATTTAGTCCATCTGTGGAGGTTACTGAAAAGGAACTAACAAAAAACCCAAAGAAGCTCCAGCGTGAAATTCATAAACAAATGTTGGATAGGGGCGCTGGAACAAAATCTCAACAAGCACTAAAGCTGCAGCAGGAACAAAGGAAACAGCAGCGTAAGTCTAAAAGCCGGGAAGACAAATTGGCAGAAGAGAAAAAAATGTTTGATTTAAAACAAAAAAAGAAAAAAGAGAAACATCGAGGGCATTAAGAATGTAATGTATTCTTACACAAAATTTGGTTTGAGGTAAATGATGGCATCAAGTAAAAATTATTTACAATTTGTTTTAGAGCAGCTGTCCGAGTTGGATGAAATTACATATCGGACTATGATGGGAGAATTTATTATTTATTATCGTGGCAAGATCATAGGAGGCATTTATGATGACAGACTGCTTGTAAAACCCACAAAGTCAGCAATTGCCTATATGACAGATCCGGTATATGAAGTACCTTATGAGGGAGCAAAAGAGATGCTGCTGGTAGAGGAGGTTGATCAGAAAGAATTTTTGACAGGACTGTTCCACGCGATGTATGATGAACTGCCGCTGCCCAAACCCAAAAAGAAAAAATAGGTATTGCGAAGGGAAAACAAATAAATGGACAAGGCAATTTTGTATATACATGGTAAAGGTGGAAATCCGAAAGAGGCAGAGTATTATAAAGCGCTCTTTGAAGAATATGATGTAATTGGTTTTGACTATTCCTCACAGTTACCTTGGGAAGCGAAAAAAGAGTTCCCCAGATTGTTTGATAACCTATGCGGAACATATGAAACAGTAACAGTGATTGCGAACAGCATTGGTGCTTTCTTTGCTATGAGTGCTTTGGCAGACAGCAAAATAGAGAAGGCATACTTTATTTCTCCGGTTGTAGATATGGAAAGATTGATTCGGAATATGATGCAGTGGGCGAATGTGACCGAAGATGATTTGCAGAAACAGAAAGAAATCCCGACATCCTTTGGGGAAACACTTTCCTGGGCTTATCTTTGTTATGTGAGGGAGCATCCTGTTACTTGGACTGTTCCAACGCACATTCTGTATGGAGAAAAGGATAACTTGACATCGTATGAAACAATAGCTGAGTTTGCAGATAGAATCGGAGCAACACTTACAGTTATGGAAAACGGGGAGCACTGGTTTCATACGAAAGAGCAGATGGACTTTCTTTCTGACTGGATCAAGCAATGTACATGATATGTTCAAATGTTGAAACTATGTAACGGAAGAAGATGTGATAAAAAGTAAAAGGAGCCATGGTGTGTGATAAGCCATAGGTTCCTTTTTGCTTTCTAAAAAGGAGTAACATGGCAAAACTTATTTTTACTTCCCGATATTTAAAAGATGCAAAACCATCTCAGAAAGAAAATTATGTCCATTACATTGGAACGCGGAAAGGGGTAGAGAAAATTGATACAAGTAAAAAGCACCTCCCAGCAACGGTGAGTCAAAAGAAGTTAGTGCATCAGCTCCTGCAGGATTTTCCGGCGACAAAAGAAATGCTGGAGTATGAAGATTATCAAAGAAAACCAACAATCGAAAATGCCTCGGAATTTATTTCCTGTGTATTGGAACAAAATCTTGATATAGCAGCGACGCGAAAAAATTATGTGGATTATCTGGCGCATCGTCCCCGTGTAGAAAAGATTGGTGAGCATGGTCTGTTTACAGATGAGGGAGAACCGGTGGTTCTTGGACAGGTGCAGAATCAAGTGGCAGATCACAAGGGAATTGTGTGGACCCATGTGATTTCCCTTCGGCGCGAGGATGCAGCCCGGTTAGGGTATGACAGTGCTGTTCAGTGGATGGCATTGCTGCGTTCCAAACGGGCAATGCTGTGTAAGCATATGAAAATTGACAGCGCCAATCTGAAATGGTACGCTGCATTTCATAATGAAAGCCATCATCCCCATGTTCATCTATTGGTGTACTCAGTAAAAGATGGAGAAGGGTATCTGACAAAGCAGTCGATTGAGGCCATGCGTTCTGAGCTGGCGCATGATATTTTCCGTCAGGATTTTGCAAATATTTATGAGGAACAGGCGCAGTCTCGTATGGATTTAAAGGAACGGTCGGAAGTTGTAATGAAGACATGGATAGATGAAATACGGGCGGGGACGCTTAAGAGTTCGGAAATTGAAACCAGTATGATGCAGCTTTCTAAACGGCTGCAGAATACAGGTGGGAAAAAGGTTTATGGCTACCTGAAGAGAGATGTGAAGGATCTGGTCGATCACATCGTAGACAAGTTGGAGAAAGATGACCGGGTGTCTGCCCTGTACCGGGAATGGGGGCTATGGGAGGATGAGATTGTGAAGACCTACCGAAAACAGACGGAAGAATTACCGCCTTTATCAAAACAGCCTAAATTAAAAAGTATCAAAAATATGGTGATTGCAGAAGCATTGAGGCTTGGCAGTCATCATTTTTTGTTTGAAGAGAATGAAGATGGATACTCAGAACCAAAGGACGATTTTTTTATACAAGAACCAGATCCGGTAGCAGAGCTGACAGGGGAACTAGATTCGGACTATGCGGTGGAGGAACTCAAGCAAGAGCTTTTTCCTAATGGCAGAAAAGAAAAATCCAGTTCCAACTGGTGGACAGATGGATATATACAGGCTAGGAATTATTTGTATGGCAGCGATTCTACATTGCAGGATTTTGAAAAGGCATATCAGAAGTTCCTTCAGGAAGCAGAGCAGGGGAATGGGTTTGCCATGCACGACCTTGGTCGAATGTTTGCGGATGGCTTGGGACGGGATGCGGATGTGGGGCTGGCACAGAAATGGTATGAGAAAGCATTGGAAGCATTTCTTGTAAGAGAAGAATCCGTAAAGAAAAAGGAGAAACCATATCTGCAATATCGTATTGGGAAAATGTATGCTTCTGGTTTGGGAGCAGAACAAAATTATGAAAAGGCGGCACACTGGTTTTCCCAGGCGGCTGCAATGGATCATAAGTATGCCCAGTATTCTCTGGCTGGGCTTTACCGGCGGGGCCGGGGGGTGGAGCAAAATGATATACGGGCGTTTTCTCTATATATGAGTTCAGCAGAGCAGGGGAATCCTTATGCCAGCCTGGAACTGGCGAAGATGTATAGGGATGGTTTTGGTACAGAGCCGGATTTACACCAGGCAGAGTGGAGATTTCAGAATGCGTATTCCGGTTTTGTGGTTCTGGAAGAAAAAAGTCATGATGATAAACTCCAGTACCGGATTGGTCAGATGCTTCATACTGGAACGGGAACCAGCAAAGATGATGAGGGGGCGGCCAGGTATTGGGAAAAGTCTGCAAAGCTGGGGAATATCAATGCTCAGTATGCACTTGGAACACTCTGGCTGGAAACGGGAAGTGGAGACAGCGGCCAGGCAGTGGAATGGCTTACAAAAGCAGCAAATGCAGAGCACTCAGCCGCCCAGTATGTGTTGGGGAAATTATACCAGGATGGTGTGTATTTTAATAAAGATATGGATCAGGCCATGAAATGGTTCCGCGCTGCAGCAGAACTTGGAAATGAATATGCTGCATATCGGATGGGATGTTTGTTGCTTTTGGGGGAGAAAATACCGAAGGATGTGGAAGCGGCTGTGAAGTGGCTCAGCCTGTCAGCGGAAAAAGGAAATCCATATGCGCAGTATCGGCTTGGAATGCTATATCTCAAGGGGGAAGTGTTTTCTCCTCAAGTGGAAGTGGCAATGAAATGGCTTCAACAGGCAGCGGAGCAGAAAAATGAATGGGCCTTTTATCAGTTAGGGAAGTTATATCTTTCAGGAGAACATGTAACGAAAAATGTGGAAACAGCAGTACATTACCTGGGATTATGTGCGGAAAAAGGAAACCAGTATGCTCAGTATGTGTTGGGAAAGTTATATCTCTGTGGCAGAGATGTTTCCCGTGATCGGGAAAAGGCAGTGGAATATCTAACAGCATCGGCAGAACAAGGAAATCTGTATGCCAGTTTTTTACTGGAACATCTGGATGCATATCAGGATCCGTCCTTATTTCTGGCAGCAACCAGACTGCTTCATCATCTGGAAAAGCTGTTTTGCGAAGAAGCACAGAGACCAATGGAAATGAAGCGGTATCAGATTGACCGGAAACGACGCAGGAAACTGTCAGAGAAAAAGCAGGCTCAAGGACATCATAGGGAGGATCAGGAGCCAGCACAAGGTATTTATTGACGAAGGAGGATGGCATGGGAGAATTTGTTTATTTTACGGAAGAACAGAAACAGAGGGCCAATGCGGTGGATCTGGAAGATTTTCTTTCCAGGCAGGGGGAAAAGCTGCTTCGTTCTGGAAGAGAAAAGCGCCTGGCCAGTGATCACAGTATTACAGTGAGGGGAAATCGATGGTATGATCACGCGACAGAAAAGGGAGGATGTGCCATTGACTTTGTGCGGATGTTTTATAACCAGAGCTTTCCGGACGCAGTTACAATGCTACTTGGCGGAGAACAGGGAGTTGCATACCGGGAAAGCGCGAATCAGCAACTAGAACCGAAAAAGCCATTCGTACTTCCAGAGGCGAACCAGACCATGCACCGTGCTTTTGCGTATCTGATAAAGACAAGGTGTGTGGATCCTAAAGTAGTATCTGTATTTGCAGGAAAACACATGATTTATGAAGATGTCAAATATCATAATGTTGTGTTTGTGGGTTTTGATTCAGATGGAATTCCACGCCATGCACATAAAAGTGGAACCTGTCAGAAGGGACAACCATTTAAGGGGAATGTAGAAGGATGTGATCCAAGGTACAGTTTTCGTTGGATTGGGAAGAGTAATACCGTGTATGTATTTGAGGCACCGATTGATATGCTGTCTTTTATTTCCATGTATCAAAAGGGGTGGATGGATCATAGTTATGTGGCACTCTGTGGGGTGGCAGAACATGCATTGATGCAGCTTTTGAATGATGCACCGCACATCTCCCAAATTGCTTTATGTCTGGATCATGATAAGGCGGGAATCCAGGCAAGGGAACGGATAAAGAAAAACCTGTCTGAGCGGGGATACCATATGGTATTCTCGCTTTTTTCAAATCTTAAGGATTGGAATGAGGATCTTCAAGAGCTGAAGAAGCCACCGCCGGAATATATGAACAGACAGCAGACAGTTATACAGATGATGTGAGAGGAGGGGAGTAGGATACAGGGAGTCATTATATTTATTTGTATAGGTTTGGGGATGTTCGCTGTAATCGGCAGTCTGGTAATGATATCAAATCATTATACCTTAAACGGAATTAAATCGAGAACGGTAGGAGACGGGCAGTATGGAACTGCACGGTTTGCAACGGAAAAGGAAATACGGGAAACGTATGCTCATGTACCATATGAACCGGAGCAATGGAGAGCAGGAAAGCATCTACCAAAAGAGCAGGGGCTGGTAGTTGGATACAAAAAGAAAGGAAATTCCATCACAGCACTGGTAGACAGTGGAGATATTCACTGTCTCATGATCGGGGCAGCAGGAGTGGGTAAGACCGCAAACTTCTTATACCCTAATATCGAATATGCCTGTGCTTCTGGAATGAGTTTCCTCACCACAGACACGAAGGGCGATCTGTTTCGTAATTATGCAGGTATAGCCAAGGAATATTATGGCTATCGGATTTCCATTCTGGATTTACGAAATCCCACCCGTTCTGATGGCAACAATATCCTGACGCTGGTTAATAAATACATGGATGAGTATTTAAAGAATCCTGAAAATCTGGCAGCAAAGGCAAGAGCAGAGAAGTATGCGAAAATTACAGCTAAAACAATCATCTGCTCTGAAGGGGCTTCTGCCAGCAGTTATGGACAAAATGCTTTTTTCTATGATGCAGCAGAAGGTTTGCTGACTTCTGTGATTCTGTTGATTGCAGAGTATTGCCCGCCAGAGAAACGCCATATCATTTCTGTGTTCAAGCTGATTCAGGATCTTCTGGCGCCATCCCCAGTGAAGAACCGGAGCCTGTTCCAGTTACTTATGGATAAGCTGCCACCTACTCACAAGGCGAAGTGGTTTGCAGGAGCAGCTTTAAATTCTGCGGATCAGGCAATGGCCTCTGTGCTATCCACAACCATGTCCAGATTGAATGCGTTTCTGGATTCTGAAATGGAACAGATCCTGTGCTTTGAGAGTACCTTGGACACGGAAACATTCTGTAGGGAAAAGTCAGCAATTTTTATTGTGCTGCCGGAAGAGGATAACACGAAGTATTTTATGGTATCCCTGTTTTTACAGCAGCTTTACCGGGAAATGTTGTCGATTGCAGATGAACATGGAGGAAAGCTACCCAACAGAGTCATGATGTTTGCGGATGAAATCGGAACCATACCAAAAATTGAATCCATGGAGATGATGTTTTCCGCAGGCCGTTCCAGACGGATCAGCATGGTTCCTATCATTCAAAGCTTTGCGCAGTTGGAAAAGAATTATGGAAAAGAAGGTTCCAGTATTATCATCGATAACTGCCAGGATATTTTGTTTGGAGGTTTTGCACCAAACTCAGAGAGCGCAGAAATTTTATCAAAAGCATTGGGAAACAGAACAGTGTTGTCTGGTTCTATATCCAGAGGAAAAAATGACCCCAGCCAGAGCCTGCAGATGATGAGCAGACCATTAATGGCGCCGGAGGAGTTAAAGACCTTGCCAAAAGGAAATTTCATTCTTGCTAAGACAGGGGTATGCCCTATGAAAACAAGGCTTCCTTTGTTTTTTAAATGGGGTATCCGGTTTGAGGAGGTTTATGAAGTCCCGGAACAGGCAGCAAGAGAGGTTGTATATGCTGACCGATTGGAATTGGAGGAGGAAATAGTAAGGCGGTCTGATTTTGATGAGGAAGACTTATGGAGGGGATCTGTTGAAAGCGGAAAGTTGGAGGAGGCTTCGTTTTTAGGGGGAAAGGCTCATGGAGAGACAGGGAAGGAAAAACAGCATAAGGCAGCTACTCGAAGACCACCTCTTAGAACCGATTAGCAGAGAGGAGAACAGATGGCTTATTTTTCTAAAATTTATTCTTCAGATCTGCCTCATCGGGCTAAAGCTGTGTATATGTATTTGAAGGATCGGAGTAATACAGACGGACAATGCTATCCTGCGATTGGCACTATCGCAAAGGAATTAAACCTATCACGGAGAACTGTAGAACGGGCGATTCAGGATCTGGTAAAGGCTGGGCTTATAAAAAAGGAACAGAGGTGGCGTGAAAACGGAGGAAAAAGCAGTCTTTTATATACGCTGATAGACAGCAGCTAGAAGATACGCCACCAAGGGATCAGTTTGTTTTCTTGGTGGCATATGGGATATGGCAATATGACATATGAAGAGAAGGTATCACTTGAAGAACTATAATAATCAGAGAAAAAATTAGACAGTTATTTATAAAAAAAGAAGGTGAGTGTGAGGTTAATGCGTATCAATTTTTGGTGAATATAAAACAACTTAGGGTAAGAAAAATATTTCCGAATAAAACAATATGTGGTATAATAAAAAACAATGCTATGTGAACAAAAAGGGTGCTGCGATGAATCAATATATTGGACAGCAATTTGCTGCTTTAAGATACGAAAAAAATATTTTGGTTGTTGAAGAAACTACATCTGCTGGTGGATGCGGCTCCTTCAACGCGGCTTCTTCATGTCCTGCGTCAGCCTGTCTTTATGACAGTGCGGCGTGGGGCTTTTTTATTGCCTGAAAGGAGTATGAGAACATGAGTCTGAAATATACCTGCCCCAGCTGTGGAACCCCCTTGGGTTATGAGGGATTGTGTTGGAAATGTAAGTGCGAGCAAGAACGGCAAGCTGCTCTTGCCTGGACGCCGGAACAAATCACGAAGAAACAGAAAAACCTGATCCAGAACATCCAGAGGCTGGCTGACATGGAGGACCCAGAGTTCGCCGACTTTTGGCAGCTGCTTGGCTACCATGATGCCATCACCTCGGAGATTCAGCGAGTGGCACTGGCCGCAGAGGTGTTCTGGCCCTGTGAGCTCTATTATCACGCTCCCGCCGATGTGCGGGATGGTCTGATCCATGCGCTGTTGTCCGCGGAATATTCCAGCGCAGCCTCCAACCTGATGAGTTGCCTTGCTATGCAGGGAGATGACAAGGCAATGGAGACGCTGCTGGAGCTGGAGCGAAATCCCCGGCCCTGGCGCAAGGGCCTCTATGTGGACCCATCCAGCTATGCGCAGATCGGAGGCTGGACCTTCAACAAGGAGGGCCAGAAAATCCAACTCAACTTCGACACTTGCTATCCTATGGTCAAAGGAACCACCGATGAGAAATCTCCCGTCCGCATTGGCCGGGCAAGGGAGGACACATGCCCCCACTGTGGCGGGCGCATGGTGGACATGCTGGTATTGGACGGCCGGGATGAGCGGCTCCGGTTCCTGGGACTGGACGGCATCTTGACCGCCACCTGCTGCCCCAGCTGTGTGGGATTTCTCAAAGGCCCCGCCTTCAACCGGTTCACCCTGGATGGCGGCGTGGAGGTCTTCCCCTCCGAACTCTTTGACGGGGCGGAGAAGACGGATTGCTATGTCAGTCCCGAGGACTACAAGGCCCTCACGGAAAATCCCTTTGTGCTGGGCGAAGCGCCTGTGCCCCTGTTTTACGGCGCGGCCTGCCAGGATGTGAACACCATCGGCGGCTTTGCCAACTGGGTGCAGGACGCGGAATATACCACCTGCCCCCACTGCGGCAAACCCATGAAGTATCTGGCTCAGATCCAGTGGGATACGGTGTTTGATTGTGCGGAGGGCACGCTCTATGTGGAGTTCTGCTCGGACTGCCAGATCGTATCCATGCAGCACCAGCAGACCTGAGAGGAGACCTTGCCATGAGTTTACCAAAGCGTGACGGCGTACATGACCGCTACTATCTGATCCACAAGCCGGGCACCTCCCCGGAGGTGCTGGCAGAGGCGGATCTCTGCATTCAGGATGTACTGAATGGCACCGCCCGTGAAAATCACTCCGCCTACCCGACCGTAGTGCGAAATCACAACGGGACACCGTTTCTTCCCGATCAACTGCTGGAGCGGTATCTGACCGGTCTGCCGTTGAAGGAATTTCCCTGCGATGTTGCTGTTTCCCTATGCGATGCCATGCGGCGGCTGGTTGGCTGGGAAGAGATCCGCTATACATTGGAGAAGTACATAGAAAAGCAGGTGCAGGAGCGGTTCTTCCTTGTGGGAGAGCGGGATGATGGCTTTACCGTCTTCCCGCCCTGTACAGTACTGCCAGAATTGCATCCGGAGGATGTGGATGAAGGTCTGCTGCGCTTTGCCTGCTATGTGGCGATCTGCCATACGGTGTATGGGCAGAGTTTTGAATCCCTCACCACTGAACACATCCTTGGCCTGATTTCCCAGATTCGTCCTGACATGGTAAAGGAACTGAAAACCAATGGTAGCGGCAAATTGCCGCCTAATATCCAAAAGCGGAAAACAAAGCACCTGACCGCCTCGGCTAACGACGCTTTCGCCACCATCCGCATTACCGCCAGGGACTGCGGCGAGGGGGCCTGTGAGGAGGCTCTCAGCTATCTGATTGAGATTTTGGAGCAGCCGGAGTTCCCCCACAGCTACTCCATCGAGTTTCGCGGACCAGAGAAGATCTACCTGCCCATCCCCGGCCTGCCCAAGAAGGGTGTCCATCAGCTTTTTGCCTGTGCGGTGCGGTATCCCCGTCTCCATGTCCGGATGGAGAATTATGCTCGGCTGGCCATGCAGGAGGACGAGTGGTACAACAACCTCTCTGATGAGTCCTGCGCCATGCCTGGCACCTTTGCCGTGTTTGCCCTGGGACTGGAAGGGCCGAAGTGGTGGCGGCTGGTGTGCGATTACCTGGATCGCTGTGATGACGAGCACTCCTCTTTGCAAGAAAAGTTTATTCACACCTTTTTTAAGAAGTACGGGTTTACTGCTCAGTCCCTGCCGGTGCTGGTCCACGGTGTCCAGTCCATGCAGAATCTGAAGCCCGCAAAGGAGTTCCGCACCCTGATCGCCAATGAGGAGAGCCTGGATGCGCTACTGGAGATCAAGGGGCATCTGGAATATTACCTGTCGGAAGAATCCGGCAGCAACAAAAGGGCGCTGGCCTACCTGTGGCGTGATGTGCTCTGGGCCATCTGGGGCACAGCCTATGAAAACGGCGGCAGCAAGGTCATCAAGACGGCGCCCAAGGAACTGAAAGAGAAATACCAGCAGGTATTTGCGTGAGGAGGAAGTAGAATGAACAGCGAACAGGTCACAGCATTTTTGCAAGAGCATTGGTATATTGCCTCGGTGCTCATCGGGGCCGTGATTTTAATTGGAGCGATCCGCAACTGGAACTGGCTCTGCAATCCCACTGGTACGCGAGATGCCCACCGCCACAGCAGAGGATACCGGCGGGTGGTGTTCTTCTTGCTGGGTGTCCTCCTGATCGTAGTGAGCATCTGGGGATTTGTACTGAAATTGAAATAGGAGGAGAAAGACTATGATGACTGAGAAATATCCCACCTGGCTCACCGGCCATGTGAAAGAGTGGGCGGAGAAGCGTTTGCCCACCGTGACACTCTGTTCCACCACCGGCAATGAACTGCTGGAGGTTTGGTATTACGGAGATCTGCTCACGGTGAAAGGAGAGCCCCAATCCTATATTGTAGATGGCTCTCCGGCTCCCGGACTGGTGGCAGCCCGTGACCCGGAGAGCGGCGAGGAGTTCGTCATCTTTGACGGTGGACGGCATGGCTACGACAATATGTTTTGCGATGAACATAATCCATCTGAATTGGAACATCGTCCCCTCAAGCGGTACGAAATCCCTGCCTCCAAACTGGTGCTGGAGCTGGGTTACAGTATCGACTATGAAGACGAAAAAGAAGACTTCGACCCGGACGAGGCAGATACTGTGGAACTAATCAACGGTGAGCGTATACCTTGGGAGCAGGTCAAGCGGGATGGCA
Organism: Lachnospiraceae bacterium GAM79; assembly: GCA_003584705.1. Taxonomy (GTDB): domain Bacteria; phylum Bacillota; class Clostridia; order Lachnospirales; family Lachnospiraceae; genus Acetatifactor; species Acetatifactor acetigignens. The sequence continues at coordinate 330,731 of AP018536.1, forward strand.
TCGACTATATCGCCCTTTACTATGTGAATGAGAAAGGAAAACCCGTCCAGATACTGGACGCGGAATTGGCATGAGTATGGTAATTCAATCCTTTGACAATCTGCACGACAACCGAGTCCTGCGCTACTGCGCTGACTTTGAAGCCCATACCCTGCACATGGATACCCAGACCGAGGCCGGAGAGAAAGTATCCGTTCGCTTCACCGGCCTGCTGGCCCACTGGTTTGAAAATGTGATTCAGGACAACATCCTCTTTGGTATGGACGAGATTACCGTGGATGGGTTTTTCCAGCAGTACAAAGACCTGCTGGGCGGGACTATCTCTTACGGCTTTCCCGCCTGCTGCAGTATCGAGGGACTGCGGAAGCGCATGGAACGGGAGCACATCCGGGTATTTGTCATCGACTCATCCCTTGGACTGTGCGGATTTGTACTGGCTCAGGAGGTGGAACTGCAATGTCCATAACTGCCTATAAAGTAGAAGCCGTCGGTCATGACCGAACCGGAGAAGACTATGGCTATGTAAATATCATGTACCGCTATGGCAACAAGCAGTCTTGTCCTCGGCCAGATCAATGTGAAAAGATGGAGGTCATGTGGGCGGATGAGAGCGTCTATGGGCCGCCTGCTCCCGGCAGCAAGGTGGGCGACTTTATAAAGACATGGCTGATGGGCTCCTGGGACTGCGGAGTATTCACCCACCGGGAGATTGCCCAGCGGCTCATGGATGCCTTCACCGGTCTGAAGCTCAAGGAACTGGCGTGGTTTGAGAACCCCAGAGAAAAGACTCTGAAAAATGGTAAACCGCGTGCGCGCCGGGCCAAGTGGCTACCGGAGCGAGAGGTCGATCTGGTGTATCTCTACTCCGATTACTATATTGACGCAAGAGAACCTGCTTCTGCCCAAACCGACTTCTTCACCGTCACAAGGATGGACGCCTGGGGCGAGAGCACTTGGTTCATGTGTACCCCGGAGGCCGCCGAGAAGCTGATCGCCATGAATTACGACAATCTGGCCGTCAAGGAAACCACCATTGTGGGATAGGAGAAAAATGAATGATGACTTTGGAACAACTGCCCCCCAAGGGCGTAAAGCGAGAACAGGCCATTTTGGAGCTGGGCAAGGATGAAGCAAACGCCGAACTGCTGTTCCAGCTTGTGAATACAGAAAAGGGCAAGTACAAAACGGCTGCTCAGAAGGCTTTGGCGCATCTGGAGTATGCCCCTGCTGCCCCATTGTGGGCCAAGTTGGTCAAGGGTAAATGGATGGGCAGCAATATCATGTCGGATGCCTGTTCCGACTGTGTATCGGAGCAGATCGCCCCAGTTATTCTGAAGACTCTCTCCAAGCTGCTGGACGAGGGGGACACAAAGCCGCTGGATATAGAACAACTGAACTTCTGTTTCCATTTGATGTTGGGGAAAGCCTCGCCTAAAATGCTGGAGGTCTACCGCTTCCTGGCGGAAAACACCCAGCGGATCGCCCAGCTGAAACGCACGCCTGTTTATTCTGATGATGATTGTACCTCCTGGTGGATCACGGACGGGCTTCGCATTTGGGATGCCACACCCAAGGAAAAAGAGAAAATTCCCGCTGTGGTGCTGACCGCCTCCCTGATCCGCAATCCGGATGAGCGACTGCAAGCATTGGCTGATGAGCTGAATGAACGCTACGGCGGCAACTGGCTGATGCCGGTCTTTATGAAGGCGATCATCACCCAGCCCAAGGAGCAGGTGTACGAGACCTATTCGCCCCTTCTGGATACGCCGCAAAAAGGCTATTTGTTCCATGCGCTGGGAATGCTCCATTACCGCTGTTATCCGGAAGGCTGGACCTATGAACGCCTGGGCCCGGATGGAATGATCGCTCTGATTTTCTGGGGGAATTATAGCTATGGAACCTATGACACAAGGTTTATGATTGAACGCTATGTGGATCTGGATGAGCGGTGGCTCTTTGATTTGGCCAAGGACCCGGAGGGCCGCAAACCTACGGTGACATGGCAGACCTACAACCGGAGCGGTGTGCTATATGGAAGCTACGACGAAATGTTCATCAGCCTGCTGCCCCGCAAGGTAGAAAACCCGGAACTGAAGAGCATTCTGCGGGACTACTTCCGTATTCGCAGCGAAAAAGTAAAAGTGGAAGAAAGTATTGCTGTTTACAAAGATGCTGCTGAGCGGTTCGGGGATGAATGAGTACAAGACGAGAAAGCGGGTGCCTTATGTACCAAATTGCATATATTGGCCGCTGGGAGACCCTCCCGGAAACGGCTGCCGCCATCTGTGACCATGACACTCCCAAGTTGGAGGCGTTGCTCCAAGGCGGGCTGGATTTGGGTGCTCCTATCCAGCTCAGCGAATACATCAAGCTGATGCCATTGGAAATCGCGGTTTTTCGGAACGATGTGCCTATGATTCACTTCCTGCTGGAGCATGGAGCTGATCCCGGTCTGGCAGAGGAACAGCCCCTGCTGCTCACCGCTGCCCGCTGTTGTGGGCCGGAGGTGGTCACCCTCTTTGCTGGACAGGCCGCAAAACTCAGCCCGAAGCAGAAAGAGCGTGCCTTCCAGGAAGTACGCTGGGGCAAGCGCCCGGAGAATATCCCGGTGCTGGAGCAAGCCGGGATCACAGTGGACAAGTTTGGCGGCGAGGCATTTCGGGCCGCTGTGTCTGATGGAGAGGCCAAACTTGCCAAACTCCTGCTGGAAAAAGGTGCAGACATCAATTACCACAAGCCGGACATGGTGTTCCCTTATGCTTCCACCCCTGTCACCGAGGCCGCCCGCTCCAACGATTTCCCTATGGTGCGCTGGCTCGTGGAACAGGGGGCCGACATCACCATTGCCGACAAATACGGCGACCGGCCTTACACCGTGGCGGTGCAGAACAAAAATCAGGAGCTGGCCGACTACTTAAAAGCCCTGGAACCGGAGGACTGGCACAATGAGCAGGAAAAGATCCGGCAGCTCATGCCCTATAAACTGCCCGCCAAGCTGGTGGAATACTTGAAGACCGGCCCCCTGCGTTTGGAATTCCCGGAGCAGGAGTGGGTGAAATGGGCGGAGCTGTACGCCTACATGGATGTGCAGGAGATGACCTGGAAACGAAAAAGGCTGCTCTCCCTCATGGCGGCCATGGACAATTACAGCGACTACCTGCTGCTGTGGAGCCCCAGGGACAAAAAGCTGTGGTATCTGGACATCGAGCACGAGGAGTTCCATCCCCTGGCCAAATGGGAGGAATTTATCGCTGATCCCGGAAAATATCTCAATGGAATGATCGAGGGCGAGTTTGAGGAATAAGGAGCAAACCGATGACATCAATAGATTTTTTGAACAAAGTACATAAAATCCTGGATTCGCAGGAATACAACCTCTCTTACTCTCCGGCCAAGTCCAAGAACTTCATGCTGTACTGCAATGGCAACTTCATCGGTGGCCTGTTCGATGAGGCGCTGTGCTTCGTCTACGCCGACAGTGTGAGTGAACTGCTGGGGCAGCCGGAACCCGTCTACCGCGGCTACTCCAGCACCGCCCAGCACAGGATGCTGGTGATCCCGGAGGAACATTGGGCGAAGGCGCTGAAATTGCTTTATACCGAGAAATTTGACTGGAGCCGGTTGGTGTACGACATCACCTACACCAGCATTGGCGCAGCAGTGGTGGAGGACTTCTACGACGAGAATGTGGTATTCCTGCGCTTCTGCTTTGAAAAGGAGCTGCTGAAAAAGAACCCTCTGGACCGGTATGACCGTATCCTGCGGATGGTCTATCTCAATCAGGACTTGACAAATACCGGTAAGAATTTGTTTCCTGAGTTGCTGGACAAGTTCCTTGCTTTTTATGATCGGAAAGGAAAGACCAGTCTGGAAACCATGCTGAAACGGTGGTACACCCAGCTTGAAAAGGAATACCGCAATCATATAGAGGGATGAGGAGAATGATCTATGTTTGAAGAATTTTATGAGATGTACGAGCCCGAGGAGCAGGAAGTGGTCGCTCTGATCAATCGCTGCATCGGGGGCGGATATAACAACAAGGGTGGCTTTTGGCAAATGACCGTTGTGACGCTGGGCATGGTGTTCTGTGACACCGGCAAAGTTACCACCAAAGAGGAGCGGCTGGAGTGGCCAGTCACAGACGAGGAACGAAACAGCGATAAGGGCTGGGAACGCTTTCAAAACGAGCAGATCTGCCGCCTGAAGATCCGCCGGATGAAAGAAGAATGGGCAAAGGATTTGGTGGCGTGGCCCTGGTGTATCTCCCAGGTGGTCAAGGCCCATGAGGACTGCCCGGAACTTCAGACCGTTCTGGACGAGTACCACAAGCCGGTGGTGCTCCAGGACCAGGTGCTGGGAGAACTGACACTGGACAAGGACCATGATGTCTTTGAGGGTGAGATCCAGTGGCGCGGAAAGGATGTGCTTCTTTCCCTTGAGGTCAATGCCGAGAGCAAGCCCTCCTGGACCCGCGCCCGCAGTGCCGCCAAGAAGCTGCTGGCCGACTGTGAAACCTGGGACAAGGCCATGCGAGAGCTTGCAGCCAAGAACCTGACCGGGCTGGCCAACAACTGGCTCTCTCAGGATGAGGAAAATCCCCGTGATCCGGAAACAGACCCCATTACGGAGGAAGAACTTGCCCGGCGAATCAGCATGACCAGCCTGTCCGTCACCTCCGGCGGCAGCTTCACCGCTTGGTTTGACTGCGACGAGATGTTCACCGACCATGCAGTGACAGTCTACGGCTCCTTGAAAAAGGGCCTCAAAACTGCCAACATTGAGGGGTAAGGAGGATAATATTATGAAACTGAACTGTAAACGCATTGATTTTACATATACACCCGGCGAGGAAATCTTCAACTTTCCCGAGGAATCGGGACTACCCTTTATCTTCGATGTAGAGGAAGAACTGACGGCTGATCCTGCTGCCATGGATGCGGTGGGAGAAATGCTGGATGAGGCGGAGAAATTGGCAGGAAAGGCCAAAACTGCCATCAAAGCGGCGCTGGCGGACGAGGACAGCCGCTACCATAGCGTTGTGACATTTTTCATGGAGTTCCACCGAGACGATGTAGGCCCGGATATTGCGGCGGAACTCTTTCCGGGAACCGACCCGGCCAAGTTGTCCTTTGCCGAGATGGTGGACTTTTTGAAGCTCAAGCGGTTCGGCAGTCTGGTGGATGACGAGATGGATCAGCAAGTTTTCATTCTGGACCTATCCTTCAATCCGGAGATTACTGACGAACTGATGGTGATCTACTTTGACTTGAACAAGGAGATTTTCTGTATCACCCATGAGAGCTGAGGAAAGAAAAAGAGAAAAATATCTGCCCACGCTTCTGATCCAGCAGATCTGCCTGCAATGGTATAAAGACTGCCGGGGCGGAAACGCCGCCGCACAACGGAACCAGTATCCCAGAGCGATGCGGCTGCCTAAAGACTTCTTCTCTTATTATTCCTTTGGCCTACCTACTCACTTTGCATCTATCGTACAGAGGCCCGATGGATTTCGGATTGATAGGGACTGTCGCAGGCTGATGGAATGGAAGCCTAATGGCACAATGCGGCTTCACCCTTTTGAACTGATTCAGCAGGAGTCCGGAATCCAGGTGCGTTACCGCTATGATTGGCATATTGGTGCGATGCCGGAGCGATATACCTATGATAAGACCGGGCAAAAACAGCCCCTCAATGAGCTGGCACTGGATTTGATTCCTGGTGATTATGGTCGGGCTATCTGCAATGGGAGGTTTCGAGACTGGGACACAGGGATCTGGTATTATGTGCTGGACATTTTGAATGTGATGCCGCTTACAGAACCCACCGACGCATTGACCAGTTTTATGGACAGAGAACCGAATATGATATATACCCAGATCGACCGGCTGTGGTGATAAAAAACAGGAGGATAACCACATGATTTCCACAAAAGATTTATCTGGCCTTCCCAATGCGGAGCGCCTGAAAAACTTCTGCAAAGGGCTGGCGGCTCTGGACATCATCATGGTGGAGGAGGAATGGAGCTTCATCCGCCACTATACATACAACCCCGCATGGCGAAAAGGCAAGGAGGCATTCTTTGCCACCGATGGTAGCGACCAGAGTATGATTGTCCTATTCGCGCCCGAAGGCTGTGTGATTAACGGCGTGGATTCTGAACTCTACGACTGGGAGGCAAAACTTCCCCGTATCGAAGACCTGACAGATGGGATGCCCCCTGCTTTGCAAAAACTCATGGGCAGCCGTGAAGTCAAAAAGATGAAAAGCACCTTCTGCGTCTGGACGGAAGATGGCACCACCTGGAACTGCAATCCCATGGACGGCGAGGATGCATCCAAGGATCTGCTCACCACGATTGATGGCAATCCACAGACCTATGTGAAGTATGGAAAGTGGTTTTACCCAGCAGACCTGCCTTTGGAGGCTGTGCGCCAGCTTGCTGATGGGGGGCCGGTAACAAAAGAACTGGTCGTTGCACTGAACCCCAAGCGCAATGAATGGGAAGAAATCAAGGCGGGCCTGGACAAGATCGGGTATCCAAATGAACTTTGATTCGCAGCAGACAGGAGGTGAATTGAATGATCAAAGAACGCATCCCTATCTCTGGCGACCTGGGCAGCAAGGTCAAGCAGCTGATGGAGTACGCCGGATGGCAGGAAGGCCGCAGTGTGGATATTTCCATTGCGGAGAAGTATTACGCCGATCATGGCGTTCCGATGATGAAGACCACCCAGCGGTTTTACCGCAAATATTTCGGCCTGTGCTGCGAGTGGTACCTGGCGCAGAAAAAGCTGAAATGGGCGGCTGACTTTGAGTTTGCTCTGTTCCCTTACCTGGTCAATGGAATTAAAAACCATTTGGAGGACGCCTATTTCCGGGATATGTCCGGCTGTGAGCTGGCGGAGATCGAGCAGGCAGCTGGTCAGAAGTGCCAGCCCATCGGTCACATCGGCTACTACTACCCGGCAGAGGTTTGGATCTCGGAGTATGGGAAACTGTATGCGAAATATGAGTACCAGGATGAGATTGAGTGCTTTCCAGATGTGTTTGCCCTGATCGAACGGGAACTGCGGCAGTGCAGCTTTGATTCCGCTGCCATGAAAACTGTGGAGGCACTGGACGGAAAACTATGAAACAGGACTTTACGATTTGGCGCAATCAAATATTGAAGAATCCGTGGGACATTTCACCGCTGAAATTCGAAATGACACAGGATGAGGTCATAGAAATTTTTGGGAATCCCGATGCCGTTTCCACCATGAGAAGCGATGGGAAACCTTTAATCCTCAAATATCATGACATTGAACTGCATTTTGATGGAAAAGCCCATCGTGGGCTCCACTTGATTTACAGCGACGATGAGATTGAACTGAGCATTACAGCCGAGCACGAAGAAATGCTGCAACCAATCACCAACACAGAGCCGGTGGACAACGAATTTTTCCTTCGGGATGGAGCCGTCTATTTCTCTGGTCTATATGAAAACGGCTTGTTGAAGGGTGCTGCGCCCAAAGACTTCTGCTGCTGGTGTTACTGGGGCAAATCCTCTACGGCCTGCTTTCTCGGCGGGATTCGCCTGCGTGGAGCAGACCCGGCATCGTTTCGGGTGTTAAACTATGCCTACGCGATGGACAAAACAGCCGTCTACACCACCAGCGGGAGAATCCCAGATGTAGAGCTGGCAGCCTTTCAGGTATTAGACAACGGCCAGAACGATTCGGGTGCGCCCCAGGGATATGCAAAGGACAGCCGGCAGGTCTACTTCCACAACGGAGACGGCAAGGTAAAGATCATCAAGGGCGCGGAAGTTTCCTCTTTCCGCTCGTTGGGCGATACCTATTTTGCCAGGGATGAGAAACGGATCTATGCCTACGGCAAACAACTTTCCAAAGCAGAACTGACTTCTTGGGAACTGCTTGGGCACTGGTATTCCCGCGATGCCAAGCGGGTGTACTACCTCAACCGGGAGATCAAGGGCGCAGATCGGGACAGTTTTACAGTTTGCACTCCTGTGGACGCGGCTCTACTTGCCGATCATCTGGCCCGCGATAAAGACCATTTTTACCAAAACGATGAGATGATCGAAGAAACACAGTGGCTGGAACAGCTGCGCAAAATGACCCAAGAACCGTAAACGGAGGGAAAACGACAATGGATTATTTGAAAATACTGCATGAAAACCCTGATTTGGCGGATGAATTTGATTCGCTGTTTGACTTCTTCCTGCTGGATGAGTTATTCCCGCGGAATGACGCAGAAGGCCGATGCACCTTTTCCCTGCCCGGCATGGCCTTTGCCAGAGATGGCTCCGGCGGAGAATACCACCTGTTGGAAGATGGCTCCATTGGATATTACAGCAGCGAAGGGGAGGCAGGCCGTCTCGCCGAGAGCATGGATGATCTCTTTTCCCTGCTTGTGAGCTGTATCTGCTGGCACGACTGCTGTGACACAAAGCAGTATGTAGATTCCAAAACACTGGAGGAGTATGGACAGAGACAGCGCAACTGTAACTTGGAAGATATGGATATGGACAGCTTGCAACGGGTGTCTGATGCCCTCGGCATCCCTGCCGGTGAGCCGCTGGCTCCGGTTCTGGAGCGGTTCCGCAAAGCAACCCAGCGTGAGCCTCTGTATCAGTGTATATTTCACGAGGACGACGGAAGCCTGACCGAATCATACGGTTTGATGTTTGAATGAGAAAGGAGAAATCACGATGAAAGCATTTGACCCCAATTACAAACTGCTGGACGAGATGTATCAGGACAATTACTATCCCACTTTTCTGGTGGACAAGGTAAAGGATGAACTTCAGAAGGTCATCGATCTGCTGGAGAGCGGCGAAACCGACACCGAAGTGGTGCAGGAGACGCTGGACGAGGCGGTCTGCGGCATCAATGATCTCCAGGAGGAGTTTGACGAGCACGACAGCGAGATCGAAACGGTGGCACGGGAATGTATCGCGGCAACCGTGGCCTACATTCTGGAGTGGTTTGGCATTCCTATTGACACCGAGGAGGCTATCCGGGAACGGGACTGGTGAGCCCTATGGCAGAAAAAGAACTGGCCCTTTGTGATGAGTGTGGAAGCCTGTTTTTCAAAGGCTCCTCACAGATGATGGGGCTGTGCCCGGAATGTGCCCATGTTCTCTATGGCTACCCGAATTGTGACCATCATTTTCAGGATGGCCGGTGTGTGAACTGCTATTGGGACGGCTCAAAGAGTGTGTACATCAAGAAACAGAATCAACAGGAGGAAACTGATATGCCTACAACTGAATGGCTGAACAAATACGAAGCAATCAAGAACAAACTGACCTGTAAAGATGACTTAGAGGCCCATTTCACAGAGAAAGTGATTGGGAACATGGCGGTGGATGTACTGGACATCGGTGCCGTCCATTTCCCCACCGGGCAGATCTTCGCTTGCGATCCGCTGGTGGAGCTGGAGGACACTCTGCCGTTCCTTCAAACGATCCCCGCCGGAACTTACCCAGTGAAAATCTGTGTGGTGCCCAGCGAACAATACGGCGACCGCTACGCCTGCGTCAAGGTGGCGGTTTCTCAGGAAAAGCCTGTCCGCTATGAGCTGGGCATGGTGGGCAACGAGAATCTAGACGCGGCGCTGGGAGATGACGACTACTTCGGTTTCGGCGTGGATGCAGGGATGGGGTGTATTGCGGACATCCAGACCCAGGCGGCCTTCAAGATATACTGGGCCAAGCGGCTGGAGGAGGACCCGGACATCGACCCCTACAACGACCTGTTCTGCGACTTACTGGAGGAAAACGCCCAAGCTCACCCCAAATATCAGGGGGACTGCGGCGACTGGCTCAACTGGACAGTGCCGGACACGGACTGCAACCTGCCCATCTTCTCCTCTGGCTGGGGTGACGGTTACTATCCCGTCTACTTCGGCTATGACGCAAAGGGCGAAGTCTGCGCCGTGTATGTGCGCTTCATCGACATTGAAGCCAGTTATCGAGAGCAGGATTAAAAATGTGACAGAACAAAGGAGAGCGCCATGAAAGCCAATGCCGGGGAGGTTTATACCGTCTACAACCAATATCTGAAACGCTACACCGCCTGTCAGGTGGCCTATATCGCGCCGCCGGACTCGGTAAGTGAGCAGCCCTGGGCGGTGATCCTCTCTCTGGACTGGGTGGGTGACACCCCTCTGACGGCGGAGGAACTGCCCCATCTCCGCCCGCTCTACAAGGACTTCATGTACTGGCCCCGTGACCTTCATCTGCTGTGGGTGCCGGTGGAAATCCCACCCCAGTACACGCTGGTGGGTACACTTCCGTCCTTCACCGACCAGCCCTGCCGCTCCTACGGCGGCTGGGACGACGGCTATGATGTGTACCTCCAAATCCGATGGCAGGAGATTCCGGAGGAGCGGCGGCGGGCCTTCAAGGAGGCCATGGAGAGCGACGAGCAAACGGAGATCGGCGGTATCCCGGTGAAGGTCAGCAGCCATCGGGTGACGGACCAGTACGAGCCATTCGATTCGGCGCTGGAACTAAAGGCGCTGCCCTGCCTCTCCGACCTCATCTGCGAGCGGTGGCACCCGGATCTGCTGGAGTTTTTGCGTGGAAATCCCTTCCTCGATGAACTGACTTTGCTGAACCACGGTCAGAGGACACTTGATCTGCGGGGCACCAGCATCAGAAAGCTGATGCTGGACATGACCGGCCTTCAGGAACTGTGGCTGGGTGAGGAAACGGAGCAGCTCCTGTTCCAGAACAAGGGCCCGGACGCCTGTACCATCCATGCCCCCGAAGATGGCAGCGGTTTGACCCTCCAATTTATCGGGCAATATTGCCCGCACACGGAACTGCCGAACCTATGGGGGCTGCATGGCATCCAGCTGAAGGACTTTGATCTGACCGGACTGGCTGCTGTCCATCCCCATCTGAAAGAGCTGAGGCTCTGGGGCGCGCCGGGAAACCTGGGGAACTTCTCCGCCGTGGGAGGGGTCCGGGAACTGACGAACCTATCCACCTTCGACCTGTTCGGTTTCGGGGCGGACGACATCCCTACCCCAGAGCAGATGCCGGAGCTTCGCTGGTTCTGGATGACCAGCCTGCCGGAGACAGCGGCAAAAGCGGCAAAGCAGCTCTGGAAAAGCAAGCCGGGAATGGATCTGCGGATTACCAAACCCCGGAAACCGGAGTGGCTGGCGCAAAACCTGGACAATCCCTTCCGGGGCTGGGACGGTGCGGAGCATATTCCTGCCGCCGCTGCGAAAAAGGCAACCGGTCAATACCGCAAGACCCGCTCCCTGCTGATGAAGCTGGCCGCTGAGCCGGGCGAGGGCGCCCAGGCTCAGGCGCTGGACGCGGTGGCAGCCTACACCCAGACCTTCAATAAGATGGGCTTTATCGAAACCGAGGAGCGGGACGAGATCTACATGGCCCTGCGGGGTATTCTGGATGCACTCCCGGACAGTGCGATCCAAAAAGAAGCCCTGATTGAAAAGTTTGAGGAACTTCGTGATTTTTGAGGAGGTGACATTGCATGATAGAGTTCAGCAGGGATCATAGCTCGGCATGGATGGAAATGATGTCGGCCTATCAGGTTTTTCGGGTAAAGCTGCTTGATTGGGCCCACGAACCAGATCAGATAAAGCAAACGGATTTGCTGCTAGAGCTGGATTCTTGGGAAAATCGGGATCTTCACAGAAGAATGCTGGTAGTAGATCTTCTGCGCAGCACAGAGATGTGGGACAAAAAGGCTCTCCTCTTAGTCCAGAAAGAACTGACAGCGATTGCCCTACAGGAACAGGATGAGATTGCCGCTTATGCGCGAATGGCATTGTCTAAACTCAAAGACCAGTCGGAGCGGTGTACCATTGCCGATGAGGTGCTTCGTCTTGTAGCGGTCGAGAAAGAAAAGGCGAAACCAGATCCTGTTGTATTCCACAACGGCTGCCTGCTGCTGTATGATTTGCACTGTGAAGCAGAGTTCTCGCAGTATGCAGATCGGTATGCGAATCTGATTGAGCAGGCATACGGTTTAGATGGAAAAGACTTGGCGGACATGAAAAAAACGCTGTCCCAAATCTGATGATCAAGGAGGCTTGAATATGGATGCAAGGATTACAGAATTGTTGGAAGAACTGAAACAGGCAATCGACAAGGCTGCTACCACAGGCGACAAATATCAGTTTATAGATCCGGCCTATGATTTGACTGATGAACTGGAACAGTGCGAAAAACCGTTTGATGCTGTAAGGCCGATCTTGGAACTGATTGAATCTTCTCCCAATATTGACTTCGGTGGTCCTGGACCGTTGGGTAGCTTTATGGAGAAGTTTTACCATGAGGGCTATGAGGAAGAATTAGTCGCATCGCTGAAAAGAAAACCAACTGAGTACACGATTTCTCTCATGTTCCGTATCATTGCAGATGAGGAAAATCCCAATCTGAGCGAATACAAACATCTGTTAAAGACACTTGACTGTGCTTCTGAAATTGATACTTTCTGGTTGGATGAGATTGCGAAACTTTAGAGGGGAAATAGATTGAGTTACACGAAATTCAGCAAGGCAGTGACCAAGTGGCTGAAAGACAATGGTCTGCCCTGCTATGGAACATCCAACGATAGTCCCGAAGAAACAAAGGTCCGACTGGACGCATGGATGCGTGGGAGCAAAGAGGTGCTGCGCCAGTGGATCGCAGAAAAGCGATACCGTGAACTGATCTCCTGCGCCCACGGCGGCTGGTATCAGGATGATGTAATTTTTGAGCCCTTGGCTGAACACTTTGTGGCGAACCACCTGTTTGATGAACTGCGGTTTCTCTGCGAGCGCGGCATCCGTTTTTCCGTGGAAGATATGCTGTCCACCATTAAATCTGAGAAAGAGGAACATGGGGTGCTTGATATAGAAATAATTCGGTCTATCGATGTTCCAAGCTATGTGTCAGGCCGCAGTTATTCCCATTTGGGGGAAATCGCAAAATACAGGAAACGGGCGCTGGATCAGATTATCCGCTATGCAGGCTATCTGGAGCAGATCCACGCACCTGCGGAGTATTTGGAACAGGTAAAGGTCCTGCAAAAGAGCGTTTCTAATCTGACAATCAAAGCAAAAGATTTGAAACCATTCCGGTTTCGGCTGTGAAAGTAATTTTCTGAAAGGAGTGTGCGGGCGCATGAGCCGAATCATTGATGAACCCTACTTTACATACAGTGCATACAACGCCCTGACCTCCGGCATCCAGGTGAAATGCCCCAAGTGCCATGGCACGGGCATGGTAACAGCGGATGATGACAACGCCTATTTCCGCTGCCTGAGCTGCGGCCATCAGGAGACCCGCGACCGGACGATCTACCGTTATGATGTCCATAACCAATGCAAAAACTGCGGCAGGTACTATCGAGTGGATATTGAAGATACAGCAAAACAGCACTTTTCCGTTCTCTATGTGGCCTGTCCCTATTGTGGGAAAACCATGTCGGGAGAAGTTCATAAAACAGCGGAGGCGTTTTCATATATTGGCGAAATCAGGGATGGGAGAGAACCTTATTTCGGGTTGGAACTATGGTTTTTGACTTCATTTCAGGGAAAACCTGTATGGGCACTCAACCGAGAACATCTTGCCTATCTGATCGGCTATCTCAGCGCCGACCTGCGGGAAAAGCCGCCGGGAAGAGCGAAAATGACCCAGGCTGACCATCTCCCCACCTTCATGAAAACCGCAAAGAACCGGGAGCGGATCGTGAAGCTGCTGAGGCAAATGCAGGAGGAATGAGGATGGAACAGGAAGTTATTTTCAACGGCCAAATTCTTACCCTGACTCGGTTTTGGGCAACAGGAGAACCTTGCCTGTGGATTACCGACCCGGAGCAGATCGGGATGCCTAAAATGGAATTTGTGGGAGGCCACCCGGACGAATATTGCATTTTTCTGAAAAATCTGACGGAAACAGAGCTGGCACAGATCACATCTCTGGACGGTGCTCCACTGGATGTAAAAGAAGAACGAAACGACATCGAATGAGGAGAACACTATGAAAGACCTTTGCCAATACGGAAACCGACCGGAGGACGAATGGGAAATCTTGCCCTGGATACCTGACCCGCGCCCGCCCTTCAAAATTTGGGTAAAACCGGAGCAGATCGCGCCATTCTTTCTCATTCCCCACCACCCCTATGCGATCTCCCTTCTGCTGAAAATCAGTGACGAGTTCCGGACAGAGGAATTCCGACGGCTGGGACTGATCGGCAGCAGCGAGGACTGGGAGCGGCTTGTCCGGGGCGTGATCCAGGAGTTCGAGGAAAATAACAGCGGCGTGGATCTGTTTCACTTCGACTCCGACGAAGATGTGTTCTGCGTGTACTCCCAATACATCGACGATTTGATGCTGCTGTCCAAAATGATCCGGGCGGCCTGTGACAATGAAAAAACGATGGGGATGTATCTGAACATGAGCGAGGTTGTGAAAGCATGAAAGAGTTGACCACTCAAACAGGGATTATAGTAAAATGCAGTAAAACGGCCATTGAATTTTTCCAAAATGCTCAATCAGTGGATTTCTTCTCTGCACTGGAGATTCCGAAGGAATTTCAAGACATAGCGGTTGAGTTTTATGATTTGATTCTGGAAAACGACCATCCTACAGCTTTGCTGGGCTGTCGCGGCAATTATGATATTGCGGTACAGATAGATGAGGTAACCGGCACCATGACGGGGTGGCATTGGTTCAAATGAGGGAAATGGAATGATCGAGTACATCAAACTCTTTTGGGAGGGCGCACCGGAGGGAGAACCGTCGGTGATCCTTTATGAAGTGGATACAGGAAATGGGCGGCTGGCTCTCCGCTCCATTGACATCTTTATGGACGGTCACACCCACAACATACCTGACCTTTACGAAGACGCTATCGAGATCACGCCGATCCCCACCGTAGATGAACTGAACGCTCATGTCTGGGGCGAGGAATTCCACGCCTGCGTCATAGAGAAAGCGGAATTTGAGGCCATCTGGAAAAGCCACACCTATGATGGAGCGTTAAAAGAATCAGGAGGGTTCTGATGAAACAGACCGATATTTATACCGAAGCTCTGACCTGTCTGCGCTCGATCCTTCTGGCAGACCATCCAGAATTTCAAAACTGGATCGACTGGCTGGAGAGGGATATTCAGGACTGGACCCAGCGTCGTGAGGTTGCCCACCATCTTCGGGCATACGGCGGCATGGGCTCGTTCAATGACCTGCCCAGTATGCGTGGAAATCATGACTATATTTTCGGCTTTCTCAAGTCCGTGTGCTATGCCTTCGGCCATCTTTATGGCAAACGGGAAGGCATTTCTCCGGAGGCACTGATGGAGGAGTGCCTGCACGATGTAGAGCAGGCAGCCTATCACCCCCATAAGCCACTGAACCAAGCCATTGCCCAGCACTTGATGCAGGGCGATTTACAGGAAAACCTGGATGCTCTGTGAGGGAAATACAATGCATGACATGAATTTGGAAAAAAACCGCAGTAAAATTCAAACTGCTTATAAAGTAAGCCCCTTCACAAAGGGTACCTGCCCAGAACCGGAGGATGCTGTGAAACGATTTGAAAGCAGGTATACTCCCATCCCCGCAGAGTACCGCTGGCTACTTTTGAACTTCGGCGGCTGCTATTTGGCGGAGCCGTGGATCTTCACACTGAAAGAGTTGGAAGAAGCCTACCCGATTTTTCAAGAGGCTTATGAGGATTACATGAGCGAATATGACCACGGCCCCACCTTTCCAATCGGAGGATTGGGTGACGGGAGTATCGTATTTATCGACTTGGAGAGCGGCAGAGTCCGGGGCTATAACTGTGACTATGCCGATCTGGAGGAGATTGCCGAGAATTTTTCCAGCCTGCTCCTGGACCTTGTGGAACAGGCATTGGAACTGGGAAACCTGTGCAAAGAATTGTGAGGTAAGCGTATGGCAAAGGACATCAGGGAGTGCCTGCTGGCGCAGGCAAGAAAATTTCATCAGTGGCAAGAAATCACTTATCCCGGAAAAACCACCGAGGAGATTGGCGGTGCGTGGGAGGTCGATTACCCTGCGTGGAATGATATATTTGATGCCTTTTGCCATGTGTTGACCCAAATGAATGCAGAAATGGCAGACAGCGTCCTGCTGGATGAGATGGTCTATTTAATTGCCAGGGCCAACGAAGCGGAGGGATTTATACAGGAGACCACTTCCCATCCACAATGGTTTGAGTGCCTCTGCCGCAGGGCCGCAGCTTCCAATGAGAATGAGGCCAAGTGGCAGTTTGCCGCCTATCTGCCGGAATGCTCATGTAGTCAGAAAGTCAGGGATATAATTCTGGATTTCGCAAAGGACCCCAATGAATATGTGAGCCGGCGGGCGCTTTTGGCGATGCCTGCTCTGCGTCCTGACTGTGTGGAACAGTTCGCTCCGCTGTTTTGGGAGCGCAACTGTTACTCTCCTGAACTTCAGGAATACCAGCGGATCGCCGTTCTGATTTCACTGGATGCCATCCATTCCGACCAGCTTCCACAATACTTGGAATGGGCCAAGCAGGATGGTCAGAGCTATCTGCTGGAACACGCAAAACGAATCGAAGGAGGACTTTCCATGAACGAAAAACTGTCCCGTCCCCAATTCAATCAAATGGATACCACCGAGAAGCAGGCGCTGATGGAAAGCCTGGCTGCTCGTTATACTATGACCTTTCTCGGTCTACATACCTTTGACCACTGGGGCCAGAGCTGCACCACCGGCATCTTCGAGAAAGATGGTCGGGAGTTCGTCTTTGTCCCCGGCGATACCGTCACCCTGGGCTGGGAGCAGTTTGCCGAGGGACTGAATCAGGAGAGCCGGGAGGAATTGGACTATCTGTTCCAGGAGTGGGAGATGGAACCGCAGAACCCGGAAGAGATGATCCGGGAAAGCATGGCTCCCGTTCGGCAGGCGGTCATTGGCCCCATGCTGGTGGGCCGGGAGCTGGAGGAACTGTGCTGGGAGCCGGTCAAGATGGACGATCCCAGGCTGACTGCCCACCCTGACTGGCTGAAGGAATTCCGTGATTTTGCTTGGAGTGACAGCAGCAGTCTTACCTTGCATCAGTCGGCCCGCATAGAACGGACAGAAGATGGATTTCATACCTGGATCTATCACTGCACAGACTACGATGCGCTTCTTGCCGGGCTGGAAAAGCAGGGGCTTTCGCTGCCCACAGCGGACGAGTGGGCCTACCTGTGCGGCGGCGGATGTCGGACCCTGTTCCCATGGGGAGATGGGTTAGACTACTCCATGCGTCTACGCTGGTTTGAGGACATGGATGAGGATGAGAACCGGCCCTATGATATGGAGGAACCCAACTTCTTCGGCCTGTCCATCGCCTACGATCCCTATATGCGGGAAGTGGTGCAGGCTGATAGACTTACCACCTGCGGCGGTGACGGCGGGTGCAATATCTGCGGCGGGCTGGGCCCATTTCTCGGTTTCCTACCCTGTTCGCCCCACTGTAAGCCGGAAGTGCAGGAGGACAAGGAACTAAACGGAGATTATGACTTCTACCGGCCCATTATCCGGGTGGAGAACCATGATTGACAATAGAAGCTTGATACGAAATAAAGAAAGAGAGGTGCCGACATGGGAGCATGGGGTATAAAAGCATTAGAGCGTGACGAAGGGCTGGATGTACTGGACATCCTCAAAAATGAATATGTACCGGAGCATCCGGTAATGGATCTGGGCGAGATGATTGAACTGATGAAAGAGGAAGTCATGCTGGGATCTGACTTCTCACAAATCGACTTCCTCTTTGACAATACTGCGATGGCTCTGGCGGAGCTGTATTTCCAATGGAAGGATAACGGCAAGCTGGACTACGATCATGAAGAAGCTATATGGGATAAAGTCACCGGTTTCACAGCATCCAAAGAAGCACTTGCTTTCCTGCTGCGGCAGCTCACCGACATCAAAAACGAGGTGCCGGACGAGGACGGCATCCGTGAGATTATGGATCTTTGGAAGAACGAGGATAGCGGTGAGATCGCTCCTGCGTGGTTGGAACACTTGAATCAGCTCATTGATCGACTGGATTCAGAACAGGAGGCACGACAAATGTATATCAAAAAATACTGGGGCAACTTTATTGGCGGTTCCGATGACAGTCTGAACCTTGTGGCACTTTTAGAGGATCAGAAAAAGGAGGAGATCCCCCTCAGCGAGATTTTCTCCAAGATCGGTCTGGACAAGCAGAACTGGGACTTTCGCCAAACCGTGGAGTACCTGGAGTTTACACATTCCGATGGTGTGGAGATGGACTTTCACTTCGCCATTGATGTGGTCACCGACCTGGCCGCCATCCTGCTGGAGTGCAGCGTCAGTGGCAGTGTAAACCTTCAGGATCTGGACGAGTACAACACCCCCGCCCGCCGTATCCGCATCACTGCTACGCCAGAGGAGCATGACGCAATGAACAAGTCCCTGGCGGACTTTGTCCATGCCCCGCTGGAATACGACATCAGCGAGATGATGGGCGAGGATGAGATCACAGATATGGCTTATCAGGTGGAGATGCTGCGGAAAGAGCTGTACGAAGCCTCCGGCCGTAATCGGAACTACCATGTAAAGGCGGAAGATGTGAAACATCTGCTTCCCGACTGGGAGGGCGCCGATGGCTGTATCGCCACCAACCGCATCACGGTGGAGGGCTGCAAGATTGGCTACTGCTACCGGGAGAAACCGGACGGCGGCTGGGACAGCGGCTGGCGCTTCACTGCTGGTGATGAGAGCGAGGCGTACATGGACGATCCCAACAATGCCGGGATCTACAAGCTGAACACGATCTGCAACGACGATCCCGACATTATCCCGCTGCTGAACACCTCCGCTCCCTGCGCCTTTGCCCGGGACGAAAACGGCGTGTTTCAGCCGGAAGTATTGGAGCCAGAAGAAATGGAGGAACCGGATATGGATATTTTAGAGCAGTGCCAGAAGTGGCATGAGGAGAGCAAACAACATAAAATTATTGATGCGCTGGAGGCCATCCCCGCTCAGGAGCGTACCCCTGAGATGGACAGCGAGTTAGCCCGTGCCTATAACAATCTGGCAGACCCATATAAGCCAGGCGGCAAAGAGATGCTCAAAAAGTCCATCGCTCTGCTCAAGCCCCATGAGGAATACTTTGCAGGCGATCATTACTGGAACTTCCGCATGGGTTACTCCTACTTTTATCTGGATCAGGAGGGCCGGGCTCTGCGATATTTTGAAAAGGCATTGGAGGCCCGCCCCGACGACGAGGACACCATGCAGCTGATCGACGGGTGCAGGAAGGGTATTTCCCTGCCGCAGTTCTCGGCGTGCTTCCGGGAGCGGACAGAGAACTGGTGGGAAGCCTTTGCCGAGATGGAAGCAGAATTGCGCCAGATGATGGACGAGGACAAGGATCACACCCGTGGCGCAGAACTCGTGGCCCAAATGGAGGACACCCTGAATCTGGTCTTTGATGAGATCTCCTTCGAGATAGGTGTGGGCGGCGAAAAGCATGAGCTGATCCTCACCCCGGAGGGTGACAAGGTCAAGCTGTTTGAGCTGGTCTACTTCCAGAAGCACGCCCCCAAGGAGGTGCTGGAGCACTGGAACATCCTTGTGGGCCGTCAGCCCCTCCAGAACATCGGACTGCACACCGAAGATGGCTGGGACATCTCCGGGGATGATGTGCAGATCTGGCTGGAGGAGCAGGGTGAAAACAGCTTCGCCATCTCCGCCTACTGCGAAAAGCTGCTGCCTATGCTCCGGGAGGAAGAAGGCCGGGCCTGGTGGATGCTCACCACCCTCACCGATCAGGTGCTGGGTGAGATCCCCCACATGAGATACATAGACAGCTTTGATGTGCTGGAGGAACCCAAGGCAGAGCCGTCCTTCCTCCTGTCCCAGCTGCCTGACAAGCTGAAAGAAAAGGGAGCGGACCTCTCCACCGATCCCAATGCCTATCTGGAGAGCTATCTTGGCTACAAAATGGAACCCAATGAAGATCCCGATGCCGATTGGCGGTTGGATACCATGGTGGGCTCCACTTGCTGTGTACCACTCATCAACGGCTATCTGAATGCCGACAATGACTTTATGGACGATCTCCATGCCGACGGCGCGGTAGCGGGCTTCTTCTGCTATCCCCTGGATACCCTGCGGGAGGAGGAAGGCAGTCAGAAGATCTTCGACTTCCGGGACAAGCTGGAAGAAGTGTTTACCACTGATGAAGGATCGGAAGTGCTCACTCTCACCGGCGGGGCCACCGGCCTCTACTGTGGCTATGTGGACTTCATCGCCTGGGACATCCGAGAGGCGCTGAACATGGCGAAAGAGTTCTTTGAAGGCACGGACATCCCATGGGCCATCTTCCACACCTTCCGCCGTGAAGCCGGTTCTGTACCCCTAAAGCAACAAGATGATGGGACAGAAACTGAGAATCAGGATGACGAGTTGGATGAAACGCTTATGGGCATGGACTATATTCCTTATACCCAACAGAACGCCGAAGCATTCTTCGCTCAGCTGGAGCAGTGGAACGACGAAGACGAGTACACCCGCTGTATCCAGGCACTGAATGCCATCCCGGAGGATTGGCGAAACTACCGCACCGCCTACGCCCTGGCCCGTGCACTGGAGAACTACGCCATCATCGGAGACCATGACGAAGGTACTTTGAAATCCAAGGGAGACAAAGCCCTTCTGAGGGCCATTGAGGTGTTGGAGTCCGTCCGGGAGGAAGGCCAGGACAAGGCGGAGTGGAATATGCGGATGGCCTACGGCTATCAGTATCTCTACGGCCAGGAGGAAAAAGCCATTCCCTACGCCCAGCGTTGGGCAGAACTGGACCCAGAAGACGAAAATGCCCCGGCGGTAATTCGGGAGTGTAAGGCGGAGATTCGGAAACGCCAGCGCAGCCGGAAGAAGGCAAAATTCGTGCCCGGTGATACCCCATTTGAGGGTTTCGACCTCACCAACTTCTGGGATGATAATTGGTATGCACTGAAAGAATATGTCAGTGATCCGCCTTCCGATGAGCTGATTGCCAGCGTGGAGGAGGAACTGGGCTACAAGCTGCCTGCCGCTTACATCTGGCTGATGAAGCAGCACAACGGCGGCATTCCGGTGAACACCTGCTATCCCTGCGATGAGCCTACCTGTTGGTCAGATGATCATGTGGCCATCACCGGCATTTTCGGAATCGGACGGGAAAAGAGCTGCTCCCTCTGTGGAGAGCTGGGCAGTCAGTTTATGATCGATGAGTGGGAGTATCCTGCCATCGGCGTGGCCATCTGCGACTGTCCAAGCGCCGGACACGATATGATTTTCCTGGACTACCGGGCTTGCGGCCCTCAGGGAGAGCCTGCGGTAGTCCATGTGGATCAGGAAAATGACTATAAAATTACCCATCTGGCAGACAGCTTTGAGGAATTTATCCGCGGACTGGAGCATGAATCCCTCTATGATCCGGATGAAGATGCAGAGGGTCTTGAGGATGACGCCGACGAGGAGGAAACCGACCATAAGGGTTCCTTTGCCGGATCTGTGCTCCTCTCCAAAGCAGAGTGGGACAAGGAGCAGTTGATTCGAGATCTGCGGGAAGAATGGGGCATCGTAGATGAGGAGCCGGATGAGGGCGACGAAGATGTTGAGAACAGCGATGACGCTGTGGTAATGCGGGTCGGAGGTATGATGCTGATTGTGACACTATTCCACGGTCACATCCCGGACAATGAAGCAGAGATCAACGCCGAAAACAACTATATGTGGCCAGAGGCCGTAGAAGTGGCCAAAGCGCACAAGGCCCATATCATGGTGGCTGTGTTGGGCGAGGAGGAAAAACTGCTGGAACGAGGTAAGCTGTTCACCAAGGCGATGGCAGTGTGCTGCAAGCAGAAATACGCCACCGGTGTCTACACCAGCGGCGTGGTATTTGAGCCTCGTTTCTATGAGGGCCTTGCCGATATGCTCAAAAAGGACGAACTGCCCATCTTCAACTGGGTTTGGTTCGGCCTGTACCGGAGCGAGGGGGGCCTAAACGGCTACACTTACGGCATGGATGTGTTTGGCAAGGAGGAAATGGAGGTGTTGAACACCGACGCTGAGCCGGAGGAACTACGGGACTTTTTGGCAAGCCTTGCCTCCTATGTGCTGGCGTGTGATGTGACGCTGCAAGACGGCGAGACCATCGGTTTTTCTGCGGACGATAAGCACACCATCACCCGCAGCCCCGGCATCTCTCTGCCAGAAGAACAGATGACCCTGAAGATCGGTTACGAGCCTATAAAGGGAGATCCGGAGGATGACAGCTGCGACCACTCGGACAATGATGACAAGCAGGATGAGGAAGAATTCAGTAATCCCGAAGTCTACACCGAGGAGGAGATGGAAGCCGTCGAGGGGCACATCCAGCAGTATTTCGGCAAGTTCGAGAATGTGTTCCACGAGATCGTTTCCCCCGACATCCATGTGGACATCTGCATCGTGCCGCCCACTGAGGAGCGGGACTATTATACCCTGGTCACCATGGGTATGGGTGCTCACCGGATGAATGTGCCGGAGGAACTGGCGGAATACAAGCTGGAGCGGGCGGAGCTGGCCATCGCCCTGCCTGCGGACTGGAAGCTGGATCAGGAGTCCATGAAAGACGAAAAGTGGTACTGGCCCATCCGCTTGCTGAAATCTTTGGCCCGTCTGCCCATCAACTGTGACAGCTGGTTGGGGCATGGTCATACAGTGGAGAACCGGGAACCATTTGCAGACAACACCAAACTGTGTACTGCTACCCTGATCGGTCCCCAGGATACGGAGGACGGCAGCGAGGTCTGCACTCTGCCGGGCGGCGAGGAGGTCAACTTCTATCAGGTAATCCCTCTTTATGCGGATGAATTGGACTATAAACTGGAACATGATGTAGACGATCTGCTGAACAAGATGAGGGGGATCAGTTTTGTCGTAAACCCCACTCGCCAGAATGCTATCACCCGTGGCACCCTTTCCAATGATGATTTTGACGGTGAGATGGACGACGCTTCCTATCATATCGAGAGCATTGAGGAGAAGGAACTGCCTATTGACCCCATCAATGCTTATAACCATATGGCCATCTACCTGCGCTGGTGTATGGAGCACGACCTGGTGGGCGAGGACTTCTTGAAAGAATACAGCGAAGTGGCCAAACAGGTCAAAGCTGATCCTGCCAATGTGGATCTGAGGGAGTTTATCCGGGATGAGCTGGACGGCTGTCTGTTCTCTGTGCTGTTCAATCAGCAAGGCCGTGCCTTTGCAGGCTATTACTACGGAGAGGGCGACAGCCCCTACTATCCTGCCGATGTTGACGACAACGCCCTCCGCTTCTTCGGCCCGGAGCGGTATCACTCTGATGAGTTCCAGGATGAAGCCTACCTGTTCATCCCCTTTGACGAGGACTACTATCAGGCTATGGCAGAGGTGATCGAAGAACGCTTTGAAAACTGGCAGGAACAGGACTTCGACGAGGACACGCTGGAGCCTTCCGAGGTGGCTCATGCCATCATGGAGTATCTGGACTGCGAGTGTACCTATTTCCCGTCCATGGCAGATGATGACCCCATCATGTCAGCATACAGCTACGCCCAGCGGCTGGGGGTACGGGAAGGCTTTGTTCCCGTGCTTATCCAAGCGGATGATGAAACGCTGTTGGAGTGTCTGGTAATGAACGCCGATCCGGAGCATGATGCGGACTTCTATGAATTTGACCTCAAAACGGTAACGGAGTATCGGAAGAAGATGCTCTCCGCTCCCGTCAAAGATGGAAAGGCGGTTTTGGAGGAATTGACCGGCCAGCGCAAGGAAGAAGCCGAGGACGATGATCTGGACTGGGATGAGGAAGTCCTGGGCGAGATGGAGGGCGGAGAACCCAACGACCGCTTCGCAAACTATTGGAACGATGATACCGGAATGACATATCCGCTCATTCTGGCTAAAATTCCGGTAAAGAACCCCTGGGAGATCTTCGCCTACCTGCCCTTTGGAAATTGGAATGAGTGTCCCGACACACCGGGCCTGATGGCAGTGGCGAAATACTGGTTCGAGCAACATGGTGCCATCCCTGCCGCCATGAGCCACGATGAATTGGAGTTTGAACTTCCAACTCCAATCTCCAAGGAAAGAGCTATGGAGGTGGCTGTGGAGCAATATGGTTTCTGCCCAGATCTGGATCAGAATGAGGATGGAAGCATTGGCTCCTTGGCAGATGTCCTGTGGCAGTCCACCGTCTGGTATTTCTGGTGGGATTGATGGGAGGTGCGACCAATGACAGAATATCAGAAAACCTATATCGAACTAAAAAAACAGTTTGTTGCGACCAATGAAGGTCCGGACAGTGTCCGTGCTCTATATACCTTCAAGGAAGAACTTGAGCAGAGTGAGGATCAGCAGGCTAAGGAAGTGCTGGTGGATGTGTATGACCTCCTGGACTTCAAGAAGGATGCCTATGAACTGCTCTGCCAAATCGGTGATCGCTCCGATAAAAAGACCCTCAAGCGGCTGGGCGTCTTGAAGGACTACGCGGAGAACTGGGGCAATCACTACGCCATCCCCAAGCTCAAAACGCCGAAGGAAAAGCAGAAAGAGAAGGAGCGGCAGGCCCAGCTGGGCCTGCCCGCCTTCCGGTATCACCCGAACCCTCTGGCAACCGGCGCGTTTGCGGAGTCCGCAGACGGCGTTGTCTGTGACTGCTGTGGCAAGACGACCCGTATTTTTTATACTGCGCCCTTTTTCTCCGTGGAGGACATTGAACACCTGTGCCCAGCGTGTATCGCCAGCGGCGAGGCGGCCCGGAAATATGACGGCAGCTTTCAAGATGATTTCTCTCTGGACGATGGCGTGGACGACCCGGAGAAGCTGGACGAGCTGATCCACCGCACCCCCGGCTATTCCGGCTGGCAGCAGGAATACTGGCGGACCCACTGCGGCGACTACTGCGCCTATCTGGGTCGTGTGGGCGCCAGAGAACTGCGGGCACTGGGCGTGCTGGTGGAGGTGCTGGACGATCCCATGTGGGACGAGGAGCAGAAAGATATGATCCGGGAATCCGTCAATGGCGGGCATCTGCAATGCTATCTGTTCCAGTGCCTCCACTGTGGAAAGCACCTGGTCTGGATGGATTTTGATTGAGGTGGCAACATGGAGAAGAAGGATTTTCCCAAGGGAACCAAGCCCCGTGAGATCTTCGTCTATACCTGTGAGCGGATCGCGGAGCCTTTGATCCCGCTGGGCTACAAATACCGCAAGAGCAAAAATGACATCTACAAAAAAGACGGCATCTTTGTGTTCTCCTTTTACTTTTCCCCCTCCATCCGCTTTGGCTCCACCACTTTTACTGCCTTCTTCGATGTGAGTTCCCCGGTGATTGCCCAGTGGCGCAGTGAGCAGGAAGGGACGGAGGAAACCTATGATGGTATCGTGGGTACCTCCATCGCCCGGCTGACCCACCGGTATGATGACTTCCCCCGCTATGAGGTATCTACTCTGCTGGAGCGGGAACGCTCTATCCAGGAAATTTCCGGGCAGATCCAGGACTATGCACTACCATTCTTTGCCCGGTTTTCCAATCTGCCCAAGCTGCTGGACGATGTGGAACAGGAGGGGTTCTTCCCCCATCGGAAGGGGTTCGATGTCCCTAAGCGGAATCGGGAGTTCATCGAATGCTTCCGGGAGTATCTCCAAAAGCAGTAGGAATCAGCAGAAAGGAAACAACACCTATGTCAAACAGTAGAGTATCCACTTGGAGTGGAATCCGGAACAAATTGGAGAATGACTACCTGTGCCCGGCACTCCGGGGCCACATCCAGTATTTTGCCACCAGTTACAGCAAAAGCGCCGACCATGAGGGCCGGGCCGCCATTCGTGTGGACGGCGTGGAAGTGCTGCGGAGCAACTACTACACCTATTTTGAAAATGTGTGGACGAAATTTCATCACTTGCGCTCCACCACGCTGAAAGATCACGACTCCGCAAAAGAGGCCATCAATCAGGCTCATGCCTATGCGCTGGAGCAGGGCACCTTTGACCAAAAGGTGTTCTATGAGGCGTTTGGGATCTTTGACAACCAGAGCATCGAGAAAAGCCTTGTCAGCGAGAATCCCCTTGTCCGTATCTTTGCCCTTCTGGATCGCAGGCTTGGCAAGCGCCGCCTGCTGGCTTTGGAGGACTCCATGGAGCAGGAACTGGACTGGGTGCGGGCTTTCTATGTGATCCGGTTGCAGGCCGAAGGGCTGATGGAAGCGAATAACATTTAGGAGGAACCACCATGTCACAGATCGCGTCCTTTTATCTGATAAAAAATAACCAGCGGCAGGAGTTGTCCGACGGTGACTGCTCCGGCGCGGTCTATATGACCATCTGGGACTGGTGTGAGAGCGAACTGGATCTGGATGTCCGTTTTCCTGCTCCCCAGACGGAAGACACCCTGGACTGCGCTCTGCTGGAGGGAGAGCTGGCGTCTCAACTGCTGGCAGCTCTGCGGGAGCAGGACCTCCCGGAGCTGGCCGCTGAAATTGCCCCGGACTGGGATCTGCCCACCGAGGCGGTGCAAAGCGGGCTTAATACGCTGCGCTCCCATCTGGAACTGGTGCAGGGCGATGCTGCTCTGCTGTATGAAATGACATGAGAACGGAGGGATACCATGCTGGCAAAGCGGTTTGAACACATTTTACATGATTTGGGCATGGCTGGGCTGGAACACCCTCTGTTCTACCATGCACCGGTGGGCATTCGTTTTAAGATCGGCGGGGAGGAACCAATCTATCTGGATAGGCGTGCGGCGAAGCTGAAAACCAACCCTGCTTATGTTCAGGGGGCGCTGGACCGAGCCGCCGCGATCTATCGGGCACTTCCGGCGGTGCCGGACCTTCTGCGGATCGACGGGTATCCCGATGAAGAACCCGCCGAATCCCTGCTGACCGTTATCCGGCAGCGAGTGGGACTCCCAGTTCCCGATGAGCAACTTCCAGCCACAGAGCTGGATGAAGATGGGGATACCCATGCACAAGTGCAGTTTTACTGGGATCTCAGCAAGATCAGCTTTCAACCAGAGCTGCTTCTTCGGGAAATCATTCTGGGGGACATCGGCGGCTGGAACGGCTTTGTGTCCAGCGTCTATCTGGCTGGGCCGGGGCCGTTCCTCTACCACTTGTACGATGACCGTGGGCTGGATGTGCTGGGCGGCTCACAGAAGCTGCTATTGCCTCTCTATCATCAATTTCATGACTGGATTTTGGAATACGATCTGGAGAAGATTGACCAGATGTTCGCTCCAGCAAAAGAATGACCGCATAACAGAAAAGGAGACATTGCTATGGGACTTGACATCTATGCCGGGACGCTGACCCGGTACTATTCTCACAACTGGAAGACCGTCGTCCTGCAGTGGGCGGAGGAAAACGGATATACCTTCAACCGGATCACCCCGG
This sequence comes from Lachnospiraceae bacterium GAM79, assembly GCA_003584705.1. Taxonomy (GTDB): domain Bacteria; phylum Bacillota; class Clostridia; order Lachnospirales; family Lachnospiraceae; genus Acetatifactor; species Acetatifactor acetigignens. The sequence goes on from AP018536.1 coordinate 358,181, forward strand.
ATGGAGAACCCGCCGACAACGAGGAGGAGCTGTCCCCGGCTGAGGTCCTGGCGGCGGTGGAGAACTGGCGGGATCAGATCTTGAGCGCCATTTCTCAACCGGGCCAGCCCCCCTACGCTCCCTGGATTGAAGATAATGAGAAGCCCTATTACACCGACAAGCCGGATTGGGATGCCTTCGGTGCTATGCTGCTGGTGGCCGCCTGCCATACATACGAGGAACCGGTGCCGCCCACCGTGGAGAAGGACTGGGACTTCGGGGAGCATCCCCTGATTGCCCGCCTTGCATCGGACGAGGAGCGGGTGTGGTCTCTGCTTCGGGGCGCGACTTGGTGGCTTCCCCTCACCGACAGCTTTCTGTTCCAAGGCCCTCTGCCCACCGATGATCAGACGATGATCGCCACCTTGGGTGGTCTGCGGAAGGAGCTGGAAAAGCTGAACCAGCTGGCGTGGCAGGCCGATGAGGACACCATCCTTGGCTGGGCAGACACCGAGGGATACCCGGTAGACGGAACTGTAGACGCAGATGGACAGTACAGCAAGGCAGACATTCCAGAGCACACCCGGTATGACACTCAGTCCCTGGCCAAGTTTGCCTTCTCCATGTTCTGGCGGGCCATGCGGTTTGCCGAGGAGCAGCAGGTGCCTATTCTGCTGGATTATTAAAGAGGATTCGTCAGGAGGTGGAGACCGTGGAGCAAAAACGCCCGGCAGATATATTTCAGGAGCTTCTGGACTACCTGTGGAACGGCTTGGGCCTGGAGGAAAAGGGCTGGAAGCGGCTGAAAAAAGGCGACTTCAAAAAGAAAATGAAAAACGGGCTGACCTATCAGATATGGTTTGACCGGAGGCGCTACAACTACATAGACTACGAAATCGGCCATGGAAATGTGGAGGTGGGCTTCACCTGTATCATAAAGCAGGGAGATGACCGGCTCTACTCTTTCAAAATAGAACCGACAACAGGCGGTTCATTCTTTCGGATGCTGACAGAGGATCTGCGGCTGAACACCGGGCTGCTGGACACCTTTCTGCCCCTGATCAAAGCCCACTACCTTGACTTTATCGACCGCTTTGAGGCGGACCCAGCAGAGGCATTACATCCGGTCTGCGCCCCCTTTATCCAGCCGGAGGATTACAGCTGGTGCATTCATGTGGATGAGCAGATGGTGGAACGGTACGGAACATCGGAGCAGCTGGCGGAGTACCGCCATCAGGCGGAATTGCGCGGAACGCCTGAACACAAGGCAAAGAACTGGATGGGTTCGATGTTGTTCCACCTCTCCCACGCCAATGATGTGGATCAAGCCTGGGCCTCAAGCCGCACCAGAGAAGAGCTGGACCAGGTGGTGGAACCCTTTGTGCAGGCCAAGCGGCAGACAGGACAGTGGACGCAGGAGGATGAGGCGGGCTATCAGCTCTACCAACAGGAAACAGATCCGAAGAAGCGCACCTTTCGGGTATGGTATCTCATCGCCAACCCCCGGAATCTGCCGAAAGAGTTTGTCCAGAAAGAGCTGGAGTTTCGGTGGAAGCTGTTCCCGGAGAAGAAGGAGGAAACCAAATGAGCAATCAAGCTTTCCAGCAAAACCTGAACGACAAAAAAGGCCCCCAGCCCGGAGGTCCCTATCTCATTCAGATGCTGTTCAAAGAGCCGGCAGAAATGCCGGACAAAGAAAAAATGACTGCCGTAATGGAGAAGCACATCGGATCAGCAGAGTGCTTCTGTTATGATCAGAAAATGGCCGGCTTTGCCGCGCAGGACCATATTGCAGAGTTCAAGGACGGAAAATGCCCGGTGCAGCTGATGGTGATGAAATGCGACAAGTTCAAGGGCAAAGGCTTTGATGCCTTCCTGATGAGCCAGATGTGGGACTGCCAGGAGGACCGGGAGCGGATCTTCCGAGAGTGCCGGTATCAGGTCGTGGCCACCGATATGCTGGCAGCGGCGCTTCCGGCGCTGGAGCGTGCCAACCTGGATGTCGACTTTCTGGAGGCTCTGGCGGAGCTGTATCCTACTTGCGAGGCGTTCTATTTCCAAAACTGCGGCAAGCTCTTGCTGGCCGAAGATGTGCGTTCCCATCAGATCGAGGGCCCGGACCGGTTCATCCGCTTTGGCGTCAATGTCCGATTCTTCAATATCCAGGGCACCGAGGATATGCTCATCGACACGGTGGGCATGAGCACCCTGTTCCTGCCCGACCTCCAGTACCACTTCCACGGCATGGACCCCAACTGGGTGGTAAACCACGCCTACAATGCGGCGTCCTACATTCTGGCGAATGACAACCCCATTGAGGATGGGGAAACCATAGACGGCGTGGCGGATGGCCAGATGTGCCGGGAGATTCAGTGGAAGTGCCAGTATGAGGACGCCCTGATCCAGCCGCCCAGAGGGGTGCTGGACATTAATATGGGAGAGTGTGCGTCTGGAATGCGTTAATATAAAATGATGCCATATAAAAAAGATAGTTGACATTATATCGTAAAATGACAGCTACCTTTTTTATATAAGGGTTTTGGTTAAGGTTTTCGTTCTACAAACCACCGGCCTATATAAGCTCCCGTTAAATTTGTACTGCGTTCAAAAAAGAGATGGCTTTGCTTTCCGTTTACCAAAATTGTATAACAGTCGCCCTGACCTCCAGCTTTCCTTGCGACAGAGGGTTTCATATTCAAAATGCGGTCAATTGTATAAGGCGTTCCGTCTTCCCAGGTAAGTTCTTCTGGAAGCATTTTTCCGTCTGGAAGGAAGGCTGCTCTTACGTTTACATAAACCTTGCAGTCTGTCTGAACACCGCTCATATAGTTCTACCTCCTTAAAAAGTTTTTTAACTTCTTCCAGTTCTTCCTCAAGTGTAGATGCATCTGAATGGAAAATGAGATGTGCTTCATCCTTTGTCCATCCGCATAGCAGATAATCACCAGTATGTGTTAGCTCAGAGGTATAGTAAAAATATTGCTGCTTATCTAATTGACAGCAGAAATAGACACACCGGGTAAGAGGGGAGAGGACAGGAGATGGAGTAATAAGCTGATAGATGATAGTTGTCCCATTGTTGCAAAGTTCTTTTCTAAGGGAAAAATCGTTTTCCGTATATGGACAAATATAATCAGACTCTTCCTGATACATGGCATGGAACAAGTCAAGGTATAGATCGGAGCCATTTTTTTCAAGATCCTGACAAAATGATTTTGGGGAAAGATAGAAAAAATGGGGGTTCCATTTATGTTCTACATAGTATATATCGCGGATAGTATCTTCGTTCATCAGTAGTCCTCCTATTCAATTGTTTTCAGAAAATTCCCATGTGATACGATGGGAGACTCCAGTTTATAACCTTTACGTTTCATGACACGAAATTTAAAGTCCAGTAATTCTGCTGGTACATAAAGAGCTTTGGCCGCCTGAAAGAAAAACTGGTCTTCGTTTAATGCATTTAATACGCAGTCATCGGATAACAGCAGTTCGGCAGCAAAGAGATTTGCTTCATATTCCTGCCGATCTGTATCGTCAAATAGTGTAAATTCATGAAACGCAGCTGTTATGTTTGTATGAAGCACGGAGTGAGCAATTTCATGAGCCAGTATGACCCGTTGAATCACTTCCGGTAAATCGCTGTTGATTGTGATATGTTTGATTCTGCGGTGCTGAACATAAAATCCTTTGCAGCACCCTTTATATCTTCCCATCGGTTTTAATACCACGATAATTTTCATTGCCTGTGCCAGACGGAATGGATCCGATTCACCATATTTTTTCTGGATCCGTCTGACTTCTTCAGATATGGATTGAATAGCCAAAACAGCTCCCTCCTTTCGGACTATATTACGGGAGAAGATTATTGTGGATTTTTCTTTTTGCTAAAGGTTTTTCTGGCTGCTTTTTTACAGTCATAGTATGCTTCGGCAACTGCCTGAAAATAAGCATCTTTTGCTTCTTCGCTTAGAGTGCCTCCTGCAAAAAGAGCTGTGTTCTCAGCCAGCATTTTCTGTAGATCCAACGCCTCCCTGGTTCCGCTATTTTTTCTCATATCTTCTACATATTCCATGCGGTCTAAGCCGTAAGATGGATCCTCTATGTTATCGTTCTGCAGATACTCGGTTGATACCTCCAGTGCCTTTGCCAGTTTATAAAGCTGTGCCTGGTATGGTTTTCTTTCGCCTAATTCATAAGAAGTAATTGTCCGGATACCCATTCCGGCTTTTTCTGCTAATTGTTTCTGACTTAATCCAAGATTTCCGCGTTGTTCTTTAACTTTAGCACCAAAAGATTTCATGTCAGACCTCCATTCGTTTTAGTGTGCGTAAACTTGCTAACTGTGCTATTGACAAGTGTGCATGTAGTTGCTAATATTTGGATTAGCAAGAGTTGGCAAGTGTCAGTGACTATATGCACATTATAATGGTAAGTGTGCAAGCTGTCAAGAATAAGTGTGCTAATACTTGCTAGAAAAAATTGGAAGAGGGTACAGAATATGAATCGGACAATCCTTCATAGTGATATGAACTGTTTTTATGCTTCTGTAGAAATGATGCTGAACCCAGAGCTACAGGGAAAAGCAGTAGCAGTGTGCGGGTCCACAGAAAACCGTCATGGAATTGTTCTTGCAAAATCAGAGAAAGCGAAACAAGCAGGAATAAAAACAGGAATGGTTAACTGGGAGGCAAAACGACTTTGTCCGGATTTGATTTTGGTTCCACCCCAGTATGAACAGTATTTAAAATATTCCAATATGGCAAGAGAGATTTATCAGGAATATACAGACCTGGTAGAGCCTTACGGAATGGACGAGTGCTTTCTGGATGTGACAGCAAGTCAGGTTCTTTATGGTTCTGGAAAAGAAATTGCAGACCAGATTCGCTGCAGGATGAAGAATGAACTGGGATTGACTGTTAGTATAGGAATTTCATTCAATAAAATATTTGCAAAACTGGGAAGTGATATGAAGAAGCCGGATGCCATAACTAGCATTGAAGAATCAGAATGGAAACAAAAGGTTTGGCCGCTTCGGGTATCGGAATTATTATTCTGTGGCCGATCAACTACAAAGAAGCTGGAGCAAGTTGGAATTTATACGATAGGAGATTTGGCAGAAATGGATCATGATTATGTGAACCAGCTTCTTGGTAAAAATGGGCTGATGCTGTGGTCATATGCAAATGGTCTGGATGATAGTCCGGTAATGGAGAAGGACTTTGTGTCTCCGACGAAAAGTGTGGGGCATGGAATTACTTGTACAGCAGATCTTAAAACAGAAGAGGAGGTCTGGAAGGTTATTCTGGAATTATGCCAGGACATAGGACATCGATTAAGGATTCATGGATTGAAAGCACAGGGGGTTCAGATAGCGATTCGCAGTCAGGAACTATTTACAAGGCAGTATCAAGGTCAACTTTCCCTTCCGACGATAGTGCCTTTGGAAATTGCTAAACTGGCGAGGGAACTATTTCAGAGAAATTATGATTGGAAGGAACCTGTGCGTTCGGTAACTGTTCGTGCAATCAACTTGGTATCAGCAAAAGAACCGGAGCAAATCTGTTTGTTTTCGGATCCAATCCGGCTTGAGAAAGAAGAAAAATTATTTTTGGCGATTGAGGAAATTCGGCGGCGATTTGGAAAAAGGGCTATCTATCCAGCGGCCTTGATGAAGGATCTGAAGATGCCGGAATACCGAGATCATGGTTTGATTATGCCGGGAGTTATGAACCGGTAAGATAGGAGGGGCTTATGGGACGGAAAAACTCATTGGCAAAAAACAGTATTCAGATGCTGTGTGTGATGCAGCATCTGGATGAACAAAATTTATATGAAAGGTCAAAATTGTTATTATCTATTTATCGAAATGTATGCTGGACGGCCTGTGACCGTGCTGCAATGCTTCGTGAAGAAGCAGAATATTGTTATGGCAGAGAACTGGAGGCGGGGCTTCTATATCTGAATGATTTTGCTCCTACTGTAGAGAGGGAAAAGTTTGAAGAAACAGTAAAAAGCCTGTTCCAGACCAAGTGGCTTGTGGAACTGGTAGACTCGGCCATGGTTAAAATGCGTGATTTTCCATATTCACCACAGCTTTATTTTGACATTGTGTTTAAGTGTTATTTAAGCCGGTTCCGATATACAGAGACTGAATTACTGGAAACGCTTCGGATGGAAAGAAGCACATATTATGATAGAAAAAAGGAAGCAATTAAAATATTCGGTCTATCCCTTTGGGGGAGTGCTCTTCCTCAAATCAAACAGGCTTTGGAAGAACCGTTACTTTATGAATAGAGGAGAGGTGGTTTTATGAGCAACAAAAAGAAAATGGAAGTTTTGTATTTTGTTGAGCAATACATAAAAAGGTATGGATATCCGCCTACTGTGCGGGATATCGGAAAAGGTTTAGGGTATCGTTCCCCATCAACTGTGCATGGTTATCTTCGGCAATTGAAGGAAGAACATCTGATTGAAAGTGACGGAAGCAAACCGAGAACGCTTCATATCAATTAAATAGTCCGACTAAAGTCCGACAATAGTCCTACTGAAAGTCCGACTTCTCTCATGTTATAGTCAGTACACTGGATGGTCAGTGTGCTGAGCGAGAAGATCTCATACAGAAATGTATGGGGTCTTTTTTTATAGTGTTTTGTGCGCTGCATCCAATTTCAAGTTTGTTAAAAGCCAGCGGGATCCTCCCGTTGGCTTCTTTTTTTCTAAGGAGCAGCGTATGGAGAAAAGCTCTTGCTTGAGGATTGCCAGAAACCTATGTCGTAGTCCGCCACTTGTCCTTCGTTTTCACCACCCAACGAAAACTAAGGAGGACAGGAACATGGCAAAACCGTATAAGATACCGGATTTTAGAAAAATGTATCCGGAAGCCAGCGAGGAAGTAATCGCTGTATTGAGAACAAGTGAAAGAAAAATGCAGTATCAGGAATATGACTTAAAAAGAGCAAGAAATATCGTAGATCCTAAAACAGGAGAGAAAATGACCATTCCTAGCAGAGAGGATTCCTATGAACGCCTGCAGGAAATGGCTGTGCAATTTCCAGAAGAAAACAGAAGTGTTGAGGATCAGATTCTGAAAAAAATAGAGTGTGAACAGTTACATAAATTCCTTTTAGAACTCTCGAAAGAAGAACAGTGGTTGATTCAGGAACTCTATTTTGAGGAACGGACGGAACGGGAGGTAGCTTCGGTACTTGGATTGTCACAGAAGGCGATAAACAAACGGAGACAGAAGATTTTAGAGAAACTGAGAAAATTATTTTAATTATTTTTCTGTTTTTGGTTCTCAAACTTCTCTGCCAGCGTGGAAAGAAGTGAAGGGGACTGATTTCTCTTTCTGTTCTTTGGCAAAAACTGTGTGAAACAGTCATATCCGGCAATACAGATACCTTAGTTGTTCAGCCCAAAAGGAAAAGCACAAAGGAAAATCCGCCACGACCACCTGCAGATAGTCAGAGTGTCTGTCAATAAGATGACATCAAAGGTGCAGAGCGAAAAAAATTTGTCCTTAAAGCAGTTTTGGCAGACTGCCTGCAATGACCTGAACAGCCTATAATGATACTTCCGTCCAGTCACAGCCCCGCAAAACGGGAACACGCAATGAGGGCGGCTCGGAGAGACCCTCGGAGGGGAACAATCCCATGACAGCCTTAAGCCATGGCTGGTCAGTGTTGCCGCCCAAAGATATCGGTTGTAACAGGAATATCAGTATTTCCGATATCTGGTTCCGGGAAGTTGTGTCGAATAGGAACTTTTGAAAATGAAGAACAAGTGATTTTTAACAAAAACTATGGCGACAGCTTTATATTTATCCAGCGGAAAAGGAAAGATAGATCAGCTGGATAAGGCTGCCGCTATCCTTGTGTTCTAAATCACAAAATGATAAGGAGGAAGATGTATATGCGTGTCAAAGAATTTATGGAATTATATTCTGACAGCAATTTTCATTTTATGACATCGAAAGGATATTTATTTCTGAATTCTGACCAGGTAAAATCCATACTTTTGGAAGGGCAGAAAGAAGCAGCCAAGAAGGAGCTGGGAAAGGGAATCCGAGCTGATGAACTTTTGGCAGGCGAGGTCATCAGCGTAAGCTGGAAAAAGGGCATTTGCCATATGACAGCAGAATTACATAGAGATAGAGACTTTTCATAAAGAGTAGGAACATTCGTAGTCCAGAGTAGATGGAAGGAGGGGAAGTGTTACGATAAAAAAAGGAGATATATATTATGCAGACCTGATGCCGGTAATAGGCTCTGAACAGGGGGGAATCCGGCCGGTTTTGATTATTCAGAATGATGTTGGTAATTGTTACAGTCCAACCGTCATTGTGGCAGCAATTACAAGTCGGCCTAATAAGCACTGGATACCTACACATATCGAATTGGGAAATCATGTAAGAGGACTCCATAATGATTCTGTTATTTTATTGGAGCAGGTAAGGACGATTGACCGGATAAGATTAAGAGGGTATGTAGGAAGTCTGAGTGAAGCCATGATGCGTAAAGTAGATGAGGCAATTCTCGTGAGTTTTGGTGTAACAGTACAGAGAAGAACATAAAGGGTGTTTGGAAAAGGAGCAGGAGGCAGGAATGGGTCAGGGAAAACGTGCGTGGATCTATTGTGCGATTGATGCACCGGAAGATAGAAATGGTGCATTAAAAAGTCAGTTTAAACAGCTGATTGATTATGGAGAGCAGATGGGATTTGAACTGGTTGGAAGTTCCAGTGATGTGGGGACAACTCCGCTTTGGAATCGAAATGGATTTCGTCATTTTATAGAAGCGGTTCAGAAAGAACAGATAGATGTTCTTTTGATTGTAAACCGTGGCAGGCTGTCCAGATCATCCATGCAGCTCGCAAGATTTCAGATCCTTCAGGAAAACTATGATGTCGATGCATATTCGCCATTGGAAGGGAAAATTGAGTTTGGCAGTTGAAAAAATAGGAGAGAAGATTTTATGAGAGCAGAAGAAAAGAATATGGTAGAACGGATCATGGACACAGAAACGATGGGATATGCCTATGAGTATCCATATGGTGGGGGAGCCAGAAAAGAATATATGTTGGCACTGACCCCGGAGAACTTGGCAAATTTTATCGGTGCGAGAGGATATGATGCTAAAAAAATAGTGATTACCGATGTGTTGGATCGCCTGATTGTGAATACCTGTATGGGGATGCTGGATGTTTGTCCGGACCAGAAATTATGTGGGAGAATTATTGAGTATTTGGCGCCGATCCAGCTGGGAGAGAAGGAGGCTGGAGAGATTTTGGCGGTGGAACGCAATGTGGCAGATGAATATTTTGCTATGGAAGATGAAGCGGTTACGATGGCAGAATGTCAGATGTTATAGAGATTGTTGAGGAGGTAGAACGATCATGATTGGGATATTGATTGTTGCGGCAGTTGGAATTATTGGATTTTTGTTAACTGCAGGTATTGCATTTGGAATAGCAGGGAGTTATCAAATCGATTGACGTTGTTTATTGATAATGCTTCGTTTGAAAAGGAAAGATTGTTACATTGTGTGATAGCTATGAGAAGAGTAACACGGTATACTGTGTATAGCGTTAGAGGAAAGGAGTAAAGTAATATGGCAAGGTATATTGTGGATTCCCAGATAGATAATCACGAAAAATATTATTTCATTCGTGAACAGGAGAGCCAAGATATAGTGTTACTGCCCTCCAAGTATCTAATGCATAAAAAAAGATCAAAATTGTCACCTAACACTATCAGAAGAAGTGCAGGAGCCATTTCATACTATCTGAATTATATAGATGAGACTGGCATTCAGTTAGATGATGTATGGGAGATGCCATATGATAAGCAGCAGGAACACTTTACAGACTATTTGATATGGTTACAGGCAGGATTGCATAGTGGAGATAGTTATAAAAAGAAACCATATAATGAGACCTGTAATGCGTATTTAAAAGAGGTGTTCCGATTTTATAGATTTTCTGGACAGCAGGATGAATCTACAAAGCAATTGAAAGTCCTCTCTGATATGAGAATTATTGTACATAATTCAGTGGGAGTAAAAAGAACATTATATCGGAATACATTTCATGGATATCTACAGGAAAAAGGACATATAGGGAAGACCATAGAGCAGGATAAGATCGTGATTTTATTAAAGGCATGTGCCAATTGTCGCGATCAAATCCTGCTTTTATTATTAGCAGAAACGGGATTTCGCATCGGGGAACTTTAGGGAGTCCGGTATGCGACAGACATTGATTATGAGAGACACTTGCTGTATGTCAATTTTAGAGAAGATAATGAAAATGGAGCCAGGGCTAAGAATGCAGAATACAGAAAGGCAAAAATCAGCGATGCCACCTTTGAAATTCTGCAGTTTTATATAGAGGAATATAAAGACCTTATTTTCCAGCAGGAATACTTGATTATTAACATTTCGGGAGATTATGCAGGAAAACCGATGCAGAACTCAGGCGTCTATGCATTGATGGAACGGCTGCAGAAGAAGACTGGGATTAAAGTAACACCACATATGCTGCGGCATTATTTTGCAAATGCTCGCCGGAAGGCTGGATGGAAGTTGGAACTTATCAGTCAAGCGCTTGGGCATCGAAATATAGAAACAACGATGAGATATTTAAATATATCGGATCAGGAGTTGATGGATGTCAGTGATGAATTTTATAGAAAACATCAGTCCATTTATGAAATTGACAAATTACTTTAGGGAAGGAGGAGAAGTATGTGACTGCATTAAGATTATTGAATACGGAATCACAGGATAAAGCGGATTATCTTCACAACCAGTTAATAACAGATATAAATGTACCGAGTACATACTGGGAGTGTGCAGAGTCCTACTTAAAAGGTGTAGGGATATATGATGTTTTCCTTATAGAAGAACAGGATTTCCGTAATTATAAAATCTTTTTGCGTGAAACAGGGAACTTTACAAAGAAACAGGTATTTGAGCGAACTGGGTTCCTGCGAAATTTGAAGAAGACTCTCATCCAAGAAGAGTATAAAGAGTTGTTGGATGAAATTGAGCAGTGCAATACAGTGCAAGAACGCTTGAAAGGAAATGTCAGGAATTTCTTGATACGGCAGGGAATTCATCATGTAAAGGAAATTGATTATAGAATCAGAGAACTGTATGAAAGTGAGTTGCGCAGGACAAAAACTTCCTCTAAAGGTCTTGAATATTTGAAGACATTGGATCGGATCAAACAGTTTGATATCCGAAAAGAAATGGAAACCCTTTCTGGAAGAAATAAAGAGCGGCTCAAGTATGAAGGGCAAGTGATTTTTCTTCCCTACATACCGGATCAGGACATAGCATCAGATTTTGATTATATCCAAGATAAAAGCGAACTGGTATGGGATTTTAGCCAAAAAGCGCCAGAAACTTTAAAAAAACAAATTTTTCAGATTTTGTGCTATGCCTTGAGAAATATAAAAGACAGCAAGGATCGCAGAGTGCGCTATCTACTTCCTTTAAGGTGGATGTATGAGTTTTGCGTAGAGGAAGGAATTGATGATATCGAGCGGCTTGAACTGGAGCAAATAAAGAAATTGGAAACAATTGTAGCCAGGAAAGTTGCAAATGTGAAGAATAGTATGCAGATTGTGGATAACAGCCGCAAAATACTTTTTATGAGTGGAAAAGAAATTCACTGGTATGCAAATGTCTGGTATATGGAAAGATTCAATTTTGCACCAGAGCGTGTAAATCCAAGCAATCCTGTGCAGCGACTCAGTTTTTACGAAGTGACGAATGAGAGAAACAGAGAATTGCTGCAAGAGTATATGAAATATCAAGTAGGTATCGGTGATTTAGCACTTGGAAATATACGAAATCAATTGTGTTATATTAAAAAATTTCTAGTTTACTTTAACACATTGGAATCCATATGTGAAATTACGGAAGAACAAATAGCAGAGTATTTCAAACTTCTGCAGGAAGAGGAAATTAAAGCAGAAACAGTAAACAGACAGATATTTGATATTCACAGATTTTTTGTGTACTTAAATGCTAAAGGACATATCAAGAGAATAATTTTTGATCCGAATTATTACATCCAGAAAGTTTTTCCATATCACCATGATCGAAGTGTTCAGGAAGATGAGTATATGGAAATATTAAAAAGGCTGAAGTTTTTTCCAGAGGTACAAAGACTTATTTTTCTAAATTTATGGGCAACAGGATTACGGATCAGTGAAGTGTGTACATTAAAAGGAGGTGCATATTATTGGGATGGGGAAGATGCATGGATTAAGGTTTATCAAATCAAAATGAAAGCGGAAAAAATGATACCAATTTCATTGGTGCTTTATCAAATTATGAAAATTTATATAAAAAAGCATCATATTAAACCTACCGATTTCCTGTTTAAATCAAAGGATGGCGGGGCATATAGGACTGGTACATTTGTTAAGGGCTTCAAAGCAAATTGTAAGAAGTATGGAATACATATTTCGGGCGAAACATTCAAGACGCATGATTACAGGCATACATTGGCAAGTAGTTTCTATGATGAAGGAGTGTCCATTCAGACGATTCGGGATTATTTAGGGCATAACAATGAAAATATGACAAAGCAGTATATAGACTACATGCCTAAACGGATCGAACAGGCGAATAAGGAATATTTCAATCAGGCAGAAAATCTTCTTGCAACTGGAATTATTCCAAAGAAACGGGGTGAAAAAACTGGAAAATAAGATACATATCTATGAATTAGACTGCTATAAGAATGCGACTGAAGAACAAAAAAAGAGAATGAGGGTTCGGAAAGACCGTTACTTCGACCTGGAGGGACTTCCGTCAGAAGAAGTAAGAAAGCTCCTAGAAGATTTTGTCTGGGAAAGGGGAAAGAAACTTGCTCCAAGTAGTTTGGCATCTGAAATATTATATTTTAATAATATCCGGAATTTTCTTATAGAAAAGAATATTAAAATCCTGAGATATGAAGACGAGAATAAGATTATTTTGCAGCTAAAGAGTTGGATGATGGAAAAGGGATATGCCCTTACAAGTAAGAAGTATCGAAGCGTTTATGAAATTGTAGCAACAGAAACACCTGGCATAATAAAGCATATGAAGAAAATTCTGAGGTATTCTCAGAAAGATGGGGGGTGCTTAGAACAGGAGAGAGATGTGTGGGAATTGGACAAGTTTGAATTTCCTCTCCGCAGCAACCCGATAAAGAATGTAAAGACTATAAATTTTAAAGGAATTAGTCAAATAACAATCCGAAAAGAAGTTAAAACAGTAATTTTTATGCATTTGAAATATATGGCAATAGGAAGTATTATGGCTGAGGTGGTAGCGACTAAAAGATTTTGTAGATATCTGGAATTAAGGTATCCTAAGATTATATCATTACTAGATTTGACACGGGATATTATGGAAAGCTATTTGATCTATCTTCAGACAGAGGCAAAGGAAAGGAAAAATTATCGCTCTGATTTATATGGTCTACGAAGGGTAGTTGAAGATGTGGGAAATCATTATGATAGGCAGGATATCAAAAACCTATTTATAAGTACAGATTTTCCCAGCACGCCAAGATATCTATTTAAGTTTTATTCGGACGAAACCATAAAGAAGCTGAATGAAAACATTTTTCAGATGGATGAACAAATAGCGAGGGCGTTAATCCTTCATCAGCTGCTGGGAACACGAATTTCGGATACGCTTACACTAAAAACAGACTGTTTGAGTATAAGAGAAAATCGATATTTTATACGAATCGAGCAGGTAAAATCAATTACATTTGAAAAAGCAATTAGTGATGAAATAGCACAGCTTATTATAAAGTCAATTGATTATACCGAGGAACATTATGGAAAGACAAAATATATTTTTGTAAAAAAAGATGATCCATCGAAACCATTTCAGTATAGCATGCTCCAAAATCGAGTCATGCAAATGATTAGGAAAAATGATATTCGGGATGAGAATGGAGAACTGCTGAATTTTGGAACACATACATTCCGACATTGTTATGGGAAAAAGCTGACAGAAATGCATATCGACGACTGGATGATCGCAAGGCTTTTGGGGCATAAAACATTACAAAGTGTACATCATTATCGAAAGATTGGGAACAAGATAATGGCGGATGAAACGAGGGCAGTCAGAGAGAAAATCGATATGATTTTAATGGATGTGGTAAAGGAGTGGGATGGGTATGAAATATGATAAGATGATAGCTGTTAACAAAGCTGAGAGTGAGCAGAAAATAAAAAAGGCGATTCGGGCAATCGATGATATGAGTGCCAGAGGGATGCCGATATCTGTAACAGAATTGGTTCGTTGGACAGGTTTATCAAGAGGATTTTTTTATAAGAATATGCAAGTCCGTCAGAGACTTGAGGAAGCTGTCAAACTGCCACGGCGGATAGATGTACAGCAGCCATCTGAAGAAACAAATGTTGTGGGTTATAATTTTCAGGAATTGAAGAAGGATTTTAACAGATGTCAGTCAGAGAATCAAAGGTTAAAGGTTGAAAATGAGCAGCTTCTCCAAAAGTGCAGTATACTTCAAAAAGAGGTGGACACATTGAAGAAACGGTTGGATCGAAAGGAGATTGCGTTGTTGAAAAAACTATAAAGGTTGTGATTAAAGATGAAAGCAAATAAAATCATCGAAATGAGCCAGGAGAAAAGTAGGCAAAAAGTAAAACTAGCAATGGAAGAAATTCAAAGAATGCGTAATGAGGGTGAAAGGATTACAGTTTCCGGATTATGCAAAAGAACAGGATTATCTAACTCGTTTTTCTACAGAAATGAAAAAATCAAAGAAGAAGTACATAAAGCTGTTGATATTCAAAATCAAAGCTATAAAATGAACATAGACGAAGCGGAACTCCTTGATGAGTATAAGGAAAAGTTGTTAGCTATGAGAATTGAAATTATAAAATTGAAAGCGGAAAATCAAAAGCTGGAATCAGAGTTAGATACTTTGCGAAGGCAACAGAAAGGTGTGAGTGATGTTAAATGAAGTATGATAAAATCGTAGGTCTCAAGAAACAACAAGAAAAAGAGAATTTAGAAATTATTCAGAGAGAGATTGATGCGATGCTCCGAAGAAAGGAGAGGATCTCGATTACTACCTTGGCAAAATATGCAGGAGTTGATAGAAGTTATTTTTATAGAAATTTACAGGCCAAACAAATGGTAGAAGATGCACAGTTGAAGCAGGGGGAATGTTATAATCCTAAAAAGGCAATTTTTGATAGAGCAACTGAGGAAGTTAATAAACAGCTGAAAAGACAAATGATTTTATACAAGAGACGAATTAAAGAGCTAGAGCTGCAGATAGAATTACTAGAAGAGGAAAATCAGAGGTTGAAAGAAAATAGATAATTTTACATAAAGTAAGAGAGCAGACTTTTGGACAAGAGGATATCCAAGAGTCTGCTTTTTTACTAAATTAAAAAGAAAAATAATTTACACATCGGAGTGATGTGAAAGATAAAACAAGTATTTTCAAGCATTCCGGGGCAGGTACTGGATTTTATCGTGGTACTGGTAGGGTTGGTCATTATTTTTAAAGAGAAGATCACGGAAGTTGTCAATTCCATTTTCACAAAGATTACAAATCAGACCAAAAAGATATAAGGAAAATACGTTATGACATCCGTGAAAAAGGTAACCCCGGGTGGTTATATGACGGTATATCTGGCATTGACGGTGACAGTGATTATGGCCCTGTGTCTTGCTTTGATCGAGGGCTGTCGGTATCGGGGAATCTCACTGGAAACAGAATGCGTCATGGATATCGGAATGGATAGTATCCTGGCTGAATATCATAGAGAACTGCAGAAACAGTACAATCTGTTTGCCATAGACTGCTCTTACGGGACAGAAAGTGCTTCGACAAAGCTGACGGAGAGTCATTTGCTGGAGTATATGAACCGTAATTTTTCTCTGGAGGATGTGTTTCTCGAAAAACTGTTGTACCGGGATTTTTTTGCTGTTCAGGCAGAAGAAGCACAAGCTGTGAAAGCGGCATTTCTGACGGATGGCGAAGGAGAAGTCTTTCGGCGGGTTGCTGTCGATGCCATAGAGGATACGGTGGGAATCGGACTCTTACAGCAACTGACGGACTGGCTGCAGGTCATAGAATCCCGTGGACTGGAGCAACAGGATATTGCTGGACAAAAACAGCAGATCGATGCACAGATTCAGGAATATGACGGGAAGGAGACCACGGAAGGAAAAACCGTTCATATAGAGAATCCTACCGCAGCCCTGGAAGAGAAAAGAAATAAAGGTCTGTTAAAGCTGGTAACAGAGGAAGACAATATCTCCTCCCGCAGGATAGAAACAGAGTCCCTATTGGAGACGCGGATGGAGCGAGGAGAAATAAACTGCGGAAATCTGGTGCCGGGGACCGCAGAAAATTATGAAGAATGGGAAGCGTTAAAACAAAAAGTTTTTTTCCATGAGTATCTGTTGCGGTATCTTGGGCGGTATGGCCAGGAGAAACAGGACAGCCCCCTATGGTATCAGACAGAATATGTCATTGTAGGCAAGGATAATGATACTGACAATCTGAAGGGAATAGTGAACCGAATATTCGTTATCAGAGAAGCTGCAAATACCATGTATCTGACCGGTAGTGAGGAAAAACGGGCAATAGCGGAGCTATTGGGAGAGGCACTTGCAGCGGCAATGATGGTTCCGGAGATTGGAGAGTTGCTTGCGGCGACACTGATCCTGGGATGGGCTTTTGCAGAAAGTGTTTATGATGTAAAGGAACTTCTTGCCGGGGAAAAGATTCCCCTGTTAAAAACAGATGCTACCTGGCATTACGGACTTTCTTCCGCATTACAGGGAGAATTGCCCGGGACTTCCGAAGAGGATGCCTCCGGTTCCGATTCACCGGGAATGGGATATGAAGATTATCTGAGAATATTTTTGCTGCTCTGTGAGGAAAAGTCTGTTACCTGCCGGGCTATGGACGTGGTGGAAATGGATATTCGAAATACTCCGGGAAACAGAGCATTCCGACTGGATACCTGCATTGTGGAAATTGCAATGAATGTGAAAGTAAAAAGCAAATATGGCTATTCTTTTGAGATCGAGAGACAGAAATCTTATATAGGATCTTTAGAGGCAATAGAAAATACTGGTAATTAGGAAGACGAGCCGGGAAGGGAGGTGAGCAGCGATGTCCTCTTTATGCAAGTACAGCTTTATAACTATTAACAAGAATGATTCAAGTCCTACTCCGACTTTAAGAAAAACTCTTAACCCATGTAACGATTTACTCCCCGTAAAATTCCTACAGACAGCAAACTTCATAAAGAGGATATCACTGCTTATACTCCCGCGAACGCCGGTGAAGGCAAGTATGACGGTGGAAACAGCACTGGTTTTGCCGTTGTTTTGCTTTTTTATGATCCATATGGGAAGCGCTATAGAAATGATGCGTTTGCATGGAAACCTGGAAGTAGCATTGTGGGATGCCGGCAGACAGGTGGGAATCTATGGCGGAATACTGAATGCAGGAGATGCCGGAGAGAAAGAGGATAACGATGACAGGTTGGGAACAGTGGCTGTTTCCTATACCTATGTTAAAAATCAGATCTGCAATCAGCTGGGAGAAGAATATCTGGAGCAGTCGCCATTAGAACAGGGGGCAGACAGCCTGCAATTTCTGGAGAGCAGCACAAAGAATGATATCTGTGAGATTGTAGTCACCTATGGGATCAGTCCGCTCACGGAGGTTTTGGGATTTCGAAAATTCCGTATGGCGAACCGATACTATGGTCATTTGTGGAACGGCTATGCGATTCCGGGGACTGAGAATGATGAAGAATATGTCTATGTAACGGAAGATTCAGAAGTATATCATAGAAGCAGAGAATGTACACATCTGAGATTGTCGGTTCGACGGGTGGAAGCAGCGGAAATTCCTAAGGGTTATCATCCCTGTGAGAAGTGTATGGTACAGAAAAAAGATGCCGCTGCCCCGGAAGAGAATGGCTACTATATTTGCTCGGAGGGTGAATGTTATCACAGAAGGCGGGACTGCCCCGGGCTTAAGAGAACCATATATTGCATTGCCAGGAAAGATGTGGACGGGTACAGAGAATGCAGTAGATGCGGAAGAATATAAAACGGGAGAATGGTGAAGATGGAGTTGTGGGAAAATGTGATACTGACCGGCTATCTGCTATGGGGCAGCTGGTATGATATCCGGAAGAGAGCGGTTCCGGTGGGGGTATTGTTCCTGGGCGGAGTACTGGCTGTTATGGTTATTGTCTGGAAAGGCTTTGAATGCAGCAGGCTTGTCGCACTACTTCCCGGAATTCTGCTGTTGCTTTTGTCAAAGGCAACAAAGGAAATCGGTGAGGCGGATGGTATCGTACTGGCGCTGACCGGTTTTATAAGCAGAGATAAAAATATTCTTCTTATCTTAGGCATAAGCCTTCTGTATATCTTTCTTTATGCAATGATCCTGTTTTGTAGAAAGCGGAATCGCAGCCTGCAGATCCCATATCTTCCCTTTTTACTGGCAGCATATATAACGGCATGGATGACAGGATGATTGGAGGGAGCAATCGTATGCAACGAAAGAATTATAAAGCGTATTTTACCGTGGAGGCGGCAGTTCTGTATCCTATAGTGTTGGGAGTGATAGTGTTGATGACGTATTTACTGTTTTTTCAATATGATCGCTGCCTTTTGGAACAGGATATGGGAAGGGCGGCAGTGAGAAGCGGCAGTAGATGGATGCAGAAAAAAGAGGAACTGAATCGACAGCTGCAGGAGAAAGATATGTTTTTTGACACGGAGAAATATATTGCCTGGGAGAGTGAATTGCCGGTCTGGAAACTGGAAAAGAATCAGGTAACCGTGGAACAGACGGGAAGAATGCCTTATCCGTTTTCCGAAATAGCGGAAGTACCCAGGTATTGGAGCGCAAAAGCCGCATTTCAGGTGAAGAGGAACAATCCGGTGGAGATTCTGCGAAACAGTCAGAGGTATCGTGGGAAGACGGAAGAAACAACAGAGAGTGATAACAAGGAAAATACAAGTGGTGCGGTACAGTGAGAAAGGATGGAAGAATAGTTGCTAAATACAGAATATATCAGAAGCTTAAATGCGAATTATGAGAGACTATTATTAGAACGGAAACCGGAGGAAAAGAAATATCAGTATTGTATGATCAGCCGGGGAGGGATCAAAGGATTGCTGCCCTGCAGTTTGAGATACATAGACGGAGAGGCCTATCTCTATTATGATATTACTTCCAGACAGAATATTGCACAGCTTTTTGAGAAGAAGCCTATTACAAGACAATGGATCATGGACTTTTTGTGGAGTATGCGCAGAGTGCGGCAGGAAATGTCCCGTTTCCTTTTGGAAGAGAGTAACATCGTGTGGTTTCCGCAACATGTCTATCAGGATCTGGAGAAGAAAGAATTTTATTTTATATATGTCCCGTATTGCACGGAAAATACAGGATTTGATGAGCTGATGGAATACCTGGTGGAACATGTGGATTATCAGGATGAAAGCCTGGTGGAATATGTCTATAAAGCCTACGAGCAATATGAATCGGCAGGAGAGGTCTATTTGCAGGCCAAAATTTTTGAGGATGCAGAGTGCCTGAGAATCCCTGAAAAAATGGATGCCGTAGAGGAGGAAACAACTGCTGTCGTGGGACAAGATCAGGAGAAGGATGCGATAAGGGAAGAAGAGAAGGAAATGCCGGTGGGAGAAGTTACAGTAATAAAGGAAAAGAAAGGCCTGTTTAATCTGTGGGAAAACCGGAAAAAGAAAGAGAAGCAGGAACGGGATAATTATACCCGGAGTCTGCAACTGACCATGACGGGATATGCGGTGGCGGAGGAGACCGCTTATGAGGAAGAAGATATGGGAAGGACTGTGTATATGGAGGAAAGACCGGCCCCCAGAGAGAGTACACACCGCCTGTTGTCGGAAGAAGGGAAGCTGCTTGCAACATTAGAACAACCAATCTACACGATCGGAAAAAAACGGGGAGAAACGGATCTGGTATTGAATGATCAGTCGATCAGTCGTCTGCATGCAAGGATCATAAAGGAAACAGATGGGTATTATCTTGAAGATATGAATTCCACAAACGGTACATTTAAGAACGGATTACAACTGCAGCCTTATGAGAGGCGAAAGTTGGAAGAAGGAGATGAGATTACATTGGGTAAGATCACGGTAATCTACCGGTAGGCAGTGTGCAGCCCCCTTTTTGTTGACGGAGTGATATAAACAGTGGTACATTTGAAATACAATACCGGATGGAGAGAACATTGAGAGGAGCAATGAAGGTGAAAAGGCTTCGTAATGTACCCTGGGTAAGCGGAATGCTTGTGGTGATCAATGTAATTGTGTTCCTGATGTGTACTTTTTCGGGAAATGTGTTATATAATAAAGGCGAACTGGATGTAGTCAGTGTATTGGCCGGTAAACAGTACGGCAGGCTTTTGTGGGCAATGTTTTTGCACGCTGGCATAGAGCATATTTTTAATAATATGGTCCTCCTGTTTTTTCTGGGGGCCATGATTGAGAAGGTGACAGGTCATGTCACGTTTCTGGTGCTTTATTTTCTGTCCGGAATCGGAGGGAATTTATGCTCACTGCTGGTAAAGCTTCTGCAGATGGATTATTCGGCATCTGTAGGTGCCAGCGGAGCCATCTTTGGACTGGACGGAGTACTGCTTGCCTGGATTTTGCTGGATCGGCAATCTATGCCGGATGTGACACCCAAACGGGTGATTCTGATGATAGCATTATCTCTGTACAGTGGTTTTACTGCACAAAATATTGACAATGCGGCACATGTGGGCGGACTGGTGACCGGATTCCTGGCGGGACTTTTGTTTTGTGCGCTCAGGAAACACAGAAGACAGAAGAAAACGAAAGAGGTGTGGACTTGAATATCAACATTTACTATGGCGGACGAGGAATCATTGATGATCCTACGATCTATGTGATCAATAAGATGCAGGAAGTGCTGGAAGAGTTGCGGGTGCATGTGGAGAGATACAATCTTTATGATGGAAAGACCAATATTACGACATTGCCACAGACGCTGAAAGAGGCAGACGGAATTATTCTGGCAACGACAGTGGAGTGGTACGGTATCGGTGGCTATATGCAGCAGTTTCTGGATGCCTGCTGGCTGTATGGGGATAAAGAGACGATCGCTGGAATTTATATGTGTCCGGTCGTGATGTCTACCACCTACGGAGAGAGAGAAGGCAAGCTCAGTCTTGCGGCGGCCTGGGAGATTCTGGGAGGATTGCCCTGCAGCGGCATATGCGGATATATAGAGAATACAGTAACGTTGGAGATGAACGGACAGTACGGCCAGATCATTGAGAAAAAGGCTGAGAACATGTACCGTACTATCAACCAGAAGATTGCCAGTTTCCCAGCCAGCAATAAAGTGATGCGTCAGAAAGTAACGATCCCCAAGGCAATCAACCTGACACCGCAGGAGACAGAACAGTTGTCGGAATATGTATCGGATGATACGTTTGTACAGCGACAGAAGGAAGATATTCAGGAATTGACTTCCATGTTCCGGGATATGTTGGATAACAGCGGAACGGATAATGAACAGGAATATCTGGAAGAGTTCCGAAAAGTTTTTGTACCGCAGCCTGGTTTTGAAGCAAGATATGTTATTAATATAGAAGAAAAGAAGAATCCTCTGTGGATCGCTATTGGCAGTGGCGCACTGGAATGCGGATACGGTGAGACGGAGAAGCCGGATGTGGAGATGCAGATGAATCGTGCTGCCATGGAAGATATTGTGAACGGACGAATGACCTTCCAGAGGGCGTTTATGTCAGGCATTATGAAGCGAATGAAGGGAGATTTCCGAATTCTCAGAACACTGGATCAGATGTTTCCCTTTGAAGAAAATAATAGATAGGAGCAAAACGATGAAAAAGGAAGATTGTATTTTCTGTAAAATTGCAAACGGAGAGATCCCTTCCAAGACATTATACGAAGACGGGGATTTCAGAGTAATCTTGGATCTGGGACCGGCTACCAGAGGACATGCGCTGATCCTGCCCAGGGAGCATGCGGATAATCTCTATGAACTGCCGGAGGATACAGCGGCAAAAGTATTTGTTCTTGCAAAAAAGATGGCAACAAAGATGACAGAGAAATTACATTGCGATGGTCTCAATATCGTACAGAATAATGGAGAGGCTGCCGGACAGACCGTTCGCCATTTTCATATGCATTTGATTCCCCGTTATGAGAATGATGGACAGCATATTTTATGGAATCCCGGGAAAAGTACACCGGAAGAACTGGAAGAGATTCGCAAAACCATTACCGAATAACAGGGAGAAACCATGAGAACAGTAGATGTAGCTACTTTGACGCAAAATATCAAAGAAATGTGCATAGAGGCCAATCATTTCTTATCTGAGGACATGAAGACGGCATTTACAAAAGCGGAACAGCAGGAAAAAGCACCTTTGGGGAAGCAGATCCTGCAACAGTTGCAGCAGAATATGGATATTGCAGGCAAGGACATGATTCCCATCTGTCAGGATACCGGAATGGCGGTTGTATTTCTGGAAGTGGGTCAGGATGTGCATCTGACAGGGGGCAATGTGGAAGATGCCGTCAACGAAGGTGTCAGACAGGGATATGTGGACGGTTATCTGCGAAAATCTGTGGTGAAGGATCCCATTTACCGGGAGAATACGAAGGATAATACACCCGCGATCATTCATTATAGTATTGTTCCGGGGGATCGTGTCAGGATAACCGTGGCACCAAAGGGATTTGGCAGTGAGAATATGAGCAGAGTATTTATGCTCAAGCCAGCAGACGGAATAGAAGGCGTGAAGAACGCAATCCTGACGGCGGTAAAGGATGCAGGACCGAATGCGTGCCCTCCTATGGTGGTCGGAGTGGGCATTGGCGGTACTTTTGAAAAATGTGCATTGATGGCGAAGAAAGCATTGACACGTCCGGTGGATGAACATTCGGAGATACCCTATGTGAGGGAACTGGAAGAAGAGCTGCTGGAGAAGATTAATAAAACAGGCATCGGACCGGGAGGACTGGGCGGATCAACCACAGCACTGGCGGTCAATATTAATACATATCCCACACATATAGCGGGATTGCCGGTAGCTGTAAACATCTGTTGCCATGTCAATAGGCATGCAGTTAGAGAGATCTGAAGTAAAGATGTCCGGATATTATAATAATTGGAGTGTAAGCGACATGGATAAATATGTAAAAGTACCTCTCAGCGATGAAGATGCCCGCTCTCTGAAATCAGGAGATTATGTATATCTGACAGGGACCATCTATACAGCCCGGGATGCGGCGCACAAGAGAATGCAGGAAGTTCTGGACAGGGGAGAAACACTTCCTATAGGAATGAAAAATAACGTAATCTACTATATGGGACCGTCTCCGGCGAGAGAAGGCCGTCCTATAGGGTCTGCAGGCCCGACAACAGCCAGCAGAATGGATAAATATGCACCGGGATTATTGGATCTGGGACTGAAGGGGATGATCGGAAAAGGAAAAAGGTCACAGGCAGTCCGGGATGCCATTGTAAGAAACGGAGCGGTATACTTTGCAGCCGTAGGTGGTGCAGGAGCACTTTTGTCCCGCACAATTACCTCTTCTGAGGTCATTGCATATGATGATCTTGGAACAGAAGCTATCCGTAAACTGACCGTAAAGGACTTTCCTGCGATTGTAGTAATTGATGCAGAAGGTAATAACCTGTATGAAACGGCGGTAAAAGAATACAACGAAGAGTAGACTGGGGCGGACTATGTATAGAATCATACTGATGGTGGTAAGACTGTTCTATAAGGTGCCGTATTATCTGATTCGGATATGGTGGCTGGGAACCAGAAAGAATTTTGACCTGGAAAAGAACTATGCATTTATCAAAAAGGTAACAAAAGCGGCAAACCGTGCCGGAAGAGTAACCATAGAGAGCTATGGTGTGGAAAATATTCCGAAAGAAAACGGGTTTATCTTTTTCCCAAATCATCAGGGAATGTTTGATGCACTTGTGTTTCTGGAGTCCTGCCCGGTTCCTTTCTCTGTAGTCTATAAGAAAGAAGTAAGCAATGTAATCCTGTTAAAACAAGTATTTCGGGCATTGCACGCGATTGCCATAGACAGAGAAGACATTAAGCAATCGCTTCAGGTGATCAATCAGATGACAGAAGAAGTAAAGCAGGGCAGAAACTTTCTGATCTTCCCGGAAGGAACCAGAAGCCGTATGGGAAATCAACTGCTTCCATTTAAGGGAGGAACATTCAAAAGCGCAGTCAGAGCAAAGTGCCCCATTGTACCATGTGCTCTGATTGATTCTTACAAACCGTTTGATGAGAAGTCCATAGCTCCGGTTACGGTAAAGCTGATCTATTTACCGCCAATCTGTTATGAAGAGTATAAACAGTTGAAAACACCGGAGATTGCGGACATTGTAAAAACGAAGATTGAAGAAGCTATTCGGCAATATTCATAAACAATATCTACAATTAGGAAAATAATAAAAAAAGCAATTGACAAAAGCATAGAGCTTATGTATAATAACTTTTGCGTCACGAAATGACGCCAATAACATATTGGTAGAGACGATGTTCGGTTCATGGAGAAATACTCAAGAGGCTGAAGAGGCGCCCCTGCTAAGGGTGTAGGTCGGGCAACCGGCGCGAGGGTTCAAATCCCTCTTTCTCCGTTTACTACCAATAGGAAGTAAAAGAAGAATCTTAAGAGATTGAGATTTCTTTTTTTACGCCATTTCCACCATTATGTAAATGCTTTGAAAAATAAATGTAAAAAGTTGTTGACAAAGCACGGAGCAATGTGGTAGTATGAAACTCCACCGCGAAAATGAAAGTTTTCCGGTTGAGAAAAAGATTTGAAAAAATCGAAAAAAGTTGTTGACAAACAAAAGCGGTTATGATAAGATATCAGAGTTGCCGCTGAGAACAACAGCAACGAATGAACGAGCTCTTGCGAAGCAAGAGGTTATGATCTTTGACAAATAAACAGTAATGCAACCCTGAAAATTCCAAGATTTTCAGAGAAATTCAAGAACAAGCAAGTTGATCGAAAGATTGACAAGCTACCCGAATTAACAGTAAACAATGCCAGATAAAACTGGCAGGACACAAACACCATTTTAACATGAGAGTTTGATCCTGGCTCAGGATGAACGCTGGCGGCGTGCCTAACACATGCAAGTCGAACGGACTTTTCATGAAGCCTAGCGATTGAAAAGTTAGTGGCGGACGGGTGAGTAACGCGTGGGTAACCTGCCTTGTACTGGGGGACAACAGTTGGAAACGACTGCTAATACCGCATAAGCGCACAGCTTCGCATGAAGCGGTGTGAAAAACTCCGGTGGTACAAGATGGACCCGCGTCTGATTAGCTGGTTGGTGAGGTAACGGCCCACCAAGGCGACGATCAGTAGCCGGCCTGAGAGGGTGAACGGCCACATTGGGACTGAGACACGGCCCAAACTCCTACGGGAGGCAGCAGTGGGGAATATTGCACAATGGGGGAAACCCTGATGCAGCAACGCCGCGTGAGTGAAGAAGTATTTCGGTATGTAAAGCTCTATCAGCAGGAAAGAAAATGACGGTACCTGACTAAGAAGCCCCGGCTAACTACGTGCCAGCAGCCGCGGTAATACGTAGGGGGCAAGCGTTATCCGGATTTACTGGGTGTAAAGGGAGCGTAGACGGTTTTGCAAGTCTGAAGTGAAAACCCGGGGCTTAACCCCGGGACTGCTTTGGAAACTGTAGAACTAGAGTGCAGGAGAGGTAAGTGGAATTCCTAGTGTAGCGGTGAAATGCGTAGATATTAGGAGGAACACCAGTGGCGAAGGCGGCTTACTGGACTGTAACTGACGTTGAGGCTCGAAAGCGTGGGGAGCAAACAGGATTAGATACCCTGGTAGTCCACGCTGTAAACGATGATTACTAGGTGTTGGTGGGTACGACCCATCGGTGCCGCAGCAAACGCAATAAGTAATCCACCTGGGGAGTACGTTCGCAAGAATGAAACTCAAAGGAATTGACGGGGACCCGCACAAGCGGTGGAGCATGTGGTTTAATTCGAAGCAACGCGAAGAACCTTACCTGGTCTTGACATCCCTATGAATAACGGGCAATGCCGTTAGTACTTCGGTACATAGGAGACAGGTGGTGCATGGTTGTCGTCAGCTCGTGTCGTGAGATGTTGGGTTAAGTCCCGCAACGAGCGCAACCCTTATCTTTAGTAGCCAGCAGTAAGATGGGCACTCTAGAGAGACTGCCGGGGATAACCCGGAGGAAGGTGGGGATGACGTCAAATCATCATGCCCCTTATGACCAGGGCTACACACGTGCTACAATGGCGTAAACAAAGAGAAGCGAAGTCGTGAGGCAGAGCGAATCTCAAAAATAACGTCTCAGTTCGGATTGTAGTCTGCAACTCGACTACATGAAGCTGGAATCGCTAGTAATCGCAGATCAGAATGCTGCGGTGAATACGTTCCCGGGTCTTGTACACACCGCCCGTCACACCATGGGAGTCGGAAATGCCCGAAGTCGGTGACCTAACCGCAAGGAAGGAGCCGCCGAAGGCAGGTCTGATAACTGGGGTGAAGTCGTAACAAGGTAGCCGTATCGGAAGGTGCGGCTGGATCACCTCCTTTCTAAGGAAACGGAAGAAGTAGGGGTTGCATTACTGTTGATTTGCCAAAGAGGTAAATCAAGAAAAAGGATAATGAACTGGTGGTTATGCGCAAAGCGCATCGCCGGTGAAGAAATCCAAAATAAGAACACTTCTGGTGGCGATGCGCTTAGGGGACACACCCGTTCTCATCCCGAACACGATGGTTAAGACCTAAGCGGCCGATGGTACTATACTGGAGACGGTATGGGAGAGCAGGTGGCTGCCAGATTCCCATGGGGGTATAGCTCAGTTGGGAGAGCACCTGCCTTGCAAGCAGGGGGTCAAGGGTTCGAATCCCTTTATCTCCACTCAACAAGTAAAACTTGTTGAAATTTGTTCCTTGAAAACCGAATATTGAAATATTAAATCTATTATATCAAGTTTGCAAAACGATATAACAAGACATCCGAGGGATCTTGCAGAGATGTAAGATCAAACAAGCAAAACGAAACAAAACCTAAAGTAACATCACGCTAGATGTGAAGAACGGACGCAAACGCTTCATTCGCAGATCTTCGATCTGCTTCATGAGATTTGCTTCGCAAATGTTTAAAACGTTTTTCCAAGCCCTTTGTGTGCGCAAGCGCCCACCGGGTCATGAAAAAAGTTTTAATCGCTTGCTGAGTTATTAGGTCAAGCTAAAAAGAGCGCAGGGTGGATGCCTTGGCACTAAGAGCCGATGAAAGACGTGATAAGCTGCGATAAGCTACGGGGAGGAGCACATATCCATTGATCCGTAGATTTCTGAATGGGGAAACCCGGCTGAGCATACCTCAGTCACCGTACACTGAATCCATAGGTGTACGGAGGGAACCCGGTGAACTGAAACATCTAAGTAGCCGGAGGAAGAGAAAGAAAACTCGATTTTCAAAGTAGCGGCGAGCGAAATGGAAAGAGCCCAAACCGGAGTGCGTGCACTCCGGGGTTCGGACTGCATTTATGACTTCTGACTGTAGCGGAACGGTTCTGGAAAGACCGGCCAGAGAGGGTGAGAGCCCCGTAGGCGAAACGGAAAGAAGCAGAGCAGGATCCAGAGTACCACGAGACACGAGAAACCTTGTGGGAATGAGCGGGGACCACCCCGTAAGGCTAAATACTCCTTAGTGACCGATAGAGCAGAGTACTGTGAAGGAAAGGTGAAAAGGACCCCGGGAGGGGAGTGAAAGAGAACCTGAAACCCTGTGTTTACAAACTGTGGAAGTACCCTATGAGTACAACCGCGTACTTTTTGTAGAACGGTCCGGCGAGTTACGTTTACTGGCGAGGTTAAGCACTTAAGGTGCGGAGCCGAAGGGATACCAAGTCTTAACAGGGCGTTAAGTCAGTGTACGTAGACCCGAAACCGGGTGATCTACCCATGTCCAGGCTGAAGTTGCCGTAAAAGGCAATGGAGGGCCGAACGCACATCCGTTGAAAAGGGTGGCGATGAGGTGTGGGTAGGGGAGAAATTCCAATCGAACCCGGAGATAGCTGGTTCTCCTCGAAATAGCTTTAGGGCTAGCCTCGTGTTAACCTTGTGGAGGTAGAGCACTGAATATCCTAGGGGGCGTCAAAGTCTACCGAAGATTATCAAACTCCGAATGCCATAGAGGTGATGCACGGGAGTCAGACTGCACGAGATAAGTTGGGTGGTCAAAAGGGAAAGAGCCCAGACCTACAGCTAAGGTCCCAAAGTGCGTGTTAAGTGGAAAAGGATGTGGGATTTCGAAGACAACTAGGATGTTGGCTCAGAAGCAGCCATACATTCAAAGAGTGCGTAATAGCTCACTAGTCGAGAGGTCCTGCGCCGAAAATGTCCGGGGCTGAAACACGACACCGAAGCTTAGGACTCCATTTAGGAGTGGTAGAGGAGCATTGTTAGCGCAGCGAAGCTGTACCGGTAAGGAGCAGTGGAGTGCTAAGAAGAGAGAATGCCGGAATGAGTAGCGAGAGGAAGGTGAGAATCCTTCCGGCCGAATATCCAAGGTTTCCAGAGTAAAGCTGATCTGCTCTGGGTAAGTCGGGGCCTAAGGCGAGGTCGAAAGACGTAGTCGATGGATAACAGGTGGAGATTCCTGTACTATGTGTACCCAGAACTGTGGGGACGCATGTGGAGAGCATGAGCCGGGAAAGAGAAGACCGGTACAAGCGGGGTAGGAGTAAGGACAGCAAATCTTCCTTACAATCCGAAGACGTGATGTGGACCGAACCAAAGTAGGGAAGCATGTGAGCCATGTGCCAAGAAAAGCCGCTATAGTGATACACATACCCGTACCGTAAACCGACACAGGTGGATGAGGAGAGAATCCTAAGGCCGACGGAAGAAGCATTGTTAAGGAACTCGGCAAAATGACCCCGTAACTTCGGGAGAAGGGGTGCCCTGTGAAAGCAGGGCCGCAGAGAATAGGCTCAAGCAACTGTTTAGCAAAAACACAGGTCTATGCGAAACCGAAAGGTGAGGTATATGGGCTGACGCCTGCCCGGTGCTGGAAGGTTAAGAGGAGAAGTCAGGCAACGAAGCTTCGAATTTAAGCCCCAGTAAACGGCGGCCGTAACTATAACGGTCCTAAGGTAGCGAAATTCCTTGTCGGGTAAGTTCCGACCCGCACGAAAGGCGTAATGATTTGAGCACTGTCTCGACAATGCATCCGGTGAAATTGAAGTACCAGTGAAGATGCTGGTTACCTGCGCCAGGACGGAAAGACCCCATGGAGCTTTACTCCAGCTTGATACTGGGATTCGATACTGTATGTACAGGATAGGTGGGAGACGTTGAACATAGAACGCCAGTTTTATGTGAGTCGCTGTTGGGATACCACCCTTGCAGTATTGGATTTCTAACCTGCACCCATGACCTGGGTGGGGGACAATGTCTGGCGGGGAGTTTGACTGGGGCGGTCGCCTCCGAAAGGGTATCGGAGGCGCTCAAAGGTTCCCTCAGAATGGTTGGAAACCATTCGAAGAGTGCAAAGGCAGAAGGGAGCTTGACTGTGACACCGACGGGTGGAACAGGTACGAAAGTAGGACTTAGTGATCCGGTGGTATAAAGTGGGATTGCCATCGCTCAACGGATAAAAGCTACCCTGGGGATAACAGGCTTATCACTCCCAAGAGTTCACATCGACGGAGTGGTTTGGCACCTCGATGTCGGCTCATCGCATCCTGGGGCTGTAGCAGGTCCCAAGGGTTGGGCTGTTCGCCCATTAAAGCGGTACGCGAGCTGGGTTCAGAACGTCGTGAGACAGTTCGGTCCCTATCCGGCGCAGGCGGAGGATATTTGAGAGGAGCTGTCCTTAGTACGAGAGGACCGGGATGGACGGACCACTGGTGTATCTGTTGGCTATCGGAGCCATGGCAGAGTAGCCAAGTCCGGCAGGGATAAACGCTGAAGGCATCTAAGCGTGAAGCCCCCCTCAAGATGAGATATCCCTCAGAAATGAGTAAGACCCCTTGAAGACTACGAGGTAGATAGGAATGAGGTGTAAGCACAGCAATGTGTTCAGCTGACATTTACTAATCGGTCGAGGGCTTGACCAAAGGTTTTGGATAGGAAAAAGGATGTAAGTTAGGGTATAAAGATTAGATTTCAGTGTTCGGTTTTGAAGGTACAAATTGTTGTCTTCAGGAATGGCCCAGTGGCTCAGTTGGTTAGAGCGTCGCCCTGTCACGGCGAAGGTCGTCGGTTCGAGTCCGATCTGGGTCGTTAAAGGATTTTTAATCCTTGTG
Source organism: Lachnospiraceae bacterium GAM79 (assembly GCA_003584705.1). Taxonomy (GTDB): domain Bacteria; phylum Bacillota; class Clostridia; order Lachnospirales; family Lachnospiraceae; genus Acetatifactor; species Acetatifactor acetigignens. The sequence goes on from AP018536.1 coordinate 388,596, forward strand.
GGGTCTTAGCTCAGCTGGGAGAGCATCTGCCTTACAAGCAGAGGGTCATAGGTTCGAGCCCTATAGGCCCCATTTCTATTGAAAACGGTTTAAAGTATTATGCCGATGTGGCTCAATTGGCAGAGCAGCTGATTTGTAATCAGCAGGTTATCGGTTCGAGTCCGATCATCGGCTTTATGGAATACAATTCCATATGGATGGATTCCCGAGTGGCCAAAGGGGACAGACTGTAAATCTGCTGCAATTTGCTTCGGTGGTTCGAATCCACCTCCATCCATTTTCTTTTTCAGGAATATTTTTGAAAAGGAAAACATATCATATACAACATAATATCGCGGGGTGGAGCAGTCTGGAAGCTCGTCGGGCTCATAACCCGAAGGTCATAGGTTCAAATCCTGTCCCCGCTACTAAGATCTGAGTGAAAATTCAGATCTAAAATGCCCAGATAGCTCAGTTGGTAGAGCAGAGGACTGAAAATCCTCGTGTCACTGGTTCGATTCCGGTTCTGGGCATTTGTAATATGCAAAAATAAATATTTATGGGATACTAGCTCAGTCGGTAGAGCACTTGACTTTTAATCAAGTTGTCGGGGGTTCGAATCCCCCGTGTCTCATTGCAGAGAGATTAATATACGGTTTGTATATTGATCTCTTTTAATTTACGCGAGCAACGAGCCAAAGTCCGTGCTTGCACGAGACCTTGGCGACTGCCGCGATAACTTGAGAAACTCGCGAAGCGTGTTTCTCATAGTTTTTCCAGGCACAAGAGAACCTATATCAGACCATTGCCTGCACAAGAATGATATGCTAAAATAATTCGTCGGAAACAAAGAAATCAACGAAAGAGATTTAAAATCGAAATGGAAAGTAAAGTAAAAGAACTGCGTTACGCAATCGTACAGTCCATACCAGTCATGCTGGGATATCTTTTCCTGGGATTTGCCTTTGGACTGATGCTGAATGATGCAGGATACGGCTTCTGGTGGGCCTTTTTTATCAGCTTGTTTGTGTATGCGGGAAGCATGCAGTTTGTGTTGGTCACCTTGCTGACGGCGGGAGCAAGTCTGTGGTATACACTGATCATGACGTTGTTTGTCAATGGCAGACACATATTTTACGGACTTTCTTTTGTAGAAAATTTCAAAAAAATGGGTATAACATATCCTTATATGATCTTTTCCCTTACGGATGAGACGTTTTCTCTGTTATGTGATCTGAAAGTTCCTGAGGGAATGCGTGAGGAACGGGTCAGCTTCTACATTTCTCTGTTGGATCATTGCTATTGGATTCTGGGAAGCTGTGTAGGTGCACTGGCCGGAAGGGTCCTGCCAATCGACACTACGGGAATTGACTTTTCCATGACGGCATTATTCACAGTTATAGTAGTCAACCAGTGGATGGATACGAAAGAACATAAACCGGCAGTCATCGGAGGCGTTGTCGGAGCTCTGTGTTTACTGGTACTGGGCGCAGACACCTTTTTATTACCTGCATTGACCATTGCCGCAATCATATTATTAGGAGTTAAGAAAAAATGTTACATTCCGTCGCAATCATAGCAGTTGCAGCGATTGTTACTTTGATCATACGGGCAGTTCCTTTCGTGGCATTTGGTGGAAAGAGAGAGGTTCCGGAAACAGTCACATATCTGGGAAAAGTACTCCCGCCGGCCATTATGGTGATTCTTGTTATTTACTGTGTAAAAGGAATTAATCTGTTTACCGGCAGTCAAGGAATTCCGGAATTGTTGTCTATTGCCGTGGTGGCATTGCTTCATATCTGGAAGAAAAATACGTTGCTGAGTATAGCTGTAGGGACCATACTTTATATGATATTAGTGCAAGTAGTATTCTAAAACAGTGTGAAAAGGCTTTTTTTCAGCCTTTTCACACTGTTTTTTTACGAAATTAAATGCTATAATGAGCGCAACAGAAATAAGATGAGGGAGAAACAGAAGATAAAATGGAAACCGATAACAAAGAATTAAAAGAAGAAACAACAAAGAAAGAGGCTGATAAGAAAGAAACGGAGAGCAAAGAGGAAACAAAACAGCCTGTGGAAGAGACAGCGGTACAGAAGAAAAAGAGCAAAAAATGGATTGGTATTGTAGCAGCTGTAGTTGCAGTAATTCTATTGGCATATGGTGGTGTGGCAATTTACTACCAGTCTCATTTCCTGAATCATACTTATATCAATAACAGTGATTGCAGTAATATGACGGCGACAGAGGTAGCGGCGATCATGGATCAGCAGTCACAGCAGTATAGTTTACAGATTCTGGGCAGAGATGAGAACGGTGTGCAGGAAGAGATCGGTACGATCACAGCATCTGAGATCGGAATGTACTGGGTGGATACTTTGAATGCGGCACAGGAGCTTTTGGACAGACAGAATGAATTCCTGTGGATTGAGATGCTGTGGAGTACGCAGAATCATGATGTAGTTCAGGGTGTGTCCTATGATGCAGACAAATTGCAGGAACAACTGGCACAGATGCCTGCACTGCAGAACAAAAATATGATTGCACCGGAAGATGCTTATATCAGTGAATATTCCGAGAAGAACAAGAATTATGAAATCATTCCGGAGACCATGGGAATAGAGTTGAACAACAACCTGGTAGAAGAAGTAGTATCCACAGCAATCATGCAGGGAGATACCACGGTAGATCTGGAGGAGCAGGGCTGTTATGAAACTGCCAAAATAACGGCAGAGGATGCAGCGCTGGTAAAAGCCTGTGATACCATGAATAAATGGGTCAGCGCACAGATCACCTATGACTGGAACGGCAATAAGGTTGTCGTAGACGAAGATACGATCCATGAGTGGATCCAGACGGATAACAAGGATCCCCAACTGGACGAGGAAGCAATCGAGGAATTCGTAGCAGAGCAGGCCAAAGAATACGATACCTATGGCAAAAAGAGAAAGTTTACCACAGTTCAGGGAATTGAGCTTACCTTGCCCAGCGGAGCTTACGGCTGGAAGACCGACCGCGAGGAAGAGGTCAAAGAACTGACAGCTTCTATTGAAAAGGGAGAAAACATCGACAAGGAACCGGTATACAGCAGCAAGGGAGCACAAAAGGGAAGTGACGATATCGGTAATTCCTACGTGGAAATTGATCTGACGAATCAGCATCTTTATCTGTTCCAGAATGGAAGCATTGTATTGGAGACAGATTTTGTATCCGGTAATATGAGCAAAGCGGGCTGCATGACCCCTCCCGGAGTGTTCGGACTGACCTATAAGACAAAAAATGCCGTATTACGCGGTGCGGATTATGAGACGCCGGTAAACTACTGGATGCCTTTTAACGGAAATGTCGGAATGCATGATGCTACCTGGAGAGGAAGTTTCGGTGGAACCATCTATCTGACATCAGGCTCTCACGGTTGTGTCAATCTGCCACTGAATATGGCGGCAGCTATTTATGAATATGTATCTACCGGTTTCCCGGTAGTATGCTATTACTATTAATGCGAATCAGTGTGACTATAGATGATGGGATATTGAGAAGGAAGGCAGTTCTATGAAACAGCGTTCAGCAAAAAAAGTGCAGAAGTGGAAAGAGAGATTTGAAAGAGAACGACAATTAAGGCAGGAGATCCGGGCGGTAGCACCGGATATTCTGCGTTCTAAGAACTTTCGCTCCACACGTTCACATGTACAGCACGGTAACATGACAGTCAATGATCACAGTATGAATGTGGCAAAATATAGTCTTGCCATCAGCGAGAAGCTGCATATTCCCTGTGAAAAAAAGGATTTGATCCGTGGGGCATTATTGCATGATTACTTTCTGTACGACTGGCACACGCCGGATCATATCAGCCCCCATAAGCTTCATGGCTTTTATCATCCGGGAAGAGCGCTTCACAATGCACAGAAGGAATACCATCTCACTCCCAGAGAAAAAGATATTATAAAAAAACATATGTGGCCGTTAACAATTTCCGCGGTTCCCATGTGTCGTGAAGCATGGATCGTTACCATGGCAGACAAATGGTGTTCGCTTATGGAGACATTTCATGTACATAAGGGACATGGAGCCCTGATCGAGAAGCTTCGGAAGATTGAAGAGGAGCAGGGAAAATAAAAGGGTGGAAACCCAAAACAGGAGAATGACGGAATTGGGTGAATTATACCGGAGATTAAAAGACTACAGTAAGACAGATTATTATCCTTATCATATGCCGGGACATAAGAGACTGCTTTGTGGAGAATTCCCCCGGGAGATCATGGATATCGACATCACGGAGATTGATGGATTTGATAATCTACATGCTCCAGAGGAAATCCTAAGACGATTACAGGACGAGGCAGCCGGACTGTACGGCGCAGACGAGAGCTTTTACCTTATCAACGGAAGTACCTGCGGGGTTCTGGCGGCAATCAGTGCGGCGGTTCCGAGGGGCGGGCGGATCCTTATGACCAGAGGAGCCCATAAATCTGCGTATCATGCGGTATATCTGAGAAATTTAACAGTTTCTTATCTGTATCCGGAAATGATGGAGGAGTATGATATTTATGATGCGGTAACTCTGGAACAGATCGCAGAGGCATTCAGCCGGGAGCCTGTTCCGGATGCGGTATTTCTGGTGTCACCCACTTATGAAGGCAGGATCGCAGATATAGAGACGATCGCAAAGCTGGTACATAGTAAAGGAATTCCTCTGATCGTGGATGAAGCCCATGGTGCTCATCTGGGACTGGCGGAAGGATTTGCGAAGAACAGCTGCCAGTGTGGCGCGGATCTGGTGATCCACAGTGTTCATAAGACTTTGCCGGCACTGACACAGAGCGCGTTGCTTCATGTCAACGGAAGACTGGTCGACAGAGAGCGTTTGCGCAGGTTTTTGCATATTTATCAGTCCAGTAGTCCATCCTATGTACTAATGGCAGGAATTGACAATGCACTACAGCTGGTAAAGGAGCAGGGAGATTATCTGTTTGCCCGGTTGCAGGTGAATTATCTGAGAATGCTGACAGAACTGTCAGAATGCAGGAACCTTCATTTCCTGCCGCTGGATGCCAGACAGGATATCGGAAAACTGGTGATATTATCTCCAAAGGCAGGTTTGTCAGGACAGCAGATTTATGATATTCTATTAGAGGAGTACCACTTGCAGTTGGAAATGGCAGCTGCAGATCATAGTCTTGCGATGTTCACCATAGGAGACAGTGACGAGGCATACACAAGAATGACGGATGCATTGCTTGCCATCGATCGTGACATATCTGCGGGAAAGTGGCAGACGCAGCCACAGACGGAAGGCGGAGATTCCAGAGAGACATCTCTCTATCACATGCAGCCGGAAGTCATTCTGTCTCTTGCGGATGCATGGGATGCCGAAAAAGAGGAGATTCCTCTGGCACAGGCTGCAGGCAGGATTGCAGGAGATTTTGTGAATCTGTATCCTCCCGGAATTCCGGTGCTGGTACCGGGAGAACAGATCGAAGAGATCCATTGCCGAAAGCTTGCGGAGTATTTCAGAAAGGGTCTGAAGGTACAGGGAGTCACCGAAAAAGACGAATATTGCATTACCGTAGTCAAAAATCAAAAAAAATAGCAGCAGAAAGGATTTAGCCTGTATGAGAAAAACCAAAATTATTTGCACCATCGGTCCGGCCAGTGAGAGTGAGGAGAAATTAAGAGAATTGATGCTTGCAGGCATGAACGTGGCACGTTTTAACTTTTCCCATGGAAGCCATAAGGAACAGCTGGTTAAATACAACAGAGTACTGAAAGTACGAAAAGAACTGGGATTGCCGGTAGCAACTTTGTTGGATACCAAAGGACCGGAGATTCGTCTGCGTGATTTTGAGGGCGGTAAGGTAGAGCTGGTATCCGGTCAGCAGTTTGTCCTGACAACGGAAGAAATCATGGGAACAGCGGAAAGAGCCACTATTTCCTACAAAAATCTGAAAAATGACATCAATGTCGGAACAACGATCCTGATCGATGACGGTCTGATCGAGATGACGGTAGAAGAGATCAAAGGAGAAGACATTGTATGTAAGGTCATAAACGGCGGTTTTGTATCGAATCATAAGGGTGTCAATGTGCCGGGAGCGATTCTGTCCATGCCTTATATCAGTGAGGTGGATCTGGCAGATATTGTGTTTGGTGTAGAGCACGGATTTGACTTTATCGCAGCTTCCTTTGTCAGAACCAGGGAAGATATTCAGGAAGTGCGCAAGATCGTAGAGGACAGAGGCAGCAAGATCAAGATCATCGCCAAGATCGAGAACATGCAAGGAATCCAGAATCTGGAAGAGATCATTAACGTGGCAGACGGTATCATGGTAGCACGTGGTGACATGGGTGTCGAAATTCCTCTGGAAGAAGTACCTATTCTGCAGAAGAAGATGATCAAGATGGCAGTGGCACAGGGCAAGCATGTAATCACTGCGACCCAGATGCTGGAGTCCATGATCAAGAATCCACGTCCGACCAGAGCGGAGGCAACAGATATTGCCAATGCGATCTATGACGGAACCACAGCCATCATGCTTTCCGGCGAGAGCGCAGCCGGTCTGTATCCGGTAGAGGCTGTTAAGACCATGTCCCGCATTGCGGAGAGAGCAGAGCAGGATATCGACTACCGCGGAAGAATGCAGAGAGTCAAGGAAGACAGACAGGAGACTCCGGATATTACCACGGCAATCTCTTATGCAACCTGTAGCGTGGCATCTGACCTGAAGGCAGCAGCCATCATCACTGTTACCATGTCCGGATTTACCGCGAATATGATCGCACGTTATAAGCCCGGATGCCAGATCATCGGCTGTACATTGGATGAGAAGGTATACCGCCAGTTAAATCTGCTGTGGGGTGTAAAACCTGTCATGATCCAGAAGGAGCGGACCACGGATGCTCTGTTCGAGGAAGCGGTATTCAAGGCAAAGCAGGCCGGTCTGGTGAAAACCGGGGATACGGTTGTCATCACCGCAGGCGTACCTCTGGGCGTGGTAGGTAAGACCGATATGATCCACGTGGTGGAAGTAGAATAAAAACGTACTGTACGGCGGTCAAACAGCCGAAACAGGAGCGGGAAAACGAGAACGCAGATATGGGAAAAATTGTATATCTCATGGGGAAAAGTTCCTCGGGGAAAGATACTGTTTTTAAAGAACTGATGAAAGAGGGCACGATGGATCTGAGGACCATCGTGCCTTATACGACAAGACCGATCCGTGCAGGAGAAGAGAATGGTGTGGAATATTTTTTCACAGATGAGACCGGTTTTCAGACCCTGAGGGAACAGGGGAGGGTCATAGAGGACAGAGCTTATAATACGGTCTATGGCATCTGGCGGTATTTTACAGTGGATGACGGACAGATAGATTTGACCACGAAGAATTATCTCATGATCGGAACACTGGAAGCCTATGAGAAAATGATTGCTTATTTCGGAACAGAAGCTATTTTGCCGGTCTATATTGAGCTGGATGACGGTGTACGCCTGCAGCGGGCACTGGACAGGGAACTGCGACAGGAGAAGCCGAAGTACGAAGAGATGTGTCGCAGATTTCTGGCGGACAGCGCAGATTTCTCCGAAGAAAAGCTGGCGGCAGCAGGGATCCGGGACAGATTCGAGAATACAGATCTGACAAAATGTCTGAAAGATATTACAAAGTACTTAAAAGAAGCCGGAATATAGCCGAAATACTGATAACAGAGAAGAAAAATGCCGGAATAAAGCCGGTAAACAGAGGAAAAGAGGTGGGCGTATGGAAATGAGAGTAAATCAGATACAGCAGCCGGCTCCCGTGGAGCAGGTACAGAACACAGCGCCCACGGACGGCAGCTTCAAATTCATGCTGGCGAGCCATGTGGAGGAAGCAGAACTTCAGGAGCGACTGACGAACCTGATGGCGGAGATCACCACAGAGGGCGAAAAGCTGGCTAAGAAACGGGATGTGAAGGATATGCGACATTACCGTGGGCTGGTCAAGGAATTTCTCAATGAAGTGGTGACCAGATCCCATTCTTTTTCCAGAGAGAACTTCCTGGATCGGAGAGGCCGGCACCGTGTGTATGGCATTATCCGGCTGGTGGATGAGAATCTGGATCAGCTGGCACAGGAACTGATGAAGGATGAAAAAGACAATCTGGCGATCCTGAACAAGATCGGGGAGATCCGGGGACTGTTATTGGATATTTTTACTTGATCCTGCAAAATTTTATTTGCGCTAAAGGCCAGAAGGAAGTACGATAGAAGCAGAGCAGATGATTAACGGTGTACAGACATAGCATAAGATAACAGACAGGGGGAATACCAATGGCAACATTTCATGACATCATAGGTCAGGAACAGATTAAAGAGCATTTACAGAACGCCATTTCGGCGAAGAAGATTTCCCATGCTTATATCATCAACGGTGAAAAATCCTCCGGCAAAGAATTTATTGCCAGAGTATTTGCCATGACCCTGCAGTGTGAAAAGGGCGGAACCGAGCCTTGTCAGGAATGCCATTCCTGTAAGCAGGCGCTGTCGGACAACCAGCCGGATATTATCTATGTCAGCCATGAGAAGCCGAATACCATCAGCGTAGATGATATTCGTGCGCAGATCAACAACGATATTGCCATCAAGCCTTACAGCAGCCCGTATAAGATCTATATTATGAATGAGGCGGAGAAGATGACTCCCCAGGCGCAGAATGCAATCCTGAAAACGCTGGAGGAGCCGCCTGAGTATGCAGTGATCATGCTGTTGACTTCTAACGTGAATTCTCTGCTGCCGACGATCCTCAGCCGTTGCGTGGTACTGAACATGAAGCCGGTAGCCGATGAACTGGTGCGTAATTATCTCATGCATCAGCTGCAGGTGCCGGATTATAAGGCAGAGGTCTGTGTGGCATTTGCCAGAGGTAATATCGGCAAGGCGAAATCTCTGGCATCCAGTGAGGACTTCGATAATATTAAGAATGAAGCGTTGTCGCTATTGAAATATATTCAGGATATGGATCTGAGTGAGATCACCGCAGCGATCAAAAAGATCACGGAATATAAGCTGCAGATCAATGATTATCTGGATCTCATCGCAATCTGGTACCGGGATGTGCTCCTGTTCAAGGCAACCAGTGATGTGAACCATCTCGTTTTTCGTGAAGAGATCAGTGCCATCCGCCGCGTGGCCCAGCGCAGCAGCTATGAGGGAATCGAGGAAGTCATCGAAGCCCTGGATAAGGCCAAGAGACGTCTGGATGCTAATGTAAACTTTGATCTGACGATGGAACTTTTGATGCTGGAGATCAAAGAGAACGGATAAGACAGAGGCAGCCAAGGCAGTAGAGAGACTTCTGTGAATTAAGACCTTGACATTTCCGCTATTCCGGTATTATCATATCAAAGTAAAGGCAATGAACGTGCACAGTAAGATTCTTTTTTCCTGACAGAGAGGGAAGTTCACCGGCTGAAAAGCTTCCTGAGGTTCAAGCAGAATCGAAATTCCCACGCGAGCCGCATACCGGAAGAATGGAAGATTTGGTAGGGTATGACGTTTCCTCACTCGTTACGTGAGTTAAGAGTCTTATCGTGAATGTAAAGATAGCTTCAAGAAGTTTTCATTTTTCACATAAGGAATTTGGGTGGTACCGCGGATATAAAATTCGTCCCAATGGGGTGAATTTGTATGCGCGGTTTTTTGTAACTATTCAGAGCCAATGGCGAAGCAGCCTCAATGAGCAGAGAACAGGTAAGCCTGTTCTCCAAGTAAGCATCGCAGATGCGATTTTGCGAATGAGGCTCTGAATAGTTACAATATGAAAATGCAATACACACCCAGGCACAAGTAAAAACACGTGTGCAACAAGGCACAGTGTGCAGAATAGCACACAGAAATGAGGAGTAAGATGGCAGATTTAAACGAATTGAATGAAAAAGTCGAACAGATCAAAGCCGACATCCGGGAACAACTGGAAAAGATTGAGAATACCAAGGGTGTCTACGAGTACAAGAAGACCATTCTGGACAAGAACGGTATTATCGGCGGTCTGATGAAGCAGATGGGTTCCGTACCCAAGGAAGAGAAAGCTGACTTCGGTAAGAAAGTCAATGAACTGAAGAACTGGGCCAGCGAGCATTTTGACGAGCTGAATACGAAGTTAAAAGAAAAAGAGATGGAGCTGCGCTACGAGAGTGAGAAGATCGATATCTCCATGCCGGCAAAGAGCCGTAAGACCGGTAATCTGCATCCTGTAACTCAGGTGCGTAACCAGTTAATCGACATTTTCGCATCCATGGGCTTCAGCGTATATGAAGGTACTGAGATCGAGACCGATTATTACAACTTCACCGCACTGAATACCCCGCAGGATCACCCCGCAAGAGACATGCAGGATACCTTCTACCTGTCTCCGGAATTTCTGCTTAGAACCCAGACCTCTGCAGGTCAGGTACACGTTATGGAGAGCCAGAAGCCTCCCATCAAGATCCTGAGCCCCGGTAAAGTATTCCGATCCGATGATGATGCGACCCATTCTCCCATGTTTACCCAGATGGAAGGTCTCGTAGTAGACAAGACCATCACTCTGTGCGACCTGAAGGGTATGCTGGAAGTACTGGTACAGAAAATCTTCGGTGAAGGTACCACCACAAGACTGCGTCCTTCTTACTTCCCGTTCACCGAGCCTTCCGTAGAGGTGGATGTCAGCTGCTTCGCCTGCGGAGGCTGTGGCTGTCGTCTGTGCAAGGGTACCGGCTGGATCGAAGTACTGGGTGCAGGTATCGTGAATAAGAAGGTACTGGAGAACTGTGGCATTGATTCCGAGGAGTACAGTGGACTGGCATTCGGTATCGGTATTGAGCGTCTGGCAATGTTAAAGTACGGTATTAACAATATCAAACTGTTATATCAATCTGATATGAGAGTACTGGATCAGATCAATGATGACTAAGATCACGGAAATATGATTTTAGAACAGTAGCAATGCAAGGAATAGTACGAGAGGACGTCGTAAAAGACGACGCCGAAGGAGGTAAAAGATATGTTAGTACCACTTAGTTGGTTAAAAGAATATGTAGATATTGATGTAGAAGCCAAGGAACTGGAGGAAAAGTTATTTTCCTGCGGATTTGAGGTAGAGGAATCCTATGAAGCAGGCAAGGATATCAGTGGTGTGGTCGTAGGTCTGGTAGAAGAGTGTGAGCCGATCCCTGAGACCCACTTACATGTATGTAAGGTAAACGTAGGAGGCGCAGAGCCCCTGCAGATCTGCTGTGGTGCAGATAACGTACACGCAGGCGGCAAATACCCCGTAGCACTGGAAGGTGCGCAGGTATATGCTACCGCAAAAGATCATGTGACCATCGAAGGTACCATGAAGATCAAAAAAGGCAAGCTTCGTGGCTATGAGTCCTGCGGTATGCTGTGTTCCGGTACTGAGCTGGGACTGAACGAGGATCTGTATCCCGGCGCTGGCTACAACGGATTGCTGGTACTGCCGGAGGATGCTGAGGTCGGTGCGGACGTAAAGCCCCTGTTACAGTTGGATGACTGGATCTTCGACATTGCCATTACCGCCAACAGACCGGACTGCGAGAGCATCTTCGGTATTGCCAGAGAAGTAGCGGCTATCCTGAATAAGCCTGTGAAGACTCCGGCACTGGATTATACTGAGAGCGGCATTACCAAGGACGGATTTACCGTAACCGTGGATGCTCCGGATCTGTGCCCCAGATATATCGCACACTATGTAACTGATGTGAAAATCGGCGAATCCCCCGCATGGATGAAGAGACGTCTGGCACTGGTGGGCATCGGTTCTATCTCCAATGTTGTAGATATCACGAACTACATCTTAAAAGAGCTGGGGCAGCCTATGCACGCATTTGATTCTTCTTACATTGAAGGCAATGCCATTCATGTAAGACGTGCCCATGACAAGGAAAAGATCATGACCCTGGATGAAAAAGAGTTTGAATTAAACGAAAATAACCTCGTTATCTGCGATGGCGTAAAGCCCGTAGCTTTAGCCGGTATCATGGGTGGTTTGAACTCCGAGATCCGCGACACCACAGAGGCTGTCATCTTCGAGTCCGCAAAATTTGCAAGAGACAATATCCGCAAGAGCTCCAGAGCACTGGGACAGTCTTCCGATTCCTCCCAGAGATATGCCAAGGGTGTGGATGAGTATGCTACCGTTATGGCCAGCAAGAGAGCACTGCATCTGATCGAGGAGCTGGGCTGCGGTAAAGTATCCTCTACTCACGTAGAAGTCAGCACCGGCAACTCCATCGAGCCTGCCGAGATGAAGGCAAGCATCAAGAAAGTAAATGGTGTACTGGGTATTGAAGTACCTACCGCTGATATTGAGAGAATCTTAAAATCCCTGAACTTCCAGCCCGTAATTAACGGTGACGAACTGACCATTCAGGTACCCGCATATCGTGAAGATATGGAATCCTATCCCGATATTGCAGAGGAAGTGATCCGTATGTACGGTTACGACCACGTAACACCGACCTTTCTCGCGGCAGCAGCTGTAACCAGCGGCGGCATGAATACCAAACAGAAGACCGAGCTTAAGATCAAGAGAGCATTATGTGCACAGGGCGCATTTGAGGGTGTACATTATTCCTTCTTCTCTCCTTCCGATCTGAATCTGTTAGGCCTGCCTGAGGATGCACCGGAGAGAAAGGCAATCCGCCTGATCAACCCGATCAACGAGGATCTGTCCCTGATGCGTACCACTTTGGCACCTCAGATGATTCATGCCATCGCCCGTAATCAGAAGAACGGCTGTCTGGAAGGCAGAGTATACGAGATCGGCAATAAATTCATCCCTAAGGATCTGCCTTTGACCGAGTATCCCGATGAGAGAGAGACCATCTGCATCGGTATCTGGGGTAAGGAAGAGAATTTCTTCACCCTGAAAGGTCTGGTAGACATCGTAGCAGAGACACTGTTCATTGATTTCGAATATGTAGAGGACAAGAAGACCTTCTTGCATCCTTACCGTACCGCAAAGATCCTGTACAACGGCGAAGAGATCGGCTACTTAGGTCAGCTGACCTACGAGATCCAGAAGGAAGAAGATATGCGTGAGTCCGCATACATCGCAGAGATCGACCTGAAAGCCCTGCGTCCCGTATACGGCAAGGTTCCTACTTTCACACCGATCTCCAAGTTCGCCAAGGAGACCAGAGACCTGGCACTGGTAATGAACAAGTCCGTTACCTGCGGCGAGGTAGAGAAGGCCATCGCAGAAGCCAGCAGCTTCGTAGAGTCCGTGGAACTCTTCGATGTCTATGAGGGATTACAGGTGGGACCCGAGAAGAAGTCCATGGCCTTCACCGTAACCTTTGCCCCGAAGGAGGAAGAATTCACCACAGAGGCAGTGGACGGCTACGTGAAGAAGATCTTGAAGAATCTGAACAACAAGCTGGGCGTGGAACTCAGATCCTAAAGCGGTAAGCGATAGAAGAAATAGAGTAGTCATTTTCGAAAAGATATGATAAAATAGCAGTTGCAGGCGCATTTCGCGCAGGCAGCTGCTATTTTGCGATGGGGTGCTGAATAGCTACGTTATTTTAATTTATTAGAAGATGCCAACGGCATCAGTGAGGTAGATAGATATGACAAAAGTAATCGGTGTAAGATTTCGTACGGCGGGCAAGGTATATTTCTTCGATCCGCTGCAGTTTGAGATAAAGAGAGGCGACCACGTGATCGTGGAGACCGCCAGAGGAATTGAGTTCGGTACTGTTGTAGCGGGTGTGCATGAGGTAGAGGATGACAAGGTGATCCAGCCTCTGAAACCCGTGATGCGACTCGCCGGAGAGAGAGATATCGAGCAGGAGGCTGCCAACAAGGAGAAGGAAAAGGAAGCCTTCAAGATCTGCAAGGAGAAGATTTTAAAGCACGGTCTGGAGATGAAGCTGATCGATGCGGAGTATACCTTTGATAACAATAAGGTGTTGTTCTATTTTACAGCAGACGGACGTATCGACTTCCGTGAACTGGTAAAGGATCTGGCAAGTGTGTTCAAGACCCGTATCGAGCTGCGTCAGATTGGTGTCCGTGATGAGACAAAGATCCGCGGTGGTATCGGCATCTGTGGAAGGCCTCTGTGTTGCCACAGCTATCTGTCGGATTTCGTACCGGTATCCATCAAGATGGCGAAGGAGCAGAATCTGTCCCTGAATCCGACGAAGATCTCCGGAGTCTGCGGCAGACTGATGTGCTGTCTGAAAAATGAGGAAGACACTTACGAGGAACTGAACCGCAAGCTTCCCAGTGTGGGTGACTATGTCCAGACGGCAGACGGACTGCACGGCGAGGTACAGAGCGTCAACGTACTGCGCCAGCTGGTCAAGGTGCTGGTAGAAGTCGGCGACGAGAAGGAACTGAAGGAGTACGCGGCAGACACGTTACAATTCAAGAGACGCCGCGGCAAAAAGGGCGGTCAGGAACTGTCTAAGGAAGAACAGAAGGAACTCGAGAAGTTAGAGGAGATCGAGGAGAAGGAAGAAGCGGAAGAACGCGCAGAAAAACGTGCGGAGCAGCGTCAGGACCGCAGAGAGCAGAGAACTGACGGAGAGAATCGTGGTGACAACCGTGGAGAAAACCGCAGACGCGACGGACGCAGGGACGACAACCGCAGAAATAATAACCGCGGGGAAAATAACCGTAACGGCGAGAATCAGAACCGCAATGACAACCGTGGTGGTGACAATGGCAACAAAAGTGAGAACCGCAGGGATAATAATCGAGGTGACAGACGCCGCGAGAACCGTCCCCAGAACCGTCCGGACCAGGTAAGGGACAATGCACAGAGAGCAGATCAGTTCCGTCCCGCCAGCCAGACACAACAGGAAGGTGGTAACGGTCAGGAAGGCGAGCGCAGAACTCAGAGGGACAATTCCTTCCGCAGACGACCGAGACACGGCGGCAGAAGAGACGGCAACAACGGTAATAACGGTAACGGAAGAAAACCGGAGAACACGAATGAAGGTTGAACTGAGGGATAAAGAACGAATTGATGACCTTCAGCGGAACGGTTATCAGATCATACAGAATCGGGAGAAATTTTGTTTCGGTATGGATGCGGTGCTTCTGACAGGATTTGCCCATGCCAGAGAAAGGGATACGATGCTTGACCTTGGCACAGGCACCGGGATCATCCCGCTTCTGATGGAGGCAAAATACCACTGTTCTCATCTCACCGGACTGGAAATCCAGGAGGAGAGCGCAGATATGGCGAGACGCAGCGTGGCACTGAATGACCTGCAGAATCGCATTGACATCGTGACAGGAGACATCAAGGAAGCAGACCAGATTTTCCCGGCTGCTTCCTTTGACTGTATTACCTGCAATCCTCCGTATATGATCGGACAGCATGGATTGACGAACCCGGAGGAACCAAAAGCAATCGCCAGACACGAAGTGCTCTGCACGCTGGAGGATGTGGTCAGCAGGACAGCAAAACTGTTAAAGCCCGGCGGACATTTTTACATGGTACATCGCCCTTTTCGGCTGGCGGAGATCATGACCATGCTGGTAAAATACAAGCTGGAGCCGAAACGGATGCAGCTGGTATATCCCTATATCGACAAGGAGCCCAATATGGTGCTCATCGAGGCGGTGCGAGGCGGCAGATCACGCATGACCGTGGAAAAGCCACTGATCGTGTACCAGGCGCCGGGAGTATATATGCCGGAAATATATGATATATATGGATATTAGATAGTTAAGATATTGTAACTATTCAGCACACCACCCACCGTATAATTATGTCAAATGTTCTTACGAATGCGAGCATTCGCCATACATAGTGACATGATATCATGGCTTTGAATAGTTGTAGACTACTATGATTTGGAGAGGAGGCAGGAGCTCATGCCCGGAACTTTATATTTGTGTGCAACGCCCATTGGCAATCTGGGGGATATGACACCGCGGGTGGTGGAGACCCTGCAGACGGTGGATGTGATCGCGGCGGAGGATACCCGTAACAGTATCAAGCTGCTGAATCATTTCGACATCCACACACCTATGACCAGTTACCACGAGTACAATAAAGTAGAAAAAGCGCACCAGCTGGTAGGACAGCTGTTAAACGGACAGAACATTGCGTTGATCACTGATGCCGGTACCCCGGCGATCTCCGATCCCGGTGAAGTACTGGTGCGGATGTGCCAGGAGCAGAGCGTTCCCGTCACTTCTCTGCCGGGTCCGGCAGCATGCATTACGGCGCTGACTTTGTCGGGACTCAGTACGAGAAGGTTTTGCTTTGAAGGATTTCTGCCTGCAGATAAAAAGGAAAAGAAAATGATCCTGGAGGAACTGAAGACCGAGAGCCGTACCATGATCCTCTATGAAGCTCCCCATCATCTGATCCGGACACTGGAGGAACTGTATGCGGCACTGGGGGAGCGGCGGATCACGTTGTGCCGTGAACTGACCAAGAAGTTCGAGACCGTATTCCCCACCACTTTGGAAAAGGCGTTGGATTACTACAAGACAGAGGAGCCCCGCGGGGAATATGTCCTGGTAGTGGAAGGGAAAAGTCCGGAAGAGAAACGACAGGAAGAGATCGCATGCTGGGAATCCATGAGCATTGAAGAACATATGGCTTATTACGAAGAGCAGGGCATGGATAATAAATCCGCCATGAAGCAGGTGGCAAAAGACAGGGGTGTCGGAAAACGGGAAATCTATCAGTACTTGCATGGCAATTCATGAAACAGTGAAAATACCATAATGAAACCGAAGCAAAACAGACAAAAGCATATGAGGATAATGTAGGATACATCCATGAAAGGCATATGCGGAGAGAGGGAAAATGACTAATTGTGACGCTTGTGTCAATTATGAATATGACGAAGACTATGAATGCTATTGCTGCATGGTGAATCTGGATGAAGATGAAATGTACCGCTTTTTATCCGGAACCCAGCAGGAATGTCCCTACTTTCGACTGGATGACGAATATGCGGTGGTAAGACACCAGATGTAAGGTAAAAATTCACGAAAGCAAGGTCAAAAAGTCTACTTAAATGGTAGAGAATGCTGATTGTGAAAGTAAAAACCGAGTAGTATAATACGAAGTTGCGTACTGAAAAATAGTACGCAGCTTCTTTTGTTTGTGTGCAACATAATGATGATGCCAGGGTGCTATGTGCCAGTGGCACATGTCTAGCACGGACCGAAGCGGAGCGGAGACGTGGGAGTGCGTAGCACGGAGCAATCCGTAGGCATCAAAGTCGGGGGCTTTTGACCCCGACATCAAAGAAATGAAATACTAAAGTTAACAGGTAGGGTGACAATATCATGAAATATGTGAAACAATTTTCGATTATCCTGGGAATCTCCTTTTTGGCAGAGCTTCTGGAGATCCTGATCCCGTTTCCCATCGCAGCCAGCGTTTATGGTTTGGTGATCATGCTGGTGGGGCTGATCACGAAGCTGATCCCACTGGAAAAGGTGGAGACCGCAGCGGATTTCCTCGTGGATGCCATGTCCATTATGTTTGTACCCGCAACGGTAGGTATTATGGCAAGTGTAGATGCACTGAAAGAGATGTTGCTTCCTATTTGTGTGATCACACTGGTATCCACGATACTGATCATGATCGTGACAGGCCGGGTGTCCCAGCACATTATCCGGGGACAGAAAAACCGTGATGTGGCAGCTGTTGCGATGGCAGGAATCAAAGTGACCGATGATGGCAAGGAGGGAAAATAAATGAATGAAATATTGAGTCAGTCTATCTTTTTCGGTATTGCCATTACACTGGTCACATACGAGATCGGTCTGTGGATCAAACAGAAGACTGGAAAAGCCATTGCCAATCCCTTACTGATCTCCGTAATCCTGATCGTGGCAGTATTGTTATTGTTCCATATAGATTATGAGACCTATGCAAACGGCGCACAGTATATCAGCATTTTCCTGACTCCGGCAACGGTCAGCCTGGCAGTGCCTCTGTATCGTCAGCTGGAGCTGTTAAAGACTTATCCCAAGGCCATTTTCGGCGGAATCATCGCCGGCGTGCTGACTGCCATGGTGAGCGTTTTTGCTTTAAGCCTGATGTTCGGTCTGAATCATGAGCAGTATGTAACGCTTCTGCCGAAGTCCATTACCACGGCTATCGGTATGGGGATTTCTGAAAAAATGGGTGGGATCGTGACCATTACCGTAGTTGTCATCATTGTCACCGGAATCTTAGGTAATATTCTGGCAGATACGATCTGCCGCCTGTGCAAGATCGAGGATCCTATTGCCAAAGGTCTTGCCATCGGTACCAGTGCTCATGCGCTGGGAACCGCTAAAGCCATGGAACTGGGTGAGATCGAAGGCGCCATGAGCAGTCTGTCCATCGTGGTCTGCGGTATTTTGACCGTGATTTCGGTATCTATATTTGCCAATTTTATTTAATGATACCAGGGTAAAAGGTCTAAAGCCGCATGAGCTTGCTCAAGGCTGGGTGAAAGACCTTGGGACCCGTCCCCAATATGAGCATAAAAGAGGGATGATAATCCCACGATATGCGAATAGTGGGGAGAATTGTGGAAGTGCATAGCACGGAACAATTCGTAGGTATCATATTTATTGAATATAAAAAAATATCCTGCGCATACTAACCTCGCAAATAAGAAAAAGGAGGTTAACAGCATGAGTGATATTTCAGAATTAGATCTGCAGAATCTGCGCCATCTGATCGGCGGTTTTGACACGACCCACTGCAAAATGCAGGAGTACGCCAAGGAAGCGGAGGACCCGAAGGTAAAACAGTTTTTTGAAAAGGGTGCCCGCAGCGCTATGGAGAACAAACAGCAGCTTATGAAGTTTTTGCAGTAAGGAGGCAGCAGAATGCAGGAAAAGACAATGGTAGCAGATACTCTGGCCGGAATCAACGGCGAGCTGACCCGTTATGCGGGAATGATCGCCCAGTCGGAGAATAAGGAGTTAAAACAGACACTGAAGCAGTTCCGTACGGCCTGTGAGCAGTCTCAGGAGGAACTGTATCAGATCGCCAGAGAGAAATCCTATTATGTGCCGGCGGAGAAAGCCACCGCAGAAGAAGTGGCACATGTGAGAAGCCTGTTCACACAGGGAACTCTGTAGATCCGAAGGTAATAAATATAACTTATAAATGTAGTTTAGAGTAAACCTCCCGGAGAATTTATTCCCGGGAGGTTTATTTTAGTGCACCTGATAAGAAGCGTTGAATCTGGCAGGGAGCACTGCCCGCAAGGCTCATTTTGCATGTGACATCCCGTCGGGAGCAACGTGCAAAGGTGACCTGTGCCGCATAGGACATACCGCTGCCCGCATATAGTGAAACGAAGGAATAGCAGGCGGTTTATGAGATGCTTAACTATATCTGGGCAGGAATGATCCTGTTAGGCGTGATCTATGGTGTCTGTACCGGGCAGATGAGCGCACTGACGGGAGGCGCGTTAGACAGTGCCAGAGAGGCCGTGAGCCTCTGCATCACCATGGCGGGGGTCATGGCATTGTGGATGGGACTGATGGAGATCGCGCAGGAGTCTGGAATGATCGCGAAAATGACAAAAGGGATTCGCCCCTTTCTGAAATTCATGTTCCCCAGGCTCCCGGAGGATCACCCGGCAGGGGAATACATAACCACGAATCTCATTGCCAATGTCCTGGGGCTTGGCTGGGCCTGCACGCCGGCTGGATTAAAGGCCATGGAGCAGCTGGCGGAGCTGGAGAAACAGAGGGCAGAACAGCGACGGATAGAGCAGCAGAGGATGCAGCCTGTGAACAGGCAGTTACGACCAGTGGCAGGGCAGGGGACGGAGAAGGGACGACAGGGATCGGAGGATCGGCGGTATGGAGCAGAGGCCACGGCAGCCAGCAACGAAATGTGCACCTTCCTGATTCTGAATATTTCATCCTTACAGCTGATCCCGGTCAATATGATCGCCTATCGTAGCCAGTACGGCATCGCCAATCCGGCGGTGATCATTGCTCCGGCGCTGGTGGCCACACTGTTCAGTACGATCATTGCCATCATTTACTGTAAATGGAAGGACAGGTGAGGATCATGATGAACACATTGACACACATGTCAGATATTATGATTCCCATGGTGATTTTCTGGATCGTGGGTTATGGGATGGTCTCGGGGGTGAAGGTCTATGAGACTTTTTTGAAAGGGGCCAAAGAGGGCCTGCGCATCGTTGTGGAGATCCTTCCGACACTGGTAGGATTGATGATGGCAGTGGGGATTCTCAGGACCTCCGGCTTTTTTGACCTGTTGGGGCATCTGATCGGACCTGCCACACAGGCGGTGGGACTTCCGGCACAGCTGATACCGCTCCTTATTGTGAAAATGTTCTCTTCCTCTGCGGCAACCGGGCTGGTACTGGATATTTTTAAGACCTGTGGGCCGGATTCTTATGCCGGGATGCTGACTTCGATCCTCATGAGCTGTACCGAGACTATTTTTTACACCATGAGCGTGTATTTTCTGGCAGCAAAAGTAACAAAAACCCGCTACACGCTGCCGGGGGCATTGCTGGCAACGTTAGCGGGAACAGTGGCAAGTATTTTCCTTGCGGGAAAAATGTGATGATAATTCCACGATATGCGAATATTGGGTAGAATTGTGAGAGTGCGCAGCACGGAACAATTCGTGGGCATCATATAACTAAATCAACTGCAAGCTTCGCAAAATGAACAAGAATACCGTCAGGGTAACGGAACTTAAAAAAGTGGTGGCTACGACCACACTGGAAGTCAAAGTTCCTTCGTGGTTCATGTTTTTCGCCATAATATAACAGCTTACGGTGGTGGGAGAGCCCAGCATAATGAGGATCGCTACCAGTTTTTCTCCGGTGAAACCGAGATGCACGGCCAATGGCAGGAATAGAGCAGGCCATACCACCAGCTTTAACACGGTGGCTACTCCGGTGGGAGCCAGCAGCTTCAGAGCTTTCCGGCCTTCAAACCCGGCACCGAGGCCGATCAGGGCCAATGGGGTTGCCAACACGGCGATATTGCTGATGGTCTTCGAGATGATCACGGGATAACTGATCCGGCAGGCGCTGGACAACATACCCAGGGCGATACTGATAATGATGGGGTTCGTGATAATGCCTTTTAAGGATTTCATCAGAGATTTCTTGTCAAAGCCCTTCGCATCCGGTCCGGTGAAGGACAGGATCAGCACGGCAGCGATATTGTACAGGGGAACCGTACCCACGATCATCAAAGGAGCCATGCCGGAGTTCCCGTAGATGTTCTGTATAAAGGCGATACCCAGGACAGCGGCACTGCTTCGATAGCTTGCCTGGACAAGCTCTCCCAGGCGGGATTTGTTCTTATAAAAAATGCCTGCCACGACCCAGGTGATGACGATGCAGAACAGGGTCACGAAGAAGCAGAACAGCACGTAACCGGTATCCCATACACTGTAAAAATCTGCAGTGGACATGTCCTTGAACAAAAGTACGGGCAGGGTGATTTTATAATTGAATGAATTCAGGGTTTTGACAAAAGAGTCGTTGGTAACATGCAGCTGCTGTAAAACATAACCGATCACCATGACCAGGAATACGGGGATCGTTGCATTGAGACTGAATAATAGTTGTTCCATGGGAATTTGTATGCCTTTCTGCTATCGGAAGCGGAATATAGGAAGCGAAAAGCCCCTCTCCTTTTGCAAGTATAGAAAAGGAGAGGGGCTTTGTCAAGTTACGGGCTTGTGATGTTTTATTTTACAGCGTTGATCTTGTAGATAAATTTCACACTGCTGTCCATACCGTTATTGTCTCCGGTGAAGGAGTTGTAATTTTCGGATACGGAAGAGGTAGCTTTCATACGATCGATCACTTCCTGAAGTTCATCGGTATCCATATCAGTCAGTTTGCTGATGGCTTCGTCATTGTATTCGATCATGCCGTCCTTTAATTCCTTGGAACCATCCTTCAGCTGACTGATACCATCGATCAGCTTATCGCTTCCATCGGAAAGCTCGTTTACGCCGTTAGCCAGTTTGCCGCTGCCGGAGGCCAGATCTCTGGCACCTTCTACTAAAGTATCAGCACCATCATACAGCTCTTTACTTCCGTCTGCCAGTTTGTCAGCGCCATCCTTTAACTGGGAAGCACCGGCAACGACCTGGGCGGAACCGTCAGCCAGTTTGGAAGCACCGGCACTTGCGGATGCTACACCGGCGGTGTAAGTCTGGAGACCGGTGTAGAACTGATTATAGCCATCCAGAGAAGCTTTCAAGGCAGCAATGCTGCCGGCAGCTTGTGAAAGACTTGTGGCTTTATCCTGAATGGTTTTCAAATTTGCCTGAAATGCGGCATCACCTGAGGATACGCTCTGGGATGCCTGAATCATACCCTGATATTTTTCAACCGTCAGTCCGGCCTGCTGGAGGACATATCCCAGAGCAACGTCAGCATCCGAGAGAGGCTCCATTTGCTGATACAGAGCATTTAATATGGTCGCATAATTAGATATTGTCAATTCTTCCGGAAGCGTGAGACCGGCAGCCGTTAACTGGGAAGCTGCAGTTTTCAACAAAGTATCGAATACCTGGCCGGCAGCGCCGTTCAAAGTATCATTCTGTGCAGTCAGCTGACCGAGACCATTCTTCAGATCATTAGTACCGGACTGCAGGCTCTGTGTACCTGCTAACAGGGTCTTGGTGCCCTCCTGCAGTGTACCGATGCCGCTCCGCAGAGAACCGACACCGCCTCTTAAAGTGACAGTACCGTCAGCTACTTTGTAAGCGCCATCCCGGAGGTCATTGGAACCATCGGACAGTTCTTTTACACCATCCTGCAAGTCGCCGGATTTGTCATAAAGCTCTGTGACACCATCATAAAGATCGGAAGTCCCGTCCAACAGTTTGTTGGTAGCATCCTCCAGATCATCCATTGCCTCTGTCAGGTCATCGAGATCATCCACATTACTGAAATCCAGACGGGAGAAGACGGAATTGGTGGCGATGCAGTAGGATTCATTCATGGTGAAATCCGTTGCATCGGCCTCAATCTCCAGATAATCGTCGAAATCCTCTTCCATATCCAGGTTCGTACCCAGTCCGGGGAAGACGATACCGGTGACAACGCTGTGGCTGCCATCGTTGATGACCTTACCTGAGGACACCTTAATATTGCTGAAATTGTCATTATCCAGGATCATACCGGTCATTACCGCAAAAGGAACATAAATCTTTTCCTCTTTTCCGGCAATCTCACGGGTCTCATATAATTCGTTCGTGTAATCATAGCGGATCACTACATGACCGCTCTGGCCGTTCAGATCTGATGGGGAGATCTCCTTGCCGTCCAACGTATAAGTAACTTTCAGGGAAATGGGAGCATCCTTATCGGGATTGCTCTGGGTGTAGGAATCTTTTTCTCCCTGATTCTTCAGCCAGTCGCTGACGTAGATCTTCTGCTGGGTTCCGTCTGCATTCAGGATCACATAGACGGTCTCATCAATGGAGGCTGCGGAGGTATCTTCGGATTTCCAGATGTCATCTACGGCATCCCGGATCTGCTCCTTGACCTCGGTCTCTTTCTTTTCGGAAGTTTTTGCATATACGGAGACACCGGTAACACTTAAGGCTACCACACCGGCGAGGCACAGAGCCCCGGTTCTCCAGGCTTGTTTTTTCAAATTGATCATAATCTTATGCCGTCCTTTCTTTCAATGTATTGGAGGGTTCTGCATTCTTGTTCCGGAAGCCGATGCTGGTGACACAGATCATCTTGTCGAACAGCATGAACATGGCCGGCAGGAACAGGATAACAGCAAACATACTTACAATAGCGCCTCTTGCCATCAGATCACAGAGGGAACTGATAATGTCCACGTCGGAATACAGGGCAACACCGAAGGTGGCGGAGAACAGTCCCATGGCGCTGACGATAATGGAAGGAATGGATACCTTCAGGGCGTTGGTGACAGCTTCACGTTTGTCCCTGCCTTCGTAGCGTTCCTGCTTGTATCTTGTGGTCATCAGAATAGCGTAGTCCACAGTAGCACCCAGCTGAATCGTACTGATACAGATCGGGGCAATGAAAGGAAGTGACGTTCCTGTCAGGTGAGCAAGGCCCAGATTGATGAAGATGGACAACTCGATAACAGCTACCAGGATCAGCGGCAGGGTAATACTTTTTTCTACCAGAGCAATGATCACGAAGATCGCTACGATAGAGACGGTATTTACAACTTTGAAGTCCTCGTCGGTGGTCTCGATCAGATCCTTGGTACAGGGAGCTTCACCGATCAGCATGCCCTTGGAATCGTATTTTTTCAAAATAGTATTCAGCTCATTGATCTGGGCATTTACCTCATCGGTAGCGGTCTTATATTCGGAGTTCACCAGAAGGAGTTCCCAGTCATCACTCTTTAATACTTCTTTTACGGATTCCGGAAGCATTTCCTCTGGTACCAGAGGGCCGACTACGGATTCCAGACCCAGAGCATATTTGATACCCTCGACGTTTTCCATCTCGTGGATCATGGCACGTACGTCAGTGTCAGATACATCGGTGCTTACCAGTACCATATGGGTGGCACCTACACCGAAGTCTTCCTGCAATTTGCTGTTGGCTACCACGTAGGCCATATCTTCGGGAAGGGTTTCACCGAGATCGTAATACACTTCATTGTTGGTTGCCTTATAAGACAGATAAGAAGGAAGTACCAGCCCCAGGAACAGGATCAGGAATACCGGGAATACTTTGGTGATACCTGAAGCAACTTTTCCCATATCCGGCAGCAGGGATTTGTGACTGGTCTTCTGTAATAACTTATCCAGTACCAGGATCATGGAAGGAAGCGTTGTGACACAACCGATGACACCCAGGATGACACCCTTGGCCATGACAATACCAAGATCCAGACCTAAGGTATAGCTCATAAAGCACAGAGCGATAAATCCGGCTACCGTGGTGATGGAACTTCCGACCACGGAGGTCAGAGTGTTGTTGATGGCTACAGCCATGGCTTCCTTGTTATCCTCATACATACTCTTCTGTTCTTCGTAGCTGTGCCAGAGGAAAATAGAGTAGTCCATGGTTACAGCCAGCTGCAGGACAGCGGACAGTGCTTTGGTCAGGTAAGAGATCTCTCCGAGGAAATAGTTGGTACCCATATTTAAGAGGATTGCCATACCGATACTCATTAGGAAAACAAACGGTGTGATCCAGTTGTCCATGAAGATCATCATGGCTACGCAGGCCAGTGCAACGGCAATACCTACATAGATCGGTTCCTCTTTTTCGCACAGATCCTTCAGGTCGGTGACCATGGCGGACATACCGGAGACAAAACACTGCTTGCCGGCAATGCTGCGGATCGCTGTGATCGCCTCCATAGTATCGTCGGAGGAGGTGGAGGTATCGAAGAAGATCGCTAGCATGGTGCTGTCACCGGAATTGAAAGCGTCATATAGTTTGGAAGGAAGTATTTCCATGGGAACGGAAACATCTGCGAAATCGTCATACCAAAGAACGGTGTCCACATGATCTACATGGGAAATATCTTCCCGGAGAGAGGAGACATCCTCGGGATCCATTCCCTCGATAATAACGAAGGAAAAGGCTCCTTTTCCAAATTCATCCATCAGAATATCCTGACCCACTACCGTGTCAATATCACCGGGCAGGTAAGTCAGCATATCGTAATTGATCCGCGTCATGATCATACCGATCAGGGAAGGGACCAGTAGTGCAACTGCCAGTACCAGAATAGGAATACGGCATTTTACGACCCATTTACCAAATTTCATAAAACAGGGCTCCTTTCGTTGTCGATTCTTTCTCAATTGGTATTGTATGCAAGGAATCCAGTCTTGAAAACGGACAAAAAAAGGCAATGCACAAAAATTGCGCATTGCTCTTAAATAATCCAAAATATGTGCAAACATGGACAAATGTCCAAATTAACGGGCCACACGGGTCAGGGCTGCTTCGATATTTCCGTGAAAAATCTCGCCGACACGCCGGATCAGTCCCTCCGGATCTTTCTTCATTCCGGTGTTCAGCCAGTCTAAAATCATGCCAACCAGGGCAAATTTGTAAAAATCTACCACCATTTTCTGATCTTCGGGAAGTACTTTTTTATGAGCCGCATGTTCCACCTGTTCCGTGATCCTGGATACATACAGCCGCATGACCTCTCCGGCGATACTGTAAAGGTAGCGCTCCACCCGTTCTCTGCTGACGGAATTGTAAATATGGTAGACCAGACGCTTATTCTCCAGAGCGAACCGGGCAGCGGAGATAAAGCCGTCCTCCCAGGAGTCCATATCCAGATGCTGTGACAGTACCCGCTCCACATCTGCATTCAGAATGTGTTCCAACAGAGCGGTGATATCCTGAAAATGATAGTAAAAAGTGTTACGGCTGATACCGCAGTCATCCACGATGTCTTTTATAGTGATCTTATCCAGCGGCCGTTCATTCAGCAGCCGGATAAAGGATTCTTCGATAGCCTTGCTTGTAAACTGTGTCATGGGTTCCTCCAACCTGATGATCCGTACACTTTATCCTATCACAAAAACGTTAATTTGTCATTAAAAGCAGGTCTTCCAGTGAGGAAAAATCAGAAGTTCCCTGTTCCAGATAAAAGGTGTGGAATCTAAGGTCGGAGTAAGCATCTTTCCAGTGACTTCTGGCGGTGTCCTGCAGCTGCAGAATTTCCAGATAACCGATGTAATATTTCGGATAATTACAGGGCTCTTCTGCGATATAGGTGTAGATTGCTTCGCAGGTTCCGGGAGAATCAATACCGAATTTCCCAAGAACCTCTGCCACCTGATCGTATCCGGCGCCCTCTCCGTGGATCAGGAGATCCAACAGAGTGTACATGCACAACTGCAAGCTGCGGGTATGCTTCTCCAGCCGGGCCGACTGTGCGGCATCCGACTGTCCGGCCTGTTCCAACAGAGTGGCCGCATAATCATAGGAAAGAAATTCCACATACAACGCCCAGCCTTCGAGATAACCGCCGTACCAGATGAGTTTTCTGGCAGGATCCGTGTGCATGTCGGAAAAGATGCGGTTGCTGTACACGGTCTGGTAGAGATGACCCGGGAACCCTTCATGAGCCAGTGTGGTGTAGAGCTCCAGTCCCTGAGGGGAGTTCCGGTGGTTTATATATATGACATTATTGTCGGAATTTCCCAGAGGCGTGGTTAGGTAAAAGGCCGGTGCACTATAGGGTTCCAGACTGGGGACCACATCTTTGACAGTGACGGTGGGAACGGGACTGCTGACAGGAAAGTCATTTTTCATACGAGCCTGTAGATCCGAGAGCATTTCTTCCGGTTCTGCCAGAGGGAAAACTGCCGTATTTTCTTCAGAAAGCAGTGTAATCAGGGAAGGGGACTGGGAAGCCAGATTGCGGATTGCGGATTGCTCTTTCTGAAATTGCACAAGCAGCATCTGCACCAGTTCTTTTTCGGAACGGGAGGAACCGGTCTCGGAAAACAGCAGATGGAGATAGTAGGTCTTTCCGTCCGGCAGCAGGGCGAGCCCTTTCGGGAGCCCATTGTGGGCACTGTTGTTTTCGCCCGAAGCAGCATTGGCAGTTGTTTCGGATGCAGTGGAATCGGCATTGGTGGAAGTTTCCAGAGAAAGAAGCCCTTCGGACAGGGCGTCATAGGCGGGCTGCACCACCGTGGCAAGCAGGCGGTCGTTGGTCTCAATCAGAGAAGCAGTCTCCTCCGGTGTAAAAAGTCCCTGCTTCTGTAGCTCTGACAGGCGGTCTTCAAAAGTAGTCTGTAAAAAATGGGTTCCCTGTGCCAGTTCTTCGGTTGTGACAATAGTGTCACATTGCTTCCGGACTTTTTCTGAGGAGCAGGCAGGCATAAAGAAGCCTGCGGCAGCTTTTTCCTGCTCGTAGAGAAGCAGGGAGGCAAAATAGTCATCTATCTGATCCAGGAGAGCCAGGTAATCCGTGACATCCCGTTTTGTGCGGAAGGTGTATTCCGCCAGCAGAACGGGAAGCTGGGACTGCATTCCGGAGGAAGGTGACAGAGGCTCATTGTAATAAGGAAAATCTGCCAGAGCCAGATCATTTTCCAGAGAGCGATGCAATAACCGGTAAGTATAGGCATTTTCCGGGGAAAGTCTGTCAGGGTCTATACGGTCAAGCCGGTGCAATAAGTCGGAACAGTGTTCTTTGCTGTCTTCCGGCTGGCCGGAGTGGTAGATCGGAAGCACAGGTTCATATTCGGAGATGCCAAAGGTCTTTGGATCGGCAATAGTGTAGTGCATATTCAGGGTACTGCCAGTCATTTCCTCCTGAAAAAGTTGAGAGGTGAATTGCTCAAAACGTCTATCCGGGGAGGTATGGGAAGCTACAAGGGTCAGAGCACCGGTGAGGGCGCAGAGAAGACTAATACATATGAGTAGTTGAGGGAAGGAGAGAGGGGGACGTTTACGCACGATGATTACCTGATGAAAAAGAGTGTTGGTAAGAGTATATGTGAATACTCCACGGGATAGACTTACTGCAAGGTTGTACACCATACAACTATATACAAATGTACATAAAACAGGTAAAAGATGTATTGACTTTGTACGGTGGTCTGATTATACTGAAAGTGATTATGGAGACAAAATATCAAAACCTCATTAATTACATACAGGAACAGATCTCAGACGGACAACTAGGTCCGGGAGAGAAAGTTCCCTCGGAGAATCAGCTGTCGGAACAGTTCCATATCAGCAGGCAGACGGTGCGGAAAGCTATCGGCACGCTGGAGGAGGACGGGCTGGTGCAGAGGATCCGTGGCAGTGGCACTTATGTGAGCTTTGACCGCCGGAAGAATCTGGAACAGCGCAACAGCATCGCCGTGGTGACTACCTACGTGGACAGCTACATTTTCCCCAGAATTTTACAGGGAATGCAGAATACTTTATTTGAAAGCGGGTTTTCTGTCCAGATCTATTTCACAAACAACACGCTGGACCGGGAGAAAAGTATTCTGAAGGATCTGTTGAAACGGGACGATGTGGCCGGAGTGATCATGGAGGGGACAAAGAGCGGATTGCCGAATCCGAACCTGGATCTGTACCGGCACCTGATGGCCAGAAAGATACCGCTTCTGTTTTTCAATACCTATTATCCCGAACTGGAGGCACCGCATGTATCGTTAAATGATGCGGAGGCGGCCTACAAGGCCGTAAGATATCTGATTGACAAGGGGCATCAGAAGATCGGGGCAATCCTGAAGCTGGATGACGGTCAGGGCAGACAGCGTTATCTGGGATATCTGAAGGCCATGGAAGAGGCTGGGCTCACTGTGACGGATTCCCGGATGGTGTGGATCGACACGGACGAATCGAAGCAACTTGGTTACTGCCGGGACAGAATCCTGAATCGGGTGGAGGAGTGCACCGCCCTTCTGGCATACAATGATCAGATTGCTTTTCAGTTGATTCGGATGTTGACAGAACGCAATATCCGGGTACCGGAAGATGTGTCAGTCATCAGCATCGACGATTCGGATCTGGCGAGACACAGCGAGGTGCCCATCACTTCCCTGCCGCACCCCAAGGAGAATCTGGGGAAAAAAGCAGCGGAGACATTATTACAGATGATCGCGGGCAGGAAAAAGAACCTGACTTACGAATTTGACACCCGTGTCGTAGAGCGGGAATCTGTTGCGGAATGCACTGAAAACGGGAATAAAAAATGAGATAAATAAAGAAGTGAAAAGGAGAGAACACAATGAGCGAAGCAGTAAAAGAAGCGATCAGAACAGGAAAAACAGCCCTCGGTATTGAGTTTGGTTCCACCAGAATCAAAGCGGTACTGGTAGATGAGAGCCACGCACCCATCGCCATGGGAACCTACGACTGGGAGAACCGTCTGGAGAACAACATCTGGACCTACAGCCTGGAAGATATCTGGAAAGGCCTGCAGGGATGCTACAAGAGCCTGACAGACGATGTAGAGGCAAAATACGGTGAGAAGCTGACCACCCTGGGCTCTCTGGGATTCAGCGGAATGATGCACGGCTATATGCCGTTCAATGCAGCCGGAGAACTTCTGGTGCCTTTCCGTACCTGGAGAAATACACAGACATCCGAAGCCTGCAAGAAGCTGATCCCGGTATTTAATTTCAACATTCCCCAGAGATGGAGCATTGCACATCTGTATCAGGCTATTTTGAGCGGAGAAGATCATGTGAAGGATATCGCATTCTTCACCACCCTGGCAGGATACATTCACTGGAAGCTGTCCGGAGAAAAGGTGCTGGGCATCGGTGAGGCAGCAGGTATGTTCCCCATTGATTCCACCATTATGGATTTTGATCAGAAGATGCTGGATCAGTTCGATGGCTTACACAATTTTGACTGGAAGATCCGTGACATTCTGCCGAAGGTACTGGTAGCCGGAGAGCCTGCCGGTGTTCTGACCGCGGAAGGTGTAAAATTACTGGATCCCACCGGAACCTTACAGCCCGGCGCACCCATGTGCCCTCCCGAAGGTGATGCGGGAACCGGCATGGTAGCCACCAACAGTGTGGCAGTCCGCACCGGTAATGTCTCTGCCGGAACCTCCATTTTCGCTATGGTGGTACTGGAGAAGGCTATGGAAAAAGTACACGAAGAGATCGATATGGTCACCACTCCCGACGGTATGCCGGTAGCTATGGTACACTGCAACAACTGTACCTCCGATCTGAATGCCTGGGTAAATCTTCTGGGCGAATGTGCAGAGAGCTTTGGCGTAAAAGTAGATAAGAATGAACTGTACGGCGTGCTGTACCGCAAGGCACTGGAAGGTGCTGCGGACTGCGGCGGCGTGACAGCATACAATTATTTCTCAGGAGAGCCCATCACCGGACTGGATGCAGGGCGTCCCATGGTGGTAAGAACTCCCGATGCGGATTTCTCACTGGCAAACTTCATGCGTTCCCATCTGTACAGCGCAGTTGCTACCCTGAAGATTGGCATGGACATTCTGTTAAAAGAAGAGCATGTGGCCGTGGATTCCCTGATGGGCCATGGCGGCTTCTTCAAGACTCCCGTGGTGGGACAGCGTGTCATGGCAGCAGGCATGAACGCACCGATCACCGTTATGGATACAGCCAGTGAAGGCGGTGCCTGGGGTATTGCTATTCTGGCAGCTTTCATGAAGGAGAAAAAAGACGGCGAGACTCTTTCTTCCTATCTGAATGACAAGATCTTCGCAGGACAGACTGGAACCACACTGAACCCGGATCCTGAGGATGTGAAGGGATTTGATGCTTTCCTGGAAGAGTACAAGAAACTGCTTCCCGCAGAAAAGGCAGCCGTTGCGGCAAAATAATTTTTCAGATGCAATTTGAGCCTGCATAGTGTACGGAAGTACACGATACCTATGTGTCGGAAAGTTGGCAGGCTGTGGAAAGGAATGAGATTTAGTATATGTTAGAGGAATTAAAACAGAAAGTATATGAAGCAAATATGGATCTGCCCCGGTATGGTCTGGTGACTTTCACCTGGGGAAATGTCAGCGCCATTGACAGAGAGAGTGGACTGTTCGTGATCAAACCAAGTGGTGTGGATTATGACAAGCTGACACCGGAGATGATGGTAGTCATGGATCTGAACGGCAATAAGGTGGAAGGGGATCTGAATCCCTCTTCCGACACTGCAACTCATCTGGAGTTGTACAAGGCGTTCCCGGAGATCGGCGGTATCGTGCATACCCATTCTTCCTATGCTACCAGTTGGGCACAAGCGGGAAGAGACATTCCCTGCTACGGAACCACCCATGCAGATTATATCTACGGTCCGGTTCCCTGCGTGCGCTGCCTGACAAAGGAAGAAATCGAGGACGCTTACGAGGAAAATACCGGACACTTGATTGTCAACGAGTTCAAACGTCTGGGCAAGGACCCGAAAGCAGTGCCTGCCGTTCTGTGCAAGAACCATGGGCCTTTTGCCTGGGGCAAGGATGCCAGAGAGGCTGTCCACAATGCCGTAGTATTGGAAGAAGTGGCCAAAATGGCATACCGTGCCGAGACCATCAACCCCAGAATTCAGCCGGCACCGCAGGAGCTGCAGGATAAGCACTATAATCGCAAGCATGGAAAGAATGCATACTATGGCCAAACAGTTCAGAAATAGAATTTGGCTTATAGTGCGAGGGTGCTTGCACACAGAGCACTATATGACAAATTCTATTAGCGGAGCGCACCTCCATGAAATGAATTTGTGAGTGGAACGAACAAATTTATGAATGGAGGTCTGAACTGTATGCTGGAATTTGCCACCGCAATATTTTACGGTAGAAGAGCAATTCTTTTACTAGACTAGCATTCGGAAGTATGCTAGTATAACAACGTAAATCGCAACAGACAAGCCAATATGGCGGAATGGAGGAGACAATGAAGAATTTAGAACTGCAAAAGCGTGCCAATGATGTCCGCAAGGGCATTGTGACCGCAGTTCATGGTGCGAAAGCGGGACATCCCGGTGGATCCCTGTCAGCCGCAGATATTTTTACATTTTTATATTTTGAGGAGATGAACATTGACCCGAAGAATCCCGATATGGAGGAGCGTGACAGATTCGTACTGTCCAAGGGTCATACAGCTCCCGGACTCTATTCCGCACTGGCTTACAGAGGATATTTCCCGGTAGAGGATCTGCCTACCCTGCGTCACCTGGGCTCCTATCTGCAGGGTCATCCCTGCATCCATATCCCCGGCGTGGATATGTCTTCCGGATCCCTGGGACAGGGCATTTCCGCAGCAGTAGGTATGGCACTGGGTGCAAAGATGGAGAATCGTGATTTCCGTGTATACACACTGCTGGGTGACGGTGAGATCGAGGAAGGCCAGGTATGGGAGGCAGCCATGTTCGCAGGCTTCCGTAAGCTGGACAACCTCTGTGTTATGGTAGATAACAATAATCTGCAGATCGATGGACCTATCGACCAGGTATGCTCTCCTTATCCTATCGATAAGAAGTTCGAGGCATTCAATTTCCATGTGATCAATGCAGATGCTCATGATTTTGATGCGATCCGTGCAGCATTCAAGGAAGCAAGAGAGACCAAGGGCATGCCCACCTGTATCGTATTCCATAGCCTGAAGGGTAAGGGCGTTTCCTTCATGGAGAACAGTGTGGACTGGCACGGCAAGGCTCCCAACGATGAGGAGTATGCAGTGGCAATGGCAGACCTTGATAAGATCGAAAAAGAATTAGAGAAAGCAGGTGAGCAGTAATGGCAGAGAATACCGTGAAAAAAATCGCAACCAGAGAAAGCTATGGTAACTCCCTGAAGGAGCTGGCAGAAGAATTCCCCAATCTGGTCGTATTGGATGCCGACCTGGCAGCAGCTACCAAGACCGGAATCTTCCGTAAGGCATATCCCGACCGCCACATCGACTGCGGTATCGCAGAGTCCAACATGATGGGTGTGGCTGCAGGACTGTCACTGGTAGGTAAGATTCCCTTCGTAAGCTCTTTTGCAATGTTCGCAGCAGGACGTGCTTTTGAACAGGTACGTAACTCTATCGGTTACCCTCATCTGAATGTCAAGATCGGTGCGACCCATGCAGGTATCACCGTAGGTGAGGACGGCGCTACCCACCAGTGTAACGAGGATATTGCTCTGATGCGTACCATTCCCGGCATGGTAGTAATGTGCCCTTCCGATGATGTGGAAGCAAGAGCCGCTGTTCGTGCCGCTCTGGAATATGAAGGACCTGTATATATTCGTTTCGGACGTGCTGCAGTACCCGTGATCAATGATCATCCTGGTTATCATTTCGAGATCGGTAAGGGAACCGTAGTCCGTGAAGGTAAGGATGTCACCATCGTAGCCACTGGTATCTGCGTAGATTCCGCTCTGGGTGCAGCAAAGATGCTGGAAGAGGAAGGCATCAGTGCAGAGGTTGTAAATATCTGTACCATCAAGCCTCTGGACGAGGAGATCATCATTAACAGCGCCAAGAAGACCGGCAAGGTAGTGACCGTGGAAGAGCATTCCGTGATTGGTGGACTGGGAAGCGCTGTCTGCGACTGTCTGTGTGCAAATCATCCCGTGCCTGTGAAGAAGGTCGGCATGCAGGATGTCTTCGGTGAGTCCGGTTCCGCTGCTGCTCTGGTAGAGAAGTACGGTCTGGATGCCAAGGGCGTTTACAAGTCTGTCAAAGAATTTCTGTAAGAGAATATAAGATATCAAGAGGAAGCCGCCAGTTATGTGAAAACAGAGACTGGCGGCTTCTTTTAGGTCATGGTATCATGAACTCGAAATAATAAATGAAAAAGAAGACAATATTGTAAAGAAGTCGATAATCAGGTAAAAGAAGTCGAAAATTAGGTATCAAAAGTCGATATTCAAGCGGAAGTTACACAAGAATATGATACTATATTAGATAGAAATATATATACGGTGCTGGTGTCACAACGGTTGGTGCTCTTAAGAAAGGCGAAATCATGTTAAGCAAAATGAAAAAATCTGTTGTAATTTGCATGAATAGTCTTATATCTGTAATTATTTTTTGCATGATAATAATGCTTTTATGTAGTTGCGTCAGTGCAGCTCGCACGACTTGGAAACAGGCAAAAAAGACTTATCATTCTATGGTGGAGTACTATACGCGCGATGTAGAAAATAATTTGAGCAATATTTCGAACTATCTTCTTCGAATAAGCGAAACAGCGGATTATTATGGTATGACTAATTGCGAAGAGGATAAAGAATCTATGAACAATTTGTCAAGACAGCGGCTGTATAATCAATTGAATGAGGATATTCTTGTTTATAGTTCTGCGGATTACTTTTTTATATTTCAAGACAAATATGCAGATATCATGATGGTGGAATCTGCAAAAAAGAAAGCAAAAATACAAAGTCAGAATATCAGAGAACAGTTGAAAAGGTTATTGGAGAGTAGAGAACCTACAGAAAAATGGGAGCTGTTTGATGCAGAAGGTTATCAATATTTAATCAGAGTTGTATCAAAGGATGGTGTGGGGATTGGCTGTGCAGTGAGCCTTAATCGACTGATTGAAACAATGCAAGCTGTACAACTAAGTGATTATTATGTTTCTTACTATAAAATAGGCACAATGATTTTAGACAACGAGTCAGGGAAAGATCTAAAAATAGAACTGCCAATTCAAGAAACAGATGTGGGTGTAAGAATTGTAATTCCTTCAGAAAAGCTATTTGAAGAAATCAGAACGTTATTAAACTTCAGTATGGTTTTTGCTGTGATTTTGATCATACTGCTTTTTGCTCTTTATATTTCCATGTATCACTGGTTTACAAATCCGGTAAAAAGGATTGTATCAGTAATGCAAAAGGTGGATGAAGAAGGAATAGATCTTAAAATGCCGGAGTTTGACAACTGGGAAGAGTATCATATTGTCAGTAAAAACTTTAACAATATGATGGAAAAAATTAAAATTCTGAAAATTGATGTTTATGAGAAAGAAAAAAAGCAGTCTGAGCTGTATAAACAATATTTAATGCTTCAGATTAACCCTCATTTCTTTTTAAATGCTTTAAATACTATTTATATGTTGAATAAAAGAAAAGATAACAATCAGGTAAATATTCTTCTAACATATCTGATAAATTATTTTAAAAGTGTGTTTGCTCGTCAAGGAGAAATGGTTCCTCTGAAGGAGGAAATCAATTTTATGTTAAACTATATGGCGATTCAAAAGTTTCGTTTTGCGGGTGCTATGCATCTTCAGTGTGAAATAGAGCCGGAAGCAGAAATCAGCATGGTGCCGGCTATGTGTGTATTAACTTTTGTGGAAAATGCAATCAAATATTCCACGGATTTCTCGAATGATTTGATGATTGTCGTTTCAGCCAAAGTAGAGGGAGACAATATAAAAATTGAAATTCAGGATAATGGAGAAGGAATTGAGGAGAACATTCTTAAAAAAATAAACCAAAATGAGAAAATTGTGAAAAACGATAGGGAGCATATTGGAATAAAAAATATAGTAGATAGAATGCACATGCATTATGGAGAGGCTGCCAGTGTCAAGGTTACAAATCGGGACAGTGGAGGAGTTAGCGTTGTCATAAATGTACCAAAATGAACAAAAGGGAAACTATAAGATAACTAGAAAAAGATGTTGGAATGGAGATCAGCTATGAACTTACTTATTGTAGATGATGAATATCTGGTGGTAGAAGAAGTAGTTACAGTAACGGACTGGGGGATGCTGGGTATTACGGAGATTTATTCTGCTACAAATGCAGTTAGCGCTGTTCGAATTTTAAATGAGAAAAAAATTGATATTATGATCTGCGATATTGAAATGCCTCAGACAGATGGATTGGAATTATCAAAAAAGGCAAAGGAAAATTTTCCGGATTTAGAAATCGTCATGTTGACAAGCCATGCGGAGTTTATTTATGTCAGAACTGCCTTGCGATACGGATGTTATGATTATCTGCTTAAACCGGTCATGGAAGATGATATTATTAAGGTGATGAAAAATCTTGTCACTAAGATTGAAAGAGAGCGTCATCAGGCGCAGTTACAGGAAGAAGGAATTGTATGGAACCAGTTAAAACCAGTATGGAAAGAAAAATATTGGGAGGAAATGCTCAGAGGACTACGTGATGATCCGAACAGGGAGTGTGAAGAATATGAGGAGAAGCAATGGAAAGAGGAGCAAGATAGAAGGCTGATCCCAATTTTATTTTATCAATATGCAAATGACAAAGCAGAAGAAGACATAAAGCAGACCAGGAAGAAGGTAAAAGAGGACTTGGGAACAGTGGCTGGTGACTTTCTGCTTCCGGTATTGTCTCAAAAAGAATTTGCAGGCCTGGTTTTTATTTCAGACGAGTGGCTGAGTTCTGGCACTGAAAGAAATGGCATAATATTAAAAGATGCGATATTACAGCAATTTAAGACAGAAAGATTATACGAAAAAATTGGAATATGCATAGGAGAAGTGTGTACAGGGAGAGAAGTACAGTCCATGGTAGATAAGCTTCGACAGTTTGCATGGAATAATGTTTGCAGTAGAAGACAGATTTTGGATATTATAAATATGCCTAAAAACAGTGAAGCAATTGGTATGCCTGATATGACGCTATGGAAAGCATATATTGATAATGGCAAGACTGTGGAACTTCAAGATATAATCCGAAAATGGCTTTGGGGAAAAGACAATGAGGCAAAGTTAAATAGGAGAGCACTTCAAATGCTTCAGTATGATTTGGAACAGTTGTTCTATTCGACACTTCAGGAAAATGGAATTCAGGCACATCAATTTTTATATGATAGAGAAAATGGATGTAACAGAGTAACAGCAATTGGTTCACTGGAGGAAATGGATGCATGGATTGAGGAAACTATGGGAGCTGTTTCCAGGATCATGCAGGATGTATCGAACTTAAGTGGGATCAGGGAACAAACGATTTATTATATACAGACCCATCTCGATGAGGAACTGAATAGGATAAAAGTTGCTTCAGCACTGTATTTAAATCCGGATTACCTGGATAGACGATTTAAAAAGGAAATGGGATGTTCGGTAAATCGCTATATTTTAAGGGAACAGGTAAATATGGCAAAAGGATTGCTGTTAAACCCAAAGATTTCCGTATGTGAGATTGCATCCCGGTGCGGCTATGAAAATATGTCTAATTTTTCTGCAATGTTTAAAAGAGAAGTAGGAATTTCACCAAATGAATATCGAAAAAACGGTGGGATGGAAAGACCTGATCTTTGAGGATCAGGTCTTTTTGTATAAAAATCATAAGTGAAGGTCGAGTTTCAAGTAGAGTCAGAACATAATAGCAGATTATACTATAGTTGATCCTAAATGAAAAGAATGATATGGAAAGGGAGGAACAAAATGTTTGATTTTTTTTCAAAGGAAGATAAACAACTATATAATATGTTAGGACATCTGAATATGGCTGAAAAAGAAATAAGCTTAAAGGATAACAGTGAAACAGAGATATATGAAGTCGCCGGCCCGGATGATAAATATGCTTTTTTGCATGAAGCAGCTATTATAGAATATCATGGAACGCTATTTGCTGCCTGGTATAATTGCGAGGAAAAAGAACTGATCGGACCTACTCCAATCAGACAAAAAAGGTCAAAAGACGGTGGAAAGACATGGAGTGATATTGAAACGATAGCGGAGGATCAAACCGGCAAAATTTTGTTCTGCCCACCAGTGTACGGTATTTGCGAAGATAAACTATATATGCTTATTAATGAAATGGTATCAGCAGATCATATTCATGCTCTTGATCTTTATGTATTTCAAGAGGAAAAGGACTGTTTTGAATTTTTATGGTCCAAACCGATTCCTTTTAAGCTAAATACGAATGTGTATAAGATGGCAAATGGGAAATTGCTTTTGCCGGGACGTATTGCTGAACTAGATGGCTTCCCGAATACTCCGGCGGTACTTATTTCGGATTCCGGGAAAATAGATGATGATTGGAGATTAGTATATATTCAGGAAAATGGAGACTTACCTGATGGTTCTAAGCTGGTACATCCGGAAATTACCGCAATCATAGAAGATAATAAAATTGCCATGTTTTCGAGAGATGACGAGCGAAAAGTTCCGCTTGTATATTTATCACAGGATTATGGCGAGACATGGTCGGATGCCTTTTCCTATGATATTCCTTTTTCAGATTCAAAAATATATGCGGGCACGCTTTCTGATGGTAGAAATTATATAATAGGAAATTGGTATCCGGGAAGAGAAAAACTTGTACTCGCATTCTCCAAACCCAAAGAAAGTACCTTTGAGACAGGCATTATACTACAAAATGGCTTTTCCGACAGATTAGGTTATGGAAAAGCGTGGTGTTACCCATGCGCCTATGAAGCAGATCATAAATTATATATTATATATACTGTATATTTAGAAAATGAAAAAAGAGGGGCTGCATTGTCCGTTGTTCCGTTGATATAACAGCTCCTGTATTTTTAAAGAAGATGCAGAAAACATGGATATAAGTCTGTTGGAGGAAACGATTATGTTGTATACGGAAACAAAGGAATTACAAAAATACAGGGCTTCAAAACGCCTATGGCAAGGAATCCCAAGCATTGAGGTGACAAAACGAGGAAGGATTTTCCTTACTTTCTATTCAGGTGGAGTCAAGGAAGAAATAGGAAATTATGTGATCGTAATTAAGTCGGATGACGGAGGGAATCATTTCTCGGAACCGATTGTTATTGTAAAAGAAGATAATGGAAGATGCTATGACCCATGCCTTTGGATAGATTCATTGGGAGAACTTTGGCTGACATGGGCAAAGTGTCCGGACGATGGTTTATATGCATCTGTTTGCCGAGATCCTGATGCAGAGGAGCTGGTTTGGGGAGAAGAATTTCTGGTAGGCCATAATGTAATGATGAATAAACCTATAGTGGTGAAATCTGGTGAATGGTTGTTCCCGATTGCTGTATGGAATGATGGTATAAGAGTATTATCAGAAGAATATGATACTAAAATTACGGAAAAAGGCTCCTTTGTTTATGCTACCAATGATTGCGGGAAAACCTTTCAGAAGCTTGGCTTTGCAGACGTGAAAGACCGGCATTATGATGAACATATGATCTTGGAGATGAAGGATGGAAGCCTAAGAATGTTTGTTAGGACAAAGTATGGGATTGGCGCATCGAATTCTTATGATGGAGGAAGAAGCTGGAGTAAAGATTTTGACACTGGCTATGGTGGTCCCTGTTCGAGATTCCATATTACAAGATTGCGTTCAGGTAGAATCCTGCTGATCAATCATTTTAAGTTTAGTGGAAGAAATAATCTTACGGCAATGCTGTCAGAGGATGAAGGAAAAACGTTCCCTTATAAATTACTATTAGACGAGAGAGAAGTTTCTTATCCGGATGCAAAGGAAGCAGATGATGGATTTATCTATGTAACATATGATCGGGAACGTGGAAGTTATCTATCCAATATGAAAGAGGTGATGGCTTCCGCCAGAGAAATTTTAATTGCCAAAATAACAGAAGAGGATATTATTAGCGGATCTCTTGCAAACACAAATAGTTATCTGAAAAGGATCGCGAGTAAGCTGACGGATTATGATGGAGAGGACAAAGATCCATTTCATGAGCTGGATTTCGATAAAACAAAAAGCGTATAAAATTCATAAGTGAAGGTCGAAATTCAGGGAGAAAGAAATAATTATAAGAGATATAGTTTAATTACAAAAGATACAAAACATACATAAAAGGAAGGAGAAAATGATATGAAAAAGAAAATTGTAAGTAAAGTATTTGCCTTATTGTTGGCAGCATGTACAGTGCTTTCCGCATGTGGAAATGAAAGCGGTAATCAGAGCGTAGGTCAGACAGACAAAAGTGAAACGAATGACACTGTGCAGGAAGGAGAGGAACCATATACCATTGTTTATGCATTTGATGTATGGGTACAGCAGGCAGATTGGGATTTGGTAGAGGAGAATCTAAGCAACATTGTTTATGACAAGATTGGTGCCAAGGTTAAGCTTTTGCCTATGACAGGAGCAAACTATCAGCAGGAGGTTAATCTGATGATTACCAGTGGCGAAAAGCTGGATCTGGTAAATGCATCAGCCAGAACTACATTCAGTAGTGATGTCACTTCCAATAAACTGCTTGGGCTGGATGAAGAAACGGTTCGTAAATATGCACCGGATGCAATGGAAGTAATCGGCGACTATATGGAAGCTACCACAGTTGACGGAAAAATATATGGATTTCCGACCATACGTGATATGGCAAGTGCATACGGACTGATTCTTCGCAATGATATTATCGAGAAATATGGAATTGATGCTGATGCAGGATTAACAGTAGAACAATTAGATGACCTTTTTGCCAGAATTAAAGAGGGAGAACCGGACAAGTATGTAACGCAGCCGCAAAGCCAGGGAACCAGCATTCTGGAAAGCCTTTTTAAAACATATGATGGGCTGGGTGATACCATGGGAGTCCTGATGGATTGGGGACAGGGCGATCTGACCGTGCAAAATCTCTTTGATACAGAATATTACGAGGAGTGTGTGAGGAAAGCCAGAGAGTGGAATGAGAAGGGCTATATTCTTCCAGATGCTTCAACGAATCCTGATACAGGAGTAGCTTATTTCAAAACAGGAAAAGTGGCATCCACAATGTCCCTGATTCATCCGGGTGTGCCTACAGACAGCACCAATATGACAGGTATTCCATGCAGTACAGCAATTGTAAATCCGGCTTTTGGAAATACACAAACGGTTGGAGCTGTTATTCAGTCGATCCCTGTCAGCTGTAAGAATCCTGAAAAAGTGTTGGAGTTTGTCAATCTGCTTTATAGTGATGCAGAAGTATATAATGCGTTGGTATGGGGTATTGAAGGTACACACTATCAGCATGTAAAAGGAAGCGAAAAGTGGATTACTTATCCGGACGGTGTAACTGGAGAAACATCCGGCTATACTCTGAGTGCAACTTACGCTTTTGGAAATCGTTATCTGAGTTATATTTGGAATACGGATCCCGAAGATTTAAATGAAAAATATGAGGAATTTAATGATAATGCAATCAAATCTAAAGCGCTGGGATTTGTGTTTGACACCACTCCTGTGAAGGCAGAAGCGGCGGCTGTACAGGCAGTAATGGATGAGTATCGTCTGCCTCTGGAGAATGGAGTAATCGATCCTGATGAAAATTTACCGAAATTCCGACAGGCACTGAAGGATGCAGGGATTGATACTGTTATTGCAGAAAAGCAGCGGCAGTTAGACGAGTGGGCGGCAACAAAATAAGTAAAGTTTCTCGGAAAGGTCAGAGGTATAACACAACTGACCTTTCTATTCAAAGGAGCCTGGTATGTATAAAAGATTAAAAAAAATAAAAAAGCTTTTGCCACTATACATTATGGCTTTGCCGGCATTGGTTTATTTGTTTATTAACAATTATTTACCACTAACGGGTATGGTGGTAGCTTTTAAAGATTTCGACTACAGCAAAGGAATTTATGGAAGTGATTGGGCAGGCTTTAGAAATTTTTTGTTTTTATTTAAAAACTCAGTTGCTTTTATTATTACCAGAAACACAATATTGTACAATGTGGCATTTATTATAATTAATACATTTTTAGGTATTTTAGTAGCAATTCTTTTGAGCGAAGTGACAAGCAAAAAGGCTTTAAAAGTATATCAGACAGTGATTCTTTTGCCATATTTGTTTTCTATCGTCATTATCAGTTATCTGGTATTTGCTTTCTTAAGTACGGATGTAGGCTTTATTAATAAAGGGATCCTGGAGCCCTTGGGAAAAAGCACGATATCCTGGTACAATGAGTCAAAGTACTGGCCTATAATATTACCGATCGTAAATACATGGAAGTCATTTGGATTTCAGGCAACTATTTATTATGCCAATGTTATTTCTATTGATAAGTCTTACTATGAAGCGGCTCAACTGGATGGGGCATCAAAGCTTCAACAGGTACGGTATATCACACTGGTATTGTTGAAACCGGTTATTATAATGATGATATTATTGGCGGTAGGAAAGATTTTTTATTCTGATTTTGGTTTATTTTATCAGGTTACGCAGAACTCAGGAGCAATATACAGTACTACAAATACAATAGATACCTATGTGTACCGCACATTGATACAGACAGGAGACGTGGGTATGTCTGCAGCAGCAGGAGTATATCAGTCAGTAGTCGGCTTTTTAATTGTTTTAATTACAAATTTGTTACTTCGGAAGATCAGCCCGGAAGATTCTCTGTTTTAGGAGGTGTGAGATGAAACGAATGAAAGTAAACAAATCAGCATTAGTAGCACATATAGTTTTAATTTGTTTCGTGCTTTTCTGTACTCTTCCTACGTTGTTG
Source organism: Lachnospiraceae bacterium GAM79 (assembly GCA_003584705.1). GTDB lineage: Bacteria > Bacillota > Clostridia > Lachnospirales > Lachnospiraceae > Acetatifactor > Acetatifactor acetigignens. The sequence goes on from AP018536.1 coordinate 431,406, forward strand.
CTGGTAACGTCTTCTCTGTCGGATAATGATAGTGTGTTCCGAAATGGTTATTCCTTTTGGCCCAAAGAGTGGAGTCTGGGAGCATATCGCTATATGGCAACGCAGGGGCAGACAATATTCCGTGCATACGGGATTTCAATACTAACTACATTTATAGGTACGATTTCCGGATTGATGCTTACAGCCATGCTGGGATATACACTTTCGCGTAATGAATTACCCGGAAGAAAGATAATCAATTTTCTCGTGTTTTTTACATTGCTTTTTAACGGAGGTATGGTTCCCACCTATTTATTATATGTAAATACGTTACATGTCAAAAATACTATATTTGCATTACTTTTGCCAAATAATATTTTGGTAAATGGTTTCAATGTTCTGCTGGTGAGAACATACTTTAATAACAATACGCCTAAGGAATTGATCGAATCAGCTATGGTAGATGGCGCTAAGGAGTTCCGAATTTTCTTTAGTATTATTATGCCGATTTCGAAACCCATCCTGGCTACGGTAGGATTGTTGATTGGTATTGGTTATTGGAATGACTGGTATAATGGTCTCCTTTATCTTACGAATACAAAATTATTCAGTCTGCAAAATTATTTGAATAGAATTTTGCTGGATATTCAGTTTATGACACAAAGTATGGCAGGAAGCGCAGAGGCTGCCAATGCCTTGGGTAAAATGCCTACCATCACGGTTCGTATGGCAATTGCAGTAATCGGTATTTTACCTCTTATGATGATATTTCCGTTTTTCCAGTCCTATTTTGCAAGAGGTATGACAGTTGGAGCAGTGAAAGGCTGAGAAGTGTTTTAAAAGGAGAGCGAAGGATGAATATTGTAAATTATAAAGGAACAAATTTGCGAGTGTCAGATATAGCGTTGGGAGGTGGAGTGCTCGGGAGCCGTATTTCCGACCAGGCATCATTCGATATCCTCGATTGTTTTGTAGGAAATGGGGGTACATTTATTGATACAGCGAATGTGTATGGAAGGTGGAATCCAGGAAATCTTCCACTATCTGAATTATTGATTGGAAGATGGATGAAACAGCATAGATTGAGAAGCAAGCTGGTAGTTGCGACCAAAGGAGCCTGCCATGCACTTGAAACACCGAGCATAAAAAGGCTGGCGCCGGAAGAGATACGAGAGGATCTGGAGAGCAGTTTGAAAAGCTTACAGACTGATTATATAGATTTATACTATTTACATGCAGATGATCCGAAGCGTGAGGTTGGTGAAATTATTGAAACTTTGAACAGCTTTGTCAGAGAAGGAAAGGTGAGATATTTTGCTTGTTCGAACTGGTCGGCAGAAAGAATGTGGGCTGCAGATGCTTACGCGAAAGAGCATAATTTGAAATCCTTTGTTGGGCATGAAATTATGTTTAATTTGGCAAAACCGAATGACGAGGCAGTGGAGGCAGCTGTACAGACCCATATGACAGAGAACATATATGAATATCACCAAAAAACCGGTAAACCGGTAACTGCATATACTTCTCAGGCAGCAGGATTTTTTGTATTACATAAGGAAGAGGGATTTCTCAAGGACGATAAATTTGCTTTCCCCAGAGATATGTTTTATAATGCGGAATCCTTAAAAAGAGCGGAGAGAGTAGACGAACTATGCAAGCTCACGAATGCCACTCCATTGGAAATAACATTAGCATATCTTTATGCGCAGCCTTTTCAGGTTATTCCGATCGTAGGACCTTGCAGGGTTAAGGAACTGGAAGAGAGCCTTCGTGCATCAGAAAAGAGATTAACGCAAGAGGAAGTAGAGTTTTTGTTTTCATAATGGAGAGAGCTGACTTAAATGACATTCTATTTTTGCAATACATTTGGAAACACATCGACAGATGGGATATATCGTATTGACCTGGGGAGAAATGACAGCAGGGAAACTTTGGCTGCACCACTGAAAAATCTGGAATGGGCGTGTATTGCGCCCAACGGAATACTGTATGCGGTAGGACAGGAAGAATCAGGGGGAAGTTATATTCAGTCGTTTTATTTGAAGCAACTTACAGGAGAACTGTTTTTTTTGGAGAAAAGCTGTTTCCCTTGGAGAGGGATCAGCCATATGAGCTTTTGGGAGCAGGGAAAGGCTCTTTTGATTGCTGTGTATGGAGAACAAATGGTTGTATCAGTGGACGTAGCGGAGGGGCGCATCGGCAAAGAATCTGGAAGGGTGATTTTCAAAGGAAATGGTCCGGTAGTTAGCAGGCAGGAAGCGTCTCATCCGCATTTTGTAAAGTGGATGCAGGAGGAGTGCTGGATTGCCGATCTGGGCGCGGATGCAGTATATCATAGTAGTGAGAGCCAACTTTGGGGAAACCGGGACAACTGGAGAATAGAGCAACAGCCCCGGGGATCAGGTCCAAGATTTCTGGAGATACATCCATTAGGAAAAATCGTATACCTCGTTACAGAATTATCGAATGAATTGATCGTGTTGGAGAAAAATTCAGACGGAGGTTTGAAAGAAAAGCAGCGTGTCAGTTTGCTCCCTGCCGGAGCACGAAAAAGTCTTTCTTCAATTTTGTGTCCAGATTGGACAAAAGGAAGATTGTTCGTAGGAGTACGGGGAGCTAATCTGATCCGGGAATTGGTCGTTGAGCAAAACGGAATGATCCGGGAAGGGAGAATTTTGCAAACACTGGGATGGCCCAGGAGCTTTCTGTATCTGAAACAGCTGGATTGTTTGCTGATTGCTGATGAAGAATTTGCGGAATCAACCGGAAGACTGGAGCTTTTTGATCTATGTGAGGGAAAACGTTTATGGGAAAAAAGAATGCCAAGAGCTTATCAAATTTACAACGGAGAGTACAATGACGAAACTGAAAGGTAAAGATATGGAGAAATGGATGAAGTGTTACGTAGGAACGAACTCCTTGAGAGGATCGAAAGGTATTTACACATTGGAGATAAATACTCAAAATGGGGAAATGAGGGAAGTTTCAACAGTAGAGGCTGACGATTCTGCATATTTATATGTTTCGGAAAAGAGAAAATGTCTGTATGCGGTTATGGAATCACTGGAATATAAAGGTGTACCGGGTGGAGGTGTTGCTGCTTATCGCATAGAGGATAATAAACTTTCATTTTTAAATAGCAGATATGCTTATGGTGGCTGGCCATGTCATGTTATAGCGGATGAGGAAAAAGATAGTCTTTTAGTATCTGTTTTTCGTAATGGATTGCTGGTGGTGTACGGCATTAATCAGGATGGAAGCATTGGGGAGGAAAGACGAGTAGAGCATCACCAGGAACCAAATGGAAGGATGTCTCATATTCATGCATCCATGCCTACACCGGATGGAAAATATATTGCGGTTGCGGATTGTGGTCTTGATTATATATATCTTTATGATGCAAAAACGTATCAAAAAGTTTTCGAGTGGAAAGCACCGGAAGACAGTGGACCCAGACAACTCCGTTTCAGTCCGGATGGAAAATATCTATATATGGTATCTGAATTGAGCTGTCAAATTTTTGTGTTTGAGTATCAGCCGGATTGCAAAGATATGTTACGGAATGTCCAGGTAATATCGACGAGACGTGAGGATGGTTATGACCGGGAGAACTATACTTCGGCACTACAGATGCATCCATCCGGTAGATATCTTTTGGCTGGGAACAGAGGGCACAATTCAATTGTTGTCTATGAGGTAGATAAGGAAACCGGTTTGTTGATGTTGAAAGGACATACAATGTTGGCAGGTGATTTCTGCCGGGAGTTTTGTTTTGTACCAGATGGCTCTATGCTGATAGTGGGTATTCAGCATACAGATGTGGTACAGACCTTTTTCTTTGATGAAAATAAAGGGATTTTAAAGTGGAGCGGACAGGAAATTGTAATTCCCTCTCCTTCCTGTGTTATAATGGGCGACTCTGCAAAGTAATGTTGGCAGCGGTTAGAGATGCATTTGTAAGAACGTATAATTTGCGAGCTTATATATTTACTATATGAAGGTGTTGTATGCTTTTACTCCAAAAAATGATAATGTTTTTCTTGATTATGCTCATCGGATATATCTGTCGGAAAATCGGTGTGTTTAAAGATACTACAGGCAAAACAATTTCAAGTATAGTAATCAATATTGGAAATCCTGCGCTGATTATTGCCTCTGGTATGAATCCTGAGAGACTGGAGAATAAAGGAAAATTGTTGTTTACTCTGGGTGTTGCGCTGATCTATTTTGCAATTATGTTTGCTGTCGCGGAACTATTGCCCAGATTGCTTCATGCAGACAGAGAGGACTACGGCGCTTATCAGGTCATGACGCTTTTTTCCAATATTGGATTTATGGGTTATCCCTTGCTGGATGTCATGTATGGCAGCAATGCAATAATTCACGCTGTAATCTTCAACTTGTTATATAATGTCTTGATCTATACTTATGGCATCCACAAAATGCAGATTGGTGGTTGTCAGAAAAATATAAATTGGAAACAACTCGTGAATATAGGCGTAGGCTCTTGCATTATTGCGATAGTTCTGTATATCACCAATCTTCCGGTCCCATTGATCCTTGAAGATACAGCAACTTTCACTGGTGCCATCACAGGTCCGTTAAGCATGTTGGTCATTGGTGACTCTTTGGCGCAGACCCGGTTAAGAGATTTATTTACAGATGTGCGCCTACTCATTTTTTCTATAATAAAACTGGTATTATTACCAGCATTGCTTCTGTGGGGGCTATGCTTTTTTATCAAAGATCCTATATTCCGAGGCGTTTGTCTGGTAATGATGGCAACACCGGTAGGCAGCATGACAGTAATGTTGGCACAGCAGTACAATGGCGATTATCGGTTGACATCCAGGGGCGTGGCCCTAACTACACTGCTTTCTGTGATCACAATGCCGTTTTTATTCTGGGTGCTGAAGCTATAGCTACCAATTTTCTGAGTGCAGTTCTATTCTGAATGTAAATACTCGTTTTTTGCGTTATCAAGATGTCGGGAGCAAAAGCTCCCGATTTTACTGTGTTGGCTATATTAAACTTTTTTGTAGAAAGTATCGCCATTGGAACCTAAAACAACGTCTGCTGCACATATCTCTCGGGAAATTCGTGCAGGTAAGTAAAGCATTCCGTCGGGGAACACAGGATACCATTCGCTGTGCAGGTGTTTTGAATCAGTGTCATAAGTTCTTTTGCGTGAGGACTGGGAATATCATAAGCATTCCCATAAGTACTGACATATTTTTGTCGGATGCCGGGGAAATCACGATCCAGCGCCTGATAGAAATATTCCCGGTCGCCTTCCCGCAGCGTGACACCAACATCGAACACCAGGATCCCCTGAACTCCTGCCTGCAGGCAATAATCAAGCAAGCCTTCTATATTCTCCCTGGTATCGTTAATAAAAGGAAGAATCGGTGTCATCCACACAAGAGTTGGTATTCCCAACTCTTTACATCTCATCAACACTTCAAAACGCTCTCTCGTAGTAGACACATTCGGTTCAAGCTTCCGGCACAGATCTTCATCATAAGTAGTGAGCGTCATCTGCACGACTGCCTTGGTCTTCTTATTGATAGATTGCAGCAGATCGAGATCCCGAAGCACCAGATTGGATTTTGTGAGTACCGTGACACCATATTCATATCGATCGATCAGTTCCAGACACTTCCTGGTCAATTGAAGCTCTTTTTCAGCGGGAAGATACGGATCGCACATGGCACCTGTACCGATCATACACTTGTGCCGCCTGGAACGAAGCGACCGTTCCAACAGTTCAGGAGCATTTTCTTTGACCTCAATATCTTCAAAGGCGTGTGTAAAACCGTAACATTTGCTGCGGCTGTCACAATAAATACAACCGTGGGAGCATCCACGATAAATATTCATTCCGTTATTCTGAGACAGAATCCCCTTTGCCTGTACAAAATGCATGGCAGATAGCTCCTTTCTGAAAGCACTGTATATAGTTTCATGGTAGCATATCGTGTGAATGAACACAATGAAATGCAGGAAAATAAATTTAGGCAAATAAAAGCTAATTTTACTAGCTAAATAAAATTAAAAATGATACAATACAGGAAATGAAACACAAATGGGATACTTGGAAGGGAAGGTATTGTATGGAGGCATTTCGCGCTGTGAATTTTGCGGTTTTTCCGCACAGAGGAGTATTGGGTTCGGAAGAATCCAGAAAAAGTATGGAGGAAATGGTACGAAGGATCCATACGAATTGGGTGATATTCACACCATCGGGGATGCAGGAAACACCTTACAGTGAGGAAATCCGTTATGATGGGGAGAAAAGCTGTACGGATGAGGAACTGTATGATATGATTCGATATGCACAGAGCCTGGGACTGAAAGTTGCTTTGAAACCGACGGTGAATTGTGACAATGGTGTCTGGCGGGCACGAATCAGCTTTTTTGACCATGATGTACCTTGCGAACCCAAATGGGGCAACTGGTTCGAGAGTCACATTGCCTTTCAGAAACATTATGCACAGATTGCGCAGCGGACAGGCTGTGAATTGTTCCTGGCGGGGTGTGAAATGACCATGACGGAGCACCGGGAGACAGAGTGGAGAAAACTTATCGCAGAAGTACGGACGGTATATGACGGACCTGTCGGTTATAATTGCGACAAATATGGAGAAGATCATATTACATGGTGGGATGCCGTGGATGTGATTGCGTCCAGCGGATATTATCCCATAGACGACTGGGACAACCAGTTAGACCGGATCGAAAAGGTTATGAAAAAATTTCAGAAGCCCTTTTTGTTTTCGGAAGCGGGTTGCATGAATATTCATGGTTCTGCGCAGGTTCCGAATAACTGGGAACTGCAGGGTGAAGAGGATGATGCGGAACAGGCGGACTGGTACCGGGCAATGTTTACAGCCTGCAGAAAACGTGACTGGGTGAAAGGCTTCGGCATCTGGGATTGGCCGGGAAATTTGGAAGGATTGAACCCTTATGCGGTATGCGGACGTCCTGCGGAGAATGTGATCGCAGAAGAGTACGGCAGGAGAGAGTAAAGCAGGCAATCGAAAGATCATAACAGAAAATGTCGAAGCAACAGAAAACAGAGTAGAAGGTATGGGAAAATGGAACAGCAGAAAAAGATTATAAGTATAGCGGATTTGCCGCAAGTGCGGGTATTGGGCCGGACCACGGGAAAAGATGTGATCAATTTATTCTGGACCGGCAGCGGTATAGAATTTCTATATACTGGCAGTGAATTGTGGCTGGAAGTAAATGCTGATTACGACACGATGGAGCCATGGCTGGCGGTAGAACTGAATGGTGCCCAGATCAGCCGTTTTCCGGTTAATAAAGGGAAAAATGAAGTATGCCTGTTTCGAGGAATGACAGTAGGAAAGCCGAAGCATGTACGGATTCTGAAGGAAGTACAGGCTATGCACCAGGACCCGCTGCACATGATACAGATTTTGGGATTGCAATATGGAGATGGGAAATTTTTGGTTCTGCCGGATCCTGAATATCGCCTGGAATTTGTAGGAGACAGTATTACCAGTGGAGAGGGAACTATGGGGCCGGTAGGTGAGGAAGACTGGATCAGTGCGTTCTTCTCTGCGGAAAATACGTATCCCCGTATGGTATCGGATGCGCTTTCTGCGGAATATCGTGTGGTGTCCCAGAGTGGCTGGGGAATCGTCACCGGCTGGGATGGCATTGTAGAGAATAAGATTCCTCCCTATTATAAACAGGTCTGCGGATTGCTTACCGGGGAGCGAAATGCTTCGCTGGGAGCACTGGAAGACTATGATTTCAAGGCATGGCAGCCGGATGCCGTGATCATTAATCTGGGAACCAACGATGCCACAGCAATCCAGTCCGCAGCGGAACTGGTAAGAGAATGGGCAGGAACCCGTGACATAAAAGAAGTCAAAAAGATCCTGACTACAGCAATCCGAGATTTCCTGAAAGCTGTGCGTGACTGCAATCCTGAGGCACAGATCATCTGGGGCTATGGTATGCTGGGAGACAATTTCCTGCCCGTCATCCGTGAAGCGGTGGAAACCTACGCGGAACAGACTGGTGATACCAGAATCCACTTTTTACAACTTCCCAACACCACACCGGACACCGTAGGCAGCCGCCTGCATCCCGGAGTGAAAGCTCATCGCAAAGCAGCACAGGTGATAGAAAAGTATTTGCTGGAACTTTTTAAACAATAAATTTATAAAATCTTAAGGAATATGTGCCGAAAAATGTGACAACTCCGGATTAAACTGGGACTCAAAGAAAGCAATTAACTCTGGGGGGCAGCAATATGACACAGGAGAATCGTTCGAGCAGACAACCGGATCTGGAAATGATACAGGTGCGAAGAAATCCGTATCTGGTGGATTACCGGACTGGAAAAAATATAGTCAGACACGTAGGAAGACGTGTAGGACAACCGCAAGACAGACAGACCGGAAGATACGCCGATCAATCACGAAGCAATCATACCGGAGGACGCACAGAACGGTCACAACATAGCATATCGGCAATGCCGCAGGAAGGCGGAAGGAAGAAATCACATCCGCAGTATTCGACGACAGTACAGCAGAAAAACAAGGCCTGGCGGCAGGAGCAGGGTCATCCGGGCAATGCATATGAGCAAAATGTTTACAAAGACAATACTTACAGCACCCGCGTCAGACAACGCCGGGTCAGAGCCGGGAGGCAGCGCCGCCGCAGACAGGCAAGAATCCGCAGATATATTAAGATTTCCCTGCTGTGTGCCAGCATTCTTGCAGGAATCTTTATGTTGAAAAATTTGTTGGAAGTACCTGCCAGCACTGCGGAGGCCAGTACTCCTGTGGAAGTTGCGGCAGAAGCTGTGCAGCGGATCGAAAAACAGATCGGGGAGACCACGGGAACCCGGATCCAGGGACTTCCGGCGGATGTATATGCAGCACATCCCAACTGGACAGAAGATTTTCTCACCGTGAATGAATATTCCAGACCGGGAGATCCCCTGACGGAAGTGAAAAATATTTTTGTACATTACACGGCGAATCCTGGGACCAGCGCGGCCCAGAACCGCAGCTATTTCGAACAGCTGAAAGACAATCATGAACGCAGTGCCAGTGCCCATTTTATCATTGGCTATGATGGCGAGATTCTTCAGTGCGTTCCTCTGGACGAGATCGCCTATGCAGTACAGACCCGCAATGAGGATTCTATTTCTATCGAATGCTGCTACAAGGCGGACAACGGCCAGTTTACTCAGGAGACCTATGATTCTCTGATCAAATTATTGAAATGGCTGACTGATGCCTATGACCTGCAACCCGATGACATCTTGCGCCACTATGATTGTGGCGGAAAGAAATGTCCCATTTACTATACGGAGCATGAAGATGCCTGGAACAAACTGAAAGAAGACGTGAAAAACCTATAGAGAATTGCGAACGGAGGAACTTTTTTCCAAAAGGAAAAGGTTCCTTTTCGTTAGTCTTGTTTTACGAAAACAAGTTTGCTAGAATAGAACGGTAATAAGCAACAGACAAGGCCTTGCGGGGCAGAAATGAGGAGTAACATGAATTTATTATCACCTTCAATTCTTTCGGCGGATTTATGGAAACTGGGAGAGGATATCAAAGCTGTGGAAGGAGCAGGAGTCCCCTGGCTGCATGTAGACGTGATGGACGGATTGTTTGTACCGTCGATTTCCTACGGTATGCCGGTATTAAAAGCTGTCAGATCCCACACGGATATGTTTCTCGATGTGCATCTGATGATCGAGAAGCCGGAACGTTATGTGGAAGAGTTCGCTGCCTGTGGTGCGGACCTGGTGAATTTTCACCTGGAAGCCACAGAAGATGTGGAGGGATGCATTGAAAAAATACATGCCACAGGCAAAAAGGCCGGCATCACCATTAAGCCCGCCACTCCGGCAGAGGCAGTGGAACCTTATCTGGAACTGGTGGATCTGGTGCTGGTAATGACTGTGGAGCCCGGATTCGGCGGACAGAAGCTGATCCCGGAGTGCCTGGATAAGGTACAGGTGATCCGGAAAATGATCAACGATAAGGGGCTGTCTACCGATCTGGAAGTAGACGGTGGTATCAATCTGGACAATGTAGCATTTGCCATGGAAAAAGGAGCCAATGTCATTGTAGCCGGTTCCGCTGTATTTAAGGATGACATTGCAGCCAATGCAAAGGCATTTCTGAATAGATTACAATAGTTCAAAAGAATGTCTGACGGTGAAATTACGGAGCGGCCGATAACCAAGCCGGAAGACGGACAAGGAGGAACGAAGGATGGAATTACAGATATTGCATGCGATTCAGGGGATCCATCAGGAATGGCTGACAGAGATCCTGCGTTTTTTTACTACGATCGGAGAAAGCGGTCTGGTATGGATCGTCATTGCGATTGTGCTGACATGCATTCCGAAGACCCGGAAATGCGGTCTGACCATGATAATCGCCATGGCAATCACCTATCTTGTGGGAAATTTGTTCCTGAAAAATGTGATCGCGAGACCCCGTCCCTGTGCTGTGGACACCGGTGTGACGCTGAAAATTCCGTTCCCTTCGGAATATTCCTTCCCTTCGGGACACACTTCCAACGGTTTTGCCGGAGCGGTGACCATTTTCAGTTATTATCGTAAGGCGGGTATTTTAAGTCTGCTTATGGCAGCAGTCATTGCCTTTTCCAGACTTTATTTCTTTGTCCACTATCCCACGGATATTCTGGGCGGCATGGTACTGGGAACATTGGATGCAGTACTGGCAGTTTACATAGTAAAACGTCTGGAAGACCGGGCAGATGCGAAGACCGTATCAGACAACGATAAGACGGGACACAGGTAGGAAAAGCAGCACTATAGAAGCAGGGATCTGACAGGAAACGATATGGACAGAAAGGGCAGAAATTTCGATGAACAGCAAAACGTTATGGAATGATAACTGGTATTTTGCAAAAACAGCATTGGGTGTGAATTGGGAAGACAGAACTCTCTGGGAGCGGGAGATGCAGCCGGCAGACTTGCCTCACGACTGGCTGATCTATGATACGAAGAACCTCTATGAAGACAGTATCGGCTGGTATCGGAAGAAATTCGTGTATTCCGCATCCGGAGTAAAGCGTGCAGGCGAAGCGGCGCAGGAGAACTTGCGGGAGCAGTCAAATTCTGTGGCAGGTAATGCCTGCACGACATGTGACGAACGTGTCATTTTGCGCTTCGAGGGTGTTTACATGGATTCTTCCATCTATATAAACGGCGTGTGCCTCGGTGACTGGAAATACGGCTACTCCACCTTTGACTGGGACATTACGGATCATCTGCGTGAAGGTGAAAATGAAGTTGTTCTCCGGGTAACCTTTCAGGCACCCAACAGCAGATGGTACAGCGGTGCCGGAATCTATCGTAATGTCTGGATGATCCGTCTGCCTGAGACACATATTCCGCTGGACGGTATCTATACCTCCTCCGTGGAGACGGAAAACGGCTACGATCTGACCATCGATACGGAACTGGAATGGGGAGCAATCACTGAGAATTATGAACTGGAATATTGCTTGCATTATGCCGGGGACAGTAAAAACTCTGCAGAAACGGAAAACAGGGAGATTTTCCGGGTAAAACAGCCCCTCGCCGGTGGACAGGAGAAGACATCTGTGGCGATTCCTGTGGATAATCCCCGGAAATGGGACATCACAGATCCTTATCTGTATGATCTTACAGTTCGTCTATGCAAACTTCCAATGAACGACGGGGAGAACGGAGCAGGTGAAGCCTTACAGAAGACGGAAATCACACAGGAAGAACATCTTCGCATCGGTTTCCGCACCATGCAATTTGATCCTGCCAGGGGCTTTTTATTAAACGGCAGAAAAGTGCGCCTGAACGGTGCCTGCGATCACCATGACCTCGGAGCACTGGGAGCGGCTTTTCACAAAGAAGCCATGCGCCGGAAATTTGAACTCATGCGTTCCATGGGTGTCAATGCTGTGCGGACTTCCCACAATATGCCCGCTGTGGAACTGATGGAACTGGCGGATGAGATGGGATTTCTGATCGTATCCGAAGCGTTCGATATGTGGGAGATGGCAAAGAATCCTTATGATTATGCCAGATTTTTCAAGGAATGGATGGAGAAGGATGTACGCAGCTGGATCCGCAGAGACCGCAATCATCCTTCCGTTATCATGTGGAGCATTGGCAACGAGATTCCGGATACCCATGCGGATGCCCATGGACAGGAGATCACCCGTAGCCTCCTTGCAGTAGTCAGAAAGTGGGATTACCGGAAGGTGGCACCGGTGACGATCGGTTCCAATTACATGCCCTGGGAAAATGCCCAGAAATGTGCGGATATCGTGAAAGTGGCGGGCTATAACTACGCGGAAAAATATTATGCGGAACACCATGAAAAGCATCCGGACTGGATCATCTACGGAAGTGAGACTTCCTCTGTGGTACAGAGCCGAGGGGTGTATCATTTTCCGCTGGAGAGGGCGAATCTGATCGAAGCGGACGAACAGTGTTCTGCGTTGGGCAACAGTACTACCAGCTGGGCGGCGAAAAATACGGAATACTGTATCACTATGGACAGAGATACCCCTTATTCCTGTGGTCAGTTCATCTGGACAGCCATTGACTATATCGGTGAGCCGACCCCTTATCAGACGAAAAACAGCTATTTCGGACAGATGGATACGGCGGGATTTCCCAAAGACTCCTACTACGTCTTCCGTTCGGAATGGACGGATGGGAAAAAAGATCCCATGATCCATGTATATCCCTACTGGGATTTTAATCCGGGACAGCAGGTGGACGTGCGGATCACCAGCAATGCTCCGGAGGTGGAACTGTTCGTAAACGGAGTGTCACAGGGAAAACAGCAGATCGATCATCAGAAAGGAACGGTATTGCAGCCTTCCTGGAAAGTACCGTATGCGCCCGGCAGTATCTGTGCCGTGGCATATGACGAAACGGGTAGGGAGATAGCCAGACAGGAGAGACATTCCTTCGGCAACACAGATCATTATGTATTAAAAGCAAATAAATCAGCCTTGCATGCTGACGGCGAGGACATGATCTTTGTGGAGATCTCAGCGGAGGACCGGAACGGATATCCTGTGGAAAATGCCTCTGATTATGTGAGAGTGACCGTGGAAGGTGCTGGAAGACTGGTGGGACTGGACAATGGTGACAGCGCCGATTACGATGCCTACAAGGGAACCGTGCGTAAGTTGTTCCAGGGGAAATTACTGGCTATGATCGCAGCAAAAACTACGCCGGGGGAGATTCGTGTGACTGTGGAGGATGCATGGGCAGCCACAGTGAACAGCATGACCAATGAAACCGGCACTGGAACAGCAACGGCAGCTGCCGGGCACCGCACGGCGACAGTGACGTTACAGGCAGTCGAAGCACCGATTCGTCCCGGTGTCTGTGCAACAGAAGAAAACAGAGAATATCCGCCCGCCTTTGTGGATCCCGGATTTGTTCCGGTGCGGAAACTGGAAATGAGCGCTCCCTATATGAGATTGACACCGGAGAAGCCGTATGTATTGCTACATACCCGTATCTATCCCACGGAAGCCACAGACCGTAAGCTTCTCTGGAGCATTACTGATGCTTCCGGTATCCCCAGCCCTGTGGCAAAACTGGAGGAACTGGAAGACGGCGAGAGCATCCGGATCACAGGCGTCAGTGATGGCAGTTTTCAGGTAAGGTGTATGACCTGTAACGGAACAACCAATATTAAAATGATTTCCCAACTTGACTTTGCAGTGGAGGGCATGGGACAGACGTTCCATTCTCCGTATGAGCCGGTGACGGGTATTTCTTATGTCGGAAGTTTTGGCGGAGACGTAAGCCGCGGAGTGGAGAACAGTGCCGGAACGGACAAGGCACAGCCTACCGGACTGGTCTATGAAGCGTTAGACTTTGGTGAATTCGGAAGTGACGAGATCACGCTGTCTATTTTTGCCAATGATAATGATCCCCACCGGATTCAGATATGGAAGGGAGAGCCCGAAGAGAGCGGTTCCGGGACACAGGGAACACTGGTGGGTGAAATAACCTATCAGAAGCCGGGCATCTGGGAAGTCTTCCAGCCGGATACCTTCGTATTGCCCCGGAGATTAAAGGGTGTAACAAAACTGACAATAGTGTCAGAAAATAAAATTTTCCTGAAAGAGTTTCATTTCACCAGACAGGAAAAAGCTTATGCAAGACTGAGTGCTCTCACGGACGGAGTTACCTATGGTGACAGCTTTGTGAGAACCGGGGATGCCGTTGAACAGATCGGCAATAATGTCTCTCTCGAATTTACGGATATGAACTTTGGAGAAGCGGGAACCGATAGCATTGTCATCTGCGGAAGAACTCCTTTACAGCAGAATACGATCCAGCTTAGGTTTACCGATGGAGCTACACAGGTACTTCCCTTCCCACACAGCGAGGAATATAGGGAACTGCGTTTCCCTCTGGAAAGAGTGACGGGAGAGCAGAATGTGACCTTCGTTTTCCTGCCGGGATGCAATTTTGATTTCAAATGGTTCCGGTTTGAAAAAAAGCGGATCTGAGGAGTAAGCGATAACTATGAGCAAATGGAACAGAAAAATATGGGCAGCAATACTGGTGGTGGGAATGACAGCGTCTCTGACTGCCTGTGGAGGCAGCAAAGGAGAAAACAGCAATGCGTCTGCTGCCGGTACACAGAATGAGACTGCCACCGTACAGGATGAGAGCGCGGACAGTAACACTGACAGCACCGGCAGTACCACGTCTCTGGTGCAGGACAACCGGGTACTGCAGATCCCGGACGACAACTACCGTACCTACTATGAGCTTTTCGTATATTCCTTCTATGACAGCGACGGTGATGGCATTGGAGATCTACAGGGCGTACTGGAAAAGCTGGATTACCTGAATGACGGTGATGATACCACAGATATGGATCTGGGAATCAATGGTATCTGGCTCATGCCGGTGATGCCCTCCGTCACCTATCATAAATATGATACCACGGATTATGAGAATATCGATCCGCAGTACGGCACTCTGGAAACGTTTCAGGAGTTGCTGACGGCCTGTCATGACCGTGGAATCCGTGTGATCCTGGATCTGGCAATGAATCATTCTTCCAGCAGCCATCCCTGGTTCCAACAGGCTGCGGAGTATCTGAAGAGCCTGCCGGAAGGGGCGGAACCGGATAGTTCCGAATGCCCGTACATGGATTATTACCATTTTTCCAGAGAATACCAGGGCGGGTATGCGCAGCTGGATGGAACGGCCTGGTATTATGAAGCGAGATTCTGGGACGGAATGCCGGATCTGAATCTGGAGAATGAGACGGTACGCCGGGAATTTGAGCAGATCGCGGACTTCTGGCTGGATATGGGTGTGGATGGCTTCCGACTGGATGCGGTGAAAGAGTATGTTACCGGATCCACAGAGGACAATGTGGAAATTCTAAGCTGGTTCGCGGATTATGTTCATGGCAAAGATCCGGAGAATTATCTGGTGTGTGAATGCTGGACGGATCAGAATACCTATGCCAAATATTATGAGAGCGGCGTGGACAGCATGTTTGATTTTGCTTTTGCCGACAAGTCCGGTATCATTGCCAATGTGATGAACGGTAAGGCATCGGCAACATCTTATGCAAAGAATCTGGAAACAGAGCAGGGCATGTATGCGCAGTACAATCCGGATTATATCAATGCTCCCTTCTACACCAATCATGATATGGGGCGCAGTGCAGGCTACTATGCCGGGGAGAATAGCGAAGCTCAGACGAAAATGGGCAATGCCCTTAATCTCTTAATGAATGGCAATGTATTCCTCTATTATGGGGAAGAACTGGGCATGAAAGGCTCCGGCAAAGACGAGAACAAACGGGCCCCCATGTACTGGAGCAAGGACAAAAATGCTGCAGGTATGTGTAAAGGACCGGCGGATATGGAAGATTTTCAGATGAAATTTGACAGTCTGGAAGAACAGCAGGAGGATCCCGATTCCATCTATAATTATGTGAAACAGGTGATCCGTGTCCGCAACCAGAACCCAGTGATCGCCAGAGGCACCACCGCTTATCTGGAGCAGTATTCCGGTGAACAATGCTTTGCCCTGACAAGAAGCTATGAAGGCAGTAACTTATTATTGTTGGGAAATACCTCTGCGGAGGCTGTGAGCGTGGATCTGACCGGACTTACCGTAGGAGGCACCACAGCGGAGGAACTGGTACTGCTGGGGGAACTTTATACCGGAGAAGAGACTGCGGAGCGTGCCGGTACTGTAGTTACGCTTCCGGCTTATTCGATCCTGATCCTGGGAGAAGAATAAGACGAGCAAAACAGAATACAGGAACAAAAACAGGTCTGTGGGCGAACCCTACAGACCTGTATGCTTTCTTACAAAATCTTCAAATTCGTTTACCGGTAACGGCTTCGAGAAGTAGTAACCCTGAATATCATCACAGTGAAGATTCTTCAGAAACTCTACCTGATCCGAAGTTTCTACACCCTCTGCGGTAATAGTCATACCGAAGCTCTGCAGCAGCTGTGTGATATGCAACAGCAGCTTTTCACCGTTCCGGTCACCAATGTAATCGATCAGACTCTTATCCAGCTTGATCGTATCGAAATGCATGACATTCAGCGAAGACAGAGAAGAATAACCGCTTCCGAAATCATCCAGCAGTAAAGTAAATCCCGCTTCATGGAACTGCTCGATCAGGGAGGAAATATCACTGTTATCAATGGTAGCACTCTCAGTGATCTCTAACGGAACATATTTCGGATCCAGCTGGAAAGAATTCAAAATCTCCCGGTACTTATCTACCACATTGCTGTAGTATAGGCTGACTCTGGAAATATTTACAGAAATCGGATACAATGTTGCTCCGGCCTGCAGCC
Organism: Lachnospiraceae bacterium GAM79; assembly: GCA_003584705.1. Taxonomy (GTDB): domain Bacteria; phylum Bacillota; class Clostridia; order Lachnospirales; family Lachnospiraceae; genus Acetatifactor; species Acetatifactor acetigignens. The sequence goes on from AP018536.1 coordinate 448,272, forward strand.
ATCTCTGCTGTTGTGCGCACACTGTGCGGAACACATATTCATCCAGTGTTGTGATATTACCGTTTTTCTCAAATAATGGAATGAACTTCCCGGGGGAGAGCATGGTGCCGTCGGGGCGCTTCCAACGGATCAGAGCCTCCGCTCCCAGAATGTTTCCGGTGACGGGGTCTACTTTCGGCTGATACCACAGCTGGAATTCTCCGTTCTTCAGGGCGTCTTCGAAGACATCTTCCATCAGACGATCCTCGGAGAGCTGTTTGATATCCAGATCTTCATAAAAAGCATAATGTCTGGTACGTTTTCCCTTTATCGGATACTTGGCCTGTACAGCCTTGCCGTAATTCTGCTCGATTTCCTTATGATCGGCGGTCTCATAGATGCCGCACAGTGGGAACAGTTTCGGAATATTAAGCTTTGTGGACAGATTGGAAATATCCTGACACAGGCACTCCAATCTGGGTTCTAAGGTACACCGGTCATTATCCCGCAGGAACAGGATGAACCGGTCTGCATTGATGTGGGCAGAAAATTCACCCAGATGTGTACCGGTTTGCAGGAGCTTCCATACTTCCAACAGTGTTTCGTCACCCTTGGCCACACCACAGGTATTATTGATCAGCTTGAAATCCTGAAGATCCAGGGCAACATAGAAGCCGCTGTCTCCGCCTCGGTGGGATAATTTCTCCTTGAAGCAGGCAAAATTATCACCATTTGTCAGAGGATCCACATAAGCCAGACGATATAACTGCCTGCGCCGTGTCCGGATACTGTGCACAAAAGCAAAAGTACCGACTCCGGCGATCACAATGATCAGCAGGATCAGCAGCCGCACCTGAAACAATATCGGAGCGGAACGACTGGAAAGTACCTGATCGGGAACAATAGTCAGGGCGAACCACTGTCTGTCGCTGCGGAGATTGTCCATTGCAGCCGCATAGTAATAATACTTCTGACTGCCTCCATAGAAATAACCACCGTTGGAAGAAGAACTCTGAAGCAGCGTATGCAGATCCTGCAAGGGCTGGTCGTTACGGGCATTCTGAGTCAGATAATCGGACATACGGTCGGCTTCCTGCAGGGAAGCCGGTGCATTGGAAGATGTGGCGATCAGGTCACCGTCCTGATTTACCAGACAACTGAATCCTTGATTATTAAAGGATTGCACGCCTAAAATTTCTTCAAAATGCTGGTTCCGATAGGTGGCAAATAAAACACCGATAATGGAATCACTCTGATCATACACAGGAATGCTGAATACATTGATGGGTTCCGGAGTACCGAGGCGATCCTGGAGGGTATTGGTAATACCAGGAAGTCCCTGCATACCATCCTTAAAAAAATCTCTGCTGGACAGATCCTGTACATAGCCATCGGTGGTTATCACCTGACCGTCCGGTGAGACGAAACCGATCCGTTTAAACTCATAGGTGGAGATAAAAGATCCCAACTGTGCAGCAATGGATTTTGCATTGACTGCATCCGGGGAAACGCTGATCGCATCGGCAAGGCTGTATAATAAGTTGAAGTTTTCACGGAGCTCCTGTTGTACGATCAGGGCGTTCTGCGTGGCAACATCCCGGAGAGTGGACTGTACTTCTTCCTCTGTATCCTGTGTGATCTGGGCAGAACTCCACATAACTGTGGAAATTACCAGCACCAGAGCAATGCTCAGAATGATCAAGGCCTGTTTTGGTAATTTACTTTTTTTCATTTTATATCCTCTTATGTATGTTATAAAAATTACCTTATATAATATACCATTATACACATTTACGATTGCATGGCAACAAAAACTGCATTGACAGTCCGGATTTCCTGTGCTACTGTAAGAATACGCAAATGCAATGAGGAAGAGAGTATTTATCATAGAAGTTTTACAGAGAACATTCCGTAAGGCTGAGAGGAATGGAACGGACAGATAGAGAAGATGGCTTCTGAGCGGCGCACCGAACGGATACCGGGGAGAATAGGAACGGTAGAAGCAAGGCTGCGACAGGATCCGCCTGTTACAGCGGATAGGGTTACGGACCCGAAGAGGTCTGTACTGTGAGGTACAGACGAAGAGAAGTGGTAACACGAGATAACGCTCGTCTTCTTGAAGAACATAAGGTTCTTTGAGGAGGCTTTTTTAATGCCAACAAGGTCACAAGACAGAAATTACGATGTGCTTGCACGAGAGTAATTTTCTGTCTTGATGACCTGCCCCGATATGAGCATAGAAGAGAGGCGTAAGCCTTTCGATATGCGAATGGCGGGTAGGATTGCGGGAGCGCAAAGCGCGGAGCAATCCGTGTGGCATTAGATAGTGTTATATGTTATAGGAGTAGAAAAGGAGAACAGACACAATGGAAAACAAGGGAAAATATTATCTTACGACTGCCATTGCCTATACATCTGCGAAGCCCCATATCGGCAACAACTACGAGATCGTACTGGCTGACAGCATCGCACGTTTCAAGAGAAAGGAGGGCTATGATGTCTTCTTCCAGACCGGTACTGACGAGCATGGACAGAAGATCGAACTGAAGGCTGAGGCAGCCGGCATCACTCCCAAGGAACATGTAGATAAGATCGCCGGTGTCATCCGCGGTCTGTGTGATCTGCTGAACATTTCCTATGATAAGTTCATCCGTACCACGGATGAGGATCATGAGAAGCAGGTACAGAAGATCTTCAAGCGTCTCTGTGATCAGGGGGACATCTATAAGGGAGCTTACGAGGGAATGTACTGTACTCCCTGTGAATCCTTCTGGACCGAGTCCCAGCTGGTGGACGGCAAGTGCCCGGACTGCGGCGGTGTCGTAAAGCCTGCCAAGGAGGAGGCTTATTTCTTCCGCATGAGCAAATATGCAGACAAACTGATCAAGCACATTAATGAGCATCCCGAGTTCATTCAGCCCGTTTCCCGTAAGAACGAGATGATGAACAACTTCCTGCTCCCCGGACTGCAGGATCTGTGCGTATCCCGTACTTCCTTCACCTGGGGGATTCCGGTGACCTTCGATCCCAAGCATGTCATCTATGTATGGCTGGATGCGCTGACCAACTACATCACCGGTATCGGCTACGATGCAGACGGCAACAGCACCGAACAGTATAAGAAGCTGTGGCCCGCAGACCTGCACCTGATCGGCAAGGATATCATCCGGTTCCATACGATCTACTGGCCTATTTTCCTGATGGCACTGGGCGAGCCTCTGCCGAAGCAGGTATTCGGACATCCCTGGCTTCTTATGGGCGGTGGCAAGATGAGCAAATCCAAGGGAAATGTGGTCTATGCGGATGATCTGGTAGATTATTTCGGCGTAGATGCAGTACGTTACTATGTACTGCATGAGATGCCTTTTGAAAATGACGGTAATCTGACCTGGGAACTGGTAGCAGAGCGTACCAATTCCGATCTGGCCAACACCCTGGGCAACCTGGTGAACCGTACCATTTCCATGAGCAACAAGTATTTTGGCGGTGTAGTAGAGAATAGGAATGTACAGCTGACCGAGAACGATGCAGCAGTGGATGCCGATCTGAAACAGACTGTGACCGGCACTTATGCAAAAGTAGTAGCCAAAATGGAAGAACTGCGAGTAGCAGATGCCCTGACCGAGATCTTCGGCATCTTCAAACGCTGTAATAAATACATCGATGAGACCGAACCCTGGGTACTGGCCAAGGACGAAGCCAAGGCAGATCGTCTGGCTACCGTTCTGTACAATCTGGTGGAAGGTATTATCATTGGCGCATCCCTGTTAGAGCCTTATATGCCCGAAACCGCAGAGAAGATCGCAAAACAGCTGAATACCTCCCTGCGTGACTTCGATCAGTTAGAGCAGTTCGGCCTGTATGAGAGCGGCAACAGGGTGACTGACCAGCCTGAGATCCTCTTCGCCCGTCTGGATATGAAGGATGTAGCAAAAAAAGAGGCAGAGCTGGAAGAAGCCATGATCAAGGCAGCAGCGGAGCATGAAGCGGAAGAGGCAAATGCCGAGGCAGAAAAGGCAGAGCAGGAAGCCATCGATATTGAGCCTAAGACAGAGATCGAATATGACGACTTCGCAAAAATGCAGTTCCAGGTAGGTGAGATCATTTCCTGTGAGGCAGTGCCCAAGTCCAAGAAGCTGCTGTGCAGCCAGGTGAAGATCGGCAGTCAGGTACGTCAGATCGTCTCTGGCATCAAGGCACATTACAGCCCGGAGGAAATGGTGGGCAAGAAGGTTATGGTACTGGTGAACCTGAAGCCTGCGAAACTGGCAGGAGTAATGTCCGAGGGCATGATCCTGTGCGCAGAAGACGCGGAAGGCAATCTGGCTTTGGTCACCCCGGAGAAGAATATGCCTGCCGGAGCAGAGATCTGTTAAATAGTATATGACAACGCAACTTTACGAATGAGGCGGGATGAACTGTTACTATTTTACAAAAAAAGCAATATAGGGCTTAAAATTTTATAAGAAATGATATATAATGAATAGGATGCCAAAGCAGATGGCTGTAAAATTGACATTTGTTTTGTGCGTCCTATGATTTTTCCGTAACCAAGGAGGTTCTATGATTAAGGAAGAATTTTACTTTGATTCCCGGGACGGCGAAAGCCGTATCCATGCAGTGAGATATACTCCCGATGACGGCAATGTAAAAGGCATTGTGCAGGTAGTGCACGGAATGGCAGAGTATGTGGAGCGTTATGAGAACCTGGCTGAATTTCTGACTGCCAGAGGAATCCTTGTTACCGGAGAAGACCATCTCGGACATGGAAAATCTGTGGCGGAAGGCGGCACTTACGGTTACTTCTGCGAACAGGATCCGGCAACGGTAGTGGTAAGGGATGTACATCGGCTGAAGAAGATCACAGAGGAAAGCTATCCGGAGGTGCCCTATGTTATTTTGGGACACAGTATGGGTTCCTTTATTACGAGGAATTATCTGTGTCGTTACGGTAAGGGAGTCGACGGGGCGGTAATTGTCGGAACGGGAATGCAGTCCGGGGGATTGATCCTTTGTTCCAAAGCCATGGCAGGCATACAGAAGCTGTTCTGTGGTTCAAAGCATATCAGCCGTTTTATTGACAAGGCTGCTTTCGGCGGCTATAACAAGCGGATCGATGCTCCGAGGACATCCAGTGACTGGCTGAGCCGGAATCCGGAGAATGTGGACCGCTATATAGCGGATGGGCTGTGTGGATTTACCTTCACTGTGAACGGGTTCCAGACGCTGTTTGAACTGATCCGCAGACTGCAGAAGCAGGAGAATCTGGAGAAGGTACCGCAGAACCTGCCAATCCTTATGGTATCCGGTGCCGAGGACCCGGTGGGAGATTACGGTAAGGGTGTCCGGAAGGCATGTGATTCTCTGAAGAAGGCTGGTGTGAAAAATATTACCGTCAAACTGTACGAGAATGACAGACATGAGCTTTTGAATGAGGAAGACGGTGAACAGGCCATGGAGGACATCTATCAATGGATCCGCAGGGAGATTCCGGGACTGGATTAAGACCGGAAAGCTTTCGGATCAGAGAGGCGGTGCATCATGTCGGATACGGCAGTGGGCACTTACGAGATCAGATGGGCGGAAGACAAAGACTGGATTCCTGCCATGCATATGATCTGGAAGACATTTTTAAAATTTGAGGCGGTGGATTATACAGAGGAGGGAATCCGTAACTTTTATGATTTTATTACGGATGAACACCTCTATAAGTCGTTCCTGCAGGGAAGATACCAGATGATGGTGGCGCTGGACGGTGAGAGAGTCATCGGAGCGGCTTCCGTGCGGAATTATAATCATTTATCACTTCTTTTTGTCGATGAGGAGTATCATCATCGGGGAATCGGACGGGATCTGATGAGAAGAATGTGTGAATATCTGAAAAAAGAGGAAGGGGAACGGTATATGTCGCTGAAAGCAGCTCCGTATGCCGTAGAGTTCTATAGAAAACTGGGGTTTCATGCGGTACATGAAGAGGAGGCATTTTCCGGAATACGTGTGACCCCCATGGAAAAATTTTTATAAAACAGAAAAGGATAAGATGTAAATGAAAATTTTTGACCTGGACAGCCCTTTAATGAATGTACTGAATAAGATGGCAGACCTGATGTGGCTCAATATTCTGACACTGATCTGCTGTATTCCCATTATCACCGCAGGTGCGGCACTGACCTCCATGCATTATGTGGCATTAAAGATCGTAAGAAATGAGGAGAGCTACATTACCAGAAGCTTTTTTAAATCCTTTAAGACCAATTTCCGTCAGGCAACCCTGATCTGGTTGCTGCTTATGCTGGTAGCGGCGATCCTTGGCGGTGATTACTACATTATTACCAAATCCGGAATGCAGTTCAGCCAGGTGTTGGTGGTACTGATCATGGCAGCAGGAGTGCTGGTGATCTGCACTTCTTTATATGTATTTCCGGTACTTGCCAAATTTGACAATACAATCATGGGAACCATTCGAAATGCATTTATCATGAGTATTTTACAGCTGCCCAAGACAGTTGTGATGTTCGTAATGGCATTTTTCCCGTTGATTATTTATCTGGTATCTTTAAGACTGATACCCATTATTTTCCTGTTTGGTTTTTCGCTGCCGGCTTATGCCTCTGCCATGCTGTACAATAAATTCTTCCAGAAGCTGGAAGATCAGCTGTTGTCAGAACAGGAGCCTGCACCGGAAATCTCGCCGGAAGAGGATGAGAGAGTATTCCATGATGAACTGGATGAAAGCCTGAAAACAGACGTGAAGTAACAAAAATGTCCTGCGGGGGCATCAGACGAGAGGTGTTCGGAGTATGCAAAAGAGAAAATTTTGGGAAATTGTTTTCCAGTGGGTCTTTCCCTGCGCATTGCTGGTTGTTGCACTGGTTCTGAGTATTTACGAATTTAATAATAAAATGAATTCAGCCATACAGACGGTGGTGGATGATCAGGCAGAGCAGATCGGCTTTTACTATTCCGCGGGAGTAGATGACAAGCTGGGGGCACTGGGAGATATCACGAGTGCCATGGCAAACATTATGGCGAGCCGGCCGGACAGAAGTGATGCTTTTGTATATGAGAAGCTGGACACCATTGTAAAAGCCAGCAACGCCTATATGTCTGCTTATTGTGCTACGAACGGAAAAGGAATGCTGAGTGACCGCCGGGAGTTCGATATGTCGGAGTTAAACTATTACGGCAGCATCAGCGGAACCTCCGCCCATTATATTTATGCCGGCACGGATGGGATCAACGGACAGACTGCCTTTATCTATGTGTGTCCGATTGCGATATCCGGAAATGTCACCGGATATCTGCTCAGTTATATGAACCCGGATGACATGAAGGAATTCTTCGACAATTCTGTATATGGTGACAAGGCGTTTTTCTCTCTGGTCAACCGGAACGGAACCATTATGGCATGCTACGGTGCCACTGACGGAACGGCTATTTTGCAGAATGATTTCTGGAATTCCCTGAAAGATATTTCGGAAAGCCTGGGAAGCTGGACCCTGTTTGAAAGACAGCAGCAGAAGGGCAGCAATGGGATACTGCATGTTAATGAGAACGGCGTAGGTAAGATTCTCTGTCATTTCCCCATTGCGGATACAGACTGGAATCTGGTGGTAGGCATTGATGAATCCTATCTGTCCAGTATTCAACAGTCCTTCCGCGGCCCGATTGCGAATCTGATCGTCAAGATCAGTATTTCCATTGCAGTAGCGCTTATTATTATCACCGCAATCAATATTCTGGTACGCATCAAAGCCTCTGAACACAGTAAGGTGTTGGAGGATAAAGCAGATACCGACCTATTGACGGATCTGAACAATAAGATGGCCACAGAGCGTAAGATCCGGGAATACATGGAAAAGTACCCGGACAAGCAGGGCGTATTGTTCGTACTGGATGTTGATAACTTTAAGAAGATCAATGATACTATGGGACATGCCTTCGGAGATGAAGTGCTCCGCAGCCTGGCAGTACGTCTGCAATCCATGTTCCGGGCTACGGATATCGTGGGTCGTACCGGTGGCGATGAGTTCATGGTGTTTCTGAAGGATATCCGCGAGATCAGTATGATCGAACGGGAAGGCAGGAAGATCGAACAGTTCTTCCATCAGTTTGAAGTGGGAGAATATGTAAAATATTCCGTAACGGCCAGCGTGGGAGCAGCGGTCTTCCCCGGGGACGGCAAGTCTTTCGAGGAACTGTACAAAGCCGCAGATAATGCGCTGTATGTGTCAAAAAGACATGGCAAAAACCAGCTTAGCTTCTATAAAAAGCCGGAAAATGAGACAAAGTAGGGCGATTCTTGTGGAATATGTCCAAGAAATGCGGGCGGATTTGTTCAATCTGACAAGCATTTCGAAAAAAAACAAACTTTATAAGCAATTCTTACAATATGATTCAAAATCTTTGTGAAATAGTGGTATGGCACATTTTCGTGATTTTCGTTATACTGAATTCAGATTCAAACGAGACATATCGTTTCACAATGAGAGAAAATAACATTGGTAAATATGAAAGGAGTATTTTCAAATGGCAAGTTTATCTTTAAAGAATGTCTGCAAAGTATATCCTAACGGTTTCGAAGCTGTTAAGGATTTCAACCTTGAAATCGCAGATCAGGAGTTCATCATTTTCGTAGGTCCTTCCGGATGTGGTAAGTCCACCACCCTTCGTATGATCGCAGGTCTGGAAGATATCTCTTCCGGTGAACTGAAGATCGGTGACAGAGTAGTTAACGATGTAGAGCCTAAGGATAGAGATATCGCAATGGTATTCCAGAACTACGCTCTGTATCCTCATATGTCCGTATACGACAACATGGCATTTGGTCTGAAGCTGAGAAAAGTTCCCAAGGATCAGATCGATAAGATGGTTAAGGAAGCAGCTAAGATCCTGGATTTGACTCCGCTGCTTGATCGTAAGCCCAAGGCTCTGTCCGGTGGTCAGAGACAGCGTGTCGCTATGGGACGTGCAATCGTTCGTAACCCTAAGGTATTCCTGATGGATGAGCCTCTGTCCAACCTGGATGCTAAGCTGCGTGTACAGATGCGTATCGAGATCGCTAAGCTGCATCAGAGACTGGGCACCACCATCATCTACGTTACACATGACCAGACTGAGGCTATGACCCTTGGTACCAGAATCGTTGTTATGAAGGACGGCGTTATCCAGCAGGTAGATACTCCTCAGAACCTGTATGAGAAGCCTTGCAACCTGTTCGTAGCAGGATTCATGGGATCTCCGCAGATGAACTTCCTGGATGCTACTGTTAAGGTAGAAGGCGACATCGCTAACCTGGTAATCGCAGGCCACAGCATTCCCCTTCCTCCCGCTAAGTCCAAGAAGCTGATCGATGGCGGTTACGATGGAAAGGTTGTTACCTTCGGTATCCGTCCTGAGGATGTATATGATTCCGAGATGTACATCGAGACCTCTCCTCAGAGCGTATTTACCTCTACCATCAAGGTTTATGAGTTACTTGGTGCAGAAGTATATCTGTACTTCGATCTTGACGAGTTCCCTATGACCGCAAGAGTAGATTCTCGTACCACTGCAAGACCTGGCGATACCGTTAAGTTCGCTCTGGATGTTGAGAAGATCCACGTATTCGACAAAGAGACCGAGCAGGTTATTACCAACTAGTCTTAAGTTTCATAAGAGATTTCAAGGTCCTGTCTGTGAATGCAGACAGGGCTTTTTTATGCATTTTGCTTGCACGGGGTGAGTAAATCAGATATACTAAGTATATATAGTTCTGGCATAGATGAAAAGCGAGGCTGCTTGCAGGTGGAGCTTTTCGCCTATGAACAGAACGAATGGATATGAGCAAGGAGGACGATAGTCCGGAATGCGAAGAGACGTTGCGAATTCGAGAACGCGAAGAGCGAAGAATTCGATATAGATTATGCTACAGAAAGGCGTGGACAATATGATTACAGGCCAGATTATACAGACAAGCATTGATGAATTAAAAGCAATCACTAAGGTAGACCTCGGAGTCTATGATCTGAACGGATCCGAAGTGGCATCTACCATGGAAAAGGATGACATAACCACAGATCTGATCACAGGCTTTGCGGCTTCTCCGGCGGATAGCCAGGTGATCGGAGTACATCACCTTCTGAAGATCCGTGACGAAGAGGATCTTTTATATGTACTGGTGGCACGGGGAATGACGGATGACGTATATATGGTGGGTAAGATTGCTGTCAGTCAGATCCAGAATCTTGTCATTGCCTACAAGGAACGGTTTGACCGGAATAATTTCTTTCAGAACCTGTTGTTGGATAATCTGTTGCTGGTAGATATTTACAATCGGGCGAAGAAACTTCATGTGGAAGTCAGCTGTCCCAGAGCCGTATATCTCATTGAGACCAAGGATGAGAAAGATGGCATTGTATCTGAAGTGCTTAAGGGCATGTTTTCCCCGCAGGCGGGAGATTATGTAACAGCGGTGGATGAGTCCAGCCTGATCCTGATCAAATCTGTTGAGAGCACCACCACACCTGAGACACTGCATGAACTAGCCGAGACTATTGTAGCCATGATGAATGCGGAGGCTCTTCTGGATGTGAAGGTGGCATATGGCACCGTGGTACAGGAATTGAAGGACGTATCCAAGTCCTACAAGGAAGCCAAGATGGCACTGGATGTAGGCAAGATCTTCTACGCAGAGAAAAAGGTGATCGCCTACAGCACGTTGGGAATCGGACGTCTGATCTATCAGCTGCCGGTGAATCTGTGCAAGATCTTTATTGAGGAGATCTTCGGTGACAATATACCTATGGATCTGGATGAAGAGACCCTGAACACCCTGAACAAGTTCTTCGAAAACAATCTGAATGTGTCGGAGACTTCCAGACAGTTGTTCGTGCATCGTAATACGCTGGTATATCGTATTGAGAAGATTCAGAAGAGCACCGGCCTGGATCTGCGGAGCTTTGATGATGCACTGACTTTCAAGATCGCATTGATGGTCGTAAATTATATGAAATATCTGGACAGCCAGGAATATTAAGGACAACCCCCTGCATAAAGTTAGATAGAAACTTTATACGGGGGGATTTTATGTCATATCGGAAACAGATCAGCTATTTGGAATTACAGGAAAACGGGCAACGGATCCGGGGAGCCGGGTATGCAAAGCTGGAAAGCTGGGAAGAGGAAGAGATTCTGATGGTGCAGCTGAGAGGACAGGGGATCGTGTCCGGCAAGGAGATGATGCTGCTGTATCTGCAGCGGGAAAGCGGAGAAGAACTGTTATGTGAAATGACGGCAGAACGGGGGACCATTTCCTGTGAAAAAAGAATTTCCAGAAAAGCGGATTGGGAGCCGACACTGGGGATACGCATTCCCCTGGAACGTAATTTTGAGATCATAGGGCGGTTTGCAGGAGCGGCTGGTGCGAAGAAAGTACCTGCGCCTGTGACTGCGATTGCACCGGTTACGGTGGGGGAAATCGAAGGACAGGGGCAAGGTGGAAACCAGCCGGAGCAGGCAAAGCGGCCGATACAGACAGAACAGCAGGAAGCCCAAAATAGGGAGATGCAGCGGGAGCGGGTGCAGGAGCAAGGCAGGCAAGCCCGTGAACAGACCGAAAAAGTGGCAGAAACCGTAGTCGCAAACGAAAAAATGGTCAGTGGATCGGAAGCCCGGAGCTCGAAAAAAACTGCCACGGAACACACTCTCCACATGAAAGACACCAAATGGGAGCAATTAAGCAGTATCTACCCCCACATCCATCCCTTCCGGGATGCCAGAGAATTTCTTTCCGTGGGTCCGGAGGATTTCGTTGTGTTGCGGGAGCGTTGCTATCAGATGACCCACAACAGTTTTTTGTTGCATGGCTATTATAATTACAGACATTTATTATTAATGCGTCAGGAAGTCTCTGGGGAAGTGAAATATTACATAGGAGTCCCGGGTAATTTTTATGAAAGAGAAAAACAGGTAGCCAGAATGTTTGGCTTTGAAAGTTTTGAAGGAACCAGAGAACCGGCATGGGAAGGGGATTTCGGATATTATCTGATCGCAGTGGAACTGTGAGAGAATCACAGTCCCCGCTCGTCAAATTCCGGAATAAAGCTTTCACAGGCGGCACTTCCCTCTTGCCGGAAGCCCTGTTCAATGCCGATTCGCTCCGCAAAGCGCAGGACCCGGTCATATTCCTCCGGTGTCACTGTGCGATTGAGTGCTTCAATATCTGCCACCTGCGGAAGAGGTGTATATTGATTCATAATGCTAATATAGATATGATCCCCGTAGGTCTCATGGAGATACCGCAGGATCTTCTTGGAGTCTTTCGCTTGTCCCGGCAGGAGCAGATGGCGTACGATCATCCCCCGCTGCATCAGCCCGGTGTCGGGATCCATGACCGGATCTAAGACCTGCCGGTACATTTCCGCAATGGCAGCGCAGGCAATCTCAAAATAGTCCGGGGCATGCGAATACGCAGCGGAAAGCTCCGGAGAAAAATATTTCAGATCCGGCAGATAGATATCCACCAGACCATCCAGATGGCGTAAAGCCTCCGGAGATTCGTAACTGCCGGTATTGTATACAATGGGGATGGACAGTCCCTGATTTTTGGCCTGCTGTAAGGCAATGACGATCTGGGGAAGAAAATGTGTGGGGGTAACAAGATTGATATTGTTAGCACCCTGTTCCTGTAATTGTAGAAAGATTTTCACCAGATGTTCGGGAGTGATGACTCGTCCGGCTTTCCCCAGAGCGATGTTATGGTTCTGGCAGAAGACACAGCGCAGGTTGCATCCGGAGAAAAAGACGGTACCGGAACCGGAAGTACCGGAGATACAGGGCTCCTCCCAATAATGCAGAGAGGCTCTGGCAGCCATAATATCTGCCGTCTGGCCACAATATCCCACGCCACCATCCAGGCGATCGGCATGACAGGCCTTGGGACACAGGACGCAGTCGGACATGATTTTCCGGAACCATGCGGCATCTTGGGGAGCCAGATCGCCGGAAACGGATGCTATGCTGTTGGAAACCAAAAAAGGGGATGACATATCGCCTGACACAATCTATAACCTCTTAACTGACTTATCCATGAATTCACAGAACACTTTAAATATCAAAACCGCACATGCCGGACCAGGATAACAGCTCCACCCAGTTTCCTCACGGCACATGGAAGGTTCTACTTAGTGCTGCTTTGTTCCCAACCTGACACGGTTCGTAGATTCCCATTGCGTAAGACCGAGTTTCATCACTATTCCCATGATACCGGACATGTACGGCCTTTTAAGTGTATCCTGTTCCCCGGTTTTTGTCAAGCCTCTTTGCCTTGAAGGAAACAGGGAAGAGTGTTATAATTAAAATAATATGTAATTTTGTCGAAAGATAGTTGCCTACGGAGAAGGATCCATGAGAAACAAGCGAAAAAGTATATCCCTGCTGGGATGGATAATAGGTGCACTTTTACTGATATATCTGGGAGTATTTTGCTACCTGAATCTGTGTAAATATGCACAACATGTGGATTCGGATATTGCCGCAGAGGCTTTGCTGGCCCGGGAGATCTGGGTGGAGAAGGATATTACACCCAACGACTGGATCTCCAGCACGGAGAGACGGATCATTGGAATGCCTACGGTTGCAGCCGTATTTTACGGTATCACCGGCAGCATGCAGACGGCGGCGGGGATTACCTGTGTTCTATTGGGTGCGATTTTGCTGGGGACATTTTATTTTTTTCTGAGAAAATTGTCTTTGAGCAGACCGGCATCAATTACGGCATTGCTGGTATTGTGTGCGCTGCCAATCAACGGTTTTCGCAATGAGGGGCAGATGGTTCCTTTTGTAACGCTGCTTTTATTCCTATTTGCAGAGTATTATGTGTTTCATGGCATTTTTCTGTTTTTTAATATCCTGTTTTACCTGAAATTAAAAGAAAACCGGCAGATGACCCGGAAGACCTTTCTGGAGTGGCTGGTATTGTTTGTTGCCGCAGTTTTGCTGAACTGTGGAGGACAGAGATGTCTGCAGGTCATCATCCTGCCACTGCTTGTAGTGGAAGTGATCGCTTTATTCATGGAATCCGGACATCTCCGGCAGAAGCTGCCCGGTGGACGTTATCTTGCCACAGCCTATGTGGGAAGTCTTGTACTTGCTTTTCTGGTATCCTGTCTGTACGGCGGCAGAGGAGATTATGCAGTCTATCTGCTGCAGCCGGGAGAGGCAGTAGAGAAACTGCTTCTTGGGGTTCCGGCAGCCCTGTTGGAGAACTTCGGACTGGTGGGAAATGCAAAGGTAGGGAGCTTTGCTTCTCTGATGCAGCTTCTTGTCTGGGTGTTCCTGATCCTGTTGGGGTATGGACTCTGGTATGTGTTCCGGAAAAATACAGAGAGCACAGACAGACAAAAAGATGCACTGACAATTCTCCTTGCTTCTGTGGGAGTCACAGCATTTATCATCGGGATCACCAGCGCGGAGGCGGCCCATTATTACTTTTTCATGGCATGGTTCGCAGCAGCTGTTCTGGTAGCGGTGATGGTGGATCATATGTCGGAAGGACAGCCGGTGTTCGCTGGTCTGATCTTAACGGCTGTAGCGCTGTTCGCGGTGCTGAATCTGAAATACACCTACTGTGAAGCGGCCACCACACAGGATAACCTGAAGGAATATCAGGAAGTGGCGGATTATCTGACAGAAGCGGGAATCGACTACGGATATGCAGAATTCTGGGATGCCGAACGGATCTGTCTGATCACGGACGGCCGGGTGACGATGGGACATTCCTATACCATGGCCAGTCTTTCCGGATACTGGTGGCTCACCAGTATGAAATGGTATCCACCGACGTTGCCCAAGGAAATGCGGACCGCTTACGTCGTACGGACAGAAATGCGTGAAGCCTTTGAACAGCAATTTCCGGAAGGGGAAGCACCGATACTGGAATATGAGAATGAAAAGCTGGCAGTATATGTCGGTGACAGAAATTATGTGGAACTATAAGATAAAAATGAGGGAACATTAATGGAAAAAATATACCGTATTCTGTTGGGAATATTTCTTGTCTGTCTGATTCCCATTCTTTTGGTCCTGAGTTACTGGTCCTGTCGGTATTCTTATTACGGAACGGTGGATTACAGCATCAGAAATCTCCTGATAAAAGACAGTACCTGGAAACATTTTGTTATTTTCCTGCTGACATCTGTCCTTGTCTATGAGGGAGATAAATGGCTGAATGCTCAAAATCAGGAAAAACAGGAAAAAATCTGTAGATACACGTTACTGGCAACTGGCATGACGACATTTATTCTTGGGTGTGTTTATGTTCTGAAGAACCCCTATTATCCCGAGGGAGATCAGATCAATGCAACGGCGTTTGCGGCGTATTGTCGGGAGGGTAATTTTATCATGCTGGAACCCGGAGGCTATGTCGGGATGTATCAACAGCAAAAAGGGCTGGGAATATTGTATGAGATATTGTTTGCCCTGTTTGGAAATTTCAATTATACTCCGGCAAAAATCCTGCATGTAATATGGTGGGTACTGGCGATTCTGGCAGGATACGGTTTCCTGAAACTGAATACCGACAGAGCCATATTTAGAATCGTATATTGTATTATGATGTTGGGCTGTATTCCTTTTTTGCTGTATTTACCGTATATTTACGGGGACGTGCTCAGTATCAGCTTTGGAATGGTAATGTTCTGGGCGGTGTCTGCTTATGAACATTATGAGAAGAAGAGGTATATTGCGTTGGCGGCATGTGTGGCAGGGATTGCTGTGCTTGCCCGGAAAAATACATGGATCATACTCATTGGAGTGGGAATTTATGCAGTTCTGGTCTGCCTGAAGAAAAAGAAGGGACAATATCTGCTGGCAGGGTTTGCAATTCTTCTGACGGCAGCACTGACGGTGAAAGCGGTAGATGTAATGTATGAATACCGTTCCGGATATCCCAGTGACATTGGCATTCCGAGCATTCTCTGGATTGCGATGGGATTACAGGAGACGGATGGCATGGCCGGGGTGTACAATCGCTATCAGCAAACCACGTTTGCAGAACATGATTTTCAACAGGAGCCTGCCGCACAGGAAGGAAAGGAATATATTCGAGAACGATTGCGGGAGTTCCGGGAGAATCCGGCTATGGCCAGAGATTTCTTTAAGAGAAAACTGGAAGATCAATGGATCGAACCGCTGTTTTCCAGCCTCAAGGCAACAGAGTCGTTTGATACGGATGGAGAACCGCTGTCCTCCGGGATTACCAGTCTGTACTATGGGAACATACATGAAACCGTATGGAAGCTGGCCAATTATTACCAGAGTATCGTATACTTGGCAGGACTTGTACTTGGAATTGTTTTGTGCGGAAGATGGTGGCGAAAAAAAGAAATTCCGACAGCATTGTGGCTGCCGTTGATTGGCATAGTAGGTGGCTTCCTGTTCAGTATCATCTGGGAAGCGCAGAGCAGATATGTATTTCCGTACTATGTATTTTTGATCCTCTTTGTGCCGATGGGACTTTATGAAACGGGAAGAGCGATTTCCCGATTGCCGAAGCATAGAAGAAAAACAACCGAACAGAACCAGACACAGGAAGAAAGCTTACGAGAGATCGCCTGATGCCCTTCTGGCAGCTTTCTCCTGTTTGTTCCGGATGCGGAGCTCTTCAAAAAAAGTCTTCAGCATCTGGCTGCATTCCGTTTCCAGAATGCCCCGGGTAACCTTCACCTGATGGTTAAACTGGGGCATTTCCAGTATATTTAGGATCGAACCTGCACATCCCGCCTTGGGATTCATGCAGCCCATCACTACTTCAGGGATACGGGCCTGCACAATGGCACCGGCGCACATCTGGCAGGGTTCCAGGGTCACATAGAGCGTGCATTCTTCCAGACGCCAGTCGCCGATCACTTTGCTGGCTTTGTTGATCGCTGTGATCTCTGCGTGCGCCAATGTATTCTTGTCTGTATTTCTCCGGTTGTAACCACGACCGATGATCTTACCTTCATGTACAATGACACAGCCGATGGGGACTTCCCCCAGGGCATAGGCTTTTTTTGCCTGCTTCAGAGCTTCCTTCATATATTTTTCTTCCACACTTTTGATTACTGCCATGGTATCTGTAGCCTTTCTGGCGCATGCGCTGTCCGATTTATTCTGCCTTGGAAAACCTTTTCCAAAAAATCACACTATATTTCGTAAATGCTGTACATTGACGAAACTACCGTTAACTTATAGTATAGAGAATATATGAGTAAACGTCAAATGGAACGAGACCGCATTTTGCTGCGGTAACGGAGAGCAACGGGCGCAGGAACTGCGACCGGAACGGGGGATTTATGGTATCGATCAAAGAAGTTGCAAAACATGCCGGAGTGGCTATTTCCACAGTATCCAAGGTCTTAAATGGCTATCCTAATGTCAGTGAAGAGACGAAGAAAAAGGTACAGGACGCCATCAAGGAGTTGAATTATATTCCGAATTCCATTGCCGCTGCACTTTCCTCCAAACAGTTTGGAAGAATCGCACTGGTACTGGATCCTAACAGACAGACCCAGGCCATTGACCAGATCTTCATGCAGTATCTGGTAGGGGCACTGGATAAGGCCAAGGAACTGAACGTGGAGGTTGTGACGATCTTTCCGTCCATGATCGCGGGGATGACGGCGGAAGAGATCACAAGATCTTTTCTGTCCCAGAGTATCTCCGGCGTGGTGATCTATGGCATGTCTAAGGAGGACAAGGTGCTGCAGAAGCTGATCCGGGAGAAACAGTTTGCCTGTGTGGTAGTGGATGCGCCGATTGTCAATTCCAGGACTACATACATCAGCATTGATCAGGAACAGGCCCAGTATGATGTGGCGAAGAAGACCGTGCTGGATGACAACTGTAAACGAGTGCTATACATTGCGGGCAGAAGAGACGGTTATGTCACGGATCAGAGATTGAAGGGGATGAAGCGTCTGGTGAAGGATCTGGATCTGACCATGATGGTCAGACAGGGAGACTTCAGTGAGCTGACGGCAAGAAACGTGGCATTGAAATATGCGAAGAATAAGGATGTGGTGGTCTGCGCTTCCGATCTGATGGCCATAGGTGCCATGAATGCATTGATCGATATGGATATTTTCCGTCCGGTGTGCGGCTTCGATGGTATCACCCTGATGGGATATGTCGGCAAGCAGATGAATACCATAAGGCAGGACTTCTACAGCATCTCCAGCAGAGCCGTGGAAGAGGTACACCAGCTGATGAACGGCGGGGAAGGGCATCAGGTAATCATGCCCCACAGTATCGTGAAAATGTACTATAAGGACATTATCTGTTAAGCTATTTTGCACAAAAAATCAGGAAAATTAAAGAAAAGGTTGCGGAAAACGTTTTCCTATGCTATCCTGTGTATTGTAAGAGAACGACATACACAAAATCTCAGTATTGCGAGGGTATGAAAAGCCGGAAAGTGCAGGAAATACCCAAGGCGCAGCAGCAGAAAAGGTATGGAGGCCAAAAAGGATAGGAAATACCCAAGGCGCAGCGGGAAAAAGGGTATAGAGGCCGAAAAGTGCAGGAAATATCCGGGGCGCAGCGGGAAAAAGGGTATGGAGGCCGAAAAGGATAGGAAATACCCAAGGCGCAGCTGAGACAAGGGGATGGGATACCAAAAATAAGTATAGTACCCAGACAAAGAAAAAGAATATGAAAAAATGAGTGTGGCACGGTACATTCATTTTGGCAAAAATAAAACTATCGTGCAGAATGGAGTTTGAAATGAATTTAGAGCAGACTTTAAATGAGATCACCGGCAAATTATATGGCAAGAATATCGGTGCCTGCACCGATGCACAGCTGTACACCGGAGTATTACAGCTGACCAAAGAGAAGATGGCAGAGACTCCCGCCATTACAGGAGACAAGAAGGTATATTATATTTCCATGGAGTTCCTGATCGGTAAGCTGTTATCCAACAATCTGATCAATTTAGGCATCTATGAGGAGTTGAGCGATATCCTGAAGAAGAACGGCAAAACCATCGCAGACATCGAAGAGGCAGAACCCGAACCTTCTCTGGGTAACGGGGGTTTAGGCAGACTGGCAGCCTGCTTCCTGGATTCCATCGCTACCCTGGGACTTCCCGGGGACGGTATCGGTCTGAATTACCACTTCGGATTGTTCAAGCAGGTATTCAAGGATCACCTGCAGAACGCCGAGAAGAATGACTGGATCCAGAAGGATTCCTGGCTGAACAATACCGGCACAAAATTCGAAGTATCTTTCGGTGACCGCAAGGTGACTTCCGTACTTTATGATATTGATGTCGTAGGTTATGAGAATGGACTGAACAAGCTGCATTTATTTGATGTCGAGACCGTAGACGAGAGTCTGGTAAAGAAGGGCATTACTTTTGATAAGAAAGCTATCGAGAAGAACCTGACCCTGTTCCTGTATCCTGATGATTCCGATGAGGCAGGTAATCTGCTGCGTATCTATCAGGAATACTTCATGGTATGCAACGGTGCCCAGCTGATCCTGAAGGAAGTAAAGGAAAAGGGTTATGATCTGCATACTCTGCCCGAACATGTAGCGATCCAGATCAACGATACCCATCCTACCATGGTTATCCCCGAGCTGATCCGCATTCTCACCACAGAGGAAGGTTTCACTATGGATGAAGCTATCGACGTAGTAAGCCACACCTGTGCTTATACGAACCACACCATTCTGGCAGAAGCTCTGGAGAAATGGCCTCTGGCTTATATCGAGGAAGTAGTGCCTCAGCTGGTTCCCATCATCAAGGAGCTGAGTGACCGTGTGGCAAAGAAATATAAGGACGAAAAAGTTCAGATCATTGACAAGGACAAGAGAGTGCACATGGCACATATCGACATCCACTATGGCTA
This sequence comes from Lachnospiraceae bacterium GAM79, assembly GCA_003584705.1. Classification (GTDB taxonomy): domain Bacteria; phylum Bacillota; class Clostridia; order Lachnospirales; family Lachnospiraceae; genus Acetatifactor; species Acetatifactor acetigignens. Next base: position 468,125 of record AP018536.1, read on the forward strand.
TAGTGTCAACGGCGTGGCAGCGATCCATACCGAGATCCTGAAGCAGAGCGAACTCAATCATTTTTACAAGATCTATCCCGAGAAGTTCAACAACAAGACCAACGGTATTACCTTCCGCAGATGGTTGCTGTCCTGCAACCATGAGCTGGCTGCCTTCCTGACCCAGACCATTGGCGACGGCTACAAGAAGGATGCGGATGAATTACAGAAGCTGTTAGAGCATAAGGACGATCAGGCCGTACTGGATGCCATCTACGACATCAAGAAGACCAAGAAGGCAGAACTGGTATCCTATATCAAGGAGAAGGAGGGCGTGGAGCTGAATCCCGATTCCATCTTCGATATTCAGGTAAAGCGTCTGCATGAGTATAAGCGTCAGCAGATGAATGCACTGTATATCATTCACAAATATTTGGAGATCAAGGGCGGCAGGAAACCTTCTACTCCACTGACCTTTATCTTCGGTGCAAAGGCTGCGCCTGCGTATGTGATTGCTCAGGATATCATCCATCTTCTGCTGGTAATGTCCGACATTATCAATAACGATCCTGAAGTCAGCCCTTACATGAAGCTTGTTATGGTAGAGAACTATAACGTAAGCTATGCTGAGAAGCTGATCCCTGCCTGCGATATCTCCGAGCAGATCTCCCTGGCATCCAAGGAGGCATCCGGAACCGGTAACATGAAGTTCATGTTAAACGGTGCTGTAACACTGGGTACCAGTGACGGTGCAAACGTAGAGATCCATGAGTTGGTAGGCGATGACAATATCTACATCTTCGGTAAGGATAGTGACACTGTGATCAAGCATTACGAGAAGGCAGATTATGTCTCTAAGGACTACTACAAGAAGAGCCCTGTGATCAAAGAGGCTGTAGATTTCATCGTCAGCAAAGAAGTGCTCAAGGTCGGCAAAAAGGAGAACCTGGAGCGTCTGTACAACGAGCTGCTGAACAAAGACTGGTTCATGACCCTGCTTGACTTAGAGGACTACATCAAGGTAAAGGATCAGGCATTTGCTGATTACGAGGATCAGCAGAAGTGGAAGAAGATGATGTTAGTGAACATCGCCAAGGCCGGATTCTTCTCCTCCGACAGAACTATTGCAGAGTACAACAGAGATATCTGGAAGCTGAAATAAATGGAAAGTTAGCCTAGCTACGAGCCATGCAAAAATAGAACGGAATACCTCGGTGGGAGCTTGCTCACACAAGAGGTTATTTCGTTCTATTTTTATACGGCGACAGCCGTCTATGAAATAAGATTGACAGCGTTCTTTGCTGACAATCTTATGAATAGGCATGGTTCGTAGCGGAGGGAGCCTTAGACCAGACGAACTCCCGGAGCATGCGATACACATGTCTCGATGTAAGGTCTCCGGATGTGAATTTTCTACGAAAAGTGATGAGTAGTTCTCGTCATGACGGGGCCGCCTACAGTCGACATCCATGTCGACAATCGGCTGACGCGGACATCGTGTCCGCTTTCCCCCTGCCTTTCAGCACTTTTCTAGAAAATGTCAACATCCTCCGACAAACATCTTCGACATGGCACCGCATACGCCGGGAGTTCTGCGTTTTGGAAAGCTTTCAAAAAAACCAGTAGCCCCGGCTGGGTATAAGAATAAGCAGTGCCGTAAGCAGACGTCGGTACTTAGCGGTCGTATTGTGACCGCTTATGTACCGCTACGCTCTGCGACAGAGCGCGAGCGTGCCGCGTTTCTTATACCCTGCCAAGGGCTACGGGGATTTGATAGCATTTCTTTACTAACTTTCCATTTACAGCTTTGTGGTCCACTGGGACAGATCCCAGACCTGGGTAGCCAGGCCATCGTAGAATTCCGGCTCATGGCAGACCATGAGAATACTTCCCTTGTATTCTTTCAGTGCCCGTTTCAGCTCGTCTTTGGCATCCACATCCAGATGGTTCGTTGGCTCGTCCAGTAACAGAACATTCGTGGCACGGTTCATGAGCTTGCAGAGTCTTACCTTTGCCTGCTCACCACCGCTGAGTACCTTTACGCGGCTCTCAATATGCTTTGTGGTCAGACCGCATCTGGCCAGGGCGGAACGCACCTCATACTGGGTAAACGCGGGAAATTCCTGCCAGATCTCTTCGATACAGCTGTTGTCACCGGAACCGGACATTTCCTGCTCGAAATAACCGATTTCCAGATAATCCCCCTGCTCCACTTCGCCGGACAGAGGCGGGATCAGTCCCAGAATGCTCTTCAACAGTGTGGTCTTACCGATACCGTTGGCACCGATCAGCGCTACCTTCTCGCCACGTTCCATGGACAGATTCAGGGGCTTGGACAGCGGCTCGTCATAACCGATGATCAGATCCTTTGTCTCAAAAATGATACGACCAGTGGTGCGGCCCTCCTTGAAAGAGAATTCAGGCTTCGGCTTCTCCGCAGCCAGCTCGATGACATCCATCTTATCCAGCTTCTTCTGGCGGGACATGGCCATGTTTCGGGTGGATACACGGGCCTTGTTTCTTGCTACGAAATCCCTCAAATCGGCGATCTCCTTCTGCTGACGATTATATGCGGCCTCCAGCTGGGATTTCTTCATGGCATAGACTTCCTGGAACTTGTCGTAATCGCCCACATAGCGGGTCAGCTCCTGATTGTCCATGTGATAGATCAGGTTGATGACACTGTTCAGGAAGGGAATGTCATGGCTGATCAGGATAAATGCGTTCTCATATTCATTCAGATAACGCTTGAGCCATTCGATATGTTCCGCATCCAGATAGTTGGTCGGCTCATCCAGCAGCAGAATATCGGGCTTTTCCAACAGAAGTTTGCCCAGCAGAACTTTGGTACGCTGACCACCTGACAACTCTGTCACATCACGGTCCAGGCCGATATCCATCAGTCCCAGAGCTCTTGCCACTTCCTCCACTTTGGCATCGATCATATAGAAATCATGCATAGTCAGCAGATCCTGGATTGTTCCCAGGTCTTCCATGTACTGTTCCAGTTCTTCCGAGGTGGCATCTCCCATTTTGTCACAGATTTCATTCATCTGTGCTTCCATATCGTATAAGAAATCAAAAGCGGAAGCCAGTACCTGACGGATCGTCATACCGGGGGTCAGCACTGTATGCTGGTCCAGATAGCCGACGCGGACATTCTTCGCCCATTCCACTTTGCCCTCATCCGGCATCAGTTTACCGGTGATAATATTCATAAAGGTAGATTTTCCCTCGCCGTTGGCACCGATGAGACCGATATGTTCCCCCTTCAGCAGGCGAAACGATACATCGTTAAAAATAGCACGGTCTCCAAATCCGTGGGTCAGGTGTTCTACGTTTAATATGCTCATATTTCCTCACATTCTGCTGCTTTGCAGCGTCGTTTCCATCAATAGTCCTTTGCAAGTATAGCGTACTGTCCGTAGTTTTGTAAAGAAAGAAAGCAAAAAGGGTGGAAAACAATAATTTTTTGTTGTGAAAAAGAGCACATATGTGCTATGATGTACGCGGTTTTGCGAATGGGGTTCTGAATAGTTACTATTTCCTGATTAAATACAGAAAGAAGGCAGCGTATGCTTTTACTTCAACAAATGGTGATTTTTTTCCTGATCATGCTGATCGGGTACATCTGCAGAAAGGTCGGAGTATTCGGGGAAAATACCGGCAAGATGATCTCCGGTATCGTCATTAATATCGGCAATCCGGCGCTGATCATTGCCTCCGGCATGAATCCTGAAACATTGGAAAATAAGGCGGCATTGTTGGTTACGCTGGCTGTGGCGCTGATCTTTTTTGCTATCATGTTTGTGATTGCAGAGCTGATTCCGAGACTGCTTCGGGCAGACAGAGAAGATTATGGTTCTTATCAGGTCATGACGATCTTCGCCAATATTGGCTTTATGGGCTATCCTCTGCTGGATGCCATGTACGGCGGTGAAGCAGTGATCCATGCTGCAATTTTTAATCTGCTTTACAGTGTGCTGATCTATACCTATGGCATTAACAGGATGAAGACCTCCGGACAGCGGGAAAAGCTGAACTGGAAGCAGCTGATGAATGTGGGGGTGATCTCCTGCCTCATTGCAGTGACCCTGTATATCAGTAATCTTCCGGTTCCGATGGTCTTCAAAGATACTGCCACCCGGATCGGAGCTGTCACCGGACCATTAAGTATGCTGGTAATCGGTGATTCGCTGGCACAGATCCGGTTAAAGGATCTGTTTACGGATGTGCGGCTGCTGCTCTTTTCTGTTGTGAAGCTGCTGCTTATGCCGGCACTGCTTCTGTGGGGACTGCGTTTTTTCATTACAGACCCCATGTTTCTGGGTGTCTGTCTGGTCATGACGGCCACACCTGTCGGCAGCATGACAGTCATGCTGGCGCAGCAATATGACGGTGATTACCGGCTGACCTCTAAGGGCGTGGCGCTGACCACTGTGCTGTCCGTAGCTACAATGCCGTTTCTGTTCTGGCTGTTGAAAATTTAATGAAACTTTTTCTACCGGATTGTCGTCTGATAGAATAGGGATCCCCAAAAAGGGGATACTGCAACTGAACATGGGAAATATCCCTGCAAAACAAGGAGAGATTTTATGAAAAAGAAATTAGCATGTATGTTACTTATGAGTGCTCTGGCACTTTCTATGACCGCCTGCGGAGGCAAGGATAATAACGGTGCTGCATCAGACAACCAGCAGTCCACCATGGAGAGCACCGCAGCGGGACAGGAGACCGGCGAGGCCGGTAGTACAACCGCTGCACAGAATCCGAAGGACGCTGCGAAAGCGTTACAGAGTGCAAAAAAGGCAGTTACGGATGCACTGGGAGACAATTACTGGCCGGATTCCGAGATACCCGGGGAAATGCTGAACGAGACCTACGGTGTCAGTGCGGAGCTCTATGATGCCTACCTGGGAGAGGCACCCATGATCAGCGTCAATGTAGATACTTTATTGATTATTCATGCAAAAGATGGTAAGGTAGAAGAGGTAGAAAGTGCATTGAACGCCTACCGTGACAGTCTGGTGAATGACACGATGCAGTATCCCATGAATCTGGGCAAGATTCAGGCATCCCGAGTGGAACGGATAGGCGATTATGTATGCTTTGTACAGTTGGGTGCGGACACTTCCTCTGTGGAAGAACAGGGCGATGAGGCCGTGATCACTTACTGTCAGGAGCAGAATGAACTTGCCCTGGAGGCTATCAGACAGACTCTGGAGTAAATACGGAGTAGAGTGAATGGTATTCAGCAGTGTATTGTTTCTTTTTCGGTTTTTGCCGATTTTTATGATCTGCTATTTCCTGGTTCCCCGGAAGATGAAGAATCTGGTTCTCTTCCTGGGGAGCCTGGTCTTTTATGCCTGGGGAGAGCCCGTCTATATTTTCCTCATGCTTTTTTCTACCATATCCGATTATGTGTGGGGAAGGCTGATCGAAGAATACAGAGGGAAGGATCGCTCCAGGATCTTTTTGCTATGTTCCATTGTCATCAATCTTTTTATCCTGGGATTTTTTAAATATGCCGATTTCCTGATGCAGACGGTGAATGCGGTCTTCGGAACGTCGATTCCGTTTCTGAATCTTCCGTTACCCATCGGAATTTCCTTTTACACCTTCCAGACCATGTCTTATGTGATCGATGTGTACCGGGGCGATACAAAAGCGCAGCGCAATATTCTGCAGTTCGGTGTCTACGTGACCATGTTCCCACAGCTGATCGCCGGGCCTATTTTAAAGTATCATCAGGTGGAACGGTATCTGCAGGACAGACGGATCGACCTGGATGCCATCAGCTATGGTGCGAAGCGTTTTGTGACGGGACTGGCGAAAAAGGTATTGCTGGCCAATAATCTGGGATTATTATGGAAACAGGTAACGGAGCTGGGAACGGATCAGATGAGTGTTCTCATGGCATGGCTGGGAATTGCCGCCTTTGCATTGCAGATCTACTTTGATTTTTCAGGCTATTCCGACATGGCGATCGGACTGGGGGCAGTCTTAGGCTTCCATTTCCCGGAGAACTTCAATTATCCATACGTTGCCACTTCGGTCAAAGATTTCTGGCACAGATGGCATATTTCCCTAAGTACCTGGTTCAAGGAGTATGTGTATATTCCGCTGGGTGGCAATCGCAAGGGCTTGCCGAGACAGCTGTTTAATATTCTGGTGGTATGGATGCTGACCGGTATCTGGCACGGTGCGGGATGGAACTTCCTGTTCTGGGGGCTGTGGTTTGCGCTTTTCCTGATTCTGGAAAAACTGTTTCTGGGAGAAGTTCTGGAGAGTGTGCCCAAAGTGTTCGGCAGGGTTTATACGCTGGCGGTGGTATTGATCAGCTGGGTATTTTTTGCACTGGAAAGTCCCGGTGAGATTCTGGCTTATCTGCAGGCTATGTTTGGAATGAACGGGGTAGGGCCCGTGAATTCACTGGCCATGTTTTTGAGCAATGAGTATCTGGTGCTTCTGGTCATCGCATTGGTGGCATGTCTTCCGCTAGGCAGCAGACTGGTGCATGCTTTGAAAAGCAGTAAGACAGGCCCCGCCATGGCACTGTACCGGTTGGGAGAAAAGGTGATTCCGGCAGTACTGCTGCTTCTGTCGGTGGCGTATATTGTGGATGCGTCGTATAATCCCTTTTTGTATTTTCGATTCTAACCGGGAAGGAGGAACCGCATATGGATGATAAAAGAAATTCGCTGTTGACCATCGGACTGGTCTGTGCGGTACTTCTGGTTCTGGGAGTGGCAGATCTGTGGAACAGTGACAGAGTATATTCGGAAGCGGAGAACCGGGTGCTGGCTTCCCGCCCTGCCTTTTCCTGGGAGAGTCTTTTTACGGGAGAATACGGGGATGCGTATGAGAAATACATGTCCGACCAGTTCGTAGGACGGGATAAATGGGTAGGACTTAAGACCCGGGCAGATATCTGTTTCCGGAAAAAAGAGATCAACGGGGTCTATCTGGGAGCAGACCGGTATCTGATCGGAGTAAACGATCCCGATGAGTATACGGAGCAGATGGAAAATTCCCGTGTCGCATCGTTAACAAAGCTGGTGAACCACTGGGATGCCAAAGTCATGCTGGTACCGACGGCGGACAACATTCTCACGGATAAGCTGCCGGCATTTGCACCTTATTATGACGAAGAACGGCTGCTTACGAAGGTAAGGAATTCTATTGGAGAAGAGCATTATATAGATGTGTATCACGCTTTGCAGGAGCATGCACAGGAGCCCATCTATTATCGCACGGATCATCATTGGACCAGCCTGGGAGCCTATTACGGATTTCTTGCCTGGGCGGACAGTGTGGGACGCTTTCCCTATCCGTATGATGTCAATGGCAGGAAGACGGTGTCGGAGGATTTTCAGGGAACCCTGCAGTCCCGGATCAATGTGGACTGGACGAAGGATAGCATACAGTATTTCCCGGAGACGGAGAAAAAAGCAATATCGGTGACCTATGATTTTACGGACACGGCAGATTCTCTGTATGCACCGGATTATCTGGACACCAAGAATCAGTACGGCTTTTTTCTGAATGACAATCATGCATTTATTGAGATCCACACAGAATATAATCCCGGCAAGACGCTGTTCGTCATCAAGGATTCTTATGCCAATAGCCTGATTCCGCTGCTCACGACCCATTACGAGAATATCTATGTGGTAGATCTGCGGTATTATAACGGAAAACTGTTCCAGCTGATGGAGCAATATGAACCGGAGCAGGGAATGGATGTGCTGGTGTTGTATGACTGCATTCACTTTTTAGAGGACTTTAAGTATTATTAAGGAGGCTTATTATGGCTTATTTGGGAATTCCCCAGAACACCATTGCGGTACTGCAGAAATATCATTTTAATTTTCAGAAAAAATTCGGACAGAACTTTCTTATAGACACAACGGTATTAGACCGGATCATCTCCTCTGCGGAGATCACAAAGGAGGACTGCGTGCTGGAGATCGGACCGGGCATCGGTACCATGACCCAGTATCTTGCGGAGCACGCGGGCAGCGTGGTGGCCGTGGAGATCGACAAGGCACTGATCCCTATTCTGGAAGAGACATTACAGGATTATGATAACGTCACGGTCATCAATGACGATATCCTGAAAGTGGACATTAACCGGCTGGTGGAAGAGAAAAACGGAGGACGCCCCATCAAGGTGGTGGCAAACCTGCCCTATTACATAACGACACCGATCATCATGGGCTTATTCGAGAGCCGTGTGCCGCTGAAGAGCATCACCATCATGGTGCAGAAGGAAGTGGCGGACCGTATGCAGGTAGGCCCCGGCACGAAGGATTACGGCGCCCTGTCTCTGGCGGTGCAGTATTATGCAAAGCCGGAAATCGTGGCGAATGTACCGCCCAACTGCTTCATCCCGAGACCGAATGTGGGCAGCGCGGTCATCCGCCTGACCCGCTACGAAGAACCGCCGGTACAGGTGAAGGATGAGAAGAAGATGTTCGCCCTGATCCGGGCTTCCTTCAACCAGCGCCGTAAGACCCTGGTGAACGGTCTGGGAAATGCGGGCCTCCCAGGCATCACCAAGGAATCCGCGGCAGCAGTCCTGGTACAGATGGGCCTGTCCCCTACCGTAAGAGGTGAGGCATTGACACTGGAGCAGTTCGCAAGACTGAGTGATCTGTTGTAGAGCGGCTTATCATGAAGCAGACAAGGAGTATACGTTCAGACAGCTGCAGATTCATATGTCACTCTGTCTCCGACCGATAATAATTCCGGTATTTTAACGGTGTCATATTCCGGTATTTTTTAAACACCCGTTCAAAATAAGTAATATTTTCATAGCCCAACTGTTCCGCAATGGAAGTGATGCTGTCATCCGTTTCCAGAAGGAGCCGGTGGGCTTTTTTGATGCGGTTGACATTCAGGTAATCATTGATGGTAAAACTGGTGACTTCTTTGAAAATACGGCTCAGGTAAAATTTGTTGATATAGAACCGCCCGGCGAGATCCTCCAGAGAGATCCGCTCAGTACAATGTTCTACAATATAGTGCGCCACTTCATCGACCTTTTGATACTTCGGGTTCGAATGTCTGGCCGGGGATGAGACAACGGGACCCTCGGGCTGCAGGCGCAGCACGGCAATGAAAAATTCTGCCAGCTTCGTCATGGCGGCCAGAAGATAGCCGGGCTTTTTGTGGATCAGCTCAGAGGCAATGTCCTGCAACAGAGACTGGATATAGGGGCGCATTTCTTCTGGCAGTGTCAGAATACTGCCCTGCTCCGTGAAAAAACTCTGCAGCTGCAATCCTCCGAAAGATGCCAGAAAGGTAGAAAAGGGCTCTTCCATGATTCCTAAAACGATCCGGTCGTGATGTGGTCCGGCGGAAGCCATACCGGTGCGGTGGATCTGCTCCTTGTCAATGAAGACCAGCGTTCCCGGGGTGACCAGATAGGTCTGCTGGTTGATAAAATAATACCGTTCCCCCTCTAAAAGATAATAAATCTCGTATTCTTCGTGAATGTGACGGATATCCATGGAATAATTATAGTCCCGTACAACACGGTCGATGTGGAATCCGTCTACAAGCTCATTATAGAGCCAGTGATCCTGAGGCGTCGAAGCAACAGCATTGTCCGCAACGCCTGATTCCGGTGGAGCCGGTGTCTGAAAATCCCCTGTTTCAAACATAATAGTGATCTCCTTTTTCCTATGCTATATTAGTGCTATATTAGACTGCATTCTGAAAAACAGTATGCGCAGGCTATATTACAAATCTATGGGCTTGTATAAAAACAAAAGTCAATATAGTACGAAAATGGCAAAAAATACGCAAATAATAGCAAGATTATTATACAGCTATAGGCTATAATGTGCAATATAGAGAAGGCAGTACGGGCCGATGGAGCAGAGGATCCCAAGGACCGGAAACACATAAGGAGGATACAAAAATGGAGTATGCAGACGGAAAGGTAAAAGATTTACAGATCGCCTATATTGGCGGTGGTTCCAGAGGATGGGCATGGACATTTATGACGGATCTGGCCATGGATGAAGAACTGTCCGGAACCATCCGCCTGTATGATATTGATGCGGAGGCGGCAAAACACAATGAGATCATCGGCAACAGACTTTCTTCAAGAGAGGATGTGGTGGGCAAATGGAACTATACTGTTTCTGACAGCTTACAGTCCGCATTGACCGGTGCGGATTTCATCGTGATCTCTATTTTGCCGGGAACTTTTGATGAGATGGCTGTGGATGTACATATGCCGGAACGACTGGGAATCTATCAGTCTGTAGGAGATACCGCAGGCCCCGGCGGTGCCATGAGAGCACTGCGTACGATTCCCATGTATGTGGAGATCGCACAGGCCATCAGGGCATATGCACCGAAAGCCTGGGTCATTAATTACACCAACCCCATGTCCCTGTGCGTGAAGACTTTGTACTATGTTTTTCCGGAGATCAAAGCTTTTGGATGCTGCCATGAAGTATTCGGTACCCAGAAAGTGTTAAAGGGTATTTTGGAAGAGACCATGGGGCTTAAGGATGTGAAACGTGAGGATATTCAGGTCAATGTACTGGGTATCAACCATTTCACCTGGTTTGACTATGCTTCCTATAAGGGAATCGATCTGTTCCCCATTTACCGGAAATATACCGAGGAGCATAAGGAAGACGGCTACAAAGAAGCAGATAAAAACTGGGCGAACTCTACTTTCGAGTGTGCCCATATTGTGAAATTTGATCTGTTCCGCAAATATGGTCTGATCGCAGCAGCAGGCGACAGGCATCTGGTGGAATTCATGCCCGGTGTGGGTGACAGTTATCTGAAAGATCCCGAGACGGTAAAGAGATGGAAATTCGGTCTGACTACCGTAGACTGGAGAAAGAAGGATCTGCAGGAACGTCTGGCAAAGAGCGCGAGACTGGCAGCCGGTGAGGAAGAGATCGAGTTGAAGCCTACCGGGGAGGAAGGTATCCAGCTGATCAAGGCACTCTGCGGACTGACCCGCAAGATCAGCAATGTCAATATTCCCAATACCGGGCATCAGATTGCCAATCTGCCGGAAAGTGCGGTTGTAGAGACCAATGCGGTATTCGAGAGAGATGCCATCCGCCCGTTGTATGCCGGAGAGCTTCCGGAGCAGATCAAGGAGCTGGTGGATCCCCATGTGGCAAACCATGAGCGGATTCTGAAAGCAGCTATTCTGTGTGATTTTGATCTGGTGGTGGAAGCATTCCTGGAGGATCCGCAGGTGAAAGGAAGAGCTTCCAGAGAACAGGTGGAAGAGCTGGTAAGGGATATGCTCCGCAGCACGGCAAAATATCTGCCGGAAGGCTGGAAAAAGTATCTGTAAAAATAAAATAGAAAAAAGAACCCGGGAGGTGCTGCAGAAGGATGAGGCGGCACCTCTTTTTGTGTATACGATGAGCCAGGTACAGATTTGTGCTTGCACAAGAATCTGTACCTGGCGAATGTACATCATCGAGCTTTTAAGCGAGATGGTGTACAAAGTATAAAAATCGAGTAGGAGACAGTCCGCTCGAGGGGTTAATTATTTGAAAAAAGAATATAAGCGGCAGAAGAATTATAAAGTCATTGTGAAAATGCACAAAACTGCGAGAAGTATTTTGAGAACAATATACAAACTTCCAGGGATTTACAGAAAAGCACTTGCAACCAGTTCGTGAATGTGCTATTTTCTAATTACAGCAACGGAAACGTTACCGGGAACAATACCGAAACCGTTTCCGACAACCTGACGGGAGTATAGCAAGAATTATGAAGGGTTCCCGTTCCAACAAAAAAGGAGAGGTAAGATTATGAAGAAGAAACTGGCAAGTGTTTTACTTTGTGCAGTAATGGCAGCTTCCATGCTGACCGGTTGCGGAAATGCTGACAATGCAACAGCAACCACCCCTGCTACCGACAACAAGACGGACGCAGCAGCAACTACCGAGGCGGCAGAGAAGACCGCAGAGGCAGCAGGCTCTGTATACTATCTGAACTTCAAACCTGAAGTTGACGAAGTATGGCAGAAGCTGGCTAAGGAATATACCGAGGAGACCGGTGTCCCTGTAAAGGTTGTAACTGCAGCAAGCGGTACCTACGAGCAGACACTGATGTCTGAGATCGCTAACAAGGAAGCACCTACCCTGTTCCAGATCAACGGACCTATCGGTTATCAGAACTGGAAAGACTACTGCGCAGACTTAAAGGATACAGACCTGTACAGCTGGTTAATGGATAAGAGCCTGGCAATCACCGGCGAAGACGGTGGCGTATACGGAATCCCTTACGTAGTAGAGGGTTACGGTATCATTTACAACGACGCTATCATGCAGAAGTACTTCGCACTGGATGGTGCTAAGGCAGCAAGCATGGATGAGATCAACAACTTCGCTAAGTTAAAAGAGGTTGTAGAAGATATGCAGGCTAAGAAAGATGAGCTGGGTATTGAAGGCGTATTCGCTTCCACATCCCTGACTCCCGGTGAAGACTGGAGATGGCAGACTCATCTGGCTAACATCCCTGTATACTACGAGTTCAAGGACAAGGGTATCACCGATACCGACACTCTGGAGTTCACTTACTCCGATAACTTCAAGAACATTTTTGATCTGTACATCAACAACTCCTGCACAGCACCCGGTCTGCTGGGAAGCAAGTCTGTAGACGACTCCATGGCTGAGTTCGCTCTGGGTCAGGCAGCAATGGTACAGAACGGTAACTGGGGTTGGAGCCAGATCAATGGCGTAGACGGTAACACCGTTAAGGCTGAGGATGTTAAGTTCCTTCCTATCTATACAGGAGTTGAAGGTGAAGAGAACCAGGGACTGTGCACCGGTACTGAGAACTTCTTCTGCATCAACAAGGAAGCTTCTGCTGAGGATCAGGCAGCATCTATCGCATTCGTTGAATGGCTGTTCTCTTCTGAAACCGGTAAGGCAGCAGTAACCAATGACCTTGGCTTCATTGCTCCTTTCGATACCTTCAGCGATGATGAAAAGCCCACCGATCCTCTGGCACAGGAAGTTCTTCGTTACATGGCAGATACCTCCAAGACATCTGTATCCTGGAACTTCACTTCCTTCCCCAGCCAGCAGTTCAAGGATGACTTCGGTGCAGCTCTTCTGGAGTATGCTTCCGGTTCCATCGACTGGGACGCTGTAAAGACAAAAGTAGTTGACGAATGGGCAGCTGAAAAGGCCGCAACCGCAGCTAACTAATTGATCTCAGCTTATAACTATTCTGAATCGTTATCCATCTTATATAACTTCAGACACAGGGGGCGGTGGTGGTACCACGGCCCCCGTGTTTGTAAAACCCGGAATATCATGTAAAAAGGAATTAATAGGAGAAGGCTTATGCAAAAGACATTAAAACGATATTTTCCCATTTTTGTACTGCCTACATTGATCGCATTTTCCTTTGCATTTATCATACCGTTTGTTATGGGCGTATATCTGTCCTTTTGCAAATTTAAAACGATTACAAATGCACAATTTGTAGGCCTGGAAAATTATATCAAAATTTTTGCGGACAAAGATTTTGTCAACGCATTCGGTTTTACCTTAAAGTTTTCTGTTGTATCTATCATTACCATTAATGTATTTGCGTTCATTCTGGCACTGGCGCTGACCAGAAAGATCAAAGGAACCAACCTGTTCCGTACCGTATTCTTCATGCCGAACCTGATCGGTGGTATCATCCTGGGTTATATCTGGCAGCAGATGATCAATGCGGTATTGTTGAAATATGAGACCACACTGGTAGCTAATCCTACCTATGGTTTCTGGGGATTGGTTATCCTGATGAACTGGCAGATGATCGGTTATATGATGATCATTTATGTAGCAGGACTGCAGAATGTACCTACAGACCTGATCGAAGCAGCACAGATTGACGGAGCTACTTCGTTACAGACTTTATTCAAAGTGAAAATTCCGATGGTTATGCCATCTATTACTATATGTTTGTTCCTTACTGTATCCAACAGTTTCAAGCTCTTTGACCAGAACCTGGCGCTGACTGCCGGTGCTCCCAGCAAAAAGACCGCAATGCTGGCTCTGGATATTTACAATACTTTCTACGGCAGAAACGGTTACGAAGGTGTCGGTCAGGCAAAAGCAGTACTGTTCTTCATCGTTGTGGCAGTCATAGCCCTGGGACAGCTGGTACTTACCAGACGTAAGGAGGTAGAACAATAATGACTAAGAAAAAAACTTCCAATGTGATCATATTTTGTATCCTGTGTCTGCTGGTAGTTGCATTTTTAACACCTATTTTCTTCGTGCTGATCAACTCCTTTAAGGGAAAACTGTTCATCAGCAACAATCCGTTTGCACTGCCTACCGCAGAGACCTTTGTGGGATTGACCAACTATGTGAACGGTATTGAAAAAACCGGTTTTTTCACAGCTTTCGGGTGGTCTGCATTTATCACTGTATTTTCCGTGGCAGCGATCATTCTGTTCACTTCCATGACTGCGTACTATCTGACCAGAGTGAAAACCGGCGTGACCAACGTGCTGTATTACATGTTCGTATTTTCCATGATCGTGCCTTTCCAGATGGTAATGTTCACTATGTCCAAGCTGGCTAATATGACCCACCTGAACAACCCTCCCGGAATGGTGCTTCTGTATCTGGGATTTGGTTCCGGTCTGTCCGTGTTCATGTTCTGTGGATTCATCAAATCGATTCCGCTGGACATCGAAGAGGCAGCCATGATCGACGGATGCAACCCTTTGCAGACATTCTTCGGTGTCGTAATGCCGATCCTGAAGCCCACAGCCATCACAGTAGCCATTCTGAATGCCATGTGGATCTGGAACGACTATCTGCTGCCTTATCTGGTGATCGGCCTGAGTACTAATTACAAGACCATACCGGTTGTAGTACAATACCTGGTAGGTTCTTACGGTGCAAAGGATCTGGGTGCCATGATGGCACTGCTGGTACTGTCCGTAATCCCTATTATCGTCTTCTATCTGACCTGTCAGAAGTACATTATCGAGGGCGTGGTAGCCGGTGCAGTTAAGGGCTAAAAAATAGAAAGATGTGGTTATTAATATGAGAAAAAGCGGAATATTACTGCCGGTGAGCAGCCTGCCGTCCCGCTACGGAATCGGTTGCTTTTCCAAGGAAGCATATAAATTTATTGACAGATTAAAAGAAGCCGGTCAGGCCTACTGGCAGATTCTGCCATTAGGACCCACCAGCTATGGAGATTCTCCGTACCAGTCTTTTTCCACTTTTGCGGGTAATCCCTACTTTATTGATCCCGAGGATCTGGTGGCGAGGGGCTATGTGACCGCAGAGCAGTGCAATACCTATGACTTCGGCACGGATATCCATTCCGTGGATTACGGCAAAATCTATAAGAGCCGTTTCCGCCTGTTGAAGGAAGCGTTTGATAACAGCCATATTGAAGAAGATGCGAGATTTCAGGAGTTTGTACAGAAGAATGCATACTGGCTGGAGGATTATGCACTTTATATGGCCATCAAGGATGGTTTCCGCGGCATCTGCTGGGCAGCCTGGGAAGAGGATATCAAGCTGAGAACCCCGGCTGCCATGGACAAATATCGCAGAAAATATGCGAAAGAGATTATGTTTTACCAGTTCCAGCAGTATCTGTTCCAGGTACAGTGGGAGAAACTAAAGACCTATGCCAACGATAACGGCATCAAGATTATTGGGGATATTCCCATTTATGTGGCATTTGACAGCTCAGATGCCTGGGCGAATCCGGAGCTGTTCCAGTTCGATGAGAATTGTGAGCCGGTAGCAGTGGCGGGATGCCCTCCCGATGCGTTTTCCGCCACCGGACAGCTGTGGGGCAATCCTCTGTATAACTGGGAACATCACAAGGAGACCGGTTATGCCTGGTGGATGCAGCGGCTGGCAGCCTGCTTTGAACGCTATGATGTGGTACGTATCGATCATTTTCGTGGATTCGATGCTTATTATGCGATTCCCTATGGGGAACCCACTGCGGAGCACGGCCACTGGGAACATGGCCCGGGATATGATATTTTCCGTTCCATGAAGGAAAAATTGGGAGAAAAAGAAGTTATTGCAGAAGATCTTGGCTTTTTAACACCATCTGTGATAGAATTAGTGAAGAAATCCGGTTATCCAGGTATGAAAATTTTGCAGTTTGCATTTGATTCCCGTGAGGAAAGTGATTATCTGCCGCATAATTATACACATAATTGCGTGGTATATACGGGAACTCATGATAATGATACTGTGATGGGGTGGTATGACACCTTGAAGGGAGCTGACAAAAAGCTCTGTGACGACTATCTGCGTCTGAAAAATGCGGACGGAGAGCCGATTCCCAGAGAGCAGCTTCCCTGGGAATTTGTGCGTGCCGCAATGTCCAGCGTAGCGGATCTGGCGATCATTCCCATGCAGGATTATCTTGGACTGGGATCGGAGGCCCGCATCAACATTCCTTCCACACTGGGCATCAACTGGAAGTGGAGAATGGGGAACGGAGATTTTACAAAGGAGCTTGCAGGACGGATCCGCAGTATGACGAAGCTGTACGGCAGATAGGTCCGTAGGCTTGGAAAGGTTTGTGCTCCATGGAGGAAATCACGATCAAAGACATCGCAAGAATCTGCGGTGTCGGTGTCAGCACGGTATCCCGTGCCATAAATAACCACCCGGACATCAATCCTGAGACCAAGGAAATGATCATGCGGGTGATCAAAGAGAATAACTACGTACCCAACAACAGTGCCAGAAACCTGAAACGTCAGGATGCCAAGGCAATTGCAGTACTGGTCAAAGGTATTAACAACTCTTTCTTCAGCCAGATGATCAAGGTATTGGAAGAAGAGATCAAGGAAAAATCTTACGCCATGGTATTGCAGCATGTAGACTATGACGAGGACGAAGTGGAAGTGGCACTGAAGCTGGTCAAGGAAAAAAGACTTCGCGGCATTATCTTCCTCGGCGGTTATCTGGTGCACAGTGAGGAAAAGCTGGCACAGCTTCATGTGCCGTTTATCTTAAGTACCACGGGAATGCTACCCAAGGGCTTCAGCCGCAACACCTATTCCTCCGTAGCGGTGGATGATACCAAGGAAAGCTACAAGATGGTGGACTATCTGTGCAAGAACGGACATAAGGATATTGCAATCCTCTGTGCCCGCAAAACGGATGCTTCCATCGGTAAGCTGCGTCTGGAGGGCTATAAAAAGGCGTTGAAGGATAACGGAATAGAAGTAAGAGAAGAACTGATCCTGCCTATGAGGAGTGATTTGGAAGATTACTCCCTGGAGAATGGCTATATGGTGACAAAGGAATTCCTCGAGAAGCAGATTCCGTGCACGGCGATCTTCGCAATCTCCGATATGCTGGCGATCGGTGCTGGGAAAGCCTTGTCTGATGCCGGATACAAGGTGCCGGAGGATATTTCTCTGGCAGGCTTTGATGGTGTGGAAATCGGGAAATATGTTATCCCGTCCTTGACGACTTTAAAGCAGCCGGTGGACAGCATGGCGAGAGAGACGGCCCGGATCCTGTTCGACATCATTGGGAAAAAGGCGAAGCACCAGCACTGCGTGTTCGACGGAGAACTGGTGGTGCGGGATTCTACGATGCCGAGGACTTAAACTATGCAGATACATGGTTTTAACAAGACAACTTTATTAGATTATCCGGAACATATTGCAGCCACTGTTTTTACAGGGGGCTGCAATTTTCGCTGTCCGTTTTGTCACAACGGGGAACTGGTGCTGGATCCCGGCTGCCAGCCGCTCATTCCGGAGGAAGAAGTACTCTCTTACCTGAAAAAAAGGCAGGGGATTCTCCAGGGGGTCTGCGTCACCGGCGGAGAGCCGACTCTGCAAAAGGATCTGAAGGATTTTTTACGCAAGATCAAGGAACTCGGATATTCGATCAAGCTGGATACCAATGGCTATATGCCGGGGGTATTGTGGGAATTGTTGCAGGAGCACCTGATTGATTATGTGGCGATGGATATTAAGGCTTCCAGGGATAATTATGCTCGGGCGGCGGGACTGCCGCATATAGATATCTCCCGCATCGAGGAGAGTATCGGCGTCCTGAAAAGCAGTGGCATCCCCTATGAATTCCGCACTACCGTGGTAAAGGGAATTCATACCGTGGCGGAATTTGAGAAAATCGGTAAATGGATCGCGGGATGCCCTGCGTATTATCTTCAGAATTACGAAGAGAATGAAAACTGCCTGTACCGGATGATACAGACAGCGGAATGTGACGATGTGAAACCGGGCGGTGTAGATCCGTTCGGCGCATTTTCCAGAGAGGAACTGGAACAGATGGAGGAACTGGCCCGGAAATATGTGGGGAAAGTTATCCTGCGGGGCGTGGAATAGACGCTGTGCCTCCCAGCTACATAAGCTGTTGTATTTTTACAAACTCATCAAAGCGAGGTAAGGCCAGCGTGACTTTCCCGTATTCTTTGGAAATAATGACACCTTTTCTCTTTAAACGCTCACGATAGACAGAGAAAAGTTCAGATTTCATATCTAATCGCTCACGGAGAGCTTTTACCTGAGTCTCTCCGCTGAGAGACATTTCAGTTACGATTTTTTTATCCAGATCGGATAATTCCGACCATATTTTACTGTATACATATTCATCCAGATATTGGTCATATTCTGGCAAAATCTGTTCCAAAGTCTTTTTATCGCGATTTTCCCAGTAGAGATAACCAAGTACCTGAAAGGCAAAAGGATAGCCTTTGGTCAGTGAAGCCAGTTCTCCGGCAGCATCTATATCCAGAGAAAAGATATCCATATATTGTTTGCGGATAGCGGTATAATTGAGTGGCTCCAGGATTAATTTGGGTGCACGGTATAAAAAGGTCAGTACTTTATCATTTTGAAGATTATAAATATTTTCATATAATCCCGTCATCAGTAAAAAGATGGGATAGTCGTTTCGTAAAAAAATCTGAAAGGAGCTTGCAAAGATTCGGATATATTCGGAATTCGTCACTTCATCAACGCTGATCAGCAACCTTTTTTCACTTTTCTGGATATATTTCAACATGAGTTCCAGAGCGTTTTCGATATCCGTGACCGGAGCAGCGTTTTCAATGGATACTCCCAGACCAAAAGCAGAAAAGTCAAGTTTTGCATTAATGAACAGCGTGTGTAATTCGGGAATGCTGTAGATTTTTGCAGCAAGACTTTGCAGTAAATCTCTGGTAGGATTCAGTTCCACAACGATCCAGTCTTCTCTTTTTCGTAATTCCGAAGCAATATTTGTCATCATTACAGTCTTGCCAGAGCCACGGACACCGGTGATCATGTAGATCTGATTGGATGGAATCTCGGCACAAAAGCTTTCCAGAATTTGGTTTGTTTCCGTGAGACGGGAGATATATTGCAATGGTTTTTTTCCAAAAGATAACGTAAACGGATTGGCACTCATAATGAAAACCTCCTTTTCTTATATAAGTTTATATAACTTTTAAAATCTTATATAACTTTATATAAGTGTATATAACTTTGTAATTATTATATAAGTTTATATAACTTTTGGCAAGAGATATTGCGGCTATGGGAAATGAATGCAGAAGGAAAATGTAAACGCTTACTCTTCCTAAATAGACATTTCATGAGAAAATGTGCATATTTTATAAAAAATAAATGTTGCGCAAAAATATTAGCTAAAAATTACTCAAAAAATATATGAATAACTTCCAAAAATATTCAAAATACACAAAAATGGTTTACTAATGTGAAGCGATAGTGCTAATATATAGTACATAGTGTTGTAAGAGCTTACAAATATAATCGTTTATAACACATGCTAAGTGGAGGTATGGGAATGTTAGGCAGGAGAGGAAGAAAAGAGAGAAAACGACTGATGGCATTGCTTCTTGCGGGAGCCATGGTGCTGTCGGGAATGGGAATCAGCCCCATCTCTGTACAGGCAGAGGAAACGGAACCTGTGGTAGAACAGGTAAGTGAGACGGTTTCTGACGGAAATGCGGAAAGAGCCAGAGAAGTGTTGGGAGAGGAAGAAGGTATTGCGGCAACTTCGACAACACAGGATGCGAATGCAGCAATGGCTGCTGCGCAGAGTGGAACGGAAAAAGACCTGTATGAATTGGATCTGAGCAAGGGTCTGACAGCAGGAACAACGTATGATGGCGGAATTTCTGTACTTGAAACTATGAGTTTTAAATCTGGTTCAGCTAGTTTAGATGGGGTAAAGTATACAGGATGTGTACAGGGAGATAATTCGCCTAACCCGAACAAAGGAAAAATTCCTACCAGTGGTGCTGCAGTAAGACTGGAGGCGGAAAAAGATGGCAGAATCAAAGTTGTATTTAAAGCAAAAGGCAAAGATATTTATTTTTTGCAGGATGTAGATGGCAAGCCCCAAGGGATTGAGACCTTTAAGGCGGGAGCAGACCTGATTGCCAAAACTTATGAGGTGGAAAAAGGGGGCACTTATTATTTATATGCAAGTGGTAGTAAGATTATGATCTATGCTCTGACCGTAGATTACAGATCTTCCGTAAGCTGGGATGACATAGCAGCTCCCGTTCTGGGAACACCTTTTGTCAAGGACGGAACCATCACCGTTCCGTACACTGCACAGATCGGTGGAATCTATGCAAAATCTTTGGAAGTGACGATGTATGATGCTGATGGTAATGCGGTGGAGACAAAATCCGTTACTGCACAGGGAACCTCTGGAAATGCAGAGTTCCAGCCTACAGCGTCCGGCACTTACAGCTTTGAAGCAAAACTGATAGGAGAAGGCGAGAATACAAAAGCAAGTAATAAGACAACATCAATAGAATTTGTATTACCTATGGCAACGCCGAAGGGCTTAAATGCTGAGAATAAGGGACACGGCAATGTGAAACTGACCTGGCAGGCAGTTGCCGAAGCAGAGAGCTACAAGGTATCTGTGGACGGCACGGTTGTTGAAGAAGGAGTGACTGCATTGGCTCAGACGATCAAAGGATTGACGGTAGGTCAGGAATATACATTTCAGGTAGCTGCAGTCAGAGGAGAAAATGTATCCACTCCGGCGGAAGTAAAACTGACAATCACTGAAGATGCAGTGAAGACCTGGAATTTTGCAGCATTTGGTCAGGGCGTTGACAACAAAACAGCGAATAACGGTTATAGTGGAAGCCTGGATACAGGTGATTTGAAGATCTGGGAGAAGAACAGCAAAGGAAAGCTGGTAGCAGCTTCAACGGATGGTCTGGCATTCTACTACACCACGATTGATCCGGCAACAGAGAACTTTACGTTATCTGCAGATATTACGGTGGACGAATGGACATACACCAACGGACAGGAAGGCTTTGGCCTTATGGCAGCTGACCGTGTGGGTGAGAATGGAGATTCCGGTATTTTCTGGAACAATTCCTATATGCTGAGTGCTACAAAGGTGGAATATCTCTGGGATGCCACAGAAGGCAAGGTATCTGATGCCGGAGACAAATACACCATGAAACTTGGTATCGGTTCCCAGGAAAAAATAGGTGTAACACCGGAAAATATGAACGACAGTCCTACAGATCAGGGCTTCCGGTCTACCATGACTACTCTGGAGACCAGTGCTGCAAACAGCGGAAACGGCGCGGGAACTTATAACATAGTAGGCAAATATACCAATTCTGCAGAAGCTGTGAAGGATATTACGGATCTGAACGTGCAGACCACTTTCCACATGATTTTGCAGAGAAACAATACCGGTTATTTCCTGAGCTATACCAATGTGGAAACCGGTGAGACCGTAACCAATAAATACTATCACGGCAAAGACGGAGACGAACTGACCAGATTGGATGCAGAGAACATCTATGTAGGTTTCTTCGCTTCCAGAACTGCAACCATCAGCGTTGCCAATGCAGTGCTGACAACAATCGATCCGGCCAAAGATGCTCCGGCAGAATCCAGACCGGTCACTTATGTAACACCGAATTATACGATTGATTCTGCTTCTGTAGCCAACAGTGCGGATTACGAACTGGTATATTACGGCAATGCGGACGGAACATTGAAAATTACCAACAGTGACAATGAAACCGTATTGTCAGATGCGGGTGTAAAGGCAAATACCAAGGTATATACCCATACGACACTGAAAAGCGGAAGCAACGTTTTCCATGTAGAGTTTACCCCGAATGCGGATTACAGACCTTCAGAGTATTCTCTGTTGAGTAGCTATGATACAGTAACATTTGACTTTACAGTAAATTATAATGTAAAGGGTAGAACGGTTATTTATGCTGCTCCTGAGGGAAGAAGTACGGGAAGCGGTACCAACAGTGATCCTGTGGATATTTATACCGCAGTGAAGAGCGTGGCTCCGGGCCAGATGATCGTGTTGAAGGGCGGTACTTATGCACTGGATAAGACGGTGACGATAGACAGAGGTGTCAGTGGAACTACAGATGCCAGAATCTATATGATTGCCGATCCGGACAGCACTTCTCGTCCGGTACTGAATTTCCAGAGAAAATGTGCAGGTATGATCCTGGCAGGTGATTACTGGTATTTCCAGGGATTTGATGTAACAGGTTCTGCTAATTCCCTCAAGGGTATTCAGGTATCCGGCAGTCACAATACACTGGATGATATTATGGCATATAGAAATGGCAATACTGGTATTCAGATCAGCCGTTACAAGAGCACAGACGGAAGAAGCGACTGGCCTTCCTATAACCTGATCCTGAACTGTACTTCATATCTGAACGCAGATGCGGGATATGAGGATGCAGACGGATTTGCAGCTAAGCTGACGATTGGTGAGGGTAATGTATTTGATGGATGTATTGCAGCATACAATGCCGATGACGGTTGGGATCTGTTCGCCAAGATAGAGACCGGAGCTATCGGTCAGGTGGTCATTCAGAACTGCGTGGCATTCAAGAACGGTTATGTACTGGATGAGAACGGACAGGAAGTAGATGCCGGTAACGGTAACGGTTTTAAGATGGGTGGTTCCAGCATCAGCGGACATCATATTTTGCGCAACAGTGTATCATTCGGCAATAAGGCAAAGGGTATTGATTCCAACAGCTGTCCGGATATTGAGGCATATTCTTCTACCAGTTATAACAATGAGTCCTTTAACGTGGCATTCTATACAAATGACGCAAAGAATACTGCATTTATGGCAAAAGGAATCCTGTCCTTTAAGGATAGCAGCAATGCAGCAGGGCAGACGGTTACAGAACAGTTCAAACCGAAAGGAACTCAGGAGACCAGTGCCTACGAAAATGCAATGAACTATTATTGGAGAGGCGAAAACTCTACCAACAGTGAAGGAATAGCAGCTACAGCAGAATGGTTCCAGAACATGGATATGAACAGTGCAATCCACGGAGGCATTCGCAGAAATACGGACGGTACCATCAATATGAACGGTTTCCTGGCAGTGACTTCCGCAGTACCGGAAGGTGTTGGAGCCAGAATGACCGGAACCCCTTCTGCTGTATTTACGGTAGCGGCAGATGTGGTGAACAACGATGATGACGATGACGATGATGATGACAACAGCGGTTCCTCTGCAGCACCTGCAGTAGACTGGACGGATGTAAGCAACTCTGTACAGGATAAGGTGGCAGAGATGATGAAAAATCCTGCTATTGCAAGTGTCAACATGAACTTTGTATGCAGCGGTGAAGTCAAGGTGCCTCAGAATGTACTGAATACCATTAAAGGTACGAAGCTGACGGTGGCATTCCACAGCGGAAACGGTGTGGCACTGAGCATCAGTGGACAGGATCTGAAGAATAAAGATCTGTCAAAGATTCAGAATATTGATCTGACAGTAGACCAGACGAGCAACACAATCCCGGCAAATGTGGTATCCGCAAAGTCCGGAACCGTGAACAGACAGCTGGGTATCAGAGATACCGGCAGCTTCGGAGTGAATGTCAACATTCATGTAAATGTAGGCAAGGACAATTCCGGCAAGAGTGCAAACCTGTATCGCTATAATACAGAGAAGGGACGCCTGGAGTATTGCGGATCCTTTACCATAACTTCCACCGGACAGTCCATGTTCGCATTGAAGCGCGGCGGC
Organism: Lachnospiraceae bacterium GAM79; assembly: GCA_003584705.1. Taxonomy (GTDB): domain Bacteria; phylum Bacillota; class Clostridia; order Lachnospirales; family Lachnospiraceae; genus Acetatifactor; species Acetatifactor acetigignens. Next base: position 492,163 of record AP018536.1, read on the forward strand.
AATTATCTGGTAACTGTTACTGACCGCAGACCTTCCGAGAGCATCTGGTATACAGAGGGCGGTTATACGGTAAAGAGTGGTGATACGCTTTCCAGGATCGCTAAGAGAAATCACATGACTCTGGCACAGTTGCTTCGCAGAAATGTACAGATTACAAACCAGAATGTGATCAGAGTTGGTCAGAAACTGAATCTGGACTGATCGTAAAAACTGTAAGAGATAGAGAAAAAGGACAAGACGGGAAACTGAAAAACGAGAAAACGGATGGCTTGGGAGGGCCATCCGTTTTTTGTGTATACGATGAGTCAGCCTACTCGATTGGAAATATTTTATTGCACCTGATTGGGGCTCTTCTTTCCACTTTCGAAATCCAGAGCATTCTGCAAGGTAGTCTCTGCAATGGCTTCCAGTGCTTCTTTTGTGAAAAATCCCTGATGGGATGTGATCATGACATTGGGGAAGGACAAAAGCCTTGCGGTGGTAGAATGCTCCAGAATCTCATCGGAACGATCCTCGAAGACGTTTTTCGTCTCTTCTTCATAGACATCCAGACCGACCCCGGCGAACTTGTGCAGGCGGATGCCCTCGATAAGATCCTCGGTCTTGACCAGAGCACCCCGGGAAGTGTTTACCAGAATGACGCCATCCTTCATTTTCTTGATGGTGTCAAGCTGGATCAGGTGGTAGGTGGAATCCATCAGCGGGCAGTGAAGGGAGATCAGATCACTTTGCGCCAGTAATTCGTCTAAGGTCACATAGGTGACGAAATCTTTCAGATCCGGGTTCTCGTAGACATCGTAGGCGATGACTTTCATGCCGAAACCGTTACAGATCCGGCACATAGCTGCACCGATCCGGCCGGTTCCGATGATTCCGGCAATCTTACCATAGAAATTGAAGCCCATGAGTCCGGCGAGGCTGAAATCATTTTCCCGGACCTTGTTATAGGCTTTGTATAAGCGGCGATTGCAGGCCAGAGCCAGAGCCATGGCATGCTCTGCGACAGCTTCCGGAGAATAACCGGGGACGCGCATGACACATATGTCATATGCAGCTGCCTTTTCCAGATCCACGTTGTTGTATCCTGCGCAACGCAGCAGGACCAGGCGGACACCTTTTTCGTGGAGAATTTTTAATGTGGCTTCGCTCACATTGGAGCTGACGAAAGCACAGACGGCATCGAAGCCGTCAGCCAGAGCAGCAGTACGGGGATCCAGATCCGACCGGATGTAATCAATCTGGATGCCGGGAAATTTTTTCAGAGTTGCCTCGAAAGATTCTTTATCATAGCTTTTGGTATCATAAAATAATATTTTCATAACAGTCCTCCTCGGGTTGATTTTTATAGTATGTGTATTGTTATTTTTAATCATACTTAGATTTGGCTTTACTATAGCTCAAAATATGGGAATTGTCTATCATATTTAAAAAGTGAAATCGAGAAAAATTATAAAAATGATGCAGATATGATGCAATCGGCAGATATACTGGCATCAGGAGGCGAGGATTATGAAAAAAATATTTTTTGCAGCAGTATTTGCGGGAGCACTGTTAGGTTTTACATCCTGCGGAAACCGGGAGATGGTGACGGATCCGGAGATGGAGACAGTTATAGACAGCATCAAGGAGACACAGAGCGGTCAGACGACGGAAGAGACGACGGCCGGGACTGAGGAGACTGCGGAAGTGTCCACACAGACGGAACCGACAGAAGGCCAGAGTGAAATACAGGGAAGTGAATGGGTGCAGTTTACCACAGAGGATCACGAGGGTAGCAGTGATCCCGAAGACAAGACCAGAAGTTATACCTATTACTATCCAACAGTTACAGTGACGATTCCGGGCAATGAGACGGTGCAGATGAAGATTCAGAAAGAGCTGGATGAATATGTAGACAGTTTTGTAGAAGGAATCGAGAACGGGGAGTTTGGTACACTTTATGAGGATATGCCGGTGTATGAGCAGAGCTATGAGGATCTTACTTTCCGTGTGATCCGCGCGGATGATAAGGTGATCAGCCTGTCGTGGGGGCTGGAAGGGTATGATCAGGGGGCTCATGGATGGTATACTTTGTACTATATGAACTATTATACGCAGACCGGAGAGAGAATTACTTTTGACAGTCTGGGGAGCGGATTCCGCGACAAAGCACTGGAACTGGTGACAGCAAAGGCAGCGGAAATGCAGGCAAAGGAGGACTGCTTCTTTAACGATTACGAGAAGAGTATCAAACTGGTGGTGTTGGATGGTACGGAAGATTTGAATGCTATCTATCAGGAAATTTATGGGCCGGACATTGCAGGTACGGATAATGGCCCCGCAGACCCTACATTCTACATTACAGAGGATGGCTTTGTATTTGAATCCGGCCAGTATGTATTACAGTCCTATGCAGTTGGAATTGTTGACTTTGAGATTCCGGCAGCAGACTTCGGGGATGATCTCACAGCAGATATTTTTTAATGGAGTACAGGATGCTGGCGGGTATATTTGCAAAATATGGGCCTTTACATGGGCGGGCACCGTGTATATAATAAGAACATCGGGAATGAGGTTCTCCCGGAAGCACAGGCTTCGAACCGCCGGAATTTGAACATACGAATTCGATTTGGCTGATGACTTCTGCAGAATATGCAGGGGACACCAGCCTTTTTGTTGGAATTCAAAATGTCCTGCTGCGAGAAAACGGAGGAATTTTTATGCTTACATCACTGGGACTGATCTTTTTACTGGGATTACTCATGGCGGCGGTCTGCCAGAGGATTCACCTGCCCCGTATTATCGGAATGCTGCTTACGGGTATTATTCTGGGGCCTTATGTGTTGGATCTGCTGGATGTGTCAATCCTGAATATCTCATCAGAACTGCGGCAGATCGCGCTGATCATCATTTTATTGAAGGCCGGATTATCATTGGATCTGAAGGATCTGAAAAAAGTGGGCCGCTCCGCAGTCATGCTGGCTTGTGTTCCTGCCACTTGCGAACTGTTGGCTTTTGTGATATTTGCGCCCATGATCCTTAACATCAGCCGCGTGGATGCGGCAGTTATGGGAGCAGTTCTGGCAGCAGTGTCACCGGCAGTGGTGGTGCCACGGATGGTGCATCTCATGGAGAACAGCTATGGTACGGAGAAAAGCATTCCGCAGATGATTCTGGCTGGGGCTTCCTGTGATGACATCTATGTCATAGTATTGTTTTCCACTTTTGTTGGAATGGCACAGGGTGGACAGGTCAATGCCCTGGATTTTGTGAATATCCCGGTATCGATCCTGACGGGTGTGTTGTTCGGTGCATTGGTGGGTTGGCTACTGGGGCAGCTTTTTGAACTGTTGTACCGAAAGGGCAGTTATGTGCGCAACAGCATGAAAGTTATTATCATCATGGGTTTGTCCTTCTTATTAATGGCTTTGGAAACGCTGTTAAAGGGAACCGTGGCCTTTTCCGGACTGTTGGCAGTAGTGAGCATGGCCTGCGCATTGAAAATGCGGGCACCGAAAGAAGTGACCGGCAGATTGTCTGAGAAGTTCGGCAAGCTGTGGCTGGCAGCGGAGGTAGTGCTGTTCGTGCTGGTGGGCGCGGCAGTGGATATCCGCTATACTATGGAAGCTGGACTGGCAGCCATAGGAATGATCCTGTTGGCATTGATATTCCGCTCCATTGGTGTGACACTGTGCCTGTTAGGAACGAATCTGAATAAGAAGGAGCGTCTGTTCTGCATGATCGCTTATTTACCGAAGGCTACGGTGCAGGCCGCCATCGGTTCCACGCCCCTGGCCATGGGATTGCCCTGTGGCAAGGTCGTGCTGTCTGTGGCGGTGCTGGCGATCCTGATTACGGCACCCTTGGGAGCACTGGGAATGGATGCCACATACCGGAAGCTGCTTCAGAAAAATGGAGAAAATAATATCATTTGACAGCCATCCGGCACGTGATCGAGTCCCGGAAGGAAGCCGCAAAAACGTCCACAATATCTACACCATAAGAACCGCAGGCACGCTCTCGCTCTGGCGCAGAACGTAGCGGTACATAATTGACCCCAATACGGTCAATAAGTACCGACGTCTGCTTACGGCCTGCTTGTCCTTATGGTGTAGATGTTGTAGCGCAAACTACGAATATCCAATGCAAACCCCCGGCAGCTACAACAACTGCCGGGGGTTTAAGGAGGATAGAAATCGTTTTAAACTATGTTTATTAGAACTGTTAACCCATGGTAATGACTACATCGTATGCTTCCTTGCCCTTTTCGTAAGGAATGATGTGTCCGTCTACTGCCTTGCCGTCCACGGTCATGGATACGACACCCTTTTCCACGTTCTGAGGGTTCTTTACCTGAATGTGATAGGTGCCCTCACGGAACTTACGGGTGATGGAGAAATCACCGAAGCCCTTGGGAATACAAGGATCTACGGACAATCCCTGATGAGTGGGATATACACCCAGTATGTATTGGGAGATATTTACGAAAGTCCATGCAGCAGTACCGGTCAGCCAGCTGTTCTTTGCCTCGCCGTGGAATTTTGCATCCTTACCGGCTACCATCTGGGAATATACATAAGGCTCGGTACGATGGATCTCACTGATATCCTCAATGTATGCGGGACAGGTCTTGCGGTAGATCTCGAAAGCTCTGTCACCTCTGCCCAGAACGGTCTCTGCGATGGATACCCAGGGATTGTTGTGGCAGAAGATACCGGCATTCTCCTTATATCCGGGGGGATAAGAGGATACTTCACCAAGTTCGAGGTGATACTCCGTGTATGCAGGTTGTAAGATCATGACACCATACTTGGTATCCAGTCTCTCTTTTACAGAATTCAATGCCTTTTCGGCAAGTCCTTCCTTCACACCGACACCGGCCAGTACGCAGAAGCCTTGAGGCTCGATGTAGATCTGACCTTCGCGGCATTCCCTGGAACCTACTTTGTGGCTGTAAGCATCGTAAGCACGTACGAACCAATCGCCGTCCCAACCATCCTTCAGGATCGCATCGTACATTGCCTGTACTTCCTTACGTGCGCGGGCTGCTTCGGTATCGTCACCCATCAGCTCGCACAGCTGAGCATATTCTTCGCCGTATTTTACGAACATACCGGCAATGAATACGGATTCTGCAACGGGTCCTTCACTGGGACCGAAGGTCTGGAAAGATTCTCCGGGATGAGCGGAGAAGCAGTTCAGGTTCAGACAGTCATTCCAGTCAGCACGGCCGATCAGAGGCAGATTGTGAGGGCCTTTGTGGTTGATGATATAGTCTAAGGAGCGTTTTAAGTGATCCATCAGAGGAGCAGCTACGCTCATATCGTTGTCAAAAGGAACCATCTGGGTCAGGATGGAGGTATCGCCGGTCTCTCTTACATAAGCACTGGTACCTGCAATGAGCCACAGAGGATCATCATTGAAGCCACTGCCGATATCGGAGTTGCCTTTCTTGGTCAGAGGCTGGTACTGATGGTAAGCACTGCCGTCCTGGAACTGGGTGGAAGCGATATCAATGATACGCTCTCTTGCACGGTCCGGAATCAGATGTACGAAACCGAGCAGATCCTGACAGGAATCACGGAAACCCATACCACGGCCGATTCCGGATTCGTAATAGGAAGCGGAACGGGACATGTTGAAAGTAACCATACACTGATACTGGTTCCAGGTGTTGACCATACGGTTGACTTTCTCGTCAGCGGAATCTACCGTGTAGCGTGCCAGCAGCTGTTTCCAGTAAGCCTGTAATGCTGCAAAAGCCTCATCTACCTGTGCATCGGTCTGGTATTTTGCCAGCATTTCTTTGGCACGGGTCTTGTTGATCACACCGTAGGATTCCCATTTCTCGTCTTCGGGGTTCTCGATGTAGCCCAGAACGAAGATAAAGGTCTTGGTCTCACCGGCTGCCAGATCCACGTTGATCTGATGGGAAGCGATGGGAGACCAGCCGCTTGCCATGGAATTCGTGCACTTGCCGTTCTCTACAGCTTCGGGAGAATCAGCCCCCCTGTAAGCACCCAGGAAAGCATCTCTGCTGGTATCGAAACCATCAATCTTCGTATTTACGGAATAGATCGCATAATGATTACGACGCTCACGGTACTCGGTCTTGTGATAAATGGTGGAATCCTGTACCTCGACCTCACCGGTGCTTAAGTTACGCTGGAAGTTCTTCATATCATCGTCAGCGTTCCACAGACACCACTCTACATAAGAGAATACGGACAGCTTCTTGTCCTCGGAGCTACCGTTGGTCAGGGTCAGCTGGGAGATCTCGCAATTATCGTTCAGAGGAACGAAGGAGAGCACGGAAGCCTTGACACCGTTTTTGGAAGAGGTGAATCGGCTGTAACCGATACCGTGACGGCACTCGTAAGAATCCAGCTCGGTCTTCGTGGGCTGCCAGCCAGGGTTCCATACGGTGTCCCCGTCCTTAATGTACAGATATTTACCGTTGATGTCGGCCGGTACGTTATTATAACGATAACGGGTCAGACGCAGCAGCTTTGCATCTTTATAGAAAGTATATCCGCCGCAGGTGTTGGATATCAGACTGAAAAACTCATTGCAGCCCAGGTAGTTGATCCAGGGAAGCGGAGTCTTGGGAGTGGTGATGACATATTCCTGATGCACATCATCAAAATGACCATACTTCATAAGAAAATCTCCTTCTTTCATATTATTGTATACTGAGTGTTTGCTTTTTCGTTGCGGAGTGCTTAATGTTAAGTAAACGATTAAGTGCTCCGGATTTCTGATTTGTATTATACAGAAGCAAAGGGAAAAATGCAATACGAATCTTGAAAAAGCCCGTAAAATGCGCAATGTATACAAAAACAGTGGGGAAACATGGGCAGAAGATACAAAATGAAAGAACCTTCGAAACACCGGTTTTACGAAACAAAATAATAGCAAACGTTATCGCACACTTTGCCTTTATATAGAAGAAACACAATCTATGTACAAGCCAAATGTACAAAACAGCCTATCTGAAATTGTTAATTATAGACAAAGTGGATACTTTTTTGAAAAAAACTGCAAAAAAGTATTGCAAAATGCTCAAAGGTGTTATATATTAAAACTACGAAAACGATTAAGTTACAAAACAGGTCGGACGGAATGACGAAGACATGGAACAGGAGAAAGATATGGCATCACTGAAAGACATTTCCAAGATTTGTGGAGTCTCCGTTGCAACTGTCAGCAAGGCATTGAACGACCACAAGGACATTGGAGAAGAAACAAAAGCAAATATCAGACGGGTAGCAAAGGAGATGGGTTATTCCCCGAACCTTTCCGCAAGAGCTTTGAAGACGAACCGGACCTACGGCATCGGAGTTCTCTTCGCAGACGAGGCCAGAAGCGGTCTTACCCACGATTACTTTTCCAGTGTGCTGGACAGTTTCAAGAGGACGGCAGAGAAGAGCGGTTACGACATTACATTCATTAATAGCTGCAAGAACCGACCGGATCGGATGTCCTACCTGGAACACAGCAGGTACAGAGGCTTTGACGGAGTGGTGCTCGCCTGTATTGATTTCGGGGATCCCGAAGTCATCGAACTGGTACAGAGTTCCATCCCGGTGGTCACCATCGACTACCTGTTCAACAATCGTATCGCAATCATGTCGGACAATGTGACAGGCATGAAGGAGCTGTTAGAGTACATCTACAGCAGAGGCCATCGGAAGATCGCTTATATCCACGGAGCGATGTCGGCAGTTACCTCGGGACGATTATCCAGCTTCTACCGGACGGCAGAACGCCTGGGACTGGAAATCCCGGATGAGTACATTCGGGAAGCAGCCTACAGAGATACGACGACCACCTACCGGGTCACCAACGAACTGCTGGATCTGCCGGATCCGCCGACATGCATCATCTATCCGGATGACTTTGCTTCTTTCGGAGGCATCAACGCTATCAGACAGAGAGGATTACAGATCCCTGAAGATATCTCGGTAGCAGGCTATGATGGCATACAGGCAGCAAGGCAGTTAGAGCCCAGACTGACCACAGTCCAACAGGACACAGAACAGATCGGATGCCTGGCAGCCAGAGAACTGATCAGTCTCATTGAGAGACCCAAGACCACCATCATAGAACAGGTCATCGTACCCGGGAAAGTTGCTGAAGGCAAGTCGGTGGCCAGAATTCCGACAGACAATTAATCAGGCATTTATATGGAAGCGACGCAACCGCCGACATATGAATATAAATGCAACAAACACTTACAACAAACATTCAACAAAAAATGGGAGGAAACAAACATGAAGAAAAAAGTACTTAGTGCTTTACTTACAACTGCTATGCTTGCCAGCATGCTGGTAGGTTGTGGCAGCAGCAATGAAGCTCCTGCAGCATCCACCGATGCGGCACCCGCAGCTTCCACCGAAGCTAAGACCGAGGCGCCTGCATCCACCGAGGCAGCAGAGCCTGCAGCAGCAGAGGAAGGCAAAGTCTTCAACATCTACTGCTGGAACGAGGAGTTCAAGAGCCGTCTGACAGATCATTATCCCGGATATGAAGAAGTAGACGGAACCACCGGTAAGATCGGTGACATCACTGTAAAGTGGAACATCACTCCTTCTGATGACAACGCTTATCAGAACAATCTGGATGAAACACTGTTAAAGCAGGCTGATGCAGCAGCTGATGACAAGATTGACCTGTTCCTGATTGAGGCTGACTACGCATTGAAATATGTTGATACCGACTACACAATGCCTGTTAAGGATCTGGGCATCACCGATGCAGATCTGGCTAACCAGTATCAGTACACCAAGGATGTTGTTACCGACTCCAACGGCAATCTGAAGGGTGTTTCATGGCAAGGCTGCCCCGGCGTTCTGATCTACAACCGTGAAGCTGCTAAGGCTGTTCTGGGAACCGATGATCCTGCAGAGGTTCAGAAGTCTGTATCTGATTGGGATACCTTTACCGCAACCGCTGAGAAGATGAAAGCAGGCGGTTACAACATGGTATCTTCCGTAAACGATACTTATCGTGTATACTCCAACAACGTATCCGGTAAATGGGTACAGGATGGCAAGATCGTAATCGATGACAACCTGATGAAGTGGGTTGATGACTCCAAGAAGATGGTTGACGCTAAGGAAACCGGTACCTTCGACCTGTGGTCGGATGACTGGAGCAAAGGCTTCTATCCCGATGGCAAAGTATTCTGCTACTTTGGACCCGCTTGGTTGATCAACTTCTCCATGGCAGCTGATACCGATGGATCTATCGCAAACCAGGGTGGCTGGGGCGCTACTGAAGGACCTCAGGGCTTCTTCTGGGGCGGTACTTGGATCTGCGGTGCTACCGGAACTGACAACGCTTCTCTGGTTAAGGATATCATCCTGAAGATGACCGCTGATGAAGACATCATGAAAGAGATCGTTGTAGCTGATGATGATTTCGTAAACAACAAACCCGCTATGGAAGCTATGGCAGCAGATACCTCTTATCAGAGCAAGGTACTGGGCGGACAGAACCCTCTGGCTATGTTCTGCGCAGGCGCTGAGAAGATCGATCTGAGCAACCTGTCTGCATATGATCAGGGATGTAACGAAGAGTTCCAGCATGCTATGAAGAACTACTTCGATGGCAAGGCTTCTCTGGATGATGCACTGGATCTGTTCTACAAGGGTGTTGAAGAGAAGTATCCTGAGCTTACTCACTAATCTGAAACGATAAGCGAATAGCGAAACAATAAGGAATTGAGAACCGTGCCTGCCTGGCTGGTCAGGTAGGCACGGTTTTTCTCTCAAAATTCCCGGTTGGCAGAAGCTTTTTTCGGAAGAAGATAATTAAGAACAAAAAGAAGAGAGCTGCTGCGAGCCTTATCGGAAAAAAGATGGCACGAAAAAACGTAAAGTCGCTAAGAGAGTATGACGGCAAAAGGGAGGAATCATTATGGCAAAGGTAAAACGCGGAAAGGTGGTACGCTATAATAAGTGGGGTTATATTTTCCTGATCCCCTTTGTGGCAGTGTATGTATTATTCCAGTTGATCCCGTTGTTCCGGACATTTTATTACAGCTTTTTTGAGAATTACCGTTCCGGACTGACACAGATCGGACCGAATTTCATCGGATTTGGTAACTATGCAAAGATGTTGTCCAATCCGGACCTGTGGATGTACACCAAGAATACATTGATCATGTGGGTACTGGGATTTGTACCGCAGATCATCATATCTCTGCTTCTGGGTGCATGGTTCTCGGATCCCAGCCTTAGATTAAAGGGACAGAGATTCTTCAAGACAGTTATCTATCTGCCGAACCTGATCATGGCTTCCGCATTTGCAATGTTGTTCTTCACGCTGTTCTCTGATGGTGGTCCTATCAATGAAATGCTGATGCAGATCGGAGTCTTAAAAGAGCCATATCAGTTCCTTACAAACGTATGGAGTACCAGAGGTCTGGTAGCATTGATGAACTTCCTGATGTGGTTTGGTAATACAACGATCCTCCTGATGGCAGGTATGATGGGTATCGATACTTCCCTCTTCGAGGCAGCCGAGGTAGACGGAGCAACCTCTACCCAGGTATTCTTCAAGATTACATTACCTTTGTTGAAGCCGATTCTGATCTACGTAATGATCACATCCCTGATCGGTGGTCTGCAGATGTTCGATGTACCTCAGATTCTGACCAACGGTAAGGGCGATCCTATGAGATCCAGCATGACCCTGATCATGTACCTGAACAACCATTTGTACAGTAAGAACTACGGAATGAGTGGTGCGTTGTCTGTAATGTTGTTCATTATCACAGGTATCCTGAGCTTGATCGTATTTAAGTTCTCGAACGGCAAACAGGATAAGTAGGAGGTGGCAGAAATGTTGAGCGTAGAAACAAACGAGACAAAAAAAGGTCTGGGCATTCATGCCAGAAGAGCACTTGCATATATCGTACTGGTTATTATGAGTTTTCTCTGCCTGTTCTGGTTCTATATACTGTTTGTAAATGCAACCAGATCCAAAGGTGAGCTGACACAGGGATTTACCCTGCTGCCCAGCACACATCTGATCCAGAACTGGAAGGGCGTCATGGCAGGAACCCTGCCGGTAGTCAGAGGCATGATCAACAGTTTGATCGTAGCAACCTGCAGTGCAGTGTTGTGTACCTACTTCTCTACCATGACCGCATATGCGATTCATGTATATGATTTTAAGTTAAAGAAGTTCATGTTTACCTTTATCCTGGCAATCATGACCATTCCTACCCAGGTTACCGCACTCGGATTTATCCAGTTGGTAGCTGATATGAAGCTGGAGGATAACTTTATCCCCCTGATCATCCCGGCAATCGCAGCACCTGCTACTTTCTTCTATATGAAGCAGTACATGGAAAGTGCATTGCCCCTGTCTCTGGTAGAGGCAGCCAGAATCGATGGTTCCGGTGAGTTCCGTACATTTAATTCCATCGTATTGCCGCTGATGAAGCCGGCAATCGCAGTGCAGGCGATCTTCACTTTCGTAGCGAACTGGAATAACTACTTCACACCGGCACTGGTTCTGCATGATGACAAGATGAAGACATTACCTATCCTGATCGCTCAGCTGCGTTCCGCAGACTTCCTGAAGTTTGATATGGGTCAGGTGTATGTAACGATTGCATTCTCTATCTTCCCTGTTATCATCGTATACCTGTTCCTTTCCAAGTACATTGTCCAGGGCGTGGCAATGGGAAGCGTCAAGGGTTAATATTTCGCCAGCAACATTCAATACATAAATCTCTCCTGAAAAGCGGCACTCTTCCCCGGAGTGGCGCTTTTCGCTTGCAAAAAAACGGGGAAACGGGTATAAAATAAAGAGAAGGGTGAATGCGTATTTTGAGGAAGAAAGAGGTAATTGCCATGCAGATGTATGAGGTGACAGCACTGGCACCGGAAGGACCGGAGGAAGTCTATCAGGCGATGGTGTTTGCAGAAGATGAAGATGATGCCTTGAACCAGCTGGAGGAACAGCTGAAGGAGCAGGGTATTGCCCATGGAATGTGTATGGCGGAAGAAGTGTAGTGTAAAGTGTGAAAAGAACTTCTAATCACTCAGAGCAAAGGCTCTTTCGCGAAGAAGTTCTATGTTTCACACGCAAATTTGCGCCAATGCGCAAACTTTGCAGGTTATGGAAGGATGTGAGTGTTGCAAATGGAAAATTCCTATCGTTTTTTTGAGAATAAAGATTGTAAATATTTCCCCTGCCACAAGGGACTTGCAGACTTCAACTGCCTGTTCTGCTACTGCCCCATGTACCGCTTGGAGCACTGCCCCGGGAATCCCAGGTATTTCGAGAAAAATGGCAGACGGATCAAGGATTGCTCGGGCTGCACCTTCCCGCATGATCCGGAGCATTATGATACGATCATGCAGATTCTGCGGGAGGCATAACACATTTTTCTGGAAAATAAACACGTTTTTTGCACATTTTTCTAAAACTAAAAGCCGATAGTCTGTTTTGACAGATTACCGGCTTTTTATGTGCGGAGACGGTGGGATTTGAACCCACGTGCCCCGGAGGGCTAACGCATTTCGAGTGCGCCCCGTTATGACCACTTCGATACGTCTCCAAAAGATTACAACGTAGATTATTTTATCTGAAAAATAACCGTTTGGCAAGGGGAGAAACGAAAAAACCTAGTAGTTTCTATTGTTTGCGATGGCATTTACCACCTGGCAAGGAAATTACGCTTTTGCAGCGGTAATTTTAAAAAAAAGATGTTGACAGAACAACATCTGTGTAGTATATTGCATTTAAATACTTTGATAGTCAAAATATTTTACCGACGGTAATATGGAGAAAGCATAAGACCGGTGTCGCAAACATTTATGAATGAAAAGTGAACACGCCGGAGACGACAAAGTAGTAAAGCAAGGTATCAGAAACACAATAATGAAATGCATAAGGAGAGTAAAAACATGTTAGAGAAAGTAGCAGCTATCATCAGAGAACAGTTAAACCAGGAGAATGTAGAAATCACGGAGGCGACCCGTTTCAAGGAGGATCTGGAAGTGGACTCCCTGGATCTGTTTGAACTGGTAATGGCGTTTGAAGAGGAATATGGTGTGTCCATTCCTTCCGAGGAATTGGAAAATATGGCAACAGTAGGTGATGTTATCAGATATATTCAGGAGCATGCGTAAGAACGGCATATCTGACTGAATGCAAGAATCCGCAGGCATCAAATTCGGGGGCTTTTGACCCCGACATCAGAATATGTAATATAACGCAGAATGACGAGAAGGATCAGAAAGACAATGAAAACAAAGATCACGGAACTTCTACAAATAGAATATCCCGTTTTCCAGGGCGGTATGGCCTGGGTGGCAGAACATAAGCTGGCGGCAGCGGTATCGAATGCCGGAGGCTTAGGCATCATCGGTGCCGCTTCCGCTCCGCCTGAGGTTGTCCGGGAGGAAATCCGTAAATGCAAAGAACTGACTGACAAACCCTTCGGCGTGAATATCATGCTGCTCAATCCCAATGCGGAGGATGTAGCGAAGATCGTCGTGGAAGAAGGGGTAAAAGCGGTAACGACTGGTGCTGGAAACCCGGGAAAATTCATGGAGCTGTGGAAGAATGCCGGAGTGAAAGTCATTCCGGTGGTGGCCAGTGTGGCTATGGCGAAGATGATGGAACGGGCCGGCGCAGACGCCGTAGTGGCGGAAGGCATGGAGAGCGGCGGACATATCGGTTCCACCACGACCATGGCGCTGGTTCCTCAGGTGGTGGATGCGGTATCGATTCCGGTGATCGCAGCCGGAGGTATCGCCGATGGCAGAGGCATGGCGGCGGCCTTCATGCTGGGGGCAGAGGGAATCCAGATGGGTACCCGGTTCGTAGCATCCAAGGAATCCATTGTCCATGAAAATTACAAGAATCAGATCATCAAGGCAAAGGATATCGATTCCGTGGTGACGGGAATGTCTACCGGACATCCGGTGCGTTCTTTACGTAATCAGATGACCAGGGAGTATCTGAAGCTGGAAAAAGAGAATGCCGATTTCATGGAACTGGAAAAGCTGACGCTGGGATCTCTCAGGAAGGCAGTGCAGGACGGAGATACCGTAAACGGAACACTGATGGCGGGACAGATTGCAGGCTTGATCCGCAGAGAACAGACCTGCCGTGAGATTATTGAAGAAACAGTGCAGCAGGCGCAGGAGTGCATAGCGGCACAAGGACAGCATAAAAAAATATAGCGACAGGTAACCGCTGACAACAGATTTCGAACAGCGACAGGCGGCGTAGTTATATGGAAAACGGCGCATTATAAAAATGTGCTGTAACCGAGGAGAACAATAGCATCACATAGTAATTAGGAGAGGACAAAATGAGCAGGATCGCATATTTATTCCCGGGACAGGGCTCCCAGTACATAGGAATGGGCAAGGAGTTCTATGATACTTACCCGGAAGCACAGGCGGTATGGAAGCTGGCAGACAAGGTGCTCCAGAATCTGTATTGGCAGGATAAGCGGGAAGCACAGGCGGATAGTGGACATCCGTACTCTATGGAGCAGCTGACTTTTGAGGAAAATCCTTATATCAACATTACAGAATATACGCAGATCGCCATGCTGACCATGGAAGTGGCTATTCTGAAAGTATTGGAGGCAAAGGGTCTGAAAGCAGAGATGGCAGCAGGATTAAGCCTTGGAGAATATGGGGCACTGGCTGCAGCCGGTGTGATGGAGCTGCCGGATCTGTTCCGTATCATCCGGATGCGTGGTATCTATATGCAGGAGGCCTATCCGGAAGGCGGAGCCATGACAGCAGTATTGGGACTGGACGGAGATGCTGTGGCAGCAATCTGCGAACGGACAGCAAAAGAAACCGGTAAAGTCGTCTCCGTAGCAAATTATAATTGCCCGGGACAGATCGTGATCACCGGGGAGGCAGATGCAGTAGAGGCAGCATCGGAAGCGCTGAAGGAAGCAGGCGCAAAACGCTGTGTACCCTTAAAGGTCAGCGGACCGTTCCATTCAGCCCTGTTAAAAAATGCAGGAGAACAGCTGGCAGAAGAATTGAAAAGCGTCAAGCTGTCAACCCCTTGGATTCCTTATGTGTCCAACGTTACAGCGGATTATGTGACAGATGCGTCACAGGTTGCGGAACTGCTGAAACAACAGGTATCCAGTCCCGTTCATTTCACTCAGAGCGTAGAGCGGATGATCGCAGATGGTGTGGATACTTTCATAGAGATCGGTCCGGGGAAGACACTCAGCAGCTTCGTACGGAAAATTGACAGAAATGTCAAAGTATACAATATCGAGAAACCGGAGGATCTGGACCGGGTGATGGAGGAGCTGGCATGTTGACAGGAAAAAGTCTGACAGGACGAGTTGCTATTGTCACAGGGGCCTCACGAGGCATCGGAAAAGCAGTGGCACAGGCACTGGCAGCAGAAGGAGCCACGGTGATCATTAATTATAACGGCTCTGCAGAGGCGGCGGAAGCAGTGGCGGAGGACATCCGAAGCCAAGGCGGCATGGCGGAGGCTGTGAAATGCAATGTTGCAGATTTTACAGAGAGTGAAGCCTTTGTAAAGGCAGTAACAGAGAAATACGGCAGAGTTGACATCCTTGTCAATAACGCCGGGATCACACGGGACAATCTGATCGTGCGGATGACGGAAGAAGAATTCAATGCAGTCCTGGATACGAACCTGAAAGGCGCATTTCACATGATCCGGCATCTGACGAAGACCTTTATGAAGCAGAGATATGGGAAAATCATCAATATCTCTTCTGTCAGTGGCATCGCCGGAAATGCAGGGCAGGCTAATTATTCTGCCTCCAAAGCGGGACTGATCGGTCTGACGAAAAGTGTAGCGAGAGAACTGGCATCCAGGAATGTCTGTGTGAATGCCGTGGCACCCGGATTTATCCGGACAGATATGACAGATAAGCTTCCGGAGGCGGTACAGGATAATGCGGTTGGACAGATCCCGCTTAAGAAAATGGGAAGACCGGAGGATGTTGCACAGGCGGTTCTGTTCCTGGCAGGAGATGCCTCGGACTATATTACCGGCCAGGTGCTGTGCGTGGACGGCGGTATGGCAATGTAAAAAATACCTCCGGCAACAGGAAAGCAGAATAGAAAATATGTCCGCTAACAGTACAGCAGGATAGAAAATAAGTCAGGATGCGAGGGAGTATATCACGTATGGGTAAAAATAGAAGAGTTGTAGTAACAGGCATGGGAGCTATCACTCCGATTGGAAACAGCGTAGAGGAATTCTGGAATGGTATCAAAGAGGGCAAGACCGGATTCGGTCCTATCACCTATTTTGATACTGCGGATTACCGTTGTAAGCTGGCGGCGGAAGTGAAGGATTTTGATCCCGCACAATATATGGACAAAAAATCCGCCCGCAGAATGGAGCAGTTCTGCCAGTTCGCTGTAGCGGCTGCCGGACAGGCGATCACGGATGCGGGTCTTACTATGGAACAGGAAGATCCTTATATGGTGGGCTGCAGTGTAGGAAGCGGCATCGGAAGCTTACAGGCCATGGAGCGGGAATATGACCGCCTGAAGGAAAAAGGCCCCGGCAGGGTAGGCCCCATGCTGGTGCCTCTGATGATCTCCAATATGGCAGCAGGCAATGTCAGCATTGCCTATGGGCTGAAGGGCAAGAGCCTGAACGTGGTCACTGCCTGTGCAACCGGTACACATTCCATCGGAGAAGCATACCGTACGATCCAGTACGGTGATGCGGATGTAATGATAGCGGGAGGAACGGAAAGCTCCATTACCCCCATTGGAATTGCCGGATTTTCGGCACTGACAGCGCTGTCATTTAGTGAGGATCCGGAACGGGCATCCATTCCTTTTGACAAGGAGAGAAACGGCTTCGTCATGGGAGAGGGTTCCGCTATCGTGGTACTGGAAGAGCTGGAGCATGCAAAGAGGCGCGGGGCGAAGATCTATGCGGAACTGACCGGCTACGGCTGTTCTTCGGATGCTTATCATATTACATCCCCTGCGGAGGATGGCAGCGGAGCAGCCACCGCCATGCTGAATGCCTTAAAAGACGGTGGTGTGGCACCGGAAGAGCTTACCTATATCAATGCCCATGGAACCAGCACCCATCATAATGACCTGTTCGAGACCAGAGCGATCAAGCTGGCATTTGGAGAACATGCATATGACATGAAGATCAATTCCACCAAATCCATGGTGGGACATCTTTTAGGAGCAGCAGGTGCAGTGGAGTTTGTCACCTGCGTAAAAGAAATTCAGGAAGGCTATATCCACCGCACCGTGGGACTGCGTGAGACGGAGGAGGAACTTGATCTGAATTACTGCCGGGACAGCTACAAAGAAGAGGTGCCCTATGCATTGACCAATTCGTTGGGCTTCGGCGGACATAATGCGAGTCTGTTGTTGAAGAAGTACACAGAATAACCGCAGCAGATGTTCAGGACACAGGATAGAAGGCAGAGCATCAACGAGGACGATTGCACAATGCGAGGAAGTAGTTGATACGACAGCATTCGCGGAACGGAGGAACAATGTCAGTTTATAATACACAGGAAATCATGGAGATTCTGCCCCACAGACATCCATTTCTGCTGATCGATACGATCGAGGAGCTGGAGCCCGGTGTGCGGGCAGTGGGACGAAAAAATGTGACCTTTAACGAACCGTATTTTGCCGGGCATTTTCCGGGGAACCCGGTGATGCCGGGCGTGTTGATCATGGAAGCACTGGCACAGACAGGGGCTGTAGCAATTCTGTCTCTGCCGGAGCATCGTGGTAAGACCGCTTATTTTGCAGGAATCGACAAGGCAAAATTCAAACAGATGGTGCGCCCCGGAGACACCCTGGAGCTGGAGACCACCATTATCCGCAGTAAGGGACCGGTGGGTGTCGGGGAAGCGATCGCCAAGGTAAACGGAAAACTGGCGGCGAAAGCAGAGCTTACCTTTGCGTTAAAATAAGAATAATCTGCGGAAGTGATTTTTTATGAGCGGGACAGAGAGATAAAAGTGACGCAGAATAAGAGGTGCAGGTATGGGAAGTGTAGATACAGAAACAGAGATCAAATGCCCGAAATGTAAGAAAATGATAAACAGAGACCGGGCAGCGAAAAATAAATATGTCTGCTATGAGTGTGGTTATTATTTCCGGGTGAAGACCCACAACCGGATCCGCATGGTGGCAGACCGGAAAAGCTTTCGGCCCTGGTTCGAGGAGATAGAAGAGAGCAATCCATTGAAATATGAGGGCTATGAAGAAAAGCTGTCGGAGGCCAGGGAAAAATCCGGCGTAAAAGAAGCTGTGACCGTAGGTGAATGCGAGATCTACGGGGAAAAGGCTGTGATCGGCATCTGCGAATCCAAATTTATGATGGGCAGTATGGGTCATGTGGTCGGCGAGAAAGTCACCCAGGCAATTGAAAAGGCGACAGAATTGCGGCTGCCTGTATTTTTGTTCTGCTGTTCCGGCGGTGCGAGAATGCAGGAGGGAATCGTGTCACTGATGCAGATGGCAAAAACCTCCGCAGCGATCAAACGGCATGGAGAAGCAGGACTTCTCTATGCGACTATTTTGACAGATCCCACTACAGGTGGTGTAACGGCCAGTTTTGCCATGCTGGGAGATGTGATCATGGCGGAACCGGGAGCCTTGATCGGCTTCGCAGGACCGAGAGTTATTAAGCAGACTCTGGGACAGCGCCTCCCTGATGGCTTCCAGACAGCGGAATTTTTGCAGGAGCATGGTTTTGTGGACGGTATCGTCCGCCGGGAGAATCTGAAGAAGACCTTATATTTCCTGATCACGACGCATCGGTGCAGTGAGGGGAATTATGCGGATTTTAAGAAAAATTTTGACTTCCATTTTGAACCTACGGAGATCGTGAAGGAACGGTCAATACTGACACTCCCCAGAACGGCATGGGAAAAGGTCAAGACCGTCCGGAGAGTGGACAGACCGGCAGCGACCGACTATATTCCCTACATTTTCGATTATGTAGTGGAGGCTCACGGCGACCGTTATTATGGGGATGATAAAGCACTGGTAGGTGCGGTGGCATTCCTGGACGGGCAGCCGGTGACAGTGCTGGCAGATGTGAAGGGCAAGGATTTTGCGGAGTGTGCCAGACGCAATTACGGTATGCCCATGCCGGAGGGGTATCGTAAGGCACTGCGTCTGATGAAGCAGGCGGAGAAATTCAACCGACCCATTATCAGCTTTGTAAATACGCCGGGAGCTTTCTGCGGCGTGGAGGCGGAGGAGAGAGGCCAGGGCGAGGCCATTGCCCGGAATCTGCTGGAGATGTCAGCCTTAAAAGTACCGGTATTGTGCATCCTTATCGGAGAAGGAGGCAGCGGCGGGGCACTGGCTACAGCGGTAGGCAATGAGGTATGGATGATGGAAAATGCCACATACTCGATCCTGTCTCCCGAAGGCTTTGCTTCTATATTATGGAAGGATGCTGACCGTGCCAGAGAAGCCAGTGAGGTCATGAATATTACATCCGAGGATCTGAAACGCCTCGGTGTGATCGAGCGGATCGTACCGGAATACGGCGGGGCAGACCAAAGTACCGTGGAAGCCATAGGCGGGTATCTCAAGGAACATATCAAGGAATTTCTGCAAAAATATACCGGCATGACCGGTGAACAAATCGCAGAGGAACGTTATGAAAGGTTCCGCAAGTATTAAAGCGGTAACGAGAGGTGATGTGGGATGAAGCACGGAAAAATGATCCTGGGGGAATTACATGCAGATATTCCCGTGATCCAGGGAGGCATGGGTGTGGGAATCAGTCTGTCCGGGCTGGCCGGAGCAGTGGCAGCTGCCGGTGGGATCGGCATCATTTCTACTGCCCAGATCGGTTTCCGGGAGCCGGATTTTGACAGAGATCCCATCGCCTGTAATCTGCGCACTATCGGAAAAGAAATAGAAAAAGCAAGGCAGATCGCAAAAGGCGGTATCGTCGGTGTCAATATCATGGTGGCAACGCAACACTACGAGGATTATGTCAGGGCAGCAGTGCAGGCTGGTACAGACTGCATTATCTCCGGTGCGGGCTTGCCGCTGGATCTGCCCGGAGTTGTGGCAGAGACGGAAAACGGAATGCCCGGGCGCAGCCACCGGACGATGTTAGCGCCGATCGTGTCGAGCCCCCGTGCCCTGTCGGTCGTCACGAAATACTGGATGAAAAAATACGACAGAAAGCCGGACTTTATCGTGGCAGAGGGACCGTTGGCAGGAGGTCATCTGGGATTTAAACGGGAAGAACTGGATGCTTACACACCGGAGAACTATGAGAGAGAACTTACGGCAATGATCCGGCAGGCAGCAGAACTGGGAATTCCACTGATTGCAGCAGGAGGTATTTATGACCGGAGAGATCTGGAGCACTGCCTGTCCCTCGGGGCTGCGGGGGTACAGCTGGGAACCCGGTTCGTGACCACAGAGGAATGTGATGCGGCGGAGGCGTACAAGCAGGAGTATCTCCGGGCGCAGAAAGAAGATATTGTTATTGTGAAAAGCCCGGTGGGAATGCCCGGCAGAGCTATACAGAATGCTTTTCTGGAAAAGGTGGCGGCCGGGGAACGGTTTATGACCGGATGCAGACATTGCATTAAGACCTGCGATCCGAAGACAGCACCGTATTGCATCACCCGAGCGTTGATCAATGCGGCAACGGGAGATGTGGATAACGGACTGTTGTTCTGTGGCAGCAATGCCTGGCGGGCGCAGAAAATAGAAAGAACAGTGGATATCATGGAGGAAATGGCGTGAGGACCATAAGAATCACCGGAACCGGAAGTGCGCTTCCGGGGAGGATCGTTACAAATAAAGAATTGGAGCAGATGGTAGAAACCTCGGATGAATGGATCCGGGAGAGAACCGGTATCGGTGAGCGTCATGTGTCTGTGGGCGAAACGGTTGTGACACTTGCGTCAGAAGCAGCCCGTAAAGCGTTGGAACAGGCAGGAAAAAGAGCGGAAGAGATTGATCTGATCCTGGTGGCAACCTGTTCTCCGGAACAGTATCTGCCCTGCTGTGCCTGCCAGGTACAGGCAGCTGTCGGCGCGGTGAATGCTTTGGCTTTTGATGTGAATGCGGCCTGTTCCGGATTTTTATTTGCCCTGAATACTGCGGATGCTTATCTGCGGACGGGACTTGCGGAAAATGCGCTGGTCATCGGCAGCGAGGTTTTGTCCAAGCTGGTGGACTGGACGGACCGGGGCAGCTGCATCCTGTTCGGAGACGGTGCCGGAGCGGTAGTTGTAGAGAGATGCAGGACGGAGTCCCGGGCGGTGGAATACAGTAACGCTTTGCCGGAGACAGGGAAAGGGATGCAGGAGACGGCGGAGGAGAAACGGATACCGCCAGCAGGCATTCTGGGCCGGGCACTGCACTCCGACGGCACCGGCGGTGGAGTCCTGCAATGTGGAGCGAGAGAATTGACAACCCCGTATGCAAGGGCTTCGGCGGCAAAAACGGATCAAAAACAGCAGACGGATGACAGAGAACATTATATTCAGATGGATGGACAGGAAGTGTACCGGTTCGCCACCAGACGGGTGCCGCAGTGCATCGAGGAAGCACTGTCAGATGCCGGACTTGCTGTGCCGGATATTGATATGTTCGTATTGCATCAGGCCAACGCACGTATTATTGATGCAGTGGCGAAACG
The DNA here is from genome assembly GCA_003584705.1 of Lachnospiraceae bacterium GAM79. Lineage (GTDB taxonomy): Bacteria > Bacillota > Clostridia > Lachnospirales > Lachnospiraceae > Acetatifactor > Acetatifactor acetigignens. The sequence goes on from AP018536.1 coordinate 513,811, forward strand.
CCTTCATGCGGATCGTGAAAAATTTCCTACAAATCTGGAGAGGGTAGGCAATCTGTCCTCTGCCTCCATTCCGGTGTTGCTGGATGAACTGCACAGGCAGGGAAAGCTGCACCGCGGTGACCGCATCGTTCTGGCGGGATTCGGCGCCGGGCTTACGATTGGGGCTTGCGTGATGACCTGGTAGACGGTATACTGAAAATGATTCGAAGGGCAGGAAGCCCTCGGATATGCGTCCGAGAAGGCAGCTTCGAAGGATCGCGGCATACGACAGAGAAATTCCAGATATCGTAGAGGAAACTATGGGAAAAAGCAACAACCGGATGCTGAACGAATTGCTGGTGAATCTGTTCCATAACGTGATGGACGCAGAGGCAAAGGCGGTCATAACAGACGAATTCAAGGATATTACAAATAATGACATACACATTCTGGAGGCTATCGGTATCGAGGAACCCAAGAGCATGTCCAGGATTGCCGGGGAACTGCATGTCACCGTGGGAACCCTGACCACGAATATGAACAGTCTGGAGAGAAAAGGATATCTCACCCGCAACCGCAGCACCAGAGATAAACGTGTAGTGCTGGTGACCCTGACAGAGAAGGGGAGAAAAGCTTTTTTCCATCACAGAGATTTCCACAGGAAAATGATCCATACGATCATTCGGGATCTGGACGAGGAAGAAATGAAGACATTGATCAAATGTCTGGGAAAACTGGATATATTTTTCAGAGAAGGCAACGAGGAGTGACCGGAGAGATCCGGTCACTCTTTTTGCGTATACGATGAGCCAGCCTGCTCGATTTTGCGGTGGGCGCACTTGTTTAACAAAATTTTATAAAAATATGAGACGAATCGTATGGAAAATATTGACGGTGCCTTTGCTTTTTTGGTATAATAAATGATACGGATAGTATAAAAACAAAATTGGATTTTACATCTGCAAAGGGTTGGGAAATATGTGAAATTTTGCAGGATATAGAAAGGCATGAGGGTTATGAAGAAAAGTACAAAAGCATGGAGCATGAAGATGAGGCTGGCCCTGCTGGCACTGGCGGCACTGGTGTGGATCGCTGTGCCGGTGAGTGCGAGAGCGGAAGGAGAAACAGTAGATACCTGGGATGGTACAGCGATTGCAGATGGGTTTGCCGCGGGAGAGGGTACACAAGATAATCCATTTCAAATTGAGACAGCGGCGGAACTTGCGTATTTTGCAAAAAATGTGAATGCCGGAAACTGGTACGATGGAGAATATATTGTTCTGAAAAATGATCTTGATCTTAACAATCAGGAATGGACACCAATAGGAAACGCTAGGAAGCCTTTTAAAGGGAATTTTGACGGCAATAACCATACTGTGACGGGAATGAAAATAAGTGGTGCATTGGATTGTGTCGGTTTGTTTGGAGGATGCACAAGACATAATGTTTATAGTGCCATAAAAAATATTACAGTTAAGAATTCTGATATTCACGGAGAAAAATTTGTTGGAGCAATTGTGGGAAGGGCAGAAGAAATAAATATTGAGAACTGTCGGAGTATTGGAAATACAATAAACGGCGAAACAGATGTTGGCGGTATTTGCGGTAAGATTGGAGGATATTCGGGTGGTAAAGTCTCGCAATGTTACAATAGTAGTAAGGTAACAGGGGGAGGGAGAGTTGGTGGTATTGCCGGGATGGGTAGTATTGCCGAGAATTGCCTGAATACCGGTGAGATAACGATTATACGTGAAGCTTATCGAAGTGCCTGTGGTGGAATATTTGGCATCTTTGGTGATGCCACTACGTCTGCGAGGGTTACTGCATGTGTAAATCTGGGGAAAGTCAGTGGAGGAGAATCTTTTGGCGGAATTGTAGGAAAAACAGAGACTAGTAGTACGGGGCATATTTCAAATTGTTATTACAATATGGATGCAATTACCGGAGGCTTTGACGCTGGAACAGCATTAACGGCAGGGCAGCTTTGCGGTGCACTTCCGGATGGCTTGGATTCTACAATCTGGAAAGAGGGCAGTGTCGATACCAGCACTGCAAAGGCTACACAGGGCAGATTCGGTACAGCCACAGGGACTTACATCAATCTGACAAAGGTGGCAGATATCAAAGAGACGAAGACTGCTCCCGTACCGGTATACAACTATGTTACAACGAATGGCGACGACTGGGATATCTATACCCTGATCACCACGGCGGAGGAATTCGCAGCCATCGGACAGGTGAGGGATGAAGCAAAATGGAGTGCAAATTATGTCCTGGGGAACGATATTGATGTGAGTGGAGTACAACTCAGTTCCATTGGAGATCCAGGAACTCCGTACACAGGAAAATTCAGTGGAGACGGACATACGATAAGCCATGTGGATATGACAAAAGAAAATGATGTTTATAGTTCTGGTTTGTTTGCCCAGATTGGCTACACGCAAAACCAGCTCAGCGAAAGCGGTAAAGTAATGCTTTTGGCTGCCAACGGAGTGATTGCTTCGAATACCGAGGCAGGAGGAATTTGCGAAAGCTTGTCTGTGGGCGAAATTTATGGCTGCTCCTTTACCGGAACGGTAAAAGGGTATACAGCAGGTGGAATCTGCGGCAATGTTGGACAATATACTAAGATTTCCCAGTGCTTTTTTGCAGGAGACGTACAGGGAAAGGATTCTGCGGCAGGAATCTGTGGTTATAGTCCATTTAAAGTTATTGATCATTGCATTAGTATAGCTGCTGTTACAAGTGATAAAGATTGTGCAGGAATAGTGAACAGTGGAGATTACGGTACAACGAATTGCTATTTCAATAACGATATATGTAAAGCAGATGATAAACGCAATTTGGGGCGTACGACCCTGCAACTGACCTCTTCCAGCTTTTTCGAAGAACTCAAAACATACGACTTTAACACCGAACTCTGGACAAAGAAAGCCAACGACAAAGAGAAGGGAATCGCCTACTACCCTTCTCTTGGGGAGAATAACGCAGTTGGTGTAAAGTACACCACGGGTCTGCTGTTCGAGAGAACAGATAACGCTATTCCCACCTATGGACAAGATATTACTTTTAATGTAAAGGCACTGGTAAACTTTGTGACAAACGGAAAGAACATCTCTGCGGAAGATACGGAGGGCAGCTTTGAGATCCGGATCGAGGATACCCCGGTGGTAAATGCGGCAGAATTCCGGGACGGCACCGCAACCTACAATGCGCGGACTGCAGGTGCGACCACGTTTACCCTCGTCTACAAAGGAAATGACAATTCTTTCTTCTCTGAGAAGACGAAGAATCTGATCGTTGACATCGCCCCGGCTCCACTTACTGTAGAAGGGGAGGGCATTGCCTGTGGAACCTATGGCAATAAGCTGAGTGAACTCACAGTGACAGGACTGACGGCAAAACTGGGGAGTGAGACGATCGACGGAACCTGGCAGATCCAGAGCGATGATGACAAGGTTCCTTATGTCGGCGACAGCGAGACCTACACGGCGACATTTATTCCGAAGTATCCAGAATACTATCAATCTTTGACGAAACCGGTGAAATTGATGATTCAACCGACATCGGCCTGGAACCTTGAAGATCTGGAACTGCAATACAGCTGGGCAGCCAAGGAAGAGAGGGCTGTGCAAATACCGGGGCTGCCCGAAGATCTGGGAAAAACAGTAATGACTGTTATAACGAGAGAGGATTCAGGGAACATTTTGGCAGCAGATTCCAAGGTTGAATATTCGGAAGGAAAGCTGATATTTACCCTGGGAGAAAATACTGTGGAAGATATCGGCAAGACTGCCACATTATTGGTTGAATTACAGTCACAGAATTATGAGAATTTCCATGTTTGTGTGCACATCCTTCGCACCGCAAGAGCAGACCGCGAGGATACCCCGGATCCGGATGCCTTTGACATGACCTTTACCGTCAGCGGCAATGATCTGGCGGCGCAGATCACCACAGATCGCACTGACGTGGAATTCAGCTTTGATGGAACGGACTGGGGGCAGACCAAATCCACCGGAGTCGGTCACAACGAGAAGGTGACTGCACGGATCCGCTATGCGGAAACCGATGATTATAACGCAAGCCCCGCCGTATCGAAGACATGGAACTCCGGTCACGGCCCGCTGAACCGCCACGACCGGGTGGAACCCACCTGTCAGGCAGAGGGAAGTATCGAATACTGGACCTGCGACGTCTGCGGACTGTATTTTGCATCCGCGGACGGAAGCAAGAGCATAACAGCGACAGAGATCGTTCTTCCGAAGACGGATCATAGCTGGGCAGAAGGATATCTGTCCGATATGACCGGACACTGGCATAAGTGTGGTGTCTGTGGAATCACCAGCAATACGGAAAAGCATGCATCCGGTGGCGCGGCCACCACAGAACGGGCGGAGATCTGTACCGTCTGCGGTTATGAGATCGCACCGAAGAAGCCTGCTGCCAGTAACGACGATGACGATGATGACGACGATGACAGCAGTCAGGCGTCCAATACGGACCAGAAGGCCACGGGCGCGGCAACACCTCCCGCAGCCACGGCAACGCCTGCCACACCCGGTGTGGTAAAGCCTTCTGTAATTCCCGTGCCCCCGACAACACCCGCTGCGGACGAAAACAGTAAGGAAGATGCGGCAAAGCCCTCCGGGGAGGCACAGGACACGCAGGAATCGAGTGGAGAAGCACCGCAGGAGGAGCGGATAGATTCCATGACCGCCCAGACTTCCGACTCTCAGGAATCCGGCACAGAGCAGATAACGGAGACCTCCGGTAAGGGAACGAACGCAGGCCGCGTGGCGGCAGCGGCAGCAGCCGGAGCCGTAGTGGTCGGCGGTGGCGGCGCAGCTGTCTACGTGACCATGATCAAAGGAAAGTTTAAATTCAAATAACGTATGATAAGATGATAAGCGAACCTCAGAGGCCCGGTGCTTCTGAGGTTTGTTTTGCCATAGGGGAGAAATCTGCCGGAAATTACAACAAACTATTTTCAGATGAAAATAAATGTATTAAAATAGAAATAAGTATTGGCAGAACGAAGACAGTTTTGCATAGTTACAGCAAACGCAAGAGAAAATAATGAAATATAGAAAACGGAGGATCCTACGATGAAGAGAATCGGAATGTTGACGAGCGGTGGTGACTGCCAGGCATTAAATGCTGCCATGAGAGGTGTGGTGAAGACCCTGGCGAACAGTAAGGAAGAGGTCGAGATCTATGGCTTCCTCGATGGCTACAGAGGACTGATTTACGGTAATTTCCGCATGCTGACAGACAAGGATTTCTCCGGCATCCTTACCAAGGGCGGCACGATCCTGGGAACCTCCCGTACCCCCTTCAAGACGATCCAGGATCCGGATCCCAACGGACTGAATAAAGTCGAAGCCATGAAGCAGAATTATTATAAGCTGCAGTTGGACTGCCTGGTAATTCTCGGTGGTAACGGCACCCACAAGACTGCGAACCTGTTGCGCAAGGAAGGACTGAATATCGTGACCCTGCCCAAGACCATCGACAATGACCTGTGGGGCACCGATATGACCTTCGGTTTCCAGAGTGCGGTGGATATTGCAACGGATGCCATCGACTGCATCCATACCACAGCAGCTTCCCACGGCAGAGTATTTATCGTGGAAGTTATGGGACATAAAGTAGGGTGGCTGACCCTGAATGCCGGAATGGCAGGCGGTGCGGACATCATCCTGCTCCCGGAGATCCCTTATGATATCGATAAGGTGATCGAGAAGATCGAAGACAGGGACAAAAAGGGCTGCCGTTTTACCATTATCGCCGTGGCTGAGGGTGCGATTTCCAGGGAAGATGCTGCCCTGACCAAAAAAGACTACAAGAAAAAGATGGAAAAATATCCGTTCCCTTCCGTATCTTACGAAGTGGCTGCACAGATCCAGGAGAAGACCGGCAGAGAAGTACGTGTCACCGTACCCGGCCATATGCAGAGAGGCGGAAGCCCCTGCCCGTATGACAGAGTATTCGCCAGCCGTCTGGGCTCCGAGGCAGGCAAGCTGATCCTGGATAATCAGTATGGATTCATGGTAGGTTACAAGAACCGTGAGATCGTAAGGGTTCCGTTAGAGGATGTAGCGGGCAAGTTAAAGACCGTGGATCCCGATGCTACCATCGTACAGGAAGCGAAGCTGCTGGGCATCTGCTTCGGCGATTAAGACAGAAAATGAATGAGTAATTATTTTCGCCAAGCATCTGCTAATATTTGATGGCTCTGAATAGTTACAAGGAAGAGAGAAAAAACATGTCATATACAGCACTATACCGGAAATTCCGCCCGGACGCTTTTTCCGATGTCAAGGGTCAGGATCATATCGTGACGACATTGAAGAATCAGCTGCGGGCGAACCGGATCGGCCATGCGTACCTGTTTACCGGAACAAGAGGTACCGGTAAGACTACGGTGGCCAAGATTTTTGCGAAAACAGTGAACTGCGAACACCCCACAGAGGACGGCCCCTGTGGGGAATGCCGTATTTGTAAGGCAATCGCAGCAGGAGCCAGCATGAATGTCATCGAGATCGATGCGGCTTCCAACAACGGTGTGGACAATATCCGTGAGATCATCGACGAGGTATCCTATTCCCCTGCGGAGGGAAAATACAAGGTCTACATCATCGACGAGGTGCATATGCTCTCCCCCGGAGCTTTCAACGCATTGTTAAAAACGCTGGAAGAGCCGCCCTCTTATGTTATTTTTATTCTGGCGACCACAGAGGTGCACAAGATCCCCATTACGATCCTGTCCCGCTGCCAGAGATATGATTTTAAACGAATCTCCATTGATACCATCACGGATCGTATGAAGGAACTGATGGACACCGAGCAGGTACAGGTGGAGGACAGAGCTCTGCGCTACATTGCAAAAGTAGCGGACGGTTCTATGCGAGATGCCTTGAGCCTGTTGGATCAGTGTATTGCCTTCCATCTGGGCAAAGAACTGACCTACGATATGACCCTGGATGTGCTGGGGGCAGTGGATACGGAAGTGTTCAGCAGGTTGCTGCGCTTCGTCATGGACCGGAATGTGTTAGGCTGCATTGAACTGTTGGAAGAGATCGTCATGCAGGGCAGGGAGCTGGTACAGTTTGTCACGGACTTTACCTGGTATCTGCGGAATCTGATGTTGGTACAGACAGCGGATAATCTGGAGGATGTCATAGACATGTCTACGGACAATCTGGCGAATCTGAAGGAAGAAGCTTCCATGCTGTCCATGGACCAGATCATCCGCTATATTCATATTTTCTCCGAACTGTCCGGCCAGATCCGCTATGCGGCACAGAAGCGTATTCTGGTAGAGATCGCGCTGATCAAGCTGTGCAAGCCGGAGATGGAGACGGATCAGGAGGCGGTTCTGGATAGAATCCGCCAGGTGGAGGAAAAGGTCGAGAACGGTATTGTAGTCACGGCGGCCCAGATGCCTGCCGGAGCTCCCGGAGCACAGGGAGTGCCGCAGGCCGGTGTGGCAAAGCCGAAGCCACAGTTGCCGAAGGCGGTCCCCGAGGATATCCAGGAGATCGTACGGAAATGGCCGGCCATCGTTGGAAATGCCGAGAATCCCATGAAGATGTATCTGAAAAACGCCCGATTAAGTCTGGGTGGAGACAACAAGCTCATGGTGGTGTTGGAGGACGGACTGGCTTCCGATTATTTCAAAGGAGAAGCTCACGAGCAGAACAAGCAGCAGCTGGAAATGCTGTTGTCCGATTTTTCCAGCAAAGAGATTGAAGTGACGATCCAGACGGTGGAAAGCAGCAGAGAATTCGAAGACAACTATGTGGATCTCAGTAAGGTCATCAACATGGAGATCGATGAGGAAGAGTGATCCTGCGTGAATTTGGGATTGCGGCAGACTTGCAGATAAGGTAAGATAGAATAATAACTCAATTATAAATAATATGGAGGAAACAGCAACATGGCAAAAAGAGGTGGATTTCCCGGAGGCGCAATGCCCGGAAATATGAATAATCTGATGAAGCAGGCACAGAGAATGCAGCGTCAGATGGAAGAAGGACAGAAGGAACTGGAGACCAAGGAGTTCTCCGCATCCGCAGGTGGCGGAGCTGTGGAAGTGACCATCAACGGTAAAAAAGAGATCACATCCATCAAGCTGGCAGAGGAGATCGTGGATCCCGAGGATATCGAGACTCTGCAGGATGCTATCGTGGCAGCAGCCAACGAAGCACTGCGCAAGGCGGATGAAGCCAATGCAGAACTTATGGGCAAAATGACCGGAGGATTAGGAGGATTTCCTTTCTAATGGAACTCTACAGCGGACAGATCAATAAATTAATAGAAGAACTGGCAGCCCTTCCGGGGATTGGCAGTAAGTCCGCACAACGACTGGCTTTTCACCTGATCAATATGCCGAAGGACCGTGTGGACAGACTGGCAAACGTCATGATCGAAGCCAGAGCCAATGTCCGCTATTGCAAGGAATGCTATACTCTGACGGATAAGGAACTCTGCCCGGTGTGTGCGAATCCCAGACGGGATCATCGTACCATTATGGTGGTTGAGAACACCAGAGATCTGGCGGCTTATGAGAAGACCGGCAAATATGAGGGCGTGTACCATGTACTGCATGGTGCCATTTCCCCGATGCTGGGTGTGGGACCCGGTGACATCAAGCTGAAGGAACTGATGGAACGCCTGCAGGGTGATGTGGAGGAGGTCATTATCGCAACCAATTCCAGCCTGGAAGGTGAGACCACGGCAATGTATATCAGCAAGCTTATCAAGCCCACAGGAATCAAGGTGACCAGAATTGCCAGTGGTGTCCCTGTAGGAGGAGATCTGGAATATATTGATGAGGTAACATTACTCCGCGCTTTAGAGGGCAGAGTGGAATTATAGACAGTATGCATGAAATAAAAATGGATAAAAGTGGGAGGGAAAGACAATGGCAGTAACAAAAAGTTTATTTGGGAAAAGCCCGGAAGGGAAAGAGATCTCGCTGTATACCCTGAGTAATAGTAAGGGTATGAAGGCAGCGGTGACAGATCTGGGCGCTACTCTGGTGCGCGTACTGGTACCGGATGCCGCGGGCAAGGCGGACGACCTGGTGCTGGGATTTGACAATGGTGAGAGCTATTACGGCAACGACAGCTTTTTCGGCACGGTGATCGGCCCCTGTGCGAACCGTACCGGCGGTGCAGAGTATACGCTGGATGGCGTTACTTATCAGCTGGACAAAAATGACGGTGCCAACAATTTACATACCCATAAGCAACTGGGATTCCATAAGAGACTCTGGGATGCAGAGATCGGAGAGAACAGCGTGACATTTTCTCTGGAGGATGAGGATGGGCAGCTGGGATTTCCAGGCAATAAGAAGGTATCCGTAACCTACTCTCTGAGTGAAGAGAATGAGCTGACTCTGCATTACCATGCTTCCAGTGACAAGAAGACCATTATCAACCTGACCAACCATTCCTATTTCAATCTGGACGGTCACGGTGCAGGCAGCATTGAAGAGCATGAACTGTGGCTGAGAGCCTCTCACTTTACTCCGGTGGCAGCAGGATCGATCCCTACCGGTGAGATTCGTGCGGTAGCAGGCACACCCATGGATTTTACACAGCCCAAGAAGATCGGCAGAGACATCCGGGAAGATTATGAGCAGTTACTCCTGACCGGAGGCTATGACCATAATTTCGTGATCGATGGATGGAACGATGACGGTACATTACGGCATATTGCCACAGTAAAAGGCCCGAAGAGCGGCAGAGTAATGAAGGCATACACCACCCTGCCAGGAGTGCAGTTTTATGCAGGCAATTTTATTGATGTACAGCCCGGAAAAGATGGGGTGACCTACGGCAACCGCTGCGGTTTTGCATTGGAGACCCAGTATTTCCCGGATACCATTCATCATGAGAATTTCCCCTCCTATGTATTTGGCGGGGAGAACGGCAGAGAATACGATTCTGTTACCGTATATAAGTTTGAAGCATAGCTAAGAATACATAGAATATGGTGCAAACTTTGTCGAACTGTTTTTGAAGAGGTGCGACAAAGAACGCTAAAATACCTCCTGTGCGGATGCTATAGTTAGTGATAACTGATAGAAACGGCATGGGAGGTGTTTTTTGTATGGAATTACCGAAGAACATAACGCAGATCGGAGAGGCGGACAAGCACTGCAGAATCTATGTGGAAGATTATGTGGTATCTTACATAAAACAAATGAATGGAATGGCACAGAACAAGGATATTGCCATAGCATTATACGGCAGGAAGACAGCAGAGGACGGTGTGGCATATCTATTCGCCTATGGCTCCGCAAAGCTGAATTTCCTGCAGAAGCCGGTGCGGCACCTGTCCCAGGCGCAGGAACAGGAGATTGAGAAGCTGCGGAGAAAGTATTTTTCGGAAATGACCTTTTTAGGCTACCAGATACTGAATGGCGAGATGGTGGAAGGCTTCCAGATCTGCGAACAGGAGATCTGCCGTTATGTGTCGGGGTATGCACAGTTCTATGAGAAGAATGACAGTATGCTGGCATATATGCTGGAGAACCGGGGCGAAGAGGCGGCACCGGAGAAGGTGGATCAGGAAAAATACGAAGTGGTGAAGAAACGGCAGGAGGAACGCAGACAGAGACAGGAGAGCGGAAATGCCTTCCGTGCCGCCGGACATACGGAGAATGCACCTGTGGAATATCGCAGAGTGGCAGAGAACAGACGCAGGGAACCGGATAATATTATACCCATGCCAACGACCGGACTGCGTCGGATGAAAATGGCGGCTGCCGGTGTCTTTGTTCTGCTCTGCGTGATGGCATTGGCATTGATGCGGCAGGAAAGCACCGGAGAATCCCTGGGGGAGACAGCCAGGCAGGCCATGAGTAACCTGATGGAGCAGAAACTGCCGGATGCGGTGGAGGAACAGAGCCAGATCAGCACGCTGGTGGCGGAGGACAAGTTGGAGGACGCTCTGCGACAGGAAAATGCTGCGGCGGGAAATACTACTGGGACTGCAGCAGAGACAGTGATGCCGGAAGGCACGGAAAATGCATCAATGGATGGAACGGGAAACAGTGCTGTAGATCCGACGGAAGAAAATACGGGCAGTGTAGCGGATGGAACCTCTGCGGACAGCAATGTCACAAAAAATACGACAGATGTGACGGAGGTAACAGAACAGAACACGACACAGGAAACAATACAGGATGTGACACAGACGGCAGAACCTGCAGTGGCAGAGACTCCTACAGTGGAGGCCGTTTCTCAACCCACACACTATACTATCCGGAGAGGGGATACACTGATCGGCATTTCGCTGCGGAACTACGGCAGCAACAGTAAGGTATCTGAGATCTGTTCCCTGAATGGTATCACTGACCCGGATGATATCAAGATCGGTCAGGAAATCCTTCTCCCGTAAAAAACTTATTTTCAAAAGGGGGAAGTGTGTTATACTGTAACTACATGAGCAAAAAGCAGACTGCACCGCAGTAATTTTGTGAATGCGCTTCTTAATAGTTACGATAACACATAAGGAAACAGATACATGGCAGCAGATATCAAGAATTATCTGAAGGAAAAAGAAAAGCGACAAAAGAGTCAGGATGATTATAAGAAAAAGATCCGTAAACACCGGCTGAAAATCGTGTACCGGGTGCTGTTGGTGGTGGCGGCTTTGGGAGCGGCACTTGCTCTTGTGGTGGTACAGGCAAAGAGACATATCTATACGGGATATGACACCGTATCTTCCATTAGCCGGGAGGTCTCATCGGATGCCACAGACATACGGTTGAAAAACAGTATTCTTACATATAGTAAAGACGGCGCTCACTGTACGGATGCCAAGGGAAATGTAAAGTGGAATCAGACTTATGTGATCCAGGATGTGAAGATCGCTACTTGTGGCGATGTGGCAGCTATCGGCAGTTATAACGGCCGTGAGATCTACGTGCAGAATACGGACAAGCAACTGGGAACTATTACAACGACCATGCCGATCCGAAATATCACAGTGTCGGAAACGGGAAGAGTGACAACAGTGCTGGCGGATACGGATGTGGCATGGATCATGACTTACGAAGCGGACGGTACCAACAGCTACACGGGACAGGCGCATATGACGGATGGAGGTTATCCGGTATCCGTCAGTTTGTCACCGGACGGAGAGCTTCTGGCAATCAGTTACCTGTATGTGGATGCAGGCGTAGTAAAAAGTAATGTGACATTCTACAATTTCGGACCGGTGGGCGAGAATCAGAGCGATTATATGGTCAGCGCATATTCTTATTCCGACCTGGTCGTGCCGAAAGTGCAGTTTATGAATAATGATACAGCGTTTGCGGTAGGAGACAGCCGCCTTATGATCTATTCGGGTACCCAGAAGCCTGTGACGGCGGGAGAATACCTGTATGACGACGAGATCCAGTCGGTTTTCTACAGCGATAAATATGTAGGACTGGTGTTCCTTTCGGACCAGGCGGAGACCAAGTACCGCATGGATGTGTACAATACTTCGGCGGCAAAGGTGGGCAGCTACTATTTTGATGTGGATTATACGGATATTTTCTTCGGGGATGATGACATGGTGATCTACAACGAATCGGAGTGCCAGATCTTTACAACGGACGGTGTGGAAAAATACCATGGCAGCTTCGGTAAGAGTGCCCGGCTTCTGCTTCCTGCAGGAGGTTCCTACAAATATTATCTGGTGACAGATAGTACAATAGATACGATACAGTTAAAATAAAGGAGTATACCAATGAATCTGAATTTATTACTGGTCATCATGGCGGTAGTATTGATCTGCATGGTGATGGACGGCTACAAGAAGGGAATGGTAAAATCCCTGATCTCTCTGATCTCCCTGCTGATTACCTGTGTGGTGCTGTTCCTGATCGGGAATGGTCTGAGCAGTTACTTTGATGGAAAGATATTCAATGTGATCCTGACAATACTGTTGCTGGCGGCGATCGGTTTGGTGCATCATCTTCTTAATATCGTGTTTTTCTCGGCAAAGATGATCGTGAAACTACCTATAGTACATAGCCTGGACAAATTACTAGGTATTGTGGTTGGAATCTTAGAAACTGTTCTAATTGTTTGGACAATATACGCATTTAATATCTTCAGAGACCTGGGAACCCTGGGCCAGGTGATCGTAGATTATACCAGAGACAGCAGAATACTTACATGTTTGTATGAAAATAACTATCTGGCATATCTGGTGGAACAGCTCGGACAAAAGCTTCCGTTCTTTGTAAAATAGTAAAAAACAGAATAGAAACATGGCAAAAATCCCCTGTTTATGCGGAATTGACGTAGCAGGGGATAATTTGTGCAAAAAATTCGAAAAATAGTGTTGACAAGTACAGTGGGGGATGATATACTCAGATTCGTTGTTGAGGCAGCACCGAGACAACACAACAGCTCGAAAGAAACTTGAAAAGATTTCAAAAAAAGTTGTTGACAAAGTCTGACAGATATGTTAGCATAAATACCTGTCACGGAAAACAAAGTTTTCCAAGATGAAAAAAGATTTCAAAAAAGTTGTTGACAAACGAAAGCGGTTATGATAAGATATCAGAGTTGCCGCTGAGAACAACAGCAACGAACGAACGAGCTCTTGCAAAGCAAGAGGTTATGATCTTTGACAAATAAACAGTAATGCAACCCTGAAAATTCCAAGATTTTCAGAGAAATTCAAGAACAAGCAACTTAGTCGAAAGACGAAGAAGCTACCCGAATTAACAGTAAACAATGCCAGATAAAACTGGCAGGACACAAACACCATTTTAACATGAGAGTTTGATCCTGGCTCAGGATGAACGCTGGCGGCGTGCCTAACACATGCAAGTCGAACGGACTTTTCATGAAGCCTAGCGATTGAAAAGTTAGTGGCGGACGGGTGAGTAACGCGTGGGTAACCTGCCTTGTACTGGGGGACAACAGTTGGAAACGACTGCTAATACCGCATAAGCGCACAGCTTCGCATGAAGCGGTGTGAAAAACTCCGGTGGTACAAGATGGACCCGCGTCTGATTAGCTGGTTGGTGAGGTAACGGCCCACCAAGGCGACGATCAGTAGCCGGCCTGAGAGGGTGAACGGCCACATTGGGACTGAGACACGGCCCAAACTCCTACGGGAGGCAGCAGTGGGGAATATTGCACAATGGGGGAAACCCTGATGCAGCAACGCCGCGTGAGTGAAGAAGTATTTCGGTATGTAAAGCTCTATCAGCAGGAAAGAAAATGACGGTACCTGACTAAGAAGCCCCGGCTAACTACGTGCCAGCAGCCGCGGTAATACGTAGGGGGCAAGCGTTATCCGGATTTACTGGGTGTAAAGGGAGCGTAGACGGTTTTGCAAGTCTGAAGTGAAAGCCCGGGGCTTAACCCCGGGACTGCTTTGGAAACTGTAGAACTAGAGTGCAGGAGAGGTAAGTGGAATTCCTAGTGTAGCGGTGAAATGCGTAGATATTAGGAGGAACACCAGTGGCGAAGGCGGCTTACTGGACTGTAACTGACGTTGAGGCTCGAAAGCGTGGGGAGCAAACAGGATTAGATACCCTGGTAGTCCACGCCGTAAACGATGATTACTAGGTGTTGGTGGGTACGACCCATCGGTGCCGCAGCAAACGCAATAAGTAATCCACCTGGGGAGTACGTTCGCAAGAATGAAACTCAAAGGAATTGACGGGGACCCGCACAAGCGGTGGAGCATGTGGTTTAATTCGAAGCAACGCGAAGAACCTTACCTGGTCTTGACATCCCTATGAATAACGGGCAATGCCGTTAGTACTTCGGTACATAGGAGACAGGTGGTGCATGGTTGTCGTCAGCTCGTGTCGTGAGATGTTGGGTTAAGTCCCGCAACGAGCGCAACCCTTATCTTTAGTAGCCAGCAGTAAGATGGGCACTCTAGAGAGACTGCCGGGGATAACCCGGAGGAAGGTGGGGATGACGTCAAATCATCATGCCCCTTATGACCAGGGCTACACACGTGCTACAATGGCGTAAACAAAGAGAAGCGAAGTCGTGAGGCAGAGCGAATCTCAAAAATAACGTCTCAGTTCGGATTGTAGTCTGCAACTCGACTACATGAAGCTGGAATCGCTAGTAATCGCAGATCAGAATGCTGCGGTGAATACGTTCCCGGGTCTTGTACACACCGCCCGTCACACCATGGGAGTCGGAAATGCCCGAAGTCGGTGACCTAACCGCAAGGAAGGAGCCGCCGAAGGCAGGTCTGATAACTGGGGTGAAGTCGTAACAAGGTAGCCGTATCGGAAGGTGCGGCTGGATCACCTCCTTTCTAAGGAAATGGAAAAAGTAGGGGTTGCATTACTGTTGATTTGCCAAAGAGGTAAATCAAGAAACTTCTGGAAGCACTAATTGCGAAGCAATTAGCAAGAGCTTCACGAAGTGAAGATCATTTTCTGGTGGCGATGCGCTTGGGGGACACACCCGTTCTCATCCCGAACACGATGGTTAAGACCCAAGCGGCCGATGGTACTATACTGGAGACGGTATGGGAGAGCAGGTGGCTGCCAGATCTCTTTAAAAAAATCGCTGAAAAGCGTTTAAATAAATACTGGTTTTACCAGTGATTAGAGATTAAAACAGAGTTTTGGTTTCTAATGACTGATAAAAATTCAGTCAGATTTGTTCCTTGAAAACCGAATATTGAAATTAAAATCTATTATATCAAGTTTGCAAAACGATATAACAAGACATCCGAGGGATCTTGCAGAGATGTAAGATCAAACAAGCAAAACGAAACAAAACCTAAAGTAACATCACGCTAGATGTGAAGAACGGACGCAAACGCTTCATTCGCAGATCTTCGATCTGCTTCATGAGATTTGCTTCGCAAATGTTTAAAACGTTTTTCCAAGCCCTTTGTGTGCGCAAGCGCCCACCGGGTCATGAAAAAAGTTTTAATCGCTTGCTGAGTTATTAGGTCAAGCTAAAAAGAGCGCAGGGTGGATGCCTTGGCACTAAGAGCCGATGAAAGACGTGATAAGCTGCGATAAGCTACGGGGAGGAGCACATATCCATTGATCCGTAGATTTCTGAATGGGGAAACCCGGCTGAGCATACCTCAGTCACCGTACACTGAATCCATAGGTGTACGGAGGGAACCCGGTGAACTGAAACATCTAAGTAGCCGGAGGAAGAGAAAGAAAACTCGATTTTCAAAGTAGCGGCGAGCGAAATGGAAAGAGCCCAAACCGGAGTGCGTGCACTCCGGGGTTCGGACTGCATTTATGACTTCTGACTGTAGCGGAACGGTTCTGGAAAGACCGGCCAGAGAGGGTGAGAGCCCCGTAGGCGAAACGGAAAGAAGCAGAGCAGGATCCAGAGTACCACGAGACACGAGAAACCTTGTGGGAATGAGCGGGGACCACCCCGTAAGGCTAAATACTCCTTAGTGACCGATAGAGCAGAGTACTGTGAAGGAAAGGTGAAAAGGACCCCGGGAGGGGAGTGAAAGAGAACCTGAAACCCTGTGTTTACAAACTGTGGAAGTACCCTATGAGTACAACCGCGTACTTTTTGTAGAACGGTCCGGCGAGTTACGTTTACTGGCGAGGTTAAGCACTTAAGGTGCGGAGCCGAAGGGATACCAAGTCTTAACAGGGCGTTAAGTCAGTGTACGTAGACCCGAAACCGGGTGATCTACCCATGTCCAGGCTGAAGTTGCCGTAAAAGGCAATGGAGGGCCGAACGCACATCCGTTGAAAAGGGTGGCGATGAGGTGTGGGTAGGGGAGAAATTCCAATCGAACCCGGAGATAGCTGGTTCTCCTCGAAATAGCTTTAGGGCTAGCCTCGTGTTAACCTTGTGGAGGTAGAGCACTGAATATCCTAGGGGGCGTCAAAGTCTACCGAAGATTATCAAACTCCGAATGCCATAGAGGTGATGCACGGGAGTCAGACTGCACGAGATAAGTTGGGTGGTCAAAAGGGAAAGAGCCCAGACCTACAGCTAAGGTCCCAAAGTGCGTGTTAAGTGGAAAAGGATGTGGGATTTCGAAGACAACTAGGATGTTGGCTCAGAAGCAGCCATACATTCAAAGAGTGCGTAATAGCTCACTAGTCGAGAGGTCCTGCGCCGAAAATGTCCGGGGCTGAAACACGACACCGAAGCTTAGGACTCCTTTTAGGAGTGGTAGAGGAGCATTGTTAGCGCAGCGAAGCTGTACCGGTAAGGAGCAGTGGAGTGCTAAGAAGAGAGAATGCCGGAATGAGTAGCGAGAGGAAGGTGAGAATCCTTCCGGCCGAATATCCAAGGTTTCCAGAGTAAAGCTGATCTGCTCTGGGTAAGTCGGGGCCTAAGGCGAGGTCGAAAGACGTAGTCGATGGATAACAGGTGGAGATTCCTGTACTATGTGTACCCAGAACTGTGGGGACGCATGTGGAGAGCATGAGCCGGGAAAGAGAAAACCGGTACAAGCGGGGTAGGAGTAAGGACAGCAAATCTTCCTTACAATCCGAAGACGTGATGTGGACCGAACCAAAGTAGGGAAGCATGTGAGCCATGTGCCAAGAAAAGCCGCTATAGTGATACACATACCCGTACCGTAAACCGACACAGGTGGATGAGGAGAGAATCCTAAGGCCGACGGAAGAAGCATTGTTAAGGAACTCGGCAAAATGACCCCGTAACTTCGGGAGAAGGGGTGCCCTGTGAAAGCAGGGCCGCAGAGAATAGGCTCAAGCAACTGTTTAGCAAAAACACAGGTCTATGCGAAACCGAAAGGTGAGGTATATGGGCTGACGCCTGCCCGGTGCTGGAAGGTTAAGAGGAGAAGTCAGGCAACGAAGCTTCGAATTTAAGCCCCAGTAAACGGCGGCCGTAACTATAACGGTCCTAAGGTAGCGAAATTCCTTGTCGGGTAAGTTCCGACCCGCACGAAAGGCGTAATGATTTGAGCACTGTCTCGACAATGCATCCGGTGAAATTGAAGTACCAGTGAAGATGCTGGTTACCTGCGCCAGGACGGAAAGACCCCATGGAGCTTTACTCCAGCTTGATACTGGGATTCGATACTGTATGTACAGGATAGGTGGGAGACGTTGAGCATAGAACGCCAGTTTTATGTGAGTCGCTGTTGGGATACCACCCTTGCAGTATTGGATTTCTAACCTGCACCCATGACCTGGGTGGGGGACAATGTCTGGCGGGGAGTTTGACTGGGGCGGTCGCCTCCGAAAGGGTATCGGAGGCGCTCAAAGGTTCCCTCAGAATGGTTGGAAACCATTCGAAGAGTGCAAAGGCAGAAGGGAGCTTGACTGTGACACCGACGGGTGGAACAGGTACGAAAGTAGGACTTAGTGATCCGGTGGTATAAAGTGGGATTGCCATCGCTCAACGGATAAAAGCTACCCTGGGGATAACAGGCTTATCACTCCCAAGAGTTCACATCGACGGAGTGGTTTGGCACCTCGATGTCGGCTCATCGCATCCTGGGGCTGTAGCAGGTCCCAAGGGTTGGGCTGTTCGCCCATTAAAGCGGTACGCGAGCTGGGTTCAGAACGTCGTGAGACAGTTCGGTCCCTATCCGGCGCAGGCGGAGGATATTTGAGAGGAGCTGTCCTTAGTACGAGAGGACCGGGATGGACGGACCACTGGTGTATCTGTTGGCTATCGGAGCCATGGCAGAGTAGCCAAGTCCGGCAGGGATAAACGCTGAAGGCATCTAAGCGTGAAGCCCCCCTCAAGATGAGATATCCCTCAGAAATGAGTAAGACCCCTTGAAGACTACGAGGTAGATAGGAATGAGGTGTAAGCACAGCAATGTGTTCAGCTGACATTTACTAATCGGTCGAGGGCTTGACCAAAGGTTTTGGATAGGAAAAGGATGTAAGTTAGGGTATAAAGATTAGATTTCAGTGTTCGGTTTTGAAGGAATAAATAAAATTTCTTCACATTTAGCTTTGTAGCTTTTTTCTGAGAATGCGTAGCATTCTCTTAAATAGCTTGCGAAGCAAGATATTTTCCTCGATAGCTCAATGGTAGAGCACTCGGCTGTTAACCGAGTTGTTGTAGGTTCGAGCCCTACTCGGGGAGTTTTTTTATCAGATACATTAGATACGCCAAGCGGCGATAACACGCGGCTCCATGGTCAAGCGGTTAAGACATCGCCCTTTCACGGCGGTAACACGGGTTCGATTCCCGTTGGAGTCATTTAATTAAATATGGCGCAGTAGCCAAGTGGTAAGGCAATGGTCTGCAACACCAGTATCCACCGGTTCAAATCCGGTCTGCGCCTCGCTGAAGAGCCTCAGAAATTTTGTGTTTCTGGGGTTTTTCTTTTCTAAAAAAGCTTACGCATAAAAGAAAAGAGATGCTTATATGCACGTAAAACAAATCCATAGTACAGAGAAAAGCAACTGTGACAGGAAGATTATACTTACGGTATATTTATACGGTAAGTAAAGTGAGGTATATTCATATCAAGAGTGTAATTCCTGGCTCGTGCACAACAGGTAATTGGTTGCGGTGGGTAACGGACCCATGCAGGAACCCTGTGGCACTCAAATAAAAAAGAGCTATTTTCATGTACGTTTCGGACGTTAGCCAAAGGATCTGATGTATCAGAGGCACTAGGCACATGATAGGCTCTTTTTTTATGGGTATAATTAAAATTATCTGTCGGAGCGAACTCCGTCAGAGCCTTCGTTTTTTAAGAGCGCATCAAGCATCCCATAAACGGAAGTGAAGGCTGGATACTGTTCAGGATGCTTACGCATTTCGTCTACTTCTTTCATGGCAGCTATTGTTTCATCATTGGGTAGGTTATTTACTTCAGGTAGTCTATCTGTATTCATCATACGTCCTCCATTTTGAATCATAGAGATATATTCATTGCGACAGATGATTATTCTGTCTCTGTTAATATGCCAAAAGCGAGTAATTGGACAACTCTTGGCTTCAATTTAACATGGATTCTATAAGAATTCAACCGATACAGCGATGTTGGTACACCTATTATTTGTAACGACAGTGTTTGGAAACTGGGCTATTTTAGATATTTAATTATATGATAATTTGGTTGTATAATAAATAATGTTAAGACATTTGTATGGCAGACATTACTATCTATTGATGTGCTGTATGGAAAGGTAGGTGAATTATTTGGTTACTAATTTATATGATAATCCACGAAAGCTGTATAAATATTTTCCTATATCAAAGGAATATGCTATTAAAGTAGTTGATAATGGGAAGTATGTTGGATTAATGTTTGCACCTAATCTTTCACGGGAGGATGCAAGTAGTGTAGGAAAAGTAATAGATAAATGGAGAGCAATAGCATTAGATGGATATATATTTTATACGTCCCCGCAGTTTTTCAATGATCCATTTGATACTTTGTTACCAAAAGCACCTGAAATTGTGCCTCCACTTGAAGAGAGAAAATATATCATTGACGTGCTAAGGAGAGCGGTCACAATAAAGAAGGATGAGGTAGATCGATTGCTTTATTCAGATGATTTTGATAGAGCATTGAGGATTGTATTAGACAGTAGACACTATGATAGAAGTATAAGTGAAGAAATATTTAAGGCTTATAAGATGGACAGAATACCCTATAAGGAAGAAGTAGCAATAACTTCCTTTTCAGAAGTTAATAATGAACAGCTAATGTGGGCGCATTATGCAGGTAGTTATTCTGGATTTTGTATTGAATATGATTTTAGTAAATCATGTGATAGTGCTTTTTTACGAGGCACAGCAAAAGTTGAATATACAAACGAAAAGCCATGTAAAGATCAATTTGATGATATGGGTGAATATGAATCAAAAGTAATGTTAACAAAATCGGAATGCTGGTCGTATGAGAAGGAATGGCGATCAAGAAAAATTGCAGAATATGGATTATGGAAATCAAAAATTTATCCTATAATAGATGCTCATAGTTGCATTACTGCTATTTATTTGGGATGTAATATGCCCGATGAGTATCAAAAAGTAATAATTGATCACTACAGAAATACAGAAGTGAAAGTATTCCAAATGAAATTATGTGATGATAAATTTGATATGTATTTTGAGCAGTGTTAATGGACTTTAGGTTCATGTTGTATAGCAAAAAGTTGGTAAGACTATTAGGATAATTTTTTAATGCCTGTAAGAAAACACATATCCTATGCGTATATATAATTATAGAATACGTAAAGGAGTGATGATATTATGACATATCAGAAAATTACGATCCCCCTGGATCATGGCAACCGCAACATGAAAACTGTTGAAGAAGTATTTACTTCCGGTCTTGCGGAGAGCGACTTAAAACCGGTGCTCGGAGAGTACCTGCAGTACAATGGGAAATTCTATTCCCTTACCGGAGAGCGTATCCCCTATATGAGGGACAAGAGCCTGGATGACAGATTTTTTATTCTTCCCCTGTTTGGCATCGGTAAAGAACTGGAGAGGCGCACACAGCCACAGAAGGATACCATTTATCAGGTAGAACTTCCGGTAGGACTGCCTCCGAAACATTATGGCGCTCTTTATGAGAAGTTTGGACATCAGTGGATTCACCTTAGATTATCTGCTGCTTCGGGAGGGCAGACCGGATCTGTCAGTATGCGATTCCCTTGAAAAAGGTGTCATTACGCTATATAACCGGATTATCTACCGTGTAAGCTCCGATTTCGATATGCTCCTAGAAGATACGGACATTGATACGATTATTCTTGGCAAAAACAGTGATTACAGCGACAGTGTAATCAGACTGGTAAAGCAGATGACAAAGCAGTATGTCGATGATTTCCTGGGGGCACTCCGGGAGAGAGGAATCGACTTGAAAACCGGATGCATTGTGTTTATCAGCGGTGGAGCAAAATTACTCAGGGAATACTTAGAAAACACGGACAAGATCGGAAACATTCAAGATTGTGTACACGAGCTTTGATATAAGGAGCTCCAATCAGCATTGCAGTTAATGCCCTGTGATTACCATCTCGTTCTACAAAATATTCATCAGAATCCGTATAATAATTAACATCGACGGGATCAATCAAAATAGCAAAAGATTTTCTCGTGGAATCCAAAGAACCGTATCGGGACAGTTCTCCAAAATATCGTTTAAATTTATCGCTATGACGTTTTGAGTCAGGTACAAAGCATACATTATCAAAAACACTTTGACCAGGAGTAGAACGAGTGGTACCTATTATTTTATCAGTTGGGATGCATGTAAAAGTGGTTTGGCGGTCAGGTAAAGGAGTATAGAGATCATTTGGGTATGCAGGACGTAATACTTTACTTTTTGCCAATGCAATGTCATTTGCATTCATACCAATTTGAGATAGTACGTCTTCAAGATTATCTGATACATGAATAGAGACCTCTGTTGAATAATGTAGTATCATTGTAACCTCCTTTGCTTTAGGTGAACTATACAGATAGAAATAGTGAGTTTCTCAAACATAGTACTTCGTCGGATGTAATATTTGTATAAATAATAAAAATCATTGTGGTGTTGTGTTGTTTAGAAACCAGTCAGGTGTATTAGTATTTCCCAAATTTTGATAATAAGCTTGTGGCGATGCACCAGTATATTTTTTGAATACACGGCTGAAGTAAAGCGGATCATCAAAACCTACCAAACGCGAAATATTGGTAATGGTCATGGAATTAGACAAAAGAAAATCTTTGGCTTTCTCAATGCGCTGGTAATTTAGATAATGCATGGGGGACATCCCCATACGATCCTTAAACATATGTGAAAAACTACTTTGACTTAGTTTGCAGTAATCAGCCATGGAAGCCACAGACCATTTGTTTGCATATTTAGAGTTTAATTCAAGTAGTAGCCTGTCAAAGGAAAAATCATTATCCAAAGGTCTGGAGATACTATAAAAGGAACGATGAATAAAGCATAGGAGAATATAAAAATTATGCAATACAATGTCTTCATAAGATATTTTTTTTAGTTGTAGTTCGGTGATAATATCCTGAAAGAGTAATTTCAAATATAGCCTTTCACCAATATAACAATTCTTTATATCGTATTGTTTTAATATATTTTCACATTCATTACCAGTAAAATGTATCCAGTAGATCTCAGGTTTTTCCTTTGCATAATAGGAATAATACTGAGGTATGCCTGGACGATATAAAACAATATTTCCTGCCGATAAGGTAATCCATTCATTATTCAAATAAAAATGCCCACTTCCGCGGTGAATGTATATTATTTGGTAATCCAGTCTGCCATTTTTACGATTGCAGAAGTAATCCTGTGTCTGAAAGACCTGCTTCCCACAACAATTCACTATCAGAGGAACATCTTGATCGTAATAACCTGTAATTTTTCTTTCTTCTCTTAAATGACCGCTAATATTTATCATATGACTACATCAACTCCATCCTTTATAAACAACGTAATCATAACATACAAATGCAGAAAAATCCATATTAAAAGCATTTATGTTAATAGTATGTAAATAAATATATGCTAATATATCTATATAAAACAGCGCAAATCCAGAAAAGGAGAGTGACCTTTTGAAAAAACAGATAATTCTATTAATGACAGATACCACAAGAAAAGACATGGTGGGATGTTATGGTAATAAAAAAATGTTTACGCCAAATTTAGATGCACTGGCGCAAGAGGGAATTCGGTATGAGAATGCATACACTTGTCAACCGGTTTGTGGTCCGGCAAGAAGTGCAATTTTTACAGGCACGTTTCCTCATTCAAATGGAATGGTAACGAACGGAGTTCCATTGGGGGCAAATGTAAAGACTATTGGACAAAGACTGACGGACAATGGTATTAAATGTGGATATATAGGAAAATGGCATTTGGATGGTGGGGATTATTTTGGATTAGGTTGTTGCCCCGAAGGCTGGGATGCAGATTACTGGTATGATATGAAATGCTATCTGAATGAGCTGAGTGAAAATGAACGTGTATGTTCGAGGCAACCAAATGAGTCATTTCAACCGGATTTTTCAGAAGAATTTACATATGCTCATAGATGTTCGGATCGCGCAATCAGATTTTTGGATCAATACAAAGAAGAAGACTTTTTCCTTACGGTATCATATGACGAACCTCATGGACCGTCGTTATGTCCTGCACCTTATAATACCATGTACAGAGGTTTTAAATTTGAGCCTTCTGCTAAATTTACAGATGACTTGAAAAATAAACCTTTAATGCAACAACTGTGGGCCGGGGATAAGCTGACAGCAGATGAAAAACAGATCAACCAAAGTTCCGAAGGATTAGCATTATTCCTGGGATGTAACAGCTTTGTTGATTATGAAATGGGAAGAGTTCTGGATGTGATTAAAGAAAAGATGCCCAATGCTATGGTTATCTATACCTCTGATCATGGAGACATGTTGGGGGCACATAGGCTGTTTTCTAAAAACGCAGCTATCTATGATGAGGTGACTAATATTCCGCTGATCATTAAAGGTGGTGAAAAGGGAAAAGTAATTACAACACCGGCATCTCATATTGATATTACTCCGACAGTGATGGACTATTTTGGATTACGTATTCCGAAGTTACTGGAAGGAAAGAGCATGCTTCCACAGATATACGATACGACAATTAAGATAAACAGTGAAGTTTATACAGAGTTTACCAGATATGAGATAGATCATGATGGATTTGGTGGGGTTCAAATTATGAGAGGTGTCATTTCGGAGAACTATAAATTAGCAATTAATCTGCTTGACAGAGATGAGTTTTACGACTTAGAAAAGGATCCAGATGAAATGGTAAATGAAATAGATAATCCGGAATACTTGGAGATAATTCGGGAATATCATAGAAAACTTGTCACCCATATGAATGCAACTCGAGATCTTTATCGTGGTTATCAATGGTCTCTTAGACCCTGGAATAAAAATTTTACTCCAAGCTGGGACAACGAAGGGTTTACAAGACAACGAGAAAATGAGGAATATGAGCCTCGCCAGTTGGACTACGATACAGGGTTACCTATAAAAGAAGCTGTCAGAAGCAAGTATCTATATGAAATGGGGGGAGAACTATGACAATGACAAAATATGCAGTCGATGCAGCAACAAGAAGAATTCGATTTAAAAGAAAATTAAAGTTAAATCTATGGTGTTGGATGTTTATGTCGCTGGCAGTTGGATTTTATATCTTATTCCAAGGGTATCCGATTATATGCAGTATTCAGTATTCGCTGTTGGACTGGTCGGGAATGACATCTAATGCAACGTTTATCGGCTTACAGAACTATAAAGAACTGATGCATGATGAATTGTTTTGGAATGCTTTTATAAACAGTTTTAAGTACATGGTAATGATAGTTCCGTTAGAACTTGCGGTGTCTTTGTTCCTTGCATATCTGCTAAATGATGAAAAAATGAAAGGACGTGGATTATACCGTACAATGTATTTTGTTCCCGTAGTTACGACTGCTTCTGTAGTGGGAATTATCATGATATTCATTTTGGGAGTTCAGGGACCGGTCAATCATCTTTTGGTCACACTACATATTCTGCAAAACCCGATTAATTTTCTGGGAAACGCAAAGTATGCGCTGCCTACATTGGTAATCATTTCGCTTTGGAAGGATTGCGGAACATATATGATTTACTGGCTGGCAGGACTGCAGGGAGTTTCGAAAGATGTATATGAAGCGGCAACCATTGATGGTGCAAACAGAAGACAAACTTTCTTCCATATTGTGTTGCCTCTGATTGCACCCACAGGAGGAATTATTGCAATATTATGTGCCATAAATTCTTTGAAGGTATTTGATATTGTGAAAACAATGACGGAAGGTGGCCCTTATTATGCAACAGATGTAATCGCAACGTATGTATATAGAACCGCATTTTCAAGTGAGATTGGAATGCCAAGACTTGGCTATGCGAGTGCAGCAGCTCTGTTCTTTGGAGGCGCCGTTATAATAATAGGAATACTTCTGAATGCAATGAAAGACCGTCTACAGAAGAATGTACAATAGGGGGTGGAACAGATGAGCAAAGAAAAAAAGATTCATATCGTTAAATCTGTGATTAAACATGGTTTGCTGCTTTGCGTTGGATTTTTCTGGATATATCCTTTTTTATGGATGATTTCCGCCTCGTTTAAGGGCCAGAATGAGTTCTTCCAAAACCGTATGGGATTGATTCCGGTACAGCCGACAATCGACAATTTTATTCGTATCTGGCAGAAAGCGGATTTTGGCACTTATTTTATCAATACAATTATTGTAACAGCATTTTCGGTTATCATTGTGCTGATTATGACGATGATGGCGGGATATGCTATGGGACGTTATAAATTTCTTGGCAGAAACCTATGCATGGCAGTTTTCTTGGCCAGTATTGCTATTCCGCTGGTGAGTACAATTATACCGACCTATGAAGTAGTCAAAGGAATGAATCTGGTAGGTACCAAGCTTGGATTGATCTTATCACAGGCAGGAGGAGCGCATGTTATCTTTTTGCTTCTGTTTACCAGCTTCTTTCAATCTGTACCAAATGAGTTGGAAGAGGCATCTAAGATAGATGGATGCAATTATTTTCAGACATTTTTCTATATTATGATGAAGCTGTGTAAGCCTGTCGCAACGACAGTAGTCATTATGGAAACCATTTGGGCTTGGAATGCATTCATGCTTCCTTTGGTATTAACTTTGAATAATCCGTCATCTAGGACACTTGCGGTTGGGTTATATGCATTCAAAGGAGAAAATACTGTTGATTGGACAGGCATTGCTGCCGGAGGTTCTATAGCTGTAATCCCGGTTATTATATTATTTGTTTTAATGCAGAAGCATTTTGTGGAAGGAATTGCCGGAGCTGTTAAAAGTTAATTGAAAACAATAATTTATATCAAAGAGAGGAGAAAAAGAAATGAAATTAAAACGACTTGGTACACTGTTATTGACTGCTATAATTGCAGCAA
The DNA here is from genome assembly GCA_003584705.1 of Lachnospiraceae bacterium GAM79. GTDB lineage: Bacteria > Bacillota > Clostridia > Lachnospirales > Lachnospiraceae > Acetatifactor > Acetatifactor acetigignens. The sequence continues at coordinate 540,709 of AP018536.1, forward strand.
CAACCCTGGCAGGATGTGGTGCAATGCCCTCAACAGGTAATGGAAATGAAACAGGCGAAAATGCAAGTGTCATAGCAGCAACAGAAGAGGACACCGATGGACAAATAACACTTCGGGTTGTTGACTGGAGCGACGGATCTGCTACGCAAAGAGAGGAGTTTCATAAGAAGTTCGAAGAAGCACACCCTGATATTAAAATTGAATATACTATGCTTACAGTAGATCAATTCAAAAATACTATTGTTACTATGATTAAATCTGGTGAGGGGCCTGATTTGTTTCCGATTCCGGTGGGACTTACTTTAAATACAGCGGTAGAAGAAGGCTGGTTCCAGCCGATTAACGATTATGTAACCGATGAATTCCGAAATAAGTTTGATCCGGATGCCTTTGCAGAGGGAGTTACTGATATTGGGGATGACTGGTATACAGTTACAGAGCAGATGCCAATCATTCAGTGTTTATTCTTCTATAATAAGGATATTTTGAACCAGGCAGGTGTTACGGAGGTTCCCACAACATATTCAGAGTTTAGAGAAGCCTGTAAAAAAGTTACAGAGATGGGGAATGGCAATGTTTATGGTCTGATTGATGGCGGAAAACAGATGAACCGTATGGACGTTATGGCAAGATCCCTGGTTGCAGCAGCTGGTGGTAAGGTAGCTGCAACGCAGAAAGTGCTGACGGATAATGGAGTGGCGCCTTACGACAGCAAGGAAATGAATGATGCGCTTGGATTTATTAAAGGTCTGGTAGATGATGGAAGTATTCATCCGGATACTATCAATATAAGTGCTCCGGAGGCAAGAGAATTATTTGCACAGGGACAGGCGGCATTCCTCTGCCAGGGAATGTGGTGTGTATCCCAGTGGGATGCAAATTATCCGGATTTGAATTATGGAGTTATGGCAGTTCCTGTTCCTGACGGAGTAACAAACACTTATGTTCAGGCGGGTGAATTATCTCCGTGGATGGGTATCTATAAGCAGTCCAAACATCCCAAGGAAGCAGCTGAATATTTAATGGCACTGTATGATGAACAATATGGATATCAGCAGAGCAATGTGGAAAGTGGAAGTTTTGTGTCTTGTATTCCGGAAATCAATGAAAAATACATGACCAATGAGCATATGAAGCAATACTACACAATTGCAGAGGAAACATCCAGAGTAGTTCCTACTTTAGTAAAGAGAGATGAGAAAGCAAATGATTTTTATGCAGAAGTAAAGGATGTACAGCCTAGCTTAGGAGCAATTGTGCAGGGCATTATTTCCCAGAGTATTACTGACTATGACAGTGCATTAAAGACACTGGCAAATGATACAACTACAGAGTGGAAGCGTGCTTCGGAGGCAGTTGGAATGGATTATAGCTCATTGGAATTTCCTAACTGGGATGCGACGAAAGACTACACGGATGCGGATTACGAGACATTGAAGTAAGTGCATAAATTAAGAGAGTGCAGAAAATGATGCGATGACTTAGTTATAAAGGAAATCGCATCGTTTTCTGCATATAGGTAATGTAGTATTTTAAAATATATTGAGAGACCAGCCATGAAAGAAAAAAACAAGAAAAAAATGCTATTGAAACTGTTTTTATCTACCTTATATCTGAGCGCATTTACTTTTGGTGGGGGATATGTGATCGTTACACTGATGAAGAAAAAATTTGTAGATCAATATCACTGGATAGAAGAAAATGAAATGCTTGATCTAGTGGCAATCGCACAATCCTCTCCGGGAGCGATCGCAGTAAATGGAGCCATTGTTGTAGGGTATAAGCTGTCAGGCATTCTGGGAGCGTTGGTAGCAATCCTTGGGACGGTACTGCCTCCGTTTGTGATTTTATCAGTAATATCTGTATTTTATAAAGCCTTTAGAAATAACTGGTTAATCAGTCAGCTTCTGGAAGGCATGCAGGCTGGGGTCGGAGCGGTAATTGCATCCGTCACGTTGGATATGGGGATTCCAATCGTGAAAGAGAAGGAAGCCGTGTCGCTGATTATAATGGTAGGAGCGTTTGTTGCAGCCTGCCTGTTTGGTATAAATGTTGTGTATATCGTAATCGTATGCGGAATAATTGGCATAATCCGTACACTCCTGTTAAATAGGAGGAAGATGAAATGATATATTTACAGTTATTCTGGAGTTTTTTACAGATAGGGTTGTTCAGCTTTGGTGGAGGATATGCAGCAATGCCTTTGATACAGGGGCAGGTTGTAACCAGCCATGGATGGCTTACAATGTCGGAATTTACAGATCTTATAACGATATCTCAGATGACCCCGGGACCGATTGCTGTTAATTCGGCTACTTTTGTAGGACTTAAAATAGCAGGAATACCCGGAGCAGTAGTAGCAACGGTAGGATGTATCTTACCATCCTGCATTATTGTAACGATTCTTGCAAAATTATATCTGCGATATCGGAGCATGGATATGCTTCAAGGTGTATTACATTCGCTTCGACCAGCGGTGGTGGCAATGATCGCTTCGGCCGGAGTCCAGATTCTTATAACAGCCTTTTGGGGAAATGGAATAGAAATATCCCTATTTGGAACAAAATGGATCATGATTCTGATATTCGCAATATGTATATTGCTGCTGCGTAGTACTAAGCTGAACCCCATTTGGGTAATGGTATTGGCAGGAGTGATGAAGTTAGCTATGTCAGTATTAATATAGGAAAGCAGACAGGAGAAATATATGCCACCGATTAGTGTACTTATAAAACCATCATCAGGATTATGCAATATGAAGTGTGATTACTGTTTCTACTGCGATGAAACAAAAAAGAGAGCACGGGAATCCTATGGATTTATGACAGAGCAGACACTCAAAAATCATTTTCTTGTAGGACTCTCTGTAGACGGCACAAAAGAGATTCATGATTGTTATCGACATACCAAAGATGGAGCATCAGCATTTGACCGAATCAGATCTGTAGCAAAGATTATGGATCAGTGTGGCGTAGATTATAATATTCTCACGGTGGTAACAAACTATCATATCCAGGTATATGAGTAAGGGAAAAAGCAATATATAAAAGCGAGTGGATTGTGCTTGCATAAAAATGCCATTTGGGGTGAGCGAGCACTAGAATTGGAAAGATTTTGGGAATGATTAATTTATTATATTAGGAAGAGGTATAAATGATGAAGGCAGATATCAGATGGCTGGATAATCCTGAGATTTTTAGAGTCAACAGAGAGGATGCACATAGTGACCATGCTTATTATGCAAGCTATAATGATATGGAGAAGAAATCAGACCGATGGGTGATGCTGCTGGATGGCTTATGGAAGTTTAGATACAGTAAGAATGCAGCATCGAGACCAGCTGATTTCTACAAAGAAGGATACGATGATTCGAACTTTGATATGATCAGAGTGCCGGGACATATAGAATTGCAAGGCTATGATAAAATACAATATATTAATACCATGTATCCATGGGAAGGACATGAGTATCGCAGACCTGCATATAGCATTGAAAATGCTGGAAATGGTGCTGGAATGTTCAGCGAAGCTTCGTATAATCCGGTAGGATCATATGTCTGCACATTTGATCTGCCTGAGACTTTTCAGGGAAATAGGGTTTACGTCTGCTTCGAAGGAGTAGAACAGGCAATGTATATCTGGCTGAATGGTGAGTTTATAGGATATGCAGAAGATAGCTTTACACCATCGGAATTTGATCTTACTCCATATATTAGGACAGAGGGAAATAAACTTTGCGTTGAGGTTCATAAAAGGAGTACAGCTGCATTTTTGGAAGATCAGGATTTCTTTCGCTTTTTCGGTATATTTAGAAGTGTTAAACTTAAGGCAAAGCCTTGTGTACATGTTGAAGACATTTTTATTCGCCCAATATTGTGGAACTCAAACATACAGGGAAATTTGGAAGTTAATGCAAAATTGTCCATGGTCTACGCAAAAGACATCAGGGTAACGGCGGTACTGAGAGATAAAGGAAAAATCTGCTGGAGCCAGGACATGAAAATGCAATACAGCGACAAGGGAACTTCGAACATTCTTCAGGTAACTGGTGCTCTTAAAGATACGTTACCCATATCCATTACTCCGTGGGATCATCACAAGCCATATCTTTATGATTTCTGCTTGGAGGTAAGAGATCAGGATAATTGTCTGATAGAAATTGTACCTTATGCAATTGGCTTTAGAAGACTTGAAATTATAGATAAAGTTATTTATTTAAATGGAAAGAGGCTGATTCTGACAGGTATTAATCGACATGAATGGGAACCGCATAAAGGAAGATGCATTACAGAAAAAGAAATGCGAATTGACTTGATGCTTTTCCAGCAGAATCATATTAATGCAGTCAGGACATGTCATTATCCAAATCAGATTCCATGGTATTATATGTGTGATGAAGCAGGAATATATATGATGGCCGAAACCAATTTGGAAAGCCATGGATCATGGCAAAAAATGGGTGCGATAGAGCCGTCATATAACGTCCCCGGATCAATACCTCAATGGAAAGAAGCAGTGATTGATCGTGCCCAATCGAATTATGAAACTTTTAAGAACCATACTTCCATATTGTTCTGGTCGTTGGGAAATGAGTCATATGCCGGAGATGATATTGAAGCAATGAATCAATATTTTATGGATCAAAATGACGGAAGACTAATACACTATGAAGGAGTATCTGTTAACAGAAGCTACGAGGATAAAATATCTCAAGTGGAAAGCAGAATGTATGCTACTCCGGATGAAGTCAGACAGTATCTTGATCAGAATGCAAAAAAGCCATATGTATTATGTGAATATATGCACTGTATGGGAAATTCTCTTGGTGGAATGGATTCTTACATGAACCTCCTGGACAAATATCCAATGTTTCAGGGAGGGTTTATATGGGATTATATTGATCAGGCGATTTATGTCAAGGATGAAGTGACTGGAGAACAGGTTCTTCGTTATGGTGGAGATTTCGATGACAGACCGTCCGATTATGAATTTTCCGGAAATGGAATTGTGTTCGCAGACCGAACAGAAAAGCCGGCGACTCAGGAGGTAAAATACTATTATGCAAAATATGAATAAAAAAATGTTGAAAATTGTATACGGTGATTGTACTCTGGGAGTATCGGGAGATAACTTTTCTTATATTTTTTCTTATGTGGCTGGAGGAATGGAGTCACTCGTAAAAGACGGAATAGAGTGGTTGTTTAGATGTCCTAAACCAGCCTTTTGGAGAGCGCTTACCGATAATGATCGGGGCTGTGGATTCCAAGTGCAGAGTGGAGCGTGGATGTCCGCTGATATGTTTATACATTGTGTGAAGAAACAAGTGATAGTTGATGACAAAGATATCGGATTACCATGTGCACCTTATAATAATGCATTTTCAGCCAATGAATATGCTGATCATGTAAAAATGATCTTTACCTATGAAACTATTACAATTCCCAAAACATTGGTGGAAGTATCCTATCAGATTAACAGTAATGGAGAAATTCTTGTGGAAAACCTCTTCCATGGAAGACCGGAACTTCCAGAGCTTCCGGTTTTTGGACTACGTATACTTATGCCGACGCTTGCAAAGGAATATAGGTATGAAGGGTTGTCGGGAGAAACCTACCCGGACAGAAAGAAGGGAGCCCATAGAGGTGTTTTCATTGAAAAACCGATTATGACACCATATTTGGTTCCGCAGGAATGTGGAATGCATATGGATACAGAATGGGTTGAAATATATCGAGATACTATACAGGATAATAGTATGCCGTCACCTGGTAAACATATGCTGAAAATATGTAAGAGTGGAGAAAATTTTCATTTTTCATGTCTTCCATATACGGCATATGAAATCGAAAATGCAACTCATCAGGAAGAGCTTCCGCCAGCAAGGAGAACTGTACTGTGTATTTATGGAGCGACAAGAGGCGTTGGAGGAATTAATAGTTGGGGAGCCGATGTAGAACCATCGTATCATGTAAGTGCAAAAGAAGACATCCGATATTCATTTATAATTAGTTGACAAAATAAGAAAGGAGAAATTGTATGGGAGCAAAAAAATTAAACTATTCTGTTTGTATTGATGCAGTATTTCGGGAGAGTAAATTATCATTCGTAGAGGCAATGAGTGTAATTCACAGACTTGGATATAAAGCTTATGAATTTTGGTCATGGAAGGATAAAGATATTAAACGTATAAAAGAGGTTCAGAAAGAAACAGGACTAAAGACAGCAGCTTTCTGTACGGAGTTTATTAATCCTGGAGATCCTGAAAAACAGCAGGAATTCCTTGAAGGTTTAAAAAGGAGTATGGAAACGGCTCATGTACTTGACTGTGGAAGATTGATCGTACAGGCTGGATGGGAATATGAAACAGCTGCAAAAGGCATAACGAGAGATCAACATAGATGCACTTTCATTGATACTATGCAAAAAGCAGGGGATCTTGCGGCTGAGCAAAAAATAGAGCTTGTAATAGAGCCTTTAAATTTACTGGTAGATCATCCGGGATATCATTTGTCTACTTCGAGAGAAGCTTTTGACATATTAGAGAAAATAGATTCGGATAATGTGAAGATATTATTTGATATCTATCATCAACAAATCACAGAAGGAAATTTGTATTCTAATATATTTGACCATTTGAACCAAATAGGACATTTTCATGCAGCGGCTGTGCCTGGTCGAGGTCCTATTACCGGCGGAGAAATCAATTATACATACTTGCTTCAGGAACTTGCTGATAATGGATACGATGGATATGTTGGATTGGAATACATGACTGCCTTTTCGGCGGAAGAATCCTTGAAAAAAGTTATGGAAAATATATTGGTATAAGTGTTAAAAGAGCCCACATTAACTTGTGGGCTCTTCAGACTGTAGACAAAACGCTTTTGGTCAGCACTCCAGAAGCGTTTTTCTTGTTTTGGGTTCAAAAAGTGTGTACTTGATCAATAATAAACACTTTTGGGTTCCCCTTTTTCCCTTCCTGGCTATCATCTTTGCCAGTTTTTTCAGATTCATGCAGGCAAACGTAAGCCCGACTTTCATTTCCATCCGGGCTTTTCCTATCATCTGTGTATAGCGTAATCCGTGGTTTTCTTTTGCTGTTCCGAAGAGGCGCTCTACGGTCTCTTTCCGTTGCGCATACACTTCCTTCATCCCAATCGTATGCCGGATATCCTCACACTTTTCCATGTACGGCTCCCAGATATGCCGGGTCACTACCTTCACATGATCCCTGCTTTCTGTGCACTGCTTCAGATATGGACATCCTTCACAGACGATTCCGCAGCTCTTGTATTCCCGGTATCCGGAACGGTTCGTCGTATGATAAGCCAGCACCTGATCGTTCGGGCATACATAGCAGTCAAAATATTCATCATACACATACTCGGTTTTTTTGAAAAAACCATCTTTGGTCATGGGGCGTTTATACGGCAGAAGCGGTGTGATACCATCATCCAGAAGTAACTTTGCTATCGCTGGTGTTTTGTATCCTGCATCGGCTACCAGTGTCTGAATGCCAATGTCTTTTATCTTATCATACAGGGATTTAAATGTCCGGCTGTCATGCTGGTTGCCGGGATTTACACTATAACCCAGAATCCATCCGTTTTTGTCACAGGCTGTCTGCACGGAATACGCAAAAACATTTTTATGTTCACCCTTTCGGAACCATCCGCTTTCCGGATCCGTTGTACTTTCCTTGACCGTTTTTTCTTCTTTTCCATCAGAGCTGCCACCACAGGAGGGGGGATCTTTGGGATCTTCCTTCTTTTCTTTCAGAGGCTTTTTCCCATGCGCTTCCCGGTCTTCATTGATTTCCTTCTTTAACTGCTCTTCGAAGAACAGTGCTTCCTCATCTGCAATCCGTTTCCGCATCTTTTTGCTGTTTGCCCGTGCTTTTACATGGGTGGCATCCACGAAGACCTCGGAAGGATCAATCAGTCTGTATTTATAGCATTCCTGCAGGATACGGGAAAAGATCTGTTCAAAAAGATCAGTATTCTTAAAGCGTCTGGTATAATTCTTTCCAAACGTAGAGAAATGGGGAACCTTGTCCATCATTTCCAGACCGAGGAACCATCGGTATGCGACATTGACTTCGATTTCTTTTACTGTCTGGCGCATGCTTCGGATGCCGTACAGATACTGGATGAATGGAATTTTAATGAGCATGACCGGATCCATGCTGGGGCGGCCATTGTCTGCACTGTATTTATCGATCACAAGATCATAGATAAAACTCCAGTCGATTGCCTGGTCAATCAGGCGCAGCAGATGATCCTGCGGAACAAGGTCATCCATGCAGAACATCTGAATCTGCTCTCTTTTCTTATCTGCATTCTGTGTCATCATAGGAAACACCGCCTTTATTTTGATACTTTCATTATACCAAAAAAGTAGTGAAAAGTCCCGTAAATACGGCATTTTCACTACTTCTTATATGCTTGTAAGTACATAATTTTTGCAGTCATGACACAAGAAAAGCTCCCTCACAGGAAGGAGCTTTGTCTACAGTCTGAAGAGCCCACATTAACTTGTGGGCTCTTGATTTCCATTGTATTTTTTACGGTATTCAGACGGAGAATAATGCGTTATTTTGTTAAAAACGCGATTAAAGTTAGAAATACTTTGAAATCCGGATTGATAAGCTATTTCCGTAATTGGCAGGGCTTCCTCACATAACAGTCGGGTAGCTCGCTGAATACGTTCGTTCGATAGATAATCATTAAATGTCATATGTGTATATTCTTTAAATAACCGTGAAAAATAAAAATGACTAAATCCAAAAATATCGGATATATCCTTTTGAGACAAATCTTTTTCACAGTTTTGAGAAATATAAGTGCATGCATTTTGTATTTTAATATAATTTTGGCTACTGCAATTGGAGGTAATCTGACTTGTATTTATATTATTATAAATATATTTACCTAAAGCCATCAGCATTGAATAAATCTGTATAGTACAAGCTGTTTCGGTAAAAGGGTCATGTGATTTAAAAATATGATAGGCTTCTTTCATGTGATAGGTTAATATTTCGTTTAATTCTGTCATATCCTCGCGGCCTATTTTGTGATAGGTTTTAAAATGCCTATAGTTAATCATTAGGTCATGACAGTTATAAATAAAGTTATCACCAAATTGAAGCAAGAGAGAACTATTTGAAGTTACAGATATATTGCTGTGCATTTCACCCGGCCAGATTAAGAGGAGATCCCCGGTGTCAAGGTGGTATTGCTCGTTTCCGACAGAGTAACTGCCATTATTATCAGTTGCGATAATAAACTCCGCAAATTCGTGCCAATGTTCAGGAAATGATCTTGGCGCACCCATGTAGGAAAATTTGACGTTATAATCAAGATCTGTAATTATGTTTTCCATTTTTTCAGAAGATTGCATACAAAGCCTCCTTTTGCTTATTCAATAGCAATTTATAAGCAATTACAATAACAATAATTTAAAACAAATTATCCGTAAATTTAGGAAAAGTTATACGATATAATATACAAATATACTACTATTTTTAGGCGATACAGTCAATATGTTTGTTAATTTTGTTACAAAATTATATTATTCAGTCAATGAGAATGAAATAAATGACAAAAAATAATAAGTACATAACAAAATATTATAAGCAAAAAATGCTAATTAGAGATAGAATACACTTACATACAAAACAAGCTTGTTAAATATGATGACGCAACTATTAATCGCTTTTTAATGAATTGAAGAGAGGGTACATTTATGGAAAAGAAAAAAGCATTAGCAGCGGTGATGGCGACAATGTTAATTGCATCTAGCCTGACTGCCTGCGGAGGCACCAAAGATACTGAAAATATGGATGCTTCTCAAACATCATCAGCTCAGACACAGGCCGTCAGCCTTGACGGAGACAAGACAACCACAGTAAAAACTGTAAAAATGGGAGATAATGATGTTGAAGTAGAAGTGACGGATATTGGGAAAACCGGTACCTTTACATTCTGGTCGGCATATACGGGTGACTCTGCTATATGGGAGCAGAAGAGAGTTGATGCATTCAACGAAGCCTATGCAGATCTTGGAATAAAGTGTGATTTACAGTTTGTACCTGATGGCGCAGGAATAAATAATGGTAAGCTCCTTAGCGCAATAGCAGGTGGAACTGCTCCTGATCTGATCGTGACAGACAATTCTATATCGTGTTATCAGTATGCGGCAGAAGGATCCTTTATGGGACTTGATGCAGTGTTAGACGAAATTGACTTGGATGTGTCTTCCTTTTTTGAAGGTTGCAAGGATGTCATGTATTATAATGACGTCTGCTATCTGATTCCTCAGGATACCAATGTTATCATGCTATATTATAATCCAGAAATTGCAAAAGAGTGCGGTTTGGATCCTGAAAATCCACCTAAGACCATTGAAGAACTGGATAGCTGGTCTGATGCGATGACAGTGAAAGCTGCTGACGGATCCTATAACAGGCTTGGAATTGTGCCGTGGCTTGATTCCGGAAATGAGGCATTTATCCTGCCGTATCTGTTTGGCGCGGATCCTTATGATAAAACAACTGGAAAAGTGGATTTAACTTCGGATAAAATGCTGAATTATATGGCTTGGATTCAGGGATATGCTAAAAAATATGATCCGGAAAAAATCAATGCCTTTACTTCTGGATTGGGACAGATGTTCTCCCCCGATCATCCGTTTATGACTGGAAAAGTAGGCATGACTATTACCGGAAACTGGTTTTCCGAGGCTTTAAAGGAGTATGCACCCGATGTGCCATACGAAGTATGTGCAGTTCCTGTCCCCGAAGGTGGACGCGCAAACAGTACAACGTTTGGAACCAATGTCTTTGCGATTCCTGCAGGAACAGACCCTGATAAAGCACAGTTAGCTGCACTGTTTATTAAATTTGCTGAACAGGGAAGTATCAATGAAGATAATTTCTCTGTGTGGAGATCCATTCCGGTTATCGATGCGGCATTTGATGATGTCAGCTTGACAAAAAATGGTGATGAAATGTATGCACTAGAACGTAAAATTGCAAACTCTCCTGAAAATGGAATTCCGGCACTTTGTTCTGTATCTGCAGAACTGTCGAATCAGTTTATTGCACTGAGACAGAACATGATATATAATCCGGATGCTGATGCAAAGGCTGCTTTACAGACTCTTCAGGATCAAATGCAGGCAACAATGGATGCGAAGTAAATAACAAGTGATTTCAGGCAGGATAAGGTATTGCTTTATCCTGTCTGAATAAGAGGAAACAATATGAAGAAAAATATGCGTCTTTACAAAATGGGAGTCTTCTTCCGAAAATTTATATTATATTTCATCCTTTTGTTCTTCGCACTGCTTTGGCTTATTCCTTTTTTCTTCCTTGTAATGGGATCGTTTAAAAGCACCAGCGAACTTTTTCAGGTACCGTTCAGATGGCTGCCAAAGCACTTTGACTTTGATAACTACATAAATATGTTTCAGCAGATTCCTTTTTTACGGTATTTAAAAAACACATTAATAATTGTCTTTTTCAGTGTAGTAGGAGCTTTGATTTCTAATTCTTTGATAGCATATGGATTTTCAAGATTACGCTGGCCCGGAAGAGATAAAGTGTTTATGATTGTACTTGCCACAATGATTCTTCCGTATCAGGTAACAATGATCCCTTTGTATTTAATGTTCACCAAAATGCATTGGGTAGGAACATTCCTTCCGCTGATTGTTCCGCAATTTTTTGGAAATGCATTTTATATATTTTTATTACGGCAATTCCTTACGGGAGTACCAAAAGAAATTACAGAGTCTTCGCGTATTGATGGAGCAAATGAATTTGAAATTTTCTTAAAAGTAATTATGCCAATCTCAAAACCTGCATTAGCATCTGTAGCAATTATGGCATTTATCAGAGCGTGGAATGATTTCCTTGGACCGTTAGTATTCTTGGGAAGTGATAGATTGTATACCTTATCACTTGCGGCATCAATGCTAAAGTCTAATTATGATCCCAACTGGGATTTACTGTTACCGTTAGGGGTTGTGATGGTACTTCCGGTCTTGCTTCTGTTTTTTGTACTTCAGAAGTATTTTATCCAGGGTATAACCATGAGCGGAATCAAAGGATAGGAGGCCGTTATGAAGAAAACAGTCAAAACGGAATTTAGCGAATATAAAAACTCGAGAATGAGAAGGGCTGAAGCAAAAAATGGTATTTTGTTTGTGCTTCCCTGGATTATAGGATTTTTAGGATTCACTCTGTACCCGATATTAAGCTCTTTATATTACTCTTTTTGTGACTATAGCGTTATTAAAGAGCCGGTATTTACGGGAGTAAAAAACTATGTCACCCTTTTTCATGACCAGACGTTTATTAAAGCATGTAAGAATACAGCGTACATGATGTTAATCGGGGTGCCGGTGACCACTTTTTTTGCTGTTGCAGTATCTGTAATTCTTAATAGCAAAAAATTAAGACATACTGGCTGGATGAGAGTTGTGTTCTTTATTCCAACGCTTGTACCTACCGTAGTGGCTTGTCTGCTTTGGATTTGGGTTATGCAGCCAGAAACTGGAGTTGTCAATACGCTATTAGGATATATCGGTATTAAAGGTCCCGGTTGGCTTGCAAGTCCTACATGGGCAAAGCCTGCATTTATCATGATGATGATATGGACCTGTGGAAATGCTATCATAATTTATTTGGCAGGTTTGCAGGATATTTCAGAAACATTGTATGAAGCGGCTGAAATCGATGGGGCAAGTTTTTTTAGGGAGACTATTTCCATTACGCTACCCTTGCTGAAGCCTACCATTTTATATAACATGGTTACTCTAGTGATTGGCGTCTTTCAGTGGTTTGCAGAGCCATACATTATGACACAGGGCGGACCCAATAATGCAACAATGTTTTATTCGCTTTATCTGTATCAGAATGCATTCACCTATTTTAAAATGGGATATGCGTCTGCACAGGCATGGATTATGCTGGTTGTAGCATTTGCGATTATTCTTATATTATTTAAGTTCTTAAAATTTGGAGAGTCAAATAATTCATAAATCAGACTGTGAAAGGTGAGTTGGGAGACATATGAAGATTGGTATTATGGGCTGCGGAGTGATCAGTAAACAGTATATTCAGGACATTCAGAGATTATACCGGGAACTGGAAATCTGTATGGTTGCGGATGTTCACTCAGATGTAGCAGAAAGGACTGCCCAACAGTATAATATTCTACGGTGGGGAACTCCGGATGAATTGTTGAACGATACAGAGACGGAGCTTATTATAAATCTGACACCGCCCAAGATGCATACAGAAGTAAATCGTAAAATACTGTTGGCAGGTAAACATGTATATTGTGAGAAACCGTTTGCTTTGACATTGGAAGAAGCACGGGAAATACAAGAACTGGCAAGAAAAAAAGGTTTGGCAGTGGGATGCGCACCGGATACCTTTTTGGGTAGTTCACTCAGTACTTGCAAGAAATTAATCAATGATGGGTGGATTGGAAAACCCTTATATGTAAATGCCAATATGATGAGTGCAGGAGTGGAAACATGGCATCCAAGACCTGAAGCATTTTATGAAGAAGGTGGAGGACCCTTATATGATATGGCACCATACTATTTATCTGCGTTAGTAAAACTTTTTGGATCTGTCAGGAAAGTGTACGCAAATGCGAAGAAAGGATTTGCTGAAAGAACAGTGTATACCAGTGAACGGTTTGGTTGCAAAATTCCGGTAGAAACACCTACTCATTTCGCAGTGATTGCTGATTTAAAAAATGGGATGCTTGCTAATATGAACTTTAGTTTTGATATTTCCAAAAGTACCATGCCGCACATGGAGATATATGGGACAGATGGAACCTTAGAAGCACCGGATCCTAATATGACCGGAGGGGTTCCGAAGGTATATCGAAGGGAACAAATGCTTGCAGAATGCTTTGGCGGACAGGATCAAAATGACGGAGGCTTTTGCACACTTCCCGAATTATATCAGGATGTGGGCAATTTCGTACGAGGAGCAGGTGTGGTAGATCTTGTTCATAAATTAGATAATAATGAGAAAGAGGATGCACAGCTGGCAGTTCATGTTGTGGATATTATTACAAGCATTATTAAATCTGCAGAAACAGGACTACCTCAAGTGTTAGAGACGGAATATGAAGAAAGGTAATGAGTTATGAGATTGGGGATCTCCACTGCATTGAAACATACAACACCTAAAGAATGGGCAGAAAAAATGGAACTGTTGGGATGCAAAGCTGTCGTTTTTCCTGTTGACTGTACTGCATCAGATCTATTAGTTGCAGATTACATGAATGAAGCAAAAAAACATGATCTGTTGATCGCAGAGGTGGGAATCTGGAAAAATGTTTTTGCTGTCAATCCAAAAGAAAGAGAAGAAGCTCGGGAATATGCACGAAGGCAGCTAAGGCTTGCAGATGAAATCGGTGCGGTCTGCTGTGTCAACGTTGCTGGAACCTTTGGCGGACCGATTTGGGATGGAGGATATCCTGAAAACTTTTCTACGGAAGCATGGAGTGAACTGGTCAGTTATACAAAAAAACTGATTGATGAGGTACGACCTCATCGGGTCAAATATAGTATTGAACCCATGCCATGGATGTATCCAACCGGCCCGGATGAGTATTTAAGATTAGAGAAGGATATAAATAGAGAAGAATTTGGGATTCATTTTGATTTTGTCAATATGATTAATTCCCCACAGCGATATTTTCACATCAATGAATTTATGCAAGAGTGTTTTGACAAGATTGGGGATCGAATATTGAGTTGTCACCTAAAGGATATAAGACTTAAAAGAGAATTGACTTTTCAATTGGAAGAAACCAACTGTGGAAATGGCATATTGGATATTGAACAATTAATTCAACATCTTCAGAACTATAATCACGATATGCCAGTAATTATTGAACATCTAGACACAGACGAAGAGTACTTAAAAAGTCTAACCTATGTGAAGAAACGATTACAAGATGCAAATGTAGTGTTTTAGGAGGATAAAAATGAAGATTGTGATTGTCGGAGCCGGGAGAGGTCTGGGACATGTATTGGCACAAATGTTGGCGGAAAAAGGTCATACTGTTGTCGCAGGGCTTAGAAGATTGGATGACACTATCTCTGAAAGAGAGAATCTAATTTATCTGCAGATGGATGCTACAGATGAAGGACAGATAAGGGATGCAGTACAATGGACAAAGCATCATGTGGGGGAAATAGATGCGGTTGTATACGTAGCAGGTATTTTACTTCAATCTGATCGCACAGAGACTCTGCTGACAGAAAGCTTAGATGATATTCGGAAACAGATAGAAGTAAATGCGCTTGGATTGATCACGGTATTTAGAGATTTTTTACCTGTTATCAAAAAGTCAGGATTGTTTATTGGAGTAACATCAGAAGGAGGCAGCTTTGCGAATGAAGGTAGCTTGTTCCCGGCATATGGGGTTTCTAAGACAACTGCCAATAAAATCATTCAGACATTGCGGGTGACAGTTGGCGAAAGCATAAATGTATATGCCGTGCACCCTGGGAGAATGAATACAGATATGGGAAGAACTACAGCACAGATAGAACCTGAAGAAGCTGCTATCGGATTTTGCAATATTCTTGAAGGAACAACGCATATAGAAAAGGATCAATGGTTTATTGATTATCGTGGTAATGCAATGCCTTTATAAATGGATGACAATATACGAGGAGGAAAGAATATGTCAATTGGAACAAAAAAGCTTGTACACATCGCATTTGTGGTGAGGGATCTTGACAAGGTAGTAGATGCTTGGACAAAAATACTTGGTATTGAAAGACCAAGAATATGGAATATACCGGGACCTGATGTTGCTCCGGTATTAACGAATGGACATCCGGAGATTTATACAAATTGCAGAATTAGTGTAATTCAATTGGAAAATGTTACTTTGGAGCTTACTCAGCCAGGAGATGAACCCAGCCCATGGAAGACATTCTTGGAAAAGCATGGGGAGGGAATGATGCATATGGCATTCCTGACTCCGGATGAGGAAGAGGCGTTCCGCACAATCAAGGAAGCATGCGGAACAGATGGATATTATCATATAGGTTATTATCCCGATCAGAGTTATTCATTTGTTGACACTTTTGACAGCTTAAAAACAGAGCTGAATATTAAGGTGGACAGAGACAACAGTGAAGTAATGAATAAAATTCGGGCCCAAATAACAAAAAACAATTAAGGAGGATAAGCTAGAAATGGATGTTAAGAAAATTGTCAGTCAGTCTAAATTTGCACAAGTAGGATTTGTGGTAAACGATATTGAGAAAGCAAAAAAGCAGTTTGCTTTGTTGTTTGGATGTGAAATACCCCCTACATGTGATTGCGGCACATTTGATGTGACACAGACACAGATTTATGGGAAACCGGCACCGGATGCGGCATGCGTCATGGCATTTTTTGATATGACCCCTGGTGTTCAGCTGGAATTGATTCAGCCCAATGAAGAACCTTCTGTATGGAGGGATTACCTTAATACCTATGGAGAAGGAATCCATCACATTGCATTCCAAGTGGATGATGCAGACGAAGTAGCTAAACGTTTGCAGGAGGAGATGGGTGCTACCTTTGAGCAGGAGGGCAATTACGGTGATGGAAGCGGAAAATATATTTATTTACTCTGCGAAGAAACGTTAAAATGTAGATTGGAATTATTACAGAGTTTTAATAAGTAATCAATTAGTTTGTTTTGTCCCTATTAATGAGTGTTTGTTAAGTATTGTTGTGTATGTGAGATCTTGTGCAGTGTCATTTCTGCACAAGATTTTGCTTTTTAAATGTATTTATGGAATTATGAATAAAACAGGTAGTCTCGAAAAATTCAATGTAGGTTCACTGAAATTGCGGATTTTACATATATGATGTATGATTATTAACAGAACATAAAAGATACATTTAAAGGAGTGAGTTTGTAAAATAAGAATTGCAAAAGTGAGAAGAGGATACCACAAATCATTGTTTTGATGATTCGGTGGTATCCTCTTTGTGGATTTCAGAATTTGTTTCTCAGCTTTCGGTATTCTCTCGGTGAATATCCTTTCAGCTTGTGAAAAAGCCGACTGAAATATAGCTGGTTATCATATCCGACGATTTTAGAGATTTCATTGATGGAATAGGTTGTTGCATCAAGTAGCATCTGAGCATTGTTGATCCGGGTTTCTACGATGAATTGCATTGGTGTGGAACCGGTGTATTTTTTGAAATTCCGGATAAACCAGCTGACACTCATTCCTCGTGAGGCTGCGTAATCCTCTATGTTGATGTTCTGATTATAATTTTCGCTGAAATAGGTCACTGCAGTGTTCATTTCCTGATCCAGGTATTCGCTTTTCAGAATATGTTCCCGTGTCAGTTCTCGGTGGAAATTGATTAGCAGATGACGAAGCAGAAGAACAAGCATTTCCTCATAGTCGTTTTGACAGTGTTGAAGCTCTATGATAATACTCTTGAAAATCCGTTCATATTCCATAGATGTGCCGATTTGGAAAACTCGTTCTTTATCCGGAAATCCATACTGACGCAAGATATTTTTTACATTGCTACCTGTAAAATGAATCCAGTATACTTCTGTCTTATCTTCTCCATAATATTCATATTTCTGAAGTTCCTTCGGTCTGTACAGCACAATATTACCGGCGGGAACAATCGTTTCGTTATCTACATTGTCAAAATGAAAATGCCCACAACCAGCAGTGATATAGATGATCTGATAATCCAGGCGTCCCTTTGGACGGTAGGTTGGCAATTTTGGATAGCTGGAAAGGCGATAAGTGCCACAGCTTCCTACAATCAGTGGACGACTTTTGTTTTTGAAATCCATGTGGGAGTGATTCAGATAACCAGTATTCATATACATAGAGCAGCACCTCTTTTCACACTTTTTATTATTGTATCATTTAGTGCATATTTTATCCAATCAAATTCATAGACATATTTTGCAGAATAAGATAAGCTATATATAACATAACAAAGGAATGCAAGCATATAAGTAAAGTATTAAGGTTTATTTTAAAAAAGCAAAAAACAAAAAAGTATATGTATTGAAGGAGAGCTATTTATGATTGTACCACGTTATTATGAAAACTTAAACGTACTGCACGAAAACACAATGCCAGCCAGAGCCTATTATATTCCAGCATCCAAAAGAATGGATAATTTGGTGGAACACAGGGAAGAATCAGACCGTATGCAGTTATTAAACGGAACTTGGAAATTCCAGTATTTTACCAGCATCTATAATATTAAGGATTCTTTCTTTGAGAAGAATTATGATACAGAAAATTTTGATGAGATTCAGGTTCCAAGTGTATGGCAGATGGCAGGATATGATACACATCAGTATACAAACATCCGGTATCCGTTTCCATTTGATCCACCATATGTGCCGCAGGATATTCCGTGTGGAGCCTATGTACATAATTTTGAGTACAGTAGAGATGAGAAAGCATCAAAAGCTTTTTTGAACTTTGAAGGAGTAGACAGTTGCTTTTATGTATGGATCAATGGTTCTTATGTAGGATACAGCCAGGTTTCCCATATGACCAGTGAGTTTGATGTTACAGATGTACTTCAGGATGGAACAAATACGGTGGCAGTGTTGGTAATGAAGTGGTGTGATGGTTCTTATTTGGAAGATCAGGACAAATTCCGTATGAGTGGTATTTTCCGGGATGTGTACATTTTGAAACGTCCAGAGCAGGCAATCAGCGATTATCATATAAAATCAAAGATTGAGGATATACTTGCAAAGGTAGAACTTGATGTGAAATTCTACTCTCCAACAAATGTAAAAATTTCGATTGAAGATAAAAATGGAGCAGTTGTAGCACTAGGAAGTATTGACGAAGAAGGAACAGCTGTATTAGAAATCGCAAGTCCGGAACTTTGGAATACAGAGAATCCATATCTGTATAAACTGATCCTTGAAACAGAAAATGAAGTAATTGTGGATCACATTGCATTAAGAAAGGTAGAGATTAAAGACCAGGTCATTTATCTAAATGGACAGAAGATTAAATTCCGTGGAGTCAATCGACATGATTCCGATCCGGTTACGGGATTTACAATCAGTCTGGAACAGATTACAACCGATCTTACGTTAATGAAGCAGCATAATTTTAATGCGATCCGTTCCAGCCACTATCCGAACGCACCATTTTTCTATGAAATGTGTGACAAGTATGGATTCATGGTGATAGATGAAGCAGATATTGAAGCTCATGGTCCATTTATGATTTACAGAAAAGAAGACACCGATTACAATCGGTTCAAGCGATGGAACGAGAAGATTGCAGATGATCCGGTATGGGAAGAGGCAATCGTTGATCGTGTAAAACTCATGGTGGAACGTGACAAAAACCGTTTCTGTATTGTTATGTGGTCAATGGGAAATGAGAGTGCTTATGGCTGCAACTTTGAAAAAGCACTAGAATGGACAAAGAATTATGATCCAGACCGCATCACACAATATGAGAGTGCAAGATACCGTAATTATGATGAAACATATGATTACAGCAATCTGGATGTGTACAGCCGGATGTACCCGGCACTTTCCGAAATTCAGGAATATCTGGACAAGGACGGAAGCAAGCCATTCCTTCTGGTCGAGTACTGCCACAGCATGGGAAATGGACCTGGAGATTTTGAAGATTATTTCCAAATGATTCAGGACAACGATAAAATGTGTGGTGGTTTTGTCTGGGAATGGTGTGACCATGCGATTGCTCATGGTACTGCCGAGAATGGAAAGACAATCTATGCTTATGGAGGAGATCATGGAGAAGAGATCCATGACGGCAATTTCTGTATGGATGGATTGGTATATCCGGACAGAACTGTACACACAGGACTGTTGGAATACAAGAATGTATATCGTCCTGTAAGAGTTGTTTCCTATGATAAAGAAAGTGGAGAGCTGGTGCTTCACAACTACATGGATTTTGATGACCTGAAAGATTATGTGAAAATCAGCTATGAACTGACACAGGATGGTCTTGTGATCAGCAAAGACATACTTTCGGAATTTTCTGTGGTACCACACGGGGAAGGAAAAACAAACCTGAAGATCAGTGTGCCAGAGAATGGGAAATGTTATTTAAAACTTATTTACCATCTGAAAAAAGAATTGCCACTGTTGGATGAAGACCATATTCTTGGATTTGATGAAATTGAGGTAAGTAAAGATGATGCAAAATGTAAACTTGCAGAGAAATGGATGCAAAAGACAGCAGTGGACTCTGAATTACAGGTAAATGAAAATGATACACAGATTCACATCAAAGGTCGTGAATTTGCGTATACCATCGACCGACGTACTGCACTCTTTACAGAGATGAAATTTGCAGGAAGGGAATATTTGAACCATCCGATGGAATTAAATATCTGGAGAGCACCAACAGATAACGATATGTATATCAAAGCTGAATGGAAAAAAGCCCACTATGACAAGGCTTATACAAGAGCTTATACGACAGAGGTTGTGCAGGGAAAACATGGTGTGAAGATTGTAAGCCATGCTTCTGTTGTGGCAGAGACAGTGCAGAAGATTCTTGATGTGACGATTACATGGAAAATAGATGCTTCAGGAAAGATTGATGCAGACATAGAAGCAACAAAAGATGGAGAATTCCCAGATCTTCCGAGATTTGGTGTGAGAATGTTCCTGGATAAAAAACTTTCAGATGCCAGATACTTTGGAATGGGACCACAGGAGAGCTATCGTGACAAACATCAGGCAGCAAGCCACGGTCTGTACCGGGCAAATGTAAGAGATTTGCATGAGGATTATATCCGTCCACAGGAAAATGGAAGCCATTATGATTGTGGATATGTAGAACTTAACAACAGCCGATATGGAATTGTGGCATCCGCAGAAAAGGCATTTTCATTCAATGCTTCTTATTATACACAGGAAGAACTTGAGAAGAAAACGCATAATTATGAATTAGCAGAATCCGACAGTGTAGTTCTTTGTGTTGATTATGCATTAAATGGAATAGGCTCTAACAGTTGTGGTCCGGTTGTATTGGATCAGTATCGATTTAATGATGTATTATTCCGGTTCCGGTTTACACTGATACCGTATGTAAAGGGATAATAAAGTTTCATGTAACCCGTAAACAAGGAAAGAGAGTCTGATTGTAATGTAAAGTCCGAATATACAGAGCAATCAGACAAAACAGAGAAAAAATAGAATTAGATATCATACGGTTAGACATATTGAGATTCTAAGTGCAATGAATATGAGGAGCAAAAGAATTCTATGGAAGAAAAAAAGTATTTAAAATGGTATAACAAAATCGGATATGGTTCGGGTGATATCGCAGGAAATGTGGTCTATGCGTTCCTGACATCCTTCATGATGCCCTATCTGACAGACTCAGTAGGACTTGCTGCAGGTGTCGTAGGTACCCTGATTGCCGTATCAAAACTATTTGATGGTTTCACGGATATATTTTTTGGATCAATGATTGACAAAACACACAGTAAAATGGGAAAAGCGAAGCCATGGATGCTATACGGATATATTGGTTGTGCCATTACGCTGGTCTGCTGCTTTACAGTACCGGTCAGTTTGGGAACAACGGCTAAATATGCATGGTTCTTTATTTCATATACACTGTTAAATGGCGTGTTTTATACAGCAAACAATATTGCTTACTCAGCACTTACGTCACTGATTACAAAGAACAGCAAAGAGCGTGTACAGATGGGATCTTACCGTTTTATTTTTGCATTTTCAACAAGTCTTCTGATTCAGGCGATTACAGTTGGATTTGTAGATAAATGTGGTGGAGATGCTGCAGCATGGAGAACGGTTGCTATTATCTATGCAATCATTGGTCTGGTCGTAAATACGATTTCAGCACTTTCTGTTAAGGAACTTCCGGAGGAGGAACTTAATGAAGGAGAAGTAAAGAATAATAATGAAAAGTATGGAATGGTACAGGCATTCAAGCTTCTTGTCAAAAACAAATATTACATGATGATTTGTGGAACATATATTTTACAGCAGTTATATGGTGCCATGATTGGAGCGGGCATTTATTACATGACATGGGTACTGAAAAATAAGAATTTGTTTGGACAATTTGCATGGGCAGTAAATATTCCACTGATTATTGCCCTGATTTTTACACCGACATTAGTTGGTAAGTGGAAAGGCATATATAAACTGAACTTAAGAGGTTATGTCTTAGCAGTCATCGGTAGAGCACTTGTTGTTGTTGCCGGATATATGGGTAGTGTTCCGCTGATGATGGCGTTTACAGCTCTTGCAGCCTTAGGTCAGGGACCATGGCAGGGAGATATGAATGCTGTTATTGCATCCTGCTCTGAATACACTTATCTTACACAGGGAAAGAGAATTGATGGAACGATGTACTCTTGTACTTCTCTTGGTGTAAAAATCGGTGGAGGTATTGGAACCGCTGTTGTTGGATGGATGCTTGAGCTCAGTGGATATGTCGGAAAAAATGCAACTCAGCCACAGTCTGCACTTAATATGATGCAGTTCATGTATCTTTGGCTTCCGTTAATCTTTGATGTATTGATTATGTTTGCACTTTCAAGAATGAATGTTGAAGATGCAAATAAAAAACTGAAAGCAGAAAAAGGAATTGCTGCAGATGAAGTAACAGATAAATCGGACATGAATTAGATTTGTAATTCCTCCTTTCCTTATTTACAAGTTGATTATAAGATAGGTGTAAAAGAATTGCTTGCCAAATCGAAAGAAGATATAGACAAATGTTGCAAAGGGGAGTATTTCATGCAATTAAAATATGTTGACACAAAAGAGGAGATCATAGCAATAAATAGGAAGGCAAAACATATTGAACCACATCTTCATAATGCACTGGAGATTGTTTGTGTAACGAGTGGGACATTAGAGCTTGGTGTCGGACAGGAACTTTACCATATGGAAAAAGGAGATATAGGCTTTGTATTTCCAAATGTTATTCATCACTATCAGGTACTGACACCAGGGGTAAATACAGTGACTTATCTGATTGCATCGCCATTTACGATTGCCAAATTTGCAGATATCATGCAATCCATGGCTCCTGAATACCCAATCATCACAGCGGAAAAGGTTGAATCAGAGGTATATAGGGTTATAAATGCAATTTTAGAGACAGAACAGTCGGATATTACTGTTGCACAGGCATATCTTCAAATTGTGTTTGCGCGCTGCATAGGAAAACTGAATCTGGTAGAGAAAAGTCATGTGGGGAGCAAAGACCTTATTTACCAGACGGTTTCCTATGTATCAGCAAATTTCAAGAAAAAGTTATCATTGGAAGAAATGGCAAAAGACCTGGGTGTGAGTAAATATGTCTTATCCAGACTCTTTTCCAAAATCTTTCATAGAAATTTCAATCAGTATCTTAATGATGCAAGGTTGAACTATGCATGTCATCGCTTGGAAAATACGAGCGATTCTATTACAAATATTTGCCTGGATAGTGGATTTGAAAGCCAGAGGACATTTAACCGGGTATTCAAGGAAAGATATAAAATTTCGCCAAGTGACTATCGAAGTACATGTGTGAAGGATATGCAGTCATAAAATGTTCTGCAGATAGAAAAATTTACTTTGATTTCACACCGCTATGCATTTGATTTTATGCATGGATGATACAATGTTAAAATGGTCGTAGAAAACAGATTTTTCTGAAGTGAAAGAACAAGGCATACTCTAAAGAGAAAGAAAGGCAGGACATATATGAATATGGGAAAATCAGTAATTGATTTTAATGAGAAAAAAGGCTTTATCTGTGATATGGATGGTGTAATTTATCATGGCAATCAGATATTGCCAGGTGTTCCAGAATTCATTCAGTGGCTACATGATGAAAAGAAAGAATATTTATTTTTGACAAATAACAGTGGATATACACCTCGAGAATTAAATCAGAAACTGGCTAGGATGGGACTTGATGTGCCAGAAGAACATTTTTATACTAGTGCATTGGCAACAGCCGCATTTTTAAAAGAACAGGCGGCAGGATGTTCGGCATTTGTGATAGGAGAAGCCGGCCTGTTAAATGCACTTTATGATGTAGGTATCACAATGAATGATGTAAATCCGGATTATGTTGTTGTGGGAGAGGGACGCTCCTATTCATTGGATACATTAACAAAAGCAACGAATTTAGTTCTGAAAGGTGCAAAGCTGATCGGAGCAAACTCAGATGTTTCCGGACCGATTGAGAACGGCATTGCTCCTGCTTGCCGTGCATTGGTTGCACCGATAGAAATGGCAACAGGAACACAGGCATATTTCTGTGGAAAACCGAATCCACTGATGATGAGAACTGGATTAAATATGCTTGGATGTCATTCAGCAGAAGCAGTAATGGTTGGGGACCGTATGGATACAGATGTGATTTCAGGAATGGAAAGTGGTATGTCTACTGTATTGGTTCTCTCTGGATGTTCAACGAAGGACACACTCAAAACTTATGCTTATCTTCCGACAATGGTATTGAATGGAGTGGGAGATATCGCCAGTATAGCAAAAGCAAAAGAGAAATAGTGTTCGATAACTGGAAAACGTCATGCATCTCCACATCTTTTCCTTATCATGGAAATAGAACAGGGAATTTTACTTTCTTCTTATGAAATTCCAAAAGGAGAAGATAAAAATACATTTTCATATGATTCTATGAAGAATGTTGATTACTCTAAACTAGAAAAATCTGAAAAATTTACTCCAGCACTTTATCATGAAAAGGACGGAATCTGGGAAGGTGGCAGCACAAGCCAGTTCTCTCCGGTAATGACATTCAAACTTGGGGAGCGGAGTGTCATTGGCTGATGTTTGCACGGCCTTTTGGGGAAGTGGTATTATCAACATTGATGGAGTTAAATGGGACATGGTGCTGATTTTTGCAATCAGTGTGGTACTGCTTAGGAAAACAAAATGGAATCCTGTTTTTGTGATGATATTGGCTGGGGTATTAAAAGTATTAGTAGCACTTATATAAGAAAAATATAGGGAGGATGATATGCCGACAATCAGCGTACTGATAAAACCTGCATCAGGGATGTGCAACATGCAATGTGATTACTGTTTCTATTGTGATGAAATGAAAAAAAGGTCACAGGATTCGTATGGGTTTATGTCAGAACAAACACTAAAAAATGTTATTAGAAAGACTATGATTCATGCTGAAGGGTTAATAAGCTATGTATATCAAGGTGGTGAGCCTACTTTGCGTGGACTTACTTTTTTTGAAAAAGCTGTGGAATACCAGAGGCATTATAACAAGCATGGAATACGGGTGAATAATGCTTTGCAGACGAATGGATATCTGCTAGATGATGCATGGTGTAAATTTTTCAAAGAAAATCAATTTTTAATTGGGCTATCAATAGATGGTACAAAACAGCTTCATGATATGTACCGTCATGACAAAAATGGAAATCCTACATTTGATCGGATTAAGTCTGCGGCAGATCTTATGGATCAATATGGAGTGGATTACAATATTCTGACGGTAGTAACACAGAATACTGCTTATCATGCGACGGAAATATATAATTATTATAAGAGGCAGGGGTGGAAATATCAACAGTATATTGCATGTTTGGATCCGTTGGGGGAAATTAGGGGGGAAAGTTCATTTGCCTTAAAACCTGAACAATATGGACGGTTTTTAGTAGAGTTATTTAACTTATGGTACGAGGATTGGAAAAATGGAGAACATCCTTATATAAGACAATTTGAAAACTATATAGGAATTCTGCTTGGATATCAGCCGGAATCCTGCGAACAACGAGGAATCTGTGGTATACAGAATGTGGTGGAAGCCGATGGTAGTGTGTATCCGTGCGATTTTTATATGTTAGATGAATACAGACTAGGCAATTTTAATAGTGACCGTTTGGTAGAGATTGATGAAAAGCGAAAATCAATTGCATTTGTGGAGCAGTCGCAAAAGTCTGCAAAAGACTGCATAGAATGTAAGTTCCATACACTATGCAGAGGGGGCTGTCGAAGAAATAGGGAATTTGATGTTGCTAAAGGAGAATATGCAAATTATTATTGCGAAAGCTATCGTTTCTTTTTTGAACAATGCTTAGAGAAAATGATTCATATTGTTGAGACAATAAAAAGGTAGAAGGTAGAACTTATGAGAGGGGGAAACATTTTTCAATCCATCCACCCAATTACACAAAATCACAATTGTCTCGTAATTTATATTGCTATATGTACGCCACTTAACATTATACATTTTTCATGCGCTCCCTGAGTTGCTTTCTGGCTTCGGATACACTGAGGGTAGGAGCACCGTCTATGCGTTCCTGCTCGGCTTGTAAGACATTTGCATGTAGCTGCAGTGTCTGTTCCCTTTTTTCAAAGGCATCAATACTCATCAAGACAAGATCTCCTTCTCCCATCTTTGACACTTTATAGAGCCAAAGATGGGATTGTAGCATAGTAAAGCGACAGTGAAAATCGCAAAGCCGTGCCATGCGAGGACAGTTTAGTGCTAATGTTGTGTCACAAAAGACTATTGATTTTCCGGAGTATTTTTGCAACAATACATAGGTAATATTATGTTACGGTTTATGAAAAGGAAAAATATATGATTTTCATCATAATCCAACAATAAAAGCTGAATAGTTTGCGCTCGAAGCAAGTCCTGAAGTTGTGTTTTTTCCATTACTATAATCATATTCATGCCTTCCCCTATCAAAATCCGATTTGTTAACGCCTTATAATTATAATACAAGAGATATAAGGTTTTTGTAACGATATGAGCTAAAGATAGAGTAAACTAGATTTAGGTATTATATGAGGTAAAACTGATGTATAATATTTATAGATTACAACAATGTTAAGGAGGGAACGAATGAATTTAGAAATATATCAACAATTGTGTGCTGAATCAAAAATTCTCTGGACACAGCATTGTTTACAGCGAATGCAGGAAAGAGATATCAGTCGTGCCGACGTAAAAAATGGAATTGCAACCGGCGAAATCATAGAGGATTATCCAGATGATTTTCCTAATCCAAGCTGTCTGATTTTTGGATATAATGTAAATGGACGGATTTTGCATATTGTTGCAGGTTGTGATAATATAAATATATATATCATAACAGCGTACTATCCAGATACAAAGAAATTTGAAGATGATTTAAAGACACGAAGAAAGAGGTGATGGATATGTGTATGTATTGCAAAAATAGTACAACCGTAAATAGTACAACAACACACGTCGTAAATTATAAAAATTGCATTATTGTAATTAAGAATGTTCCATGCCTTGAATGTGAGCAGTGTGGAGAAAAATATTATACGGATGAAGTTGCTGAGCGACTTGAAACGATTGTAAATATGGCAAAGAAATTGATGCAGGAAATTGCAGTTATTGACTATCCACAGGTAGCATAATCTTCTATATCGGGAGAGGGTGCCGAGGCCCCTCTCTTTTCTTCTTTTTATCTTTTCTCTGTACTATTCAATCCATCGCATTTGGAGACTTTCTCCGAAAAAGTTCCGGAATAGACGTTCTAAAGTAATAATCTGCCAACCTTTGCCCAAAAAATCAGGACTCTTTACCCCATTATAAATCACAGTTCCATATTTTATTTCTTCAAGATCATAACAAACAAATTCATTTTCTGCCAGTGATGATTTTTTTAACAGATGGGATATCATGTATTCGACCAGACCTTCGTATCCGGTATAATCAGCTTTATACCATATACCTTCGTTTTCCCATTTTAACTGATTTCCTTTTGAAGACTGGCGGTCATTTGTCCGGATATTCTGTTCAAATTTCATTGAATTGGTATTTTTAGCATGATAAGATAAAGTCAGAAAGATAGTTTATAATGGTCGAAAAAACATGGCACAAAGAAAAGGAACTGCGACAGGCGGCAGGGGACGGTTATTTATAGTAAAATTAAACCATTGCCAGAACATGAAATAGCATGATAAACAGAGAAAATTATCAGGGAGAATGAGTACATGAAAGCAGCAATTATTTATGCATCGGTTCACCATGAAAATACCAAAAAGGTGGTGGAAGCAATCGCCGGTGAAAACGCGGTAGATCTGATCGATGCTACGAAGGAAAAAGAAAGAGATTTGTCAGGATATGACCTGATCGGCTTTGCCTCCGGGGTATATTATGGGAAATTTCATCAGACAGTACTAAATTTTGCTTCTGTCAATTTACCGGCAAATAAAGATGTTTTTCTGATCTGCACCTGTGGCGGCAGTGCGGCATTCCAGTCAATAGAAGAAGTCGTAAAAAGCAAGCAGGGGAAGATTGTCGGAAAATTTTCCTGTAAGGGGTATGATACCTTCGGTCCGTTCAAGCTGGTTGGAGGGATTGCAAAGGGACACCCCGATCATAAAGATCTGGCAGATGCGGTAACATTTTATAAAGGAATCATTCGGAGGTAGACAGAAATGGCAAAGGATCAAAGATTCGAGATAGTAAAATGAAAACTGAGGAAACCATAAAACTTATCAAATATGTCACCGGCTCCGTAGCTGCCGTACTGCTTGCAGCAGCCATGCAGCTTCAGTTTGCGTATGCCGCAGGAATTATCACTCTCCTGACGATCCAGGATACGAAGAAAGAAACTGTGCGGATAACAGCGAAGCGCATGATCATATTTGTGATCATGACGATCTATATAGAACTGGAGGACAAGACGGATTATACTGGAAGCTGCTTTGATGAACTGGATGCAATGCTTGTGAATCTGAAAAAAGAGGCATTACGATATATGAATAACCATCTGATCACAGAGGATGATTACTATTATGAATATATGCAGATGAGTTTGCAGAACAAAATAACGTGGAAACCCTGCTGTCGGAGTTAGAGAGATTACACCACCATTATGAACAGCAGCCGCTCCCGGTCACACGACAGGAATTTGAAAACCGGTCCATGCTGTATCATATCCTGGAAGACATGAAAGCGTTTCTTGACATCAAAAAAGACTTTATCACAGCAAGGTGATGTATTATAATGTAAAAACCAAATTAGATAAGAAAGTGGAGGAAAACATATATGTTAGAAGCAGGAAAAAAAGCACCCGATTTTGAATTGCCGGATCAGGACGGTGTAATGCATAAATTAAGTGATTATGCAGGCAAAAAAGTGATTTTATATTTTTATCCAAAGGATAACACACCCGGATGTACGAAACAGGCATGCGGTTTTTCAGAGAGATATCCGCAGTTTGCGGAAAAGGGTGCGGTCATTCTTGGAGTCAGTAAAGATTCCGTGGCTTCTCATAAGAGATTTGAAGAAAAATATGGTCTGGCATTTACACTTTTAGCTGATCCGGAACGTAAAGTTATTGAAGCCTATGATGTCTGGAAAGAAAAGAAAAACTATGGAAAAATATCTATGGGCGTGGTAAGGACCACATATCTTATCGATGAACAGGGAGTCATCATCAAGGCTAATGATAAAGTCAAAGCAGCAGATGACCCTGAAAATATGCTTAAGGAATTAGAAGGATGAAAATCATACTGTCTCCTGCAAAAAAGATGGTAAGCGATACGGACAGCCTTGCACCGGTTAATGTGCCAAAACATATGGATCAGACAGCAGAGATATTGAGTTTTATGAAGAGTCAGTCCAAAGAGGAGCTGAAAGCAGTCTGGAAATGTAACGATAAGATTGCCGAACAGAACTTTCACAGACTGGAAACTATGGATCTGTACCGTGGACTTACTCCGGCAGTATTATCCTATGAGGGAATCGCATTTCAGTATATGGCACCGGCTGTGTTTGAGGATAGACAGCTTGCATATGTACAAAAGCACTTGAGAATCCTGTCTGCGTTTTATGGGGTTTTGGAACCAATGGATGGGGTGACACCGTACCGGTTAGAAATGCAGGCAAAGGTCGGGATAGGAGATGCAAAAAATCTGTATGATTACTGGGGGGAGAGATTATATCGTTCAGTGATTGATGACAGCAGGGTTATCATTAATCTGGCATCAAAAGAATACTCAAAGTGCATAGAAAAGTATCTGACACCTAAGGATACCTATATTACGATCTCCTTTTGTGAGTTATCGGGAAATAAACTGGTAACGAAAGGGACATATGCCAAAATGGCCCGAGGGGAAATGGTTCGGTTCATGGCAGAAAGAGAAATTGAGAATCCTGCAGAGATACAAAAATTTGACAGACTTGGATATACTTTCAGAAGAGATTTGTCATCTGAATCGGAATATGTATTTGAACGAAAATGAACAGACTAAAAATATTATTGTGATGTTTGCGGATGGGAGTATGATGAAGACCGATATGTGAGAATATTAAAATTAAAAAATAGCAATTTGCACAATTTATTCACTATCTCATGGAAAAAATCAGTGCTTTTGCGAAGTTGCACAAGACTAACTGTATATGATATTATAGCAAAGCGATACGCAGTGCGAGAGGCATGGTATGTCTGATCAAAGCTGCGTATTTATTTTACTATTTAGTTAGTGATGGCTAACCTAGAAAAGAAAGGAGTTGATTTTATCAAGTCGCATCGATCAACCATTGTCCTGCTTGCGCTGTTGTTTATGCCGGCTTCCAACTTGTGGAGTCGCACCCTTTTTGCCTTTGCTACGGCAATCTTAGGCACATGGGTTTTTGTCTGGTTCATCCAGAGGATCCGGTTCAAGGATCTTGTTATGGTTCCGCTGGTGGGTATCGTGTTTGGAAATGTGATCGGCGGAATTACCAGTTATCTTGCCTATAAATATGAGATGACACAGGCGCTGTCCTCATGGCTGGTAGGGCATTTTTCACTGGTACTGAAAGGCCGCTATGAAATCGTGTGGCTGACAGTGCCACTGGTGATACTGGCATTCCTGTTTGCAAACCATTTCAATATCGTAGGTCTGGGAAGGGATTTTTCCCAAAACCTTGGAGTTCCCTATAACCTGGTTCTTTTTTCCGGCCTTACGCTCTCCGCTATGATTACCGCAATAGATTACATGAAAATTTAATAGAAAAATTAAAAATCGTCTATTGACACAACAAAAGGCTGCCTGCTACAATCTACGCAATTCACTTTGAATAGAAGGAGGTAAAGATAGATGATGAAACGTAAATTGATTTTAACCGGCGCAGCACTGTCCCTGGCAGTGGCTATGACCGGATGTGGCGGTAAACCAGTGATAAATCAGCAGCCAAGCAGCCAGGCACAGCTGATCAGCATGGAAGCAGCTCAGGAGGTAGCGTTAAAGGCAGCCAATATTGCTGCGGAGGATGCAGCAATTTCAGCGACGACCCTGAATGAAGTAGCAGGGACGTCCTGCTATAAGGTTGAGTTTACTTCGGGCGATTATGCTTATGCCTACACTGTAAATGCAGAAACGGGTGCAGTCATGGAAATGAGCAGCCGGGAGAAGAATGCGGTAGATACCCAGGCACAGACGGAGGCGACAGTCTCCGCTGCCGATTCTGCCACAACGCAGAGTTCTGCCGCAGCTACCGCGCAGACGGTAACCGGCACAGTGGATGAGGAAATGGCACAGAAGATAGCTCTTGAGCATGCCGGAGTGAAGGCAACGGATGCAACGATCACCAAGTCAAAGCTGGACTATGAAGGCAGACGCCAGGTATATGAAATTGAATGGTACGCAGGCGGTAAGAAGTACGACTATGAAATAGCCGTGGATACCGGTGAGATTTTAAGTTCCGCATACGATGAAAAAACATCCGGATGGAGTGTCAGCAATAGCAGTAACGTTACTGTCAGTGAGGCAGATGCAAAGCAGACGGCACTTGGCCGTGTAAGCGGTGCAACACAAAAGGACATCTACGAATGGAAATTCGATTATGATGATGGACGTCCGGAATACGAAGGCAAGATCATCTATGGCGGAACGGAATATGACTTTACGATCGATGCATCCAGTGGAGCTGTCATAGAGTGGGAGGCTGAGAGCGTCCGTTAGTTATGCTCATAAAAAAGTAAGGGGTTGTATTCCCGGTAATATGTGAAAGCGTCTAGGTCATTCCATCGGATATGGAAAGAAAGAGACAGTGCACAGCCGAGACTTTTGGAAGCGATACTGTATAAAGATAACTTTAACAGAGCGTATAAGAGAGTTAAGGCAAACAAGGGAGCGCCAGAAATTGATGGCATGACCATTGAGGAGGCTCTTCCATATCTAAAGGAACATCAACAAGAGTTAACCGACCGCATTTATCGTGGAAAGTATACTCCGTCTCCAGTAAGACGAGCCACGATTCCCAAACCAGATGGTGGTGTGCGAAAGCTTGACATGCAATCATTTCGCTGTTATATATAAAAACAAGGCGGAAAGCTTATTCACAAGCCTTCCGCCATTCATTATCATAGAAGATCTACGTATTTACAGAGTTTTCTTCACACACGAGGGTGCGGACATTTTCTTGGACTATCTAAGTGACCAATCCAAGTCTATGTCTGTACTCTATAGGACTCAAATATCCTAATGATTTTTTTATTCTTTTTTCATTATACCAATAAAGATAATCATTTAAAATACCAATAAATTCTGAGATGTTTACCCCAGACCAATCTGCATTATAGAACATCTCATTTTTAATTCTTCCAAATACGCCCTCACAGGCAGAATTATCAGGTGAACAGCCTTTCTTTGACATTGATCGTATGAAACCATTTTTCTCCATCCTGTCAATCCAGCCTGGCCAGCGGTAGTGTACGCCTCTGTCTGAATGTATGATTGGTTTTTCTCCTACAGATAGTAATTTAGCTGCATCGTCAAGCATAGAATTGACAAGTAATGCATCTGGAGAAGTGCTTATATTCCAATTGACAAGTAAGCCATCAAAACAATCTACTATAGGCGATAAATAAACCTTTCCTGCCGGAATTGCAAACTCGGTTATATCTGTTAACCACTTTTCGTTAGGTTTAGATGCAGAAAAATTTCTGTTAATTAGATTATCTACTGCTGGAGATATTTCACCTTGATAGGAATTATATTTACGAGTTCGTTTGATTTTTACTACAAGTTGTTCTTCTTTCATAATCCTACGAATAACTTTTTCTGAGACAATTATATTTTCACGCTTAAGTAGGGCGTGAATTCGTCTGTAACCATATCGACCTTTATTCTCTGTAAATAATTCAATGACTCTAACACGTAAAAGTGTATATTTATCTTCTTTTTGTAGGGATTGTTTCTGATAATAATAACTGCTTTTTGATAATTGTAATTTCTGTAATAATAATGGCAGTGAGTATCTATTTTTCAAGACATCGATTATCACCGCCTTCTCTCTGTTGCTGAGAGCACTCTGATCGATGTCGGGGTCTTTTTTTAATACATTTATCGTTTCTTTAAGAATGTCTATTTCTAATTGCATATCTTGCATTTGAGCCTTCAACTGATTTATTTCATCAGAAGAAATAACTGTACTTGAAACAGAACCTTCTACTAATGTTCCCGGAGTAATGTTTTTGTGATTCATAAGACCTAATGTACCTTCTTTTAAATAACGTTTTCGCCATTGATAAATACTGGCTCTACTATATCCAATGTCTTCTGAAACATATTTTATATTTTCTCCGAGCTCATAGCAACGGTGAATTGCATCTAATTTTACTTCTAATGGAGGATTGCGAGGATGATCAGGAGGATTATCAATTACAGGGTATTCTTTCCTTGTTTTGGGTGGGGTATTTTCCTCAGCAATCCATGTGTACAGATTTCTGCGTGTTGGATACCCTAGAATCCTAATAGTTTCAGTTACAGACTCTGTTTGATGATATATCCGTAGTGCAATATCCTTTTGTTCTTTTGAATACATAAAAAGGCTCCTTTCGAAGCCCTATAGTAGTCCAGAATTTTGTCCGCACTCTCCACTCCACTCAAAAGAGGGCTCATTGCCCTCTTTTATCAATCCTCATAGTGTCCACGGCAGGAAATAATCCACAAAAATCCGTTTTCATCAATGTTGTAGACGAGTCTGTTTACATCATCAATTCTTCGGCTCCACGCTTTTCTGTGACGAAGCGGTTCCGGTTTCTCTGTCAACCGATGTGATTCATGAATCGTATAAAAATCATGGAATAAATAATATCAATATGATAGATTATAATTTGAAAAGACCCTCTTGAATCGTTTGGATCAGGTGTTTATGATAAGATGAAATAAGAACATAGCGTAGCTTATTAGGAGATCATTATGTGTGGACGGTATTATGTGGATGACGAAACAGCAGAAGAAATCGAAAAAGTAATCCGCTTGGAGAGATCCGGACCATCAAACAGCTGCAGATACACTCCCAGGAACGAAAGAACTATGCAGGTATTCCATCCATAGAGTTTGATTGTACGATTGTCATTTTAGGCAGACAGCTAGCCGCAAAGCTGATATACTATATGTCAGAGGGCAGGTGGGTGCTGAATTTTAAATAGTAAGAATGGAAACCATACCTATGAAAATGAAAACTGAGGAAACCATAAAACTGATCAAATATGTTACCGGCTCCGTAGCTGCCGTATTGCTTGCAGCAGCCCTGCAGCTTCAGTTTGCGTATGCCGCAGGAATTATCACTCTCCTGACGATCCAGGACACGAAGAAGGAAACTGTGCGG
Source organism: Lachnospiraceae bacterium GAM79 (assembly GCA_003584705.1). Classification (GTDB taxonomy): domain Bacteria; phylum Bacillota; class Clostridia; order Lachnospirales; family Lachnospiraceae; genus Acetatifactor; species Acetatifactor acetigignens. Next base: position 575,359 of record AP018536.1, read on the forward strand.
ATAACAGCGAAGCGCATGATCATATTTGTGATCATGACGATCTTGTCAGCAGTGATCTTTCCACTTGCCGGATATCACGTGTGGGCGTTCGGTATTGTACTGATCCCATATCTGTTTAGCTGCATGGCATTAGACATGAAGGAAGCGATTGCTCCTATTGCAGTGCTTTGTACACATTATGTTTCAGCTAAGAGCTGCAGTCCGTCCATGATCCTGAACGAATTCCTGATCCTGGTGATCGGAGCGGGGATAGGCACACTGTGGAATCTCTATATGCCGGATGGCAGAAGACAACTGTTGGAGTATCAGAAAACAGTGGATGACAAAATCGTGTACATCCTCCGTAGAATGGCGATCTATATAGAACTGGAGGACAAGACGGATTATACAGGAAGCTGTTTTGATGAACTGGACGCAATGCTTGTGAATCTGAAAAAAGAGGCATTACGATATATGAATAATCATCTGATCACAGAGGATGATTACTATTACGAATATATGCAGATGAGAGCAAGACAGTGCGTGATACTGAAAAGAATATATGCAGATATCATCCGTCTGACCACTACGCCGGAGCAGGGGAAAGCACTGGCAGATTTTATACGTCAGACTGCCGATGAATTTGAAGAACAAAATAATGTGGAAACCCTGCTGTCGGAGTTAGAGACACTGCACCACTATTATGAACAGCAGCCGCTCCCAGTTACGAGACAGGAATTTGAAAACCGGTCCATGCTGTATCATATCCTGGAAGACATGAAAGCGTTTCTTGACATCAAAAAAGACTTTATCACAGCAAGATAATGCGAGACTTTGACCAGAGAACATAACAATATAAAAAACGAGATCAGGAGGCTATCAGAAATGACGGAAAGAGAAAAAATGTTACGTGGAGAGTTGTATGATTCGTCGGATAACGAATTGGAACAATTACGTTTGCATGCACGTAAATTAGCAAGAAGATATAATTTGACAGATGAGGATCAGCAAGAGGTGCAGACACAGATATTGCGGGAATTATTGCCGGCAACAGAAGAGCTTCCGTATTTGCAGGCACCGGTCTATTTTGATTATGGATGTCATACTTACTTCGGAAAATATAGCTCTGCTAATTTTAATTTCACATGCTTAGACGTAGGTGAAATACATATAGGGGATAATGTGATGATCGGTCCTAATGTTACATTGGCAACTCCTATGCATCCATTATTGCCTGAGGAGCGTAATGTCAGGAAAAGAGAAGATGGCAGCCTTTATACTCTTGAGTATGCGAAGCCGATCACTATAAAAGATAATTGCTGGCTGGCATCCAATGTGGTTGTTTGTGGTGGTGTTACCATAGGGGAGGGATGCGTCATAGGAGCAGGAAGTGTTGTGACGAGAGATATTCCTCCCTATAGTCTGGCGGCCGGAAACCCATGCCGTGTTATTCGTAAAATAACCGAAAAAGATCATATGATTTTGACATAGAGCATTCGTGAGGGTTAACATGTTAAACAGAGAAATACAATCAGACAGGAAAAACAAAAATATAATAGGTATGATGCAAAGCTGTCTTATATTGATCCTGGTGGTTCTTATTATTATGATAATGGTACAGATTACCAGGTTACAGGGGACTGCGCGTGTGATCAATTATGCAGGTCTGGTGCGTGGAGCCACGCAGCGCATGGTGAAATTAGAAATTACAGGAAGCCGGAGCGATGAATTGATAAAATATCTGGATGATATTCTGAGCGGATTAAGATATCAGGATGGACATTATGATCTGGTAAAGCTTCACGATAAAGAATATCAGGATAAATTGCAGGTTCAGAGTGATTATTGGGAGAAATTAAAAACAGAAATCGAGGCAGTAAGAAGCAAGGGCTATCAAAATACAGATATTGTGAATATGAGCGAAATTTATTTTCATATGACAGATGAAACGGTATTTGCTGCGGAAAATTATTCAGAAAAAATTGCAGTAAAGATACGTACGATAGAACTGTTGTCAGCGCTGGATATGTTGTGTCTGGTGATTCTGGTTATTATGCAGACGCTGACAGCTATGAAGATGGCAATGAAAAATAAGCTGTTAGAACAGAGGGCATATACGGATGCCCATACCGGACTGCCTAATAAAGGCGCCTGTGAGGCTCTGCTTAGAGATCAGGATACCATTGTTGAGCCTACAGCCTGCATCATGTTTGATCTGAATAATCTGAAGACTACAAATGATACCATGGGACATTCGGCAGGAGACCGGTTGATCATGGATTTCGCCCGGCTTTTACGCAGCGTGATCCCGGACAAGCATTTTGTGGGAAGATATGGCGGAGATGAATTCATGGCTGTGATTTATCATACAAGCAAAACGGAGATTGAGGAACTGTTACAAGGCTTAAGCAGAGAAAAAGACAGATGGAATAATAACGAAAATCAAATCCCGATCGACTATGCATGCGGATGGGCACACTCAACGGATGAAGGAACCTGCACGCTGCAGATGTTACTGGATAAGGCAGATTCCGATATGTATGAAAATAAACAACTATGCAAGAAACGTAATTTAGGTTCACATCAAGAAACTCAAAAATAGAGTAACTATTCAGAACCTCATTCGCAGAACGCAGTTTTGCAGCTCCGAATAGTTACAAAAAGAATACAAACTAGAATTATGAAAAGCCTCCATACGGGAGACAGAATTTAGATTGATTTTCACCAGTTTATTGCAATAGAATCACTAATATTTGGTAAAAAAAATTATATTTTTTAATAGATTTTTCCAATCAACTGTGCTATAATACGGACGTTTAAGCACATAGAAGTTGAATTGAAAATTTACAAAGGAAGGGAAAACTATCATGGAAAAGATCAAAAAGCATATAGCTAACTTAAAGGTTGCAGGAAAATTAAAATTATATCGAATGACAGTGCTTGTTATGACATTCTTTTTAGTGTTGGTGGCACTGATCTCGACATTAGTGATCCGTTCAAATATAGAGAAGATCACGGAGGTCTGGTCTCCGGCATTGGAAGATCTGCAGGAATTAGAAACAATGACTGCAAAATATAGAATCAAACAGTATCAACATCTGGTAGAATCAGATGATGCTGTTATGACCTCTTGTGAAGAAGAAATTCAGAAGCTGGAGAGTCAGATCCAGGATACCGATGCGAATCTGGAGGCAATCATGTCTGCAGACAGAGATGCTCAAGAAGGACAGGACGATTACGAAGTAGCAAACGCTGCATGGGAAGAATACAGGGCTGCTTCGGATGAAATCCTGAAGTTGAGCCGTGAAGGTAAACAGCAGGAAGCAGCGAAACTGATGATCGGAGAGGTGTATGAAGAGTATAAGGCATTTGCTGAGAAATTAACTACATTACGTGACAAGTTCCAGGTAGAATTAGACCGGGCAAAGACCATGGCCAATGTATGCACCATCATCATATTTGTCGTGATTGTGGCAGCAGGTCTTGCGATTGCTGTAGTGACAACACTGATCGGAAGGATCATTACCAATTCCATTACAGAGCCGGTAGAACAGATAGAGGCAGCAGTTGCCAGCCTGCGCAAGGGCGAACTGTCCAACGTAGAAATGCTTACCTATGAGTCTGAGGATGAGCTGGGTGGTACCATCAGGAATCTGAAAGAAGCCATGGGTATTCTGGCAGATTATGTCAGCGAGATCTCTGTGGAGGTAAAGGCAATCGCACAGGGTGACTTGACCAGAAATGGTGATGACATTACGGATTTCCTGGGCGATTTCTCGGAATTGAAGACATCACTGCTGTATATCCTGAAGCGGTTTAACAGTACCCTGACTGAGATCAGAAATCTGGCAGAACAGGTATCATCGAATGCATCAGAGGTGGAAAATGCATCAAAATCCCTGGCGGATGGTGCAACAGAGCAGGCAGGAGTCATCGAGGAATTGAATGCCACCATTGACACTGTCGTGGATCTGGCTGCAGATACAGCGAAGGAAACGCAGAGCGCATCGGCACGTGTAAAAACCTCTGCAAACAAAGCGAACGAAGAAAAAGAAAAGATGAACGAGCTGCTGACGGAGATGGAGCACATTACAGAAATCTCCAAGGAGATCGGTAATATTATCACAGATATCGAGGATATTGCATCCCAGACCAACCTGTTATCCCTGAATGCTTCCATTGAAGCTGCCAGAGCAGGAGAAGCAGGAAGAGGCTTTGCGGTGGTTGCGGATCAGATCGGCAAGCTGGCAGCAGACAGTGCGAAGTCGGCTGTGAATACAAGAGATCTGATCGATAAGACCTTAGTGGAAATCGAAAAGGGCAATACGATCACAAGAACAACAGCAGACGCATTCAATCAGATCATTGCAGATATGGAGTCCTTTGCAGAGATTGCACAGAGCACCATGGAGAAAGCCAACTCCCAGGCAGAGTCCTTGGAGCAGATCGGCAAGGGAATTGAACAGCTGTCAGGCGTAGTACAGGGCAATGCAGCATCCTCAGAAGAGAATACCGCGATCAGTGTTAATCTGGCAGAGGGAGCAGCCAAGATGCAAGACCGTGTGAAGATCTTTAAGCTATTCTAGTATAACAGTTTTAAATAAACTACCCCATATCACTTGCCTATTTTCCCGATAGCACAGGCTAAAAATCCTCAGCGTAGCCCGCTACGCCTACGTTTTTTATCCTGCACTCTCAGAAAAATATTCTACGTGAATGGTGTAGTTATTTAGAAACCGTTATCCTAGAAAAATGGCAGGAATAGAGTGAAGCTGTCGGAAGGAAGGTTCTTGTTGTGATTAATGATATATTTAAAGTGTTTGGAGAGCAGACAGCAGAAATCTTATTTCAGATCATTACAGAATGTATGGATGATTACCTGTATATATTTGATCTGCAGAATAATATCTTTGAGATTTCACAGTCAGCTGTGGAACGGTTTAATATGTCGAAAAATGTCCTGACAGATGCTGCAAATGAAGTTATGAAGGTAGTGTATGAGGAAGACCGTGAGATGCTTACAAAGCATCTCGCGGATATATGCGAAGGAAGAGAAAAGGTACATAATCTTCATTACAGGTGGCTTGATAAAGAAGGTATGCCGGTCTGGATCAACTGCCGTGGTATCGTGATCAATGATCAGCAGGGAAAGGCAGAGTATCTGATCGGATGTCTGAACGAGACCGGCAACAAGAGAAGAGCCGATAATGTTACAGGACTGCTTGGCGGGCCGGAATTCCTTGATTATCTGCGTGCACAAAAAGACCCCATTACCAAGGGATTTTTCATGCATGTAGGAATTGATGATTTTGGAGCGATCAATAGCTCCAGGGGAGCTGATTATGGTAATTATATCCTGAAAAGCGTAGCCGGCTGTATGAAGGAATGCCTTTCAGACAAGCAGAGAATTTACCATCTGGTAGCGGATCAGTATGTGATCGTGGATTTGGAAGCTTCCTCCGCAGAAGACGCTGTGGCACTGAAAGAAAAGATCACAGATAAACTTCATAATTTCATAGTAACCGAAAATTATGAAGCTATATTTTCTATTTCTATTGGTGTTATAGATGCAGCAACATTTTGTGAGGGAACCGAAGAATGCCGCAAAAAGTTTGAATTTGCCTTGAAACAGGCAAAAAGCATGGGCAAAAACGGATTCTATGTTTTTGACCAGAATGACTATGAGGATTTTTTACAAAAAGGAAGAATCGTAGCAGCACTTCGTAATGCTATTGTAAACAATTATGAAGGCTTTGAAGTCAATTATCAGCCGATCGTGGATTGCCAGACGGAACAGATCATTGGAGCAGAGGCACTGATGCGTTTTTCCATGATAACGGAAGAAGGACGGAAGTTTGTTTCACCGATGGAGTTTATCCCACTATTGGAAGAGACCGGATTGATCATTCCCGCCGGAAGATATATTTTGAACGAAGCCGCAGCAATGTGCCGTGAAATGCAGAAATATATTCCAGATTTCAGGATAAATGTCAATGTTTCTTATGTTCAGATCCTGCAGGGCAATGTGGAGCGGGATATTCTGAATGCGATTCAAAAGTACGCTTTAAAGCCGGAATGTTTATGCGTTGAAATGACAGAAAGCGGATTTATGGATATGACACCGGCGTTCTGCAAATTCCGTAAAAGCTTGGAAAAGAACGGGATCTCCTTTGTGATCGATGATTTTGGAACAGGATATTCTAACCTTCATTGTATCCGTGATATGAATCCGAGTTATGTGAAAATGGACAGGGATTTTACTGCCAAGGCGATGAACAGTGACAGGGATTATGAATTATATAAAAATATCATCCCCATGGTACATAGTATTAACGTCAGGATATGCGCAGAAGGCATCGAGGAAAGAGAATGGCTTCTGAAAATGAAAGAAATGAAGGTGGATTATCTGCAGGGATATTATTTTGGCAGACCCTGCGGGAAGGAACAGTTTCTACAGCAATATGCCAGTGGCATCAATGTTAAATAAAGAGAGTAAGGCAGACTCAGCTATGTGGGGCTGCCTTATTTTATGGTCTTATCAGAAGGATGAGTTCCTAACGGCTTGTCTGAGTCTCTCCAGGTCATCTACATCAGGGTGAGACAATGCACAGTCAAAATTCTGGATCAATACATCAAGATTTGCCGGATGATCAGGAGCTTCCTTCATTTTCAAGTAGCGTTCCCGGACAGACTGCGGCATTCTGCCCTGACACATATACTCTCCGACGATAACATTGCTTGCGTCAACGAACTGCTTAACATGATTCAGGATTTTCCGGAAATAGACATCACTGCCACCAAAGCCTGCAGTTCCAAACAGAAAAATCTGTTTGTTCTTTAACTGCGATAATAGCTGTAATGTCTTGGTATCTGCATTTCCCTTGTCTGTCCAAAATCCGATATAGAGCAGTTCGGAAGAAGGGATCACTGTGTCGGACACACCGAAATACTCACATTCATCCTGTGGTAATGCCTCGTGGATCGCATCAGCCAGCACCTTGGTATTACCTGTTAAACTGCTATAAATGATGGAATATTTTTTATTCTTCATATCATGTTTTCTCCTTTCATAGGATCATGAAATTATCATATCGCATTCCTATTTTAGTTCGGAAAGCATGATTTGTCGAATGAATTTTCCATAAACATTTTACGGGGTAAAATAGATAGTTACTTTTTTCAGCTACGTGTGATAAACTTGTTGATAAGTGGGTAAAAGATCATGGACAGAACCCCGATAAGGGAATAAAAGCGGGGGCTGCCCCGGTATCATTTAATGAGGTAGAAAAGTTGACAGAAGAGAAATATACGATCCGAAAGTATAAATGAATTTTATTTTATGTAGTGATATGTGTGCTGCTTGCGGCATTCCTTTTGGGACAATATATTTACCCAAGTGAAAGGGAACCGGTCACGGAGGAAAGCATTACTTATACCGGAACCTTTTACCGGGTGCTGGCAGACGGAACCAAAGAGGAAATCCCGGTTCCGGGCCGGTATAATGTGCCTGCCGGAGAGCCTCTGGTCATCCGGTCAGTGCTCCCACAGGATTATCATGAAAATACGATCGCCATCAGATCCTCTCTGGAGAATGTGCGCATTTACATCGGTGGGGAACTGAGGGCGGTGTATGATACGGAGAATACCAGACCTTTTGGGAAAAATTCTGCCAGTGGGTATGTGTTCTGCGAGACATCCGGCGAGGATGCGGGAAAGGAAGTGCGGATCGAACTGCAGTCCTTTACCGACAAGTATTCCGGTGTCGTCAACACGGTATATTGTGGGGATAAATCAGATATCTGGGCATATATGTTCCACTGCTATTTTATGGTAACTCTGATCGCCTGCGCCATGCTGTTTGCCGGACTGGTCGTGCTGATCATCAGTCTGGTGCTTGATATTATATATAAGACGAGATTTGATCTGGAGTACCTGGGATGGTGCATGCTCCTGGGAGCAGTGTGGATGCTGGGAGAATCGAAGCTGCGCCAGCTGTTTGTTTCCAATGCTTCTATTCTGTCGAATATGTGCTTCTTCGTTGTGATGCTCTGCCCGGTTCCGATCATGTTCTATATTGACAGTGTGCAGCAGGGAAGGTACCGGAAGGTCTATCATGTGGCAGAGTGTATCACCTATGTGAATTTTGTACTATGCACGGCCTTACAGGTACTGAATATCGCAGATTTTATCTCGACAATGTTTTTGTCCCACATGGTGATCGCAGGAACCTTCCTGACGGTATTTATCACCATTTGCAGGGATCTTATTCAGGGAACAGCGAAGCATTACAAGCTGCCGCTGATCGGGCTGGTGGCTGCCATGATCGCAGTCATGCTGGAGGTGACAGCAGTGTACCGTGTTGTGTCTCTGTCCGGAATCTTTATCGCAACCGGACTGGTGGTCCTGCTGGTCGTTACTCTGATCCAGACGATGGACCGCATCCGCGAGCTGGAGCTGGCCAGACAGAGAGAGGCCAGGGAAAGCCTGGATTATCTGACTGGTCTTCCCATGCGTCATAAGGGTGAAAAGCTGATCCTTGAGAAAATGCAGGAGCATGATGGCTGTCTGGGATTTGTCGATATGGATAATCTGAAGAAGATCAACGATGTCTATGGACATAAGGCAGGGGACCGTGCTCTCAGGCTGGTAGGAGCAATGCTCACAGAGTGCATGGAGAATGCAGTAGTCTGCCGGCTGGGAGGAGATGAATTCCTGTTCTACCTGCCGGCGGCATCAGAAGCAGAGATGAGCATGCGGATAAGAAAGCTGTTTGACAGCTTTGGTGCGGCAAAAAATGTCACGGCGGAGACTTCACCGGCATCCTTGTCCTGCGGTCTGTGCATGTGCAGACAGGGAGGAAACTTTGAAGAATATTATATAAAAGCGGATAAAGCGTTGTATTATGTCAAACAGAACGGTAAAAACAGTTACCGGTTTTATGAGGAGCTGGAGGAACAGCAGCCGGATGCACAGGCCAGAAAAAATGATCTGGAGGTAATCGCCGGAGCATTGCTGGAGAGCGGAAGCTATACAGGAGCATTAGATCTTGACTATCGTGAGTTCGCCAGACTGTATCAATATGTAAGCAGCCTGGGAGAACGATACCGGCACCGCTGTTATCTGGTGCTGGTCACCATGGATGCAAAATCAGACCAGACGATGTACATTGATCATATCGATAAAGCAATGGAGTGCATGGAGAAAGCAATCCGGCAAAATATCCGGAAGAACGATATATGCACCCGATACAGCTCTCTCCAGCACCTGATCATACTGGTGGAAGCAGAAGAATCGTATATCCCGGATATTTTACAGCGGATATTCATGAATTATTATGATGCCTACGGCAGGAATGATTTTCTTCCCCGGTATGAGTACAGGAAGATGACACAGGCATCAGATGGAATCCCGGGAAAAACAGAAGATGAAGATTAAAAAGCATGCTGTAAGCTCCATGACGGGTGCTTACATGGAATCATATGAAATCATATCAAAAAACCCAGGCACATCAGCTCAGCTGATGTGCCTGTTTTATGTGCATACGATTGAATTTTTTTATTAAAAAGTTTACAAAATTTTACGATAATGTTCAAAAATATACAATTTATCAAAAGTGATGTAGACAAACAATAAAAAAGTGGGTAATATGTATATATAATAAGATCGACAGGCAAAAAGTATGTACAATATGCTACATAATTAAAGCAAGAAATATAAAATAGAGAGGAATGTTGTCGATGAAACAGTTCAGCTATGTTATTAAGGATGAAATCGGTCTGCATGCACGTCCTGCGGGACTGCTCGCCAAGGAGGCAAAAAAGTATCAGAGTACAGTGACACTTTCCTGTAAGGGGAAATCAGCTGCAGCAAGCAAGCTGATGGCGATCATGGGAATGGGCGTGAAGCACGGAGACAACGTGGAAGTTACGGTAGAAGGAGCGGATGAAGATACCGCCGCAGCAGAGCTTCAGAAGTTTTTCCGTGAGAACCTCTAGGAGAAGACCTGCACGACAGAGTTTGGAAGGTAGAAAATGGAAAAATATATTGGAAAATCCGTATATAAGGGAACAGCGATCGGACCTGTCAGTGTTCTGAAGAAAAAGGACAGTCTCGTTAAGAGAATCCATATCGACAACACAGCGGAAGAACTGAAACGGCTGGATGCGGCTAAGGAACGTACGATGACGCAGCTGGGGCAGTTATACGAGAAGGCGCTGCAGGAGGTCGGAGAAGTCAATGCAGCTATTTTCGAGGTGCATCAGATGATGCTCGAGGATGACGATTATCAGGATGCCATTCACAACATGATTCAGAACGAAGAAGTGAATGCAGAGTATGCGGTGGCAGTGACCGGTGATAATTTTGCAGAGATGTTCGCCAACATGGATGATGAATATATGCAGGCCCGCTCTGCGGATGTCAGGGATATCTCCAACCGGCTCGTCCGTAATCTGTCCGGCGAGGAGCAGATTGACTGGAGTACCATGGAGCCGTCGATCATTGTGGCAGATGATCTGACACCCAGTGAGACGGTACAGATGGATAAGAGTAAGATCCTGGCCTTTGTCACAGTACATGGCTCAACGAATTCCCATACTGCGATCCTGGCACGTATGATGAATATTCCGGCACTGATAGGGGTACCATTGGAACTGGAGAAAATCCATAACGGAACCCGTGCTATTGTGGACGGCAGGGAAGCGGTATTTTACCTGGATCCGGAGGAAGAGCAGCTCCGGCAGGCAGAAGCGGCACAGCAGACAGAGCAGAGACAGAGAAGCCTGCTGGCAGATTACAAGGGACGGGAATCCGTGACAAAGAGCGGACGCAAGGTCAATGTATATGCCAATATCGGCAGCGTATCGGATGTGGCATATGTACTGGAGAATGATGCGGAGGGTATCGGCCTGTTCCGCAGTGAATTCTTATATCTCGGAAGGGATTCTCTTCCGGATGAGACAGAACAGTTCAATGCTTACCGTCAGGTGCTACAGATGATGGCAGGGAAAAAGGTCATCATCCGTACCCTTGATATCGGTGCGGACAAAAATGTAGATTACCTCGGACTGGGCAAGGAAGATAATCCTGCCATGGGATACCGCGCGATCCGGATCTGTCTGGAGCAGCCGGAGATCTTTAAGACGCAGCTGAGAGCACTTCTCAGGGCGGCAAAATACGGAACATTGGCTATTATGTATCCGATGATCATTTCCGTGGAGGAAGTGTTGGATATTCAGAAAATCGTGGCTGAGGTGGCTAAGGAGCTGGAGGAAGAAAAGATTCCTTACGCAATTCCGGAACAGGGAATTATGATCGAGACTCCTGCGGCTGTCATGATGAGTGAGGAGCTGGCGGAGCATGTTGATTTCTTCAGTATCGGCACGAATGATCTGACACAGTATACGCTGGCTATCGACAGGCAGAACAACAGACTGGACAGATTCTATAATCCACATCATGAGGCAGTCCTGCGTATGATACAGATGACTGTTGACGGAGCGCATAAGCATGGAAAATGGGTCGGCATCTGCGGAGAACTGGGAGCGGATACGACACTGACCACACGATTTGTGCAGATGGGAATTGATGAACTCAGTGTGGCACCGTCCATGGTACTGAATGTCCGTAGTAAAATATGCGAAATGGAGTGAGAGATTCATGAGAATATACAAAGCAAAAGATTATGCAGATATGAGCAGAAAGGCTGCAAATATCGTATCGGCACAGGTTATCATGAAACCGAACTGTGTTCTCGGACTGGCTACGGGATCTACTCCCATCGGCCTGTATAAACAGCTGGTGGAATGGTTCCGCAAGGGAGATCTGGACTTTTCTGAGGTTATGACGGTGAACCTGGATGAATATAAAGGTCTGAGCCGGGAAAACGAGCAGAGTTATTATTATTTTATGCACCAGAATCTGTTTGACCATGTGAATATCCCGGTAGAAAATACACATCTGCCAAACGGAATGGAGCCGGATTCGGAGAAAGAATGCCGTAGATATACGGAACTGATCCAGTCACTGGGCGGTGTGGATCTGCAGCTGTTGGGAATCGGACATAACGGGCACATCGGCTTCAACGAACCGGGAGAGAGTTTTGACAAGCAGGTACATTGTGTGAACCTGACAGAGTCTACGATCGAAGCCAACAAGAGATTCTTCGCATCGGCTGAGGATGTCCCGAAGCAGGCATATACCATGGGGATCAAGACCATTATGCAGGCGAAGAAAATATTGATCGTAGCCAGCGGCGAAGACAAGGCGGAGATCGTACAGAAAGCTTTCTTCGGCCCCATTACACCGCAGGTGCCGGCATCGGTATTACAGCTTCATAATGATGTGACGCTGGTGGCAGACGAAGCAGCACTCAGTAAGCTTTCTGAATAAGAAAGGGGAAGCTGATAGGTCATGAGAATCAGAAATGCAAATATATATACAGAGGAGCATCGGTTTGTCAGAGGGGATGCAGCCGTGGAGAACGGCAGGTTCGTAAGCTGTACCGGGGAACCGGCAGGTGAGGAAGCTGTTGTGGATGCGGAAGGCATGTATCTGATACCGGGACTGGTGGATATTCATTTCCATGGTTGTAAGGGCGCAGATATGTGTGACGGTACGAAGGAAGCACTGGATGTCATCACATCATATGAAGCATCTGTCGGTGTGACAAGTGTCTGCCCGGCTACCATGACGATCCCTAAGGATGAACTGCTGGAGGTCATGAAAAATGCCGGCAGCTATGAGTATTCCGGTGGATCCCACCTGGTGGGCATCAATATGGAAGGACCCTTTATCAGTCCGGCGAAAAAGGGTGCTCAGGCGGCGGAAAATATCATGCACTGCGATTATGAATATTTCAGTCAGCTGCAGAAAGCGGCGAACGGGCTGATCAAGCTGGTAGATATCGCACCGGAAGAGCCGGGAGCGATGGAATTTATCGACAGAGCCAAAGGAGAAGTGGTCATTTCACTGGCGCATACAGCTTCCGACTATGATACAGCAAGGGAAGCCATTGAACATGGAGCATCGCATGCGACACATTTATATAATGCAATGCCGCCGCTGAACCACAGGGAGCCCGGCGTGATCGGAGCAGTGAGAGATTCAGAGAAATGTCATCCGGAGCTGATCTGTGATGGTGTACACATTCATCCATCAGTGATCCGTGCAACATTTGCGATGTTTGGTGCTGACCGCATGATCCTGATCAGTGACAGTATGCGTGCAACGGGCCTGGAGGATGGTGAATATACGTTGGGAGGACAGCCGGTTACCGTCAGAGGCAATCTGGCTACCCTGCATGACGGTACGATCGCCGGATCGGCGACGAATCTGATGGATTGTATGCGGTTTGTAGTAAAAACGGTCGGTCTGCCGTTAGAGACGGCAGTGATGTGTGCCACGGAGAATCCGGCGAAGGAGATCGGCATTTTCAATGAAGTGGGCAGTATATCCGTTGGTAAAAGGGCAGATTTCGTACTCCTGGATCAGGAACTGAACATTGCAGCGGTATATATCGACGGAAAGGAGTTCACATGTTAGATTTTTTGAAAGGTAAGCGAAAAGGGAATTGTATCGGATCTCCCTGTAAGGGGAAGGCAGTTGCTCTTACGGAGGTACCGGATCCTACATTTTCCGAGAAGATATTGGGAGACGGATTTGCAGTGATCCCCTCTGAGGGGAAAATATATGCTCCCGCAGACGGAGAGGTGACCGTGGTATTTGATACGCTTCATGCGATCACCATGACAACGGATCAGGGAGCGGAGCTTCTGATCCACATCGGACTGGACACCGTGACGCTCAAGGGGGCCCCCTTCACGGCACATGTTGCTGCCGGAGACCATGTCAAAAAGGGCGATCTTCTGCTGGATGCGGATCTGGAGAAGATTCAGGAAGCCGGACTGCATATCATCACTCCGGTCCTGGTCTGCAATACCGATGAATATAACAAGATCAGTATTCTGAAAGAGGGAGAGGTATCTCCCGGCGAGGACGTGCTCCAGATCTCTTAAGAGCGGTACGTCCGTATCAACTAACGAAACTGACCGGAGCTGTTCCGGTTGAGTATAATGTAAAGGAGGAGAAATGTATGAAGTTTCTTCAAAAACTGGGTAAAGCGTTAATGCTTCCCGTAGCGGTTCTGCCGATCTGCGGTATCCTCATGGGTATTGGTTACTGGTTGTGCCCGGCAACGATGCAGGGTGGTGAGATCTCGGGCGTGGCAAATCTGATCGGTCTGTTCCTCGTAAAAGCAGGTGTGCTTTGATCGACAACATGGCGATCCTGTTTGCAATTGGTGTAGGTGTCGGTATGTCAGAGAAAAATGACGGTACCGGAGCCATCGCAGCGCTGGCTTCCTGGCTGATGCTCACAACACTTTTGTCTACCGGATTTGTTACGACCATTATGCCCTCCATCGCTGAGGATGCTACCAAGACACTGGCATTCAATAAGATTGCGAATCCCTTTATCGGTATTATTGCCGGTATTATCGGTTCCATGTGCTACAACAAGTTCAAGGATACCAAGCTTCCCGACTGGCTGTCCTTCTTCAGTGGTAAGCGTTGCGTAGCTATCGTAGCAGGTGTGGTATCTATTCTGGCATCTGTTGTACTGCTGTTCGTATGGCCTTTACTGTTCGGCGGTCTGGTAGCTCTCGGTGAAGCCATTGTAGGTCTGGATGTAGTCGGCGCAGGTATTTATGCTTTCCTGAACCGTCTGCTGATCCCTACCGGATTACATCACGCACTGAACAACGTATTCTGGTTCGATACCATCGGACTTGGAGATCTGCAGCACTTCTGGAAAGGTGAGACAAGCGCTGATGTATCCTGGAGCCTTGGAATGTATATGTCCGGCTTCTTCCCTTGTATGATGTTCGGTGTCCCCGGTGCGGCTCTGGCAATGGTAAAATGTGCAAAGCCCGCCAAGAAAAAGGCAGCGATCGGTCTGGTAGCTTCCGCAGCAATCTGTTCCTTCATCTGCGGCGTTACCGAGCCCTTTGAGTTTGCATTCATGTTCTTAGCTCCCGGACTGTATGTGATCTACGCAGCACTGTACGGCATCTTCACCATGATCACTGTTGCTCTTGGCTTCCGTGCAGGCTTCAGCTTCTCCGCAGGTGCGATGGATCTGCTGTTCTCATCCTCCCTGCCTGCAGCAGCCAGAATCTGGCTGATCATCCCTCTGGGCATTGCAGCATTTGCTGTATTCTACTTCGTATTCCTCTTCGCTATCAAGAAATGGGATCTGAAGACCCCCGGTAGAGAAGATGATGATGTAGAAGCAGAGAAGAAGATCGAGCTGGCAAATGATGATTTCGCAGCAATCGCAGCAACCATTCTGGAAGGCTGCGGCGGCAAGGACAACATTGCAAGCATTGACAACTGCATTACAAGACTGAGACTGGAAGTAAAAGACATTACCGCAGTGAATGATAAGGTGATCAAATCTGCAGGCGTAGCCGGTGTCATGAAACCCGGTAAGACCTCCGTTCAGGTAATCATCGGACCTAAGGTTCAGTTCGTAGCAGATGCATTTTCCAAGCTTTGCGAATAATAAAGCACTGATAAAACTGAATATATGACCGGAAGAAAGACCTGCTTGGGAAGACCACGCGGGTCTTTCTTATATATGATGTCGGGGTCAAAAGCCCCCGACTTTGATGCCTACGGATTGTTCCGTGCTATGCACTCTCACAATCCTACCCTCTATTCGCATATCGTGGGATTATCATCCCACTTTTATGCTCATATCGGGGCGGGTCATAAGGTCTTTCACCCACTTATGAGCAAGCTCATGTGGGCTTAGACCTTTTGACCCTGGCATCATATATATTTAATAATTACTTTATTGACATTTACTTTGGAAATGATAAAATCATGACGGAGAAAATCAGTGGGCCTGATGCCTGCGGAATGTATTGTAATGTAATGGAGAGAAAAGTCATGAAAAAATCAAAAGGAAAGAAGGGAAACGGGGGATTTTCATTAGTAGAGCTGATCATTGTAATAGCTATCATGGCAGTGCTGGTGGGAGTACTGGCACCGCAGTATCTGTCTTATATACATAAGGCAAAGGTGGCGGCAGATCAGGCGAATCTGAAGAATTATTATACGGAGATTCAGATGGATTATATTACTACAGGAAAGTATAATTCCATGGTACCTACCGTACAAAATAGCCCTGCGGATTATATGCAGAGGGAAATTCATTTTCTAAACGGGCAGACCGTGAAATTAAAAGCAGGATATTTTGCTGTGACAGAAGATACCAGAAGTCAGGGAGGCTACAATCTATGCTATCATTGTGATCTGTGCACGGCTGCTGATGCAGATGAGCAGACAAAACAAAAGCATCTGGAGACTTGTATGATTACATTTCTATGATGGCGCTTGAGAGGAATATGTTATCTCCCCAGACATAATCCGATATTATCAGAAATGCAGCAGATGTATCCATGCTTCCCGGCGTAGGCGGCTGCCTGTCTGCGGATGGTGGGATCCGTTGCGTATTCCAGGGTGTAAGCGGTACAGCCGTGTGACATAGCCAGATCCAGATACTCAGTATAGTATTCACGCGTACTTTGATCATTTTTAGTATAGACATCCTTTGAAAAATCATACGCAGTAAAAACGTTCTCCTGGTTTACCCCATCGATGAGAACGTTTTTTTCTGTTGTAAGATATTTTTTTACAAAACAGTCCCCACCGTTGATCATGATCTTTCTGCCTGTATGGTTTATATAGTCCAGAATCGTAAGGATTCCGTCATAGATGGATTCCTGCGGATAGTTATAGTATACATCCGTGTTATCGACAAAAAAGCCGTCCACATCCTTCTGTACCAGGGCGTCTACTCTGGAAGCTGTACATGCCTGCCATTCCGGAGCTGAGACATCGATCCATTTTTCCTCCGGCCAATTCTCATAGGCACCCAGAGTATATTTCTCAAAGTCTGTATCATAGGACCGGAAGCTCTCGATCGATCCGATATTGATATAGGAGTAGATTTCATGGATACCATTTTCTCTTAAACGGGCAATGTCATTTTGGGAAAAATATTCCGCATCTATGACAAGCAGATCAATGTCAGAAAGTTTTTCTGTGATCTCAGGGTCTTCGCCGATCAGGACAATGTATTTTTCTGCACTATTGAAGGTGCTGGTGGAGCAGGCACTGAGCAGGGCTGTAGATAATATCAGAATGAGAACACATATTATTTTTATGAATAGCTTCGTTTTCCTCAATTAACGGTACCTCCTTTTTCGCTTGATCTGCTCCAATATTTGTATCCAGATAATTATACTATAGATGGCTCTACATTTCATGTATTTCTGTTAACTATTCAGAGCCATACAAAATACTGCATTCAGGCAGATAATGTCGAAAAAAATATCTGTAAAAATATTAAAAAGGGCGAAAAATATTGAAAAATGTGGTATAATTTTTTATGCAAATATAAGATAATACCGGGACAAAAAGTCCCCGGATTTGATGCGTTCGGCGGTTAAGATAACCGGGAAAGTAGGAAGTTATATGAAGATTCAGGATTTTTGTGACATGAACAAATTCGAGCAGATCATGAAGAACTGGGCAAACAGCACGGGACTGGCAACCGTGGCTGTGGGTGCAGACGGAAAATACATCAGTGACTGTTATAATTTTACGGAGTTCTGTATTGATCTGACGAGAGGAAGCGCAGAGGGGAAAAAGCGCTGCGAGCAGTGTGACAGAGAAGGCCATGGTGTGTATCCCTGCCATGCGGGACTTGTGGATTTCGGCATTCCGATCACACTGGAGGATGGAACCGTGCTGGGCAGTATTATCGGAGGACAGGTGCTGCCGGAGAATCCGGATGAGGAGAAGTTCCGTCAGACAGCAAGAGAACTTGGCATTGATGAGGATAAATATATCAAGGCCTTGAAAAAGGTAAATGTAAAGACAAGGGAGCAGATCGACGCTTCGGCAAATCTGCTGGGAGATGTGATCAACATGTTCGTAAGAGCCAGCTACGTCAACAGGAAAAACGAGAATCTGGTAGGTGAGCTAAAGGGTGGCATTACGAAAGCTGCGGAACAGATCGAGGAAGCAACGGACAAGACCAAGGAAATCGATGGCTACAGCAAGAGACAGCAGATTCTGGCACTGAATGCTTCGATTGAGGCTGCAAGAGCCGGAGATCAGGGCAAGGGCTTTGCCGTGGTGGCAACGGAAGTACAGAAGTTAGCAAGAGATATGGCGACCTCCAGTGCGGACATTAAGAAGCTGTTGGGAGAGCTGCATGTTACGATCAACCATTTGAATCAATAGTAATTTAGGATAAAGTTTACAGGAAAACCGTTTTTCTGATCCACAAAGGCGCAGAAAGGCGGTTTTTTTGCACATTTTTGCATGTTTCCTTTTGGTGTGTATAAAAAAGTCGGAGAAGTTGTCCGATATTCTCAATAGAGGAACTAGGTAAACAAACGGATTTGGCATTTATTTTCAAGGAGGAAATAATTATGGCGGGAATCGGAGCAACCGGCAGCGTAGGTGCGTATGCTGCGCAGAGTGATTACAGCAAGAGTACGAAGACGAAGAAGCCTGAGGTATTCGGAACGCCGGATAAGACAGCCGGCACAACAGGTACGGGAAAGACGTCCGAAACGGCACAGACCAGGGGAAAGACTGAGGATTACGGCAGAACCATCGGTCAGCCGGAGCTGTCGGAGAAGGCTGCGAAATACTATGAGCAGCTGAAGAAGAGGTACGGAAATTATGATTTTATTCTGGTCAGCAGAGATCAGAAGGAGAATGCAAAAGCCAATGCTGCAAAATATGCCAATGGCTATAAGACGGTTGTTCTCATTGATGAGGACAAGATCGAACAGATGGCAACAGACGAGAAATTCCGCAAACAGTATGAGGGAATCCTGAGCGGTGCCGCTGCACAGATACAGCAGTTAAAGACCAGCCTGCAGAGTTCCGGTGCGCAGGTCAAGGGCTTTGGAATGCAGGTAAATGATGGAGGAACACTGTCATTTTTTGCAGTGCTGAAGAAGTCAAGCGCAGACCAGAAGGCGAGAATCGAGAAAAAAGGCGAGCAGAAGAGAGCAGAGAAAAAAGCTGCGGAGAAGAAGGCTGCTAAGAAAGAAAAGGAAGAACGGCTAAAAGACAAGAAGTCGGATAAGATAGCAGACAACAAGGAGGAAACCGGCACAGAGGATACGGTGACAATCAGCGCCGGTTCCATAGAAGAACTGTTGTCTAAGATAGAAACCTACAATTTTAATCAGCGGAGTGACAGTGTGCAGACTGCAAGTGAACGGCAGGTCGGCCAGAACTTTGACTTCAGAGGGTAGGGTGAGGTTGTATGATTTCTATGGGGAAGTCCGGAGGTGTTTACGGGTGCGGTAATACCGGTTTGCCGCAGACATTTTCCGGAGGAAGGAAGACGCAGAACAAGCAGAACAGTATCTTCGGAGCAAAAAATAAAAGTTCTGTTACCGATATTCGTAGAATGCTGTCCAGAAACAGTCAAAGTACGCAGACGCAGGCAGCGAACAGTTGGGGACAGGATTCTATTGTGACGAGTACTTTAAGTTACAGTGAATCGCTGCGCGATCAGAGGCAGCAGACAAAAAATACGACGCTGGCGCTGAAAAAATTGAAGTACCAGTTCAAAAATATCTCGTCGAAGATACTGCGGAGTAAGACTTCCCAGGCGGCAAAGCAGGCAGCCGGGCAGGCTAGAAGAGAGATCATGCGCCTGAAACGGCAGAAGCAGAACAGTGACAGTGACAGCGACAGTGAAGAGATCGACGCAGCAATCGCTCATGCACAGGCTATGGAACGTGTGGCGAAGAAGAAAGCAAAACATCTCGAAGAAGAGGAAATGATGAAGGCTGCCGGCGGAATCTGCCAGGGAGACCGGATCAGTGAAGAAGAAACGAAGGATGCGCAGGACGCAGAATCTGAAAACGCGCGGAATGCGGAAGAAATGTCTGCGGAAAGTTCTGCGGATGAAATGTCAAGGGATCTCTCCGCATATGAGTATGCAGGCAATGAGGTGCATGCAGGGGATAGCTATGATATATCCGACTATATTGATCTTGGCATAGATGCATTCTATGCGCAGACGGGAGACTTTATGTCGGAAATGAGCGATTTCACTTCGGAGATGATGCAGGAAATGTCCGATAGCTTACGCGACTTGATGGAAGAGATGGGGCTGGATGGATTATCAGATAATGCGGTCTCTGTGAATAGGGAGATGGATCCCGCAGACCTCAAGATGATGAAGATCAAACACCGCAACAAAGAGATGAAAGACATCGTCAAGGCCGATGCGGAGTACCTGAAAGCAGTTTTCAACCACCTGGAGAAAATGAAAGACAACGTGGTCATTCCCACCGGGAATGCAGGAGCGGTTTCCTCCGGCATGACAGGGACTTCATTTTCCGCAGATGCTGTCGGCGTAGGTGTATCGGCGGCGCCTGTGCCGGTGATCAATATTACATTATAGGGTGGACATATAAGAAGAAATTTGACATCCCGGACACTGTGCTTGTGAGACAGACACAGTGTCCGGGATGGTTTTATATAAAAACATTTTTGATTTTCGTGAAAAACCACGTGAAAACATTTTTGATTTTCGTGAAAAACCACGTGAAAACATTTTTGGATTTCGTGAAAAACTATACAAAAACATTTTTGATTTTCGTGATTATTTCCGCCCGTATAGGATTCCCATGCCGGAGATCATCCAGGGAGCAGCGGCATATCCCGGGATAAAATCCAGTTTCTTCTCAAGATTGCCGATGTAGTGAATTTCTGTGATTCCTTCTTTTTTCAATTCTTCGACAAATTCTTCCATGTCACCGTAGAGTGCTTTCTGGGAGAACATGTCCTGAAAGGAGAAGGCACCGCCCTTTTTGACTATGCGCAGAGCTTCTCTGACCACATCCCGTTTATCCTTGGCGGAACGGACTTCGTGGAAGACAAAGTTGCTGACAGTGGCATCGAAGGTCTCATCCGGATCTTCCAGATGGGCGGCATCTCCTTTGTGGAAGGTGATCCGGTCGGCAACACCCTCCGCTTTCGCATTGGCTTCACATTGCTCTTTGGCATAGTTCCACTCGGCACCCCAGTAGTCCATACCGACGAGTTTTGCCTTGGGGAAAGCCTTGGCGCAGCGGATCGTCAGGGCAGCCGCACCACATCCGATGTCGAGCAGAGTGCCTTCGCCGTCCCATTCCAGATGATCTACGAGATGCTGATGGACTTTTGCCATCATGTTGCCTTTGCCGAAGGCAAACAATTCATGACAGATGTGCATGTAAATGCCATAGACCAGGCAAATCGCGGCAAGAATGCCCAGGATCCATGTCGGAATGGCAAGATGCAGCACCGGTCCGGTCACATAGGCGGCAATGCCGAGTACGGCAGCAGCGACATAGCACAGCGCCAACATTTTTTCAGGTACCCAGTTTCCGTAGTTCACGTTTTTGTTCATAACTAATCCTCCTACTTGTTTTCTGAATATAACAAAAGTTATATTTGTTATTTTTTATAAAAGAAAATGCCCACCGCATTAACGGTGAGCATCCTTCTCGCTCTTAAAATATGCAATTAAACCCTGCGTTCCGGCATCGGCGTGAATACCGATGGCTTTCGTCAGGAACAGGCGGTGTTCCATATCATAATCTCCTTTGATCAATTCCAGAAATCCGTGTAACCTCATGGATGTCAGAATCCGTAGTAATTCTTTATCGGGCACATAGCCTAGTTGTTTTTCATAATAGCCCTGAAAGGCCGTGAACATATTGTTGAAGACGACATCCCGGAAGGATTCGTATTTGCTGCCGGAGCATTTCTCCAGTACCAGTTCACATTCCTGCCTGTGCGCACAGATATATTCCATGATCTCACGTTCATTCTGCTCTGCGGTCTCAGGATGTTCCTGTTCTCTTTTGGTAATTTCATACATCATTTTCTGATATTCGGCAATCAGGGGATCCAGAATTGCCCCCAGCAGTGCCTCTTTATTTTCAAAAGAGAAATAAAAAGCCCCGGTAGTAACTCCGGCCCGTTTGCAGATATCCCGGAGGTTCGCCCCGGCGTAGCCTTTTTCCAGAAATTCTTCCCTGCCGCAGCGGATTAAGTTTTCTTCCGTGATTTTCTTACGATCTGTCTCCATAACAATTGTTATATTAGCATAGACTAACTCGAGGGTCAAGAAAAAATCTACAGGTAAAATATTTTTGATTTCCGCAAAAATCTCTACAAAAATGTTTTGGTTTATCGTTATTTTAAGATATAATAAAAATAGTAGCAGGAAAACTAAGATAGTGATATATAGCGGGGAAATGAATATGGACAAAGACCCATTTAAAGAATATCTGAGAGAATCCGAACCGAATAAAGCAACAAAAGGGTATGTGTGGAGCACGGCGGTTGGACTTCAGGCAGTAGATGGTCTGAAACCCTCGCAATATCTGATTGACACTGCAATTCAAAATATTGAAGGTAAGATCACGCTAAAAGAGGCACAGAGTCTTATAGAAAGCTATTACAATGAGAGACCTGTCCGTGTATCAGATAATGAACGCACGGAAGAAGCAGATAAAGTTTCCAGCCGTATTGCGGAGCTCCTTTCCGAAACGGCGTTTTCCTTTTCACCGAATGAGTATATAGCTATTCATCGTAAGCTTTTTCGTGGAATATATAAGCATGCCGGAAAAATAAGAGATTATAATATTACGAAGAAAGAATGGGTGCTTGATGGCGCAACGGTCGTTTATGGGAGTGCTTCAGAACTGCGTGCTACATTGGAATATGATTTTTCGCAGGAAAAGGATTTTAGTTATAAAGGACTTTCGATAGAAGAGAGCATTCATCATCTGGCTTTGTTTGTATCAAGGCTATGGCAAATTCACATTTTTGGTGAGGGAAACACAAGAACCACAGCGGTTTTTTTCATAAAATATTTGAGAACACTTGGTTTTTTTGCAACAAATGACATTTTTGCGGAAAATGCATGGTATTTCAGAAATGCACTTGTCAGGGCCAATTATACGAATTTACAAAAAGGAATTCATGAGACAACGGAATATTTGGAACTCTTCCTCAGAAATATGCTTTTAAATGAACACAACGAGCTGCACAATCGAAATATGCATATCAGTGGACTTTTAAAGGATACAAAAGTGGACATTGGAACTTCAAAAGTGGACATTGGAACTTCAAAAGTGGACATTGGAACTCAAAAAATGGACATTGAAACATCAAAAGTGGACATTGAAACAAGATTGGCTGAAAAAACGCTGAATTTTTCAACAAAAACAATTATGCATATCCGTGTATTATATGAAAAATTCGGAGATTGTCAGTTTTTTGGCAGAGGAGAGGTTATGGAATTGCTTGGGCTGAAAAGTTCAGGCGCTTCTAAAATAATATCCAATATGGTACAGGCTGATGTAATCGAACCGGTATCCGGGCATGGAAAAGGAAAATACAAATTCAAAGAGTTATAGAGTATATTGGATTTAAAGGCATCGGAACATCCGGTGCCTTTTTTTAAAATACAGGAACCTTTTTACCGTCCGGCGACTCATATAGTATGAAGCCGGCGAAGAGAAGGAGGTGTTACTTTGTCAGTTATGACAAAAGAGGAATTTGTGCGGGAAGTGCGGGGCTATACCCTGCATATGTACCGACTGGCATATTCTATTCTGAATAATAGTACGGATGCGGAGGACGCTGTCAGTGAAGCGGTGCTGCATGCCTATGAAAAATTAAGGACACTGCGGGATCCGGGCAGCTTTAAAAACTGGATCTTACAGATCACGGCAAATGAAGCGAAAAAGATTTATCGGCAAAATAAGCGGACCGGTGCGGTGGCATGGGAAGAGAATCTGTCCCCGGCATTTTATGACGAACACCATGAACTGTGGGATGCTGTCATGCAGCTGGATGGCGGATACCGGGATGTGATCGTACTGTTTTACTATGAACAGTGCACAATCCCGGAGATCAGCAGGATATTGGAATGCAGGCAGGGAACCGTAAAATCGAGATTGTACCGGGCGCGGATGGAGAGCATGAATCATGAAAAACTGGAAACATATTTTTCCGGGTTGCAGGATGCAGATGTTGCAGCGGATAGCTACAGCAGACCGCTTACGGACGGCGAAAAAACAGGCTGGAAGAACTGAGGCAGGCCTATCTGGAGGAAGGATATTTCCCCCAAAAGGAACTTGCCATGCTTGATAGTCCTGAAAAATACAAAAAGGGCGTGGCTTTCTATGCAGCGCGGAGTACATTTTTCCTGCCGGAAGAGGAAATGACGGAGGAGGAACTGTTGGAGCTGATCGATTTCCGTGAGAAGAGAGATTATAGTCTGGCGAAAATCACAGAAGAGATCGAGGCGGGCGACTATGAATATGTGAAGACGGAAGATAGTGCATTACCGGGTGATATGTCACAGGAGAGCGGATCGCAACAGACACAGGGCGCAGGAGAGGCAAGTGTAGTCCCGGGGGCAGATACGGCAGCACAAGAATGGCAGGTCGCCTATGAGGGAGAACTCAGTATCCGGTGTGCTGTGGCGGCAGAACAGGGGCTGTATGTCGGTGGGTTCACCATGGAAGGGAAAGCACGGGTGGAATATCTGGCTTACGGCAGCGGGACCCCGGAAAAGTTTTATGATGATTTCGATGAGGACGGCGAGGTGTATAGCCTGTGCATCGCACCGGACGGAAGTGTCTATGCGGCATTGCGCGGACTGGCATCTCCGGGAGCGGAACATGGCCGGCTGCCTGTGATCTACCATATCAGTCCGGAGGGAACGCTTCTGGACTGCTTTGCGGCCGGAGACCGGGAGTGGAATATTGTAGATAGTATGGCAACGGATGCACAGGGCAGGCTGTATACACGAATGAGAATGCAGGAGGATGGCGGCTATGTGCGGATCTACACGGCAGAGGGAGACCTCATCGGAACGATGGCGGATGATGGTGTGTATGCTGTGCAAGGTGCCGGAGCCCTGGGACAGGGAAAGGACGGAAAAGTCTATGCAGCAGCACTGGCAACGGAGAATGTGACAGCAGAGGATGACCCTGTGACATTAGTGTCAGTAGACCCGGAGAGGTTGTGTTTTCTACCGGTGCAGGGGGATGCAACGGAGAATGCGAAGGCTGTTCAAAGCACAGGGACGATCTACCAGTGGAATATGGTGGCAGCAGGTGTGAGTGATGGCTCCGATTTTATCCTGTGGGGATACAGCGGCGTTGATACCTACCGTTTGGAAGATGCGGAATTTACCAGAGCGCAGGAAGTCTGGGAGATGCCCTGCGGTACGGAAGGAACCTGCGCGGTAATCGTTCCGGATGGCCGGATACTCTATATCGGAGCCACAGGCGGTGTGCAGGGACAGACGGCAGCCGGCGTGGACATCTCCGGAAAAGACCCGGCGAAGACATATTTTTATTATGAACCGCTGAAGTAACAGAAAAAGCTATAATGAGATGGGTTGAGCGAGTGGAAAATGGGAAATTTCCACTCGCTCTATTGTGCCTATAATACGTTATCATGTATAATGAAAATAAGAATAAATGGCAACGAAAATGGTCACAAAGCAGTCGAAAGAAAACGAAGTATATATGAAAAAAACAACTTTAGAAGAAAAATTAGGATATAATCAAAAAGGAGCCAAAAAGGAGCTAAAAATGGAGCCGATAGAAAGATAGATATATTATATCAAATGGAAGAAAATCCAGAGGTAACGCAGGTTAAACTTATGGAGGGATTTGATCTTTCAAGAAAACAAATTCAAAGACTTATAAAAGACATGCGAGAAGAAGGTTTGGTTGAAAGACGTGGTTCTAATAGAAACGGGAAGTGGATTGCAAAGAAGTAAATAACAGGAGAGATTTTATTTGGCATGATGAGTGACGAAAGATGTATGAAGAAAATCAACGTAAAAGTGACGTTTTTTCTTAGCTTAATTGCGGTTGTGCTGTTGACGGCAGGTATCCTGTGCGGGCGTGAGGTCTGGCTGTATGAGCACCCAGAGATCCGGATTACCTTTAGCTGCGACAAGAGAGAAAATATATATCGCTCTTATCCTTTTTGCGTTATTCGTGGCAGATCTCATATCGGACAGGGATATGCGGTACGTTATGATGAGGAAATATAGCAGTTCCGGGATGCAACAGGGGAAGTGTTTCAATGGATTAACGAAAAGTATGATTCCCCATTATCCGTGTCATCGGATGTAACAATAGGTGAAGGAAAAACGGTGATCACTTTCTGGGGAACAGGGAAATCTATTGAGACCGGAGAGATGGAGGAAATCAACCGGGACTGCGTGCTGGAGTATGAACTGGACGCAGAGGTGTTACATTTGGAAGAAACACCGGAGCTGGTAGAAAACGTTTGGGATCCGAAAGAGAAGGGGCAGCAGGGACAGGCGGAGACGATTTATGATCCGGAAGCAGGTGTAACGGCGACTTTGCGGGATATTTCCAATGTGGGTGCTAATCTTATCATCAGACGTGAGGATGACGATGACGGGGCAGAGGTGATCTATGGAGAGGCTTATATTCTCCAACGGCAGGTAGACGGAGAGTGGCAGGATGCAGAGACGGTGCCGGATAATTATGGCTTTCCAATGGTGGGCTATAATGTCCCCGGTGGTGAGGAAGCCTCGATCTACTATAATTGGGAGTGGCTCTACGGAGCACTGGAACCGGGAGAATATCGAATGGTCTGGGATGTCTCAAGAAAAGACAGCGGTTCGGCAAGCGCACAGACATACCGGGAGCATATACGTTTTCGACTTTAGAGAGGGGAAAAGCTAATGAAGAAAAAAGTATTATGGATAATAGGGGTATGTATCATACTAATCAGTATATGGGGTATCAGGGAAATTTATTTGTACAACAATCCCGAAGTAATCATCACATATAGCAATGAAAACACAGAGGAATCACATCGCTCTCTTCCAGTCTATGCGATAAATCCAAAGTCAAGATTTGGGCAGGCAGCCCGCTACGACAAGGAGATGAAAGACTGGTGGGAAGCCACAAATGAAGTAAACCTATGGCTTCATAATGACTTGAAAGCACCCATGGATGTGTCATCCACAGTTGAAATTATGGATGGAACCGCGAAGATTACCTATCAGGGAACGGCAACTTCTTTAGAGAATGAAAATGTGGAGATATACAAAGAGGTGGTGATTGATTTTCCGGTGTCCGCGAATCTGGAAATTGAGAAAACAGAGTAAAATAGAGATGTCTGAAAGGTCCGAAAGGAAACGGGGGAGTGTGTATGAAGAAAATTAATGTAAAAGTAACGGTTTTTCTTAGTGTGATCGTATTGGCAGTGATAATCCTTTTACTGAATTTTATTGAATTCCGCAAGACGTTGGATTTTACGGCATCGGGAATACGGATGCTGAAGGAAAATGCGTCCGGAAAGCAGGAAGAGGTACAGGTAGATGTCAGTGGAACGTATTCTTATCGCGTATTGCCCTGGATTTATGCAAGTTCTTTTAACGGGAAGATATCCTTTGCAGGAGAGGGAGAGGAGCCACAGGATTATTTCTTTCTGTACGGGGGAAGAAAAGGCGTTTTCCAAAGTGGGAGAGGTGCCGGACAGATCCTGACGCCGGATATGAGCACGTGTGCAGCAATTTATGAGGCAGTGCAAGGTGTGGAAAAAGGGATGATTTCTGCCACCGCAAATTCGGCGGAAGAGAATCAGATATTCTATATTTTGTACCCGGCGACGACATTGGAAGAAGCGTATGAAATATCCGATGTATTGTATCCCGGAATGTTGGGAAAATAGATTTCTTGCTTGACAGACAGGTCGATAGAATGTAGACTATGCTTATAAAGTCTATATTCTATCGACTATCGATGGCTGGTGCAGCAGAGCGGAGGGGCTTATGGGTGAGAACATCTACAGAATATTTGACGTTGTATGGAAATTAAGTCTGGTAGGAGGATACTGCGTATTGCTGGTGCTCCTGGCCAGACTTTTGTTGAAAAAAGCCCCCAAATGGTGTTCTTATCTGCTGTGGGGAGTCGTATTTGTGCGCTTGTGCTGTCCGGTGTTGCCACGGACGGGGATCAGTCTGATTCCGGAGCGGCTGCTGGCGGTTGGAACGGAGACGATGTACGGACAGTCAGCAAACGGCTATGGTAATAATGGTGTGCTTCCAGATGTGGATCCTAACGGACAGAGCAGTTGGCAACAGGCAGGAAATTTGCATGCCGGGACGGCAGGAAATATGCCGGGAGCCGCAGGATTAGCGAACGAAAACAGAAATGTTGCGAATGCAATCGATAACGAAAGCGATGCGAATGCATTCGGAACAGACGGAGCCGATGGAAGCCAGGCAGCAGGTAATGCTGTAGATGGTGGCTGCTTAGCTGACAACCGGGACAATGCGGACGGGTCTTTGCAAATCACAGGAGCAGAAAACGGAAGCAGTGGTGCAGCCATGGAGGAATCGGTTACCGATACAAATGGCACAGCTGTCGCAAACACACTGTATCGCCCGGTAGGTTTCCGTGTCATTGCAATGGTATGGCTGTTTGGAATGGCAGGATTTATGGGGTATCATGCCTTTTCCTACCTGCGTATGCGTAACCGGCTTCACAGACCTGACGGCGGTGTCAGACAGGTGGAACCGGGGATCTGCGAAATCGACGGTGGGCATCTGTCCTTTGTCATGGGACTGGTGCATCCGGTGATCTATCTGTCTTCGGGCTTAGATCCCGAGAGCAGAAACGTTGTGCTGTGCCACGAGAGAGTGCATTTGCAGCGCAGGGATTATCTCTTCAAACCGGCAGCTCTGCTGATCTGCTGTGTGCACTGGTTTAACCCGTTGGTGTGGCTGGCATTTTATCTGATGAATATGGACTGTGAGATGTCCTGCGATGAAAAAGTTGTGAAGCTTCTCGGCGAGGAGAGCAAGAAGATATATTCCTATACATTGCTGGAAGAGGTTTCCGGTGGGGAATGGAAACGCTATCGGGGCGGTTCCATCTGTGCCTTGCTTTCTTTTGTTGAAGATCATGTGAAGAACAGGATCCGCCATGTACTGGATTATCGCAAGCCGCCGTTCTGGGTCATGATTGGCGCGGCAGCAGTGATCGTGGTACTGGCGGTGTGTCTGTGCAGCAATCCCGGTGGAAGTGGGAACGGGGCAGGCACGGCGGATCGTGCAGATACAGACGACAGCGCAGGAGCAGAAATGGATGTAGACAGCAATGCGGAGACGAGTGGAAATATTGCGCAGTTTCCGGACAGCATCAAGACACCGGAAGATTTTGCAAAGGTAACGATTCATAGCAGAGAAGATTTTGCCGCTGTTTTTGATGTGGAAGAAATCGAAGAAAAGCATTCCTTTGCAGCGGATCAAGTGGCTTATGATCTGCTGGTTCGTGAAAACAATACGAATGCCGCGTATGCGATATTCAAAGCACTGGCGGAGGAACCTGCATCCGAGACTTATAGAAAATATACAGATCCGGTAACGGCAGCGGTGTCACTGTTGCACCTGGGTGATGGAAGCGGAGCCGTGACCGAGACGCTGTATCCGGCAGGGCGGCAATATCCTTATTATCGGGAGGACTCTGACCGGCCGGGAGAAGGCTCTGTGGTGAATGTACATTATACTTTTGCGGATGGATCTGCTGTAGATATTCCCATGGTCATGGCGGAGGAGATGACGCAGCTGTGGCTCTTATCCTTTGGAGATCCGGGCAGTGCGGAGGACTCGGGATATGGTCCGCTCACCGGTGATATCTGTACCAGAATGGTCTATGGGGAGTACGAACTCCGACAACCGGACAGAGCGGTCTACTGGGGCTGGATGGACTGGTATCCTGTGGATGCCGGCAGTTATTCGACTTATTATCCCCATGTACAGATTTCAAATTACGGGATCTATACCATGAGTGAACTTTGGGGAACGTCCGGCAGTGTATTTCGCTGCATTCAAGCGGAACGCATCATGGCAACGGGCTGGTATGACGTTACCTGTGAGCGGGGCGCATATGACACATCGGATGCCTATACACAGCTGCAAAAAGATCTGCCGGATGTGACGGAATGGAGCGGCGGCAAGGTCTATTATCTGACAGATCCCGATGAGGCGCATCTTATGACGGATGAGTGGATGCCGAGGGTACTTCGGGAGTTTGACATGAGTACCCATACTGTCACCGATACGGTTCTGCCGGTGAATTTGCAGCTCAACAGCGGCACGACGCTTCATGTTCATGACGGATATTATGACATTTACAATAGTAATCCATCCATAAGTATGCGGTTTGCACTTAGCGGGGCGGATAGCCAGCACATCGAAAGAGCAGACATTCTGGCCTATCCGGGTGTGGTATTTGATGTATCGGAGCGGACAGAAACTGAGACATCGGCGCAGCTGGATCTGGATGGCGATGGTGTGCCGGAGAAGATTTCTCTGCATCCTGCGGAGCCGGTAACGGGGTATTCTCTGGAGCAATATACGATATATCTGAATCTGGGACTTAGTCAAATGAATTGCTATGACCTGCAGGATGCAGTGTTGGAGATAGACGGACAGACGGCTGAGATTCCGGACAGCACGGGAAATATGAGCAATTCGATCTTCGCTTTCAGCCCGGACGGAGAACAGCTCCTGATCGCATTGTATGATGACGGCGAAAGCGCAGATCCACTGACCCGAATCTATCACTATGAAGACGGAAAACCGGTGGAAACAGACCGGCTCGCACAGGATCTGCGAAAGGCATGGATACAGGATGGACAGATGGTTATCACCGAACCATATTTTGCGGTGCAGAATGATTATATCCAGAAAATCTATCAGGTAACATCGAACGGAAGACTTCGGGAAGTGCCACAGGAGGAATATGTATTAAGTGCCTGGGAGGAAGTGGAGCTGCGGCAGGATATAACGCTCTACCGTACACCGGACGGGGATGAGACCTTTGTGCTGCCCAAAGGAAGCAAGGTACGCATGACGAAGCTGGATGCAACACAGGACTGGATCTGCATCGAGATTACGGATGGTGTGAAGGGGTGGTTTCGGTTACGGGATGGAACGGATTACAGTGACTATTTCAGCGGTTTATATTTTGCAGGGTAAAGTGTGAAAAGGAGATACAGATCATGCATTGGAGTAAAAAGAACAAAGGAATCGTAATTTTTCTGATCGTTATAGTTGCTGTAGTCCTGCTGTGTCTCGGAGATTACGGATTGCGATATTATGATACTCCGAAAGAGGAAACATATGATTATGTTGGCAGTGGCATGTTAGTCGGTTTGGTAAATCCGCAATTTTATCAACAGGTTCCGGTAGAGATTCATGCGAAAAAGGCACATTTTATCTGGAAAAATCAGGAGGATTATATTCAGGGAAATGTATGGCTGGATGGAGAAAAGATTTTTGGTGATGAGGAAATGGGATTTACGACACTTTTCGTAAAAGCGGAACCATCGTATTCCTGCATCACAACTACCGATGGAGATACATCCGGTAATATGTTCCTTATCTCAAAAGATCTAAAAAACGTATTATGTGGAGTAAAAATAGAAGAGGAAGAGTTCCTGCTGGTAGTACCGGCGGAGGACAAAGCAACTGCAGATGGCATGATCGACAATGCAGCAAAACAATCACAGGCGTTTTCCTGGTGGCTGTTGGAAGTATACAAGGATATCATAAAGGATACTGTGAAATGAGATAAATAATGAAAAATGGGGAGGTTGTGCTTATGATGCAGCAGTTAAGTTTCAGTCCGGTGGAAAACATATTGACAGTCCTGTTCGCAGCGGCAATTCTGGGATATCTTCTGTACCTTCTGGTGCGGAGCTTACGGAACAGGCAACGGGGATATCATACGGTGAACCGTGCAAAAGTCTATAGCAAGGCACAGGCTACTGCGGTGAACCAACCGGTATATCTGGCAAACGGCACAGTAAATTCCGGAGTAACCGAGGCGGAAAACGTCAAGACTGTCATTTTTGAAAATCTGGAAAAAGAGGGCGAACAGATCACCTTGGAAGTTTCCGACAGAATCTACAGCGAGTTGCAGGAAGGCGATTGTGGAAGCCTCAGCTGCCGGGACGGAAAATTAGTGAGCTTCGGGGCGTTACAGAACAGGGATGACAGAGAGCGGAGCTTCCGCGGATAGGGAAGCAGAGAACATAGGAGGGACTTTATGGTGGAAGGCATCTATCGTTTGTTTGACAGTATATGGCGTCTCAGTCTGGTGGGAAGCTATTGTATTTTGTTGGTGATACTGGCCAGATTTTTACTGAAAAAAGCCCCGAAATGGTGTTCCTATCTGCTGTGGGGAATCGTATTTGTGCGGTTATGTTGTCCGGTGCTGCCGGGGACCAGGATCAGTCTGATCCCGGAGCGTCTGTTGACCGTAGGGACGGCGACAACCTCTGCACAGTTGACTGCCGGGAACAGTGCCGGATCAGTTGACAATGAGGGAGTTTATAATGGCAGCCACCGTGGAGACAATACTGTGGATGCCGTGCTGTCCGGGGCGGATAATACGGGAAATCTGAATGCCGGGACTTTAGAAGCCACCGGAAATAGGGAAGGTTCTGCACCAACACTGGGACAGGATGGAAACGTAGAAGGCATGAATGAAATTGGAGATGACGGTGTCGGTGAAATTCAGGCACCGGGTAATGTTACGAATGCCTTGGATGGTGGTTACCCGGTGGATAACCGGGATAATGCGGACGATTCTTTGCAAAGGATCGGTGCAACAATGGGAAAAACATGGTTTCGTGTCCTGTTGATCGCATGGTTACTTGGAATGGCAGGATTTATGGGGTATCATACTTTTTCCTACCTGCGTATGCGTCACCGTATCCGCAGACCTGACAGCGGTGTCAGACAGGTGGAACCGGGAATCTGCGAGATTGACGGAGGACACCTGTCCTTCGTCATGGGGCTGATCCATCCGGTGATCTATCTCTCTTCGGGGCTGGATCCGGAGAGCAGAAAAGTCGTGTTGTGCCACGAGAGAGTGCATCTGCAGCGCAGGGATTACCTTTTCAAACCGGCAGCGCTGCTGATCTGCTGTGTGCATTGGTTTAACCCGTTGGTGTGGCTGGCATTTTATCTGATGAATATGGACTGTGAGATGTCCTGCGATGAAAAAGTTGTGAAGCTTCTCGGCGAGGAGAGCAAGAAGATCTATTCCTATACATTGCTGGAAGAAGCTTCCGGCGGAGAGTGGAAGCGTTATCGGGGCGGTTCCATCTGCGCACTGCTTTCTTTTGGCGAAGACCATGTGAAGAATCGTATTCGTCATGTACTGGATTATCGCAAGCCGCCGTTCTGGGTCATGATCGGCGCGGCAGCAGTGATCGTGGTACTGGTGGTGTGCCTGTGCAGCAACCCCGGAGGAAATGGGAACGGGGCAGATACAGCAAATGTGTCTGACGTTTCCGATGCGACAGAAGAAGTGACGACCGGAGAATTCACAGAGGACGGTTCAGACGATGAAGGCAGGAAAACCGAATGGCTGGCGGCATTGGAACAGGGGATTCATAGCAGAGAAGAATTCAGTGCGTTGTTTGATGTGGATACCTTGGAGGATACCCGGTCTTTTGCCGGACAGGACGGCATTCAATATCTGGAATACAACGGCGTTGCGGCGAGAAAACTGCACAGACAGATCCTGGATGGGGATACCGCAGCCCACGAGACTTATAAGGATCCGGTAAAAGCGGCGGAAGCACTGCTGCATCTGGAGGGTGGCAGCGGAGAAATGACGGAACTGCTCTATGAAGCGGAAAGGCAGTATTTATTTTTCCAAAAAGATTCCACAAGACCCGGCGAAGGCTCTGTGGCAAACGTACATTATATTTTCGCTGACGGATCCGATATTGATATTCCCATGGTATTCGCCGAGGAGAGCAGTCAGATCTGGATGCTGTCACTGGGAGATATCGACAGTAAAGGACGGCATTCTTACGGTCCGTTGGATGGAGAGAATCAGGCAAGAATCGTCTATGCGGAATATGGACCGCAGGATGTGGAAGAGGATCCTTTGGCGGGAGCCCATCCCGGGGATTATACGCAGGTACCTCAGGGATCTTTTAGAGATCAATATGCTACTTATCAGGTGTCCAGTTACGGCATCTATGTGGCAACCGGGAGTGATGCCGGACTGGATTGTGTCGTACCGGGGTATATTGCGCCGGGATATGCAGCATCCCACTGGTCATGCGTATATCAGGATCGGAGACTCTTCAATACTTCGGATCAGTGTGACTATTTAGATTGTTACCGGGATGAGATAGAGAGCGTGCGCTTGTACTACCTGGCATCCTCTGACTATCAGGATGGCGACTTGGACATCTGGATCGACACGATCCGGGAATATGATACTTCGGGACAGACCGGAGAAAACGGGGTCACGGACTGGAAGCTGCCGTCGGAGGCGCAGGATTTCGACAAGGCTTCGTTTCGTGCAGAGGACGGTTACTGGATCTTCGAAAATAGTGATGGCAGCGAACAGCTGAAGCTGCCGATCCTGTCTGTAAGGCCGGTATGGAACGGGAAAACAGCAGCGGAACTGACCGCAGAGGAGACAGATGCCTATGCAGCCGCACAGAGGCAGGAAATCCTGACAAAAGTAGGAGTTGTCTATGATGTGTCCGAGCGTGCGGCACAGGAGACCTATGCGCTGCTTGATTTGGACGGAGACGGAACCGCAGACCGGATCACGCTTCGTTCCAGGATGGCGCAGGCACTGAATACGCCGGATCATTCTCCGCTGGATCAGTATGTTTTTACGGTCAACACGACGAGTGGCGAGATGCGGACGGCACAGAATCTGGGGAACAGCATCTATGCCTTCAGCCCGGACGGCAGACAGATATTGTTAGCCCTTACCAGAAAAGATGAGCAGGGGCAGTACGAGAGCTTTCTGTTCCGGTACCGGAACGGCGAATTACAGGAAGTGGGAAGCTTCGCACAGGATATTCGTAAAATCTGGGTGCAAAACGGACAGATCACTACCGGCCGGAACAGTGATGATATCATATTTGCAGAACCCAATATGACCGGTGCAAACACAATTCTAGATTCCAGAAATTCAGATGGAACACCATCAGGGGCATATGTAGAAACATTGCAGGAGAAAATTTCGGCAGATATGGTTGCCGGGAAATTACCATTTGTAGTTACCTCCGTCATTAGGGAAAATCCACTGAGATTGGAGGTGGAACTGACCGAGATGACAGACGAGAATATAAAGATCATTCGATCCTATGAAACAAATGGCAGTGCCATAACATTTGCACAAAGCAGTGGCAATGTACAAGAGCTGCAGCATAATAATGATTCGCAAAGTCAAATAGCACCCCAGATTTCAAAAGAAGATGAAAACGATTGATTAACAGAAAGAGTTGACAGAGAAGAATAATGATGTTCAGGCGGTAATTATCAGCGGAAATCGAATAGATCATCGTTGAATTACCGCCTCAAATTTTATGCAAAGGTATCTGGACGGTAAATAGAAATAAGCTACATCGGAATTGTTTATTTTAATATGAAATTATTGGAAACAGTTAATGAAAGTGCAACAAAAATATGATATTTTAAATTCGTAATATAAAAAGAGTTACGGATTTAAAGTAAGAAATGCGTGAGAATTTTAAGCAGTAAGGGAGATTATCATGAAAAAACAATACAGATTAGCAACATTTGCACTGTCCGCCTGCCTGTTAATGGCATGTGGCGCCCGGGAGACCAATGCACCGGAGAACAACGAAGCGGAGAAACAAACCGAAAATATTTCCAATATAGACACTAAAATAGATGAGGCAGAGACCTCCGGAGCTCTCACAGAGTCCGAATCCCGGGAAACACCCATTGCACCGAAAGAGATCCTCATAGATTTCACTGGAATCTCGGAATTTCACCCGGAAGGAACTGCGGCGCAGCCCTATTCCCTGGAAATCCTTTCCGAGACGTATAACAATATTACTTTTGCAGACGAATGGTACAATGCATCGGAAGACATTTCCCTTCCCATGATCGGAGAAAACTGGGACTGCTTCTATGATGAAAATTATACCTATCAGTGGGAGTATACCTATCAGTGGGAGGATGGAAAACTCAGCATTTTCGATGGTGAGAACTGCCTGTATGTACTGGAATATCCGACAGACAAATGGTACGTCAACGGTAATAATGCCTGCCTTGAGAACGGAATTTTTTACGGGGCTTCAGTAATGAACGGTTATGCGCAGCCGGACAGCTGCTTTATGTTTGCCTATGATCTGGAAAATGAGAAACTGCTGTGGCGAAGTGCAGACCAGACTTATAACAGCATGAATTTTCTCGTGAAAGGGGACGTGATCTTCTGCGGCTATGGCTTTACCGCAGAGGACGATTATCTCTATCAGCTGGATAAAAATACCGGAGAGGTGATCGACCGCCTGTCTCTGAAAAAGATGCCGGACCTCATGGCAGAGAAGGATGACCGGTTGTATGTGCACACCTATAGTTATGATTATGTGATTGAGATATTTTAAATTGAAAATATCAAAATAATTGATATCGGTCGACTATCTTATCATTAAATATTGAATGTGCAATAAAAATATGCTATTTTAAAAATGTAACATAAAAAGAGTTACATTTTTAAAAATGGTGACTATATGAAGAATTTTTTGGAAAAAACATTGCGTCAAAATGTGATGATAGAAGAAACTGAATATTTGAATGAGAAGCTGCCCCTGGCCTTTCGTGGAAGATACACTTTTTATAAGGTTGAAACAAACGGTTCACCATGGATAGCAATTCAACCCAAGGCAGATGTTGGCTTGGCAGCGCTTAGAAAGGACTGGATTAAAATTGAAAAGGCAGCAGGTCTTAATTGCGCCATTTTTTTTGATTCTACATCATTTTATATTAAAGAAAAATTATTGGAAGAGGGAATTCCCTTTGTACTGAAAGATAAACAGGTGTACTTGCCTTTTATCGGATATTTGCTGTCCAATGAGAATGAAAGGAAAATTTCTCCGGTTCATTTAATTTCATTTTTAACACAAAAAGTTATATTGGTTGCAATATATGAAAAATGGGAAAATGTTACTGCATCAAAAGCTGCAATAAGATTAGGCGTTACGAAAATGTCTGCAAACAGGTGCTTTGATGAAATTGAGTATCTGAATGTGGATATTTTGGGTATGAAGGGTAAATCCAGGGTGATAACTGTTCCGGCGGATATTCAGAAACTGTGGAATGATGTACGGGTCATATTGAGAAACCCTGTGATTGCAAGGTATGAGCTAAAAGAGGATATTCAATTGGAAAAAAAGGCAGGAATCACTGCACTATGTGAGTACTCATTACTTTCGGATAATGAATATCCGACTTATGCAATTACCAAAAAAGAAATAACAGAATCCGGAATTAGAAAAATGAAGCAGGTACATTCCGGGGAAGAAATAGGATGCGTTGTTCTGGAACTGGGATACTTTATTGATTTTAAGAATAAGAAACTGGAAGATCCATTGAGTGTGACATTGTCGCTTACAGAGAGTGAGAAACAGGATGAAAGAATTGGTATTTCTATAAAGAGGATGCTGGAGGAATACGTATGGTAAAAGGCTTTTGAAAAATCTTGTGGGAGGAGGATTCAGAAAAAGTATGTACAAAGCAAAGATGAGGTGTGTGGCATTATTAATAATTATGTTAAGCATGGTAAGCTGTGGGCAGAATAGACCGGAACAGAATGATACAGAACAGAATACTTCAGAAGTTACCGAGGAGATGACACCTAATACCATAACGACTACAGCAGTATCAAATGAAGAGACTGAACCGGTTGATTTATCGGAAGATTTCAGTTTGGAAAATTTAAAAGGGAAAACCGATCCGGAAGTAATCAGACAGGAATTATCCGTCCTTCCGTTAAATATAGAAGAACTCAAAGATTATCCGGTGTATGTCTTGGATTGGCAGTCAAGGGAATGTAGCGGAGCAGAATTGCTGGACGAATTTTACGAGCAGACATCAGAGAATCAACCGGCGCAATTAGTGATTGTACACTATTTAGTGAGTGAGGAATTGATTACAGCGAGATGTATTTCCATTCCCTGAACATAATTAGAAAGCAGCCGGAACAAAGTGAAATTGAACTAATAATGATAGTATTTACGGATCAGGAAGATGTCTCCGATGAAAAGGCGGAACAGTATGTGGAACTGCTATATGACGGGAAGAGACCGGAGAACGTAGAGGTGCGTCCTTTCCTGAATTTACGGAAGACAAGTTAAGTTATACAGTGGGAAGTTGTGGCAGCAGTGCTTGTTTTTTTACCTGTTGAAAAAAATGATATTGCGACAACGTGCGAGGGGGATTACGAATGAAAACTTTTAAAACAATAGCATCATTGCTGGTAGGTACAGTATCATCTTTGCTGTTAATGGGATGCGGAGAAATAGACGCCGGGACGAAAACATCTGCGTGGGAGAAAGAGACTGCTACAATTGTGCCGGAAGAACCTAAAACGGAGATTATACTTGGAGATATCGGGAGAGCGTCGACATTACAGGAAGCAGTAGCTGATTTTAATAGTAAAAATGACGGAATAACAATCACAATACATGATTATTACGAAGAAAATATAAGCGACGGAATTAGTCGTTTGTATGATGATATTTTGACAGGAAAAGGACCTGATATCATTAGTTTTTCGACAGATGAAATGGACGTGGAAGTGCTTAGAGAAAAGGGTGCGATAGAGAATCTTATTCCTTATCTGGAGAAAAGTGATGTGATTGGGGAAGAGGACATCGTTGATTCCGCGCATCAGGTTTTGACATCGGATGGCGGCTTGTATATGTTGCCAACGAATTTTGTGTTATATACATTGATAACAAAAGAAAAATGGTGCAGTAACAAAGAAAATTTTACCTTCGAGGAAGCCTTGCGGGCCGTTCGGGAATGTAAAGAGGATCCTATGATTTCACGGGATTTATTTTTACAGGAAGGGGCAATCTGCGGAGGATATTCCGGGGAAACGGAAGATAACAGATTGGAACAATATATAAAAATTGCAGAACAATTACCGCAACAGGCGATGTTTCAAACGAATGACCTTTTGATGCGGGAAGGAAAAATTCCATTCAATCTTGAGTGCATAGGTGACATGCAACAATATTTATATAAAAAATCCGTATGGGGTGAGGATGCAGTCTATACAGGATTTCCGGGAGCAGAAGGAAACGGAAGAATATTTATTTTTGTCAACTGTTTCGCCATTAACAGTCAAAGCACGCACAAAGAAGAAGCATGGAAGTTTGTGGAAAGCTATTTTACTGAGGAAGGACAGAAAACGATTGCTCCCAATTGGAATTTCTCAATATTGCAAGATGTGCTGGATCAACAGCTTAGTGATAGTAGAAAGCAGGAATATTATCAGACATCGGATGGAAAAAGAGAGAAACTTCCTATTCTGACATACGAAATTGGCGGTACCTATGAAAATGTTTATGCGGCACAAGATGAGGATATACAGGATGTAAGGGAGATGATAAATAATACGAAGGTAATGCAACGCAGTGACCTTCCTTTCATAGGGATTACGCAGGAAGAGACGTTGTATTATTTTAATGGAGAAAAAAGTATAGAAGAAACAGTAGCGGCTATAAGGAATAGAATTGGTGAAATGCCGAATGCAACAAATGCACAGACAGATAGGGATGTCGTTATCAATATAGGGGATTTTTCAGTTTCCTTATATGAAAGTGAGCAGGAAATATTGGGGAAGCTGGATAAGATGGGGCTGTTGTATGAAAAGGTTGAGGATTCGGATAACAAAAAATATAATTATTATTATAACGTAGGTGATGGGGAAGCTCAATTTGTACAAGTTTATTTTCTTGAAAAAGAATGTGTCAGAATAAGAATCAGCAGTAATGAAACATTCGCACATACCTCGAGAGGCATATATTCCGGAAATACTTATTCTCAAATGGTCGACCAATATGGAGATTCTTATGAAAAACATACTTATATGGGCAAAGAGAGATATACCATTTATCGTTATGCTTTAGGAGAATGTTTCCATGAATTCGGCATACCGGGGGAAGCGACCGGTGAAATCTATAATGTTGATGTTTATGTTTCCGGTCAGATGCCTATCTATGATTATGGAGAAGAGATTGTAGAGGATTAGAAATTTTTTGAAAATATGTAAGGCGATGAGACGGACTATAGGGAATGGCTGAACGCAAACGAAGGTAATGTTGAAGAACTGGAGATTCCATATTTTTGATTTACAGAAGAAAATAGAAGATAATAGGGGATAAACAAAAAGATGACCAAGAAGCAGAAAGTAGTATTTGCAGTTGTGGCAGCAGTGCTTGCAGTTGTGGCAGCAGTGCTTGTGCTGGGGATAATTTTGTCTTACGTATGCTATCATTTTATTTATGGGACAAGAATCACTTCCCGGGAGGGAGAAGCATACCACAAATTAGAAGGAAAGGGAGTATACAGCCCGTTAGCGGTGTTTCCTTCCGCAGATATGGATACCGTTTCACAGGATTTTTATTATCAGACCCGTGATGAAATCTTTGCGGCAACCTGCCAGATCTATTTGGAAAATCAATATACCAGGGAACAGTATGAGGCAGAAACAGAGCGTCTGCGGAATTTGGAATTTTCTTATCAGGATCAGACGAATATGCTCTATCAGGATGAAGAAAATTATTGCAGCGTTGCGTATGTGGCAATGGCAAATTGGACCGACCGATATGAATATGCCATCACGTTAGATGACAGTAATACCATTATTTATGTTTATCTGCAGAACATGGATGCGAAGGACATACATATGCAGTCTGATTACCTTCCGAAATATTTTCAGGATAATAATGCCGGAAAGCATCAGGATACAGACCCTATGACCTCGGATTACAGAAGCTTCTATGCGTTCCGGATAGGAGATCATTATATAGATTGCATGGATTTAGCGGATCAGATTGAAATCGCCGATACCGAGCCGAAGATTCAGGCAGAGGCTGTAGCACAGGAAGTTGAGACACCGGAACCTCAGACGATTGCTTCGGATACATCTGAAGAAAAGGACACGAGCAGCATGCTCATTAATTCTGAGATTGAAATAAGTGCAGATTTAGATGGAGATGGGAAAGAAGATATAGTGCGTGTTGTAGATAACGGCGATATCGATGACTTAGCAAAAGATGGTACACGACTCATAGCGAATGTGAATGGCGCAGATACGGCAATAAAGGATTACGAAGGATACGTTTATAGTTCGAGGATTACTACCGGTGATCTGTCAGGAGATGGTAAAGCGGATGTATTATTGGAAAGGTACATCTTCGGAAGCAATTATGGTGCTGTTACAATTTCGATTCTGCATTTAGAGGATACCGGATGGGTGGAATATCCATATAACTTTATACATAATCCCAATATTGATTCAGAACAGCCTGATAAATTCGGTGATGTTAAGATTGATGACAAGCGGCCAATAGACAGTTATATCGGGGCAACCATATTTGAAAAAGACGGAAAAACGATGGTTCGTTTTATCTCATTACAATATGAAGTCGATGACGAAAGCACGGTAAAATGTACAGAGGCATCCTATCGGGAAGATGGGTGGTATATAGAAGATATTAGATTAATTGATAATTATTATGATAAGAGAGAAGAACTATTAGCGCCGCAGGATGATACACTGACGATAAGAGGAGAAGTGGCTGGGAACGAGGATAGAAAAATAGTATACGAGATAGCAAAAGAATTTTCGGAGGCCTATTTTCAAGGTGATTCGGAAACAATTAAAAAGTATTTAGTGGAAGATTACAGTGGAACACTGGATACTTATGCAGAGTTCCGGGAATCTAAAGGAAAAGAAACTGTTTGTATAAATAGGATAAAAGGATTAGCGGATGTTGGGGATGAAACGGGGGTAACCTATACAGTGCAGGCGGAATTTTTGCCGGCAGGAGAAGACTCCTTGTTTTATCTTTTTATGGACTTTGAGAAGCAAGAAGGCGGATGGCGGATAAGGACATACGGATTAGAAAAATAAGAGCTTAAGGAAAGCACACAAAAATTTAAACTTTTCAATATGCAGTTGACACAGTCAGTGAATTGCCATATTCTAATTATAGAGAGGTCTCCATTAACCTTTGGTAATCAAGCCATAAAGAGATGAACATTAACGAGTGGGAAGATTCGTCTTCCCACATTTTTTAATCCAGTATTATGTGTGCACTAGGGGAAAAACTAATAAAAATGCGTACTCACCGGTTCAGCCACCACACCCCCAGATTCAGATACCCCGCGAACGCCACCCACACCAGATAAGGCAGCATCAGCCATGCGGCAGGCTTCGAGATGCGGTAAAAAGCAACGGTAGTGGCGAGGATCAGGATCCACAGAGCAACCAGCCACAAAAAGGCGAAAAGATACCATCCCAGGTTGAAGAACCAGATGGACCAGAAAAAA
The DNA here is from genome assembly GCA_003584705.1 of Lachnospiraceae bacterium GAM79. Taxonomy (GTDB): domain Bacteria; phylum Bacillota; class Clostridia; order Lachnospirales; family Lachnospiraceae; genus Acetatifactor; species Acetatifactor acetigignens. Next base: position 617,872 of record AP018536.1, read on the forward strand.
TTAAAGATAAGCTGTACAGCATACAGGGTGAGGGCTTTCGTGTCCTCGCCTTTTTGCATGACAACGAGGTAAGAGGCGATTCCCATAAGGACGAACAGGATACTCCACACCACCGGGAAGAGCCACATAGGCGGTGTCAGGGGAGGCTGATTCACTATTTCAAAGGCTTTCATGCCGTCCATGGTGATCCAAGCGGAGAGTCCGCCTACTGCCAGAGGGATGGCAACGGCAGTGATGAGATTTTTCCAGTGAATATTATGAAATCTGTCGGAGAGTTGCATGGGAGCCTTCTTTGAAAATACGATTTTGCATGTGTCAATATCCGTGTATTTCTGATTAGTATTGTATGAAAATGAGACAAAAATTATGTATCTAACTATAAAAAAAGGACAAAAATTGGGGACTATCGGCAAACGGAGGTTTTGGTGTATGATTAAGAGTGTAATAAAGCATTATGACTATCAGAAACAGGAAATATTCAAGAAAAGGTAATAGGTAACATAGATATGGGCACAGAACACACACAGGGTTCCCTGACAAAAGAAGCGATCCGGCTGGCGTGGCCGGCGGTCTGCGAATCCTTTTTTATCGCACTGGCGGGCATGGTGGATACTTTTATGGTGAGTACGCTCGGGGCCAATGCAGTGGCAGCGGTAGGGCTGACCACACAGCCGAAGTTCCTGGGGCTGGCACTGTTCATCGCAGCGAATGTGGCAATCTCCGCCTTGGTGGCGAGACGACTTGGAGAGAAGAGGCAGCAGGCGGCCAACGAGATTCTGGTGATGACGATCTGCTTTTGCATTGTGGCAGCGGTGATCATCAGTGCACTGACGGTGGGATTCGCGGATCAGATTATTGAATTCTGCGGATCGAGTGAGGACACGCATGCCATGGCGGCGAGATACTACCGGATCATCATGGGTGGCATGATCTTCAACGTATTGTCCATGGGAATCAATGCGGCACAGCGCGGCGCGGGCAATACGATGATCGCCCTTAGGACGAATCTGATCTCCAATCTGGTGAATATCTGCGGCAATTACCTGCTGATCAACGGCCATTTCGGATTCCCGGCACTGGGAATCACCGGAGCCGCCATTGCTACGGTATTTGGTACGGTAGTGGCATGCGTGATGAGCATCGTCTCGATCTATCCGAAAGATGGATTTATCAGTATTCCGTATATGATTAAACATCATATTAGATTGCGGATGGAACCGCTGCTGGAGATCATCAAAGTCGGCTATTCCGTGTTTATTGAGCAGGTATTGATGCGTATCGGATTCATGTCGACTGCTATGATGGCTGCGAAAATGGGTACGGAAGCCATGGCGGCACATCAGGTAGGCATGAATATCCTCGGTCTGACGTTTTCATTCGGTGACGGTATGCAGGTAGCGGCGGTAGCGTTGATTGGACGGAGTCTGGGAGAACGTGACCCGGAGAAAGCGAAAAGCTATGGAGCTATCTGTAGACGTATCGGTATGGGAATCTCTGTTGCACTGGCGGTTATCTATTTCTTCGGAGGGGAGACCATCTACCGGATGTTCTTTAGAGAAGAAAATATTATTACGTACGGTGTGAATATTATTCATTGCATTTGTATCATTGTCCTGTTCCAGGTGTCTCAGGTCATCTACATGGGATGCCTGCGCGGCGCGGGAGATACCGCATACACGGCAGTGGCTTCTACGATCAGCGTTACTCTGATCCGTACGGCGGCATCCTATATTTTCGGGTTTACTCTGGGACTGGGAATGACCGGTATCTGGATGGGCATTCTGGCGGATCAGGTATCCAGATTTCTGTTTGCGTCGATTCGGTTCCGACAGGGAAAATGGGTGACAATTAAGATTTAATGAGCGCAGGTAATGAGCTTATGATAATAACAAAACTCCCGGAGCAATATCGCACCGGGAGTTCTTGCGTTCAAATAATATGCAATGAGTTACTGTGAGTTCTATTTCGTCTTCAATGTCTTTTTCATAGCAGTGAAAGTCTCTGCACTGATCACATGTTCAATCCGGCAGGCATCTTCGGCAGCCACAGTGGGATCCACACCGATGGAAGTCAGCCAGTCTGTAAGAAATGTGTGACGTTCATAGATTTTCTCTGCGATTTCACGTCCCTTATCCAGCAGGGTGATGTAGCCTTCCTTGTCCATTTCAATATATTCCCCATTGCGAAGATTCTTCATAGCGACGCTGACGCTGGGCTTGGACACACCCAGATCGTTGGCAATATCAATGGAACGGACAACGCCGTTCTTTTTCTTCAGCACTAAGATCGTTTCCAGATAATTCTCAGCAGATTCCTGTATTTTCATGTAATGACCATACCCTTCCCATACATAGCATTTTGAACCAAAATACCTGCTCTACATGTGGAAACTTAACCATCCGCAGGCATTACAATAAGAATAGCAGAAAAGGGTAGGAAATGCAAGATTTCAACTTAATGAGAAAAAATATCAATAAGCAATTCCTATGAGATTTCTATGAAAAAAATTAAAAAAATATGTTGACAGTAAAAAAAGGTTAGTATATACTAACCACGTGAATTGAGAATGAATCTCATTAAGAGCTAATGAGAAACCACAAGCAGTTCAATACTATTGAAGGGAAGGAAGTGTGTATGATGCCCCTGAGTATGGTAGGTACCGGTGAAGAGAACACGATCCAGAGGATCGGCGGCAAAGAGGAGACGAAAAAGTTTTTGGAGACCCTCGGATTTGTAGTAGGTGGTAAAGTGACAGTTGTGTCCCAGACCGAAGGCAACCTGATTGTGAATATCAAGGAATCAAGAGTAGCCATCGGCAAGGATATGGCCAATAAAATCATGGTGTAGCGGGCAGCTGTACCAAAAGATGCTAATAGGAGGAGAAAATGAAGACATTGAAGGAAGTTCCCTGCGGACAGACCGTAAAGGTGACTAAACTGAATGGTGAAGGTCCTGTCAAGAGACGTATCATGGACATGGGCATTACCAAAGGTGTTGAGATCTATGTGAGAAAGGTTGCTCCTTTGGGAGATCCCGTGGAAGTAACTGTCAGAGGCTATGAGCTGTCTCTTCGTAAGGCAGACGCTGAGATGATTTGCGTTGAGTAAATGATCTTTTTTTTAACAGGAAGGTTAGCTGGAACTAATTAGTGAAGGCTAATCACATGAGCAAAAGGAAAGTCTCGAAGAGACGATTTTGTGAATGAGGCTCTGAATAGTTATGAAAAGTATGATTTTAGAGGAAAGAGGTAGAAAAATGGCAATTAAGATTGCACTTGCAGGTAACCCTAACTGCGGTAAAACAACACTTTTCAACGCTCTGACCGGTTCCAACCAGTTCGTAGGTAACTGGCCCGGCGTAACCGTTGAGAAAAAGGAAGGTAAATTAAAGAAACAGTACGGCGGTAACGGTGATGACGTGATCATCATGGACTTACCCGGTATTTATTCCCTGTCTCCGTATACTCTGGAGGAAGTGGTAGCACGTAACTACCTGATCGGTGAGAGACCCGATGCGATCCTGAACCTGGTAGACGGTACCAACATCGAGCGTAACTTATATCTGAGCACACAGCTGATGGAACTGGGTATTCCCGTTGTCATGGCTGTCAACATGATCGATATCGTGAACAAGAACGGCGACAAGATCAACGTAGGCAAGCTTTCTGAGAAGCTGGGCTGCCCCGTTGTAGAGATCTCCGCACTGAAACTGACCGGTATCGAGAACGCTACCAAAAAGGCGATCGAACTGGCACAGAAGAAGAGTGCAGCAGTTGCGGTACATAAATTCGCACCTGAGGTTGAGAGCGTGATCGAGACCGTAGAGAAGAAGCTCACCGATGTTCCCGAGGAGCAGAAGAGATTCTTCGCTATCAAGCTGTTAGAGAAGGATGACAAGATCCCCGCACAGATGAAGAGCGTTCCCGATGTATCCGCTGAGATCAAGCAGTTGGAAGCTGCTATGGATGATGACACTGAGAGTATCATCACTAACGAGAGATACACATACATCTCCTCTATTATCAAAGAGTGTTACACCAAGAAGGAAGGCCAGAAGTTAACGACTTCCGATAAGATCGATAAAATCGTGACCAACAGATGGCTGGCACTGCCGATCTTCGCAGTGGTTATGTTTATCGTATATTATGTATCTGTTACCACCGTTGGTACCTGGGCTACCGACTGGGCGAACGATGGCGTATTCGGTGATGGCTGGCATCTGTTCACCATCGGAACCGGTGCTTATGAAGAAGCAGCTGAGCCGTATGATGATGCAATGAATGTGATCAACGCATTCGTAGAAGCTGACGGTGATGAAGCTCTGGCAGCAGTCATCGACAGCGAGTCTGAGGACTATGATCCCGCAGCAGCAGTAGCAGCTGTTCAGGAGTTCGCGGCAGGCATCGATGCATCCGCTACCGCAGATTACACCCTGGAAGATGAAGAGACTCTGGCAACAGAGGATGTTACTTACACCGGTGCTGAGCTGGCAGAGGCAGTTGATGTATACGCAGCAGACGGCGGAGAAGCTCCCGATCCCGCAGACTACGGTATCTGGGTACCCGGCGTACCTGCACTGTTAGAGAGCGGTCTGGATGCGATCGGATGTGCCGACTGGCTGAAAGGGCTGATCCTTGACGGTATTGTAGCCGGTGTCGGTGCAGTACTTGGTTTCGTACCCCAGATGCTGGTACTGTTCATCTTCCTGGCATTCCTGGAGTCCTGTGGTTACATGGCACGTATCGCATTCATCATGGACCGTATCTTCCGTAAGTTCGGTCTGTCCGGTAAATCCTTCATTCCTATGCTGATCGGTTCCGGATGTGGTGTTCCCGGTATCATGGCTTCCCGTACCATCGAGAACGACAGAGACCGTAAGATGACGATTATGACTACCACATTTATTCCTTGTGGTGCTAAGCTTCCTTTCATCGCCATGGTAGCAGGTGCTATCTTCGGCGGCGCAGCATGGGTTGCTCCTTCCGCATACTTTCTGGGAATTGCAGCAATCATTTGTTCCGGTATTATCCTGAAGAAGACCAAGATCTTCGAGGGCGATCCTGCTCCTTTCGTTATGGAGCTTCCCGCTTACCATTGGCCTACCGTAGGTACGGTACTGCGCAGCATGTGGGAGCGTGGCTGGTCCTTCATCAAGAAGGCAGGTACCATCATCCTTCTGTCCACCATCGTTGTATGGTTTACTACTTACTTCGGATTCACCGAGGACGGCTTCCGTATGCTGGCTGAGGATGAGATCGATATGAGTATCCTGGGCAAGATCGGTCAGTGCCTGGCATGGATATTCATTCCTCAGGGCTTCGGTAACTGGCAGGCAACCGTTGCATCTATCACCGGTCTGGTAGCAAAGGAGAACATCGTAGGTACTATGGGTATCCTCTACAGCGCAGGCGAGGGTTCCGTATATGCTAACATGGCAGCTACCTTCACTGTAGCAAGCGGCTATGCATTCCTGGCATTCAACCTGCTGTGCGCACCTTGCTTCGCAGCTATGGGTGCGATCAAGCGTGAGATGAACAATACCAGATGGTTCTGGATCGCTATCGGATATCAGTGCGGTCTGGCATATGTGGTATCCCTGTGTGTATATCAGATCGGTACGCTGATCACCACCGGTGCTTTCGGTATCGGCACTGTAGTAGCATTCCTTCTGATCATCGGCTTCATTTATCTGCTCTTCCGTCCTTACAAGGAGAGCACCACTCTGAAGGTTGACACCGAGAAGGCTGCATAAGTAAAATAAATGATAGAACTTTCCCACAGGTGTCCGGCGTGACTGCTTGCAGGCAAAGCCAGATACCTGTGAGGGAAGTAAACAGATAGAAACGTAACATTACTTGCGGATCTTCGATAAGAGGATTCGCAGGATTTCAAAATAAGAGTAAGGAGGCAGTCTATGGGAACCGTAGTTGTATTGGCGATACTGGCCGGTGTAGTCGCATTGATTGTCCGCAAAATGATAAAAGACAAAAAGAATGGAAAATCCATTCAGTGCGGTGGCGATTGCAGCCACTGTGGAGGTCATTGTGGACACTAAGGAACAGGTAAGCTATCAGACCACGAAAATGCAGAGAGAGATCATATTGACCAAGCTGAAAGAAAAAGGCTGCCGTATTACGAAGCAGCGACTTCGGCTGATTGATATTATCCTCCAGTATGAATGCTCCAGCTGTAAGGAAATCTTCTACCGGGCATTGGAAGAGGATGACAAGCTGGGAGTTGCAACCGTATACCGCATGGTCAACCTGTTAGAAGAGATCGGTGCTATCAGCCGTAAGAACATGTATAAGGTAGCTTACTCTGAAAATTGTATGATGGAAAATGCCTGTACCATTGAGCTGGATGACGGTTCGATACATCATCTTTCAGCAAAAAAATGGAATTCCGTGATCCGGGCGGGACTCAAGTCCTGCGGATACCTCGTAGACCAGAGGGTGAGTAACGTGACGATCAAGCCTTGCGAATGTGCGGAGCAGGTATGCTAAGATAAGAGTATAATAAGTAGAAAGTAAACCGGTGTAAGGAGCAGGCGGTCTGGAGAGACAGTACTGTTTCCTACACCGGTTTTACTTATATGGGTGGCAGGAAAATATTAATCTGCATGAAATTTTGACAGATATTGTAGCAAAGATACTTCTGAGAGGAGTATATTTTTTTGAAAGAAAAACAATAAGGAGAGTGAAAAAATGGGAACTTATATTATATGCGGTATATTAGTAATAGTAGTTATTGCGGCGTTGCTGGGATCCAAAAAGCATTTCAAGGGAGAAGGCGGATGCTGTGGCGGAGGCGGAGATGTGAAGATCAAGCCGAAGCACTTAGATACTATCGTAGCGACCAAAAAGCTTCATATTGAAGGAATGTCCTGTGTGAACTGCCAGAATCGTATCGAGAATGCCCTGAATGGCATGGCACAGGTCAATGCCAAAGCAAGCTTTAAGAAAGGCGAAGCAATCGTAAAGCTCGGCGCAGACATCCCCGAAGACGAACTGCGCGAGGCTGTGGAGAAACTGGGATACAAAGTTACTTCCATTGAATTGATGTAAATGGAAAGTTAGTAAAGAAATGCTATCAAATCCCCGTAGCCCTTGGCAGGGTATAAGAAACGCGGCACGCTCGCGCTCTGTCGCAGAGCGTAGCGGTACATAAGCGGTCACAATACGACCGCTAAGTACCGACGTCTGCTTACGGCACTGCTTATTCTTATACCCAGCCGGGGCTACTGGTTTTTTTGAAAGCTTTCCAAAACGCAGAACTCCCGGCGTATGCGGTGCCATGTCGAAAATGTTTGTCGGAGGATGTTGACATTTTCTAGAAAAGTGCTGAAAGGCAGGGGGAAAGCGGACACGATGTCCGCGTCAGCCGATTGTCGACATGGATGTCGACTGTAGGCGGCCCCGTCATGACGAGAACTACTCATCACTTTTCGTAGAAAATTCACATCCGGAGACCTTACATCGAGACATGTGTATCGCATGCTCCGGGAGTTCGTGGATTTTGCCAATGTATTTAACTAACTTTCCATTTAGCTATTGCCTCTCACTCGCTTATTGATCAATCCCCAACTCCCGCAATGCCTCCTCCCAATAAGAAGGAGCAATATTATACCAGGGATCTTTATATCCGTTCAATTTCATCACATGAAATAGTGCGGTCCCGTGGGAGACTTCACCGGTATACAATAAATGTTGTGTGATCCGGCACCAATAAGGTGACAGATCCCAAAGGCCGGATTCGTGAAGCTCCTTTATAACTTTTTCCACATCATATTCCAGTGAAATAAATTCGGGGTTCCAACCGCAGCTATCGGAGGTCAATATCATGTACTGCGTTTTGTGGGGAGATTTCAGGGGGACACCCACAGCTCCGGCGTTTATTATCTTCTTTTCACTGTTATAAACGATTCCCTGAATATGTGTGTGACCGCATACGATATAGTTTTCCTGACATTTATGAAGAATATCCTTGAAATCCTCACTGTTTGGATGCAGCTCTTTATTGTTGGCAAAGGGGGTTCCGTGACAGACCAGTACTGGCTCCATTCCATCGAACGCAATTCTCTGGCTTATTGGCAGAGACTCAAAGAAATCAATATCAGCGGAGGTGAGATTTTCATAATTATAAAGCATTGCCATAATGCTGTGATTCCCGTTTTTCCAGTCGCACCTCACATCTTTTCTGCGGTTGATCCAGTAGTCCTCCTTATTTCCTCTTATGAAAAAACAGGAATAGTTACTCCGTAGCTCATAAAGAATTTCCAGTGTCTTTTTGGGATAGGGAAATTCTCCCAGATAATCGCCTAAAAAAAGATAGGCATCGACCTGCTGTTCCCAAGCATGCTTCAGACAGCTTTGCAAGGCTATGTAGTTGCCATGGATATCGGACAGGATTGCCAGCTTCATTCGTAGTGTTTCCCTTTCTTATTTGTTGTGTATGGAATCATTTTCTGGAGAAATGAAAATCACAGTAATCCTCGCCCCAGCCTAAAGTTTTCGTCCGGGAGAAGGCCAGTTTTTTTAGGCCGCCGTAGGTCACGTTGTCGGCATCGCAGAAGATGTGGCACAGCTTCGGGCAGTTGTTCTCAACGCAGGCGGTGTGCCAGAGGCATTTTGTGATGGTTACATCGAAGGAAGCGCTGGTGTGATCCTGTGTACTTTCATGCAGGTCGGAGGAGCGCATGACCTTCCGGAAAATACTGCTGTAAAGGAAGAAGAAGCCGGGGATCCGCTCCATTTTTGCCATGGAGGAGTGCATATTTGCTCCGACAATAGTAAACATATATTTTTGTAGATATGCGGAGGTTTCCTCTTCCGAAAAGCCCTCCTGTAACAGCGTCTTATACAGCGCTACACAGGGAAGAATGGTCTGAATCAGCGTTTTCTGCTGGCTTTTTGATTTGTTTTCTGTATTTTTGCTTTCTATCAGCGTGTGGAACAACTGCTCCTGCGTATCAAACAAAGCGCTGCCCCGATCCTGTCCAAATTCTTCTATTAGAAATGCCATGATCTGTTCCTGTCGTTTGACCTTCATCGTTCGTAACACCTCTCTAAAGCGGAATCCATCTGGATTCCCAGATTACCGCCGCATCCTTCTGATTTTCCAGTGAGGCGGTAAAAAAAGACATTTTAACCTCGATTTATCCATATTATACCGCCTGCGTACCGCGATTGTCTTTATAAGCGGTAAATTTTCTGAAACTTACTTCCCCAAGTGCTCCATTTCACCGCCTGTGACAGAGATAACGGCATGGAAGCGGTAATAAAGAGACAGGATTCGACAATGCCCCGGGCTTTCCGGCGGTAATTTCTAAAAAAGACTCCCTAAAACAGAGGGAGTCCCGGCATAGCGAACGTATTACCCGTTCTCTTTCGCAAAATATTCCTTTGTCATCTTCACTACAACGCCGGACAGCAGGAACACGGCGATCAGGTTGGGGATGACCATGAGTCCGTTGAAGGTCTCGGCGATGCTCCACATCAGTCCCAGGTTCATAGTAGCGCCCACGATAGCAGTGAGGGAATACAGCACCATGAAAGGCATGTTGGAGCGGGAGCCGAAGAGGAATTCGATACATCTGGTACCGTACAGTCCCCAGCCAATGATGGTGGAGAAAGCGAAGCAGCACATCGCCACAGCGGTAAAGATCGATACCCAGCTGCCATAGACAGCGGTGAAGCCACTGATGGTCAGCTCTGCACCGGCAGCTTCACCGTAATTTACGGATACGCCACTGCACAGGATGACCAGCGCTGTCATGGTACAGATGATGATGGTGTCCACGAATACTTCAAAGATGCCGAAGAAGCCCTGTTTTACCGGTTTCTTCGTATCAGCACAGGCATGGGCGATGGATCCGGTACCAAGACCGGCTTCGTTGGAGAAGATACCGCGGGATACGCCTTTTTTCATGCTCATGAAGAAGCTTCCTACCACACCGCCGGTCACAGAGGCGGGATTGAAAGCACCTTCGATAATAGAAGCCAATACAGCAGGTACAGACTTAATATGGAAAATGATCACACCCAGTGCCAGCACAATATACATGATCGCCATGAAAGGTACCAGCTTGGAGGTGACATTGCCGATACGCTTGATGCCGCCGATCAGGATTAGGGCAATGATGATCGCCAGAGCCACGCCGATGATCAGGTTGACAAGCTTTACAGCATCTGCAGGCAGTACGTTAAAGCTGCTCAGAGCAGAATCAATGGCAGTAGTGATCGTATTGACCTGTGTGGCATTACCGGTACCGAACACAGCCAGCACACCGAAAGCGGCGAACAAATACGCCAGGAAGTGCCATTTTTTATCCAGTCCGTTCTTAATATAATACATGGGGCCGCCTACCAGGTCTCCCTGTGCATTGGTCTCGCGGAAGTGTACAGCAAGCGTTACCTCGGCGAACTTGGTGCACATGCCGAGCAGCGCAGATACCCACATCCAGAATACCGCACCGGGGCCGCCGATAGCGATAGCACCTGCCACACCGGCTACGTTACCCGTGCCTACCGTAGCGGCGAGAGCGGTACATACCGCCTGAAAAGGTGTCAGGGCTCCGTCGGAGGCCTCTTTTTTCTTCATCATACGTCCCAGTGTCACCTTCATGGAATAGGGGAACTTTCGGATCTGCAGGAAGCGCGTCCGGATACTTAAATACAGACCGACACCGATGATACAGATCATGGCGGGGACACCCCAGATGAAATTGTTGACAACACTGTTGACTGCTTCAATTGTGGATAACATAAACAGAATCTCCTATCATTTGTGGATATAAGGCAAATACTTTTACAGATTAACATATTTTCACATATGCTGCCACAAAAATCTTGATTTCCGGGCAGTGTATCATGGAATCTGTTTTTTCGAAAAGATAAATATTTGTTGCATGGAAGAAAATTCACAATTATTATAATAGAAAAGGGATAAATAAGGAGGACCAAAATGGAAGCAGATATCAGATGGCTGGACGATCCGAAGGTGTTCCGGGTCGGTCAGCTGCCAGCCCACAGTGATCATCCGATCTATCAGGATACGGAAGAAGCGACAGAGGGCAGAAGCTCTCTGGTGCAGTCTCTGGACGGAAACTGGGAGTTTGCCTATTCTGTGAATGCCGCAAGCCGTCCGGTGGATTTCTACCGGGACAATGCCGGGGATACAGAATTCGAAACGATCCATGTACCGGGGCATATTGAGTTATCCGGTTACGACAAAATTCATTATATCAATACCATGTATCCCTGGGAGGGGAAAATTTACCGCCGCCCGGCTTACACGCTGGGAAAAGGATTGGCAGAAGGTGCTTTCAGCGAAGCAGAGTATAATCCTGTAGGAAGTTATCGCAAGCGTTTTCACCTGGCGGAAGGCCTGCGGGGAAAAAGGGTGATCATCTGTTTCGAAGGTGTGGAACAGGCGATGTATGTCTGGCTGAACGGGCATTTCGTGGGATATGCCGAGGACAGCTTTACTCCCTCTGAATTCGATCTGACACCTTATATTAAGGAAAAGGACAATCTGCTGGCGGTGGAAGTGCATAAGCGCAGTACGGCTGCTTTTCTGGAGGATCAGGATTTCTTCCGCTTTTTCGGAATCTTCCGGAGTGTGGAATTATATGCCAAGCCGCAGTGGCACGTGGAAGACCTTTGGGCGAAGCCTTATTTTTCCGTAGAGGATGGAAAAGGCACGTTAGATGCAGCAATCAAAATATCTGCTGAGGGTGAGGGACAGCGTCCGGGCAAAATGCGTGTATGTCTGTCGGATGCCAACGGGAAATGCCTGTTGGAGCAGACACAGATTTTGCAGTCACAGGCGGAGCAGACGTTGCACCTTCGGGAAACATTGGCAGAAAAAGTAATCCCCTGGAGCCATGAGAACTCGTACTTATATCAGTTGGATATCACTCTGACAGACAGTGAGGGGGAAGTGACGGAAGTGGTGCCATATAAAATAGGCTTCCGTGATTTTGCGCTGGATCCTCAGGATAAGGTAATGAAGCTGAATGGTGAGCGGCTGGTGATTTGTGGAGTGAACCGCCATGAGTGGAATGCAGCTTCCGGACGGTGTATTTCCCTGGAAGACATGAAATGGGACATCGAATGCTTCAAACGTAACCATATCAATGCGGTCAGAACCTGTCATTATCCGGACCGCAAGGAATGGTACGGACTGTGTGATGAAGCCGGAATCTATGTGATGGCGGAGACGAATCTGGAGAGTCACGGCTCCTGGCAGAAGATGGGAGCTGTGGAACCTTCCTGGAATGTGCCCGGTTCCCTGCCGGAGTGGAAGGAAGCGGTAGTGGACCGTGCCAGAACCAATTTTGAATGCTTTAAGAATCATCCTTCGATCCTGTTCTGGTCTCTGGGAAATGAATCCTATGCCGGAGATGATATTGCTGCCATGCAGCAGTTTTTCAAGGAAAAGGACGATCAACGGCTGGTACATTACGAAGGTGTCTTCCACAACAGAGCTTATGAAGACCGGATCTCGGATGTGGAGAGCCGTATGTACGCATACCCGCAGGAAATTATAGATTATCTGGAACATGACCCCAAGAAACCCTATCTGTTATGCGAATATATGCATGACATGGGCAATTCTCTGGGCGGAATGAAGTCCTATATGGAATTATTGGACCGCTTTGAAATGTATCAGGGCGGATTTATCTGGGATTATATTGACCAGGCGCTTTGGGTGGAAGATGAAGTCACAGGACGGAGAGTCCTGCGCTATGGCGGAGACTTTGATGACCGTCCCAGCGACTATGAATTTTCCGGCAACGGAATTCTTTTCGCAAATCGCAGCGAAAAACCGGCAATGCAGGAGGTGAGATACTATTATGGCATTCAGAATCGTGATCGGTGATGTGACCATCGGAATACAGGGACAGGATTTTGCCTATATTTTCTCTGTAGGAATGGGCGGCATGGAATCTTTATATAAGGATGGAAAAGAGTGGCTGTACCGGGCTCCCAGACCGGCTTTCTGGCGGGCAGCCACGGACAACGACAGAGGTAATGGCTTTGTTTTCCGCAGTGCGGTCTGGTCTGCGGCGGATCGTTTTGTGCGCTGTGTAAAGGTAACGGCCCGGATGGATGAGCAGGAGATCAGCATGCCTCCGGCACCGGAAAATAATAAATACAACGGTGATGAAACCTGTGACCGGTTTGAAATCTCCTATACTTACGAGACACCCACTGTACCGGTAACGGAAGTCACGGTAAGCTATCTGGTGGAATCGGACGGCCGGATCCATGTACAGGTGGATTATCTCGGAAAACAGGGACTGCCGGAGCTTCCGGTATTGGGCTTAAGATTTTTAATGCCCACAGCGGCGGAAGGCTATACTTACGAAGGTTTGTCCGGAGAGACCTATCCGGACCGTATGGCAGGAGGAATTCCCAGTGTGTATGAAGTACAGGGATTGCCGGTGACACCCTATATGGTGCCTCAGGACTGTGGGATGCATATGCAGACCAAATGGCTGGAGATCGTCAGGAAGACTTCCCTGGATAATACAGACCGTGGAGAAAGAAGCAGCCGTTTAAAAATAACCGCGGAGGAGGGAAAACACTTCGCATTTTCCTGCCTGCCTTATACGGCACAGGAACTGGAAAATGCCATGCACCACGAAGAACTACCTCCTGCCCGCAGGACGGTGGTATCCATCCTGGGAGCAGTGAGGGGCGTGGGTGGTATCAACAGCTGGGGCGCTGATGTGGAAGATGCTTATCATATCAGCGGAGAACAGGATATCACTTACGGATTCTGGATCGATTGAAATACTTCCCCGATCGGTCCCTGAATCAGGAGATCTGCGTGGCTGTCTCTGGGTGTTGCACTCTTGTTGATGACCACCAGCTTATCTCCCTGAAAATAATCAATTAACCCGGCTGCGGGATAGACAGCCAGAGAAGTGCCGCCGATGATCAGGACATCTGCTTCGTGGATGTATCTGACGGCGGCATTTAACGTCTTCTCATCCAGTCCCTCTTCGTACAGAACCACATCCGGCTTGATGATACCACCGCATTTTTCACAGCGGGGAATACCGGTGCTGTTTAAGATCGTGTCGATTCCATAGAACTGATAGCATTTTTCACAGTAATTGCGAAGCACGGAGCCGTGGAGCTCCAGTACGGTCCTGCTTCCGGCAGCCTGATGCAGTCCGTCGATATTCTGGGTGATCACGGCCCGGACTTTCCCGGCAGCTTCCAGTTCTGCCAGTTTTTTATGGGCGGCATTGGGCTGTGCATTGGGGAAGAGCATCTTATTCCGGTAAAAACGGAAGAATTCCTCCGTGTGGGAACGATAAAAGGTGTGACTTAAAATCGTCTCCGGCGGGTAATCGTACTGTTGGTGATACAGTCCGTCCACGCTTCGGAAATCCGGGATTCCACTCTCGGTGGAGACACCGGCACCACCGAAAAATACGATATTGCCGTAGGTATCAATGATCTTTTGCAATTCCTGAATCTGTTTGTTCAAATTTTCCATAAGTTATTCCTCCTTTTCCTTATGAGAATTACGAAAATTTTGAAAATATTGTTTCCGTATCGGTTGCAGGCTGGCGGCAGTAGTAATAACCGCCAGATATTTGAACATCTGCAGCAGAATGTAGACGCCACAGGAGTAGAAGCTGTTGATGAACTTTTGCATGTCTTCGGAAAACCATGCGGTGAACAGGCCACAGCCGAAACGCAGCAGAACGGCACTGAGCAGAATCCCACAGGTCAGGATCCACAGTTCGAGATCTTTTGTGTCCCCATGGAAAAGTCCATGGATCACGCGGACGGTCAGCACACAAAGGGCAAGCAGTGCCAGCAGGAACATGGGCTGTCCCAACAACTGATAGATGGCGTTGCTCTTATTCAGAAGAGATACCATACCGGAACTGTAGATCTCATTGAAATCATATAAGGTCTCATCCTCAATGGAATCATAATCGGCAGCCTGAAACTGCGACAGTGTGGGGTACACGGTTAGGCAGGAGGCAAAGGATTCCATACGACGGATATCCGACAGCCGGCCGGCACTTTTGGCGGAACTGCTCAAAGCACAATCGGTGTATCCTGCAATTTTCCAGATATTCTGCAAAGTATCACTGAGGATACCGGGAATTTCTTCCGGCAGTACTCCACGGGATTGGGAGGAAAAATAGAGGGCACCGTCCGTCTTTTCGGTCAGCTCGCCACTGGCTACGGCTGCCCGCAGTTCGGAGAGGACGTTGCCATAAAAGGTCTGTGCACTGACGGCATTCGGGGCAATTCCCGAGTCCTGTACCGCATCCCGCAGAACCCAGCTGAAGTGATCGCCGGGAATCTCACCATCCCTTGTGGCCCAGTCTTCGGTATAACTGTCCAATAGTGTCTGAATCTGCTGCAGAGTGGGACTGGCTGCTTCTGCTCTGACAATAGTATCCCGGGAGATCCAGATGTCGGGATTGGTTCTCGTATTGCTGTCCAGATGATACAACAGGGACATCAGCTCTGCAAAATTTCCCTCCGTGCGGTCGTTGTTCAGGAAAACACCGTAGTGGATCCGGTTGACGACGGAGACACCGGTGTTGGCGCCGAACAGGAGAAGGAGTGGCAATAACATGGTCAGGCAGTGAAGCAGAAGTGCCTTTGTGTTTAATTTCTTATGCAGGACCAGAATTACATAACCCACGTTCCATACCGTCATAACGGCGATAAACGGCAGGATCCAGACGGAATCCTCCCGGATCTGCCAGAAAAAGGCAAGAGTCAGTCCGGTCAGGAATGCCCAGGGCAGCTGTTTTTTCAAGGGGAGCTCTTTGCGCAGAGTCAGTCCGATCATGCTGGAAAATACCACCAGGACCATTCCCGGAACGATTGCCATGCGGTACAGCCGCTGCGTGACCAACAGCGTGAGGCTGATGGGGGAAAACAACAGGAGCAGATAGAGAATTGCCTGCCCATAGGGATTCTGCCATCTCACAGACACTGCGCGGACAAACAGCCATGCACCGGCCGCCTGCAACAGCGACAGCAGAACAGAGTAGGGAAGGCACAGCTTTTTCGCCAGTACCAGAAACAGCGGATAGCCGATTCCTTTTGCCAGTGTATAAGAATCGTAGCTGCCAAGCCACACGCCGCTCAGCAGATCGTAAGCATTCTCGAACAGCAGCCGGTCATCATAGCGCTGATTTGCCAGGATCATATAAGGAATCCTCAGTCCGGCGAGGACGCGGAAAACGGTCATCACCAGAAGGAGGAAGGGCAGATATCGGGAAAAATCTTTTTTGGATAATGTGGTATGCATAAGGTTTCCATCCGTTTCTTTTTTCAAAAGTAGTATGTTAATTACATCATAGTGTTAGGTGAGTGACAAGTCAATCAGTGTCCGGTAAAGAAAATTTTCGAAAAAATTAAGAAAACCCTAAAATATGTGGTATTGAGACTGCCGTAGGAGATATGCTACAATAGATCGTAGGAAAGAATGGAGGCAGTATGAAAAGGAACCACTTGATTCCGAGGGAAAAAAGTAAAAAAGTGATCTATCTGGATCCCAGAGGCAGAGGCGTGGGAGAAAAACATTACGGAGCAAGGGCGTTATATGTTCTGGCGGTGCTGTGTCTGCTGTACTGTGTGGGGATCGGTCTTTTTGTTGCCTTCGGCAGCTACTTTTTCCTGGTCTGGGGTGTGATTGGTGCTTTTTGTGCCGCATGGGCATGGGTGCTGACCCGCAGAACCGTATATTACTGGATCCCCCGATGGCTGCATATTACATTCCGGAGTCTTGTGATGGCAGGGATGGTATTGCTTCTTATTATAGAAGGGATGATCGTCAGTCAGTTCCATGCCACGGCGCAGGAAGGTGCGGATTATGTGATCATACTGGGAGCCCAGTGGAAGACTTCCGGCCCCAGTTATGTGCTACAGAAACGGCTGGATAAAGCCATAGAATATCTGAATGCCAATCCGGAGACCAAAGTCATCGTGTCCGGTGGACAGGGATACAATGAACCCATCAGCGAGGCCGAGGGAATGCAAGGATATCTGGAAACCGCCGGGATCGATCCGGAGCGGATCCTCATGGAGGATGCTTCCACGAATACCACGCAGAATCTGATCTTCAGCGGAGAACTGCTGGACAAATCAGAGGACAGTGTTGTGGTTATTACCAACAATTTTCATATGTTCCGGGCGTTGGCTATTGCGAGAAAACAGGGCTATGCCCATGTAGAGGGACTGTCCGCGGGAACTTATCCCGTTACCGTACCGAATAACCTGCTGCGGGAGGCTTTCGGGGTAGTGAAGGACTTTATGGCGAACCATTTATAATACAGAATCACAGGCCTCTGTCGCGACATGTTTGCGGAGGAGTGGCGATACAGTCAGGAAAAGAAGAGGAAAATGTTATGGATATTAATGTGGGAGATGTATTGAAACTGAAAAAACAGCATCCCTGCGGCAGCAGAGAATGGGAAGTACTCCGTGTGGGAGCAGATTTCCGGCTGAAATGTCTGGGCTGTGGACACCAGATCATGATCGCAAGAAAACTATTAGAAAAAAATGTGAAAGAAATCGTTGAAAAATCTTGAAAAGTGGACAGGAATATGGTATCATGTTCCTTCGTGAGACACTTTATTCCTTGCTCATATATAAAATATGGGCCAGAGACCAAAAGGAGGTAACTAACATGAACAAGTACGAATTAGCCGTTGTTGTTAGCGCTAAGATCGAGGATGATGAGAGAGCAGCCGTTGTTGACAAGTGCAAAGCACTGGTTGAGAGATTCGGCGGCAACATCACAGAAGTGGACGAGTGGGGCAAGAAGAAGCTTGCTTACGAAGTTCAGAAGATGAAAGAAGCTTTCTACTACTTCATCAGATTTGAAGCTGAGAGCACTGTTCCTGCAGAGATCGAGAGCCGTGTTCGTATCATGGACAACGTGATCAGATACTTATGCGTTAGACAGGACGAGGCATAAACAGAAAGCGAGAAGCGAAATATGAATAAAGTAATTCTTATGGGACGTTTAACAAGGGATCCTGAGGTAAGATATTCTCAGGGAGCTACCGCAACAGCGATTGCTCGTTTTTCCATAGCAGTAGATAGAAGATTTAAGCGTGACGGTGAGCCGGATGCTGATTTTATTAACTGTGTAGCGTTTGGCAGAACCGGTGAGTTTATTGAGAGATACGGCCACAAGGGAACAAAGTTCGTTGTTGAAGGACGTATCCAGACCGGAAGCTATACCAATAAGGATGGACAGCGTGTGTATACTACTGATGTAGTGGCTGAGAACGTAGAGTTCGCAGAGAGTAAGAACGCATCTGCCGGCAATAATGACGGCGGATACCAGAACGCTGGCTTTGGTGGTGGTAATAATGCCCCTGCTCCTTCCGGAGCAGGTGATGGCTTTATGAACATCCCTGACGGCATCGATGAAGAATTACCCTTTAACTAAGTTTCAGTGACAAGCGGAGCTGACACCCGCCTCTGCCCTGACAGATTCCGATAGGAGGTAATAATAATGGCTTTTAATAAGACTGAGAAGACCGATTCTCCGATGAGAAAAAAAGGCGGTATGCGCAGAAGAAAGAAAGTTTGCGTATTCTGTGGTAAAGATAACGTAATCGATTACAAGGATACAGCTAAGCTGAAGAAGTATGTATCTGAGAGAGGTAAGATCCTTCCTCGTCGTATTACCGGTACTTGTGCAAAGCATCAGAGAGCACTGACCGTTGCTATCAAGAGAGCACGTCACGTAGCACTTATGCCTTATGTAGCTGAATAATTCAGACTAAGATGAGAGACCAGCCCTTTGTGGCTGGTCTTTTTGTGTATACCATGAGCCGAGTACAGGGTAACAGTTGCGTTTGACGGGGGTCGGATGCTCCATTATAATAAAAAGAGAAAATTATTGGAGAAAAGGTATCGCAAAAGCATGAGTACAGATAAGCATAGATTAATACCAATTACTGATCTGCATACACCGGAACTGGAGATCTACAATGAACGCAGGGAGGTACAACTTTTTCATTATTATGAGCCAGAGCGGGGGCTGTTCATTGCGGAGAGCCCCAATGTGATTCTGCGGGCACTGGCAGCGGGATATGAGCCGCTGTCACTTCTGATGGAACAGCGGGAAGCGGATTCGGAGAAGGGCAGGGAAATCCTGGGGCGGATTGCAGAGGTGTCTGGGGAAATTCCCGTATATGTGGCATCCAATGAAGTGCTGTCGGAGATTTCCGGCTTTAAACTGGCGAGAGGAATGCTCTGTGCCATGCGCAGAAGAGCATTGCCGAAGATGGAAGACTTGTGCGGAAATGCCAGACGCATTGCTGTTCTGGAGAATGTTGTAAATCCCACAAATGTAGGCGCAATTTTCCGTTCTGCGGCAGCGTTGGGAATCGATGCAGTATTGTTGACGGGAGGCTGCAGTGACCCGTTGTACCGTCGGGCGTCAAGAGTCAGCATGGGAACCGTATTCCAGGTGCCGTGGACGATCCTGGAGACAAAGGACTGGCCGGAGCATACCATGGAACAGCTGCGGAAGATGGGGTATCATACCGTAGCCATGGCTTTAAAAGAAGACAGCTTGCGGCCGGATGATGAGAAACTGCATAATGTCGAAAAGCTTGCCATTATTCTGGGAACGGAAGGGGAAGGACTGGCAGCGGATACCATTGCGGATTGTGACGATACGGTGTGCATTCCCATGGCCCATGGTGTGGATTCCCTGAACGTGGCGGCCGCCAGCGCAGTGGCTTTCTGGGAACTGTGTAAGTAAGAGAACGGCTCTCCGTCCGGAAAAGCTGACAAAAAGCACAAATTTGACAGAGGAATATTGTCTATTCGTCAAAATAATATGGTGGCGGAGCGGATTATTATTTGTTATAATAGAAGTTGTCGAACGCAAATATTGAGAGGTGTTCTTTCATGAAAAAACGAATCAGACTGAAAGGCAGGATCCGTACATATATCCAGTTCACCCTATATCTGGGCCTGTTACTGCTGGCTATCGATGCGGCGGTATTCATGTTGGATTTCCGTGCAGGACTGCTTACCTTCGGATTTACGATTTTTTATTTTGCAATTACCCTGACGCTGTATTTCTACAACAAGCCGATCATCATGAACGAGTTGATCAGCTTTGCCACGGAATATGGTCAGATCCAGCGAAAACTGCTGCGGGATCTGGAATTGCCATATGCCCTTCTGGACGATTCCGGCAAGGTGATCTGGACCAACATTGCCTTTGAGAATGTGGTGCATCAGCCCAAGGGCTACAGTAAATCCATCACTTCCCTGTTTCCTACCATTACCCGGGACAGGCTTCCGGACGAATCTGGTGTGGACGAGGCACAGTATGAACTGGAATACGAGGGCTGTGAGTATGTGGCCAAATTCCGCAAGATTTCTCTGAAGGAGATGGCGGAACACAGCGATATGATCGATGCGGAAGGCTATAACGGTTACCTGATTGCCGTCTATCTCTTCGATGAGACGGCACTGCATATTGCACTGCAGGAAGTGGATGACCAGAGTCTGAGCGTAGGCATGATCTATCTGGACAACTATGAGGAAGCCCTGGAGAGCGTCGAGGAAGTCCGTAGATCCCTGCTGATCGCTTTGATCGACCGTAAGGTAAATAAATACATTGCGGCACTGGATGGTATCAGCAAGAAGCTGGAGAAGGACAAGTATCTGGTAATCATGCGGAAAAAAGCAGTGGCACAGCTGCAGGAGAACCGTTTTGATCTGCTGGAAGAGGTCAAGACGGTGAACATCGGCAACGAGATGGCGGTGACCATCAGTATCGGTATCGGTCTGGATGGACTGACCTATGCGCAGAACTACGAGTTTGCCCGTACCGCCATTGATCTGGCGCTGGGACGCGGCGGTGACCAGGCGGTCATCAAGACGCCGGAGAGCATTACCTACTACGGCGGCAAGAGCCAGCAGGTAGAGAAGAATACCCGTGTCAAGGCAAGAGTAAAAGCTCATGCCCTGCGGGAAATCATCACCGGCAAGGATCGTGTCATTGTCATGGGACACCGGATGCCGGATGTGGACAGCTTCGGTTCTGCGGTGGGTATTTACCGGATCGCCCAGACATTGGGCAGAAAGGCTCACATTGTATTGAACGAGGCTACGACCTCTGTACAGCCGCTGGTGGAGCTGTTTAAGAACAATCCGGAATATGACGAGGATATGATCATCACCAGCCAGCAGGCCATTGATATGGCAGGCAGCAATACGGTTCTGGTGGTGGTGGATGTCAATAAGCCCTCCATCACAGAGTGCCCGGATCTGCTTCGCTTCTGCAAATCCGTCGTAGTACTGGACCACCACAGACAGGGTACGGAGACCATTGAGAATGCCACATTGTCTTATGTGGAGCCTTATGCATCCTCCGCCTGCGAGATGGTATCCGAGATCTTGCAGTATACCTACGACAATATCAAGATCCGTACGGAAGAGGCGGATTGTATGTATTCCGGTATCATGATCGATACCAATAACTTTATGACCAAAACAGGTGTCCGCACCTTCGAGGCTGCCGCATTCCTGCGCAGAAACGGTGCGGATGTGACCCGTGTGAGAAAACTGTTCCGTGAGGATGCAGCAGAATACAAGGCCAAGGCGGATGCTGTCAGTCAGGCAGAGATCTACAAGCAGTTCTTTGCAATTTCTCTGTGTACCGCAGAGGATCTGCCCAGCCCTACCATCATTGGTGCGCAGGCAGCCAACGAACTGCTGAATATCAAGGGCATTAAGGCAAGTTTTGTACTTACCGATTATCAGGGCAAGATCTATGTCAGCGCCAGATCCATTGATGAGGTCAATGTACAGATCATCATGGAGCGTATGGGCGGTGGAGGCCACATGAATACCGCAGCCTGCCAGATGGAAGGCGTGGGACTGGTAGAGGCCATTGGCGTATTGAAGAATACCATCGACGACATGCTGGAATCCGGTGAGATCTAAGGGATTCCGTTTGAAAAGTTTTACCATATAAAACAGAAGATTCAGGAAAGGCAGGTTGATCCTATGAAAATTATTTTACTTCAGGATGAAAAAAAGCTGGGAAAAAAAGGAGACATCATTGAGGCCAGCGAAGGATATGCAAGAAACTATATTTTACCGAAGAAGATCGGTGTGGAGGCAAGCTCCAAGAATCTGAACGATCTGAAGCTCCATAAGGCAAACGAAGAGAAGGTGGCACAGGAGAATCTGGATGCGGCAAAGGCGCTGGCAACAGAGCTGGAGACCAAGCAGGTCGTGGTCAAGATCAAGGCAGGAGAGGGCGGAAGAACCTTCGGTTCTGTATCCTCCAAAGAGATTGCAACTGCCTGCAAGGAACAGCATGGTATCGAGATTGACAAGAAGAAAATCCAGCTGCCGGAGAGTCTGAAGAACTTCGGCTCCTATGAGGTAACAGTGAAGCTTCATCCCCAGGTGGCAGCGAAGCTGACGGTGAAAGTTACGGAGGCGTAGACGACCCCATGCCCGCAATGGATGAAAATGTAATCAAAAGAATAATGCCTCACAGTTTAGAGGCGGAGCAGTCGGTCATCGGCTCTATGTTCATTGACGCGGAAGCCATTGCGGCTGCCACAGAGCAGATCTCCGGAGAGGATTTCTACAACAGGCAGTACGGTGTGGTATTTGACACCATCGTAGAGTTGAACAATGAAGGAAAGCCCATTGACTTTGTCACTTTGCAGGATCGGTTGCGATCCAAGGAGGATGTGCCTCCCGAGGTCAGTGGACTGGATTTCCTGACGAATCTGATTGCAGCAGTACCTACTTCCGCCAATATCAAGTATTATGCTGGAATCGTGGCGGAGAAGGCGACACTCCGGCGTCTGATCCGTACCAATGAAGAGATTGCCAATACCTGTTATAGCGGCAAGGAGAGCCTGGATACGATTCTGGAGAGTACCGAGAGCAAGATCAATGAAGTGGTACAGAAGAAAAACGTCAAGGAATTCGTACCGATTCGTACCGTAGTCATGAACGCCATGGACAAGATCGAGAAGGCTTCCAAACTGCACGGAACCGTCACAGGTATTGCCACCGGATTCATTGATCTGGACTATCGTACCGCCGGAATGCAGCCCTCGGACCTGGTGCTGATCGCAGCCCGTCCTTCCATGGGTAAGACGGCGTTTGTATTGAATATCGCGCAGCATGTAGCATTTAAGCAGAATCTGCCGGTAGCCATATTCAGTCTGGAAATGAGTAAGGAGCAGCTGATCAATCGTATGTTTTCCCTGGAATCCAGCGTGGATGCCCAGAAGCTCCGTACCGGTCAGCTGAATGACCAGGAATGGGAACGACTGATCGAGAGTGCCGGTGTCATCGGCAAGTCCAAGCTGATGATCGACGATACCCCCGGTATCAGCATTGCCGAGCTTCGTTCCAAATGCAGAAGAATGAAGCAGGAAAACGGTCTGTCCATGATCATCATCGACTACTTACAGTTGATGTCGGGAAGTGGCGGAAGAAGCAGCGATTCCAGACAGCAGGAGATTTCCGATATTTCGAGATCCCTGAAAGCAGTCGCCAGAGAGCTGTCCGTACCGGTGCTGGCATTGTCTCAGTTGAGTCGGGCTGTAGAGCAGAGACCGGATCATCGCCCTATGTTGTCTGACCTGCGTGAGTCCGGAGCCATCGAGCAGGACGCCGACGTGGTAATGTTCATCTACCGTGATGATTATTATAATCACGATTCGCCGGATAAAGGTATTTCGGAGATCATCATAGCCAAACAGAGAAACGGTCCCATCGGAACCGTACAGCTGGCATGGCTGCCGGAATACACCAAGTTTGCCAATCTGGAAAACGACAGAAAAAAAGATTTCTAAGTATATTACGAATACAGAACATAAAATACGAAAGAGAACAAGTGAGGGAGATTCCCCGCACCTGTTCTCTTTCGTATTTTTATTATATATGGATATGTGGAAAGGAAGAGAATATGGGAGAGTATTTATTGATTTCGGATGCTGCAAAACAGGTAAAGGTGGAGAGCCATGTACTTCGCTATTGGGAAGAGGAATTACATCTGCCCATCAAAAGAAACGAGCTGGGGCACCGCTATTATACGAAGGAAGACGTGGAACGGTTCAAAGAGATCAAGAGCATGAAAGAAAGGGGATTACAGTTGAAAGCAATTAAAATGATATTAAAGGACGGACGGCTGGACGTACTGCCGGAGGAACGGGAAAAAGAGCCTGTAGAAGCCCGGAAAGAGCCGGCAGAAGTCCGGACACCACACATGGCCATCGAGATCGTTGATAAACCGGTGGATAAAGAGATGCCGGTACAGCCGCAGGAGAGGATATGTACGGTGCCGGAGAAGGAAGGACTGCAGAGTGAAAGCAGGGAAGAGAAGGCTAAAAGGCTCCAGTGGATCCTGCAACAGTTGATCCGTGAGGCAGTACGGGAGAATAACCAGGACCTTTGCCGGGAACTCAAGGAAAGCATGGTCAAGGAGCTGGATTATCAGTTCCGCAGCAGAGAAGAACGGGAAGAGGAGAGAGACCGCAGACTGGAACAGCGCAGCGAGGAGTACTATCAGAAGATGGACGAGCTGTTGCGGAAAAAGACCAGGGGACAACTGCGGAAACAGCAGAAAGAGGAGAGAAGGCCGAAAGTGGAAAAAGAGTCCACAGAGATCGCAGACAAAGAAAATACCGGCAGGGAAATTAAGGCAGAAAAAAAGAAAAGGCATTTCATTTTCTGAAATGCCTTCCCCGGGGTACGTTCTGAATCAGGAATTAATCCTCTGCGATAGCACCAACAGGGCACTGACCTGCGCAGGAACCGCAGCTGATGCACTTATCTGCATCGATTTCAAACTTTCCGTCGCCCATGCTGATAGCGCCAACGGGGCACTGTGCCTCACAAGCTCCACATGCTACACAAGCATCACCAATAACAAATGCCATAATCTTTTCCTCCTATTTTGCGTGTATCAAATCTCTTGTTTGATACAAATTTATCAATATAACTACTTGTATTGTAATATAAATGGGCTTTGAATACAAGCCTTATTTAGTATTTTTTATCAATAGTTACAATTGCTTATTTATATTTATTGAACTCCAGAATCTTCTTCGCATTCTGGATCCTCTCTTCGGTGGGCGGTTCTACACCCTCAAGCTTGTAAGGAATCCCCAGTTCTTTCCACTTGTACTCACCCAGAGTATGGTAGGGAAGAACTTCTACTTTCATGACGGTATCCAGAGTATCAATAAATTCTCTTGTCTTTTTCAGGTATTCGTCATTGTCAGTAATTCCGGGCACCAGTACATGACGGATCCACATGGGAATACCCTGCTCGGAGAGGTATCTTGCGCAGTCTAGAATATTCTTGTTGGTATGGCCGGTTAGCTTCTTGTGTTCTTCATCATCAATATGTTTGATGTCCAACATGACGAGATCAGTATATTTCAGTAATTCATTGAATTTGGAGAAGAAAGGCTCTTCTCTGGTAAAAGGCTGTCCGGAAGTATCAAGATTGGTATTGATGCCTCTCTCGTGGGCCTTGCGGAAAAGATCGATCAGAAAATCGATCTGTAATAAGGCTTCGCCGCCGCTGACGGTGATGCCGCCTTCTTTGCCCCAGTAGCTGCGGAAACGCTCTGCTTTATCCAGAAGCTCATCTGCTGTCATCAGATTGTCAGTGTCGGGATTCCAGGTATCTACGTTGTGGCAATATTGACAACGCATATTGCAGCCCTTGAGGAAAATAAGATAGCGGATTCCGGGTCCGTCTACTGCGCCGAAGGATTCTAATGAGTGAATTCTGCCTTTGATCATTGTAATAATCTCCATTCTCTGCCGTGCAGGCAGCTGAGGGGTGGTGGTTCTCTGAATAGTTTTACCAAAAAGGAGCCGGACAATACTGCCCGGCCCCATATACATCAATTATCTCAAAACCTGTAAGAATTACAGACTCTTATGGCAGGTTCTTGCGATAACGTCATCCTGCTGCTCCTTGGTCAGGCTGATGAACTTAACAGCATAACCGGATACACGGATGGTGAAATTAGCGTACTCAGGCTTCTCAGGATGAGCCTGTGCATCTAACAGCTTCTCGGTACCGAATACGTTAACGTTGAGGTGATGAGCACCACGATCGAAGTAACCATCCATTACACGTACCAGAGTTTCTTTCTGCTCGTCAAGGTTGTGACCAAGAGCGGAAGGAGCCATGGTCTGGGTATTGGAGATACCATCCAGAGCATACTCATAAGGCAGCTTAGCTACAGAGTTCAGAGAAGCCAGCAGACCACTCTTCTCAGCACCGTAGGAAGGTGATGCACCGGGAGCGAACGGTGTGTAAGCTGCTCTACCATCGGGCAGAGCACCGGTAGCCTTACCATATACAACGTTAGAGGTAATGGTCAGTACGGAAGTGGTAGGCTCAGAATTTCTGTAGGTGTGGTTCTTCTTGATCTTCTCCATGAAGGTCTTCAGCAGCCATACAGCGAATTCATCAGCTCTGGGATCATCGTTACCGTACTTAGGGAAGTCGCCTTCGATCTTGAAGTCTACAGCACAACCCTGGTCATCACGGATAACCTTAACCTTAGCATACTTGATAGCGGACAGGGAGTCAGCTACGTGAGACAGACCTGCAATACCGGTTGCGAAGGTTCTTCTTACATCGGTATCGATCAAAGCCATCTCAGCTGCTTCGTAGTAGTATTTATCATGCATGTAGTGGATCAGGTTCAGGATGTTAACATACAGAGATGCACACCAGTCAAGCATGATGTCGTATTTATGCATAACTTCATCGAAATCAAGGTACTCGGAAGTGATAGGAGCGATTTCAGGACCACACTGCATATGTTTGCCGTCCTTGTCCAGATGCTTCTCATCCTTACCACCGTTGATAGCGTACAGTAAGCACTTAGCCAGGTTAGCACGAGCACCGAAGAACTGGATCTCCTTACCGGTCTGAGTAGCGGATACGCAGCAGCAGATGCTGTAGTCATCACCCCAGATAGGCTTCATAACGTCATCGTTCTCGTACTGGATGGAAGAAGTATTCACAGAAATCTTAGCTGCGTACTTCTTAAAGTTATCAGGCAAAGCGCTGGAGTACAGAACGGTCAGGTTCGGCTCGGGGCTGGGTCCCATGTTCTCCAGAGTATGCAGGAAACGATAGTCGTTCTTGGTAACCATATGACGGCCGTCCATGCCGATACCACCAACTTCCAGAGTAGCCCATACGGGGTCACCGGAGAACAGCTGGTTGTAAGAAGGAATACGAGCGAACTTAACCATACGGAACTTCATGGTCATATGGTCGATCAGCTCCTGAGCTTCTTTCTCGGTCAGGGTGCCTTCCTTTAAGTCTCTCTCAATATAGATGTCCAGGAAAGTAGAGATACGTCCAACGGACATAGCTGCACCGTTCTGGGTCTTGATAGCTGCCAGGTAACCGAAGTATAACCACTGGATAGCTTCCTTAGCGGTGGTAGCGGGACCGGAAATATCGTAACCGTAGATCTTAGCCATTTCCTTCATTCCCTGCAGAGCCTTGATCTGATCAGCGATCTCTTCTCTCAGACGAATGATTTCCTCGGTCATAACGCCGGTACCGCAGTTCTTCTTATCCTTCTTCTTCTGCTCGATCAGGAAATCGATACCGTACAGAGCAACTCTTCTGTAGTCGCCTACGATACGTCCACGGCCATAGGTATCGGGAAGACCGGTAACGATATGGGTATGACGAGCAACCTTCATCTCATCGGTATAAGCATCAAATACTGCCTGGTTGTGAGTCTTGTGGTACTCGTTGAAGATTTTGTCATATTTAGCGTTTACTTCGTAGCCATAGGTGCTTGCAGCCTGCTGAGCCATCTTGATACCACCATAAGGCATGAATGCTCTCTTTAAAGGCTTGTCTGTCTGCAGACCAACGATCTGCTCCAGATCCTTCATAGATTCATCAATATAGCCAGGGCCATAAGCGGTCAGACTGGATACGACCTCTGTTTCGCATTCCAGAACGCCGTTATGCTCACGCTCTTCCTTCTGTAACTCCTGAAGTCTGCCCCAAAGCTTATTAGTTGCTTCGGTAGGTCCCTCCAGGAAGCTCTCATCTCCATCATACGGAGTGTAGTTGGTCTGGATAAAGTTACGTACATTGACGTCTACATCCCAGTGGCCATCTTTTTTAAAACCTCTCCATGCTTCTGCCATGAAAATTTACCTCCTTCTGGTAAAAACAATTAATATTATCAACTGAGAGTACCAGTTGCGCTGGCATCCCAAGCTGTTTCTTTACGATAAAAGTGTACTACCTGACAAGGGTAAGTGTCAACCTTTTTAGGAATTGTTCCGAGTTTTGTACATCAGCTCTGACATGAAAAAGAGGTTGACGTGCGTGGGTGCTTGCACACAAAGCACGAAAATCTCTTTTTCATGGACAAAGCACACCAACATGAAATAAAAGATGAGCTGCGAAGCGGCGCCATTTGCGAAGCAAATGCTTTTATAAATGTGGTTCGCGGCAGAGCTGATCTTCGGGGAAGAACAAATGCGGATGTACAAGAATAATCTTGCCTTATTCCGGGGAAAGTATTATACTAAAAAAGCCTTATACGGCAGAAAGGAGACCGATATGACCGGAGTAACAAAAGACATGACCATTGGTGAGATCTTACGTGCCAATCCTGAAGTAGCTCCCGTACTCCTCGATGCAGGAATGCATTGCCTGGGATGCCCTGCTTCACAGGGAGAGACCCTGGAAGAGGCAGCTATGGTACATGGCATTGATGTAGATGAGCTTATGAAAGTGATCGAGGAGCTGTAATCTTTGTATGTCTGTTTTGGCAACATCGCCTGACCGGGGCACACAGGTGAAACAAAGTATTTATGGAATTTCATAGCTCAGATTTCCGCGCAATCGAAATGTGTCCGCCGATTGCGCGGATTTGAGAAATCTAAAGAATTCAAGGAACTCAGATCATCGGCCTCTGGCCGTCTATTTTTTCGTTTTTTCCCTTAGATAAAATATTCAATCCGACATTATGAAGTATGACTGGCACGGTAGATTCTTTCAGGGGAGGCTAATCCTGTGGTACTTTCAGTTCCCAGCCTGAATGAATCAGAGCAGGATTGCGGATCAGTTCCCGGTTCAGGGAAACGATTTCAGCCACGGAGCAGCCGCATTTTCTGGCGATTGCCCAGAGGGTGTCGCCCTGTCTGACGATGTATATCCCGCTTTTCTTATTCTCAGGCAGGACAGCATCGGGAGTGCCGTCTGTGATAGGCGCTCCGCTTTGGGGAATCTTAAGCTGCCAGCCGGCGTGAATCCGGTTCGGGTTCTTGATCCGGTCACTGTTGGCTGCCACGATCTCGGTTATGGAGCAGTTGTATTTTCTGGCGATTGCCCAGAGAGTGTCACCTGCCTGTACGGTATAGGTCATATAGGAGGTGGTGTTTTTCATGACAGGAGAGGGATTCTCACGGTCAGCCTTTTCCTCGGAGCCGCTGTCAGTACTTTCCTGTTCGGTGTCAGCATTCACATCATAGTAGAGCTTCAAAGTCACGATATCCTCCAGACTGCTGATCTTCTTCAACGTTCCGCTGGCGGTGGAGATTGCCGGATTGTAGGTAAAGCCTTCATAGGTTTTCGGCGTTGCTGTGACGGTATCACCTGTCTTCCCTGCGGAATGTTCTGTTTCCGCCAGCGTGTAGCCGCTGCCGTCCGTCTTGTAGTGCTCCACGATATAATTGATCGTGTTTCCGGAGATGATGGGAGTCGTGTTTCGCGTCCATTTTGCGTAGAACGTTTTATTTCCCGTATCGGTACCTGTGATCTCTGTGACGGGTGAACCGGAAAAGTTGCTGTCTGCGTACCAGCCGTCAAAGCGGTATCCCTCGCGGGTAATATCATTGGTGGTAGGAAGAACTGCCCCGGTGCCGTAAGTGTAGCCGGTTACTTCTTTTCCGCTGGCAATCGTACCGCCGTCTGTCTGCAGCGTTACGGAATAGGTGGAGAGTTCCCATTTTGCCTTGAGGGTCATAGTGCATTTGACTGTATCCGTGTCAAAGTTCCATTTTGTTTCTGTACCGTTGTTATCATAATACCAGCCTTCAATACTATGCCCCTCTTTGGTGGGAACAGGATCCGGTGCGGTGAGTGCCGCTCCGTCCTTACTCCAATTCACTTTCTGTGTGCTGGGCTGATCCCCGTTGTTTGGGTCAAAAGTGATCACGAGCGTACCGCTCAGGGTGGTGGCAACGCTGAAATCACCGTCTAAAACCGTACCATCATTGTTCGTGATCGTACCGGTAAATGTGCCGCCGTTAATGGCACCGCTGCTCTCATTTATGACCTCATCTGTGAATGTGCCCTTCCGGATGGTACCGGTGTTGGTCACTTTGCCCTGGAACTCAGTGCTGCCGGCGGCACCCTCGCTGCCGGTGATCGTGCCGCTGCCGTACTCGTTGGTATCGTTCGTCATTGTGCCGGTTATTTTGCCGCCGTCGGCATTCAGGATGCCAACGTTTGTTATATCTGTGTAGATTTTTGCATTGCCGCTTATAGTAAGAGTAGTCTCCTGGCTGGAAGTATTGTATACATGGCTTGCGTCATTCTCATTATCCGGATCACCGATCATGCCTCCTGTCATAGTGAACTGATTACTGTTCCGCACCCCGCCACCTGAAGCATACTGACCGTCGGGGCTGGTGCAGCCTTTAATCATACCGTCTGACATAATAAAGGTTCCATTGTTGCAAACACCGCCGCCTCGACTCATTGCCGAACATCCGACGATGCTGCCACCGGCCATGACCAGTGTACCGCCGGCAACAAGCACACCGCCGCCGTTACTTTGATCACCGCCACCGCCTGTAATAACTCCACCGGAGACAATTTCCGAGCCACCGTTGTCCAGTTCCCACATGTCAATGTACCAGGTCAGATATTTGCAGTGCGGGTTAAATTTGTGTTGTGTGGTTGTGTTCCTGTCCTGAATCGTCAGATCGCCGTCCGCCTCCACCTTGATTACGCTGTCGCTGCCGGTCATCTTCAGTACACAACCGTTCAAATCCAGTGTCACAGTACGGTTGACCGTCAGTGTAGAGCCGATATCGATATCCCCCTTTAGTGTGATTCTGGAAATACTGCTATCTGCCAGTGCCCCAGTCAATTCCGACGCTGTCGTCACCTCTGCCTCACCGTTTGCGGCCAGCACAGACAGCCCGTTCAGGGCAGATGCCGCTTCATTTCCCGATATACTTTCTGGGGAACTCAGCTCCTCTGTTGATGTCGGGGGATTCGTCAGCTGTCCGGTTTCTGCTGCCGATACCGGCGTGGAGACCAGAGAAAATACCATGGAACTGCAAAGCAGCGCCGCATAGAACCGAATTTTTTGCTTTTTCATGAATTTTTTTCCTCCCATTGTTGTGATGCGTTTCCTTTTCCCGTGCCTTGTCCGCGGTGTTCTCTTTCCCGGAGTCTGATACACAGCACAGTGATCATGACCGCCGTAGCGAAAGAAATTACCCCCACCAGCACATAACCGCCGGCGTCTTCATGTAGCAGGATAGAACCGTACATTCCCCGGGCGGTGATCTGCGTCTGACCGGCTGCTGTGTGCACCGTTCCCACAAGGAACGCAGACAATGCTGCGCACAGGGCAGACAGCCGGCAGATCCCGCAGCGCTCCTTCCGGCGATATTTTTCATGCACCCGCTTTTTCACCAGTTCGACCCGCTTTTCTGTATCATACATATCGTTGAAAACCTCCCTTCGGAAAGTAAAGTCATAAAATACATATGCCCTTCATCTAATTAGGTACAAAAAAGCGAAAAAACTCTCACCTGAAAATCAAATTTTTTGAAAAAAACAGGAGCTGCCGACAGCAGCTCCGCAAAAGACAGGATTCAGTTGTGACTCTGGGGCAGGCGGACAATCAGTTTTCCCACCGTCAGGATCAGCACAGGCAGAATGTATGCGATATACTGTATCGCACCGCCATAGGCGATCAGAAGATTATAAATTGCATGAAAAGTGATGGCTGCCCCGAGCAGACCGCAGGTTCCGGCGATCTTCAGCCAGGTGCGCTGCCATACATATGCCAGTCCACCGCCGACGATGGCACCACAGATCACGTGCATGGCACCCGTTCCAATGCCCCGGAAAAAGATAAAGGAAAAATGTCCGGCTCCGTTTTGAATCAGATAGCAGACATTCTCAAAGGTGGCAAAGGAAAGTGCAACGATGATGGCAGCATTTTTTATCGGCACCGGTTCAGGCTCAAATACAAGAAGATAAAAGAGCAACGGCAGGAGTTTCATCACTTCTTCTACCACAGGTGCGATCTCTGCGGTGGCGGCAATCGTATCTGCTGCGTAAAGAGCGGCAAAGAAGGTATTGATGTAAGCGGAGAGCAGGCATGCCCCCATTCCTGCAAGACAGCACAGAAAGAATTTGGCCTGTCGCCTACCCATGCACAGGGCGGCGATCAACAGGGGTGAGGCCATACAGATAAATACATTTTCAATATAGGTCATGTCCGCACCGCCTTTCCTGTGGCAGGCAGCAGCCCGAAAAGGCAGAACGTCAGCAGAAGATCACACCAGCAATAGGGACTGAAGATAGAGTCGCCCGGCCAGAAGCAGCCGGAGGTCCACAGAGCGTATTCTACCGCAACATAGCAGAGGATTCCGATGTGAAAATACCGCAGGTTCCGTCCTTTTCCCGTCTGTGTCTCTGCGTAGACAAGACCGTGGATGGAACGATAGGAGACAAGGATCATCATGCCGCACCAGAGCAGGTTGGAGAGAATGTCACCAAAGGTACAGTAAAATGCGCACAACGGAACTCCAATCAGCGGAGCCAGCAGGGATTTCCGACAGGAAAAGCTTCTTTCCTCCGGGGAGGAGAGAGTATATTGTAGGAGATAGAGAAAAATAACGCTGGAGACCCAGCCGAATTCCGATACATAAAAGATCCGTGGTGTTTCGGAAAACAACAACAGATATAATGTCCAGTACAGGGAGCCCAGTGCGAAACAGCCATAAAAGCAAATCAGCAGAAAATATGACAGTGTCCGATGCCTCAGATAACGAATGCCGCTCAGACAGAAGCCAAGCAGGGTGACGAAAAATTGCAAAAGATTAATGATCAATTCCATTGGCGCGGTCCCCCCTCTGCTCTGCCTGATCTTCTTTGTCCAGCAGATGGACACGAAAACACAGGATCGTCACGCATACGCCGAGAAGAAATGAAAGCACCCCTATTATGATATATTCAGGTGCGGCACCTCCGCCGAGGATCGTTGCCGCCGTTTCATATCCGGAGGAAATCCCCGGCACCATTTGTCTGGAAATCCCGGACATGACAAAGGAAGCCCCGAAGATCACAGCAAGGCATGCCGCTATGCAGGAAATAGCAACGATCCGCCGCTGTTTTCGTTTTTTTTGTCGTTCTTTTTCCGTAATCCTTCGTCGGACTTCTGCGATCCGTTCCTCATGACTCCGCATTTGTTATTCCCTCCCGTTCCAATAATCCCCGCAGACGCTCTTTTCCCCGGTACATTATATTAGTGATCTGCTTCACGCTTTTTCCCATAACTTCAGCGACCTGCCGGTAACTCATACCCTCAAAATAGGTCAGATAAAGAGCTTCTCTGTAATCCGGATGCAGTTCACCCATGCATAAATGCAGAATCTGATTTCGTTCTTTTGTCCGGATCACCTCATCCACCAGTTTCCCACCTTCCGGCTCTTTGGTCAGATCATCAAGACAGAAGTGATGTCGCCGGATGCTTTTATGGCGCAAAGCTAAATGGCGCGCAGCTTTATACAGGTAAGCCCTGAATCCGCCATCCCGGATATGGGGCCTTTTGGCGAACAGGTAGGAAAATACTTCTATCATCAGGTCCTCTGCCTCGTGAATGTCATGCAGATAGCCGTTGATGTATAAGGTCAGTGGATTGTCGTATTTTCTTATCAATTCTTCCAGCCCTGTTTCATCGCCGCTTAAATATTGTCGGTATAATTCTTCGTCGGAAATCATATCGTGTACATCCTTTCCACTGTAACCGGCGTTTTGATCCTTTGTAATTCCGAATGTGTATGGAATTGCGTAAGCTACATTGCAACGGAGCAATTCATGTATTAAATTTTATTATATGCGAATAAGACTATATTTTCAAGTTACGCGTTTCCCAGCTTCTTTTCTATAGACTCTCGCTGGGAGAGACAGGTATAAAACAACCATAAAAATAAGAAAGTCCCCACAGAGTGGGAACTCTCCTGAATGTTACAATCTGTTGTTACATTGAAGTATTAGAAAGACGCTGTAAAGCATGTTCGGCGATCAGTGTGGAACAATGTTCCTCAAGAAAAGTAAGGCTTGCCGGTGTGGAACGCTTGGGAATACCGTATTCAGAGATGACATTGCAGACACGGTCGAAGACCTCGCGATCTTCTTCGCCCTGCGTCAGGATCAGATAATACCCGTCGGTACCCTCTTCGTGATACAGAGTGCTGAGCCCATGATAATGACCGGCAGCCACGACGGCAGCGTTGATTACCTGATTCAGAGTATCCATACGGAACAGGCGGGATCTGACAGCATCGTTTTCCTCGGGAGCGGGAGCGGCGGGAGTCTCGGCTGCAGCCTCCTCATTTTGGATACGGCGGAACAGATCCAGAACCTCGTCTGCCGTGTTCGCATCACTGTCCTCATCACTGTCTTCCGTAACAGAAGGCGCAAAACGGGAAAAACGGGTGTCCAGTTCTTCCGGATCTTCCACTTTGGTAATGATCAGTACGATACAATCCGCATTCAGAGGGATGGCTTCAATCATCAGGGGAATATCCTCTGCTTCGAAGCCAAATTCAAAATTGGCCTGCTGCATCATATCACGGAACAGAGATTTAGCTTTTTCTGTGCCGTAGGCAAGTTCACTTATTTTTAATTCGCGGCTGGCGAGATCCTCACGGGTCAGGGTGCAGCGAATCTGATTTTCATTTACTTTTTCTATTTTCATGCGACAACACTTCCTTTCTGCTTTCGCATTGGTATGGTATATAGCTTATACTTTCCCTATATTTTAGTCAATAGAAGCTATTCACAGTTTAAAAAAATTTAATAAAACATCTTGTCAAATAGCAGGCTGCAGTGTATAATCCGACCTATAGATGCCTCTGATACTCCGGTACGGAGAGGAGGTCGACAGTTTTCCATTTTTTCTTGTTGATTTACCAGGGAACGATTCGTTCCAGTTCATCCCCTTTTTTATTTTATGATGCAGATGGCTGTTAATGTATTTGGGAAGGATAGGTTATGCTGATCTGTAAAATATAGTATGGAGATGTCTTACAGGCATATACGTGTCTGGTCATAATATTTCAACAGATATTTTTCACGAACATAATTCCAACATTTTCACACAAATTACTACAAGTACTGTCAGAGGCATTTATAAGTAACTATTCAGAGCCACGCAAATCGTGTCAATATGTACGTCGAATGCTTGCATTCGTAAGAACATTTGACATGATTTATATTGCGAATAGTGTTCTGAATAGTTACGCTTATATGTACTAGCGGAAAAAGCAGCGTTATTTTAAAGTGTTTCACGAATCCTTTTGGTAAAATATGCTGCGGACGGGAGGTGTCTGTGGAGGACCGGGAAGCTGTGACTCCCGGGAAGAAGTTTCCCAGGAGAAAGGTGGAAAAATATTTTCAAAAGCTTCAGAAAAACGGCACAGAATTGTATGTCGACGGAGAAAAGGTCTCACCGTCGCAGGCGGCAGCGTATGCCGTCAGAGAAGAAAGCCCGTATATGGCAGACTATATATTGGGAGAACAGGGCAAAATCAGCCAGGTCCGGCTGGATAAGGTGGATCTGCGTTAAAGGGTGTCAGCTCTTGCCCGGGTAATACTTTGAAACAGAGAATGCGCTGCGGGGATGCAAAACGGGATTGCCTCTCTGGCTGTATCCCGCAGTGCAGGATCTGTCTCTATTGTTCCTTGTATTATATAGAGGAATTGTGATAGAATAAAACTGTTCTGCCGATAGAAGACGGAACGGAAGAAAAGGCAAGAATGGTGCAGGCGGCAGCCTGCGGATGGGAGCACATATGAAGAAAAGAATACTACCGGTGATCATAGCAATCCTGCTGATCCTTGTGATCGCGGGCGGAGCACTGGGAAAGGTGCTGTTGGATAAATATTCCTACAGCAAAGAAGAGGCAGACTGGAACGAATTTTATCAGGTGTCAGAGAGTGACAGAAGTGCCATTATTTTACAGGACGAAATGGTAGAAGAACAGGCACTGATCAGAGATGACGTATGCTATTTTGATCTGGCAACTGTCCATAAATATATGAACGAAGTGTTTTATGCGGATATGACGGAAAAACTGTTGTTGTACGCCAATCCGACAGAAGTGATCCGTACGACTTTCGGCGAGACTTCCTATACGACAACAGAAGGCACACAGGATGCCGGATATGTGATCAGTTTCGTGGAAGGGGATACCGTATATGTGGCGGCGGATTATGTGAAGCTGTTCACAAATTATTCCTATGATTGTTATGACAGACATGTGCAGGTCTACACCGAATGGGGGACCAGACAGGTGGCACAGCTGAAAAAGGATACGGCGGTGCGTCTGCGGGGCGGTGTGAAGAGCCCGATCCTCACGCAGGCAGCGAAGGGAGATACCCTGGAGATTCTGGAGCAGATGGAGACCTGGAGCAAGGTGAAGACAGCGGATTCCGTGATCGGATATGTGGAGAACAAGCGTCTGGGAGATATTACGGAAGAGACCGAGACTCCGGTGACGGATTATCAGGAGCCGGAATATACTGCCCTGACTTCTGACAGCAAGATCTGCCTGGGCTGGCATTCTATCGGCGGTGCAGGCGGTAATGACACTCTGTACTCCATGGTGTCCGGTACGAAGGGTATGAATGTCATTGCACCGACCTGGTTCAGTCTGACGGATGAGAACGGAAGTATCCGGAACTTCGGAACAGCGAATTATGTAACCACGGCCCACAATATGGGCTTACAGGTATGGGGCGTGGTGGATAATTTTAATTACGCCAATGAGACCGGAACGGCCATCAGTACTCTGAATATGCTGTCCTCCACCACCAGCCGGCAGAACTTTGTGCGGAACGTGACAGATGCAGCAGTCAGCCTGGGACTGGACGGCATCAATGTGGACTTCGAGCAGCTGAGCAGTGACTGCGGGCCGCATTATGTGGAATTTATACGAGAACTTTCCATTCAGTGCCGCAACAGGGGACTGGTATTGTCCATTGCCAACTATGTACCGTTCAATTTCAATGATTATTACCGTCTGGATATCCAGGGACAGGTTGCAGACTATGTCATTATCATGGGATATGACGAACACTGGCACGGAAGCAAGGATCCCGGAAGTGTGGCAAGCATCAGCTATGTATCCGGCGGTCTGGACAGAACATTGCAGGAGGTGCCTGCAAACAAGGTAGTCAATGCCCTTCCGTTCTACACGATCCTGTGGAAGACCGAAGGCACGGATGTGACGGATGAATATATTACCATGAACAACGAGGCAGACTTCATGAACAGAGCCGGTGTGACGGCAGAGTGGGATGAGGAGACCTGTCAGAATTATGCAGAATGGACCTCCGGAAATGCCACCTATCAGATCTGGCTGGAAGATGCGGAATCCATCGCAGTGAAGCTGAACATGATGGCTACCAAGAATATTGGTGGTGTGGCGGTATGGAGACTAGGTTACGGAACACAGGCAGCCTGGGAACTGATCAATGCCTATCTGCAGTAGGAACAGAATAACATAGTAAAAGCCCGGTCCCGCAAGGGACTGGGCTTTATTGCTGCCGAAAACTTTATTCCGCTTCCTGTACGTTCTTTCTGCGGATGGTATAGCCTCCGGCCATGCATACAACTGCGGCACCCAGAAGCCAGAACATTGCAGAATTTTCACCGGTCTTTGGAACGTTGTCATATTCGGAAGAAGTACTGTTCTGTGTGGCCTGTGCAGGAGCTGTGGTCTGTGTGGGCTGCTCGGTAGCTGCAGGAGCTGCTTCTGCGGCAGCAGCGGGAGCGGGAGCGGTGGTGCTGTAATACTTTGCTTCGGTCTTCAGGGATCCGTCTTCAATGGCCAGCTTACCTGCGGCGAAACTGTAGGCCTCATAGAAAACGCTCTGGTCACGGTTGTCTTTGGCAATCAGATGATTGACGGTACCGACACCGTTGATGGTGGCATGCAGATTATTGGATTTATCATCTGTCAGGCCGATCATTTCCAGAGTGTCTACATTGCTGTTGAAATTTGCCTTGGCATCGCCATATACATAGGCATGAGATACATCACCGTTGACAGCACCGGAGGTACCGCTCAGGAAATAGACACTGTCATAGCCGTTGGCATAGACTACGGGAACACCAACAGTATTCTTGAAGGTCAGGTTGCCCAGACGGACAGAAACCTTGAGGGCCAGGGCATTGTTCTCCACATCGTTGTCGATGACAATATAGTCACCGTCTTTGATATTCTGCTGCAGATAATACAACTCGCGGTCCTGAACTTCTGCGGACCAGCTGGATGCTTCCTTGTATCTCCACTCGGAACTGCTGTCGGAATAGTTCAGAACATAGGTGGTGGGCTCCGCAGCCTTTACAGTGATCTTTCCCAGACCGGGAATAGCAAAGCATACGGCAGCCAGCGTGAACAGTGTGACAAATTTTTTAAGTCTCTTCATAAGAAAACCTCCTGATTGTCTGTGAGTTATTCCTGTATGGGAAGGTAGTGATCACCGGGTTCTACTTCTTTGGCAACGACTACGAACCGGCCCTGCTCTACATGGTATACGCAGGTGGACAGTGTCAGAAAATGATCTCCGAACTCTGCGGTGACACCGGTGTCATACTGGGATAACTGCTTGATATTGTTATAAAAGTCATCAAATTCTTCCTGCGTATCCGCCTGGAAAAATTTGTAGAACTTAAATACCTGATCTGTTTTCCGGTAGACCTGGGAGCGAAAGACAGCAATGATCTCGTAATTGCGCTGACACTCTTCGGTATAGAGGATAATGTTTTTGTGTTCCTTATAGAAATCCTGATTCTCGTAATCGGTCAGATTGCCGAACATGGCACCGGATTTCATATTGTGACCGTGAATGATAAGATTCGTGGTCAGAGGATCTACACAGCTCTCATCGTCAAGGAGCAGACAGCCGTTTTTATTTTCGCTGCCGTCAAAAGCACGGTAGAGATAATAGGTCTCATCTTCCGGAGTCCACATTACCGGATAATCGATATTGGTGCCCGGAATCTGCAGCCAGGCCGCCATATCCTTGTTGGCAAGAAAACTGTCGGAATAAGGGTTGGCCACTCGTTCGAACTCCTCGGTGGAAGCCGGGGTCTCTTCTGTGGACGGTTCCGGGGAGGCGGTAACGGTCGGCTCACCTTCGACTGTGGAAGGTGCCTGCGTGGTCTCCACGGACTGCGTCGGGCGCAATTCATCCAGCGCTTCCTCCATACGCCGGTCTTCGATCCGCCCTTTTACCAACAGGATCACTGCAGCAAGAACACAAATTCCCGCCAGAACAAATAAAATGATAGAAAGAGTTTTTTTGCTTATTTTCATAATGGTATTATACGCTGAAGTAGTAAGGGGATGCAATAGTTTAAAACAAAAGGATTTCTTAATTTTCGGAAGATATTTCCAGAGAAAAAGGCATATAAAATCATATAGAATAAAAGAGACACCGGAGAACAGGGATGGAACAGAAAGTGTTAAGGGCGGTGATGGTATGCCTGTTGCTTATGTCTATGGCGATACTTGGCAGGGAAACGGCGACATATGTGGAAACGGTAAATGTCGTGAATGCCTTGCAGGGGAATAATGCGGACACGGACGGAATACCGACGGTAGTGATCGATGCCGGCCATGGCGGGGATGACCCGGGGAAGATTGGTATCAACGGAGCACCGGAGAAGGATATCAATCTTCGGATCACACAGAAACTGAGACAGTATCTGGAGGCAGACGGAATCCGGGTGGTGCTGACCAGAGAGACGGAGGATGGATTGTATGATGCATCTGCTCCCAATAAGAAAGTGCAGGATATGAAACGCCGGATCGAAAAGATTGAGCAGACGGATCCGGTTCTCACGGTGAGCATCCATCAGAACAGCTATCCGGAAGAGTATGTGCACGGAGCGCAGGTCTTCTATTATAATGGCAGCAGCGGAGGGGAACAACTGGCAGGGCTGATCCAGACACAGCTGGTCCAGGATCTGGATCCGGAGAACCACCGGCAGATCAAGCCCAACGACAGCTATTATCTTTTGAAAAAAACCAAAGGAACCATCGTTATTGTGGAATGCGGCTTCCTGTCCAATGCGGCAGAGGCGGGAAAACTGTGTGACGAGGCCTATCAGGACAGAGTGGCATGGTCGATCCACAAAGGAATTTTACAGTACATTAACGGGATACAGAAGGATTGAAACGGGAAATACAAAATAAAGGCACGAGTTGTATACACAGTGTTATTATGATAATATAGGATTTGTATGTTATGACAGAATTTTATAAAGTTACGGGAGAGAAAATGAGTCGATATCAAAAAATAAGAAATGTTCTGTTGACCGTGATCGTGACACTGGCATTGCAATGTACATTTGAAGTCTGCCTGGGAGGATACGTGGATTCGAATCTTGTCAATGGGCTGAATAAACTGTGCGGAGCATTTACGGTGCTGGATTATACAGATCTGTTAACGGCTGCGGCAGTATTTGTAATGCTTAAGGAAGTGAAGAAAAGAGAGGCGAAGACAGATGTGGCAACGTTGGTGCTTTCTGTTATTCTGTCATTCCTTCTTATAGTATGTATCAGCTTTAAGAAATATGATTCTGCCATTTTCCTGTGGGGCAATTCTTTTCAGATACTATTATCCACGTTCTGCGTTTTGGGGTTTGCAGTGTTATTGTATCTGGTATTGCGCCTGGTATATTTTGGGCTGGAGCATGTGGAATTACCCGCAGAGCAGGGCAAAAAGCACCTACAGATGGTGGGCTTTTTTGTAATAGCCTTCAGCTGGCTGTTCTGGATCCTGCTAAATTATCCGGGAACTACCAGTGGGGACGGTCTGGTGCAACTGAAACAGTTTCTGGGTGAACAGGACTGGGGAGCGGCACATCCGCCATTTTCCTCCGCAATTATGGGAATCTGTTTTGTGCTGGGAAGAACCATTGCAGATGCCAATTTCGGCTTTTTCCTGTATTGCCTGCTGCAGACACTGGTAGGGGCCTATGCTTTTTCCCTCAGCATGAAAAAACTGCAGGAGCTGGGAATTTCATGGAAATGGTGTGCCGTGGGAATCCTGCTTTTCGCCCTGACACCTTTTTGGGGAACCTATGCCCAATGGTTTGAGAAAGATCTGCTGTATGCGGAAATGACGGTGTTACAGGCAGTATATCTGATGTCGATACTGAAAAAGAAGGAATGTGGCGGGAAAGATGCGGCGGGACTGATTGTATTCAGTGTATTATCCTGCCTGCTTAGAAATAACGGGATCTATGCGATTGTTCCGGCACTGCTTTTGCTGGCAATTTATCTGAAAGGCAAAGAACGCAGGAAGGCATTCCTGGTATTGCTGGCAACTGTGGTGATCTATGAACTGATCACGGTGGTGGGATACAGAGCGTTGATCGATGTGGGAAAACCGGCAGCTTCCGAGGGGCTGAGCGTACCGTTCCAGCAGACGGCGAGATATGTCTGCGAATACGAAGATGAGGTTACGGAATATGAGAGACAGGTGATCAATGATACCCTGAACTTTGATGCTATGAAAAATTATGAACCCCGGATTTCGGATCCCATTAAAATATTATATCGAGGCGGAGACCTGGGGCCCTACATGAAAATATGGGTGCAGATGTTTTTCAAGCATCCGGGATGCTATGTGGCGGCATTTGTCAACAAGGGCTATGGCTATCTGGCACCGGTGGAACAGAACATAGAGGCCTGGATCCAGCTGGAGTATCCGGAATATGCGCAGGAACAGGGAATTCATCATACATTTCCCATTCAGACATCGGAGTTTCTGCTGCAGATCTGGTTCCTCAGTATGCGGCTGCCGCTGATCAAGTATCTGTGTACTCCGGGATTGTATACCTGGATTCTGGTAGTGCTGGCATTTTTCCTGTGGAAAAAGAAAAGATACAGTGCGTTGATACTGCTGGTTCCCAGCTTTATAAACGTGTTGGTGTGCCTGGCATCCCCCATGTCCAATGCAATCCGCTATGAACTGCCGACCGTGGCGGTGATTCCGCTGCTGGTCGGATGGACCGTTTATTCTGTACACACAACATCCCGGCAGACAGGAGAGGAATAATCTTTCCATTTGACCGGGGATATGATATACTATATCCAAATGCAATTTAGAACACAGAAGGTAAAAACATGGAGACTGAGATCATAAAGATTCGTCCCGGAGAGGGCCCCGTCAGCGAAGAAGATGAGGAGAAACTCCGGGCGGCGGGAGCAATCCTGCAGCAGGGAGGACTGGTGGCTTTCCCTACCGAGACCGTGTACGGGCTGGGGGGAGATGCACTGAATCCTTCTTCTTCCCAGAAAATATATGCGGCAAAGGGCAGACCGTCCGACAACCCACTGATCGTTCATATTTATCGGTTTGAGGACATTTACAAGATTACAAAGGAGGTACCGGAAGAGGCACGGAAGATCGCGGATGCTTTCTGGCCGGGTCCCCTGACCATGATCCTGCCGAAATCAGACGCGGTGCCTTATGAGACCACAGGTGGTCTGGATACGGTAGCGATCCGTATGCCCTCGCATCCGGCGGCGCAGAAGCTGATCAAATACAGCGGGGGATATATTGCGGCGCCCAGTGCCAATACTTCCGGCAAGCCCAGTCCCACAGTGGCAAAATATGTCGAAGAAGATATGATGGGGCGGATCGATGCCATCATTGATGGCGGTGAGGTGGGGATTGGCCTGGAATCCACCATTATTGACCTGACGGTGACACCGCCACAGATCCTGCGGCCCGGATACATTACCCAGGAGAAACTGAGCACAGTGCTGGGAACAGTGGATACGGACACCACGATCCTGCGGGCAGACAGCGGACAGGCACCCAAGGCCCCCGGAATGAAGTACAGACATTATGCACCCAGGGGAGAACTCACCATCGTAGAGGGAACCCCGGGGCAGGTAAGGGAGTATATTAACCGGGCTGCGGCAGCAGATCATACCGCAGGAGAGAAGACCGGAATCATCGGAACCGAAGAAATGCTGTCCGGTTATATAGCAGATGTGGTGAAAAGTGTCGGCAGCCGTAAGGATGAGGACAGTATCGCCAGACATCTGTACACTATTCTGAGAGAATTCGATGATGAAGGTGTGACAAAGATCTATTCCGAGGGATTTTCCACGGAAGGCTTCGGACAGGCCATTATGAACCGGCTGTTGAAAGCAGCGGGCCATAAAGTAGTAAAACTTTAAACAGAAAATACGAGGAGAAGGAAAATGATAGCAATCGCAAGTGATCATGGCGGATATGATCTGAAAGAAAGAGTAAAGAAATATTTAGAGGAGAAGAACATTCCTTATCAGGATATGGGATGTGACAGCAAGGCAAGCTGCGATTACCCTGTGTTCGGACATGCAGCGGCAAGGGCTGTGGCAGACGGTACCTGCGAGAAGGGTATCGTGATCTGCACCACCGGTATCGGTATCAGCATTTCTGCCAACAAGGTAAAGGGGATCCGCTGCGCACTCTGCTCCGATCCTCTGTCGGCGAAGATGACCAGACTGCACAACGATGCCAACATGCTGGCAATGGGTGCAGGCATTGTCGGTGAGAACCTGGCGCTGGAGATCGTGGAGACTTTCCTGAATACACCTTTTTCCGGAGAAGAGAGACACAGCCGCAGAATCAGCCTGATCGAAGAGGTTTAATGCATTACACAGACACGAACAACGAAATACCATTATAACAAATACAAAACACAGGAGGACAACAATATGTCAAAAGTAGTAGTTATGGATCACCCCTTAATCGAGCAGAAGATTGGAATCATCCGCAGAAAGGAGACCGGTACCAAGGACTTCAGACAGAACATCAGCGAGATCGCAATGCTGATCGGTTATGAAGCAACCAAGGATCTGCCTCTGGAAGAAGTAGAGATCGAGACCCCTATCTGCAAGACCACCGTGAAGCAGTTAAAGGGTAAAAAGCTGGCACTGGTACCTATCCTGCGTGCAGGTCTGGGTATGGTAGACGGTATGTTATCCCTGATCCCTGCTGCAAAAGTAGGACATATCGGCCTGTATCGCAATCCTGAGACCTTAAAGCCTGTAGAATATTACTGCAAGCTGCCTGCAGACTGTGCAGAGCGTGAGGTATTCGTGGTAGATCCCATGCTGGCTACCGGCGGTTCTTCCATCGCAGCCATCCAGCTGTTAAAGGACAAGGGCTGCAAGAGCATCCGTCTGCTGTGCATCATCGCTGCACCCGAAGGTGTAAAAGCTATGCAGGAAGCACATCCGGATGTGGATATCTATATCGGAGCACTGGATCAGAAGCTGAATGATCATGGATACATTGTTCCCGGACTGGGAGATGCAGGAGACCGTATTTTCGGTACCAAATAAAGGAGACACCCATGAGTGCCAAACGCAGCGATTATATCAGCTGGGATGAATATTTTATGGGGGTGGCCCACCTGTCTGGAATGCGGTCCAAGGACCCGAATACCCAGGTGGGAGCCTGCATTGTCAGCCCGGACAACAAGATCCTGTCCATGGGATACAAC
Organism: Lachnospiraceae bacterium GAM79; assembly: GCA_003584705.1. Classification (GTDB taxonomy): domain Bacteria; phylum Bacillota; class Clostridia; order Lachnospirales; family Lachnospiraceae; genus Acetatifactor; species Acetatifactor acetigignens. Next base: position 662,728 of record AP018536.1, read on the forward strand.
GGCTTCCCCAAGGGTTGTTCCGACGATGAGTTCCCCTGGGAGAGGGAGAACGACAATGACAGGAATCTGACAAAGTATCCCTTTGTAACACATAGTGAACTGAATGCTATTTTGAATTATCGTGGCGGTTCCCTGGAGGGGACGAAGCTGTATGTCTCTCTTTTCCCCTGCAATGAATGTGCGAAAGCCATTATCCAGGCGGGGATCCGCACGGTGGTATATGACAGCGATAAGTATGCGGGAACTCCGTCCAACCGGGCAGCCAAGCGGATGTTTGACGCGGCCGGAGTGAATTACGTGCAGTACCGTAAGACGGGCCGCATGATACGCATCGAGGTCTGAAGCAACAGATAAAAGGAGTAAAACGGTTGAAGCGCCTACAGAAGACAGCTGTGCTGCTTACAGCAGTGATCCTTGCAGGAGCCTTTTCTTCAGAAGATATCAAAGTGGAAGCTACCAGCAGTACCTGGCAGCAGATTCAGAAAGAGCAGGAAGAGAAAAACAACCTGCAGAATCAGCTGGATGAGGAAAATGATAATCTGGAGAACCTGAAGGGAGAACAGAATTCCCTCAAGGGACAACTGAATAATCTGAACGGTCAGCTGACGGAAGTCAGCGATAACCTGGCGGATCTGGAACGACAGATCACGGAGAAAGAACAGGAGATCGCAGACACACAGGCCAGTCTGGAAGAGGCAAAAGCTACAGAGGAATGGCAGTACGAATGCATGGTGATCCGAGTCAGGGATATGTACGAACGGAATGAGACCAGCTATATCAATGCACTTCTGAGCGCACAGAGTTTTGATAAATTGTTGAATGCCGCTGACTTTTTCGAACGGATCGCCGCTTATGACCAGAAGAAACTGCAGGAATTCGAAGAGAACCGCAAGCTGATCGAAGAGGAAGAGGCGAGACTGCAGGCAGAGAAAACGGAGCTGGATAGTCTGAAGGTGGCAGCGGAAGCCGAGAAAAGCAAGGTGTCCGGTCTGATCAGCCAGACATCTAACAGCATTGCAAAATATGCCGGGGATATTTCGGAAGCAGAGCAGAGAGCCCTGGCATATGAACAGGAGATCAAACAAAAAGAAGAAAATCTGGAAACACTCCGGAAAAAACTGGCAGAAGAGATCGCCATGTCCCAGAAGGCGGCAAACGCAACCTGGCGGGACATTTCGGATATCTCCTTTGAAGAGGGAGACCGTTATCTGCTGGCAAATCTGATCTATTGTGAAGCGGGCGGAGAACCCTATGACGGTCAGCTGGCGGTAGCCAGTGTGGTTATCAACCGTGTCAGAAGTTCTGTTTATCCCAACACAGTGGTAGGAGTGATCTATCAGAACAAACAGTTCTCACCGGTGGCCAGCGGACGTCTGGAACTGGCATTGGCCACCAATAAAGCCACCAGCCGTTGCTACCAGGCGGCAGACGAGGCTATGTCCGGTGTGACCAATGTAGGAAACTGTGTATATTTCCGCACACCGGTGGAAGGACTGACAGGTATCAATATCGGCGGACACGTATTTTATTAAACGAAAGCGAAAATCTATGAGACTCAACAGCGTAGAACAAAAGGGTTATGCAAATAGAATCATGGACTGGAAGATCTTCGTAAGGCAGGATCTGGTAGCAGCCAAGGCGTCGGAATTTTTCTATGAATTCGTAGGGGAGAATTCTTTCCGGCCGGTGAGTGAACTGCTTCTGCCGGAAGACGGGGAGCTGTTGAAAAAAGCAGTGGAGGCGGATACGTTCCAACCGCTGGAACTGATCACGGTGCTTCACAATCTGAAGGACAGTGTAAGGAATGTGTATCTGCGTCTGGAACAGAGTGAACAGACGGAGAACGGGATTCCGTTGTATCAGATCACCGTTTCAGATATTCATGATCTGGAGAACCGGAATTTACGACTGGAGCAGAGCATTCTGAAGTACCGTCATTTTATGACATTGGAAGATGTTTACTTTTTTGAATATCTGATCGAACAGGACAGTATTACGGTCTATAAATATGTCAACGAGCGGGCCATGAACCAGTTTGAAGGGCCTATGAATGCGCTGATCCGGGATGTGGAACAGGCACATGAGGGCAGTGATATTTCCAGACTGGAAGATCAGCTGCGGACCTTTTGCGCACATCTGCGTAACGAGGACGATTTCTTCGAGATGGAATTCGTCAGCGGGCAGGAGGACAAGGGAATATGGAAGGTCAAAGGCGCACGGATCCCGAAGAAGCGTGATATGGTAGCGGGCATCATAACCCCGGACAGAAACCGGGAGAAGGAAGCCTATTATCTGACTCCGGCAGCCAGAGATGCCGGAACCGGTCTGCTGAACAAGCGGGCATGGACAGAGTACACCATCGAACAGCTGAACCGCAAGGATCATAGTACCAGATGGCTGGTGATCATTGATATTGATGATTTCAAACATATCAATGATACCTACGGACATATTTTTGGTGACCAGGTCATCCGGAGAGTGGCGGAGATCATGCAGGTGCTGGTGGGACAGCGGGGCGTGATCGGACGATTCGGCGGAGACGAGTATGTGATCCTATTGGAGAAAGTGGAGACCAGAGAACAGCTGAAGACACTTTTGAAGACCATTGCGAAGGAATTTGCTCTGGCATTTGATCCGAAGACCCATGTGACAGCTTCTATCGGCGTATCGGAGTATCCGGTAGATGGAAGCGAATACGAGGAACTGATGCGCAAGGCGGATAAGGCACTCTATCTGGCCAAGGAAAAAGGCAAGAACCGCCATATCATCTATGAAGAGAGACTTCACGGCAGGCTGGAAAGCGACGATATGCAGAACATGGCTATGGCCTATGTGGTATCTAAGGAGAAAAAGCGGGAAGTCATCACGAAGATGATCACCGAACTGTGTGTATCCGGTGTGAACTCCATTGTAAAAAAGGAAGAACGTCTGCAGCAGATCCGCAGTCTCTTCGATCTGGATGGAATCACGATTTATTCAGAGTCGGGAGCGCAGCTGGTATGCCGGAATGGTAATTACATGGTAGAAGTACCGGATGGAAGAGGACTTTTTGAAGATGAGAAGTATCTTGCGCTATTCGGGGATGATGATAATTTTATAGAATCCAACACATTGAAACTCAGATTCCAGGATCCGGCGGCATTTGCTGTGATGCAGAAGCAGGAGATCGGTGCTTCCCTGCAATGTCTTTCCCGCAAAGAGGGAGTGCCGAATGTGATCGTGAACTATGATGTGTTCAACCGCAACCGTAAGTGGTCGGATGAAGATATTACACTGTTGACGATTCTGGGACACTGCATCGGAAACCTGCTGAACTATTCAGAGTAAAGTAAGTGAGAGCAGAAGCTCGTCGGACACTTGTGTCCGTAAGAGCCTATGCTCTCATTTATTATGCGAATGTGTTACTCTGAATAGTTCTGACCAGGGAGCAAAAAGTAAGCACTGCAGCTACAGACCGCTCCTATCCAACGGATTCTGCAGCCTGTCGAACTTGTCCCGGTAGATAATGGTGATCAGGTTGTTCAGCTGGCGCAGGCAGGCACTCATCTGAGCCTGGGTGATCAGCCCCTTTTCCAGAGCCTCGGCCAGCTCGTCCAGATCCACGACATGCATCCTTCCATCGGGATAGAGGATAATGTCAGCCAACAGATCCGTGACGATCAGGGAATTATCTTCCGGTCGGGAAGTATATTCCACAATATCGCAGTACCAGTACAGCAGAGAACCGTCATGGCGGTAGAACTTGCTGATCTTGAAGCCTTCCTTGAGATAATAGCAGGAACAGCCGTGGGAAAACGTGGTCTTGGGATTCAAGGTCTTCCATTTGGTCAGAATGTAGTCTTCGTTCTGCTCGACGATAATATCATCCTTTAATAAAATGCATTCTTCCGGGATCAGCCGTTTACGGTAGATCTGAAGTTCGTTGCTCATAGAGTTTCTCCTTTGTGCGGTGTGCTTTACAACGGCCACAGTTCCGGAAACGGGATAAAAGGCCTGGGAGGGATCGTGTGAGGACACAGCGTCTTCTCCATCCAGATCATATCATGCCATGCATCCTGCTTGTAACCGGAAGCGTGAAAATGTGCCACGGTTTTATAACCATGCTTTTCGTGGAAGGCGATGCTGGGAGGATTGGGGTAGGTGATGCAGGCACAGACATTGCAGACGTGCTGTGCGGTCAGGTATTCCTCCAGCTTTTCGTATAACAGACTGCCGACACCGCTGCTTCGAAGATCCCGGCTGACATAGATGGAAGTCTCCACAGACCAGTCATAAGCAGCGCGGCTTTTAAAAGCGGATGCGTAAGCATATCCTGCCGGCTCCCCGTCCAGTTCAGCCACCAGGTAAGGATAACGGGTAAGAGTGTGACGGATCCGGTCCGCAAATTCTTCTGCGGAAGGAACGATGTACTCAAAGGTAATAGAGGTATTTTCCACATAAGGGGCATAAATGGCAACCAGCCTTGCAGCATCCTCAGGGGTGGCAATACGGATCCGCAGCTGTCTTTTGATGTCTGTAGTCTTCATTCGCGTCATCCTTCTTTCTATAAGGGTGTAAAGTCACTGAATAGTTACTCAAATAGTACTTCCGGAGAGATTTCAAGTCAATCTTTTTTTCACAGGATTTTATAGATTTTTTACCATTTAGACAGGGGGATTTTACTGGACATCATGTTAAGATTTCGTTATAATGACTATAGGTTTGCCCTGCAGTGGGAAAATATTTTCAAAAATGTACAAAAATAAATGCTGAGAGCAGAAATCAACACAGGAGGACACAGTGTCAAGAAAAAAGAAACCCTACGACAGACAGGTGTTTCGGGCGATCACACTGATCATGCAATTTGGTATCAATATGTTGGTACCGATCTGCCTGATGTCCGCAGCCGGCATCTGGCTGGATAAACATTTCGGAACGGACTTCTGGATGATCCTGCTTTTCTGTATGGGAGCTGTGGCCGGAGGGCAGAATGTATACCGGATGGCCAGGACAATTTATGAAGACGGCGATGATAAACACACTAAAAAAGATAAATAGAACGGTTCTGGAGATGGATCTGGGGATCTTGTTCCTGGGAGTGTCAGCGCAGATCATAGGAGCATTTATTGCAAGGGATGAAGCAATGTATGCCAAAAGTCTGTGGTTTGGCGTTCTGCTGGCGCTGGTCTCCACATATCATATGTACCGTTCCCTGGACCGGGCATTGGACCAGCCCGAGAAGACTGCTACGAAAATGATCATCCGTGCCTATATCTTACGATATGTCATGTTGATTTTTTTCCTGTTGGTGATGATGAAGACCGGAGTGATGAATCCTCTGATTTTCTTTTTCACCTATGTTATATGTATGAAAGTAACGGCATTTCTACAGCCGCTTACCCATAAATTATGCAATAAACTGTTCCACGAGACGGATCCGATACCCCAGGCGATGCCGGAGGAGACTGCGGAAGACAAAACTGCTCCGCAGACTGCGGAAGAAGCGGAAGCCCCGAAGGATGGAGAAGTGACAGAGGAACAACAGAATAAACAATAAGGAGGTGAAACAATGGAACATGGAATTCTGTTATCCGGTGCCGACAATATCGACTTTATGATACATGGCGTGTTTAAGTATTCCTTTTTCGGCCATGAGGTATGGATAACGACCACACATGTGTGTGTGCTGATCGTCATGTTGCTTATCATTGGTTTTGCCATTGCTGCCAACCGCCAGATGGCCAAAGCCAGAGAAGTGCCGGAAGGTTTTCAGAATGTGGTGGAGCTGATCGTGGAGAAGCTGGATGCCATGGTGGATGCTCCCATGGGCAAGGCCGCACCGAAGTTCTACAACTACATCGGAACGATCTTCATCTTCATTCTGGTGAGCAATATTTCCGGTCTGTTAGGCCTGCGTCCCCCCACAGCGGACTACGGCGTGACATTGCCTCTCGGTGTTCTGACCTTCCTGCTGATCCATTACAATCAGTTCAAGTACCAGAAGCCGAAAGAAATCTGGGGAGGCATGTGTTCCCCGCTGCCCCCCTGGCTGCCGATCTGGCTGCCCATTAACCTGATCAGTGAGATCGCAGTACCGATTTCCCTTTCATTACGTCTGTTCGCAAACGTATTGTCCGGAACGGTAATGATGGCACTGATCTACGGACTGTTGGGTGTGATCGCTACAGCGTGGCCCGCAGCACTGCATGTATACTTTGACCTGTTCTCCGGAGCCATCCAGACATACGTATTCTGTATGCTGACCATGACTTACATTGCCAATGCAAGAGGAGACGCTTAAAGCTGTACTGTTCAGGTATGGCTATCTGAAACTATGCTAGAAAGATTCTGATAAGAATCTCAATAATAGGAGGATTTACTATGGATTTTAATGAAAACTTTATCTTAGGCTGTTCTGCAATCGGTGCTGGTCTGGCAGTTATTGCCGGTATCGGACCCGGTGTAGGCCAGGGTATCGCAGCAGGACACGCTGCTGCAGCAGTAGGACGTAATCCCGGAGCAAAGTCCGAGATCACTTCTACCATGTTATTGGGACAGGCAGTTGCCGAGACCACCGGTCTGTACGGTCTGTTGATCGCTATGCTGCTGCTGTTCGTAAAGCCCTTACTTCCCTGATTAAACGAAAGGAATGCGGATGAAAATGATACTATTAACAGAAGGCGAGACCATGTCAAGACTGTTTGACCTGGACTGGCAGCTGCTGGCAGACTCCTGCCTGATGATCATTGCCATCTTCGTATTGTTCCTGGCACTCAGCTATTTTCTGTTCAATCCGGCCAGAAAGTTCTTAAATGATCGTAAAGAGAAGATCAGGGGAGAACTGGAAGAGGCAAAGGACAATCAGGAAAAGGCCGCAGAACTGAAGGCACAGTATGAGGCGAAGTTGAAAGACATCGACAAAGAGGCGGAGGACATCTTAAGTGATGCCAGAAGACGGGCTCTTCAGAACGAGGAGCGTATCGTCACACAGGCCAAGGAAGAGGCAGCCAGAATCCTGGCGAGAGCACAGGAAGAAGCCAGACTGGAAAAGCAGAAAATGTCCGATGAGATCAAACAGGAGATCGTATCCGTGGCATCTGTCATGGCAGGTAAGCTGGTAGGCGCTTCCATAGATACCACCAGACAGAACAGCCTGATCGAAGAGACGCTGAAGGAAATGGGTGAGGATACATGGCAAAATTAGTTTCCAAAGTCTATGGAGAAGCCCTTTTCGAAGCGGCAGTCGACCATGGAAATGCGATCCAGCTGATGAATGAGACCGCACAGCTTGAGAAAATATTGGAAGACAATCCGGATTTTGACAAGCTGATGAAACATCCCGGAATCCCCAAACAGGAAAAACTTTCCATGGTGGAACAGGTCTTCCGTGGCAGAGTCAGTGATGATCTGACAGAGTTTCTGAAGATCGTGGTGACCAAGGAACGTTACGGCTCATTAAAGGCAATCTTTGCTTATTTTACCGAACTGGTCAGAGAATCTGAAAAGATGGGAACCGCATATGTGGATACCGCAGTGGAGCTGACGGAGGCCCAGAAGCAGGCAGTGAAAAATAAGCTGCTGGCTACGACTTCCTATCAGACCTTTGATGTGTATTACCATGTGGATCCGACGCTGATCGGCGGAATGGTGATCCGGGTGGGTGACCGGGTGGTGGACAGCAGTATCCGGACCAAACTGGAAGATATGAAGAAACAATTATTAAATATTCAGCTGGGATGACCGGCTGAAAGAAAGGTGCGACAGATCCATGAATTTAAGACCAGAAGAAATTAGTTCCGTCATTAAGGAACAGATCGAAAGATATTCTTCCCAGCTGGATGTATCCGATGTCGGAACCGTCATTCAGGTAGCGGATGGTATCGCTCGTGTACATGGACTGGAAAATGCCATGCAGGGTGAGCTGTTACAGTTCCCCGGCGATGTATATGGCATGGTGCTGAATCTGGAAGAAGATAATGTCGGTGTCGTATTGTTGGGAAGTGCCAGCAATATCGAAGAGGGTGATATCGTCAAGACCACCGGACGTGTGGTAGAGGTTCCCGTAGGAGACGCATTGCTTGGACGAGTAGTGAACTCCTTAGGACAGCCTATTGATGGTAAAGGCCCCATACAGACTGACAAATTCCGTAAGATTGAGCGTGTGGCAAGTGGTGTAATCACTCGTAAGAGCGTAGACACGCCGCTCCAGACAGGTATCAAGGCAATCGACTCCATGGTTCCCATCGGAAGAGGTCAGCGTGAGCTGATCATCGGTGACCGTCAGACCGGTAAGACCGCTATTGCGATCGACACGATCATCAACCAGAAGGGTCAGAATGTAAAATGTATCTATGTAGCTATCGGTCAGAAAGCATCTACCGTGGCTAATATCGTAAAAACACTGGAGGAGTTCGGTGCCATGGCTTATACCACCGTTGTGGTATCCACGGCAAGTGACCTGGCTCCCTTACAGTATATCGCTCCTTATTCCGGTTGTGCGATCGGTGAGGAGTGGATGGAGAACGGAGAAGACGTACTGGTGGTATATGATGACCTGAGCAAACATGCTACCGCATACCGTACACTCTCCCTGCTCCTTCGTCGTCCGCCCGGACGTGAAGCATATCCCGGTGACGTATTCTACCTGCATTCCAGACTGCTGGAGCGTGCAGTCCGCATGAGCGACGAATACGGCGGAGGTTCCCTGACGGCACTTCCCATCATCGAGACCCAGGCAGGCGATGTATCTGCATACATCCCTACCAACGTTATTTCCATTACCGATGGACAGATCTATCTGGAGACAGAAATGTTCAACTCCGGTTTCCGTCCTGCGGTAAATGCAGGTCTGTCCGTATCCCGTGTAGGTGGTGCCGCACAGATCAAGGCTATGAAGAAGATCGCAGCACCTATCCGTACCGAGCTTGCCCAGTACAGAGAGCTGGCTTCCTTCGCACAGTTCGGATCCGAACTGGATGCGGATACCAAGGAGAAGCTGGCACAGGGCGAACGGATCAAAGAAGTGCTGAAGCAGCCTCAGTACCAGCCTATGCCGGTACAATATCAGGTCATCATCATCTACGCAGTAACCAAGAGATTCCTGCTGGATGTGCCTGTAGAGGATATTACCAGATTTGAGAAGGAGTTCTTCGATTATCTGGATACGAAGCATCCCGAGATTCCTGCAGCCATCGCTGAGGAAAAGGTGATCTCCGATGCTACGGAAGAAAAGCTTGTGAAGGCACTGAATGATTTCAAGGCAGAGTTTCTGAAATAAGTGTGTCAGCCGTGATATACGGCAGAATGAGAGGTAACTATGGCATCAATGCGTGATATCAAGCGCCGTAAGACCAGCATTCAGGGCACACAGCAGATCACCAAGGCCATGAAGCTGGTATCTACGGTAAAGCTTCAGAGAGCCAGAGCAGGTGCAGAACGTTCTCAGACGTATTTTGACTGTATGTATGATACCGTAAACAATATCCTGTCCAGGGTAGGTCATCTGGAACATAAGTATCTCGTTCCGGGGGCTTCCCCCAAAAAGGCGGTCATTGTCATCACCTCCAACCGAGGTCTGGCAGGCGGTTACAACTCCAATGTGGCCAAGCTGATCACTGGACAGGAGGAGTGGAAGGCAGAAGACGTTGTGGTCTATGCCATCGGTAATAAGGGCCGGGAGATTCTGGAGAGAAAGGGATATACCGTGAAGGAATCCTATCCGGAGGTCATCGAAGAGCCCACATATGCCGAAGCAATGCTTCTGTCGGACAAACTGCTGACATCATTTGCAGCCGGAGAGATCGGCGAGATTTATCTGGCATACACACACTTCAAGAACACGGTGAGCCACGAGCCGAAGCTGTTGAAGCTTCTGCCCGTGGAATATGATGCAGAGGCGGGTGCATCCACAGAGGGTGCCGATGCGCTGATGAATTTCGAACCGGAAGATGTGGAAGCACTGGATATGATCATACCGAAATATATATCCAGTCTGATCTATGGTGCACTGATGGAAGCGGCAGCCAGTGAGAACGGTGCCCGTATGCAGGCCATGGATAATGCCACCAGCAATGCGGAGGATATGATCAGTGATCTGTCACTGAAGTACAACCGCGCAAGGCAGGGAAGCATTACCCAGGAGCTTACAGAGATCATTGCAGGCGCAGAGGCGCTTTAATATTTATATTTTGCACTGCTTTTCTCTGACAGGCTTTGTATCTTCCACGCAGACACGCTTTCGCTCGGATCGAAACGTAGCGGTACTAAATTCGCGCTGAAGCGCTCATTAAGTGCCGACGTTTCTTTACGGTCTGCTTAGGAATGATACAAACCTGTCAGGGACATAAGTGCAAAATGTGAGTTGATTATGAAATGCCCGCATAGTGGGCAGGAAAGAGGTAGAAATGGCAGGAGAGAATAAAGGAAGGATCACCCAGGTCATCGGTGCCGTACTGGATGTACGCTTCGATGAGGGCAAACTTCCCGAGATCAATGACGCGATCCGCATCCCTACCAGAGATGGAGGAGAACTGGTAGTGGAAGTCTCCCAGCATTTGGGTGATGACACTGTCAGATGTATTGCCATGGGTACTACCGACGGACTTGTGAGAGGAATGGAGGCTATCGCCACCGGATCTCCCATTTCCGTACCGGTAGGAGAGAATACCCTGGGCAGAATATTTAATGTACTGGGTCAGCCGATTGATAACAAGCCGGTACCGGCAGGAGTGTCTTACGAGCCTATCCACCGTGCCGCACCGACCTTCGCAGAGCAGTCTACGGACACAGAACTGCTAGAGACCGGTATTAAGGTCGTTGACCTGCTCTGCCCTTATCAGAAGGGTGGTAAGATCGGTCTGTTCGGTGGTGCCGGTGTAGGTAAGACCGTACTGATCCAGGAGCTGATCCGTAATATCGCAACCGAGCACGGCGGATATTCCGTATTCACCGGTGTAGGTGAGCGTACCCGTGAGGGTAACGACCTGTACCACGAGATGCAGGAGTCCGGCGTATTGGACAAGACCACCATGGTATTCGGACAGATGAACGAGCCCCCCGGAGCAAGAATGAGAGTCGGTCTGACCGGATTGACCATGGCAGAGTACTTCCGTGACAAGGGCGGAAAAGATGTGCTGTTGTTCATCGACAACATCTTCCGATTCACCCAGGCCGGAAGTGAGGTATCCGCACTGTTAGGCCGTATGCCTTCCGCAGTAGGATACCAGCCTACATTACAGACAGAGATGGGTGCGCTCCAGGAGCGTATCACATCCACCAAGAACGGTTCCATTACTTCCGTACAGGCAGTTTATGTGCCTGCGGATGACCTGACAGACCCGGCACCTGCGACCACATTTGCACATCTGGATGCCACCACGGTTCTGTCCCGTTCTATTGTAGAACTGGGAATTTATCCCGCAGTGGATCCTCTGGAGTCCACATCCCGCATTCTGGATCCCAGAATCGTAGGTAAGGAGCATTATGAGACCGCCCGCGGTGTACAGGAGATCCTGCAGAGATATAAGGAATTACAGGATATTATTGCTATCCTCGGTATGGATGAGCTGTCCGAGGAAGACAAGCTGGTCGTATCCCGTGCCCGTAAGATCCAGAGATTCCTGTCCCAGCCTTTCTTCGTGGCAGGACAGTTCACCGGTCTGGAAGGAAAATATGTACCTATCAGCGAGACCATCCGTGGATTCCGTGAGATCCTGGACGGTAAGCATGATGATATTCCGGAGAGCTACTTCCTGAATGCCGGAAGCATTGATGATGTACTGGCAAAGGTTCATGCATAGCATGAGAGGGGAGTACAGATATGGCAGATAAAGAATTCACACTTCGTATCATAACCCCGGAAAGAGTATTCTATGAGGGAATTGTGGATATGGTAGAATTCAATACCACGGAAGGACAGATTGGTGTCCTTCCGGGCCACATTCCCCTGACGGTGATCGTGAAGCCGGGTATCCTGCATATTACGGAGAAGGACGGAGAGAAGGAGGCAGCATTGCATTCCGGATTCGCCGAGATCCTTCCCGAAGGAGTTACCATTCTGGCAGAGATTATCGAATGGCCGAATGAGATCGATGAAAACCGTGCGGAGGCAGCATTGCACCGTGCGGAAGAGAGACTGCGCAGCAAGACGCCGGAGACGGATATTGCCAGGGCAGAGACGGCATTGCAGAGAGCAATGGCAAGAATTCAGGTGCTGCGATAAGCTTCGCAGCACCTCTTTTTTCTTTTACGCATATGCTATAAAAAAGCATGAGGCATTTGGATATGGTATCAAGGCCTTTTTTTATGACACTTCCGGGCTATCCGGGAAGAATGGATGAAAACGAGATCTTAAATGATCTGGAATATCTGCAGCAGACCTATCCCGGAGAGGTCAGACGCTGTCAGCGCAGAATTGCGGAAATATTGGACAAATACGACTATGAAGGAAGCATGATCTATGATGAATATCCGGACCGCCTGAGTCTGTTCCGGATAGCGGATACGATCAGCACGATCCTGGAACAGGAAGCGGAAAAAGTATCAAAGGATCTGATCCATGTGTTGGTGTGCAATGAGATCTACAAAAGGAGACACGGTGGACGACGGGGAATGATTGCGTTCTTATAGGAAAGCGTGCTATAATATGCGCAAAACATTTGAAAAACAGGATAAACCATGGAAGAACTGAAAATACTTTTACAGAAAATTTTGAATAAAGATCTGCAGCAGATTATCCTGAGCAACAGCCGTCATCCGGAACAGACCCAGAAGGTAAAGATCCGCCCGGTGCTGATCCGGGAGGAACTGTTGTTCCAGGAGACTGCTTACAGAGGAACTCAGGCGTTTCACGAGAATTTTACAGCAGAACAGATGACGGACCGGATCTGCACCGCCTTACAGGAGCAGTTCCGGCAGGGAGAATTCTCAGCGAAGACCCTGCAGGCCACCGCTCTGGTCAGCAAAAAGGGCAAGCTGACACTGAAGGTGAAAAACAGTGGCAAGGCACCGCGGACGGAGGGGGCGGCTGCTTCTGAAGAGGAGGAACTGCAGGCACTGGCTCACAACCGTACCAAGCATTATATTTTAGAGGAAGGAAAGCCGGTGGATTTCCTGGTAGGACTGGGCGTGCAGACCCCGGACGGCCGGGTGACCAGGGCGAGATTTGATAAATTCCGTCAGATCAACCGGTATCTGGAATTTATCGAGGATGTGATCGATGAACTGCCGAAAGACCGTACCATCCGCATTATTGATTTTGGCTGCGGCAAATCCTATCTTACCTTTGCAATGTACTATTATCTGCATGAATTACAGCATAGAGATATCCAGGTGACCGGACTGGATCTGAAGACCGATGTGATCCAGCACTGCAATGAACTGGCGGAAAAGCTGGGGTATGACAGATTAAAGTTCGAGAGGGGAGACATCAGTACCTACGAGGGCACAGATGTGGCGGACATGGTGGTGACCCTGCATGCCTGTGACCTTGCCACAGATTATGCGTTAGACAAGGCGGTAAAATGGGGGGCCAGAGTCATTCTGGCGGTTCCCTGTTGTCAGCATGAACTGAATCGGCAGATAAAATGTGATCCTTTAAAACCAGTGTTAAAATACGGCATCATCAAGGAGCGCGTGGCAGCACTGCTCACCGATGCTCTGAGAGCAAATCTGCTGGAACAACAGGGCTATGAGACCCAGATCCTGGAATTCATCGATATGGAACATACCCCGAAGAATCTGTTGATCCGGGCAGTGAAAAAGAACGGTATGCGCCCGAAGAAAAGCGCAGATATCGGTACTGTGGAGGAACTGCTCCATGTGGCACCGACACTGGAAAAATTGCTGAATAATGAATGAGTGAAGAATCAAGAATGAAGAAAACGATCATTAGAATTGCCGTGTGTGTTGTAGTATTTCTGGCATCAGCACTGATCATCGGCAGCATTATGAATCAGGGACATAACAATATGACCATGGAGATGGCTCCGGCCACTCTGCCTATGATCACCATGGAAAGCGGCGGTGTGGCATGCAATGAACTGCACGGAAATACCGTGGAGATGGATGTGGCTTACCAGAAGGACTGCATTACTCTGCTGGGGGAGGGCAGACAGGCGAATTTCACCGTGGATACGTTCGGAAGAGAAATTACGGGGATCTCGACAGAGGTTCGCAGCATCGACGGCAGCCGGCTGATCGAGAACAGTGAAGTCACCGGATGGAAGGCAAATGGGAAAAGCTTTTCCGTTTCCCTTACGTTAAAAGACCTGATCGACACGAATACACAATACAGTCTGACCCTGATCCTGGAACTGGAAGGGGAACAGAAGGTATATTATTATACGACTATTTTATGGAATGATGATGTGCATATTTCGGAAATCCTGGAATTTGCGACAGATTTCCACGGAAAATTATACGACAAGGAAGTGGCCAAGGAACTGACGAAATATCTGGAACCGAATTCCAAGCTGACAGATAACGGCACTTTTCATAAAGTGAATATTCACAGCAGCTTTCAGCAGATCACCTGGGGCAGTCTGGAACCGGTCCAGGAGGACGCGGCTTCCATCCGGCTGACACAGATCAGTGGGAATGTGGCCTCTCTGCTGATGGATTTTGTGGTATCCACTGGAGAGGGCAAAAATAAGATATACTACAATGTCGAAGAGTATTACAGAGTCAGATATACTTCGGAGAGAATGTATCTGCTGGATTATGAGCGTACCATGACACAGATCCCGGATACTACCCGGATGTATGCCAATGACAAGATCCTTCTGGGAATCACGGATGAAAATGTGGATATGATGGAGAGCGCGGATGGCAATACCGTGGTGTTCTCCGATATGGGGCAGTTACTCAGCTATAATGCGGCTACCAACGGACTGACAGTGATCTTCTCCTTCTATGATAAAGATAATGCCGACCGGCGGACTCTGTATGACAATCATGGCATCAAGATCCTGGATGTAGACGAGGGCGGTAATGTGAAATTTGCCGTGTATGGTTACATGAATCGCGGAAGACATGAGGGAGAGACCGGCATTCAGATCATCAGCTATGACAATTCGCTGAATACGATCGAGGAAGAAGTCTATATCCCATATTCCAAGAGCTATGCGGTGCTGAAGGATGAGATGGAACAGCTGCTGTACCGGAACAGACAGCAGCATGTATATTTTTTCCTGGAAAACGGTGTCTATGATGTGGATCTGGAGAATCGCAGCGCTGAACAGCTGGTAAGTATAAGACAGGATGACAGCCTTCAGGTATCGGAGAACCATGAGATCATCGTATGGCAGGAAGGGGATGACATCAACCACAGCAACCAGCTGAATGTCCGGAATCTGAATACCGG
Source organism: Lachnospiraceae bacterium GAM79 (assembly GCA_003584705.1). Classification (GTDB taxonomy): domain Bacteria; phylum Bacillota; class Clostridia; order Lachnospirales; family Lachnospiraceae; genus Acetatifactor; species Acetatifactor acetigignens. The sequence continues at coordinate 678,068 of AP018536.1, forward strand.
AGAACAGACAGTGATCCGGGCGGAGGACGGTGAGGCTATCCGGCCGCTTGGCTTCATGGGAGAAGATATTATCTACGGCGTGGCCAGGGAGAGCGACATCCGGACAGAGAATTCCGGACAGATCTTTTACCCCATGTATAAGGTCTGCATCAGCAATTCTTCCGGAGATAATCTGAAGGAATACGGACAGGATGGCATCTACATCGTGGATTGCGCCATCGAGGGCAATCAGATCACCCTGTCTAGAATACAGCGTTCTGAGAACGGCAGCTATCAGGAGATCCTGGATGACCAGATCATGAACAATGTGGAAGAAGAGCCGGGACAGAATAAAGTAGTCACAGCGGATATTGATATTTATGAGAGATATGTGCAGATACAGACCAAGACAACCATTGATACCAAGACTATCAAGGTGCTGAATCCGAAGGAGGTCGTATTTGAGGGCGGAAGAGAACTGACACTGGATGCGGTCAGCGAAGTTTCCAGATATTATGTATACAATGCTTATGGGGTACAGGGCATTTACAGTGCTCCCGGGAAAGCGGTGAAGGAAGCCTACGATTCCGCCGGGGTTGTTGCGAACGACCGAGGCATTACGGTATGGCTGAAGGGCAATCGTGTCAGCAGGAACCAGATCATGGCAATCAAGGAAGAAAGTGTCACGGACCAGAAGAACAGCCTGACGGTATGTCTGGACAATATCCTGCGGCATGCCGGAATCACCCGCAACACCGAATATGACCTGGCGCAGGGCAAGACGGCAATACAGATTCTGGAAGAAAATATGACAGGCGTACAGGTACTGGATCTGAGCGGCTGTAGTCTGGATGCGGTACTGTATTATGTGAATCAGGATATTCCGGTACTGGCGATCCTGGAGGATGGCGAGGCGGTGCTGGTGACCGGATTTAATGAATTCAACGTTGTCATCATGGAGCCGTCCACCGGAAAGTTGTACAAAAAGGGAATGAACGATGCTACAACATGGTTCGCGGAGAACGGCAATCATTTTATTTCCTATATGAAAATAGAAAATTAAATACAAGTGGACAGCAAAAGGCGCCCGGAATCTGTGAAAGGATCCGGACGCCTTTTTGGCGGGATGACCGCTTATTTCTGTACGTCAAAAATGTATTTGCGGTATTTCTGTAACACGGTGCGTAACAGCATGCCGAGCACTCCGCAGGAAATGATCTCACCGATACCCACAGTCAGCATGAAGTAAGGAATGCTGCCCTCTAAGTGGTAGACATAAGCCAGCACAAAAGGAACGATGATAATGTTGGCGATGATGGGAGGCAGGGGAGCCAGCCATTTGTTCTGATTCCGTAGCAGATATGTGCCGAAGGCACCGATCAGGGTTGCGAGACTGCCGAAGATAATGTCTAACAGCATACAGCCGGTCATGGTATTGCTGATGATACATCCCAGGAAAAGTCCCGGTATGGCAGCAGGGGTAAATACGGGAAGAATGGTCAGGGCTTCCGAGAAGCGGACCTGAATGGCATAATTTGCCAGTCCCAGAGCGTTGGCTAACATGGTCAGCACAACATAGAGAGCAGCGATCACCGCTCCGTGTACGAGGTACAGTACTTTCTTGTTCATTTGTTTTCTCCTTTAGTTTTTATTTACGTGTGGAAGGTCCCGAACACACGAATGGATTTCCGAAAAGCCTTGATTTCAGGGCGTTTCAGCCTTATCAGTATATCAGTATTCCGGAAAAAGTCAAGCCCGGGTACAAGGATTTTTGTAAATGGTGAATTTTATTGACGAAATCAAAAGAGAGTGTTAAGATAATAATAAAAGAAAAGAGTGTTACCGTACAGCAACGGTTCACCTGGTTTTTAGTTACAGATCAAGAAAGCAACCTATTCCTGGCGAGGGCGGTTGCTTTTTTGATGTTTATGTTTCCGTGCAGTCTGTACGATACTGATAAGCGTTACGATGATACTGATGATCGTAACAACAATACCGACAATGCCTACCATTGTTTCCAGCATCTTATGTACCTTTCAATAGATTTCCCATCTGTATCACCTCCAATAATACTGGAAGCTCTCAAAATGTCATCATTTTGGCGAAAGGTGAACCGCTTACCGTTTTGGTAACACTCCACTATTATTATAAAATACAATGCCGGGAATAGATACTTTAGATTCGGAAAATAAGTAACGAAATATGCCATGCGGAAATTGGCTGTTTTCCCGAAAATAAAATTTGTGCAAAATAACCAATAGTTGCATTTTCTGCGTAAAAATGCGAAAATATAAGTTAACGCATTGATTGCAAGAAAGTAAGGAGAAAGCTATGTATATTATCGCAGGGCTGGGAAATCCAGGCAAAGAATATGAAAATACCAGACATAATATCGGGTTTGATGTCATAGACAGATTAGCAGAGGAAGAAAATATCGCCGTCATGGAGAGTAAGCATAAGGCGCTGATCGGCAAGGGCTATGTGGCCGGACAGAAGGTGATCCTGGCGAAGCCCCAGACTTTCATGAATCTGAGCGGTGAGAGCATCCGGGAGATCGTGGATTATTACAAGGTGGATGACACCGCGGAACTGATCGTGATCTCCGACGATATCAGTCTGGATGTGGGACAGATCCGTATCCGCAAAAAAGGCAGCGCCGGTGGCCATAACGGCCTCAAGAATATCATCAAAATGTTAGGGCATGATACTTTTATCCGCGTGCGTATGGGCGTGGGAGAGAAGCCGAAGAACTTCGATCTGGCAGACTACGTGCTGGGACATTTTCCGGCGGAGGAACGAAACATCATGGACGAAGCGGCGAAGACCGCAGCAGAAGCTATCCGTATGATCATCACTGAGAATGCGGATGCAGCCATGAACCATTTTAACAGTAAGAAAGCGTAACGGTTGTATAGTAAGAGGAAAAAGCGATGCAGGCACTGATTGCGCCACTGAAAGAACTGGCGGAATATGATGAGATCCGGAAAGTGACCAGACAGGGAAAAGGAACCGTAGCTCTGTCCGGCTGTGTGGACTCCCAGAAACTTCATATGATCTACGGACTCAGCGATGGCCTGAAATACAAGGTCATCGTTACTTATAGTGACTTAAAGGCCAAAGAGATCTACGAGGAATATCGCTTTTATGACAGAAATGTCATGCTGTATCCGGCGAAGGACCTGATCTTTTTCCAGGCGGATATCCACGGCAATCAGCTGGTGCAGGAGCGGATCAAGACCCTGCGCAGAGTCGTGGAGGGTAAGCCGGTCACCATTGTTACCACCTATGCGGCACTGATGACACCGCAGGTATTGTGGGAGGAGAAAGACATCATCCGCACCGAGCGGGGCGGCAGTCTGGACGAGAGCAGACTGGCATCCAGACTGGTGGCTATGGGATATGAGAAAGCCTATCAGGTAGAAAGCCCGGGGCAGTTCTCCATCCGTGGCGGCATTGTGGATATCTTTGATCTGACGGAGGAAAACCCCTATCGTATCGAACTGTGGGGAGATGAGGTGGAGTCCATCCGCAGCTTCGACATCCTGAGCCAGCGTTCCATTGAGAAGCTGGAAAGCATCACTGTCTACCCGGCCACAGAGTTTGTACTGTCGGAAGAGCAGATCCGCAAGGGCATCAGTAAGCTTGAAAAAGAAGCAGACAAACAGGAAAAAATCTTCCGGGATGCCCACCAGCCGGAGGAAGCCCACAGGATCGCCACACAGGTCAGCGAATTGAAAGAGCAGCTGCTGGAGTTCCAGAGTAAGATCAATCTGGAAGGCTACATCCGTTATTTTTATGAAAATACGGTAACCATGCCGGAACTGCTGTCAGATATGGCGGGGCGTTCTCTTGTCTTCTACATCGATGAACCGGCGAGAGTGAAGGAACAGGCGGATGCCATCGAACTGGAATTCCGGGAGAGCATGGAACAACGTGCCAGAAAAGGTTATGTGCTGCCGGGACAGATGAACATTCTCTACAGTGGGGAACAGGTAGCGGCTACTTTAGAGAAAAATGCCGTGGTGACCCTGGCTACCATGGAGACCAAGTACGGATATTTCAAGAAAGAAATGCATGTGGATATTGCTGCCCGCAACATCGCCCCTTATAACAACAGCTTTGAAGCCCTGGTCAAGGATCTGAAAAAATATAAAAAGAACGGCTACCGGGTGCTGCTGTTGTCCGGTTCCCGTACCAGAGCCAGACGTCTGGCGGAGGATCTGCGGAACACCGAGGATGCCGGACTGACAGCAGTATACACAGAAGACCCCATGAGGGAAGTACAGCCGGGAGAGATCCTGACCTATTACGGGCATGTGAACAAGGGCTTTGAGTATCCCTGGCTGAAATTCGTGGTGCTGTCCGAGAGTGATATTTTCGGAGCGGAGAAGCGTAAGAAAAAGAAGAAAAAGCTCTATCAGGGGCAGAAGATCAATGATTTCAACGACCTGAAGATCGGGGATTATGTGGTACATGAGACCCACGGACTGGGCATCTATAAGGGCATCGAGAAGGTAGAGGTAGACAAGGTCGTCAAGGATTACCTCAAGATCGAATACCGGGACGGCGGCAATCTGTACATTCTGGCCACCGGACTGGATGTGATTCAGAAGTACGCCTCCGCCGATGCAGCGAAGAAGCCGAAGCTGAACAAACTGGGCGGCAAGGAATGGGAACACACCAAGACGAAGGTACGCAGTGCCGTCAGCGCCGTGGCGAAGGATCTGGTGGAATTATACGCTGTCCGACAGCAGAGCGAGGGCTATGCTTTTGGAAAAGATACGGTGTGGCAGCGGGAGTTCGAGGAAATGTTCCCATTTGAAGAGACAGAGGATCAGCTGAATGCCATCGCGGACACCAAGGCGGATATGGAAAGCCATCGGATCATGGACCGCCTGATCTGCGGAGATGTGGGCTACGGCAAGACTGAGATCGCCATCCGGGCCGCTTTCAAGGCTGTGCAGGAGGGAAAACAGGTGGTCTATCTGGTGCCCACCACCATTCTGGCACAGCAGCATTACAACACCTTTGTGCAGAGAATGAAGGATTTTCCCATCAACATCGCATTGATGAGCCGCTTCCGTACGCCATCGGAGATCAAAAAGACGGTGAAGGATCTGGAAAAGGGCATGGTGGATATCGTGATCGGTACCCACAGAGTATTATCTGCGGATGTGAAGTTCAAGGATCTGGGTCTGCTGATCATTGACGAGGAACAGCGTTTCGGTGTGGCCCATAAGGAGAAGATCAAGAAATTAAAAGAAAACGTGGACGTGCTGACCCTGACGGCAACCCCCATTCCCCGGACACTGCATATGAGCCTGATCGGTATCCGGGATATGAGCGTGCTGGAAGAGGCCCCCAATGACCGACTGCCGATCCAGACTTTTGTCTGCGAATACAATGACGAACTGGTGAGAGAGGCCATTGTCCGGGAAATGGCCCGGGGCGGACAGGTCTACTATGTCTACAACCGGGTGAACAATATTGCGGATATCGCGGCACAGATCGCAAAGCTTGTGCCGGAAGCCAACGTTGCATACGCCCATGGACAGATGAAGGAACACGAACTGGAGCGGATCATGTTTGATTTCATTAACGGAGAGATCGATGTGCTGGTGTCCACCACCATCATAGAGACCGGACTGGATATTTCCAATGTCAACACTATGATCATCCACGATTCGGACAATCTGGGATTGTCCCAGCTGTATCAGCTCAGAGGCCGTGTGGGTCGTTCCAACCGGAATGCCTATGCTTTTCTGATGTACAAGCGGGATAAGATGTTAAAAGAAGTGGCGGAAAAGCGGCTGGCGGCCATCAAGGAATTTACGGATCTGGGCAGCGGCTTCAAGATCGCCATGCGTGATCTGGAGATCCGCGGCGCCGGTAATCTGCTGGGATTAAGTCAGCACGGACATATGGAGGCCGTGGGATATGACCTGTACTGCAAGATGCTGAACGAAGCGGTGCAGAACCTGAAGGGCATTCATACGGCAGTGGATTTCGCTACGGTGATCGATCTGGATGTGGATGCTTACATTCCGGCGGAATACATTGTCAACGAGACACAGAAGCTGGATATTTACAAACGGATCGCCGGCATCGAGACGATAAAAGAGCGGGATGAAATGAAGGATGAACTGTTAGATCGCTTCGGCAACATCCCCAAGGCAGTGGACAATCTGCTGCGGATCGCCCTTATCCGTATGGCGGCCCACGGTCTGGACATGACGGAGATCAAGGGCAAGAACGAACGCATTACCTTCAACTTCCGGCCGGATGCGAAGATCGATCCCCGCAAGATTCCGGATTTCCTGAAAAAGCATAAGGATGAATTAAGCTTTACTGCTTACGGCAATCCGTTTTTTACCTATAAGTATAAAAAGACGGGACTGGTGGAGACCGATGCGGAGCTTTTGATGGGCAGAACCGAGGAATTATTGGAAGAAATGAAAGAATTGGTGCTGGAAACAGAGCCGGTTCAGAATAATTAAGAGAGTTTTATGGGACTTTAAAAATGATACCTTTTTATCAGAACAGGGAACGAAAGGATTCTGATAAGGAGGTATTTTTTATGAAAGGATATGTGACTGCCAGCGGATATATGGGATATGTGGAGAATGAATATATCTTATTTGCCAGCGAGGATGATTATTTTGAATATGTGGATTCGTTAAATTTTTAATTAATGTCCAGTGTCTTTACCGGGGCTGTGTATATGTGATATAGTACAAATGTAAAGAAAAAATGTAAGGGGTTTCAACGCTGCACTGTAAGGAGTAACGGTGAAATTCTGATAAAGCATTTGGCAAAATATGCAGATGGGAGTTTATATTATGGAACTGACTGAGAAGAAGGAATTTGACCTGCTCTCCCTGGGAGAGATCATGCTGAGATTATCACCGCCCGACAATGAGCGTATTACCAGAGGCGACAGCTTCAGCAAGCAGGCAGGAGGCGCAGAACTGAATGCCATTACCGGTGCGGCAATGCTGGGATTGCGCTGCGGTATCATTTCCAAGCTTCCGGCCAATGACCTGGGTGTATATATCAAGAACCGTGTACGTCTCTGCGGTGTCAGCGATGACTATCTGGTATACGATGATGACAAGGATGCCAGATTGGGTGTGTACTACTATGAGAATGGTGCTTACCCCAGAAAGCCCCGTATTGTATATGACCGTAAGAATACCTCCATCAACAAGCTGACCGTTGATGACTATGATGACAAGATCTACAGCGATACCCGCTGCTTCCATACCAGCGGCATCACACTGGCTCTCAGCCCGGAACTGAGAGCTACCGCTGTTGAGATGATCAAGCGCTTTAAAGCACAGGGGGCCATCATCTCCTTCGATGTGAACTTCCGTGGGAACTTGTGGACCGGCGCCGAGGCGAAGGAATGCATCGAATCCATTCTGCCTTATGTGGACATCTTCTTCTGCTCCGAGGACACGGCGCGTTTGACCTTCCTGAAGGAAGGCGATGCCAAGAGCATTATGAAGAGCTTCACGGAGGAGTATCCAATCTCCATCGTGGCATCCACACAGCGTATCGTACATAGCCCGAAGCGTCATACCTTCGGCTCCATTATCTACAGTGCCACGGATGATACCTATTATGAGGAAGCACCTTACACCGATATCGAAGTCGTAGACCGCATCGGAAGCGGTGACGCTTATATCTCCGGTGTCCTGTACGGACTGTTGGCACATCCCGGTGAGTATCAGAGAGCACTGGAATATGGCAATGCCATCAGCGCACTTAAGAACACCATCCCCGGTGACCTGCTGTGCACCGACTTAAAGGAGATCCAGGGGATCATCAAGGAGCACAAGTCCACCGGACGTATTGCGGAGATGGACCGCTAAAGCATTTACACTTCTTATCTGATCGAACAAATAGAAAACACAAAGCTCTGCCATGTTAATTTAAGTGCATGGCAGGGCTTTTTCTGTTTATTTTTAACAAAATTGAACCTAAAATATATTAAAAAGTCTGCTGTACAAGGTTAAATTAGTTTGATATACTAAAGACTGATATAGAACTAAAAGCAGGATATTATCAGACGGAAGATTCGAGAAACGGAAGGGAGACAGCAACTTGGAAAAGGAAGATCGTATCCGGCAGAAAGAGCAACGGAAAGAACTGTCTCCTTCTGAAAAATGGCAGTATTTTATGGACTATTATCTGTGGGTTACCATAGGTGTGGCAGCGGGGATCGCTATTGTTATTTTCCTGATCGTACATTTTGCCACCAAGACCAGCTTCGTCATGGGAGTCATGGCAGTGAATACGGACGGAGAGCACATCGAAGCCACCGGTCCGGATTATTTTACGGATTTCCTGCGCGAACACGGTGTGATATCCAAACGGGATGTGGTGAACCTGAATGATACGATCTGGATCGATCCGAACTCGGATTCCGATGTGGATTCCACGAATCTCAGCACGATCCAGGTATTGTTCATGACCCGGTCGGTGGATGTGTTTTTTTCTGACGAAGAGTTTTTGAAGCTCATGGGTGGCACGGATTATCTGGCGGATTTAAGGGATTATCTGCCTAAGGAACTATTGGACAGATATGAAGATCAGCAGATCATGGTGTTAAATACCATGACGGGAGAAACGATTGTGGCGGGGATCCGGCTGGAGAACAACGAATGGGTAAGGAAGACCGGATGGTATCAGGAGACCGCAGCCGTGGGGCTGGCGGATGGCATGAAGAATCCGGAGCTGGCAGTGGCACTGTTGGAGGAGATCCTACAGTAGTTCCGTCACGGCTGCCTGCGCCTGCGGCAGATGATGCGCTGTGGGAACGTGGATGACAGAGCACGATGGGAACAGAAAGACATGGAGTATAAATAGGGCATGGAAAACATGGACGCAAAAGGAAATGACAGAAAACACTATCGGGGAATCGAGAAACAGACGGATAATCCGTTTTTGAACCTGTATCACATTGATGCCCTGGGACGGGACGGAACGCCGTTTCATTATTATTTTGCGTCCCGAAATGATGAAAACAATATCAAACACAAGACCCACAGTATGCGCCCCGAGGGCATGGCGGTCTACGCAGTGACAGAGGACGGAGAGAAACTGGTGCTGGTGCGTCAGTACCGGTATCCCGTGAATGATTATCTGTATGAATTGCCGGCGGGACTGATCGAGCCGGAGGAGACCGCTTCGGAGGCCGCCTGTCGGGAAATGATCGAGGAGACCGGCTGGAAACTGGAAGTCTACGAAGGCGGAGAACCGGCTTTCCGAAGAGGATTTTTCCTGGCACAGGGGCTGACAGACGAGAGCGGCAGTATGATCTTCGGAACCGTGACAGAGAATGTGGGACAGCAGATGGAAAATACCGAGGATATTCAGGTGATCCTGGCAGACAGACAGGAAGTACTTCGTATCCTGCGGGAAGAACGGGTGTCCATGCGCTGTGGACTGATGCTGATGCAGTTTTTGAAGACAGAACCGAAAGCACCATTTGCTTTTTTATATTTGTGATAGAACCCTTGGGCGATTTATTATTCGGAAATGCCCGGAAGAACCGATATTGTGAAAACGGCTATTGGTTATTAATTTTTATAAAGGAAGAGGTAAATTATGGCAATCAGATACATCGAACAGGACAGAACCTTCTGGCTGGACACGGAACACACCAGCTATCTTCTGGCAATTGTAGATCAGGAGAATTTTGTGGGACACGTATATTACGGTCAGAAATTGCAGTATACCGAGAATACACCGGCACCGGTATATTTGCTGCGTATGGGAGAAGCACCCTTCGTTCCGTCACAGAATAACAGAGAGAGGGTCTCCTTCCTGGATTCTTTCCCCATGGAATATCCGGGAAACGGACTGGGAGATTACAGAGAAAGCGCCATTTCCGTGCGGACAGCACAGGGACATGTAGGAGTGCAGTTACAGTATGTCTCTCATGAGATCGTAAAGGAGAAGCCGGCACTGCCGGGACTTCCTTCCACATTTCCGGGGGATGAGGACTGCGATACCCTGATCCTACATCTGGCGGATCCGGTCATCGGTCTGGCTGCAGACCTGATCTATACTACATTTGAAGAGGAAGATGTGATCACCCGCAGTGTGATCCTGAAAAATACGGCAGGGCAGCCTATTTATGTGACAAAAGTTATGTCTGCCTGCCTGGATCTGGACTGCACGGATGAAAAGTATGACATTCTTACGCTGCACGGATCCTGGGGGAGAGAGCGCCAGATGGAGAGAAGAAGTCTGATGCACGGCAAACAGAGTGTTGGCTCCGTGCGGGGAGAATCTTCCCATCAGGAGCATCCCTTTATAGCACTGCTTTCTGCGGATGCTACGCAGGATGCCGGTGAAGTCTACGGTATGCACTTTGTATACTCCGGCAATTTCCTGGCGCAGGCGGAGCTTTCCCAGTTCGATTCCATCCGTATGACTATGGGCATTCATCCGGAGAACTTTGTCTGGAAACTGGAGCAGGGCGAGAGCTTTGCGGCTCCGGAAGTCGTTATGACCTATTCTGCGGAAGGTCTGGGAGGCATGACCCGCCATTACCACGATATGTACCGCAATCATCTGATCCGCGGAGAATACCGTGATAAGAAGAGACCGATCCTGATTAACAACTGGGAAGCTACCTATTTTGATTTTAACACCGAAAAGTTATTGAAGATCGCAGAGCAGGCATCAAAGCTCGGCATTGAGATGCTGGTCATGGATGACGGCTGGTTCGGACACCGCAATGATGACAGTACCAGCCTGGGTGACTGGAAGGTCAATGAACAGAAGCTTCCGGGTGGCCTGAAGCCTCTGGTGGATCAGGTCAATGCTCTGGGAATGAAGTTTGGTATCTGGTTTGAGCCGGAGATGATCTCCCCGGATTCGGATCTGTACAGAGAGCATCCCGATTGGGCCATCGCCATTCCGGGACGGGCAGGCAGCTTATGCCGGAACCAGTATGTGCTGGATCTGTCCCGGAAGGAAGTCAGAGACCATGCCTTTGAAAGCGTGGCGGCGGTTCTGCACAGCGCCAATATCGAATATGTGAAATGGGATATGAACCGTCAACTGTCGGATCTGGGAAGCGTGGAACTGCCCGCAGACCGTCAGGGTGAACTGTATCACAGATATGTGCTGGGAGTCTATGAACTGCAGGAGAGACTGCTTGCGGAATTCCCTCATCTGCTTCTGGAGAACTGTTCCGGTGGCGGAGCGAGATTCGACCCAGGTATGTTGTATTACAGTCCGCAGATCTGGTGCTCCGATGATATGGATGCCATCGAGCGGTTGAAGATCCAGGAAGGAACAATGTTATTGTATCCGCTGTCCACCATGGGCGCCCATGTGTCGGACTGCCCCAACCACACGGTGGGAAGAGTCACACCCTTCGAGACCAGAGGGCATGTGGCGCTGGCAGGCACCTTTGGCTACGAACTGGATATCACGAAGATCCCGGAGGAGGACAGACAGCAGATTCCCGCACAGACCGCCATGTACCACAAATACAACGATCTGATCCGCAGAGGGGATTATTCCCGGATTGCATCATTTTTGGAAAACGGTAATTATGACTGCTATCAGGTGACATCCAAGGATCAGAAAGAAGCGTTGGTAACCTATGTACAGGTACTTTCCCGACCGAATTTCCACAGCAGGAGAGTACGTCTGAAAGGCCTGGCACTGGAGAAACAGTATCGCATCGAGGAGACCGGGGAAATCTTTGGCGGCGACGTGCTGATGCAGGCAGGACTGCTGGTGACACCTCTGTGGGGAGACTACCGCAGTAAGCTGATCCACTTGACCGAGGTGTAAAATTAAGGCAGTGACATGCCTTGACAAACGATTTTTAGAAATCTAATATGGAAGTATAATTGACGATTTATCGGGAAATGTGTAGAAAAATAGCGATAAGGAGTACAAGATTATGGCAAAAGCAATAAAATTAGCAGATATCGCAGAGAGAGTTGGAGTCAGCACAGTAACAGTGTCCAAGGCACTGTCCGGACAAAAAGGCGTCAGCGAGGAAGTCCGGGAGAAGATCCGCAGCATTGCAGAGGAACTGGGTTATCAGCAGCCGTCAGCGGCAAGAAAAAGTCAGAACCAGAAGAGCTACAATATCGGTATTCTGATCTCTGAGAGATTCCTTGATAAATATGAATCGTTTTACTGGCAGATGTACCAGGTGGTAGCTACCAGAGCCACGGCAAAGGAATGCTTTACCATGCTGGAGGTCATCGGAATGTCAGAGGAAGAGAACGGCAGAATGCCGAAGCTGGTACAGGAACGCAAGGTGGATGGCATTATCGTTATCGGTAAGATGATGGATACTTACCTGCAGCATCTGAATACAGAAGCCGGGATCCCGGTGATCTATCTGGATTATTATAACGGAAGGGAAGCCAGTGATTCTGTGATCTCCAACAGCTACTACGGAACCTATGAGCTGACCTACTATCTGTATCGGATGGGACATCGCAAAATTGCTTATGTGGGAACTTTACTTGCCACCGAGAGTATCACGGATCGTTATTTCGGTTACCAGAAAGCATTGCTGGAACTGGGGCTGGAACAAAAGAGAGAATGGGTGCTGGATGACCGTCATATTGAGACCGGCAAGATCGATACCGTGAACATGCTGCAGATTCCCAAGGATATGCCCACGGCTTTCGTATGCAACTGCGATCTGACCGCCAGCTTACTCATCAAGAAGCTGAGAGAGAACGGATACCGTGTGCCGGAGGATATTTCCGTGGTAGGTTTTGATAACTACCTGTATCCCGGCCTCAGCGACATCCGCATTACTACGTATGAAGTAGATATGGGAGAGATGGCGAGAAGAGCCCTTCATAATATGATCAAGAAGATCACCAGTGATAATTATAAGTCCGGAGTTACCGTGGTGGAAGGCCGACTGGTACTGAAGGACAGTGTGTCTCACGTATAGACTGCGGTGCATTCTGCCGGTAGACGAAGGGTGTGACACCGGTGTGCTTTTTGAACAGGTGGATGAAATGATTGGTATTGTCGATGCCTACCATAGCCCCCACCTCGTGAATCGGATTATCCGTAGATAGGAGCAGTGATTTTGCTGCTTCTATTTTTTTTCCTTGAAGATATTGCAGCGGGGAAGTATGGAATGTAGCGGAAAATTCCCGACATAGACGGTAGCGGCTGATGCCCAAAGTCTGCTCAAAGTATTCTAAAGAGTGATTTTCAGCATAGTTTTCCTCAAAATCCGCTTTCATGGACAGCAGATAAGCAGGAATGGGCTTCACATCCCGGGAGACGGACAGGGCGGACAGCATCAGTTCTGCGAACATGTCGGTCAGCTCCCGGTGAAGCTGTATCTGCTCTGCAGGAGTCGGGGTGAATGAAAATTTGGTCAGCTGCTGCATCCGCTGTGAAACGCAGGAGCCGATGGGAATCGGGTAACAACAGGTAAAAGCAGCCTGAAATATGCTATAATAAGAAGAAAGCTCCGCTCCACTTAAGAAAAACATCTGAAAACGCCACTTTCCCTGCAACAGCCGGAGGGAGAAGCCCTGACTGCAATCTAAGAACAACAGATGCTCGTGATCCAGGACCACCTCACTGTCCCGGGTGGTAAGGAGAGCACTACCCTCTAAGGTGTAGAGCAGCAGATAAGAAGGAAATGGGTTCCATTCATAATAAAAGGGATCTGACAGGCGGAATTCTCCACCGGCCAGAGGCAGTAAAAAGCCTTTTTCTTCCAGGGATACTTTGTAGATCTGTCCCAGGAGGATCTCCGGGGAACGTTGTCCCTCCACACCGGAGGAAGTGTGCTTCAATGCATTGAGAAAAGTGGTGGAAATGTTCATACAAAAACCTTGCCTTTCCGCGATCTTCAAACTTCGGCTGCTTTAGCAGCTTGTGCAGGAACAAAACTTCATGTGAAAAATTTATTTTTCACACTAGAAACATGCTTTTTGAAAAAAATAATTAAGCTTAAATACATTATAAGCCATTATTTAAGCTGTTTCAATGACAAAGGATGCAAAGAAAACAAAATTAGTTAATTAAATCAGCTAATTTAACTCAAATTAATTACTTTAATTGTATAATATGTACAAAACATAGGCATGGAACTTGTGAAAATAGAAGATAATAACGAAAATAGCAAGAATAAGAGATTAAAAACAAGAATAGTTGATGATTAATTAATGTAATCATGTATAATTAAATTAAGTTACAAAACAGTAAACGCTATCAAATGTAACAAAAAACAAGGAGGCTAAATCCTCTCCTCGTCAGAGGACTCGGATTTTCCTTCGGAAAACTAGGAGGATTTCTTATGAAGATGAAAAAGTTTTTAGCTCTTTCCACAGCATCAGTCATGGCACTGTCTATGGCAGCATGTGGAAGCACAGACAACGGCGGCGCCGCTGAGAGTTCTGCAGCAAGCACCACTCCCGCAACTGCAGAAGCTTCCAGCGAGGCTGCAGCACCTGCAGAGGTTACCAGCCTGAATTACGCAGACATTACTCTGGGTGAGGATTACACCGACATTACCACGACCATTAAGGTCCTGACTAACCGTACCGACCTGTTAGAGGACGGCGCAGCAGTTCCTTTCCAGACTTACATTGATGCATTCAACGAGATGTATCCCAACATCACTGTTGATATTGAAGGTATCACCGACTATGCAAGTGATACGCTGCTTCGTCTGCAGGGTGGTGACTGGGGCGATGTTATGTTTATCCCCGCAGTTGACAAGGCTGACTTAAGCACATACTTCCTTCCTCTTGGAACTACTACCGAGATGGACGGACAGCTGAACTACTACAACCAGATGTACGAAGGCACTGTATACGGTGTTCCTTACACCGCAGGTGTTAGCGGTGGTATCGTATATAACAAGGCAGTATTCGAAGCAGCAGGAATCACTGAGATGCCTAAGACTCCCGAAGATTTCATCGCAGCATTAAAGCAGATCAAAGAGTATGACAGCTCCATCATTCCTCTGTACACCAACTACGCAGCTGGCTGGGCAATGGGCGGCCAGTGGGATCCCGCTATCAGCGGCAGTGCTACCGGAGACAGCACTTATATGAACCAGAAGTTACTGCACACAGCCAATCCTTTTGCTGATCCCGGCGACGGAACAGGCGCTTACAACGTATACAAAGTAATGTACGATGCAGTTGCTGAAGGCCTTACCGAGGAAGACTACTCCACCACCGACTGGGAAGGTTGTAAGGGTATGATCAACAATGGTCAGATCGCTTGCATGGTTCTTGGTTCCTGGGCAGTGCCTCAGATGAAGGAAGCCGGCGATCACGCTGACGACATCGCTTACATGCCTTTCCCTATTACTTTAGCTAGCGGTAAGCAGGCAGCTTCCGTAGGCCCTGACTACAGCTTTGGTATCAATGCAGATGCATCTGAAGAGAACCAGGCAGCAGCACTGTGCTTCGTGAAATTCATGGCAGAAGAATCCGGCTTCTCCTATGACTGCGGCGGACTTCCCGTTGCTATCAAGGATACCAGATTACCGGACTTCTACGCTGCATTCAAGGGTATCGACTTCGTAGTGGATGAGCCTGCGATCGAAGGTGAAGAGGATCTGTTAAACGAGCTGAACGCTGAAAGTGGTCTTAACATCAACAACAACGGTGAGACCAAGATGCAGGAGCTGGTAGAGTGTGCAGCAGATGGCTCCAAGACCTACGATGAGATCATCGACGAGTGGAACGAAGAGTGGACTTCCGCACAGGAGAGCTGTGGTGTAGAGATCCAGTAATTAATAGGTAACTAATTTAATCTTCTGAAGTGAGAGGGAACCATTTATCCGGTTCCCTCTTATCTAAGAGAGAAGGGTATGGAGGTATTTCGATGAGTGCAGAGACAATGAAGAAAACAAAAAAACCCTTCAGCATGAAAAAATGGGTAAAGAGCAGGAACGGACAACAGACCATCGTCATACTGTCCTTCATGATCATTCCCCTGCTTTTGCTGTTCGTGTTCACCTATCTTCCCTTTGGAGAGATGGTAAAATTCAGTTTTTATAAAATGAAATATGCTACCCCGGTAGACAAAAGACAGTTTGTAGGATTCCGGAATTACATTGATGTATTTAAGAAAGATGAATGCTTCAGTGCATTGAAGCTGAGCCTTTATTACATGGCGGGCGCAATGGTGCAGCTGGCACTTGCATTGTACCTGGCAACGATCCTTAGCTTTAAGACCAAGTTTGGCAATATGTTCAAGGGATTCATGTTTTTCCCCTATCTGATCAGTGGTATTGCCATTGGATTTATCTTTAAATTCTTCTACACCAGAGGATTTGTATTCGATACGGTATTACAGTGGTGTGGATTTAACTTAGAAAGTCTTCCGTTCTGGCTGAAGGACAAGAGCGTTAACAATATCTCTCTGGTGGCTTCCTCGGTATGGCGTTATTACGGCAACAACATGGTACTCTTCATCGGTGCCATCATGTCCGTGGACTCCGAGATGTACGAGGCAGCAGAGCTGGACGGTGCCAATAAATTCCAACAGTTTATACATATTATCTTACCCAGCATTAAGACCATCGTTACGCTGAACGTGATCCTGTCTATCACAGGTTCCCTGAGTGCTTTCGATCCTCCCTACGTTATCACCAAGGGTGGCGGCGGAACCGCAACCTACTTCGTATTGATGGACAAGATCGCACATACCAACCAGCAGGTAGGTCTGGCGTCTGCTATGGCGGTGGTACTGTTACTGATCATTTTTGCAGCAACAATTTTACAAAAGCTTTTCTTCAAACTGGTATTTAGAAGCTCCGATGCGGATAATGAAGAATATACCAGAAGAAAACGGCTCAGAAGAGAGAGAAGATGGAAGAAGGAGGCAGTGTAAAATGGCAAAGATGAAAACTAACCACAAACATTACAGCGCAGGCGCTGTCATCTGGATCATCATTAAATATTTCAGCCTGGTATTTTTCTCCTTCGTGGCACTTTTGCCTATTGTATCCTGTGTCATCACAGCATTCAAGACCGATGCAGAATATCAGAGCACCAATGTTATGACCCTGCCGGAAAGCTGGCTGAACTTCCAGAACTTTATTGATGCATTTAACCGTGCCAATATGGGCAGAGCCTATCTGAATTCAGCGATCATCCTGGTATTTGTACTGTTAGGCTCCGTCCTGGTGGGAACACAGCTCGCTTATGTACTGAACCGATTCAAGTTCCCCGGCAACGGCCTGATCCGCAGCCTGTTCCTGTTCGCAACCCTCCTTCCCGGAATTGCCATGCAGGTATCTGTGTACCAGATCATGAGTAACCTTGGATTTATCAATCATCTGTATGGTTATATCATTATGAGTATGGGTACGGATGTTATCTCCATCTACATCTTCATCCAGTTCATGGAAAACATTTCGGTATCGTTGGATGAATCCGCATTTATTGACGGAGCCTCCTATTTTACCATTTACTGGAAGATCATTCTTCCGCTTCTGAAGCCCGCTATCGTAACTTCGATGGTGCTTAAGGGAGTAGGCGTATATAACGAGTATTATTGCGCCAGTCTGTATCTGCAGGACAAGAGGACTCTCGGTGTGGTAGCAACCTCCCTGTATACCTTCACCGGACCTCTTGGCAGCAAATACAATCTGATCTGTGCAGGTGTACT
Source organism: Lachnospiraceae bacterium GAM79 (assembly GCA_003584705.1). Lineage (GTDB taxonomy): Bacteria > Bacillota > Clostridia > Lachnospirales > Lachnospiraceae > Acetatifactor > Acetatifactor acetigignens. The sequence goes on from AP018536.1 coordinate 695,702, forward strand.
GATGTCTCTGCTGCCTGCATTGATCGTATTCCTGCTCTGTCAGAAACAGATTTACAGTGGAATCACCTCCGGCGCTGTCAAGGGTTAATACAAAGGAGAGTGTGGAACATGAAAAATGCGGAAACAAAGAAAATGAGAGAAGAGATCAAAAAGCATCTGACCGAAGGAATCATTCCTTTCTGGAAAGGGATGCGGGATGACGAGTTCGGCGGTTATTACGGTTTTCTGGACTACGATCTGAATCTGGATAAAAAGGCGGAAAAAGGCTGTATCCTGAACAGCAGGATCACCTGGTTCTTCTCCAACGCATATACACTGTTGAAGGACGAGAGTCTGTTGGAGGAAGCAAAGCACGGCTACGATTTCCTGAAAGACCATTGTCTGGACAAAGAATATGGCGGTATCTACTGGTCCCTAAACTATGACGGAACCCCGAAGGATACCACAAAACATACCTACAATCAGGCATTCTGCATCTACGCGCTGTCCTCTTACTATGAGGCCAGCGGGGATGCAGAAGCCCTGGAGCTGGCGAAAAAGCTGTTTACTCTGATTGAGACTACGTGTATGGATGAGGTGGGATATCTGGAAGCATTCACCAGAGACTTTAAACCGGAATCCAATGAGAAATTGTCGGAGAACGGTGTTCTGGCAGACAAGACCATGAATACCCTGCTTCATGTTTTTGAAGCTTATACGGAGCTGTACCGGGTATCCGGGGATGAAAAAGTGCGCAGACGCCTTCTGTGGATCATGGATGTGTTCGCTGAGAAAGTTTATAATCCGAAGCTCCACAGACAGGAAGTATTTTTCGATAAGCATTATAATACCATTCTGAATCTGCATTCCTACGGCCACGACATCGAGACGGCATGGCTGATCGACAGAGGCTGCAAGGTTCTGGATGATCCGGAACTGACGCAGAAGATGTATGCCATCACCAGAGACCTTACCGCACAGATCTATAAGGTGGCATTCGACGGACACTCTCTGGCCAATGAATGTGACAGAGGTGTCGTGAATGTACACAGAGTCTGGTGGGTACAGGCGGAGACCGTGATCGGTTTCTTAAACGGCTATGAGAAAGAGCCGGAGAAAACGGAATATCTGGAAGCCGCAGAGAAGGAATGGGCATTTATCAGAGATCATGTGATCGATAAGAGACCCGGTTCCGAATGGTTCTGGGAAGTGGATCCGGAAGGAAATCCCTATCCTGACCGCCCCATTGTGGAGCCTTGGAAATGCCCTTACCATAACGGCAGGATGTGCATGGAGATCATGAAGCGTATTCCCGAATAAAACTGTAACGGGGGACCTCCAGGAGGTTATGAAGCGTATTCCAGAATAATTGATTTATTTTAAGAGAGGATACCTAATATGTTAGAGCGTTATTACATAGAAAAAGAGAAGCAGGAGAAGCTGCTTTCCCGGAAAAATGTAAAGTCTGATTTCTACAACGGTATTTATGACCGTTATGAATATCCGGTTCTGACCAGAGAACATATTCCCCTGACCTGGAGATATGATCTCAATCCCAAGACCAACCCTTATTTCATGGAGCGCCTGGGAATCAATGCGGTCATGAATTCCGGTGCGATTGAATTAAACGGTAAGTATTATCTGGTAGCCCGTATCGAAGGCAACGACAGAAAGTCTTTCTTTGGTGTGGCAGAGAGTGACAACGGTGTCGATGGTTTCCGTTTCTGGGACTATCCCATCCTGTTGGACGATACTTGTCCGGAAGAGACCAATGTGTACGACATGCGTCTCACCAAGCATGAAGATGGTTACATCTACGGTGTGTTCTGTTCCGAGAGCAAGGATACCTCCGTAAATGATCTGTCCGCAGCAGTAGCAGCTGCCGGTATTGTAAGAACCAAAGACTTAAAGCACTGGGAGAGACTGGAGAATTTAAAGACCCTTCGTTCTCCCCAGCAGAGAAATGTAGTGCTGCATCCGGAATTCGTGGATGGCAAATATGCTTTCTACACCAGACCGATGGATGACTTCATCGAGACCGGAAGCGGCGGAGGAATCGGTTTCGGACTGTGCGACGACATTACCCATGCAGTCGTCGACGAAGAGCGCATGACCAGCCTGCGGAAATATCACACCATCACCGAGGCCAAAAACGGTGCGGGAGCTACCCCCATCAAGACAGACAGAGGTTGGATCCATATCGCACATGGAGTTCGTAATACCGCAGCCGGTTTACGTTACGTCATTTATGCTTTTGCCACAGACTTAAAGGATCCGGCAAAAGTGATCGCAGAGCCTTCGGGTCTGCTGATCGGTCCCAGAGGGGATGAGAGAGTGGGAGATGTTTCAAACGTAGTATTTACCAACGGTGCTATCGCGAATGAGAAGGGGGAAGTCTTTATCTACTACGCATCCAGCGATACCCGCATGCATGTGGCAACGACTACCATAGATAAGCTTGTGGATTATGTATTCCACACCCCTTCCGATCCCGGAAGAAGCGTGGAGTGTGTGGCACAGAGATGTGAACTCATCCGCAGAAATGAAGAGTTCTTAAAACAGGAAGCAAGATAAATAACGCAGAAATGAGGTAACTCGAATGAGCAAAGTTAAGATGATCAGCCCTGCAGTACCTAATGTACCCTGGCAGGATAAACCGGAAGGACATACCGGTGCACCGGTATGGAGATACAGTGAGAACCCTATCATTGGCAGAAATCCTGTAGAAGGAGTAGCCAGAATCTTCAACAGTGCGGTAATGCCCTATGGGGATGAATTCATCGGCGTGTTCCGCGGTGAACAGGTCAACGGTATTCCCTATATTTATTTAGGACGCAGCAAGGATGCTATTCACTGGGATTTTGATCAGAATAAGATCCAGTTCGTAGATGAAGAAGGCAAGCCTTTCATGCCGATTTATGCATATGATCCCAGACTGGTAAAGGTAGAAGATACCTACTATATCATCTGGTGTCAGGATTTCTACGGCGCAGCCATCGGTATTGCGAAAACCACGGATTTCAAGACGTTTACCAGAATCGAGAATCCGTTCCTTCCTTTTAACCGTAACGCCGTACTGTTCCCCAGAAAAGTACACGGCAATTTCATGATGCTGTCCCGCCCTTCCGACAGCGGGCATACACCCTTCGGTGATATTTTCGTCAGTGAGAGCCCCGATATGGTATTCTGGGGCAAACACAGACATGTGATGGGCAAGTCTTCCGAATGGTGGGAGTCCTTAAAGATCGGTGGCGGTGCAGCTCCCATTGAGACTTCCGAAGGATGGCTATTGTTCTATCATGGTGTGAGCGGAACCTGTAACGGTTATGTCTATTCCATCGGTGGAGCGATCCTGGATATTGACAACCCGTCCATCGTAAAATATCGTTGTGAGAACTTCCTGCTGACACCGGAAGAGTGGTATGAGGAGAGAGGATTTGTACCGAATGTATGCTTCCCCTGCGCTACCATCCATGATTCCGAGAGCGGCAAGATCGCCATTTACTATGGCACAGCAGACAGCTACGTAGGGCTGGCGTTTACGACCATCGATGAAGTGGTTGACTATATCAAAGAACACAGCGTGGTCACAACAAGCGATACGGAAGAAGGCAGAAGATAGAATCGAGGGACCCGCGATGAGCGGGTCCTTTGCGGTTTTGGAGACAGCGTATGATGGAAAAAGAGGAATTATATGCCAGAGTGGAGACAACGGAAAGCTTTTCGATAAAACTGGAACAGATCCTGCCCTGGCAGGACGGTCAGTATGCAGAGGTATTTCTGGGCATCCGGGATTACGATGAGATTTCCGCGAAGATGAGTGAGGAAGTGAAAAACAGCCTTCTGTACCATCTGGGGACGCACATTCAAAAGCACCTGAAGGGACAGGAAATGGTGTGCCATGTGAAAAAGGATGAGTTCCTATTGCTGTTGGACAATCATGTGGAAGCTGCGGCAGAGAAGATCGGTCATATTATGATCATGTTCGAAGCTATGATCGGAGATAAATACCCCGATGTATCGATCAACCTGTACAGCGGCATTTATTATCTGGAGTCCAGAGGATACCGCCCGGAGGAAATTTTCCGCATCGGCAAGACTCTGAAAAACAAGGCGAAACGTTATTGCACTCTGGAAAACAGCATCTATGAGAACCGCAAGAGTGCGGGGAACATCATTGATAAAGAAGCCGGAATCCTGAACCGGGGCAACCTGACCAGACTGAAAGGTTTTATGAACCGTGCAGCCAAAGGAGAGCGGCTTACGGTAGGATTTATCGGCGGTTCCATTACCCAGGGATTTTCCGCTACGGATCCGGACAAATGTTATGCGGCAAGGACATTTGGCTGGCTGAAAAAGGTATTTCCCAATACGGAATTTGATTATGTGAACGCCGGAATCGGAGCTACCGATTCCCAGTTCGGCGCGGCGAGAGTACAGGAAGACCTGCTTCAGCGGCTGCCGGATCTGGTATTTGTAGAATTTTCCGTGAACGATCACAGTACGCCGCATTTCTGTGAGACCTACGAAGGCCTGGTGAGGCAGATTTATGGCAGTGCGAGCGCACCGGCAATGGTGCTGATCCATAATGTCTATTATGATACCGGTAAAAGTGCGGCATATTATCATGCGCAGGTAGGACGACATTATGATCTGCCCTGTATCAGTATACAGAACAGCATCTATCCGGCAGTGGCAGCAGGAAGACTTCCGGCAGAGAAGATTACTGCGGATTTCCTGCACCCCAATGATCTGGGACATGAACTGGTGGCATCCGTGATCACGAACTTCCTGGAAAAGGTGATCCATGATAAAACGCAAGAGCCGCAGGAAATTTTCCCGGCTCCGCTGACAGAAAATGCCTATGAGCATTGCGTGAGACTGCAATATTCTAATTCCACACCGGGGAAGAGTGTTTTTGTAGAAGATATGACACCGCAGAGAGATATCACGGATATTTTCCGCAACGGATGGAGCGCCGGGGAAAAAGGAGCTTATCTGGAGTTCGCTTTTCGGGGAACCGGTGCCGCCGTGCAATACCGCCGAGTGAAGGACGGACCTGCACCCATTGCCACGGCAGTGGTGGATGAGAACCCTGAGACGGCGTGCGTGTTGGACGGAACCTTTGATGAGACCTGGGGAGATAAGATGGAACTGGCAACGATTGCGGAGCATCTGCCCTATGGGGAACACCGGGTGAGAATCGAGCTCACGGAGACACACGAGAACGATAAGGCCGGATTTTATCTGGTGTCATTGATTGTATCCGGGGTAAGAACAGAAACAGAAGCGGAATAGGCATAGTACGGAAGTCAGGTAGACAGATCGGAAGAAATGTGTTACATATCAGATAGAATATTTTTCCAGAAACGGACGTTGCAAAGCTAAGTAGCGGAATAACGGGAAAGATGCAGTGCAATACATAGTAAGTATCATGGGAAAGGATAGATGATCATGAACAAAGATATTATTTTTTTATCACCGGTGTGCACCCACAATATCTGGGGCGGTACCCGGTTAAACAGAGAATTCGGGTACCCCATCGAGGGCGACGACATCGGTGAGTGCTGGGGTATCAGCGCCCATCCCAACGGAGACGGCACCGTGGCAAGCGGCGCTTATAAGGGAATGAAGCTGTCCGAGCTGTGGGAGAAGCATCCGGAATTGTTCGGCAATACGGGAATGGATCGTTTTCCGTTACTGATCAAGATCATTGATGCCAAGGACGATTTAAGCATCCAGGTGCATCCGGATGATGCTTATGCGAAGGTACATGAAAACGGATCCCTGGGCAAAACCGAGTGCTGGTTCATCTTAGACTGTAAGGAGAATGCTACGCTGGTGGTCGGACATAATGCAAAGACGAAGGAAGAGCTGGAACAGATGATTCATGAGGGCAAGTGGAAAGAATTCATTCGTGAGATCCCTATTAAGCCCGGTGACTTCATCCAGATCGATCCCGGTACCGTACATGCCATTAAGGGCGGTACACTGCTTCTTGAGACACAGCAGAGCAGCGACATTACTTACCGTGTATACGATTATGACAGACTGAGCAATGGCCAGCCCAGACAGCTACATATCGCTCAGAGTATCGATGTTATCACTGTTCCTGCCAAATCCGCAGAGAACAGCGTGGTGCATACCGAGAAAAAGGACGATGCGATCCAGCAGCTGATCCGCTGTCCTTACTACACCGTATACCGCATTGACGTGGAGCATCGTGTGGAGACCTGGCAGGATAAGCCCTTTGTACTGATGAGTGTGGTAGAGGGAGAAGGCACCCTGAACGGTACTCATTTAAAAAAGGGCAATCACCTGATCCTGCCCGACGGCTACGGTAAGGTAGAGTTACAGGGCAGGATGCAGATCATCGCATCTACGATCTAAGCTTACGCCAGATCAAAAGCCGGTAAATGACAGCTGTCTTTAAAACAGATTTACTTTCCAAGTACAACGGATAGCTTGATTTCTTTTTCTGTTTCGCTCAGGTCGAAATCACCGCCGTCGGAGACGGTCACGCGCAGTTCATAGAGCACGCCGTCTGTCAGCTCCGTCACATTTGCTCCGGTCTCGTCTGTGAGCGACCACAGTTCAGAGCCAACCTTTTCCAGCTTGCCGTCTGCACCATAGGCGTAGAGCGTCAGATCGGAGGCACTGCCGGACAGGTTGTTCATACGGAAGGCTACCATGGTGTTGGGATGCACGTTGCAGATGGTCGCGGTGTTGTGCCAGCTTGCAACCGTACCTTCACCGCCATCCTGCGCAAACTGATCCTGCGAAAGAACATTTCTTGCCGCCTGATCAAGATCAACCTCACGGTACGGAAGCTCTGGCAGGTACACGAAGCGATCCTGCAAACGCAGCAGTTCCAGATAGCCTGTCGGGCAGTAGAGCGTATTTCCGTTGCTGCCGGTGTACATGCCGATGGCCATATTATTGTAGCCGTATTTGTTGGACACATCCATCGTGAAGACGGTTTCGCCCGTTGCAAAGTCCAAAATAATGTACTGCCACATGCCGGTATCCAAATCCTGTACGTAACCGTAGATATAGCCTGTTGCAGTGGAGAGTTTCATGATCGCCGTGTCGCGCAGATCGTTCCGGCTCCAGACGCTCTTCATTTCATAGCCATCAGCGGTTTTTAAGGTGTCCACCCGTTCAACGCCCGGGGCGATCATAACATTACCCTTCATCAGCCAGTTCTGGTCATAAATGTTGGCGTAGCTCTGAATCGAAGAGTCATTGTCAGGGTCGGCAAGCCCTGCGTTACCGGCGCCGAACCAGTTGCAGACGATCGTGCTGACGGTGCCTTCACCGTCGTCATAAACGATTGCAGAGTTCTCAACCGCCACCTGATACCCATCGGGCAGATCATCCAAAACAGGCATGCTGGCTACGACCTCTCCGGTCTTCATGTCGAGCGCGAGAAGCTTAACGGGGTCAGCGTTGTCGGTGAATAGTACAAGGTCTGGTGTCAGTGTGGGCGAGCAGCCACCACCCCAGGCAAGCCCGCCTCCGGTTGTCTTATCGCCATCGTGGCTGACCTTCGCACCGACACTCTCATATGGCGTGCACCACACAACGTTCACACCTTCTTCCGCGCGCAACAGGTAGCAGTTCTGGTTCGTCAGAATGACCGCACCGTCTTTGGAGGCAGCAATGCCGTTTTCTGCGCCCTCGCCAAGGGGCAGCCCGTAAACAAAGACAGCTTTTGAAAGATCGGGTTGTTCGCCGTTCAGAATCGATTCTATCGCTGTGTGGGCAATGTAGCCGAGAACACCCTGCTGCTGTCGCTCAGGATAGATCCGGAAGCCGCCGGTGGCGAACCAAAGGTTTCCGTCGTAGTCAAAGACCACGGACAGAAGATTCTGTGTCAGCTCTTTGCCGAGCGCGGTCTCAGCAGCCGCTTTGATATCGATATCCAGAACCTTTTCGAATTCCGGAATGACGCTGCCGTCTTCCTCCGTCGTACGAAGTATCAGTACATGGTTGTTGCTCGTCGGGCAGACGATACGGTTTTTAGAGTCAAGGAATGTGTAGGAACTCTGGATGACGTAACCACCGCCATCATGCTGCATCGGTGAAAAATAGCCGAGCGTCTTCGTCTCTGTTGCATTCAGATCACGGATGGCGATGCCGCCGAGCAATGGCACGACTGCGTGACCGTAGTTGTCAAAGTAAATCGCGGGTGAGGCGTTCGGGTTCGTTGTCTCAAAGGAAACATTGATTTCCGGATAGATGCCGAGCGGCAGAATTTCATCCGTTGAGTCGGTGTTGTAGCCGTCGTGATGGATGTTTGCATCACTTTTTGCCATATAAGGGTTTTCATCCACGTGTTTTGGCTGTAAAGCCTTCACGGGCAGTGCACCGGATAACGGTGCAGAAGATGTTGTTTCGTCCTCTGCCGGTGTGGGCGTTCCACCGCAGGCCGCCATAGATAGGCACAGTGTTCCCGCCAGAAGGAAACTAAATACAGAATAAATCTTTTTTCTCTTTTTCATCAATAATCCTCCTCAATGTTATGTTTATTGTGATCCACCCGGAATAAGGCAGACGTTTTTTTCCCATCTAACCATGTAGAAAGTCCCTGCTGAAACGCTTCTTCTGTTATTGGCTCTAACAGAAAATAGTCTACACGCAGCCGAAACGCATGCAGGGAAAAATCCAGATCGCTGCACCAGATGATGCGCATTTCGGGAAAAAGCGTCCGCAGATGCTCCACCGCATTCAACCCTGCTACCCCCGGAAGTGCGATCACAGTGCAGGTTGGCGCATTTATACGCGCCACATCAAAGAACAACTCCTGCCCACGGTAACAGTCCATTTTGGGAAACAGACCGCGTTCAAAGCAGAACCGTGAAAGCTGCTCTATATAAAAGGCTTCCTGTGTTTCACTACTTGTCAGCACGGCAATGTGGTACACGGCACTCCCTCCTTTCTGCCGTCATTGATGCTTTCTGCTTGTCAGTATACGGATATGCAAACGCTTTTCAAGTTGTTTGGCACGAAAGCCTCAATTCTGTCACGAAATCTGATTTTTTCACGGTGCCGGTGTTGGACAGGTATGATATAATTTAGTTGGAATCTTTTACAAAGGAGTCAGTCCAGTATGAGAATAGCAATCGTGGATGATATTGAGACCGAACGTGCGCTGTTGAAAATGCGGCTTGAGCGACAGCTGAACTTGTACGGTGTAGAGACGGAGATTTTAGAATTTGACAGCAGCGAGAGCTTTCTCGCAGCAGAAAAAGAACGGCACTTTACTGTGGCATTTTTGGACATTTACATGAAAGGATTAAGCGGCATGGATGCCGCAAAGGAACTTCGGAAGATGGATGCAGACTGCTTTCTGATCTTCACCACAACATCTACCGACCATGCATTGGAAGGATTTCAGGTGCGGGCATTTCACTATCTCGTGAAGCCTTTTTCCGAGGGAGAACTTGCCGGTCTGCTTGCTGAACTGCTCGCTAAACTTCCGCGTCCTGAGCCGATTCTGACGGTGAAAGTCAGTGGCAGCGACGTTCGCCTTCGCTATAGGGACATCATCTTTGCCGAGCATTTTGCTCATATGATCAACATTCGCACGACTGCCGGTAAAACGCTTGCCACGCGGCAAAGCTTTAAGGCATTTACCGAGCCGCTGAAAAAAGATCCCCGCTTTTTTGTCTGCGGCCGCGGTACGATTGTCAATTTAGAACATGCCGTTGATTTTCAGGCCGCCGCTTTCTGCATGACCGACGGTAGCCGCGTATATGTCAACCAGGAACTTTTGAAGCCTGCCAGGCAGGCATTTATGGAATTTCTGCTGCAAGGGGGTGTATGAGATGAAAGATATTCTGCGTCCGATCCTGGAGTTGTCCGTCGTACTCCCCGGTCTTTTACTTGCATATTTCCCTGTAAAATCCTATCTGAAGCAGTCCCCCGGAAAGCTTGCCGCCCGGATTCTCCCCCTGATGGCAGGATTATGTATCGGTGGTGGGATCGTCTGCTATCAGCTGCATGCTTCCACTGCGTCTGCCCTGGCAGGGATCACATTGCTTGCAATTGGGCTATATACCGGAACGCTCAAAATCTCCCTCTGGAAATCCGGAACAATTGCACTGACTGTTTGCGCAGTATTTGCATGCATCAACAGCTTGTCTCGAGCTATCAGTGTTATGATTGCTCTGCATATGCAGCTGCCACAGGACGAACCGTGGTTCTGCCTTGCAGCCTGTGTATTTTATAATGTTGTTTGCTGGATTTTGGTGCTGACAGCGTTCTATCCGTCAACCCATGCAGTTCGTGTGATGGTCGAGGATGATAATTTTGCGCAAACATGGTATGTGTTCTGGGTTTTGCCGCTGGTGTTCATTTTTTTGAACCTTTTTATGATTCCGCGCTATCAGACGACACTTAGGACCGGTCGTGTATTGCAGGGATATATTGTGATAAGTATTGCACTTCTTTTGCTTTTGCTCTTGTTCAACGCAATTTTCCTGCTAATGGCCACCAGTCTTAACCGCAACGCGAGATTACAGCAGGAAAACCAGCTTCTTTTCCTGCAGCAGCAGCGCTATGAGAATCTCAAAGCTGCCATCGAAGAAGTGCGGCAGGCGCGGCATGATATGCGCCATCAACTGAATCAAATTTCCGCACTGGCTGAGACCGGCGATCTGGAAAGATTGAAAAGCTACCTTGAAAAAAACATTTCCCGCATCCCGGATCTCGGTATACACTTCTGCGAAAACTGCGCAGCAGATAGCGTCATCGGCTATTATTGTGCCCTGGCAAAGCGCGAAGGCATTCCCTTTTGTGCAAAGCTCGATCTGCCGCAGACTCTTCCAATCGATGAGATCAACATGTGTCTGGTCTTGTCCAACTTGTTGGAAAATGCGCTCGAAGCCAGTATCCGCACTGCACCAGACAGACGGCAGATTAAAATCACTGCATACCTGCATGCCGGGCGGCTGCTTCTGATCGAAGTTGAGAATGCCTATGACGGCGAAATCAGGGAGAAGGACGGTGTTTTTCAATCCTCCAAACGAAAGGGAAACGGCGTCGGCATCCAGTCAATCCAACATATTGCAGAAAAAAGCGGTGGTGCAAGTACGTTTGCCTGTCAGAATGGTGTTTTCTCCGCTAAAGTTATGCTCTGCGGATAAATGCACGCAGGATAAGCCCTTTGTGCTGATGAGTGTGGCAGAGGGAGAAGGTACCCTGAACGGCACCAGACTGAAAAAGGGAGACCATCTGATTCTGCCCGATGGATACGGTAAGGTGGAATTACAGGGGAAGATGCAGATCATTGCATCTACCATCTAGAAATTTCTTCAATGAAAAGAGGGATTGATTTCTCAACCCCTCATAGTGTATAATCTACTTAGAAAGGTGGTCGGAAGTGAAAATTCCGATTCGCCCTCAGTTCAGCTTAAAAAGAAATAGCATTCACTTTGGTCGGGGGATGCTATTTCTTTTTGTTATTATCGTCACCATGTCTGTCGATGTATGATAGAGCTGCAAAGACAACTAACAACAGAGTAAGTACTTCCATTGTATTCATGGGCATCCCCTCCTTTGTATTACTAGAGGGCATCTAACAATCGGAAAATCGCATCCGCTTTCGTTTCGATTACACAATAACATTATAACACAAATCGAACAAATGTTCAACTCGAGATATGGTGTCTTTCGGTGCAGTCTATCGATTCACTATGAAGTGATTGATACCGCCTTGTCTATGGTATATACTATGGATATACCGTATGCAAGGAGACATTTTTTATGATAATCTATGATTCATCATAGATTATCATAAAAAATATTGATCAAAAAATAGAGACAATAAAAGAGTGAGTTATATCATGGATACAATCAGAGGTAAATTTTTCAAACAACATTTATTATCAGATCAATTCCTCGATCTGATTGAGAAAAACAAGCGCCCCATGGACGAACTGATGTCGTATTATCAGTGCGCCATCATGGAGGTGGAGACGAAATTCAAGGTTTTGAATCAGGAGTATTCCCTGGAATACGACCGCAATCCCATCGAAGGGATCAAGACCAGAGTCAAATCGTATGACAGTATTCTGCGTAAGATCCGTCGGAAAAATATTCCCATGACGCTGGAAGGCATCGAAGAGAATATCCGGGATATCGCCGGAGTCCGGGTCATCTGTTCCTTCCCGGATGATATTTACGAACTGGCGGAGAGTTTCTTACGGCAGGATGACATTACTCTGATCGAGCGCAAGGATTATATAAAGAATCCCAAGGAGAGCGGCTACCGGAGCCTGCATCTGATCGTGCAGGTGCCGATCTTTTTACAGAATACGAAGAAACTGGTCTATGTGGAGGTGCAGTTCCGCACCATAGCCATGGATTTCTGGGCAAGCCTGGAGCACAAGCTGCAGTATAAGAAAAACATTCCGGAAAGTCAGTCGAAGTTTTTAAAGGATGAGCTGTATGACTGTGCGCAGCAGAGCGCAGCGCTGGATAAGCGGATGCAGAATATCCGGAATGTCATTGCGGCGAGTGAGACCGCAGAAGAGGAGAAACAGGATTTCCTGCCAATCTTTTTGCGGGAAAACAAAGGGTAATTACGTAGCCTGAAGGTATGTAGATGATGGAAAGGCGAGAAGAATTGTATGAAGATCAGAGATATTTTGAATAAAGATACAGCAACGCTCTCTTTTGAGGTATTTCCTCCGAAGAAGAGTACGGATTTCGGAAATGTGGAGGCAGCAGCACTGGGGATCGCGGCATTGCAGCCTGCTTATATGAGCGTGACTTATGGTGCCGGCGGTAGTACCAAGGGACATACCATTGCTTTGGCAGGAGAGATTCAGAAGCAGCACAATGTGCCTACGGTAGCGCATCTGACCTGTGTCTGTGCTGACAGGAGCAGTATCGGCGCAGCTCTTACAGAAATGCAGGCGGCGGGAATCGAGAATATTCTGGCTCTGAGAGGAGATATTCCGAAGGATTTTGATGGGGAGGTATTTACAGATTTTACCCATGCATCAGATCTGGTACGCTTTATCAAAGAGAACGGAGATTTCTGCGTAGGAGGTGCCTGCTACCCGGAAGTTCATCCCGATTCTGCTAACAAAAATGCGGATATTCAGGGACTGAAGGCAAAGGTGGATGCCGGATGTGAGTATCTGACGACCCAGATGTTCTTCGACAACAATATCTTCTTCAACTTCATGTACCGTGTGCGGGAAGCAGGGATTACCGTGCCCATCGTTCCCGGCATCATGCCCATTACCCGCGGCGTACAGGTGAGAAATGCCGTAAAACTGTCCGGCTGTAATGTGCCGGAGCGCTTTAAGAATATCGTAGACCGCTTCGGAGACAACCCGGAAGCCATGAAACAGGCAGGCATCGCCTATGCCACCGATCAGATCATCGACCTGCTGGCGAACGGAGTGAAGCATGTCCATGTCTATTCCATGAACAAGCCCGATGTGGCGGCAGGGATCCAGAGGAACCTTTCGGAGATTTTGAAGGCGTAAAGAATTTCTACTTTGGTAGATTAAAGCTGTCAGGTTAAAAAGAAAATATATGCTATAAACACAATTAAATAAAATGATGATTAAACGCTTAGGGAATGTTCTCTGAGCGTTTTTATTTGAAAAAATAGCATAACACAGCTTTACAAAAAATATAGTAGAGGATATAATTAGATATAAGATTTTACAACAAGGGGAGGAAAATATATGAATTATAAAACAGGCCTTGAAGATTTTATTGGAAAAGAATCCTTATCAAAGACATTAAGAAATGCATTGATTCCTACAGAGAGTACAAAGATCCATATGGAAGAGATGGGGGTCATCCGTGATGATGAATTGCGAGCAGAAAAACAACAGGAATTAAAGGAAATCATGGATGACTATTATAGAACATTTATTGAGGAAAAACTTGGTCAAATTCAAGGAATACAATGGAATTCCTTATTCCAAAAAATGGAAGAAACGATGGAGGACATATCAGTACGAAAAGATCTTGATAAAATACAAAACGAAAAAAGAAAAGAAATCTGTTGCTATTTTACCAGTGATAAAAGATTTAAGGATCTGTTTAATGCTAAATTAATTACGGATATCCTTCCAAACTTTATAAAAGATAATAAAGAGTATACTGAGGAGGAGAAGGCAGAGAAAGAGCAGACACGGGTGTTATTTCAGCGTTTTGCTACTGCATTTACTAATTATTTTAATCAGCGGAGAAACAATTTTTCTGAAGATAATATTTCTACGGCCATAAGCTTTCGGATTGTAAATGAAAATTCGGAAATTCATTTACAGAATATGCGGGCGTTTCAGCGAATAGAGCAACAATACCCGGAGGAAGTCTGTGGAATGGAAGAAGAATATAAAGATATGTTGCAGGAATGGCAGATGAAACATATATATTCGGTAGACTTCTATGACAGAGAATTAACACAGCCAGGAATAGAATATTACAATGGCATTTGCGGGAAAATAAATGAACATATGAATCAATTCTGCCAGAAAAATAGAATTAACAAAAATGATTTTCGAATGAAAAAGCTACATAAACAAATACTATGCAAAAAATCTTCCTATTATGAGATCCCGTTTAGATTTGAATCAGACCAGGAAGTATATGATGCCTTAAACGAATTTATAAAAACAATGAAAAAGAAAGAAATTATTCGCAGATGTGTACATTTAGGGCAAGAATGTGATGATTATGACCTGGGGAAGATATATATTAGTAGTAATAAATATGAGCAGATATCAAATGCGCTATATGGAAGCTGGGATACTATAAGAAAATGTATAAAAGAAGAATATATGGATGCGCTGCCCGGTAAGGGGGAAAAGAAAGAAGAGAAAGCAGAAGCAGCTGCAAAAAAAGAAGAGTATAGAAGTATTGCTGATATAGATAAAATAATTTCCTTATATGGATCGGAAATGGATCGAACAATATCAGCAAAAAAATGTATTACTGAGATTTGTGATATGGCAGGACAAATTTCTATAGATCCGCTGGTATGCAATAGTGATATAAAATTGCTGCAAAATAAGGAGAAGACAACGGAAATCAAGACAATATTGGATTCCTTTTTGCATGTATATCAGTGGGGACAGACTTTTATCGTAAGCGATATAATAGAAAAAGATAGTTATTTTTATTCTGAGTTAGAAGATGTTTTGGAAGACTTCGAGGGGATTACAACGCTTTATAATCATGTTCGAAGCTATGTTACGCAGAAGCCATATAGTACAGTAAAATTTAAGCTTCATTTCGGTTCTCCTACATTGGCAAACGGATGGAGTCAAAGCAAAGAGTACGATAATAATGCAATTTTGCTGATGCGGGATCAAAAATTTTATTTGGGAATTTTTAATGTAAGGAATAAACCGGATAAACAAATCATAAAAGGCCATGAAAAAGAAGAAAAAGGAGATTATAAAAAAATGATTTATAATCTTCTTCCGGGGCCTTCAAAAATGTTGCCTAAGGTTTTTATTACTTCACGGTCAGGTCAGGAGACATATAAACCGTCAAAACACATTTTAGATGGATATAACGAAAAGAGACATATTAAGTCATCGCCCAAATTTGATTTGGGATATTGCTGGGATTTGATTGACTACTATAAAGAATGTATTCATAAACACCCTGATTGGAAGAATTACGATTTTCACTTTTCAGATACCAAAGACTATGAAGATATCAGTGGATTTTACAGAGAAGTAGAAATGCAGGGGTATCAAATTAAGTGGACGTATATTAGTGCTGATGAGATTCAAAAGCTTGATGAGAAGGGGCAAATATTTTTATTTCAGATATATAATAAAGACTTTTCCGTTCATAGCACAGGAAAAGATAATCTGCATACGATGTATCTCAAAAATTTATTTAGTGAAGAGAATCTCAAAGATATTGTTTTGAAATTAAATGGAGAGGCAGAATTATTTTTCCGAAAAGCAAGTATAAAAACTCCGATTGTACATAAGAAGGGATCTGTTTTGGTAAATAGAAGTTATACACAGACGGTAGGTAATAAAGAAATCAGAGTTTCCATACCGGAGGAATACTATACAGAAATATACAATTATTTGAACCATATAGGAAAGGGAAAATTGTCTTCGGAAGCCCAAAGATATCTCGATGAAGGCAAGATTAAAAGCTTCACTGCGACAAAAGATATTGTAAAAAATTATCGCTATTGTTGTGACCACTATTTTCTGCATCTTCCCATAACCATTAATTTCAAGGCAAAAAGTGACGTTGCAGTAAATGAAAGGACTTTGGCATATATTGCTAAAAAAGAAGATATTCATATTATTGGAATTGACAGAGGGGAAAGAAATCTACTGTATATTTCTGTAGTAGATGTGCATGGGAATATACGGGAGCAGCGTTCCTTTAACATTGTTAATGGGTATGATTATCAACAGAAGTTAAAGGATAGGGAGAAGAGCAGGGATGCAGCAAGAAAAAATTGGGAAGAAATAGAAAAAATCAAAGAGTTAAAAGAAGGCTACTTATCCATGGTAATTCATTATATTGCGCAATTAGTTGTGAAATATAATGCGGTTGTAGCCATGGAAGACTTGAATTATGGATTTAAAACAGGAAGATTTAAGGTTGAGAGGCAGGTTTATCAGAAGTTTGAAACGATGTTAATTGAAAAATTACATTATCTGGTATTTAAAGACAGAGAAGTATGTGAAGAAGGAGGAGTGTTAAGAGGTTATCAGTTAACTTATATTCCGGAAAGCCTTAAAAAAGTTGGGAAACAGTGCGGATTTATTTTTTATGTTCCTGCTGGATATACTTCTAAAATTGATCCAACAACAGGATTTGTAAATCTTTTTTCATTTAAGAATCTGACAAATCGAGAGAGCAGACAGGATTTTGTAGGGAAGTTTGATGAAATAAGATATGACAGGGATAAGAAAATGTTTGAGTTCTCATTTGACTATAATAATTACATAAAAAAGGGAACAATTTTGGCTTCAACAAAATGGAAAGTGTATACTAATGGTACGAGATTAAAGAGGATAGTTGTCAATGGAAAATATACAAGTCAATCGATGGAGGTAGAACTTACCGATGCTATGGAAAAAATGTTGCAGAGGGCAGGGATTGAGTACCACGACGGAAAAGATTTAAAAGGTCAAATTGTTGAAAAAGGTATTGAAGCCGAAATTATTGATATTTTTCGACTCACAGTTCAGATGCGGAACAGCCGAAGTGAGTCGGAAGACAGAGAATATGACAGGTTGATTTCTCCAGTATTAAATGATAAAGGCGAGTTCTTTGATACCGCAACAGCAGACAAAACTTTGCCTCAGGATGCAGATGCAAATGGTGCATATTGTATTGCTCTGAAAGGTCTTTATGAAGTAAAACAGATTAAAGAAAACTGGAAGGAAAACGAACAGTTCCCAAGGAACAAACTTGTGCAGGATAATAAAACATGGTTTGATTTTATGCAGAAAAAAAGGTATTTGTAGATGGAAGATTTTTTGCCCGGCCTCCACATATTTTCATAAATTATATGGAGGTCAGGACAACCTGACCTATCAGACCGAAGCGCAGATGAACGGAACAAATGCCCATAAAGTGATTCGGACATAGGATACAATATTCTGTGTTTGAAATTGACAATAGTGATCGAATAAAGGATAATATAATTACAGAAAATACAAACCTAGCCTCAAATATCTGTAGATAGGTTTATTGTAAAAAAAATTAGTGAAATAATAACAAAAAAGTGCATAAAACATAAGCACATTAAGTCCCAAATTGTGCAATAACACAAAATAAGAGTTAAATAATAAGAAAGAATTTCTACTAGTGTAGATCACGGTTGACTGATAGATGTGTCGATAGTTAAATAATAAGAAAGAATTTCTACTAGTGTAGATGTGAAACACCCTATATTGCTGTCACGGTTAAATAATAAGAAAAAATTTCTACTAGTGTAGATTTAAGTGGTGCTTAGTGATTTTTTTATTGTTAAATAAAATAATAAGAAAGAATTTCTACTAGTGTAGATATGTGGGTATAGCCTATGTGGTTACCGGGTTAAATAATAAGAAAGAATTTCTACTAGTGTAGATCGGTTTTTTTAACATATATAGATTTAAATAACCAGAAACACAACATTAACTCGTCAAATAAATCATTGACAGAGCAAAAAAGATGTACTATCATCCATTTTGGATGCAGGTACATCCTTTTCTGTTATCTGAATACAACACAGAGAGGTAGAACAATGGATGCAACAGAACGAAAAATGACGAAAATAGCAAGAGAAGTGAGCAAATTCACGGTGCAGACCATGAAGGAAGATGGGATTGGGACTGCGGAATTTGATTTTATCCATTTGGTACGGCACAATCCGGGCATTACCCAGGCGGCGGTGCGGGAACAGCTGAAGATCGACAAGGGAGCTGCCGCAAGGCGTGCGGCGAGTCTGGAGAGCAAGGGATACCTTTACCGGAAGCCCAACCCGGCGGATGGCAGGAGCCAGCTGTTGTATGCCACGGAGAAGGCGGAGCAGTTGAAAAACTCCAAGGCTGCCATTGAGAGCAAATTTTATGAATGGCTGTTGGCGGAACTTCCGGAGGAAGAGAAGGAAGCATTTTGTAAGACGCTGGATACCCTGTACTGGCGCACCAAGCAGGAACGTCGGGCAGGATTTGTCAATGTGGCAAAATGCGTGGAAGAAGGAGCAGGAGAGGATGAAACAGATACCGGAGACAGTGAAAAAGGATCAGATCCTGTATTATTTCAAAACCCAGTGGACTGTGCTGCTGGCAGTAACAATCTCCGGTCTGATCTATAATCTCGGACTGCTGGCAGAACCGTGGTTCGAGGGCCGGATGACGGGATGTCTGGTGGACATTCTGGGTGGGAACGCCGGATATCGGGATATGCTGGTGCTGGTGACTGCGTATGTGATATCTATTGCCATCGTGCAGCTTTCCCGTTATATCAAACGTTTTTATGTCAGACGATTTGCTAATAATGTGAATCGTGACATGAAAGAGATCCTGTACCGCAGCCTGGTGCACAGAAGCCGTGCCGAACTGGAAGAAGAGGGTGTCGGAAATGTCATGACCAAAGCAATCCTGGATGTGGATGACTGTGCGGAGGGTATGCGGAAATTTACCACAGAGATCTTTGATACCGGTGTGGCACTGGCAGCATATGTGGGAATGTTGCTATTTTATGACTGGCGGCTGGCAATCTTAGGCATGCTGTTTTTACCGGTATCTTATGTGCTGGCGGAGAAGATGAAGCGTAACGTGCAGCGTACCGGTGCAGCATATAAGGAACAGTCCGGAGATTTAAGCGCCGCAACACTGGACAGAGCCACTAACGCTGTTACCTACCGTGTCTATGGCAGAGAAAAAGAGCGGGAACAGGCTTATGAAGAGAATCTTACCGCTTATGAGAAAGCTGCTGTGAAGGCTAATATCTGGAGTACCGCGTTCCCCCCGCTGTACCGGATCATCTCCATGACAGGCATACTGTTTATCCTGTATTTCGGCAGCAGAAATGTGCTGGGAACCGGCTGGAAAATATGGGATGTGGCAGCCTTTACCACGTTTTTATCCTGTTTTTTGAAGTTAGCCGTGAAATCTTCTCATGCAGCGAAGCTATTCAATGCGGTACATAAAGCCCAGGTCTCCTGGAAACGAATCAAACTGCTGATGAAGGAAGACACTTATGAGGACGACAGCCTGGTACAGGAGCCAGGAACGCTGGAAGTATCGGATGTAAGCTTCGCTTATCCCGGCGGAGAGAAGATCTATGAGGACTTCAATCTGTCAGCCACTCCGGGACAGATCATTGGTGTCACCGGCGCAGTGGCGTGTGGTAAATCCACATTGGGAAAGACCTTCCTCTGTGAATACCCTTACGAAGGAAGGATCTGTTTCCACGGCAAAGAATTATCCGGGATGACCAAGGCAGAGCAAAACGGCATGGTGGGATATTTAGGACATGATCCGGAGCTGTTCAATGACAGTGTCCGTAACAATATACTGCTGGGCGATGATGACGATCCGGAGAAGTATCTGAAGGCAGTCTGCTTCGACGGTGAAGTGGCAGAGATGGAAGAGGGTATGGACACCATTGTGGGAAATGGCGGCATCCGGCTCTCCGGTGGACAGGCACAGCGGTTGGCATTGGCGAGAACCCTGTGCCATAAGCGTCCGGTCCTGATCCTAGACGATCCTTTTTCCGCACTGGATCGTGAGACGGAGGAAGAGGTCTTCGCCAATCTGCGGAAGTTTACAGCGGACAGTATCGTGATCCTGCTGTCCCACAGACTCTATCTGTTCCCCGAAATGGATCAGGTGCTGTGGATGGAGGCTGGAAAAGTGACCGCGGGAACCCACGAACAGATCCTTGAAAAGTTCCCGGAATATGCGAGACTGTATGAAGCACAGGCAGATGGCGCTGATGCACACAGTACGCAGGAGGGAGGTCCGGATCATGCAGAAAAATAAGAGACAGAATGTGAAAAATGTCCGCAGCGTGATTCGGCAGACTGTGACAGGTTATGCAGGGCTGTCACTGGGAATCCTGTTGGCAGTCGTAGGTGCCATTGTAACCGCACTTTTGCCACCCTGGATTCTCGGAAGTATTGTGGATACGATCACTGTAGGAAACGCAGTTCCGGTTGCATTGGTGATACTATATTTTGCTTTTACAGTGCTCACCGGTCTGACCGAAAGCCTTCGGGAAGGTCTGCTGACGGTCTTCGGTCAGAAGATCACACATGCACTGCGGAGCAGCATGATGGAGAAATATACGAACCTGACGGCAGGGGAACTGACGAAGCAGGAACCCGGTACTATCGTATCCCGGTTCGTAGGGGATGCGGATACGGTGGAGAACCTGTTCACCTCCGGAATCATCAGTATGTTCGCCGATGCCTGTAAGATTATAAGTATCCTGGTGGTGATCTGGTTAAAAAACAGAGGACTGGCGATCGTACTTTTGGTTCTGCTTCCATTTCTGTATTGGTTCACCCGGACGGTGCAGAAAAACATGCTGAAAGCCCAGATCGAGAACCGTTGCGCCGTGGGCAGAGCATCCGGACATGTGCCGGAGACGCTGCACAATATCCGTACCATTCATACGCTGGGAAAAGAGCGCTATATGGAGCAGCGGTATGATGAATATATTGCGGAGAGCTACCGCGCGGTAGATCGCACGAATTTTTATGATGCCATTTATTCCCCGGTGATCCTGATCCTGAATGCTATCGTGGTGGCGGTTGTGATGCTGTTTTCTGCCTCCGGTAATGCAAAGGTGCTGACATTGTTCGGTATGTCTGCAGGTACAGCGGTAGCGGTAATTAACTATATCTCACAGATTTTTACCCCTGTGGAGAGTCTGGGAATGGAGATCCAGACCATACAGTCCGCCATTGCGGGTGTGCACCGGATCAATGAATTCTATGCGTTGGAGGAATTGCCGGAGAGAAATTCCGGGGGAAAACCGGCAGAACCACAGAATAGATCGGAAAAACCTTTTGTGGAACTGCAAAATGTGACCTTTAGCTATGAGGATGATGACCGTAAGATTTTGCAGGCTTTAAATTTTCAAGTATATCCCGGAGAACAGGTGACACTGTCCGGAAGAACCGGAGCAGGGAAGAGTACGGTCTTCAAACTGTTGTTGGGACTCTATCAGCCGGGAGAGGGTAAAGTGCTGATTCAGGGAAGAGATGCTTTTCAGATTCCGGAACATGAAAAGCGCAGCCTGTACGGCTATGTGGAGCAGGCTTTTCATAGAGTACCCGGTACCGTGAAGGATCAGATCACGCTGTTTGACGATTCTTTTACCATGGAAGAGGTACGGGGGGCTGCAAGAATTGCGGGACTGGATGCGACGATAGAACAATTGGAAAAAGGCTATGACACTCCCTGTACCCAGGAGATCTTCTCCCAGGGACAGTGGCAGCTGTTATCTATTGCCAGAGCTGCGGTGGCGAAGCCGAAGCTCCTTCTGTTGGATGAGATTACGGCAAATCTGGATGCCCAGACCGAGGAAGAGGTGCTGCAGGCACTGAAGCGTGCCTCGGAAGGAAGAACGGTAATCTCAATTTCACATAGAGTAAATGCGGAGACAGGACGGATCATTAACATATAGTAAGATGTAAGATGCCTGACGGATTGCTCCGTGCTGCGCACTCTCACAATCCTGCCCGGTATTCGCATATCGTGAAGCTGACGCTTCCCTTTTATGCGAATATCGGAGCGGGTCATGAAACAAGAACCCCACGTTTGTGCGAGCACAGCGTGGGGTTCTTGTTTATGACCCTGGCATCTTACATAGAAATAAGTCCAAATGCATTTGCCACAGAGCTTAATAAAATAATCGCAGCAAATACCGGGCAGAGATACTTGATCATGAAATTGAATATCTTTTTGCGGCGGAAAGCGGCTTCTCCGTGCATGACTTCTTCTTCCACAGCCTTTACTCCGATGACGCGGGACACCAGTAGACAGATGGTGATGGCAGCAATAGGCATCATCACGGAGTTGGTCAGGAAATCGAAGAAATCAAGGAACTGCATGCCGATGATCTTCACAGCACCAAGCGGTCCGTAACCCAGTGAGGATAACGTTCCCAGTGCCAGCATGATCACACCCATGATCAGGGTAGATTTTTTACGACCCCAGCCAAGCTCGTCCTCGAAAGTAGACACAGCACTTTCGGTAAGTGCAATGGAGCTGGTCATGGCTGCGAACAGTACCAGTACGAAGAACATAATACCTACGAAGGTGCCCATTCCCATGCTATCGAAGACCTTGGGAAGTGTGATGAACATCAGGGAAGGACCAGCCTGTAAGGTATCGGGATCTCCGCCGGAAAATGCGAACACGGCGGGAATGATCATGAGACCTGCCATGATCGCGATGGCAGTATCAAAGATCTCCACATTTTTCGTGGAACCTTCAATGGAGACATCTTTTTTCATATAAGAGCCGAAGGTGATGAGAATACCCATGGCAATGGACAGAGAGTAGAACATCTGTCCCATGGCAGCTACGACGGTCATCCAGGAGAAATTCGCAGGATTCGGGATCAGGAAATACTTCACGCCGCTCAGTGCTCCCGGTCTGGTAACAGAATAGACTGTGATGACCACGGAGAGCACTACCAGGATCGGCATCATAATGCGGGATACGCGCTCGATACCGTTGCGGACACCGGCGTAGATGATTCCCAGAGTACACAGAGTGAATACGATAAAGCACAGCTCTGTAGAGACACCATTGGAAATAAACGTGGAAAAATAACCGTCTGCTGCCAGATCATGTCCGTGACCCTTGGCATATTCCACCAGATATTTGATCACCCATCCGCCGATGACGGAATAATAAGGAACGATCAGAATAGGAATAATAGCGTTGATCCATCCACCGAAGGACAACCATTTGGATTTCCCGAAGGTATGAAAGGCACCTACGGGGCTTTTGCCTGTCATGCGTCCCAGTGATGTCTCTGCCACGATCATGGTATAACCGAAAGTCAGCGCCAGGATAATATAGATCAGCAGAAAGATACCACCGCCGTATTTGGCTGCCAGATACGGGAAACGCCAGATATTGCCCAGACCTACCGAGGCACCGGCTGCCGACAGGACGAAACCGATCTTGCCGGAAAATGAGCTTCTGTTATTCTTTTTGTGATTCATAGTTTAAACTCTCCCATAAAAAATTGTCGTAAACAGAATAAGTGTAACATAGAAATAAGGAAAATACAGTACGAAACAGTCTGATTGAGAATGGAAAAATTCGATCATGCAAGAGTAAAAATTGAATGGATGCATTTTAATTTTAATATAAAACAATCATTCTGAGGGAAAATACAGAACTGCTATAAATATAAGCCAGCAATGGCGCTGCTGAATGACGGTGTATCTGGCAATTTAAAGTATATTTTTTCCTGCATTTCGCATACTAACTGCAACGTTAATGATTAGTAATGCGAGATGATGATTTATCTTACGCAATATATCATGGAGGAAAAAATGATGAAAGCAACCGGAATTGTAAGAAGAATAGATGACCTGGGACGCATCGTGATCCCGAAGGAGATCCGCCGCACGTTACACATCAGAGAGAGTGATCCGCTGGAGATATTCACCGACAGAGAGGGGCAGGTCATCCTGAAAAAATATTCCCCCATCGGAGAGATGACCACATTTGCCAAACAGTATGCGGAAAGCCTGGCACAGGTGTCGGGACATGCCACACTGATCGCGGACAGAGACCAGTTCATCGCCGTCTCAGGAGGCTGTAAGCAGCTGTTAAATAAATCCGTGAGCCGTCAACTGGAAGAGAAGGTCAATAACAGAGAGACTGTGATTGCCGCAAAAGGAGACCGCAACTATGTCAACATTGCGGAGGACATTGCCGTGGACTATGCCTGGCAGCTGATCACGCCGATCATCTGCGAAGGGGACATCATCGGAAGTGTGATCCTGTTGGAAAATGACGGGAAGAGCAAAATGGGAGAAGTGGAGCAGAAACTGGCTCTGTCTGCGGCGGGCTTCCTGGGCAGACAGATGGAACAATAATCTTTTCCAAAAATGAAGCAAGTATGTTGATTTTCAGTTAAATTATCCATATAATAGAATAGAAAAGTGCAACCAGTTGCAAAAATCTATTCCAGGGAGAAAATATATGGATATTCGCAGAGATTTCTATTTGGAAAAGTTAATAAAAAGAAAGAGCAATGGATTAATCAAGGTGATTACCGGTATTCGAAGATGTGGTAAGTCTTATCTGCTGAATAACATTTTCTATCATCATTTGTTAGATTCCGATGTGGAAGCAGACCATATCATACGGTTTGCCTTTGATTCTGCGGATGATCTTTACCTGATCGGTGAAAGTCTTATTCAGATCGAAAAGGAAAAGCGGGGTGTGGATCCGGAGAAATTTATGGCATATATTCGGTCGAAAACTACAGGAGAGGGAATATATTATCTGCTGTTGGATGAAATTCAGATGCTGGATTGTTTTGAGGCTGTTTTGAATGGATACCTTCGCAAAGAGAATATTGATGTGTTTGTGACGGGAAGTAACGCAAAACTGTTGTCAAAGGATATTGCTACGGAATTTGCAGGCAGGGGTGATGAAATTCATATGTACCCTCTCAGCTTTGCTGAATTTATGTCTGTTTATAACGGAGATAAATATACCGGGTTATCTGAATATATGCTTTACGGTGGAATTCCATTAGTGGTTCTGCGGGATGGTGCCGGGGATAAAGCAACAGCGCTGCAGAATTTATTTAACGAAATTTATATCCGTGATATTACGAAACGGAATCGTATAAAGAATATTGGGGAACTGGAAGACCTGCTAAATATTCTTTCCTCTGCGATCGGTTCGTTGACCAATCCGGAAAAACTAAAGAACACTTTTAAAACCGTGAAGAAATCTAAAATTACTTCTGCAACCATAAAGAAATATTTGGATTACTTTGAAGATTCTTTTTTGATAGAGTCAGCACAGCGTTATGATATTAAAGGAAAGTCATATATAGAGACTCCTAAGAAATATTATTTTTCTGATTTGGGGCTTCGGAATGCCAGAATTCATTTCCGGCAGTTGGAGCAGACACATTCCATGGAAAATGTAATCTATAACGAACTCCGGATGCGGGGATATAGTGTGGATGTAGGTGTTGTCCCTATCGCAGAAAAAGATTTGGAAGGAAAGGTAAACCGCAGGCAACTGGAAGTGGATTTTGTCTGCAATCTTGGTTCTGCCAGATATTACATTCAATCGGCATATTCTCTTCCGGATGAAGCAAAGCGGACGCAGGAAATCCGACCGTTCCGGAAGATTGATGACTCTTTTAAGAAACTTGTCATTACAAAAGATATTGTGCAGCCATATTATGATGAATATGGTATTCTGACAATCAATATTTATGATTTCCTGTTGAATCCGGAATGCCTGCAAGGTTAAAGATAACAAGATCAGAAACAAATAAAAAACGGTCGTAACCGGGTTAAGATACCACCTGGTTACGACCGTTTGTCTTACCGATATATAATTTCTCATCAGCTTCTTTTAATAATGCAGGAATATCTTTGTCGGGGTCACAGATCAGACCGAAGGTCATATTTACTTTTACGTGCTGCCCTTCGTAGAGTGTATCCAGTTCGTGGATTTTGTCCATGAGAAGCTCCAGCTGCTTCCGGGCTTCTGTAAGATCTACATTTTCAAATACCAGTAGAAATTCCTCACCACCCCAACGCGCGGCAAAGCCACGGCGCCACATATGCTGTTTCAGCAGGGCAGAAACATTTTTCAGTACGGTATCCCCGCATTCATGACCGTAGGTATCGTTAACCTTTTTGAAAAAGTCAATATCTCCGATGGCGAGCGCAAAAGAATGGCGGGAGGATCTGGCTTCCTCGAAGATCTGCCGCAGCTTTTTGTCTCCGCTGCGGCGGTTGTACAGCTCGGTCAGGGCATCCTGCTCGATCATGGTACGAAGAGAACGCTGCATGGACAGGGCACAGCGACCGATATCACCTAACTCATCACTGCGCTTTGTTACGGAATGATCCAGTGTGGCGTTCAGATTCCCGGAGGCTACTTCCGACAGGAAACTATGGATATGGAGTAATACAGCCACGAATCTTCTGGTGTAAAAATAGATGCAGACAGATACGAGAGCCACAAAACCGATGATCAGCCACGTCAGCGGATAGACGTAATTCTGAATGGATAGGGAGACTGTTTCACTGGGTCTGCCCACAAAAAGCATTCCGACGACGCTGCCGTCCTGATTGCGCAGAGGTATATAGTAGGAAAAATAAGCTTTGCCGTTAATGAGGGTATGAGTGTAGAAATGATTTTCGCCGGTGTTCAAAACATCCCGGATCACAATATCGGGAGCACCGGAACCGACGATGCGTTCATCCTGGGCATTATACAGGGTCGTCAGAATGCGGGTATCCTGATAGAACAGGGTGATGTCCAGTCCGGTATCCTCTTTGAACTGATCCAGAAGAGAATAGTCCCTGGTGATATCCGTCTCTCCTTTATACAGAAGATAAGCAACATCTCCCTCCAGGTGGTAATCGCCGGGATAGGCAGCGTTCAGAAGTGTAGTGGCACTTTTCGTGGCATCATACAATTCACGTTCCACTTCCTGATACATAGTTTTTGTGAACCATTGGGAAGTGAAAAACAACATCGCAATTCCCAACGCCAGTAAAGGAAGCAGTCCGATCGCCTGCAGAGTATATGATATTTTACCGCCGCTTTTTTTGGGCGTATTTTGCGTATTTTCCATAGAATTCCCTGCCCCTTCCGGTAAGATCGGTACACATATCAGTATTAATATAATTATATGAAATAAATGTCGGAAAAGCAAGAAATAAAAGCTTTATAAGCAAATCTCAACATCCGGCTTGACAACGCAAAAAAATGAGATATATAATAGCGGTATATCAAAAATGCATTGACGAAGAGAGTAACTTTTCCGCAGAAAGGCAAAGCGAGCCGGTGATGGTGAGAGACCGGTGCGAGTAAGGGAATCGTGAAAATCACTTCTGAGCTGTCAGAACCAAAGCGTATGCCGGTAGTTCTGGACGGAATCCCGCCGTTATCGGGAAGCATATCACTCCTATATAATAGGAAGTATGTTGTAAGAGGTGGTTAACGAATGCATAAGCTTCGTCCTGTTACGGGACGGAGCTTATTTTTGTACTATTCAGAGGAAAGCATCGAAGATGCGATTTTGTGAATGAGGCGCTGAATAGTACAAAAGCTGTAATAAGAAAAGAAAGGAAGCGCACTATGTACAAGCAGGTACCTACAAGCCTGAATTTCGTAGACCGTGAGAAAGCCGTCGAGAAATTCTGGGAAGACAACGACATTTTCAAAAAAAGTATGGAGCATCGTAAGGAAGGCGAAACCTATACCTTCTACGACGGACCGCCTACCGCTAACGGTAAGCCTCACATCGGTCATGTAGAGACCCGTACCATCAAGGATATGATCCCCAGATACCGTACCATGAAGGGATATATGGTTCCCCGTAAGGCCGGCTGGGATACTCACGGACTTCCCGTAGAACTGGAAGTCGAGAAGATGCTGGGTCTGGACGGTAAGGAGCAGATCGAGGAATACGGTCTGGCACCTTTCATTGACAAATGTAAAGAGAGCGTCTGGAAATATAAGGGAATGTGGGAAGATTTCTCCCGTACCGTTGGTTTCTGGGCGGACATGGATAACCCTTATGTTACCTATGATGACAATTTCATCGAGTCCGAGTGGTGGGCACTGAAGACCATCTGGGACAAGGGTCTGTTGTACAAGGGCTTCAAGATTGTTCCCTACTGCCCTCGCTGCGGAACCCCGCTGTCCAGTCACGAAGTGGCACAGGGCTATAAGGCAGTCAAAGAGCGCTCCGCTATCGTACGTTTCAAGGTAAAGGGCGAGGATGCATATTTCCTGGCATGGACCACCACTCCCTGGACCCTTCCTTCCAACGTTGCACTGTGCGTGAATCCGGAGGAGACCTACCTGAAGGTGAAGGCTGCTGACGGTTATACCTATTATATTGCAAAGGCACTGGCAGACAAGGTTCTGGGACGTCTTGCAGAAGAGGGCAAGGATGCTTACGAAGTACTGGAGACTTATGTTGGTAAGGATCTGGAGTACAAGGAGTACGAGCCTCTGTACAAGTGTGCGGGAGATGCCGCTGAAAAGCAGAAGAAAAAGGCACATTTCGTAACCTGCGACGGTTATGTAACCATGACCGACGGTACCGGTATCGTTCATATTGCACCGGCTTTCGGTGAAGACGACAGCCGTATCGGACGTAACTATGAACTGCCCTTCGTACAGTTCGTAGATGGCAAGGGTGATCTGACCGCAGAGACTCCTTATGCCGGTAAATTTGTAAAGGATGCAGATCCTCTGGTATTAAAGGATCTGGACGCAGAGGGCAAGCTGTTCGATGCACCGAAGTTCGAGCATGATTATCCTTTCTGCTGGAGATGTGATACTCCGCTGATCTACTATGCAAGAGAGTCCTGGTTCATCAAGATGACCGCTGTGAAGGATGATCTGGTACGTAATAATAAGACCATCAACTGGATCCCCGCTTCCATCGGTGAGGGACGTTTCGGCAACTGGCTGGAGAATATTCAGGACTGGGGCGTATCCCGTAACCGTTACTGGGGTACTCCGTTAAATATCTGGGAGTGCGAATGCGGACACCAGCATTCCATCGGCAGCCGTGAAGAGCTGTACAAGATGAGCGGCAATGAGAAGGCGAAGACTGTAGAATTCCATCGTCCTTACATTGACGAGATCACTATCACCTGCCCCGAGTGCGGCAAGCAGATGAAGCGTGTTCCTGAGGTGATCGACTGCTGGTTCGACTCCGGAGCAATGCCTTTTGCGCAGCATCATTATCCGTTTGAAAACAAGGATCTGTTCGAGCAGCAGTTCCCTGCCAACTTTATCTCCGAGGCAGTGGACCAGACCCGTGGATGGTTCTACTCTCTGCTAGCGGAATCCACCCTGCTCTTCAACAAGGCTCCTTACAAGAACGTTATCGTTATGGGCCATGTACAGGATGAGAACGGTCAGAAGATGAGTAAGAGTAAGGGCAATGCGGTAGATCCTTTCAACGCACTGGAGACCTACGGTGCAGATGCCATCCGTTGGTATTTCTACACCAGTTCCGCACCCTGGCTGCCGAAGAGATTCTCCGGCAAGGCCGTACAGGAAGGACAGCGTAAATTCATGGGTACCCTGTGGAACACCTACGCATTCTTCGTACTGTATGCAAATATTGACAATTTTGACGCTTCCAAATATACACTGGAATATGACAAACTGCCCGTAATGGATAAGTGGCTGCTGTCCAAGCTGAATTCTACCGTTGCAGAAGTAGACAGCAATCTGGACCAGTACCGTATCCCCGAGGCTGCCAAGGCTTTGCAGGACTTCGTCGATGAGATGAGTAACTGGTATGTAAGACGCAGCCGTGAGCGTTTCTGGGCAAAGGGTATGGAGCAGGATAAGATCAATGCCTACATGACGCTGTACACCGCACTGGTGAACATCTGTAAGGCAGCCGCACCCATGATCCCCTTCATGACCGAGGATATTTACCAGAATCTGGTAAGAAGCAATGATGCATCCGCTCCCGAGAGTATCCATCTGTGTGACTTCCCTGTAGTCAACAAGGATCACATCGACAAGAAGCTGGAAGAGGATATGGAGGATGTACTGGATGCTGTCGTTATGGGACGTGCGTGCCGTAACGAGGCTGCCATCAAGAACCGTCAGCCCATCAGCAGAATGTATATCAAGGCAGATTTCACCTTAAGTGAGTTCTACCAGGAGATCATTGAGGATGAGTTAAACGTCAAGGAAGTGGTATTCACCGATGACGTACGTGACTTTACTTCCTATACCTTCAAGCCTCAGCTGCGTACCGTAGGACCTAAATATGGCAAACAGTTAGGCGGCATCCAGAAGCACCTGGCTGCACTGGACGGCAACGCAGCCATGGATGAACTGAATGCAGACGGCGCATTAAAGTTCGATGTAGACGGTGTGGCTGTGGAACTGACCAAGGACGATCTGCTGATCGACATGGCACAGAAGGAAGGCTATGTATCTCAGGAGGACAATAAGATGACCGTTGTGCTGGATACCAACCTGACACCGGAACTGGTAGAGGAAGGCTTCGTATACGAGATCATCAGCAAGATCCAGACCATGCGTAAGGAGAGCGGCTTCGAAGTGACTGATCACATCCGCGTATCCATCAACGGCAACGACAGGCTGTCCGAGATCGCCCGGAAGAACAAAGACGCCATCAGCGGAAAGGTTCTGGCAGACGAACTGACAAGCGGTGCGGAATATGCCGTATCCAAGGAATGGAACATCAATGGCGAGAACGCAGTGATCGCTGTGGAGAGAGTATAAAAGTTCTGCAATAAAATGCCGGAATAAAGAGATTCTGTGGTTTTCCCAACGGGGAGGACCGCGGAATCTTTTTTGTTTCGCAAAAACATTTACGAAACTTACGAAAACCGGCGAAAACAGTTGGAATGCGCATGGAAGTTTGTTATAATATTACCTGTATTTGGTTAAGAATATGGATGAAATCATAACGCTATCCGGTGCGGAATATCTTGAGAAGAGTACAGTACCGGAGAGGCAATGGAGAGGAGAACACAGGTGAAAAAATCAGTAGCAGCCAGCGAGAAGCCGGTAAAGGCAAAAGAGTTCGACAAGGAGCTCTTCAAGAGAAGTGTGGAATATAATGTGCGCACCCTGTATCGTAAGAATCTGGAAGAAGCAGATGCACAGCAGATCTTCCAGGCAGTATCTTATGCGATCAAGGATCGTATCGTAGAGAACTGGATGGAGACCCAGAAGGCATATGAGAAGGAAGATCCCAAGATGGTCTACTACATGTCCATGGAGTTCCTGATGGGAAGAGCACTGGGTAATAACCTGATCAACTTAAAGGCATATAAGCCCGTAGCAGAAGCTTTGGAAGAACTGGGACTGGATCTGAACCTGATCGAAGACCAGGAGCCGGATGCAGCACTGGGTAACGGTGGTCTTGGACGTCTGGCAGCATGTTTCCTGGATTCCCTGGCAACGCTGGGATATCCCGCATACGGCTGCGGTATCCGTTATCGTTATGGCATGTTCAAGCAGGAAATCCGCGACGGTTATCAGGTAGAGGTTCCCGATAACTGGCTGATGAACGGCAATCCTTTTGAATTGCGCAGACCCGAATACGCCAAGATCGTAAAGTTCGGCGGTTATGTCAGCGTACACACCGATGAGAATGGCAGAAATGTATTTACCCAGGAAGGTTATCAGTCTGTTAAGGCAATTCCGTTTGATTTCCCCATCGTGGGTTATGGCAATGGCATTGTAAACACCCTGCGTATCTGGGATGCGGAGCCTGTAGAGTGCTTCCAGCTGGATTCCTTTGACAAGGGTGACTACCAGAAGGCGGTAGAGCAGGAGAACCTGGCACGTAATATCGTAGAGGTTCTGTATCCCAACGACAATCACTATGCAGGTAAGGAGCTGCGTCTGAAGCAGCAGTATTTCTTCATTTCCGCCTCCGTACAGGAAGCTGTAGAGAAGTACATGAGAAAGCATGACGATATCCATAAATTCTATGAGAAGGTTACGTTCCAGCTGAACGATACCCATCCTACTGTAGCAATCGCAGAGCTGATGCGTGTGCTGATGGATGATTATTATCTGACCTGGGAAGAAGCATGGGAGATCACCACCAAGACCTGCGCTTACACCAACCATACCATTATGGCGGAAGCATTGGAGAAATGGCCCATCGAACTGTTCTCCAGACTGCTTCCCAGAATCTACCAGATCGTAGAGGAGATCAACCGCAGATTCGTTCTGGATATCCAGCAGAAGTACAGCAATGTACCCGGCGTGGATGTACAGGAGAAGATCCGCAAGATGGCCATCATCTATGATGGACAGGTGAAGATGGCAAATATGGCTATCGTTTCCGGTTACTCAGTCAACGGCGTGGCAAGACTGCATACCGAGATCCTGGAGAAGCAGGAACTGAAGGACTTCTACGAGATGTTCCCGGAGCGCTTCAACAATAAGACCAACGGTATCACCCAGAGACGTTTCCTGCTGCATGCGAACCCGCTGTTAGCTGACTGGGTAACGGCTCACGTAGGTGACGACTGGATCACCGATCTGCCGCAGATCTCCCGCCTGAAGGTATATGCGGATGACAAAAAGGCACAGCAGGAATTCATGAACATTAAGTACCAGAATAAAGTACGTCTGGCAAAATACATTTTAGAGCACAATGGTATCGAAGTAGATCCCAGATCCATCTTCGATGTACAGGTAAAGCGTCTGCATGAGTACAAGAGACAGCTGCTCAATATTCTGCATGTAATGCACCTGTATAACGAACTGAAGGAGCATCCGGAGCTGGATTTCTACCCCAGAACCTTTATCTTCGGCGCCAAGGCAGCAGCCGGTTACCGCAATGCAAAGCTGACCATCAAGCTGATCAACTCCGTAGCGGATGTGGTGAACAACGATCCCGCCATCAATGGCAAGATCAAGGTTGTATTTATCGAGAACTATAACGTATCCAACGCAGAGATCATCTTTGCGGCAGCAGATGTCTCCGAGCAGATTTCTACCGCAAGTAAGGAAGCGTCCGGTACCGGTAACATGAAGTTCATGCTGAACGGTGCCCTGACTCTGGGAACCATGGACGGTGCCAATGTGGAGATTGTAGAAGAAGTGGGCGAGGAGAATGCATTCATCTTCGGTCTGTCCGCACAGGAAGTTATCAACTATGAGAACCATGGCGGATATGATCCCATGGAGATATTCAACAACGATCAGGATGTCCGCAAGGTACTGATGCAGCTGATCAATGGAACCTTTGCACCGGGAGATCCCGAACTGTTCCGTCCGCTGTACAACTCTCTGCTGAATACCCAGTGCACCGCCAAGGCAGACACCTACTTCATCCTCAAGGACTTCAAGTCCTACGCAGAGGCACAGAAGAGAGTAGAAGCCGCTTACCGCGACGAAGACAACTGGGCTAAGAGCGCTATCCTCAATGTGGCATGCTCTGGCAAGTTTACCTCCGACAGAACCATCCAGCAGTATGTGGATGAGATCTGGCATCTGGATAAAGTGGTACTGAAGTAAATGGAAAGTTAGTTAAATACATTGGCAAAATCAACGAACTCCCGGAGCATGCGATACACATGTCTCGATGTAAGGTCTCCGGATGTGAATTTTCTACGAAAAGTGATGAGTAGTTCTCGTCATGACGGGGCCGCCTACAGTCGACATCCATGTCGACAATCGGCTGACGCGGACATCGTGTCCGCTTTCCCCCTGCCTTTCAGCACTTTTCTAGAAAATATCAACATCCTCCGACAAACATCTTCGACATGGCACCGCATACGCCGGGAGTTCTGCGTTTTGGAAAGTTTAAAAAAACAGTAGCCCCGGCTGGGTATAAGAATAAGCAGTGCCGTAAGCAGACGTCGGTACTTAGCGGTCGTACTGTGACCGCTTATGTACCGCTACGCTCTGCGACAGAGCGCGAGCGTGCCGCGTTTCTTATACCCTGCCAAGGGCTACGGGGATATTTCGCTAAATTTCTATTTAATTCCCGACCCGATGCAATGTCACATCATCCAGAGTTCCCCAGCTGTTCTTATTACATTGATATCTCACGCCAATGGTCAGGGTGCCGTCGGTGACTTTGATACCGGAGACGGTGGGATTCTGCCAGTCGGCATAGGTGGTGAGCATAAAAGGCACTGTCAGTTCCTTGCCGTCTACGACAGCATACAGCTCCATGGAAGCATCCGCTGCCAGGTCACCGCCCTGTGAGAAAGCGGACAATTCATAAGTACCGGGTTCCAGATCTGTGAAGCTCTGCTCAATGGAAAAGTCCATATCGGAGGTACCGGACCAGAAGTGGAAAGCCACCTCACCGCTGTGGGCATCGGCAGCTTTGACCTGATAGTCGGTGGGATTCGTTTCACCGGAGTATGTTACAGTCCACATAGAAGTATCAGCATCCTCAAAGCCGGGATTCTGTACATAATTGACCCGTTCTACCGTGACAATGGCAGTAACTTCCGTACCTTCATCCAGAGATCCGGCAACTGTGAACTCTCCGCCGTTTTCCGTGTCGATGGCGGCAATATCTTCAGCATCCCAGGTGACAGGAACCTGTTCTTCGGAACGATCGTTATAGATGATACTTACGGTATCCGGAAGCTTGACTTCCGCACCGATATTGCAGGACACCACTATTTCGGGGATGGTGTCTATCGCCAGAGGAGCAGTGGCTCCGTACTTCAGATATTTAAATATATTTAGGGAGGCCAGAGGATGTCCGGTGAAGTCGAACATGGCCTGATTGTCCCAGGAGCTTCCGCCGTAATACTGTCCGGCATCCTTTGGATCATAACCGCCTGCATAACTGCTGGCCCAACCGCTGCCGTATTTTTCCCAGATGGCAGAATTATCAGCATCGGCGGGACCGACCGGGATCCAGGTACCTTCCCAGTAGAAGATGCCTTCGGCACCGGCCTCGCTGGCAGCCGCACAGACATCCCGCACTTCGTTGGCCTGCCCCTGTACGCTGGCTGAATATCCTTCTGCCAGATCATCGGTTCCCTTGATACTGTTGGCAGAGCCATCGCCGTCTTCCGAAGTATAACAGTAAGCGTTTTCCGCTACATATACCTTTTTGCCATAAGTATCACGGATATGGATAATGGCATTTTTCAGATCGTCCATCGTGCCGTGCCAGTAGGGATAGAAGGAAAGACCTACAATATCATAATCGATTTCTTTTACCTGCAGACCGGTCAGCAGTGTATCCAGCTTTTTCATATCATCGATGTTGGTGTAATGTACAGCCACCAGAATATCTTTTCCGGAAGCAGTGGCAGCATCCCTGACAGCCTTACTGCCGGAGGCCAACAGTTTTCGAACGTTTGATGCATCTGTCTCTCCACACATGCCGTTGTTGATCTCGTTGCCCACCTGTACCATACCGACGTCCACACCGGCATCCAGAATCTGCGTCAGGTTTTCCAGAGTGAAGTTATAGAGAGCGTCGGATTTTTCTTCGATATCCATACCTTCCCAGGCCTTTGGAACGAACTGCTTCTTGGGATCTGCCCAGAAATCGGAATAATGGAAATCAATGCAGACCTTCATGCCATACTGCGTGGCACGTTGTCCCAGAGTGATGGCAGTCGCCACGTCATTGTTGCCGCCACCGTAACCGTTGCCGTTCTCATCATAGGGATCGTTCCAGACCCGGAGACGGATATAGTTCACACCGGCCTGCGCCAGCGTCATAAATACATCCTGCTCTTCTCCGTCAAAGTTATAATATTTCACGCCACTGTTTTCCAGAGCCAATACTGCGGATATGTCCATACCACGGTAAAAATCATCGGAAATGCCGTCCACCGGCTCCACATAAACGGTAGACTCCACCGGCCCTTCCGGCTGGGAAAAAGTGATGACATCCGTGGCATCTGCAGTAGCGGTAACTGCGGATTCTGCCACTGTATCTGCGATTTCCAGATCCTGACTGCCGCATCCGGGCAGCCAGCCCATGACCAGTCCCGCACTGAGATACAGAGTCAACAGCCGTGTACGTAATTGTTTGCTAAAATGTTGCATAAGTAATCCTCCCACAAAACATAATTGAACAACCGATTGCACATATATATTATAGCATATTATCATACATCAAAGATAAAAATGTAACAAAAAGTGCGCAATAATTTCGAGGACTATTGCGCAAAACATTTGTTTTAAATACCAGAAGCAGGGAATCGTAGATGTATTATTGGAATTGAACAAAGCATTGACCGGGCAGCGGATGGATGAGTGGATACAATTGTTCAATGTAGAAACGGTGGATGATCTGAAGATGTTGGAAACCATGACAAAGAACCCCGGAATTCGTACAGGAAATGTTAAAAAAATATGATTTGTAAAAGTTTCTGTGAAGAAGCCGGACCATAAAAATACGCCATGGGGAAGGAATCCTTCTCAATGGCGTGTTTTATTACAAGGCATTATACAAACAATTCGATCACAAACACCAGCACACAGCAGATCACGGATACCGGAAACAGTCCGGCACCGAGCCATGCGGCGATGATACCGGCAATGAGTGCCACCAGTCCGGAAATGGGGGTCTGGGTAGCATGGATGATGGCCGGGAAGGTCATGACGGCCAGCGTCACGTAAGGTACATAGTACAAAAAGGACTGAATAAACTGATTCTTGATGGGTTTACGGATCAGTGTCAGGGGTAAGACACGGATCGTATAGGAGACAGCCGCCATAACAGCAATATAAATATAATTATTCATTTACGTGGTCTCCTTTCTGTACAGATTCTCCGTTTTCCGCAGGAACGGCTTCCTCTGCATCCTGCTTCACCGGGAACAGGATTGCTGCAGCACCGGAGATGATCACGGTCAACAGGATGGTTCTCGTACCTTCTGACAGGGAAGAAATCCCGGGCAGATAGTTGCAGGCAAAGCTCAGTGCGAAGCTGATTGCTACCAGAGCTGCCACGATCTTACTTTTTCTGGCAGGCGGAATGATAATGGCCAGAAACATTCCGTATAACGCAACACTCAGGGCGCTGACAGCACGAAGAGGCAGCGCATTTCCGGCGATGATACCGCAGGCGGTTCCTCCGGCCCAGGCGGGCGCTGCCAACAGGATCGCACCGTAGGTATAGTACGGATTCAGGATACCCGGCCGGGCAATGGTAATGCCGAACAACTCATCGGTGACATCGTAAGCAATGATCAGACGGTGGAAAAAGGGCGTGCTGGGAGAAAATTTCTGGGCCAGCGCACAACTCATGAGTAGATATCTGGCATTGGCAATCAGCGTGATGATCGCCACTTCCAGATATGTGGCCTGTGCCGCAATCAGGGTAAAGGCTGCATATTCTCCGGCGGAAGCGTTATTTAACAGGCTTGCCAGAAAACCCTGCATGGGGGTAAAGCCTGCATGTCTTGCGGCAATTCCCAAAGAAAATGATACTGCGAAATATCCCAGAGCAATGGGAAAGCCGTCGCGGATACCGTCGCAGAAGACTTTCCTGCTGAATTTATCATTCATAATTATGATTCCCTCATCTTTCTGTAAGGCGTCTTTTGACGCACATCACCTATTATAACGCACATTTTCAAAGGAGAAAAGGATGAAAATTAATGAGATAGGTACAGAACAGGAGTATATTTCTGCTTTTTTCACATAAATATGCAATAAGGAAGTTTTAACGGTGGATGACGGATGAAAATCAAATGGAGACAGTGGAAAATCATAATGACCGCAGTACTGGGGGCATTGCTGCTCACAGGCTGCGGTCTGCTTTCAAAAGAGAATGTGAAACTCAGAGATCTGGATTTTACGGTACTCAGTGAAGAAAAAATTCCCGAGGAATTAAAGACAGTAATCGCTGAAAAAGGAACGGAGCCATTTCAGCTGACCTACAGTGATAATCAGAACCTCTATATCAGTATTGGTTACGGTGAGCAGAAGACCGGTGGGTACAGCATTGCTGTGGATGCCCTGTATCTGACGGACGATGCCATTCATGTCAGCACCAGCCTCTTAGGCCCGGACATCACCGGACAAAAGGAAGGCGCAGGGAAACCCTCCACGCCTTACATTGTGTTAAAAACAGAACTTCTGGATAAAACCGTGCTTTATGATTAAACGAATGGTTCTTACAGATCCATCAAAATCTCCCGGCGCCGCCAGCTGATAAAACCATACATATCATTGGTAGCAAAGATCAGGGAAGTGACGCACACCAGCGCAGCCAGCAAAGTTAACGGGTCAAAATTTTTTCCTCCTGAAATATGATTTAGTTGCCAGCAACAGACTCATTTTCAGGATCCAGGATTGGCAGATTACGCTGACAGCATTCCCGCAGATAACTGCAGAAAGTAGCGGTAGCCCGGCTCTGACTGCGGCTTTTGTCCCACAGCATTTTTACTTCGCGGGACGGTAGAGGCACATTTAAGGTCAGCGGAACGAGACTGTCGTTTTCAAAAAAGGGAGCTGCCAGAGGCTCCGGCACGAAGCCCACTCCCAGATTGTTCTGGAGCAGAGGGATGACCAGATCGGCGGTAGCTACTTCCATGGCGGGTTCGTAGTCCAGATGCTGTTCAATAAATACCTTCCGGTAATATTCA
Organism: Lachnospiraceae bacterium GAM79; assembly: GCA_003584705.1. Classification (GTDB taxonomy): domain Bacteria; phylum Bacillota; class Clostridia; order Lachnospirales; family Lachnospiraceae; genus Acetatifactor; species Acetatifactor acetigignens. The sequence continues at coordinate 734,490 of AP018536.1, forward strand.
TAGCTGGCGGTGCCGTATCCCAGACCAATGATGGAATGGAGCCGGAATTCTTTCAGCGTCATGGGACGATCAGACAAGGCGGCATAGTCGGGGCCGCCGGCGGGAACCTCCCGGAAAGTCAGCAGATCTTCGCAGGCCAGAGCATCATGAAGTTCAAAAGGGGTTGTCACAACAGCCAGATCCAGCCGGCCGTTCTGCAGAGATTTCAGAATCTCCGGAGTGGTATTGTTCTGGATACGTATTTTGATCTCCGGATAGCCAGTCTGGAAATCATGGAGATTCTGTAACAGAAATAAATGCAGGGCGGTCTCGGTGACACCCAGTTCAATGGTGCCGCTGCACACGTTTTTGTCCCGGCACAGTTCGGCTTCCGCATCCAACAGATGTTGACAGGCGATGGCAACATGGGCATAGAGCCGTTTTCCCTCTTCGGTCAGCTTCAGTCCCCGGGGTTCCCGGAGAAATAAACGGCAGTCCAGCTGATCCTCCAGAATATGAATAATCCGGGTCACATTAGGCTGGCTGCTTTTTAAGACCATGGCAGCCTTGGTGATATTTTCGTATTTTGCGACATAATAGAAAATCTTGTAATATTCAAAACTAATATCCATATAAAAATGATATACCTCGCATATAAACTATATATTTTTAGTATCCGTGTGGATATAGTATAATACGCGGTTGAAAAAAAGTAAACAGAGGAGAAAAGGATATGCGACATTTGATTGATTCACTGGACCTGTCGGTAGCGGAGACGCAGGAAATCTTAGACCTGGCAGACCGGATTGCTGCCGATTCCGCTGCATATGCTCATTGTGCAGATGGAAAAATACTGGCAACCTTATTTTACGAGCCCAGCACACGTACCAGATTATCTTTTGAGACGGCTATGCTGAACCTTGGCGGCAGAACATTGGGATTTGCCGGTGCGGAACAGTGCAGTGCCACGAAAGGTGAGACGGTGGCAGATACCGCACGGGTGGTCAGCTGCTATGCAGATATCATTGCCATGCGGCATCCGAAAGAGGGAGCACCGCTCCGAGCTTCCATGTATTCCCGGATTCCGGTGATCAATGCCGGGGACGGAGGGCATAACCACCCGACCCAGACCATGATCGATCTGCTGACCATAAGACAGCGCAAAGGACACTTGGATCATCTGAAGATTGGCTTTTGCGGTGACTTGAAATTCGGCAGAACCGTACACTCCCTGGTGAACAGTCTGGTGCGCTATCCGGGCAATGAATTTTATTTCATTTCTCCGGAGGAACTGAAGGTTCCGGAATATCTGATCGAGGATACTCTGAAACCGGCCAAAGCCCCCTACCATGAGATATCCAGCCTGGAGGAGACGCTGCCAGAGCTGGATGTGCTTTACATGACCAGAGTTCAGAAGGAACGTTTTTTCAATGAGGAAGATTATATCCGGTTAAAAGATATCTACATTTTGGATCAGGAGAAACTGAATCTGGCGAAAGCGGACATGCCGGTTCTTCATCCGCTCCCAAGAGTGGACGAGATCGCACCGGAAGTGGATGCAGATCCGAGAGCAGCGTATTTTCAGCAGGTATTGAATGGTAAATTTATCCGTATGGCATTGATCTTAAGTCTGTTAGACCTTACGGATCCTGTGACGGGAAAGAAGGTGTTTTTATGTTAAACGTAGAATCCATTCAGAATGGTGTTGTGATCGATCATATTCCCGCGGGAAAGGGAATGGACATCTACAGATTGCTGGAATTGGAATCCAAGACGCAGTCCGTAGCATTGCTGCAATCGGTGAAAAGCCAGAAATACGGTTGCAAGGATCTGATCAAGATTGAGGGCGAGACGTTGCCGGAGCGGTTGGATATTCTGGGATATCTGGACAGTCAGATCACACTGATCGTGATCCGGGACGGAAAAGTTTCAAAAAAGTATCATCCGGTTCCTCCACAAAGACTGGTTAATGTGATAAAATGTAAAAATCCCCGTTGTATTACCAGTATAGAGACGAGTTGTGACCACATATTTGAACTGTCACCTTCCGGAAGATATCGTTGCCTGTACTGTAATCAGGAGATGCCTGTAGGAAGGTAATTGTATGTATCGGAGACAGAATCTGCAGGTTACTGAAAGGAATGAGAATTACTATGCAACGTAAATTACACGGACAAATGTCAGAGTCGTTTCTGATTGCTGGAATTCTGTCAATTTCCGGCGGATTACAGGATGCTTATACTTATATGTACCGTGGCAAGGTATTCGCCAATGCCCAGACCGGTAATATCGTGTTGCTGGCCCAGAATCTGGTAGACCGGAACTGGTCCGTGGCGCTTCGGTATTTTTCCCCGCTTTTGTTCTTCGCGTTGGGAGTAGCGGCAGCGGAGTGCATCCATATGCGATATCAGAAGGCTCAGAGGATCCACTGGCGGCAGCTGGTGCTTGCTATAGAGATTCTGTTGCTGTTTGCCGTGGGATTTTTCCCGAATGAGATGGATCTGCTGGCCAATGCCATGGTATCTTTCGCCTGCGCCATGCAGGTACAGGCTTTCCGCAAGGTGAACGGTTATGCTTTTGCCAGTACCATGTGTATCGGTAATCTGCGCAGCGGCATGGAATCCCTGTGTGCCTATGGGAAGACGAAGGACAAAAAAATCTTACGGAAATCCGGCAATTATTTTGGAATCATTTTCCTGTTTGCCGTTGGTGCGGCGCTGGGCGGACATATGATCGGCTACATAGGGGCGAGGACCATCTGGATCTCCTGCATCATATTACTGATCAGCTTCCTGTGTATGTTCATTAAAGAAGAAAAGAAGGAACATCCCGAGATCGTACAGGAGGAACGGGAGATTCGTGAAAATCTGCAAAACATCCGCAAAGAAGCAAAAGATGTGGAACATATTCTGGAGGATGATATCCGTTCCCAGATTGAGAAGTAAAAGTAAAAAAACTGCAATGAAAAATATTACAGTGCTTTTACATCGTCCCGTAAAGCACCGGTCATCTCCTGGACAAAAGTAGTCTGGGAGGAAATCTCTTCCGCTACGACGGCGAATCCGCGGCTATGTTCTCAGGCACGGGTCGTCTCGATGGAAGCATTCAGGGACAGAAGATTGGTTTTTCACACCGCAGTATGGCCTTGCTGACATGGTAAAAAATCGGCCAGAACCGATGAAATTTGCCGGCTTCCGGTATCATGGACGAAAGGCTGCGATGAAAAAAGTTTCACAGCGATATACCGAATTTCTGCAGGTCTACTTTATTGCCGGTGACCTCAATGCCGTCGGCCCGGAGTCGGTTGGCCTGTTCGTCGGAACCGCCGAAGGCAAAGGCACCGGAGAGTTCCCCTTTGGAATTGACCACGCGGTAGCAGGGGATATGGTCGGGATCCGGGTTCTTGTGCAGGGCATTGCCCACGGCCCGGGCCATCTTCGGTTCTCCGGCCATGGCGGCAACCTGACCGTAGGTGGCGACGCAGCCTTTCGGAATCTTTTTGACGGCTTCATAGATCCGCTTCGTAGGACTGTCGGTGACGAGATCATAGCTTTCTGCGATCATGCGCCGGATGTCCTCATCGGGGATCGAACCATCTAAAATAATGGTGTTCCAGTGATCTTTATTCTGATGATATGCGGGAATGACGGAAGAAAAGGTACTGCGCCAGAAGTCCCGCCAGGCAGGATCGGTCTTCACATTCAGATGCAGACAGCCATCCTTTTCATAAGTCCATAGAAAAGCTTTTTTACTGCCCTTCACACGTACCAGCTGCCAGTTGGGATCGTGGAAGGGCATTTCCATATAAGTATTTGGAAAAGACAATCCGTAGTTCAGCGCTTCCTCTCTTGTTTTCATGTCGTCAGACCTCCTTTTTTCTATTATAACACTCTTTTCTTTTCTATGAAAACATGATAAACTTTTCCGAGAAACAGGTCACGAAGGCGGGTGGTAAAAGCCCGGGAATGGAGACAATATGATACTGATACATGATGGCTACATGATCGATCCCAAGTCGGGCAGAGAGGGCAATTATGATATCCTGATCGACGGTGACAAGATTGTAAAGATTGCGGAAAAGATAGAACCGAGGGGCAAAGTGACCCGGATCAATGCGGAAGGGTTATTGGTGGCTCCCGGGCTGGTGGATGTGCATGTGCATTTCCGGGATCCCGGCTTTACGGCAAAGGAAGATATCAACACCGGTGCTGCGGCAGCAGCAAAAGGCGGCGTGACCACAGTGGTACTGATGGCGAACACGAAGCCTGCGGTGGACAGTGAGGAGACGCTGCATTATATCCTGGATAAGGGAGCGAAGACAGGCATTCATGTGACCACCTGCGCCAATGTGACCATGGGGATGCAGGGAAAACAGCTGACGGATATGAAGAAGCTGGCAGTGGCAGGTGCCGTGGGATTCACGGATGACGGAGTGCCCCTGCTGGATGCGGAACTGGTGCGCCGTGCCATGGAGATCTCCGCAGAGCTGGACATGCCCATCAGCTTCCATGAAGAAGATCCGAAATATATCGAGAACAACGGTGTGAACCGGGGAAAGGCCAGCGAGTATTACGGTATCGGCGGTTCTGCCAGAGAGGCGGAGATCGCGCTGGTGGAGCGGGACCTGAAGCTGGCAGAGGAGACAGGCGCCTGCATCGATATCCAGCATATCAGCAGCAAGGAAGCGGTGGAGCTGGTGCGTCAGGCCAAAAAGCGCTACTCCAATATCCACGCGGAAGCCACTCCTCATCATTTTACCCTGACTGAGGATGCCGTGATCAAGTACGGTACACTGGCGAAGATGAATCCGCCCCTGCGGGAGGAAGCGGACCGTCAGGCGGTGATCCGGGGACTGGTGGACGGCACCATCGATATGATCGCTACGGATCATGCACCCCATACTGCGGAGGAAAAAGCAAAGCCGATCACAGAGGCACCCAGCGGTATTACCGGGTTGGAGACGTCTCTGGCGCTGGGCATTACGGAACTGGTGGACAGAGGATATCTGACCATGAAGCAGCTGTTACGTCTGATGAGTACCAATCCGGCGGCTATGTACCATCTGGATGCCGGATATCTGGCCGAGGACGGCCCGGCGGATGTGATTCTGATCGATACCGCAGCGGAGTTCACTCCGGAGAAATATGCGTCCAAGGCCACGAATACACCGTTTACCGGATGGAATCTGAAGGGTGAAGTGAGGAAGACCATCTGCGGAGGCAGAATCGTATACGAAGCGTAGAGCCCATGGTAGAGAGCACTTATAAGAGCGCTATAGCGTTATAAATAGAAGAGAAAAGGACAATAACATGAAAAAGAAAATCACAGCAACTGTGCTTTCCCAGAAGGAGATCGCACCCAGAATTTTTGACATGTGGATCGCTACAGATCTGGCTGAACAGGCAAAAGCCGGTCAGTTCATCGGCGTATACCCCAAGGACCGGAGCACCTTGCTGCCCCGTCCTATCAGCATCTGTCAGGTAAGCGACAAAAAGGATGCCCTGCGCATTGTGTACCGGATTGCCGGACAGGGCACCGCGGAATTTTCTTCTTATACAGAAGGAGACAGTGTGGAGATTCTGGGAACCTTAGGCAACGGCTTCCCCACAGAGGCAGCGGAAGGTAAAAAAGTATTCCTTATGGGCGGAGGTATCGGTATCCCTCCCATGCTGGAGCTGGCAAGAGAGCTTCCGGCTTCCGCAGAAAAGCAGATCATCGTGGGCTACCGTGATAACCAGCTGTTCTTAAAAGAGGATCTGGAAGAGAACGGAACCGTATATATTGCCACCGAGGATGGCAGTGTTGGCACGAAGGGCAATGTCATGAATGCCATCGAAGAAAATGCATTGCAGGCAGATGTGATCTTCGCATGCGGACCGATGCCCATGCTCCGTGCGATCAAAAAATATGCGGAAGAAAAGGGAATCAAGGCCTATATCTCTCTGGAAGAGCATATGGCCTGTGGCGTGGGTGCCTGCCTGGGCTGCGTGGTAAAGACCAAAGAAGTGGATCATCATTCTCATGTGCATAATGCGAGAATCTGCACCGATGGCCCCGTATTTGATGCTGAGGAGGTAGAGATCTGATGAATACACAGACAACGATTGCAGGAGTAACTTTCAAAAACCCCGTAATGACAGCATCCGGAACCTTTGGCTCCGGCATGGAATATGAAGAATTCGTAGATCTGAACCGCCTGGGTGCGGTGGTGACCAAGGGTGTAGCCAATGTGCCCTGGCCCGGCAACCCGACCCCTCGTGTGGCAGAAGTATATGGCGGTATGCTCAATGCCATCGGTTTGCAGAACCCCGGCATTGACGTATTCATGGAGAGAGATATTCCTTTCCTGAAAAAATATGATACGAAGATCATTGTGAACGTCTGCGGTAAGACCGTGGAGGATTACGTGGATGTGGTAGAGCGACTGGGAGACGAACCGGCAGTCAGCATGCTGGAGATCAATGTATCCTGTCCCAATGTCAAGGAAGGAGCCATTGCGTTCGGACAGAAAGCAGATGCTCTGTACAATATTACTTCCGAACTGAAAAATCATGCAAAACAGCCCATTATCATGAAGCTGAGCCCTAACGTAACGGACATTACGGAGATGGCAAAGGCAGCGGAGGCAGCAGGCGCAGATGCCCTGTCCCTGATCAATACCATCACCGGTATGAAGATCGACATTCACCGCAGAAAATTCGCCATTGCCAACAAGACCGGCGGCATGAGCGGCCCTGCCATCAAACCCATCGCTGTCCGTATGGTCTATCAGGTGGCACAGGCGGTACAGATCCCCATTATCGGTATGGGAGGTATTGCCACGGCGGAGGATGCCATCGAATTTATCCTGGCAGGTGCCAGCGCTGTCAGCGTCGGAGCCATGAATTTTGTGGATCCCTATACTACCGTGAAAGTAGTGGAGGGCATCGAGGATTACATGCGTACCTACCATGTGGAGAATCTGACCGATCTGATCGGTGCAGTGCAGTAAGATACAGAGAACAGAATACGGTATAAGTACACAGAGACCTTCATATATATAGATATATCTGTATATATGGAGGTCTTTTATTGTGGAGCTGATCAAGAAAAATATACATATGGACCGGGTAAAACGATCCACTGTCATACAGTTTACCATGGAGGAGGATCTGAATCTTCCAGAGGATAAACCGGACATCAGTACCCTGAACCTGGAAAAGGGAGAAGTTGTCATCGAGGAGATCCGGCCCGGTACGGATGAGGTGACAGTACGGGGAAAACTGGGCTATGCCATTCTGTATCATACGCAGGAGACAGGGAGCAATCTGGTGCTTTTAAGCGGTGCACTGCCCTTTGAAGAAAAAATTCATATGGAGGGAACGTTGCCGTCAGATACTGTAGCGGTGAATGGAACCGTAGAAGATTTCACGGTAAATATGATCAATTCCCGGAAGCTGAATCTGCAGGCATTGCTGCTTCTCACGGCCCGGATCGAAGAGATTTACGATGAAGAACTGCCCGTGGGAATCCAGGGAGGCAGTGCCGGAGAAGGTGTGGAATACCGGATCTCGCCCATGGAGGTGACGGAGCTTTCCATCTGCAAGAACGATATTTTTCGCAAAAAAGAGGAGATTCCGCTGCCCTCCAGCTATCCGAATATTTACCAGATCCTCTGGAGTAATGTGTCACTGCGGGATGTGGAATTCAAGCCACAGGAAGAGAAACTGGCAGTGCAGGGAGATATTCAGGTCTTCGTTCTCTATGAGGCAGAGGGGGAGGAGCGGTCTATTCGTTCCTATGAGACGACAATTCCGCTGAATGGCACTCTGGAATGTCAGGGATGTCGGGAGGAATTGCTGCCGGACATCCGGTATTCACTGGTAAGACAGGAACACGGACAGCCAGAGCTGACGATCCAGCCGGATCTGGACGGGGAAGAGAGAATCCTGGGGCTGGAATGTGCTCTGGAACTGAATATCCGTCTCTATGAGGAAGAGCAGATCGATATTTTAAGAGATATTTACGGCGTGACAAAAGAAGTGATCCCGGACACCAGAGATGCCAGCCTGCGTCAGTTGCTGGCCAGAATCACAGGCAAGACAAAAGTGACGGATCACAGAAAGACCGATATCGGCTCAGCAATACTGCAGGTGTTGCACAGTGAGGGAATCGTAACGATCGATCATCAGGAGACCACAGAGGAAGGAATCCGCCTGCAGGGCAGCATTGATCTTACAGTGTTGTGCATTACGGAAAATGATGAGACTCCTTATGTGAGTACCAGAGAGCAGATTCCGTATGAATATACCCTGAATGTGCAGGGAGTGACGGGAACGGATCAGGCAGAGGTACACAGTGAACTGGAGCAGCTGCAGGTGAATCTGCTGGAGGGAGAGGAACTGGATGTAAAGGCTGTTCTTTCCTTTTCCACGACCGTGATGAAGAATATTCCGCTGGAAGCCATCGAAGGGGTGGAAGAGCAGGAAATCGACAGTAATGTGCTGGCCGGACTGCCCAGTGCGGTGATCTATATTGCGGCACCGGGGGATGACCTGTGGAGCATCGGCAGGAAATATCATATGCCGGTGAAGACTGTAAGAGAATTAAACGCGCTGGAAAGCGATGAATTACGCCCGGGGCAGAAGGTGCTGTTGGTAAAAGGTCTGGCCTGATACAGTTCGGAAAAGAAAAACCATGTTGTACATGGATGCGTTCTGTGGCATCGGTACAACATGGTTTTTCTATAGGAAAGTCTGTCGAGAATACGACATTATTCTTCTGTGGTCAGTCCGGCATCTGCTGCCAGCTTGTCGAATTTCTCCATAACAGCATCATAAGTCTTCTGGGAGATCTCGGGAAGAGAACCGCCCCAGGTCTTCTCAGCCTGTGCGTAGCCCTTCTTGAATGCCTCGCGCATGGACTCGATCTTGTCCGGGTCACCGCCGGTCAGAGCATTGGCAAACTGAATGATACGGTCGGAAGTCTGGTTCACACCCCAGTAACCGTCCTCGGCGATATCTGCCTGCGCCTGTGCCTTGGTAGCAGGATCTACGGTGAAATTACCGGAACGTAAAAAGGACCAGATGTCATTGGCATTGCCGTAGGTGTTAGCCTGCTTGCCCATCATCTGTTCTACCAGAGAACGAAGCTGACTGGCACGGTTTTCCGCATCTGCCTTTAATCTGTTGACCAGATTGGTATCCGGTGTATAGGTTTTCTTCGTGGAAGAAGTCTTGGCAGCGGTGCTGTGCTCATAGATGACACCGGTATCTTCCGCGGTAGTTGTAGTTTTTGCTTCCTCTGCGGAAGTTTTCTCTTTTGCTGCACTTGTGCTGTTATAGCTGTAGGCTGCAGCGGCCTGGGTTGATGTAACTCCGTTTACGCTCATAGTTTCCTCTTTTCCGGTACGGTTCTGCTGTCCGTACCTGTTGTCATCCTTGACTATACATGTTTTAACCTTCTGAGGGTTTTTGGTTTCACCTGTTATATCGTCCCCGGACAGTGGATACTTTAGAGGATTTAGAGAAAAACAGGGGAAAAATCTATGGAAAAATCTATGGAAAGAACCGCACTCCATTGACAAAATACGCAGGATTGTATAAAATTGAGTACAATTATTGTATACACGCTATTCAGAGGCATGTAGTTTTGGAATAGCGCCCTAACGTATTGGAGACAAAAATGAACGAATATCGGATAAAAGCGTATGCCAAGATCAATCTGGGGCTGGATGTGGTCAGAAGACTGGAGAATGGTTACCATGAAGTGAAGATGGTCATGCAGACTGTAGGAATCTATGATGTGCTGGACTTTGAGAGAACAGACGGTGGGATCGTGATAACCACAGATTCCGGTGAACTGCCTACGGATGAGAATAATCTGATCTACAAAGCGGCAAAACTGATGATGGAGACTTATCCTATCAGTGGAGGCGTGAAGATCCATCTGGAGAAGCATATTCCCATAGCAGCGGGCATGGCCGGCGGCAGTACGGATGCAGCAGCTACCTTAAAAGGAATGAACCGTCTGTTTGATCTTGGGTGCACACTGAAGGATCTGATGGAACTGGGGGTGAAGATCGGTGCGGATGTTCCCTATTGCGTCATGGGCGGAACGGCGCTGGCTGAGGGAATCGGCGAGAAACTGACACCGCTTGCTCCGGCACCGGACTGCTATGTACTGGTGGCAAAGCCCGATATCAATGTTTCCACCAAATACGTGTACGAACATCTGGATGCTCAGGAGATCGTGAAACATCCTGATATTGACGGTATGGTGGAAGCCATCGCTGAGGAAAGCTTACAGGGAATCCTGGACCGGATGGAAAATGTGCTGGAGACGGTAACCGTCAGTGCATATCCTGTAATCCAGACGATCAAGGACCGTATGAAGGAACTGGGAGCCATCAACAGTCTGATGAGCGGAAGCGGTCCCACGGTATTCGGTATTTTTGTAGAGAAGGACATGGCCCGCAGGGCATATGATAAATTAGAGGAGGAACAGCTGGCAAAGCAGATTTTCCTGACGGAATTTTGTGAGTAATGCCAGAGTAGAGGTATGCAGGATAATTTACAGGTGACAATGGATGAATTTCTGCCACTCAGAGATGTGGTGTTCAATACTTTGCGTCAGGCCATTCTGACGGGGGAACTGAAGCCGGGAGAACGACTGATGGAAATCCATCTTGCCAACAAGCTGGGAGTCAGTCGTACGCCGATCCGGGAAGCCATCCGTAAGCTGGAACTGGAGGGACTGGTGACCATGATCCCCAGAAGAGGAGCAGAAGTGGCTCAGATCACGGAGAAGAGCATGAACGATGTGCTGGAGGTCCGCAGGGCCATGGATGCGCTCTGCGTGGAGCTGGCGTGTGACCGGATCACTCCGGAGGAATTACAGGATCTGAAAAAGGCCTGCGATACCTTTGAAGCGGCGGTGAAGACCGATGACATTAAACAGATCGCACAGGCGGATGTGGCATTGCATGACATCATTGTACAGGCCACGGGGAACCAGCGCCTGATCCAGCTGGTCAACAACCTGTCCGAGCAGATGTACCGTTATCGTTTTGAGTATATCAAGGATTTCAGCCAGCATGAGCGCCTGGTGGAGGAACACAAGGTCATCTATGAGAGCATCGTGAAAAAGGATAAGGAAACGGCATCCAATATGGCCAAGGTGCATATAGATAATCAGAAAAAGGCGATCATCCGCCAGATCCGTCTGGAACGGGAGAAAAATAAATAGATTTCAAAAGTATAATCTGTCCGGAAAGCGGTAATGATTTCCATAGAACCGAAACGGTAATTTATGGAAAGAGGAATGCTGATGGATAGATTATATGTTTGTTATGAAAAATATCGCAGGATGATTGCAGAAAAGAAAATATTACACCGGCTGGTGCAGGGAGTCCGGATACTGACTGTGGCACTGGCCTGTTACGGCTGGTGGGGCGTGATCTACCCGGAGCTTACGATGCTGCCGTCCACCTATGAGATCGTATACGAGGAGACGGAAGCCACGGAGGCAGAGACTGTACAGACCGGTCCGGAAGTGGTAGAATGGAATTCCGACAGCCAGATCTATTGGAAGATTCTGGAGGCGGATCCGGAGCAGATCCGGTTCAAGAGCAGACTGCTTACGATGTTAAAAAAATAAAAGGAGAAATCCCATGTATCAGGAGAATGTTACTGCGCTGAAAAAGGATGCCCCCATCGGGGTATTCGATTCCGGTATCGGCGGACTGACCGTTGCCCGGGAGATCATGCGGCAGATTCCCAATGAGAAGATCATATATTTCGGAGATACGGCAAGAATGCCCTACGGCAGTAAGTCCAAGGAGACGGTGACTCGCTTTTCAAAGCAGATCGTGCGGTTTCTGGAGACTTTTCAGGTGAAGACTATTGTGGTGGCCTGTAATACGGCGAGTGCCTATGCACTGGATGAACTGGAAAAAGAGATCGATGTTCCGATCATCGGTGTAATCAAGCCGGGAGCCAGAACCGCGGCGGAGGTGACACGTAACGGCCGCATCGGCGTGATTGCCACCGAAGCTACCATCGGCAGCCAGATGTACAACAAATACATACAGGAACTGAATAAAGATGTTACGATCTACGGCAAGGCCTGCCCGCTGTTCGTACCTTTAGTGGAAGAAGGCCTGTGGGAAGATCCCGTGACCGATGAGATCGCAAAGCGTTATCTGTCAGAGTTGATTGATATTGACATCGATACCCTGATTCTGGGGTGTACCCATTATCCGCTGATCCGTTCCACAGTGGGACGTGTCATGGGAGATCAGGTGACGCTGGTGAATCCGGCATACGAGACAGCCAGAGAACTGAAGGGACTGTTACAGCATTATCATATTCTCAATGATGAGGAGCCGCATCTGGGAGAGAACAAGTACCAGTTCTATGTCAGCGATGGGGCGGAGAAGTTCAAGCACTTTGCCAATTCCATTATTAAATACGGAATCCTGTCGGCCAAGACCATTAAGATCGATGAGTATTAGAGGATGAAGAGAAAATGAATCGAGAGGTAGAACTTGTACTGTCCGGTCTGCATGCTTCCGGACAGGAGCAGGAAAGCGAAGCGGTGGAGACCGTGCAGCCGGCACAATATTTTAAGAGAAACGACAGTCATTATCTGCTCTATGAGGAGAAAATGGATAAAGACCAAGCTCCCTGCAGGAGCCGGATCAAATTCCGGGATCATCTGTTGGAATTGACCAGACAGGGGACAGCTGAGATGCATATGATCTTCGAGGAAAATAAGAGACATATGATCCCGTATAACACACCCTACGGGCAATTGATGCTGGGGATCGAAACCGGCAGGGTACTGGTAGAGGAACAGGAGGATCAGATTCACGTGACGGTGGAATACACGCTGGATCATGAGGGAGAACCCCTGAGCGAAAGCTGCCTGAAGATCCATATTCGGGAAAAATAGAAGAAAGATAAACATAAAAAATAGCAGATGCTCTTATGAATGCAAGCATTCAACGAACATCTGCTATTTTTATGTGCGTCAGACGACACACAATGGGGTCTGAATAGTTATTTACTTTACAGGCTTTGCTCCGGCCTTTTCCTGTGCCGTAGCTACAAGACGCTTGAAGAAGCCTTTTTTCTTCTCGGGAGCAGCTTCGGTCTTGCCGTGCAGTCCCTTGACATCCAGTACATAGATACCGCTGACAACGGCTTTTACTTCCTTTTTCACAGGAACACTGTCGAAGATCTTCTCGTCACAGATCAGGGATACGATCTGAGGACCAACCTTTGCCTTGATGATGGGGAGTTTGGAACCGCGCATCATCTTCGGGGTCTGGTCAATGACCATCTGTGGAAGACCGGCATCTTTTAGCTTCATGCGTTTCTTATCGATGATCAGCATGGATACGGTCTGTTTGTTGGCATCCAGCAGTTCCTGCTGTTCTGCCTGTTTCTTCTGTGCTTTCTTACCTAAGAAATATAATACTGCAATGATAATCGCAAGTACTATTACAATAACTAATAATGTGATTGCCACCGGACTCATTTTACAGTCCCTCCTTCAGTTAATCGGAACAAATTCCTAAAAAACATTGTAACATAGATGTGATGAAATACGCAACCATACATTTATGATTTCTATCTTGTTTCCGGTTCTTGTAAGGAAGACTGTCACCATGTGGCAGTCTCAGACTGTAGACAAAACGCTTTTGGTCAGCACTCCAGAAGCGTTTTTCTTGTTTTCGGTTCAAAAAGTGTGTACTTGATCAATAATAAACACTTTTGGGCTCCCCTTTTTCCCTTCCTGGCTATCATCTTTGCCAGTTTTTTCAGATTCATGCAGGCAAACGTAAGCCCGACTTTCATTTCCATCCGGGCTTTTCCTATCATCTGTGTATAGCGGAATCCGTGGTTTTCTTTTGCTGTTCCGAAGAGGCGCTCTACGGTCTCTTTCCGTTGCGCATACATTTCCTTCATCCCAATCGTATGCCGGATATCCTCACACTTTTCCATGTACGGCTCCCAGATATGCCGGGTCACTACCTTCACATGATCCCTGCTTTCTGTGCACTGCTTCAGATATGGACATCCTTCACAGATCATTCCGCAGCTCTTGTATTCCCGGTATCCGGAACGGTTCGTCGTATGATAAGCCAACACCTGATCGTTCGGGCATACATAGCAGTCAAAATATTCATCATACACATACTCGGTTTTTTTGAAAAAACCATCTTTGGTCATGGGGCGTTTATACGGCAGAAGCGGTGTGATACCATCATCCAGAAGTAACTTTGCTATCGCTGGTGTTTTGTATCCTGCATCGGCTACCAGTGTCTGAATGCCAATGTCTTTTATCTTATCATACAGGGATTTAAATGTCCGGCTGTCATGCTGGTTGCCGGGATTTACACTATAACCCAGAATCCATCCGTTTTTGTCACAGGCTGTCTGCACGGAATACGCAAAAACATTTTTATGTTCACCCTTTCGGAACCATCCGCTTTCCGGATCCGTTGTACTTTCCTTGACCGTTTTTTCTTCTTTTCCATCAGAGCTGCCACCACAGGAGGGGGGATCTTTGGGATCTTCCTTCTTTTCTTTCAGAGGCTTTTTCCCATGCGCTTCCCGGTCTTCGTTGATTTCCTTCTTTAACTGCTCTTCGAAGAACAGTGCTTCCTCATCTGCAATCCGTTTCCGCATCTTTTTGCTGTTTGCCCGTGCTTTTACATGGGTGGCATCCACGAAGACCTCGGAAGGATCGATCAGTCTGTATTTATAGCATTCCTGCAGGATACGGGAAAAGATCTGTTCAAAAAGATCAGTATCCTTAAAGCGTCTGGTATAATTCTTTCCAAACGTAGAGAAATGGGGAACCTTGTCCATCATTTCCAGACCGAGGAACCATCGGTATGCGACATTGACTTCGATTTCTTTTACTGTCTGGCGCATACTTCGGATGCCGTACAGATACTGGATGAATGGAATTTTAATGAGCATGACCGGATCCATGCTGGGGCGGCCATTGTCTGCACTGTATTTATCGATCACAAGATCATAGATAAAACTCCAGTCGATTGCCTGGTCAATCAGGCGCAGCAGATGATCCTGCGGAACAAGGTCATCCATGCAGAACATCTGAATCTGCTCTCTTTTCTTATCTGCATTCTGTGTCATCATAGGAAACACCGCCTTTATTTTGATACTTTCATTATACCAAAAAAGTAGTGAAAAGTCCCGTAAATACGGCATTTTCACTACTTCTTATATGCTTGTAAGTACATAATTTTTGCAGTCATGACACAAGAAAAGCTCCCTCACAGGAAGGAGCTTTGTCTACAGTCTGAGACTGTCACCATGTGGCAGTCTTTTTGTAATATAAAAAATTATGAAACACGTATGTCAACCGGTTGACATACGTGCGGTAAAATTATATAATGTGAAAAAAGAAGGAGGTGCGGAAAATGAAAGTACTGGTAGTATCAGATGTACATGCGAACATAGCCGCATTGAACACCATTTTGGAAAAAGAGGCTGATTACGATATTCTGTGCTGCGCCGGGGATTATACAGACTATGGAATCTATCCGGCGGAAGTGATAGAACGGTTCCGCAATCTGAAAAACACGCATCTTGTGTATGGCAACCATGATCTTCACGTTATAAATACTTATGAAAGTAAGGAATGGAAAAATGTAGAAGATGGAAAATACAAGTGGGTTCACTATAATTGTGAACAGCTAAACAACCAGGGTATTAGGTGGCTGAAGCAGTTACCGGAAACCGCATATTTTGAGGCAGACGGATGGAAATACGGAATTGCCCATCAGTATGATAGTGGTTATGGGACGATAGAAAGCAGGTACGCGTTTGATAAATATTGGGCGGAGCATTACGGAACAGATAATACAGGGAACAGAAGACTGATTTTCGGGCATACACACAGACAATGTATTCATATTTTAGGTGATGGAATGGAATGGCTGAACCCGGGAAGTGCCTCGTATCGAAGACCCGATGACCCGGATAAGACGGCACATTATGCGACGATTACAGACGGCGAGATCCGATTGAAACAAATTCCCTACGACAGAAAACCACAGTTTGAAAAGGCAAAGGAATTTATAAGTACCGATAAAATGATGAGAACAGAAATTCAGGATTTTATGTTCTTTTTTGGGGATGCAAAGACCTCAAGAGAACCGTTGGGATAAGGAGTGAAATAACAATAACAGAGATAAAAAGGGATGGAAAGAGATGAATTGTAGGAGATATCGCTTGGATCAGGTGGCAAATTTCAGAGATTTGGGAGGCTATGCGTGTGACGGAGGCGTAACTAGATATGGTGTGATTTTCCGGAGCACAGCTTTGAATAAGGCGACGGAAGAGGATATTGAAAAGATAGAGCACCTGGGAGTCAATACGGTCATTGACTTAAGATTTCCCAGTGAGACAAAAGATCTTCCGGACAGATTGGGAAAGGGTATGGATTATATCAACTGTTCGCTTATGGGTACCACAAAGCTGGAACAGTTGGATATTGTAAACAGTAGTGTGGTGGAGACCAAAACGCTGCATCGCATGTATCGCCTGATGCTCCGCAACGGAGGAAAAGAGATCAGGAAAGCTCTGGAGGTAGTCGCTGATTCCGAGGGAGCGGTATTGTTCCATTGCGCAGCCGGCAAAGACCGTACCGGTATTCTGGCAATGTTGATTTTATCATCCGTGGGAGTGGATCGGGAAGATATTCTGGTGGATTACCAATGTAGCAGTACCTATATTACAAAATTTACGACCGATATTTCCGGTTCCAATATCTACAACATGAAATGGATTCTGAACTGGATTGACCAGGAATGGGGTGGAGTTCCGGAATATCTGCGTCAAATTGGAGTACAAAGTGAAACTATACAAAAAATCAAATCCAAGTTTGTTGAAAATTTATATATGTAACCGGTTGACACACGATAAAAATTAGTATATATTCTTAATTACAAAATATGTAACCGGTTGACATACAATTACATATCTACAAAATGTATAGATTCAGAGAGGAGAACAATACATGAAAAAGAAAATTTTAGCAGGATTGTTGAGTGCAATGATGGTCGTATCATTAGCAGCTTGTGGAAGCTCAGAGACAGGTGCCACAACTACAGACTCCAAGAATGAAACAACGGCAAATACTGCGGATGGAACAGCAGCCGCTGCAACAGATGCACAGGGCGGTTATGAAGGGAAAGAAGTGAAAGTCTGGATCAGCTCCGGCGCAGAAGATGATATATACCGTGAAATGTTTGACAAGATCGAAGGAGATCTGAATATTACCATTACAGATGAGTATTATTCCAAGGACGAGCTGGATAACAAGATGCAGACATCTTCTATCGCCGGAGATATGCCGGATGCCGTAGTTGCCGACTATCTGCTGATCCCCAAATATTATGAAGCGGGTTTGGTAGCAAATCTGGACGATTATGTAACCGATGAACTGATGGATGATTATCTTCCCAGCGTAGTATCTGAGTGCACTTATAATGATCACATCATTTCCGTTGCACAGTTCGATAGTGGCCTGGCTTTCTGGGCTAACAAATCCATGCTGGAGAATGCCGGTGTCAGAATTCCTGCCGATTACAAGGATGCATGGGATAAAGCAGAGTTTGAAGATGCGCTGAAGAAATTAAAAGACAGCGGTGTAGAATGGCCCATCTATGTAAGACAGAACAAACCTTCCACCGAGTATTACACCTGGATGCCGTTTGTAGCAAGCTTTGGCGGAGACTACATGAATCGTGAGACCGGACTTTGCACAGGAACTCTGGACGGCGATAATACAATTGCTTCTTTCGATTTCCTGGCAAAGCTGTTCACAGATGGATATGCAGATGCAACCTGTGATTATGAAGATTCTTTCCAGAAGGGTGAGAATGCCCTGGCTCTGTATGGACATTCCAAGTATCAGGATTATAAGGCTGCACTTGGCGATGATCTGATCCTGGTTCCCCTGCCTGATATGGGACACGGGGTTTACACCTGCTCCGGTTCTACTGTTATGATCATGACCACAGGAGCACAGGAATCCGGAAATGATGATGCTGTATGGGCAATGCTGCAGGAAGCAACCAACCCCGATTACATCAAGATGGTAGTAGATGTCAACGGTGCGGTTCCCGCAAGATCCAGTGTTATGGATGCAATCCCCGACTATTGTGAGGGAGGTACCCTGTATCTGTACAGACAGCAGCTGGAGAGCGGTATTTCCTTCCTGCGTCCGTACACTCCTGCACATATGACCATTTATGATGCAATGGCCAGCGTTATCGGTAATATCTATGCCGGCGCAGATCCTGCAACAGAGTTGCACGATGCCGCTGCAAATATCGATGAAATTATTACAGAGAACGGATGGAACTTTCAATAATCTGAAATAAGAAGGATCGGATAAGGCTGTCTGTGAGGGCAGCCTTATTCATAAGAAAAAGGAGTACCTATGGCAAACAGTTCTAAGAAAAAAAGCGGATTGCAACGTGGCGAGTCAAAAGCCGCATTCCTGTTCTGCACACCGGCAGTGGTGCTGGCACTGGTATTTATCATTTTACCGTTTGCAATGTCTGTTGTGTATTCATTTACCAATAAACAACTGATTCCCAAAGTGGGAATGGAAACAGCCTTTGTAGGGTTGAAGAATTATATTGAGATTTTCACAAGCAAAGTGACAGTACTTTCTTTTAAAAATACATTTTTGTATGCACTGATCGTAGTGCCTTCGGTATTGGTGATCGGAACCGTGCTTGCGGTTTTTGTAAACCAGAAGATCAAAGGCGTACAGGTGTTCCGACTGATCTATTTCAGTCCGCAGGTTGTAACGATGACTGTAGTGGCAGTTATCTGGGCATTCATTTTTTCCTCCAAATCCAGCGGATTATTAAATTCGTTTCTGGGTCTGCTGCACATTGCACCTCAGAAATGGCTTCAGGATCAGCATCTGGCACTTCCGTGTCTGGCAATTATGTATATCTGGCAGAATCTTGGTATGCAGATGTTGATCATTTTAAGTGGTCTGCAGTACATTTCCGAAGAACTATATGAGGCTGCCGAAATTGATGGATGTACCACCTTTGAGAAATTTATTTATATTACGGTACCCGGATTGAAGAATACACTGGTATACGTTTTGGTATCTGTGATTATCAATTCCCTGAAAGTATTCACCCAGGTGTATGTACTGACAAACGGCGGACCGTCCAATGCAACAACGACCGTAGTATTCCAGTTGTACAAAGCCGGATTCGTAAATGGACAGGTAGGATACTCTTCCGCAATCGCAGTTACATTCTTTATGCTGGTAATGGTTATTTCAATTCTGCAGAATAAGTTTGCAAAGGAGGACTAGGGAATGAGAACTGCAATGTCAAAAAGGAAAAAAATCATTATGAAATTGTGCATGTATCTTGGATATTTGCTCATAGCAGCTATTTTCATCGGACCGATCGTATTTTTGTTCGTATCTTCCCTGAAACCATATGCGCAGATTGAATCGGATATGTCAAATATCAGAGCATTCATTCCTTACGGAGACCTGTCACTGGATAACTATATCAATGTTATTGTGAAAGCGGATTTCTTCAAGTTCTTCAAGAATTCCGTTGTAGTAACGATCATCTTTGTCTTGCTGGCAACCACAATCAATGCAATGATCGGATATGCACTGGGAATGCTTAATTTCCGTGGAAAGGCAATCATTATATCCACCATTGTGGCATTGAGCATTATTCCTACAGAGTCCATTATCATTAACCGTTTTATGACAGTGAATTCACTGGGAATGTTAAATACATATATAGGACTGGCCATTCCAAGTGTCGCATATCCCATGTACATGTATCTATACTATAATCATTTTAAGGGAATGCCGAAGGAATTGCAGGAGGCTGCAATTATTGATGGAGCCTCCTACTGGAAAATATTTACCAAAATCATGATGCCTTTGTCTAAGCCGATCATTACCACTGTTGCGATCATGGCATTCATCCGTTCCTGGAGCGATCTGCTGTGGCCCACCCTGGTTACCAGAGACGGTACTTACCGAACACTGCCGCTGGCTTTAAAGTCACTGTTTTCCGATACCTACACTGATTGGGGACAGGTCTTTGCGTTCTCTACATTAATGGTTATTCCTACGATGATATTATTCCTGGTATTCCAGAAGCAGTTTGTGGCATCTGTGACATCCAGCGGAATTAAGGGGTGATAAAGTGGAAATCAGATATCTCGGAACAGGCGGAGCAGAAGGATTCCCCAGTATTTTCTGCCAGTGTGAAGCATGTCGTAAGGTAAGAACGTTGTTGGGAAAAAATGTAAAGACACGTAGCTGTACTCTGATAGATCAGGTGATGATCGACCTGTCGCCGGATATTTTTTCCCAATGTATTAACAGCCATGTGGATTTATCGGAGGTAAATCACCTAGTATTTACCCATTCTCATTCCGATCACCTGAATACCACGGAAATATGCTTCCGACTGCGGGAAATGGCATCCGTGATTCAAAAAAAAGATAAAAAAGTAATGGAAATTTATGGCAATGATGCGGTTCGGGATGGTATTATGGAGATAATAGCTAAGGATCCACATGTAGATCTGACAAGGATGAGATTTCACCGGATTCAAAAGTTTGAACCATTCCGTATAGGTCATTTAAAGTTTACACCTTTAAAGGCATATCACAAGCTGGATGAGGAAGCTCTGATCTTTGTGATCGAGGATGGAAGATCGACCTTATTGTATGCAAATGATACGGGGGCTTTGCCGGAGGAAACACTGGATTTTATAGAACAACAGAACATAAAATTTGACGTCGTCAGTATGGATACCAGCAGAGGTATACTGGATGGTGACACGCATATGGGAATTCGGGAAAATGTAGAGCTGCGGGAGAAACTCCGCAGAATGCATGCAGTGACACCGGATACGGAATATTATCTGAATCATTATTCTCATATGTGCGGTATGATTCCGCAGGAATATGAAAGACTGGTAGGTCAGGAGGGGTTCCTGTTGACTTACGACGGACTTTCCGTTACTGTCTGATGCAAAAAAGTAAGATAAGGGGAAGGGAATATGCCAACAATCAAAGATGTAGCTGCAGAAGCAGGAGTGACTTCCACAACAGTATCCAGAGTATTGAATAATCGTGGATACATCAGTGAAGAGACGAGAGAAAAAGTATATTCTGCCATGGAAAAGCTGAACTATATGCCAAACGAAATGGCGAGAAATTTATCCCGGCAGAAGAGTGATTATATCGGGGTGATTCTCCCATCTGTAGAGCATCCTTACTTTAGCAAGGTCCTTCACTGGCTGGAGCATTATGTGACAAAACACAACTACAAGATAATGGTCTGTATTTCCGAGAACAGCAGGGAAAAAGAATTACAGTATATTGATCTGCTCTATTCACACAGAGTTCTTGGAATTGTTGTGTGCAGCCATATCGGAGAGACGATGGAACATCTGGATTCCAATTGTCCGCTGATTTCTTTTGAGAGAGAAATTGCGGAAAACATTCCGGCAGTTCTTTGCGATAACTATCAGGGTGGTATTTTGGCGGCTAACCGGTTATTTGATGCCGGATGCAGAAATATCGCAATTTTTAACCCGCCTACCAAGGAAAATATCCCTGCATATAGCAGAGAAAAGGCATTTATGAAGTGCTGCGAGGATAAAAAAATCAGTGGACGTGTGGTTTA
This sequence comes from Lachnospiraceae bacterium GAM79, assembly GCA_003584705.1. Taxonomy (GTDB): domain Bacteria; phylum Bacillota; class Clostridia; order Lachnospirales; family Lachnospiraceae; genus Acetatifactor; species Acetatifactor acetigignens. Next base: position 756,192 of record AP018536.1, read on the forward strand.
TACAGACAGGTTGGCTCCCTTATCAGAAGAATTCGGCAACAATATTTTGGAATTATTGAAAAAAAATTCGGATCTGGATGGAATTTTTGCAACAAGTGATGTAATGGCTGCAAATATTATCCGTGCATGCAAAAAAATGGGAAAACGTGTTCCGGAGGATATCTCTATTGTGGGATTCGATGATACCTGGATTTCCACACTGACGTATCCTTCCATTACGACCATTCATCAGCCGGTGCAGGAAATGTGTGAATATGCCATAGAAGCGATTGTGAAAAAAGTAAAGAGTGAAAAGGTTCCATCCCAGGTTGTATTTCCGGTAGAACTGATCGACCGGGAGTCCACAAAGTAAAATAATGACGATAAAGGAACAGATATGATAGAAAAAGGAACCATAATGGAAAGTGAAGCAGAACCGTCATCAAAGGAGCTACTGAAAATATATGATACTACGTTGGCAGAAAAACTGATGCAAAAGCTGCTCCCCATGATTGAAAACTGTGCGAAGCAGACACGTTCCGAAAAAGTAGTCGTTGCAGTAAGCGGAGGCTCCGGATCCGGAAAAACAGTGACGGCCTTGTTACTTTCCTGCTTCCTGAAGGAAAAAGGGATAGAAAATTACATTTTGTCCGGAGATGCTTATCCGCATAGAATTCCCAAGTACAATGATGCGGAGCGGCTACAGATTTTCAGAGAAAATGCAATTGTGGGAATGCTGAAAGAGCAGACTTATACAGAAGAACGATGTACAATCATTCAGGAATTTCAAAAAGCCGGAAATGATGCGGATGAAAAACATGTCGAAAAATATCCATGGTATGAGTCCTATCTTAGAAACGGCAGAAAAGCTCTGGAAAATTATCTTGGCACGGAAAAGGAAATTAATTTTGAAGAAGTAAACAGACTGGTTCATGCGTTTAAAGCCGGCGGAGAGAAGCTATGGGTCAGACATATGGGACGCGAAGAGACAGAACTGTGGTATGAAGAGAAGGATTTCACCGGAATAAAAGTGCTGTTGGTGGAGTGGACACACAGCAACAGTCAATACTACAGCGGTGTGGATATTTCCATCTACCTTGACAGTACCCCCCAGGAGACATTGCAGAGCCGTCTGGAAAGAAACCGTGATCAATGGATAGACACCCCATTTACGATGATGGTACTGGATATTGAGCAGAAAATGCTGAAAAAGCAGGCTGAGAAAGCAAAACTTATTGTTACCCGGGACGGAACGGTGTTAGACCGGAAGGAATATGCGCAATTTGTTCCGAAGCTTCAGAAATAAAAAGGAAAGATGTTATGAACATAGGACCGATGTTGAATCTCTACCCGGATAGTCTGGGCGGAACCCTGGATGATGTTGTAGATTTTTTGAAAACGGAAGAGGCAGAGGGAGCATTTTCTTCCTGCTATATTCTGCCCAGTCTGTACCATACGGATCTGGACAGAGGCTTTTCTGTGATTGATTATTCTCTGAACAAGATGTATGCTTCCGGCGAAACATTGGAAGCAATAAAAAAGCTCGGGATTGAATTGAAGCTGGATTTTATTCTGAATCATGCTTCGGTGTTGTCAAAGCAATTCCAGGATATCATTGCAAAAGGGGAAGAATCGGAGTACAAGGACTTCTTCATTAATTGGAATGAATTCTGGAAGGACTGCGGAGAAATGACGGAGCAGGGATATATCCTTCCGGAAGAAAAGTATCTGAAAAAGATGTTTTTCCGGAAGCCTGGGCTCCCCATTCTTATGGTACGTTTTCCGGATGGGAGAGAGATCCCTTACTGGAATACTTTTTATCAGGAAGTGAACTACCCTGAGGTTAATGCTCCTGAACTGATGAAAGCTGCCGATCTGCAATATATGCAGGCGGAAATTATTGCACAGGAACTATCCATGGGCTGCCCGGAAGGAAAAAAGCCGGCAGACATTTTACAGAAAATCGTTCTGGAGCGAAAAGCAGGAAGGTTGACAAAAGAACAGGTTATAACGGTCTGGAATTACATGGAGCAGCATCGGTATTATCTCGGACAGATGGATCTGAATATTCAGTCGCCAAAAGTATGGGAGTACTATCGTGAAGTGTTAAAGACACTGGCGGGATATGGTGCTAAAATTGTAAGACTGGATGCATTTGCTTATGCACCGAAGACTCCGGGGGAACGGAATTTTTTGAACCAGCCGGACACCTGGGAGCTGCTGGACAAAATAAAACAGATTGCGGAACCGTACGGTATGGAACTTCTGCCGGAGATTCATGAAAGCTATAGTGAAAAAATATATGAGAAGATAGCAGAGCAGGGATATGTCACCTATGACTTCTTTCTGCCGGGACTCATTATAGATGCCCTGGAATCGGGAAACGGAGAACATCTGGCCGGATGGGCACAGGAGCTGATCGATAAAAATATCAGAACCGTGAATATGCTTGGCTGTCACGATGGGATTCCACTGTTGGATCTCAAAGGAATTCTGGCGGAGGACCGGGTTCAGAAACTGATCGACACTATTGTCTCCCGTGGGGGATATGTGAAGGATCTTCACGGTCAGAAAAACATTTACTATCAGGTGAATGCAACCTACTTCAGTGCATTGGGCGAAGATGAGAGAAAGATGCTCCTTGCGAGAGCCTTGCAGATATTTATGCCGGGCAAACCGCAGATCTGGTATCTGGATCTGTTCGCCGGAAAGAACGACTACGAAGCGGTGAAAAAGGCAGGTCCAGGAGGACATAAGGAGATCAATCGGACAAATCTGACGACAGCACAGGTATGCAGTGGTTTGAGTAAGCCGATTGTAAAGCAGCAACTGGAGTTGCTGCGATTCCGGAATTCCTGCCCGGCGTTCTCGGAAGAAAGCCGGATCAAAGTAAGCAGTGAAGGATCCAGAATCTGCTTTGTATGGGAACATCAGGGCTGTACTGCACAGCTGAGGGCAGATCTGCAGGATTGTTCCTATGTGATTGAATTCTGCGATCAGGATAGAAAGAGAACACTCATCACAGAGGGATAAAATATCACGGCCGGAGACCGCCGGCTTGAATACAAAAGATAAGAAGAGACTGAGAATGTTGATTTTTTCGGCATTTGTCAGTCTCTTTTGCTGGAAAGAAGGTTTGCATTATGATATATTGAGGAAAAGGGATGTTTTTCATCTGAAGGGGCAGTATTATGAGTGAAGCATTTGAGATCGTAAAGACAGGAATAGATTTTTTCTGCAACCACCTGGTATTTTTTAATATGCTGTTTGCCATCGTGATCGTGTTTTTCCAGAGACGGGATCCAAAGAGTGTGTGGGCATGGCTGCTTTTGTTGTATTTTATACCGGTACTGGGGTTCGTGTTCTATCTGCTGCTGGGGCAGGATATGCACAAGCGGAAAATGTTCCGGATCAAAGAGGTGGAGGATCACATCAGCAAAGATATCAGGCAGCAGGAGTACCGGCTGAGATCCCGGGATGTCCAGGAGCTGGATGAGAATATCCGGGGGTATGAGGATCTGGTCATGTATAATCTGGAGGCCGGAGAAGCCATGCTGACGAAGGACAATGATGTGGATATCTTCATCGACGGCAATAAGAAATTCCGGGCGCTGATGGAAGATCTGCGGAATGCGGAGCATTTTATCCATATCCAATACTACATTATTAAAAACGACGTATTATTCAATCAGATCAAGGATATTCTGATCGAGAAGGCGGCACAGGGTGTGGAGGTCCGGGTTCTGTTCGATGCCATGGGCTGTCGTTCCGTGCGGCACAGCTACTGGAAATGGCTGAATGAAAAGGGTGTGCAGACCGCGGAATTTTTCCCGGCGATCCTGCGGAGGCTTCAGCTTCGTATCAATTACCGCAACCACAGGAAAATTGTGGTCGTTGACAATAAAGTGGCTTACGTGGGCGGATTTAATGTCGGGAAGGAATATATTGATCTGGATGAAAAGTTCGGACACTGGAGAGATACCCATCTGCGGATTTGCGGCAGTGCGGTACTGGGGCTCCAGGTGCGATTTATTTTAGACTGGAATTATGCGGCAGGAGAGAACCTGTTTTTGCGCCCAGAACTGTTCCGGGGAATCGAAGCCGGTACGAGGGATTTCTGTGATCTGCAGATTATCAGCAGTGGTCCGGATAAGACGACTCAGCAGATCCATGATAATTACCTGCGTCTGATCAACAAGGCACAGAAAAGCATTTATATCCAGACTCCGTATTTTATCCCGGATGAGGCGATCCTGAATGCCCTGATGATCGCGGTGAAGTCCGGGATCGAAGTGAACATTATGATCCCATGTATGCCGGATCACCCGTTTGTCTATTGGGCCACCTATTCTTATCTTGGCGATATGGTCATGGCCGGGGCCAACTGTTATACCTATAACAACGGTTTTCTACACAGCAAGGGCATGATCGTGGATGACAGAGTACTGTGTTACGGAACAGCGAACATGGACATCCGCAGCTTTGCGTTGAATTTTGAGGTAAATGCTGTGATATATGATGAAAAAAAGGCGTGGGAAATGGTGGAAATATTTCACAGGGATCTGGAAGTCTGCCGTCAGATCACCCGGGATTATTACACGGGAAGGAACCTGAAGATCCGCATAAAAGAGCAGGTCTGCCGGTTATTGTCACCCTTGTTATAGCCCGGTGGATGTGTTATAATGGGCGGTGCTATGATGCATTTCGCATGGTAGGCACAAAATGAAAGGTATAGGAAGTATTAGAATGAAGAAAAAGACATTAGGATTTCTGGCAGCGGTTTTAAGCATGTGTATGCTGGCGGGCTGCGGAGCAAAGGATACAGGAGACGGCACGGATGCAGCGACCGGCGCCGGAGCAGAAAGTACTGCATTGAAGGATATGGATGTGGACAAGTATGTGACACTGGGCGAGTACAAGGGGCTGGAAGTATCCGTAGACACCGTGGAAGTAGATGAGGATGAGTGGGACAGTCTGGTCAATAATGTATATTATGAAAATATTACCGCAGAGAACGGCGGGATTATGGATCGTGCCGTGGAGACCGGAGACACCGTAAACATCGATTACGAAGGCAAAAAGGATGACGTGGCATTTGACGGCGGTACCGCACAGGGATACGATCTGACCATCGGTTCCGGAAGCTTTATTGCCGGATTCGAGGATGGACTGATCGGCGTGATGCCCGGAGAGACAGTGGATCTGAATCTTACATTCCCGGAGAATTACGGAAAATCCGATCTGGCAGGACAGGCTGTGGTATTTACGGTAACGGTAAATTATATTCAGCCCGCACAGGATGGGGAATTCAGTGATGAAGTCATCAGTAACTTCGGTATCGATGGTGTGACGAACGAGGAAGAACTCCGTCAGTACGCTTATGATTATCTGAATGAGAATGCACAGCAGAATTATGAAACCAATGTACAGCAGGCAGTGATGGATGCGTTTATGGCAAATAACACCTTTACTTCCGTGCCGGAGGCTCTGGTACAGAAATATTCTGATGCAGCGGAGAGCAGCATTACCTCCATGGCATCTGCTTACGGTGTGGACGGAGATACGTTCACACAGTATTATTACGGACAGGATCTGGCATCTTTCCTGGCTACCTATTCTGAGGAGGCAGCAAAGCAGGATATTGCCTTGCAGGCAGTGGCGAACAAAGAGAATCTGAACATCAGTGACGAAGAACTGGATCAGATGCTTCAGGACCGCACAACAGCAGCCGGTTATGACACCATCGAGGAGTATATCGGCGAGACCTCCAAGGAAGACTACAGAGAGTATTTCCTCTATGATAAAGTGACAGATTATCTGGTAGAGAACGCAAAGATCACCAACAATTAAATTTTAAAAATAGTATGTGACCGGCGAATAGGATGCGGGCCGGTTCAGATAGAGCACGTCGCAGCGTGCGGATAGGAAAAATTATGGAATTAACAGACATCAGAGAACTTCACCGGGAAAAGGACGTCTATATCGGCAAGGAGATCACCGTAGGCGGCTGGGTGAGGAACAATCGTGACTCCAAGAACTTCGGTTTCCTGGTGATCAACGACGGAACCTTTTTTGAGCCTTTACAGGTAGTATATGGCGATGGACTTGCGAACTTCCAGGAGATCTGCAAGATCAATGTAGGTGCAGCAGTTGTGATCCGCGGCACCATCGTGGCTACCCCCGAGGCAAAGCAGGCATTTGAAATGCAGGCAGCGGAAGTGATCGTGGAAGGACCTTCTACTGCGGATTATCCCTTACAGAAAAAGCGTCACTCCTTTGAGTATCTGCGTACCATCTCTCATCTGAGAGCACGTACCAATACTTTCCAGGCAGTGTTCCGTGTCAGATCCCTGATCGCTTATGCGATCCACACCTTCTTCATGGAGAGGGGATTTGTCTATGTGCATACCCCTCTGATCACCAGTAGTGACTGTGAGGGTGCCGGTGAGATGTTCCAGGTAACGACTCTGGACATGAACAATGTTCCTAAGACCGAGGACGGAAAAGTAGATTACACACAGGATTTCTTCGGCAAACCGGTAAACCTTACCGTAAGCGGACAGCTGGATGTAGAGACCTATGCTTTTGCATTTAAGAACGTATATACTTTCGGCCCCACCTTCCGTGCGGAGAATTCCAACACCACCCGTCATGCGGCTGAGTTCTGGATGATCGAGCCGGAGATCTGTTTTGCGGATCTGAAGGATGATATGATCCTGGCAGAGAGCATGTTAAAGTATGTCATTCGTTACGTATTGGAAAATGCTCCCGAAGAGATGGCATTTTTCAACCAGTTCGTGGATAAGGGACTGATTGAGAGATTGCAGCATGTGGTCAACTCGGATTTTGGTCATGTGACCTACACTGAGGCTATCAAGATCCTGGAGAAGCACAACGATGAGTTCGATTACAAGGTATTCTGGGGATGCGATCTGCAGACCGAGCATGAGAGATACCTGACCGAGAAGGAATTCAAGAGACCTGTATTCGTAACCGATTATCCGAAGGAGATCAAGGCATTCTACATGAAGTTGAACGAGGATGGCAAGACTGTGGCTGCTATGGACTGCCTGGTACCCGGTATCGGCGAGATCATTGGCGGCAGCCAGCGTGAAGACAATCTGGAGATTCTGGAGAAGCGTATGGAAGAGCTGGGACTGAATAAGGAAGATTATCAGTTCTATCTGGATCTGCGCCGCTACGGCTCCGCACGTCATGCAGGCTTCGGACTGGGCTTCGAGCGCTGTGTAATGTATATCACCGGAATGGGCAATATCCGTGACGTTATCCCCTTCCCTCGTACTGTAAATAACTGCGACCTGTAATTATATGGAGTCATTTTACCTATGAAGAAAAAAACTGCCGGCAGAAAAGTAAATAGAGCAAAAAGAAAGTTTTTATGTTATTTTCTTCTGGCAGCGGTGACACTGACAGCCACCGGCTCTGTCTGGGAATCTCCCGCGGAGACGGTGCAGGCGGCACCTTCCATGAGTGAACTGCAGAACAGCATCAACAATCATCAGAACCAGCTGAACAACATCAACAGCCAGATCAATTCCCTACAGGATGAGCAGGATCTGGTGCAGGAGAAGATCGATGACCTGAATGCAGAGATCATCAACACCATGACCAGTATCGGCATGAAGGAGGATGAGATCGCATCGAAGGAGACGGAACTTGCCGACAAGCAGGTGCAGATCGATCAGACGCAGGAAGAATACAATCTTGCCAAGGCAAAGGAAGAAAAGCAGCACAATGATATGATTACCCGGATGCGGATGATGTATGAGAACGATTCTTCGGAGAATTATGTGAACCTTCTGTTACAGGGCGGTGGCCTGAGTGGTATGCTGAACCGGATGGACTTCGTGGAGAGCGTCTACGAGTATGACCGCCAGAAACTGCAGGAATACGAAGAGACCAAGGAACAGGTGCTGGCGCTGTGGAACCAGCTGGAAGAAGAGAAGACCCAGCTGCAGGTCGATAAGGATCAGCTGGAAGCCGATAAGGCGGATCTGGAGAACCAGAAATCGGAACTGGATGTGATGCTGGCCAAGAAAAAGCAGGAATCCGCCAACTATGATGCGGAGATTAAGAAGGCAAAGCAGGAGGCTTCCGTAGCGAAGGCACTGTTGCAGCAGGAACAAAAACAGTTAAAACAGCTGCAGGCGAAGGCACAGCAGGGAAATACTGCCGCAGCCACCGGCACTTATGCAACGACCAATTATACCTCAGTCATCGAAAGTGCCTCCGGCAGTGATATGGGAAAGCGTCTTGCAAAATATGCCTGTCAGTACATAGGCAATCCGTATGTGGCGGGCGGTACCAGCCTGACGAATGGTGCGGATTGTTCCGGATTTACCTTCCGCGTCTACAGTGATTTCGGTTACAGCATTCCCCGTACGTCCTATGAGCAGAGAAGTTGTGGCACCGGTGTGGACTACAGCAATGCACAGCCGGGAGATCTGATCTGTTATGACGGTCATGTGGCTATGTATATTGGCGGCGGGCTGATCGTGCATGCCAGCACACAGCGTACGGGTATCAAGATCAGCAATGCCAATTACCGTCCGATCCTGGCAGTACGACGCGTTGTGTAATTTCATATTTGACATTTGTAAAGTCCCTGTTTTTGCGGAAAACGGGGACTTTTTTTCTTTTTGAAATTATTTTTTCGTGAAATTTGACAAAAGATATCCTTGGTGAAATCGCATATAGACAAAGCAATCTATCTATGATAGGGTGGAGTTATCCGAAATCTGGATGGTTTCGGAAACTGTAAATCTCTGAAATAAGAATTCTAAATAGGCCGTTCGGCCGGGATTTCCAACGATTTTTTTAATAGTACCTTTTATTTTTGTACGCAAATTTACGGATCAGTTCTCTGCTTTTGCAGGGAGAAAATAATGGGGGATCAATGACATACGAAGAATTTAAGAAGGAATTGCGTTGGAATGTGCAGAACATGGAAACGGCACGGGGCAAGACCATACGCCTGCTGGAACGGCACATGGTATGCGGTGATCCGATGGCGGTTCATATCATGAATATTATGAACCGATGTATGTATGGAAGAGAACAGATCATGATACGTGAAGATATGCTCTGCGCATTATGGATGCGTGGAAAAAGAGAATATATACAGCACTGGCTGATACGGCCTTTGTATGAGCGATACGGACAGGAAGGATGGCAGAGTATTTTACCGGAGATCTCGGCGGGCCTGACGGAGGACGATGAAGAAGAGGACATCGTACTCTCCGGGGAGAATCTGAGCTATGCTGTCTGCAGAAGGCATATGATCGTGCGTCCGGTGAATTATGAACGGTGCAGGCAGGAGCTTGGCAATGCCATCTATCGTAAGATTGGAGATGTGGCGCTGGTGCTGCATCTGTTGACCAGTGAGAAGACCGGAAGCAGTCTGACCATACAGGTGTCCCGAGGTATGGTACTGCCATGGAAGCTTACGGAAGACCAGTTGATCACGGAAGCCATGATGAACACCTGCCGCAAGATGCCGCCCAGATTGTTTCTGGGAGATGACAGGAGAAAGTTTTTTCCCTATGAGGAAGGCATTCTGTTGCCGGAAGAGGAAGGGCGTCAGACCTGGATCAGCCCCTGGAACCACAGGGAGGGACAGAGAGGATATCTTCTCACCACTACTGCCAGAATCCATGGGGCTGTGGCCTTTTTCTATCCCGGGGTAAAAGCAATCCTGGCGGAGAAACTGGGCGGGGACTACTATGTAGTCTTTCCAAGCGTACATGAAGCAATCCTGCATCCCGTAGACTGCACCGGTGTACAGGAGATCCGTTCCTCCGTACAGCATATCAATGCCGTCTACGGAGAAGGAGAGATGCTGTCTGACCGGATCTTCTGCTACCACAAGAACCGGAGATTGCTGCAGCTGCTGTGAAACTACATCTTAAAGTAATAACAAAAGCACTCCCGGTTAATGGGAGTGCTTTGTTATTATAGTATATTATTTATAAGTGAATCTATTGTACACTGGGATTTTCCATCAGGAAATGCATGAATTTTCCCTCATCAGAGCTGTCTGAGCAGAATAACTCAAGTTCATCACCATGCTGACCAAGCAAAGCAGCAATGGCAATATATTGGGAAAGTTTGCTCTTCAGATTAAAAATATCACCGTCTACGGATCTTAAAGTAACCTCCCCTTTACAACTGTCAACAATAGCAAGAAACTCGTTTACCTGTTCGATTTTTGATAATTTCATAAGAACCCTCCTTCTCGTATGTACGTGCAATATTTGTTAAAAACAAGGCTGTTATAAACATTATACCTTTTAGAGAAGATAATGCAAGTGATTATTTCGGAGTGAGACCATTATGGTGTGATTTCCACACCGGTGAAGTACATCGTGTCTACATCTCCGGCATATCCGGTCTGCATATACTCATAAAAATGAGTGGGCTCATCGTAATCATAGAACAGGAAACGTCGTTCTCTGGCATCACCTTCCTTGTAATCAAAGATAGCATCCCCCTGTTTGCCATCCAGAAGTCGTGTGTAGGCTTCCAGATAATCAGATTGGGAAATGGGAGCAGAGGAAATCTGTAGTTCATCATAATGCTCACCGACACCCTTTACGAACAGAATAGGATGCTGCCGTTTCTCGGAACTGTCATCATCCTCAATGTTGTATCCGTGGTCCGACAGGATCATAATGGCCGTATTATCATAGACACCGCTGTCTTTCAGTTTTTGCAGATACGTAGCCACGATTGTCATGCTGGCTTCAATGCTTTGTTCGTAGGTGCCGTTTTCAATCTCGTTCATCTGTGCATCCTGATGCCAGGGACTGTGGGCGCCTACCAGATGGATGAATCTGAAGCATTTGTCATCGGTCAGTGTTACCGGTGTCTTTTTCAGGTAGGTATAGAAGGCCTGATTGTCGGAAGAAAAGAGTTCGTAATCACTGATATCATCGGTCTTCTCCAGTGAATTGAATTCCGCCGGGATGGTGAGGCAGAAGCGCTTGAGATCAAAAGGCATGTATTTGAATCCGACCAGCTTGATTTCCAGTTTCATAAATTGTGCAATGGAAGAGATCGTGGGGGTCGTGTCGATCATATTTTCAAACCGGAGCATGCTTTCTTCCAGACGGTAAGCTTCCTCCTCATACATTCCCATGCGGTATCCTCTGGCTTCCAGATCATCAAAGAAAGGAGCTTCCCGATAGACTCTCTTTGCATATTCGATAAATTCTTCCTGATCCTCATACCATTCGCCGGAGAAGAGGTAAGGAACTGAATATGCGGTGAATGGATAGGCCGACATCGTATTATTATAATAAGTAAAATCAGAAAGAGTTTCCTTATATTCGGGATGGTGTTCGATCACCTGTGACATGATGTCTCCGTCTACTGTGTCCAGAACCAGAAGTACAAGGTTTTGATCGGTAGACATTTCCAGTTCCCCATAGGTGGTGTTGATCATAGAAAATTTGTGTTCCAGGCCCTGTTTTGTAAACCCTAGCGTTACAAGAGTCACCAACAGAACCAGACTGATCAGCCCGCTGACAGCACCTGCTGCATCTGCCACCTTTGTAAGCGACAGCTTTTTCACCGTCAGTATCACCAGAACCGCGACTGCCACCCAGAGAGCAACGGAGCCGATACGCAATCCGGAATACTGTGCCCAATCCACCGTACTTCCATCCAGATGAGGCAGATTGCCTATCATGAAATTGCCCTGAATATAAGTGCAGAGGAACGCAATCAGATAAACTGTGAGAAATCCATGATATAGCCTGGTATTTATCTTCGAAACGATGAAAGCCAGCAGGAAGCTGACACCCGTAAATACCGCAAACATCAACAGACAGAGCGGGATCAGATCATAAAAATCAAACCAGAATTCATATTTGTTATTAAAATAAATTTCCAATGGAGCATAAAGAAACAACATAAATCCTGCCGCAACAGAAAGTAAACCGGCGGAACGCAGCCGGAGCTTTGACTCTTTCACAAAAAAACCCTCCCGTATGTTCAAAATGGATACTTGCAAAGTACAACTATTATATTTTGAAACAAAATAATTGTCAAATAGCGGCTTAATTGTCAGGATGCATAACCCCTCAGATACTTTCATACACTGTAAAAAAGTATCCTGAGGGGTTTTCCTTTGAAAGACTATATTGAAGAACGAGCTATAGGGATAGCGGGCTATATCATCGACCACAACGCCACGGTGCGGCAGACCGCCAAGGCATTCGGCATCAGCAAAAGTACGGTACATGCGGATGTAACAATACAGAACGATACAAAAGTAAAATAATATGGAGAATTGAATAGAATTGAAACAAGGGCACTCTCGGGTAGATATCAGGGAGTGCTTTTGTTATAATGAAATCAGGTAACCTTGAGTATTGGTGAGGGGAGATAGAAAATGACAGGAATATATGATTGCTTTGGTTATGGCTCGGGATATGATGTCTCTTTTGAAGAAAGGTACAAATTGATTAGAAAATCGGGATTTGATTGTGTAATGTTGTGGTGGAGCAATCAGTTTGGCAGAGGAGACGGTTATCAAGAGGATGTAAGATTAGCCAGAAGAGCTGGTTTATTAGTAGAAAATATCCATGCGCCTGTGCATGAGCAGAATAATCTGTCACTGGACAATTTGAGTGGTGAAGGCGTATTTCAAAGTTATCTACAATGTGTAGCGGATTGCTGTGAATATGATATACCGACCATGGTGATACATTTGCCAAATGATAATAATCCTTTAAATCAAACAGGAATCAGACGGTTGGCAGAACTTATAAACAAGGCAGAACAAAAGAATATTCAGATTGCTTTTGAGAATTTAAGTAACATTAAAAATTTGAAAATAGTTTTAAATAAATTCACTTCAAATAATGTAGGCTATTGTTATGATAGTTGTCATCATATAAATTATGCACCGGATGAAGATTTGTTGGGAATGCATGGAAACCGGCTGATGGCAATTCATTTACAGGATAACGGCGGTAGTCATAATCAACATCAATTACCATTCGACGGCAATATTAATTGGGATACAGTTATGGAGAAAATTGCCTGTACAGGATACCGGGGAGCTACAACTTTAGAACCAATGAATTGGGATTATTCTCATTTAAATATTTGTCAGTTTTTGGAATTGGCTTATGAAAGGGCAAAAAGGCTTGATTACTTGCGAAAATAATGTAGGTGATGAAAGGATGGAAACAGACGGGGAGTTCAATCAGATTTCTGATTGATTCTGAGGGTTTGGGAGATACTCCCAACAAGCAAAACTGCATTTTGTGTGTACAAATGCACTGCTTGCCAAGTTGTGAATATAGAATTGATTGTAAACTTGAATTTAGAAAAAACAAGGCAGAGAAGAGGATGTTGAGCATAAAAATGTATGCGGATTAGAATTGAGACGCTTGAAAAGGTTTAGTAACATAAAATCTTTTCAAACGTTTTCTTTCACTTTTACGGCTTTGAATGGAATATGATGTAGTCAGGATCGGTGTAATTTTTGAAAAAGTATGGTGGAAATGGACAAAAGTCCAGTATTTTGGGAACGTAATTTAATTTCAAGTGGATTATGCTTAGATTAAATAAAAGGTCTGGTCTAATCTAAGAATCCTTCTCATAGTATGGGAGAGAAGGACAGGCGAGGTAAGGGGGTGTAGCTTTCGCTTGAAACGGACGAAATTAAATTATCGTTTTCATAATCCAAATTCAGCGGAAGATACTGCAGATTTCCTGTGTAAGCTAATGATAGAAGTAAATACCGGGAAAATGGAGAGGGCAATAGAAGAAGCTGCATTGTATACAGAGAATGGGGAATACATATCGGGGGCGCAAACGGAAGTTCGAGAAGAAATATGCGTATGAAAAGCAGGGTGAGAAAACCTTGCTTTTTTTATCTAAAGGAAAATAAATAATCAACACTTAAATGAGAAAAAAGCACATTTAGATGTTGATTATTTTGAAAAAAAGCATATAATAAAAAATAGAAAAGAAGATGAGGTAGCAATTATGTTGATACAGTTTAGCTTTAAAAATTTTAAATCTTTTAGAGAAGAAGCAACTTTGGATTTGTCTGCCACTAAGATGACAGAATTTTCTGAGAGAGTTGTGACCATCGGAAGTGAAAAGATACTGCCGGCTGCTGCTATTTATGGAGCAAACGCAAGTGGTAAGTCAAATATATACAGTGCATTTGAGTATATGGCTGAGTATGTAGTGGATTCTTTCAAATACGGAGATGAGGAAGAGAAGTTTGAGGAGTACAGACCTACTCCGTTTTTGTTTGACTCCACGTCAGTTGATGCAGAATCCAGTTTTGAGGTCTATTTTACCATTCCCGGAGATAAGAACGAGAAGACATATAATTATGGATTCTGCGTTGATAAAGAAGGTGTAACAGAGGAATGGCTGAATTCCAAAGCTAAGACTGCTAGAAAGTATAGTGCAGTATTTTATCGTGGAAATTCTGACGGAGAATTGGATTTATCAGGATTGCCGAAGAATAGCAGGGAAAATATAAGGATCGCACTTGAAAAGCAGGTGTTGATTGCTTCTTTAGGGGCTAAGCTGAAAATCAGTAAATGTAAGGCAATCAGAGACTGGTTTGTTGTTAACGAATTTGCAGATTTTGGAAATCCTATGACAAACTATTTTTTATCTCGAAGACTGCCCAAAGGGTTTGTCGAGGATAAGAATGTTCAGCAGAAAGTAGTAGAATATTTTACGTCTTTTGATGAACATATTAAGGACTTCAGAGTAGAGAAGGTTCCGAATGATGGCGAGTCAAAGGAAGATAAATATAAGATCAATGCACTTCATAAGATGATTGACTCTGACAAGATGGCTGAAATTCCTCTGGGTGCAGAGTCGGCAGGAACATTGAAGATGTTTGCTCTTTATCCGGAATTGCAGGAAGTATTAGAAAAGGGAAGTGTATTTTTTATTGATGAATTAAATGCACGATTACATCCACTTTTGGTAAGAAACTTTTTGCTTACATTCTTGAATCCGAATATTAATGTTAATCATGCACAGCTGGTATTTACAACGCATGATACCTGGCAACTTTCAAATCAACTGCTGCGTCGTGATGAAATCTGGTTTGTTGAAAAGGATGACCGAGGTGTTTCAACATTATATTCTCTTGCAGATTTTGTGGATGAGGATGGAGCACGTATTCGTAAGGACGAAAGCTATGAGAAAAATTATCTGATTGGTAAGTATGGTGCTATTCCGACCTTAAAGAGTATTGATCTATTTAAGGAGGATTGAGCATGGCAAAAGGGGATAGAACAGGGAATAGAAAGACAAGAGAACAAAGAAGAACAATCAAAGTACCGGAATTGGGATATTACTTGATTGTTACAGACACAGAAGGGACAGAACGTTGCTTTTTTACAGGATTACATCAATCCTTGCCGGAAAAAGTTAGAAACAAACTTGTCATTAAAGTCGTAGAAACAAAGACAAGAAGTATGATTGATAAATGCCTGGAGCTAACAGCTTATGAGGCGCAATATCGTATTCCTTGGATTGTGTTTGACAGAGATCAGGTAATAGAATTTGATCAAATCATCGCTGAGGCAGAGAAAAAAGACATACAAGTAGGATGGTCCAATCCGTGTTTTGAAATATGGATGTATGCTTACTTTGGCGCAATGCCGGTAATCCGGGATTCGTGGATATGCTGCTCTGAGTTCGGACGAGTATATGAGAGCAAGACGGGACAGAAGTATTCCAAGGCGGATGAAAAGATGTATGGAAAAATCAGCAATGCAGGGAATGAGGAAAAGGCAATACAGATAGCACAGCAGAAATTGGAGCAGTGTGAACGTGAAGGTAAAAAGAAACCATCAGAGATGTGCCCAGGGACGACAGTGCATAAGTTGGTGGGGGAGATACGTCATATAATAAGTAACTGATAAATTCTGGGGAGAAGTAAATGCTTAGGATAAAACAGATTAGGATAAAGAATTTTAGATCTATAGTTGATTTAGATATAAATGTTGATAAAATGAACATTTTTGTGGGACTAAATGATGCGGGAAAATCGAATATCTTGAAAGCGTTAAATTTGTTTTTTAATAATGAGACAGAACCTGGTTGTGCATTTGATTTTGAAACTGATTATTCGAAGTATGCGCCTGTGAGGAAAAAGAAAGCGAAGGAGATTGAGATTTCCATTGTTTTTGCAATACCTGTACGTTATAGCTATCATGAGGATGTTGAATGGATTAAGACATGGCGCGATGGAGGAATGCATGGAGATAACAGCAGTGAATGGAATTTTACGCCATATTCTAAAGTACCAACGTTATTAAAGCGTATTAGATATAAATATGTTCCAGCTGTAAAAAGTGATAACTATTTTAAATTATTATTAGCAGATTTGTATATGTCAATTGCAAAAGAAGTCAATAGTGAGTTGATTCAGAAGGCAGAAGAGTACTCTCTTGCATTGGATGGATTTACACAAAAAATTGGTTTAAGAGTTCAGAAAATAGTGGGCATAAAAAGCAACCTTATAATGCCAACAAATCAAGTAGATATATTTAAGGAACTCGTTTTTGCAACAAATGATAAGAGTGGCAAGAGTGTTGAACTATCATACAGGGGAGATGGAATAAAAGCGGTACATATTCCGGCTATTTTGAAATATATTTCAGAGCAAGACAATCGATTAATGACTAATACATCTGTACCTATTACTACCATATGGGGATATGAAGAACCTGAAAATGGTATTGAAATGAAAAAATGTTTTGATCTTGCAAAGGAACTTTTGGGATTTTCATTTGAGGTTCAAGAATTTATTACAACACATTCGCCAGCTTTTTACCAACTTGGGAATGAGAATGGGGTAAAAGTATATTATGTGTATAAAGATGAAGTTGACTTTTCTAGTAAAATATGCGAAGAGATAGATTACATTGAATTACATGATAAGGTTGGGATAATGCCTATAATCGCCCCCATTGTTGAAGAGAAACAGAAAGAACTGTTATCAATGAAGATGCTACTTACAAATGCTAAGTTTGTAGATATAGAAACAATTTTTGTTGAAGGAGTAACAGATAAGGCATACTTGGAGATGGCAATCCATGCATATTCTCAATTACTTAGTAGGAAAATAAAAGATGGAGAATTACAAATTGTAACAAGAGAGGAAAATGGATGTGGTACGGGGTTATTAGTTGATTGGGCGATTGCGTGGATGCATTTAAACTATAATAGTAAAGCTGTAGTACTTTTTGACGCGGATAAAGAAGGGATAAAGGCTAAAAAAACAATTAATGGGGAAAAAAAGAACATAAAAAGAAATTATAAATTAGGGGTTGTTTTATTACAAGCAACAGAAGATATTAAGCGTGTCAATAACAAAATTAATAATGCAATTTCCTTTACTGTAGAACATCTGCTTTCTTATGAATGCTGGAAAAGTATTAAAGAAAATAACTGGGCAGAAGAGAGAAAACAAAATGAATTGTTTGATACTTTCAGCAATGTTATGGACATGACGAAGGCGTTGACTTGTATAATAGATGAGCTGGTTGATGATAGAGATTTAAAGGAAACAATTATTTCGTATGTTCCGAAGGATGAAAAAAAGGGTCAAATACTCAGTTTTGTTAAGCGTGAGGTGAATCGTGGGAATATTTCGGTATTGGAGGGTTTTAGAAATACTATCAAAATGTTGGAGAAAGAGTTTAGATAAAATGGATATGAGAAATTAAGGCTGGATATTTTTATTATGCATATGGATACAAAAACAGCATAATAAGGCTCAAGTACATGTGTATTATGGAGATTATGAGGCTGCTGTAGGAATTGACGGGGAATTATTGGCAGGAGCTCTTCCCAAAAAAAACTAAAAATGGTGGTCGGGTGGCTGGCATTCCATGAGGAGGAAGCATATAAAGCATGGAATCTGGCAGTACGTGGAGAACATTTTGATAAGATTGCTTCCATATAAGGAGCATTCCTGTTAAGTAACAAATAACCGGTTTGCAAAAAATGAGTGCCACCCATAGAATAATGATTGTTAACTTGGCGGTTAATAAGAATCATTGTTCAAAGGAGACACCCACAAATGAATTATAAGCAGAATGAAAAAATCAATCAAGTAAAAGAATCAACTTTGGTAGTTGGAATCGATATCGGAAGCACGACACAGTACGCCAGGGCATTTGACTGGAGAGGCATTGAGCTTGGGAAAGTCTTTCCGTTCAGCAACAGCAGAGAAGGATTTGAATCTTTCAAAGCATGGATGCAGCATTTACAGGACAAGTATAAGAAGCTGGATGCAATCGTAGGTATCGAGCCGACAGGTCATTACTGGTTTGACCTTGGCGCTTATCTTGAGGATGAGGGCATCCTCCTGGTTATGGTTAACCCTTATGCGGTAAAGCAGACCAAGGAACTGGATGACAACAGCCAAAGCAAGAATGACAGGAAGGATCCGAAGGTGATCGCAAAGCTGGTTACCGAGGGCCGGTATTCTGCACCGTATACACCGGATGGTGTGTATGCTGATTTAAGAATTATGGTGGCCAATCGTAAGAGACTCATCAGGGAGATGACCCAGATCAAAAACAGATTTGCCAGATGGTTCGCCATATATTTCCCCGAGTACACAGATGTGTTTGGGGACTATGAAGCACAGAGCAGTATGCTGCTTCTAAAGAAAGTTTGTACTCCGGAAGCAATCGTGGAACTGGGAGCCGAGAAAATCAATCAAATCTGGCGTGATGCAAAGCTTAGGGCTGTGGGAATGAAAAGGGCAACGACCCTGTGTGAGACAGCAAAACGCAGCATCGGCTTAAAGAAAGGCTCTTCGGCGGCCCAGTATGAAATGAAACTGTTGCTCGAGGATTACGAATACAAAAAGGCACAGCTGGATGCCGTTATGGAGGAAATAGAAAAGCTGTGCAGGAAGATACCCGAAAGCGAGCAGATGCTTGCCATCAAAGGTATAGGAGTAATCACGGTAGCCGGATTTCTGGCAGAAGTGGGTGATGTGAGGCGTTTCGAATCACCCAGACAGATACAAAAGCTGGCAGGACTCTCATTACGGGAGAACAGCTCTGGAAAGCACAAAGGACAGACGACCATAAGCAAAAGAGGTCGGAGTAAGCTGCGGGCAGTGCTGTTCAATGCAGCAATTCCGCTGATAGCGAAGAACCCAGAGTTTAAGTCATTGCATGAGTATTACACGACAAGAGCGAATAATCCGCTCAAGAAGAAACAATCCGTGATTGCGATCAGCTGTAAGCTGATACGGGTCTTTTATGCCATCCTTGCAAATGGAGTGACCTATGATGCGCAGAAGATGCTTTCTGACATTCACAGGCAGCCGCAGGCAGCATAAAAAGAACGACTGTGAGATTCAGGAGACGTCCGCCGCAAGGTGCTGAAAGGAACAGAAGAAATTCATAAACATAGAGAGCCAAGTCAGATTTCTTACCATCAGAGCAGAGACTCAGCGAAGGAGCATCATGACGCCCCTTTATGGATAAGCAGAACGAAGGAATTAAGGACCCAGAAGTAAAGGAGATCCTGTATGACATGGGAGGTTAGGCTGCCGTAAGGAGTAGGGGAAAGAAAGGCCGATCATAGCAGAATGAGACGACGTCTTGTTTTGTGTACCCTAAACATCCGAATATCCATGATTTATGGCCAAGGGGAATGACATAGACTTAGAAAATATCTCTATGAAGAAATGAAAATGTGAGAAAAAGCGAGTTAACAAGAGAAAAACAAAGATTATTATGGGAGGTGCTTTGAATGTATATTATTGGTGATGTATGTTGCGCAGGAGACAAAACACAAAATATCAAAGTAAAAGAAGCGAAGGTTTTACGTGGGGGTATGTTATTGCTCACGTTTTCTACAGGAGAGCAACGGCTTTTTGATACAACGCTGTTGAAGGGATCAGCGTTTGAACCATTGAAGGATGAAAAGGTATTAGCATATTTTAATATTTTTCATGGTGTTATGACATGGATGAACGGTGATATTGATATTGCGCCAGAGACGATGTATGCTGACAGCTATCCGTATACAGCCCAAAGTGTAAGTGTTGCAGTTGGATAAGTAATACTTTATTGTAAGACAGGCTCATAGTAGGTAATAAAGGAAAAACACATGAACGAAAAAACACAAGAAAATATTAAAACAGAGGATAGTAAGCTACTCTATGAAAAACTTGCCGAAGGTATCAGTAGCATGAAATCTGGTGAAATATATACTATCGAAGAAGCCTGGCAGGAAATTGACCAACTATAATGAAATCAACCCCAATCCCTATCATAACCCCTCAGATACTTTCATACACTGTAAAAAAGTATCCTGAGGGGTTTTCCTTTGAAAGACTATATTGAAGAACGAGCTATAGGGATAGCAGGCTATATCATCGAGCACAATGCCACGGTGCGGCAGACAGCGAAGGCGTTCGGTATCAGTAAAAGCACGGTACATAAGGACGTGACAGAGCGGCTGATCCAGGTGAATCCGGCGTTGGCGAAGCAGGCGCGGAAGGTATTGGATGTGAATAAATCCGAGCGTCATATCCGGGGCGGACTGGCTACCAGAGAGAAGTATCTGCACCAGCACTAGATATTCGATGAGACAAATCATTCTATACGGGAAAGTGTCTTGAAATACCGGGTACCAACTTATATAATGGATACATAGCTATATGGGACAAAGCAGTTGGGACATAAGATACAAAAGATATCATGACCTTTGCGCAGCAGAATCACTTATGAGGAGAGAAAAACGAAATGGCAACAGAGTTTCTGAATGATGCACGGAAAGAGATCGAAGGACGGACAGCAGACTTTTACGGGGCACTGAAAGCCTTCTATCAGGGCAACGGGGAAGCGGAACAGAACCTGATGGAGCAGACAACCCAGCCTTTCTGGCAAAGTCTGCGCCTGAGCAGAAAAAGACTGCAGCAGCGGGAACTGACGGTGGATATGGAGATGCAGGAACCGGTGCAGCCTGCGGATTACGATGGCCCCAAAAAGGACGGCTATGATTACACCTGCCACCGGACCAAAGCCGTGAAGATGAGACGTACCTATTACCGCAAAGGGAAAAAAATCGCAACCCTGAAGACACCGGAGATCGTGGAAGCCAATTTTCTGAAAGCGGATGTGCAGGGGGATATGGCGATCTGCCCCAACTGTGGTCATGAAGGAAAATTATCCAGCTATATCGATGGCTGTGATGCCTGCGGAGCAAAGTTTCTGGTCAGTGACTTCGAGACGAAAGTATCCGGCTTCTCGCTGGAAGAGAACGCAAGGCAGAAAAGCATTTCCAACTTTATCAAAGCCGGAGTGACAGTAGGAATCGTAGCGGCTGCCCTTGGACTGCTGGCGATCTGTGCGGGCGGCATTATGTTTTTGCTGCTGGCTTTGGGGAGAAATGGTTATAACGCGGTCAAAGCGGCAGCGGCAATGATGCTTGGTATCGGATTTGCCCCGGTGTTTTTCCAGTCTCTGTTTTTCATGGCGATCATATTCGTAGTAATGATTGTTGTAATGGAGAAACATAGAAAGCCGAAGATTCAGGACGAGTCAAAAGTAAAGGCTCTGATCCCCCAATTTTCCACAGGTAATTTTCTACAGAATCTCGAGTACCAGCTACGGATGATCCACATGGCAGATACCGCAGAGCAGGTGCGCTTTTTCGCAGCCTGTGATCTGACAGGTATAGTGGAACGGTATCAGAATGTAGTGGATTGCTGCATCTGCGGCGTACGTTTTCTGGAAGCGGAAGCAGTGGAGGATCGGTACAGATTGGGCGTGGAAGTGAAAATGCGCCTGACCCAGGATACGGGTAGTAAAATCCGCAACCGCTATGAGAAGCTGCGGCTGGAACTGGAAGGCAGACAGGAGGTCGTGACACAGCATGGCAAGGCGCTTCGGGAATATAAATGCCCGAACTGCGGTGGCAGTGTGGATATCTTGGGCGGCGGAGTATGTGACTATTGTAATGCAGCAGTGGATTACCGGAATTTCGGCTGGATCATCACATCCTATAGGAATCTGGGACAGCCGGAGAACCCCTATGCCAAAATACTGGCAGCAGCCCTGGGCATCTACGGGATTATACTGGCTTTTAGCCTGGTGCTCATGATCTGTTCCGAGGACGGAAAAGAAACCATGGAGATCTGGCAGAGCATCGGCAGGTCATCGGAATACCTGAAAGCCGTGAAACAGGATATTGTATATCCGGATGACGTGTTGGACGGTCTCACGGAGACGGACAGTGAGGAAGGCAGATTTGCTTCCGCGAAGACCTATACCTGCGGAGACAGCGAGGTAGTAAAAGAAGCTTATCATGAAGCCCTTTTAGAGAGAGGATTCCTGGAGATGCAGCAGTATCCGGAAGGCTTCTCCGTGTATAAGATCGAAGATCCTTCAGAATATATCGTAGACGAAGAAGAGGAGATGTTCTATCTTGTGATCCGCGCAGAAAATGCATCGGAAGGAATTGCGGTGACTGCGACACTGGTGGATGAGAACTGGGATCCGGTACAGGAATAAAAATAGAATAAGAAAATGCGACAAAGGGCCCGGAGGAGAAATCTTCCGGGCCCTTTTAGAGGGAAAGTGTTCGTTGTAAGCTTATTGTGTAAGAGGAATTCTGTGGACCACCCTGCGATAGAGCTTCCACAGGAGCACAGCAGGGAAACTGATTGCCAGATATGCTGTGGATAAAAGTCCGGTAGCACCGCCTACGATTGCAATAATTAAAATTCCGATGTTCATGATGGATTCCTCGCTTTTTTGTCAGTCTGTAAAGTGCTTGCTGATTCCTTCAAAAACTTTACATATCGTATTATAGTAAACGGATCTCCCTGGGTGAATAGTTTTGCCAGACCCTTAACACCATTTTGTCGGGATATTTACAAAATCTTTGCAACACGTTTACAGAATCTTAACGGCAGGACTTACGGTCGGGAACGATCCCGGGAGTTAGGTTTGCAATAGTAGGGAATATCAAGTATAATAGAGAAAATTGACTGTTGCTCAGAGAAAAATAGTCGGAGAAAATAAAACGGAGGTAGGAATATGAGTATGACACTGGAACAGGCTAAGGAGAAGCTTGCTAAGTATGGTCAGGAACATGTTCTGAAGTATTACGGGGAGCTCAACGAGGAAGAGAAGCAGGGAATTCTGGATCAGATCGAAACTACGGATATGAGCATTCTGGAAGCTTGCAAGCATAAAGAAGATCTGGCAAAAAAAGGAGTGATCACACCGTTGGCTGCCATGCAGTTAGACGAAATCGAAGCAAACAGGGAGGAATTTACCGCAACCGGTATCGAAGCGATCCGACAGGGCAAGGTAGCAGCGGTCCTTCTGGCCGGTGGTATGGGCACCAGACTGGGATCTGACAATCCCAAGGGAATGTACAATGTGGGACTGACTCATGAACTGTATATTTTTGAATGCCTGATCAATAATCTGATGGAAGTCGTACATCAGGCAGACAGCTGGATCCATCTGTTCGTAATGACCAGTGATAAGAACAACGATGCGACCATAGCCTTTTTAAAGGAGCATGATTTCTTCGGATATAATGCGGAATATGTGCATTTCTTTAAACAGGAGATGGCTGCGGCTACCGATTATGAAGGTAAGATCTATCTGGAGGAAAAGGGCAAGCTGTCCACTTCCCCCAATGGTAACGGCGGCTGGTTCATTTCCATGAAAAACAATGGCATGCTGGACATTGTACACAGAGAAGGCATTGAGTGGATCAATGTATTTGCCGTGGATAATGTATTGCAGCGAATCGCAGATCCCTGCTTCATCGGAGCTACTATTCAGAAAAATTGTGTGGTAGGCTCCAAGGTGGTCCGCAAGAATGCACCGGATGAGAAGGTAGGCGTTATGTGCTTAGAGGATGGCAGACCTTCTATCGTAGAATATTATGAACTGACCGATGAACTGATGAATGCTAAGGATGAGAAGGGAGAACCCGCGTATAATTATGGTGTGATCCTGAATTATCTGTTCAAGGTACAGGATCTGGAAAAGATCATGGCAGAGAAGATGCCGCTGCATATCGTAGAGAAGAAGATCCCTTATCTGGATGCTGCAGGAGAGTTGGTAAAGCCGGATACTCCCAATGGTTATAAATTCGAGAGTCTGGTGCTGGATATGATCCATCAGATGGACAGCTGCCTGCCTTTTGAGGTAGTCAGAAGAAAAGAATTTGCGCCGATCAAGAACAAGACCGGTGTGGACTCTGTGGAAAGTGCCAGAGAACTGCTCACCGAGAATGGTGTGGTGCTGTAAACATTTCGACAGATTTTCACAACATAAGGTTATTGAGGAATCGATAGAATTACAGTAATCTGATACTGTAAGAAACGAAGAAAAAATTTCATCCGGCTCTGACAGATGAGAGATTGTGCAGCCGCCATAGTGAACAAATAGTATTGTCCTATGCACGGCGGATAGGAGAGAGTGTATGAGAATTTTGGTAACAGGTGGTGCCGGATTCATCGGCAGTCATACCGTAGTGGAATTACAGCAGGCAGGCTATGATGTAGTCGTATTGGATAATCTCTGCAATGCAAGTGAGAAAGTGATCCCCAGAGTAGAAGCCATCACAGGCAAGAAGGTTCCTTTCTATAAGGCAGACATTCTGGACCGTGAAGCTCTGGAAGAGATCTTCAGCAAGGAACAGATCGACGCAGTCATTCATTTTGCAGGACTGAAGGCAGTCGGTGAGTCCGTACAGAAGCCCTGGGAATATTATGAGAACAATATTGCCGGTACCCTGACTCTGGTAGATGTCATGAGAAAACATGGTGTGAAGAGCATTATCTTCTCTTCCAGCGCTACCGTATACGGCAACCCCGCATTTGTTCCCATTACGGAGGAATGCCCCAAGGGACAGTGCACCAACCCTTACGGCTGGACGAAATCTATGCTGGAGCAGATCCTGACGGATATCCAGAAGGCAGATCCCGAATGGAATGTGATTCTGCTTCGTTACTTCAACCCGATCGGAGCTCACAAGAGCGGTACCATTGGCGAGAATCCCAACGGTATCCCCAACAACCTGATGCCTTATATCACACAGGTAGCAGTCGGCAAGCTGAAAGAGCTGGGTGTCTTCGGTGATGATTACGATACCCCCGACGGAACCGGTGTACGTGACTACATCCATGTCGTTGATCTGGCAAAGGGCCACGTAAAGGCTCTGAAGAAGATTGAGGAGAATGCAGGACTGAAGATCTACAATCTGGGAACTGGTGTGGGCTACAGTGTTCTGGACATCGTGAAGAACTTCGAAGCAGCTACCGGCGTGAAGATTCCTTACGTGATCAAACCCCGCCGTGCAGGCGATATCGCCACCTGCTATTCCGATGCTTCTCTGGCAGAGAAGGAACTTGGCTGGAAGGCTGAGAACGGCATCAAAGAGATGTGCGAAGACTCCTGGAGATGGCAGAAGAACAATCCGAATGGATATGAAGAATAATCTATAGTTTAGTAAATGGAAAGTTAGCATAGCTACGAGCCATGCAGAAATAGAGTGGAACAGCGTCGATGGGAGCTTGCGCACAAGCGACGCTGTTTCGCTCTATTTCTGCATGGTTCGTAGCGTAGGGCTGTCATGCAAGGGAGCCTGCCGCAAACATCCTGTTCATTCCATCCTGTCTTTCAATGCTTTTCGAGAAAAAATCACCACCTTCCGACAATCATTCTTGGAAGGACATTCCATCTGACGTGGGCGTTTTGTGCTTTCTCATAATATCTGTACACTATAGGCATTTCTATTGCTTTGGTGCAAATCGCATCAAAATATCAAAATCAGTACAAAAAACTTCTAAATCCAACATTTTTTGTACTGATTTTATTATTTTTCCCATTTTAGCGAAAATAAGCTCTTATAAAAGGCCAAAATCTCCTGCTTTTGTATTTTTTTAGCAAAAAACGGCATTTTCAATACAAACAGAACTTCCGGAGTGGTGGCAGCCCATACTACAGCTGGTTGTTGACATTTTCTTAAAAAGTGTTAGAAGGCAGGGGCAATGCGGACACGATGTCAGCCGGAGATTTTAAGCTGTGGTATGGGATGCTTGAGTATACAGTGCAGGAGCAAATTTGAGTGTGAAAAATCTTCGCTTTACATTTAGAAACTTTTTACGTTGATAAGCTTATCATTAAGAGAAAAACTGTAAAGTGCATTATTTGCAGACGGAGGAAAATGTCTGTATGGTACGGAACACCTGCTCTACTGTATCCGTCATATTGGTCATGGCATTGTCGGTATGCATAGCCTCATCCAGGGACACCACGTTCCGCAGAATCGGGAAAAAGGCATCAATGCCCTCTGCGTTGCAGGCAACGGCCTCTTTGACCACGCAGCCTGAAAAAGCAAGTACCGGTTTTTCATATTTTTTGGCAATCCTGGCAACACCGATGGGAGCTTTTCCCATAACCGTCTGACCGTCAAGGCGGCCTTCCCCGGTGATCACGACATCTGCATCCCGGATATATTTTTCCAGATGGGTTTCTTCCAGAATGATCTTAATACCGGATTCCAGTGTGGCATTGCAGAAGGTAAGAAAAGCAAATCCCATACCGCCGGCAGCACCGGCACCGGGATATTTGGCATCGGCATGAGGAAACTGTTCTCTGGCCAGAGCGGCATAATAAGCCAGCCATTTGTCCATCTGCAGGATCATAGTGGAAGTAGCGCCCTTTTGCGGTCCGTAGATGGCGGAACATCCCTGCTCTCCGCAGAGCGGGTTGGAGACATCGCAGGCTATGCGGAAAGTACATTCCTTGAGTTCGGGAAGCACATGATCCGTAGTGATGGATTCCAGATCCTCCAGTCCTTTGGCTCCGAAGCGGATCTGATTTCCGTTTTTATCCAGAAAGCCAAAGCCAAGTGCCTGCAGCATTCCGACACCGCCGTCATTGGTGGCACTGCCACCGATACCGACAATAAAATGCCGGCAGCCATTCTGGATCGCATCTTTGATGACTTCGCCTACACCGTAAGTGGTGGTGTTCAGAGGATTCTTTTCCTCTCCGCTGACCTGGGTAATCCCGGCGGCACTGGACATTTCAATGATTGCGGTATGGGTCTCGTCGACGATGCCGTAAGGACAGACAACGGGGTGACCGGAAGGACCTGTGACCTGCACCTGTGTCATACGGCCGTCACAGCCGTTTACCAGAGCATCGACGGTGCCCTCCCCGCCGTCCGCCAGAGGACGGACGGTAATATGTGCATCTTTATAAACACGTTTGATCCCCGTGGCGGCGCTCAAACCCGCCTGCATGGAGGTCATACTTCCCTTGAAGGAATCGATAGCTATTACTACATTCATAAGGTTCCTTTCCGCTGCCGCCGGAATTCGGCCGACAACTGTCGTTTTCGTATAGATTTTCGGAAAATGGCATAATTTCTGAGGATATTATAGCAACACCGGAACAAAAGAGGAATGGTTCCCGGAGAAAAATAAAATTTAGCGTGGTACAGTGGCAAAAACATCCTATAAGATCATTGCATCTGAGAAAACAATCCAGTATAATGAAAGAAGTGCACATTTAGATGCACATTACGCATAAGAAGTGGAATAACAGGAGGACGAGCATGATTCAGTTAACACAGGGCGGCGCTTACCTGGTAAACGGTACGGACATCGTAGCGGATACCCCGGAAGCAGCCAGTCAGATACAGGCGAAGACCGGCATTACGATCTCCAAAGAAGAAGCAGCGAAAAACACCATGGCATATGGTATTCTGCAGGAGCATAATACCTCCGGCAATATGGACAAGCTGAAGATCCGTTTTGACAAGCTTACCAGCCATGACATTACCTTTGTAGGTATTATCCAGACCGCGAGAGCATCCGGACTGCAGAAGTTCCCCATGCCCTATGTACTGACTAACTGTCATAACTCTCTGTGTGCCGTAGGCGGCACCATCAACGAGGATGACCACATGTTTGGTCTGACCTGTGCGAAAAAATACGGCGGAGTCTATGTACCCCCTCATCAGGCAGTTATCCATCAGTTTGCCAGAGAGATGTTAGCCGGCGGTGGCAAGATGATCCTGGGTTCCGATTCCCATACCCGTTACGGTGCACTGGGTACCATGGCTATGGGCGAGGGTGGTCCCGAGCTGGTAAAACAGCTGTTGAACCAGACCTATGATATCAACATGCCCGGCGTGGTAGCCGTATACTTAAAGGGTGCTCCCGTGAAGGGTGTAGGTCCTCAGGACGTGGCACTGGCTATCATTGGCGCAGTATTCAAGAACGGCTATGTAAAAAATAAAGTAATGGAATTCGTAGGTCCCGGCGTGGCTTCCCTGAGTGCTGATTTCCGTATCGGCATTGACGTAATGACCACAGAGACCACCTGTCTGTCCTCCATCTGGAAGACCGATGACCAGATCCGTGAGTTCTATGAGATCCACGGACGTACCGAAGACTATAAGGAACTGAATCCCGGCCAGGTGGCATACTATGATGGATTGATCGAGGTGGATCTGGACAAGATCCGTCCTATGATTGCCATGCCGTTCCATCCCAGCAATACTTACACCATCGAAGAGCTGAATGCGAACCTGATGGATATTCTGGATGAGACGGAAAAGCGTGCGAAAGTAAGTCTGGACGGTGCGGTAGACTTCACTCTGAAAAATAAAGTAAAGAACGGCAAGTTCATTGTAGATCAGGGTATTATCGCAGGCTGTGCCGGCGGCGGATTCGAGAATATCTGTGCGGCTGCCGACATCCTGAAGGGCAGATACATCGGTGCGGATGAGTTTACTTTAAGCGTATATCCCGCATCCATGCCCGTATACATGGAGCTGATCCGCAACGGCTGTGCGGCTACCATCTTAGAGACCGGTGCAGTCATGAAGACTGCGTTCTGTGGTCCCTGCTTCGGTGCCGGTGATACGCCTGCCAATAACGCATTCAGTATCCGTCACTCTACCAGAAATTTCCCGAACCGTGAAGGCTCCAAGCTGCAGAACGGCCAGATCGCTTCCGTAGCTCTGATGGATGCCCGTTCCATCGCAGCCACTGCAGCCAACAAGGGTGTGCTGACTCCCGCAACGGACTTCGATGGAGATTTCGGAAAATACAAATATCATTTCGATAGCAATATTTACAAGAACCGTGTCTTTGATTCCCACGGTGTGGCAGACGAGAGCGTAGAGATCCAGTTCGGCCCCAATATCAAGGACTGGCCCGCTATGGGGGCTCTGCCTGAGAATCTGGTACTGCAGGTAGTATCCGAGATCCACGATCCCGTAACCACTACCGATGAGCTGATTCCCTCCGGTGAGACCTCTTCCTACCGCTCCAATCCTCTGGGACTGGCAGAGTTCACTTTAAGCCGTAAGGATCCGCAGTATGTAGGACGTGCCAAGGAGATCCAGAAGGCAGAGAAAGAGCGTATGAACGGCGGACATCCCTGTCAGGCAGTTCCAGTACTGAAGGATGTTATGGGTGAAGTAAAGAAACAGTATCCCGATGCAAGTCGTGAGAACACCGGATTCGGTTCCACTATTTTCGCAGTGAAGCCCGGAGACGGTTCTGCCCGTGAGCAGGCTGCTTCCTGCCAGAAGGTATTAGGCGGCTGGGCAAATATTGCCAACGAGTATGCCACCAAGCGTTATCGTTCCAACCTGATCAACTGGGGCATGCTTCCTTTCCTGATCCAGCCCGGAGACCTGCCTTTCAAGAATCTGGATTACCTGTTCATTCCTGGTATTAAGAAAGCCGTGGAAGACAAGGCCGAGGAAATTAAGGCATATGTGGTAACAACCGGAGAAGGCATGAAGGAATTCACCCTGAAGCTGGGAGAGCTGACCGACGAAGAACGTCAGATCATCCTGAAGGGATGCCTGATCAACTATAACCGAGTGTAACTATTCAGAGACATGTGACTAACCATCGCAGATGCGTTTCGCGAAGAGAGGCTGAATAGTTACAATGAGAAGTAAGGAGAAAAAATATGGAATTTAACAAACCGGTATCCAACCCCATGATGGTGGGATCCATTGAATTATTAAAAGCAGAGGACACCCCGGAACACAGACAGATGTTCCTGGATGAACTGCAGAAAGCAAAGTTCCTGTCTCCGGTCGTGATCGATCCGGTGCCTGTGCCCGATGAAAACGGCCGGGTGACCATCGCAAGAGATGCCAAAGTACAGTTCCCGATGCTGTCCACCGAGGACGGTCGGAAGTTCTTCATGGCGTTCACTGACTGGACAGAGCTAAAAAGGTGGAGAGATGAGGAGAATCAGCAGACTTTCGCCATGAACTTTGACGATTATGCGGGAATGCTGCTGCGCAAAGATGCACAGGGCAATATCAGTCCGGCGCTGGGATTCGTGATCAATCCCTTCGGTGGCAACATCGTAGTGACCAGAGAAATGGTAGCCAGCATGATCGCAGCAAAGCTGAAAGCAGCCGGCAGACCGGTGCCTCCCGCACCCGGAACCCCTGGCGCTCCCACTCAGCCCCAACAGCAGTAAATTAACACTAAATAAAATGTCCATAGCGGACGATATAAGTAGCAGAGAGGTGACATGGCCAGTCACTTCCTGCTACTTATTTTTTACAGTTTGATAATGACACCACGGATGGTAATCAGACAGAGGCATATTATATGTATTCTGTTTCTTTACCATCTTTTTTTAGTTTAACAGTTCAGCCATGCAATATCATATGTTCTGCGTGGGTGCTGGCACACAAAGCAGAACATATGATATTGCATGAGCGGAGCGCCGCATGTATGAAATAAAAGATGAGCCGCTTAGCGGCGTCGACTGCGGAGCAGGCGCTTTTATGAATACATGCGGCGGTGAACTGTTAAGCGTTACAGGAAGCGCGCCCTGTTGGTTCGTGGTGAGGTCGGGGAAAGGAGAAAATTACAGATTTGAGAATTGATTCCGCAAGCATAGGAATGGATTCCGCCAGAAGCTATCACGCTTCTAAGACAAGCGTCAGACGATTTGAGATAACGGATTATCAGGCAGGTCTGACAGATGTATCCACTAAGGGACAGAAGACACCGAATGGTGAGGATACCACACAGAACACGGAGGAACAGGAGAACACTGCAGAGAACACCACGATGACAGCCAAAGACTGGCAGAGTCGTTTGCTGGTATCTTCTGCCAGATGGGATATGCGAAGCAGTGCCAGTGAACAGACATTGTCTACCATCCGGGAATATACGGTGCGTTATATTTTTGATTTATTATTCCCGTCCAGGAACAGCACTTTGCGGGACTGGATGCAGGAAAACGGATGGAGCAGCGGTAATCAGACCGGAAACAGCTGGAATACAGGGAATAGCGTAAATAATACCCAGACGAATTCCGGCAGCACACAGGGAACCGCAACACCTGCATCAGACGTGTTCAATCTGGTCACGTCCCGTGTGAAAATATTGAACTATGTGAGCGAGACCTGGAACATAGAACAGGAGGATACCAGTTTTTCCACCGTGGGAAGCGTACGGACCAAGGATGGCAGAGAGATCAATTTTAATGTAAATGTAAATATGAGCCGCAGATGCGAGGAATACTACAAAGAGCAACTCAATGTAGCAGAATTCACGCTCCATGATCCGCTGGTGATCAACCTGGATACTGATGTGGCAGAAGTGTCGGATCAGACCTTTTATTTTGATCTGGATGCCGATGGCAAGGAAGAAGAGATCTCCGTGCTGAATGGCAGCGGCTATCTGGCACTGGACAAGAACGGTGACGGCACTATCAACGACGGCAGTGAGCTGTTCGGCACCCGGAATGGGGATGGCTTTGCAGATCTGGCGCAGTATGATGAGGATGGCAATGGCTGGATCGATGAGAACGATTCCATCTGGTCAAAATTAAAAATCTGGTGCAAGGATGAAAACGGCAACGACGTACTGTACAAACTTTCTGACAAGGGTGTCGGTGCTATCTGTCTGCAAAACGCTTCTACGGATTTTACCCTGCAGGGAGACCGTAAGGCTCAGGACGGCACTACCAATGCCAATGCGACCAATGCTGTGGTCCGCAAGACCGGTATTTTCTTATACGAAAACGGAAATGTGGGTACGGTACAGCACGTGGATATGGCTGCCTATGCCGCACAGGCATAGAATAAATATAACTATTCAGTTACTTCGCCCTATAAATAGCATCAAATGTTCTTACGAATGCAAACATTCGACGCTATTTACATGGCTCTGAATAGTTTCAAATAAATGCAAATTTCATATCGAAGACATTCTGAATAAAACCCATGAATCGGGCAAGACTATAGGATAAACCAGGGAAAGTGGTTGAAACGATTGTATAGCAGGCAGTTGACTCAGGGAACAGGAAGGATGCGGATAAGATATGAGAAGAAATAAAAAGAGCGGTATTAACAAAGAGCGTATTATAATGTTAGCCTCTTCAGCCTTTGTTCTGGCAGCATTGACCATGACAGGGGTCTATATGAAGGGGCAGAATGTGGAGTCCAGGGATGATGGTTATACCTTGGACTTCACTGCGCTTCCCAACAATGCGGATGACAAATTACAGGAGATCACGGAGAATAACGACGAACATCTTCTGAAGGAGGACGAGAACATCCCCGGACTGACGGCAAATAATACAGCGGGAAATGAGATCGCGGGAGCTCCTGTCACCGAGGATGATCTGGATTATATGCCCCAGGAGGTAGGCTCCGGCAACGTAGAGATTCCGGGGCTGACGGATCAGGAGACGCTGCTGGAGGCCGCACAGAAAGAGCAGCAGAATTCCGATGCCGACCGACAAAAGGAAGAGACCGGGGGAAAGCAGACAGCAGGCGGGGATGTGGTCGTTGAGAAGACACTGCACTTTGCAGAAAGCGACGGATTACAGCAACCGGTGCAGAGTGATATTCTGATGCATTACTCTATGGACAAGAGCACTTATTTTGCTACACTGGATCAGTATAAATACAATCCCGCCACCATTTTTTCCGCGGAAGAAGGTACGGCAGTGACCGCCTGTGCACAGGGAAAAGTGACTTCTATCTTCGAAAATGAGGAGATCGGCAAGGCGGTGACCCTGGATCTGGGTGACGGCTATGAGGCCACTTATGGACAGCTGACGGAGATCACAGTGAAAGAGAATTCCTATGTGAATCCCGGCGACGCCATCGGCAGTGTGGCAGCGCCCACGAAATACTACAGCACCGAAGGAAGCAACGTATACTTTGCTCTGACCCACAACGGGGAACCGGTGAACGGGGAGGCATTGTTCCGCTGATGTATATTGTAGGAGGCAGGATCCTGACCATGGCGGGCAGAGAGATCCCCGAAGGAATCCTGCAGATAAGAAACGGGAAAATTGCACAGGTAGGTGCCAGAGGTGAGGTGAAGTTACAGCCGGAAGAAGGAGAGCAGGTAGTGATCGCAAAAAATGCGCTGATCATGCCGGGCATCATTGAGGCACACTGCCATATGGGTATCATGGAAGAAAAAAAGAGCACGGAAGGGGATGACTGTAATGAGACAGTGGATCCCCTGACACCGGCTCTGCGGGCTATCGATGGTATTAATCCTATGGATGCAGCCTTTGACGATGCGGTGCGGGCCGGAATTACTGCAGCCATGATCGGACCCGGAAGCTCTAATGTGGTGGGCGGCCAGTTTGCCATGGTAAAGACTAAGGGACGCCGGATCGACGACCTGATCCTGAAATCACCGGCGGCCATGAAGGTGGCTTTTGGAGAGAACCCCAAGGTCAATTATTCCGGGCAGAACAAAAGTCCTGTCACCCGTATGGCCATCGCCGCCATGCTGCGCAGGGAACTCTGGGAGAGCAGAGAATATCTGCGGCAAAAGCAGGAAGCGGCGGAGAAGGGAGAGTATTTTGCACCGGATTTTGAAAAAGAGTGCTATCTTCCGGTACTGCGGGGAGACATCCCGTTAAAAGCCCATGTCCACCGGGTGGACGATATTTTCACAGCAATCCGCATTGCAAAAGAATTCGGTATAAAAATGACGATGGATCATTGCTCGGAAGGTCATCTGGTGGCGGAAGAACTGGCGAAGGAAGGATTTCCGGCCATTGTGGGACCGGATCTTACCAGCCGGAACAAGATCGAGGTGCAGAACATGTCTTTTAAGACCGCCGGAGTGCTGAACCGGGCCGGTGTGATGGTCGCCATCACCACGGATCATCCGGTGTCACAGATCCAGACACTGCCGTTGTGTGCCGGACTTGCGGTAAAAGCGGGACTTCCAATGGAGGAAGGTTTCCGGGCCATCACCATTTATCCTGCGAAAATCTGTGGCGTGGCAGACCGCATTGGCAGCCTGGAAGTGGGGAAAGATGCAGACATTGCCATTTTCGACGGAAATCCTATGGAAATTTTCACACGAACCCTTTATACTATTATCAACGGGGAGATCGTGTACTGTAATGTCCCCAGGGAATGACCGGAGGAATATCTTGAGATACAGCAGGAAAAGTGCAGGGATCCTGTCCCTGCTATTACTATTTAACAGTATAGGTATGACCGCCTGCGGGCAGGCAACGGCAGAGACAGGGCATGTAAGCATAAGTATGACCGGCATGGAAAACACACCGGTCATCAACTATACAGTGCCTACACTGACACCCAATGTGCTGGTGGATCAGCAGGGGTATGCCGCGGTCGGTGAAAAACAGGCAGTGGTGAAGGGCAGACAGTCGGTAGAGACTTTCCGGCTGGTGGACCGGGAGACCGGAGAGACGGTCTATGAAGGCACGGTAAAGCAGACTGATTACAACGGGGAGCTGTCTCTGTACATCGGAACAGCGGATTTCACGGACTATACCGGGGAAGGTGAGTTCTATCTGGAGTGTGACAATGTGGGAAGATCCCTGACGTTTTCTCTGAAAGAAGACCACTATCAGGAACTGTTGGAAGCGTTGTGCACGAATGTTCATGACAGATGTCAGGATCGCAGTATTACCGAGGATGAGATCATCACTTTGCTGGAGGCCTGTGAGTGGTATCCGCAGGTGCTTGCGGATGATAATGGCAATGATATCCCGGATCTGCTGGAATCTATTGCCGACTGGCTGGAAAAAACGGCCAACGACACAGAAAAGCCGGAACCGGAGAACATGTGTTACGTGGCGGTGATGGCAAAATTCAGTTATCTGTACCAGAAATATGATGTGCAATATGCCACACAATGTCTGCAGCATGCGTCGTCGGTGTACACCAAGCTGATGTCGACATCCGGCAGAGATGCGGAGAAATTCATGGCGCTGACGGAGCTTTACCGGGCGGCGGGACTATACACTTACCGCAATCAGATCCTGGAGTATAAGGACTTTTTCGAGGACAATACCAGTTATCTGGAAGAAACGGCCTATCTGTATGGCTCCATGACGTATCTGGCCACCAGACAGCCGGTGGATGTGGACCTGTGCACTGTATTCATGGAAAGCATCCGGAATCGGGGCGAGGAGCTGGCCAAACGTTCCCATAACATGATCGATGCCGTAATGAATGTCAACAATGGAACCGAGGATCTTCTGAAGCGGGCAGAAGAATTGTCCTGTGCTAATTATGTGTTATACAGTTATCAGTACACGGAGATTTTAGAGGATTTTCTGCATTACCTGATGGGACGGAACCGGGATTCGGTGAGTTATTATCCCGAAGAGGGAGACGCTGCGGATTATCTGTTACTGATAGCCCAGCAGGTCTCCCTCGCGGATAGACATTAGAAAGATCAGATCAGTTCTTTGTTTTTGAAATAAGTTTCGGAGATAATATTCTGTACATAGGTGCCCATGCTCTTGCGAGTCTCCTTGTCCAGTTCCTTCGGATAAATAGGCTTACCGTATTCAATGACTACGGTGGCCTTTTTTATTTTCGGAAAATGATCTTCAAATACCGCAGCGGAATTCACAATAGTCATGGGGATAATGGGAACATTTGCTTTCTCTGCGATCTTGAAACTGCCCTCGTGGAAGGGAAGGAAGGTATCCGGGGTCTTGTTGCGGGTGCCCTCCGGGAAGATGCAGATGGAAATCCCGTTTTTGGCTTTCTCAATGGCCTGCAGAATGGTTTTCAGTCCTGCCTTGATGTCCTGGCGATCCAGAAAGAGACAGTGAAGATCTTTCATCCAGATGTTAAGCAGGGGCCATTTTAACATTTCTTTTTTCGCAATATAACCGGTAGGTCTGGGAACACGGACATAGGTCAGCACCACATCGAAAAAGCTGCGATGATTGCCGACGTACAGCACAGCAGTGTCGGTGGGAATGTTCTCTTCCCCAATGGCAATGACTTTCGTGCCGGAAAGACGGATGACCCAGCGGAAGGCCCAGTTTACAATGGCCAGGGAACTGCGGTCCTTAAGACCGGGGTTAAATTTGCCGATGATCCATTCCACCAGCATTAACGGCGTGGACAGGATCAGGAATAATACTACAAATAATACGACGAATATAAAACGGATCATAATAATACCAATGCCTTTCAGTAACCTGCAAACTTTCAGGTGCCTTGGCACCTTGTGCAGGCACAAATTTGCGTGTGAAAAATTAATTTTCACACTAAACTCCTTCGGATTTTTTATTTAGCAATGAAAAGTACGCCTAACGTGCCGGGACCACAATGGCTGGAGACTACACCGCCTGCTCTGGTTTCCAGAATCTCGTCAAAGATTCCCAGGCTTTCCAGATAGGAACGAACCGCTTCCACAATCTCCCGGTCGCAGCCGGAGTGGGTGATGAAGACTCTGTCGGGAACTGCATTTTTCAGATCCTCTTCCATATCCTTTGTGTATGAGAGGATGACGGAACCCAGTTTTCCACGGTATTTTTTGGAGGCATCCATGGCACCATCCACCACGACGATCCGGGGATGAAGCTTTAACATACCACCGGCCAGAGCCGCTACCGCGCTGCATCTGCCACCGCGGTGAAGGTAGGTCAGGGTATCTACGACGAAGCTGGCCCGGACTTTGGGACGGATGGCTTCGATGGCAGTAGTGATCTCTGCGGCAGTTTTCCCTTCAGAAGCCAGAATGGCAGCCTGTATTACCTGCAGACCGATGCCGGTGGACAGGTTTGCGGAGTTGATGACGGTGACTTTGTCGGAAGCTTCCAGTTCTTCTGCAGCCAGCCGCATAACGTTGCCGGAGGTGGACATACTGTCGGAGATGGAGAAACAGATGATCTCCCGGCCTTCTTCCACAAAAGGCTGCATGACTTCCATGGCCTCGGTCAGAGAAGGAGCAGAGGTCTTGGGCGTGGTCTTGTTTTCATCGGACCACCGGAAAATTTCTTCCGGCGTAATATCCACGCCATCGCGGTATTCATCCTCGCCCAGCAGAATGTGCAGAGGCAGGATGGTAATGTCATACTTTTCCACTAATTCCTTTGACAGATCACAGGTACTGTCAGAGATGATCTTAACTGTCTGTGCCATAGAATCTACCTTCCTTTTTATCAGTAATTATTCCCCTTTGGCGATCTGCCTTGCAACATAGACACCGCTGGCGGATGCATGGGACAGGGAATGAGTCACACCGCTGCCGTCACCGATGATGTACAGGCCCTTGTGACAGCTTTCCAGATGTTCGTCCAGTTCCACTTCCATATTATAGAATTTGACTTCCACACCGTAGAGCAGGGTATCGTCATTGGCGGTACCGGGTGCGATCTTGTCCAGTGCGTAGATCATTTCGATGATACCGTCTAAGATACGCTTGGGCAGTACCAGGCTTAAATCACCGGGAGTTGCGGACAGGGTAGGCTCTACCATGCCCTCGGCAATACGCTTCGCATTACTGCGGCGTCCTCTCACCAGATCGCCGAAACGCTGTACGATAACACCGCCGCCCAGCATGTTGGAGAGACGGGCGATACTTTCACCGTAGCCGTTGCTGTCCTTGAAGGGCTCGGAGAAATGCTTCGCTACCAGCAGGGCAAAGTTGGTGTTCTCTGTCTGCTTGTCGGCTCCTTCGTAGCTGTGGCCGTTTACGGTGACGATGCCGTTGGTGTTCTCATTTACGACGATACCGTGGGGATTCATACAGAAGGTACGCACGGAATCCTCGAATTTTTCAGTGCGGTATACGATCTTGCTCTCATAGAGTTCATCGGTCAGATGAGAGAAGATGACTGCGGGCAGTTCCACCCGGACGCCGATATCCACGCGGTTGGACTTGGTGTTGATGTCCAGATCTTTACAGATCTGCTCCATCCATTTGCTGCCGCTGCGGCCTACGGAAATAATGCACTTGTCGCAGTCGTAAGAAGCGTTTTCGCAGCAGATACGGTAACCGTCACCAACGGTCTCCACCGTTTTCACCGGGGTATCGAAATAGAAAGTCACTTTATCCTTCAGTTCTGCGTACAGATTTTCCAGCACGATGAAGTTGATATCTGTACCCAGGTGACGTACGGAAGCGTCTAACAGGTTCAGCTTGTTCTGCATGCAGATTTTTTTGAAAGAGGTGCCAGCAGTGGAATACAGCTTCGTGCCTTCACCGCCGAACTTCATGTTGATGTCATCCACATATTTCATCAGGTCGATGGCCTGACTCTTGCCGATATACTCGTAGAGAGTGCCACCGAAAGCGTTGGTGATATTGTATTTTCCATCGGAAAAAGCACCGGCACCACCGAAACCGCTCATGATGGAACAGCTCTTACAGTTGATGCAACTCTTGATCTTGTCACCGTCGATAGGACAGTGGCGCTTCTCCAGAGGGTGACCGGATTCGAAAACGGCAATTTTCAGGTCGGGATTCTGTTGCACCAGTTCATAAGCGGAGAAGATACCGCCGGGACCGGCACCGATAATGATTACGTCATATTTCATAGGGATAAGTTTCCTTTCTCTTTGTTCTCTTGTAAGGATTTGTGGGATGTATACTCATTTTGAACCCCCAAAAACATTCAAAATATAGTATATCATATTTTCAGCTAAAATGGGGAATAGAAATATAGCAAAATATGTGATAAAATCATAAGTTATAGCGGTTCTTCTGCAGATGCGGATGAGCGGTGCGGGAAAATAACGGGATTTGGAAGAGAATTGCAGGAAATGAAATTATGGAAGCAACACAGAAGAAAAACAAATATGAAATAGATATGTGCAACGGCACGATTATGGACAAGCTGATCTCCTTTGCACTGCCCCTGATGGTGTCCAGCATTTTGCAGCTGCTGTTCAATGCAGTGGATATCATTGTGGTGGGACGGTTCACCGGAAGTCAGGCGCTGGCGGCTGTAGGTTCCACCACGGCATTGATCAATATGTTCGTCAATCTGTTTATCGGCGTTTCTCTGGGAGCCAATGTATTGTCCGCCAGATTCTATGCTGCCGGGAAAGAGCGGGAGATGAGCGAGACAGTACATACAGCTATGACCTTTGCATTGATCAGCGGTATTGTCATGGTATTCGTAGGGCTGTTCTGCACCCGGGGGGCGTTGGAATTGATGGATACCCCGGCGGATGTTATTGATCAGGCGGCATTATATATGAAAATTTATTTCTGCAGCATGCCCTTTTTCATGCTGTACAATTACGGAGCTGCAGTTCTGCGGGCAGTGGGAGACACGAAGCGTCCGCTGTTGTTCCTGATCATATCCGGAGCCATCAATGCGGTATTGAACCTGTTTCTGGTCATTGCTTTTTCCATGGGTGTGGCGGGGGTAGCCATTGCTACAGTGATCTCTCAGGTGATCTCCTGTGTGCTGGTATTACGGTGCCTGTTTACTACGGACAGCTGTTACCGGCTGCAGATTTCAAAGCTGGGAATAAAAGGGGAGTACCTGCTGCAGATCTTTCAGGTGGGGGTTCCGGCGGGGATCCAGAGCGTAGTCATCAATTTCTCCAATGTTCTGCTGCAGTCCTCGGTGAATTCCTTTGGCTCCATCGCCATGGCAGGCTATACGGCGGCCAATAATATCTTTGGATTCCTGTTCGTGTCGGTGAATTCCATTACCCAGGCGTGTATGAGCTTCACCAGTCAGAACTACGGTGCCGGGAAGAAAAAACGTATGGACAGGGTACTGATCGATTGTATGATCCTGTCGGTGATCGTAGCGGTAACGCTGGGCGGAAGCGCCAATCTCTTCGGTCCGCAGCTGCTTCACATTTACACAACGGATGCGGACGTTATTGCCTGTGGAACGGAGATTCTGCTGTATACGACGTTGACTTACTTTTTATGCGGCATCATGGATCTGATTCCGGGAGCCTTGCGGGGCATGGGACATTCGGCGGTACCTATGATATTGTCCATTATCGGTACGGTGGGAACGAGAATCTTCTGGATCTACGGAGTATTCCCAATGCACCGGTCGTTGATGGTACTGTTTTTATCTTATCCGGCCTCCTGGCTGGCAACGATCCTGCTGCAGGCGGTATGTTTCTATTTTGTCAGAAAGAAAGTACACAGCACCATGCCGCAGGAAGAACCGTTATAAGCGGTCGGTTTTCGGGAGTGAAAGTCCCGGGATGATCGAGCGTAGGTAGGGATTATTTAGAAAATTGAGGGAAATTATGTTAGCAAAATTTAAGAAAAAATATATTGGAGACTGGGATTTTTACCAGAAGTATCTTTTACTGGCTATTCCCATGATCCTGCAGAATGCCATTACCAATCTGGTAAGCTTTCTGGATAACATCATGGTGGGACAGCTGGGAACGGAGCAGATGTCCGGCGTTGCCATTGTGAATCAGCTGATCTTTGTATACAATCTGGCAATTTTCGGAGCTGTGTCAGCTGCCAGCATCTTCGGTGCCCAGTATTTCGGAAAGGGCAATCATAAGGGACATATGTATTCCTTTCGGTTTAAGCTGTATGCCACGCTGTTGGTGACAGGCGGAGCGATCCTTCTGTTCCTGACGAAAGGTTCCGCACTGATCTCCCTGTATCTGACGGATACGGTGGGGAACGGGGCCACGGACTTGGCACTGCAGTACGGACTGGAATATCTGGCCATCATGATGGTGGGACTGATCCCTTTTGCGGTGAACCAGTCCTACGCGACAAATATAAAAGAGACCGGGCAGACCTTTATCCCGATGCTGGCCAGCTTTGTGGCGGTGGGTACTAATGCGATTCTGGACTATCTGATGATCTTCGGCATCGGTCCTTTCCCGGAGCTGGGAGTGCAGGGGGCGGCGCTGGCTACCGTTATTGCCCGTTACATTGAGGCACTGATCGTGGTGATCTGGGCACACATCCATCGGGGAAAAAACCGCTATCTGGAGGGAGCTTACACCGGCTTTGGTATTCCGCTTGCGGAATTGAAGGCGATCCTGATCAAGGGATTTCCGCTGATGATGAACGAGGTGCTGTGGGCAGCGGGCATGACAACGGTGACCCAGTGCTATTCTGTCAGAGGTCTGGACGTGGTGGCGGGACTGAACATTGCCTCCACCATCACGAATCTGTTCAATATTGTCTATCTTCAGCTGGGTTCCTGTATCAGTATTGTGGTGGGACAGTATCTGGGTGCAGGTAAATTGGAGGATGCCAAGGATGCAGACAACAAGATGATCGTATTCAGCGTCTTCTGCTGTGTGATCATGGCGGCATTGATGTTCGTGGTAGGAGGATTTTTCCCGGGTATTTACAATACCACGGAGGAGATCAGGGAACTGGCTACCAGTTTTATTGCGGTATCGGCCATCATCATGCCCTTCTGCGCCTTCAGCCATGCGTCGTATTTTACCCTGCGTTCCGGTGGTAAGACGGTGGTGACTTTCCTGTTTGATTCCGTATTTACCTGGGTGATCGTGGTGCCGGCGGCATATCTGCTGGCGCATTTCACCGGCCTGGGGATCGTGAGCATCTATTTTCTGGTGCAGGGCACGGAACTGATCAAGGTGATCATTGGTTACCTCATGGTGAAGAGTAATGTCTGGGTGGTCCAGATGGTATAAATTACTATTTGTGCCGCCAGCCGAAGGCTGCTGAATGGAGATTGGCATGAAAAATAGGAGAAGGGCGGGAAACTGACATGAAAATGAACATGGCTCAGAAAGTTTTACTGATCATAGGAGGCGCATTTGCGGGGATCGGCGCAGTGCTGACAATGATATTCGGAGGCATCGGCATGGTGTTCCGGCCCATGAGGGCATTTCTGGCATTGCCGCTGTTTTTCCTGATACTGGGCATTTGTTTTATCGCAGCAGTATTATTCGGGCAGCATAAAAAGTCACTCATCGTAAAAAACGGAATCAGATATGCCGCCAAGATCTACGGTTACGTGGAGAATACGGCGTATATGGTAAACGGCAGATTCCCGGTGAATGTGATCGTGCATTATTTTGACAAGAATCAGATCGAGCGGGAGGCAGTGATTCCCACCGCGTTTGAAAAGGGCGCTTCGACCTATCCCATCGGTATGACCATGGATATCTACGAATATCAGGGAAAATACGGCTGGGATCCGGATTCCGTCCGGGATGAGATTCTGCCGGGAGAGCAGGAACTGATGGACGATAAGCCCGTGGATCCTTCCAAGCTTCGCATGACCGCCGTGCAGTGTCCGAACTGCGGTGCTTCCTATCAGGCGGCAGCAGGATATACCGGACGCTGCCCGTATTGCGGAAGCTATCATAATGTAGAATAGCAGAATAGTTGAGCTGGGGTGGATCAGTGGATCGTTTCCTGCAAATACCGCAGCATCGTCTGTGACACCACGGAGTTGGCGGTCTTGGAGAAAGCCAGTCCCAGCGTACGGTGACAACTGGGAGATAAGGGTCTGGAGACCACACCCCGTGCGAAAGCTTTTAATACCAGTTCCTGAGAGATGGTGACACCGAGACCGTTCCGGACGAAGGACATGATCAGGGTATCGTCCCAGAAGCTGTAAGAGATCTTTGGGCGGACAGGGCATTTGGTCAGCAGATGCTGGATGTCGTTGTCACAGCCGGGGGTCTCGATGATCAGAGGATATTCGAACAGTTCTGGCAGGGTGACGCTGTTTTTGGCAGCCAGCGGATGTCCCTCGGGGAAAACAGCGCACAGCGGATCATTCAACAGTGGATAAAAGGTCAGATCATCCGCCACGATGGAGGATAAAAATCCACAATCCACCTGCCCGTGAATGATCCAGTCCCGGATCTCATCATAATTGCCGTCAAAAATTTCTACATCCACTTTCGGATAATTTTCCCGGAAAAAATGAACCACATCCGGCATCCACAGAGCGGTGATGCTGGAAAAACTACCGACCCGTAGTTTTCCCTCAATCTTATTGTTGATATTGAAGGCGGCCTGGCGCAGCTTGTCTTTCTGGTTGACCATTTCCTGAATGTAAGGGATGAGGCGGGCACCGTTGTCGGTGAGGCTGACACCCCGTTTAACCCGGGCAAAAAGCTGCACACCCAGTTCTTCCTCCAGTCCCGCCATCATCTGGCTGATGCCGGACTGGGTATAATTCAGTGCTTCCGCCGCCTTGGAGAAGCTTCCCGTTTCACATACTTTTAAAAATATCTCGTAACGGTCTTTTTGTTCTTTCATGATCTTCACCCTGTAAATTTATGAATTTCAAATTCATCGTTCACCAATTATGCGAGCAGATTGGCTTTCTTGTACTCATTATAGTATAAGCTCACGAATTTTTACATCCTGCTTCGCAGGATATTCGTGAGCTGATGAGTCCAAAAAACAAATGTCTGCTTTGCAGCCACTTATTTTCTCTTGAGACTTATCACATTACAAAAACTTATGTATACCAATAAAAACATTCGTTTTACTGATAGTATAGCATATGCTATCCTCATGTCACAAGTGTTTTAAGGAGCGTGAATCATATGGAAAAGAAAGCAAGTAATTTCTCCGGGCAGATCGGTTTCGTGCTGGCGGCGGCCGGAAACGCGGTGGGTGTGGGCAATCTGTGGAGATTCCCTTATCTGGCGGCCAAGGATGGCGGCTGTCGTGAGACAAGGATGTGATTCTTTCGGTAAGATTAGAGTATCCTACGATGCGGGGGCTCTGAAATCTGCATCCAGCTCAATACAGTTGGACTGCCTTTGTTCCAACAGGGGCAGTTTCTCCTGAGTTGCAGGTTGAGTTTGTTCTGGCAGGATCAGAATATCCTGAGTCACAGGTGCACCGAAATCCGTATCCAGCTCGATACAGTTGGACTGTCTTTCTTCCAACAAGGGCAACTTGTCTTGGGGAGCGAACTGCGTTTCTTCTGGCAAGGGCAGAATGTCTGGAGTCGTTGACTGCGTTTCTTCCGGCAAGATCAGAATATCCTGCGTCACAGGAGCTTCGAAACTTGTATATTGAAGCTGGATGGTTTCGAGGATGCGGTTGAAATCTGTTTCCAGAGTGTACCAGTCTGTTAACGGAATAGTGGCTTCCAGCTGTAGGGTATTTCCCTGTAAAGGGACATCGGGATTGGATAATGTAATGTAAATCCAGTATTTTTGTTCTGTCTGGTAGATCTCGGTATTTTTCCAGCCGTTTAAGTTGCTGTTGGGCAGAGTGATCTCCTCGCTGGTGACGCCGGTGCCGCAGATTCCCGGGACGGGAGCATAGATAAGCGTAAAGGTATCCTCCGGGTACGCGATGTTCCAGAAGATGATAGCATCGGTCGTGGTGGTACCTGCGAAAGTTAAATTGCGGATCTCATAGTCCCAGGTCTCCGGAAGGGACAGGGAGAACTGCACCGGTCCCAGATCACAGATAGCTTCATTCCCCATGGATATCGCCAGATCGT
The DNA here is from genome assembly GCA_003584705.1 of Lachnospiraceae bacterium GAM79. GTDB lineage: Bacteria > Bacillota > Clostridia > Lachnospirales > Lachnospiraceae > Acetatifactor > Acetatifactor acetigignens. Next base: position 800,918 of record AP018536.1, read on the forward strand.
CGGCAGGCCCGTTTTCCGGGCATTCTGTAGGAACGAGGCTTTCCGCGATGACCGGGGCGATTGGCCCGGTGGGGGCCGTGGAATTTTGCACCCCTACAGAATCCTCCAGGCCCCCGGTAGAACCACATCCTGCCAAGGAAAGCGTAAGAATCGTTGTCAGTGTTGATAGTAAAATAGTCTTCTTCATAAAGATACCCTCCCAAAATCGTGAAGTGTTATGGTGATCACATTATAATAAGACGAATATTGGGCGGGGAAGTTTCGGTAAATAGAAAGTTTGGTGTAAAAAGCCCCAAAACAACGAATTCCGTACAAAAAAGTTCCGAAATCAGGATTTTTTGTACGGAATTTCTTTATTTTGCTTGTGTAGCGAAAATAGAGACTTTTTACATAGCAAAATCTTATGTTTTTGTATTTTTTTCTTAGAAATTGGCGTTTTGAATACAAACAGAACGCCCTCAGGCAGATGTCTGTCGGAGAGTGTTGATATTTTCTTAACCTGTGGTAAAAAGTCAGGGTGGAACAAACACGATGTTTGCGACAGGCGGTCGGCGACATGGATGTCGCCTGGAGCCGTGCCCGTTTGGATGAGAAATACTTGATCCACGGGTTTAGAAAATTCACACTCGGAGACCGATATCTGCCTGAGGGCCTTCTGCCGCTCTGGGAGTGCGTCCGATAAGGCGGGACGCACGGTATAAAAATAGAGTGAACCAGCCTCGCTTGCGCACAAGCGAGGTGTTCCACTCTATTTTTGCATGGCTCGTAGCTATGCTACATATAAATACATGAAAATGAAATGACATACGCTTCCGCCCATGACGAAGAGGTGGAACACTTCGTGGGAGCCGAAGAACTTATGTTTCGCATTGAAGATCGGCAGCTTCAGGGCATAGATGACACCGCCCACGGTGTAGATGATGCCGCCGGCCAACAGCCAGAGAAAAGCGGGCGTGGACAGAGTTTTCAGCAGAGGCCCGAATACCAGGACACATACCCAGCCCATGGCAATGTAGATCACAGAGGAAAACCACTTGGGACAGGTGATCCAGCAGGCTTTTACGATCATGCCGACAGCGGCAATGCCCCAGACAAGAGCCAGCAGTGTATATCCCAGCTTACCGCCCAACACAATGAGACACACCGGTGTGTAAGAACCAGCGATTAATACAAAGATCATCATATGATCCAGCTTCCGGAAGACCCGGAGACTTTTACCGGTGAGGTCCACGGAATGATAAGTGGCGCTGGCACCGTATAACAGGATCATGCTGCCCATGAAAATGGCCATGGCCAGGAAATTCTCCTGCCCGGACTGTACACCGGCTTTCACTAACAGTGGCACAGCTGCGAACACTGCCATCATCATGGCAATGAAATGGGTAATGGCACTTCCCGGCTCTCTTATGGTAATCTGCATAATAACTCCTCCTTTTCCCGACAGCAGCTGCCGTCTGCAAATCGAATCTATTTAAGATCATTTTATCCGACAATAGTATTTACTATTCAAAATAACAACACGTATTCTGAAATACTTTTATATATAGTTTTCAAAACTACATCTGACAATGCAAATACTACCGCACAAAAAAGGAAAAGTCAATAGTCATTCAGATATTTGGGAGAAAAGTATCAATAAGGATTGGCAGGAAGTCTGTAGATCAACAGCCCTTCATCATCAACCAGTAACTCCGCATTCTCTACCAGACGGGCATTTACTTCCGGATTTGTTGCAATGTAGCCTTCAGAACCTTTATCCCATACAATATATTCAGGCACTTTGTCCGGATAGAGCGTCCAGTATTGGAATAAGCGCTCATCGATGGTCGGAGTGCTGATGGTGGAATAGTTGCAGATCACGTAATCCTCCTGAAGATACATAATGCTCTTATGGCTGGCAATCAGTACTTTGCTGCCCCGGGGAATGAATTCGTCTAACAGACGTCCTCGGATATTATACTCGTAGCCATCGGAATACCGGCCGTAGATTCCTGCCATGGGGCCCTCTTCCGCTTTCTGCCGTGTGACGAAAATGGTGTCGTGACCGTAAATATTATACAACAGAAATCCTTTGTGAATGACGGCAAGTCCCACAAACAGCAGGACAAAAGTTTTCCAGAAAACGGGAGATTCCGATGTTTCCCGCTCTGCATAGCATAAAGAAACCAACATACCGATAGCCATATAATCGGCAGACTCGTAGAGCATTGTATTGCTGGCTGTAAAAGCGGCAAGGAGCAAAAACAGAGAAGTAATACTTCCAAACCAGAACAATGCCTTATAAACAGGGGCCAATTCGCCAGAAGACTTTTTACAGTGGAAATAACAATAAATGCCCCACAGCGGGAACCGAAGATAGACGAACCCGGGATACTCGATATGCTTTTGCAACCGATACCATACAAAAAGCTGTTCCAGAATCAGGGAAATAATCAACAACAGGAAGAAACGGTAGTTTTTCCGGCATATGAATCGGAAAAAACACCAGAATACCAAAGCAATCACCAGAGCGACCAGCAGATAAGGAAAGGTTTCGCCGAGGCAGGAAAGGTTATCTTTTAATTTCCCAGGCAGTCCGACATCGTGGGAGCCGTCGGTCAGCATTTCTGACAAGCCATCCAGAAACTGCCGGAAAGACATATGACACAAAAAGTAAGCCAACCAACCCAGACCGCAGACACCACAGGTCCCGAGATAAATCAGAAGATTTTTCAGACGGTTTCCGGCAGCAGATAACAGCCAGATACCGATACATCCGGGAAGTACCACGAAAATACAGGTGGGATAAGAAAGCACAAGAAGGGAAGTGCTTACTCCGGCGGCAATCAGGAAAAAGGCAGGGCGGCGTGCGGAGGTACCGCGATTCAGACTAAATTCCAGAAAGCTTAAGAAGACCAGAGTACTGAACCACAGAAGCATATTGGAAAAATCGGGAACGGTACTGTTCTTGGGAATGATATTGTAGTAAAAAACAGCAATGACAAAAGCAGTATTCTCAGTTACAAACTTACGGAAAGTCCGGTAGGTCAGAATACTGATGAGCAACTGTGTAACGACACCTACGATTCGCAGAAAGAGACGGAGTATTTTAAGGTGTGAAACAACTGCATATACAGCCATAAAAAGGTAGCAGAAAAGAACGCGGAAGTCTGATGAGGCTCCCACATTTCCAGAAACATTCTGTCTCCCTGTACCAGACGGTAAGCCATAGATACGGCATACTGCTCGTCAATGTCGAATCCGAAGAAAATAATCTTGACGGTAGCAACTATAGATGCGGCAAGCAACAGATATTTCCACAGATTATGCAGCAATGCGGTTGCAAAATTTTTCTCTTGTGCGGAATAATTGCTGTTCATCTTAATCCTCCTCAATGATCTGGATCTCCAGATAGTCAAAATCGATGGACTCTACAAAACTGTCCTGGGTAAAACGGGTCTTGTTGTGACGTTTAAAGTCTGCAATATTCATATCCAGCCAGATGGGCGTACCGAGATCAAACTGATGGCAGACTTCGTCCAGAGAGTGAAAAACTTTATGGGTACGGGTATCGTCACTGCCGTCCTCGATGCAGGTGTCTTTCAGCATATGATTATTTTTAAAAATTTTGGCCCACATACGGAACATAGAAAATCTCCTTACGCAAAAAATCAGACATATTGGTCGTTAATAATAAATTATAATAGGAAGAGGTTTCCCCTGCAAGCAAAAAAAGTCACACAACCATCAGATCCATCTTACATTGTATATGGGATAGCTTTCGTCCGCCGAATCGGCACGTTTGCGAAAGCGTACTATAAAACTGCCCAATCAATCTTAAAAAATAATAAAGGTTTTGTTAAAATTATACATTTTTAAAAGGAGGTATGCTATAATTATCATAAATATCAACGTACGAATGCAGAATTTCCGTAACGAAAAAGCGTCTACGGAAATAACAAATATGAAAAATGGTCGCAGAGCCTTCTGTGACAGAAGAGATTGAGAGGTAATATGGAGTTTAAGGTAGAAAACGGGGATGGAATCGACAGCTGGAAGGAGGTCACGCTGGTATACAGCGCCGCACTGCGTCAGATGGAGACAAAGATGCAGATTCTGAACGACGAGTTTCAGCATGTACACCAGTACAATCCCATCGAACACATCAAGGCACGGATCAAGACCCCGGAAAGCATTGTGAAAAAGCTCAAACGCTACGGGCAGGAATCCACCATAGATAACATGGTAAAATACATAAACGATATTGCTGGCATCCGCATCATCTGTTCCTTTACATCGGACATTTACCGCATTGCGGATATGATCCGGGATCAGAAGGATATTCAGGTGATCGCTGTGAAGGATTACATTACGTATCCCAAAGCCAGTGGCTATAAAAGCTATCATATGATCGTCAGTATTCCGGTCTATCTGTCGGACCGCACGGTGGATACGAAGGTGGAGATACAGATCCGGACGGTTGCCATGGACTTCTGGGCCAGCCTGGAGCATAAGATCCATTACAAATTCGAGGGCGATGCTCCGGAGAGCATTAAAAATGAACTGGTGGAGTGTGCGAGAATGGTGTCTGATCTGGATGCGAGGATGCTGTCTCTGAACGAAGAGATACTAGCCATCAGCCAAAAGAGAGAAGAGGAAAAACAATTAAATAGCGTAACATCCAAATAATCCAAAAGCTTCTGTCGGTGTAATACAAACGACAGAAGCATTTTTAATTCATAGGAAATTTCTTCCTATGAATTAAAAATGCTCCGCAGGGATCGCACTGCGGCGGTTATGAAATATGTCGCAAAAGCGACCCGCCGCAGGCGGAGAATCTCGCAAGCGAGATTCTTTTTTATGGTCAAAACAGTAATGGGATGACAGGAAAATCCCCATAAAATGAGGAGTGCCCAGACACCTTTCGGCGCCTGGGCTATTATGAAAAAATTTATCTTATATGCTTTGTTATCCGGAAGTCTTATCTCTTCCTTGACTGTATTTAAAGTATACCAACCAATTATGAACAAATTATGAACATGATGTGAAAACTTGGTGAATTTTACGAAAAAGTACAGAAACCAAAAAAGAAACTGTACAAATTGCATAAAAATGCGCAAACCATGAAAACACAGTATTCATGGGGTTTTGGTTGTAACCGGGGAATAAACATGGTAAAATAGGGACAGTTGAAAAGGGAAACTGTTCACATGAGGGACGAAATATGTTTGGAGGAAGATGGATGGATACTTTTATGGATAAACTTGCACAAAAGCTGAATGCCCAGGAAATGATCAAGGCGAATTCCGCGGCTGATGCCGAAGAGATGGATCAGCTGAAAAGCCAGCTGCGGGAATACGACGAGTGCCTGGCACAGATGCAGCAGGTCAATAAGGAACTGAAAGCGATCAATCAGGAGATGGAGAAGCTGATGTCCGAGACCATTGCTCCGGAAGTGACGAAGCTTTCCGAGGAAGGCGTGGCTGCCCTGCAGAAGCTGCAGCAGGAGAACACAGAGAAGCTGGAAGCTCTGGGACAGCAGTATACTGCCAAACTGGAAGAACTGCAGCAGAGTACCGAGGTGTTGGACGAGCTTCAGAAGCATGTGGATGAGAAACTGAGCACTACGGAAGAGAATGTACATAAGGAATGCGTAAAGGTATACCGTAATGTACAGGCGGTTGTGGTAGAAGAGAACGAGAAGCAGACCGAAGCCATCGCAGCAAAAGTAAAGGAAAACCTTGGCGGTAAATTGAACGGTGTGCTGGGAGTATCCATTGCGGCAGTAGTTCTGACGGTTGCGGATATTGTTCTTCATGTATTGAGCATTTTGCACATTTTCTGAAAAGGCAGATAAAGTATTCATTTAAGAATGCTGAAATTGATAAGAAAGTAACGGAAATGAGGTTTTACGGAAATGGGAAAACAACTTTGGAAGCCGGGAAATATGCTGTATCCCCTGCCGGTGGTCATGGTGAGCCTGGCTGACCGGGACGGCCGCCCCAATATTATCACGCTGGCCTGGGTAGGAACCGTATGTACCAATCCGCCCATGGTGTCGATCTCCGTACGCCCCGAGAGATATTCCTATCCGATCCTAAAGGAGAGCGGAGAATTCGTGATCAATCTGACCACGAAGGAGCTGGCATTTGCCACAGATTACTGTGGCGTGAAAAGCGGACGGGACGTGGATAAATTCAAAGAAATGGGACTGACTCCCATTCCGGCATCTGAGGTGAAAGCACCGATGATAAAAGAGAGTCCGGTGAACATTGAATGTAAGGTGCGACAGATCCTGCCGCTGGGATCCCATGATATGTTCCTGGCGGATGTGGTGGCAGTACATGCCGATGAAAAATATATGGATGAGAAGCACAAATTCCACCTGGAGCAGGCGGAACCCATCATCTATTCCCACGGTTCCTATTTCGGCTGTGGCGAATTGCTGGGAACCTTCGGATATAGTGTAAAGAAGCGATGAGTAACACCGGTAAAAAATTACTTGACGTTTGCCCTCCGTTTCGGTATCATAAGTCATAAATAAGAACATGGTAAATTTTACTACGAAGAAGTAGCATCAGACGGGAGTCTGATGCTTTTTTTATGCGGTGGCGGGAAAATATCTGCCGGGTACCGCAATCATGGGAAAGTCCGGGTGAAGCATATGACACAGATCGATAAAAACATAGCATTCAATCTGAAAAGAATCCGCAAATCCAAAAATATGAGTCTGGATATGCTGGCGGAGCGTACCGGTGTCAGCAAAAGCATGCTGGGACAGATCGAGAGAGGAGAATCCAATCCCACGGTGTCCACTATCGGGAAGATCGTGGAGGGATTGAAGGTACCTTTTGAACAGTTGATTTATAATAGGAAAGAAATCATGGTGGTGCCGTCTCCGGAAGAGGCTCCGGTATGCAAGGCAAAGGAAGGGGAATACCGGATCTATGTGATGCTGCCCTACGATGCCGGAAGAAATTTCGAGATATATCAGGGCGAGCTGACCAGAAATGCCCGGATGGAAAGCGAATCCCACGGGGAGCAGACCTGGGAATACCTGACGGTGGTATCCGGGGAGGTCGAACTGATTCTGGAAGATTCCAGTTTTCTGGTGAAGACAGGTGGTTCTCTCTATTTTGCCTGTGACAGGAAACATGTCTATCACAATGTGGGTGAGACCAAGGCGGTACTCAACATGATCATTACCACGCAGCGTTAGAGAAAACGCCCCCGCTTGATGGCATCCTTGCCATATTTTGCCCGGATATTATCCAGTGCGGCATCCAGCTTCTGCTGTTTCTCGGAACGGGGAGCCGGAAAATCAAACAGGCTGAGCTGAACCGGTTCGTCTTCCGGCACCAGCTTGGAAGTGCGGATCCCCAGAAGCCGTATGGGAGTGGAATCCCATAATTCGTCGAATAATGCACAGGCATCTTCGTACAGGAGATTCACGGAAGCCGTGGGAATGTCTATCGGCATTTGGTGAGAAACGTTCCGGAAATCACTGTACCGGATCTCCGTGCAGATCTGTCCTGCCAACTGGTGGGAGGCCCGTAGACGCCTGCCCACGGATTCACACAGAGACAGCAATACTTTACAGGCTTCCTCTTTGGTGGTGGCATCGCTGCTTAAAGTGGTGGAGTTGCCGATCCCTTTTGCCTTGGAAGGAGCCAGGACTACTGTGGAATCGTCGATGCCGTTGGCATACTGCCACAGACAACGACCGTGACTTTTTAAATGTGCTTCCAGGATCGCAGGATCCGTCTTTGCCAGATCCCCGATCGTGAGAATACCTAATTTGTGGAGAGTCTCCGCACTGGAATGTCCGCAGGTGAACAGGGCGGAAACAGGCAGCGGCCACATTTTCTGCGCTATTTCCCGCTGATACAAGGTGTGAGTCTTATCCGGTTTCTCAAAATCAGAGGCCATCTTGGCCAGAACCTTTCGATCCGAAATTCCCACATTTACCGTAAATTTAAATTTTTCAAAAACAGAGTGACGAATGAAAGCAGCGGCTTCCTCGGGAGAGACGTAGTTCGCCGCAATGGGCGTATAGTCCATATAACATTCATCGATGCTGACCTGTTCGATGTCGGGGCAGATACCCGCCAGATGTTCCATAAGCATCTGGCTTTTCAGACGGTACATATTATGATCCGGAGAAGCCATGACCAGATGCGGATATTTGCGCAGGGCATTAACCACCGGTTCACCGGTAGTGATGCCGAAAGCCTTGGCGGGAATGGATTTGGCCAGAACCACACCGTGTCTGGTGGAGGTGTCACCGCCTACGATGGAAGGGATCGTGCGCAGATCCACAGGATCCCCCTGTTCCAGACGGGCCAGCGCCGTCCAGCTTAAAAAAGCGGAATTGACATCAATATGAAAAATGACCGGTTCCCTCATGGCGTCTCCTTTCCGGATCAGACCGTTTTATTTACCTCCAGTATAGCATAGATCGGTTCGGGAGAAAACAAAAAAATCGAACAGACATTCTTTCTTTACAAGGCATATAAATGCTGATAGAATCTATATGTTACAAAGTTATTACAGTAAGACAGGTATACAGAATGCCCGAAGGGGGCATACTGTTTTCAGATACGATAGATCGAGAAGGAATTCATGAAGAAACTGACATCTTACTCGAAAAGAGTAAAATATACATATGTGAAAACAACGCTGGCCACTCTTTTTGTGAGCCTCTTTTTCCTCAAAGGGTATGCAGCGTTTGAAAAGACCGGAGAGAATTACTTCCACGTGTTCCTGAACGGCAATGAGATCGGAACGGTGGGCGAAGCAGACAGAGCGGAGCAGCTTCTGCAGGAAGCCAGAAGGAATATCGCTTCCCAGAGTGATGATATGATCTTTGTGGACGCAGATTTAAAGCTGGTCGGTGAAGAAGTGCTGTGGGGAACACTGGACAATGAGGACAATCTGCTGGCAGCCATGGAACGGGAACTGGAGAGCAGTATTCGTGAGACTTCCCACAGATCCTATACAATGAAAGTAAATGAATATATGGTCAACCTGTCCAGCGTGGAGGATGTGGAGTCTCTGCTGCAGGCAGCAGTGGACAAATACGACAGTGAAGACAAATTCAGCGTGGAACTGACTCACGATGCACAGAAGGAATTCAATGTTCTTACCACCGAGGTAGTCAATAAACAGGAACTGACCGCTCAGGAAGAACAGAAGGAAGAATCCATCTATGCAGGCGGTGTACAGTCCGTACTGGATCAGGCGGGCTCCCAGGCAGACCAGCAGGGGGAAAAAGATTTCGAAGACTATGATCTTGGGCTGATGACCATGGACTTTGCGGAAAAGGTGGAAATCGTAGAGACCTATCTTCCGGAAAGCATGTTGACTCCGCTGGATCAGGCAATCGAGGATGTGATCAAGGATCAGGAGACCCCCGGAGAATATGAAGTAGTCAGCGGAGATACCCTGTCGGAGATTTCGATTAAAGTAAATATTCCGATGGATCAGATCATCGCCATGAACAGCGAGACACTGACCGATGAAAATTCTACGATCCGCGTAGGGGACAAGCTGATCATTACCGTGCCGCAGCCGGAGCTGTCCGTGGAGCGCATGGAGCAGAATTATTATGAAGAAATCTATGATGCAGATGTAATTTATGTGGACAACGATTCCTGGTATACGACCCAGACCAAGATTTTGCAGCAGCCCTCCGCCGGTTTCCGTCGGGTAGTGGCGGATGTATCTTATCTGAATGACAGAGAGGTCACCAGGGATATTCTGAAGGAAGAAGTGGTCATGGAGGCAGTTCCCAAGATTGTGGAACGAGGCACCAAGATTCCTCCGACCTATATCAAGCCTATTTCCGGTGGACGTCTGAGTTCCAATTTCGGACGCAGAAAGTCACCTACCAAGGGTGCCAGCAGCTACCATAAGGGTGTGGACTGGTCGGTTCCTACCGGAACTGCGGTATTTGCATCCTGCGGCGGTACAGTGGCCAGAGCCGGATGGGGAAGTGGATACGGTTATTGTGTCTATATCAACCATGAAGACGGCAGACAGACCCGATACGGACATCTGAGCAAGGTGCTCGTCAAGGTCGGCCAGACGGTAAAACAGGGAGAACGTATTGCACTGAGCGGTAATACCGGCGTAAGTACGGGACCTCATCTTCACTTTGAGATCCTCATTAATGGTAGCCAGGTGAACCCGTTGAAGTACCTGAATTAGGGCGTTGTATTTACAAATGTGCGAAAATGTGGTATAAGTGCATAAGAAGGTTTTTCTGATCTGAGAATGACAGAGGTAAGAAACAATGGAACAATACGCAATTAAAGGCGGTAATCCATTAGTCGGTGAAGTTGAAATAGGAGGTGCCAAGAATGCGGCACTTCCTATTCTTGCTGCTTCCGTGATGACGGATGAGACTGTTTATATAGAAAATATGCCGGATGTAAGAGATACGAATGTCCTTTTGAGCGCCATGGAGAACATCGGCGTGATCGTAAAGAGAACCGACCGTCACAAAGTGACTCTCAATGCATCCAACATCAGTGAACTTGTAGTAGAAGATGAAAATATCAAGAAGATCAGAGCGTCCTACTATCTGATCGGTGCTTTGTTAGGTAAATACAAGCATGCGGAAGTGGCACTTCCCGGTGGATGTGATATCGGCTGCCGTGCCATCGACCAGCATATTAAGGGCTTCCGTGCTCTGGGCGCGGACGTGAAGATCGAGCATGGCCTGATCAAGACACAGGCGGAGCATCTGCGCGGCAGCCATATTTATATGGATGTGGTCAGTGTCGGCGCTACCATCAATATCATGATGGCTGCGGTAATGGCGGAAGGCACCACGATTATCGAGAACTCTGCCAAGGAGCCTCATGTGGTGGATCTGGCGAACTTCCTGAACAGCATGGGAGCAAATATCAAGGGTGCCGGTACGGATGTGATCCGTATCAAGGGTGTTTCCCATCTGCATGGCACAGAGTATGCCGTGATTCCCGATCAGATCGAAGCCGGTACGTTTATGTTCGCAGCGGCAGTGACCAAGGGCGATGTGACGGTGAAAAATGTGATTCCGAAGCACCTGGAGTCTATTACGGCAAAACTTCTGGAGATTGGCTGTGAAGTAGAGGAGGCGGATGACTGTATCCGTGTGGTAGCGTCCAAGCCTCTGAAGCATACCCAGGTGAAGACCCTGCCTTATCCCGGATTTCCTACGGATATGCAGCCCCAGATCACAGTGGCGCTGGGACTTTCCAAAGGAACCAGCATCGTGACGGAGAGTATTTTCGAGAACCGTTTCAAATATGTGGATGAGCTGACCCGTATGGGCGCCAGCATCAAAGTAGAAGGCAACACCGCTATCATCGACGGTGTATCCAGATATACCGGAGCCAATATTTCCGCACCGGATCTGCGGGCGGGAGCAGCACTGGTACTGGCTGCCATGTCTGCAGAAGGATTCTCTACTGTGGATGATATCCGCTATATTGAGAGAGGTTATGAGGATTTCCACCTGAAATTACAGGGACTGGGAGCCCAGATCGAGTTGATCGAGACGGAGCGGGACCTGCAGAAGTTCAAGCTGAAGATCGGTTAATGAGTGGATTTCTCATAAACCACAACAGAATGACATTTTGAAAAAAATGTCTGTTGACAAAACAGGTAACTCATAGTAAGTTAATTAGCGTAGAAAAGTTCATATAGACTTTCCCTTATTCAGAGTGGTGGAGATACATAGGATCGATGAAGCCACGGCAACCCCGCAGAATGCGGAAGGTGCCCACCTGAGCGAATAACTGTCGAACAATAAGAGGATTTGATCGCACAATAAATCAGTCCGCTTATGAAAGCGGACTTTTTTGCATCATTCAGAGCTGTCGGCATTGAAAATTTGATTTTACGAATGAGGCTCTGAATGACAGGACTTTAGCAACTCATACACTAGACCCTCTTCCCACAGGGAAGCAGAATGGAGGACAAATGGAAAAACGTTTATTTACATCGGAGTCCGTAACCGAAGGACATCCCGACAAAATCTGTGATGCCGTATCTGATGCGGTACTGGATGCGCTGATGGAGCAGGATCCGTTCAGCCGTGTAGCATGTGAGACCTGCACCAATACCGGTTTCGTACTGGTAATGGGTGAGATCACCACCAAGGCAAATATTGATATTCCCGCTATTGTTCGTAAGACCGTGACCGAGATCGGCTATGATTCTTCCGAGAAGGGATTCGACGGCAACACCTGTGCCGTTATGGTATCTCTGGACAAGCAGTCCACTGATATCGCCATGGGCGTAGACAAGGCCCTGGAAGCAAAAGAAAGCCACATGACCGATGAACAGCTGGATGCCATCGGTGCCGGAGATCAGGGTATGATGTTCGGCTATGCTACGGATGAGACTCCGGAATATATGCCGTATCCCATCTCTCTGGCACACAAGCTGACCAGACAGCTGACCAAGGTTCGTAAGGATGGTACACTTTCCTATTTAAGACCCGACGGAAAGAGTCAGGTATCCGTAGAGTATGATGAGAATGGCAAGCCTTTTCGTCTGGAGGCAGTCGTTCTGTCTACCCAGCATGACGAACATGTATCTCAGGAGCAGATCCATGAGGATATCAGGAAGTATGTATTCGATCCTGTTTTGCCCGCAGACATGATCGATGCAGACACCAAGTTCTTCATCAATCCTACCGGACGTTTCGTAATCGGCGGACCTAACGGCGACAGCGGACTGACTGGCCGTAAGATCATCGTAGACACCTACGGTGGATATGCACGTCACGGCGGCGGAGCATTCTCCGGCAAGGACTGCACCAAGGTGGACAGAAGTGCGGCATACGCAGCACGTTACGTTGCCAAGAATATCGTAGCGGCAGGACTGGCTGAAAAGTGTGAGATCCAGCTGTCTTACGCTATCGGTGTGGCACATCCTACTTCCATCATGGTAGATACCTTCGGTACGGGCAAACTGCATGATGATAAGCTGGTGGAGATCATTCGTGAGAACTTCGACTTAAGACCCGCAGGCATCATCAAGATGCTGGATCTGCGCAGACCTATCTACAAGCAGACCGCTTCCTATGGCCACTTTGGACGTACCGATGTGGATCTGCCCTGGGAGAAGCTGGACAAGGTGGATTTATTGAAGAAATACCTGGCATAGTTACGAGCCATGCAAAAATGAAACAGGAACTGTTCCCGGGAGTTTACTCACAGGGAACAGTTCCTGTTTTGATTTTTATGCGGCACATGTATGAATGAAGCATGGCGTTTTATTTGGTTTCTTCTGTCTCCTCGGTCTCGTCCGTCTCTTCCTGTCCATACTCTCCGATATGGAACAGCTGCTGTTCTCCGGAGGTAGTGACATGCACACCTTTTTCTTCCAGCTTCAGATCCTTGACATACATGGTCTTCGTAGTCTGGGGCAGAGCGGCCAGATCAATCTCAATGGGATCCAACAGATGTGCGGGGTCTGCTTTGTAATGTACTTCCGACAACTCCGCTTCGAAGATACCCTGTACCTTGTCTTCATTTACATATACAATGGGAACAGTAGCGGATACGATTTCGCCGGCTACCAGAGCCTGAAAGTCCAGAGCCATATATTTCTTGGTCAGAGGATCAAAATCAATATTTTTTACCAGAACATCTACATTCTTACCATCCAGTTCCAGATAAGCCTGGGTACCTTCTTTTGCATTCTTGATAAAAGCGGATGCATCCTTCTCTGTGAATTTCAGGGAAACATTCTCTTTCATTTCTTTTCCGTACAAAACACCGGTGATAAAACCGTCTCTTCTTAATTTCTTTGCTTTTTCGTCAGGATTTCTTTTTTCAGCTTTTAATGTCAACATAATGATGACCTCCTCGATCTCTACGTTTGTTTCGTGTAGATGAGAGCTTGTAGAAGTTCTTTTTGCACTATGGTTATTATAGCACATATAGAACAAAGTAAACAGTGAAAATGTCACAAAAATAACAGAAAAAAAGTGGGATTTACAAGCAAATTTCAGAAAACAAAGTGAAGCGGCACTCTTTGGCATCTATGACATGAAACGAAAATATGTAAAACACATGGAAATATTCGTTTCAAAATTGTGTGCGTATGATGATATATCTGAGAAAAATTTACAACTGCATTACAAGAACACGGTACAACAATAAAGCAAATGGTTGCGCGAAGAAACAAAATAAGGTATACTTGTCACGAATACATTTGAACACACAGGGAGGACATAAGGATGGATATGAATATTGTATGCCTGGATCTGGAAGGAGTACTGGTGCCGGAGATCTGGATCGCTTTTGCGGAGGCCAGCGGAATCCCGGAACTGAAGAGAACCACCAGAGACGAGCCGGATTACGATAAATTAATGAAATGGAGACTTGGTATTCTGAAGGAACACGGTCTGGGACTGAAGGAGATTCAGGAGACGATCGCAAAGATCGACCCCATCCCCGGGGCGAAGGAGTTTCTGGATGAGCTGCGTTCCATTACCCAGGTCATCATTATCAGTGACACCTTTTCACAGTTTGCGGGCCCTCTGATGAAAAAACTGGGTTACCCCACCATCTTCTGTAATTCCCTGGAGGTAGCTGACAACGGTGAAATCACCGGTTTTAAGATGCGTGTGGAGAATTCCAAGTACACTACGGTGAAGGCATTGCAGTCTATCGGCTTCCAGACCATCGCCAGCGGTGACAGCCACAACGATCTGGGCATGATCCAGGCCAGCAAGGCAGGGTTCCTGTTCAAGAGTACCGAACAGATCAAAAAAGATCATCCGGAGCTTCCAGCCTATGAGACCTATGACGAACTGATGGCAGCCATCAAAAAAGCATTATAATCTCCTATATTACTATTACTATGAAAAACTCTCCGGACAGATGTTATTCTGTTGAGGAGAGTTTTCTGTGTATACAGTGAATGCGTTTAATGGAGAATATTGATCCGCCACACACGGAAAACAGGGAAAAGACAAATAAAATATAAAAATATAATCGAAATTAAAAAAGTTATTTACATATTTTTACAAAATGTTACAATATTATAATATGACTTGTTATCACCAATAGTAAGGAGAGGAAAATGTTCGAAAATTTGAAAATCAGGCAGCGCCTGAAAAAAGCTTTTGCCATTATTGTAGTTATATCATCTATTGCAGGAGTGCTCGGAGCACTGGCAATGATCGTTACCATGAACCGCTATCAGCATGCATTGACCAATTACGGTTTTTCACAGGGAGATATCGGTAAGGCCATGACTGTATTCACGGATGTAAGATCCGCAACCCGTGGAATCATAGGATATAACGACCCGGATCTGGTGGACGGTCTGATCACGACTCACGATGAGAAGAAGCAGGCTTTTCTTGAATACTGGGAAGTTGTCGGCGAGACTGTTGTTTCTTCAAAGGAGAAGGAACTGTATGATCAGGTAAATGAGCAGATTCAGCAGTACTGGGAGCTGGATCAGCAGGCCATTAATACCGGTAAGGTGGATATGGAAGAGAAGCGTATGCAGGCACAGGAGCTGATGCAGAATCAGGTAGCACCGCTTTATAATGAAATTTATGATACCATGCGTGAACTTATGAACGAGAATGTCCGTGAAGGAGATTCCCTTTCTTCCATACTGAATATCATGGGATTTATCTTCCTGCTTATCATTGTTGGTGTGATCGTGCTAGCAATTATCATTGCAACGAGAATGGAACATGCAATCTCTCAGGGAATCGCAGCACCGCTGGATGCATTGGCAAAGCGTCTGGAGACTTTTGCACAGGGTAACCTGTCCGATCCGTTCCCGACACTGAACAGTAAGGATGAGATCGCTGACATGATTCATTCTG
Source organism: Lachnospiraceae bacterium GAM79 (assembly GCA_003584705.1). GTDB lineage: Bacteria > Bacillota > Clostridia > Lachnospirales > Lachnospiraceae > Acetatifactor > Acetatifactor acetigignens. Next base: position 816,747 of record AP018536.1, read on the forward strand.
CAAATGAAATGGCAGAAAAGCTGAGTTTTGTCATTGCCGACACCGGAGAAGTTATGAGCCAGATGGCAAACGGCAATTACAACATCACTTCCAAGAACCCGGATATGTATCAGGGTGATTTTGAACAGTTGTTTCTGTCTATCCGTAACATGAAGACACAGATGGTTCAGACACTGCGTTCCATCGAGGAGTCTTCCAGGCAGGTATCCGCAGGTGCAGCTAACCTGGCAGATGCTTCCCAGAATCTGGCAGAGGGCGCTACCGAGCAGGCAGGTGCCGTAGAAGAACTGCAGGCTACCATTACCAACATTACTTCCAATATTGAGCAGGCTGCTGAACAGGCACAGGAGTCCTATGAGCAGGCCAGAAAATATGCGAACGAAGCAGATAACAGCAGAGCAGAGATGAAGGCTATGGTGGATGCTATGGCCAGAATCAGTGATACTTCCAACAAGATCGGCAATATCATTTCTGAAATCGAGGATATTGCATCCCAGACCAACCTGTTGTCCCTGAATGCTTCCATCGAGGCAGCCAGAGCAGGTGAGGCAGGCCGTGGATTCGCTGTGGTTGCTGACCAGATCCGTCAGCTGGCAGAGCAGAGTACCAAGTCTGCTGTAGATACCAGAGACCTGATTGAAGGTTCCATGCAGGAGATCAAGGAAGGCAACCAGGCTGCAGACAGCGCTGCTGCTTCCATCGAGATCGTAGTAGACGGTATCGGCAAGATTGCAGAGTCTTCCCGCAGTATCAGCGAGATCTCCAAGGACCAGGCCAATGCCATGGATCAGGCAGAGCAGGGTGTCAACCAGATCTCCGAGGTAGTACAGTCCAACTCCGCTACCGCAGAAGAATCTTCCGCTACCAGCCAGGAATTGTCTGCACAGGCAATCTCTCTGGATGAGCTGATCAGCAAGTTTATTCTTCCTCAGGAATAAGAACGGCTGAGACATTGAGAAAAATATAGTACAGCTGGAAAAGCAGGTATCGGCAACGATGCCTGCTTTTTTCTCTGACAGGAAGTGGACAAGGCTGCCCGGAATGGGATATAATTACAGGGAAACAGAATTGCGGACACAGAGAATGAAATAATGAAATGAGGTAAGCATAGGAATGGATCAGGAGCAGACACCCCACAAGCGCCGGGTGCGTTATAAAGGAAAATATCCCAGAAAATTCGAGGAAAAATATAAAGAATTACAGCCGGAAAAATACGGGGATACCATAGCCCATGTGATTCAGAAGGGAAACACTCCCGCAGGCATGCATATCTCCATTATGGTAAAGGAGATTCTGGATTTCCTGAAGATCCAGCCGGGAGAGACCGGATTTGATGCAACACTGGGCTACGGTGGGCATACGAAAGCCATGTTGGATCAGCTGCAGGGGCGTGGGCATATCTATGCCACAGACGTAGATCCGGAGGAGTCTGCCAAGACGAAGAAACGACTGGCAGAGGCCGGTTACGGAGAAGAGATTCTGACCATCAAATTACAGAATTTCTGCACTATAGATGAGATTGCAAAAGAGGTCGGAGGATTTGATTTTATTCTGGCAGATCTGGGAGTATCTTCCATGCAGATCGATAATCCCAGCAGAGGATTTTCTTTCAAGGTGGACGGTCCGCTAGATCTCAGACTGAATCAGCAGCAAGGAATCAGTGCAGCAGAGCGCCTGGATACCATCAGCAGAGAAGAACTGGCGGGAATGCTTTATGAGAATTCCGACGAGCCCTACTGCGAGGAGCTGGCGAGGGCCATTACCGATGAGATACGTAAGGGACATCGGATCGATACCACGACGAAACTGCGGGAAGTCATTGAGAAGACTCTGGATTTTCTCCCGGAAAAGGAGAAAAAAGATACCATCAAGAAGACCTGTCAGAGGACGTTCCAGGCTCTGCGTATTGATGTGAACCGTGAATTTGAAGTATTGTATGAGTTCATGGAAAAGCTGCCGGGAGCCTTGAAACCCGGCGGAAGAGTAGCTATCCTGACTTTCCATTCCGGCGAAGACAAGCTGGTGAAGCAGGCATTGAAGGAAGGCTACCGGAACGGCATTTATGCCGATTATGCGAAAGACGTGATCCGCCCTTCTGCGGAAGAATGCGTACAGAACGGCAGGGCCCGTTCCACGAAGATGCGCTGGGCAATCCGGGCAGAAGCATAGACTGACAGATGGAACAAAGGAGGTGTGGGAATGACTGTTATGGAATTTATCAATGCACACAGGGAGGATATGGAACCCTGTGAGTGTGTGATCCTGCCGGACGGCAGTGTGGAAGAGCCACAGCCTTCTCATATCAAAAAGCTGGAGGAAATCTCCGGCGAAGATAAACTGACACTGAACAGCCGTATGGAGAAAAATATGGAGCCTATATTTTTCATGGTGGAGTATACCGGCTGTATGTTAATATGGAGTACCCGTGTAGTGGTGCCGTCACACCCGACACCGGCACAGGAAGAGACGTTGGAGACATTGCATTTTGCGGCAATGCTGGCCCCCGGTTATCATAGAGAACAGGTGGGACCGGTCTACGAGGAATGCGTCAGAAGAGCAAAAGAACTGCACTAGAAAGGGAACGACAAAATGGCATTTACACATCTTCATGTTCATACAGAATATTCGCTGCTGGATGGATCCAATAAGATCAAAGAGTATGTGGCCAGAGTCAAAGAGCTGGGAATGAACAGTGCGGCAATTACCGACCATGGTGTCATGTACGGTGTAATCGATTTTTACCGTGCCGCGAGGGAAGCCGGCATCAAGCCAATCCTGGGCTGCGAGGTGTATGTGGCGCCGAATTCCCGTTTTGACAAAGAACTGACCGGCGGAGAGGATCGCTATCATCATCTGGTGCTGCTGGCAGAGAATAATACCGGTTATGCGAATCTGATGAAAATCGTCAGCCGTGGCTTTACGGAAGGATATTATTATAAACCCCGTGTGGACATGGAAGTGCTGCAGGAGTTCCACGAGGGAATTATCGCATTGTCAGCCTGCCTTGCAGGTGAAGTGCCCCGGTTTATTCTGAAGGGAATGAAGGACGAAGCGAGAAAAGCGGCTCGCAAATACGAGGCCTGCTTCGGCAAGGGCAATTATTTTCTGGAACTGCAGGATCACGGTATCCCGGAGCAGCGTACGGTGAACATGGAACTGCTCCAGATGAGCAGAGAACTGGACATTCCGCTGGTAACCACCAACGATGTGCATTACACCTATGCTGAGGATGCGATTCCCCACGATATTCTGCTGTGTCTGCAGACCGGCAAAAAGCTGGCGGACGAGGATCGCATGCGTTATGAGGGCGGTCAGTATTACGTCAAGAGCGAAGAGGAAATGAAGGGACTGTTCCCCTATGCATGGGAGGCCGTGGAGAATACCCAGAGGATTGCAGACCGTTGTAATGTGGAGATAGAGTTTGGCGTGACGAAGCTGCCGAAATACGATGTGCCGGAGGGGTACGATTCCTGGAGCTACCTGAATAAGCTCTGCGATGACGGACTGGCAGAGCGTTACGGTGACGGTGACCAGCCTGCCGGGGAGACCGGACAGACCCTGCGGGAACGTCTGGATTACGAGCTGGGTGTCATCCGCAGAATGGGATATGTGGACTATTTCCTGATCGTATGGGATTTCATCAACTATGCGAAAGAGCACGGGATTCCAGTGGGACCGGGACGAGGTTCCGCTGCGGGAAGTATCGTGGCATATTGCCTGAAGATCACCAACATTGATCCCATTCATTATAATCTGCTGTTTGAACGTTTCCTGAATCCGGAACGTGTGTCCATGCCCGATATTGATGTGGACTTCTGCTTCGAACGGAGACAGGAAGTCATCGATTATGTGGGCAGAAAATACGGCAACGACAAGGTGGTGCAGATCGTTACGTTCGGTACTCTGGCAGCCAAGGGTGTCATCCGTGATGTGGGACGTGTTATGGATCTGCCCTATGCGTTCGTGGATTCCATTGCCAAGATGGTACCCAACGAACTGAATATTACTTTGAACAAGGCATTGGAAATGAATCCGGAATTCCGCAAGCTTTATCAGGAGGATGAGCAGGTGCATCATCTGATCGATATGTGTAAGCGCCTGGAAGGACTGCCCAGACATACCTCCATGCACGCGGCGGGGGTGGTCATCTGTCAGAAGGCGGCGGATGAATTCGTGCCGCTGTCCAGAGGCTCCGACGGTTCCATCGTCACCCAGTTTACCATGACGACATTGGAAGAACTGGGACTGCTGAAAATGGATTTCCTGGGACTGCGTACACTGACTGTGATCCATGATGCGGTAAAATTCATCGAGAATACCACCGGCAGACACATTGATGTGGATGTCATTGACTATAACGATCCGAAAGTACTGGCTTCCATCGGCACCGGCAGAACGGAAGGTGTGTTCCAGCTGGAAAGTGCCGGGATGAAGAGCTTCATGAAGGAACTGCGCCCCCAGAATCTGGAAGATGTGGTGGCTGGTATTTCCCTGTATCGTCCGGGTCCTATGGATTTTATCCCGAAGTATATTCAGGGTAAAAATCATCCGGATGCGGTAACTTATGCCTGTCCCCAGCTGGAGCCGATCTTAAAGCCCACCTACGGCTGTATTGTATATCAGGAACAGGTAATGCAGATCGTTCGTGATCTGGCGGGCTATACACTGGGACGAAGCGATCTGGTGCGCCGTGCCATGAGTAAGAAGAAACAGTCCGTCATGGAAAAAGAGCGGGCCAACTTCATCTACGGCAACCCGGAGGAAAATGTCCCCGGCTGTATTGCCAACGGCATTGACGAGCAGACAGCAGGGCAGATCTACGATATGATGATGGATTTTGCCAAATATGCGTTCAACAAGTCCCATGCGGCCTGTTATGCGGTAGTGGCTTACCAGACAGCGTATTTGAAATACTATTATCCCGTAGAATTCATGGCGGCGTTGATGACTTCCGTCATCGATAACCCGAAAAAAGTATCGGAGTATATTTTGAACTGCCGGAACATGAATATCGCCATTCTGCCGCCGGATGTAAATGCGGGAGAAGCCGGATTCTCTGTGACAGACGGCAAGATCCGCTATGCCCTGACAGCTATCAAGGGTGTGGGACGTCCCATCATTGACAGCCTGGTACAGGAGCGTAAGGAAAGAGGCCCTTTCACGAATCTGAAGGACTTTATTACCCGCATGTCCGATAAAAAAGAGATGAATAAGCGGGCTATTGAGAACCTGATCAAAGCAGGAGCCATGGACGGACTGGGCGGTACGAGAAAACAGTTCATGAGTGTCTATGTGCAGATCGCGGACCATATTGCCCATGATAAAAAGAACAATCTGGCCGGACAGATCTCCCTGTTTGACATTGCAGGGGAAGAAGATAAGGAAGAATTCGATATCCGGATGCCGGATGTGGGCGAATACAATAAGGAGATGCTGTTGGGCTTCGAAAAAGAGGTGCTGGGTGTCTACGTCAGCGGTCATCCCCTGGAGGAATATCAGGAGCTGTGGCAGAACTGCATCAGCAATACTGCCGGGGATTTTGCCCTGGATGAAGAGACCGGAGAGGTGCAGTTAGTCAGGGACCAGGCCAATGCAGTCATCGGAGGATTGATCGCGGACAAGACAGTAAAATACACCAAGAATGACAAGATCATGGCATTTTTGAATGTGGAGGATCTGATCGGTAATGTGGAAGTCGTGGTATTTCCACAGGTGTACGAGCGCTACAGTACCTTGCTTGTGGAGGATGCGAAGGTGTTTATCCGGGGCAGAGTATCCCTGGAAGAAGACAAGGACGGCAAGCTGATCTGCGACCAGATCATCAGTTTCGAGGATGCGCAGGCTGCGAGAGCGGCGAACCAGCCCCTGTTCCCCAGAAATTACGGAGGCCGGGGCGGCAGCAGCCGCGGCGGATCCTACGGAAACGGAAGTGGAAATGGCGGTGCCGGTGGATACCGGAATGCCGGGAACGGCTACGGACAATACCAAAATGACGGTATGAACAGCAGCAGTATGTCGGTGGGACAGACCGGTCAGGCAGCAGGACAAATGCAGTCCGGGCAGCGTACACAGGCAAATGGAACCCCTCAGAAAAAAGGCATGCCGGCGGGAGCCTGGATCCAGTTCCCCAATATGGAGGCCTATAAGACCAGAGAGCAGGAACTGCTGCAGGCCATTGCGGATTCCGACGGGGATGACGATGTGGTGATCTATCTGCGGGACATTAAAAATATTAAGATCCTGCCCCAAAATCTCCAGGTAAAAGCTGACGGGGCATTAATGGAAAAGCTTACAGTGCTGTTCGGAAAAGAAAATGTTAAATTTATAACGAAACCTATTGAAAACCGCTCAAAAATAGATTAAAATAAGGAATCGAGAAGAGAAAACTATTCGTTCGTTTACTTAGGAGGTAACAGTCATGGCAAAAGAGATTAAGACGATCGGCGTATTGACCAGCGGCGGTGATGCACCGGGAATGAACGCTGCTATTCGTGCAGTTGTTCGTACAGCCATTGCAAGAGGACTGAAGGTTAAGGGAATCAAAAAAGGCTATCAGGGTCTTTTGAATGAAGAGATCATAGATATGGAAGCCAAGGACGTATCCGATATCATTCAGCGCGGTGGTACGATCTTAGGAACCGCACGTTGTCTGGAGTTCAAGGAAGCGGAAGGACAGAAGAAGGGTGCTGAGATCTGCAGAAAGCACGGTATCGACGGTATCGTTGTCATCGGCGGTGACGGTTCTTACCGTGGTGCACAGGCACTGTCCAGACTTGGTATTAATACTATCGGTCTTCCCGGAACCATCGACCTGGATATTGCATGTACCGAGTACACAATCGGTTTCGATACTGCTGTCAACACAGCAATGCAGGCAATCGACAAGGTTAAGGATACTTCTTCCTCTCATGAGAGATGCAGTATCATCGAGGTAATGGGCAGAAATGCCGGTTATATCGCTCTGTGGTGCGGTATTGCCAACGGTGCCGAGGATATCCTGCTTCCCGAGAAGTACGATTACAACGAACAGAATATTATCAATAATATCATTACCAACCGTAAGCATGGTAAGACCCATCATATCATCATCAATGCCGAGGGAATCGGACATTCCACTTCCATGGCCCGGCGTATCGAGGCTGCTACCGGTATTGAGACCCGTGCTACGATCTTAGGTTACATGCAGCGTGGCGGAAGCCCTACTGCCAAGGATCGTTACTATGCATCTATCATGGGTGCTTACGCAGTAGATATCATGCTGGAAGGCAAGACCAACCGTGTCGTAGGTTATCAGCACGGTGAGTTCATCGATTTCGATATCGAAGAGGCTTTGCAGATGCAGAAGGGCATCAATGAGTACCAGTTCGAGGTATCTCATCTGCTGTCCATCTAATTTAATTTAACAGTTCAGACTGCGAAGCAGGCACTTTTATAAATAAGAGTGTCTGAACGGATATGAAGACAAAGGCGTTTCCCATTGCGTGGAAACGCCTTTTTGACTATAATAAACTCATCCATAGAATGCATCCCGACTGCTTGCAGGCAGGGGATCATTCTATGAGAGGAGTAAACAAACATAAGTAAGTAGGGTGATTAGCCCGGATTACGCATGTTTGCTATGGTTTCGAAAGTTTGCAGAACGGAGAAACCATATTATTATGATGTTTAGGAGCGGTTAGCAGACAGATATGATCACAAGCAACAACAATGCAAAAGTAAAACAGGTGGTGCAGTGGCAGACCAAGGCAAAGGAGCGCCGCAAGGATCACGTATTTCTGGCAGAAGGTATCAGAATGTGTGAGGAGGCTCCGGTAAAAAACGTGCGGGAGGTCTATCTTACGGAAGAACTGGAGCAAAAGATCCGGCAGAATGCCCAGAACGGAGACACAGCATTCTGGGACAAATTGCAGCAGACCGGTTACGAGACCGTATCCCCGGAAGTTTTTGCCAAAATGGCGGATACCCAGACCCCCCAGGGCATTCTGACAGTGCTGGAACAGCCGGTCTATGACCTGACACAGCTGTTGGAACAGCCGGATCCTTTATTTCTGATGCTGGAAAATCTGCAGGATCCGGGCAATCTGGGAACCATGATCCGTACCGGAGAAGGAGCAGGAATAACGGGTGTTATCATGAACAACCAGACGGTTGATATCTTTAATCCCAAGACCATCCGTGCCACCATGGGGTCTATTTTCCGGGTACCCATTGTCTACGTGCCGGATCTGGCACCGGTGCTGGAACAGATGCATGCAAAAGGTATCTACACCTATGCGGCACACTTGAAAGGACAGGAATACTACGATTCCTTTTCTTTCCGGGAGCCTACGGCGTTCCTCATCGGCAACGAAGGAAACGGCTTATCCAAGGAAATCTCCGACCAGGCGGGACAGTATCTCAAGATCCCCATGGAGGGCAGGGTGGAATCCCTGAATGCCTCCATTGCAGCGGCCCTTCTGATGTACGAGGCCCACAGACAGCGAAGCGCAAGACTGTAACTATCCCGGACCCATTTGCTTTATAGATATTATCAAATGCCAGGCATTCGATGCGCAGCCGATAATATTTACATGGCTCTGAATAATTATGATGTCGGGGTCAAAAGCCCACGACACAATAATAATAGAAGAAAGACAGAACAGGAGGAAAGATATCATGAAGATCGGATTTATCGGACTGGGAAATATGGCCACTGCCATGATCGGAGGAATGTTGCAAAAAGGAATTGCAGCTCCGGAGGACATCATTGGTTCAGCCAGAACAGAAACAACAGTAGAAAAAGTTAAAACAAAATTTAATATTAACACAACAACGGATAACAAAATCGTAGCGGCACAGGCAGACATTCTGTTCCTGGCAGTGAAACCCATCTTTTTCCCGGAGGTGATCGACCAGATCAAAGATGTCGTGGCAGAGGATACCCTGATCGTCAGCATTGCGGCAGGAAGAACTCTGGACTATCTGAAAGAGGCTTTCGGCAGACCGGAATTGAAGCTGATCCGCTGCATGCCCAATACTCCGGCACTGGTACTGGAAGGCTGCACCGGCGTCTGTGCGGAAGAAAACGTCACGGAGGAAGACATGGAGCAGGTACTGGCACTGTTACGTTCCTTCGGCATTGCCAGTGTGGTACCGGAACGGCTGATGGATGTAGTCGTAGGTGTCAGCGGTAGCTCCCCGGCCTATGTGTTCATGTTCATTGAAGCCATGGCAGACGAGGCAGTAGCCGCCGGAATGCCCAGAAAACAGGCTTATGAATTCGCGGCACAATCCGTCCTTGGCAGTGCCAGGATGGTGCTGGAGACCGGCAGACATCCCGGAGAACTGAAGGACATGGTGTGCTCCCCCGGTGGAACCACGATCCAGGCAGTCAAGGTACTGGAGGAAAAAGGCATGCGCGCCGCTGTCATGGATGCCATGGATGCCTGCATTGAGAAGTCCAAAAGCATGTAGTGACAGCTCGACTCTGTTCATGAGTTGAGCTGTCATGGCTAAATAGCGCCCAAAGTCCCAAAACTTGACAAAAATTTTGTCATCTGTTATGATATCTCGCGTAACAAATTTAATATTTTTGTAACAAACCAGTGAAAATCTTAATAATTTCAGCATATACTATTCACTGGTGAGATCCACAGGTATCACACCCATCGGGGAATCTTCCTGTGGGAAAGGCGTGTATCAAGATGACAAAAAGCAGAAGAATGCTGGTTGTATGCGTAGGACTGCTCTGTTCTCTCTTCCTGAGCATGCAGATGAGCATGACCGCACAGGCGGGCAATACAAAAAATTATGTAAATGATCTGAACGGTGGTATCGCATCCATCCTGGATCCCGGTTCCAGGAACAGCACTGAGGTGATCAACGCTACAGTGAAGGAACTGAACCTGGCCTTCCCGGCAGAGGAAGAGATCAGTTCCGGTCTGGTCATGGCGAACGTAAGGGATGCCGTGAATGTAAGAAGCGATGCCAGCGAGGAAGCATCCAAGGTCGGTAAACTCTACAAGGACTGTGGAGGTACCATCCTGGAGCGTAAGGACGGTTGGACCAAGATCCAGTCAGGCACTCTGATCGGCTGGGCAAAGGACGAATATCTCCTGTTCGGAGATGACGCCAGAGCACTGGCCAACGATGTAGGCAGGATGATCGCACAGATCAATACGGAGACCCTCCGTGTGAGAACGGAAGCGGATCAGGAAGCCGGTGTCCTGGGACTTCTTCCCAAGGGAGACATCGCAGATGTAGTAGACAACAGCAACCCGGAATGGGTCTGTATTGACTACGAAGGCGCAGACGGTTATGTGGCTGCGGAATATGTAACTGTAGATTTCCAGATCGACTCCGGTGAGACACTGGAGGAGATCAAGGCAAGAGAAGCCGCAGAGCGTGAAGCAAAGCGTCACGTCAACTACGGCGAATATACCACCGATGCGGATACCACGCAGCTGCTGGCCGCACTGGTACAGTGTGAAGCAGGCTGTGAAAGCTACGAAGGCCAGCTGGCGGTAGCGTCCGTAGTTATGAACCGTGTAAGAAGCGGAGCATATCCCAATAGTATTCACGGTGTTATCTATGCCTCCGGACAGTTTACTCCAGCACTGAACGGTAAGGTAAATACCGTATACGAATCCGGCAGGATCTCCGCAAGCTGTGTTCAGGCAGCCCAGGAAGCCATCTCCGGTGTCTCCAATGTAGGAGACATGACCCACTTCAGACGTAACAATGGCCGTGACGGACTGGTCATCGGTAACCACGTCTTCTACTAAGTGGCACACAAAAGAACAGCGCATACAACAGAGACGGTATCCCGGAACAGGGGTACCGTCTTTTAACGTACAGGCAGGAGCCGATCCGCCGGATGGAATGAGGAATGAGAAGAGCACAATAGAATCCTGTATCGTGCACCAATAGAGGTTGTCACAGAAGACTATTTGTAGTACACTGGATACAACTACAAAACCAAAGGAGTGATCACATGAGTGAAATGGTAACCTTGTGGCTTGTGGTATTGATCGTATCGATCGGTGTGGAGGTCGCCACTCTGGGACTGACGAGCATCTGGTTCGCCGGAGGCGCCGTTGTGGCAGTGATTGCCGCCGCATTGCAGGCACCGATCTGGTTGCAGATCCTGCTATTTTTTGCAGTGTCTCTGCTGCTGTTATTTTTCACCAGACCTGTCGCAGTCAGATATTTCAACAAAGACCGCGTAAGGACGAATGTGGAAAGTATGATCGGCAGACAGGCGATCGTGACCAGTGAGATCGACAATCTGCAGGGCATCGGACAGGTAACGGTGGGCGGCCAGGAGTGGAGCGCCAGAACCGAAAAAGACGGACTGAATCTACAGCCCGGAACGGTGGTAGACATCGTGGCAGTCAGTGGTGTCAAGCTGATCGTCAAGGTGGATCCGCAGATGACGAAGGTCATCGGGGAAGTACCGCAGTCACAGAATTAAGAATCGTGTAACACGGATACATGAGGGAAAAGCGCGTACAGAGGTACGCAGCGTACACGAATGTACGCAGAAGGAGGAAAAATGGTAGCATTAATCATTATTGTCGTTTTAGTATTATGGATCTGTGTATCCTGTATCAAGATCGTGCCTCAGGCACAGGCCTACGTGATCGAACGTCTGGGTGCTTATCAGTCCACCTGGAATGTAGGATTCAATCTGAAGATCCCGTTCATCGATAAGGTAGCCAGAAAAGTCAATTTAAAAGAGCAGGTAGCGGATTTCCCACCCCAGCCCGTAATCACCAAGGATAACGTAACCATGCGGATCGATACCGTAGTCTTTTACCAGATCACAGATCCCAAGCTGTTCACCTACGGTGTAGAGAATCCCATGATGGCTATTGAGAATCTGACCGCCACCACCCTGCGTAATATCATCGGTGACCTGGAACTGGACCAGACCCTGACTTCCCGTGAGACCATCAACACCAAGATGCGTGCGGCACTGGATATCGCCACCGATCCTTGGGGTATCAAGGTCAACCGTGTGGAGCTGAAGAACATCATCCCTCCCGCAGAGATCCAGAATGCCATGGAGAAGCAGATGAAGGCAGAGCGCGAGAGACGTGAAGCCGTTACCCGTGCAGAAGGTGAGAAGAAGGCTAAGATCCTGGAGGCAGAAGGTGCCAAGGAGTCCGCAATTCTTCGTGCAGAAGCAGATAAGCAGGCAGCCATCCTTCGTGCGGAAGCTGAGAAGGAGAAGATGATCCGCGAGGCAGAAGGTGAAGCCGAAGCCATCCTCAAGGTACAGCAGGCAAATGCCGACGGTATCAAGATGCTGAAGGAAGCAGGCGCAGATGCAGCAGTCCTGAAGTTAAAGAGCCTGGAAGCTTTCGAAAAGGTAGCTGACGGCCAGGCCACCACCATCCTGCTGCCCGCAGAGCTGCAGGGCATTGCCAGCGTGGCAGAGACCTTCAAGGCAGCCGCAGGCAAAAAGGCAGAATAAGTAAACTAAAAAACGATAAACCAAAGCCACTTTCCGGGAAATAAGGAGGGTGGCTTTTTTATGTCGGATTCACAAAAAACAATGACGGGGGATAAACGCGAGGGGTTGAAAAACACAGAATAATGAAGTATATTGATTACATATAGCTTGTTACAGGCAACGTTTGTAACAGGGATATCAATGGACAAAATCAGAAAACAGAGGCTGCGGGCGCAAGGCCGGAAAGCTTCGGAAAAGAGGAGTATTATGGATTTAAAGGGACGCGATTTTTTGAAATTACTGGACTTTACACCGGAAGAGATCGAATATCTGCTGGATCTGGCGGCAGACCTGAAGGATAAGAAGAAAAAAGGAATCCCCGTAGATACTCTCCGAGGCAAGAATGTAGCGCTGGTCTTTGAGAAGACCAGTACCCGTACCAGATGTGCTTTTGAAGTGGCAGCCCATGATCTGGGAATGGGAACGACTTATCTGGATCCCACCGGATCCCAGATCGGCAAAAAGGAAAGCATTGCCGATACTGCCAGAGTACTGGCAGGCATGTTCGAGGGTATCGAATATCGTGGCTTCGGACAGGATATTGTGGAGGAACTGGCAAAATATTCCAAGGTGCCCGTATGGAACGGCCTGACCAACGAATTCCATCCCACCCAGATGCTGGCAGACCTTCTGACCATCCGTGAACATTTCGGACATCTGAAGGGAATCCGCATGACCTACATGGGAGACGCCCGTTACAACATGGGTAACTCTCTGATGGTAGCCTGCGCGAAGATGGGCATGCACTTTACCGCATGTACCACCGCAAAATATTTCCCGGCGAAGGAGCTGGTAGCGGAGTGTGAGGCCATTGCGGCACAGACCGGCGGCAGTATTACCCTGACCGAGGATGTGAAGGCGGGCACGAAGGATGTGGACGTGATCTACACTGACGTGTGGGTATCCATGGGCGAGCCCGACGAAGTATGGACCGAGCGTATTAAGGAGCTGTCTCCTTATCAGGTGAATAAAGCAGTCATGGACAATGCCGGCGAGCAGGCCATTTTCATGCACTGTCTTCCTGCATTCCATGATCTGAAGACCAAGATCGGTGCCCAGATGGGTGAGCGTTTCGGCATCACCGAGATGGAAGTGACCGATGAAGTATTTGAATCCGGCCAGTCGCTGGTGTTTGAAGAGGCTGAGAACCGTATGCATACGATTAAGGCAGTGATGGCGGCGACTTTATGAGTATGAAAGCAAAGATTTTAGAGCTTCTTCGGGAAAAGAAGGATCGGGTGGCAGCAGGAGCACCGGAAAGCGAGGCCTATGTCTCCGGGCAGGAGCTCTGCGAGCAGTTCGGTGTATCGAGAACTGCGGTATGGAAAGCCATCGGACAACTGAAAAAAGAAGGCTATGTCATTGAAGCGGTACAGAACCGCGGCTACCGTCTGCTGGATCAGACGGAGGAAGTCTACAACCAGGCGGATATCCAGAGCAGATTAAAGACGAAATGGGTGGCACATCCTTTACAGTTTTTTGACAGTATCGATTCCACCAATATCCGTGCCAAACTGGAAGCGGAACAGGGCGCGGAGAGCGGCCTGTTGGTGGTGTCGGATATGCAGAGCGCCGGACGCGGCAGAAGAGGCCGGGGCTGGGAGAGCCCCGCAGGGATAAATATTTATTACACCCTGATGTTAAAACCGGATTTTTCATCGGACTGTGCACCGATGCTGACGTTAGTCATGGCACTGGCGGTGGCGAAGGGCATCCGGCAGACACTGCGCCGCGACAGCGAAGAGGCAGCAGCCAAGGTCGGCATCAAGTGGCCCAACGATATTGTAGTGGACGGTAAAAAGGTCTGCGGCATTCTCACGGAGATGAGTATGGAGCAGGGGTACATCCAGCACATCGTCATCGGTGTGGGCATCAATGTGCGTAAGCAGGAATTTCCCGAGGAGATCCGGGACCGGGCAGCAGCCATTGATGAACAATGCGGCTTCCGCATTTCCCGCAGTCAGCTGATTGCGGATATTATGGAAGCCTTCGAGGAAGATTATGAGATCTTTTTACAGACCCATGACCTGAAAGGTCTGCGGGCCTCCTATGCGGAACTTCTGGTAAATCAGGACAGGGAAGTCTGCGTGCTGGATCCCAAGGGCGAATACCGTGGCATTGCCAGAGGCATCAACGACCAGGGAGAGCTTCTGGTGGAGAGACCGGACGGCACCGTGGAGAAAGTCTATGCCGGAGAGGTATCGGTCCGCGGAATCTATGGGTATGTGTAGGCAGGTACAGCATTTTCCGGGATGGCAGAAGGCAGGGCGGACAGCCGGATGGAAAGACCGGAATAAAAAGACCGGAATAAAAAGACCGGAATAAAAAGACCGGAACAGATAGTCCGTGACAGAATTGAGACAGAACAGGATATAGAACTATGGACGAGAACAAGATCGTACTCTGCGGCGCCAACGCCTATGAGAAGAAATATTATTTTAACGAAGAACAATTTAAGATGATTCCGGATTCCATCAAGCAGGAGCTGCATGTGATCTGCGTGCTCTTCACCGAGGAAGTGGGCGGTGTCTTTACCATTGCCTTTGAGGAGGATGGAAATGTGGTCATGGAGACCAATGCGGATGATGATGACATCTATTATGATGAGATATCTTCCGGACTGTTGATCTCTGAGATCCGTAGGAACAGACAGGAGCTTTTCGAGTCCCTGAGTCTGTATTACCGTGTGTTTATCAAAAAAGAAGATGTATCCGCATTGCTGGATGAGGAGGACGATGAATGATTTTTGTCATTGATGTAGGCAACACGAATATGACCATGGGTGTCTTTCAGGGGAAAAAGCTGGAAGCCACCTTCCGGATCATGACGAAGACCCCCA
Organism: Lachnospiraceae bacterium GAM79; assembly: GCA_003584705.1. Lineage (GTDB taxonomy): Bacteria > Bacillota > Clostridia > Lachnospirales > Lachnospiraceae > Acetatifactor > Acetatifactor acetigignens. The sequence continues at coordinate 832,082 of AP018536.1, forward strand.
GAACCTCAGATGAATACGGGATCATGATCACCCAGCTGCTAAAAAATAACGGTATCGAAGTGACGGACATTGAGGGAGTCATCATTGCCAGCGTAGTGCCGGATGTGATGCATTCCCTGACCAGTTCCATCATCCGTTATCTCAAGACAAAACCACTGATCGTGGGCCCCGGTGTGAAGAGCGGCATCAAGGTCGCTACCGAGGATCCCCGGGCCATCGGTGCGGACCGTATCGTGGATGCGGTGGCAGCTTATGTGAAATACGGCGGACCGGTGCTGGTACTGGATTTCGGTACGGCGACCACCTATGATCTGATCACGGAGGACGGACGTTTTACTGCAGGAATCACTGCTCCCGGTATCCGGATCAGTTCGGAGGCTCTGTGGAAAGAGACGGCGAAGCTGCCGAATATTGAGATCCGTAAGCCGAAGACCATCCTGGCACAGGAGACCATTACCAGTATGCAGGCAGGACTCATGTACGGTCAGATCGGCCAGACGGAATACATTATCCGCAAGGTAAAGGAAGAGAGCGGGCTTGCGGAGCTGAAGGTCGTGGCCACCGGAGGCTTAGGCCGTGCCATTGCGGACGAGACCGACAGCATTGATATCTATGACAGTTCTCTGACACTGGATGGACTGCGGATCATCTACGATAAGAATAGACGTTGATAGGGGAATGACATGATAAAGCTGGAAAAAGCAGCAACAAAGATTATGGCAGCCATCGGAACAGCAGTAATGCTGTTCCTGCTGTTTTATTCCTGGAAATATACGAAGAGGCTGGTGGAACCGGAATATTATCTGGATGAAAAAGACAGTATCCTCTGGAATGCTCTTGTCGGCATAGTGCTGGTGGCGGTATGCGGGGCTCTGTCCGGAGTGATGAAAAAGATCCCGGCGTGGGCACTGCATCTGCTGGCAGTTCTGGGAGCTGTGACAGCAGTGATTCTGGGGATAAGGCTTGCGAGGGCCGCCGGAGCGGAGAGCATTGCGGACCAGTATTATGTGCAAAGAGCAGCTATGGCACTGGCGGACGGTGATGCGGAATGGGTGCTGGCACAGGATTACTATGGTATCTATCCGTTCCAGCTGGGACTGGCGGAGATCTTCGCCTTAATCTTCCGTGTGGCAGGCTCAACGGAACGGCTCGTGATCCAACAGGTACAGGCGGTCTGCGGAGGCATCACGCTGTATGTGGGATTTAGGATCGTGCGGGAACTGTCGGGAAGCCGGGCAGCGGAACTGCTGTATCTTGTGGCGGAGCTTTTGTTCCTGCCGGTGTATTGCTATGCTTTGTTTATCTATGGTGAGAGTATCGGAACCTGCAGCGTCCTGTGTGCCATCTGGTGTTACCTGATGGCCAACCGGCCGGAGGGAAAGGTGTGGCAGAAGGGACTGCTGTGGCAGAAGGGACTGCTGTGGAGTGCCGTCGCGTTATTCATGGGACTGGCGTATGCGACCAGAAATGTATTGCTGGTGGTATGGATCGCCATGGTCATCATGCAGATCCTGGTGCTGCTTCGCAGTAAAAAATGGCAGGGACTGCCGGCGCTCTGCGTGGTGCTGGCAGTCATGCTGCTGGGGAAAACGACTCTCTGTCACATGGCGGAAGGACAGCTTGACCGGGAATATGGTTCCGGTGCTCCGTATGTGCTGTGGGTTGCCATGGGAATGCAGGAGAATCCCGACGCCCTGAAGGGGCCGGGAACCTACAATGACTATAATCTGGACACTTATCTGCAGGCCGGGTATGACAGCATAGAGGCAGCAGAAGTGGCCAAAGGAGATATCAGGCAGTGTCTGGCAAAATGGCAGGAGGATCCCGTGGCAGCCGTTACGTTTCTCAAGGAGAAACTGCTGATCCAGTGGATCGAGCCTACTTATTGCAGCTTTAACCAGACCAGATACCAGTACCGGCCGCAAGGCTGGGTGGAAGACCTCTATACCGGACAGGCCAATGAAAGAGCACTGGCATTCCTGAACCGTTTTCAGGGAATGGTATATCTGGCGGTTTTCGGATATTATTTGAGGATCCTGCTGGGAAAACTGAAAGGTGTACAGGTACTTCCGGGGATTATTTTTCTGGGCGGCTTTTTCATTACGATCCTCTGGGAGGCCAAGAGCCGTTATGTGTATCCCTATATCGTCATGATCCTTCCCAGCGCGGCATGCAGTATGGAGTATTACGGCCGTCTGCTGGCGGGTGGCATCGGGAGGATCGCAGGCGGTATTGTGAGTAGTAGGGAAAGGAAACAGAAACAAAAAGAAATAGGAAGGACAGCATGAAAAAATTACAGATTGGTAATGTGACCCTGGACAACCCGGTGATCCTGGCACCCATGGCGGGAGTATCCGACCTGCCGTTCCGCCTGCTTTGCAGGGAGATGGGAGCGGCGCTGGTGTGCATGGAAATGGTCAGTGCCAAAGCCATATATTATAACAATAAAAATACGGACAGTCTCATGGAGATCCATCCCGAGGAAGTGCCGGCTTCCCTGCAGCTGTTCGGCTCAGATCCCCAGATCCTTGCGGAGATGGCAAAACGGATCGAGGAACGTCCTTTTTCCATACTGGATCTGAATATGGGCTGCCCGGTGCCGAAGGTCGTGAACAATGGGGAAGGTTCGGCACTGATGAAGGATCCGAAGCTGGTGGAGCAGATTCTGACGGCACTGGTAAAGGCCATCAACAAACCGGTGACGGTAAAGATCCGCAAGGGCTTTGATGATGACCATGTCAATGCCGTGGAGATCGCGAAGATCGCGGAAGCCTGCGGTGTGGCGGCAGTGGCGGTGCACGGACGGACTAGAGCCCAGTACTACAGCGGACAGGCAGACTGGGATATTATCGCACAGGTGAAGGATGCAGTGAAGATTCCAGTGATCGGCAACGGGGATGTGGACAGTCCGGAAAAAGCAAAAGCCATTCTGGAACAGACCGGCTGCGATGGTGTCATGATCGGCCGGGCGGCAGAGGGCAATCCCTGGATTTTCCGGGAGGTAGTGTCGTATCTTGCGAACGGCACGATCCCGGCAAGACCCACGAACCGGGAGAAGCGGGAAATGATCCTGCGCCATGCGGCATTGCAGCTGGAATACAAGGGAGAATACACCGGTGTCCGGGAGATGCGCAAGCACCTGTCCTGGTATACGGTGGGAATGCCCCATTCCGCTCATTTCCGCCAGACCATCAATACCATGGAGAAAATGGACGAACTGATCCGGGGAGTGCAGGAAATCTTTCCGGACGAAGTGTAGTGCGGATTTTGGATACAGCAATGCATTATGAGGCAGACCTTGCATGATATGATGTTGTGCGCGGTGTGGTGCATATAATTGGGATGACTGCATACAATGAAGCATGGACACTATTTTGTATCTCTATCCGGCGCGACGGACAGCGATGTGCGGGACACCGCCGGAGGAAAAAGCGGAACTGCGCCGGGGAAAACTGAAGAAATTTTTGCCCTTCCTGTGGAAAAAGGGAGAAGACCGGCATCCTGTGGTGACTGTGAGCCGGACGGAATATTTTTTCCCGGACTATCATCTGGTCAGAGTGTCGGTAGCCAGAACGGAAGGCATGGATAAAGAACAGGCGGAGCTGGCACTCACGGAGCTAAAGCTCACGGAGCTAAAGCTCCGGGAACAATTACAGGAACTGACAGAGGATCCGGATCACACCTATGTGGTGTGCCGTGAGCCTCTTTCTTTTTATTTCGGAAGGGAATTCCGGGATTATCTGCAACAGGAGTGGATCGAACATCTGCTGCGCTACGGGGAGAGACCGGGCGGCTATCCGGCGTGGCCGGATCTGGTTCTGCTGGGGAGAAATCCGTATCTGCCTTATGTCGTGCTCCGCTATGCTGCCAGATTGCAGAGCATGAAATGGTATCTTACGGAAAGAGAATACCGGGAGGAGGAAGAGTGGCTGACTGGGGAACTGGAGGATGAGTACGGTCTGATCCCGGAGATCCGGCTGCTTGCGGAAACTGCGGACTACGGACGAGTACGGCTGCAGGGGACGAAACCCTGCGTGGTACTGGATTTTTGCGACAATGAAAAGGTCTACGGCGGCGGACTGGCAGCAGGCAGTATCTGGCTGGATTTTCCGGCATCGGAGGACAAGGAGCACCGGGCCCTGGTACAATGTCCGCAGATCCGTTATTTTTCCATGAAAAAAGAGTGGAAAGACCCTCGAAAAGCCCAGGAATACCTTGACACCATCAGCAAAAATGGGTATAATAACTCGGTTGATTAGGCTAGTATAGTTGCCGGGAGTGTCGGCAGTACAAAATATAGAAAACAGGAAGGTGCGGTATCATGCAGGAAAAGAAAAACATTTTGACCTACGAAGGCCTCAGAAAATATGAGGAAGAGTTACACGATCTGAAGGTGGTAAAGCGTCAGGAAGTAGCCCAGAAGATCAAGGAAGCAAGAGAGCAGGGAGACCTGTCCGAGAATGCTGAGTACGATGCAGCGAAGGATGAGCAGAGAGACATCGAAGCCCGTATCGAAGAACTGGAGAAGATCCTGAAGAACGCAGAAGTCGTTGTAGAGGATGAGGTAGATCTGGACAAGATCAACATCGGATGTATCGTTAAGATTCTGGATGTGGAGTATAGTGAAGAACTGGAGTACAAGATCGTAGGTTCCACCGAGGCCAACAGCTTAAAGGGTAAGATTTCCAACGAAAGCCCCGTAGGTAAGGCACTGATCGGTCATAAGGTCGGCGATACCGTAGAAGTAGAGACACCCGCAGGTGTATTCGCATATAAGATTCTGGAGATCCAGAGAAGTAATGTTGACTAAGTAAGATAGAGTAAGGAGTGGAAAAAAGTGGCAGATACACAGAACACAAAGGTACAGGAACAGGACATTCACCAGCTGTTGAAGGTAAAGCGTGAGAAGCTGGCGAACCTGCAGGAAGCAGGTAAGGATCCTTTTCAGATCACCAAATATGATGTGACCCATCACAGCACCGATATCAAGAACAATTTCGAGGAACTGGAAGGCAAGACCGTCCGCATCGCCGGACGTGTGATGTCCAAACGTGTCATGGGTAAGGCATCCTTCTGTAATGTACAGGATCTGCCCGGCAATATCCAGGTATATGTGGCTAGAGACAGCATCGGCGAAGAGTCCTATGCGGATTTCAAGAAGTACGATGTGGGCGATATCGTAGGTATCGAGGGTGAAGTCTTCAAGACCAAGACCGGCGAGACCTCCATACATGCGGCAAAGGTAACACTGCTGTCCAAGAGCTTACAGATCCTGCCTGAGAAGTTCCACGGCCTGACCAATACCGATATCCGTTATCGTCAGCGTTATACCGACCTGATCATGAATCAGGACGTTAAGGATACTTTCGTAAAGCGTTCCAGAATTATCAGTGCCATCCGCCGTTATCTGGACGGACAGGGCTTCCTGGAGGTAGAGACCCCCATGCTGGTATCCAATGCCGGCGGTGCGGCAGCAAGACCTTTCGAGACCCACTACAATGCACTGGATGAGGACGTAAAGCTGCGTATTTCCCTGGAACTGTATCTGAAGAGACTGATCGTCGGCGGCATGGAGCGTGTCTTCGAGATCGGCCGTGTATTCCGTAACGAAGGTCTGGACACCAGACACAATCCGGAGTTCACTCTGATGGAGTTGTACCAGGCATACACCGACTACTACGGAATGATGGATCTGACCGAGAACATGTTCCGCTATGTGGCACAGGAAGTATGCGGTACCACCGTAATTCCTTACGCAGAAGAGACCATTGATCTCGGCAAGCCTTTCGAGAGACTGACCATGGTAGATGCCGTCAAGAAATATGCAGGCGTTGATTTCGATCAGATCCCCGACACCGCTGCTGCGAAGAAGCTGGCAGACGAGAAGGGTGTACATTACGAAGAGCGTCATGCCAAGGGCGATATCCTGAACCTGTTCTTCGAAGAGTTCGTAGAAGAGCATCTGATCCAGCCCGTATTCATTATGGACCATCCGGTAGAGATCTCTCCTCTGACCAAGAGAAAGCCGGATAAGCCCGATTATGTAGAGCGTTTCGAACTGTTCATCTATGGACGTGAGATGTGTAACGCTTATTCCGAATTAAATGATCCCATCGACCAGAGAGAGCGTTTCAAGGCGCAGGAAGCTGCACTGGCAGCCGGCGATGAGGAAGCCAACACCACCGATGAAGATTTCATGAACGCACTGGAGATCGGTATGCCTCCTACCGGCGGTATCGGATACGGTATCGACCGTCTGGTAATGCTGCTGACCAACTCCCCTGCCATCCGTGATGTTCTGCTGTTCCCGACAATGAAGTCCTTAGATGGTGTAAATAAGAAAAATGATGTAAATAATACAGCTTCTGAAGCACCTGAAAAAAATGTAAAAACTGAGTCTGAAAAGATTGATTTTTCTAAGGTAAAGGTAGAGCCTTTATTTGAGGAATTTGTTGATTTTGATACATTCAGCAAGTCAGATTTCCGTGCAGTAAAGGTTAAAGAGTGTGTTGCAGTACCGAAGTCAAAGAAACTGTTACAGTTTACTCTTGATGACGGAACAGGCACAGACAGAACCATTTTAAGCGGTATTCATAGCTTTTATGAGCCGGAAGAACTGGTTGGAAAGACTCTGATTGCTATCACAAATCTTCCACCGAGAGCTATGATGGGCATTGACTCTTGCGGTATGCTCCTCAGTGCTATTCATGAAGAAGAAGGCGAAGAAAAGCTTCATCTTCTGATGGTAGATGACCACATTCCGGCAGGTGCAAAGCTCTATTAAGATGATGTAAAGATGTACCGTTTTACCAAATAGACGGGACGTACTTCATTTGATAAAAAACTAAAAAAACAGCGATTTACATCAAACTTACATCATTTGATGCAGAAATCGGTGCAAGCAAGAAAAAATCGCATAATTAGTGCAATGAGTGGGCAATTCCAACCGGAGTTGCCCATTTTTAAAACAAACAGAAATACAAATCGGAAGTTGGAGGATACACGCATGAAAATTGTAATCATTAATGGAAGTGCCAGAAAAGGAAATACGTTGGCAGCAATCAATGCATTTATAAAAGGAGCATCAGAAAAGAATGAAATTGAAATCATTGAACCTGACAAACTCAACATTGCACCATGCAAGGGATGTGGTGTCTGTCAATGCTCTAAGGGATGCGTCGATAAGGATGATACAAATCCTACAATTGATAAAATTGCTGCCGCAGATATGATTCTTTTTGCTACACCAGTTTATTGGTGGGGAATGTCAGCACAATTGAAACTTATCATTGATAAGTGCTACTGCCGTGGATTGCAGTTAAAAAATAAAAAAGTTGGCACGATTGTTGTAGGCGGTTCTCCCGTAGACAGTATCCAGTATGAGCTGATTGATAAGCAGTTTGACTGTATGGCAAAATATCTTTCATGGGATATGCTTTTCCAAAAATCATATTACGCAACAGCCAGAGATGAACTTGAAAAAAACAAAGATTCCATGAACGAACTTGAGGGGATCGGAAAAAATTTATAAAGCACGTTCCAAATTCCAGCTCTACAAGCAGTCTTTACATTGACATCAGCAACATATGCATGGTATGGTGCAAATAATAAGGTAGAGAGGCAACTATAACGAAGAGCAGTCCTTCATCTCTATTGATTCAAAGAACACAGGAAAGGGAAGAGTAATTTTAGCTATGAAAAAGAGTCTGAGAATGACAGAGGGAAGTATCTCCCAAAAGATCATTTTTTTTGCAATTCCATTGTTTCTGGGAAATCTGTTCCAGCAATTGTATAATACTGCTGATTCCCTGATCGTAGGAAATTTTCTAGGAAGTAATGCACTGGCGGCAGTCAGTTCATCTGGAAATCTGATTTTTCTGATGGTAGGTTTTATTAACGGCATTGCCATGGGTGCAGGTGTTGTTATTGCACGATATTACGGAGCCCAAAAAAGAGACTGCCTGCAAAAGGCAATCCATACAACGGTTGCATTTGGACTTGTGGCCGGTGCGGCGCTGACAGTTTTGGGAATGCTTCTGGCACCAAAGATCCTGGTATTGATGGGAACTCCTGCGGACGTGCTCCCGGAATCTATTGTGTATTTCCGTACATATTTTGCAGGGTCTATGGGTGCTGTCATGTACAATATCTTTGTTGGAGTTCTGCAGTCGGTCGGTGATGGACGCCATCCACTGATATATCTGATTATTTCTTCCTGTGTCAATGTCGTTCTGGACATTTTCTTTATCGCAGGTCTTGGCATGGGAGTCGGATCAGCAGCACTTGCAACCGCAATTTCACAGTTTGTCAGTGCACTGCTCTGTATGGTTCATCTGCTGCGTGTGGAAGAAGAATACCGTCTGGAATTGCGAGAGATTCGTTTTGACAGTTCTATGCTGAAGCAGATCATCCAGAATGGTGTACCATCCGGTTTTCAGAATTCAGTGATCGCGATCGCGAACGTCTTTGTACAGTCAAATATAAATGCATTTGGAAAAATGGCGATGGCAGGATGTGGTTCCTACTCCAAGATAGAGGGATTCGCATTTTTGCCGGTGACCTGTTTTACAATGGCTCTGACAACCTTTGTCAGTCAGAATCTGGGTGCAAAACAGTATGACCGGGCGAAAAAGGGAGCAAGATTTGGAGTTTTCTGCTCGATTACTATTGCAGAGTTGATCGGTATTATCATATATGTGGCAGCACCGGTACTGATCACAGCGTTTAACAGAGATCCTGATGTTGTACATTATGGAGTCATGCAGTCCAGAACAATTGCGTTATTTTATTGTCTGCTGGCGTTTTCTCATTGCATCGCAGCAGTACTTCGTGGATCAGGTAATGCATCCGTTCCGATGATCGTTATGCTCTGTGACTGGTGTTTGTTTCGCGTAAGCTACATTACTGTGGCAGTTCGTATTCTCCCGGATATACGAGTGATTTTCTGGGCATACCCATTGACTTGGGGTATCAGCTCCGCGATTTTTCTGTATCTGTTCTTACGTGGAAAATGGGTTTACGGATTCGAGAAATCCTAATCGCTATACCGAACTTTTTGGTGTGAATTTGATACTGCGATTACTCTACACATAAGCTTTTCCTCATATAACTTACAATCAATACTTTTTCTTACAGCAGGCGTATACCGCTCTTAACAAGCCTGAATCCCATAAAATGGAGCTACACAAAATTACTATGCAGCTCCATTTTTGGTAGTATAACAACACTCTGAAACAAAAGTCTCAATATATGCATGAACTTAAACACTGTAATCAATAGATCTTCTGACAAACTGATTGCCACTTTGTACCAGATTGCTCTTCACCAATTCCCTTGTGACGCTATCTAATATGCTAGAATCAAACGGCTGTCCCGGTTGCCAGTTAGGATTCGCTACCTTTACTGCCGCATACATAGCAGAACGATATTTGCCCTCATACTGTTTACTGTTTACGTTGATGCTAGACTATATGTATGGAGAAGCACTTTATAAGCCTGAAATGAAAGAAGGAAATCCTATAAGGTTATATAGTTTGGATGAAATCACGGAGATATTCTGTAAATTAGGACTTCGTATTTGTAACAGCTTTGCTGATTTCAGTGGAAAGCCGAGTTCTGATAATGATATTCAATTGATGGTTTATTCCATACGGGAATAAATCTTCATCAAATCTTTATTTTCTTCTGTTAGGTTATATTTCAGTAAGAAATGAAATATAGAAGGAAGGATAGTAAAGATGGAAATGATGTTACAGACACAAAATCTATGTAAATATTTTAGAAAACAGAAAGCGGTAAATAATGTTTCACTTAATATCGAAAAGGGACAGATTTATGGACTGCTTGGACCGAATGGCGCTGGTAAATCTACCACATTGAAAATGCTGACCGGTATGATGAAACCAACTGCAGGAAAGATTTACTTTGATGGAAAACTTTTGGATAGGAAAGATTTATCAAAAATAGGAGCGTTAATTGAAAATCCGCCTATTTATGAAAATCTTTCCGCCAGAGAGAATTTGAAGGTAAGACAATTATTGCTTGGTACAGATGAAAACAGAATTGATGAGGTCTTGCAGATTGTATCACTTACAAACACCGGAAAGAAGAAAGCAGGACAGTTTTCTTTGGGGATGAAGCAAAGACTAGGCATTGCAATGGCATTGCTTGGAGAACCGGAACTTTTGATATTGGATGAACCTACGAATGGATTAGATCCAATAGGCATTGAGGAATTACGAGAGCTGATCCGGTCTTTTCCGGAACAGGGAATCACTGTAATTCTCTCCAGTCATATTCTCTCAGAGGTACAGTTACTTGCAGATAAAGTCGGGATTATTTCAGGTGGAATCTTAGGATACGAAGGAGCATTAAAGCAGGGAGATAATCTTGAAGATTTGTTTATGAATGTGGTAAGAAAAAACCAGAAAGCAGGTGAAATCCATGGTTAATATTATAAAAGCAGAACATCAAAAAGCCAAAAGAACCATGCGAAAAAAGTTTATCTGGGGATTTCCTCTTCTTACATTTGTCATGGCATTTATATTTACTCTTGGGATGACAAATGCTTATGCAGAAAGTGTTTGGAACTGGTGGTATACACTTTTGCTGCCGGGGATGATTGCTTTATTTTGTTATCTTTCTGTGGCGCAGGAGAAAAAGATAAAATACTATCATTTAATGACTATTCCCACAGACAGAAGAAAATTGTTGCTGGGGAAAATTATTTATATTGGGTACATGATTTTGTTTTCTAATGTGATTGTGTTTGCAGGAGCAACGCTTGGAGGCTTTCTTCTAACGACACATGTTCCAGTTGGAGGAGCGTTGATTGCAGTATTGTTTCTGACGGTTTCTGAGTTATGGGAGATTCCGGTAGCTTTATTTTTAAGTGAACGATTTGGAATGATTGTAAACCTGTTCGTCTGCCTGTTTATTACCGTCAGCGGTGTGGTAATATCACAAACCAGAATCTGGTATGTACTTGTTTCTGCAATCCCTATGCGAATGATGTGCCCGTTGCTTCATGTTTTACCAAATGGACTTGCCGCAGAAGCAGGGAATCCTCTTTTGGATACGGGAGTCATTGTTCCGGGAATGTGTCTCTCAATCATCTGGTTTGTTTTTGTAACGGTTCTGTTTTTGAAATGGTTTGAGAGAAGAGAGGTGAAATAAGATGATTGGAAGATCTCTTAATGCAGACTTGCGAAAGATGAAAGGAACATCTGTGATTCTGGCACACTTACTGATTCCGATTATAACCAGCGTTATATTTTTAATATATTACTTTTTTTCACCATGGAATGAAAATATGAAAGTGATTGCATTTTATCAGGCAATAGGAGCAGGACTTCCGGTACTTATTGGAATTTTTACAGCAAGTGTGATGGAACAGGAACAAAATGCAGGTGATTTTCAAAATCTGTTGTCTTTACCGGATAAACCTGCAGCATTTTTATCGAAACTGTTGATGCTACTGGTTTTGTGTCTGTGCTCTATCCTATTGACAGCAATCATATTCGGAATTGGATTTGGAAGAATCGCATCAAGCGATATCGAAATCATGAAAGGATGTATATTTGCAGCATTGCTGCTGTGGGGAAGCAGTGTTCCACTTTATCTGTGGCAGCTGATTCTGGCTTTTCAGTTTGGAAAAGGGGTATCCATTGGAGCAGGGATTATATCAGGACTAATTAGTGCATTGATGCTTACCGGACTTGGAGATTATGTGTGGAAATATGTATTTGTCTGCTGGACGGGTAGAGTACCATATACTTATCTGCAATCTGTATTGGGAGAAACTAGTGTAGGTGAATGGTTGTCATTCATACCAGGTTGCTTAATATTTACAGGGATAAGTATGGTATACTATTTTTGGTGGGTAAACCACTGGGAAGGAAACAGAATATCGGAATAGAATCGAGGGAAACTATGGCAAAAATACTGGCAGTTGATGATGAACCGGCAATTTTGGAAATGATAGAAAGCATTTTGAATAAGGATGGACATCTGGTTACCAAAGTAAGTAATCCACTAAAAATTCATATGGAAGAATTACATCGTTATGACCTGATTTTACTGGACATTATGATGCCTGGAATTGATGGCTTCGAATTATGCAAAAGAATCAGGGCACTTGTGGATTGTCCGATTTTGTTTCTTACGGCAAAAACGGAGGAAAACAGTCTGGTAAACGGACTTTCTTTAGGAGCAGATGATTATATTTCAAAGCCATTTGGAGTGATGGAACTTCGGGCAAGGATCAATGCACATCTTAGAAGAGAGCACAGGGAACATTCTGTCCGGATGGTTTTGGGGAGAGTCTGCATTCAGATGTCTCAAAAGAAACTGTTGATGGATGATAAGGAACTTCCGTTTACGAAAGCAGAGTACGAAATCTGTGAATTTCTGGCTAAAAACGGAGGACAGGTTTTCTCGAAGGAACAGATATTGGAAGCGGTCTTTGGCTTTGACAATGAGAGTAATGACAGTACCATTATCACGCATATCAAAAATATAAGAGCAAAATTTGCGGATTATGATTATACACCGATAAAAACAGTCTGGGGGATTGGATATAAATGGGAAGAGTAAAGAGAAGCAATGCACTCAGCAGGATTTTTATGAGATATGTACTGGTCATGCTTGGATCATTAGTTGGTTTGGTGATTGTTGCTTGGCTGCTGCTGTGCCTTTTGATTAGTGTGGGCTGTATTTATCCGGCAAATTATGCAGAGCAAAAGATTAATGAAGCATATGATACGATTCTACGTGCAGATAAAGTGACTGCTGAGATGATTCCCGCACTTTGTGATTATGTAATCTTTTCAGAGAATGGAGAGAAAATAGGTGGAGATCTGTCAGAACAATACGAACAGATAGCATGGAATGTTGCAAAGTACGGAAACGCATCCGGGAAATATTTTTATAAAGTAATTGTAAGGGAAAATGAATATGTTGTATTGCAATATCGCCTGACACCTCAATATCATTCAGCTTTTTTGAGGGAGCATTTTATAGGACCACAGAATGTGATGAGTATTATGTCTGTGATTGGAGCGGTAGCGATTATCATCATTCCGTCCATACGTTTTGGAAAAAGAATCAAAAAGCAGATGCAGCCTGTATTAGACGCAATCGGACAAATAAAGGATCAAAATCTGGAATATGAGACATCCTGTTCCGGTATCAAAGAGTTTGATGACTGTTTATCGGCAATCGATGATATGCGAGATGCATTGCGAGAATCTTTAGAAAAGCAGTGGAAAACAGAGCAGGAAAAGAAACAACAGATGTCTGCTTTGGCGCATGATATTAAAACACCTCTTACGATTGTACGGGGAAATGCAGAACTACTTTCAGAGACTGAACTGACCACAGAACAGAAGAAAAATATCACTTATGTTTTGAACGGCACAACACAGATACAAAGTTATGTAAAACAGTTGATAGATGTCACAAAATCATGGAATTGCAGTGATGTTACCTATACAACGGTGAGGTTAGAAGATTTTTTCGCAGATATAAAGGAACAGGCACTCGGACTGGTAGAAATCTATCACCAGAAGATAGATTGGAAGGCGGAACAAAGTGATAAAAAGGTAACGATTGCTTATGATCCAATGTTCCGAGCCGTAATGAATGTGATTCAGAATGCAGTGGAGCATACAAAAGAAAATGGAATCATTTATATTGACGCAAAGGAGCAGGATGGCCGGCTGACATTCATTGTGGAGGATAGCGGATCAGGATTTACAAAAGAAGCATTATTGCATGGCACAGAGCAGTTTTTTATGGATGACACAAGTAGAAATGGCGAAGCCCATTATGGGATGGGACTATTTTTTGCAAAAACTGTGGCTGAAAAATATGGTGGAGGTATTAAACTTTCAAATTCTGAAAATACAGGTGGGGCGAGGGTAGAAATATTTTTCCTGAGTAGTCAGGAAACAAGCTAAATAGACCGCAATTAAGCTATGTAAAAGAAATTTTACATGAGAGCCAGCGGTCTGGCAGAGATAGCCAAAGTACTTCAGACTACGCCGAATTATCTGCTGGGTTTTGCAGATAATAATGATGGATTTGCGGATGAAGCGCTTGGTTTGTTGCGAGATGTGAAGTATCAGTCTGTAAGAGAGATTCTTTTGAAGCAGATCAGGGCACTGATTTGAAAAATGTATTGCTTTTGTCCGCACATTGACTTATAATATGGGTAAAAGAAAGGGGCGTGATGATATGGCAGCTAAATCAGCAAATCTTTATGCAAGAATAGAGCCGGATGTTAAAGAACAGGCTGAGGGAATTCTGGCTACTTTGGGGATCCCGGCATCTAATGCTATCAATATGTTTTATAAGCAGATCATTCTAAATAGGGGGCTTCCGTTTGAGGTAAAGATTCCAACTGCGAGACCTGTTGATATTTCGAGAATGAACGTAGAGACTTTGGACATGGAACTTGAGAAAGGATATGCGGATATGCAGGCAGGGCGTACCAAATCTGCAGCTCAGGTTTTTGCGGATATCCGAAGGGATTATAATGTATGAAATATGATGTTACCTTTACGGAGCAGGCTGAGAACGATCTTCGCGGTATCTTTGAGTATATAGCATTTGATCTTCTTTCGCCTGAGAATGCAGCCGGACAGCTTGACCGGATCGAAGAAAAAATCCTTTCCTTGGGAGAGTATCCGGAGAAGTTCCGACAATATGAAAGAGAGCCCTGGAAGAGTCGAAATACACGAGTTGTGCCTGTTGATAATTATGCTATTTTCTATATCCCCGATAAGACAAAGAAATTGGTTACAGTGATTCGGGTTATGTATTCCGGAAGAGATGTAGATAAGCAGCTTGATGAATTTACAAAGTTATAATCATAAATCCTATGAGGCGTATGAGACATTTGGTTTCATACGTCTTTTCTTTTTTACTTTTTTGAGTTGACTACCGGTCAACAGAACAGTCCCTTATTTCAGGGAAACATTATAAGGAGTGAATACTTTCTGTACCAGGCTTTGCGAGAACGAAACGAATCTCAAGGTCATTCAGACGGTGATGGGACACAAGGACATCCCAGTACCACACGCTAAGACATTAGCACGGAACAGGACGGCAATCCTCAAAGACCCTGAAATGCCTTTGGACGGAGCCAAGGGGACAAAGACGGAATAGGACGTAAGAACTGACCAATCCCATCCCGACAATGAAGAGCTTAGACAGTAGCGCTTCCAAGAAAGCTGACGGCAAGTCAGAAGGTGCTCAGACCGCCGGTGATAACAACGGATTCTTCACTCCGAACAGCAAGATCGATTTCTCCAACGTGAAGATTGAGCCCCTGTTCGAGGAAGCCGTAGACTTCGAGACTTTCAGCAAGTCCGATTTCAGAGCTGTTAAGGTAAAAGAGTGCGTGGCAGTACCTAAGTCCAAGAAGCTGTTACAGTTCACTCTGGATGACGGCACCGGCACCGACCGCACCATCCTCTCCGGTATCCACGCTTACTATGAGCCGGAAGAACTGGTTGGAAAGACACGGATCGCCATCACCAACCTGCCCCCCCAGAGCCATGATGGGCATTGAGTCCTGTGGTATGCTGCTGTCCGCAGTATGCGAGGAGAACGGCGAAGAGAAGCTGAACCTGCTCATGGTGGACAACCATATTCCGGCAGGCGCGAAGCTGTACTAAGAGAAAAATAATGAATGCGCCAGAAGGCAGATAAGTCTTCTGGCGCATTTTTTAATAAATTGCTCTGTATACAAAAATCAACCACCGGTAGAATGACATTATTCTCCGAATCTGGTATACTTTCAGTAAAAACAGGAGGTATCCGGGATGGAAAAGGCAAAAGTAACAATGAGAAACTGGGAGCCCTATGTATATGACGGAGAGTACAATCTGTCGGGGACTGCGGATGTACATCCACGGCTGGGAAGAAATGTCTATGTAGCCACGACGTCCACGTTGGTCAAGGCTTCTCTGGAGGAGGATGTTCTGATCTATGAGACCAGAAATACGGTCTATCACTGCCCGCTGAAATATATGATGGTATCGCCGTATGGGAATGTAGTACAGGAATACCGGGAGGAACTGGCTCGTCTTGATACCTCGGAAAATGCACTGGACCGGATCATTGCCGCGGCGGCAAAAATGTCACTGGGAGAGCCGGAGGATACGGCGGATGAAATGGTGAGAAAGATCCGTGCTCTGCAGGAGACAGGACAGCGGGAGATTGCACAGATGGAAGAACAGGAGAAACAGCGCCTGATCGAAATTGCCGGGAAATATGAGGACTGTGTCTACATTGAAGTGTCCAGCGTTCACAGCGGAAGCAAATTGGTATATCATCTCGGGGATGCTGTGGGAATTGTGAATCCGGGAGTTCACATCGGAATGTTTCAGGACAGCGTATTATACATGAAATATGCCACCGAAGAAGATCCCTGCGCATTGGATTTCCGGTATTTTCCGAAGGGATTCGGTGATGTCATGGAGACCTACAGCTGGTCCGATAATATTAAGCAGGCCGTGATCAAAAATCAAAAGGGACACAGCCTGATCTTCAACCATGAAGAAATCGCTCCAGGGGAGACGAAGGTATTTACCCCGGTCACCCATAAGCAGGGACTGTTCAGTCCGGACTGCTATAATGGGAAGTCTTTGTTTACAATGGGGGAGGAAGATGGGGAGAAGGAAGACTGAGAGCGCAGAGTATGGTAAAAAATTCCAAAGAACAAGGAAAATGCAAACAATTAACAGTAGTGAACCGGTTGATCTTGAATTTTTAGGAGATCCAAAGGCAACCAGGGAAGATTTTGATGAAGCATTATATGTAGAGAAGTCTATAATCTCCTACTACGAGAATGATCAGAAGGAGATGAGAGCCAGCGGTCTGGCAGAGATAGCCAAAGTACTTCAGACTAGGCTGATTGCACTATGATGCGTCGAAGTTATACCACAAGTATAATGACAAACTAATGTTGCTGTGGTATTCTGTTGATAACAAAGAAAGAAAAGCGGATCCGAAGCGATGGGTCTGGGAAAGGAAAAAAGAATGTTCACAGCTATTCGATCAAGTTATTTATATCTGGAAAGTTTGAAAAATGCAGCACTCGATTATGAAAAAGAGTGGGGCTTTAGCTTTGTGTATTCAGATAAGAATAAGCTTGAAGGAAATGCTGTGGTGATGGATGTAGGCCTGTCGTAGGGACAGGAGAGGACAACCGGATACATAGATTTTGAACCGCTTATCTTGTGTGGATGCACATGGTAGGCGGTATTTTTTTGCAGATATAAGCCTGATTGGTAAGGCAGTTCTGCGTTATGCTCCGTTAGCTCAAGGGTAGAGCACCTGACTTTTAATCAGGTGGTTAGGGGTTCGAGTCCCCCGCGGGGCACTGTCCAATGTAAATATCACAGAAATGAGGTAAGAGAAGCATGGATTTAATTGAAATCAAAGGAAAAATAAATACAGCCATCTGCTATGCAAGAGTAGTAGAGGATGAAGCAATAGAACAAATCAGACGTATGTGTGATTATCCGATGACGGAAGGATCAAGAATAAGAATCATGCCTGATGTTCATTCCGGTAAAGGCTGCACTATTGGAACCACAATGACAATTACTGATAAGGCTGTTCCAAATGTAGTGGGTGTTGATATCGGATGCGGTATGTATACCGTGAACTTAGGCAAGGTTGATATTGATTTTGTAAAGGTTGATGAGGCTGCACATTTTATTCCATCGGGAATGAACGTGTGGGAAGGTCGCCAGGAGAGATTTGATTTGACAGAACTTGCTTGCTACAGAGAACTGAAGGACACAAAGAGATTAGAGCGTTCACTTGGAACCCTTGGTGGTGGTAACCACTTTATAGAGATAGATGAAGCGGGTGATGGAACCAAATATCTTGTGATTCATTCAGGCTCACGTAATCTGGGTAAGCAGGTTGCAGAGCTTTATCAGAAGCTGGCGATTAACCTGGACAGAGGCTATGGGGACTATCTTGAGAAGCGTGATGAGATTATCAGAACCTATAAGGAGCAGGGACGTAGAAGTGAGATTCAGGATGCGTTAAAACAGCTTCACTGGCAGGTATATGAGTCTGAGACAAGTATGCCTGAAGATCTGTGCTACTTATCAGGAAAATATCTTGAGGACTACCTTCACGATGTTGAAATCTGCCAGGCTTTTGCAAGACGAAGCAGAGAGAAAATGGCTGAGATTATTCTGGAGAGAACCGGGATGGCTGGCAGAGAAGCCTTCCATACAATTCATAATTATATTGATACAGATGAAATGATTTTGAGAAAGGGCGCAATAGCAGCCCATGGTGGAGAGAAAGTGCTGATTCCAATAAATATGAGAGATGGAAGTGTGCTTGCTGTTGGAAAAGGAAATCCGGAGTGGAATTATTCTGCACCTCACGGAGCAGGACGACTTATGTCCAGAACAAAGGCGAAAGCAAATCTTAGCATGGATGAATACAGAGAGACAATGAAGGGTATTTATACCACTTCGATTAATGAAAATACATTGGACGAGGCACCGATGGCATACAAGAGTCTGGAGGACATCATTGATGTGATCCGAGAGTCTGTAGATGTAATCGATGTGATGAAACCTATATACAATTTTAAGGCTTCTGATTAAGGTGGAGGGCATTCTTCCTTCACCTGCAAAAGCAGAAACGGAGGAAGAAATGTTTACTATACCTACCATCGATATGGTAGCTACCGGAAGGAATATCATGAGACTGAGAGAGGTGGCAGGTCTGACTGTAAGAGACCTGCAGGATATCTTTGGATTTGCTACTCCTCAGGCCATCTACAAGTGGCAGCACGGAACTGCCATGCCTACAATCGATAATCTGGTTGTACTGGCAGCAGTGCTGGATGTTCCGATGGATGAGATTATCGTAATCGATGTAAATAGAACAAAGCAGATTAGCGCATGAAAAGTGAATAAACAGGGCTGAGTTGAAATATATTTAGCCCGCATATGCTCGTATAGTTCAATGGATAGAATGATCGGCTACGGTTCAAATCGTCCGGGGGACGATTGCCCTGAACGGACCGAAGCGGAGCGTAGAACCGATTGATTCAGGTTCGAATCCTGATATGAGCATTATGGTCCCCTAGTCTAAAGGTTAGGACATAGCCCTTTCAAGGCTAAAATGCTCGGTTCAAGTCCGGCGGGGATCACTGAATGGCCCCTTGGTCTAAAGGTTAGGACGGCAGCCTCTCAAGCTGCAAATGTCGAGTTCAAGTCTCGCAGGGGTCACTTATGGGTAGGTCGCATAGTGGCAATTGCAGCGGACTGTAAATCCGCCGACTTTAAGTCTACGCCAGTTCGAGTCTGGCCCTGCCCACTTATGTTTGCGTGTCCGAGTTGGTTTAAGGTGCCACTGGCACATAGCGCCCTTCCGCAAACGCTATTATATTTAACAGGTGATTATTATGGGAAAGGTATATTTAAAAACAAAATATGACAATGAAATGAAAATGGAGATACCTCACAATCATAATTTTGCTTCAGCTATGTTTGGTTTCAGAGAGATGGCTGCGGAAATAGTTCCTTACCATTTGATAGATGATATCTATGATGATTTTAAGCGTGAAGATATTGCCTTGGATTATATTGATCAGTGCAATGTGCTGTTTAACAAGTTTGGGGTGACACCGCATATTCCTGATTATCCAGATGTGCTTAAGCCATTTCTGGGAAGGAAAATATGGAAAGATACAATCAACAGTATTTCAAGAGATGAGAACAAGTGGTCGGCGGGATATTTTGTGAAACCAGCAGTAAGAAGCAAGGCTTTTACCGGCAAGACAATTTCCAGTATAAAAGATCTTATGGGCTGCGGTAATCATGCTGAAGATTATGAGGTATTGGTAAGCGAATCATTAGATATCGCTGCAGAATGGCGTTGCTTTATTACATATGATGAGATAATTGATGTGCGCCCATATGGCATGATAATTGATAAGTCAAGGAAGGGTTATTTATATCATTATGACGCGCAGGTGCTTAATTCTATGATGGAAAGTTTTGTCTCTTGGGAAGATAGGCCTATGGCTTGCAGTATGGATATCTGCGTAACTAAAGATGGCAGGACATTACTCGTAGAATTCAACGATGCGTATTCCCTGGGGGCATATGGATTGGCAGATATATATTATGCTAAGCTGATTTCTGCAAGATGGAGCCAGTTGTTAGGTGTTAAGGATGAGTATCATTTTTAAGATAAAAGATGAATACGATAGCAATTAAACTATTGGTTAAATGCAAGTATGAGGAGATTCTGTTAAGCTTAATCTTTAGAAGGAAAACTATAAACCCGTCCGCACTGAAAGAAGTGGAAGTCTGCGAGTTGCTGTAAATGACCCGGCAGGACGTTAAAGTAAGGCTGCGATCTATTAATCTCATAGAGTAGAGCAGGTTGGTGAGATTATATTGCCATAGGGAATATGATTAAGCGTTAGTAACCATAAAGAGCTCACGGCAGCGATATCCGGGAAACAAGACGGACTCCACTAATCCTCTCTATACATAAATTGCGAATCCTGATTATTACGAGCCTATGGCATGTAAAAAAACTGTAGCAATGAGAACTTGCAAGGTACTGTAACAGGGAGTGAGTATAGGGAAGCTCGCACAGACATTTTAAACTAAAAGTTTAATGCATTTTGTGAATACATCCGATATAATGTAAGTCTACAAATAGAGATTGTGATTCGGGATGGAAGAAAATTACGGAGGTACAGAGAGATGGAACCAATGTATTTGTCAATCCAGCAAAAGGAGACAGGGAAGCAAATTAAGAAACTGCTCATGGAAAATGGTTATACTGTGAAAGATGTGCAGAATGCTATGGGATTTGAGAATCCGCAGGCAATCTACAAATGGATTTCCGGTAGATCATTACCAAGCTTAGACAATTTTGTAATCTTAAGCAGATTACTGCATACCAGTATTGAAGATATCCTCGTCGTTGACGGGGATGTTGTTCGTTTATGGGGAATTATTCATGACTATAGAAAATCTGACTGCGGATTTTCTATGGTATTAAACCGTTGGTACAATGACAAAGCATCTGTCATGCAGTAAGCTAATATCAGAACAAAAAACAAAACAAAATGGAGGTCGTAAGGAAATGCAGACAATGACATCAGCATATGCAAATAAAATGCTTAAGAGCCTGGAAGAAGATAAGGCCTTCTGGGTAAACAAAGAGGCAACATCCAGTACCTATGTTGCAGCTATCAATGAGGAACCTGTCGTACCAGAATATGATTATACGGAGGTTGTAGCTACTATTACATCTCTTGATGAGAAAATTGCAATTATCAAGCATGCGCTTAATGTAACCAATTCTAATGAAAAGGTTCGGGTGGGCGATGCAGAAATGAGCATTGATACAATTCTTATAAAGATGGCTCAGCTGAACAAGAGAAAATCAGTGCTTGATCAGATGCGTAAGCAGCTACCAAAAGCCAGAGAGGAGCAGCGCTCTTATATGTCCAGAAATACGGTTCCGGAATATAGGTATATTAACTATGACCTGGAGCTGATTAAGAAGGAGTATGAGACTGTATCCAAGACCATTATGGAAATGCAGATGGCTCTTGATAAGTACAATCAAACAGTACAGTTTGAAGTAGACATCTAAGAATTTTTCCGTACAAGGCTTTATGAGATTGATGGTGATCCCAGAAGTTTTTGTTTATGGTAAGGGTATGTCTGTTATGGGTTATGTGTTATCGGTTTATGTTCATTGTAGGTTTTAAAATCTGATGCAAGATTTCTTAACAGCGGCCTTGTAGAAAACCTGCAGGAAACTGCGTGTGGAGGTTCGGTTATAAGCACAGGCTGTGGGAGGTCTTCGGATCTTCTGCAGCTATCTTTATGTTGGAGATGATGAGAATGAAGAATTATTGGAAAATGAGTGATTTTTCGTTATTTGCGGTTCCTTATGCTTATGTAGATCATAGCTCTTATCTGGCAGATCAATTGTTTGTGCAGAATAAGATAACTATGAAATTTAAGGGAGAGATGGTCAAGGATGGTTCGTCGTACTGCATTGTATTCTGTAAGGTGCTAAAGAAGGACGTCGCAAGATTTGAGGAAGCTCTAGAACGACTTAAAGATAAAATGCTCTTATTGGGACATAAAGATTATCCTGACGCCTGCGGTGAAATTGCAAAGATGATTGAAGAAGACATGAAAGCGAGGATGAGAAAATGAAGCAATATGTAACGCTTGATAAAAGAAGTAAGAAAGCGCAGAGGGAATATTATGCTAAGCAGCGAACAACATGGGGAGAACTGAATCCGGTCACAAGATCAGTTCCGAGTGGAAAGGCTTACAACAGAAAAAAGGAAAAGCAGAGAATCGGTGTTGAATTCAGAAATGGATTTGATGCCGATTTTTTGCGAAGTTTAGTTTTGCTCATACATTTTAGGACTAGCGAAAGGAGCGAATAATCATGAAGAGATATAAGTTTTGCGGTTTGTAATCGCAAAACGAATTGCATTTTGACAAGAATTGCGATATACTATCTACAAACGGAGGTGATCACGATGATTTACAGACCTTTGTATGTAGAGAAGATCATGGCTTATGTGAATACGCCATTTGTAAAAATCCTTACGGGAGTACGTCGCTGCGGAAAGTCAACGATCCTGAAAATGATTATGGAGAGATTGAAAACGCAGCATAACATTTCGGAGGAGCGCATTGTCAGTTGCCGCTATGACTCAATGGAATATGAGGATATGACGGCAAAGCAGATGTATGCACAGCTTAAAGAGCGTCTTTCGCCCGATGGAAAAACCTATCTGTTTCTCGATGAGGTTCAGGAAATCAAGGGCTGGGAAAAGGTTGTCAATTCGCTGGCATCTGACTTTGATGTTGACCTGTATGTGACAGGTTCCAACTCTCGCATGATGTCCTCTGAGATCTCAACCTATCTGACGGGACGATATGTATCTTTCCGCATCTTCACTTTGTCCTTTGGCGAGTGCTTGATGTTTAAAAGCCAATATACCGAGGTGGGAGAGCCGAAGGCGGAGCTTGCCGACTATGTACGCTTGGGCGGTTTCCCGGCAACACATTTGCAGGAGTTTTCTCAGGACGAGGTCTACACCATCGTGCGGGATATTTACAACTCCACGATCTTTTCGGATATTGTTAAGCGCAATCAGGTGCGGAAGATCGACCAACTGGAACGAGTGGTCAAGTACACCTTCAACAATGTGGGAAATACCTTCTCGGCAAAGTCCATTTCGGATTACCTGAAAGCGGAACACCGTGCATTGGACAACGAAACAGTTTACAGTTATTTGGAGAAGCTGGAGAAGGCGTACCTGCTTCATCGATGCTCCCGCTTTGATTTACAGGGCAAGGAGATCCTGAAAACACAGGAGAAATTCTATCTTGCCGATACCGCCCTGCGGTACAGCGTTCTCGGCTATAACGCTGACAGCGTGGCATCCAGTTTAGAGAATGTCGTGTACTTGGAGCTTTGCCGCAGAGGCTATACTGTCAATGTCGGCAAATCCGGCAGCAGCGAGATCGACTTTGTCGCAGTA
The DNA here is from genome assembly GCA_003584705.1 of Lachnospiraceae bacterium GAM79. Lineage (GTDB taxonomy): Bacteria > Bacillota > Clostridia > Lachnospirales > Lachnospiraceae > Acetatifactor > Acetatifactor acetigignens. The sequence goes on from AP018536.1 coordinate 855,669, forward strand.
CGGCAAAATGAAAAGCTCTATGTGCAGGTGACGCAGGAGCTTCATTCTCTGAAAACGGAAAAACGGGAATTCGACCGGTTGTTGGAAATCCACGACAACTACCCCAAATATGTTCTCACAACGGATGAGTTCTCGGGAGGAAACTACGAAGGCATCAAGACGATGCATATAGCGGACTTCCTGTTAAGCTCTGAATATTAAACGACAGAATCGCGAAATGGAAGAGTATCGTAGTCCTTTGGAGACGAAAAAGGTGCGATGCACAGTAGAAAAGAAGGGAAAATAACGGTATGGGAATGACTTTATCTATGGAGGAAAAGGTGCAGACAGCAGCTGAGGCGGTGATCCATGCACCTGCAGCTGACGAAACGGTAACGGGCAGGATAGTGCATGCAGAGGATTTTGATCCGCTGTTTGCCATGTCCGAGGAGGATTGTGTCGAAGGGTTTATAAAACGTGAAATGCAGCGCGCCGGGATCACGGAAGAACAGAATCTGATCCCGGAGGATATGCTGCGCAGAAAAAACATACTGAATGCCGTTTTGGCGGTTCTGTTATTCGTATACATATCTCTGTTTTTCTTTCATTTTCCGATGAAAACTTATGTGATCGGACTTATCATCCTGGTGGTATATGCATTTTTGACCAGCCGTTATCAGCTGATAAAATATTTGAAAAAGGAGATCAGATCCAGATCCCAGGAGAAAATCTCGAATATTGTCATGAATGTGAAGGCATCCATGGTGCAGGATTACAGCAAAAAGTTAAAATGGGCTCTCATGGCGGTGGCTGTGGCAGGCTCACTGCTGTTGTTCAGTAAGCCCAGGATCTTCTATGAGCAGGCAGATGACGGATATTATGTGCGATTTTATGTCTATGGTCTGACGAATATGACTACGGCGACCATTCCCGATACCTATCAGGGGGAGAAGGTAGTGGGCCTGCGCGGCAACACCTTTTCCAATATGCCCTTTTTATCAGAGGTAACGCTGCCGGACAGCATTACAGAGATCCGCGGTCAGGCATTTAAAAACTGCAGAAGCCTGGAACGTGTCACATTGCCGGAGCATCTGACGTATCTGGGCGGGGAAGCATTTTACCATTGCAGCAGCCTGGAGGAGGTAAATCTTCCGGCGGGACTGACGGAGATCCGCGGCAACACCTTTGAAGAATGTAGCAGCCTGTTGCGCATAGAGATCCCGGATAACGTGACCAGGATCGGCGGACACGCGTTTTATGGAAATACCAGTCTGGAGGAGGTGGTGATCTCCCCGGACAGCAAGCTGCAGCAGATCGGGTCTTCCGCTTTCCGGTGCTGTGATTCTCTGCGGGAGATCACACTGCCCCGGGGCGTATCTGTCAATGAACGTGCTTTCAAGGAGACACCTGTAAGGATCGATTACTATGAATACTAAATTTATTCATTTGTTATATGTGCCGACCATGGCATGTAACATGCAGTGCCGGTACTGCTATCTGGAGGACCACACCGTAGATACCCTGCGAGGCGGAGATTGCCTGGAGACCCTGCAATATGCCATCGCGAAATTCCGTGAAGCGGATGTGGTGCCCTTTAATATTTCCCTGCACGGCGGCGAGGTGACCACTTTGCCGGAGCAGGAATTCCACGACCTGATCCAATATATCAGCAGATACTATCAGGACATGCGTGAACTCATCACGGATGCCGGCTTCAGGGTGGGGCATCCTCACATCAAGACGAATCTGTACGGACTGGACAGACATATCGAGACCGTCCGGGAGTTCAACGTGTCCATATCGGGCAGCCTGGATCTGCCTCTTTCCCTGCATGAAAAATACAGGGTGACCAAGGGCGGAGAGGGCACACTGGAACGGATACTGGATAATATCCGACTGCTGGAGGAGATCCCTGACAAGAAAAAAGTATCTGCCACGATCTTTCGGGAGCATTTTGAACAGCTGGATCAGATCATCGAGGATATCAGATTCCTGGACCGGAACACGTGCCTGGACATGAATGATTTTAATTTCATGATAGGGTTTGACTACAATTCCTGTGGCCTGCTGCATCACATGAGTGAAGAGGAACAGCTGATCTTTTACCGACGGATGCATGAGGCTTTTGACGGGACCAATCTGGATGCCGGGGTCAACGGTGCATGGTTCGATGAGTTCGGACCGGAATACTGCACCAACTGCGATAATTGCGGAGAAAAATTTTTCCTATTGGAGCGTAACGGAGACATCTATTCCTGTGTCAGAGGGCAGAAGAACGAAGATTTTTACTATGGCAATATCTACCGTGACACGGTGGACACCATTTTGAAAACCGCTGCACGGAAGATCTTCCAAAACCATAACAGACAACCGTTTCCCGAGGAATGTGCGAGGTGCGCTTACCTGTATCTGTGTAAAACGGGCTGCCCTTTTGTGAAAAATGTATATGGCTCTGGCAAAAGCTACACCTGCCTGCTGCAACAGCAGATGTACCGGGACCGCGGCTATGCCCCGGATGCTTCTGCTGACGAGACGACATATGAATATGTGACGAAGATGCGCCTCGAGGAGCCGGAAAAGTATCTGCCTGCAAAAGCATCTGCAGAATATCCTGCACTGGAACAGATCATTGCACAAGATGCGAAGCTGAAATATATCTATGACAGCGGTGTGTTCGAACTGGACGTGGATGGAGACAGATATCCGCTGATCTCCCAGATCCTTAGAAAGTCCAGGGAGATCCTATATCTGACACCCATCAGTACGGTAAAGCTGCGTATGAAAAAGCATATGCTGCAGGAAGAATGCGATTATCCGGAGAACAACGCATTGTACCTGATGCTGTTGTCCGGAGATCTCGTGACTTACGGGGATGAAGGGAGAACAAAGCAGCGGCATATTGCCACACATCAGATTTATAAAGGGGTGCTGGACCATTCCGGGGACAACGAAGAAGAATGGTATGTATATGATATTTCCGGGCTCCTGCGCGAATATGCAAAGGAATATGCCACGGACAGCCCGAACAATCTGCTTGTTACCACCACGGAGCTGAGAGACTGCCATTACCGGAAGCAGGAAAATAATGCCTATTACCATATACAGGCCATCAATCTCCCCTTTCAGAACATTGAATTTTACTATCTGACACTGGATCAAAAGAATGACAAGGAGGCTTTCCATGAATTTTGAACCGCAGACCTATGAAGAACTGATCCGCATGAAGCGTTGCGTGGAACTGACGAAATATTATGAAGTAACAGAGGAGGAGCTCTGGGAGATCTATCATTTCCTGGAGCAGGAGCCGGAGGCTTTCATCAAGGGAGGCAGACAGAATCTGTCCCTCATCATCGGGCAGAATACTGCAACGACCCAGAAGGTGATCATGGCGAACTGCACCGACAGTAGCATTGACGGAATCCTGCTGTCACGGACAGAATTCAAAGTGTTCCCTCATTACACACCATCCTCAGGCTCCGGCAGCAGCGGTGGTTCCTCTTCCAACAACAATAATAACAATAACAACAATAATAACAACAATAACAGATAGGACACGAAAGCAATGGCATTCATATCCGAAACACTTCAAATGCGCAGGCTTACAGAAAGCGGCGTCAATATCAAGACTACCTACATCGTCGATGGCACCCTGAGGTACCGGTCCACAGACGGAACCTGTCAGGATGATGTGCACAGTGGTATCCGCTGCCGCAAAGAGTATTTCCGGCAGGGGAAATTGCTCCATACAGAGAAAATCTTCGATTCCCGCATGGAGTATACCTATGTATCCGGAATGGATGAAGAGGCACAGCATACCTGTGAGAACTGCGGCTTTACCGGCAAAGTAAAGGAATTTGTGAACGGCTGTCCCTGCTGTGATGCGGCCTCCAACATTGACTACGCAGACAAGGAGCTGGGCAGCAAGCACCATTATGACCTGGTATTGCAAAGCCCGGTCTACCGGATCATCACGGGAGTGGTAGACTACATCGTATCATTCCTGCTATGCAGCCTGTGGATCATAAATACCTCCAGGACCTTCAACGGCTATGATGTGGGCAAGATTTTCATCTACAGCACAATCCTGTCTATGATCCTCTATTACTTTTTCTACCTGTGCGATGCTTATGCGGTACTGGGGCCTGTCAGACGCTACAAAGAAAAACAGAACCGTCGGCAGCAGGAATTCTGGACCGGCACCGGCATCGACAAAAAGCGGTTCTATAATAACCTGAACTACGAAGCCGGCAGACGCTACTATTCCCGGCCGGATGTCATTGATTACGATATTATGGACTATACCGGTCTGCAGGAGCATGTGGAGAACGGCATATTGTGCGTGGATGTGGAGTTACAGGTCAGACTGGTGTATCTGCGAGGTGGCCGGATCACATCCGCATATCAGAAGGATACCTTCTCCCTCAGCCACAACGACAGAGTCATGACCCTGGACAGCGGGATCCACGTGATCAAATGCCCCAAATGCGACGCCAATATTGATGTGACCAAAGGCGTGTGTGAATATTGCGGGACCGAAATCGACAGCCTGCAGGAATGGAAGTGAAAAATTACAAAATGTTGATGGAGATATACCGAGGAGGAAGAAAGAATGAAAATATGGTTAGATGATCTCCGCCCGGCACCCTGGGGATATGAGAGCGCCAGATCCGTGAATGAAGCCAAGACACTGATCCGGGAGGCGGAGAGAAACGGCATCGAGATTGAGGTGCTGGATCTCGACCATGACCTGGGAGATTTTGCAAATCAGGGCGGCGATGCCATCAAACTGCTGGACTGGCTGGTGGAGCGGGAGACCTTTTACCCCGTGGAGATACATACCGCGAATCCAGTGGGCAGAGCGAATATGGAGAGCGTGCTGGCGAGGTACTGGGGAGAGGAGTACTGGTAAGGATATCAACCGTGTGGGCGCGGATTCCAGCCACTCCTGGATAACCGGCTTAAACGGATCCAGCTTGGATGGCTGTGCCTGAACAACCGGCGGTGCCGGACTTTTTTGAGGAAAATCCCTTGCTGATTTCAGGAAATTCTGACGCTTTTTTCTGGTAATTTTAGTGTATCATAAACACCCAGTGCTGGTAACAGCCCCTTATAGGGGCAGAAAAAACCACCGGCCCAGCCGGTGGTTATGGTTTATTTAGAAAGATGCCATGTGATCAGTGGGAGGAGGTGTCCGCTGCGTCTAACAGCCATTTCCAGGCAGGGACAACATCAATGACAATGTCATTGCATTCGAGAACTGCTTCTTCACTGTTAGTGATAAGAAGGCATGTAATATCAGGAATAAAGTTCTTGAGTTTAGTGAAAGCTTTGGTTTCTCTTTCTTTCGTATCAATGTTGTCAAGAATCTGCATACTGACCTGAATAGCAAGCTGCTCGGAGGGAACATAGAAATCAATTTCAACATTATTTTCGAAGAAATAAACGTTTTCTATTCCGTAGCGACGAACCAGTTCAATAGCTACGAGATTTTCTAATTGTGCGGACTGACAGTCTAACAGCATAAGACCAAGAAGACCGGTATCCATGAAGTAATATTTTGGTGAGGTTTCTTTTTCAATAAGTTTTGCCGCATAATTCCGGAGTGTAAAAAGCAGATAGGAGTCAGTCATATAACCAACATAATTTATAACGGTTTGTTTTCCCAGGGATGCTCCTGCGTTTTTTAATATATTGGTAAGTCGGCTGAAAGATAAAGGTTTGGTAACGGATTCTGCTATTTTTTTCAAAATCAGTCTCACTGCGAAATCATTTGTAATCTTATTTCTTGTGATAATATCCCCCAGATACACCGTTTGATAAATGCTATTTAGAAAACTTCGTTTATTCCTGATATCGACCAGCTCAGGGAAAGCTCCATAAGTTATATATTCATGATACAAACTGAGAACTTCTGCCCGGTCTTTTGTGCTGATCACGTTAAGATAATTTTTATCTTTGTGATTAGCAACAAGATATTCCGAAAAGGAATAGGGGTAAACATTAAGAATCACAAAACGCCCACCCAGAGTAGAAGCAATTTCATTACTAAGCATTTTGCTGTTACTGCCCGTGATATCTATCCGGTATTTCATATCTGCCATTCTGCGGACAAACTTTTCCCATCCGTCAATATTTTGAATTTCATCAAAAAACAAGTAAGGCCGATTGGCTGTGCCGGAAAGTTCTATTCCGATTTCCAAAATTATATTCAGATCGTCGGAGGTTATTTCCAGGAGACGCTCGTCCTCGAAATTGACATATACGATTTGGGAGACGGGAACCCCCTTTTCTATCAGAGATTGGATTTTCTGATACATCATATAAGATTTACCGGTTCTTCTGATTCCCACAAAACAGTAATTTACATTCTCCTCTAGAAAATACTTCCGGGGAATCAAGGGATTATTGAGGTAGCTTTCTTTTTGGTCGATCATTATTTGCTTCAGTGTGTCTCGATTCATATGAAAATCTCCTTTATATGAAACAATTATATACAAATATTGTCTTGCATGCAAGACAAGAAATGCAACAAATTGACTTGCATATAAATAATAGAAAGTATATGCTGTTTTGAGAAAAAAATACGGAATATAAAAATCAACCACCGGTAGAATGACATTATTCTCCGAATCTGGTATACTTTCAGTAAAAACAGGAGGACAGCGGGAGATTGCGCAGATGGAAGAACAGGAGAAACAGCGCCTGTTCGAAATTGCCGGGAAATATGAAGACTGCGTCTATATCGAAGTATCCAGCGTTCAGAGTGGAAGCACACTGGTATACCACCTGGGAGATGCTGTGGGAATTGTGAAACCGGGAGTTCACATTGGAATGTTTCAGGACAGTGTACTATACATGAAATATGCCACCGAAGAAGATCCCAGCGCATTGGATTTCCGGTATTTTCCGAAGGGATTCGGTGATGTCATGGAGACCTACAACTGGTCCGATAATATTAAGCAGGCCGTGATCAAAAATCAAAGGGGACACAGCCTGATCTTCAATCATGAAGAGATCGCTCCAGGGGAGACGAAGGTATTTACCCCAGTCACCCATAGGCAGGGACTGTTCAGTCCAGATTGCTATAATGGGAAATCTTTGTTTACAATGGGGGAGGAAGACTGCTCGGGCACAAGTGAAAATAAATAAAAGTTTATAAAATGTGGGAATATATGGAAAAATGGCTCATGAAATGTGGAAGAACATGGAATGAGCTGTTTTTTATAATAATATGTATGCATCTGCGTCTTGTCGAAGCTCAAAAAGAATGATATAATTTTCTGAAATGTTGATAAGTAAAACATTTTATCGTTCTAAAATGTTGATAATAAACATTAATTGTAATAAATTCTATCAATTTGAGGTGTATTATGCTAAAAAGAAAAGCAACAACGTTTATTAAAAACTGGCTGGATACAAAGGACAAAAAATGCCTGGTTGTCCAGGGAGCCAGACAAACGGGGAAAACATATATCATCGAGCGGTTTGCGGAAGAGAACTTTGAGGAACTGCTTGAAATTAATTTTAAGCAGATGCCATCTGCAATGGATATTTTTGCTGGAGATCTGACAGTAGACAATATGATTATGGCTATGCGTTTTCGTTTTCCGGAAAAGAAAATTGTTCCCGGGAAAACTTTGATTTTCCTGGATGAAATTCAGGAATGTCAGGAAGCGATCACATCGCTCAAGTTCTGGGCAACAGACAACAGATATGATGTCATTACCTCGGGATCACTTCTGGGAATCGACTATAAACGAGCATCTTCCTATCCTGTAGGGTATGTTGATTATCTGAGAATGTACGGGATGGATTTCGAAGAATTTCTTTGGGGAATTGGGATTTCCGAAGAAATGATAGGGAATCTTTGCGGGTATCTGCATTTAAAGACAGTAATACCGGAGGCAATTCATTCACAGATGATGAATTACTACAGACAGTATGTTGCAACAGGCGGTATGCCGGAAGTGGTACAGAAGTATATAGATACGAAGGATTTCAGAGAAGTTGACAGGGTCCAAAGAAGTCTCTTACAGGGATATCAATATGACATAGCATATTATGCAACCGCTGAAGAAAAGGTGAAGGCAGAGAAGTGCTATCTTTCACTGGCAAAGCAGCTATTAGATAAGGAAAATCATAAATTTCAATATAAAGAAATCGAGCATGGTGGAAGGGCACAAAAATATTATTCAAGTGTGGAATGGCTGCTTCGGGCAGATATGGTGCAATTATGTAAACTGGTTACAGATGTCAGATTTGATCTGGATGATTATGCAAGAGACGACTTTTTCCGGGCGTATACAACAGATTTATCACTGTTGATGGCGATGAAGGACTTTTCTTTAAAGCAACATATTGTGGAAAACACATTAGCAGGAAATTCAAAAGGTGGTATCTATGAATGTGCAATAGCGGATGCTCTTTATAAGAAGGGATATCAGATCTATTTCTATAAAAATGAGACAACGAAAAGAGAAATCGATGTTATCATCCAAAAAGACGGGAGCGTGGTTCCCATTGAAGTCAAGAGCGGAAATACCCGGGCAAATTCATTAAAATGGTTGATGAAAAATAACAAAGATATATCTTATGGATACAAATTTGTGGATGGCAACATAGGTGTGAGCGAAGAGGGGATTGTGACATTGCCATTGTATATGATTGCATTTATTTAGGCAACACAATAGAGTACTGAAAATAGGACATAAAATATAGATAATAGTACTTAATAAGATACTTGAGAGGGGAACAAACGGATGGATCATTTTGAACAGATCAATGAAACTTCCTATTTATCCGTACAGAATGCACCTGTATATCGAAAAATTATGAGGTGCTTTTATCGGGAATATGAAAAGATGCATTTTCAGCTATATAAAGAGGATATCTTTCAATTTTTAAAAGAAGATGACGCGTTTGAACTGTATTCCATGGAACAATTGGTTCAGGATCTGGAAGCACTTGTAAAGTGGAAAAATCTTACACCGATACAGGATCCCGGAAAAGTGTACACGATAGCGGACTATAAAAATAAGCAATATCGCTATACCATGTCGGAATATGCCGTGGAGATCGAGCGTCTGACGGTACGCCTGGAAAATTTATTTCTGGAATCGGGAAATCTGTCGACAAACTTTTTCGTTCGTCTGGAGAGAAGTCTGGATGAGACGGAGGAGATGGAAAACGCGGAACTTCGCACGGTGAACGAATGGTGGCAGACATTACAGGAAGATTTCAAGAGACTCAACCAGAACTATCAGGACTATCTGCGGGATTTCTATTCTGGGAAAACGGAAAAACTGATGAAATCCGTGGAATTCATGGTTCATAAGGACAAATTTATCAAATATCTGAATGAATTTGTACAGGAATTGCAGCGGCATTCCAAACGGATGGAACAATTACTGGAAAAAAATTCAGAGCGTATGGAAAATACAATTCTGGAACGGGTCGTAGAGAGTGAACTGGATATTCCCCATGCTCTGTTGGAAATACATGGGAATGCCGAGCCGAGTATCCGGGAAAATGTATATGGAAAGTGGTATTCTCTGAAAAACTGGTTCGTGGATGGACAGGGTCAGGAATGTGAAGCCAAAAAAGTATTAAAGATTACCAGTGACATCATACGGAACATTATTCAGAATGCGGCATTGATCGTACAGGTCCAGAACTGGGGTATCAGCAGAAAGGATGACTACAAAAAATTTCTGGAGCTGTTTCTGAAATGTGAGGATCTGGAGGAAGCCCATAAATTATCGGCCCATGTCTTCGGAGTGCAGCAGATCGAACATTATAAGACGAATCTTCCGAGAGAAGAGGATAGCATTAATAACAGCGTATATCAGGAAGAACCGTCAATATTTTTATTGAAGCCTCACACGAGAGGGTATCGTGAGAGAAAAGACAGAACAGGTTTTGCCGATAAAACACTGGAAAAAATGGCACAGAGGGAAAGTTACTTACGTCAGGCACAGAAGCAGAAGGAAGTAGTACTTCGGTATATCAGGGAGCATAAGATCCGGTTTGCAGAGATTGACGAAGTGGTTTCCGAAGACACACGAGCCATTTTCCTGCAGTGGATCGCTCAGGCCAATATGAGCTCAGAAAAGACGGGGCGGACGGAATACGGACAGGAGTATCAGCTGAAGAGAAAAGACGGCAGCTGTGTCCTGAAATGCGAAGATGGCGACTTGAAAATGCCGGATTATACATTGGAGTTTAAATAAAAATGAATGAAATCAGAACCTTAATGGAAAAATTCTGGATCTGCCGGGACAGTGACAAGGAGACTTTTTATAAAGTAAAACGGGATATTCCGAATTTTCAGCGATTTATCAGAGAACAACTGGGATGGAAGCTGATACATACAGAGAAGCTGTTAAAACTGGAAAAGAGACCGGCCCATGCGGAAGCATTTATGGGAATCAATGAATTTACGGACATCCGGGATTATTGCATACTATGTGTGGTGTTGATGTATCTGGAGGATGCCGAGGAGGGCAAACAGTTCCTGCTGTCGGAACTGATCGACTATGTGGAAACGCAGCTGAAAAATTACATGCCGGTGGACTGGACTTCTTTTACACAACGAAAATCACTGGTACGGGTATTACAGTATATGGAACGGCTGCAGATGCTCCGGGTATACGAAGGGAAAAGTGAAACCTTCAGTCAGGAAGCTGGACAGGAAGTACTGTATGAAAATACAGGATATTCCAAATATTTCACCAGCAGCTTTACTACGGATATATCCGGATATGAATCCTGGAAGGATTTTGAAAAGACAGATTTCGAAGAATTTGAGGAAAACAGAGGCAGTCTGCGAATTAACCGTGTATACAGACAACTGGCAGTATGCCCGGCATTCTACTGGAATGGAACAGAGGATGCAGATGCATTGTATTTAAAGAATCAAAGGCAGTGGGTCGGCAGATATCTGCGGGAAAACATGGGAGGAAATCTGGAAATCTACCGGAATGCAGCATTTTTTACTTTGGAAGCAGACGATTGCTACGGAACCGTACATCCCCGGGATGCCCAGATTTCGGAAAGCGTATTACTGATCTGTGCAGAGATACAGAGGCGGTTGGAAGAAGGAAACATAGAATTACAGGAAGATGAATGTATTGCCATGTCCGAATCGACATTCAGGGATATCATCGTGGGCAGCAGACGTAAATGGAAGGATGCATGGAGCAAGGAATACGGCGAAATGGATGAAGACAGGCTTGTGGAAACCATTTTGAAGTATATGGAAGACTGGATGATGGCTGACCGCAGGGAGAATCAGATCGTGATATTGCCGGCAGTAGGGAGACTGGCAGGGCAGTACCCGGCGGACTACAAAGGAGGCGGAGAAGAATGAGCGAACGTTGGAAAATGAACCGGATCGGTTTTGTGAATTTCTGGTTATATGATGAAGAGGACTTCGAATTTGAAGACGGAAAGTTACTTCTGCGTGGACAAAACGGTTCTGGAAAATCCATTACGACACAGAGTTTTATCCCGTTTGTACTGGATGGAGACCGTACACCGAGCCGCCTGGATCCTTTTGGCTCCAGTGACCGCCGGATGGAATATTATTTTCTGGGAGAAGAGGGCAAGGAGGAGTCTACCGGCTATCTGTTTCTGGAATTTTGGAAAGAGGATTCCGGAGAATATCGTACCATAGGAATCGGTCAGAAGGCAAAACGTGGGAAACCGATGGATTTCTGGGGCTTCGTGATTCTGGACGGACGCAGAGTAGGATATGATCTGTGGCTGTATAAGGAAGTGGGATCGAATAAAATTCCCCGGGATAAGCGGGAGATGAAGGCGGAACTGGGGGAGGACAATTTTTTCACAGACAGTCCGTCGGAATACAAAAAGCATGTCAACCAATATATTTTCGGTTTCCGAAAAGAAGAACAGTATGAGCAGTTCATCAAACTGCTGGTGAAGGTGCGTGCTCCCAAGCTTTCCAAAGAGTTTAAACCGACCAAAGTGTATGATATTCTGAATGATTCCCTGCAGACTTTGACGGACGAGGATCTGCGGCCCATGGTAGATGCCATGGAAAAGATGGACGAGATCCAGGATAGTCTGGAGATGCTCAACCGTGCCTTCGATGATGTGAAGATCATCCGCAACGAATATACCCGATATAACCAATATATGCTTGCGAAGAAAGCGCAGGGTTATCTGGGCAAGAAGCAGGAAGTGGAGAAAGAACAGGCAATACTGGCAGATCAGGAACAGCGGCAGAGCGAGGCATTGGAAGAGCAGAACCGGGCAGTGCAGGATACGGAGAGACTTACAGCAGAGAAAAAGCTGAAAGAAACGGAACGCAACGCTCTTCTGGATCCGGAACTCGAAGATGCGGACCGGAAACTGGAAAAATTAAAGGCAGAGCATCAGGAGGCTGTGGATGGAGAGCAACGCTGGGAGAAAAAGATCGAAGATGGCAGGGAGCGGATCCGGGAAGAAGAGATTGTACTGAAAAAGCTGGAGGAACAGCTGGAACTGCGTCGTGATACTTTAAAGGAAAAGCGGGAAGATCTGGAAGAACAACAGGAAATTCTGCAATGGGAACATCATGAGAAGGTAAAAGAGAAAATCGGACTGGAGGAATATGAAGAAAGAGACGAGATTGCGGAGCATCTGCAAATATGGAAAAATCATCTGACGACAGGAAGAACAGCACTCAGTCAATATGAATTGATATCCGGACAATACGAGGAAGCCGCCAGCCGACTGGAGGAGACGAAGAAGAAAAAAGCAGCGGAAGAGCAACGGCTGGAGATGGCAGAAGAACAGGTGGCCGACAGAATCGATGCATGGATCACGGAAGTCTTTCACAGAGCGGAAACATCTGAGGAATGGCATCCGGAACGTGAGGTTCTCCTGCAGGCGGAGCAGAAAGCAAGACGATACGATACCGTAGCGGATGGCGTGGAGATACAGGGGGATTTCCGCGCAGATTATGAAAGACAGCGTCAACAGCTTACAGACGCAAAGAATGGGAAACAGTATCAGAGGGAAATTCAGGAAGGAATCCTAAAAGATGTCCGGGAACAGCTTAAAAAGGTGCAGGAACAGCAGGAACTGGAGCCAGAACGGGATGAGACAGTCGAAAAATCCAGAGTATCCCTGGCACAGGCAGGAATCACAGCCATTCCGTTCTACAGAACGGTAGAGTTTGCCAAGGATCTGGAGGAGAGTGCCTGTGCGAGACTGGAAGCACAAATGCAAATGACCGGAATGTTGGATGCCCTGGTGGTGACACCGGAAGATTTTGTGAAAATAAAAGCAGACCATCCGGAGTTCCTGGATGCTGTCCTGCAGACGGACGGGCCGGGGAACAGCCATTTTTCCGGATTGACAGTAAGTGACGATCTACCGCAGGAATTAAGAACTCCGGTATTGGAAATCCTCAGCAATATTTATGAAGAGGAAGGAAAGACACAGGGAATCTGTTTCGGTGCAGATGGCAGCTTCCGGCAGGGAATCTTAGCCGGTAAAGCGGACAAGCAGGCGGCAGAATATGTGGGATATCTGGCGAGGAAACGGAGAAAAGAGCAAAAGATCCGGGAATTGCAGGAGCAGATAGAAAGCATCAGCAGGACCATAGAAGAGTGGAACACCGGAATTGCACAACTGCAGGGACGTATGGACAGATTACAGGTGGAATATCAGGAGATTCCTGACTTTTCGGAGATTCAGATCGCATTGTCGGAGAAACGGGAGTTGGAACGTATTCTGGAGACGTTGGAAAACGAATATCTGAAACAACAGGATCAGGAACACAGACTTTCCGAGCAGAAGAACCGGCAATATCAGGAGGTATTGAAAGCTTGTAAAATGCTGCCCTATAGCAGAACAGTGGCGGCTTATGAGGAAGCCTGCGGTGCAGCAGAAGAATACGGAAGGATATGGCAGAGCGCAAGGCAGGAACTGCTGCATATACAGACGGAACAGATCGGCTGTCTGGACAGAAAAGAACGGATAGAGCAATACCGGGAGAATCTGGAAGAAGCCTATACGGAAAAAAGAACTTACAGCACCCGGGCAAAAGCCAGTGAGATTCAGATCCGTCAGCTGGAAGAGTATCTGAGGAGTCCGGAATTGCTGGAAAAGGCAAACCGGCTGAAACGTTTGAAGGAAGAACTTTCGCAGATCGACAAGGAACTGGAGGATCTGAAACTTCTGGGAGCCACCCTCAAAGAAAGGTTACAGACATTACAGAAAGAACTGCCGGAACAAAAAGAAAAGCTGCAACAGTACATTATAGAAGAAACCACGCTCAGAAACTATTTTGAAGAGGAACTGGATCTGAAACTGATTCTGAACCGGGAAGGACGGACAGTCTATGAATGTGCCAGAGAAGCCTTAAAAATATTGCGGGAAAGCGATAAGAACAGAGAGCCCGGAGAACTGCTGCAGGCATTGCATACAGTATATCTGAAGCATAACGGAAGTCTTGCAAGCTACGGAACTTCCATGGAAGAATGCTTCGGTGATACTGGGGACATCGATGCTGTGCGTAAACGGGTACGTATTATTTCTACCTGGAACGGGAAAAAGGTATATCTGGAGGAATTTTACAATATTCTGAAGACCGCAATCGAAGAGACGGAACTGCTGATACAGAAAAAGGATCGGGAACTTTTTGAAGACATTCTATCCCAGACGATCAGCCAGCAGCTTACGGACCGTATAGCAGAGAGCAGAAAGTGGGCAAAAGACATGTCAAAGCTCATGCAGGAGATCGATACATCCATGGGACTTCGTTTTTCTCTAGAATGGAAGCCCTGCAAAGCTGACAACGAAAAAGAACTGGATACAGCGGATCTGGAGCAGATTCTTCTGCGTGACCGGGAGCTGCTTACCCTGGATGATATTGAAAAAGTAGCAGGGCATTTCCGCAGTAAAATACGTGCAGAAAAGGTAAAACTGGAAGAAACGGGAACGATCATCAATTACATGGAACTGGTAAGAGATGCCCTGGATTACCGGAAATGGTTTGAATTCCAGATGTTTTTCCGGCGCGGCGAAGAGACGAAAAAGCCACTGACAAATGCCGCATTTAACCGTTTCAGCGGAGGCGAAAAAGCAATGGCCATGTATGTGCCGTTGTTCGGAGCGGTAAATGCACAGTATAAAAAGGCAGACAATAAAGATCATCCCAGAATTATTGCACTGGATGAGGCATTTGCCGGTGTCGACGACAAGAATATCAAAAGTATGTTTGAACTGGTTCATAAGCTGGATTTCGACTATATCATGAATTCCCAGGCGCTGTGGGGATGCTTTGAGACGGTCAAAGGCCTTCGGATTGCGGAACTGCATCGTCCGGAGAACTCCCAGGTGGTATCGGTGATCCGGTATACGTGGAACGGACATGAGAGGATTTTAGATGAACAATAATGAAGCATGTGCGGAATATTTTAGAGGAAATTCTGCGTACCGGAGATGCTTTTCGGAATTTGAAAAGAAATGGAAAACTTACGGAAAAGTAACAGGGATCATTACACTGAAAAATACTTCCGAAGAAGAGCGGAGAGCCATCGGTGGGATACTTGGAAAGACATTTTATGAAAATACCATACGTTTTCCTTTTGCGGAATTTGAAAAGGGATTGCAATACACAAAATTTGCTCCTGTGGATTTTGAACAAGTACTGGAAGCATATTTCGGCAGAAAAACGCTGACCACGCAGGAGAGACAGAAGGAGGCAGAGCGGGGAAAGGCAGATTTTTTTGAAACTGTAGAGAGCTATCTGACAGAGTGTAAAGGTCCGGATTCCATTGCGGTCTCCTGGCTACAGGATATGTTTTCTCAAAAAAAGTATGGCTATCAGACAGTAATTAGAGAATATGGAAGGGACAGAGAAAAGACAGAAAAACTGTTGAAAACTGTGGGAAAGGCGATCCTTTTGCTGGAAGATATTCGAGAGACGGAAGAGGAATATCCCCTGGCGGTATTTTCCGCGGAAGTATCTGGAAATCCCCATTACTTTGATCAGGGAACAACCGGAGGACAATTATTGGTTCACGGGATGTGTTATGCCACGGAAGAAGATTATCCGGCAAATGCCCATCAGTGGAGAGAATTACTGTTGTCCAACGGAATCGTACCGGATAATATTTCCTCTATCGTGCATATCTATGGATTGCGATTACAGGTTGACGGTGACTGGCACCCGGCATACGACGCTTTTTGTAGACGACAGGAGCCCTGTGCGGTCACCATGGAAAATCTGCAGGAGCTGACAGCGGTACACCCGACAGGAGATAGGGTCTATATTGTAGAAAATGAGATGGTGTTCAGCTACCTGTTGAAACATCTGGAACAAAGGAATGTGACGTTACTATGTACTTCCGGCCAGCTGCGGAGCGCCGCTGTGAAACTGATTCCCTTTCTGCTGAATAGTGGAGCGGATATCTACTATAGCGGAGACATCGATCCGGACGGGATCCGGATTGCCGACAGACTCTGGAGAAAATACGGTGACCGGATTCATGTGTGGAGAATGTCGGAGGAGGATTATGCGAAAAGTCTTTCGGAAGAAGAGATTGGGAAAATATCCATGAAAAAACTGGACGCTGTAGAGAATCCTGTTCTACGCGAGACAGCAAGAGAGGTAAGAAAGAAGAAAAAGGCGGGGTATCAGGAGAATATATTAAAAGATCTGTTGGAAGATATGAACCGGATAAAACCGGATAAAACCGGATAAAACTCAATTGAAAAAGTAACTTCCAGTTACTAAGGTTTTTATATTTTATAAAACAGAAATAAGTCATACAAACATGAAGATGGAAGATAGTCTTGTAAATAGATGATCTTCCTTTTCTTTTTTGTGTAATAATGGTAATCACTTCAGTAGTGTCAGGAGATGGCAGCAAGACTAAGGAGGATAAATACATGTCATCCTATAAATATAAGCATCTGACACTGGATGATCGCATTACCATACAGAAAGCTTTAAAAGAGGGGCAGACGTTCGTTGAAATAGGCGCTCTGATAGGCAAGGATCCATCAACTGTTTCTAAAGAAGTGAAAGCCCATCTTGATTATCGAAATACTGGTACGCGTTCCAGAGGCTATAATCCATGCAGACACAGAAAGAGATGCACTAAGCAGTATATCTGTGGCGAAGATAGCTGTGGGTTTATTAATCGGTTATGGCACGGAAAAACATACTGTTCTGAGTGTGCTTTGTGCATGGTCAATTGTCCTGATTTTGAAGAGGAAAAATGTTCAAGTCTAAAGAAAGCACCCTATGTTTGCAATTCATGTAAACAGGTACGTTCCTGTACTCTTGCCAAACAGTTCTATGATGCAAAGGAAGCTCATAAAACATACGAAGAGACACGTTCTGATTCCCGTAAGGGTATCGATATAACACCAGAAGAACTGGATCGGCTTGATGCCATCCTTTCGCCTCTTATCAGACAAGGCCAGTCGATTCATCAAATTTGTATGAACAATGCAGCAGAAATCATGGTAGATGAAAGGACCATTTATAACTACATAGATGCCGGCATACTTTCTGCTGGAAATATAGATCTTCCAAGAAAAGTGCGTTATAAAAAACGCAAATCCAAAAAGGTTGTACGTGTCGATAAGAAATGCCATATCGGGCGTACCTACGAAGATTTTGAAGCTTTTATGAAAGGACATCCTGATTTCAACGTGGTGGAAATGGATTCGGTAGAAGGCACCAGGGATTCCACAAAGGTGCTGCTTACAGTATTCTTTAGAAACTGTTCCCTTATGCTGGCATATCTTAGGGAAGCGAATACAGCCAAGTCGGTAACAGAAGCGGTGAACCATCTTTATGAGATACTTGGGCGGGAACAATTCTGTGAGATGTTCCAGGTCATCTTAGCAGATCGCGGAAGCGAATTTACGGATCCGCTGGCAATAGAGTTTGATGAGGATGGAAGACGCAGAACCTATGTGTTTTACTGTGATCCGCAACGTCCTGATCAAAAAGGAAGTATTGAAGTAACTCATGAATTCATCAGAAGGATTGTTCCTAAGAAAACATCATTTGCTTTTCTTACACAGGATAAAGTCAACCTGATGATGAGTCACATTAACTCCTATACAAGAAAGAAGCTGAATAATCGATCCGCACATCAACTATTCAGCTTCTTTTATGGCGCGGATACAGCCTCTAAGCTTAACCTGGAAGCTGTTCCTGCTAATGAAATCATACTAAAACCTGAACTGCTGAAGTAAAACTGCCAATGTCATCTCCTGATCATGTCACCCATATCCCAGAGGTGGAAGTTTCCCTTGCAAACATGCAAACGAAGCGACGACTTCTTATTTGCATACAGTAAAATATGACTTCAAGAGTATAGTAACATGCTAAAAAGCCCTATTTCAAGCGGTTTGTAATACTAAAGTCCACTCCTGCAATACTAATTTCCAGTTGGCGCTGTCTTCGCAATACTTATTTCTGTTTTCAAGGTGCTGATCCCGAAGTTAATCTTGCAAAAATAATTCAAGAAGAAGTTACCTTTGCAAAACGGAAGTTAAATTTGCTATTTACCAAAACCGGATAAAAAGTGAGTATAAGCTCATAAAATGTGAGAATGCGTAGAAAAATGGCTCATGAAATGTGAAAAGTAGCATTGAATGAGCTATTTTTTTGTGATAGACTAAAAACAGGAGGTGTTGCTATGTATTTTAGAAGAAAAATAGATGATTTCCTCATTCAATGGAAACAGGACCCCTCACATAAGCCGTTGATTGTTAAAGGTGCGAGACAGATTGGTAAAACAGAATCTATTTTACATTTTGCAAACGAGCAATATAGTAGCGTAGTGTATATAAATTTTGTATTGGACAAGAAATTTCGAATGATAGTAAGTGACGGTTACGATGTAGACACGGTGATTAAAAATATTTCTTTGGCAAATCCTGCAATTCGGTTTGTTGCAGGGGAGACAATTATAATATTTGATGAGATTCAGGAATATCCGGATGTTGCAACGACATTGAAGGCATTTCGACAGGATGGGAGATTTGATGTTATCTGTAGCGGATCTATGTTGGGGATCAATTATAAAAAGATTCATAGTAACAGTGTAGGTAATAAGACAGATTATGAAATGTTTTCTATGGATTTTGAAGAGTTTCTATGGGCAAAAGGATATGGGGAGGAACAGATAGACAGCATTCGGAAACATATGATTGATCTAAAGCCGTTTAGCGAAACGGAGCTGAATATATACAAATCTTTGTTTTTGGACTACTGTGTGTTGGGCGGAATGCCGGAGGTAGTAAGGGGATATGTGGAAACAGGTACGTTCTCCGGATCGCTGGAAACACAGGAGCAGATCCGGTTGGATTATGAGGAAGATGTCAGAAAATATGCAGAAGGTCTGGATCAGGCAAAAATTATAAGTGTATATAGGAGTGTTCCGGCACAGCTAGCAAAGGAAAATAAAAAATTTCAGTTCAGTAAAATTGAAAAAAATGCCAGATCCAGAGAGTATACGGGATGTATTGAGTGGCTGATAGATGCCGGAGTTGTTACGGAATGCAATTGCCTGATTTTCCCGGAACTGCCGTTGAAGGGTAATATTGATGAAAGCAAGTATAAATTATATTATCCGGATACCGGCCTGCTGATATCTGCACTGGATGAGGAAGCCCAGGAAGATCTGAGGGTAAATAAGAACCTGGGTGTATATAAAGGGGCTCTATATGAAAATTTTGTGGCAGAAGCCTTTGTTAAACAGGGATTGGGATTATTTTATTACAAAAAAGACAATTCGACACTGGAAGAGGACTTCTTTGTAAGAACCCGGGATGAATTGATTCCGGTAGAGGTGAAATCTAACAATGACAGATCAAAGTCTCTGACAGCATTGATAAAGAACGAGAATTACAGCGATATAAAGCATGGAATTAAGCTTGGAGACTTTAACGTGGGATATGCAAATGGGATTTATACTTTTCCTTACTTTTGTGCATTTATGATGAAGGCATATTTGAAAAGTTTGGACTGAGTTAGGGAAAATTGTTTTGCACACAATTTTTAGAGGCGTTCACAATTATATCAAAAAACCGGCATTGGCTGAAACGAACCGATGCCGTTTTTTATTTGGGAATAATTAAGTACGGAAAATTGGACGCAAAATATAGATAATAAAAATATCAGAAGGAATTAAAGGACGTCGAAAAGATGGGAAAGGAGCAACAGATGGATATGAGAATTGTAAGCGCAGGATCTGCCGGTAAGGTATATCATCGCCCGGAATGCAGATATGCACGGAAGATTTACAGAAGGAATCGGGAACAAATGCTGTGGGAGAATGCAGAAGCAAAGGGATATCGACCATGTGCCTGTTGTAATGGGATGGAATTCCTCTATGGACTGGAGAGAGACAGCATTGAGAACTATAAAAATCTGTTTCATCTGGATGTAGATATAAAGGATCATAAAATCTATGTCAGGACAGATGCAGGCTGTTGGAAAATAATTTATAAGCGGGATAAACAGCACTTTATTTTGCTGCATCGTAATTATGCAAATGGGCGCACTTCATTGGAAGACGTGGAAAAGGTGCCTTATCACAGGCAGGGAGATATGGCGGAAGCCTCCACCATTATGAAGTATCTGAAGTATATTCGGGCACATGATGATTTTAAACAGATGATGCCCAAGGATTATCAT
Organism: Lachnospiraceae bacterium GAM79; assembly: GCA_003584705.1. GTDB lineage: Bacteria > Bacillota > Clostridia > Lachnospirales > Lachnospiraceae > Acetatifactor > Acetatifactor acetigignens. Next base: position 876,325 of record AP018536.1, read on the forward strand.
AAGATGCCTCGGAGTACAAAACGTCAGAAGGCATATTATAAAGCGGCAAAACAGCGGGAAGCAAGAAAAAGCGCCAGAAGAGTGGACAACCTGTTTACTATGATCGAGCGCAAAGAAGGAATCAGAGAGATTTCATTTTGTTAACAGATAAGACGAGGAGGATATTAAAATATGGCAAAGATATATTTTACGGTTGCAGGAACAAATCACTATTTCGGACAGGATTTTTTCAAATCCGGAATGAAAGTAAAATTAATCAAAGAACCGGACAACACCTATGACAAAGAAGCAATCCGGGTGGAACTGGCAGGACTGGGTACGGTAGGATATGTGGCGAACAGCCCGTACACGGTCTAGGGCGAAAGCATGAGCGCCGGGCGGCTTTATGACCGCATGGAGGATACTGCCAAGGGGACGGTGAAATATGTTTTGCCGCAAGGGGTATTGTGTGAACTGAGTTGATGTTGGGATGAAGGGTGGGTGAGTTCAGCCCATAGTCCCACAATAGGGTAACTCAACTTGAAATTTCTACTTAATTAGGTTCTGCTTAATTATCCTGATCTCCAAAAAATCTTTTGTAAGATTTTGTCATAAATTGTCATATATATAATGAGGGGCTTTTAGATTGTAAAATAAGTATAAATAGTACCACGGAAAATATTAAGAGGATGTTATATACGAATTCTTAAAAACAGAGTTAGGAGAAGAGATGAAGAAAAATTCACTGGATATATATTGGGAAAATAAATTAGATTTTAAATATGAAGAAGAAATATTACGCTATAAAATGTTGTGTAATGATAAAATTTCAAAAAAATTAGTAAAAAAATACAATATTAATCCCAAATACAATACCTTTAGTGATTGGGAAAAATATATAAAAGAAAAGATATTAAGAATATCAAACGAAGAATTGAAAGAATATCAAAAATATATTAATTTAAAAAGAATAAATGAAGATTCAATATCGGGAACATTAAATAATTTCTTGATTCCTTTTTTGATTGCAGTGGTTGGTCAACTTGTGGTAGAGGGCATTAAATCATATCTACAAATTGAAAACGACAATATAATAGCTGATATAATATATTGGTTGGTGACATATTTTATGTTTGCGTATTTCGTATATTTTATGACAAGGAATATTATAAAAGAGGATAGAGAACAAAAAAGGGATCAGCTTTTTTACAATGATATATATGAAATTGTGCAAAAGGAAATGGTAAAAAGAAACAATTAATAGAGGAAGGGCAATATGAAACGATTATATATTTTAGGAAATGGTTTTGATGTGGCACATAAATTACCTACAGCATATCTTGATTATCGTAAATTTTTGAAAGGCAGTATAGAAAATAAAGATTTCTGTATACGTATGGAAGATACATATGGATTAGGGGAGAATACAGATTATTGGTGGAAAGAATTTGAAACAATGGCTGAATCTGTGATAGATACTATGATTTTAAGAATTAACCAAAGGTACATCTCGAACTTATGGAATACTATAACTGTGTTACAAGCCAGTAAGAGTAATCAAGGCCGTTAGTTTCTTTATTCAGTTTGCGATAGATGCGTTTGGCGGTGTTTTATTGCTTTCTTGGAATCTTTCTGTCTGCCACGGACGAGGTATCAATCAGGGATTTGCAAGGTTCTGGTTTAGGGTACATATCTTTTCGGTGATACAGGTTTAGAAGCATTAAAATCGGTCATGGTAAGATATTTCGTAATGGTCTTGCGACCATGAGCGGTTTTGAAAATAATTTCAGGTAAGTCATGTTGGATGTATAATATTTAACAATATTGAGAAGAGTGACAAGATAAAAATGTCAGATAGTCCTATGAGGGAGCATATTCTATCCATACAGTCGGTAGAAAAGACGATTGCCGTTTGAACATACTACTCTAACATGGTATAATTTAAATATTAGGCATTGGGATATCGCAGAAATAGTTATATAAGGACTTTTGCTGGAAAATTGTATTTAGAAATATAAAGATTTTTTCTATGAAGAAGTATATGATGTTATAATATGAAATATGTATTAGTTTGAATTGACGATATAGGAAAAGACCTCGCATGATAAATTTTTACAGAGGATTTTGGAAAATAATGGTAGACCATAGAATGGAAAAATGAATATTTGATTGAAAGACATAGTATGGGATCTATAATCGTTACAAAATGTGAGGGTGATAAAAAGTTTCATTGAATATAATAGAGGCAATTATTTATAGTTCAAACATGGTGTGGATGATGTTATTAGGTTTCAAATGCCAGAGAAAGAATTGAGGAATAGAAAATGGATTTGTATTCTAAGGATAAAAACAAATTGGATTAATTGCGTCATATTATCTTTTGGGATACAATCTTAATGCAGTAAAGCGTTGGGATATTCTGGGTGGAACAAAGCCTTTAAAGAGCTTGGGAAGCTACTGGACATCACTCGACATAATATTATAAATATAAGAGATAAATTTGATTCATATTTTAATAATCATAGAGTTTGATGCTATTATCAAAGAAGTCTATAATCTATTGAAATTTTGAGCAGATAGGGATATTGAACAGCCAGTCAGGAAATTGTTTAAATCTATAAAAGGAGTAGAGATATTGAATACAAACAATTGTATTTTAAAAGATTTATCGTCTTTGATTACACAAACAACTATACATTATAATGAAGATTTTAAGTGGCAAGATGTTGAACTTACAAGTGAATTCAAGGATGCGTATGAGGAATATTTAGATCGTAATAACTGGAAGATTGAATTTTTTAATGCTACATCAGTAATAACAACTTCTACTTCAAAAAATATATTTGTTCCGAATCAATGGTTTGCTATGGCTTCATATGCCGTCGGTGTATATAGTGAACTTTTTAAATATAAAGAGTATTTTGAACACATTGCAGACAGAGGAAATAACAAGCGAGATGAGTACGCTAAACAATTAAGGGACAATGCTTCGGCTGCTGACAAAATAATATTTTTTGATAACGGGAAACAACTATTGACGGAGGACTTAGGCAATCAAAGCGGAGGTGATAAAGTAATAAGCAGGCTGTGGAGATTTGCAACAGATTATTCATGGTGGTCAGGTCAAAAAACAATAGATAGAGGAGACTTTTATTTGTCTGTTGTTTTGAGTATGCTTAACCTTGTAAATGCAAGCCAAGGGTATGTGGGGGAAATTGTTAATGCATATGGATCAGATGATCAGCTTAAACGATTAACAAGAAATCTTAGTTCGTTTACAACAAATATGGATGGAGAAACATATGATATCGCTTTTGAAGAAGAAATTATAAGTAGGAAAGGGGAAGATAAAGAGCCGGAATTAGTTAAAGGACCGACAAGAAGCAAGATTAGCATATCACAAAACAGTATAACAAAGATTGGTGGTAAATAAAAATGAAAGGTGCTTGGAAGATAGAAAGTAATCATATAGTTTTTCAAACGGAAAATGAACTTTTGCATCCAAATGCAGAGGAACTTTTTGCGGTAGTTAATAGTCTTCCTAGCAATTTTTCTGAAGAATATGAGTGTGAAGATATACACTCTGCATTTCCAGATGTTAGATTTTCTACGATTGGGAGCGATATTCGGGTGGATCTTTTTAGTGATGATAGAGGGGATATTTTTTTGGAATTGTATTGTTACAGGAGAAATAAAAGGGTGTCTGTAGACATCATTCAGGGGGTGATTGTAGATCAGTGTTGTACAAACTCGGAGTGGTTTTATGTTACCGGAGAAGTTCCTCAAATTGAAAAATTGTTTGCTAAATGTCAAATAAAGGAAAAGGGGAAAATATCGCTTTCTCAGTATATAAAATTACTAAGGGATGCGGACTCATTGATAGCATCGACATTGCAGAATAATGTTAGTTTTGATTCATTGAATAAATCAATTGATATGTCAGGTGATTTGCCGCATGGATTGAATGCAACATTATACAAGTATCAAAAAAAAGGTTTTTTTTGGATGATGTATATGCTCAATGAAAGTGGTGGGTGCATTTTAGGCGATGAAATGGGGCTCGGAAAAACACTTCAAGTTATTGCTGTGATACTTGAATATAAACACCAATGCAAAACACCAGTGCTTGTTATTGCTCCGGTATCATTATTACAAAACTGGAAGAGAGAATGTGAAAAGTTTGCTCCAGAATTAAGAGTTGCTATTCATCACGGCCCATCAAGAACTGGAAGATATAAAGAGCTGCAAAAAAATGATGTTGTAATTATGTCATATAGTGCAGTGGTTACAGATAATTCTCTTTTAACAATGATTCATTGGAAACTTGTTGTTCTTGATGAAGCACAGAATATAAAAAATCCACATAGTGATAGAACAATATTTGTCAAAAAAATTCCAAGGGAAACTTGTATAGCAGTTACAGGAACGCCATTTGAAAATCATGTAACAGATATTTGGTCACTAATGGACTTTGTTCTGCCAGGAAGTCTGGGGAGCGAGTTGGAATATAAAGAGTATATTTCAGATGATATTTGTGGTGCAGATAAGGTGGAACCGTTGTTGTCTCCTATAATGCTTAGGAGGAGAGTATGTAATGTGGCAACAGATTTACCCGAGAAGGTAATTATACCACAACCGCTGGGTATGTCAGAAATAGAAGCAATAAAATATGAAGATTATCGAAAGGAAATATGGGAGCAGTCAGCGACGGGTGGATTGGAACTTGCGACTTTACAGAAATTGAGAATGTTTTGTACACACCCTGCAATTTGCAGAGAAGATTTCAAAGGAGATATATATAGGAGTTCAATTAAATATCAAAGAATGTGTGAAATCGTTAATGAAATTGTTCAGTTAAAAGAAAAAGTTATTTTATTTACTTCATATCAAAAGATGTTTGAAATTTTAGAAAAGGATATTCCTGCTCGCTTTGGTATTCCTGTGAAAAAGATAAATGGTTCTACTTCGGTGGAAAAAAGACAAATTATTATTGATGAGTTTACAGAGTATGAGGGAAGCGCTCTTTTGATATTGAATCCAAGAGCTGCGGGAACCGGATTGAACATAACAGCAGCAAATCATGTTATTCATTATAATTTGGAATGGAATCCGGCATTGGAGGATCAGGCATCTGCGAGAGCTTATCGCCGGGGACAGACAAAAAATGTTTTTATCTATCGTTTGTTTTATGAAAATACAATTGAGCAAATTGTAAATGAAAGAATTGAGAAGAAAAGAGAAATGTCTGATGTGGCCGTAGTTGGTACAGAAGGAGAACAAAATAAAAAAGATTTGATTGCTGCATTGGTAATATCACCAACGAGGAAGGGAGAATAGAAATATGATCAAAACTATAAGATCGATAAGTCCAATAGGGGGTATGGGAACCCAGGATCCGGTTGTATGTCCTCCAGATCCAGAAAGAGTTATTGAAGGACTTAGAGATACAGGTTATAACTTTAATACCGCAATGGCAGATATTATAGATAATTCAATTGCGGCTCATGCTACACAAATAGATATTCATATTAATATGAACCCTAAAGGAGAGATTACAGTTTATATCGCTGACAATGGTGATGGTATGAATATGGAGGGACTCATTAATGCGATGACATATGGATCTAAGGTCAGAGATGATTTAAGTAGTCTCGGCAAATTTGGATTAGGATTAAAAACGGCATCTACGGCATTTTGCCGAGCACTGTCAGTAGTGTCTAGAGCTGAGGATAACATTACAAGAAAAGCACAATGGGATTTAGATTTTGTAGCTTCTTCGCATGAGTGGAGTCTTAAACTTCCGGAAGTTTCTGAAGAAGAACAGATTCTTTTAGATACAACATCGAAGAATGGAACGGGAACGCTGATTGTATGGGAACGCGTTGACCGACTGTTAAAAAGTTATAATGCGATTGGTTCAGCAAGAAATGCATTGAATAGAAAGATTGACCAATTGCAGTTTCATGTGTCTATGGTATATCAACGATTTCTTGATCAAGATGATAATCGGGCTGCTAATGTAAATATAACTATAAATGATGTGAATATTGAGGCGTGGGATCCGTTTGCAAGGAAAGAAGAATTAACGGAATTATTAGCAGAAGATACGGTTGAGGTTGATATGCCAGATGGAACATGTCCTTGTTTCACAATGCGTGCATTTATGCTGCCAAATAAAGATAGCTTTTCTACTTCGAAGGCGATGAAGGATGCTCGTATTAGCAATGATATGCAAGGATTTTATGTGTATCGTGAGAATAGACTAATTCACTATGGTGATTGGCTGGGAATGTTTATTAATGAACCTCATGGATCATTATTGAGAGTGGAGTTTTCGTTTGATCATGAATTGGATGCTGCTTTTAATGTTGATATAAAAAAATCACGTATTCTTCCGGCTGAAGAAATAATGGATCATATAAAAACGAAATTTATTCCTGCACCCAGAAGAGCTGCTGAGGATAGATACAGACATGGAACTGCGAAGAATGTTTTGCAACGTGCTGAAAAGCGTGACGCACATGCTGAGTCTAATAGAAACATTGAGGAAAAGGCAAAAACAGTTGAAGGGGCAAAGGTAACTGAAACAGAGATTCCAAATGAAGTTCAGATTACAAATCCGAACGGAACATTTTCACATAAGTTAGCTGTTGTCCATTCACAGAAAACAGGACAAACACGAGTAATTCCGAAGGATGACCTGGAGTATGGACAGCTGTGGATGCCGGCGTTAGTTGATGGAAAACATGCCGTATTGATAAATCAGAGTCATCCATATTATCAAAAGGTATATTCTCCTGTTTTAACACAGAATGTTATGGTGACAGGAATGGATGCTTTATTATGGGCATTATCAGAAGCTGAATTAAACACAATAAATGAACTTGATAAGGAACATTATGAAGAAATGAGAATTATTGTTTCGAGGGTTCTAAAGAAATTAGTCGCTGATCTACCGGATCCGGAAGAGGATGATGAATAAGAATGGATAATATTTGCCAAAAGATAAAAGAATCGCTTCAGGACTTGTATGATATTCCATTTAAAGTATCATGTAAAGATGTATTTACAGATCTTGTTTATACAATAATTCCAGAAAATGATTTGGAGGAATTATTTGAGATTACAATTACAATAAAACAGGCAGTAAGAATGATTATAGAGATTTTTCCTCAGAAATATGCAGCTCGTATGCTTTGTGAAATGAAAAATGCAGATGAAGCAAAAAGACATGTTTTTGTTGAATATGTTCATTTGTTTCAGAAAAAAGCAAAAACGGATTTTATTTTAAATCAAATCCGTCGTAATGAAGCTGATTCTGATTTCTGGAGGGATGATTGGAAGCAGTTTAAATTAAGGGCAACACAGATTTTAGATGAAGGTGATAAGGCATCTGAAGATTATTTGATTGAATGGTCAAAACTTGCTGTGGGCTTAATGATGGCTTTGCTTACATTGGAGGACGTAGATAATGAACAAAAATATTTAGAAGGAAAAGTTTCACAGGTTTTAACAAACAAATACGAACGCAATCCGGCTAATAGAGAATTATGCTTGGCAGCAAATGGGTATTTATGCAAAATATGTGGGTTTGATTTTGAGGATAAATATGGAAAAATTGGATATAAATTTATACATGTGCATCACATACAAATGGTTTCATCATTTGGAAGAGAATATTATCTAGATCCCGTGAAGGATCTTATTCCGGTGTGTCCGAATTGTCATGCAATGTTACATAGAACAAATCCGCCTATGAAACCGGAAGAATTAAAAGAATTAATAAGAAAGCAACAGAACGGAGACAAATAAATGGTACAGGCTGAAAAAATAAGAGCACATAGAGAAGAGTTGGGGCTTTCTGTAAAAGAAATGTCTGATGCCATAGGCTTAGGAAAAGAAGGGGATAAACTTTGGAGAAAGTGGGAAGCGGGGGATGAGAAATTACCCAAAAGCCAGTATGAGAAGATAATGAATTTTGCAACATATACGCCATATAGAAATGAAATAGAAGATCCTTGCTTTAGATACATTGATCTCTTTGCGGGAATTGGAGGAATTAGAATACCTTTTCAAGAATTGGGAGGGAAATGTGTATTCACTTCAGAGTGGGATCCTTTTGCGCAAAAAACATATAAAATAAATTTTGGGGGAGAAATAGCAGGAGATATTACTGAAGTGGATGAAAAAACCATTCCAGATTTTGACATACTTCTTGGAGGATTTCCTTGTCAACCATTTTCTCAGGCAGGTTTGCATAAGGGATTTTCGGATACAAGGGGAACGCTTTTTTTTGATATTGAACGTATTATTAGTGAAAAAAGACCGAAAGCCTTCCTTCTTGAAAACGTAAAACAATTAAAGGGGCATGATAATGGAAGAACATACTGGGTTATAGAAGAACATCTGAGAGCATTGGATTATTCGGTTTCTTCTGCCGTGCTAAGAGCTGGTGATTTTGGAGTTCCGCAGAATCGAGAAAGAATATATATTGTTGGTTTCGATAAAAGATATTATAACATACGGGGTGAATATGAGTTTAAATTCCCAGTTCCTCCAAAGACAAAAACATGTTTAGGGGATATATTGGAAAAAAAGGTTGATCCTAAATATACAATTAGTGAGAGACTGTATGAAGGACACAAAAGAAGAAAAGAGGAACACAAAAGGAAGGGCAATGGATTTGGATACTCATTGTTTACTTCAAAATCGGAGTATACAAATACATTAAGCGCGAGATATTACAAAGATGGAAGCGAAATTCTGATAGACCAAGGAAAGGGGATGAGACCACGTAAGCTTACTCCGAGAGAGTGTGCAAGATTACAGGGATTTCCGGAAGAATTTATTATTCCGGTATCAGATACAAGGGCATATAAGCAGTTTGGTAATTCGGTGGCAGTGCCAGTTATAAGAGCACTTGCTAATTCTATGATAAGCGAGTGCCTTCATTTAGAAGAAAAGAGGTGTGAGATTAATGAGTGATACAGGAGTATTTACTAAGAATTTATGTGATTTGTATTCTGTTTCGGCGGGGGCATATACAACTATTACTGAAAGTGAATTAAAGCGTGCAACCTTTAATGTAAAAAAAGACATTAGAGAATTACTGATTTTAATGATTGGGAAAGGAAACTTTTCAACGCCAGAAGATGAAATTAAACACAAGATAAAATTTAAAATCTTAAATGATAACCGTGAGGTTGAATTAGCATGCTATTATGCTAAACGCAATAAAGAGGAAATGTCTATATATTTCACATCTGAGATTATAAATAGATATAACATTGAACCGGATGATATATGGTTCGTGTGTTCAGAAAATGATAATTCTATTCCGATTCTTGGTTTTGCAAAAAAAGAGAAGTGGAAAGCTAATTTTATGAATGTTGAGAAACTAATAGAGGAATCATTGGGAATTGAAGGAAGTGGAGAATTAGAGGACGATTCAGATGATGATGTTGGGGGGAATGAACAGCCATTTGATGCTGATAAAATTCGAATTGACCAGCAAATGTTATCGGTAAAATACATATATGAGTTATATCAATCAAAATTACTGGATACGAATCCAAATTTTCAAAGAAAACCTGTTTGGAACGAATTAAGGAGAAAGTCATTACTAATTGAATCCTTAATGCTACGAATCCCTATTCCTGCATTTTATTTTTATGAAAACGAAGACAGTCTATTTCAAGTAATAGATGGTCAGCAAAGACTATTGACGATTTTTGAGTACATAAATGATGGGTTTAGGCTTAGCAATTTGGAATATTTGAATGATATATGTGGAAAAAGAAAATTTAGTGAATTGGATATTAAGTATCAACAAAGAATATATAGGACTCAGCTTGCAATTAATATTTTGGATGCGAGATCTCCACATAGGGTAATTTATGATATTTTTAGAAGGATTAACACTGGAGGAGTAAACCTGACTCTTCAAGAGATGAGAAATGCTATCTGTACACAGAGGATTCGAGATTATTTAGAGACAGGTGTAAGCAGTACGGAGTATTTGGAAGCAACAAGGCATAAAATAAATGACATCCGAATGGATTCACAAGAACTATTTTTGCGATTTATTGCATTATACAGATTATATGATTATCAGAAGGGATGTTTAAAGCCTTATTACTATTCCAAAATTTCAAAATTATTGGATGATGAAATAGGAGAATTAGCCAGACTGGATGATAATCAGTTGGAAGAAATTTTTACAGCTTTTAAAACTTCTATGAAGCGATGTAAAGCATTGTTTGGAAAATATGCATTTGTGAAAATTTATGAAGAAAACGGAGAAGTTCGTGTAAAAAAAGATTTAATTAATAAGGCTTTGTTTATGTCGGTTTCAGTTGTGCTGGCAAATGATAAGTATCAAAATATGAATTTAGACATGTGCAGGGAGCGTGCAATAAAAACCTTAGCAGTTCAACTTCAAGATAAAAAATTTGATAAATCAATTTCTGGGGGAACAGGAGATAGATCAAATGTTTTGTTAAATTTTGAAATTATTCAAGAGGTGATCGATAGATGTGTAACGGAAGAATAGAGCATATTAAACTAAAGAATTATAAATGTCATAGATCGTTTGAATCGGATTTGAAAAAACTAACTATATTGGCAGGGGAAAATAGTGCTGGAAAATCATCAGTTATACAGGCATTATTAATGCAATATCTTGTGTTGGGTAAAAAAATGTCAAGCATAAATACGTTAAATGTTATGGGGAATAACTTAGGGGTCGCATTGAATCTGATTTCTCCCGAAAGTGTTACCGGCGGCTTTTCTATTGAGACAACGGTAGATGGTGTAGAAAGGATCTTAAATTACTCTGTAAATGAGACTGAAGAGATGGTGTTAGATGTCCAAGGCAATAAGGAATTAATTAAAACAGAATTGTATTATTTGAATGCAGAAAGAATTGGACCAAGACTCGCAAATCAAATATATAATGATTCATGTTATGTTGGAATACATGGAGAAAATGTAATATATGTCATAGAGCAAATGGATAAAATGCTTATGAGCAATCCGGATATTTCATTACCGAGGGATGTCGAAATTGCCAAAATTAAGAGATTCTCAGCAAATGTTGAAGAGTGGTTGGGAATTATTGTTCCTGATACAAAGATTTCTACAAAAGTAAATGTATCTCAAGGGATTGCGTCTGTTGAATACAATACAGGGGGAGATTTTTTTGGGGCTACAGCGACTGGATTTGGCGTAACATATGTGCTCCCTATAATTGTCCAAGCGTTAATAGCGACCACCAAAAAAAATGCATTGATTATAATAGAAAATCCGGAAGCACATCTTCATCCTTATAGTCAGTCAATGTTAGGAAAATTTTTAGCATTAATTGCAGAAAATGGTGTTCAAATTGTGATCGAAACACATAGTGAACATATTATCGATGGATGCAGAATTGAGATGGCAAATACTGGTCATAATGAAGAGATGGGAATTATTTTTTTTAGTAGATCGGGTGGAAGATATGAGCATGAAAATATTACAGTAAATGATGTAGGGGAACTGTCAAGTTGGCCTGCTAAGTTTTTTGATCAATCGATGGAAGATTTAAGGGAGTTACTAAAGATAAAATTATGCAAACAGTAAAATTCGTTTTAAGCCCACTAAATAATATAGTAAGTTTAAATGAGGTTAATATTAATCATGTAGATCTGGTTATAGATAGGATCAAAAGTAATGGTGATAAATTTTTTATTCCGAATGATTTTTATACAACAAAGGACAGAAATGGAAAAACGATTTATGACTACTTGTTCGAACAGGGAAAGCATGAAATAGATTTGTTAAGGCAGATAGTATTGCAAACATCAGGTGTAGATGAATCTTATACAGAATTGTTTTCTCAAGATAAGGTTGGTTATGTAACGTTTGATAAAAGTGGATTTCAAGAAGAGAAAAGAATGCTTTGTGCAGAAAAAATGGAGGACCTTCCCAAAGTATATTTACAAATGATAAATGATTTTACATATAATGATTTGTATGAATGGAGTGAAAGATGCTTTCCCAATCTTATGTTTACGGAAGATTCATTTATACATGCTGAACAAATAGGATCTTTTCAGGACAATAAACTTGATATAATAAATGCGTTAGAAACGTTAGATGAATTAATGGATGAGGAAAGAAAACAATATTCGGAACAGGAATTATTGGAGGTACTACAGGCAAAGTCTGGTGTTACGTGCTCGGGAAAAGGAAGTAATGAATCAGGAACATTCAAAAAGAAAATATTATTGAAAGACGAGAAAAACAGAGAGTTTCATACAGAGATATCATGTATTCCGCATTTTAAGATTGAGAAGAAGCATAGTGACAAACGATTACATTTTTCGTGGGGGAAGGAAGAGATAAGAAAGAATGCAATTATAGTTGTACATGTGGGACAGCATTGGTCATCCGAAAATGAAAAAGAAGCATTGATAAAAAATTATATTCATCATGCATAAGGTGAAAATAAATTTGCTGGGTATTGATTTCTTTCACTTCATTAGTATGCAGTTGGAAAGCGGACATTTTATTATTGATAAAGTAAAATATATAGAAATGGATAGTTTTAGACTATTAGAGATAATAAGACCTCAGCCCAAAATGAATGAAGAAGCTTAAAAGATAATGCCTGATAGGGAAGAAGCAGATTATTAAAATGTTCAAGGGGCAGCCGTGTTAACATCGCCGTTAAATGACGGTTTGTCGGAGAAAATTATGTAAGGAAATTAAGTTAGAAATAAAACTTGACACAGTTGACATTTGTTCATTGGGAGTGTTGTTATGACGGACGTATTAACACCAGAACAGCGCAAAAAGAATATGCAGCATATCAAGTCGAATGATACAAAAATAGAGGTTATTCTTAGAAAAGCCTTGTGGGCGAGAGGATATCGGTACCGCAAAAATTACAAAGAGCTTCCAGGAAAGCCGGACATTGTATTAACCAAGTATAAGATTGCTGTTTTCTGCGATGGAGAATTTTTCCATGGAAAAGATTGGGAAGTTTTGAAACCGCGGTTAGAAAAAAGCAATAACAGTGACTTCTGGATCAGCAAAATATCTAGAAACCGTGAGAGGGATGACGAAATCAATAAGGAATTATTATTTCTCGGATGGACTGTGATTCGGTTCTGGGGCAATGAAATAAAGAAAGACACGGATGCTTGCATAAGGGTAATTGAAGAAACAATTTTTGATGAGAAGATGAGAGCATGTGAAGAACACGATTAGACAAAGAGAAGGGGGTTAGAAGCTAATATGACAAACTTTTTTTGAATGCTGTCTACAGGAGCTAAGCCGGCACCCTGGATATGGATAGGCGGAACGAAGGAAGTTAGGACTCTCCGAAAGTGTGAGATGATCCTGGTAGACACGGGAGGTACGTCGCCGTAGAAGTAAGGGCATACACAAGGCCATGTAAAGCGAAAAAGGAAGACGTTTTATTTTGTATACCCTATAATTCTACTTTTGTACCAGATACGGAAAAATATCCATTCCTATGGCTTATTCTGCTGAGAGTAACCCATAAAAATTTCCTTGATTTTAAAGGAAAAACACTTGATTATATAGGGAGGGAGATTTTTTATTATTAATATAGTTAAGAAACAAGGAGAACTATGCATGGAAGAAGACTGTATGGTAAAGAACCTAAAATATATAATCAACATATTTCACGGTTCTACTTGAAGATTTTTTGAAAACAACAGCATTAGAGTATCATTATAAATGAAATTTTACATACAGAAAATTTATTACAGAATACAGCAAAATATATATATTTACTTATGCATTTTATATATGAGAGGTGTTAGGGGGACGAAAATCACTGACAAGTTTCTTGGTTATAATTGTAAGAGTAAAAACATAAGAAAAATTTTAAATGTACATGGAAAAATTAAGGAAATGTTAAATTATGCGATGGTTGTTTGGTGATTACGTATGATCATCTAGAAATGCCATTTTTGGCCAGCCGTTGTTCGACTGTAGTATCTGCTCGTTTATTCCGATACTGTTGGATGGTGTTTATCCGGTTAGAACTGCGGTCAGTGTGAGGCAAATGATTGATGCGCTTTAAATTGCTCTAAAAATTAATATTTTTTGGACCTTTTAGGGTGTATCATAAAAGTAAGCGCCAAATAATCCAACGGTAGCTATAAATTTGCCCCAACTCATTTTGAGTTGGAACACTTTACTACAAATTCATTCTCATATTTTTAGAGTTTGGAGTTTTTCGCTCCAGGGTGCCAGTTCTGCAAGCTGCTCATCACTCCAGGTTTCATCCGGCCTTTGCTCCAAAACATAGCTGAGGTAACCGTAGATATTTAAGTTGTGTGCCTTCGCCATCTCCACCATCGTGTATGTAATGGCACTGGCCTGTGCACCTTCCACAGAGTCACTGAACAGCCAGTTCTTGCGACCGACCGTGAACGGCTGGATGGTATTTTCACTGAGGTTATTGGTGAAGCTGCAGCGTCCGTCTTCCAGATAAGTCATGGAAGTCTCCCGACGGTTCTTCACATAGGTCAGCGCCTTGTCCAGGCGAGTGTTACGGGTGGGATTCTGACTGTCGACCCACGCCCAAAAGGCCTCGAGAACCGGCTTTTCCTTCTCGAGACTCATCTGTTTGCGTTTTTCATAATCCGTCCCGCATTTGCTGGTAATGGTGCTTTCCAGTCTTGCCAGACGGTCGCAGTAGTGGACACCCTGTACTGCCGGCTGGTTGTAATCCAGCTGTTTTCCTTTCGGAATGGCATCCACGAAGTATCTGCGGATATGTGCCCAGCAGGAACAGCGCTTTATGCCGGACACTTTATTGTAGCCCTGGTAGCCATCGGTTTCCAGATAACCCTGAAAGCCATCCAGGAAGTCTGCCGCATTGTTTCCGCTTCTTGTCGGAGTGTATCCGTATAGAAGAATGACAGGCTGACCATCTTCCCCGGTGCGGAACAGCCACATGAATGACTGGCTTTCAGCACTCCGCCCGGGTTCCTTCAGGACCTGTACCCGGGTCTCGTCTGCCATGAGGAACTCCCTCTGTAGAAGCTGACGATGGAAGTAATCGTACAGTGGACGGAAATAATGTTCCGCACTGTAGATGATCCAGTTTGCAAGGGTCGTACGGCTGATGGCTGCCCCGTATTCCTTCCAGTCCTTCTCCTGACGGTAAAGTGGCATGCCGTTCGCATACTTCTGGTAGATCGTCCATGCAACTGTAGAAAGGGAAGCAGGACCTTTCCCAATGAGTGCCGGTGCTGCTTTGGATTTGATGATCACAGCTTTTTCGGTATCACCTTTTCCATCCTTGCAGTTGGGACAGCCATAGCTTTCCGTATAGTACTCATAGATCTCACAT
This sequence comes from Lachnospiraceae bacterium GAM79, assembly GCA_003584705.1. Classification (GTDB taxonomy): domain Bacteria; phylum Bacillota; class Clostridia; order Lachnospirales; family Lachnospiraceae; genus Acetatifactor; species Acetatifactor acetigignens. The sequence continues at coordinate 891,677 of AP018536.1, forward strand.
CTGGCAGGTGTGAATACCAGCTCCCTGCGGACGTATTCTTCCCCGATGCGTTCCATGGGTGTACCGCATACCGGACAGATCTTATCTTCCTTTGCCAGAGGTATCACCTGTTTATGTACCGTAAGACCTTTGAAAAGTTCTGCATGGGTCGCCTTTTTCTTTCTGGGGCTGGGTTCCTCAATGCAGTCTTCTTCCGGAAGGGAAGGGTCCTGTTCTGCCTCTGCCTCGTTGAACAGATTGAGCTGTCCCGGGATGTCAGAGTGTGTCTTTTCACTGGAGGTGCCGAAAAGCTTCTTCGTCAGATAGTCCACCTGTTCCTGCAGCACTGCTTCATGGGCAGTCTTTTCATCAATGACTGTTCTGAGGGAACGGATCAGCTCTGTCTGTTCAGCCATCATTGTCTTCAGTTGTGAAACGGTATCCATCAGCTCTCGCAGCTGAATGTCCTTTGCACTGGAAGCCATGCTTTTTCTCCTTGGTTCTGATACCTTTATTATACCAGAAAAAGCAGTTTTCCTAAAGGATAATCACCCCTGAAAAATGCTGAAAATATGCTGTTTACAGGCATTTTTCTGTGCATGTTTTTATTCCGGTTTCAGAGCCTTTGGCTGGTCGATATCGATACCGGACATGAGCCAGTCAAACTCTCTCCAGGTCAGATTTCTGACTTCGGACTGTTTCCTTGGCCACTGGTATCCTCCATGTACCGTCAGCTTTTTATAGATCAGTACAAAACCGTCAGCATCACGGAACAGGGCTTTGATCCGGTCTCTGCGCCTGCCGCAGAACAGAAACAGCGCACTGGATGCCGGATCCAGTTTCAGCTGATCTTCCACCACGGCACAGAGGCCGTCAATGGATTTGCGCATATCGGTATAGCCGCAGACAATGTAGATCCGTTCCAGTCCGGAGATATCGCCTAACATACAACTGCCTTCAGGATCTGCAGGGTTCGGGACAGCAGTTCCGGATCCGTCTTATCAGAGACCCGGATCGTAGCAGAGCCAAGAATTATCTCTAAAGTATGGTAAGTATCAGGGAACGGATCGTTGTATTGCAGCGAAAAGTGTTCCGGTATGATATCAATGGGAACCACATCCAGTCTGGGACGGGGATTCTCAGAATGACCATAAGCTGGTTCCGGGATCTGAGCTGATTCCTTGCGAAGCTGTTTTATCCAGTAATAAAAGGTGCTGACAGCGATGCCGTGCTCACGACACCAGTCGATATCTGTCATGCCGCTGGAGCGGCATTCATTGATAAGTTTCAGCTGTTCCTCTTTGGGAACACGGGGTTTACGGATATTTGCCATGATGTTGTCCTCCATAATTGTAGTTGTTGTAGTGAAATAGTCTAACTATAATTATGGATTTAGAGGTGGTTCTGGGCTAGCCGCGGGAATATTTGGCGCTTACTCATAAAAAGTTAGTCAAGGCGTAAAATTTGACATTTACTTTTTTTGAGGCGGAAGCCGCCAGGTGGCTGACGAAGGAAGAACTGGATTCCGTACAGTGGCTTCCGGCGGATGTGACACTGATTGATAAGATCAAAAGCTGTATGTCTTGAGGATAAGAAGAATTATATATGACCAACGAAGAATTTCAAAGCAGTCAAAATTTTGAAGAGAATCTGAAAGAATGGAATCTGTTATCTCTGGAAGAGATGGGGGAATCTGTTAAGGAGGGTTCTCTTTATGTGATTGGCAACGGATTTGATATGCTACATGGCGTCAGATCCAGCTATTACGATTTCAGCAGGACTCTGGGAAAAAGAAGTACGGTCCGGTTTTATCTGGAAAAATATCTGAAAACCGATGACCTGTGGGCGGATTTTGAAGGGGCATTGGGGAAAATCAACATAGAGGCTATGTGTCAGCCGTATATCATAGATAATTTTCTGGACATAAATGGGGCATACGATGAGGATGCAGGTGCGGCCGAGATCTATATGTCCGCAGAAATGGTGGTGGAGCCGATTATTTCCATGTCAACGGAATTAATGGACCGGTTCCGTAAATGGATCGGCAGTCTGCATACCAATACGAATGACAGACCGTTATGCAATGTGATCAAAGACGGGAAAGTATTAAATTTTAATTATACGGAATTCGTGGAAGATTTGTATGGCGCGGATGCCGGGAATATTTGCTATATCCATGGCTGTCGGAAGAAGACCGGAAGGGGACGGCAAAGGTTGATTCTGGGGCATATTCCGGGAGCTAATGATGCGGCCTATGAATTTGAAGATGATTACTCTGCAGTCGATAATCTGGATGAGCATGCCCAGCTATTATACGATGTGCAGCAGATCGCTTTGCAGATGGTCGTGGAGGCTGATGATACATTGACGAAAAAATGTAAGGAGATCATTCAGAGCAATCAGCCTTTTTTTTGATGGATTAGCGGATATCCGGCAGATAGTCACCATAGGGCATTCGCTGTATCCGGTGGACTGGGATTATTTTGCAGAGATCATAAAGTGTAATAAAGACAGGAACCGGATGCAATGGTTCTTTGGCTGTTATGGAACCGGAGATCTGGAGCGGGTACAGACTTTTATCAATACCTTTGGGATAAATAAAGATCAAGTCATGATTTTTCGGACGGATACGATTCCTGTAACATTATTGGCGGATAATAAGGGGGAAAAGCCCAAGGCAAATGTTAAGCATCGGAAGGTACTGGCTTCCTCTGAGGATGGAAAGTGGCAGGTTGTCCGCGAGGGCAGGAAGGTCAATATTATTGATAGAACAGCAAACAGTTGCAGCTGTTCCAGAATGTTTTTGACATACATGAGCGGGGCTGTTTTTGACTGCAGCGGTATGGTGTTAGTTTTGGTGGCAAGAGGACTGAGGGCCGGGGTATTTTTATTTCGGTTCGCCAACGGAGAGTGGCAATATAGAGGGGAATTGGAACCTATTCCACATCAGGGAGTGATTACCAAACGCTTGCAAAAAATATTATTGAGGGGCAATCGGCTGGTCTTCGTATATAACAGCAGAATCCGAAAATATGATGTCGAAACGGGGAAACTGGTATATAATAAGGCCGTAAGGCATGCTTTCGAGACGGAAGGCGAAGACTTGACGCAAAAGTTTAAAAGAATATACAGAACAGGTTTTTATTAAGTTTTTCTGGAATAAAAGTGTGAATTTCAGGAGTATGGAGATGGCATTATGACCCACGAACAATTTGAACAGGCAGCTCAATACTGGAACAAAAAGGAAAAGATCACCATGCCGGAGGGGACGCAGACAAGATTGCAACATTAGATGATCCGGAAGTAATGAATGCAATGCAGGAGAAGTATGGAATAAGATAGCAGGAGATTCAAATGAACATCCAGATTTTTGGCACAAAAAAGTGCAACGATACAAAGAAGGCCGAGCGTTTTTTCAAGGAGCGCGGCATCAAATACCAATTCATCGACATGAAGGAAAAAGGCATGAGCAAGGGAGAGTTTACTTCCGTTGCGCAGGCGAACGGCGGCCTGGAGAACATGGTCAACTGGGAAGGGAAGGATCAGGACACCTTGGCGCTTATTAAGTACATTGCGGAAGAGGACAAGCTGGCAAAGGTGTTGGAGAATCCATCGGTGATCCGCACACCGATTGTCAGAAACGGAAAACAGTCTACGATTGGTTACTGCCCGGAGGTATGGAAGGGCTGGAACTGAGGAAACGTGAAGGAATATGACGATGATTAGAACAATTATGAGAGACCCGATGTTTCTTGCACAGAAATCCGAGAATGCCATGGAGGCGGACGCACAGGTAGTGACAGATCTGCTGGATACTCTGAGAGCGAATCTGGATCATTGTGTCGGAATGGCGGCAAATATGATAGGGGTTCGGAAAAATATTATTGCAGTGGCAGCAGGCCCGTTTCAGTTTGCCATGATCAATCCGGTGATCACGAAAAAGCTGCGTCCGTACCAGACAGAGGAAGGATGTCTGTCACTGGAAGGTGTGAGACCCTGCACGAGATACGAAGAGATTGAAGTGGATTACCTGGATAGCAATTTCAGGAAACAGCATGGCAAATACACCGGCTGGACAGCCCAGATCATCCAGCATGAAGTAGATCACTGCAACGGAATCGTTATATAAAAGGGATAATATTTTATCTATTTCTTGCTATTTTGATGGAAAATGGATAAAATATTAGCATGGTTAATTTATATCAAAAAACATGGGCAGAAATAAATATGGAACTTGCAAAGCGAATAGTACAGCTTCGAAAGAGAAAGAAAATTTCCCAAAAGGAATTTGCGGTCAGATCAGGTGTAAGTCTCGGATCGTTGAAGCGTTTTGAGCAGACCGGAGAGATTTCACTGCAGTCTTTTACAAAACTTGCAATAGCTCTTGGAGTGGAGGGAGAGCTGGAAGCTTTATTTGAGGAGGTACCATTTGATTCCATAGAGGAGATACTTCATGGACAGACTGAATAAGCTGGATGTATATTATCATGACCGGAAGGTCGGAACAATGGCATTATATCAAAACCGGCTTGCGGCGTTTGCGTATAGTGATGAATGGTTACAGGAGGGATTCTCGATCAGCCCATTTTCTCTTCCTTTCGGCAGCGGCAATTCTTGAGACGTCTCACAGAATTCCCAATCTGGACTATGATATTCTTATGAAACTAACTCTTCAGCTTACGAAATCCATGGAGGAGTGCGAGAAACTTTACCGTCTTATGTGTTTCAATGTTTTCGCACATAACAGAGATGATCATTCCAAGAATTTTTCCTATATATACAGGGATAGGGAGAAGCGATGGATACTTTCTCCAGCATATGATCTCACGTATTCCAATTCTATTGGTGGAGAGCATGCAACAACAGTAAATGGAAATGGTGTAGATCCTGGAATGGAGGATCTTCTTTCGGTAGCGAAAAAGATAGGCATTGGAATGGCAAAGGCAAGAAAAACGGCAGCAAAGATTCAGGAATGTGTGCATGAACGATTGCGGGACTATTTATCCGATACGGAAATAGAAAATGATTGAGAGGTTTAATGAATAAAAATACATTAGAGACCTTAAAAAAATACTTTGGCTATGCGTCCTTCCGGGAAGGGCAGGAGCGCATTGTGAATACGATCCTGAGTGGGCGGGATGCTCTGGCGATTATGCCCACCGGTGCGGGCAAGTCCATCTGTTACCAGCTGCCGGCATTGATGCTGCCGGGGATTACGATTGTGGTCTCCCCGCTGATCTCGTTGATGCAGGATCAGGTAAAAGCATTGAATGCGGCAGGAATCCGGGCTGCATATATCAATTCCTCCCTTACGGAATCGCAGATTTCCAAGGCATTGAATTATGCGGCACAAGGGGCATATAAGATTGTCTACGTGGCACCGGAGCGATTGGAAACATGGGAGTTTGGGCAGTTTGCAGCAAGAGCAGAGATTTCCATGGTCACGGTGGATGAAGCTCATTGTATTTCCCAATGGGGACAGGATTTCCGCCCAAGCTATCTGAAGATAGTTGACTTTGTGAACAGACTGGAGCCCCGGCCGATCCTCAGTGCATTTACAGCTACGGCTACGGAAGAAGTCAAGGAGGATATTGTCTGTGTCTTAGGACTGCAGAACCCGGAGATCGTTGTGACGGGATTTGACAGGGAAAACCTGTATTACAGGGTCGAAAGTATTCGGAAGAAAGATAATTTTATCATAGAATATGTGGAAAAGCATGCGGAGGAGAGTGGGATCATCTATTGTGCCACAAGAAAGAATGTGGACGAAGTGTATGAACTTCTGTGGAAGAGAGGGGTTCCGGTAGCAAAATACCATGCGGGAATGGACACAGAGGCAAGGAAGAAAAGTCAGGAGGATTTTATCTATGACAGACTTCCGGTGATCGTGGCCACGAATGCCTTTGGTATGGGAATCGATAAATCCAATGTCCGATATGTCATTCACTACAATATGCCCCAGAGTATGGAGAATTACTATCAGGAGGCCGGGCGTGCCGGAAGAGATGGGGAGCCTCCTCAATGCATTTTGCTGTTCTCGGCCAGGGATGTTATGATCGATAAGTTTCTGTTGGAACATAAGGATTTCTCGGAAGTTCCACCGGAGGATATCGAGCCGATCCGGCAGAGGGATGCCAGACGCCTTCAGATCATGGAGGGATATTGCCAGACCACTTCCTGTTTTAGAAATTATATTCTCACCTACTTCGGAGAAAAGGTGACGTCCCCCTGTGATAACTGTGGAAACTGCCATAGAGAGTATCACGAGGTGGATATGACTGCGGAGGCAAAGGCGGTACTCGATTGCGTCAGCGAGACGAAGGGAAGATACGGGCAGGCGGTAGTCGTCGGGACACTGTTGGGAGCGAACAGGGCACGGCTGAAAGAACTGGGGACGATACATTACAAATCTTACGGAAGTCTTAAAGATCTGGGCGAAAAAGAAATCAAGTCGCTGATCCATCAGATGATCGTGGAGGGATATTTATATCAGACAGACGACCAGTACAGTGTCCTGAAAATCGGCAACAAGACCTTAGCAGAGCTTGAAAATGCCACAATTTTGGTGAAAATGTATGAGGAAAAAGAACCTTCCCGTAGACAGCAGAGAGGCAGCAGACGTAGAAACACAGATATGCTTACCGGGGAGGGTTTTGAATTGTTTGAACTTCTGCGGGGACTACGGCTTGAGATCGCGAGAGAAGAGGCAGTGCCTCCCTACATTATATTCAGTGATAAAACGTTAATAGATATGTGTGTAAAATTGCCCGAAGACCGCGGAACCATGTTGGACGTATCCGGTGTGGGACAGGCAAAATATGAGAAATATGGACAGCGTTTTCTTACAGCAATCAGGGAATACCGGGAGAAACAAGGAGACATGGAGATCTGTGAGACGGCAGAAGAGGCTGCAGGATTACCAGAAGCAGAATCGCAGAAAGGTACCTTCGATCGCACAGAATATAACCGAGCCCACAATAGACCGGAGGGAGCCAGCCGCACCTGGGATGCTGCGGAAGACGAGGAACTTAAGCGGGAATTTGGTTTCGGGATGAAAATAGCAGAAATTGCAAGACAGCATGACAGGACCTATGGTGCCATACGGGCCCGGTTGAAAAAGCAGGGGATGATAGAATAACTCCTGTAAACTTTACCTGAAACAGTATTTCTTTCCATGCAGTATGCTAATATTATCCTACAGCAAGGAGAGAGCAAGAGAGCCCATAGGATGAGGAACAAAAATGTAGGTATGTGAAGTGATTTGTCCTTCCTGCAGCCATCGTTTCATGTGGATGGATGTCGAAGAGGGACCGACGATCAAAAAATACCGGTCTGTAGAGACCGGAGAGACATTCCATACGGCGGTATGCCCTCAGTGCGGGAAACGCGTGATATTGTTACCGGACAGGATACGCGCAGTGTTGCCCGGAACGGAAGATAACCTGGAAATGATGTGGGAGAGAGGACTATGAAACTATGGCTGGATGACCTTCGCCCGGTGCCCTACGGGTACGAAGGTGCAAGATCGGTAAACGAGGCAAAACAGTTGATCCCGGAAGCGGAGCACAATGGGATCGAAATAGAGGCTCTGGATCTGGATCATGATCTGGGAGATTATGCGGATCAGGGCGGCGATGCCATCCGGCTGCTGGACTGGCTGGCAGAACGTGAGACCTTTTATCCGGTGGAGATCCATACGGCCAACCCGGTGGGGAGAGCCAACATGGAGAGGATTCTGGCCAGATACTGGGGAGAACAGTACTGGTAGGAAATTTTGTGATAATTTAACCAACGGTTAATAGGCAAAAGAGATTCTTTGTGTTATAGTAAAAGTCTACGGAAAGACTGATATGCAACTGGATGCTGTACGGCATCGGAAGGAGGCGTATGATGGAAAGACCGCATTTTGACATTGTGGCCAGCGGCGCACGGATGAGAGCAATCCGTCAGGAGCGGAAGATCTCCGTGAAGCAGGTCATGGAATACATGGGATTTGAATCCACGCAGGCCGTGTATAAATGGGAAGCCGGAAAGTGCTTTCCCCAGGCCGACAATTTGATTGCTTTAGCTATTTTGTATCGTGTAAGCCCGATGGAGCTTTTGGTAGAAGAGGACCTGGTGCCCTCTTCTAGTCATATCTGGGGAAATGTCGCATAGTGCGGAATGGAAGAGAAGGTGCACAGGGAGAGCAGTATGATTTACATAACGGGAGATACCCACGGGGATTTCACAAGATTTTCCGCGAAAAGATTACGGAGAACCGGTATGGAACTGACAATAGAAGATTACATCATTATCTGCGGAGATTTTGGACTGTGCTGGGCGAAGGATAAAACTTTTGAGTATCATTGTAAAAATTTTGCGGAGAAACCTTACACCATTCTGTGGGTACAGGGAAACCATGAAAACTATGATATGATCGGGGAATATCCGCTGGAAGAATGGCATGGCGGGAAAGCTGGTGGCCCCAGGAGCTGCCGACAGAGGGAGAACTGCAGGAGGGCCTGCGCAATCTGGAACGATATCACTACGAGGTAGATTATGTGATCACACACTGTTGTGCCAGCACGCTGCAGGACCGGATCAATGCCGGGACGGGACGCTCCTGTGCTCCGGATCTGCTGACAGACTATCTGGAGACTTTGGAGCAGAAGCTGCATTACAGGCATTGGTATTTCGGCCATTATCACCGGGACTGTCAGCCGGATGACAAGCACACGCTGGTATACTATGCGATACTGCTGCTGGAGCAGAAAGAAAGTGCATCTGCGGTGCCGGTACCGGACCAGACGGAAGGAGAAATGGATCATGGCAAGGGATGAGAATGTCAGAATTTTTCAGGATACAGAAAAAAGAGTAAAGGAAGATCCGGGACTGCAGGAGGCAGTGAAGCGCTCTGTGGCAGAACAGGTGCTGATTCCGGAGATGATGGAAGTCATAGATCTGATGCCGGAGGCTGTACAGAATTTTGACAGATATGAGCAGGATGCGGAAATTATCGTGTCGAAAAAGCGAAGCTATGAAGCGGCTGCGGGATATCCGGGAGAACGGGTGTGTGTGCACAATTTTGCCTCAGCGACGAATCCCGGAGGTGGTGTGACCAAGGGAAGCTCTGCCCAGGAGGAATGTCTGTGCCGTTGTTCTACGCTGTATTTCTGCCTGAATACGAAGGAAATGTGGGCTGGATTTTATTCTCCGCACAGATATATGCAGGATCCGATCCACAATGATGACTGCATCTATACGCCGGGAGTCATTGTATTCAAATCCGATACCGCAGCACCGGCACCGCTTCCGGAATCAGATTGGTATTCTGTGAATGTGATCACCTGTGCAGCACCGAATCTGCGTCTGCTTCCGGCCAATGGGATGAATCCCGGAGACGGTAATAATGCTGTTAAGATGACGAGAGCACAGCAGCAGGCATTGCATGAGAAACGCCTGACCAGGATCCTGGATGTGGCTGTGGCGGGCGGCAATGAAGTGGTTATTCTGGGAGCGTTCGGCTGTGGAGCTTTTGAGAATGATCCGGAGGCTGTGGCAGCTGCGTTTTCCCATGTGATCGCTCGATACAGAAGGTGTTTCAAGACGATAGAGCTGGCCATTTATTGTTCCCCCCGGGATGAGCGGAATTACAATATTTTCAAACATGAGATTGATACGACCCTGTGTTGACAAATGGTAAGAAAGCTAGTACCATAGTACTAAACAGTTGGATATCGAGGGAAGTAATGGAGAAGGAACAGGGAAAGCTTATTATAATCGTATCAGTGGTATTTGCTATGGTGCTTCTGTGCATGATCTGTACATCAGGCAGTGTGCCCGAGGTAAAGTCATTACAGGCATGTACGCCGGAAGCAGTCAGCGTCCTGGATGACGGCAGGGAGCTGTATGATTTTATATTGGATCAGGACGATGATGAGACGAACTCGATCGTGTTCTATTCGGCACATCAGGAGATTGCGGTGTATGCAGATGGGAAGCTGATTTACCGGCTGGATGCTGTGCCCGGCATATGGGGAAATACTCCGGGATGGACCTGGAATATTGTCAGGTTTTCAAGTAATGTGAGCAGCTTGCAGGTACAGTTCACCCCCTGTTATCCGGAAGCGGCAGGTCAGCAGAAGACGTTTTATATCGGTGGCGGCTATAATATTTATCGTGGGGTGATGCGCCGGGCAATGCCTGCCTTTCTCATCAGCATGATGGTGATACTGATAGGATTGTATATTAGTATTTATTGGATCGTTATCCGCTGCGGAAGCCGGATCGACGGAACCTTATTGTATCTGGGTATTTTTTCCATCCTGCTGGGAACATGGTCGGCCAATGAGACGGATGTGGCAACGCTGCTCCTGGCCAACAGGCAGGGATGCTCTTATCTGGCATTTGCTACGCTCATGCTGTTGCCGATGTCCTGTATCCTGTTTGTGAAGAGCTTTCTGGAGATCAGGGATGACTGGTTTTGTAGAATTATCTGTAATGCTAATCTGGCATTGATCGTCCTGACGCATATACTGAATGCAACAGAGATATATGAGTTCCGGAGAAGCCTGTGGATGACGCATGCGTTGATTATTCTGATGATTCTATACCTGCTGGTGGTCATCTGTAGCAAAATTGCCAGAAGGCAGCTGGATCAGAGGCTGAAGGCATGTGTAGGGGCACTGCTGCTTGTATTTTTTGCTACCATTGTAGATGTGAGTGGTTATTATAAAACCAGCAATGATGTAGGTGTCTTTGGCAGAATCTCTTTCTTGATCTTTATTGTGGTGCTGGGAATAGAATCCGCCAGACAGACGGTTGCCCGGCTGAAAAAAGGTCGCAGGGTGGAGGAGCTGGAACAGTTTGCCCTGAATGATTCCATGACCGGCATGTACAATCGAAATGCTTATGATTATTTTGTGAAAAATGAGAAGGATTTTGAAGGGTATGTCATAGTGACCTTTGACCTGAATAATCTTAAGCAGTGTAACGATCAATATGGCCATAGGGTAGGGGATGAGTATATTATCAACGCGGCACATATCATAGAGGACAATTTTGAACGCTATGGGAAATGTTATCGCATTGGCGGAGATGAATTCTGCTGTATCATTCCGAAGGGAAGATATTTTAAGATAGAACGTGTGATGCATAAGATCGATCAGGATGTAGAGATCTTGAATCATAAGAACATCATTCCCGTTCCTGTGGGAATTGCCTATGGGTATGCTGTATTCACGGCGGATGATACGGATCCGGAGAAGGTGCGTGAGCGTGCAGATGAGGATATGTACCGGAATAAGAAGGCGATGAAGCAGTCCTGACCAGAGAATCTACTCGATTGTTAACCATATTATAAAAAGGTTGACAATTGAAAAACACCATGCTATTCTAACAGAGGTTTTTACAAAAGACATCTGACAGAAAGGCATGGTTTTTTATTATGACAACACAGACAACAACTCGTAGCAAGACTTATGACATGGTGTACATTGCGGTATTTGCGGTTCTGATCGCGATCTGCTCCTGGATCTCCATCCCGATGACGGTTCCTTTTACGTTACAGACTTTTGCGGTATTCCTGGCAGTCGGCGTACTGGGCGGTAAGAGAGGAAGCCTTGCGGTATTGATCTATATTTTACTGGGTGCAGTAGGAATTCCCGTATTTGCCGGTTTCTCCGGTGGTATCGGTCAGTTACTGGGCAACACCGGCGGTTACATTATCGGATTTTTATTCTCTGCACTGCTGATGTGGCTGATCGAGAAGCTGTTCGGACGTAAGACATGGGTGCTGGGTATCTCCATGGTACTGGGTCTGATCGTGTGCTATGCTATCGGAACGGTGTGGTTCATGGTTGTATATGCGCAGAATTCCGGAGCTGTCGGTCTGGCTACCGTACTGGGCTGGTGTGTAATTCCTTTCATCATTCCGGATCTGGTGAAGATCGCACTGGCACTGACACTGAGCAAGAGACTGTCTAAGGCTCTGAAGCTGAACGGACAGGAATAAAGGATACACCGGATATGGAAGTAACAACAACTTACCGGATCCGTCCGCACCACGGCATGTGCCTGTATTTTTTCGAAGGGAAGGGATACAGTGAAGGGTTCACTAAGCATATGGCGGAGGTGAAGGAATGGCTTCTGGGGAAAAACGGACCGGCATCCCTGCAGCTGGTCGGAGCGACGGATGAGATCTGCAGCGCCTGCCCCCATAATAAGGGTGGCAGCTGCGAGTCTGCGGAGAAGGTAGACCGGTATGATGCGGGTGTATTGAAATACACCGGATTAAAGGCAGGGCAGGAAATGACTTTTGCGGAATTTGAGCGGATTGTGGAAGAGAAGATTCTGCAGCCGGGATATGGCAAGGTCATCTGTGGCGACTGCCAGTGGAGAGATATCTGCCACAAATAATGAAGAGCATTCCCATGCGGGAGTGCTCTTTTGTATTACATGAGATCTGAATTCAGTGATTATATGTTGATTAAACGTGAAGAGTCGGATATAATAAAATCGGAATGTGTGAGAATACCGTTGAACATATTAGACCGGATTTGATTTTAAGGTAAGGAGGATGTAGGCTATGGAAGTATTGGCTCAAGGGAACAGACATATTGTCGATTCGGATAGCAAAGTAGATAATAATGTAGTTCGCCAAAAAGTAATGGATAGCTATCAAGATATGTTGAGCGGAAAAGGTAGAGATTACAAAGTTTTTTTCGCAGAGTTGGAAAGCAGGTATAACGGAAAATAATGTATAAAGTGCAAATTCTTCCCAAGGCGGAAGAGGATATTAGCACGAAAAAGCGCACCTCCCCCAGGTGCGCTTTTTGTGTGCGTCTATAGCCGCACTGTTACCTCACGAAGAGGTAAGCCGTATATGCAACATACAGAAGCACGCACGCAGCCCCCTCACTGCGGGTCATGCGTCTGCCGGTACGGGCGAATACGAAGAGCAGAATGGCACTGCCAAGGAGCAGTACGGTGTCGATGACGGACTCTCCGAGGACATGCAGAGGGCTGATCACCGCGGACATTCCGAGGATAAACAGGATGTTGAACAGGTTGGAGCCGATGGCATTGCCCAGCGCCAGCCCGCTGTCTCCCTTTTTCGTGGCAACGATGGAGGTCACCAGCTCAGGCAGGGAGGTGCCGATGGCGATAATGGTCAGTCCGATGAAATTCTGGCTGACACCAAAATTCGTAGCTATGATGCAGGCTTTATCTACCACCAGATCCCCACCGAAGATAACGGCAGCGAGACCTCCGGCAATATACAAAAGGCTGCGGGGAAGAGAGAGGATCTTGCCGGGTTCGCCCTCTTCTCTGTTTTTCCGGGCAGAATAGATCATAAATCCCAGATATACGATCATGCCAAGCAGCAGGACTGCACCCTCAATGCGGCTTAAGCTGCCATCTAAAAACATCAGACATAATACGACGGTTACCAGGATATTTAACGGCATATCCCGCTTCAGGATCTCTCCGTGGGGCATAAAGCTGTGCAGGAATGCGCAGATACCTACCACCACCAGCCCGTTGAAGATATTCGAGCCGACGACATTACTGATGGCGATATCATTACTGCCAGCCAGGGCAGCATTGATGCTGACGGAAGCCTCCGGCGCGCTGGTGCCCATGGCCACGATGGTCAGTCCGATGATGACGCTGGGGACCTTCAGGATCCCCGCCAGGGAGGAGCTTCCCTCCACGAAAAAGTCTGCACCTTTGATCAGAAGTATAAATCCTACGAGTAACAATATGTATTCCATAAGCTGTCCTTTCCTGCAGCAAGCGTCTGTATTCTTAGAAAAAAGTATAAAAATAGAGACTTTTACCGCATCAAAAATGATCGATAAAAGTCTCGTTGCTTACAATAATAACCGGTCCGACGGACGTGATGACGATTATCATTCCGGACAGCTGCCTGTATCATTCGATTACCATTCCAGGCTACCATTCTATCAGAAACCATCCGGGAACTACTCCCTCTTAACTGTGCCCTCATTCTACAAAAAAGGACAAGCACTGTCAACAGACTTTGTAAATCTTGACACTATTTTAACATGAACTCCACCTTCACGGGATCATGGTCGGAGTAGGAATAGCCGGTGTTTACATTCTCGTAGGACAGGCACTCGATATTGTCGGAGATAATGAATCCGTCCAGTGTCACAGTATAAGTAACACCCGGAACATATTCCATATCTGCATTACGGGCGCTGTTCCAAAGGGCTGCCTGCTCCTCTTCGGTCAACAGATCCAGACAGAAGGTAAAATGTTCTGGAAGATCACTTCTGGGAAAAGGAAATGCCCAGGACTCACAGCTCTCCGCATCCTCTTCGGAAGCCTTCAGGTCGTGGTTAAAGTCGCCGCCGCAGAGCACATAATTGCCGGCTTCGTATTCTTTTGCCATATCATTGCACAGCATCTCAATCTGTCCCTTGCGGATCTCATCGCTGTTGCCGTAAGCGGACATATGCAGATTGAAGATCACCAGCTTTTTCCCGTTGTCCACCGGGATCCGGGAGACACTGTAGCAACGGTCCAGATCGAAGAACTTGCTGAAGGAAGTGGATATGGGGAAGCTTCTGCGCAGGGCGGAAGACACCGGATATTTCGAGAACAGTCCGAGTCCTGCCCTGCTGCTGCCGTGGGGCTGTGTAAACGGATAGAACAGGAAGGCGGAATCATAATTCTGCGCAAATACAGTAGTATATTCCGGCAGAATGTTGCGCAGCATCTCGTACTCATCCGTATGATAGCTTCTGGTGGCATCCAGATCGATCTCCTGGATCAGTGCAAAATCCGGGTCTAATGACTTCACCAGCTCTCCCGCACCGTTTATGGCATACTGTACGGTCTCAGGGCTCTCCGCCCAGGAGGAGGTACCGCCGTCCATGAAGAAGCTATAATCCGGCAGATAAGCACCGAAACCGATGTTGTAGGTCACTGCGGAATATTCCGTATCCGTAGCCAGCACCGCAGCCGCACCTGTGGTGGTATCGTCGACCGGTGCCTCCACCACCAGTTCCTGATTGTCCTCGATCCTGTAATAACTGGCATAGAGGTAGACGATGTAAGCCAACAGTGCGAGGATGAGGATCCCCAGCACGATACACATGGTTTTTAATAACGTTTTACATAAATTTTTCTTTTTCATATCCTTATTTTAACAAGCCTTGCGGGAAATGGCAAATGTTAAAATTTCTATGAGAAATAGGCACTCGCATGCTGTTTTTGCATTTAATATACGAATGGGACTTGTACCTGTCATTATAGTGAATAATGTTTCAGTAATGTTGTAATAATGTTTATATAATGTCATATATTATTTAAAGTCCTTATCCTAGTGTATCATAGGCAGAAATGCAAATAAATTTTCACCTATGATGTAATTGTAATGTTGTTGTAATGTTTAGTAATGTTTGATATAGTTATCGGGAGTTTGACACTTCTTTTTTTTAGCGTTCTGATGTAAATCCTTTATTTAAGCCATTTATGGCTTATTTTTTTGTCAAATTTTATGATTTTATACGTGCTTTTTTGTACTGGTTATAGTTAGCTAGAATTAACTGGGAGGTTCACTTATGTATATCAATATTACAGGCAGTAAAGATAACAAGGATGTTTACATTACACAGTCCTACTGCAAAGACAACGGTAAAACTTCTTCCCGCATCTACAAAAAACTCGGAAAATACAATGATCTTCTGGCACGGTTTTCCGGAAACGAAGCCGCCATGATGGACTGGGCGAAAAAAGAAGCGAAAAAAACTCTGCTCTACAACCAACGCAGGGAAAAAGTTACGGTTTCCTTTTCCTCGCTTGCCCGTATCCCACTGGACGAAGAGCGGCTCTTCAACGTCGGCTATCTGTTCCTGCAGCAGCTCTGCACCGAACTGCGGCTCGACAACATCTGCAGAAATATCCGTAACCATCACAGGTTTACTTACGATTTCCATGCTATCCTTACGGATCTGATCTATGCAAGGATCCTTTCCCCTTCCAGCAAGCTCAGCAGTTTCTCTTACTGCCAGTCCCTTCTGGAAGCGCCAAAGTATTCCCTGCAGAATCTTTACCGTTCCCTTTCCGTTCTCGCAGAAGAATCGGATTACATTCAGGAAGAGCTTTACCAGAACTCCAACTTTGTCCATCCGCGTAACTCAAAAATTCTTTACTACGACTGCACCAACTATTATTTTGAGATTGAAGCGGAAGATGGCATGAAAAAGTATGGAAAAAGCAAGGAACACAGACCAAATCCTATCGTGACCATGGGACTTTTCATGGATGCAGACGGCATCCCCCTTTCCGTTGACCTATATCCCGGAAACCAGAACGAGCAGCTTACCCTGAAGCCTCTGGAGACGAAAGTGATCCGGGATTTTAACTGCAGCGAGTTTATCTTCTGCTCCGATGCCGGGCTTGGCAGTAAGGGCAACCGCTTTTTTAACAGCTTTGGAAACAGGTCTTATGTGATCACGTATTCCCTGAAAAAAATGAAAAAGGAAGAACGTGAACTGGCGCTCCTTCCAACACAGTTCAAGGTTCCGGGATCAGACAAGTTCATAGACATATCCACGCTGGATGAAACCGACCCCGAAGTATATAACACCGTTTATTACAAAGAATACCCCATTGTCACGGGAGATATGGACGAAACTGTTATCATCACCTACTCTCCGAAATACAAAGCATACCAGCAGAGAATCCGGGCCGGTCAGATTGAACGCGCCATCAGGATCATGCAGTCCCCGGATAAAGCCAGAAAAGGGAAAAATCCAAACGATCCTTCCCGTTTCATTCAAAAAACAGCAGTTACCAACGATGGTGAAATCGCACAGAAGCAGGTTTACCAGTTGGATGAGGAACGCATTCGTGAAGAGGCCATGTATGATGGTTTCTATGCTGTTGTAACAAACCTGGACGGTGATGTCCGAGAGATTATCAACATCAACAAACGCCGCTGGGAGATTGAAGAAAACTTCCGGATCATGAAAACAGAATTCGAAGCAAGACCTGTTTTTGTAAGGCGGGAAGACAGTATAAAAGCCCACTTTATAACCTGTTACATTAGCCTTCTGGTTTACCGTCTGCTGGAAAAGAAACTGGGAGAAGGATTCACCTGCAGCGAAATTTTGAAAGCCCTCCGGGAAATGAATGTAACCCTGCTGTCCAAAGACAGTGGCTACATTCCCTCCTACAAACGCACGAAACTGACAGACGCCCTGCACACAGCCTTCGGGTTCCGAACGGATTACGAATTCATCTCAAAGGCAGATATGCGGGCGATTATCAAAGAAACGAAACAGAAAAAAATAGCACAATTTCAAAAATAGTACATATCGATGCAAAAACCAAAACAGCCATACCACAGATAAACACTGGGGGGCATGGCTGTTTTTGGCTCTATAAAGTGTCAAAGATGGGATTTTAACAAGCCTTTCAGAAAATGGCAAATAGGAATATTTTATTTGTTATTTGTGTGGTCTTATGCTAAACTGATGCTGGACGATATTTGGCATCAAAGCTTATAAAAGGAATCATTTCGTATCGGAAAGATACAGAAGGAGGAATTTTATGAGTGAAATTGTAATCAGAGATGTGAAAACTTTTGTCACCGCCCCCAGGGGGATCAACCTGGTGGTTGTGAAGGTAGAAACATCGGAGCCGGAGCTGTACGGCTATGGCTGTGCCACTTTTACGTGGAGACACAAAGCGGTGGTAACCGCAGTGGAGGAGTATCTGAAGCCTCTGTTTGTGGGAAAAAACGTACAGAACATCCAGGAAATCTGGCAGTCTATGATGGGCAGCTCCTATTGGAGAAACAGTGCGGTATTGAACAACGCTATGTCCGGAGTAGATGAGGCATTGTGGGACATCAAGGGCAAACTGGCGGGAATGCCGGTCTATGATCTGCTCGGGGGAAAATGCAGAGAAGGAATTGCCCTGTACCGGCATGCCGACGGAAAAAACTGGGAAGAAGTCAGAGAATGTATTTATGGTTATGTGGAAGAGGGATATCGATATATTCGTTGTCACATGGGGCTCTATGGTGGTAACCTTGACAGCAGACAGGTGCTGGTAAAGCCGGAAAATGCACCGGAAGGCGCCTATTATAACCCGAGACTGTATATGCAGAGCGTTGTAGAGCTTATGGACAAGGTTCGAACGGAATTCGGATGGAATCTGGAGATCATGCATGATGTCCATGAGAGACTATCTCTGGCAGATACTCTGACATTTGCCAGAGAGATGGAAGCATTCAAATTGTTCTTCCTGGAGGATTGCGTGAGACCAGATCAGGGAGAATATCTTAGATATCTGAGAGAACAGACAAGTGTACCGCTGGCAATCGGGGAACTGTTCACTAACCAGACGGAATGGCGGACGATCATTCAGAACCAGTGGATCGACTTTATCCGGGTACACTTAAGTGATATCGGAGGCATCACTCCTGCTGTCAGACTGGCTCATTTTGCAGATGTATATCAGGTGCGTACTGCATGGCATGGTCCCAATGATCTGTCGCCGATCGGAATGGCGGCGCAGATGCACTTGGATCTTGCGATGCCTAATTTTGGTATTCAGGAATTCTCCGGCTTTGAGGATGCGGAGCGGGAAGTATTCCCCGGCTGTCCCGAAGTCCGGAACGGTTACGCTTATTTAAGCGGTGCGCCTGGAATCGGAACCGGATTTGATGAGAAATTAGCAAAAAAATATCCTGCAAACGAAAATGTGAATTTTGGCTGGCTGTTCAGCCGTCTGCCGGATGGCACGCCGGTCAGACCGTGATGAGAAGATAAAAGTATAAAATTATAAAGAAATGAAAAGAGTAAGAAAACGTTTAATGCTGACCGTATGCGCTATGGTACTGCCTCTTGCGGTGACGCTGATCATATATAATATTTATTCTATGACAGCGCTGAACCGGCAGGCTGCCCAGAGCGCAGCCGGTACCGGCTATATTTACGAACAGTTTTATGAGAAAGATATTAAAACGGTCGAGTCTTATATGATTTCGGAAATGGTGGGAAATGATTTCCGGAGACTCAATTATCCGTTGGAGTCATTACAGGCCTATCTGTGTGGGCAGAGCATTCTGGAAGATTTTACAAAATATCTGACTTCGGATGTGGATGGACTGGTGGCATTGGAATTCTATTCGGAGAGTAATGATCTGGTCCGGATCAAGCATGCCACAGGTACTCGCTATGAGCAGACCAAACAGTCCAGAATACGCCGGGCCGTATATGAGGAGATGAAGCAGGGGGAACTGAATAATGACTGGTATGTGATTCCGGTGGGGGATGATTATTTCCTGATCCGGATTCTGAAATACGGTTCTGTGTATGTCGGTGCGGTCATGGATTTTGACCAGTTTATGAAGCCCTCCGCGGAAGATGGGGGAAGCACGTCTTATCTGGTCTATGCAACGCAGGACGGACAGGCGTTGAATCAGGAAAATCTGCTGGAAGAAAAACAGATCGATCTGAAACAGAATTCCAAGGGCTATTACATTACGGGAAAAGGAATGGAACGATACCTTGTGGTGTATGAGCAGCTGCCTTATGGAGACCTGCTGCAGTATTACATCAGTCCCTATGGAAGCTTCTGGAGTTATATGGGAGCTTTGCAGTGGTTCCTGCTTTTTTGCAGCTTTATTTTTATTCTGCTGATCCCGATCTTGTATTTTTATATGTACCGTTTCTTCGTAGCACCCTTAGAGGGACTGAAGGCTACTATGGAAGAAATCGCCGAGGGTGACCTGAACGCTCATGCGGAGGAAAACAGCGATGTGGAGGAATTCCGCCTGATGGCGACCACCTTTAATCACATGATGGATCAGATCCAGAAGCTGAAGATCGATGCCTATGAGCAGGAGCGCAGGATTCAGAATGCTACGATTCAGTATTTACAGATTCAGATCCGCCCACACTTTTTCCTGAACTGCCTGAAGAATTTCTATGCGCTGGCGGAGCAGAAGGAATACCGCTCCATTCAGGAACTGACTCTGGCGCTGTCTTCTTATCTCAGAAAAGTGATCGCTTATGAGGAAGATACCATCAGTGTCCGGAAAGAGATGGAGAGCGTGGAATCCTACCTGAAACTGTCACAGCTGGGATTGTCCGTACCGGTGAATTACAGCATCGCCGTGGACGAAAAACTGGAAGAATTTCAGATCCTGCCGTTGTCGGTGCTGACTTTCGTGGAGAATGCAGTGAAATATGGTGTACAGTCCCAAAAAACACTGCTCATCAGTATCCGGGTATCGCTACTCCCTGGAGAGACGCCGGAGGATACGTATGTGTGTATTACGATTCTGGACAACGGTCCCGGTTTCCCGGAAGATGTGCTGCATGTTCTGAACAAGGGAGAATTCGCGGAAGAGAAGAGCTCGGGGATCGGTATTCAGAATGTCTGGAAACGTATGAAAATACGTTATGAGGAAAAAGCAACAATATTATACAGCAACTCGAACGGAGCTTGCGTGGAGATGTATTTACCCTATGGAAAAGATGAATGTATTAATAGTAGATGACCAGATCAATGTGGTAAGCGGTGTCATGTTTGGGGTGCATTGGGACCGTCTGGGGATTTCGCAGGTATACAAGGCATATAATGCCTATGAAGCAAAACAGGTACTGCTGGAGAAGCAGGTGGATATCATGCTGTGCGACATTGAAATGCCGGTGGAAAACGGGCTGAGCCTGTTGGCTTGGTGCAGAAAGCAGGAAATGGATGTGGAGACCATTTTTCTGACGGCACATGCGGACTTCCTGTATGCCAAGGAGGCCGTGGCGCTGGGGAGCTTTGACTATATTTTACAGCCAGCGAGATATGAAGAGATCGAGGATGCCGTCGGAAGAGCGGTGGAGAAGATCCGGATGAAACAGCGGGTCAACGAGGACTCCCGCTACGGACAGCTGCTGAAGAACAAAAAGGGATTTGTCCTGGGGGCAATGTTAGCGGATCTGTTCTCGGAGGAGAAGGATGACGTGGAAATAGCAATGCGGAACCTTGGAGAAATGGGGATCCGTGTGGCGGAAAATTCCAGACTGTGCCTGATGGATGTGGTTCGTTGGGGAAAGGGACTGGAGAACTGGGATCAGACGTTGTTATATGATACGATCTCCAATGTGCTGGAGGAACTGTTCTACCCTTACGCATGGAAAGCACTCCTTTGTCAGCAGGAAAAGGGAATCTATTATGTGCTTCTGTGCACTGACAGTGCGGCAGAGTTGAATGAAGAATCCATGTATCATCAGATGGAGCGTTTTCAGATCATGTTTCAGAAATTTTTCGATTGTGGCTTTGCCATATATTACGGCGCATTGGAGAATCGGCAGGCGGTCCGGGAGCTAGTGCGGGCCCTGAAAAAAGCCGACCAGAACAATGTGGGACGCAAAGAAGGAATCTACAATGTGCAGGAGAGTAAGCAGAAGGAACGGGAAGCCGAGGAACACTACTGCGGGAACTGGGTACAACTTCTGGAAAATGAACTGTACGATACCGTGGTAAAGGATGCTTCGGATACCTTACAGAGACTGGCGGCGGAGGATCAGCTGAATTCCAAAAATCTAATGCGGTTTTACCAGAAGATCATGGGTGTGATCTATCTGGTACTCCAGAAATTAAATATGGATATGGAGCAGTTGTTTCCGGAGGAAGAGACCATGCAGCGTGTCATGTCCGCCTATACATACACGGAAGATACGTTATGGCTGGTAAAATATGTAACGGCGAGACTACATGAACTGCGGAATACGGAGTCGGGGAAGGAGACTCAGATCGATGAGATATTCCAATACATCCGCAGCCACATGGATGAGGATATCAAGAGGGATGATATTGCCGATGCGGTGCACCTGAATGCCAATTATATTTCTGCGTTGTTTAAAAACAAAACGGGAATGTCATTAAAAGAATATATTATCTCAGAGAAAATGACGCTTGCCCGGAACATGGTCCGGGAGACGGCGTTACCCATCAGTGTGATCGCCATGAAAGTGGGATATACCAACTTTTCCCATTTTTCCCAGAGCTATAAGAAGATCAACGGGGTCTCACCTACGGAGGATCGGGAAGAGACTGGGCACACAACCGAATAGTTTTTCAAAATGTCACATTTTTTACAATAGAATGTGACATTTTTGATATTCTGGAAGGCGGAAAGTAAAAAAACATATTTTTTTGACACAAACAACATTTTTAACAGATAGATACGATCGTGGGATTTTTTTATAATGAATTCATCATCAACGAAGACCTACGAAAGGAGAGGAAATTTATGAAAATGAAAAAGTTATTGGCAACAGGATTTGCTACCGCGATGGCAGTAACGACTCTTGCAGGATGCGGATCTGCCGCAGATAACAACGCTTCACAGAGCGCAGGCACAGACAGTGCGGCAGGAAGCACACAGGTAGCAGCGTCAAATGACGATGTGACCACCATTACCATTTATGCGTACAACAATTCCACCACGGAGGCTGCGGAAAAGGTTGCAGCAGCGGTAAGCGAGATCACAGAGCCCGCCATTGGCGTAAAAGTAAACCTTCTGACCGGCGTAAGCTCAGAGCAACTGAATCTGGCACTGGCTTCCGGAGAAGACCTGGATCTGTTCTTTGCAATGCCTTGGCAGGTATCAATGTCCACCATGGCAGCTACGAACCAGATCATTGCACTGGACGACCTGTTAGCAGAATATGCACCGGATGTATTGTCCGGTATCTCCGAGGATGACTGGCGGTGTTCTACCGTATCCGGAAGTATCTACGGAGTGCCAATGAATAAGGATAAGGCACAGGGCCGTGGTTTTGAAATGGTAAAATCCATTGCGGATGAACTGGGAATCGACTACTCCACTCCCTGGACCTACGAAGATCTGGATGCCAACCTGAGAAAAGTAAAAGAAGCATATCCGGATATGTATCCCCTGGTTCCCAACGGCGGAACAATGATCTATCCGGCATGGGCATGTGACGTGCTGAGCGATGATCTGGGCGTACTGGAAAATGCACTTTCCGACAGTACCCAGGTAGTGAATTTCTACGATACAGATTCCTTCAAGGAATATTGCAAGTGGGTATACCAATGGGCACAGGAAGGTCTGATGATGCCGGATGCAGTCAATACCACAGAAGGGTATCAGGAATTCTTCAACTCAGGTGTCGGTTTTGGTACTTTCACTTCCTTCAAGGCAGGATTTGAAGCAGAAGAGACCAGAAAATGCGGTAAAGACATCGTAGTAGTACAGATGGAGAACGGTGCACCCCATTCTACCACAAGCATGGTAAATGCAAGCTGGTGTATTGCTAATAACAGCAAGAACCCCGAAAAAGCAATGCAGATGCTGAATCTGATGTACACCAACCCCGAAGTATCCAACCTGTTAGTCAACGGTATCGAAGGCGACAACTGGGTATTTGCAGATGAGAGCAAGGGTGTGATCACCTATCCAGAAGGTGTGGATTCTTCCAATACTTCATACTCTTCCGTAGGTTGGGCTTGGCCTAATGAACAGATTACCTATGTATGGGAAGGTGATGAGCCCGATGTATGGGAACAGCTGGGTGAGTTCAACAAAAACGCACAGTCCTCTCCTGCAAAAGGATTTGTATGGGATAACTCCGGAGTACTGAATGAAGTAACCGCATGCAACAACGTAGTAGAGAAATATCGTGCAGGTCTGCTGACCGGATGTCTGGATCCTGAGACAGCTATCCCCCAGATGAATCAGGAACTGGAAGCAGCAGGCATCAACACCATCATTGAAGCAAAACAGGCACAGCTGGATGCATGGCTTGCAGAGCAGAACTAAAGCACTACAAATCATAAAAATAATCGTCCAAACCTAAAATATAAGCTTTGAAGCCAAAAGAGGTCCCGCCAGTTCTTTAGTGGGACCTCTTTCAAAAGAAAGGAACAGGTAATACTCATGAATAAGAAGAGTACTTTCGTAAAATGGAGACGTTATCTTCCTTTATATCTCATGTTGATCCCCGGTGTTGTATACATTTTTATCAACAACTATATCCCCATGGCGGGACTAATCATGGCATTTGAAAAATATGATTACAAACTGGGAATGTTTAAGAGCCCGAAGATCGGACTTGACAACTTTACTTATCTATTTGCCACAAAAGATGCACTGAATATTACCAGAAACACATTATTATATAATGCAGTATTTATTATCCTGGGGAATATCTTGGCCATTACGGTAGCAGTTCTGTTAAATGACGTGAGATCCAAGACGAAGAAAAAAATATATCAGACGCTGATTCTGATCCCTTATCTGATCTCCACAGTCATCGTCAGCTATATTGTATATGGCTTTTTAAATACACAGAACGGATTCATTAATAACTCTATTTTGGAGCCTTTGGGCAAGAATGGTATCGCCTGGTATTCACAGCCAAAGTATTGGCCTTTTATTATTACATTTGTCTATCTATGGAAAAATTTCGGCTACAGCAGCATCATCTATTTCGCAACGGTGGTGGGAATCGACAAGACCTATTATGAAGCGGCGGTGATTGACGGAGCTACCAGATGGCAGCAGGTCAGATATGTGACACTATCCAGTCTGAAACCCACAATCATCACGCTGGTGCTGATGTCCATCGGACGTATTTTCTATTCAGACTTCGGCCTGTTTTATCAGGTACCCATGAACAGCGGAGCCTTGATCGATGTGACTAATACGATCGACACTTATGTATATCGTGGACTAACAACACTGAACAACGTGGGTATGTCGGCGGCAGCAGGCTTCTATCAGTCCATCGTTGGATTCATTCTGGTACTGACCGCCAATATGATCGTCCGCAAGGTCAGCCGTGAAAATGCACTGTTTTAAGGAGATGAGATTATGGTTATAAAAGATACCAAATACCAGGTCGTGATCAATACCGTATTAATTATATTGTCTCTGATGTGTGTCATGCCGTTTATACTGTTGCTCAGTTCTTCCATCACTTCAGAGACAGCACTGGTGAAGACAGGCTACCGGTTCTGGCCCACGGAGATCGACCTGTCCGCCTATAAATATTTGCTGATGGACAGTACCTCCATTGTCAGAGGCTACGCAATATCCTTTTTCGTGACAATTGTGGGAACACTGACGAGCCTGATGCTGACTACTTTATACGCTTACCCGTTGTCCAGAAAAAATCTGCCAGGAAGAAATATTTTTGCCTTTTATATTTTCTTTACCATGTTGTTCAACGGTGGACTAGTGCCTGGCTACATGATGTGGACACAGATGTTCCATATTAAAAATACGATATTTGCTCTGATCGTTCCCGGTTTGTTGTTAAACGCATTTAATGTCATTATGATGCGTACATACTTTACGACAAACATCCCGGAGGAAGTCCTCGAAGCGGCAAGGATCGACGGTGGCGGAGAACTCTACATCCTCACTAAAGTAGTGCTTCCTATGTCAAAACCCATTATCGTGACGTTGGTACTGCTGATCGGACTGTCTTACTGGAATGACTGGCTGAATGGTCTGTACTATGTGAACCGGGATAATCTGTACAGTATTCAGGTATTGCTGAAGAAGATGATGGATGATATTGAGATGATAAAAAAGGCTTCCGCAGCCGGAGCAAGTACCATGAAGATGCCCTCCATTTCCATTCGTATGGCAGTGGCGGTTATGGGAGCACTGCCTATCATGTGTGTCTACCCATTCTTCCAGAAGTACTTTGTCAAAGGTATTGTCATCGGAGCAGTAAAAGGATAAATAAGGAGGAAACGGAATGAGCTTTCGCAAAGATTTTGTTTGGGGCGCGGCAACAGCAGCTTACCAGATTGAAGGAGCCGCTTATGAGGACGGCAGAGGAGAATCCGTTTGGGATGTGCATTGCCATGACACGCGTAAGAACCCAGAAGGAAAACAGAATATTTTAGACGGAGAGACAGGTGATGTGTCTTGTGATTTTTACCATCATTATGAGGAAGACATTCAGAGAATGAAGAATATGGGACTGAAAGCATTCCGCTTTTCCATCAGCTGGTCCAGAGTATTGCCAGACGGTACGGGACGGGTGAATGAAAAAGGACTGCAGTTTTACAGTGATTTGGTGGATGCTTTGCTAGAGGCGGAAATTGAACCCTGGGTTACTTTATTTCACTGGGATTTTCCCCAGCAATTACAGATTCGCGGGGGATGGCAGAATCCCGAGAGCCCCGAGTGGTTTGCAGAATATACGAAGGTAATCGTGGACAGACTCTCCGACAGAGTGTCCCACTGGATGACGTTAAATGAGCCCCAGTGCCATCTGATTATCGGACACGTGCAGGGAAGCTGTGCTCCGAAGTTACGGCTCACCGAGCCGGAGTATCTGCTGGCAATCCATAATCACCTGAAAGCCCACGGCAGAGCGGTGCAGGTCATCCGAAAATACGCGAAGAAAAAGCCCGAGATCGGTGTGGCATTCTGCTTCGGAAGTTCGGTGCCTGTAAGCAACCAACCTGAGGATGTGAAAGCAGCAAGAATTGCCACCCTGCGGGAAGATACGAAGGACCTGTGGGCAGTCTCCTGGTGGCTGGATCCCGTCATTTTAGGACATTATCCGGAGAAAGGCATGGAAGCCTATGGCGAGAATTGCCCGGAGGAGTTACGGAATCCGGAAGACCTGAAACTGATCTCGGAACCGTTGGATTTCCTGGGAATCAATGTCTACCAGAGCGGACGAGTGGAATCGGATGGTCAGGGGGGATATCGCGAGGCGAAGAATCCCTGCGGAGCACCGGTGACTGCAATGAAGTGGCAGGTGACACCGGAGAGTCTGTATTATGTACCGAAGTTCCTGCAGGAAAAATACAAACTTCCCATCGTAATTACGGAGAACGGACTGTCCTGTCCCGACTGGGTATTCCTGGACGGTAAGGTTCATGATCCTATGCGAATCGACTTTATGCACCGCTATTTAAGCTGTCTGAAAAAAGCGGCAGAGGAGGGAACTGATATCTGGGGTTATTTTGCCTGGTCAGCTATCGATAACATGGAGTGGAACAACGGTTATACGGAGAGATTCGGACTAATCTATGTGGATTACACCACTCAAAAGAGGATCCTTAAGGACTCCGCATACTGGTACCGCGAGGTGATTGAATCGAACGGTGAAAATCTGTAAACGAACATAAAAAAGAGACTGCTATTTTGATATGCAGTCTCTTTTTTGATGCACCAGACACTTGCCATATTTATTGGAAAAGGGGTATTATGATAAATATAAATAATAAGGAGGCTGATCCCATGAGGCCGATACCGGTGATCGGGGATCCGGAGCGCTATATAGACAGTGCGTTTGTGGATTCCGCGTTTATAGAATTGAAAAGTTGTGATCTGTGGGATGTGAAAATGCTGTATCCGATCCTGCATATGGACCATGCGGAAGAGAAGTGCTTCGTCCGTAAGGAGATGTATGAGAGGCTGGTGAAGGCGGCGGGGAATCTGCCGGATGGTTACCGGTTCCGCATCTGGGATGCCTGGCGCCCCTTTGCGCTGCAGCATGAATTGTTTGAAAAGTATTCTGTGGACATCATCCGGGATTTTCATTTAGAAGAGTTGCCGGAGGCAAAAAGGAGAGCTGCGATCTGCAAATTTGTCTCGGACCCGGTACCGGATACAAAGGTGCCTCCCGCCCATACCACCGGAGGAGCCATTGATCTGACGCTTCTGGATCCGGAGGGCAGAGAGCTTCCTATGGGATGTGGATTCGATGCTTTTACGGATAAGACCTGTGCAGCGTATTTTGAGGCACCGGAGCATGTACAGAGTGCTTTGGACGAGCAGGTTCGTGAAAACCGCCGTCTGCTTTATTATGCTATGATAGATGCGGGATTTACCAATCTGCCGTCGGAATGGTGGCATTATGATTACGGTGACCGGTTCTGGGCATATTACATGCGGAAGCCCGCAATCTATGAGGGCGTATTTACGAGGGAGGAAATTCATGGATAATCAGAAACAAAAGAAGAAAAAAAGTGTGATGGACACGCTGTCCGCCACTATGGTACTGGTGCTGATCGCACTGTTGCTGGTGTTTGTTGGATATACGTATCTGGCACTGAAGAACGGTTACACGCTGGATGACCTGATCGACAATATCGTGGGGAATCTCATCGGTGTGCTGGCGGCATTTCTGTTATTCGATATACTGAACAACAAGCTGACCCAGGATGCCTACGCCAGAGAGACCTCCCAGCAGATCACCAAGACGCTGATGGGAGAGCCGGAGATCCTGGATTCTTTCAGCGATGAAGATAAAAAGACTTTCCTGAAATCCACCATTACCTCCATGATAAAGGATGAAGATGCGGTGGATATGCTATCTACCAATATGGAGAAATATTTTGACAGGGCAAGAGGCGCCAGGATTCGGAAAATGTTCGATTACACGATCAATCTGGAGCCGAATCTGACAGAGGAATATGTAAAAGCCGGTTTCCCCGGAGCCATAGACGGAAAGTATTACCTGATCGATGAGGAATTGAAGTTCAGCGTAAAGTGTCTGGGAGGAACAGACGAGAACTACACGGGCGATGTGATCAGACTCGGTTTCGCCTATGATAAAAAGAGTCTGGATGGTGGATTGCTGGAGACCGGACAGGATGCGGATTTCACCAAGAGCATTTTCAATGAGGATCTGGTGGTGGAACCGGAAGCCGTGGACTTCATCAACAGTATTCCCGCGGACAAGGTCCGGGATGTGATCAATGACCTGTTCATGCCGATTTTGCGAATTGACAACAGCGGAGATAATGACGACGAAGCGCAGTTCGAAGTAGAGCGAAAGAGCAACGGATTTATCCTGAAATTCAAGTTGGATTTTGACCGGAATGAGGCAAGCGGGGAGCATCTGGTCAGCATCTATTTCAAGATGCCCCGGGTATGGAACTCTATTTTCGAGGTGACTCTGGTGGATCCGACCAAGGAGCCCCATATCAAGCTGAAATACAAGAATGGAATGGATGTCACTATGTATTCCTATCTCAATAAGGAAAGCACTGCCAATGTCGGAGCCTGCATCCAGAGAGCCGGACTCTATGACATTGCGATCAAGGACGAGTGGATCTACCCCAAGAGCGGCGTGATCTTTCATATTAAAAAGGCATAATTTGCCAATAAATGTAATTGCAATCAAAGAACTTCTATGCTATTGTGGATATAAAGCATAGAAGTTTTTTTATGCATCTAATTAATTCTTATATATGTATGATTCGAGTTTTTAATCCCAACTTTTATTGAAAAATGACCTTATTTGACCGGAAGCAATATTTGTAAGAATTACAGATATTCAGCCATAAATATTATATAAGTACATTAACGAAGGAGGAAAATTTAATGCAAAGCAGAATGAACAATACTGGTTATTTTGTGGCAGTAGATGGACCTAATGGAAGTGGAAAGACCACAGTAATTAATGCAATAGCAGAAAAACTGGGTTTGATGGGGTATAAAGTAAAAGTGACGAGGGAACCGACAAATTCTATATTGGGAGAATTTGTGCGAAAATATGCAGAAGGACACAAGGGATTAAGCACTGCATGTATGGTAACGGCAGATCGATACGAACATATTAAAAATGAAATTGAACCTATGCTTTATGATGGCAACATTGTCATTACAGACCGTTATATTTTATCATCATTGATATTGCAAAGAATGGATGGAGTGAATGCTGATTATATAATGGATTTAAACGCACTGATAATACGTCCGGATCTTCAAGTTACGATTATGGCTGATGTGGGGACTCTTCAGAAAAGATTATCTGATCGTGCTGAACTAACAAGGTTTGAAAAGAATAATCGATCGGATGAAGAACTGTATTATATGGAAAAAGGAATAGAAATATTGAAGAAAAATGGAATATCGGTTTTAGAAATAAATAACTGTACCGAATTGGATAAAAATGTAGATACTATCGTTGAACATATTGTAAAAGAGGTGAAAAGGAAATGAAAAAATGTATTCTTATTAATTCGCCTATATTTTGGGATGCTGCCGCAGAAGGAGAAAACTATCTTTCACCGCTTGGACTTGGATATATAGCTACATATGTAGAGAAGGCCGGGATTCAGGTTGAAATACTGGATGCTGTGAAACAAAGAAAGTCGGTAGAAGATATTGTTAAATATATAGAGGAGAAACAGCCGGATTATGTCGGAATAAATATTTTTACCCAAAACTATAAATTGGTAAAGGCTATTTGCGAGCAGACCAAGGTGAAATGTGAGTGGTTTATTGGTGGACTGGTAGTGGGCAGCATTTATGAGGAAATTGTAAAATGGAATCTTAAGAACAGAATGAATATTATTATAGGTGATGGCGAATATATTATTCCAACAATTATTTTAGATAACAAAAAGGTAGAACCAATTAAAAAAATTGAAAATATAAAAGTTTTTAGAGTAGATGCAGAATCAGAATTTTTTCCAAGAGATATTTCAGATATTGTATTGAATAGAAAATTTTTCCACGATGAAATAATAAAAAATCATTATGGCGAAAGAGAAATAGCAATGGTAACATCGAGAGGATGCATTTACAACTGTGCTTTTTGCGGAGGGGCAAGAAGTGTGAACGGAGGGATTCCTGTCAGAATTAGATCAGAACAAAGCATTGTGAATGAAATCAACGATATATTAAAGATGTATCCGGAGGTGAAAAGTATCAGGGTTTTGGATGATTTATTTCTGAGTAATAAACAGCGTATTAAACAGGCAATACATGTATTTTCAAAATATCCGCAGTTGAGTTGGAGAGGAATGGCGCATGTGCTTTCTTTAAAGCCAAATTTAGATGATATAGAAAAACTGAAAGGGGCTAATTGCAGAGAACTATTTATGGGAATAGAATCCGGATCAGAATCCATGAGAAAAAAAGATCAACAAAGTAGGAAGTATTGGAGATGTTATAGAAGTGGCTCAAAAAATTTTGCAGGAGGGTATTGACTTAAAAGGATATTTCATTTATGGTTTTCCACAAGAGACGGAATGTGATTTCCAACAAACATTTGAACTGGCAAGAAAAATTAGCAATATTTCACAGACAACAGAGGGCAATTTTAGGACGAGTGTTTTTCAATTCAGACCATATCATGGAACAAAGTTGTATAATGACATTGTGTCTGAGAAGGGAATTGTCCATGAATGTGAATTTAATGACATAATAAGTAAATTCAAGGGAAGAAACCAATTTAACTTTGATTTTGGTAACTATAGCGAAGTTTCAGATGAAATTTTGAACCAATATATTATCAAAACACAAGAGATAGGGGAAGGAAATGCTTGAAGATATACGGATGTGTAGTAAATGCGGATTATGCAATAATCAAAGACCATTGTTGGATTCGGAAAGACCGTGTCAGGTTTTTTGGGTTGGACTGTCTGCTAAAAAAATTACATCTGAAGAGGAAACACCTTTATCAGAGCAGACAAATACTGGAAAACTGATACAAAAGATAGAAGAGATGTGTAATGAAGTGAGTACTTATAAAACCAATCTGGTAAAGTGTCTTCCGCTTACGGAACAACAGAAATTGCGTTATCCCAGCAAAAAAGAAATGGATAAATGTTTTGACAATTTAGTAAGTGAAATTAATGCGATGTCACCTAAAATTGTATTTTTGTTGGGAGAAAAAGTTTATTCTTCTGTCGCAAGGCATTTACATTTAGATTTTGAAAAGTGGAATGATTTCGAATATCATTATACAGAATGTAATGGAACCTATTATGTTCCAATTCATCATCCATCATATATATGTGTCTATAAGAGAAAACAAATGGACGATTATATCGCAGCAGTTGAAAAAATGATTAATGAATTGTTATGAAATTGATATTAAGTATAGGATGCAAAGGGTAAAGGCAGAATGAAACCAAGATCTCCCCAAAGTATGCAATTATATAAAATGCTCCTATCCCGCGGCTACCCGGAATCGTTCTGTGATCTGGTGACGAAGAATCTGAATACGGATTTTACGGCGAGCCGTATGATCGGTTATCTGTGTCATTATTCTGATCTGCCGCCGGAGGAGATCGCGGACGAAATGCTGTCGATCTTAAGTGACCGCAATCGCATTATGCAGAAGAAAGAACTGGAAAGCAATAATGCAGAGTGGAATCGTATTCTGATGCAGGGACTGGGGATTGATACAGAAGAGGATGATGGCGACATGGTAGATCCGACAGATTTTTGACGGTGATTACGGCTGCGAGGAACGCTTGCCCGGACAGGGAGGTAATAACATGGAATACATTACAAGAGACGAAGCATTCCTCACTGCTTCCGGAAATCCCTCGGAGCACAGCCGTATACCTGCTTAAAGGTGCGCAGGAATAATTTATAGTTCGTGACTCCGTGCCGATCCAGTATTTCGCTGATGCTCAGATCGGTGTCTTTTAAATCCTTGCAGACATGCGTCAGACGCACGCTGTTGATATAGGAAGTGAGGGTGGTTCCCATGTTCCGTCGGAAAAAACGGCAGAAATATTCTGGGTTCAGATGAGCCAGGGAGGCTGCATTTTCCAGAGAAATGGCTTCGGCGTAATGGGATTGGATGTACTGAATCACCGGTTCGAGGCGATGCAGATTTTTCTGACTCTGAATCCGGGAAGTATTGTCGACGGTGACCTTATAGTGGGTCATAAGGATGTATAAAAAATCATAAAGCAGACCGGAAAACCGCAAAGTATAGCTTTGCGGTTTTTTTGTATAGAGATCGCCCATGGAAGTCAGAATCTCCTGAATCTGCGCATCGGCAGAAAAATCCCTGCGGGAGAACAGAAAACGGATGCTTTCATATTCTGGGATGGCACCTATGAGAAACGCATAAGGAATCTGTAATAACAGAACCCGGGACGGTGTCGTGGTCCGGGTAGCATGGACGGCGGCGGAATTTACCACATGATAATCTCCGGCATGCAGCAACAGAACCCGCTGTCCCTCAATGAGTTCCATGGAACCCTCATAGATATAGATAACTTCCATGCTTCGATGCCAGTGTTCCGGTATGTAATCGTTATTGCTGTTATAGATTGCAAAACGGACGTTGATTCCGCTTTCAAAAGCAACCTCTTCGTGTGGAAATTGCGGCATCGCAAAGCCTCCTTCTGAAATTATATTATTTCCCGCGATATATTTATATCATAGAATAAAAAGAAGGAAAAAGTCAATATTGACCTAAAAAGAAGTCATAATCAGATATAGGAATCAATGTGAAAAATTGCTAAACTGGTAAACAGAAAGAGCAAGTGGACAAGGTTGAATGACAGGAGGTTATAGCAACATGACAAAGAAAAAAATCAAAGATCTGATAGCAAAAATGACATTGGAGGAAAAGGCGGCAATGTGTTCCGGAGCAGATTTCTGGCATACTGAAAGCTGCGAGCGACTGGGGATTCCCGCAAGTATGGTATCCGACGGTCCTCACGGTCTGCGCAAGCAGGATGACAAGGCGGATCATCTTGGAGTAAATGAGAGTATTAAAGCAGTATGTTTCCCGGCAGGATGCGGAACCGCTGCATCCTTTAACAGAGATCTGTTGTATCATATGGGCGAGACACTGGGCAATGAGTGTCAGGCAGAAGGCGTCAGTGTCATTCTGGGGCCGGCTGTGAACATCAAACGATCTCCTCTGTGCGGTCGTAATTTTGAATACTATTCAGAGGATCCCCTGGTGGCGAGTGAGATTGCAGGCTCTCTGATCCGCGGTGTGCAGAGCAAGCATGTGGGAACCAGTTTAAAGCATTTTCTGGCGAATAATCAGGAGACCCGCAGAATGTCCGTGAATGAGATCATTGACGAGAGAACACTGAACGAGATCTATCTGGCAGCATTTGAGGGAGCGGTGAAGAAGGCAAAACCCTGGACAGTTATGTGCTCTTATAACAGGATCAACGGTACTTATGCCGCGGCTCATCACAAATATCTCACAGAGACCCTGAGAGATAAGTGGGGATTTGACGGTTATGTCATGAGTGACTGGGGCGCAGTCAATGACCGTGTGGAAGACTTAAAAGCAGGTCTCGATCTGGAGATGCCTTCCTCTATGGGAGTCAATGATAAGCTGATCGTAGAAGCGGTACAGAACGGAACACTGGAGGAACAGGTACTGGATACCGCAGTGGAACGTATTCTGAACATCGTATATCGTTATACCGAGAACCGAGATACCGAAGCGGTGTTTAATCTGGATCACGACCATGAGGCGGCGAAGAAAGTGGCGGAAGAGACCATTGTATTGTTGAAGAATGAGAATGTGCTGCCGCTGACAGAGGGCGAAGAGATCGCCTTTATCGGAAAATATGCGAAAAAGCCCAGATATCAGGGCGGCGGCAGTTCCCATATCAACAGTCATAAGATCACAGGAGCCCTGGATGCGGCAGAGGCAGCAGGCAATACACATATTGTGTATGCCCAGGGATTTGATGACAAAGAAGACAAGACGGATGAGGTACTACTGGCAGAAGCCGTGGAGACAGCTAAAAAGGCAAAGGCAGCCGTGATTTTCGCAGGACTGCCGGATGCATTTGAATCCGAAGGCTTTGATCGTAAACATATGCGGATGCCGGATTGCCAGAACGAATTGATCGAAAGAGTGGAAGCGGTACAGCCTAACACCATAGTCGTATTGCACAACGGTGCACCGGTGGAGATGCCCTGGGCAGATCGTGTGAAAGGTATTCTGGAAGCCTATCTTGGAGGACAGGCTGTGGGAGGTGCCGAGTATGACATCCTCTTCGGCAAGGTGAATCCCAGTGCGAAGCTTCCGGAGACATTCCCGAAGCAGTTGGAAGATAATCCTTCTTATCTTGCCGGCTTCGGTGAGGGCGACCACGTGGAATACCGGGAAGGCATTTTCGTGGGATACCGCTATTATGATAAGAAGAAAATGGATGTATTGTTCCCCTTCGGCTACGGATTGTCCTATACCACATTTGCCTACAGCAATCTGTGTTTGGACAAAAAGACAATGAAAGACACAGAAGAACTGACGGTGTCTGTGGATGTGACCAATACCGGAGACAGAACAGGTAAGGAAGTTGTACAGCTCTATGTGGCGGATAAAGATAGCACTGTGATCCGACCGGTGAAAGAGCTGCGGGATTTTGTCAAGATCGAACTGGCACCCGGAGAGACAAAGACAGTAACTTTTACGCTTGGAAAGCGAGCCTTTGCTTACTATGATGTACAGATCCATGACTGGCAGGTGGAGACCGGAGAGTTCGAGATCCTTATAGGAGCATCTTCCAGAGACATTGCTCTCAGAGATACCGTGACTGTAGAATCCACCGTGAAGATTCCCTTCCACTATACCACAGATACGACAATGGGCGACATCATGAGCCGCCCGGAGGCCTGGAAACTGGTACAGAGTGTTCTGAGCAAAGGAATGTTCGGTCATGACAGCGAGGTCAGCGAAGGCGGCGATGCCGCGAAGGAAGCCATCAGCGATGAGATGAATGCAGCGATGCTTCAGTATATGCCCCTGCGCGGACCGGTCAGTTTCGGCGGCGGAGTCAGCATGGCAGATGTACAGAAGTTGGTGGACCGCCTGAATGCCATGGAAGAATAATTAACTGTTTATATATAGCAATCCCTAAAAGTTAGGCAAAAACTAACTTTTAGGGATTTTTATATATACCGCTGAGTGACATTTTTAAGTCGGATGAATGCAAGAAAGAATGTGGAGAATTGTTATAATTAGAATATGAAAAATAAACAGACATAGAAAGCCGCATTACCAAGGCACGTTAAGGAGGAAACGGATGAAAAAAATAGCAATTGGCGGAGGACAGGGATTTTGGGGAGATTCTCCAGATGCTGCTATCCATATGATTCACAATGCAGATATTCAATATCTTGCATGTGACTATCTGGCAGAACTGACGCTGTCCATTATGGCAAAGCAACAACTAAAAGATCCATCAAAAGGTTATGCTCCTGATTTTGTGACAAGATTGTTGAAAGCAGCAGGAAAAACTGCTTGGGAAAGAAATATTAAAATTTTGACAAATGCAGGTGGCATGAATATTTCAGGATGTGTAGATGCTATTCGACAGTATGCAACTGAAGAAAATATGAAAGGGTATAAAATCGGTTATGTAACAGGGGACGACATTAAATCAAAAATCCCGCAGCTGTTAAAGGATGGATGGACATTTCCGAATTTTGACTACGAAGGCGATTTCACGGATATTGTTGATAAAATATATAATTGCAATGCCTACATTGGTCATGAAGGCATTCAAAGTGCAATTGAAGACGGAGCAGATGTTGTAGTCACCGGAAGAGCAGCTGATAGCGCACTTTTCCTGGCTCCGTTGGCTTATGAATTTGGTTGGAAAGACAATGACTGGGATAACCTTGCAAGAGGAATTATGGCAGGACATTTACTGGAATGTGGTGGACAGGGAGCAGGCGGCAATTATATGTATGATTGGCGTAGCGTACCTCAGATGGAAAATCTCGGATTTCCTATTGCAGAGTTGACAGATAAAACATTTGAAATTACTAA
The DNA here is from genome assembly GCA_003584705.1 of Lachnospiraceae bacterium GAM79. GTDB lineage: Bacteria > Bacillota > Clostridia > Lachnospirales > Lachnospiraceae > Acetatifactor > Acetatifactor acetigignens. Next base: position 928,189 of record AP018536.1, read on the forward strand.
GGCCCCTGATTGTGGAGGAGTCATTTGCGAGCAAAGTTGTAAGGAACAATTTTTATATGAAGTGCTAGATCCGGCAAATTATCTGACTCCTGATGTAAATGTGGATATTAGTAATGCTACTATTACACAGGTTGGTGATAATCGCGTCAGAATTGATCATATTCATGGTAAAGAGAAACCGGATACTTTGAAATTGTGTGTTGGGTATCATAAAGGGTGGAAGACGGTTTCAATGTTGAGCTTTGCATGGCCTGATGCTTATGAAAAAGCCCGATATTGTGCAGACATTATCATGAAGAAAATGAAGCAAAAGGGAATGAAAGCGGATGATGTTCATATCAGTTTTATTGGTCTGAACAGCCTTCATCTTAATGTGGCTGATATGAGTGAAGAAGCATTGAAAAATCTGAACGAGTGTGTAATGCGCATTGCTGTATTTTCAGAGGATAAGAATGAATGTGCGAAGATCATCCCGGAAATCAGCCCTATGCAGTTAAACGGACCTCCCGGAGCATCTTTCTTCGGAGGAAGGGCTCGTGTGCAGGAAGTTATGGCACTGTGGCCGACATCTGTTCCACGAGAGGCAGTAGAGATCAAGAGCCATATTATTACAATATAGTTTTGCATAGAGAGGACAAGATTATGAGAGAAATATTATTGAATGATATCGCTCATGGAAGAAGCGGTGACAAGGGAGATACCAGCAATATCTGTGTATTTGCCAGAAAACCTGAATATTATGAAATTATTAAAAGAGAAGTAACGCCCGAAAGACTACACAATTTTTTCGGCGACATGGTAAAGGGCGAAATTATAAGATATGAAGTTCCCAGCCTTGGTGGATTTAATTTTGTACTCAAACATGCACTTGGAGGTGGTGCAACCATGAGCTTGCGGTTGGACAGCCTTGGAAAATCTATGGGGAGTGCCATTATGAGATTAAAGATTCACGTAAAAGATGAGGAATTATAAGGGGATCGGAGGTGAGACCTTATGGGATTAGAAAAAGTGGAAGCACTACAGAATTTGGTAGTTCTTGACTTGACCCGGGTAGTAGCAGGACCCTATGCAGGCTCTATATTGGGAGACTTCGGTGCTGAAGTAATAAAAATCGAAGTGCCGGAAAAAGGTGATGATGCCAGAAGCTATGGTCCTTACAGAAATGGAGAAAGTGTTTACTATGCGAACCTGAATCGCAATAAAAAAGGAATTACATTGAATTTGAAGACGGAAGAAGGGAAAAAAATCTTCCTGGAACTGGTGAATAAGGCAGATATTCTCTTGGAAAATTATCGACCTGGGGTTATGGAACGATTGGGATTGGGATATGAAGTTTTGAGAGAAAAAAACCCACGCCTTATTTACGGAGCAGTGTCAGGCTTTGGCTGCTATGGATCGTACTCTGACAGACCGGGTTATGATATTATTTCACAGGCAATGGGAGGTCTTATGAGCGTTACCGGTGCAAAAAACGGAGATCCTACGCGTTCCGGAAATGCCATGGGTGATATACTGGGCGGTATGAATCTTGTGATTGGTGTTTTAATGGCTTTGAACGTAAGAACACTCACCGGAAAAGGACAAAAGGTAGATGTATCATTGGTAGATTCTGTAGTGGCCAGCCTGGAGAATGCATATACAAGATATTTTGAGTCGGGGCAACTTCCTGTAAGAAATGGAAATGCGTATGCATCTATTGCACCCTATGATAGTTATCAGGCGAAGGATGGTCAGGTTATTATAGCATGTGGAAATCAAAAGCTATATGAGAAGCTTTGCAACGAAGTTCTTCATATGCCATGGATGATAACGGATGAACGTTTTCTTACGGTTTCTTTGAGAGTACAGAATAACGAAATACAAAAGAAATATATTGAAGAGTGGACAACGCAATATACTGTGAATGAAATTGTAGAAAATGTATTGGCAAAAGGAATTCCGGCAGGCCCCATCTATAATGTAAGGCAGATCACAGAAGATAAACATATCGCCATAGAACGTGAAATGTTTGTGGAGATAGAACACCCTGTGATTGGGAAAATGAAAGTAAATGGCAATCCTATTAAGTTGATGGATAATATGCCTGAGATCAGTAAACCGGCACCAACACTCGGACAACATAATGAGGAAATATTCTGTGGGTTACTGAAACATTCCGAGGAACAGATTAAGGAATGGAGGAAACATAACATTATATGATGGAAGATATACCATTCAGTGCCATTATGAAGTCGCCTGAATGCAAGAAAGAATCTTGAAAACTGATATAATGGAAATACATAGAAAAGGTGGTGGAGAGATGAAAACAAAAAAACACAATTGGAAAAGATGGCTACCGCTCTACTTGATGATGGCACCTGGATTAATCTATATTTTTATGTAACTATTCAGCACCCCGTTTAGGGTACATAAATTTTTGGTCAAAACAGAGAAAATATAATTTCTGTTTTATCATTGCTTTATTGCGAAAAGTGGATAACTTTTCAATGTGACTGCCAAATACTTTTTGTCTGTGAATTACTAAACAATAAGGCCTTGATTACAGCCAAATAACGTTTTATTTGTGGATTTTATCTGAGTGTTATCGGCAGTTATTTTCTGATTTTTACTGTTTATCCACCGTCATTTTGACAGTACATCCAAACTTTACAATTCGCTTTTTAGCACATTTTCCGTTAAAATAGATGTATCAAATCTTAACGGAAGAAGGTGGTCTGATTGACAAAAGATGAAATGATCAAGCAGTTATTACAGCAGGTTAATTCCTTAACATCAACTGTAGATTCCTTGAATGCTACAATCAATGCGCAAACACAGTTGATCGCTCAACTCAATCAGACGATACAGGGACTAAAGGAACAGCTTAATAAAAACTCCAAAAACAGTTCCAAACCACCTTCAAGTGATGGCTATAAAAAACCTGCTCCTAAGAGTCTCCGCAAACTATCCGGAAAAAAGGTTGGTGGACAGGACGGACATCAGGGGACACATTTAGCGGTAATAACAGCTCCGGATGAAATCGTCATACATATGCCATCCGCATGTAAAGGATGCCGACATTACCAGATGTGCAAAGGCACCGCCTGCATTGCTGAGAAACGACATGTCATCGATGCGGTTGTCACAGTAAATGTAACAGAACATCAAGTTCTGGAACTTCCAATCTGTATGCTGCACGGGGATACCCGCAGAGGTGAGTTCCCTGCTGATGTAAAAGCAGCCGTACAGTATGGCGAAAACCTTCAGTCATTAGCTGTTGCGTTGAATACCGTAGGTGCAGTCAGCATCAAACGCACCCATGAGATCCTTTCCGGAGTATTTAACATTCCGATTGCAACAGGAACAATCAGCAGCATGGTAAAAAGATGCGCTGACAGTCTGAGTGAAACAGTAGGTAAGATCAAGAATAAAATGATCGATTCCGCACTTGGACATTTCGATGAAACAGGAACCAGAGTGGATAAAAAACTCTGGTGGGTTCATGATGCCTCAAACTGTGAATACACCTATCTTGATATCAGTCCCAAACGTGGAAATGCGGGCATGGAACAATGCGGTGTTCTCCCGGAATTCAAAGGGATTGCCATGCATGACTGCTGGGCTTCCTACTGGAATTATCCGGATATTCAGCATGCAGTCTGCTGTGCTCATCTTCTCCGTGAATTAACGGGGATTGATGAAAATCATCCTGAACAGAAGTGGGCATCTGCATTTATAGACCTTTTACTGGAAATGAAAAAGGTCAAAGACAAAGCTGTAGAGAAAGGTAAGGACTTTCTGAGCTATTATCACTATCATAAGTTCGATAAAAAGTATGATGAACTTATCGGACAGGCTCGGAAGGAAAATCCACTTCCCGAAACCACAGAGAAAAAACGTGGTCGGAAGAAAAAAGGAAAAATCCTTGCCCTGGTAGAACGCCTTGCAAATTACAAGGCCTCAGTCTGTCTTTTTATCCATAACTTCAATGTCCCGTTTGATAACAATCAGGCGGAACGAGACCTGCGGATGATAAAGGTGAAAACAAAAGTATCAGGATGCTTCCGAACTGAGGAAGGTGCCAGAGATTATCTAAAAATCATGTCCTACGTTGGTACGGCACATAAGCAGGGGTACAATGCTTACGAAGCAATCAAAAATGCGATCTCAGGTCACCCTAATTTCATCTTTGAATAAGGGTGGTTCTGAATAGTTACATTTTTATCAATAATTATATTCCTATGTTTGGTACAATTATTGCCTTTAAACATATCAATTACCAGAAAGGCATTTTGGGGAGTGATTGGGTAGGACTGAAAAATTTCAAATTTTTGTTTGCCACAAACGATGCCTGGGTAATTACAAGGAATACGTTATTGTATAATCTTGCTTTTATAGTGATTAATACAGTGGTTGGAATTATTCTTGCAATTTTTATATGCGACGTTGTGAGCAAAAAATTAAAAAAGCTTTATCAAAGTGCGGTATTGCTCCCCTATCTGATGTCAATTGTAATTATTAGCTATATTGTTTTCGCATTTCTTTCAACAGAAAACGGAATGGTGAATAATTCACTGCTGATTCCATTCGGGAAAAATCCGATTTCGTGGTATGCGGAACCAAAATACTGGCCGTTTATTTTGACACTTGTGAATGTATGGAAGGGAGTCGGATATGGTTGCTTGATTTATATCTCGGCGATCAATGGTATTCCCAAAGATTACTATGAAGCTGCAAATTTAGATGGAGCAGGTAAGTGGAAACAGATTCGATGTATTACGCTTCCATCCTTAGTCCCTTCGGTGATTACGCTTACTTTGTTATCGATTGGAAGAATTTTCTATTCTGATTTCGGATTGTTTTATCAGGTACCGTTGGACTCCGGAACATTGTATTCTACGACAAATGTAATTGATACTTATGTATATAGAGCACTGATTAAACTGGGAAATGTTGGAATGTCTTCTGCTGCTTGCCTATATCAGTCGGTTGTAGGATTTGTTTTAGTTCTCACCGCTAATTTGATCGTTAGGAAAGTAAGTAAGGAAAACGCACTGTTTTAGGAGGAGAAAAATGATCCGTTCAAAATCGAATATGCGGTTTCAGATTTTAGCGAATTTTATACTGATTCTGTTTACCATATTTGTAATTACCCCTTTTATTCTTTTGATTATGTCTTCCTTTACGGAGGAAAGTACACTGATAAGAAACGGATATTCATTTTTTCCGGAAAAATTCAGTTTGGGAGCCTATGCTTACATATGGAAAAATGCGTCTAAGATAATGAGGGCCTATGGAATTACAATTTTGGTCACAGTAGTTGGAACAGCTGTCAATGTTATGCTGTCAACAATGATTGCCTATCCGTTATCTCTTGAACAATTGCCTGGAAGAAGAGCAATAACTTTTTACCTTTTCTTTACGATGCTTTTTAGCGGTGGATTGGTACCATCCTATTTGTTGTACAGTAATTATTTTCATATAAAAAATACAATTTGGGCTTTAATTGTTCCTAACCTGTTGCTGTCGGCAATGAGTGTGCTATTAATACGTACATATATATCAACAAGTATACCATCAGCATTGTTTGAGGCTGCAAAGGTAGATGGGGCAGGAGAATTTACAGTATTTTTTAAACTGGTGATTCCTTTGTCTAAACCCATTATTGTAACGATGGGAACTTTTGCCGGTCTGGGTTACTGGAATGACTGGACAAATGGTTTATATTACCTTACGGATACTAAATATTATAGTATCCAGAATCTGTTGAATAAAATGATTACAGATATACAGGTATTGTCTTCTAATTCGTCCATGGCTTCACAAGCCTCTTCGGAAATGGCAAAATTACCTACAGTAGGTGTACGTATGGCGATTGCGGTTGTAGCAATGCTGCCGATATTTGTATTATTTCCGTTTTTACAGAAATATTTCCAAAAAGGAATTGCATTAGGAGCAGTAAAGGGTTAATACATTGCCCTTACAAGATAAAATAAATATATGGGAGGATAACAAATGAAGAAAAAAATTTTATCAATGTTACTCAGTATGGTGTTGACGGTAGCTTGCTTTACGGGATGCGGGAGTAACCCAAGTAGTGGTGGAGAAACCGGTGGAGCAGCTTCTACAGAAACACCTAAAAATCCGGAAGATATGTATACGGTCACAATGGCTGTGATTGGAAATGATCAGGAGGACATGGATCTTGTAGAAGCAGAAATGAATAAAATCCTGGCGGAAAAGGTTGGTGCACAAATTGATGTAATCACATTGGGATGGGGAGTATATCAGCAGCAGTTACAACTTATGTTATCCGGTGCGGAAAAACTGGATTTGGTCCCTATAATGTATAATAACGTGAGTACCTATGTAAACAGCGGTCAGGTATTGGATATGTCTGATTTGATTGACCAGTATGGCGTTAATATGAAAGAAGCTTTGGGTGAAGATATTCTCAAAATTGCTAATATGAATGGCTATGTGTATGGTGTGCCGGTGGAAAAAGAATGGTATGCAGACAGCTGTCTGGTAATGAGAAAAGACATTTTGGACAAATATAATTTGGATGTGTCTAATGTGAAATCTTTGGCTGATTGTGCACCTATTTTCGAAACGATTCATGAAAATGAACCTGATATGAAAATTATTGTAGGCGCTAAAGATGGTTTGATCGGTAACATATATTTTGCCGATGTACTTTCCGATCGCTTTGGAGTATTGGATAATGGCGGTGCTGATACTACGATTGTGAATTACTATGAGACGGATAACTACAAGAATCTGGCTGCTACGGTTCATGATTATTATGAAAAAGGTTATATCGACAAGGATATGGCAACATCTACAGATGCCGGAACCACAATCCTGAAGGCCGGAAATGCATTCTGCTTTGCCACTCCTTATAAACCGGGCGTTGCGGAACAGGAAAGTCTGAATACCGGTTATGAACTGGTGGCTGTAAGAATCAACCCTACTCCTGCGTTTTGCTATACCAATGCTGTTGCCGCAATTACATGGGGAATTGGTCAGAATTGTGAAAATCCGGAGATGACAATGAAAGTGCTGGACTACATGTACGGTGATCCGGAATTAATGAATCTGTTTAACTGGGGTATTGAAGGTGTTCATTATGTCGTAAAAGATGCTGAAAATGATGTGATTGGATTCCCGGATGGGGTAGATGCTTCTAATGCAAAATACAATCTGAATATGGGATGGGAACTTCCGAACCAGTACAAGATCCATGTATGGGAGGGAAGCTCCAGAAAGATTATGGATGCGCAGAAAGAGATGAATGCCACTGCAAATAAGTCAAAAGCATTAGGTTTCATGTTTGATAGTACATCTGTCAGCAATGAGATTGCAGCACTAAACAATGTGGTTAGTGAGTATTCGGCTTCTATCGATTGTGGCGCAGCTGATCCTGCCACGGCCATTCCGGAGTTTAATGAGAAGTTATACGCAGCCGGTCTTCAGACTGTAATGGACGAGAAGCAGAAACAATTGAACGAGTGGCTGGAAAATCAAAAGTAATGTGTTATAATGTGGCTGTGAATAACAGGAATAAATAAATATAGGAGGTCCCGATTAATGTCGAGAAAACATAAGAAGGTCTTGAGAAAAAATATTACTCTGATCATGTGCGCATTAATCGGGACAATTGTTGTTGTATACGGTGTTGGTATGATATTATTCCGTGGATATGTCAAAGAGATAGCAAATATAGCCAGCCGGACATTTGATTTCTACGGGAATGAATTGGATCAAAAAATGAATGGCATTAATACGCAGCTTGTAAACACGTTGTTGAATAATAAATCTATCAGAGAAATAGAAGAGATGGATTTAAACACAGAGGATAACTCTGTGGTTTACAGCATTGCGGAGCAAAATGAATTGAAACAATATTTTCAGGCAATGGCAATTAATTATGGGGACGAATACCATTTTTGGTTTTATAACAAAGACAAAGATATTTTTCTGATTACGGGAGACGATGAATACCTTCAAAAGGAACTTTTTAAAGGATATATTAGGACAGTGGCTTCCGAAGAACGGATTCCTATAACAGAAAAGAGAAAATGGTTTGTGCAGGATGTTCAAGGAACGTTGTTTCTTACAACTACCTTTTGCCTGAAAAATAATTATGTGGGTTGTTGGATACGGCCTGAGAAAATATGCGCTTCTTTTCGAGAAACACAGGAAGATACACTTTCCTTTTTTATTCGGGATTTGAGCACCGGAGTACATTATTTGGAGAATAGCAGTGCATCCGGAAGTATGTTTCAGAAAAATGAAAACATTCAGGAAATAAGTAGCGCGCATTATTGGGAATACGAATTTGAAAATGCAAATGTATCTATAGGAATAGATGTCAGCGACAAAATAAAGAAAAGTGCTGGAACCTATGAAATACTGATGGGAATTACCACAGTATTGATTTGCTTTATGTGTATTGGAGCTTTTTATTATTTCAGGCACTATGTACAAAAACCGTTATACATTTTTGAAGAGAATCTACGAAAATTTCAGGAAACTGGAGAATTAGAGCAAAATAATTATTATGAAGAATTCGAAAATGTAGGTGAAATCTGGAGAAATCTGGAAAAAGAAATTCAGGAATTAAAAGTTCAGGTATATGAAGAACAGCTGGAAAAACAGAAAACTAAAATAGATTATTTACAATTACAGATCAGGCCCCATTTTTATATTAACTGTCTTAATAGCATATACAGTATGGCGCAGTTGAAACATACAGAAGAAATCCAGCAACTGGCATTGTATGTATCCGGATATATGAGATCTATTTTCCGCAAAGGAACGAAGCCTATCTTAATGGATGAAGAATTACAGCAGATTGTAAATTATGTAAAAATCCATAATATTTTATACCGCTATGATTGCAAGTGTCATATCTGCGTAGATGAGCGTGTGAAACAGGCAATGATTCCACCGTTGATAATGATAGTCTTTGTGGAAAACTGCGTGAAGTACACGGTAGGAAGCAAAAGAAAGATAGAAATTAGCATTGAAGGAAGCTTTCTGGATGAGGAACAGAAAAAAATACGAATTCGTATAGCGGATAATGGTCCGGGTTTTCCTGAGAATGTGTTAGAAAAATTTCGAAAGAATGAATTTGGAGCAAATGATGACAGATTCCAAATTGGAATACGCAATACAAAAGATCGGCTTCAACTGCTCTATGGGGCGGAAGCAAGTCTCATGATAGGTAACGGTGAAAACCTGGGAACGGAAGTTATAATAATAATTCCGTATCAAAACGGAGATGAAAAGAGTGAATATTCTATTAGTAGATGATGATGTGAATGTGCTGGAAAGTCTGCAGTTTGGGGTTGCATATTCGTCACTGGGAATAGAAAAGATTTACGTTGCTGAAAATGCTGCGGATGCCAAAAAGATACTTAAGAATGTACCGATCCATATTATGGTAACAGATATAGAAATGCCAAACGAATCGGGAATTGAATTGTTAAAATGGACAAAAACACAGAATTTAGACGTGGTTACTATATTCTGCACGTGTTATGCAGATTTTAATTATGCCAAAAAGGCTGTGGAACTTCAATGTTTTGACTATTATCTGAAACCGATTTCTTTTGACGATTTTGAAAAAATAATATCTAGGGCTGTAGAAAAAGTCAGACAAGAGAGCAGGAAGAAAACATATTATCAGTATGGCGTGTATTGGTTGGATGATGTAAAAAACAGAAAAGCACATTTTTGGGAGCATATCATGTTTCCGCTGGCAATTCCGGATGAAGAACTTTTAAATGCATTGATTGAAGACAATCGTTTGGAATATGACACTGAGCAGTTGTTTGATGTTTTTTTGCTACATACATATGAAGAAGAGGAACGTTTTCAGAATCTGACTTCAACAATGAGCGAATTTATTATTAAAAATGTCGTTACAGAAATTTTTAGCGATATGTGCAATATGGAGACCATAGTGAAGTATGGAGAGGATACCTATGTGATTGTAACCCGTAATCTAAAAGAAAATGCGGAGATGGTACTGAAGAAATTGATTATGCAGTGTGATATCCATCTTAATTGTCGAATGCGTGTATTTTATGATCTTGAATGTCCTCTGCCCGCCGTAAAGGAATGTTTTGAAAGGTTGATTCATATTTGGAATGAAAATATCAGCAACGATGTACAGATATTCTGGGCGCGGACATACCAAAGGGAAGAAAATACATATTCATTCGGTGCTATTGGAGAATGGGAGATTTATCTGAACACAGGTGCGGTGAATAAGATTTTAGATGAAATCGATCACTATTTCTCAGAGAAAAAGAGACATCATGGGTTAACAGCGTATGAATTAAAAGCTATGCAGGTGAATCTGATTCAGATGGTGAATACTGTGTTGATGAAAAACAATATCGAAGCCCATGAGCTATTTGTAAATACGGAATATGAAACTTATCGGAAAATGTCATTGAAGAATTATGATAACTATATGGAATTTTGTAAATATTTATTGCAAAAAGCATATAGCTATATTGCCTACGTAAGAGAAAATACATCTATTGTAGAGGTAGTTAAAAAATATATTGAAGAACATTATAATGAGGAAATTTCCAGAAATGAGCTGGCAGGAATTGTATATTTAAATGCAGATTATCTGGCAAGACTTTTTAAAAAAGAAGAAGGAATCTCTATTACCGATTATGTTATTCGTATGAGGATAAAGAAGGCGTCTGAACTGTTACAATACAGTGACATCTCTATTAATGAAATTGCTATGAAAGTGGGATATGATAACTTTTCATATTTTTCCAGATTATGTAAAAAAGTGTTGGGATGTAGTCCGAAAGATTATAGAAAAAAAGCAAAGGAGAAATTAAATGAGTAGTTATTTTGAATGTTCGGGAAATGGACCGATTGTGACAACAAAAGCAGGAAAAATAAGGGGATATTTGTGGAATACAACATATACATTTCAGGGGATTAAGTATGCAAATGCAAAAAGATTTCAGATGCCGGAGGAAATTCAGCCGTGGGATGGGATAAAAGATGCTACTTCTTATGGCTATGTATGTCCATTGTTAACCCAGGATGTTCCCAACGGTGAAATTATGGTTCCTCATAGATACTGGCCTATGGATGAACACTGTCAGTATTTGAACGTTTGGACGCAGACGTTGGATACTTTGGCAAAAAAACCGGTTATGGTATGGCTTCATGGAGGTGGATTCTATGCAGGATCTTCTATCGAACAGATAGCATATGACGGTACAAATTTAAGCCAATTTGGGGATGTGGTTGTAGTATCATTGAATCATAGATTAAATCTTTTGGGATATTTGAATTTGTCAGAATATGGAGAAAAATATTGGAACTCGGGAAATGTTGGAAATGCTGATATTGTAGCGGCATTGCGCTGGATTAGAGACAATATTGAAGCGTTTGGCGGGGATCCTCAAAATGTAACGTTATTCGGGCAATCCGGAGGAGGCATGAAAATATGGACGCTGATGCAGACACCGGAGGCTGATGGCTTGTATCATAAAGCGATTATTCAGAGCGGCGTATTGGAAGATTTTATTGATGAAGAGAATACAGATGCCAAACCACTGATCCGGGCAATGCTGCAGGAGCTTAATATGGAAGAATCGGATATTGAGAAATGGGAGGATATGCCTTACAGAGAGCTGGCAGATGCTTATAATAAAGTATCCGATAAAGTACTGGCTGAAGGTGGTTATATAGGAGGACATCCGATTCGGAACTCTTATTACATGGGGGATCCCTTAAAAATTGGATTTTCGGAATATGCTCAAAAGGTGCCGGTGTTAATAGGAAGTGTGTTCGGAGAGATGGGATTTGCACCCGGGCTGATCGGAAGGAATCAAATGACACAAGAGGAATTGATCAGGATTGTCGAAAAACGATTTGGTGAACATACTCAGTCTGTGATTCAGGCATACGCGCAGGCATACCCGGGAAGAAGCATTGCAGACTTAACTACATATGATATTTTTTTCAGAAAACCGGTAATTGATTTTGTGAAAAAGAGAAAGACATACAAACAATCTAATATATATGCATATGTCTTTGCTGTTGAATTTCCTCTGGATGATGGAAAGCCGGCATGGCATTGTTCTGATCTGGCTTTTGTATTTCATAATACAGATAAGGTTCCCGTGGCTAATATGCCGGGAGTCACGGATAAACTAGAAGAAAAAATGTGCAAGGCATGGGTGAATTTTGCTAAAACAGGAATTCCATTCATTGATGAAACGATTGCTTGGCCGGCCTGTACAGAAGAGACAGAAAATTATATGGTTATCGACAATGATAAATGGCAGGTAAGAGAGAAGTTTGATTACGAATTAGTGAAACAGGTAGCGGACAGTGGCATGAAATCTCCATTTTCTATAAAAGAAAGGAGAAAAATGTTGCAGAAAACTCAAAAAGAAGCAGAAGAGAAAGGCGTATTTTTACATTGAAGACAGAAAAAATAATAACTGAATTATTGGAACAGATGACCTTGGATGAAAAGATCGGGATGGTTCATGGAAATGGATTGTTTCAGAATAAAGGGGTAGAAAGACTGGGAATACCTTCTATGAAATTTTCAGATGGACCTATGGGTGTTCGGAATGAGTTTCAAAATGATAAATGGATTCCCCTGGGCAATACTGATGATTATGTATCTTATCTTCCAAGTAATAGTGCTATAGCATCTACATGGGATGTCGATGTTGCATATGAAGTTGGCAAGGTCCTGGGAGCGGAAGCCAGAGGCAGAGGAAAAGACATGATTTTGGCGCCGGGAATTAATATCAAACGAAGTCCCTTATGTGGGAGAAACTATGAATATTTGAGTGAAGACCCCGTGCTGACAGCAGAGATGGCAGTTGCTTTGATAAAGGGAATACAGCAGAATGATGTGGCAGCCTGTGTAAAACATTTTGTGGCAAACAATCAGGAAACTAATCGACTGCATGTGGACACTAAAGTAAATGAGAGAACCTTGCAGGAAATATATTACCCGGCGTTTCGACAGTCTGTGCAGAGGGCAGATGTTTATTCGGTTATGGGAGCCTATAACAGATTAAACGGTACCTATTGCTGTGAAAATAATCTGTTGCTGAAGGAAGTATTGCGTGATCAATGGGGATTTGAAGGAATTGTAATCAGTGACTGGGGAGCAGTGCATAATACGTTAGATGCGGGGCAGGCAGCACTTGATATTGAAATGTCAGTATTTGATAATTTCGACGAATATTGTCTGGCAGAACCTTTGAAACAAAGGATCTTGGATGAATCAGTAGATATGGCGTGTCTGGATGCAAAGGTACGTAACATCTTGCGAGTAATGTTTAAGTTAAAAATGATTGGAAAGGAAGCGGTACATCGAAAAAACGGCTCCTATAATACTATGGCGCACCGGCAGGTGTTGAAAAAAGCAGCGGAAAAATCTGTTATTTTATTGAAAAATGATAGTAAATTATTGCCACTTGGAAATACATATCATAAGAAAATTGCAGTCATAGGTTGTAACGCAGACCGAATTCACTCGGGCGGTGGAGGTAGTGCAGAAATTAAGGCTTTGTATGAAATATCACCGCTTCTTGGAATCAAAATGGAATTTGGAGGTAATGCAGAAATAGTATATGAACCGGGGTATTATATTCCGGAAAAAAAGGAGCTTAACGGAGAAAACTGGCAGGCTTCCAGTGTGGATGACAAAGAAAAAATACAACAACAGATCCGCAGGATGAGAGAAGAAAAAAGAAGATTAAAAAAGGAGGCATTTTATTCAGACCTATCGGAAATTGAGGAAGAATATCACAGAAGAGCTCTGAAGCTTGCTGAAGAGAGCGATATTGTTCTGTTTGTAGGAGGGTTGGATCATGAATATGACATTGAGGGAGAGGATCGTCCCTGCATGAAACTTCCGTATCATCAGGATGAATTGATTACAAAATTATTAAAGGTAAGACCGGACACAATTGTAACTATGATAGGAGGATCTCCGGTGGAGATGCCATGGGAAGAAAAAGCAGGTACAATTTTGTGGTCTTATTATGCCGGAATGGAGAGTGGCACAGCCCTAGCGGGAATCCTCACCGGAAGAATCAATCCCAGTGGAAAACTGGCAGAAACTTTTCCTCGTGTTTATGAAGATACACCGACAGGTCATAACGGACAATTTGGGAGAGATAATATGGTCTGTTATGAAGAAGAAATTATGGTCGGATATCGTCATTATGAGAAAAATGATATTTTGCCGATGTTCTGCTTTGGACATGGACTCTCTTATACAGAATTTGCGTATCACGATCTGCAGGTGAAACAAGATAATGATGCAAAAGACAGAGTGAGCATATCGTTTGATATAGAAAACGTAGGTCAAATAGACGGAAGAGAGATTGTACAGATTTATGTGAGGGATGAGGAGTGTACAGTAATCAGACCAGAAAAAGAGTTAAAGGCATTCAAAAGCATTACGCTGAAAGCGGGGAGTGTATGCAGAGTAGAGATTACTTTGGATAGTATGGCGTTTTCATTTTATGATGAGAAGAAACATGATTTTTGTGTGGAACCCGGAATTTTTGAAATATGTGTAGGCAATTCAACGCAAAATATTTTATTGCATCAGAAAATTGAATACCCTAACTGCAGTAAGCAGAATGTGTGAAATCCCGATTCTAATTCATTATAAAATAAAGGATAAACTAGCTACCGCTTTGGGCTGACTGATGAGACCGTCAGCTCAAAGCGGTAGTTTTATTATTTTATGGAATTATGAAAGCGGTTGTCAAATTGGAAAGCGGAATGCGGAATCCTTAGGATATGGCTTGCCATTGTAGCAGATTCCGATTATAATAAAAGATTGTAACGGCAACGGCTTGGAATTGGGGATTATCATGAATATAGTAGTAGACGGATATAATATATGTTATAAAACAACCGGTACCGGCGATAAGACGGTTGTGATCTTACAGGGCTGGGGTACGGATCTGGGAGTGTATGATTCCGTAGCCGGTGTGATAGACGGCAGCAGGTACCGTGTGATCCAGTTCGATTTCCCGGGCTTCGGCGGCAGCGATGAACCGAAGGAACCCTGGGATGTAGACGGATTTGCGGATTTTTTCTGCAGATTTATGGAAGTAATGCAGGTAAAGCAGGCCACCCTCATCGGGCATTCCTACGGTGGCCGCGTGATCATCAAGCTGGCAGCCAGAGAGAGCATCCCTTTTGAGATCACAAACATTATCCTGATCGACAGCGCAGGTGTCCTGCCGGTGCGTACTACTGCACAGAAATGGAAGATCCGCAAGTACAAGATCCTGAAGAAATTCCTGAACATGAAGCTGATCTATGCTATGTTCCCGGAGGTGATCGATGACTGGAGGAGCCGACAGGGATCGGCAGACTACCGCAATGCGACACCCATGATGCGTCAGTGTATGGTGAAGGCAGTGAATGAGGATCTGACGGAGTTGCTTCCGAAGATCCGTCAGGAAGTGCTGCTGATCTGGGGAGATCAGGATACGGCAACTCCTATCCGGGATGCACATATTATGGAAGAGAAGATACCCAACTGCGGTCTGGCAGTGATCCCGGGAACCGGTCATTTTTCTTTCCTTGAGAAGCCGGCACAGTTCCGGGGAATTATGGAGGCATATTTGCAATGATCATACGTGTGCTGATAGCGGTCGTGCTTGCTGTTCCGGCATATTTTTATACCATGCGGTATAACATTCATATGTTCCAGCAGAACGGCTATAAGAATAAAGAACACCTTCACTGGCTGAAGAAGAAGTTCCGGCTGCAATGGATTCTCTATTTTGGTCTGGCACTGGGCATTGTAACCTGTGTGTTTCCGTACCTTGCCCTTGAAATCTTCGAGTATCTGGTACTGTTCGTGATCATCGTGGTATATCGTGCCATGAAGCGGATGAATACGAAGAAAAAGCTGGTGTATACTGCCCGGGTCAAGAGATTGCTCGCTACGGAGCTGATCCTTACGGCTGCGGTATTCGCTCTGGTGTGTGGATTTGGCGGAATGAAGCGGATCCCGGGGCTGTGCCTGATCCTGGTATCTGTGAATCTGTTTCTGGATATTGTGGCTAATGTCATCAATCATCCCATGGAGGCGGGGATCAATCAGCATTATATCAATGACGCTGTGAGAAAGCTGAAAAGCGTCCCGGGACTTACCGTCATCGGTGTGACCGGCAGCTACGGCAAGACCAGTGTGAAGTTCTATTTGCAGACACTTTTACAGGAAAAATATAACGTACTGGTGACGCCGGAGAGTTTCAATACGCCTATGGGTGTGGTGCGGACCATCCGCGGTTCCCTGAAGCCCACCACGGAGATCTTCGTCTGTGAGATGGGTGCCCGCCATGTGGGCGATATCAAGGAGATCTGCGATATGGTGCATCCCGATCACGGTGTGATCACATCTATCGGACCGCAGCATTTAGAGACCTTTTTTAACATGGAGAATATTCAGAAGACGAAGTTCGAGCTGGCGGATGCCCTGCCGGAAGGCGGCATGCTGTTCTTGAACGGTGACAACGATTATATTCAGCAGCAGGCAGCTTCTCCCGCGTATGATCAGACCCCGGAGAAGATCTTCTATTATTCCGAAACGGAAGGGACAGGATACTGTGCCAAAGATGTGAAGGTATCCCAGTTAGGTACGGAGTTCACGGTAGTGACCCCGGACGGCGAGAGCGAGAGATTCCAGATGCGTCTCATCGGGGCCCACAATGTCATCAATGTGGTGGGGGCTATCGCAGTTGCTCATAGAATGGGCATGACGCTGCAGGAACTGCGGATCCCGGTACGCCGGATCGAGCCGGTGCCCCATCGTATGCAGATGCGGGAGCACGGTCTGGTGACGATCATCGATGATGCTTACAATTCCAACCCCGTAGGTTCCAGGGCAGCGGTCGAGACGCTGGCTATGTTTGACGGTATCCGGATCCTGATCACGCCGGGCATGGTGGAGCTGGGTGACAAGGAAGCGGAATACAATCATAAATTCGGTAACTACGCAGCGGATTGCTGCGATTACATCCTGTTAGTGGGCAGACGGCACACCGAGCCCATCAGGGAGGGCGTGCTGGAGAAGGGATTCCCGGAAGAGAAATGCCTTGTATTCGACAAGCTGGAGGAAGCTGTATCTTACGCCTATGCCATCAAAGGGCAGGGACATAAGTATATTTTATTAGAGAATGACCTGACGGATAACTATTAGACGACTCAGAGGCGATTTCGCGAAAGTGGTTCCGGATAGTTGACAGAGAGTAGTAAAATTCAGGAGGGAAAATAAATGAAGACAAGAGTAGCAATGCTGTTTGGCGGCAAGAGTGTAGAACACGAAGTATCAGTGATCTCCGGCATTCAGGCTGTCATGAATATGGACACAGACAAATACGAAGTGATCCCGGTCTATATGACCAAGCGCAATGAAATGTACATCGGTGAGGAGATCGGCAAGATCGAATCCTACAAAAATATCGATGAACTGTTGAAAAAGTCCCAGAGAGTCATCATGACCAACGAGGACGGCAAGGTATTCCTGACTCCGTTCCCGGTGAAGATGTTCGGCGGGAAGAAGCCGGTAGAGATCGACGTGGCTTTCCCCGTAGTCCACGGTACCAACGTAGAGGACGGCGCTTTCCAGGGTTACCTGAAGACCATGGGTATCCCCTTCGTGGGATGTGATGTGACCGCATCTGCCATCGGCATGGACAAATACATTATGAAAGCTGTCTTAAAGGAATGCGATGTGCCGGTACTGGATGCACAGCTGTATACTCTGGCAGATTATGCGGAGATGGAGACACTTCTTGACAAAGTGGAAAAGGGACTGGGTTATCCCGTGATTGTAAAGCCTGTCAACTTAGGTTCCAGCGTAGGTATCAGCGTGGCAAAGAACCGCGTGGAACTGACCCATTCCGTGGACGATGCTTTCAAGTATGCCACTAAGGTACTGGTGGAGCATGCCATTACGAATCTGCGGGAGATCAACTGCTCCGTACTGGGAGATGAGAATGATGCCATCGCCTCTGAGTGTGAAGAACCCCTGCATACCAAAGATATCTTAAGCTATGAAGACAAATATGTCAGCAATGCCAAGGGCAGTGGTTCCAAGGGCATGGCGAGCGTATCCCGCAAGATTCCCGCAGAGCTGTCACCGGAGAAGAGAGAGGAAGTCCGGGAGCTGGCAGTCAGATCCTTTAAAGCACTGGGCTGTAACGGTGTGTCCCGTATCGACTTTATGATCGATGAGGACAACGGTAAGCTGTATTTTAACGAGATCAATACCATCCCCGGATCACTGGCATTCTATCTGTGGGATCCGGTGGGCGTTCCTTACAAAGAGCTTCTGGACCGTATGATCCAGCTGTCTTTGAAGAGAGCCCGCACCGAGGAGAGACTGACCTTTACCTTTGACACCAATATCCTGAATTCCGCAAGCTTTGGCGGTTCTAAGGGTGGTAAATTGTAATAGCCGGTTTATGGATTTTATGATTATTTAATATATTTTTTAGCACTCTGGACTTGCGAGTGCTAATCTATAGTGATAATATAATCTCTGTAAAAGCAACAAGCGACTGCAGCAGCAGACAATTGTTTGAAAAGAGATGTGAAGTGGTCAGCCGCGCAGGGAACTGTGTGGCTGATTTTTACATGGAGAACGTCTTGGTTGTGTGGCTCACCGGTTGGGCAGAATGGAGGGAATATGACGAAGACAACAAAAAGAGATTATTATGAAGTACTGGGTGTCAGCAAGACAGCGGACGCCGCAACGATAAAAAAAGCATACCGGAAACTGGCGAAAAAATACCATCCGGATACCAATGCAGGAGACCCTGTGGCAGAGGAGAAGCTGAAGGAAGTCAACGAGGCTTACGATGTGCTGGGGGATGAAAAAAAGAAGAAACTATACGATACTTACGGTTTTGCCGCTTTCCAGGAGGGATTTAACGAGGAGGCAGCCAGACAGTATCAGGAGCAGTTTAAGAACGGAGGAGGTTTCCACTACAATGGAGGTACCGGCGGCTTCGGCACCGATGGATTCGGCGGCTTTGGCAACGGCACGTTCCATTACAGTACAGGAGGAAGCGGTTTCGGTACCGGTGATTTCGGCAGCTTCGGCGGGGATGAGGATATTTTTGACAATCTGTTCGGTCAGTATTTCAAGGGACAGAAAGGCTCCGGACGGGGCAGCCGGGCGAACTACCGCAGCAAAGGTCAGGATGTGGAATCCGGCATCACCATCAGCTTTGACGAAGCAATGCATGGCTGCGACAAGACCTTTACTTTAAGAGATCCGGCTACCGGCAAGTCCGAATCCGTGCAGGTGCACATTCCGGCAGGTATCGATACCGGTAAAAGTATCCGCCTGAAAGGTAAGGGTGGTGAAGGTTACTCCGGCGGTGAGAGCGGTGACCTGTATCTGAAGGTGACGGTACAGGAGAAGCCGGGCTGGGAGCGTAGAGGACAGGATCTGTATACCACGGTCAATATCCCCTATACTACCGCAGCCCTGGGCGGCGAGATCCGTGTACCCACGTTGTACGGCGATGTCATGTGCAAAGTGAAGGAAGGTACGCAGTCCGGAAGTAAGATCCGTCTGAAAGGCAAGGGTGTGGTATCCATGAAGGATAAAAATGCCCACGGCGATCAGTATGTCGTGATCCAGATTCAGGTGCCTAAGAATCTGACCCCGGCAGCAAAAGAAAAATTACAGGAATACAAGAAGGTCAGTGGATTTTGATCCACTGGCCTTTTGTGTTTTTTGATAAATGATAAAATTTTTCATTAAACGAAAAAAGCTGGAAATAGGAAAAACAGGTGCTTATAATATTCATTCATAAATAGAATAAACAAAAGACTTCACACAGGAGGAAATGAATTATGTTGAAATGTTTGAAAAAGATTGATAAAGCTAAAACCGGTATCTTCGCAGCAGGCGTTCTGTTCGGAACCGCAGGTATCAAAGTACTGTCCAGCAAGGATGCGAAGAAGCTGTACACCAACTGCACCGCAGCTGTTTTGCGTGCAAAAGAGTGCGTAATGAAGACGGCTACCACCATTCAGGAGAACGCAGAGGACATCTACGCAGAAGCTCAGCAGATCAACGAGGAGAGAGCAGCACAGGCAGCTCAGGAGTTTGACGGTGAGGTTGAGGCAGAAGCAGCAGAGACTGCAGCAGATGCTGAATAATCCATCGAAGCTTACAACACAGAATAAATGACACCTGCATGCTCCGGCATCGCAGGTGTTTTCATGAAAGCAGGCATAAATTATGAGATTTGTGATCAAACATGAGATAAAGGGGAGACTCAGGGTTCACATTCTGCAGAGCCGCATGAGCTTTGCGCAGGCAGATACACTGCAATACTATCTGGACGGACAGAATAATATTGTCAGTGCCAAAATTCAGGAGCGCACCCTGGATGTCACGGTAGTCTATACCGGTTCCAGGGAGGAGGCACTGAAGACACTGGAGAATTTTACGTATCAGGGTACGGAAGTACCGGAGAATTATCTTGCTAATTCCGGCAGGGAGATGAACCGGGAATATAAGGATCAGCTGATCAATAAAGTGGTAATGCATTATGGGATCAGGCTGTTTTTACCCATGGATATCCGTTCCGTGATCACCACGGTAAAATCTTTCAAATATCTCTGGCATGGAATCAAGACCCTGGCAAAGGGCAAGATCGAAGTACCGGTACTGGATGCCACTGCTATCGGTGTATCTGTGCTGCGCGGTGATTACAACACCGCAGCCTCTGTGATGTTCCTGTTAGGCATCGGTGAGATTTTGGAGGAGTGGACGCACAAAAAGTCTGTCGGTGATCTGGCGAGGAGCATGTCCTTAAACATTGACAAGGTATGGGTTGTGAGCGACGGACAGGAGATCCTGGTGCCGTCCACATCCATTAAGTCAGGAGATCTGGTAAGGATCCACATGGGCAATGTGATTCCTTTCGACGGTACAGTGACGGATGGAGAAGGTATGGTGAATCAGGCATCTCTGACCGGAGAATCCGTTCCGGTGAGAAAAATTCCCGGTGGAACTGTCTATGCCGGAACTGTGGTAGAAGAAGGTGAGCTGACTATCTGTGTGAAAGAAAACGGCGGCTCCAGCAAATATGAGAAGATCATGACCATGATAGAGGAATCCGAGAAGCTGAAATCCTCTCTGGAGGGTAAGGCAGAGCACCTGGCAGATAAGCTGGTACCCTATACTTTCTTAGGCACCGGTCTGGTATGGCTGTTCACACGGAATGTGACCAAGGCATTATCCGTGCTGATGGTGGATTTCTCCTGCGCATTGAAGCTGTCTATGCCGTTAGCGGTATTGTCTGCGATCCGTGAGGCAAGCACCTATGAGATCACGGTGAAGGGCGGCAAATACTTAGAGGCTATGGCAGATGCCACCACCATTGTATTTGACAAGACCGGAACACTGACCAAGGCACAGCCCACGGTGGCAGATGTGATATCCTTTAACGGGCAGTCTGCGGATGAGCTGCTTCGGATTGCTGCCTGCCTGGAGGAGCATTTCCCTCATTCCATGGCAAAGGCAGTGGTACGTGAGGCAGCCCGCAAGGAGCTGGTGCATGAAGAACTGCATACCAAAGTGGAATATATCGTGGCTCACGGTATTTCTTCTACCCTGGATGGCAAGAAGATCATTATCGGAAGTTATCACTTCGTATTCGAGGATGAACAGGCACAGATTCCGGAAGGCAGGCAGGAACTGTTCGATCAGCTGCCTGAGGAATACTCCCGCCTGTATATGGCAATTGACGGCAAGCTGGCTGCAGTGATCTGCATCGAGGATCCTCTCAGAGAAGAGGCCCCGGAGGTCATCCGACAGCTGAAGAGTCTCGGAATCCACAAGGTAGTCATGATGACAGGAGACAGCGACCGTATCGCCGGGGCAATTGCGGGTACCGTCGGTGTGGATGAGTATTATTCCGAGGTGTTGCCGGAAGACAAGGCAAGGTTCGTGGAGCAGGAGAAGCAGGCAGGCCATAAGGTCATTATGATCGGTGATGGCATCAACGATTCCCCGGCATTGTCTGCGGCAGATGTTGGTATTGCCATCAGCGAGGGCGCACAGATCGCCAGAGAGATCGCCGATGTCACCATCGGTGCGGACAATCTGTATGAAGTAGCGACCCTGAAAGAATTGAGCAACTCCCTGATGGAGCGGATCCATAAAAATTATCGCATGATCGTAGGTATCAACACCGGACTGATCATTTTAGGTGTGGCAGGTATCATTCCTCCCACTACGTCCGCTCTTCTGCATAATACATCTACCCTGTGGATCAGCACCAAGAGCATGAAGAACCTTTTGGATAGAGAAGAAGCATAAAAAGAGAAGAAGCATAAAAAGAGAAAAAGCAAAGGCCATTGTGAGAGAAAAAGAGAATTCCTCGCAATGGCTTGTGTTTTCTTTTGTAGTAAGCTGCTGCTAACTGAAAAATGTAATACAAAAAAATGTAATACAATTTGAACGGAATGTACGGTACTTTTGTAGGAATTATATGTTGCATATTTGCAGATGTATGTATATAATGATATAGTAATTCCTAGTTGGACGCTAGAGATAGGAGGAAGTATATGTCAGAACAATTATTACAGGTGCGTAACTTGTCCGTAAGTGTAGAGGACAAGCCCATCCTTCATGGAATAGATTTAGAGGTTCGTCCCGGAGAGACCCATGTCCTCATGGGACCCAACGGTGCGGGCAAATCCACGTTGGGTTACACCATCATGGGAAGTCCCCGTTATGAGGTGACCGGTGGTGAGATCCTGTTCAAAGGAAAACAATTATTGGAGGAGACCACAGACCAGAGAGCCAAGGATGGTATTTTCCTGTCCTTCCAGAATCCCCTGGAGGTACCCGGAGTATCGCTTCGGAATTTCATTCGTAATGCCGTGGAACAGAGAAGCGGTTCCCGTATCAAGCTGTGGACATTTAAAAAGGAACTGGAGAAAGCTATGGAAGTCTTACAGATGGATCCTTCCTACGGTGACCGTGATCTGAACGTGGGATTCTCCGGCGGTGAGAAGAAAAAGGCGGAGATCTTACAGTTACTTATGTTAAAACCCTCGTTGGCAATCTTGGATGAGACGGATTCCGGCCTGGACGTGGATGCAGTGCGTACCGTATCCAAGGGCGTGGAAGAGTACCAGAAGGACAAAAAGGGTGCGCTGTTGATCATTACCCACAGCACCAGAATTTTAGAGTCTCTCCATGTGGACAAGACCCATGTACTGGTGAATGGTAAGATCGTGGCATCCGGCGATGCTTCTCTCGTAGACGAGATCAACGAGCATGGTTTTGAACGTTTTCTGGAAGCGTAAAGGAGGTCGACGATCCGAATGAGTGAAAGAGAAAAGACTTATGTGGAGGACGTCAACAGAAGCATTTATGATATTCGCAATGAAGAAAAAGACGTCTACCGCATTCAGAAAGGACTGACGCCCGCCATTGTGGAAGAGATCTCCGCGAAGAAGAACGATCCCGCATGGATGGCGAATTTCCGTCTGCAGTCATTGCAGATCTATAACGAGATGGAAGTCCCCGACTGGGGTCCCTCTATTGAGGGTCTGAACATGGAAGATATCGTAACCTATGTAAAACCCAATACCCATATGAGCGCCAAATGGTCCGAGGTACCGGAGGATATCAAGGATACCTTTGAGAAGCTGGGAATCCCGCAGGCGGAGCGGAAGTCCCTCGCCGGTGTGGGCGCCCAGTACGATTCCGAGCTGGTATATCACAATGTCAGGGAAGAAGTGGCAGCCCAGGGTGTAGTCTATACCGATATGGAGAGTGCCCTGAATGGGGAATATGCGGATATGGTGCGGAAGCATTTTATGAAGCTGGTGCCCCCCAGAGACCACAAATTCGCAGCGCTGCACGGTGCTGTGTGGTCCGGCGGCTCCTTCGTATATGTTCCCCCCGGAGTGTCTGTGACGATCCCTTTGCAGTCTTATTTTCGACTGAACGCACCGGGAGCCGGACAGTTCGAGCATACCCTGATCATTGTGGACGAGGGTGCATACCTGCATTTTATCGAAGGCTGTTCCGCCCCGAAGTACAACGTGGCGAACCTCCATGCCGGCTGTGTGGAGCTGTTCGTGGGGAAAAATGCAAAACTGCGTTACTCCACCATCGAGAACTGGTCCAAGAATATGTACAATCTGAATACCAAGCGGGCGTTGGTGGAAGAAGGCGGTACCATAGAATGGGTATCCGGTTCCTTCGGATCCCACGTATCCTATCTGTACCCCATGAGCGTGCTGAACGGTAAGGGGGCCAGAGCGGAATTCACCGGTATCACCTTTGCGGGAGCCGGACAGAATCTGGATACCGGCACCAAAGTGGTCCACAATGCACCGGAGACCACTTCCTATATCAATACCAAGTCCATCTCCAAGGATGGAGGTATCAGTACTTTCCGAAGTTCCGTAGTGGTGAAGAACAGTGCGGCAAAGAGCAAATCCGCCGTATCCTGTCAGTCCCTGATGCTGGATGACAAGTCTCGTTCCGACACCATCCCGGCCATGGATATCCGTACCCAGGATGCCGATATTGGACACGAGGCGAAGATCGGCCGGATCAGCGATGAAGCAGTGTTCTATCTGATGTCCCGCGGTATCTCAGAAGAGGATGCCAGAGCCATGATCGTCAGCGGATTCGCAGACAATGTATCGAAGGAGCTGCCGTTGGAATACGCGGTGGAGATGAACAATCTGATCCGTCTGGAGATGAAGGGCAGCATCGGTTAATGTGGCAGGAGGAATGGAGATCAGTATGGAAAAAGAATATAATATGACCATTAACAGACTGCCGGCGAAGACCTGGAACTGGCTTCGCATGAACGAGACGCAGTTGGAAAAGATAGAAGTACCTACGGCAGGAGGGGTAAAGGTAAGCCTGCCGGAAAAAATAACAACAGTAGAAAATGAGGGATCCCAGCCCTGGAATGCGGATTTTGCAGGCATCCCATCCGGCATGGGAGAGGACATGGACGGTCTTCTGACAGCAGCGGGAGTGAAGGCACAGCATTATGAGGTGTCTGAGGAAACCACAGAAGCACAGCCGTTGCTGTTGGATTATACCTACGTACAAAATAGTTTACAGGCCGGTGCCGTAGCAGTGAGAGCCCGGAAAAACAGTGAAATCACTGTGATCCAGGACTTTGCTTCCGACAGGGAGACGTCAGGGCAGGCGGCAGTATCCACCAGACTGCATCTGGAAGAGGGAGCGAAGATCCGCCTGATCCAGATTCAGAGACTGGGCAATGGATTTACCTTTATGAATGATATCGGAGCCCTGTGTGAAGAGAAGGCTTCCCTGGAAGTGATCCAGCTGATCCTCGGCGGAAAGAATACTTACCTTGGATGCAAGACTACCTTACAGGGCAGAGAGAGCAGCCTGAATGCCGACACCGCTTATATCGTGGGCGGTGACGGAAGACTGGATATGAACTATGTAGCTGTGCATGAAGGCAAAAAGACCCAGAGCAATATGCAGGCCGGCGGCGTTCTGCGGGATCATGCTTTCAAGCTGTATCGTGGCACCATTGATTTCAAATGGGGGGCTAAAGGCGCAGTAGGCAATGAAAAAGAGGATGTACTGTTATTATCCAACGATGTGGTGAACCAGACCATTCCCCTGATCCTCTGCGCGGAGGAAGATGTGGAAGGTAATCACGGCGCCACCATTGGCAAACTGGATGATGAGCTGCTGCTCTACCTGGAGAGCCGCGGCATGAACAGAGAGCAGATCTATGAGATGATGGCTATGGCCAAGGTGGATGCGGTCTGCCGCAAGATTCCTGATGCAGCTACACGGGCTAAGGTACAGGAGTTCCTTGGCAGAGCCGGGGAAGAAGAGGAAGCGGAAGAGTAAGATAACAGGAGGAAGTATGACGACTTCAATCAGCGAGATCCGTAAGGATTTTCCTCTGCTTATGAGTAACGATGTGATTTATCTGGACACGGCGGCGACTTCCCAGAAGCCGTCCTGTGTTCTGGAGGCAGAGAGAACATTTTATGAAAAATACAATGCCAATCCCCTGCGCGGATTATACGAGCTGGGAGAGGCGGCAACCGAAAAATACGAAGAAGCCAGAGAGACGGTCCGGGAGTTTTTAAATGCCAGAGAGGCGGCGGAGATCGTTTTCGTCCGCAATGCCACGGAAGGCTTGAATCTGGTGGCCTACAGTCTGAGTTCCCTGGTGCTGAAGCCTGGGGATGAAATCCTGGTGAGCATCATGGAGCACCACAGCAATCTCCTGCCCTGGCAGCAGGCAGCAGCCAGAACAGGAGCTGTGGTAAAATATCTGGAGTGTACCGAGGATGGAAAATATACCGAAGAAGCATTCCGCGCGGCACTGAGCGACCGAACGAAGATCGTTGCCATGACCCAGGTATCCAATGTGCTGGGCTGCAAAAATGATATCAAGCATTTTGCACAGATCGCCCATGAGTCCGGTGCTTATTTTGTAGCGGACGGAGCCCAGAGCGTTCCCCATATGGCAGTGGATGTACAGGATCTGGATGTGGATTTTTTGGCATTTTCCGGACACAAGATGTATGCTCCCATGGGAATTGGTGCGTTATATGCGAAGAGAGAACTGTTGGAGCAGATGCCTCCTTTCCTGTGCGGCGGGGAAATGATCGATTCCGTCAGCCGTACCGGAGCCGTGTGGGCGGAAGTGCCACATAAGTTCGAAGCAGGAACGGTAAACGGTGCCGGAGCCTATGCACTGGCAGAGGCAATCCGGTATGTGCAGAAGATCGGTTTTGACTTTATCGAAGAGAGAGAAGCGAAGCTGACAGCCATGCTGATGGATGGCATGAAAGAGATTCCCGCAGTACACATTCTGGGCTCACAGAAAGCAGAAGACCATCACGGCATTGTGACCTTCAAACTGGACGGTGTGCATCCCCATGATGTGGCTTCTATTTTGGATGCGGATCATATCGCGGTCCGGGCGGGACATCATTGTGCCCAACCGTTATTGCAACATTTGAAAGTATTGTCCACCACCAGAGTAAGCCTGGGTGTCTACAATACGGAAGAAGAGATTCAGGCATTTTTAGAAAGCCTTGCAAAGATAAGGAGACAGATGGGCTATGGAGAATAAGACATTTTATAATGAAATCCTGACGGAGCACAATCTGCATCCGTATCACAAGCACAAGCTGGAGGATGCGAATCTGGTGTTGGAGGGCGTTAATCCCAGCTGTGGTGATGACATTTTTCTGGAGCTGAAAGTGGAGGATGGTGTGGTAGTTGACGGTGCCTTCGAAGGCGACGGCTGTGCCATTTCCCAGGCTTCCGCGGACATGATGCTGGAGCTGGTCATTGGCAGAAGCAAGGAGGAAGCGTTGCATCTGGCAGACCTGTTCCTCAAGATGATCAAGGGAAGTATTACCGAGGAAGAGCGGGACGAACTGGAGGAAGCCTCCGTATTGCAGGATATCGCCCACATGCCTGCCAGGGTAAAATGCGCGGTGCTTGGCTGGCATACTATGCAGGAATTATTGAAAACAGAAGAAAAATAGCTGATAAAAAGATAAAGATACATCTTGCACGCCCTTTTTGGATACGCTACAATGAAAAAAAGAAGTGTAAGAAAAGCGGGGGGCTGTGCATGTTCCACATAGAGCTTATCATTGAATTCCTGGAAAACGTGATGAACAATATTGTCCAGGTGGCAATACTGTTCTTTGAATTTGTCGGAGTGATCGTTATTATTCTCTCCGGTCTGAAAGGGTTTTATAATTATGTGCGGCGGGTGCCGGATATGAAGATCACCCTGGCGCAGGGGCTTGCTGTAGGGCTGGAGTTCAAGTTGTGCAGTGAGATCCTTAAGACCGTTATTGTCAGAGACTGGAAGGAGATCGTTACTGTAGCCGGTATCATCGGACTTCGTGCGGCACTGACTTTCCTGATCCATTGGGAGATCAAGGAAGAGAAGAATCATTCCTAAAAATCGGCAGCTGATGAAAATCGGCTGCTTTTTTTTTAGAATGATTTCCGGTTACCCAACAAAAGTCAATAAGTTTATCCAGATAAAGAGATTAAATTTGTAATGGTATATAGGTTAAATTTGCACCTTGGAAAAAAGCTGTCAGAGGACTAACATATAACGATAAAGTATGTATTTATAAAAAAGTGTAAAGAAATGCTAAAAAAACCGTTGCATTTGACACTTCGACGTGCTAAAGCTATCGATAGCATGAACGTAAATGTAATCGATTACGCATGCTTAAAAGGAAAGCAGAATGGAATTACAAAAGACACTTACTCCCGGGGAAGCGCTGGAACGCGTCCTGCGATCTTATCAGACCTACTACAATATCAAAACAGAGGCTGTAGAACCGCCATTCGCAGCCGAAGCAATCTTCGGATCCCATAATGAGCAGTACTTTCTGATCAAGAAAGCTAAGGTGGCAGATATTGACACCAACGAGACTGTGTATTTTGCCACAGAGGAATCTTTATCAAAGGATCGCCTTCTGGAACTGGACTCCATCGCCTGGGAACGGGGAACTGCCAACGTGCAGCCCTCATCCAATCATCGGAACAGCGATGTTGTCCTGATCATTCTGACCGGTCATGCAGAGGAGGATGCGCTTACACAGGTGAAAAAGTGCAAGCATTATCAGAGTTACCTCTGGGGATTTCATGGCTGGAGTAATTACCGTTTGATTGTCGCCGAGTTATCTTCGGGTCGGATCGTCCACAACCGCCACGGACAGATTCTGAAGAAGCTCGTGAAAAAGGCAATACAGTAAATACAAGGGACATGTGAGGAAGCAGTAATTTACAAAGTAAATTAACGGATTCCGAACAGTTTTAGAATTGCGAGAGCGGATTTTAGCGGAGCAATTCGTGTATTTGCGAAAAATTAAATCTGTGTATAAGAAAAGGAGAAACACAAATGACAGCATTATTAATTGTTTTGGCCGCTATCGTATTATTGTTTATCGGCTATGTGTTCTATGGCTCCTGGCTGGCAAAACAGTGGGGCATTGATCCTACCAAGAAGACTCCTGCTATTGAGAAGGAGGATGGTGTAGACTATGTTGCAGCAAAGCCCGCCGTACTTATGGGACATCATTTTTCCTCTATCGCCGGAGCAGGCCCGATCAACGGACCGATCCAGGCTTCCATCTTCGGATGGGTTCCCGTATTCCTGTGGTGTATTATCGGTGGTATTTTCTTCGGCGGTCTGCAGGACTTCGGATCTTTATTCGCATCTATCAGACATGACGGTAAATCTGTAGGTGAGATCATCGAGGATTCCATGGGATCCAGAGCAAAGAAGCTTTTCATCATCTTCGCACTTCTGGTATTGATTCTGGTAATCGCTTCCTTCGTTAACATCGTGGCAGGTACTTTCCTGACTGTGGCAGACGAAGCCGGCAAGACCGCTTTCGGTTTTGTGACCAATCCTACCGGTAACCAGTCTACCGCTATGATCTCTTTGTTATTTATCGTTCTGGCTGTTATTTATGGTTATGTGACCAACAGAATGGGTGTCAAGACTCTGCCCGCTACCATCGGTGGCATCATCGGTATCGTACTGATCACTGTTCTTGGCTTGAACGTTGGTTTTGCAATGAACCGTATCGCATGGATCGTATTCGTAGGTGTGTACATCGCTGTAGCTTCCCTGGTTCCCGTATGGATCCTGTTACAGCCCCGTGACTATCTGTCCAGCTTCCTGCTGTACGCTATGATCGGTCTGGCATTCATCGGTGTGGTTGCAGGTGCTTTCACCGGTACTGTTGCTTTCGATATTCCAGCTTTCACCAGCTGGGAGCCCAAGGCAGGACAGACCCTGTTCCCTATGCTGTTCATCACTGTAGCATGTGGTGCATGTTCCGGTTTCCACAGCTTGATCGCTACCGGTACTTCTTCCAAGCAGTTAGCTAACGAGAAGGATGCCAAGGCAATCGGTTACGGCTCCATGCTGATCGAGTCTGCTCTGGGTATCATCGCTCTGGTAGCAGTCGGTGCAGTATATCAGAAGTACTTAAACGGTGAGTTCGGATCTCCCGCAGCTGCATTCGCTGCAGGTATCGCATCCATGTTCGGTACCGAGACTTCCAAGGCATATGGCACCATTTACGCACTATTAACTCTGTCTGTATCCGTATTCGCGCTGACCAGTCTGGATACCGGTACCCGTCTGAGCCGTTTCATGTTCTCCGAGCTGTTCCTGAAGGAAGGCGAGGCTACCTACAAGGATGCCAAGGGCGCACGTAAAGTGCTGGCTCATCCTCTGTTCGGTACTGTTTCTATGGTACTGATCGGTTGTATCCTGGGTGGTCTGTCTCTGAGCCAGATCTGGGGTCTGTTCGGTGCAGCCAACCAGTTGCTGGCAGGTATCGCACTGATGGCAGTAGCTGCATGGCTGGGTGAAGTTGGTAAGAACAACAAGATGTTCTACTTCCCTATGGTATTCATGCTTGCTGCAACCCTGACCAGCCTGGTGATCACTGTAATCAACAAGTGTAAGGCTATCGGCGCCGGCACCGCTGCATGGGGTGACTGGTTCCAGCTGTTCTTCGCAACTGCAATGGCAGTGCTGGCAATCTTCCTGGTAGTGGAAGGTGCACAGACCTTCGCTAAGCAGATGAAAGAGAAGAAGGCTAAGAAGGCTGCTTAATATAAGCGCAAGATACAAAAGATAAATAAAGTTAAGCAAAGAGAAATCCCGGAGACTGTGAAAGGCCTTCGGGATTTTTATTGTGTATGCGGGGACCGCAGAAGCGGTGTCCGGAATAATAATGGATGCGGCAATCGCAATATCAGCCCCGCGTAAGGAACCGGGGCAATTCTTCAATGGGAATCGGCTTGGAGAACTTATAGCCCTGTAAATAATCTGCATGACTGATGATACACAGTTCTTCCTGGGCATCGGTCTCTACACCTTCGTACAGTACCTTGTAACCCAGACGCTCAAAGGCGGTAGAGAAGTAATCCAGCATGAAGCGGGAATTGGCATCCTGATCCGCCATCAGTAAAAGGCTTCTGTCGAATTTGACCACATCCAGTTTCAGGCTTAAGATCCGGTCGAAATTGGAATAACCGGTTCCAAAATCATCCAGATAAGTACATACCCCCAACTGTTTGAACTCACTGACGCATTCCTGTACCAGTTCGTATTCCGTATCGTTCTGGGACTCCGTAAACTCAACGGCAATGGTGTGGAAGTCGATTCCGGCGGCTCGTACGATGGATTTGAATTCTTCCATGAAGTCCTTTTCGCCCAGCTCTTCCACAGAAAGATTTACGGATACACGGGAGATCTGATAGCCCTCATCTTGCATCTACTTGATCTGCCTACAGGTCTTATTCAGAATGATCATGCTGAGGCGGTGGATGTAGCCGTATTTTTCTGCCAGAGGAATAAAACGATCCGGGAATACCAGTCCTGTCTGTGGCAGACGCAAACGCATCAGGGATTCTGCGGTATCGTAAGTACCCGTGTGGACATTCCGTACCGGCTGACAATAGACCAGAACGCGTTCGTCATCTAAGGAGCCGTGTTCCGCAATATCCTTCAACTGGGACTTGATATAATGCATTTCTTTATAAGTCTGGTAATCTTCTTCCCCGAAGACACGATAGGAATTCTGCGCTACTTTTTCGGAAAAGTAATTGAATACCTCGTAGAACTGTTCCAGATTCTCACAAAAGTCCAGATGGTCGAAGAGTACCAGCTTGTAGGGAAGCTTATATTCTTCATAATATTTCTGGAACACCTTTTTAATCAGGGATACTGCCCTTTCTGTGGCATCCGGGATATTGTGGCTGTCCACTGCCAGTACGAAGAAGCTGGTGGAAGGATTGAACAACATACCCTTTCGAAAATAATCCGTCCAGAAGCTGTAGAACAGCTTTCCCATTTCCTCTGTCATGACGTATTCGAAATCCATGTCAAAGCGCAGGCACAGGTAGTAGGTATCCTGAGCGGTCTGTCGCTGCTGGCGCAGATATTCATCCAAGGATGCGGAACCCAGGGCACCGGTCTTCGGGTCGTAGGCGTTGGCATGGAGCATGTACAATACCACCAGAAGCGGCAGAAAATAGGTTGTGGCCAGGAAAGAAGTCGTATTCATGGCAGCTTCCATGACTACGATCAATCCACAGACCGTCTCAGTAAATATCAGCATATGGAACAGTGCGGTAGGAAGTCTGCGGCGGTAGCGAACCAACAGAAAGAGGATCACCGCCAGATACAGAAGATATCCGACCATAAAAGGAGTGGACAGGATATTTTCATACCAGATTCCGTAATGATCCTGATGAAATCCCCAGCCGGTCAGAGGAGATGCCAGATCGGCAACTCCGGTCACCACAAGGATGGCGAAGGACAGAAAGGTATATTTCCTGCCGATATTTTTCGGGAAGACGATCAGTATTTTCAGGTAAGCAATATAGAGACAGAACAGGGACAGAAGACTGATATGGTAGACGGCCCGGAGGATCCAGAGAAGGGTGTTCTGTCTGGAAAAAAGGTCGGCATAATAAAAGGCGATATTGGAAACTGCGGCAATGAAAAGCAGGGCAAAACAGGCCTTGAAGATCCGAAAGGTCCGGCTCTGTTTAATGAAAGTCTGTCGGATCAGTAACAATGCCAGAAGACACATAACCACCAACAGAAAATCTGCCACGGGAGAGTAACTGTGGATGACGATATGATTTGTGGATAGTAACAGGTTCAACCCCATAAAAATTCTCCTCTCTGGTAATGTAGAAAATGAACAAACAATATAAAATGAATTTACAATATACCATAAGAGGAGAAATTTGTCAGTGGGGCAGCTGTGGGAAATTAGTCCTATTTTGAGCAAATGGGAAAAATTGTAATAGATTTAATGTTCGAAGAATGCAACGGCAACAGCACCCGGGCCCACATGGGTTCCGATGGTGGCACCCAGAGTGCTGACGGGAAGCTCCTTGGCATAATCCTTCCAGAGATGCTCACTGTCGTGAATGTATTTCTGTAAAAGTTCGTCACTCAGACCGGTATAGCCCAGACAGAAGGGCTTGGAGAAGTCCACGCCGTCCGCTTTTTCAATTTCACGGATGAGGAAGTTACTGCCGTTTTTGGAACCACGGGCTTTTCCCAGCATAATGATCTCACCGTCTACGACTGCTACCACGGGCTTGATGGCCAGAGCGCCCCCGATGAATGCCACAGTGGGGGAGATACGGCCCCCTTTTTTCAAGTATTCCAGAGTGTCTAAGAGTCCCATGGTGTGGATCTTATGCTTTTGCTCTTGCAGAACGCTTACGATCTCTTCCGCGGTCATTCCCTGCTTTTTCAGCTGCAGGCCGTATTCTACCAGAATCTGTTCCCCAATGGTGGCATTCAGACTGTCTACGACGAAGACTTTGCCTTCATAATCCTCGGCAGCGATCCGGGCACTCTGGCAGGTGCCGGACAGCTTGCTGGAAATAGTAACCACAATGACAGTTTCTCCGGCCGATACAGCTTTTTCGTAGGCTTCTTCGAAGACTGCGGGAGATACCAGACTGGTGGTGGGCAGAGTATCACATTCGATCAGTTTCTCATAGAATTCCTTATGACTGATGGTGACACCGTCAGCATATTCCTCCTCACCGAAGCGGATATGCAGGGGGAGAATCGTGACGTCCTCTCTTGAACTGTTCATATCGGATGCGGAGTCCGTGATAAAACGTATTTTTTCCATAATTGTTTCCTGTACTTTCTATATATAGTTATGATGAATATTCTTTCGGGCGGAAATGCGCCGGGGCATCCATCGGGATGGACATACGACATCGTTCATGTCACCTTGCTGTTAATTCTGTTGGAAAGCCGGTCAGGGTGAGTTGCGGATGGATCATTTCTCTGTGGGATGCTTGACAGAAAACTCTGTAAGATACTGCTCCAGATTATGGGAGATCCGTTCCAGAGAGTCATAGAGATTCAACCGTTGTTCTTCCGTCATGCCATCACCGCCGTGAGCCAGTGCGGAATAGATCCGGGAACTGATCTTTTTGACTACAGTATTGCCTTCTTCTGTCAGATAATACAGTGTGCGGTAGGAACGTTTATGTTCCGGCAGCTCGCAGGACACCAGCCCCTTGGAACTCAACTGGCTTAAGGTACGGGAGATGGCGGCCTTGTCTTCCTTACACAGCTCCGTCAGCTGCGTGGCGGTCAGCCCTTCCGGGTGCTTTCCCAGATAATACAGACACATGGTATAACCGGCTTTTAAGTCCATCTGTCCCATTTCCAGTTCTTTCAATTTTTGCAGATAACGGTGCAATTCTGTGATAGATACCACAAATCTTTCAAAACGATCCTGCATGAAGGTTCCTCCTGTAAAATGTTGACACTGCAACAACTTTATGAAGTGTAACACAAGGATGTTGATAAGTCAACAAAAAGAAGGGCAAAAAAAATACCTTATCCATTAAGATAAGGTACTGATAAGAATAAACTATGCAATTTCCAGCCGCTGCTTTATTTTTCGGACATCATTTTCCAATACATTAAGCCGGACGCGAACCAGTTCATCATCTTCTTTTACTTTTAAGGCCCGGTCGAATTTTCTGGATAAATCTAAATGAGCTTCTGCAATTGTACAGATATTACGACTGACTTCATTCTCAAGAGTCAACTCCATATTGGTAAGGCGATTCGCCATAGAGAGCTGACCGGATTCCAGATTGGTAAGGCGCTGTTCCATGGCAATCTGACCGGATTCCAGATTGGCAAGGCGCTGTTCCATGGCAATCTGACCGGATTCCAGGTTGGCAAGGCGCTGTTCCATGGCAATCTGACCGGATTCCAGATTGGAAACACGTTGTTCCAAAGAATCGAATCTTTGCTCCAGTGAATCAAGTCGCTGCTCCACCCTGTCGAGTCGCTGTTCGACCTTATCAAGTCGCTGCTCCACCCTGTCGAGTCGCTGTTCGACCTTATCAAGTCGTTGCTCCACCCTGTCGAGTCGCTGTTCGACCTTATCAAGTCGTTGCTCCACCCTGCCCAGTCGTTGGTCTATACTTTCTAATTTAATTACTATCGTCTCTAATAATTCCCGGTTGGTCATGAATTCTCCTCCTGTACATGTATACTAGCACAGTTCAAAAGTGTTGACAATTGGGCAATATAGAGAAAAAAGCGATTGTGAATTATTACAACAAAAAATATGATAAATGGATGATAAGCCCCAAAAACATGATATATCCAAGGAAAAAGAGTACGGCAAAATAAACAATGCCGATTGGAACGGTAGAAGAGCCAGAGAGAGCGGCTACGGTATGGATTGTACTGCGTATTCGTTTATGCTATGCTAAATAGCAGAAGTATTCCGGAAACGGGAATGCACAATGTGCAAAAAGCATAATGCACTAAAATCACATGGTGTGATAGATCGTATTGAACATAGAAAGAGTGAGGACTACAGCATGCTCAGACCCAGCATCGGTATTGATTGGGACGATGTTACCGCCCCGTTTAACAGTATCGCCATCCGTATGGCAAATGAAAAATATCATCCGAAGGAACCCTATCGCATGGAGGAAATCACTTCCTGGGCCAACGAAGGGCGGACTTCGGTGATCAAAGAATTCTATAACGATCCGGAACTGTACCGAAGGCAGATCCCGACCGAGGAGACGAAACGAGGGATCCGCAGACTGATGCAGATCGCGGATGTCTTTTTCATTACTGCGGTGTCACCACATTTTATGGGAGTGCGGGCAGAACAGATCATGACCCAGTTCCCGGAGCTTCCACCGGAAAATATTATTCTGGGAAGTGCCAAGGATCGTGTCCATTTTGATATTGTGCTGGATGATGCCATCCACAATATTCTGGAGAGCAAGGCGGAGTATCCGGTGCTGATGCGGAAGCCCTGGAATGCCAAAATGACGGGGCTGTTGTCCGTAAATACCATGGCGGAATTTGTCTCTCTGGTGAAGCAGATCATGAAAGCATCCACTTCTAAGACAGAGAAGATCACTGCTCCGGCGGTGCTGGCCCTGGTGGGGCCGTCCGGCTCCGGCAAACGGGAGATTACGGAAGCTTTGTGCGGTAGCCGCGGGACAGGCGCGAGCGAAAGGACAGAGAGTGGGGAGATTTTTGTCCGCCCGGTGAACTACTGCACGGAACCGGGGCGCTACGGCCACAAGTACGTCCCGGAGGAAGCCTTCGACCGGATGAACTTTTTTGAAAAAACGGCTTATGCCGGGGTACGGTACGGCACCAGAAAGGAAGACATTCAGACCTTGCTGGATCAGGGAAAGTTTGCGGTGATCCCCGTGGATATGTGCGGTGCCATTGCCATGAAGCGTTCCTTTCCCACCCATATTATCTATGTGGCGAGAGATAAAGAAAAGCTGATCGCCGATATCATTGATTCCGACTATGACACCGAGGAAAAGACACTTCGGATCCTGTCTATCGATGCGGAGAAGCGTAATCGCAAGATCTGTGATTATGTGATCCATAATGATACCATAGAAGGGGAACGTGTCAGCGGAGCGGAAGAAATCCGGCGGCTGATCCTGCTGGAAGGCGAAAAATACTGAAATGTACCGGGGAGCGATACCCGGAAAACGGAATAGAGTTGCACAAAACCGGATAGAGAAGGAGCGGGGCGGACGGATACGTATGGAAGAAAAACAGCTGAAATACTATAAAATGCATCATGATTTACAGGAACAGATCCGACTGGGAGAACTGCGCAGCGGTGACCGTGTTCCCTCGGAGAACCAGCTGGCCGCCGCTTATCAGGTGAGCCGCCAGACCGTCCGCAAGGCACTGGCCATTCTGGAACAGGAGGGATACATCTATGCGGTACACGGGAAAGGCACCTTTGTGTCGGAGCGGGTCCGCCCGGAGCATAAGTCTCACAACATTGCCGTGGTGACCACCTATCTGTCGGATTATATTTTTCCCCGGGTTATTCAGGGCATCGATGAAGTTCTTACGGCACAGGGGTATAGCATTTTATTAAAAAATACAAGAAACTCCCGGAGCCAGGAGGCACGGTGTCTGGAGGAACTGTTGCAGAAGGATATCGACGGGGTCATCATCGAACCCAGTAAGAGCCAGATCAGCTGCAGACATCTGCATCTGTATGAGCGGCTGGAAGAATACGGAATTCCCTATGTGTTTATTCAAGGCTGCTTCGACCAGATGGAAGACAAGCCCCAGGTGCTGATGGACGATTGCAGGGGAGGTCATCTGATCACAAAATATCTCCTGGATACCGGGCATCGTGATATTGCCGGAGTGTTCAAGGCAGATGACATCCAGGGACAGAACCGTCACCGGGGCTATGTACAGGCCCTGCAGGAAGCAGGTGTCCTCTACGATCCGGACAAGGTGATCTGGTTCCATACCGAGGATCGTAAAGTCCACCCACAGGAGGGAATCCGGCGTCTGATCTCCAAGGGAACCAGACTCGACAGTGTGGTCTGTTACAATGACCAGATCGCCATGCAGGTCATCCCGACGCTGACTTCACGGGGGATTCGCGTCCCGGAGGACATTTCCGTCACCGGTTATGACAATTCCTACATGGCCATCGGCGGAGGTTTTCAGCTGACCACTATCGTTCATCCCCAGGAAAAACTGGGAGAAATGGCGGCACAGCTGTTACTGTCACTGCTTCATGGGGAATCTCTGGGACCGGAAGAGAGAAAGATTCTCATCCAGCCGGAGCTTGTCGTAGGAAATACAACTTGTTAGCAGAAGCATACAAGTTGTAATATGGTAATATCGAAATTGTATTCAACTACAGGAGGTATTACTTATGTTACAGACAAAAAAATATCAATTCTGGTTTTGTACGGGATCACAGGACTTGTATGGGGACGAGTGCCTGGCAAAGGTAGCGGAGCACTCTCACAAGATCGTGGATGCCCTGAACGCTTCCGGTGTGTTACCTTATGAGGTGGTATGGAAGCCGACCCTGATCACTAACGAACTGATCCGCCGTACTTTTAATGAAGCAAATCTGGATGACACTTGTGCCGGTGTTATCACCTGGATGCATACTTTCTCTCCGGCAAAATCCTGGATCCTGGGATTACAGGAGTATCGTAAGCCCCTGCTGCATTTCCATACTCAGTTCAATGAGGAACTGCCCTATGACACCATCGACATGGATTTCATGAATGAGAACCAGTCTGCCCACGGTGACAGAGAGTACGGTCATATCGTGACCCGCATGCGCATGGAGCGTAAGGTTGTGGTAGGCCACTGGTCTGATCCTGTGGTACAGGGCAAGATCGCATCCTGGATGCGTGCTGCAGTCGGCGTGGTGGAGAGCAGCCATATCCGTGTCATGCGTGTGGCTGACAACATGCGCAATGTAGCGGTAACCGAAGGTGATAAGGTAGAAGCACAGATCAAGTTTGGCTGGGAAGTAGACGCTTACCCTGTAAACGAGATCGCAGAGAGTGTAAATGCCGTATCTGTATCCGATGTCAATGCACTGGTAGACGAGTACTACGAGAAATATAATATTTTATTAGAGGGAAGAGACCCCGAAGAGTTTAAAAAACATGTGGCTGTACAGGCACAGATCGAACTGGGATTTGAACGTTTCCTGGAAGAGAAGAATTATCAGGCCATCGTTACCCACTTCGGAGATCTGGGTGCGTTGAAGCAACTGCCCGGACTGGCCATTCAGAGACTGATGGAGAAGGGCTACGGCTTCGGCGCAGAAGGTGACTGGAAGGTAGCCGCCATGGTACGTCTGATGAAGATCATGACCGCAGGCAAAAAGGATGCCAAGGGTACTTCCATGCTGGAGGATTACACCTACAATCTGATCAAGGGCAAGGAAGGTATTCTGGAAGCCCATATGCTGGAGATCTGCCCCACCATTGCGGACGGTCCCATCAGCATCAAGTGCCAGCCCCTGTCCATGGGAGACAGAGAAGATCCTGCAAGACTGGTATTTACTTCCAAGGAAGGTCATGGTATCGCTACTTCCCTGATCGACATGGGCAATCGTTTCCGTCTGATCATCAACGATGTGAACTGCAAGAAAGTGGAGAAACCCATGCCGAAGCTTCCTACCGCTACCAACTTCTGGACTCCCGAACCGGATCTGTATACCGGCGCGGAAGCATGGATCCTGGCAGGAGGTGCACATCATACCGCATTTACCTACGATCTGACCGCAGAGCAGATGGGTGACTGGGCAGCCATGATGGGCATCGAGGCTGTATACATCGACAAGGATACGAAGATCCGCGATCTGAAGAGAGACCTGATGCTGGGAGAAGTATTCTACCGCTAAAATATGCTACCCGAAAAATCTGTTTTCGTGTATAATAGAAAATAGTATTGCAGAGAACGAAATAAAAATCTGCAGGCAGAATCTGCGGGTAGAAGTTACCTGCAGATAGAAGAAGGGTATCGTAGAAATGTTAAAAGTGTTTTTGGTGGAGGATGAATTTGTCATCCGTGAAGGAATCAAAAATAATATTGACTGGAAGGCTCATGGCTATGAGTTCTGTGGGGAGGCCGGCGACGGAGAGCTGGCCTATCCCATGATCCAGAAATTGCGTCCGGATATCGTGATCACCGATATCCGGATGCCGTTTATGGACGGCCTGGAACTGAGCCGTCTGATCCGCAAGGAGCTTCCGGACACAGAAATCATTATTCTGTCCGGTTACCAGGAATTTGAATATGCCAAGGAAGCTATCAAGCTGGGAGTGGCCCAGTATCTGTCCAAACCCATCAATGGTGAGGAACT
Source organism: Lachnospiraceae bacterium GAM79 (assembly GCA_003584705.1). Lineage (GTDB taxonomy): Bacteria > Bacillota > Clostridia > Lachnospirales > Lachnospiraceae > Acetatifactor > Acetatifactor acetigignens. The sequence goes on from AP018536.1 coordinate 967,990, forward strand.
GCTGGCGGAATTGGATGAATTGTCGGCGAAGATCGAGGAGAAGCGCAGAGCCATTCAGATCAGAGAGCGGTATTTGCAGGAGATGGAGGAAAACAATCTCAGAGAGCGGAAAAAACTGTTCCAGGAACTGGTCACCGGAGAAAGCACCGTGGCAGAACTGTTGGAATCGGCAGAGATTCTGGGGATCGATCTGTCGGCACCCTGGTACAATATTATTCTGTTCAAGACCCAGTCTCTGCGTCATGCGCAGGATGAGTATTCCGGCAGCCTGATCCGGATCGAACAGGAACTGCGGGGACTGGAAGACGGCAGGACGGTGATCACCTTTGATCGTAATCTGGAAGGAAAAGCATTCTTACTAAAAGCCGATTCCGAGGAACAGCTATTGCTGCTGCAACAGGAATACATAGAAAAGGTCAAGGACATTATGGAAGGCTATGAGCATGTGCGGTATTTCGGTGGTATCGGCAAGCCGGTGAATCGTCTGCGGGAGCTTCCGGCATCTTTTGAACAGGCCAGTCATGCTTTTGCCCACAGATATCTGGTGCAGGACAGCCGGATCCTGGACAGCGGACATATGACGGAGGAAGCGCAGAAGGAAGATAATTTTGACATCAAGGAAGTCAATCCAAAGCAGATCGACCGCACAAGAATCCAGGAATTCTTAAAACAGGGTGACCGGGAGGAAGTGGTCTACTTCGTGGAAGAATTTTTCCGGGATCTCAGCAACAAGGCACTGCAGTCCAATATTTTCAGGCAGTATATTACCATGGATGTCTATTTCTGTGTGGCAGATTTTCTGGAAAGCCTGCAGACGGATACGCAGGAACTGGAAACACCCAATCAGGACGAGAAGACCCTGCAGGACAGCGATAGTGCGATCCATTACATTACCAGAATTCTGCAGAAAGCACTGGCGGTCAGAGATAAGGCTGCCAGCAGCCGGTATGATGATGTGGTGGAACAGGTGATGAAATACATTGATGAGAATTATGCAGACGAGGAACTTTCCCTGAATCTGCTGGCATCCCACGTGAATTTCTCACCAAACCATCTGAGCATGATCTTCAGCCAGCAGACCGGACAGAGCTTTATCAAATATCTGACAGACTATCGTATGAACAAGGCGAAGGAACTCTTGCGCTGCACCGGCAAGCGCAGCAGCCTGATCAGCCAGGAGGTGGGCTACAAGGATCCACACTATTTCTCCTATCTGTTCAAGAAGACCCAGGGGATGACCCCTACCCAGTACCGGGGCGGCACCAATTAGCCGTGGCCATGGATAAGGGGGATTCCTATGAGAAAAAAGATAAAAGAATTGTATGAACATTCGACACTGGTGGCAAAGATAAGATATTCCTATCTTTGCCTTCTGGTGCCTTTTGTATTGTTCCTGATCTTTTGCTTCTATAATTTATGGAACAATAACCGCAGATACGAGGATATGATCAATTCCTCCGTCATGGCCAGCCAGTTCAGCCTGGATTTCCAGAAGGATTTCGATTATGAGACTTATCTGCTGATTGTAGGGAACAAGACACTGGAAGAGTCCAGTCTGCATGATATGCTGGTGGAGGCAGATGGCATCGTGGCCGGTCTGGAAGAACTGACGGAATCTCAGGAGAACCTGAAACGACTGACCAGTGTCAAAAAATATCTGAACAATCTGGAGACCTATATCGGCAGGATCGAGGACAATATCCGGGAAGGCAACCGCTACGAGGACAACATGGAAATCTGGGAAAATGATGTGCAGATTGTGACGTCTCTGGTGGGTGATACCATGTCCCAGTACATCTATTACGAGATCCGGGGGATTCAGGAGAGCAGGCAGCAATATCAGGATTTCTTCGTGAATATGATCCGTTTCTCCATCATTGCCTTTACACTGATCCTGGTTCTGTTTTTATTCTTATCCTATTATATACCGTTAAGTATCACGAGCCCCATAAGACGCCTTACCCAGGTGACGGATCAGGTGGCAAAAGGTGACCTGACGGTGCGCTCCGACGTGACGGGGGGCGTGGAGGCCCAGGTGCTCAGCGATTCACTGAATACCATGATCGACAAGATCAACGAACTGTTAGAGCAGGTGAAGACGGAGCAGATCCGGTTGCGCAAGGCGGAATTTGAACTGCTGCAGTCCCAGATCAATCCGCACTTCTTATATAATACGCTGGATGCCATTGTATGGCTGGCGGAAGCGGGAGAACAGAAAAAGGTCGTGAGCATGGTAGGCAGCCTGTCGGACTTTTTCCGGATCTCATTGAATCAGGGACAGGATATTCTGGATGTAAAAGAAGAACTGCAGCACGTCCGCAGCTACCTGGAGATCCAGCAGATGCGTTATCAGGACATCCTTCAATATGAGATCTGCGTTCCGGAAGAATTAAACCATTGCCAGATTCCCAAGATCACGCTGCAGCCTCTGGTGGAAAATGCACTGTACCACGGAATCAAGAACAAACGTGGCAAGGGCATGATACGGATCGAAGGAGAACTGGACGGAGAGGATTGCATTCTGTTGATCACGGACAACGGCAAGGGGATGACGCCGGAGCGGCTGGAGCAGGTGAGGAAAGGCATCCGCAACCGGAAGGCCCGGGAGACCGATATCTACGGCCTGTACAATGTGAACGAACGTATCCGTCTGAATTTCGGCGAAAACTATGGTATCACCATTACCAGTACCTACGGGGAGGGCACCTGTGTCACGGTCCGGCTTCCGCAGCATTAAAAAAATGAACCACTATCGTAAAAAAATCAACTTTTTACGCCGGTGGTTTTTTTTAGCATAAAAATTTCAACTTTTCCGTGAGGTATCTTCATGGTTTTTTCCCCGGATCCGCTTTACAATAAGATCATCAAAGAAATAGTTCTTTGGGAAACAAAAACAAATTGGGAGGTTACACAATGAAGAAGAAAATTTTAGCAGCAGTAATGGCAGCAACCATGGTATTCAGCCTTGTAGCATGCGGCTCCTCTGATGCAGGCAGCAGCGCAGCAACCGGAAGTGCAAACGCAGCAACCGGAAGTGCAAACGCAGCAACCGAAAGTGCAAGCGCAGGAACGACCAGCTCCAGCTCCTCCGGAGATATGATCAAAGTCGGCATCATCAACAACGACCCCAACGAGTCCGGTTACCGTACCGCAAACGATAAGGATATGAAGAATACCTTTACCGAGGCTAACGGCTACGAAGCATCTTTCGCATACAGCTTAAAGAACGATGAGCAGATCACTGCAGCACAGAAGTTCATTCAGGATGGCGTTGACTATCTGCTTCTGTCCGCAGCAGATACCGCAGGTTGGGATTCCGTATTGAAGGATGCACAGGATGCAGGTATCAGAGTTATCCTCTTCGACCGTACCATTGATGCAGATGAGAGCCTGTATGAGGCATCCATCGTATCCGATATGGCAAAGGAAGGCCAGACCGCAGTTGACTGGTTAAAGAGCCAGAACTTAAGTGAATACAACATTATCCACTTACAGGGTGTTATGGGTTCCGCAGCACAGCAGGGACGTACCGGTGCTCTGGATGACGCAGCAGCAAACGACGGATTCAATCTGGTAACACAGCAGACCGCTGAGTGGAACGCAGAGAAAGCACAGCAGATCGTACAGTCTGTAATCGACGCAGGTACTCCTTTCAACGTAATCTACGCTGAGAACGATGATATGGCTAAGGGTGCTGTAGCAGCTCTGGATAAGGCTAATATCTCCCATGGTGTTGGTAAAGACGTTATCGTTATGGGCTTTGACTGCAACAAGTGGGCTCTGGAAGAACTGAAGGCAGGCAACTGGAACTACGATGGACAGTGCAATCCTTTCCAGGCTTCCTATATCGATGACATCATCAAGAAGCTGGAGAACGGCGAGACCATCTCCGAGAAGACCATCATCATGGATGAGAAAGGCTTCGATGCAACCACCATTACTCAGGAAGATGTAGACAACTACGGTATCTAATCTGACGTAAACGACCAGAAGCGCGGCGCATGCTAGCTCCGCGCTTCTTTTATCAAAAGAGTAACTATTCAGACCCCCATTCGCAAAAGGCTCTTTCAGAGCCCACTTTATTGCGAATGTGGTTACTTCGCCCTATAAATATCATAAAATATTCTTACGAATGCCAGCATTCGAAGAACATTTCATGATATTTACATGGCTCTGAATAGTTACAGATTAAGGGGTGAAACTTTTGGACAATAACACAGTATTGGAAATGAAAAATATTCACAAAAGCTTTCCCGGTGTACGTGCTCTGAGAGGTGTGGACTTCCATCTGAACAAAGGTGAGATCCATGCGCTGATGGGAGAGAACGGTGCCGGAAAGTCAACCCTGATCAAGGTACTGACAGGTGTCTACAGCAAAGATGAAGGTCAGATCTTCATCGACGGCAATGACAAAGCCGTATCCATTCACTCTCCGCAGGAGGCACAGAAGCTGGGCATCAGTACGGTATATCAGGAGATTACACTCTGCCCGAATCTGTCCGTGGCGGAGAACATGTACATAGGACGTTCCAATAAGATCTATCAGAACTGGAAAAAAATGAATGAGGACGCAGACAAGATCTTACAGAATCTGGATATTCCCGCGAAAGCGTCCCAGCAGCTGGCAAGCTGTTCCATCGCCGTACAGCAGATGGTAGCCATTGCCAGAGCTGTAGATATGGATTGTAAAGTACTGATCCTGGATGAGCCGACCTCCTCTCTGGATGAGCAGGAAGTGACAAAGCTCTTCGGCCTGATGCGCGATCTGAAGGCCAGAGGCGTGGGTATCATCTTCGTAACCCATTTCCTGGATCAGGTATATGAAGTGTGTGACAAGATCACTGTTATGCGTGACGGCAGTCTGGTAGGCGAATATGCCATCAAGGATCTGCCCAGAGTACAACTGGTATCCAAAATGTTGGGTAAGGAACTGGATGACCTGTCCGATATCAAAGGCGAGCAGCCCACGGAACAGAAGACGGAGAACGGAGAACCCTTATTTGAGACCAAAGATCTGTGCAGCGATGCCGGAATCAAACCCTTTGACTTCTATATTAAGAAGGGCGAGGTCAATGGATTTACGGGACTGCTGGGATCTGGCCGAAGTGAGTGCGTCCGCGCTATTTTCGGTGCTGACCGTGTCATCGGCGGTACGGTGAAAAAGAACGGCAAGCAGGTCAAGATCAATAAGCCTCTGGATGCTATGCGTTGTGGAATCGGCTATCTGCCGGAGGATCGTAAGCGTGACGGTATCGTAGGTGACTTGTCCGTAAGAGAGAATATTATCCTGGCATTACAGGTACTTCGTGGATTCTTCCACCCTATTTCCAAGGCGGAAGCTAATAAATTTGCAGACGAATACATCAAACTGCTGGATATCAAGACGGCATCGGCCGAGACACCCATCAAGTCGCTGTCCGGCGGTAATCAGCAGAAGGTAATCTTAGCCAGATGGCTTCTGACCCATCCGGAATATCTGATTCTGGATGAGCCCACCAGAGGTATCGATGTCGGTACCAAGGTGGATATCCAGAAGCTGGTACTGAAGCTGGCAAGTGAAGGCATGAGCGTGACCTTCATCTCTTCCGAGACCGACGAGATGCTCCGTACCTGCTCCCGACTGGTAGTCATGAGAGACCGCAAGGTGGTAGGAGAATTGTCCGGAGAAGATCTGACCCAGACCAAGATTATGAGTACGATTGCCGGAGGTGAAAGTAAGCATGAGTAATGAAAAGAAAGTAGAAAAAGGTAATAAAAATTTCCTGAGCGGATTGTTCCGGCAGCAGATTTTCATTCCCATTGCAGCCCTGATAATCCTGGCAGTATTCAATCTGATCGCGGACCCCAGTTTCTTCAAGATCACACTGGGATATAACAGCGCAGGAGATCCGGTATTGTCCGGTTACCTGATGACGATCCTGGACTACGGTTCCGAACTGGCTATTTTAGCCATTGGCATGACACTGGTCACTGCAGCTTCCGGCGGACAGGATATCAGCGTGGGCGCTGCCATTGCCATCGCAGGCAGCGTGATCTTACGAGTACTGTGTGGTACGAATTCCAGACCCGATACCCTGCAGGCCCCCATTATCGTAGCATTTCTGGTAGCCTGTGTGGTAGCCATGCTCTTCGGTGCCTTTAACGGTGCCCTGGTAGCATATTTCAAGATCCAGCCCATGGTAGCGACCCTGATCCTCTATACGGCAGGACGTTCCATTGCAGCATGGATCAACAACAACGAGCTTCCTATTGTAAGTGATCCGACCTTCAGCTATTTCGGTGGATTTATTCCGGGAATTCCCATTCCCACACCGTTCTTCATTGCAGCGGTCTGTGTACTGGTGATCTTCCTGGTATTGAAGTTCACAACACTGGGACTTTACACCCAGTCTGTTGGTATCAATGAGAATTCCTCCAAGTTAAACGGACTGAATCCCACATTTATCAAGTTCCTGACCTTTGTGATCCTGGGACTGTGTGTAGCGGTAGCAGCACTGATCAAAGTAAGCCGTCTGTCCTCCATCAACTACTCCGTTATTGCAAAGGATATCGAGATGGATGCCATCCTGGCAGTAGCTCTGGGAGGTAACTCTTTAAGCGGTGGTAAGTTCAACATGGCAGCTTCCATTCTGGGTGCTTATGTCATCCAGTTCCTGACCACCACCTTGTACAAATTCGACGTACAGTCCGATGCACTTCCTGCTTACAAGGCGGTAGTGGTTATCCTGTTGGTAGTCTTAAGTACTCCCAAGGTAAGAGAATGGCTGTCCGCTTTCGGCAAGAAGCTGAAGCAGGGCAAGGCTGTAAAGGAGGTTGGCTGATATGGGTAAGAAGTTAAAAAATATGACAGATACCAATCTGCTGCTGACCATCACGATCGTAGTATTCTTCGTAATGTATATCGGAGCCATCGTGTTCCAGGGAAAAGGCTTCTTAAAACCTCAGACATTTTTCAACATTCTGAACGCTAACGCAGCACTGATCATTCTGTCCTGCGGCATGAGTTTAGTCATGATTACCGGTGGAATCGATATTTCCGTCGGCGGTGTGGTGGCACTGGTCAGCATGAGCTGCGCCGTATATCTGGACTTCGGCGGCGGTAATGTATTTGTATCCATGTTACTGGCAGTAGCCATTGGCCTTGCTTTCGGTATCGTACAGGGCTTCCTGGTAGCATACCTGGATATCCAGCCCTTTATCGTGACCCTGGCGGGTATGTTCTTCGCCAGAGGTATGACAACGATCGTAAATACCAAACCTTTCAACGTGGCCAACGAAAGTTTCACTGCTTTGAAGGAAACCCGTGTGATCGTTCCAGGAATGGGCTCCGTGAACAAACTGGGCAATTACGTCAATGCTTATGTGGAGATCGGTGTGATTGTGGCGCTTTTAGTAGTCATTCTGATGTTTATCATGCTTCGCTGGACCAAGATGGGCCGCAGCTTCTATGCGGTAGGCGGTAACAATCAGAGCGCGCTGATGTTAGGTATCAATGTGAAGAGAACCAAGTTCATGTCCCATCTGCTCTGCGGACTGTTGGCAGGTATCGGCGGTTATGTGTACTTCCTGCATGTAGGAAGCGGATCTGCTTCTCATGCCAGCGGCATGGAGATGAACGCCATTGCATCCTCCATCATCGGCGGTACGATGCTGACTGGTGGTGTCGGCAATATCATCGGAACTTTCTTCGGTGTATTGTCCCTGAGCACCATCCAGAATATCGTATCCAGTGCAGGTCTGGATCAGGCATGGTGGACCGGTATCACCATTGCAGCTATGCTGTGTCTGTTCCTGGTAGTACAGAGTGTGGTCATCGCAAGAAAAAAGAAAATGCTGCAGAACAAATAAAAGCAGCTGAAAATAGGGAGGAGCGGAAAGAGCGTGGCTGGTGTGCAGTCACACTCTTTTTCCGCTAGTAAAAGGAATCCACCGAATATCAGGGGGTAGAAGTTATGAAAAAAACGAAGGTAAAAAAGCAGAAAACTCTGAAAAAGCAGGGATGCAGCCTGTTCCTGTTGTTGATGCTGCTGGCACTGGCACCGGTAGTTTTGGCAACAGTGATCCTCAGTACCACATCTTTACGTCTGACCAGAACGAATCTGGAAGGCAGTGTGCAGACCACACTGCATGTAACTGCGGATAATCTGGCAAAATACTGTAAGGAAAATGAGATCACGGCAATGAATGCCAGCGGTTATTATGAGTACCTGGACAGCCTGAAGGAAGAAGGCCTGGAGATGGCCATTCTTGCAGACGGCATTCCGGCTACCACATCCATTAAAAATGAAAATGACTATCGTATCCGTGAAATCCCCATGGATCAGGATCTTGGGACGGAGGGATATTATGATAAAAATGTAGTGATTGAGGGAAATACTTATTATGGTTATTATATCCCGATTATGAATAACGGACAGATCACTGCAGTGGCTTTTGCGGCGGAACGGAAAAATGAGATCACCGATGCCCTGTGGGAGATCGAGGTTGTATTCATGGTCTGCGCAGTGGGCATGGTGATCCTGTTTGGTGTTATCTGCTTTTTCCTGAGCAGAGCACTGTCGGGCAAGATGAAAGAGACCGGCAGCAGGGTGGATGCCCTGGCGGAAGGTGATCTGAGTGCCAGAAAAGAATCCGAAAGTATTGTCCGGGAGATCCGTAATCTGTTACAGAATACCTCACAGATGCAGCGGAATCTGGCACAGGTCATCGGCGGTGTACAGGAGGTATCCGGAGAACTTCTAAACAGTGTACGGCAGGTGGCAGAGGGAAGCGATGCCACCACAGAACAGGCTGGACAGATCAGTCAGGCGATGGAGCAGCTGTCTTCCGCAGCGGAGGAAATGGCGGAAAATGTGCAGAATATCAGTGACCGTATGGATGAGATCGGAGAGGCGGTAAATGACATCAGTGTCAGTGCCGGACAGCTGCAGAAGGATTCGGAAGAAATACAGGACAACAGCAAAAAGGCGGGGGAAGGCATGGAAAAGATCATGACCGGCAGCAATCGTTCTGTGGAATCCGTGAATACCATTACAGCGAAGATTCATGAGACCAACGATTATATCGAAAAGATCGATGAGGCGGTAGCTCTGATCTTCTCCATTTCCGGACAGACCAATCTGTTAAGTCTGAATGCCTCCATCGAGGCCGCCAGAGCCGGAGAGGCGGGCAGAGGCTTTGCCGTGGTGGCGGAAGAGATCCGCAAACTGTCGGAGCAGAGCGCTGCCGGTGCCGAGCAGATCAAAAATCTGGCCCAGGGCATTATGGAGAAATCCGGTGAGACTGTGGAACAGGCGGATGTGGTAAAGAATATCATCCGGGAGGAACAGGATCACATTATTGCAACCAGAGAGCAGTATCAGCAGTTAGAGCAAAGTATCAGACATTCTGCGGAAGAGATCCGCAAGATCGCCGGAGAGACCGGACGTCTGTCACAGCAGAAAGAGGATATTCTGGGCAATATCGGCAGCCTCAGTGCTATCAGTGAGGAAAATGCTGCCAACAACCAGCAGGTGAATGCAAACATTGAGGAAATCCTGACACAGATACAGACAGTGGGCGCAAACTGTGATAAAATGAAACAGATCTCCGGGGAACTGGAGAGCTCTGTGGCGTATTTTCATACAGAGAAAGAACCTGCCGGAAAATGAGAGAATGACAGAGCGATTTCCGGGCGGGAAGTATGACAGAACAGGATGACATTACAGATATGAAGAAATGCAGAACAGGAAGACGATGGATGGCGGGTCTGCTGCTGGGGCTGGGAATCCTGCTTGCAGGATGCGGCGACAGACAAAGCACTGCGGAGGATATTGCAACACCAGAGGATACACAGACAGACCGTATTGTGGTGGGATTTTCCCAGGTGGGAGCGGAATCCGACTGGCGCAGTGCCAACACGGAGTCCATGAAAAGTACCTTTACAAAAGAGGCCGGGTACGACCTGATCTTCGAGGATGGTCAGCAGAAGCAGGCCAACCAGATCCGGGCCATCCGAACCTTTATCCAGCAGGAGGTGGACTACATCGTGCTGGCACCGGTGACGGAGACCGGATGGGACACGGTGCTCAGGGAAGCAAAGGATGCCGGGATCCCGGTGGTCATCGTGGACCGTAAGGTGGATGTGGAGGATGACAGTCTGTTCACCTGCTTCGTGGGTTCGGACTTTGAACTGGAAGGCCTGAAAATGTCGGAGTGGCTGAATTCCTTTTCCATCAGCAAGGGAATTGCACCGGAGGATCTTCATATTGTAAATATTCAGGGAAATATCGGAGCTTCCGCCCAGATCGGACGTACCAGAGGATTGGAGCAGGGCGCGGCAAAATACGGTTGGGATCTGTTAGACCAGGTATCGGGAGAATTTACCCAGGCCAAGGGGAAGGAAGTCATGGAAGCTTTCCTGAAAAAATACGACAATATCAATGTGGTCTATTGCGAAAACGACAATGAGGCCTTTGGCGCCATGGAAGCGATCCGGGCGGCGGGAAAAAGGGTCGGCAGCAATCTGGCGGCAGGAGATATTATGATATTGTCTTTTGATGGTGTCAGCACAGAATCCATGGACTGCGTGCTGAAGGATGAGATCACCTGCATCGGAGAATGCAATCCACTGCATGGCCCCAGGGTGGAGGCTTTGATCCAGATCCTGGAAGAGGGAAGGATACCGGAAAAATTTTCTTATGTGGAAGAAGGATTGTATGCCCACGACGATACGGTGACCGCCGTGACAGTGGGAGACAAGACCTACCGGGTACGGCGGGTAGACGATGAGATCCGCAACGAAAATGCATATTGACAGATTTTGTGACGATTCGGACGTTCCCCTGCAGGCGGTCCGGATCGTTACTTTTTTTCCATGAGGGCTAAAGTAATTGTAAATCCGTCCGATACATATTGTGAAACATCAAAAGACATTCGGGAAGGAGGAGTCGATATGCGTATTGAAGCGTATACACAGGTACAGCAGCTGTATCAGTCACAGAAGGTCAGCAGGACTCAGAAGACTCAGACAGCGTCACACACGGACAGACTGCAGATCAGCAGCCAGGGCAAGGATTTCCAGACCGCTAAGGCAGCAGTGGCAGCAGCACCTGACATCAGGGAAGAGTTAACGGCTCCCATTAAAGCAAGAATCCAGAACGGTACTTATGGAGTGGATAATGCAAGCTTTGCGGAGAAGCTGCTTCAAAAGCAGGAAGAAATGAGGTAGTTCCTTGGCTAGTTTAATGGAAAACCTGATAGATGTACTGGACAGAGAGAGTACGGAGTACGAAGCTCTGCTTCAGCTATCACAGCGCAAGACACCGATTATTGCAGGCGGTGATCTTGCAGAGTTACAAAAGATCACGGACGAGGAGCAGGAGCTGGTCAGCAGGATCCACAATCTGGACAAGCAGAGAGCGGGAGTGACTGCGGACATAGCCGATGTATTGAACAGGGATGTTAACGACTTGAAATTGCCGAATCTGATCACTATGTTATCTGCACGGCCTGCGGAACAGCAGGCACTGGCGGATTCCCACGACAGATTACAGGCAGCGGTCCGGGGACTGAAGCGCGTGAACGAGCAGAACAGTGAACTGTTAAACAGCGCGCTGGAGATGGTGGAATTCGAGATGAATCTCCTCCAGGCATCCAAGGCTGCACCCGAGACAGCGAATTACAACCGGGGAGCTTACAATGCAGGCAATACCATGGGGGTCATTGACCATGGATTCGATGCCAAGCAGTAAGACCGGATCCCGGGGATCTGAGGATCCCCTGATACAGAGGTGAAAGTTTATGCCATTAATGGGTAGTTTATATATAGGTTCGTCCGGATTACAGACAAGTCAGAATGCGCTGAATACCACAGCGCATAATCTTTCTAATGTGGACACCACCGGCTATACCAGACAACAGGTACAGCAGTCTAACAGAGCTTATGTCACATTATCGACAGACCCTAAGTCTATTTCCAACAAACAGACAGGTCTGGGTGTCACATATTCCCGCGTAAAACAGGTCAGAGATTATTTCCTGGACAAGACATACCGCAAGGAATCCGGACGTAGTATGTTCTATGAAGTGTCCACAGAAGTCATGGAAGAGGTAGAGAGCCAGCTGGGAGAATTGAACGGCGAGGCATTCCAGACCACCATGACAGACTTCTGGACCGCTATTCAGGAGCTTTCCAAGGATCCCAGCAGTTCTGTAACACAGGGCATGCTGGTGCAGAGAGCGGCGGAATTCGTACAGAGAGCCGGAGCAGTATACAGCGGATTGAGCTCCTACCAGAACAACCTGAACACACAGATTAAGCAGAATGTAGATAAAATCAATAAATACGGCAACCAGTTATTAACGCTGAACGATCAGATCCGTGCCATTGAGAGTGGCGGCATTGAACATGCCAACGACCTGAGAGATGCGAGAAATCAGATTCTGGATGAACTGGCAGAGCTGACCAACATGACCTTTTCCGAAGATCGATACGGCAGTGTATCCGTACAGATCGAGGGCGTGGATTTCGTAAAGGACGGAACCTGTTATGAGATCGCTCTGAAGACGGATGAAGCCACCGGCTTCTACACTCCGTTCTGGCCGCAGGATGCCACCTACACCGTAAGAGCTGATGGCACCAGAGATTATAATATTGACGGCGCAGAGGTATTTGATCTCTCCGTGGAGATTTCTTCCGACCTGAACACAGATATCGGCGGCCTGAAGGCAATGCTTCTGGCCAGAGGTGATCACAGAGCCAATTATACAGATCTGGCGGAAGGAAAATACGACAGTGTCTCCCAGTCCGTTGTCATGAATATTCAGGGTGAGTTCGACCAGATGATCCACAATGTGGTGACGAAGGTGAACGATATTCTGGCGAAGGCTGCAGGAGTACAGACCGGAGATCTGAAACTTGCAGATGGTACTACACGCCCCAATGTCCGCTATTGTGTCTCGGATCCGAATGGCTATATGCGCATGGAGGATGGCAGTCCCATCCAACTGTTTACCAAGGTCACAACGGATGGCTATGAGAAGGTGATCGGAGAAGACGGTGTAACAGAGTATTGGATTATGAAGGATGAAGATCCGGACAGCCCTGAGAGCCTGTATACCATCGGCAATCTTCAGGTAAATCCGGCGCTGACGAAGGAGCCTTCCAAGCTTGGATTCCGTTTGGCAGACGGTTCCGAGGATAAGGAGACCGCAGATGCTTTGAAAGCGGCATTTACCGAGGAAGCCTACACGCTGAATCCTAATGTACAGAAAAAGACTACTTTTGTAGATTATTATACCGACCTGGTATCGCAGGTATCCAATTCCGGCTATGTATTCCGGAGTATTTATGAGAATCAGGTCACCACTGTGGAGGCTACACAGAGTGCCAGAGAACAGGTTATCGGTGTATCCACGGACGAGGAACTGTCCAACATGATCAAGTTCCAGAACGCATACAACGCATCCAGCCGTTATATCAACGTGATCAGTGAAATGCTGGAACACATTCTTTCCACGCTGGGTGTGTAATGTGTAAGAAATAGGAGGTAAGTTATGCCCTCACAGTTTTTTGGATTAAATATTGCATATACGGGACTTCTGGCCAGTAATGCTGCCATGAATACCACTTCCAATAATATCGCCAATGTACAGACGGAAGGCTACAGCAGACAACAGGTGACACAACAGGCCGCCAATGCGCTGCGGGTGTTCCAGACCTATGGCTGTGCCGGTGCCGGTGTAGAGACTCTGGCCATTGAGCGTGTACGGGATGAATTCTATGACGGAAGATATTGGGATAACAATGCACTGCTTGGCGAATATGACATGAAACAGTATTACATGCAGCAGTTGGAGACGTATTTTGATGATGACGGTAAGAGCACCGGGTTCAAGACGAACTTCGATCAGCTGATGATCACCGGACTGCAGGCACTCCTGAAGGATCCCAACAGTGCCACAGCCAAATCCCAGTTCGTAGGCTATGCCGGAGCTTTGACAGAGTATTTCAACGGTATGGCGGGCAATCTGGAAAAAGTACAGAAGGATATCAATCAGGAGATCAAACTGAAGGTGGATCAGATCAATTCCCTTGCCGGTGAGATTGCCTCCCTGAATAAACAGATCAACACCATTGAACTGGCTGGAACAAAGGCCAATGAGCTGCGTGACCGCAGAACCCTGCTGATCGATGAATTATCCAAGATCGTGGATGTGGAAGTCAAGGAGACTCCGATCATCGATGCCAACAACGAGAACCGTGAGACTGGAGCCAACAGATATATGGTCAAGATCGCAGGCGGACAGATGCTGGTGGACGGTAGTGATTATAACGGTCTGGAATGCGTGGCGAGAACCTCCTATGAGAAAGTAAACCAGACCGATATTGACGGTCTCTATGAGATCTATTGGTCAGACGGTCAGAAGTTCAACCTGTACAATGCTTCCATGGGCGGAGATCTGGCAGGACTGATCCAGATGCGTGACGGCAACAACGGGGAGAACTTCACCGGACAGGTGACCGCCACCGGCACGACGACCACGGCAGACGGCAAGACCCACGATACCGTAACCGTAAAAGTAACCAAGGCTTATCTGCAGGACCTGAATAAATGTAATCTGTCGGATCAGGGCGGTATCATCGATCTGGGCAATCAGGAATTCTATTATGATTCCTGGGAATATACCTGCGAATATGATGCGAACGGCAACGCCACTTACTCCTATACATTTACTTTATCGGACAGTGAGAAGAATCCCCGGGGAATTACCAATGACCGTGTAGGGAAAAAGGCGGAGATCGGTACCGACCTGTCCTATCAGGGCATCCCTTATTACATGAACCAGATGAATGAGTGGATCCGTACCTTCTCTCAGAAATTTAACGATATTCTGACTTCCGGTTACAGTGGCAACGGAGATCCCGGCGTGAAGATGTTCACCGGTAATAAAGCTACCGGTGGTGAGCAGTTCCTGCTGGATGATGCGGCGAAGCGATATGACAAGCAGGAGAAGAAAAACAGTAAAGTTACGGTAAAAGTCAACGATGACAGCTACTATCGTCTGACAGCGAAGAATTTCGATATTCTGGATGCCATGGAGCAGGATCCCAGCCTGATGGCAAACCGAAAAAATGCATCTGACGGCGTGGAACAGAATGACCTGTTGAACGATCTGAAGAATCTGGCTACGGATAAGAGCAAGATGAGCTTCCGCGGCAACAGTGCCTCCGAGTTTTTACAGTGTATTTTGTCAGATGTGGCGTTGAATGCATCCCGGGCCAATACTTTTTATGCAAGCTTTAAGGATATATCCGGTACCATTGACAATCAGAGACTCTCCATCTCCGGCGTGGACGAGGATGAAGAAGCCGTAAATCTTGTAAAATACCAGAACGGATACAATCTGGCTTCCAAGATGATCCAGACACTGACGGAGATTTATGACAGACTGATTCTGGAGACCGGAGTCTAAACTAGAAAGGAGGCAGCTATTCGGATTCCCACATATGTTCGCAAAAACGCACGTATCCGTGCTTTCTCGCTGCTACACAGCTAATTTTGCTCACGTGTGTGGTGACTCTATTCGAGTCACCATTCGAATCAGAAAACTGTTACTTATATGCAAGCATAACGTACCAGTTATTCTGATTTTTAGAATCCTGAATAGTTACGGAGAAAATGAGAATTACGAACAAGATCATGCAGCGTAATAATCTGTCCAATATCAATACGAACAAAGTATATCAGGATAAGCTGAGCACCCAGATGTCTACCCAGAAGAAGGTCAGCCGTCCTTCCGATGATCCTGTGGTATCCATCCGTGCCCTGCGTTTACGCAGCAATGTGACCGAGGTGACGCAGTATTACAGCAAGAACATTCCGGATGCGGAGAGCTGGCTGGACGTAACCGAGGATGCACTGAAGAACCTGACAGAGATCATCACGAATATGATCAATCAGTGCACCAAGGCATCTAACGGAGATCTGAAATCCGCAGACCGCCAGATCATTCTGGAACAGCTGAAAGCCCTGGGAGATGAAGTGTACAGCACCGGCGATGCAGACTATGCGGGCCGTTATGTGTTTACCGGATATCGTACCGATACTTCTCTGAGTTTTGATAAAGAATACAATACGAAATATGAGATCACCGAGCAGCTGGACAACAGCTCCATCACACAGCTGACGAAGATCGACACCGGAAAATTGCTGGATATTACTGCTGCAAATTATAATAATGCAAATAACAGCAAGATCACGGAACAGGATATTAAGTCCACCGAGGTGTACCGTATCCAGCTGGCTTATGATGACTGCAGAGACAAGAATGCAAACCCGGCTGCAGCCCCGTCTATTTCTTTCTATGAGAAAGACCCTGTAACCGGCGAAGCTGTAATGAAAGAACCGACATGGGATTCCACTATGTTCACAATAAAGTCCTCCACGGAAGACCCTTACACCGAGGCAGCAAAAAATGATGATGCACTGATCTATGTGCCGGATACCGGTGAGATCCTGCTCGGCAGGAACCGTTATGATAAACTGATGGCCTGCAAGGATGATCCTTCCACCTCGGGAAAAAATGAAGGTGAGATCCGCGTAACTTATCAGAAGGATCACTGGGTCAAGGGTGATCTGAGACCCGAGCATTATTTTGCATGTACCAGTACCGATGCAGACGGAAAAGTAACGGATTATAACAAGTCCTATCTTGACGGCAAGAGCGAAAAACAGGTCATCGAATATGATGTAGGCTTCAACCAGACCATTCAGGTGAATTCCACTGCAGATGAGTGCTTCCGGCACGGTATCGGACGTACGGTGGACGATCTGGTACAGGCCATGCAGGATGTGGTGGATCTGGAGAATGTGAAGACCAAGATCGAGGGACTGCAGGAGACTGCTACCGGTACGGATGCAGAGACCCTGACGAAGCAGATGGAAGCAGTAGAAAAAGCACTGACTCTGGCAAAGGACAAATGCCAGAAGATGTTCGAAAGCGGCATTACTACGTTCCAGGGATATCTGGATGATGCCAACCTGTGCGTTACCAACTGCGGTACCAGAAGCAGCAAACTGGAACTGATCGATAACCGCATGAAGAGCCAGAAGACCACCTTTGAGACCTTAAAGAGTGAAAACGAGGATATCGATGTTACCGAGACCGTCATTGATCTGAAGAGTGCGGAAATGACCTATGAAGCGGCACTGATGGCTACCGGTAAAGTAATGCAGACCACACTGTTGAATTTCATCTAGAACAACAGGTTACGGAAAGGCGTAGGTATTTTATGAAGATCAATACAAAATTTTTTGGAGAAGTTGAGATTGCGGATGACAAGATCATCACTTTTGACAAAGGTATTATCGGATTCCCGGAACTGAAGCATTTTACCATGCTCCACGATGAGGAGAAGGGCAGCAACGTAGGAATCCGCTATTTACAGTCTCTGGAAGAACCCGGATTCGCCATGCCGGTCATGGATCCGCTGCTGGTCAACCCTCAGTATGATCCGGAAGTGGATGACGAACTGCTCACTAGTGTAGGCAATCTGACTCCGGAGAACATTCTGGTCATGGTTACTGTGACTGTACCTGCTGACCTGACGAAGATGACGGTGAACCTGCAGGGTCCCTTTGTGATCAACGTGGAAGAACGCAAGGCCTGCCAGATCATCCTTGAGGGAGATAAATACCCGGTAAAATATCCGGTATACGACATCCTGAAATCCGGAAAGGCGGGTGAGTAAGATGCTGGCATTGTCCCGTAAGAAGAACGAAGCAATCGTCATCAACAACGATATCGAGATCACCGTTCTGGAGGTCAAAGGTGATCAGGTCAAGATCGGCATTACCGCACCCAAGGAAGTGCCCATCTACCGCAAGGAAGTCTACCTCCAGATCCAGGAGGCCAACAAGGCCGCTGTGGATGCCGAAGGTATGGCAGCACTGAAGAACCTGTTGGGGTAAAACAAAGAAAATAATGGAAATGACACAGACTCCGGAGTATGCAATCCGGAGTTTTTTCTGAATACGCATATTGAAAAAAGAGGGCACAATTTCCCAAAATTATAAAAATACATTGAAAGGACTTAGATATAATAGTATAATTTGAAAAAAGAGGGCACAATGTTCTCAAAATATCAAAGTGGAGAAAAACATGGAAATAAAAAGAGACTTATATCTGCAAAGAATAGTAGATAGAATGCATAATGGAATGATAAAGGTTATTACGGGAATAAGACGTTCCGGCAAATCATATCTGTTGTTTACCATATTTAAAAACTATCTTATATCCCAAAATGTTCCGGAAGATCATATTATTGCGATAGAACTGGATATGTTGGAAAATAAAAGGTATAGAGATCCCTATGTAATATTGGATTATATTAAAAGCCGGATAACAGATGAAAAAGATTACTATATTTTCCTTGATGAAGTCCAACTCCTGGAAGAGTTCGAGGAGGTTCTGAATTCTCTTCTTCATATAAAAAATGCAGATATTTATGTAACGGGAAGCAACTCTAAATTTTTGTCAAAAGATATTATCACCGAGTTCAGAGGGCGTGGAGATGAAATACATGTTTTTCCGGTCAGTTTTAAGGAATATATGGATGTATTCGATGGTGATAAATATGAAGGATGGAGTTCTTATGTTAATTTTGGTGGGCTTCCGTTAACCATTACGATGAATACAGATGAGCAGAGAATGGAATATCTTACCGGATTGTTTGAAGAGACATACATTAAAGATATTATTGAACGTAATCATATAGAAAAAATTCAGGAAATAAACGACTTGATTAATATACTGGCATCAGGAATCGGTTCACTGACAAATGCATCGAAAATAGAAGCTACATTTAAAAGTGTGATTCAGTCAGATATCAGCCTGAATACCATTCGGAGCTACATTGAGTACCTTAAGGATGCCTTTATTGTAAGCGAGGCCAATCGATATGATGTAAAAGGAAGAAAATATATTGGAACTCCACTGAAATATTATTTTGAAGACGTAGGTCTCAGAAATGCCAGACTTGGATTCAGACAGACAGAAGAGACTCATATTATGGAGAACATCATTTATAATGAACTCCGGGTTCGGGGATTTCATGTGGATGTTGGTGTGGTTATGAAACGGAACAGAACCAAAGAGGGAGTGCAGGAAAAAAAACAACTGGAAATTGATTTCGTAGCAAATAAGGGAAGCAAACGATATTATATTCAATCAGCATTCAGTCTTCCGGATGATGAGAAGAGAATGCAGGAAAAGGCATCCCTGATAAATGTAGGTGATTCATTTAAAAAGATTATCATTGTAAAAGATATTATTAAACCATGGAATGATGATGACGGAATATTGACAATGAGTATTTTTGATTTTCTGTTGAATGAAAATAGTCTGGACTTATAGTTTTTAGGACAGTAGATTCCATACAAAGCATAAATAAA
This sequence comes from Lachnospiraceae bacterium GAM79, assembly GCA_003584705.1. Taxonomy (GTDB): domain Bacteria; phylum Bacillota; class Clostridia; order Lachnospirales; family Lachnospiraceae; genus Acetatifactor; species Acetatifactor acetigignens. Next base: position 987,426 of record AP018536.1, read on the forward strand.
GAGGGATTACGTGTGTTTCATATTATAGATGAACGTTTTTTTGTACCGTTGGCATCTCCGAATAAATTAGTATATTGGGAATGTATCTGCAAGTTATTTTCCGTCATGGATCATCAGCTTTCCTTTGGAGTGGACAGAGATGTTGTGGTGGAGGAACTGCAATATTATTTTGAACAGACCCAGGCAGCGGATTTTGATGAAGAAGAATTCCAGGGAAAAAATGCAAGAGATAAGGCAAACTGGATGTTGCGAAAACTGGAAAATTATGGATGGATAGACATCGAGACAGATAAAAGTTATGTACAAAGAGTTAATTTTAAGGAATATGCCGTCAAGATTATAAAGACATTGTTGGAAATTGCAGAAGGTAAGCAAATCGAATATCAGGGATATATTTACACTATATATAGCCTGGTGCGAGGTACAACGGACAATCCGGGAATCGTTCTTTTGTCAATTGTGGAAAATACAGATATGTTGATTACCGGTCTGAAAAACCTGAGTTCCGGAATCAAGCATTATATTGATGAACTGACAAAGTATAAGACTCCGGCGGAAATTATGGATGTTTTATTCAACGATTACATAGAAAATATTGTAGACAAAGCATATCATCGATTGCTCACTTCAGATAATGTCTCTAAATTCCGACCGGAGATTATAGAGAGACTGGAAAGTAAAAGCCATAGTAAGGCTTATGTGGAAAAAGCAGGTGCGGAACTGGCTTCCATTCGGGAAATTGCGCCGGAAGAAGCAGAAGAACTGGTCTATCATTATATTCATCAGGTCATAGATGCTTTTCAGAATATGGATGAAATCCTGGCAGAAATCAATCGTAAAAATACGCAATATCAGAGGGCAGCTATCAATCGTGCCAAGTTTTATCTGATTGGCGGCGAGGATGTCAGGGGGCAGATCAAGGATATTCTTTCTGAAATGAATGAGAAAATCAATCGGGAAAACATGGATCTTGGTGGAATTTACAGGATTGAATTTTTGGATGATCTGATCCGGATATACAGTTCAGCAGTTATAGATGAGAAATCTTTTTATACTCCGATTGAAGGAAAGAAAACATTTGAACCGGAAATAATCCAACAGGAGGAACCGGACACTGAACTCAGGAATGAGAAGAAAAGGAAAATGCTTGAAAAGCTGGCAAGAGTCCTGAACCCGGAGAAAATAGATGGATATGTAGAAAAACAGCTTGGAGAAAGACCGGAAATGTTAGCTTCGGAGTTACCGTTAGATACTACGGATGATTTCGTGAAGATGATTTATGTTCGATTGTACGGTCAGAGAAAAAACATGAAGTATGTAGTGAGTGTAAGAGAGACCATACAGAAGGAAGGTTACCAATTTACGGATTTTACAATACGAAAGAAGGTACAAAAGTAGGATGGATATTTTAAACGGAATGTTGCAGAAAGACAGGGATAATTTCTCACGGATATGTAACCGGCTGCTAAGTTCCTGCTTTTTATGTAAAAGAAATGAAACAACCAGATTAGATTATTATTTTGTAACAAAATACAAGGAAAAATTTGCGGAATGTTTTGCACTATTGGGCTACCGTTTGGAAATTAATGAAGAATATGGTGTGGTTCAGTTAACCAATCCACAAAACTATAACCGCTACAATATGAAACTGTTTGAATCGGTTCTCTTGTTAATTCTCAGAATTTTATATGATGAAAAGAGAAGGGAACTTTCTACTACAGAGGAAGTAATTGTAAATGTGGGGGATATTCATGAAAAATTCTTAAGCCTGAAGATCAGAGAGAAAATGATAGACAAGACAACTTTTCGCAATGCAATCAGTACATTGAAAAGGTTTCAGATCATAGAGATATTGGATACCAGCCTTACGGAGGAAGAATCCCGGATTATTATCTTTGACTCTATTCTGATGGCTGTTCGCGTGGAAGATATTAAGGCAGCTTATGAAAAGCTGGAAATTTACAAAAGAGGAGGAAAAAACAGTGAAGAAACTGACGAGAGTGAAATTGATTAACTGGCATCGCTTTGTTAATGCAACAATAGATCTTGAAAAATCTACACTGATTTCCGGAGAAAACGGAGCTGGAAAATCCACTCTTTTGGACGCTATTCAGTTCGTGATTATTTGTTCAACCAATTATTTTAATAAGGCAGCTCATGAAAACGGGAAAAGAAAACTGACCGGGTATATTCGCTGTAAGACCGGAAGAGAAAATAAACCTTATGAACGGACAGGAGAGATCAGTGCACATGTTGCACTGGAATTTTATGAAGAGAAAAAGGATAAATATTTTGTGATCGGTGCCGTGGTAGACTCTGCTTCGGAGGGACAGGAAAAAACGGCAAGATATTTGATGGACGGAGTACGATTCGAGGACTCTATGTTTTTTCAAGGAAAAGCGCCAAAGTCTATCAATCAGTTTCGGACAATGAATAGTTCTAAAATAAAACAATGGTGTACTACAGATAAAGAAGCAAGATCAATGATCAAAAACCGCTTTGGACGAATCGAAGATAAATTTTTCCGGCTGATTCCCAAGGCTCTGGCTTTTCGACCGATTGATGATATTAAAGATTTTGTGTATTCCTATGTATTGGATGAGAAGGAAGTCAATATTGATGTATTACGTGAAAATGTCCGGACTTATCAAGATTTACAGCGTACACTGGAAAACGTAAAAATTCGTATCGAGAGGTTGGAAAAAATCAATTCCTTACATGCCCAGGCAGCGGATGGATTACAGAAGGATAAGCAATATGGATATTATCTTGCGAGAGTAGAAGCGGATCTTATCCTGGAAGAAATAGAAAAGATGCAGGCTGAGATACAGACGGATACTTTGCGGTTGGAAGAACAAAACGGTCAGATCCAGACTGTGAAAAAAGAACAGATGGAAAAACAACAGATCAGAGATGATTTGCGTGCGGAACTTGCAACAGATAAAGATTTTCTGGCAAAAGACGAACAGGAGAAGCGACTGCAGTTATTGGAGAACAGAAAGACAGATTTGCTGAAGGAGCGGGAAAGCCTTCAGGAAAGCATGGACTCTGCCAGAATGCAGTTGAAAAAATTGCTGGAAGTAAAGGATGTGGACACATCTATAAAACTTTATTATCGAAACTTGTGCATGCCAGACAATGATATGAATCTGGCGCAGACAAAGGACACACTTTTGCAGGCTATTTCCTACAAAAATCTAATGCGAAATAAAGTGCTACAGAAAAAAGCAGAGACGATAGCAAAGGAAGCCGAAATCAGCGATGAAAAGCAGGAACTGGACAAGAAAATTGAACAGTTAATGAAGAAAAAATTTTCGTATTCTGAAGATGTAGAACGTGTAAGAATGGAAATTAAGGAAGAGTTTCAACGTATCGGACGGACTCCGGAACCGCGTATTTTATGTGAAATGTTGGAGATTACAGATGGATCCTGGAGAAATGCTGTGGAAGGTTATTTAAACACGCAGAGATTTTATATTCTGGTGGAGCCTGAAAATTTTGATATTGCATTGGGAATTTATGACAGGCTTCGAAAAGAGAAAAAAGCATATGGAGTAGGCCTTATTAACACACAGAATCTGGAAGAATATGATACCGCACCGGAAGGATCTCTGGCTACCGTAGTGTCTTCCAAAAATAAATACGCAAAACGTTATGTCAATATGATTCTCGGAAAAGTTCATATGTGTGAGCATTATCGGGAACTAAAAACTTATAGGATCTCAATCACAAGGGAGTGCATGAAGTATCAGAACAACGTAGCGAGTGCTATTAAACCATCCGTTTTTGAAACACCATACATTGGACAGAATGCCATAAAGGTACAACTGGAACAGGCAAAACAGAAGCGGGAGGAATTGAAGCAACAGCTGGCGGACTTGAAAAGCAGGCTGAAACAACTGGAATATGTACTGGAGCCACTGAATACGGATCAGGATACAGATATTAAGTACCGTTTGGACGTTATTGGTGATTTGCGGCAGGTTTCTCTGGAAATTGACAAATGCAAAGAAAACATTGCTACATTGAAGAAAAATTCCAATATGATCATGAAACAGCTGCAATTGTCTACCTTGGAAAAAATGTTAGAGGAACTGACGGTAAAAAGGAGTAATTTAGACAGAACTGCCGGTAAGACGGAGGAAAGAATCAGCCTGACAAAACAGAAAGTTGCAGAGAATCAGGCAAATCATGTAGAAAAAGCACTATTTTATGAAAAACTTGGGGCAGACGATGCAGATTTATTGCCAATATGGAGACAGGAATATGAGAAACAGACAGAGGGTAAGTCTTATGCACAGTTCAGAGATAATTATTTGCGAAGGAGAAAAGCAAACCAGACACTGATTGATAAGGCAACGGACTCTATGAAAGAGGTAATGAGGGAATATAAAACAGCGCATGATTTTGGTGCACCTGCTTCGATGGAAGGATATCGGGATTTTGAAGCGGAGTATTTGAAACTGAAAAATTCAGAACTGCTGCAGTATGAGGATAAGGTGGAGACGGCCAGAAGCGCAGCGGAAGAAGAATTCAGAGAGCAGTTTTTGTCTAAGCTACAGGAAAATATGAAGACAGCCCAGTCTGAATTTAAGGAATTAAACAAGGCATTGAATGATATTACGTTCAGCAATGAAAAGTATGAATTCCTGTATATGCCGAGTAAGAAATACCGTCAATATTATGAAATGATCATGGATGATTTTAATGCGATGCAGGGAGAGTCTATTTTCAGTGGACTGTTTCATGAGAATCATAAGGTAGTGATAGAAGAACTGTTCGAACGGCTGGCACTTGATAATGACAATAGTACAAAAACACTGGATGAATTTACGGATTATCGTACTTATATGGATTATGATATACGCATTATACACAGCGATGGAAACTATTCCTTATATTCAAAGGTGTGTGAGGAAAAGAGCGGTGGTGAGACACAGACACCTTTTTACGTCACCGTAGCGGCATCTTTTGTCCAGCTGTATAAGAACAATATTGGCGGAGAGGCAGTGGGACTTGTGCTTTTTGATGAAGCGTTTAATAATATGGATGATGAAAGAATAGGCGGAGTTCTGGAATTTTTGCGGCGGTTGCCGCTACAGATATTGATTGCTGCACCACCGGATAAAATACAGTATATCAGTCCCTTTGTGGAGGAGACATTACTTGTAATGACAGATGAAAAAATCAGTTATGCAGAGAGGTATGTAAATGGTACAGTATGACAGAATGGTTTTAAATCATTTGCTGGATACCTATGAAAACAGTCTGTTGTCAATTGGAGAGAACAGGAGAAAGGTACAGATAGAGTTTCGTTTTACGAGAACATCTATACCGGCATATTATGATGAGAGTTCATCAGAATATGAAAAAATTCATATTTTGATGAATGCACTGGAAAATAAAAATATGATAACTGTAATCTGGAAGGACCATAAGCAGGGACATTTCATACAAAAGGTTCGGATGAATGCGGATCAAATTGATGAAATTTACCGGTATACAGGAAGAAAACCAAAGCATGGTCTGGAGGAAGAAAACAGAGTCTTTCTTCAAAAATATCTGAATGAAGATGCTCCGGTCACGGTAAATTTTGTAGGATATCTGTTGGAACGACTGGAAAACCACAAGTCGGTAAAAGAATACATAACATTGGAAAATCTGCAGGAAACAGAAAAATTTCTTCGTGCATGTGTATCTGTAGAACAAAATAAAACACCTTGTTATATCAGAGAGTTCTCCATTCAACATTTTCAGGATTCTAAATATTTTGAACAGATAGAAAGCAGGATTATCAGAGTGTTTCGGCAGTTCGATGAGGAATATAAGGAAATGGATGCAGTGGAACTATTGGCGGAATATGGAATTTATCAAACCCCTGATTTTGTGTATTTTAAGGGAGATGTGCGCCTGCTGGTGGAAGGGGAGGAGATGAATTTGTCCCTTTTAAAGCAGGGAATTGGAATTTCGGGAGAGGATATTGAAAACATTCGTTTCTCGGATTTCAGCAGAATACAGAAGGTAATAACTGTTGAAAACCTTACTTCTTTTTTCAGATACCATGAGGAAAACAGCCTCCTTGTTTACCTGGGAGGATACCATAACAGGGTACGAAGAAAACTGCTCCAAAAGATTTATGATGCAATTCCTGCTGCAAAATATTATCATTTTGGGGACATAGATGCCGGAGGATTCCTTATTTTTCTGGATTTACGTAAAAAAACAGAAATTCCATTTGAAAGCTTCCGCATGGATCTGGATACGCTGAAACAATATTCACAATATGGAAAAAATTGACAGAAACAGATAAAAAACGTCTGGAGAAATTAGGAGAAGAAAAGGAATTCAGCGAGGTTATCCGGTATATGCTGGAGAAAAATATAAAATTAGAGCAGGAATGCATTATTGAATAGATGGTGTCGTGAAATTTTTGCAGCACCTATTAATTTTTCAGGAGAATTTACCGATACAATCCTTAGAGAAGCAAGGTCGTGCGCCCACGGAAGGCGCTTTTTATCACACGGAGGTGACCATTATGACCATAGAACCGATTTCCAGTCTCATGACAGTGCAGGCACAGAACACGTCCGCTGTCAAGAATGCGACTACAAAAGTGACCACAGAGGAAAACGCCTCTGAATACAATTCTGCCAATGTAAAGCCAATAGACAAGATCGATCAGACGACAGCAGTCGTTGAGAATGCTCAGGGCAAGGAGCAGAGCAATACCTCTGCCGATCCCAATGGGGAGCAGCAACAGCATGTGACCAATGAGCAGATCAAGAAAGCGGTAGAGAAGCTGAACAAGAGCATGATGTCTCATTCCGAAGCGGTCTTCGGCATTCATGAGGCAACCAACCGCGTAACCATCAAGATCATAGATAAGGATACCAAGAAAGTGATCAAGGAACTTCCTCCCGAGAAGACCCTGGACATGATCGCCAAAGTGTGGGAATTAGCCGGTATCCTGGTAGATGAGAAGAGATAAGAAGTAAGAATCAGGAGGAACACATTATGGCAATGAGAATGTCTGGTCTGATGTCCGGTATGGACACAGAGACTATCATTAAGGAACTGGTATCTGCCAAACAGACCAAGGTGGATGATGCCAAAAAGGCACAGACCAAACTGCAGTGGAAGCAGGATGCCTGGAAAGAATTAAATACTAAACTGAAAAATCTGCAGGCAAAATATATCGCTAATATGCGTTTTACGTCTTCTTACAGCAAGAGGACCACAAAAGTATCCAACAGTAATGCAGTCAGCGTGATCACCGGTGAAAATGCGGTGAACGGCGTACAGTCTCTACAGATCAACCAGCTGGCGAAGACCGGCTACCTCACCGGCGCACAGATCAAAGCTGCCGATGGCAGCAGCCTGACCGCGGCATCCAAGTTAAGTGATCTCGGCGTGACCGGAGAAGGTACTTTTAATATCACGGCCGGCGGTAAGAGTGTAGATATTACCGTAAATGGTGACAGTACCATCTCCGATGTGCTGAATAAACTGAAGGAAGCAGGTGTCAATGCCAACTTTGATGCGAAGAACCAGAGATTCTTTGTCAGCGCTTCTGCATCCGGTGCCGATAACGACTTTAGTATCACAGCTTCCGACAGTACCGGTGACGCAGCGTTAGCTGCACTGGGCCTGAAAGTAGGACTGACCGGAGACAAGGGAGATAAGGCAACACTTGCAAAATACCAGGAGTATGCGGCTTTCTATGTAAGCGGAGATGATGCAGCTACTCTTGCAAATATTAACAAGGATGGCCGTATCACAAAGGATATTGAATCCAAAGTAAGCAGTTATCTGGAGCAGTATAAGTCTCTGCTCAGCACTAAGAGTGATGCACAGAAGAAGATCGATGAGATCAATGAAAAATATAAGGATTCCAGCCTGGATACTGTAGAAAACTATACGAAACAGTTGGAAGCAAAGCAGAAAGAGAAGACAGAGCTGGAAGAAAAGATCAAGAATCTGACAGATGGTGATGAAAAAGATACTGCACAGAAGGAACTGGATACGCTGAATGAGAAGATTAAGACATTGTCTGAAAAGAAGACGGATGCCCAGTCTCTGAAAAGCGCACAGAAGAGTATCACCGATGCAGATACAAAGATCTCAGGTATACAGAAGCATATTACTGTAACAGAAGGTACCGATGCGGACGGTAATGCAACTTATACTGCAGAAGCCACACAGACATTGAAGGACCAGGTAAATAACAGCTATCTGTCTCAGGCAAAATACGCGTCCGATGTTGTAACATCCATCAATAACGGAACCTATACGGCTACCGGAGCTACTAAAATCAGTGGTCAGGATGCCAAGATTACATTAAATGGTGCGGAATTCACCGGCAACAGCAATGTCTTCGAAATCAACGGCTTGACTTTCACTGCGCTCAGTGAGACGAAAGACGGTGAGGATATCACTGTTACTACAGAAGACGATGTAGATGGCATCTATGATATGGTGAAGAACTTCCTGAAGGAGTACAATTCCATCATCAATGAGATGGACAAACTGTACAATGCGGATTCTGCCAAAGGGTATGAACCCCTGACAGATGATGAGAAAGATTCTATGTCTGACTCTGAGGTAGAGAAATACGAGACCAAGATCAAGGATGCTCTGCTTCGCAGAGATAGTAACTTGTCTACCATCAGTTCTGCATTGAAGAGTATTATGTCCGGCAGCGTGGACGTGAACGGCAAGACTATGTATCTCAGTGATTTCGGTGTTGAGACCCTGGGTTACTTTGAGGCACCGGACAATGAGAAAAATGCTTATCACATTGCAGGTGATCCGGATGATGCCAATACCTCCGGTAAATCGGATGTGCTGAAGAGCATGATCAGTAATGATCCCGATACGGTAATCGCTTTCTTCTCTTCTCTGTCTAAAAACTTATATACCAAAATGAGTGATCTGTCCAAATCTGTAGACGGATATCGTTCTTATGGAAACTTTTATGATGACAAGAAGATGACTTCGGATTATAATGATTATAAGACGAAGATATCCGAACTGGAAGAGAAGCTGAACGATTACGAAGATAAGTGGTATTCCAAGTTCTCCAAGATGGAGACAGCTCTCGCAAAGCTGCAGAGCAATTCCAGTGCGGTGACGAGCTTGTTAGGAGGATCATGATATGGCGTTACCCAATGCCTATGCACAGTATAATAACAGCAAAGTATTGACAGCTTCTCCCGCAGAACTGACGTTGATGCTTTACGATGGAGCTATCAAGTTCTGCAATATTGCGGAAGTAGCAATCGAAGAGAAAGACATCCAGAAGGCACACAATAACATTCGTAAGGTACAGAATATTATTGGATATCTGCAATCGACGTTGGATACGAAATATCCGGTTGCGCAGGACTTTATCAATATTTATGATTATTTGTCCCAAAGACTGGTAGAGGCAAATGTAAAAAAAGATAAAGAGATCCTGGAAGAGGTCAATATGCATCTGCATTCCGTAAGAGACAACTGGAAGGAAGTCATGCGCGTCAATCGTGAGAAAGGGGCTATCTGATGGAGAGTCAGCTGACGATATTGTCTGAAAGCCTGGATCGAAAGCTGGAAGTATTACAGAAAATTCAGGAATACAATAAGCACCAGGAAGAAATCTTCTCTGCGCAAAACGTAGATATCAGTCAGTTTGATGCGGCGGTAGAGGAAAAACAGCGCCTGATTGATGAAGTAGTACGGTTAGATGATGGCTTTGAAATCATGTATGCAAAACTGGCAAAGGAACTGGAGGGCAACCGGCAGCACTACGCAGCACAGATCCGTGAACTTCAGACAAAAGTGGCAAAGGTGACGGAACTCAGTGTGTCCGTGCAGGCACAGGAAGCCCGGAACAAGAAACTGGTCGAGAATTATTTCGCCAGAGAACGTGCCGGAATCGGTCAGAGACGCAAGAGTGCCAAGAGCGCCTTTGACTACTACAAGAGCATGAGCGGCGCCGGATATGTACCGCCCCAGATGTACGACAATAAACAATAAATACAACGGATAAAGGGAAGCAGATAGAGATATCGGCTTCCCTTTTTTATGACGGAATCAATGTGATAGAATAAAAATGTGGTTTCGGCTAAAATATAATCAGAGTATAGATTAGCCGGAAAATGCTTGATATTTTAAAACAATCCGGCTAAAATATAATCATAAAAAAGATTAGCCGAAAGAGGGACTTTTATGAGTTATATCAAAAGAAATCTGGAGAATGTAGTAAGACAGGTAACCAGGGAATATCCGGTACTCCTGGTAACGGGACCGAGACAGGTAGGAAAGACGACAATGCTCCAAAAACTGATGGAGGGAACGGAGCGGGGATATGTAACACTGGATGATTTAAACGAAAGAAATATTGCAAAGACCGATCCGGAACTGTTTCTGCAACTGCATAAACCACCTGTATTGATTGATGAGGTTCAATATGCACCGGAACTGTTTACTTATATCAAGATAAATGTAGATAAAAACCATGAGCCGGGAGCATTTTGGCTTACGGGATCACAGGTGTTCAAATTGATGCAGGGAGTACAGGAGTCACTGGCAGGAAGAGTGGCAGTACTTTCACTTACATCCCTGTCACAGGCAGAGATATCCGGAGGAACGATGAAACCGTTTACGGTAGATCTGGAGGATTTAAACGAGAGGCAGAAAGAGAGAGAGCAAGCTGATACAAGAGAGATCTTTGAACGGATTTATCAAGGCTCCATGCCTGCGATCGTAAGCGGTATTAACAGTAACAGTCAGCTTTTTTACAGCAGTTATCTGTCTACTTATATTGAGCGGGATGTAAGAGAATTATCGGATGCCATAGATTCGCTTAAGTTCCTTCGGTTTATTACTGCGGTGGCAGCAAGATGTGGGCAGATGGTTAATGCAGCAGAGATTGCCAGAGATGCAGATATCAATCAGACGCAGGCGAAGGATTGGCTGACAATTCTGGAAACGCTGGGAATTATTTTTTATCTTCATCCGTATTCTAATAATTTGTTGAAGCGCCTTGTGAAAACGCCCAAACTGTATTTCTACGATACGGGTCTGGTGTGTTACCTGACGAAATGGAGCAGTGCGGAAACGTTAGAATGCGGTGCTATGAACGGGGCCATTTTGGAAAATTACGTGGTCGCGGAAATTCGGAAAACCTACCTGAATTGTGGAAAAGAGCCGTATTTGTACTATTATCGTGATAAAGATGCCAGGGAGATTGATATTGTCCTGGAACATGATGGAATATTGAATCCGATTGAGATTAAGAAAACTGCAAATCCCGGAACAGAGCTGGTAAAGGTATTTGAATTACTCGACAAGGCATCAACACCTCGTGCGAAGGGCGCAGTTATCTGCATGAAACCGGGACTTAGTGCGATAGACAGAGACAATTATATCGTACCGGTCTGGATAATCTAAAATACAGTCCCTGCCTGAATATCAGACAGGGACATATGTAACTTCCGCTTGAGAATTTGCCGAAGTAACTTCAGCTTTGGGGATAGATCGACCGGAATTTACTTTGGCAATTGAGGGGATTAATGGTGTTGCGACGGCGGAAGAATTAATGGAACGCATCATCCGGGGAACGGATAATGGCAATCCAAGGAATCATTATACCATGTTGACCATGGATGCAACGAAGCAGAAGCTGATTGTGTATGATGACAGATCCAGTGGAACGGAACCACCCGTTGCGTCCATGCCGGCTGGATATTCCTGGATCGACTGGAAACATGTGAGCTAAGGCGTGGCTCCATCGGGGAACACAGGCAAATTCGGCCCAGGTGTGGCATATGCTGTAGAAGGAAAGGAATATGGACCGGAAGCACCGGTTATCTTACAGATCGGTGCAGAGAAAGCAATAGATGCTTTTGATGGTGCTGTGCAATATGTGAACCGGGAAAGAAGCCGGATGGGAGCATATCAGAACCGGCTGGAGCATACTATTAAGAACCTGGATAATATAGTTGAAAACACGCAGCAGGCAGAGTCGAGGATCCGGGATACCGATATGGCGAAATTGATGGTAGAATATGCAAACACACAGATTATCGCCCAGGCAGGACAATCCATGCTGACCCAGGCCAATCAGAGTAGTCAGAGCGTACTGCACAAAGTATGATTGATTTATCGGTAACAATATGCTATTGTAAATTCACAGAATATCAATTCTGGCAGACAGACCAAATCTTAATTCAAATCAAAAAATTTTTAGGTGTATCACCATTGATTTCACTGGATGAGAAGGTAATAGAATGATAAAAATACTTTCTGATTGGAAAGAGTAATACTGAAAGGAAAACATATGAGTGAAGTAAAAGTAGTAAGAGATGAACAGGGTAATGCTATTGTTATAATACCGGATATTATATTTTGGAATAAACAGGACATTGACTGGGATGCAGTAAAAGAATATCTAAAGAAGTACCTTGGTGAAATAATTGAGAATAAACAAACGAAAGAAAAAATAGAAATAGGAACTAAATTCGCAGATGAGTATACGGGCTCAAAGTATTCAGAACATATAAGGGGAGCACGGGCAAAAGCCAAGGCAAATGCAGCACAAGGAATCCGAGAACTGGTAGAATCAGCTGCCAATAAAATACATAGTGAAAATAAGAAGAGTAAACATAAGAAAGACGCAAAAGGTGGCTGGAACTATTATACGGTCAGATTTGCGCTACCAGTTTATGATAACAATAGAAAGACAGAAGAATATAATGTTTACATGGGGAGGCTGGTAGTAAATAGGACACAAGACGGAAAATTGTATTTATATGATTTGGTGGAAATAAAAAAGGAAGCAAGTACCCCACTCAAGAATACATAGTAAACAAGTGGTAAAAAACTGCTTCCTTTTTATATAATATATCTTAGCAAAATAAAAAAGTCAACATTTTTTGTAAAAAGGGGTTAAGTTTCTAAAAACCTCTCCGATATACTTATCAAGTAAAGCAAATAAAACAAATGCTTACCTAACAACTTCTTCCAATCAAAGGTTTCGCACGTCGGAGAGAGGGAAGACAATGGCGATGAAAGTAAAGGGAAGTGCGAGCCCGGAGCAGACATTGCCAAAGCAAACAACGGAGCGCAGGGAAGCGCTCGTCAATTCAAGGAGGAATATATTATGGTAGTACAACACAATCTTACAGCTATGAACTCTAACAGAATGTTAGGTATCACCACCAAGACTCAGGCTAAATCTACTGAGAAACTTTCATCCGGTTACAAGATTAACAGAGCAGCAGATGATGCAGCAGGACTTGCAATTTCCGAGAAAATGCGTCGTCAGGTAAGAGGTCTGACTCAGGCTTCTGCTAATGCTCAGGATGGTATCTCCGCAGTACAGACCGCTGAAGGTGCTCTGAACGAAGTTCATGATATGCTGCAGAGAATGAACGAGCTGGCAGTTAAGTCTGCAAACGGAACCAATCAGTCCGAGGATCAGGCTTATATCCAGAAGGAAGTAACTAATCTGATTAATGAGATTGATCGTGTATCTACAACGACCACTTTCAATGAGAAATCTCTGTTAGATGGTACTTTCTCTCAGGTGGCTCTTCAGGTAGGTGCTGAGTCTTCCGCAGACAATCAGATTTCTGTAACCATCGCTAGTATGGGTTCTACTGGTCTTGGTGTTAATGATGTTGATGTTAGCTCTACTGGAGACGCAAAAGGTGCTATTAATACAATCAAGACTGCAATCACAAAATTGAGTGAGCAGCGTTCTGATCTGGGTGCTATCCAGAACAGACTGGAGCATACCATCAACAACTTGGATAACGTTGTAGAGAATACTACCAGTGCAGAGTCCCAGATTCGTGATACTGATATGGCTTCTGAAATGGTTAAGTACTCTAACAACAATATTCTGGCACAGGCAGGTCAGGCTATGTTGGCTCAGTCCAATCAGGCTAACCAGGGAGTGCTTTCCTTACTGCAGTAAGCGTAAGTATATTACAACTAGCTATTATAGAAGGAGTTGGCGTAAAGTCAGCTCCTTTTATATGGAGACGATTAAGTGTTTAAAATATGGAGCCTATGATCAAAAAATCATAGGCTCCATATTCTAAATTAAGTGATACGACCTAAATGATGAAAGGTTTTTCACCATTAGAGATTTTTTCAGTAATTTTCTCAATAACAGAATTGGTTTGCTTTTTATAAAAAGGATAATCATGTCCAGCGGTATTTTGCACTGGGGTCATATAATCACCGTATAATTGTGTGAGTACAGCATCGTAGTTTTGTGGAACAGGTAAAATAATATTTTCAAAGGTTAAATATTTACAAGACTGATACCATTCTTTACGAAGATGAATTGCTTTCTGGGCATTTTCGGGAATATATGAGATTAGGCTGCTATCTGTACCGTTGTATATCTGGCAAAGCTTATCTGCTGTTCGAAGCAACTGGTTCTTCAGACTTTTCCGGGGATCAAATTTCAGTCCACAGAGTTCTTCCAACTGAGGAACGATACTCTTCATTGTTTCTGGAGCCTCATCGTATCGTCCAACAGTTGTGACAAGAAGTGCAATCAATTGATTTAAAACAGATTCCTCGTTTTGACTTAACGGTAATGTATCTAATGGGAAGATATCAATTCCAACGATATAAGGACAACGGTGGAATTGCGATAGACGTTTTGAATCATAGGAAATGGTGCTGGCATTTAATAATCTGGAAAATACAAAGGAATATTCTTCCTCAGTATACGCATTATTAATATGATATTCTGTGGGAAGTTCTTTGGGAGCAATCGCTAGAAAGCGCTGGTAGTCATCACGAAACATGCAAATATCAATATCATCATCCCAAGGAATAAATCCACCGTGACGGACAGCACCGAGTAAAGTCCCCCAATCAGCAAAATAAGGAATATCATATTTTTTACAGATATGTTGTATGACACACATAACCTCTAATTGTGCTGCCCAGGCACATTTCATCATGGGCTCAATATAAAAACCATCCCTGGTTTCTCCTAAAAAGTAGGAATCATCAAATGTTAACATAGTTATTTGTTCTCCTTCGTATTGTTTTGCTCCATGAGGCATTCCGCCAGGATTCGCTCCTGTTTCTTCCAAAAAGGGTAGTCATGAGCCTGAGTACCACGGACAGGAGTCATATAATCCCCATAATTTACTTTGAGAATCTCATCATATCCGGCAGGGGCTGTTACGGTAATCGTCTCAAAGGGAAGTACAATACATTCCTGATACCATTCGGCTTTAAGTCGCAACTTTTCTCCGCTGTCAGCGTGAGAGGCGTAATGAGAAATATCGGAGCCCCCACTGGTATTATAGATTTGGGAAAGAGAATCAGCAGCCTTCATAAGTTGAGGTTTTAATTTCTGCGAAGGATCCAAGGTGATATGGCATAAATTCTCAATGTCCGGCAATAAAGAAAGCGTCAGTTCTGGATTCTCTTCGGATACCCGTGCAGTATATACAAGAATTCGTAAAAGCTCGCACAAGGCATGATCCTCATCCGGAGTCGGTGCAAGAACATCTAAAGGAAAGAGGTCTAAACCCACAGAATAGGGACATCCATGAAAACGATTCAGATAATCCGGAGAATAGTTAATTTTAAGTCCGCTTCGCACAATGGTGTGAAGCTGGTGGTGAAAAGGATTATTGTGAATGTTCAGAATCTGCCATCCTGAAGGAAGCTCTGCAGGTGCAATTTTCAGAAAACGTTCATAATCGCTGCGGAACATGCTAATATCAATATCATCGTCCCATGGAATAAATCCCTTGTGGCGGACGGCACCGAGAAGTGTGCCATAGTCAGCAAAATATTGGATGTTGTGACGATTACATATCTCGGCAACAACTTCCAATACCTCGATCTCAGCGGCCCAGGCACATTTCATCATAGGTTCAATATAAAAATCATCACGGATTTCACCTTGAAAATAATTGGGGGGAAAATTAGCCATACAAAAGCCCTTTCTCGTATCGTTAAAATCGAATCAAGTATAGCATATCTGAGCATAAAAAGATAGAGACAGATGGATAAAAAATGCAAAATAGAAAAAGAAAATAATGACAGGGCTTATATACGGAGAATTGAATATATGATACAATAGATAATATATGAATTGCAAAGGTTTAGATGATTTAATATGGATGTGAGAGACACTATTTCGGGTATTATGAATTTGCCGAAAACAGAGATAGGTAACATATCTGAAGTAAAAAAGGTATGACAAATCAGTCTTTTTTATTTTCCTGTGACGGGGAGGAATACATTCTCAGAATTCCGGGTGCAGGAACGTCTATGCTGATAGACAGAATATAAAATATCCAGATTTTATAGAAATGCACGCGTCTGTAATGCCGGGAATGATAACGATTTAAAAAGATGTATGGTTTTTCTTCGGAATTTTCACCAAATCTTCGTTCATTATATTGGAAAACTACGGATTGGCACAGCAGATGCAGAACCGGATAAGCGCATAAAAACATTTTGGGCAGTTGTATTTATACTGTTTCCCATAGCGCTGATTTTCAGTGAAGAATCTATGTACCGTTTGCAATCTGTATCGATTATTGCAGCATTCCCAATAGGGATAGTTATTGTGTTGATTATAATAAGCTTTTTTAAAGATGCACATAGAATCCTGCACGAAAAGTGAGTAAATCAATAAAACCAATAACGGAAAATAATTTTTGAATTACGACATGCTTTCAACTATTTCATTGATATTTTTTCCAAGCAAAGAATGATATTTTTGCTTAAAACATTGACGGAATTCATCATAGTGAATCAAGTTACTAAAATGGTCGGAGTCGTGTAGACACCATGGGTATAACTGCGTCGGAACAGCTATGCGGTATCCATTTTCGAGAAAGTTAACACTTTGGAAAGCATCGTAAAAGTCCCAACCGGTAAGTGTTTCTTCGTCCCAGCGAAGGTCGTAAGCGGTCATCATTAGAAAACCGTCAATTAAAGCTACGGAAGAGTAGCCGTCTTGTTCCAAAGAATAGGAATAAGTGTCAAGCGGTGGATAGGGGACAGCGGGTGCGGAAGAGGACAGATATAGATTACCACACTGGGGAATATGCCACATAATTCCGTCAGGAGAAATTTTTGTATATCCGACCATGCCAAGAAGCCCTATTTTAGGATCACTTAAAAAAATGGAAAGTGCATCATTCAAAAAATTGCGATTGAGAATAAATACGTCCTGATGCATATAAATTTTATATTTTGCATTGCAAGAGACCATAGCTTCATTGTACGCGGAAGTAATGGAAGAAGCATTTTCAACGGTTAAAATTTCTATATCATAATTCTTGGGAATTATCAGCTGATGAATGTAGAAAATGCATTCGTTCAGCATTATGGAATTGTTATTGCAAATAATAAATGCAAATTTATGATTGTCCATCGGCAGCTCCTGGATATATAATATTTAAGTATGAATAAAATTGTTGATCTGGGATAATATGTTCTCCTTGTATAATAATCTGGACTGCTATATAGGAGACAGCGTTACATTGAAGCCAGGTAAGAGCATCTGTAAGTGATTCCTCCGTAAAGTGAAAAAGGATACGCCTTAAAGCAAAAAGAGTTAACATATATTTATCGATTAATTCATTTGCATCGTCACACGCTGAACTAAAAGGGGAAGGTGCGAGATATTTATTTTCTATTTGTAGTATATAAAGGATTCTTAGCAAACGGTGTGTCGATCCGATATAGGTGAAGGCGTAGTGACCGTCCCCCTGTTCAATGTACTCGATCAAACAGGATATGTTGTCATAATCATTATTTTTAATTAGGGTACTGAGCGAAGTCAGAATGGTCTCATAGGCTTTTAATGCCAAAGGATATTCATTATATAATTGACGAAAGTATTCTTCGGCTTCCTGTTCAAGATTATGATGAAGCATATTAACTCTCCTATTGCTTAGTTTCTTATTTATTTTATCACTTAAAGTATAAAAATGATAGAGTAGAAATATATTTAGATCGGAATTTCCTAAGTATATTAGAATTAAAGAAAAGCTATTGATATGCCGATATAATATATAATATAAGGATTTCAAGGATGAATTCGATAAAACAGGGAGGTTATATTGCAGAAAAAGCAGATAAAATTTACGAGGTAGGTGTTGTTTGCTTTTTTTATTATTGCAATAAAAGTGAAATATGGGAGAAAAAATATTTGTTACGCAGCCATCTATGCCAACTTTTGAGGAATATGTAGATGCAATCAGACCTTTGTGGGATAGCCGTTGGCTAACCAATATGGGAAGTTATCATAAACAATTAGAGAAGGAATTAAAGAAATATTTGGATGTTCCGGAATTATCTCTGATGGTAAACGGACATATGGCACTGGAACTGGCTATACAGGCGTTTGATTTTCCGGAAAACAGTGAAGTCATAACGACGCCTTATACGTTTGTATCAACGACACACGCAATCGTAAGGAACCATTTGATTCCGATATTTTGTGATGTAAAACCGGAAGATGGCACTATAGATGAGACCCAAATTGAAGAATTGATTACAGAGAAAACGGTAGCAATTATTCCGGTACATGTATATGGAAAGGTATGTAATGTGGAAGCAATTGAACATATTGCGTATAAGTACAACCTAAAGGTGATTTATGATGCGGCGCATGCCTTTGGAGTGAAGTATAAAGGAAAGGGAATCGGTAACTATGGGGATGCATCCGTTTTCAGTTTTCATGCTACCAAGGTGTACAACACTATAGAGGGGGGAGCTGTTGCATTCTCGGATCATAAGTTATATGAAAAATTATATAATCTTAAAAATTTTGGAATCAGAAATGAGGAACTTGTTGTAGCGGTCGGTGCAAATGCAAAAATGAATGAATTCTGTGCGATTATGGGACTGTGTAATCTTAAGTATATCGCTCAGGCAATAGATAATAGAAAATACAGATATAAGTATTATCTGGAAAAACTGAAGAGAATTCAAGGAATCGGATTTTTCGAGGAAGCAGAGCAGACAACAAAAAATTATGCATATTTGCCTATTATTGTAGAAGAAAGGTATGCGTTGTCAAGAGATGAATTGTATGAAGAATTTCGCAGAGAAGATATTTACGTAAGAAAATATTTTTATCCTATTACAGCGGATGAAGCCTGTTTCAGAAACAAATACAAGAAGGATGCCTTGGAAAACGCCAGAATGCTTTCAAAACATGTTTTGATTTTACCGCTTTATGAGCAATTAGAAATAGAACAGATAGACCGAGTTGTTCAAACAATACAGAAAAATAGCCTGAAATAATAAATTTTAAGAAGAGGACAAGAGGATGCAGGAAAAAAATATTGCTGAAATTAATAATGCTATTATCAGCTTATTAAAAAAAATAAATAGGAAAGATCAGCAACAGAACATGGTTTCTGATATCGAGGAGCTATGGAAATTATTGAAAAACTTTGGAAAAATATTTCCAGAGGACATAGTAAATCAATACAGTGAGTTCTTTGATAGTTTTGAAGGTTTTTTGCAAAATTGTAAAAGTATTGGTTTCTTAGAAGAGAACATGCAGATGATGATTTCTTCTTTGGATTTATTATTTGAATGTATACAAGAAATACGTAAATATTTTGACGAACATTCTCAAAAATGTGCCTGTTGCAATTCAAAGGTGCTGTATTTGGAAACAACTGAGGGAAAAAGTATATGTCCTGACTGCGGCGCAAACAACAGCGACAGGCTGATTATTTCTTTTTTACAAAAAGAAGAATTGCAGAAGGCGGCAGAGGGATATAAAGTGCTGTATGTTTTACCGACAGCCGCTGTATCTGCATGGATTCAGATTAACTGTCCACATATAAAATATGTGACAGTGGATTCTCTTGCACAGATTACTGATTTTGCCGTTACTGATACAACTTTTGACCTGGTTATTTATTCTCCAAAAATGTGGAATGCTCACGAGGAAGAGGAGCGTTTGCGCGAGATAAAACGGCTCCTGAATGAGGATGGAAAATGTATTTACAGAAAAACAATAGAATCTCAAAACGATGTAGGTAGCCTTGGTGGGATATTTTATGAAAAATGCTTGGGAGAAGATTATTTCGATCAAGGAGTATTTGAGAAACAGGGGCTGAAAGAAACAGACAAGTTATATGTACTTACAAAAGAAAGTAATGTTTCTTTAAACATGGCTGAACAATATAAGGTGGATCCGGATTTGTTAGAGAACGGACCACTCGTAAGTGTAATTATGTCATGCTACAATCATGAACAATTTGTAGAAGAGGCAATATTAAGTGTTTTAAATCAAACTTATAAAAATATTGAATTTATTGTGGCGGATGATGGATCGAGCGATCACTCAGCTGAGATAATGAAGAAATATTCACAATTTTATGCGTATGAATATTATTCAAGAGAAAATACTGGTGGTTTATATAATAATATCAAAAAACAGGCAACCGGAAAGTATATCGCATTAATGAATTCGGATGATGTATGGGAAGTTAATAAAATTGCATCGCAAGTAGATTATATGGAGAACCATCCGAATTGTGGAGTATGCTTGACATGGTGTAAGTATGTGGATGAAGACAGAAACGAAATAGATGATACTATATTTATAAAAGGGAATAGAGATAGCTATCAATGGATGAATTATTTTTGGAGACATGGAAATGCATTATGCAACCCTTCTTTTCTCGCTATTAGAAAATTTGGCCTTGAGGATGTTCGATTTGGTGCGGCTTGCAGGCAACTTCCGGATTTCTTTAAATGGGTACAATTTATTCAGGAAACACAAATTCACATTATACCTAAAGTGTTTGTGGAGATGAGAAGACATCATAATGGATTAACAGAGAATGTCAGTGCATCTACAAAAGAAAATACGATAAGGCATGTGTTGGAAGCTGGTTGCAATTGGATGTGGATTATTAGACAAATGGATAATATTTTTTTTAAAAAGGCTTTTTCAGATCTCATGATTGATCCAAATGCAGAGACAGAGGAAGAGATTAAATGTGAAAAATATTTCTTAATGTTGAACAGCAAAAATTTTGCAGTGCAATATGAGGCGTTTTGCTATATTAATGAGATATATAAGGACACTAGTGCGTGCTTTAACGAAAAATATCATTATGATTACCGAGATATTGCAAAAGATATTATTAATAAAGGGATCGGTAAATTAATTGCTTATTAACAAATGACGTGAAATATGACAAGAAACATATAGAAGTTGTGCTAAAGATTCTTCAACTGATAAAGAATCCGGATAAAGGGAGATCTAATACGCTCCGGCCGAGTAATCAAGCTATAAGTATAGTAATTCAAGGAAAGGAAACGTATGATAATAAATTTCTTAATTGTCATACAAGAATAATCTATGAATACTGTGATTGTGTTGCCTGGAACAAAATGGCAAATTCCTCTAATTAACAAATTAAAAAAAAGAGGGTTTAAGGTAATAGTTTTCGATTATTATGAGAATCAACCTGCATATAAGTATGCCGATGGATATGAGATTGTCAATATACTAGATAAAGAAAAAGTATATGAACTGGCTCAGAAGTATAAACCAATTGCAGTTATGTCGGATGAATGCGACATAGCTACTCCAACTATTGCTTGGGTGTCAGAACAGATGGAAAAACCAAGCATTGGCGTTGAATTAGCTGCATTATATACAGATAAATTCAGAATGCGTGAATTTATGAAAAACAATGGTTTTGCAACCCCTATTTTTTATAAATGTACAACAGTAAATGAAGCTATTCAAAAGTTTAAATCCTTCGGGGAAAAAATGATAATTAAGCCACTGGATGGAAATAGCAGTAGAGGTGTGTTTTCAATTGAGAGTGAAGAAGATATTAAGAATCATTTCAATAAGGCAATGTCATATTCAAAAGTTGAGAAAAGCGTTTTATTAGAGGAATATATTGAGGGTGATGAGTTTTCTATAGATGGAATCATGACAAATCAGAAGTATTATTCATTAGCAATTTCTCATAAGAAACATTACTCATATAATGAAAACCTAGATCAAGAGTTGATTTTTAAATATAGAGACGAAAAGTATAATTATGATTTGTTGAGAAGGACAAATGAAGAATATGTAAAGAAAACAAAGCTACCATTTGGACTAACTCATGCAGAGTACAAATATAGAGATGGAAAATTTTATTTGATTGAGATTGGAGCAAGAGGTGGAGGAAATTTAATATCTAGTGTAATTAACCCTAATATGACAGGAATAGAAACTCAAGAGGCCCTAATAGACTGGAGTATAAGTAGAAAAAAGGCTGAATGTATGAAGATTAAATATGCGGATAATTATAAAGAGCGATGCGCATTACTTAGTTTTTTTGATATAGGGAATAGAGAAGGAATAATTAGAGAAATAAAAGGAATTGATTATTTAGAAAAGGAAAAATGTATAAAATCTTTTTATTTTGAATATAAAAAGGGAGATACTGTAAAAAAAGTTGAAGATGGTGGCAATAGATTTGGCTATTATATTGCTTGTTGTAATTCATTAGAAGAGATTGAAAGAATAAAAAATAACGTTAAAAAAGAGGTGAGTATAGAATTTGAATAATGTGATAGTCTAGAAAGGAGATATAAGGTGAAACTGTTAGATACAACAATTCGAGATGGAAGCTATTACGTTGATTTTAAATTTTCATCATATGATGTTTCCGAAATTGTCGACAGAACTAGTAAGCTTGGCTTTGAATATATTGAGATCGGTCATGGCAAGGGACTAAATGCAAGTAATTGGGAAAATGGAATCTCGTTACAGACGGATATAGAATATATGAAAGCTGCAAACGAAAAAAAAGGTAAGTCAAAAATCGGTTTTTTTTGTATACCAGGAATTGCAAGATTGGATGATTTGAAAATTGCGGCAGACAATGATGTCAAGTTTGTTAGAGTTGGACAAAATGCGGATGATATAGACACAGTAAAAGATTATGTAATTGAAGCTAAAAAACTTGGGATGGAAGTTATGGTTAATTATATGAAAACACATATAATTACGCCAAAGCAGTTTGCAGAAAAAGCTCTATATCTTAAACAATGGGGAGCAGATTATGTATATGTTGTTGATTCCGCTGGGGGGATGTTGCCAGATCAAATAAAAGAGTATTATTATTGTACTAAAGAAAAGGTTGATATTTGCGTGGGACTTCATTGTCACAACAACATAGGATTAGCAGTGCCTAATAGTCTAGTTGCTTATCAATGCGGTTACGATATGATAGATACCACTCTTCAAGGCGTAGGACGGAGCGTTGGCAATACAATGGCAGAATTCTTAATTATGTCATTAGAAAAGATGGGAGTAAATACAGGATTCGACATACCAAAACTTTTGGAATATGGGTATTATGTAAATAGAAATATTATTGGTCGACAGTCAATCAACCCATTGGATTTGATTTGCGGTTTTGCAGACTTCCATTCGTCTTATTTAAAGGATATTTATAGATGTTGCATGGAAAAACGAGTAGATCCATTAAGATTAATATTAGCTTATACAAATTACGATAAAAAAGGGTTGAATCCAGAAATGTTATATAAAATAGCAAGCGAGTTACCTATTGATGAGGATGAAAATCCATACCATTTTAGAAAATATTTTGAAAGTATATATAGATAGGAAAGATAAATAAGTTATGGATGAAAGAACAGAAAAATTTAACAGTTTTGTTGAGTATGACAGAATAAATAACAAAGGCAGATTAGTAAACGCATGTGATGAATTAGAGTTTTTATTAAATAATCCCCAAATTAACAGTATTTTTTCGCAACATTATTTGACGGAATTATTAACATATGCAACATCTTTTTCTAATTTTTACAGTAGTTATAAAAATTACACCTGCTTACAGGATTTTCCAATTTTAAAGAAGCAAGATTTAAAGGATAATTGGGATCGAATCGCTGTAAAAAAATATAATGCCGATGAAGTGGTTGTGAAATATACTAGTGGATCAACAGGTACCCCATTTAAAATGATAATGGATAAATATAAGCATGCGAGGTGGATTGCGGGAAATAAAGTATTACGTGCCCTAGATGGTGTTAAATCGCATGAAAAGACAATGTTTATTAGTACAAATGTGGCTGATAAAAACATTCCAATGGAAAGACAAGAAAGAGATAATGTATATTATTTGGATTATCGTTATTTAGGCGAAGACGCATTTTCAGACTTAATTCAGCGATTGATGTCCGAAAATTTCAAAACCATTACCGCTATATCATCAGTATATGAAGCAATGGCAAGATATATTATTAGTGGTAAGGCACCTAAGTGGAATGGTAAGTTGATTGCAATATTTGCTATGTCTGAGTTGCTGAAAGATAATACTAGAAAAATAATTGAAGAGTATTTCGAATGCCCTATGTATTCCTATTATGCAAATGAAGAGAATGGCGCATTTGCAATCGAAGATGGATCAGGAAATGGCCATTTGTTAAATACTGTAGATTATCATTTTGAGGTACTCAAGATGGATTCTGATGAGCCAACCGAGGATGGGGAAGTTGGAAGATTAATTATTACAGATTATTTTAATAAAGCTTTTCCTATTATCAGATACGAAAATGGAGATTTGGTATCATTAAAGCATTTTAAGGATGGTCGTGTGTACATTACCAAATTGATGGGTAGAGTTGCCGATGTATTATACACAACCGATGGGACTATGGTAGATATTTTTCATGCTATTTCATTTTTAGAGCCATGTCAAGATATTAAACAATTTCAATTAGTGCAAGATGACTATGATAAATTGACGTGGATTCTTAATACTAGTAACCATACTCATGAAGAATTTATTGTAAACGAAAGTAAAAAACTGTTTGGAGAATCTGTAAATATAGAATTTAAATATGTTGAAGAAATCCCCAAATTAAGAAGTGGAAAAACAAGGATGACTGTTTGCAACATTAGAGAAAAGGTACAATAAATGATGATATGATGGAAGTAATACAATGCAAAACATTTGAACAAATTCACGAGGCATTAATTTATTGTGCAGGTGATTTATACAACAAAAAACTAAACAATAAAGAATTTATTGAGAACATTTCAAATAAGTATTACAAAAATGGAGTTGTGTTCAAGTCTATAGCTGAAGATCAAATAACAGGAATGATTGCATTTTATTGTAATAATATCACGGATAAGAAAGCTTTTTTATCGATGATTGTGGTTAAGGCAGAATATCAGGGCAAGGGAGTAGGTGGTGTTTTGTTAAATCAAATGGAAAAAGAATGTAGTTGTTTAGGTATGAGTTATGTGGTGTTGGAAGTTGACAGAACAAATAAAAATGCTCAAGGTTTTTATTCACTTCATGGATATCAAATAATAAAGAAATGCGAGGACTCATTGTTTATGGGAAAATGTTTAGCTGAAAAACTGAAGAATGGCTGAAGCAAAATAAGACAACTGAGCCACTATAGCACTGAGCAGGACCGGGATGATACGACAGAGCATCTCATCAGAGGTGGAAGTGCCAAGGGAGATGGTAGTGTTACCTAAAAGGATGGAAATCGTGTTTGAAAAACATGAATCGTGCAATACTCGACGTAATTCTCCTTGAGGTGGTACTTCCAGCAGTTGTAGGTATGAATGGTGTAGCCGTTCTAATCGCACCACTGCTTTACGGTGAGCCAGTTCTGAACCTGTTCCTTACAGTGCTGTTTATGCTAATCTAAATTTAGGTCACATGGTTCATTGAAAATTAGGTCACTCCAAGGCCTTCGTGTTTGATGTCAGCTATTCCACGGTAAAAAAAGTCACGCAGTAGTAAGTACCAATAGAGTGCTTACGATAAGTTAAGGTTTTAAAGGATTTAGAACAATAAAAAAGAGGTAGTTTTTGACACTACCCGAATTATTACGAGAGATAAATAAATGAAGAAAATTTATATGATAGATAGTGATTTAGTGGCAAAAGAAATACTTCCGTATTTGCAGCAAGACGTATGTCCTGTTCTCGTGGAGGATATTTCCGAGAAATCGGATAGAATGATTTGGATTGTTTCAAAAGCAATGCAAGAAAAATTGAACATTGAAGGTGCTATAGTATATGAAGAATTCCTTGAAGAAATGGTGGAATATTCATGTAACATGTTTACGTGTAATTGGGATTATTTTTATTTAAACAATAAAGTAAACGAGGCAAAAAATGCAGAAACTTTAATTTTAGGAAGTTCATATGCTAGATTTGGAATTAAGGAAGAAATGATGGAAAAGGCGGTAAATCTTTCTTTACCATCGCAGGATTTGTACTATGCATTTGAATTGCTGAAAAAAGTTTGTTCTGAAGAACATTCAGTTAAAAATGTAATACTGGGATGCGGGTATTATTCGCTTTTTTCTGATTTATCTAGAACCAAAAACAGAGGAGAACTTGAACGTATTTCAACGGTATATGCACCTATTTTAAATGATTGGCATAATTGCTTTATCCATCCGGCCAACTGGTATGCATTTGATGAAAGCGACTACATTGATGTACAAAAATTGGTGGCATCACTATATAATTCTTCATATGGTCAACATAATTATTTTAATAACGAAAACAGAAAAAGATGTTATTTTCAGACAAAACTTTGGGAGGATAAAAGCAAATACTGGGGCGATTTATCAGAAACGGAAAAGTGGAAGTATGGAAAACAACGGGCAGAATCTCATAATAAGAGTATTCGATTTGAGGAGACTTTAGGAGAAAATATAGAAATACTTAAAGATATTGCAGTGTATGTATCTGAGCGAAATATACATTTGATTATAACAGTGTTTCCTGCGACAATTTATTATCAAACATTTTTTGATATGAATTTTAGGGAATATTTTTATGATGCATTGGAACAGGTGAATGAAGAAGTTCATCTGGTTGACTGTTTTGGAGATCCGTTTTTTGATGAAGAAGATTTTAATGACACAGACCATTTGAACGATAGTGGAGCAGCGAAGATGACTTTGATGTTAAATCACTTACTACAACAAATGAATGAATGCGATAGCATATAGAAGTTGCGTTAAAGATGCTTCAGTAATAAAGGTAGAGGTAATACGCTGCGGTCGAGTGATCAAACTTTAAGCATAGTAATTAAGGGAAAGGAAACGTATGATAATAAATTCCATAATTGTCATACAAGGTACATATGGAATTTAAACCGGATTTTTTTAAAGGAGAAATAAGGGATGGATTTTATATAGACCCCATGATGAAATGTGCGTGGACAGTACAAATGGATGTTCTGGAGGATGTCCAAAAGTTATGTAGAGCCAATAATATCCAATATTTTGCAGACGGAGGAACTCTGCTGGGGACAATTCGTCATCAGGGATATATCCCATGGGATGATGATATTGATATTGCAATGTTACGACCGGATTATGATAGATTTCTTGAAATAATTAAAAGGGAATGGAAAGACAAGTATGTATTAAAAATTCCGGGAGAAACTGGGAATTATACCATGCCTTTTACGAAAATCTTAAATACAGATACTATTTCATTTGAAGTGACAGACCTTCTTAAATTTCACGGATGTCCCTATATAACAGGAATAGATATTTTCCCGTTGGACATTATTCCGGATGCCGAAGGAGAAAGAAATGCATTAATAGAATTATATCATTTTCTCGCTAATGCAATACATCAAGAGAAAGAATATCCGGAAGAAGTCAGAGATAACTTAAATATTATAGAGGAATTATGCCGGTATAAGATTGATAGAAATGATGATATTGGAAAGCAACTGCGCATGTTAGCAGAAATGATTTGCAAATCATATATGGGAACAGACAATTCCGATTTGATGATGCTATCTTTCGATAGCAATATTATTTTAAAAAAGGCTTGGTATCAGGAAACGGAGTGGAAAAACTTTGAGACAATGAAATTGTCGGTACCTAAATTTTATCATGAAGTGTTAACGGCTTGGTATGGAGACTATATGACACCCGTGCAGGGAGCTGCACAGCATGATTATCCATTTTATAAGAAACAAATGAAATTAATGGAACAAAATATGGCATTGAAAAAATATGGTATAGACATTTCCGAAATAACTAAGGAGGAATAAAAGGTATTATATGGAATTGAGCAATATTATTTCAAATGTAATGCAAATTCCAAAGGCTAAAATAGGCAATATTTCGGTCTTAAATAAAGGAATGACAAACCAGTCTTTTTTATTTTCTTATGAAAATGAACAATATATTCTTCGAATTCCCGGTGTGGGAACAGAGGTGCTGTTAGATAGAAAAGATGAAGCGGAGGTCTATTCTTTATTAGAGAATAAAGGCATTTGCGATCATATTATTTACTTTGATGCGGATACTGGTTATAAAATATCGAAATATTATAGAAATGCATATGTCTGTGATCCACAGAAGGAAGATGATGTAAAACGTTGTATGGTCTTTTTAAGGAACTTCCATCAAAAGAAATTTTACGTAAGCCATGTATTTGATCTTTGGGAAAGAATAAATTATTACGAATCCTTATGGACAGAAAAAACAATATATGCGGACTATGAGGCTGTAAAAAGAGGAGTCTTTCAATTAAGAGACTATATTACTGTTGATAAAAGCGAATTTTGTCTGTGTCACATTGATGCAGTACCTGATAATTTCCTCTTTGCGGGAAACAATATTCATTTGATTGACTGGGAATATGCAGGAATGCAGGATCCGCATGTAGATATTGCAATGTTCGGTATTTATTCCTTTTATAACAGAGAGCAGATAGATGATTTGATAGATTTTTATTTTCAAGGGAAATGTTCAGATGCGGTGAGATTAAAGATATATTGTTATGTTGCAATATGCGGACTTCTTTGGAGCAACTGGTGCGAGTATAAGAGGATGTGCGGTGTGGAATTTGGAGAATATGCTTTTAGGCAGTACCAGTATGCAAAAGATTATCTTAAAACCGTAGAGGCAGAAGTAGAAAAAAGGAAGATACAGATAAATGAATAGAGTCAAAAGGGCAATCATAATGGCGGCAGGTTACGGAAACAGAATGTTACCGATAACTCATACTATTCCCAAACCATTAATAAAAGTAAACGGCATCTCAATGATCGAGACGATCATTCAAGCTCTTTTGAAAAATCAGACAGAGGAAATATATATTGTAGTGGGATATTTAAAAGAGCAATTTAAGATGCTGACTAAAAAATATCCTATGGTGTCATTAATTGAAAATCCTTATTTTGAAAGCTGCAATAATATTTCTTCATTGTATGTTGCAAGAGAACACTTGGAAGAGGCAATGATATTGGATGGAGATCAGATTATTTATAATAAGGATATTCTTTCTCCGAATTTTTATTGCTCCGGTTATAATTGCGTCTGGACGGAAGACTATACAGAGGAATGGTTGCTTTCAGCCGAGGGGAATAGGATAGTATCATGTAGCAGATCCGGTGGAAGTAAAGGATGGCAATTATATAGTATTTCACGTTGGACGAGAGAGGATGGCAGAAAATTAAAAGAACAGTTGGAGTTAGAATTTGAAATTCGCAGAAACCGACAGATTTACTGGGATGATGTTCCGATGTTTTGCTATTTTGGTGAGTATGAGTTGGAAATATATCCTATGAATAGACAGGATGTTAAGGAAATAGACAATATAAAAGAACTGGCAGCTATAGATAAGAACTATTTAAAATACATAATATAGGAAAATGCTATGAAAACGGAAATTGACTGGTATGCTGTAATCATCCCATTATTGGGGGTGGTAATAATCAGTATTTTATTTATGGTATTTCCTGAAAATTCTACGAAAACAATACAGACAGTCAGAGTATTTTTAGGAGATAGATGTGGACTTTATTATGCGGTACTTGGATTAGGAATATTCCTCTGTAGCATATATATTGCTTTTTCCAAATACGGCAAGATATTATTAGGAAAACCGGAAGACAAAAAGCAGTATTCTTCCGTGCGATGGGGAATGATGATTTTTACATCTACCATGGCAGCTGATATACTGTTCTATTCATTGTGTGAATGGGCATTATATGCGAATGAACCATATATAGAGGAATTGGGTGGAATACAGAAGTGGGCATCAACATATCCACTGTTTCATTGGGGTCCCATTGTATGGAGTTTATATATCGTATTAGCAGGAGCATTTGGATTTATGCTTCATGTGCGGGGAAGAAACAGACAGAAGTTTTCGGAAGCTTGTCGCCCTCTGCTTAGAGATAAAGCAGATGGTATATGGGGAAAAATAATTGATTTAGTCGCTGTTTTTGCGTTAATAGCAGGAACAGCAACTACTTTTTCGCTAGCAACACCGTTACTGTCCAGTGCAATATGTTATGTATTTCATTGGGAGAGAAGTACAAATATTACAGTGATAATATTGCTTGTGATTGCAGCAATCTATACAATGACAGTATGGTTTGGGATGAAAGGAATTTCTAAACTTGCAGCTAGCTGCTCCTATTTATTTATAACATTGCTTGTCTATGTGCTGATCGGAGGGGGAGAATGCACTTATATTCTTGAAACAGGCTTTTCAGCAATAGGAAACCTGGTTCAGAACTTTATAGGAATGGCTACATGGATGGATCCGTTGAGAACAACAAGTTTTCCTCAGAACTGGACGGTATATTATTGGGCTTATTGGATGGTTTGGTGTGTTGCAACGCCCTTTTTTATAGGTAAAATCAGCAAAGGCAGAACTATTAAGGAAACAATCCTGGGAGGTTATGCGTGGGGACTTTTAGGAACTTTTTCCTCATTTATTATTTTGGGAAACTATGGTTTAGCGCAGCAGATGAAGTATGGTCTTCCGGTATCTCAAATGATTGCTGATACCGGAGATTATTCGGCAGCTATTATGTGCATTTTTAAGACATTGCCACTACCTAAAGTAGCATTAGTATTATTGTCTATGACGATGATTGCCTTTTATGCAACGACATTTGATGCACTTACGATGGTAATATCGGTATATTCTTATAAAAAAATCAAATCAGATGTAGAACCGGATAAGAAAGTCAGAACATTTTGGGCAATTGTATTTATTTTGCTTCCGATTGCACTGCTTTTCAGTGAAGAGTCTATGTATAGTTTACAATCGGTGTCTATTATTGCGGCGTTTCCGATAGGTATAATCATTTTGTTGATCATAATTAGTTTTTTTATGGATGTCCATAGCATGGAGAAAAGCCAAGAGTAGCATAAGTATTTCAAATACAAACTGTTCGAAAAAATCAATTATGATATTGTGTGTGAAAAGTTAGGGCAGGAGAGAGAAAGATCGCAGAAATGGCTGGATCATGCACTGTCTAAATAGGAGCGGACTTAATGTTAAAAATATTAATTATTACACCCAAAATCCTGTATGACGCAGAAAAACTATGTGATGACCTTAAACAGAATTATAGTGTGCAACTCGTAACATGCAATTCCGAAAAAGATTATCCCCATGAACTTTTATCCAAGGACTCCTTCGACTTGATCATCACGTTTGACCTTGTCGGGTTTGAACAGACGACTTTGATGGGCGGCATTTCTTACAATTTGGTCAACAGTAAGTTCGTGAACTTCCTGTTGCATGAGAACCTGCAGAACGAGAAATACTTATCCAAGCAACTGAGCCTTTCTATGTTTTTCTACTGTGCAGACAGGAAATACGTGACATACTTAAGAGAACACTATCCGGATATTCCGTATTTGAAATCACTGCAGGGATCAGAGGAGACTGTGGAGGCTGCTATGAGATCTGCGGTGGAGGAAGTATTGGCGGAATGCCATTTGGTTTAGAAACATTACGTTACATAAAAATGCTGGGACTATTAAATAGTCACCAGCATTTTTGATGAATTTATTTTAAAAATACGGATATAATAAAAACAGAAAAAACGTTTTTATGCATTGAAAAATAGAAATAAAAATGATAAAATGATAGAACAAAATCATAATTAATGTAGATATAATGGGAGACGCAAAGATGAGAATATTGAGAATTGAAGCAGAGGGGATCTTTCTTTTTGAAGGTAAAGCGGTGATTGATTTTAATGCGGAGCAGAGAGTATACCCGGATAATGCAGCAATGCTTTATAATCCATTTGGGAATACTTATACAAATAATGTTTTATCATTTGTTGGTGTTAATGCATCCGGAAAAACGACCACCCTTAAATTAATTTCTTTTGTTATGAGTTTGCTTAATGCGGAGGCAATCAATACCATTGATACCAAAGTAATTTTGGAAAAATCTACAAACGTAGTATTAAAGACATATTTTTATGATGAAAAAGCCGGTGTATGTTTGTTAGAGACAGTTATCGGTGTAACAAAAGAGGAGGGCGCGGTCGATAGATATACCATTTTACATGAGAGACTTTATATTCGTAAGGCGGGATCAATAACTTCCAAGGCAAATTTATTTCAGTTTGCGAATAATGATTTATATCAATCCAGAGATGCGTCGGAAGAGCAGCTTTTGTTTTTAAAGGATGATGTTAGCATAGTCATTGCTTTAGGAAAGTCCGGAAATGTTTTCTTTAGAGATATGACAGAATGGACAGATTTTAATATTTTGAATTCATTCGGGGATTTTCCGATTGCTTTAATTCAGTTTCTTGATCCTAGTATAGAATATATTAAATTTAATCCGAATGAAACAGAATTAATTGTTAAATTTAAGAAATATAAAGAGCCGATTTCTATGCGCGGAATACAGAACATAAGCCACTATTTGTCGTCGGGCACCATTAAGGGACTGAACGTATTTATGCAGGCCTGGATGACGCTGATTAAAGGTGGATATTTTCTCGTTGATGAGATTGAAAATCATTTCAATAAGGAGATTGTCGCAACCCTGATTAGATTTTTCATGGACGAGAAAGTCAATAAAAGAGGAGCAACATTAATCTATTCTACTCATTACGTTGAGCTGTTGGATGAGTTAGATAGAAATGACGGAATTTACGTGACCAGAAATAACGATGGAATTTCAATCCAAAAATTACATCATATTTTAAAACGAAATGACATTAAAAAAAGTGATGTATTTCAGAGTGGAATGCTGGAAGGGACGGTTCCTTCCTATGAAGCATCTATGAGATTGAAGAAAACATTGGCTTCAGGTACTATAGTGGAGGATAACAAATGATAGAATCATCTTTATCTCCAATAGTTGCATGTATCTGCGAAGGTGGTGCTGAGACTGCTATTATTGATATGCTTGTGGACAATAACCTGCTTGTTTTCACGCGGGAACAAATGCTGAATGAAGAAGTTATCCGCTGCAGAAGCGCAAAAGTGTTTGAACAGCGATATTTAAGAAAAGAATTTAAGAGTAAAATTACAGTACTTCGGGTTTTGGATTCGCACTCAGAAGGGTTTCGATTAAGTCCTGCATATGAACACAAAGTGGATAACGTTATTAATGTGGTAACATCTCCTGAAATTGAGATGCTATTAATTTTGGCGGAAGATAAATACGAAGAGTACATAAAAAAGTCCCGTTCTATGTCACCTAGTGTTTTTTGTAAACAGGTACTAAAAATGAAGGACAAGATTAAAAGCCGAGAATTTGTTCGGGAGTATTTTGCAGATATTGATATGTTGGTTAGTACGATTCAGGAATACAAGAAAAAAAGGATTTTAAAAAAAGGAGAGATATATCTGGCGGATTTACTGAAGTAGACATTGTATAATTACATATTGTAGTAAAAAGGACATCATTAGTGGGATTGATGATGTCCTTTTAGGTTTTAAATAGTCGCCAGCATTTTTTGAATACGATCAGGATAGGTGAAGTATTCTTTTATCTTCTCATACCCATTTTGTGCAATATGTTCCCGGATATCGTCATGCTCCAGGTAATACGCAGCCTTCTCCACAGCTTCTTCCATGCTGCTGTAGAGGATGAGATCCTGACCATCCTCAAAATATTCTACGAGCTCCGGCTGGAAGTTGGACAGGAGCACGCCTTTTGCACCCATGATATCCAGGGCACGCAGGGGAATACCGGACTGGATGCTTTTCAGTGTGGGGTTCAGGTTCAGCTTGCTGTAGCGGAAGACACAGGGCATTTCTTCCATATATTTTACCGGACCCAGGGAGATGACATGGTCACTGAGGGAATGCGGTTTCGTAGTATAGAAGTGGGTGTTGAACAATTCGCCCATCTGCTCCAGCAGGAAACACCGTTCCAGGTTCGTGATCTCTGAGGCTATGGCAAAGGATAATCCTCTGCGGTTCAAGGTCAGGGAAGTCTGCCCTATTTTCCGGAAAGACTGATTCACGGAATCCAACAGCTCGTCCGTGATCAATTCATCAATAAAATAATACCCGTATACCCGCAGCTGAGCCTGGAGGATTCCCTCGATGTAACCTTTGATATAATCGTCCGCAGAATACAGAAGTACCTGCAGGGGAGATTCGTACAGCTGGCCGATAAAGGAGACATCACAGCGGTGCTTTTGCATCTGTGCAGGGGAAAACTGCAGTCTGTCCAACCGGTCCGTATTGACGGCCAGGGGCAGGTGATACACCCGGGAATATCCGAGGCTTTGATAATGCTCGGCTTCGATACGGTCGAACAGGAAAATGCGATTCGTATCGTAGGAGAAGTACTCTTCCAATTTTTCTTCCAGCGGACTGTCATAGCACCATGCCAGATAGGGAATCTGATGCGCATGGCACAGCGTTGCGACCAGTGGGAAGAAGTTAATGCTCATGACGGCATCGTAGGAATCGGACTGCAATTGCTTCTCAAAGCGGTCACAGAAAAAATCGTCATGGAATTTATTGGGGAAGTGGTAATATAACGTTTTGCAGGTATGGCCAAGCTGCTTCAGATAATACAGCGTATCCTGATACGTGTAACTTCCCATATCGTAAAATAAAATGTTCATGGAAATCTCCGTGTTGAGGCGGGAAAACCCTTTGTATGTTGATAAAAATATTATGGGACATATATACGAAAATGGCAAGGAAAACCTTGTACTTAGATTTATTCAAAAGCATTTTATTAAAATTAATTTGAACAAAAATACTTTTAATGAAAATGTTGCAATATATACAAATAAGAGAAATAATTTTCCCTTGCATCTCCCCCACAAATAGTATAAAATAAACTCAGTGTTGCAAACAAAATATTACAATAAAACGCACAACGGGGTGCATGCCGGGAGGCATGCGCCCTTTTTTGCGTCAGCATTTATTTTTGTGTACAGTGGATGTAGTGTGCCAAAGCTTCTAAGTGTTTATGCTGCCGGATTGATATCCGCTGTCGGCATCTTCGTAGGTTCCGCGGTTTTCCCATCCGTTTCCGGTGAAGTGGCCGCTGAATTCTCCGGGGAAGCCGTCGGGGTGGAGGCTGCTTCCGGCGTGGCACTGGGCTTTGCTTTTTCCAGTGAAGCCTTAACAGCCTCCAGCAGCACCAGGGAAGTATATCTGGTCTCCGCAGAATACGTCACCTGACTCAGATCCTGCGTCTCGCAGATCTGCTCACTCAGGGAATCCATGGTGGGCTCCAGCAGTGGATACATGGTGGTCAGGGTCTCATCGGGATCTGCCAGGCTTAAAGATGTGATGGCGTGGTCGTTTACGATGACCTCTACATTCACGGTCTCGCTGCCGAGGATCAGCTCCGTGGTGTAGATTCCCGGGATATATGTATTGGCAGTACCGACAGGCCCGGAAGCATTATCCAGAACAGCGTCGGTATCGGCAACGGCCCCGGTGGAGACATCCTCCGTCTGTGCGGATTGCGGGATACGTCCGAGATCCGCCACATTGTCCGGCATAACGGTCTCGGCAGTACTGTCAGGGGAATCCGGTGCCCCGGAGGTATCCGCAGCTTTTCCGGGCAGCAATAACATTAACAGTAATATGACGAACAGCACTCCCAGCGCAGCGAAGATTCCGGTATACAGCAGCTCTTTTCTGCGAAGGACAACGATCTTTGTATTTGCACTCATTCTTAAGTCTCCTTGGAATGATGGGATGATCTTTATAAATAGTATGCGGAGGCCGGTACTCATAGTACAGCAAATAAGGAGAACTTCACATTGACAAGACAAAACAGGCATTGCTATAGTTAAAACAAGTATTTTTCACGGATGCGTCCGCCCCGTGGAAAAGGAGCAGACAGGCGGCGCAGAAACGAGGGTAACGATGAATAATTATACCAAGGAAGACATCATCCGTCTTGTGGAAGAAGAGGATGTGGAATTTATCCGTCTGCAGTTCACGGATCTGTTCGGCAATCTGAAAAATATTGCGGTGACAGCCAGCCAGCTGGACCGCGTATTGAGCAATAAATGTATGTTTGACGGTTCGGCTATTGACGGTTTTGCACGGATTGAAGAATCCGACATGTATCTGTATCCGGATCTGTCGACACTGGAGATTTTCCCCTGGAGACCCCAACAGGGCAAAGTGGCCCGTATGATCTGCGATGTATATCGTCCCAACGGACAGCCTTTCGAGGGAGATCCTCGTTATGTGTTAAAGCGTGCGGTGCAGCAGGCAGAGGACATGGGATATACTTTTGAGGTAGGCCCCGAGTGTGAATTTTTCTTATTTAATACGGACGAAAATACCATGCCTACCACCAACACCCATGAGCAGGCAGGGTATTTCGACATCGGTCCCCTGGATTTCGGCGAAAATGCCCGTCGTGACATTGTCATGAATCTGGAGGATATGGGATTTGTCATCGAGGCTTCCCATCACGAGATGGCTCCGGCCCAGCATGAGATTGATTTCAAATACGATGAGGCATTAAATACCGCAGACAACATCATGACCTTCAAGATGGCCGTACGCACCATTGCGAGACGTCATGGATTGCACGCTACTTTTATGCCGAAGCCTAAGTTCGGTGTCAACGGTTCCGGCATGCACATCAATATGTCCTTGCAGAAGGATGGAAAAAACATTTTCCAGGATGCTTCCGATCCCAATGGTCTGAGCGAAGAGGCTTACTATTTCATCGGTGGTATCATGAGACATATCAAAGGAATGGCAGCCATTACGAATCCGCTGGTGAATTCCTACAAGCGTCTGGTACCCGGTTTCGAGGCACCGGTCTACATTGCATGGAGCACGACGAACCGCAGCCCCTTAATCCGTATTCCGGCTGCTGCAGACGGAGAGGGCACCCGTATCGAGCTGCGTAGTCCCGATTCTGCTGCTAACCCTTATCTGACACTGGCAGTCTGCCTGAGTGCAGGATTAGAGGGCATCCGGGAGAAAATAGAGCCGCCTCAGAGCATCAATGCCAATATTTTTGCCCTGTCAGAAAAAGAGCGTGAGGAATTGCATATCGATCAGCTGCCCGGCACACTTCTGGAGGCAGTGGAGGAACTGGAGAAGGATACTTTCATTCAGAAAGTGCTTGGAGATCATATTGCCGGAAAATACATCGATGCCAAGCGGAAAGAGTGGCATGAGTACCGTTCTCAGGTATCCGAGTGGGAGATTCAGGAGTATCTGTACAAGTATTAAAATATTCCTTTCTTTTGTAATAATGGAGTGACTATTCTTCGTAAAGTGACTCGAATGGAGTCACCGCCACGTACATGAGCAAAACTAGCTGCATAGAAGCGTGTGGTTTTGCGAATGCGAGGGGTGGAATAGTTACAAGATGAATCAAAAACACAGAAGAAAGGAGGTGGGCCGATGACGAACATTATTGTTGTACTGCCGAAGCTGGAGGAAGCCAAAGGCGTCAAGAATATTCTGGTGCGCAGTGGATTTCAGGTCACGGGTATCTGTACCACAGGCACTCAGGCTATCAGTCAGGCGGACGGTCTGAACGACGGTATTGTGATCTGCAGCTACAAGCTGGCGGACATGATATACACAGAACTACATGAAGATCTGCCGGAAGGTTTCGAGATGCTGCTGATGGCATCCCAGAATCTGATCAGTGAATGCTATGGCAATGGCATCGTATGTCTTTCCATGCCGTTAAAGGTACAGGACCTGATCAATACCGTGAACCTGATGGTGGAAGGTGTGGAACGCCGCAGAAGAAAACGCCGTATGCAGCCGAAAGTGCGGAATGCAACGGATGAAAAAGCAATCAAGGATGCCAAGGAATTACTGATGGCACGAAATCATATGACGGAAGAAGAAGCCCACCGCTACCTTCAGAAGACCAGTATGGACAGTGGTACCAATCTGGTGGAGACGGCACAGATGGTATTGTCCATGATGACGGAGTAAGCAGGACGGCCCGGAAATGATTACAGGGATCCGGGCGTTACAGACAGGATATGTGAAAGAGAACAACAGGAGGAACAGCAATCCATGAAATTTACAAAAATGCAGGGCTGCGGCAACGATTATGTATATGTCAACGGCTTTACGGAGAAGCTTTCACCGGAAGAGAAGCCGGAGATCGTAAGAAGCTTAAGTGACAGACATTTCGGAATCGGCGGCGACGGTGTGATCTTTATCAATCCGGCGGAAGAAGCGGATTTTGAGATGGAAATGTACAATGCGGACGGCAGCCGTTCGGAGATGTGCGGCAACGGCATCCGCTGCGTGGCAAAATATGTCTACGACAAGGGACTGACGGACAAGAAGGACATTACCATCGTCAGCGCCGGCAAAATAAAATATCTGAAACTCACCGTGGAGGGAAAGACCGCCACGGACAGAGGACAGGTGACGCTGGTACAGGTGAACATGGGAAATCCCATCCTTGCTCCGGCAGAGGTGCCGGTAACAGTGGAAGCCACACAGGAGACGGCAGACGGACCGGCGGTAGTGAATGCTCCCATCATGGTAGACGACACGGAATACCACATGACATGTGTATCCATGGGCAATCCCCATGCCATCGTATTTATGGAAGGGGTAAAGGATCTTGACATTGAGAAGATCGGCTCGAAGTTTGAGCATCATACCTGTTTTCCTAACCGGACCAATACCGAATTCGTAGAGATTCTGGATCGGAAAAATGTGTTTATGCGCGTCTGGGAGAGAGGCACCGGGGAGACCCTTGCCTGTGGTACCGGATGTTGCGCCACGGCGGTGGCTTGTGTACTAAATGGTTTGACGGACGAGGAAATAACTGTTAAACTATTAGGCGGTGAACTGCACATCAAATGGGACCGCAAGGAGAATCTGGTCTACATGACCGGTCCTGCGAAGATCGTATTTGAAGGTGAAGTGGACCCGTACTCCATCTGATAGAATAAACGCCTCCATAGCAACACAGATTGACTGCTTGCAGGCAAAGATGTGTTGCTATGAGAGGAGTAAACGAACATAAGTAAGTAGGGTGATCAGCCCGGATTACGAATGTTCGTTGCAATTTTGAGAGCACGTAGTGCGGAAAAATTGCTTATTTACGACAGCAAGGTGACAGCAATACTGCACCAGGGATAATAGAGAGGAGAACGTACTATGTTTAAAGTAAACGACAACTATTTAAAACTTCCCGGAAGCTATTTATTTTCCACCATCGGCAAAAAGGTAAGTGCGTATTCCGCAGCACACCCGGACAAGAAGATCATCCGTCTGGGCATCGGTGACGTGACACAGCCTTTGGCGCCCGCTATCATTGATGCGCTGCATGGTGCAGTGGATGAGATGGGAAAAGCGGAGACTTTTCATGGTTACGCTCCCGACCTTGGTTATGAATTCCTGCGCAATGCCATTGCAGAGAATGATTATAAGGCAAGAGGCTGTGACATTGCACCGGACGAGATCTTTGTATCGGACGGAGCAAAATGTGACTGTGGCAATATTCAGGAGATCTTCAGTCTGGACAACAAGATTGCAGTATGTGACCCCGTTTACCCCGTATACGTAGATTCTAATGTTATGGCGGGCAGAACCGGCACTTACGATCCGAAGTCCGAGACATGGAGTGATGTGATCTATATGCCCTGTCTGGCAGAGAACGGTTTTGCGCCGGAGCTGCCGAAGGAGACCCCGGATCTGATCTATCTGTGCTTCCCCAATAATCCTACCGGTGCCACCATTACCAAGGCGCAGTTGCAGGAGTGGGTGGACTATGCCAATAAGATAGGCGCTGTCATTCTCTATGATGCGGCATACGAAGCATATATTTCCGAACCGGATGTGCCTCACAGTATCTATGAATGTGAAGGAGCCAGAACCTGTGCCATCGAGTTCCGTTCCTTCTCCAAGAATGCCGGCTTTACCGGAGTGCGTCTGGGCTTTACCGTGATCCCCAAGGATTTAAAGAGCGGGGATGTGAGCCTCCATGCACTGTGGGCAAGAAGACACGGCACCAAATACAATGGAGCACCCTATATCGTACAGCGCGCCGGTGAGGCAGTATACTCTGCAGCAGGCAAGGCACAGCTGAAGGAGCAGGTTGCTTATTACATGAACAACGCACAGTATATCCTGAAGGGCTTGCAGGAAGCGGGCTTCACGGTATCCGGCGGTGTGAACGCTCCCTATATCTGGCTGAAAGCGCCTAACGGCATGACCAGCTGGGAGTTCTTCGATTACCTTCTGGAGAATGTCAACGTGGTGGGTACGCCCGGATCCGGTTTCGGACCCAGCGGAGAGCATTATTTCCGTCTGACGGCTTTCGGAAGCTATGAGAATACCATGGAGGCAGTGGATCGTCTGAAGAAGATTCAGTTATAGGCAGCCGTTCTTTGCCATAAGAGGAATGGAGCAGATATATGCAGGAAAAGCAGAAAAAAGCAATCCGGTGGATCAGCCCGGTACTGATCGCATTGACAGCACTGATCGTGTGGCGCGTCAACTATGAGATCGAATTTATGATGGATGATGAGTGGTATTCGACGGTATTGTATGCGGATACACCGATCCGGAATCTCAGTGACATTATCCATGCCCAGATCTGGCATTATTTTAACTGGGGCGGCAGAAGTATGGCGCATGCACTGCTGCAGCTGATCCTGCTGGCCGGAGAACACTGGGCGGATATCCTGAATACAGGAATGACACTGCTGTTGGGATGGCTGGCCTGCATGATAGCAGACAGACGTAAGCTCCCGTACTGGTTTGCAGCGCTGGGGATGATCCTGGGGCTGAATGCCAACTGGAAAATGAGTATGTTCTGGGAAGCCGGAGCAGCGAATTATCTGTATATGGCGGGTTTTCTGCTGGCATTTTTGTTCTGTTACCTGAAATATGAGGAAAAAAATCTTCCCGGCATCGTCATCTGGATCCTTCCACTGGGACTGATCGCAGGCTGGAGCAATGAGAATATGGGGCCTGCGGTATGGCTCCTGAGTCTTCTGGTGATCCTGTTAAGACACAGAGAGCACAAAAAAGCTCCGGTGTGGATGTATCTGGGAAACATCAGCTGCCTGGCGGGAACCATTTTGATGATCGCTGCACCGGGCAATTTTGTCCGCAGCGGGGAGACGGGGGAAGAAGCCTACAGCCTGCTGTGGAGAATGTATCTGCGTTGCTACGCAGAAGCGAAGGGAGTTATGGAGTATCTGTTCCCTGCCCTGCTGCTTACGGTATTTGCACTGATCGTCTGCAAAGGCATTCTGAAAGAAAACCTGGGCAGAAATACAGTGCTGTTATTGCTGGGGGCACTGTTGTCCTGGGGTGCCATGATTCTGTCCCCACACTATCCGGATCGGGCGGCTTTCGGAACGATGGTTTTGTTGATTTGTGCGATTTTATCCATGACGGGAAAAATCGTGGACAGACAGAAGGAAAATGCCTGGATGTTCTATGGCTGTGCCGTGCTGGTATGGCTGCGGGGCATGTATTTTCTGGTGGAATACCTGGGATTATGCTGGGGATGGATCAAATAAGTGAATAAATGTCCATTATAAAAGACCTCACAGTCTGCAGATGCGCCGGTAGTGAGGTCTTTTATGAGTGTACACATTATTTTCTGGCATACCGGCTCCGGTACTGGCGCGGTGTCATGCCGGTCTTTTTACGGAAGATCTGCGAGAAATAAGACTGCGAAGAAAAGCCGACGCTGGTGGCTACCTGAGCTACCGACAGATTGGAGGATACCAGAAGCTCCTTGCAGGCTTCCAGCCTCCGGTCTGTCAGGTAATTGATCGGAGACTGCCCGACACATTCGGTAAAGGAATGTGCCAGATAGAATTTGTTGATATGTGTGATCTCCGCCAGGGAATCCAGTGTAATGTTCTGGGAATAGTTGGAATCGATATAACGCTTCGCCAGAGCACATTCCTTGGACAACTGGAAGGAGGAGTCAGAGATGACGGACAGGTTCTGCTTCCGGGAAATATATACTAGGAGCACCTGAAGCAGTCCGTGACATACCTGTTCAAAGCCGGGAAGCTTGTCGCGGAATTCCTGCATCATCAGCTGGGCAAAGTTGATGAACTGTTTTTTATCAGAGCCGTAGCTGTAGAAGCTGTAGCCCTTCGGGTTGTCCTGCCCCGCACCGGAAAACGAAAATGCAAGTCCGTCCACACCGAATACGATATATTCCATGGGATCGTTGGGAAGCGTTTTCTCCGTGTGCTCTACATAAGGATTGATGATGACCAGATCGTCCGTCTTCACAGGCACCTTTTCATTCTCTATATAGAAGGCTCCCTCACCCCGCAGGACATAGAAC
This sequence comes from Lachnospiraceae bacterium GAM79, assembly GCA_003584705.1. Taxonomy (GTDB): domain Bacteria; phylum Bacillota; class Clostridia; order Lachnospirales; family Lachnospiraceae; genus Acetatifactor; species Acetatifactor acetigignens. The sequence continues at coordinate 1,030,006 of AP018536.1, forward strand.
AGTTCTGAAAAGTGATGTGTATGCGGAAGGGACTGCCAGTCACCTTCGTATTTGGAGATGGAGATGTAACGCAGCTGAAAATGTTCCGGAGAACTGTTTGCGTTTGCAGAATCAATATTGATAAATTCATTACTCATAACCAGACACCTTCTTTATCTTGTTTTATTGTGCACTTTTTCAAATTTGCAATATTTTTTATAATGAATATATAAAAAGAACAATATTTTACAAAAACATTCGTAAAAAAGACGAAAAAATAAAAATGCATACGATTGTGATAAGCATATTATACATAATCATTTCAAAAAATCCACTATTTTAGTAATAAAATAGCAATAAACATAATAAAACAAGCAACAAAGAAATTGATATCAGGTCAGGAAGCCGATATACTTTAGTCATCAGCTGCAAGATAGTACAAAAGTGATGGGAGGAAACCATGCGATGACAGGAAGACTGACGCTGCCGACCGATGCAGACATCATTGACGAAACGATACGCTTAAAAAATCTTCTGGGTGCAGACGCTTTAAGAGACTGTGACGGAACCGAAATGCCGGAAGCACTTTTGTCAGAGCCGGTGAAGAAATACGCAACTTATTATACCACGAGAAAGGATAATGAGTGGGCGATGAAGCATCCGGAGGAGATCCAGCAGGAATACCTGATCAGCAACCGCATCACCGCCAGAGGGGAAACACTCCGCATCCGTCTGATGGAAGGCTTCCATACGGAGCAGCTTAAGGTCAATACGCTGGATGATCCGAAGCGCTGGTGGGAAGTGATCGACAGAACGACCGGTGAGGTAGTGCCGGCGGATGCATGGGAATTTGATGAGGCATCCGGTGAAGTGGAGATCCGTACGATCCCCTATCATGAGTATACGGTAAGCTTCCTGGCATTTCTGATCTGGGATCCGGTACACATGTACAATTTCATCACGAATGACTGGAAGGATACACCGCATCAGCTCACTTACGATGTGAGACAGCCCAAGACCAGACAGTATGTGAAAGACAAGCTGAGAAAATGGTGTGAGGACAATCCGCATATCGACGTGGTCCGCTTCACTACATTTTTCCATCAGTTCACACTGACCTTCGATGACAAGAAGCGGGAAAAATTTGTAGAGTGGTTTGGATACAGCGCAAGTGTGAGCCCCTATATCCTGGAACAGTTTGAGAAATGGGCAGGCTACAAATTCCGCCCGGAGTACATTGTGGATCAGGGATATCACAACAGCATGTTCCGTGTTCCCAGCAGACAGTTCCTGGATTTCATAGAGTTCCAACAGATCGAGGTATGTGCGCTGGCGAAGGAGCTGGTAGACATTGTACATTCTTATGGCAAGGAAGCGATGATGTTCCTCGGAGATCATTGGATCGGAACAGAACCCTACGGTAAATATTTCGCAGGCATCGGACTGGATGCAGTGGTAGGTTCCGTCGGAAGCGGTGTGACGCTTCGAATGATCTCTGATATCAAGGGAGTGGATTATACCGAAGGACGGCTGCTGCCGTACTTTTTCCCGGATGTGTTCTGCGAGGGCGGTGACCCGATCGGAGAGGCAAGGGATAACTGGAGAAAAGCAAGACGTGCATTACTCAGGTCTCCCCTGGACAGGATCGGATATGGCGGCTATCTGAAGTTGGCAAGTAATTGGCCCGGTTTCATTGAGGAAATCCAGAATGTAGTAACACAGTTTCGGGAGATCCATGAAAATATGCAGGGGACAGCTTCCTATGTGGCACCCTTCAAGGTGGCGATCCTGAACTGCTGGGGCAGTCAGAGAAGGTGGATGTCCAATCAGGTACATCATGCGATCTGGCACAGGGAAACTTATTCCGCAGAGGGAGTACTGGAATGCTTAAGCGGAATGCCTTTTGAGGTCGAGTTCATTTCCTTTGATGATGTCAGGAACGGCATCCCTGAGGAAATCAAGGTCATCATTAATGTCGGGGATGCGTACACAGCATTCAGCGGCGCGGAGAACTGGATCGACGAAAAGGTCCTGACCAATATCAGACGCTTTGTGGATCAGGGAGGTGGCTTCATCGGTGTGGGTGAGCCTACCGCTTATCAGTATCAGGGAAGATATTTCCAATTGTCCGATGTGCTCGGTGTAGACCGCGAGATGTGCTTCTCTCTCAGTACAGACAAATATAATGAGAAAAATGACGATCACTTTATCTTAGAGGATATTGAAGGAGCCTTGGATTTCGGCGAGGGCACCAGCCGCATCTATGCACAGGGCGGACATTATCAGATCCTTGCGATGGATGGGGAATACAGCCAGCTGGTGGTCAATGAATATGGCAGAGGACACAGCGTATATTTTGCAGGTCTTCCGTATTCTCCCCAGAACTGCAGGCTTCTGCTTAGGGCAATCTATTATGCAGCCGGCATGGAGCAGGAGATGAAACGCTACTATGTAACGAATGTGGATACCGAAGTAACGGTATTCCAGAAGACCGGCAAGATCGCAGTGATCAACAACTCAGCACAGGCACAGCACACAGAGCTGTATATCAAAGGAAAATGTGCGTATGTGCTGGATCTGAAGCCCGGCGAAATGCGTTGGGTGGACGATATGGAAGACAGGTAACTTATGGAAAGCAAAAAGCATTTCATATTTTATAAGGTAGTACTTTACAAGTATAAGGAGGTTATTTAAGATGAAAAAGAAAGTATTAAGCGTGCTTTTAGCAGCGGCAATGACCGTGTCCATGCTGACCGGATGTGGCAGCAAGCCTGCCGGCAATGATGTGCAGAGCGCAGCACCCAGCGAGGCATCCAAGGAAACAGAGGCAGCAGCAGAAACGACTGCTTCCGCAGAAGACGAGACACTGACCGTATGGTGCTGGGATCCTAACTTCAATGTCTATGCAATGAAGCAGGCAGAGAAGGCATATCAGGTGGATCATCCTAACTTCAAGTTAGACATTCAGGAGAAGGTATATAGCGATATCGAGACTGCTCTGATCACAGCGGCTGAAGCCGGTGATTACAGCACATTACCGGATATCTTCCTGATGCAGGATTATTCCTTCCACAAAAATGCAACCAATTATCCCGGAATCTTCACAGCACTGGATGACTGCGGAATTGATTTCTCCCAGTTCTCTATGGGTAAGCTGGCTGACTCCACTGTAGATGGAACACATTATGGTATTCCTTTTGATAATGGTGCTACCATCATGGCGATCCGTTCCGATATGGTAGAAGCAGCAGGCCTTAAGGTAGAAGATTTCAAGGATACCACATGGTCTGAGTTCATGGAGCTGTCTAAGAAGGTAATGGCTGCGAATGATGTTCCTATGCTGACCTGCTCCGGCGGTTCTGAGATCGTGATCGAAATGTTACAGTCTGCAGGTGCTTCCCCCATGGTAGATGGCAAAGTATCCCTGGTAGACAACAAAGCGCTGAAGAAAGCGATCGAGACCTACAAGCAGCTGATCGATGAAGGAATCATGGCTGATTATACCGACTGGGATCAGTATATCGCTTCCATGAACAAGGGTACCGCTGCAGGCGTTATCCAGGGCTGCTGGATCATGTCCTCCATTCAGGCAGCAGATGACCAGGCAGGCAAATGGGCAATCGTAAACATGCCTAAGTTAGATGATGTAGAAGGCGCAACCAACTACGCTAACTGCGGAGGCGCCAGCTGGGCAGTATCTTCTAACTGCAAAAATACCGATCTGGCATTTGATTTCCTGAACGCTACCTTTGGTGCTGATGTAGATTTATACGATGATCTGCTGGTAAATGCAGGAGCAATCGCAAGTTACCTGCCCGCAGCACAGTCTGAGACCTATAATGAGGGCAATGAGTTCTACGGCGGTCAGGCAGTGTACAAGGATATCGTAGAGTTCGCCGGACATGTTCCCGGAATTGACTACGGTGCATACTACTCTGACATCAGAAGCGCACTGACAGATGCGATCACCAACGTTGTACAGAAGAACGCTGATATCGATACAGAGATCAAGAACGCTCAGGATACCGTAGAGTTTAATATCGCCGAATAATCACCAGAGTATGGAAACTGGATAGTACCGGGGGTGCAGCAGTGCGTTCCCGGTACTGTTGTAGGAGAGAAACATGGAAAAGAAGAAAGCAAAATTAAGTTTGGAAAAAAAGCATAATCTGACCGGATGGGCATTCCTGCTCCCGGCATCGATTTTAATATTTGTATTTTGTTTCTATCCGATGTCACAGGCCATCCTTCTTTCCTTCCGGAAGACAGGAGGAGTCTTTAATGGTGCAGCGAATTATGCCAGGATCCTCAAGGATAAGACATTCCAGCAATGCTTGTTCAATACCTTCTTTTATTTTGTGATTCAGGTACCGATCATGCTTGTGCTGGCACTGATGCTGGCGCAGCTGCTGAATAATCCTAAGATAAAAGGAAAAGGTATTTTCCGCACTTTGATCTTCCTTCCGTGTGCAACGTCACTGGTATCTTATTCCATGATATTTAAGTCATTGTTTGCTCCGGATGGAGTGGTCAACAGAGTGCTGATGGCCATCGGACTGTCTTCTGTGGACTGGTTCCAGAGTACATGGCCGGCGCGATGGGTCATTGTGATCGCACTGATCTGGAGATGGACCGGATATAATATGGTATTCTATCTGGCAGGATTGCAGAATATCGATTATTCTGTATATGAGGCAAGCTATATCGACGGAGCGACACCGTTCCAGCAGTTCATGAAGATCACGATACCGTTGTTAAAGCCGACCATTCTGATGACGGCGATCATGTCTACTTCGGGAACACTGCAGCTGTTCGATGAGTCTATGAACCTGACGGCAGGCGGTCCCGGAAAATCTACAATGACATTGGCGCATTACATTTACAATATCTCCTTTGTGGAGACACCGAAATTTAATTATGCGGCAGCGTTGTCTGTATGCATACTTGTGATGGTAGCGGTTCTGTCTGCAATTCAGATGAAGGTGGGTGACAAACGTGACTAAATTCAAACAAATCATTTCCTACACGATCTTAGTGATCGCAAGTTTTCTGTCGGCATTTCCGCTGTATTATATGCTGTGCGGTGCGACCAACCAGAGCATTGATGTGGTAAGAGGACGTCTGATCCCGGGTACCTATCTGATCGAGAATTTCAAAACCCTGGTTGACATGCAGAATCTGGGACTTGCAATGTTTAACTCCTTCCGTAATGCGATCGTGATCACGGTTGTGACACTGCTGATCTGTTCCATTGCCGGTTATGGATTTGAGATCTATCATGATAAGGGCAAGGATATTCTGATGAGTATTCTGTTGCTGGCAATGATGCTTCCGTTCGTAGCAATCATGATTCCCCTGTTCAAGATGTTTACCTCCTGGAAGTTGGTAAATACCTGGATCGCACTGGCACTGCCATCCATCTCGACTCCGTTTATGATCATGCTTTTCCGACAGGCGGCACGTTCTTTCCCTCATGATATTATCGAGGCTGCCAGACTGGAAGGTCTGAGCGAAATACAGATTTTCTTCCGGATGTTCATTCCGGTGATGAAATCTACCTATGGAGCGGCGATGACGGTTACATTTATGAATGCGTGGAACAATTATCTGTGGCCGACGATCATTTTACAGGACAGCAAGGCGATCACCATGCCGATGTTAGTAGCCAATCTGAAGAGTGGATACAGTGTGGATTATGGTATGCTGATGCTGGGAGTATTGATCTGTACACTTCCTACAGCGATCATCTTCCTGTGTTTACAGAAGAGCTTTGCAAATGGAATTACGGGAGCAGTGAAATAATGCAACAGAAAATGCCAAAACAGGAAACTATGACACAGGCGCATATCAGGAAGGCTCAGGGAGCCTTCCTTTTGGCGCATAGAATGGGGCTGATCGAGGATCCCTCCATGGAGGGACTAAAGGCCAGACGACAGAAGCACAATGAAGAGCTGCGGAGAATGGAACAGGAAGGACAGCGGTTCTACGGACCGCATTATTTTTCTGCACCGGCGTATCTGCAATATGAGCTGACCCGCCTGAAGCTGGATTTTGTGCAGCCGTGTGAGAAGGTCCGGGAAGGTGGTTATTGCCCGGATTTCACGGAGCAGGAGAAACGGGATTTTTACGAACAGAACAGAGATCTGTTCGGACGCTATCATGGGGATTATTTTACCTATGAGGAGGTGTCACAGATCATTGAGAAACGGTTACGGGAGGATGCATATGACAAGCTTATCTGCGACATATTATGTGAGTCAGAGAACAGGCAGTGATGAAAATGACGGACGCACATGCAGTACGGCGTTTGCCAGTCTGTCTGCTGTCAATCGAAGACACCTGCAGCCGGGCGACCGTGTCCTGCTGGAGCGGGGCAGTGTATTTTACGGACAATATCTGCATGTGACAGACAGCGGTACGAAAGAGGCACCGATCGTGATCGGAGCGTACGGCACAGCAGATGCACCGCCGCGGATCGATGCCTGCGGACAGGGGATCTGGTATCAGGATTATGGGACCCCGTTGGATGCACCTACGCATGTGTATCACGGCTATGTATCTTCCGCAGTGCTTTTGTACGATGCAGAGCATATTGTGGTCGAGGATCTGGAGATCACGAATGAAGGCAGCATGATCCCGGGAGAGCGTTATAGCTTGGGTGAGAAAATGAACCGTACCGGTGTGGCTGTGGCAGCTAAGGACAAAGGGGTGCGGAGCGGCATCACACTTAGGAATCTGTGGATCCATGATGTCCATGGGAATGTCTACGATAAACACATGAACAACGGTGGGATCTATATGACGGCGCTCCGTCCGGAATGTGAGGAACGGACGGGTGTGGCACGGTATCGGGATATCGTTATTGAAGGATGCTTCGTACACCGGGTCAGCCGCTGGGGAATCGCAGCAGGCTATACCTATGCCCATGATAAGTTCCGGGGGGCAGAGCTTGAGGAAGCGGTTTTTCTGAACTATGGGCATGAAAATATGCAGATACGGAATAATTATGTAAAAGAGGCCGGTGGGGATGGGATCACGCCGATGTATGCCCTGCGTCCTCTGGTGGAGCATAATATGGCAGACTCTGTGGCCTGCGAGATCAATGACAGGGTCTATTGCGAGCCGGGCGACCGGATGGGAAAAGTGGCAGCCGGGATCTGGCCCTGGAAATGCAAGGAAGCCCTGTTTCGCTATAATGAAGTCACAGACACCAGACTCAATCAGGACGGCATGGCATATGATGCGGATTCCGGGGACGGAACGGTGTATGAATCTAATTACAGCAGACAGAATGAGGGCGGCTGTGTGATGTTCTGTCTGCAGGAGGCGATCCATAATACCTTCCGCAATAATATCAGCTATGATGATCTCGGTGGTACGATCAGCCCGTCAGAGAATCCGGATGCCCTGCTTCAGGATAATGTATACTATGTGCGCAGGGGCGTTCCCTTTGTACGTAAAAATATGGACGGGGGCAGCTTTACACAGGTGAATGACCGGGTTGTTGAGCTGTAAAATATGGTGCTGAGCCCAGGATGAAAACCTGTGGCTTGGCATTTTTTTAATGCCTGATATTCTGGCGGCTCTGAAGCCCGCAGCCTGTTTCTATCGTTTTTATCGCCTGGGGATAAAGGATTGACTGAGATGAAAAAATACGGTAGAATCTGTATCAAAAATGATATACGAAAATGAGGAAAGGAGCCGGTGTATGGGCGAAAGTATATTACAACTGCGGCAGATCCGGAAATCATTTGACAATACAGAAGTATTAAAAGGCATCGATCTGGAGGTGGCACAGGGAGAATTTATTACCCTGTTGGGAGCTTCCGGCTGCGGCAAGACCACGACGCTGCGTATTATTGCGGGGTTGGAACTGCCGGATGCCGGACAGGTGATCCTGGAAGGACAGGACATTACGAACCGTGAGCCGAACAAACGGGATGTCAATACGGTGTTCCAGAATTATGCCCTGTTTCCGCATATGAATGTGTCGGACAACGTAGGATATGGATTGAAGATCCGCAAAGTTCCGAAGGCAGAGATCGGGAGAAAAGTAGAACAGGCACTTCGTCTGGTCCAGCTGGAAGAGTACGGAAAACGGATGCCGGATCAGCTGTCCGGCGGACAGAAGCAGCGCATTGCCATTGCCAGAGCGGTGATCAATGAGCCGAAAGTATTGCTGTTAGATGAACCGCTGGGAGCACTGGATCTGAAGCTGCGCAGACAGATGCAGCTGGAATTGAAACGGCTGCAGAAGCGTCTGGGGATCACTTTTATCTATATCACTCATGATCAGGAAGAGGCTATCAACATGTCCGACCGCATCGGCGTCATGCATGAAGGCGTGCTGGAACAGTTGGGGACACCCAATGAGGTGTATTATCAGCCGAAGACCAGCTATGTGGCGGATTTCGTGGGAAATGCGAATATTCTGCATAAAAATGGGGAGACTTTTGCCATCCGCTCGGAAAACATTCTGATGAACGGGGAGGCAGTCTGCACACAGGAGGCTGTGGTGGTGGAAAAAAGCTTTGCCGGAGGGCAGTTACGCATTTTGTTCCGTCTGCCGGACGGACAGACTCTGACCGCCAGCCGCTATGGAATCGACAATGACTTACAGCCGGGACAGAAGGTGCAGATCGGCTGGGATGCGAAAGACGCAGTAAAGGTAATAGATAATGACAAAGACGAAAATCACAAGTAACAGCCGCAGGAGAAGCGGGAATGTCGGACTGATGATCCCTATGTATGTGTTCACGATTCTGTTCGTGGCTCTGCCGATCCTGTATCTGTTCCTTTTGAGCTTTTTACAGAGAGCACAGGTCTGGGGCGTGGACTTTACATTCACCCTGGACAATTATAAGAGAATATTGGAACCGCTGTATCTGGATACTTTCTGGCAGTCGTTGAAGCTGGCATTTACCGCCACCTTTTTCGTGGCACTGATCGGGTATCCATACGGTTATTTCATGGCGCAAATGAACGCTGTCTGGAAACGGAGAATGCTGCTGCTCATCATGATCCCGTTCTGGACCAGTGCGCTGATCCGCCTCTACGGCTGGATCATTGTCTTCCGCAGCAACGGTGTGCTGGATAAGATCCTGATGGGGCTGCACCTGACGAAGCAGCCGTTGAAGCTGCTCTACACCTATCCGGCGGTGGTGGTGGGAATGATCTATTCCCTGCTGCCGTTTATGATCCTGGCGGTGTATTCCAGTGCGGAGAAGCTGGATGCCTCTCTGGTGGAGGCCTCCAGAGATCTGGGAGCCTCGGCGTGGAAAGCCTTCTGGACCGTCAGCTTCCGGCTGACGCTGCCGGGACTTTTGTCCGGCGTGGTGCTGTCCTTTATTCCGTCCATGGGACTGTTTTTCATAGCGGATATCCTGGGCGGCAATAAGATCGTGCTGGTGGGCAGTGTGATTCAGGAACAGATCACCAAGGGACGGAATCAGCCCTTTGCGGCGGCGCTGTCCGCAGTACTGATGGTGCTGACTTCGGTGATGATCCGCCTGTACCGCAAGATCACCGGAACCTCACAGCTGGAAGGGATGATGTAGAGTATGAAAAAGAAAAAATGGCCCTTTGTATATGTGGCGGTGATCACAGTGCTGACCTATATCCCGATCCTGTTGACGGTGGTGTATTCCTTCAATGCCTCCAAGCTGACTTCCGTGTGGGAAGGCTTTTCCCTGAAATGGTATCGGGAGCTGTTCCGGGACAGAGATCTGGGGGAAGCACTGATTAACAGCCTGATCCTTGCGGTACTTAGCTGTGCCTTTGCGGTGTTGATCGGCACTTCGGGAGCACTGGGGATGAGCCGCAGAAAACGGAAACTGGACGATGCCGTGGCCTATGTGTCCACGCTGCCCATCATGATCCCGGAGATCATTCTGGGAATGGTATTTTTATCCGTATTTTCCCTGATGGGACTGCCCTTTGGCATGGTTACTCTGGTGATCGCCCATACCACGTTCTGTGTGCCCTATATTTTTACCATGGTGCGGGCGAGACTGGTGGGAATGGACCGGTCTCTGGAAGAGGCGGCGCTGGATCTGGGAGCTACGAAGTGGCAGGTATTTAGGGATGTGATCCTGCCACAGATTCTTCCGGCGATCCTGTCGGGAGTGCTGCTTGCATTTGCCATGTCATTCGACGATGTGGTGATCAGTATTTTTGTCACTGGACCGAAGGTCAATACCCTGCCGGTGAAGATCTACACGAAATTAAAGACCGGTGTGACACCGGAGATCAATGCACTTGCCACGGTCATGCTGTTTGTGATATTGTTGTGTCTGGCGGGGGCGTATGTGCTGGGACGTAAGTCGCAGACAGCTGTAGAGAAAGCTGCCGGGGGAAAATGAGGAAAGAACGATTCCACAAATGCAATTGCGGATAAGTAACAACATAAAAATATATAGCAGATGATGCAGGAGAACTGTATCGAAGGAGGAGATTATGAAGAAAAAGCTGGCAATGCTGTTGGCAGCGACCATGCTGGCCACGTTGTTTACCGGCTGTGGAGCAGGCGGTAAAGAAGATAAGGGAGAACTGAATCTCTATACCTGGGACGGCATGTTCCCCCAGGAGATTTTAGATGGTTTTGAAAAAGAGACCGGTATCCGTATCAATTATTCTAATTTTGACTATGATGAGGATATGCTGGCGAAGCTGGAAGAAACCAAGGGCGGTGATTACGATCTGGTCATTGCGGATGACTATATCATTGAGCTGGCCATTCAGGAGGGCCTGGCTCAGAAGCTGGATACTTCCAGGATCAGTACTTATGATAACCTGAATCCAGTATTTATGTCTCAGTTCTATGACCCGAAGAACGAATATACCGTGCCCTACGGAGCGGGCATTCCTCTGATCGTATACGATCCGGGACTGACGGATGTGAAGATCACAGGCTATGAGGATCTGTGGAATCCGGCACTGGAAAATAACGTGGCACTGACGGCAAACTATCGTGTTATCGACGGCATCACCTTAAAGACCATGGGAGAATCCTTCAACACCGAGGATCTGGATGTGATCCGGGCAGCAGGAGAGAAGCTTCTGAGTCTGGCTCCCAATATCCGTGTGATCAATGACAATAATACGCAGGATTATCTGATCAGCGGCGAGGTGGCAACAGCGTTCCTGTATACTTCCCAGGTATCTGCGGCACTGCAGGCGAGACCGGATCTGGAAGTGGTATATCCCAAGGAGGGACTGGGCTTCGGCATCATGGCCGGATTTATACCTTCCCAGGCACCCAATGCAGATGCGGCTTATGCATTTTTGGACTATATCAACGATCCTGAGAATGCGGCGAAATGCTATGAGTATATCGGCTACTACTGCACCAACAAAGCTGCGGAAGAGTATATTTCCGACGACATGAAGAAAATGATCGTATTGCCGGAAGATGCAGCGGAGGGCGAGATCGTGCAGAATATCTCCCAGGAGGCAGAGGATCTGCATGCGGAGATCTGGAATCAGTTCAAGAGTGCATGCAACTAAAGTTGCAGCAACTAAAGTTGCAGCAACTAATCTTCCGTTCAGCCCGCGCCATTCGCAAAGTCGCGTTGACACGCTTTCCGTCACTTCGTGACTACCTTTGCTCATAAACCGGCGCTCATCTAATGAACATATTCGTTCGAAAAATCATGCAAGCATGATTTTTGCGCTCGGATATGTCCATGGCTGAACTGTTACAATAAAAAACGCTTGACAGATTTGATTTGTGCGAATATTATAAACCTAAGTTGAAAAACTATTTTGTAAATGCTATGAAAGAGACTCTTGCCAAGGGAAACGACAGGAATACAGCGTCACCGACTGAGAGCGCTGTTTGCGGAAGCTGGCGAAGGGAACACTCCGGAGCAGGTGATCTGAACTGCAGAATATCACATGCAGCTAGGATGACACGTTGCACGCGTTAAGTGACAAGAGTGGATAGGCAAAGGCGCCTGTCAATTCGGGTGGTACCACGGATTAGATGATTCGTCCCGGGATATGTTTTAACATGTCCCGGGGCTTTTTGTATTCAAAAATAAGCTGTACAGGGAGCGCACATTCGGGACACTATATAACAGGAGGTGCGATATGTACAGAGATTTAACAATGAAAGAGATCAGTGAACAGCAGATCGGACAGACTTTGCAGATGGCAGGCTGGGTGGAGAACATCCGTGACCACGGCGGCGTATCCTTTATCGATCTGCGGGATATGTACGGTGTGTTACAGGTGGTCATCCGTAAGCCGGAGCTATTAAAGGGCATCACCAAGGAAATGTGCCTGTCCATTACCGGTCTTATGGAACACAGGGACGAAGAGACCTACAACCCGAAGATTCCTTCCGGCACCATCGAACTGGAAGCACACAAGATCGATGTGTTGGGAAGAGTATATAAACAGCTTCCTTTCGAGATCCAGACGTCTAAAGAGATCCGGGAAGATGTGAGATTAAAATATCGTTATCTTGACCTTAGAAATGCAAAAGTAAAGGACAACATTGTATTTCGTTCCAAGGTGATCAGTTATCTGCGTCAGAAGATGACAGACATGGGATTTTTGGAGATCCAGACTCCGATCCTGTGTGCTTCTTCTCCCGAGGGCGCCAGAGACTATATTGTTCCCAGCAGAAAATTTAAAGGAAAATTCTATGCGCTGCCTCAGGCACCGCAGCAGTATAAGCAGCTGCTCATGGCTTCCGGCTTCGATAAGTATTTCCAGATCGCTCCCTGCTTCCGTGATGAGGATGCCAGAGCAGACAGATCTCCCGGAGAGTTCTATCAGCTGGACTTCGAGATGAGCTTCGTGACCCAGGAGGATGTCTTCAAGGTCGGTGAGGAAGTATTGCATGATACCTTTGAGAAATTTGCTCCCGAAGGCAGCAGGATCACTGAGACACCGTTCCCCATCATCAGTTACAAACAGGCCATGCTGGAGTTCGGCTGTGACAAGCCGGATCTGCGCAATCCTTTGAGAATTATGGATGTGACGGAGTTCTTCCAGAGATGTACGTTTAAACCTTTTATCGGCAGAACTGTCCGTGCCATCAAAGTACATGCGGAGATGTCCAAAGGCTTCCATGAGAAGCTGTTAAGCTTTGCGACTTCTCTTGGTATGGGTGGACTTGGTTATCTCGAAGTGGCAGAGGATATGAGCTACAAGGGACCCATCGATAAATTTATTCCCGAAGAGATGAAGGGAGAACTGGCAGAAATGGCAGGACTTTCTGCCGGAGATACCATCTTCTTTATTGCGGACAAAGAGGATAAGGCGAACTACTATGCCGGTCATATCCGTACTGAGCTGGGCGAGAAGCTGGATCTGATCGAGAAGAATGCTTACCGTTTCTGCTATGTGAACGATTTCCCGATGTTTGAGCTGGATCCCGAGACGAAGCAGATCGGATTCACCCACAATCCGTTCTCTATGCCCCAGGGCGGTCTGGAAGCACTGAACACCATGGATCCGCTGGAGATCCTGGCTTATCAGTACGACATCGTATGCAACGGCGTGGAACTGTCCTCCGGTGCAGTACGTAACCATGACATCGAGATCATGAAAAAAGCGTTCGCCATCGCAGGTTATGACGAAGAGACATTAAAGACCAAGTTCGGAGCACTGTATCAGGCATTCCAGTTCGGAGCTCCCCCTCATGCGGGAATGGCTCCCGGCGTGGATCGTATGATCATGCTGCTTCGGAACGAGGATAACATCCGTGAGGTGATCGCTTTCCCCATGAACGGCAATGCACAGGATCTGATGTGCGGGGCTCCCGGCGAAGTGACGGAACAGCAGCTGCGTGAGGTACACATTAAAGTGAGAGATTAGTGCGGAAAGAACTTCTGATCACTCAGAGCAGAGACTCTTTCGTGAAGAAACTCTGATAGTACGTGTCAATTTGTGACTGCACAGGGTGCTTTGACGCTTCGTGGGAAAGCACCTGCAAACATGCAGAATGGAAAGGAAAAAGGATCAGTATGGCGAACGTAATCAGTGACGAGACCATAGAATATGTAGGCATTCTGGCAAAGCTGGAGCTCTCTGAAGAGGAGAAGGAAGCAGCGAAAAAGGATATGGGCAGAATGCTGGACTATATCGACAAATTGAGTGAACTGGATACAACGGGAGTGGAACCTATGTCTCATGTATTCCCGGTTCAGAATGTCTTCCGTGAGGATGTGGTGACCAATGGGGATGAGAGTGAACAGACCCTGGCCAATGCACCCGGCGAGAAGGACAATATGTTTGTGGTACCAAAGACTTTTGACTAATGTCAAAAGCCTTGGACTTTCGATTAGAAATCGGGTAGAATACCGCGTTATAATCTGGTTACAGCATTTAGGCGGTAATGGTTTTCCGTCAGACATTAAAAAAGGAGAATGGATATGGATATTTTATCCCTGACAGCAGTAGAGCTGGCTAAGGCGATCCGGGAAGGTAAGACTACGTCGGTGGAAGCCACGCAGGCCGTTCTGGATAAGATCGCAGCCAGCGAAGATACCTACCACTGCTATGTGACCGTAGAACGGGAAAAGGCATTGCAGCAGGCAGCGGAAGTACAGAAAAAAATCGAAGCGGGCGAACTGACCGGGCCTCTGGCCGGGGTTCCCTTTGCTATCAAAGACAATATGTGTACCGAGGGAACCCTGACCACCTGCTCTTCTAAAATTTTAGAGAATTTTATTCCGACCTTCAGCGCGGAAGCGGTGCTGAATCTGGAAAAGGCAGGGGTGGTCATCCTGGGTAAGACCAACATGGATGAGTTTGCCATGGGAAGCACCACAGAGACTTCCTATTACGGCGTGACAAAGAATCCGAGAAACCCGGAGCATGTGCCCGGAGGTTCTTCCGGCGGTTCCGCGGCGGCAGTAGCAGCGCAGGAATGTTTTGCAGCACTGGGCTCCGATACCGGCGGTTCCATCCGACAGCCTGCATCCTATTGCGGGGTGGTCGGCATGAAACCCACCTACGGAACGGTATCCCGTTACGGACTGATCGCTTATGGTTCCTCTCTGGACCAGATCGGACCGCTGACCAAGGATGTGACAGACTGTGCCACTGTGTTGGAAGCCATCACTTCCCATGATCCCAAAGATTCCACTTCCATGAAGCGGGAGGATACGGATTTTACATCCGCACTGGTAGCGGATGTGAAAGGAATGAAGATCGGTATTCCCAGAGACTATTTTGGAGAAGGACTGGATCCCGAGGTCAGGGATGCGGTACTGGCAGCAGCGGAAGTATTGAAAGCACAGGGGGCAGAAGTGGAGGAGTTCGATTTAAGTCTGGTAGACTATGCGATTCCCACTTACTATACGATCGCAGCAGCAGAGGCCAGCTCCAATCTGGAGCGTTTCGACGGTGTAAAATACGGTTACCGTGCACAGGATGCGGAGGACCTGCACACCATGTACAAGAGAAGCCGTTCCCAGGGCTTTGGACCCGAGGTGAAGCGTCGTATCATGCTGGGCTCCTTTGTATTAAGCTCCGGTTATTATGATGCTTATTACCTGAAGGCACTCCGCGTGAAAGCATTGATCAAGAAGGCTTTTGACGAAGCTTTTGCAAAATACGATGTGATCTTAGGACCGGTGGCACCCACTACCGCACCGAAGCTGGGCAGCAGTCTGGCGGATCCCATCAAGATGTATTTGGGAGACATCTACACCATCTCCATCAACCTGGCGGGACTGCCCGGTATCAGCGTTCCCTGCGGCACGGATTCCAAGGGACTGCCTATCGGCATGCAGCTGATCGGTGACTGCTTCAAAGAGAAGACACTGATCCGTGCAGCCTATACCTATGAGCAGAGGAGGTAAGCGACATGGCAAAACAATATGAAACAGTAATTGGTCTGGAAGTGCATGTAGAGCTTGCCACGAAGACGAAAATATTCTGCGGCTGTTCCACGGCGTTCGGCGGCAGACCCAACACCCACACCTGCCCGGTATGTACCGGTATGCCGGGATCTCTTCCCGTGCTGAATAAGCAGGTGGTAGAATATGCGGTGGCAGTAGGCCTTGCGACGAATTGTACCATTACACAGTATTGCAAATTTGACAGAAAAAATTATTTCTATCCCGATAACCCTCAAAACTATCAGATCTCTCAGTTGTATCTGCCCATCTGCAGGAATGGCTCGGTTGAAATCGAGGTAGCGGGAGAGGACGGCAACGCTTACACGAAGCCGGTGCGTATCCACGAGATCCACATGGAGGAGGATGCCGGTAAACTGGTGCATGACGACTGGGAAGATTGCACACTGGTGGACTACAACCGCTCCGGTGTGCCTCTGATCGAGATCGTATCCGAGCCGGATATGCGCAGCGCGGAGGAGGTCATTGCCTATTTGGAAAAATTACGTCTGCTGATCCAGTATCTGGGAGCGTCCGACTGTAAGCTTCAGGAAGGCTCCATGCGTGCCGATGTCAATCTGTCCGTGAGAGAAGTGGGAGCGGAAAAGTTCGGAACCCGTACCGAGATGAAGAACCTGAATTCCTTCAAGGCCATCGCCAGAGCCATTCAGGGGGAGCGGGAACGACAGATCGATCTGCTGGAGGCCGGCAAAGAGGTCATTCAGGAGACCAGACGCTGGGATGATAATAAGGAATATTCCTACGCCATGCGTTCCAAGGAGGATGCACAGGACTATCGTTATTTTCCGGATCCCGACCTGGTACCGGTCTATATCAGCGATGAGTGGCTGGATAGCATCCGCAGCAGACAGCCGGAATTCCGCACCGAGAAGATGAAGCGTTACAAGGAAGAATACGATATTCCGGAATATGATATCGATATCATCACCGGCTCCAAGCATCTGGCAGATATCTTTGAAGCTTCCGTGGCACTGGGAAGCCAGCCCAAGAAGGTGTCCAACTGGCTGATGGTGGAGACTATGCGCCTGTTAAAAGAAAAAGAGATGGAGCCGGAGGACATCCGGTTCTCACCGGAGCATCTGAGCAGGCTGATCGCACTGGTAGACGGCAAAGTCATCAACTCTTCTGTAGCAAAAGAGGTATTCCAGGTGATGTTTGAGGAAGATGTAGATCCCGAACAGTATGTGGAGGAGAAGGGACTGAAGACCGTCAATGACGAAGGCGCATTGCGTAAAGTCGTGGAGGAAGTCATTGCCGCTAATTCCCAGTCTGTCGAGGATTACCACAACGGCAAGGAGAAAGCCATCGGCTTCCTGGTAGGCCAGACCATGAAGGCCATGAAAGGCAAGGCAGACCCCGCCAGCGTCAACCAGATGCTGAAGGAACTGCTGTAACTGGAAAGTTACGAAAGCATAGCCGCGCATAGGCATAGTGAAGACAGCGATGGGCGCTTGCGCACAATTCGCTGTCTTTACTTATGCCGAGATGCGGCGAACGCCGCGATATGAAATAAGATTGGCAGCGTTCTTTGCTGACAATCTTATGAATAGCGTGGTTCATTGCGGATGGCAGTTTCAAATCCACGAACGTCCACAGCAAACGGAACATCCTTCCGCAGTGGGCATCGCGGCGTTTATTATAGCTTACGTTACGAAATGCCCTGTAATTTACGTTTTTTCTCTGTTGAGCCCCGGAAGTTTCCGACAAGCGGGGCGTAATCTACATTTTTTCTCTGTTGAGCCCCGGAAGTTTCCGACAAGCGGGGCGTAATCTACATTTTTTCTCTGTTGAGCCCCGGAAGTTTGCGACAAGCGGGGCGTAATCCATGTTTTTTCTCTGTTGAGCCCCGGAAGTTCCTGACAAGCGGGGCAAAATTCATGTTTTTTCTCTGCTGAGCCCCGGAAGTTTCCGACAAGCGGGGCGTAATCTACATTTTTCTTCTACTATGTCCCGAAGATAAAACCCTCCGCAATGAGCCACGCTATTCATAAGATTGCCAGCATAAAACGCTGCCAATCTTATTTCATATCGCGGCGTTCGCCGCATCTCGGCATAAGTAAAGACAGCGAATCATGCGCGAGCGCCCATCGAGGTGTTCCACTCTATTTTTGCATGGCTCGTAGCTATGCTAACTTTCTATTTATTCAACAGATACTCCGCCAGATCCACCGCGGTCTGCACATGTTCCGCATTGGCATAGATGCCCATGACGATGCCGTCACCACGGAAGTAATAAGTATCAGTCAGATCCTTGCAGTCTGTGAGGCAGATGCCTACCGGTACGGGATCCTGCATGTCCTCCGGGTGGAGGGGATCGGGATAGTCTGGGGTATAATCGGTATTCATATCATCGTTGGCTGCTTCGATGGCCAGTACCACTTCTCTGTCTACATAATAGAAATAAGGTTCCAGTGCCTGTATCTGCTCATCAGTGAGAATATCCCGCAGATCATGAAACATGCTGCTGTTGGCATATTTCTGGAAAGAAGTGAAATCTGTGATCATACAGTCCAATTCATTGGCTGCCACATACACCATCAGCTTCTGGGAAGAAGTGATAGAAGTTTCATCCATGCTGTCTTCCATGATACGGATGGAAGTATCAAAAGTGATATCGCTGGTGTTCAGATCAATGCCCTCTTTTTCTGCAAAATCCGTAACAAAATCCGGCTGTTCCGAGGTCATCTGATCTAAGAGGCTGGCATTCAGCATCACGGCATAAAAAGCGGGATCCTTCCGGTCTGTAAGCTGTTTTACAAAACTGACGATCATAATGATCACCACCAGGGCAATGATCACATGCCACTTGTAATAATACCAGAAATACGCCAGTTTCTGCTTTGGCGTACCGTTTTTCAATGCCTCTCGTTCTTCTTTGAATTCATCCATTACTGCCATGGGGAGATCCGCCTTTCTGTTGCCGAAATATGGCAGAACGCCACATTCCGGGTAAATTTCTTCACAATATACTAATGATAAAGGTTCGCTATCTGAAAGTCAATGAACGAAGTGTGAGGGGAATCTAAAAAAACAATTAAATCGCCGGGAAAATCCGAGCATGCCTTGCAAGTTTTGTGAAGATGATATATCATAAAAGAAAACGATTGTCAGGAGAAAACAGAATCCGGACAGCCGTAAACAGAGATTTCCCAAAGAAACAGAAGAACGGCGCGGGCAATTTCAGAACCGGCCCGGAAGAGAAGGCTTTCCTTAAGAGGGAATAGGCTCTGCATAAAATAAACGAAGAGAAAAGGAAACAAAAAATGAGTGATTCTTACGTAGAATGTCTGGTAAAAGCAAAACAGCCCACCTGGGCAAAAATTTTAAAGGTATTATTGATCGCACTGACAGTACTGAGCTGTCTGGTAATGTTCGTGTTTATCATTTTCCTGCCGGTGGCACTGGCAGCGGGGGTGGGAGCTTATTTCCTGAATATGTATACCGATCTGGAATATGAATACCTCTATCTGGACAAGGAACTGTCCGTGGACAAGATCATGGCTAAGAGCAAGAGAAAGCGTGTCGGTACTTACAGCCTTGACCGCATGGAGGTATTTGCACCGGTTTACTCCTATCATCTGGATAACTTCAAAAACCGTCAGGTGAAGGAAAAGGATTATAGTATCGGCGAGGTATTGCAGCCGGACGGGCGTTATGCTATGTACTATGAAGGTGGCGAGAAGATCCTCTTAAGCCCTAATGAGGAGCTGGTCAAGGTGCTCAAAAACATGGCACCCCGCAAAGTGTTCAGCGAATAATATTTCGCAACAGTCCGGTGCAGGGAACAGCATCAAAGCAGTTGAATGCCTGGCGAGTCAAAAATATAGGTCTGGTGTACATGATACGCCGGACCTTCTTTATTGCAGAAACAGAAATAAACGCGGTAATATGATTGCTAAATGATAAAAAATATAAGATATCCGGTTGACAGTCCTACGAAACTCTGCTAAACTCATGGAAATGTTATAAGTACAACGAATATGTAATATAATCACAACTTATAACACAACAAGATATCATTCACAAATCTTATCAAATGAACACAGGAGGAAAGAAAATGGGACAGATTATTGGTGAAGGCATTACCTTTGATGACGTACTGCTCGTACCGTCTTACTCTCAGGTAGTCCCTAATCAGGTGGATTTGACCACATGGCTGACAAAGAAGATCAAGCTGAACATTCCTATGATGAGCGCAGGAATGGATACTGTTACCGAACATCGTATGGCGATTGCCATGGCTAGACAGGGTGGTATCGGTATCATTCACAAGAATATGTCTATCGAGGCACAGGCAGAAGAGGTAGATAAGGTAAAGCGTTCCGAGAATGGTGTCATCACCGATCCGTTTTCTCTGTCTCCTGAACATACTCTGGCAGATGCAGATGCTCTGATGGCTAAGTTTCGTATCTCCGGCGTGCCTATCACCGAGGGCAGAAAATTAGTCGGCATCATCACCAACCGTGATCTGAAGTTCGAGACCGACTTCACCAAGAAGATCAAAGAGTCCATGACCAGCGAAGGCCTGATCACCGCTCCCGAAGGTATCACTCTGGAAGAGGCAAAGAAGATCCTGGCCAAGGCAAGAAAAGAGAAGCTGCCTATCGTAGATAAGGACTTCAACTTAAAGGGTCTGATCACCATCAAAGATATTGAGAAGACCATCAAATATCCTCTGGCAGCCAAGGATTCCCAGGGCAGACTGCTCTGCGGCGCCGGTGTAGGTATCACCGCCAACGTACTGGATCGTGTGGCAGCTCTGGTAGCAGCCAAGGTTGATGTTATTGTACTGGATTCCGCACATGGTCATTCCCAGAACGTATTGAACTGCCTGAAGATGATCAAGGAAAAATATCCCGATCTGCAGGTAATCGCAGGTAACGTGGCTACCGGTGATGCTACCCGTGCCCTGATCGAGGCCGGCGCAGATGCGGTTAAGGTAGGTATCGGCCCCGGTTCCATCTGTACCACCCGTGTCGTTGCAGGTATCGGTGTTCCTCAGGTATCCGCTATCATGGATTGCTACAGCGTGGCAAAGGAATATGGTATTCCCATCATTGCTGATGGTGGTATTAAGTATTCCGGAGATATCACCAAGGCTATTGCAGCCGGTGGTAACGTATGTATGATGGGTTCCATGTTCGCAGGATGTGAGGAGAGCCCGGGAGAATACGAGCTGTTCCAGGGTAGAAAATACAAGGTATACCGTGGCATGGGTTCCATCGCAGCCATGGAGAACGGCAGTAAGGATCGTTACTTCCAGGAGAATGCGAAGAAACTGGTTCCCGAAGGTGTTGAAGGCCGTGTGGCTTACAAGGGCAGCGTGGAAGATACCGTATTCCAGCTGCTGGGCGGTCTCCGCTCCGGTATGGGTTACTGTGGTGCACAGGATATCGAGACTCTGAAGGAGACCGGCAGATTCGTGAAGATCTCTGCAGCATCCCTGAAGGAGAGCCATCCTCATGATATCCATATCACCAAGGAAGCTCCGAACTACAGCGTGGATGATAAATAAGTTGTGAAAATAAGGCTATAATGAAAGAGGCGATTGTAAGTCTGACTTGCAACCGCCTCTTTTTGGAAAAAGAAATCATTTGAATCTCAAAATATTTGCAATAATTGACAAAAACTTTGCAATTTTTCAAGCAATATAACGAATATGGCAAAAAATGTAAAATAATATCTTGTATGAATTTCCCGTCACATGGTAAAATATATTTGTTCGGGTGCCGAGGAAGGGCGTATTCCCCGAATATTTAAAAGAGAAGCAGGGGAGCAAAAAAGTGGCTGAAATTTCATTTCGAGAATTGATCGATCCCAGACGTCTGCAGCATTTGCAGAATGAATTCTGCAAGGTGACAGGCGTGGCAGCTGTCTGCCTGGACAATGAGAATCAGGTGTTGACGGAGCCGTATGTGGACAAGACATGGAAGAGACCGGATGGGGAAGATCCGATCAGTACGGAATATCGCAGGAAAGCAGCACAGGCACTGGACAGAGTGCAGGCCGGTTCGCTGGAGGAACAGGTGGTGGAAGAACTGCCGGACGGCGGACATGTGGCAGCAGTGGCTGTCAGCGTGGAGAACAACACGATCCTGTACTGGCAGGTGTATGATCTGAAGAAGATCGACACCATATCCTTTTATCAGATATTGGATCTGCTGCGGGATACCAGCGTAGATATTTACAGAGATCGTATGTCCTGCTTCAGCGCGGAGGCAGAGAGCAGAAGGAGCCGTTCCGCTGAGGAAGAGATGAGTCGGAATCTCCATACTATTGAGGCGACCACGGAGATCGTCCAGCTCTTAGATAGTGATGAACAGATTGAACTTGCCATGAATAAGTGGCTGAAGATCCTGTCAGAGCATATCCGTGTAGATACTGCGGATATTTTTCAACTGCATTCCGACACAGATACCATGAACGTGGTCTGTGAATGGCGTGCCCCGGGACAGATTTCTTATTTTGACAAGATAAACGGAGTGGAAGTATATTCCTTCCTTCATGCTGAGAAACCACTGGTGGTATCCACGGACAGCCTGGGCAATGCCGGCTCGAAGGAAATCGAGGAGATCGGCATGAAGGCCGTGATGATCTTCCCGATCCTGAAGCAGGAGAGCGGAAATATGGTGCTGTCTCTGAATCATAGAACCCAGGGGCATGTGTGGAGCATGGCGGAGATCAAGTTCACAGCGGATGCAGTGAAGATCCTGCAGAGCATCCTCACCAGAAGGATCCAGAAGAATTCCCTGGCCGGTTCCTACGCAGCATTGGAGGAGATTCTGGACAACGTGGGCTGTGCCATTTATGTGACAGACCAGACCACAGGACGGATGCTGTTTGCCAATCAGATCCTGAAAAATACCTTTGCCAAGGAACTGCTGGATCACAATTTTGATGCTTTGTTACAGAGCAGTGTCCGCAAGGAAAAAACCAAGTCAGTCAGTGTAGTCTACCATGCGGAGAAGGAGACCTGGTACGATCT
The DNA here is from genome assembly GCA_003584705.1 of Lachnospiraceae bacterium GAM79. Lineage (GTDB taxonomy): Bacteria > Bacillota > Clostridia > Lachnospirales > Lachnospiraceae > Acetatifactor > Acetatifactor acetigignens. Next base: position 1,052,845 of record AP018536.1, read on the forward strand.
GCTGTGCAAGGAGATTGCCTGGGTGGACGGTAAAAAGGCCAATCTGTACTCTCTGTATGACATTACAGATAAAAAACTGTACCAACGCCGCATCGAGCAGCAGGCCTATACGGATTTCCTGACGGGACTGTATAATCGTATGTGCTGTGAGAGGGATCTGGCAAGACAGATCGATCAGGCGAAGAAGACCGGCGGCGAAGGTGCTCTGCTGTATCTGGATCTGGATGATTTCAAGCATATCAACGACGGACTGGGGCACCAGTACGGAGATGTGCTGTTAAAATCCATTTCCCATGCATTAAAACGGATCAACGGCATCGAGAATACCTGTTACCGCATGGGCGGCGATGAATTTGTCATCGTGATCCCGCCCGACAGCTATTCCCGGTTTGAAAATATTGTGGAAGATATTAAAAAGATCTTCAGCAAGCCCTGGTTTTTGAAGGACGCGGACTATTACTGTACCATGAGTATGGGTATCGTCACTTTCCCGGATGCCGGGGATTCCGTGGCTGATCTGATCAAAAAAGCGGATATTGCCATGTACGAAGCAAAAAAGACCGGTAAGAACCGGGTGGCAACCTACTGCGAGGGCATTGATTCCGTATCGGGACGCCGCCTGGATATGGAAAAGAACATGCGTGATGCCACGGTGGAGGGCTACCGGGAGTTCGAGGTCTATTATCAGCCCATCATTGATATTCAGGGCGGCAGGGATGTCTGCGCCGGAGCTGAGGCACTGATCCGCTGGAACAGTGCAAAGCTGGGATTTATCTCCCCGGCGGAATTCATCCCGTTGGCAGAGTATCTGGGACTGATCAATCCCATCGGCAATTATGTGCTGACCGAGGCCTGCACCCGCTGCAAACGCTGGAACGAATCCGGTTATCCGAATTATAAAGTGAACGTAAATCTTTCCGTAGTACAGCTCCTACAGCCGGACATCGTGGAGACGGTGGAAAAGGCGCTTGCGGACACAGGTCTGTCCCCGAAGAATCTGACCCTGGAAGTGACAGAGAGCCTCGCCATCAACGATATGGAGCGCATGAAGGAGATCCTGAACCGGATCAAATCTCTGGGTGTTTCGCTGGCGCTGGATGATTTCGGTACCGGCTACTCCTCCCTGAATCATATCCGGGAGATTCCCATTGATGTCATCAAGGTGGATCAGAGCTTTGTCAAAGATCTGGCGGAGGATGCCTACTCCCAGTCCTTTATCAAAATGGTGGCGGAGCTGGCGGAGACCATCGGCGTCAGCGTCTGCGTGGAAGGTATCGAGACCCCGGAGCAGTTCAGAGTATTGCAGGGTATGAAGGTCAAATACATTCAGGGCTATTATTTTGACCGTCCTTTGGAGAGGCATGCATTTGAGGCAAAATATGTGAAGTAACAGTTCAGCCATAGAATAGTAAAAGCGATGCTCCGGGTGCTTGCACACGGAGCATCGCTTTTGCTATTCTATGAGCGGAGCGCCCAAAACATGAATAAAAGATGAGCTGCAAAGCAGCGACGGCTGCGCAGCAGACGCTTTTATGAATGTTTTGGGGCAGAACTGTTACGGAAGCAACAAAATTATCAAAATCCCTCTTGTCAAGTATCGGGGAACCATGCTACTATTAAAACAGCTACACGACTGGCGGAGCGCAGCTTGCTGCAGTGGAGATACCCACAGGGAGTGTAGAATAGTGAAAGCCGACCGCCTGGGCACCGTCTATTTCTGGTGCTTAGGCGGTTTTTTGTAACTATTCAGAGCTGGTGAAGCGAATAGTTACGCGATATATAGTAAACGGAGGAAAAACTATGTTACAACTGGAACAGGAATTGAAAAGCAATGCTTATCCCGGCAGAGGTATCGTGATCGGACGTTCTGCTAACGGTAAATATGCCGTGACCGCTTATTTCATCATGGGAAGAAGCGCCAACAGCCGCAATCGTGTGTTCGTGACAGAAGGAGAGGGAATCCGTACCCAGGCTTTCGATCCTTCCAAACTGGAAGATCCCAGTCTGATCATCTACGCACCCGTACGTGTCCTTGGTAACAAGACCATCGTGACCAACGGTGACCAGACAGATACTATCTACGAGGGAATGGACAAACAGCTGACCTTTGAGCAGTCCCTGCGCAGCAGAGAATTCGAGCCGGACGGCCCCAACTATACACCGAGAATTTCCGGTATCATGCATATCGAGAACGGCAAGTACAATTACGCTATGTCCATTCTGAAGAGTGACAACGGCAATCCTGATTCCTGTCTGCGTTTCACTTATGCTTATGAGAATCCTCTTCCCGGAGAGGGACGTTTCATTCACACTTATATGCACGACGGCAATCCGCTGCCCAGCTTCCAGGGCGAGCCGAAACTGGTAGAGATCCCCGATGATATGGATGCTTTTACCGATATGCTGTGGAACAGCCTGAATGAGGATAACAAGGTCTCTCTGTTTGTACGTTTCATTGATATCGAGACCGGTAAATATGAGACAAAGATCGTGAATAAGAATATGTAAAGTAGGTTGTGAAGACGCGTTTTGCGAATGCAGGTTCTGAATAGTTAATATCGTAGAATAGAATAGGAGAAAAATAAGATGAACGAGATTCAGTTAAAATACGGATGTAACCCGAACCAGAAGCCTTCCAGAATCTTCATGGAAGACGGCAGTGATCTGCCGGTGACCGTGCTGAACGGCAAGCCCGGATATATCAATTTCCTGGATGCTTTCAACGGCTGGCAGCTGGTAAAAGAGCTGAAGGAAGCTACAGGACTTCCCGCAGCCACTTCTTTCAAACATGTGTCTCCGGCCGGTGCTGCGGTAGGACTTCCTCTGAGTGATACTCTGGCGAAGATCTACTGGGTGGATGATCTGGGAGAGCTTTCTCCCCTGGCATGTGCTTATGCGAGAGCACGTGGTGCAGACAGAATGTCCTCCTTCGGTGACTTCATTGCATTGTCTGATATCTGCGATACCGATACCGCCCGCCTGATCAAGAGAGAGGTATCCGACGGTGTCATCGCTCCCGGCTACACCGACGAAGCACTGGAACTGCTGAAGCAGAAGAAAAAAGGCGCCTACAACATCATCCAGATCGATCCTTCCTATCAGCCTGCTCCTATCGAGCGCAAGCAGGTATACGGCATCACCTTCGAGCAGGGGCGTAACGAACTGGATATCAACGGCAATCTGCTGTCCAATATCGTGACTGTGAACAAGGAGATCCCGGAGAGTGCCCTGATCGATATGAAGATCGCTCTGATCACCTTAAAATATACCCAGTCCAATTCCGTATGTTATGTCAAGGATGGTCAGGCTATCGGTATCGGTGCAGGACAGCAGTCTCGTATCCACTGCACCAGACTGGCAGGCAGCAAGGCAGACAACTGGTTCTTACGCCAGTCTCCTCAGGTACTGGGCCTGCAGTTTGTAGACAGCCTGGGCAGAGCCAACCGTGACAATGCCATTGATGTCTACATGGGCGATGAGTACATGGACGTGCTGGCGGACGGTACCTGGGAAGGTATCTTCAAGGTAAAGCCCCCTGTATTTACCAGAGAAGAAAAGAGAGCATGGCTTGACAAAATGCAGGATGTGACTCTGGGAAGCGATGCATTCTTCCCCTTCTCCGATAACATCGAGAGAGCACATAAGAGTGGTGTAAAATACATCGCACAGCCCGGTGGATCCGTGCGTGATGCAGATGTGATCGCATGCTGCGATAAATACGATATGGTGATGGCATTTACAGGCATCCGTCTGTTCCACCACTAAGACAGATTTTGCGGGCAGGACTGTAACAGGACCTGCCTGTAACTATTCAGAGTCATGTAAATCTGTAATAAGCTGACCATTTATGGTCAGACTTTTAGAGATTTATATGGCGAGGTAACCACATGAGCAAAAGGTGAGCCTTGAAAAGGCGATTTTGCGAATGTGGTTCTGAATAGTTTTTTGAGGAAGAAGAGGAAAGCGTAGTTATGGACAGACGAGGGGATGCAAAGAGCAGAGAAATGATGCTGGATGAATTATTGGGCTATGACCATGTGACGATCCAATGCCACGACAATCCGGATGCGGATGCCATAGCCTCCGGCTATGGGCTGTACTGTTTTTTCCGGGACAAGGGAAAGGATACCAGGCTGCTGTATTCCGGACGGAATAAAGTCAGAAAGGCCAACCTGATGCTGATGGTGGAGAAACTGCACATTCCGCTGGAGTACCAGCCTCAGATGGAAGATACAGTAGACGGACTGCTGATCACGGTGGACTGTCAGTACGGTGCCGGCAATGTGACGAAGATCCCGGCGGAGGAGATCGCTGTCATCGACCATCATCCACTGGAAGTCATCTGCACCGAGCGGATGCGTCTGCAGCCCAATATGGGAAGCTGTGCAACCCTGGTGTGGACAATGCTGCAGGAAATGCATTATCCCGTGGAAAAAAACAGAGATCTGGGAACTGCGCTGTATTACGGCCTGTATATGGATACCAACCAGTTCTCCGAACTGTCTAACCCGGTGGACATGGATATGCGTGAGAGTCTGAATTTTGATAAGAACCAGATATCCCTGTTCCGTAATTCCAATATTTCCCTGAGAGAGCTGGAAATTGCCGGTGTGGCAATGCTGCGTTGCAATTATAACGACGATTACCAGTTCGCCGTGATCCATTCCCAGCCCTGTGATCCCAATGTACTTGGCCTGATCAGCGACTTCCTCCTGCAGGTGGCGGGCGTCAATACCTGCGTGGTCTATAATGAGGACAGCGGCGGATACAAATTTTCCGTCAGAAGCTGTATCCGGGAGGTCAATGCCAGCGAACTGTCGGATTATCTTTCGGAGGGCATCGGTTCCGGCGGCGGACATTACGAGAAGGCCGGCGGCTACATTAGTATGAAATTATATGAGGAAAAATATCCAACACTGCATTCCGAAGCGTATTTCAATAACCGCATGACGCAGTATTTCGATACGTTCCGGATCCTCTACGCCAAAGACCGGGCATTCCCGGTAAGTGAGGGCACAAGATATCAGAGAAAGAAAATCCCTCTGGCCTGTGTGAGGGCCTCTGATCTGGCGGAGCTTGGCAGGGTGGTGTCCGTCCGCACCCAGAACGGCACCATGGACATCGATACCAGACAGAATATCTGCTACACGCTGGAGAGAAACGGTGAACTTCACAGGGTGGCGGGAGAGCGGTTCCACAGGATCCTGGAACTGTCCGACGCTCCGGTGTCCGAGGACTACTGCAGGAATATGACATACGTTCCCAGGGTCAAGGACGGTACGGACGGCAGAAATCATCTGATCACGGAATATGTGCGCATGTGCATGCCGAAGGATGAGTTCCGCATCTATGCCATCCGGGTGACACAGGGGGTAAAAGTGTTCCCGGTATGGGACGAGGACGGCTATATGACCGGAAGGGACGGAGATTATCTGGCGGCCAGTGAGGATGATCTGCACAATATCTTCATCGAGACGGAGCAGAATTTGCTGAATTATTTTGAAGAGAAGGGTTTATAAAAGTTTTCTTGTGTGGTAAGATAAAGGATACGAAAACAGTATTAAGTAAACGAAAGGCAAGGACATTACCATGAGCGAGATCGAAAAGGAAATCGTAGATTCCGCAGAAGTAAAGGAATCGAAGAATTTTATAGAGCAGATCATTGAGAAAGATCTGGCGGAGGGCGTATACGATACTGTACACACCCGTTTCCCTCCGGAACCCAACGGATATCTTCATATCGGACATGCCAAGAGTATTCTGCTGAACTACGGCCTGTCCCAGAAATACAACGGCAAATTCAATCTGCGTTTTGACGATACCAACCCCACCAAGGAGAAGGCAGAGTTCGTAGAGTCTATCAAGGCTGATGTAAAGTGGCTGGGAGCAGACTGGGAGGACAGACTCTTTTTCGCATCCAACTATTTTGACCAAATGTATGAAGCAGCCGTAAAGCTGATCAAAAAAGGCAAGGCATATGTCTCTGACTTAAGTGCGGAGCAGATCCGTGAATACAGAGGAAGCCTGACCGAGCCCGGCAAGGAAGATCCCGGCAGCACCAGAAGCGTAGAAGAGAATCTGACACTGTTCGAGGATATGAAGGCCGGCAAATACGAGGACGGCACTAAGGTACTGCGTGCCCGCATCGATATGGCCTCTCCCAACATCAACATGAGAGATCCCGTCATCTATCGTGTGGCACATATGTCTCACCAGAATACCGGTGACAAATGGTGCATTTACCCTATGTACGATTTCGCGCATCCCATCGAGGATGCTATTGAGGGCGTGACCCATTCCATCTGTACGCTGGAATTTGAGGATCACAGACCCTTATATGACTGGGTGGTAAGAGAACTGGAATATCCTCATCCTCCCAAGCAGATCGAATTCGCAAAGCTGTACCTGACCAATGTGGTGACCGGTAAGCGTTATATCAAGAAGCTGGTAGAACAGGGCATCGTGGACGGCTGGGATGATCCCAGACTGGTATCCATCGCAGCACTGCGCAGAAGAGGATTCACACCGGAATCCATCAAGAAGTTCGTAGAATTGTGCGGTATCTCCAAGGCACAGTCTTCCGCAGATTATGCAATGCTGGAGTATTGTATCCGTGAGGATCTGAAGGCAAAGGCACCCCGTATGATGGCTATTCTGGATCCTGTGAAACTGGTAATTGACAACTATCCCGAAGGACAGACGGAGATGCTGCCTGTAGTCAACAATCCGGAAAACGAAGCTCTGGGCAGCCGCGAGGTTCCCTTCGGCAAAGAACTGTATATTGAGAGAGAGGACTTCATGGAAGAGCCTCCCAAGAAATATTTCCGTATGTTCCCCGGCAACGAAGTGCGCCTGATGAGTGCTTATTTCGTAAAATGCACCGGCTGTGTCAAGGACGAGAACGGAAAAGTCGTGGAAGTACATTGCACCTATGATCCGGAGAGCCGCGGAGGCAACAGCCCCGATGGACGTAAAGTAAAGGGAACGATCCACTGGGTAAGTGCAGAGCAGTCTGTAAAAGCACAGGTGCGCCTGTATGAGAATATCATCGATGAAGAGAAGGGTGTATACAATGAAGACGGAAGTCTGAATCTGAACCCCAATTCTCTGACCACACTGACAGAGTGCCGTCTGGAGCCTGCATTTGCACAGGCACAGGCGTATGACCGCTTCCAGTTCGTAAGACAGGGCTTCTTCTGCGTGGACTACAAGGATACCAAGCCGGGAGAACTGGTATTTAACCGTATCGTATCTTTGAAGAGTTCTTATGTACTGCCTAAGTAAGCAGTAGGACAACCGATAAGGGGAATCGGGAAAGTTGTATTCGTATTGTCACCGGGAATGGACAGTACAAAAGAAAAGGAGAGACATATGTCGGACAAATTGTTTGGACTGGCCGGTCTGGGTCTGGATGACCTGGAGAACATGGATATTTACGGACAGGATAAAAAAGAAGAGAAGGCAGCAGCCGAGGCCCCAAAAATAGAAGAAAAGGATCTGATCTTTGACAAGACATTTACCTGTCCTGTCTGCGGAGAAGATTTCCCGGCTAAGATCATGAAGACCGGAAAGGCAAGACTTTTAAGTACCGATCAGGATCTTCGTGCAAAATACGAAGGCATTGATGCGGTGAAATATGATGTTATTCTGTGTCCGCATTGCGGCTATGCAGCACTGAACCGGTATTTCAACAGCCTGAATAAGGTTTATATAAAGCAGATCAAGGAAAATATCAGCAGTAAAGTGCAGCTGCATACCTACGATGACGATATTTACAGCTATGAAGAAGCCATTGAGCGCTATAAGCTCTGCCTGGCCAACGCTGTGGTAAAACGGGCCCATGCCAGTGAAAAGGCTTATATCTGTCTGAAGAGCGGATGGCTGATGCGTGGTTATCAGGAGTATATGGAAGAGTCCGGGGATACGGATATGGCCAGACTCCGGGAAGTGAAGACCATGGAGGAAGCATATCTGAAGAATGCTTACACCGGTTTTACGGAGGCACTGCAGACCGAAGGCTTCCCCATGTGCGGCATGGATGAGATCACGGTAGAATTTCTGATTGCGGTACTGGCTGCCAGATTCCAGAAATATGATGTGGCCAGCCGTATGGTAGCCACGATCCTGACTTCTCCTTCTGCCAATGCCCGTACCAAGGACAAGGCAAGAGAGTTGAAAGACCAGATTCTGGAGAAGTTAAAGAACCAGAAAAAGTAGGAAGATAACATGTATGATATGACGATCCGGCTGCGTACAGACAGTGACAAATGTCTGTACCAGCAGATATATGAGCATATACGACAGGAAATCAGGGAAGGGAAGCTTCTGGCAGGAGAGAGGCTTCCCTCCACGCGTTCTCTGGCAGAATATCTGCAGGTGGCGAGAAGCACTGTGGACTATGCCTACGACCAACTGTTAAGCGAGGGATATATCGAGGCACGACCTTATAAGGGCTATTTTGTCTGCCGTCTGGAAGGGATATTTGCCATGGAACCGCGGGAAGAGAACGAACCGGAGCCGGACACTTCAGGAGAAGAATCTGTTCCGGAAGAGGGATGCATTGATTTTTCTCCTTATGGTATTGATATGAACGGTTTCCCTGTGGGCGTATGGAAGCGGATCACGAAGAATATTCTGAATGACAACAACAGTGACCTGTTTGCGCAGGGAGAACCTCAGGGAGATTATGATCTGCGGCTGACCATCAGCCGGTATCTGCATTCTTCCCGGGGGGTGAACTGCCGCCCGGAACAGATCATTGTAGGAGCAGGAAACGATTATCTGCTGTTGCTATTGGAGAAAATACTGGGCAGACATGTGGGCATTGCCATGGAGAATCCCACGTACAAGCGGGCATACCGCATCTTTGAATCTTTTGCCTATCGCATTCACACGGTAGACATGGATGATAAGGGAATGCGGGCGGACAGACTTTCGGGACTGCCTGTCAGAGTGGCCTATGTGATGCCTTCCCACCAGTATCCCACCGGTGCGGTCATGACCATCGGCAGGAGAGCAGAACTCCTTCGCTGGGCGGAAAGGGAGCCGGATCGTTATCTGATCGAGGACGATTACGACAGTGAATTCCGGTATCGGGGCAAGCCTATTCCTTCCCTGCAATCTTCCGATGAAAAGGGAAAAGTGATCTACATCGGTACATTTTCCAAGGCTATTGCACCGGCAATCCGTGTCAGCTATATGGTATTGCCGGGGGATCTGCTGGATATCTACCGCAGGGATTGCTCTTTTTATTCCTGCACGGTGTCCAGAATCGACCAGCGGATCCTGAATGAATTTATCCGGGACGGGTATTTCGAGCGGCATCTGAATAAAATGCGGATGCGCTACCGGGCCAAACATGACCTGCTGCTGGCCGGGCTGGAACCGTTTAAGAAGCAGTTTGTGATCTCCGGGGAGGATGCGGGACTGCATCTTCTGTTGACAGCGAAAGGGAATGTCACGGAACAGGAACTGTTGGAGAGAGCAGCGGCTGAGAAAGTGAAAGCCTATGGGATGTCAGAGAATATGGTGGAAGCCACAATGCGGAAAGCTACCGTGCTGTTGGGCTTTGGAAGTATTGATGAGGCGGAAATGCAGGAAGGTCTCAGACGCTTGCAAAAAGCATGGCTCTGAGACCTTCGAAATAGAACGATTATTCTTCATTTACGGGAGGCTCTTCGTCCTCGGCATCTTCTTCATCGAAGAACTCTTCCACGTCTTCGACGGTCTCGCCCTCTTCGCCGGACAATCCGGTAGCCTGATCGGTGAGCGGTGTGAAATCAGATGCCTCTGCGGAAGCGGGTGCCGCCTCTTCGGAAGCCGGTGTGGACTCTGTGCCTGTCTCTTCCTTCGGGGCAGAGGTCTGCACGGGTGTATTCAGAGGAACATAATTGCGGGAGAACTTGGTACTCTTGTCCAGATCCTCGTGGAAATCATCATAATCATCATCTGCATCGGAAGATTCCTTCAGCTGAGAATCTTTCTGTTGCATATAGTAGTAAGCAGCTGCGGCTGCGGTACCTACTGCTGCGGTAAACAGCAGAAATTTGCCAAATTTTTTAGCCATAGGGTTGCTCCTTCCATGTTGTAGTGTATGTAACTGGTCTGAATTTCATGCATATGCCCATACAGTTACATAATAAACCTTATTGATGAAAATGAAAAGGGATATGTTGCGATATGAATGAGAAATTTTTTGATTTAAAAAAAGAAAAACAGGACCGGATGATCAATGCAGCTCTGAAGGTATTTGCCCTGAACGGTTACCGTCATGCCAGTACGGATGATATCGTGCGGGAGGCAGCCATCAGTAAGGGATTATTATTTCATTATTTTGAGAACAAGCTGGGAGTCTATGCTTTTGTCTATGACTACAGTGTGCGGTATCTGTTGCTGGAATTGTCCACAGCGGTAGATGCGAAGGAGACGGATCTGTTCACTCTGATGCAGCAGGTGGAGACCGGGAAAATGCATGCCATGTGCGGTTATCCTTATCTGCAGCCGTTCCTGAACCGGGCACAGGCAGAGAATGTCAATGAGGCACTGGTGGCGGTAGAAGAGCGAAAACAGCAGATGGAAGAGGCTTATGAGAATATTTATGCCAGAGCGGATCTGGGAAAATATGCGGCTGCGGAAGACGTGGTGAAACTTCGTAAGATGATGGAACTGACCATTAAGGGATTGATGAACGAGAGAATCCTGGAAGATGCCTTTCAGCCGGAGATGCTGTATGAGGAAATTCTGGAGTATCTGCAATTAAGCAGAAGACTGGCGGAACGGTCCGGACAGCCCTCTGACGAAGAAATTACGGAAAAATAGCATCATAATTGCATCGTATTTTTGAATAAATTTTGTGGTTATTTAGACATCTTATAGGCGGGATCTGCGGGATATCCGCCTTTTAATTTCTGCATACCGCGCTGGATGGCATCCCTGGAGCTCTTCCAGTCGGCGTCTTTGTTGCGATAGTCGAATTTTTCCACCAGCCAGGAGACGTCTTCGGAAATGCGCTGCATGTTGGATTCCATGACCGGCAGCAACTGATCGTAAAAGTCCTGTTTTTCCTTATCGGAAAGCTTGCGGTCAGCGGCTTCGCAGAGATCGCCGAAGTGGGGGAGGCAGAAGCCTTTGCCGTTTATGACTTTATTGCGGAAGTTTTCATCATTTTTCCACAGGTAGAAAAAGGTGTCCAGATATCTGGCGTAGGTATCTTTATACTGGGAACAGATATAGCAGGAATCCTCTTTTGCACGGATCCACATGCCGATGGTATTTTCATTGCCTTCGGCTTTTTTGAATTTACCCAGGAGAGAGCTTTTGCCGGGGCGGAAGGAGGCAAATTCCTGCTGCATTTCCCGGATCATGCGCTGGTAGTGGGTCTTTAAGATCCAGGCATTGCCCAGAGTATTGCCGTAGTCGAACATTTTCTGAAAATGATACCGGCAGAAGCCTGCTTTGTCGGTTTGTTCGCGGATGTCCGCTTCCATATAAGAGGAACCGGAGCCTAACACGAAATCCAGAAGATCCTGTTCAATACTGCGGTGGATAAAGCAGAAAGGGCATTCGTCCTGTGCATTTACGGCATCGTTTAAAGGGATGGTATATAACTGTTCTTTCATGGAAAATATCCTTTCTCGGGCGCAGCCCTGTGGTGTTAAAACTATTGTAAACGATGCGGTGAAAAATTGCAAAAAGATTAAGCAGTTGTAAAATTCTGTCATTTAAAATTAAGAATTGTTTTGTTGTAATAGAAACGGTTTCAAGCTACTATGATAGTAAGACAGATAAACAGAAATAGAAAGATGTGATTTTTTTGATATTCAGCAGCATTGAATTTCTGCTGTGGTTCCTGCCGATCTTTCTGATCGTCTACGGGATCACACCTCGCAAATACAGGAACCTGACACTGCTCGTGGGAAGCATTGTTTTTTATGCCATGGGAGACGTCAGGTATCTTCCCCTTTTAATGATATCTATATTGTGCAATTATTTTCTGGGTCTTCATCTGGCAAAACGCAGTCCTAAGACGTTGTGGCGGAAAAAGCTTTTGCTGATCCTGACACTTGGTGCGAATCTGGCGGTACTGCTCTGGTTCAAGGACTGGGGAGGCTCTGCGGGGCTGCCGCTGGGGATCAGCTTTTACACCTTCCAGATATTGTCTTATCAGATCGATGTGTACCGGGGAGAGGTGAGCAGGGAGTATTCTTTTTTGAAGTTTGCTACTTATGTGAGCATGTTCCCGAAACTGATCTCCGGACCGATCACAAGATATGGCGATATCTCGGACAGCCTGACGGAGCGCACTTTCACGGTGCGGGGGCTGGAAGACGGTATGAAGCTGTTTATTCTGGGACTGGCGGCCAAGGTGCTACTGGCAGACCGGGTGGGAATCTTGTGGCACGAGGTGCAGGTGACCGGATTTGAAAGCATCTCGACACCGTTAGCATGGTTGGCAGCCATCGCCTATTCCATGGAGATCTATTTTGATTTCTGGGGCTATTCCCTGATGGCCATGGGACTGGGCCGGATGATGGGGATCGAACTGCCGGCCAACTTCCGCAGACCCTATATGGCCAGAAGTGTCCGGGATTTTTACCGCAGATGGCATATGACGTTGGGACAGTGGTTCTGCCGATATGTGTATATTCCGTTAGGCGGCAGCAGACAGGGAGAGCTTCGCACGATTTTTAACCTCCTGGTGGTATGGATGCTGACCGCTTTCTGGCATGGTGCCGGCTGGAACTTCTTCTGCTGGGGCGGACTGCTCTGGATCTGCATCGTACTGGAACGGCAGCTGGGCAGATTAAAATTTGTACATAAAATGAAGGTACTGCCGCACATTTATCTGTGGCTGGTCATCCCAATGAGCTGGATGTGCTTTGCTATCACGGACCTGTCACAGTTACAGGTCTATCTGGATAAGATGCTGTGGCTGGTACCGGGCTTCAGCGGCGGTTACGAGGATGCCTGGAAGGCACTCAGTACCTATGGAGGACTGCTTCTGGTCTCTGGACTGGCCTGCACACCGGTCATTGAGAAGCTGTACCATAAGTGGCAGGATAAGCTGCCGGTGAAGGTGCTTCTGGCGGGGCTCTTCTGGTATTGCATCTGGAGACTTTTATTAGAAGGAAATAATCCTTTTATGTATTTTAGCTTTTAGGAAAAGGTCATTATGCAATGAATCATGCAGAAAATAAAAATATTTGGTCGAAAATGAAGGAAAAATTGCATAAATACTCCTTTTTGGGATGTCTTTTGCTGGCGGGAATTGTATTCTTTACCTGGACGGATAACTGGCAGGTATATACGGAACCGCTGCAGGAGACCTATACGAAAGGAGTGCTTCTGGCGGAGCAGCTGGTGGAAGGAAAATGGCCGGGAATATTCGGGGAACAGAGTGATGCAACGGGATCCGTATCCGGCAATGTGCCGGGGGAAAACGTACAGACCGGAGATACAGTGAGTGACGGGAACCAGACGGATCAGACGATGGGTACGGTGCAGAGTCCCGCCATGGGAGAAGAGGCCGCAATGCCGGAGACCACCGGAACAGAGACGCAGGATCCCGCCGCGACGGTTCCTGTGGAAGAGATACCGCAGGAAGTGGTCTATCACACGGTGGATGACAGTTATTTTGATGATGCGGTATTTATCGGGGATTCCCGGACGGTAGGCATGTATGAGTACGGCGGACTGGAGGAGACATCCACGTTTTATGCTTCCACCGGACTGACAGTCTACAAGATGTTCGACAGTGCCATTGTATCGGTGCCTGGACAGAAGAAAAAGATCACGGTGGAGGAAGCCTTGTCGGAGAAGCAGTTTGCCAAGATCTATCTGATGATCGGTATCAACGAAATGGGTACCGGCACAGTGGAATCTTTTATGAAGGCTTACGGGGAAGCGGTACAGCATTTGCAGGAATTGCAGCCGGATGCGGTGATCTATCTGCAGGCCATCATGAAAGTAACAACGGAACGCTCCGAACAGGGGGACTATATCACCAACGAAGGAATCGAAGCCAGAAATGCAGAAATCGCAAAGCTGGCGGATGACCGGAAGATATTTTTCCTGGATGTAAATCCGCTGATCTGTGACGAGACCGGTGGAATGGTGGCTTCCTATACTTATGACGGTGTGCATCTGAAGGCACAGTATATTCCTATCTGGCTGGATTTCCTGAAAGAGCATGCGGTGGAGTGATTTTCCTCTTGACTGTAGAACGGTGAAAAGCTATCATGTAACTAATAGAGTCACATAGGTGAGGGCAGATAGAGGACTATCTGCCCGAATTTATGCGACGAAAAATAGTTACATGTTCACATGTCTATGACACAGGAGGAGAAAAATGAGCGAGAAGACTACACTCGGCGAAAACGGCATTTACGATGCCAGATCCTTGGGCATGCCCAAGATGCTTCTGCTGGGACTTCAGCACATGTTTGCAATGTTCGGTGCCACCATTCTGGTACCCATGCTGACAGGTCTGGATGTTTCCACAACACTGTTATTTGCAGGTCTGGGAACTTTACTGTTCCATCTGCTGACCAAGAGAAAGGTACCCGCATTTCTGGGTTCTTCCTTTGCATTCTTAGGCGGTTATGCCGCGATTGCCCCTATGGCAGACGGAGCGGACAATTCCGCACTGCTTCCTTATGCCTGCTTCGGCGTGGCCTGCGCAGGTCTGCTGTATCTGGTATTATCCCTGTTAATCAAGATCTTCGGTACCGGCAAGGTAATGCGTTTCTTCCCGCCCATCGTAACCGGCCCCATCATCATTGCCATCGGTCTGACCCTGTCCCAGTCCGCTATCGACAACTGTTCCGCAGACTGGCTGATCGCAGTGGTTGCTATCGCACTGGTAGTGATCTGCAATATCTGGGGTAAGGGAATGGTGAAGATCGTTCCGATCATCATCGGTGTTGTCGGTTCTTATGTGCTGGCAGCTATCTTAGGCCGTGTGGATTTCGCACCCGTTGCGGAGGCTGCATGGATCGGACTTCCCATCCACTGGAATGAGACTGCTTTCTGGGCACTGTCCGATGGTAACACTTCTCTGTTAATTACTTCCGTGATCACCATTATGCCGATCGCACTGGCTACCATGGT
This sequence comes from Lachnospiraceae bacterium GAM79, assembly GCA_003584705.1. Classification (GTDB taxonomy): domain Bacteria; phylum Bacillota; class Clostridia; order Lachnospirales; family Lachnospiraceae; genus Acetatifactor; species Acetatifactor acetigignens. Next base: position 1,067,953 of record AP018536.1, read on the forward strand.
AGAGCATATCGGAGATATCTCCGCTATTTCTTCCACTGTTGGTATCAACTATATCAAGGAGCCCGGATTACATCGTACGCTGTTAGGTGATGGCCTGGCTACCATTATTGCATCCCTGTTCGGCGCTCCTGCAAATACCACTTACGGTGAGAACACCGGTGTACTGTCTCTGACCAAGGTATTCGATCCCAGAGTTATCCGTATTGCAGCAGGCTTCGCTGTACTGTTCTCCTTCTCCCCGAAGGTAGCAGCATTGATCGGATGTATGCCTACTGCTACCTGTGGTGGTGTATCTCTGGTACTGTATGGTATGATCTCTGCAGTCGGTGTTCGTAACATCGTAGAGACTCAGGTAGACTTCACCAAGAGCCGTAACGTTATCATCGCCGCTCTGATCCTGGTACTGTCCATCGGTATCAACTACAGTGCAGCAGGTGCTATCGCATTCCACATCGGAGAGATCACCATCAGCCTGTCCGGACTGGCAGTTGGTGCACTGACCGGTATTATCCTGAATGCAGTACTGCCCGGCAAGGACTACAAGTTCGATGAGGACAAGCCTGATGACACCGGCGTATGCTTCGCAGTAAAGGGTCAGGAGAACTAAGACATTTTTTGCGGAAAACAGCATAAACTGAACAAAGAAAGTAAGAGGGAGTATTCATGGCAGGAACATAGAGCTGTGGATGCTCTCTTTTTCATAGGGGATCAGGAGAAAACATGAAGATCATAGATATGCATTGCGACACCATATCCGAACTGGCGGACCGGGGCGGGGAACTTTGGAAAAACAGCGGCCATCTGGATCTTAAGCGGATGCAGGAGAGCGGATATCTGTTGCAGAATTTCGCCCTGTTTGTGGATATCGGAAAGTGCACACCGACACCCTGGGAGCGGGTGTGTGCTCTGTATGAGGTCTACCGGACGGAGCTGGAGAAAAACAAGAACCGGATTGTCCCGGTACTGTGCTATGAAGACATTTTGAAAAATGAAGCCTGTGGGAAACTGTCGGCACTTTTGACGGTGGAAGAAGGGGCGGTCTGCGGCGGAAGTCTGGAGAGGCTACGGGAACTGTATGACATGGGGGTGCGGATGCTGACGTTAACCTGGAATTATCGGAATGAACTGGGGTGGCCAGCCACGCGTCGGTGTCTGGGGCAGAGCAGGGGCGACGTAGATGGGAGACTAACGGAGAAATCTGTTCAGGAGAAAATACCGGGAACCGGGAGGAGCAGCTGTGCGGGGGAAAATCCGACAACGGCGATAGAGACGGAGAAAGGTGAGACTGGGATACGTGGATCCGATGGCAGGGATGCGGCGTGTGGTCTGACGGAAACCGGCCGCGATTTTGTCACAGAGATGGAGCGTCTCGGAATGATCCCGGACGTCTCCCATCTGTCGGATGCCGGCTTTGACGATGTATGGGAATGTACGAAGAAGCCCTTCGTGGCAAGCCATTCCAACGCAAGGGCTGTATGTCCGTCCCTCCGGAATCTGACGGATGACCGGGTCCGCAGACTGGCGGAGCGGGGCGGCTGTATGGGACTGAACTATTATGATAAATTTCTGGTGGATGGCGGAAGCAAAGATCCAGAGGTGCTGTGGGAAGCACTGATACGGCAGGCAAGACATATCACTGATGTCGGCGGTATGGAAATACTGGGTCTGGGCAGTGACTTCGACGGCATCCCCACAAATCCGGCTCTTCCCGGTGCGGAGGCAATGCCGGTATTGTGGGACAGACTAAAAACAGCCGGCTTTACGGAAAACCAGCTGGATGGGATTTTCTGGGGAAATGTGATGCGGGTATATCGGGATGCTTTGTGAATTGTACGTGAAAAAGGAGCCCACGCATGGGCTCCCCTGGCTGTGTACCTCGCAAGCAACACAGCGCAACCACTTATAGTTTATGTGAGTACGGATGATTCTATTCCTACATTTCGATTATCTTCGCAATCACCTGATCCAGTACTTCAAAATAGTTCTCGAAAGTTTTGCGGCAGCATCCGGGATCGTCGATCACGATACCTTCGGCCCGGAGCCCAGTCAGGGCAAACCCCATAGCCATGCGGTGGTCGTCGTAGGTGGCTACGGTACAGGGCTTTGGCGTCCCCGGATAGATGGTGATGCTGTCCTGCGTCTCTTCGCAGCGGATGCCCATACGGGTCAGTTCTGTACAGATGGCATGGATGCGGTCACTCTCCTGGAAACGGATGTGCCCGATGCCTGTGATACAGGTGGGGCTGTCGGCAAACGGCGCGATGGCTGCCAGTGTGATCGTCTGATCGGAACAGGAGGACATGTCCGTCGTGATACCGTGGAAAGCGGGAGCCTGTGATCCGGCGTTCGGCAAACCGGCAGGAGGCAGCAGGAGGACGCCTTTTTCCGTATCCTGTGCAGTACATCCCATTTTCTCTAAGATACGCAGGAATTCCACATCTCCCTGCAGACTTTCAAAATGCACATGCTCTACACAGACCGGGATCCCCAGTAGCGGTACCATCGCATAGAAATAACAGGCGGCAGAGACATCCGGCTCAATCTGATAATCTAATGCTTTATAATGCTGACCGGCGGGAATACGGAACTGATCCGGGACGGGACGCTCCACGCAGACACCGAACTGCTCCATCATCTTCTGTGTCATTTCGATATACGCCATCCCATGGGTACCCTCTACCTGAATCATAAAATCTTCCGAAGACAAAGTCGAAGCAATCAGCAGCGCACTCAGAAACTGACTGCTGTGTCCGATATCGATGGAAATATGATCCTGTCCGAACCCGTGGGCTGTCAGAATAAAGGGAAAATGTCCGTCTTCCCTTTCGCAGGTGATCTCACAGCCAAGCTCTTTCAGAGAGGATAAAAGCGGAGCCATGGGACGTTTGCGCATCTGTTCGGAGGCATCCATATGGAAGATTCCTTCAGAGACACCCAGGGTAGCCGTCAGAAAACGGGCTGCGGTCCCGGCACTGCCTACATTCAGGGAAGCATCGGAGCAGGGGATTTTTCCGCCCAGGCCCCTGACAGTGACCACGTAGCTGTCTTCATCCACTGTTGTTTCGAATCCCAGATCCTGTACACACTGCAGAAAATGCCTGGAATCATCGGAGAACAATACTCCGCGCAAGGTCGATTCGCCATCTGCCAGCATAGCCAGCAGGAGACTGCGGTTCGTGATACTCTTCGAACCCGGCACCCGGACTGTCAGAGGAGCAGTTGTTTTTTCCATTTCATTATATATAGTAGGAACGCGGTAAATTTTATCTGCCATGTAGTTGAGTGACTCCTTTTAATTTAATATATTTTTATATTACAATAGTCCCTATTTACATTTGCGTGTCTGATGTATCAACAGTATAATTATACATTTCACGAATTGCGTATGCAATTAGAAAATCAAGTAGTCCAAATTCAAATACAATACCATAAGGCTTTTCAGATAATCTGGGAAGCCTTTTTATATTCATAGGGTGCATTTAAGGGTATGAATTTTGTTTATGCAAGGAGGTTCATGCCATGGCACTCACCAATAAAGAACTGCAAGATATTTTAGATAACCTTACACCAGAGGAACAAAAACAGCTCTATCATCAACTAAGTAGGAACATATCAAATACAGAACCTACAACACCTCTACAATCAAATAAGCATCCTGTGTCAAAAGAAAACAGCAAGGTTTATTGTTGTATCAAGTGTGGTTCAGTCAACTACAAGAAAAATGGATATACCAGCACAGGTATGCAACGATACCGATGTAAAGATTGTAATAGTTCATGGTCTGAAAATTATGGAGACAGTCTTCGATACACTCATCTTTCAGAGGACACATGGAAAGAAATGTTAAGAGGCTTTGTAGAGGAACTATCAATATCAAAGATTGCAAAGAATTGTGACTTATCTACAAAAACAGTCTGGCTGGCAAAGACTAAGGTCAACCAAGCCATAATGACCATGTATGGATATACAGACTTGTTTAGAGGAAATACACAAGCAGATGAATATTACACTCGTACAGCCTTTAAGGGGAAACGTGACCCAGAGTTTTTCATTTATATACTTCGTAGGATGCCAAGACACCATTACACCTATTCTCCTGCTGGTGTCAGTGAGAAGGGCCGGTTATGTCTGTCAAGAAGTTTTACCCCAAGCTCCTGTTCCAGCTTTTTTATCTGTTGGGAAATAGCTGATTGGGAAACATTACATTTTTCAGCAGCCTGATAAAAGTTCCCTGTTTCAATGATAGCCTGAAAATATTCAATCTGTCTAAATAGCATAGCGGAACTAATCAGGTGATAGGTAACATTTACTTCAGGATCAGTTAAGGGAATCCGTTTCCGTCCTTTCAGAGTCTGCTCTGAGCCGGGTGTTTTACTGCTGGAAAAACATAATAATGTGGAAGTCCTGACCAATTCTTCAAACTCAAATTCATCTGTCTGTATCAGAAAGCGGGATGCTGGCATTTTGCTCTTTACCAGATTTGTCCAGAAACCGATTTCATCACGAAGAAGGCAGTTAAAACCGTTAAGCTGTGAAAGACTCAGCTGAGAATATTCTGCCAATTTGTGTTCTTTCGGGATACAGACATAGAGCTGCTCCTTAAGATAAGTAGTAATTTTAAGTGGTATTATGATACAGTCCTGTTTATGGCAGGGCTGTATTTTTTATGGAAAGATGGAATGCGGATTTTGTCATCATATATTGCCTGAATTTGCGTTTTTCCCAATCAAAAACAAAGGAAACCCTCGTTCAATCAGAAAGCAATATCGGCAGGCGAGCCATTAACAATGAATAAAGCTACAGAATAAGGGAAGGACTGCCGGATGTGGTATTTCACGGTCTTCGTCATACGAGTATACTTGTCTGAGGAGTTTCATCAGCTGGCAGTCCAGAAGAAAGACTCATAATCTTCTTCATAAAATGTGCCCCCTTTCATTCATACAACGTAAAAGACTAACGAACATATTTAATGAAACATCGAAACCATCTTCTTTTTGTTGTTTACCTATAATAACGATTGGAGTAGCCGATTATAGACACTGCAATCAAAAAAATCTGAAAATATATTTATCAATATTACATAAAAGTGTGTAGACGCACATAAAATGGGAATACATATTGAAATTCACGTCATTCTGTGATAGAATCTCATTACTAAAAAATGTGCAGATGCACGGAAATGGGGAGCGTGACGATGGAGATTAAAAGAGACGCTTACCTACAGCAGCTGACCCTGCGAAAAGATAATGGAATGATAAAGGTGATTACCGGCATTCGTAGATGTGGCAAATCCTTTTTGCTGTTTACCATCTTTAAGAGATACTTACTGGAGAACGGCGTTGATGTTGATCATATTATTGAGATTGCATTGGACGGTATTGAAAATGAGGAACTAAGAGATCCTAAGGTGTGTTTCAAGTACATCAAAGATGCCATGAAAGACGATGGCAAATACTATCTGCTTCTTGATGAAGTGCAGTTTATGTCACAATTTGAGGAAGTGCTGAACAGCCTGCTCCGCATGAGCAATATTGATGTGTATGTCACCGGAAGTAATTCCAAGTTCCTGTCCAGCGACATTGTGACCGAATTCCGTGGCAGAGGTGATGAGATTAGAATCTACCCTCTCTCCTTTGCAGAGTTTTATTCTGTCTATGACGGCGATTATGATGATGCATGGGATGACTACATGATCTACGGAGGATTGCCGCAGATCGTAAGTTTCCAGAGCGAACGACAGAAAGCGGACTATCTGAAGAACATCTTTGCAAATGTCTATCTGAAGGATGTTATTGAAAGAAATAAGATTCAGAACGTGGATGAGATTGGGATTCTGGTTGATGTGCTTGCATCTGCAATCGGCGCACCGACCAACCCTTCAAAGATTGCCAATACCTTTGCCAGTGAGCGCCAGATGACTTATGCTAATAAAACCATCTCCAAGCATATCGACTATTTGACAGATGCCTTTTTGATTTCCAAGGCAAGCCGATACGATATTAAGGGCAGAAAGTATATCGGTGCAAATCTGAAATACTACTTTACGGATCTGGGACTGAGAAATGCACGTCTGAATTTCAGACAGCAGGAGCCTACTCATATCATGGAGAACATTGTTTATAACGAGCTGTTGATCCGTGGCTACAATGTTGATGTGGGTGTCGTGGATATCTTCGATAAGGATAAAGAGGGCAAACGTGTTCGCAAGCAGTTGGAGGTTGACTTTGTGGTGAATCAAGGAAACCAGAGATACTATATCCAGGTTGCATATGACATGACTTCGGAAGAAAAACAGACGCAGGAGTTCAATTCTCTGCGTAATATCCCGGACTCTTTCAAGAAGATCGTCATTGTAAATGGCAGCAAAAAGCCTTGGAGAAATGATGAAGGTTTTGTCATCATGGGAATGAAGTATTTCTTGCTGAATGCGAATAGTCTGGAATTTTAAGTCGATTTGAGTTGTTGCTGTGGTGTTGTTCTATTTCAAAAAAGAGTGAAAATAAAAGAATTGTGCTCTACTATTGTTCAAGAAAAAAACTCATTGACATATTTCAATCTATTTGGGAGGATAACAGGATGATATTAAAGTTATTGAAATAAAAGATTATATAAAAAATCCAAAATCGAATGGTTATCGAAGCTATCATATGATTGTTGAAATACCAGTATTTTTTGCTAAGGGTAAAACACCTATGCGTGTATAATTACAGATTCGAACCAATGGTATGGATTTCTGGGCAACATTGGAACATCAACTTTGGTATGTTCCACGAAATTTAGGGAGAAAACTGAGCAAGTAGGAAGGTGGAATATATATGAAACAAGATACTTTAGAGGGCAAAGCAAAAACAAAAAATGGGGTAAAACGGCTGTGTTTTTCCATAATCTGCATTCTTCTGGAAGTGATTTTTATTATTACTATCGTAACACGCTTGAATGAATATGCAGAAATCATAAATTTATTTACAAGGATTTTGAGTGGGATCTTGGTTTTGGGATTGTACGCATCAAATAAGACATCCTCTATGAAAATGCCCTGGGTCATTTTAATTCTAATTTTCCCAATTATGGGTGTAGGCCTGTATTTGTTGATTGGTTTGAATGGTGGCACACATAAAATGCGTGAGCGATATGCAGAAATTGATAGCAAATTGTTACCAATGCTTCCGGACAGTCAGGAGTGTTTGAGCAGAATAAAAGAAACAATTCCGAAAGCAGGAAATATAGCAAGTTACATACAAAGAAATTCGCAGTATCCAATCTATCAGAATACGGATATTGTGTATTTTGATGAAGCAGTGAAAGGATTAGAGGCACAGCTTAAGGATTTGGAGAAAGCACAGAAGTTTATCTTTATGGAATATCATGCGATAGAAGACGCTGAAGCATGGCATAAGATTCAAGATGTTCTGGAAGAGCGAGTAAAAGCAGGTGTGGAAGTTAGAGTATTCTACGATGATATGGGTTCTATAGGCTTTATTAACACAGATTTTGTGAAAAAAATGGAGGCAATAGGAATTCATTGCCGTGTATTCAATCCGTTTATGCCAGGTTTAAATCTGTTTTTGAACAATCGTGATCATAGAAAAATAACAGTTATTGATGGAAAAGTCGGATTTACAGGTGGATATAATCTAGCAAACGAATATTTTAATTACACACACCCGTATGGACAGTGGAAAGATACAGGTATTCGTTTAGAAGGAGATGCTGTTCAGTCGCTTACGGTGACATTTTTGGAAATGTGGAATGCAGTAAGTGATAAGGATGCTAATGATTCTGATTTTAGTAAATACCTTTTCCACTATGATTATGCGGCACAGCAAACTGGGTTTGTTCAACCTTATGCAGACAGCCCTATGGATAATGAGCAAGTAGGAGAAGAAGTTTATATCAGTATGATAAATAAAGCTGAAAAATATTGTTGGTTTATGACTCCATATCTAATCATAACAGATGAAATGACGCATGCGTTATGTCTGGCTGCTAAGCGAGGGGTAGACGTAAGAATTATCACACCTGGTATCCCTGATAAAAAATTCATTTATAATATAACTCGTTCTTTTTATCATGGATTAGTTAAACATGGTGTTCGTGTTTATGAGTGGACTCCTGGTTTCTGTCATGCAAAAATGAGTGTGGCAGATGACTGTATGGCAACTTGTGGAACAATTAATCTGGATTATAGAAGTTTATATCACCATTTTGAAAACGGCTGTTTTATGGCAGATTGTCAGGCAGTTGTGGAAATAAAAAATGATCTGATAAGAACGATGGGAGAATGTCGTGATGTGACAGACCAATATCAAACCGGACGAAGTGCATATTTGCGACTGGGACAATTATTTATGAGATTATTTGCTGGATTGCTATAAGAATCTGATGAAACGACCTTTCAAAAAACAGTTGATTTAGAAGTTAACTGTTTTTGAAAGGCCGTTTTTGCTATATCTAACAGTCTGTTGTACAAAGAAGATTTTGCATGGATGAAAAAACAAACCTTGTTGAGGTTAAATTGAGATTGACTTTGTATTGTATAAGTATGAAATAAAAAGGAATCAGGTGATGTACAATGAAAAAGTATAAAATATGTAAAATCCTTCTTGTTATACTGGCAATTTTTTTATGTGTGGCTTTTTATGAATTGCTCGGAATCTGCGTTGCATATAAAAAGCAGCCGGAAGTGTCCAATACAACCAAAAAAGAAACAAAAAATGGGTCATGGAACGAATGCAGTGAAAATACAGAACGGGCAGTAATCATAGAAAAGAATCCAGAAGCGCTTTTACAAAGAGTGCGTTTGATCAAGAATGCAAAAAAGGAAATTATTCTTTCTACTTTTGCATTTCAATCCGATGAAAGTGGAAAATTGATCTTAGGAGCACTGCATGATGCGGCAGACAGGGGTGTACATATTCGTCTGTTAGTAGATGGAATGGAGAGCTGGATTGATATGGAAGGAAATCCGTATTTCTATGGATTATCTTCCCATGAGAATGTTGAAATTAAACTATATAATAAGGCCAATCCGTTGAAACCATGGAAGATGATGGGTAGAATGCATGATAAATATTTGATTGCAGATGGAAAGAGATATATTCTTGGGGGAAGAAATACATACAATTATTTTCTGGGTGATTTTCCGGGACATAAGAACTATGACAGAGACGTGTTAGTGGTTTGCGATGAACCTGAGAAAGAAAATTCAGTTAACCAGTTGTTAGAGTATTTTGAAACGATATGGGAACAAGAAGACAGTGGTTATTTTCATGACAATAAAAAACTGGCAAATAGAAAATCTGTAAAGAACGCAGTTTTAGAGCTGCAGAACGGCTATCAGAAATATTTTGAAGAGAATAAGGAAAGAATCTGCGATACCGATTACACGGACGAAACTTTTGAGACAGAAAAGATTGCATTAGTGTCAAATCCTATCCACACAGGTCCCAAGGAACCAGTAGTCTGGTATCAACTGGGAGAACTAATGAAAAATGCAAAAGAGCGCGTGAAAATTCATACACCATATATTATCTGTAATGATATGATGTATAATACATGGAAAGAGATTGCGGAGAGAGTTCCGGATTTTTCTATCATGACCAATTCGGTTGCCAACAATGGAAATCCGTTTGGTTCTGCTGATTATGCGAGAAACAGAAACAGAATTTTAAATACAGGAATTGATATCTGGGAGTATGAAGGCGGCTATTCTTACCACGGAAAAAGCATCCTGATTGATGATGACCTATCCGTAATCGGTTCCTTTAACATGGATATGAGAAGCACGTATCTGGATACGGAACTGATGCTTGTAATACGTAGCAAAGAGATTAATAAACAGTTGGAAGAAGGCATGATGGAATATGAAAGAGTGTCCCGACAGGTATTGGAAGATGGAACCTATCGTGATCCGTATCATGTAGAGCCAATTGAATTGACAAAGAAGCGTCAGAGAAACATACTTTTGGTACAGCATCTGCTTGGATGGGCAAGATATCTGTTCTGATAAAGGAGGAAGAAGATCGTGTTTCAAATATTAATTGTAGAAGATGATAAAGAATTAAGCCAGCTATTCCAAAAAGTGCTTGAGAAGAATGGATATCAGGTCAAAAGTGCATCGGATGGAGCACTGGCATTAGAAATATTGGATAAAGAGTATATTGATCTGATCATTTCCGATATTATGATGCCGGTTATGGATGGTTATGAACTGGTGTCGGAACTCCGTTCAGCAGGATATCAGATACCGGTACTTATGATCACTGCGAAAGGTTCCTTTGATGATATGCGCCAGGGATTTCTTTCGGGAAGTGACGATTATATGGTAAAACCGGTAAATGTGAATGAAATGGTTTTAAGAGTCGGAGCACTGCTTCGCCGTGCACAGATACTGAATGAACACAAAATTGTGATCGGTTCAACAGAGTTTGATTATGATGCAATGACGGTTATAACTGATAAGGAAAGTCTTGTTTTGCCTAAAAAAGAATTCCTGCTTTTATATAAGCTTACAGCTTCGCCAGGCAGAACATTTACAAAACAACAGTTGATGGATGAAGTATGGGGATACGAGACGGAGGCAGACCCACATACGATAGAGGTACATATAGGAAGAATCAGAGAGCGTTTTAAAGATAACCCTGATTTTGAAATCGTAACAATGCGTGGAATTGGATACAAGGTGGTGAAAAAATAATGGAACAAAAGAAAGAAAAAGGATTGCGGATCCGATCCTGTCTGACTGGTGCAATCTGGCTGGCACTTGTATTTTCAACAGTCATATCTGCTTTATTATTTGCTTTTTTGAATCATTTTTTTCATCTGCCTGGTAGCATACCTGTGCTTGGCTGGCTTTTGATTTTTAATACATTGATTGCAGGGCTGATCACTTCCTTTATCAATGCAAGGTTGCTGAAACCAATTACCAGACTCAGTAAAGCAATGAAGGAAGTTTCGCAGGGAGATTTTGAACAGCACTTGGAAACGAACAGCCGTATCGCAGAAGTTGGAGAATCTTACCAGAGTTTTAATGTGATGACAAAAGAGCTTCGTGCAACAGAAGTACTGCAGATGGATTTTGTCTCCAATGTTTCTCATGAGTTTAAGACCCCGATCAATGCCATTGAAGGGTATACAATGCTTCTTCAGGGAGAAGAACTGTCTCAGGAGCAAGAGGAATATGTAGAAAAAATCCTGTTTAATACCCAAAGGCTTTCCGGATTGGTTGGAAATATTTTGCTGTTATCCAAGTTAGAGAATCAGAACATACCAATGAAAAAAACAGAATATCGTTTGGATGAACAGATCCGTCAGGCATTTCTTTCCCTGGAGACAAAATGGACAGAAAAAGAAATTGGTTTCCAGGTAGAGCTGGAGGAAGTTAAATATACTGGGAATGAGGGACTTTTTATGCATATATGGATGAATCTTTTAGATAATGCGATTAAGTTCAGTCCTGCAAAGGGGACAATTATGATGTTTTTGAAGCAGGAAAAGGATTCTGTAATGTTTATTCTGGAAGATGAAGGACCGGGAATAGAGGATGATGTGAAAACCAGAATATTTGATAAATTTTATCAGGCAGACGGTTCTCACAAAGCAGAAGGAAATGGTCTCGGCCTTGCACTTGCGAAACGGATCGTAGATAGTGCCGGAGGAACAATCAAGGCAGAAAACCGGGAATATGGTGGATGCAGATTTGTTGTAGAGCTTCCAATACAGAAAGATGAGGCCATATAAGTTTAAGAAAAACAGATGGAGGAGGAATTACATGACATTTTATCAGGAATTGCAGTTAAATCAGGCAGGTTCTAAAAATCTGTTGAAAAAGAGTGAAACAGTGAAAGAAAAATCATATCATATACTGGTATATTTGGTAAAGATAGCTGTTACAATGGCATTTTGTTTTTTATTTGTTACTATTTTCAGTATCTTATTTGGAAATGAGAATAGTATTGTGGGTGTAGTAGTTTTATTATGCCTTATGGTATTTCGGAATGCGGATCTGGGGATCCACACCGGACAATCTACGATGCTTTTGGCTTTGTTCTTTGTAATTATGACTGTATGTCCGCATTTAGCAAATCAGTTTTCACCGGTATTGGGAATGCTGTTAAATATTGCGGCACTGGCTGTGTTGATTCTGTTCGGATGCCATAATCCATTCATGTTTAATCAATCTACATTGGTTCTTGGGTATCTGCTGCTATATGGTTATGATGTTACGGGAAAAAGCTATCAGATGCGATTAGTCGGAATGGCTTTAGGTGCAGCACTTACCTGCTTTGTATTTTATCGAAATCATAAAAACAGAACCTATAAAAGAAATCTGAAAGATCTGATACAAGAATTTGATATCACTTCTTCCAGAACAAAATGGCAGATATGTCAGATTTTATGCGTACCGATTGTCCTTTGCATTGCAGAACTTTGTAATATGCCACGTGCAATGTGGGCTGGTATTGCGGCCATGTCCACGATTTTGCCGTTTATGGAAGATATGCACTACAGAGTCCGTAAAAGGATTGTCGGAAATATTGCAGGTGTTATATGTTTTACAGTATTATATTTTCTGCTTCCTTCGTCAATCTATGCATATATAGGAATTCTTGGTGGAATCGGTGTAGGATTTTCAGCACAATATGGCTGGCAGGCAGTATTTAACACATTTGGTGCTTTAGCCATTGCTGCAGAGACTTATGGACTACAAGGAGCGGTTAGTCTTAGAGTGATTCAAAATGTTTTTGGTGTTGTGTTTGCTTTAGCATTTTGTGTTATATTTTATTGGTTTATGTCTAAAAAAACGGTTCATGCGGGACTCAATGTACGCTTTAATGAAGAAAAATAGATTACTTCTGATAACGAAATTCAAAAGTGGGCGAAACAGATTGTAAAATAGTACTCTTACTAAGATTGAAGAATAAAAAGATAAGGTGATGGAAATGAAGATATTAGTATTAAATGGAAGTCCACATCCACAGGGAAGTACAAAAGATATGGTTAATGCATTTAAGAAAGGAGCTGAGAGTGCAGGACATATCGTTGATGTGGTGGATGTATGCAAAAAGAAGATAGGTGGGTGTTTGGCATGTGAATACTGTCATAGCAAAGGACACGGTGAGTGTATTCAGAAGGATGATATGCAGGAAGTATATAATCTTTTGAAAGAAGCAGAAATGCTTGTTATTGCATCGCCCATTTATTATCACGGCATATCCGGTCAGCTAAAATGTGTAATCGACAGATTTTATTCTGCGGCATATCCGAGAGGACCGAAGAATTTGAAAAAAGTTGCCATGATACTTAGCTCCGGAGATGCTAATATGTATGAGGGTGCTCTTTTCTCGTTCAAAGGAGACTTTCTGGATTATCTTGGACTTGAAAACATGGGTGTGTTTACAGCACATGGGTCTGAAAACAAGAGCGAGAAAAAGAGAGAAGAACTAAGGGCGTTCGGGGCATCGCTGCGTTAGGTAAATTCCATTTGGCGAGATGTCGATAGACCATAAAATTGTTTTTTTCTTTGTTGCTATTTGTAACGATGAGGAGGGGCGACTTATAGTCTGGATTGGTTATCAGGTGGGGAAAATCTACCGGAAATATTGCTGGGATATCATCAGTATTATGGTGACGATAACGAGTACAACTATTGCAATCTACTTCGGAAAATGGATAAAATCAATCATTCCGATGAACCTTATTCTACTGTTAATTCTTGTGCACGTGGTCTATATCGGAATCCGATGTTATGTGAAAGACTGGCGGGAGGAACGAGGATATTACTAAAACAAAAAGAAAACAGGAAGATTTTGTAAAGTATCTTCCTGTTTTTTCTAAAGCAGACTATTGATTGTATTTATATTAAGTTTTCAACAACAATGTAACCATTGAAATTACATCTGTTTTTTGATATGATTACTGTCAAAGAGAGGTGTTTATAATGCAGATTTCAAGCAGATTTACAATGGCAATCCATATGTTTGCCTGTATAGATACATTTTCGGATCAGAAGATGACTAGTGATTTTATGGCAGCAAGCATTGGAACTAATCCGGTGATTGTTCGTAAAATATTGCAACAATTAAAGGCTGCTGGTCTTATTGAAGTTGCAAGAGGGACAGGCGGTGTGACAATTACCAGACCATTGGAGCAGATTACATTCCTCGATGTGTATAAAGCAGTGGAATGTGCACCAGATGAAGAACTGTTTCATTTTCATGAGAATCCCAATCAGAAATGTCCGGTAGGAAAGAATATTCACCATGTTCTTGATAAGAGACTGTTAGAAGTACAGAAGGCAATGGAAGAAAAACTTTCAGAAATGACACTTGCTGATGTGAAAAAAGATATTGCAGTGTATACAGAGGAAGAGTAGCCTACAGAAGGCTTCGGATGAGTGATTATATCATCACAATTTCCGGAGCCTTTTCGTTTTTCATAATCAATGTAAAATCTTCAAAAGGAGTTGTAACAAAAAAAGTTACAAAAAGTTTGATGTAACTATTGACATTACATTAAGCGGATGATAGTGTATATCTACAAGATGTAATAATCATTGTTACAACATATCGAGGAGGTAATTTAAAATGCAGAAAGTAGTAGAATTTTTACAGAAAAACCCGGTTCAGTATTTAGCAACCGTCGGAAGAGATGGAAAGGCAAAATGCCGTCCATTCATGTTCTGTTTTGAGCAGGACGGAAAGCTTTGGTTCTGTACTAACAACACAAAGGATGTTTACAAGGATATGTTAGCAAATCCTGAAGTAGAAGTATCAGTATCTTCCCCTGAATACGCATGGATTCGCCTTCATGGCAAAGCAGTATTTGAGGACAACAAGAGTGTAAAGGAAGGATGCATGAACAATCCTATCGTTAAGGGACAGTACCAGACAGCAGATAATCCTATTTTTGAGGTATTCTATCTTGAAAATCCGCATGGTTTAATCGCAGATTTCTCTGGAAATCCACCTTATGAATTTTAAAGATAATTAACAGAAAAAATTACAGTCTTCGGGGCAAGGTGTAATTCCTGACCGGCAGTATAGTCTGCGAGCAAAAGCTGATATGGTGCAATTCCATAACCGACGGTAAAGTCCGGATGAGAGAAGATATGATAAAACAAGTCCCGCAGGGAATCCCGTCCTGCGGGCTGTTTTTAAATTCAGGCATATCTCACAAAAGGGAGATTTATGAGTAACAATACAGCAACTATTAAAACAAGAAAAAATTTAGTTTCTACAAGGACGATAACAATGACAGCTCTACTGGCAGCTATATCATATGTGTTGGCATTTTTAGAGTTTCCGGTTCCTTTGAGTCCATCATTTGCACGAATGGATCTGTCAGATTTACCTGCACTGATTGGGGCGTTTGCTTTTGGACCGGTTACAGGAGTGATGATAGAATTGATAAAAAATATATTACAGCTTCTGTCAACATCAACAGGAGGAATTGGTGAACTTGCCAATTTCCTGATGGGGGCATCCTATGTACTGGCTGCCGGTTTTATATACAAATACAAAAAGACTAAGAAAATGGCGAAGTGGGCATGTGTTATTTCAAGTGTGGTTATGGGAATAGCGGCAGCGATTGCAAATTATTTTATTCTACTTCCACTGTTTGAAACATTTATGCCGCTGGAGCAGCTGATTGCATCATTTGGCGAATTTCTGCCATTTATTAAGACCAAGCTGGACGTTGTGCTATTCAATGCATTGCCGTTTAATATCTTAAAAGGCTTGGTGATTGGAGCAATTGCCATGATGATATATAAAAAACTTACACCGATACTAAAAGGAGAGACTTTAAAATGACAAAAATGGATTATCTTAAACTTCTGGTGGATGAAATTCATTCAACAACAGTTGCAACGATAGGTTCAGATGGACATCCTCAGACAAGAATCATAGATATGATGTACTATGATGAAGAAGGTGTGTATTTCCTTACAGCAAAGGGAAAAGCATTTTATGACCAGTTAATGGAGCAGCAGTATGTGGCAATATCCGCAACAAAAGACAAAATTGCGGTGTCTCTGCGTGGAAAAATAAAGAACATCGGAAAAAAGAATCTTGATATTATGTTTGAAAAAAATCCATATATGAAGAAAATCTATCCGGGAGATACGAAAGACGCAATCGAAGTGTTTCGGCTGTATGAGGCACAGGGAGAGTATTTTGATATCAGCAATCCATCAAATATTGTGAGGGATACTATAACAATTGGAAAAACCGAGGCAGTTCAGACAGGGTATTTTATTGGAAAAGAATGTATTGGATGCAAACTGTGTTACTCTGTATGTCCGCAAAAATGCATTGATATATCTTCAGTTCCGGTTACTATCAACCAGAATCATTGTCTGCATTGCGGAAGATGTGCAGAAATTTGTCTGAAGCAGTGTATTGAGAAAAGAGGTTCATTATGATTTTTAAGAAAATCAGAAAAGGGCATGCTGACTGGAGAAACTTTTTATGTAGTACTCCGGCAAGGGATTATGTATTCCAAAAAGATGCATATGAAGACCAGATTGACAGGGCAGCAAAGAATATAAGAAATACAGACTGTGTTATAATCGGGGCAGGAGCCGGGGCATCGACAGCTGCGGGAATCCAATATGGTGGTAAAAGGTTTACAGACAATTTTGCAGAATTTATAAAAAAATACGGTGAGTACTACATGACAGATATGTATGCAGCCGGATTTTATCCATATCCGTCTGAGGAGGCAAAGTGGGGATACTGGTCAAAACATGCATTGATGAACCGCTTTGATCCTCCGGCATTGCCGCTTTATACAGAGCTTTATGATATTGTAAAGAACAAAGAATATTTTGTACTTACAACCAATGTGGATCATCAGTTTTATAAAGCGGGATTCGATGAAAAAAGAATATTTGCAACACAGGGAGATTATGGGAAAATCCAGTGCCAGAAAGCCTGTCATCCAAAGACTTACGATGCAAAAGACCTGTTTCGTAAAATGGATAAAGCAAGAAGAGACTGCCTGATTCCATCAGAACTTGTACCAAAATGTCCGGTGTGTGGCGGCAATATGGCTATGAATCTCCGTTGTGATAATTATTTTTTGGAAGATGAAGCGTGGCATGAGGCAGCTGACAGGTATGCGGGTTTTCTGGAACAGAATAAAGATAAAAAGGTTGTTCTTTTGGAACTTGGAGTTGGATTTAATACGCCGATTATTATACGTTTCCCTTTTGAAAAGATGGTGAGGGAGAACTCGTCTTATAGTTTGATACGCCTGAATATGGATGAAGCGGTAGTTCCGGAAAGCTTCGGGGAACGTGCAATCGGTATTGGCGGTGATATGGCAAAGGCAATTACTGATATAAGGGGCTGGTATTATGACACAGGATGAGCGAAGAGAATATCTGATTCAGTATCTTTTAAAAGAAGAAATACCGTTTGGCAGACAGAACATTCCTACGGATAAGCAGGGGCAGGAAAATCTGCTCCGCTCACTTATGAATGTCAGACCGCCAAGACCAATCAGTAATGATTTTTTGAAAATACAGGATGAGTATCTTACAGAAAGAAATATAGAGCGTGGAATCACAGATGTTGACACGCTTGCACCTGTAAAATCCGATTCGAGATTATATATCTGGCAGGGGGATATTACCACTTTGAAATGTGATGCGATCGTGAATGCGTGTAACTCACAGATGCTTGGTTGTTTTTCACCGATGCATGCCTGTATTGATAACTTTATTCATACTTATGCTGGAATGGAACTTCGTCTGAAAATGCATGAAATTATGACAAAGCAGGGGCATGAAGAAGAGACCGGCAAAGCAAAGATAACATCGGGATACAATCTTCCGACAAAATATATTCTTCATACGGTAGGACCTATTATACAATGGAAAGTCACAAAAGAAGATGAAGACCTGTTGGCAGGTTGCTACACAGAGTGCCTAAAGCTTGCAGCTGATACTGGTGTGGAATCTATTGCATTCTGTTGTTTGTCTACAGGTGTATTCCATTTTCCACAGCAACGAGCTGCCGAGATTGCAACGAACACTGTAAAGCAGTATCTTAACAAAGACAGCAGAATAAAAAAGGTAATCTTTAATGTGTTTAAGGATGAAGATTTAAAAATATACAGTGGATTGTTATAAGCGTCTGTTGAAATATCCGATAAATCTTATTGTACTGTTATTGCCTGAGAATGTGATTTATATTGGAATCCGATGTTAAGTGAAAGACTGGTGGGAAGAACGAGAATATTATTAAAAAAAGTGGATTGTATTCTGCAAATATTGTTCTCATCGTATTCCATCTCCTTATTATTCAATCAATCCTTAATTGTAAAAATTAAGAAGCATTTCAATCAGTTCACCATGTCAGTTTTATTTTGTGTTATACTGTTTTATAGATTTTTCTTGCCCTTGTATTTTCCCTTATCAGAGTTTGTAAACTTATATGGGAAGATATAACACAAGGAAAACAATAAGGGAAAGCTCACCTGCGACAAATCCAGTGTTTTCAAGGGATTGCGGAGAATTTGATAACAAAATATAACAGTTATTAAATTTCTTAAAACAGGTGAAATCTCAATCGGAATTTGACGAAGGAGCATTCCTGTTAAGTAACAAATAACCGGTTTGCAAAAAATGAGTGCCACCCATAGAATAATGATTGTTAACTTGGCGGTTAATAAGAATCATTGTTCAAAGGAGACACCCACAAATGAATTATAAGCAGAATGAAAAAATCAATCAAGTAAAAGAATCAACTTTGGTAGTTGGAATCGATATCGGAAGCACGACACAGTACGCCAGGGCATTTGACTGGAGAGGCATTGAGCTTGGGAAAGTCTTTCCGTTCAGCAACAGCAGAGAAGGATTTGAATCTTTCAAAGCATGGATGCAGCATTTACAGGACAAGTATAAGAAGCTGGATGCAATCGTAGGTATCGAGCCGACAGGTCATTACTGGTTTGACCTTGGCGCTTATCTTGAGGATGAGGGCATCCTCCTGGTTATGGTTAACCCTTATGCGGTAAAGCAGACCAAGGAACTGGATGACAACAGCCAAAGCAAGAATGACAGGAAGGATCCGAAGGTGATCGCAAAGCTGGTTACCGAGGGCCGGTATTCTGCACCGTATACACCGGATGGTGTGTATGCTGATTTAAGAATTATGGTGGCCAATCGTAAGAGACTCATCAGGGAGATGACCCAGATCAAAAACAGATTTGCCAGATGGTTCGCCATATATTTCCCCGAGTACACAGATGTGTTTGGGGACTATGAAGCACAGAGCAGTATGCTGCTTCTAAAGAAAGTTTGTACTCCGGAAGCAATCGTGGAACTGGGAGCCGAGAAAATCAATCAAATCTGGCGTGATGCAAAGCTTAGGGCTGTGGGAATGAAAAGGGCAACGACCCTGTGTGAGACAGCAAAACGCAGCATCGGCTTAAAGAAAGGCTCTTCGGCGGCCCAGTATGAAATGAAACTGTTGCTCGAGGATTACGAATACAAAAAGGCACAGCTGGATGCCGTTATGGAGGAAATAGAAAAGCTGTGCAGGAAGATACCCGAAAGCGAGCAGATGCTTGCCATCAAAGGTATAGGAGTAATCACGGTAGCCGGATTTCTGGCAGAAGTGGGTGATGTGAGGCGTTTCGAATCACCCAGACAGATACAAAAGCTGGCAGGACTCTCATTACGGGAGAACAGCTCTGGAAAGCACAAAGGACAGACGACCATAAGCAAAAGAGGTCGGAGTAAGCTGCGGGCAGTGCTGTTCAATGCAGCAATTCCGCTGATAGCGAAGAACCCAGAGTTTAAGTCATTGCATGAGTATTACACGACAAGAGCGAATAATCCGCTCAAGAAGAAACAATCCGTGATTGCGATCAGCTGTAAGCTGATACGGGTCTTTTATGCCATCCTTGCAAATGGAGTGACCTATGATGCGCAGAAGATGCTTTCTGACATTCACAGGCAGCCGCAGGCAGCATAAAAAGAACGACTGTGAGATTCAGGAGACGTCCGCCGCAAGGTGCTGAAAGGAACAGAAGAAATTCATAAACATAGAGAGCCAAGTCAGATTTCTTACCATCAGAGCAGAGACTCAGCGAAGGAGCATCATGACGCCCCTTTATGGATAAGCAGAACGAAGGAATTAAGGACCCAGAAGTAAAGGAGATCCTGTATGACATGGGAGGTTAGGCTGCCGTAAGGAGTAGGGGAAAGAAAGGCCGATCATAGCAGAATGAGACGACGTCTTGTTTTGTGTACCCTAAACATCCGAATATCCATGATTTATGGCCAAGGGGAATGACATAGACTTAGAAAATATCTCTATGAAGAAATGAAAATGTGAGAAAAAGCGAGTTAACAAGAGAAAAACAAAGATTATTATGGGAGGTTGATTGTATGAAAAAGTTGATAGCATTAGTTTTAGCAGTGGTTTGTGTGCTTGGCCTGGTTGGGTGCAACAACAAGACAGTCAATATTGATTTGCCTTTTGAGGTAGGTGATGTTGAAAATATAGAAATGTATCACTTTGTTGGAGCACCTGTGTCAGCAGAAAAGAAGGTCATTGTTGCCGAAGAAACCATAAAGAACTTGTATGATATGTTTGAGGGGCTATCCTTGGAACTCAAAGAAGTAGAGGAAACCGCTGGAGCAGAGATAACCAGTTTCAGATTTAACCTTTCTGATGGAACAAGTTATGAACTGATTTATGGTTGCTATGGAGTAAAGACAGGCAATCTGAAATCTTCCACAGATAATTTTGAATACTTTACAAGTGCAGATATTAGCTCTTATTGGAGCAACACTGACTTAGAGGCAGTTCCCGTTGAAGAAAGCGAGTTGCCAAACTAAGCAGAACAATTCCAATTTGTCAATTACATGAGATATTGAAAGAGCCAGTCCATTCAAGGTGCTGGCTCTTTCAAAATTCCAATCTAATAAATTGCACGACAACTTAGAGTAAAAATGAATACTCATTAGCCAGAAATGAATAGAAAATGAATAAAAAGTGGTGTTTCGTATAATTATGAGTTAATATGCATCAGACACACTTTTGTAAAAAGGGAGTTACAATATTTCCCTGAAATGATGTCGGGGCCAAAAGCCCCCGACTTTGATGCCTACGGATTGTTCCGTGCTACGCACTCCCACGTCTCCGCTCCGCTTCGGTCCGTGCTAGACATGTGCCACTGGCACATAGCACCCTACCCAATATTCGCATACCGTGGGATTATCATCCCACTTTTATGCTCATATCGGGGCGGGTCCCAAGGTCTTTCACCCATTTATGAGCAAGCTCATATGGGATTAGACCTTTTGACCCTGGTATCATAAAATATGACAATAACCCAGTAGTCACGACAGCAGGTAAGAATAAACAGGCCGTAAGCAGACGTCGGTATCATAGCGTCCTAAGGGACACATTGCGCAAGTACTTTTCACGCTTATGTACCGCTACGCTCTGCGACATGAGCGCATCGTACTAAAGTATGAGCGTGCCGCGTTTCTTACCTGCTGTCGTGACTACGGAGACGCAAAAGCGGCTCCTGGCCCCAATGGAGGCTACGGACTAATTGTATAAATCATACCATCTTCTCTCCTCTAGCACAATTCCAAAAAAAATATAAAATAATTGTTGACATTCCTAGCGGAATAGTATAGCATAAATTCATAACATCCCTATCAGATAAGTAGGAAATGGAAAGCGAACACAATTTTCAAGTATAAGGAGGATTTCATTATGAGTAAGATTTACACATCCGCAACCCAGCTGATCGGACATACACCCCTTTTAAAAGTAAACAATTACTTGAAAGACCAGAACATCGAAGGTGTAGAACTTCTGGCAAAGCTGGAGTATTTCAATCCCGCAGGAAGCGTTAAGGACAGAATCGCACTGGCAATGATCGAGGATGCTGAGAAGAAGGGCATCTTAAAGGAAGGCTCCACCATCATCGAGCCCACCTCCGGCAACACCGGTATCGGTCTGGCAAGTGTAGCTGCTGCCAAGGGCTACCGGACCATTTTAACCCTTCCCGAGACCATGAGTGTAGAACGTCGTAACCTCCTGAAAGCTTATGGCGCAGAACTGGTACTGACCGAAGGTGCCAAAGGCATGAAGGGTGCCATTGCCAAGGCAGAAGAGCTGGAGAAATCCATCCCGGGAGCCGTGATCCTCGGACAGTTTGATAACCCCGCGAACCCCGCTGCACATGCAGCTACCACCGGTCCCGAGATCTGGGAAGACACCGATGGCAAGGTAGACATCTTCGTAGCAGGCGTAGGTACCGGCGGAACCGTGACCGGTATCGGCACATATTTAAAATCCAAGAACCCCAATGTGAAGGTCGTAGCAGTAGAACCTGCGGATTCTCCCGTACTTTCCGGCGGACAGCCCGGACCCCACAAGCTGCAGGGTATCGGTGCCGGATTTGTTCCTTCCGTTCTGAACACCGGTATTTACGATGAAATCTTTACCGTTACCACAGACCAGGCATTTACCACTGGACGCCTGATCGCTCATAAGGAAGGTATCCTGGTAGGAATTACCTCCGGTGCGGCACTGTATGCCGCAGCACAGATCGCAAAGCGTCCCGAAAATGCCGGCAAGACCATCGTGGCACTGCTTCCCGATTCCGGTGATAGATACCTGTCCACCCCGATGTTTGCAGAAGCCTAAGGCATGTCCTAAGAACTTTACAGACTTGCATTCTTGTGTTAGAATGTATGGCATGGTACTAGGAATTCAAGGAATTCGCGCTTTTCTCCCCTTAAAAGCACGAACCTGGAATGGAGGAACTTATGGAACCGATCATTCAGATCAAGAATGTAACAAAAACTTTTATAGGTAAGGATAATCAGGTAGAGGCCCTGAAAGGCATCAGCCTGGATATCAACAAGGGAGATATCTATGGCATCATCGGTATGAGTGGTGCCGGAAAGTCTACCCTGGTGCGTTGCCTGAACTACCTGGAGAAGCCCACCACGGGAACCGTAATCGTAGAAGATCAGGATCTTTCGACACTGAGCGAGGCAGAACTTCGTAAGGTTCGTACAGGCATTGCGATGATCTTTCAGCATTTTAATCTGCTCATGCAGAGAAGTGTTCTCGACAATGTGTGCTTCCCCATGGAGATCGTGGGTGTGAAAAAACAGGAAGCCAGAAAGCGTGCCATGGAGCTGCTTGAGATCGTAGGACTGAAGGAAAAGGCAGACGCTTATCCTTCCCAGCTCTCCGGTGGACAGAAGCAGCGTGTGGCTATCGCAAGAGCATTGGCCAACACTCCGAAGATCCTGCTGTGTGACGAGGCCACCAGTGCACTGGATCCCACCACGACCAAGGAGATCCTGAAATTATTACAGGATATCAACAAACAGTATGGAATCACCATTGTGATCATTACCCATGAGATGGCAGTAGTACAGGAGATCTGTTCTCATGTAGCCATCATTGACGCCGGACAGCTGGCAGAGCACGGCACTGTGGAAGAGGTATTTTCCAGACCCCAGTCCGCAGCCGCAAGAAAGTTGGTGTTCATGGTGGATCCCAAGGCAAAGGAAATGTCCGGCAAACGCTGCATCCGCATTGTTTTCACTGAGAATTCTTCTTTTGAACCTGTGATCGCCAATATGGTGCTGGAGTGCAAGGCTCCCGTTAATATCCTGTTAGCGGATACCAAGGACATCGGCGGTATCGCCCATGGACAGATGATCCTGCAGCTGCCGGAGGATGAAATGGCAGCGAACAAGATGATCCATTATTTACAGGAGAGAAAACTGGAAGTGGAGGAGCTGAAAGACTATGTGGGATAACGCAACGATTATGATGCTGGTGGAAGGCACCTTTGTTACTTTGTATATGACCCTTGTTTCCACATTTATGGGGTATGTACTCGGACTTCCTATGGGAATTGCCCTGGTGATCACTGCACCGAAGGGACTGCGTCCGAACAAGATCATTTATAAGATTCTGGATGTGATAGTCAACATTGTGCGAAGCATTCCGTTTTTGATTTTGTTGATCATGATCATCCCTTTGACCCGTATCATTGTAGGAAAGAGCTACGGTCCGACGGCTACCATCGTTCCTCTGACTCTGGCAGCGGCACCGTTCATTGCCAGAATGGTGGAATCTTCTCTGTTGGAGGTAGATCACGGAGTGATTGAAGCAGCACAGAGCATGGGAGCTAACCTGTGGACGATCATCTGGAAGGTTATGCTGGCAGAATCCAGAACCTCATTGCTTGTGAATGCGACCATTGCACTGGGAACAATCTTAGGCTACTCCGCTATGGCAGGTGCCGTAGGTGGAGGCGGACTCGGTGATATTGCGATCCGATATGGTTATTATCGTTACCAGACCGATATTATGCTGGTGACAGTAGTATTGTTGGTACTGTTGGTACAGCTGCTGCAATATATCGGAATGACGATTTCCAAGAAATTGGATAAGAGAACCCGTTAGGGAAAACGAAAAGATTGAGGCAGATGTAAGGCATCTGATTCAATAGACTAAAATTTTTTACCAAAAGATTTAGGAGGAGAAGAATTATGAAAAAGAAAGTGATTGCTTTGATTGCAGTTGCAGCATTGTCCGTGAGCGCACTGACCGGCTGCGGCAGCAATGAAACAGCTGCGCAGACCAGCGAGGCAGCTGCAACAACAGCTAACCAGGAAACCGCTGCCCAGACTACCGAGGCAACAGAAAGCAAGGAAGTAGCTGACACTGATACCACTATCAAGGTAGCTGCAAGTGCAGTACCTCATGCAGAGATCCTGGAGGCAGCAAAGCCTCTGTTAGCGGAGCAGGGTTATACTCTGGAGATTCAGATTTTTGATGACTATGTACAGCCTAATTTAGTAGTAGAGTCCGGTGATTTCGATGCAAACTACTTCCAGCATATCCCTTATCTGGAGAGCTTCAACGAGGAGAAAGGTACCCATCTGGTAAATGCCGGCGGTATCCATTACGAGCCCTTCGGACTGTATCCCGGAACCGAGACCAGCTTAGACAACATTGACAATGCAACTATCGCAGTACCCAACGATACCACCAATGAGGCACGTGCTCTGTTACTGTTACAGGATAACGGTTACATCACCCTGAAGGATGGTGTGGGTCTGACTGCTACTACCAAGGATATCGTAGAGAACCCTCACAACATCACCTTCGTAGAGCTGGAAGCAGCACAGGTTCCCAGAACCCTTCCAGAGGTATCCTTCGGTGTCCTGAACGGCAACTATGCTATGGAAGCAGGCCTGACTGTTGCAGACGATGCTCTGCTGTATGAGAGCGATGATTCCGAAGCAGCCGCTACTTATGTAAATGTAATCGCTGTTAAGGAAGGCAACGAGAATCTGCCTAAGATCAAGGCACTGGTAGATACCCTGAAGTCCGATGAGATCAAGCAGTTCATCAATGACAATTATAACGGTGGCGTTATCCCTTACAAGTAAGGTGAAGTGCCAGTAAAGTAATGCGAAAATCCGGAGAGCATTCCATCGAGTAGCATTCATGGGTGCTCTCCTGATTTTTCTGTTGTTTCCACAAATCCTATATGAACTCTGGGAAAAGAGAAAAGAAGATAGAATCTGTGGAAACCGTGGAAAATTTGGAGCAGTTCAGAATCGCTTTGGTATAAGCCGGCGGACATTAAAAGTGAAACAGAGCAGGAAGATGCTCGGAAATGAGGATAGGATGAAAATTTCAACCAAAGGAAGATATGCAGTACGTGTCATGCTGGATCTGGCATTGAACAACAACGGAGAGTGTATCAAGGTAAAAGAAATTGCTGCCAGACAGGGGATTTCCGAAAAGTATCTGGAGCAGATCATTGCTGTTTTGAACAAGGCAGGTTATGTAAAAAGCGTCCGTGGTGCCCAGGGCGGTTATCGTATTGCCAAGGATCCGGCAGATTTTACTGTAGGAATGATCTTACGACTGACGGAAGGCTCACTGGCTCCGGTGGCATGTCTGGAGGAAGGCGCTGATATCTGCGAACGATGTGATACCTGTGAGACTCTGGAGGTATGGCAGGAATTGTATGATGCAGTGAACAAGGTAGTGGACGGAGTCACCATTGCGGATCTGGTGGAACGACGGAACAAGCGCCTGGAGAATCTGGATTACTCCATATAAAGATAGGAATAATAGAAGACAATAACGCAGCCCGACAGGAGATCCTGCCGGGCTGTTTTTTGGGTTTGCAGAGAATGAAAGGGGGTCATTCCTGCAGAAAATGTTAACTGGGGGAATGAATGGTTAACAACTCAAGTATATCGAGAGAACTGCCCATTGTCAACGAATGTTGTATGTTGGTTGACAAACTTTCATCGACAAATATCGCGTAATTCGGATTTTCCATACATATAGTAATAAAAACTACATAAAACAACATAAAACACCACGAAATGAAATATAATAGCAAAAACTCATTGCTTTTTACTCCACAACGTGGTAAGCTAAACTCTGCAAACAAGTAGAAAGGTGTATGCGATAATGAGCGAAGCATTTCATATTATATCAGACGGTTCCTGTGATCTTCCCATGGAGCTGACCAAAGAAAAAGACATTACGGTAGTTCCCTTTTATGTATCTTTTGAAGAGGGGAAATACCAGAAGGAAATGATAGAGATCGGTGTCCGTGAGTTCTATCAGGAAATGGTGGATCACCCGGATGTATATCCGAAGTCTTCCATGCCTTCCGTGCAGGATTATGTAGATGCATTTCTTCCTTTTGTCAAGGCGGGAACTCCCATCATCTGCATCTGTATCACCACCAAGTTCAGCGGCTCCATGCAGTCTGCTCTGAATGCAAAAGCGATCCTGGAAGAGGAATATCCCAATGCACAGATTTATGTCTGCGACTCTACTGTGAATACCGTATTGCAGGGCATCTATGTATTGGAAGCGGTACGCCTTAGAGATGCGGGGAAGAGTTACCAGGAGAGTATCGATCGCCTGAATGAGATCAAGAGCTCCGGCAGAATCTTTTTCACCGTAGGAAATATGGAATATTTAAAGCACGGCGGACGTATCGGCAAAGTAGCCAGCGTGGCCGGCAGCCTGCTTGGCATCAAGCCCATCATTACCTTAAAAGAGGGAGAAATCTTCCCCTCCGGTATCGGCAGAAGCCGTCGCAAGACGGTAGATAAAAATATCGATCTGCTGTTAGCATATTTTGCAGAGGAAAAGGCAGATATTGCCAATTACAGCGTCTGCGTGGGATATGGCTACGATTATGAAGAAGCCGTAGAGTTCCGCGACAGACTGGCAGGCAGACTGAAAGAAAAGGGATACGACATCGACACCATTCCCATCATCCAGATCGGTGCCACCATTGGCGTACACACCGGACCTTATCCGTTGGGAATCGGTGTCGTGAAGAGAGCTATTTAAAATTTATTTCACCCTGGCAGGCATTTAATAATTCCTGCACATTTTCAAAAGCATAGTCCGGCAGATATTGGGTATTCGGCTCCCCCTCGGGAGTCAGAATATCCTTTTTTTGTGCCTCGCCGGTGAAGAGAACACAGGTGTCCACACCACCGTTGATGCCGCAGGCAATATCGGTGTACAGACGATCGCCAACCACCAGAGTCTCCTCGGGAGTGAAGCCGGAGACTTCAAGGCAAAGCTTTACGACCTCTTTGCTGGGCTTGCCCAGATAGATGGGCTGTTTGTCTGTGGTGGCGGTGATCATGTCGCAGATGGCACCGCAATCGGGGATAAAGCCGAAGTCGATGGGGCAGCGCAGATCCGGGTTGGTGCCGTAGAAAGGAACATCCTGGGTGAATAAAATCTTGCAGACTTCGGTAAGCTTTGCATAATTTAATTCACTGTCATAGGCAACGACCACGCAGTCAATGCTGTCCTCGCAGACCTCGGTTACCCAGAGGCCATTCTTTCGCAGTTCCGCCACAAAGGAAGCGGTTCCCAGAACGAAGATTTTCTTGTCTGCATAATTCTCCTTCAAAAAACGCAGCGTCATATAGCCGGAGGTGATGAACTGATCCTCCGTGCTGTCCAGGTGAAATGCATCGTGGAATTTTTTCACATAGTCCAGTCCGCTTTTTGTGGAATTGTTGGTAATGTAATAAGCCCTGCCGCCGATGGCCTGAATGTAGCGGAAAAGATCCGCACTTCCCTCATACAAGGTATCGCCTACGGCAATGGTGCCGTCGATATCGAACAGGAAAAGCTTTTTATCTTTCAGACGAGCCAGCTTTGCGGCATCGCTGTAAATGTGCTTCGGGTCAAAAGTATCCATAATTATCCTCATTTCTAAGCATCAAACGCTCAGGTTCATGTTAGCAACGAATATCCCCACTGTCAAGGAAAAGACAGCTTCTGGAGGGAAACGTGAGTGGAATTGCGGAGGCATTTATGGTATGATAGGCATAGGCATGAGCTGTGTTGCCTGGGGCTCTTATGGAATTCGACAGATTGCATACAAGATTGCGCAAGGGACATGGGAAATAGGATGAAGCGATTTAACGACTACAATTAAAAAGGACAACATTACGGTTATGGACGAAAAGAAAGATAAAGGTTTACAGGGAAATGAGAAAATAGAGGAGGCAATTCTGGCATTACAGCAGGAGCCGACAGAAGAACTTCTGGCGCATGCCCTGACGGTGGTGCGCAGACGTATGCGGGAGCAGGGACAGCTTATCGTGGCGGTGGAACCGCCCTCAGCAGATGTGCAGGAAGCGGTGACACAGGCCGCCGGAACTGCCATGCGCCTGCAGGCGGTGCAGACCTCCGATGGGAAAAAATGGTGGTCGGCCTTCACCGGATTTGAGGAAGAATTAAAGGGAAGCGGCAGCGTAATGTCCACTTTTCTCACAGATATGGAGCAGCTGTTCCGCATGACGTTGACTGCCGATGGTATCGAGGGTGTGATCCTGAATCCCTGGAACCGGACGTTGATGCTGGACAAGCGGTTCCTGCATATTATTCTCGGAGAATAGCAAAAGAGGGAGAAGCGGAGCATGACAGAGAGCTATGAACTGCCCGTGCTTTTTACGGACGATGAATGCAAGGCTTATGCCGCATGGGGCATGAAAAAAGAAAAAGTACTGATGCCGTTTGCCCTGATCACTATACTGATCTATATGGTAGCAACCGTGCTGGTAGTGATGAAGGTCTGGGGTGTGCGGGAGAGTGACCATCTGCTGTTCCAGATGCTGTTGTGGGGTGACTGGATTCCGGAACTGACGGGAGCGCTGGCGGTTTTCATGACGATCCTGTTGCTGGGACCGTTGAACTTTATACTGGATAAATTATGGAAAAAACCTGCAGAGCCCATGTGGCTGTGTGTAGTACCGGAGGGTGGAACTGTGAAGGTCACTGCCGTGAGAGGTCTGGAAGGTAATCCCCGGATGCCGGCAGAGATCTATCTACTGACGGAACTGGAAACCTTTTTAAACCCGGCGGACAACACGATCTGCTATCAGAAGAAATGGTATCGGATCGGGGAAAATACCATAGAAAATATTTATCCGCCGGAAAAACAGCATCCATGGATGGATCACCCGGAAAATAAAGCCAGCGGCATCATCGATGTACAGAGACTTATGGAGATCCTGAAAGGGTACGAAGCGTCTCTGAAGGCTGCCCGGAAGGAATGTGAATGGATGGAAAAGCACGGCGGATAGAACGAATAGATGACAGAAAAGCGGATAAAAATTATGACCGGGATAAGATGGCATAAGACAAATCAGGAAAGAGGTAGGGAAAATATGAAACTGATCTCATGGAATGTGAACGGGCTGAGAGCCTGCATGCAGAAGGGATTCCTGGATTTCTTTCAGGAAACGGATGCAGATATTTTCTGCTTGCAGGAGACAAAATTGCAGGAGGGACAGATCGCACTGGATCTGCCCGGATATCATCAGTATTGGAATTACGCAGAGAAAAAGGGCTATTCCGGCACTGCAATTTTTACAAAGGAAGAGCCCATACAGGTGACTTACGGCATCGGCGTGGAGGAACACGACCATGAGGGCCGGGTGATCACTGCAGAGTATTCGGAGTTCTATTTTGTGACAGTCTATGTACCGAACGCCCAGAGAGAGCTGACGAGACTGGAATACCGCATGCAGTGGGAAGCGGATTTCCTGGCGTATCTTAAGAAACTGGAAGAGAAAAAGCCGGTGATCTATGCGGGAGACCTGAACGTGGCGCATCAGGAAATCGACCTGAAAAATGCGAAGACCAACCGTGGCAATGCGGGCTTCACTGATGAAGAGAGAGCCTGCTTTTCGAAGGTACTGGAGAACGGATTTATCGATACGTTCCGCTATTTTTATCCGGACCTGACCGGGGTGTATTCCTGGTGGTCTTATATGTTCCAGGCGAGAGCAAAAAATGCCGGATGGAGAATTGATTATTTCGTGGTATCGGAGTGTCTGAAAGACCGGCTGGCGGATGCGAAGATCCACACGGAAATTTTGGGATCGGATCATTGTCCCATTGAACTGGATCTGAAATAAACGGACAGCATAACGGAGGAGACTTATGAGCTTACGTTTCTGTTTTGGCCCTTCCGGGTCGGGCAAAAGCCACAGAATCTATGAAGAGATCATGCAGCGGGCGGCAGAGGAACCGGGCAGGAATTTCCTGATCATTGTGCCGGATCAGTTCACCATGCAGACCCAGAAGGATCTGGTCATGCGCAGTGACCGGGATGGCATCCTGAATATCGATGTCCTGAGCTTCGGCCGACTCAGCCACCGCATTCTGGAGGAAGTGGGGACCAAAGAGATGCCGGTACTGGATGACACCGGCAAAAGCCTGGTGCTGCAAAAAGTGGCGGCGGATCTGAAGGAACAGCTTCCGGCCATGGGAAGTCTCCTGCACAAGCAGGGCTATATCCATGAGGTGAAAAGTGCGATCTCCGAGTTTATGCAATACGGTATCAGCACACAGGATATGGACAAGCTGATCACCAGTGCACAGAAGCGTGGCGCGCTGGCCATGAAACTGAAAGACTTAAAGACTCTGTACCGGGGCTTTCAGGATTATATCAGGGATCATTTTATCACCACCGAGGAGACACTGGATGTACTGCGCAGATCCCTGTCCAAATCAAAGATCTTAAAGGGCAGTGTAGTGGTGTTTGACGGCTTTACGGGATTTACTCCCATACAGAACCGGCTGATCCAGGAACTGATGCGCGTGTGCGCAGAGACCATCGTTACCGTGACCATTGGAGTGGGAGAGGATCCGTATAAAATGGATGGTGAACAGAAGCTGTTCCATCTGAGCAAGAAGACGGTGGCGGATCTGGAAAAGCTGGCAGCGGAGGCAGAGGTAGAGCGGGGAGAGGATCTCTTTGTCAAGGGGGGGGCCAATCGCTTTGCCAAGGCACCGGCATTACACTATCTGGAACAGAATCTGTTCCGGTATCAGTATGAACCGTATGCGGGAGAACAGCAAGAGATCCATATGTTTGAAGCCCTTTCCCCCAGAGAAGAAGTCCACCAGACAGCGCTGTACATCCGGCACCTGATCAGAGAGCAGGGGATGACCTACCGGGACATTGCCGTGGTCATCGGAGATCTGGAAGGATACGCTTCCTATGTGGAAACAGAATTCGGACAGCTGGAGATCCCATGTTTCCTGGACCGTACCAGAGGGATCGTGCTGAATCCCATGATCGAATATATCAAGAGCGCATTGCAGCTGTATATTAAGGATTTTTCCTATGATACGGTGTTTCATTTTCTGCGCAGCGGCATGGCGGATATTTCCAGAGAAGAGATTGATGAGCTGGAAAACTATGTGATCCGCACCGGAGCGAGAGGCTATCGGACCTATAGCCGTCTGTTTACCCGCAGAACGGAAGAAATGCAGGGAAATGCGGAGGGGAGCGAACAGGCGGAAGAGAAGACCATGGAGCGTCTGAACCGTATCCGGCAACAGTTCATGGATGCGGTGGAGATTCTGCACATGGGAAGCCAGGAAAAGGCTGGAGACTATGTCAGCCATCTGTACGATTTCCTGGAACAGAATCAGGTGCAGCAAAAGCTTTTGAACTATCAGCAGCAGTTTGAAAAAGAGGGAGACTTATCCAGAGCCAGAGAGTATGCACAGATTTACCGGCTGGTCATGGATCTGCTGGATCAGGTCTATGAACTGTTGGGAGAGGAAGAAATCTCCAGACAGGAATTTGCGGATATTTTAGAGGCCGGTTTCGGCGAGATCACTGTCGGTACGATCCCTCAGAACGTGGATCGTATCGTGGTGGGCGATATGGAGCGAACTCGTCTGAAACAGGTGAAGGTATTGTTTTTCCTGGGAGTCAATGACGGAAATATTCCGAAAAATGCTTCCAAGGGCGGGATCATTTCGGATATGGATCGGGAATTCCTGATTGAATCCGGGACAGAGATGGCACCCAGCCCGAGACAGCAGATGTATATCCAGAGATTATATCTGTATCTGAATATGACCAAGCCCTCAGAACAGCTGTATCTGTCCTATGCCAAGGTAAACAGTGAAGGAAAGGGCATAAGACCGTCCTACCTGATCGATACGGTGCGGAAGCTGTTCCCGGCAATGAGCGTGGAGTATCCCCAGAACCGCAGCCGTCTGGAACAGATCGAGGGCAGACAGGAAGGTGCCAGATATCTGGCGGAGGAACTGCGGGAATATGTGGAAGGAACCCTGCCGGAAGAAGAGAGGCAGGACTTCTATCTCATGTACCGTGCCTACGAGGCGGATGCGGTGGGCAGAGACCTGCTGACCCGGGCGGCATTTCGCAGATACAGGGAGAGCGGTCTGTCCCGGATCGTGGCCAGAGCATTGTACGGACAGCAGCTGGAAAACAGTGTCAGCCGTCTGGAAACTTATGCTGCCTGTGCCTGCAGACACTTTTTGCAATATGGTCTTTCCCTGCAGGAACGGGAAGAATTCGGCTTCGAGGCTTCGGATATGGGTACGGTATATCATGCAGTACTGGAAAACTTTGCAGGAAAACTTGCAGAATCCAACCTGACATGGTGGGATTTTACGGAGAATTTTGCAGCCAAAGCCGTCAAAGAATCCGTGGAAGCCTATGCGGCAACCTACGGGGAGACGGTATTATACAGCTCTGCGCGGAATGAATATGCCATTACCCGCATGAGCAGGATCCTGACCCGCACAGTGCTGACCTTGCAGAAACATTTGAAACAGGGCAGTTTCCAGCCAGATGATTATGAACTTTCTTTCCGGTTTGCGGAGGATCTGGACAGCATTCATGTGGATCTGTCTGAGGACGAGAAGATGCATTTGCAGGGACGGATCGATCGTATCGATGTGTCGGAAGATGCAGAGCATGTCTACGTCAAGGTCATTGATTATAAGTCCGGCAACCGGAAATTTGATCTGGCGGCATTGTATTACGGTCTGCAGTTGCAGCTGGTGGTATATATGAATGCAGCCATGGAGATGGAGAGCCGAAAGCATCCGGACAAGGAGATCGTTCCGGCGGCACTTCTGTATTATCACATCGATGATCCCACCATAGAGACACCAGTGGAACTCACGGATGAGCAGATCAATGAACAGATCCTTGCAAAGCTTCGTATGAACGGTGTAGTAAACAGTGATCCTGAGGTCGTGGAGCGGCTGGACCGCTATATGCAGGATAAGTCTGTGGTCATTCCGGTGGAGAAGAAAAAGGATGGAAGCTTCAGTGCCAGATCCGGTGTCTTAAGCCGGGAGGAGATGCAGCTGATATCTTCTTATGTAGATGCCAAGATCCGCAGCATCGGGAGGGAGATCCTGGACGGAAAAATAGCAGCCAATCCCTATGAGAAAGGCAATGAAGAGGCTTGTACTTATTGCGCCTATAAAAAGGTCTGCGGTTTCGATGGCAGTATTCCGGGCTATGAGAAGAGACAGCTGGAAGATCTGGATAAGCAGGCGCTGATGCAGCGGATGCAGGAGACCGTGGAAGCTTAGGGCAAAGGGTGCCCGGCGGGAGTGTGTGCCTGACAGGAAGCTCGAAGAGAAAGCGCCCGCTGCCCGGAGGAACAGGATGGCAACAGGAGAAAAGAAACAGGAACAGAGGTAGCGTATGGGAATGAATTTTACCCCGGAACAGCAAAAGGTAATCGAACTGCATAACAGCAACATTCTGGTATCGGCGGCCGCAGGAAGCGGTAAGACGGCGGTACTGGTAGAGCGTATCATCCGTATGATCTGTGAGGGGGAGCATCCAGCGGACATTGACCGCCTGTTGATCGTGACTTTCACCAATGCGGCGGCTGCGGAGATGCGGGAGCGTATCGCAGCCGGGATCGCCGCCAGACTGGAAGCGGATCCGGGGAACGACCATATCCAGAAGCAGTCCGCCCTGTTACACAATGCCCAGATCACCACGATCGACAGCTTCAGCCTGTTCCTGATCCGGAATCATTTTAATGAGATCGGTCTGGATCCGGATTTCCGTGTGGCAGACGAGGGTGAGATCAAGCTGTTGCAGCAGGAGGTGCTGGGACAGCTGCTGGAGGATGCCTATGCGGGGAAATTTGTTCCGGATGATGTTCCGACGTCCCGGGAAAACCGTGACAGCGGAGCAATGATACCGGAGGAAGCGTCAGGGAATGATTTTGCGGAAGAAGTTCCGGGAAAACGTGACAGGGAGGACCCATCCCGGGAGGCACGGGAAC
Source organism: Lachnospiraceae bacterium GAM79 (assembly GCA_003584705.1). GTDB lineage: Bacteria > Bacillota > Clostridia > Lachnospirales > Lachnospiraceae > Acetatifactor > Acetatifactor acetigignens. The sequence continues at coordinate 1,102,619 of AP018536.1, forward strand.
GTTTCCACGCCTGTGTGGAATATTTCTGCCCCGGCGGCAGAGAGAGCGTGCTGGAACAGCATATCCTGAACCTGTCCCGCTATGCCGGAAGTTTTCCCTGGCCTGCAGAATGGCTGGAAGAGCGTAAAAACGATTATGCGGCGGGAGATCTGGATGCCCTGCTGCACAGTGATTACGGACAATATCTGGCAGAGCGTGTGAGCCGTGTCCTGCAAGGGTGTCTGGAAAAACTGGTGGAAGTGAAAAAGCTGTGTGAGCTGCCGGACGGTCCATATATGTATGGAGAACTGACAGAAGCGGAGAGCGAACAGCTGGAACGCCTGGCGGCCTGCAAGGATTTGAAGGAACAGGCAGCAAAGGTTCCAGCAGTGACTTTCGGCCGTCTTTCTTCCAAGAAGGATGAGAGCGTGGATCCCGCCAAACGGGAGCTGGCGAAATCCATCCGTAATAGCGTAAAAGACACGCTGGCGGATCTGACGGAACAATATTTCAAGACACCGTTAGAGTTGGTGGTGGAACAGGGAAAAGCCTGCAGGGAGCCGCTCCGGATGCTGCTTAACCTGGTGCTGGAATTCGACAGAAGGCTTCTTGCGGCCAAACAGGAGCGACATCTGATCGACTTTTCCGATATGGAGCACTATGCGTTACAGATTCTGCTAAAACGGGAAAAAGTGGAAGAGACCGGCGATGCAGGGACGGACAGCACCGGTGATACAGGAATGGATAGCACCGGTGTGAAATATGACATTGTGCCAAGTGACGTGGCATTGGAGTATCGCCAGTATTTTCAGGAGATCCTCATTGACGAATACCAGGACAGTAATCTGGTACAGGAATATCTGTTAAGTGCCATCTCCGGGGAAGCGGAGGGACATTATAACCGCTTCATGGTAGGTGATGTGAAGCAGAGTATTTATAAATTCCGTCTGGCCAGACCGGAACTTTTCCTGGAAAAATACGACACCTATCAGGAGAGTGGGGATCTGTGCCGGATCGACCTGGCGAAGAACTTCCGAAGCCGTGTGCAGGTGGTGGATGCGGTAAACGATGTGTTTTCCCGCATCATGAGCCGGGAGATCGGTGGCATTGCCTATGATGATAAGGCAGCATTGTATCCCGGGGCCACATATCCCGCCACAGAGGATCCTGCATACGGCAGTGAACTATTACTGATCCGTAAGCCGGAGAAGGGGGATGGTGCGGAAGGCGGCAGCGGAGAACAGCGTCCCGACGGGGCAAGAGGTCCCGTGGACTATGACAACGTAAGACAGCTGGAAGCACTGGCTATTGCGGCACGTATCAAGCAGCTGAAGGGCAGTCTGAAAGTCATGGAGAAGGCTACGGGAGAATTGCGCCCGGTGCGGTACTCGGATATGGTGATTTTGCTTCGTACCACCAGTGGCTGGGATGAGGAATTCAAGAAAGTACTGGAACAGCAGGGAATCCCTGTCTACATTACATCCAAGACCGGATATTTCGGGGCCCTGGAAGTACAGGAACTGCTGCAGTTTTTACGAGTGCTGGACAACCCGAGACAGGATATTCCGCTGTTCAGCGTGATGCAGTCGATCTTCGGAGGCTTTACCCAGGAAGAGATCGCCCGGATCCGCAGCGGAAGCAAAGGGCATTCCCGGAAGAGAATGACACTGTATGAGGCATTGAAAGAAGTGGCGCAGAGTGGACGGATGGCGGAAGCGGGAGAAGAGGCATCAGCGGGCGAAAGCGCCGGGGAAGAAACCGCCGGGGCCGGACAGTACTGGCAGCGCGCATTGGAAGCTGCAACAGTACCGGAGGACATGGAACCGGAGACAGAACTTTCCCAAAAGGCAGATACTTTCTTACAACGTATTGATCATTACCGTGATCTGACTCCCTTCACCTCCATCCGCGACCTGCTGCAGCGGATCCTGGACGATTACGATTATCTGAACTATGTGACGGCACTTCCTGCTGGCAGCAAGCGCCGGGCCAACGTGGAGATGCTGCTGACGAAGGCTTCTGCTTTTGAGAAGACCAGTTATTTTGGACTGTTCCATTTCATCCGTTATATGGAACAGTTGGAAAAATACGATGTGGATTACGGTGAGGCGGATACCCTGGACGAAAATGCCGATGTGGTGCGGATCATGAGCATCCACAAGAGTAAAGGTCTGGAATTCCCCGTGGTATTTGTCTCCGGGCTGTCGAAGCGTTTCAACATGCAGGATGCGAACCAGTCTCTGATCGTGGATATGGATCTGGGAGTAGCGGTGGACTATGTGGATTCCGGCCGCCGCATTAAAAATAAGACCCTCCGCCGGGCCGTTCTGTCAGCGAAAATGAAGGAGGACAATCTGGCGGAGGAACTGCGTGTGCTTTACGTGGCACTGACCCGTGCCAGAGAAAAACTGATCCTGACAGCGGTGTTGGATAAGGCGGAGGAAAAATGGGAGCTGTCCCGGATGACAGGACAGGAGAAGCTGACCTATCTGGATTTCTGTGAGGCGGGGAGCTATATGGATTTTCTGCTGCCGATCCTGCCTAAGACAGGAATTGCAGTAACAACGCTGGGAACAGAAGACCTGGTGGCAGAGGAGATCAGGGAACAACTGCGCATGGGAGACCGCAGGGAACTGTTGCAGCGTGTGACGGACGGCGAGACTCCTTTGCCTGGGGACCCGGAGGAGAACGAACGAAAGCTTGCGAAACTGCGGGAGCGATTTGCCTATGCCTATCCGTATCCCGGCCTGCAGAAGCTCTATACCAAGACCACGGTATCGGAACTGAAGATTGCGGCCATGGCGGAGAAGGATGAAGCGGCATTTCATACCTTCGAAGAAAAAGAAGTGGTGCCTTATATCCCGGCTTTCCGCAGAGAACAGGAAAAGGTCAGCGGAGCCGTCCGCGGTAACGCGTTCCACCGGACCATGGAACTGTTGGACTTTTCTTATCTGTTTATGGAATCCGGACTATTTGCCGGATGCCCTGGGACTTATGAGGAATACCGTCAGGGCCTGGATACGGACCGGTTACAGGTACGTCTGAAGGAATTCCTGCAGCGGGAGACAGCTTCCCTACGACTGACAGAGGAGTATGCGCAGGCCGTAAGCCTTCCCAAAATCCGGCATTTTCTGGAACAGGAGCTGGCCTACCGCATGTGGAGAGCTTTCGAACAGGGCCTTTTGTACAGAGAGCAGCCCTTCGTGCTGGGCATTGATGCGAAGCGCCTGGATCAGGACCTTCCTGAAGGGGAAAAGGTTCTCATTCAGGGTATCATCGATGTCTTCTTTATAGAAAACGGAGAGATCGTCCTGCTGGACTACAAGACCGATGTGATCGATTCCCTGCAAGCCCTCTGGAACCGCTACAGCGTCCAGATCCAATACTATGAGGAGGCACTGACGAAGCTGATGCAGCTGCCCGTGAAAGAGAGGATCCTGTATTCCTTCTATCTGGAAAAATACGAGTAAAAAAGCCGGAGTAAATGGAGGTTTCATATGAGTCAATATTTTGATTTATCAATAAGAAGGATTGAGATAAAGAAACCAAAAAGAGACTTGAAACCTGTTATTAAATTACAGGATGAAGTTAATAAGACTTTGCTGCATGATGAATATTATTATCCTACAGATGAAAGAACTATACAGGAATGTTTGGATGGTGATTATATCTTATTAGGCGTATATAATGATGTCGGGGTCAAAAGCCCCCGACTTTGATGCCTACGGATTGTTCCGTGCTACGCACTCCCACAATCCTACCCAATATTCGCATATCGTGGGATTATCATCCCACTTTTATGCTCATATCGGGGCGGGTCCTAAGGTCTTTCACCCACCTATGAGCAAGCTCATGTGGGCTTAGACCTTTTGACCCTGGCATCATATAATAAAGATAAGCTTATTGCAGCAAGCTTTGCATTTGAAGGTGGTTTGTTCTTCTCTAAGTCTATTACTGATTGGATGGAAATTCCTGGCAATAAAATTATGTGTCATGAACTCGTTGTGGTTGATATGGAATATAGAGGTAATGGTATACAGAAGAGCTTCATGGATGCTACTATAAGAGAAGCTAGACAGATGGGTTATGATACTATTTGGTGTTGTGCTCATCCTAATAATACTCCGTCTGTATGTAGCATAGAGAGTACAGGCTATAAATTTGCCGATCAGTTTGTTGTAGATGGCTGGCCTAGGAATGTTTATTACAGAAGTACATCTATACAGAGATAGCAGTTATTTAGAGGGAGAGTATAAGTTAAGTATGGCATGGTATGCAGAACGAAAAAGAAAATGTTGGTATTGTATCTGTGGTGTAGAAATGAAGTAAGAAGTAAGTGTGGTGTATCTATGAACCTACAGCAGGCAAGGCGCACTCTGGGGATCACCCCGGAGGATGACAAGGCCGCGATCAAGAAAAAATACAGGCATCTTATGGGGCAGTTCCACCCGGATGCGCAGGTGGGGGAGAATGCCTTAGACAGCATCCGCCGGGCGCAGGAGATCAATGAGGCTTATGAATATCTGAAAAAGCATACCGGCATCTTCCAGAGTGGTGCAACCACAGGAAAAGGCAGCAGGCGTACCGCCTCCGGCACTGGAACGCAGAGTGCCTGGAAGGACAGACCGCCGAAGAATCCGGAATGGACCGGCAGGATCAATGAGAAAGCTTTCTGCAAGCGGAACGTCTACCAGCGTTACAGCATGGAAGTGGAAGGACCTGCGGATAAGCTATATTACCGTGTGGCCAGAGGAAGATACCTGTGGGATCCGGCGACAGAGGATTTTACTCTGTTTGTGACCAGTCTGCACCATGTGACAAAGGAGCTGCTGGAGCAGACAGAGGAGAGAGCGGCACGCAAAAAGGCAGAATCTGTGGCAACTGTGACAACAGGCGCATGGAACACAGAGGCAGACCGTTTTCAGATCCAGTCAAGGCTGTTCTATCATCTGTCCGCCCAGTTTACCGACCCGGTGCAGATCCTTGATCAGATCGCAAAGCCGAAGCGGACGGATGAAGCCGGCAGGAAAATTTATCATTTTCATACCTCTTTGGGAGCGGATGCCACGCAGCCTGCCTACCGCAGGCTCACCGCGTTACAACCGGAAGATGCCATTTATCCGCTGGCATTTCAGGAGAATCGTATTCTGGTGTGCCGGGAGAAACAGTATCCTCTGGGACACCTTTTTTTTGAGGATGACCGTCTGTATTTCTGCGTGATCCCCCTGTTGCAGGAAAAACTGGCACAGGTACAGATGAAAGTACAGAAAGTACAGGTGTTGCGGAAAAATCACCCCTACAAGGTGAAAGTGGATATCGATCTGTATTTCCGGGCGGAAAAAGAGATTATGACATACAAAGGACGGGATCGAAATTTCGAAATTGCGAAAATCTTAAACGATTACGAGGCAGATTTGACGGGCAAAATGAGAAAAAGTTGGAAATGATTGAAAAATTGCAGAAAATTATTTGTGTTTCTGAACAGTTGCGTTAATATATGACATAAGGAGTTCTGATCTGCCGCGGGGCAGTCCACCTCAGAACACAGGAAAAAGAATATGTGGCATGTAGAGACCGACTATTTTGCGCCGGCAGTTTTCGTGATCATGTTGATCAAGGAGCATTCTCAGCGAAAGGAACACAATGATGTACAGGATAATGCTTTTTATTTTGTATTGATTGTAAGCATTGTGAATGCCATCATCGGTCTGACCCATCTGGCGCAGGAAGAGGACAACATTCAGGTGATCCGGGAATATCTGCACAATATCGATAATTCCAGTGATTTCCTGTTGGGACTGATCAATGATATTCTGGATATGAGTAAAATTGAAAACGGCGAACTGACGCTGAAAGAGGATACCTACACCAAAGATGAATTCGTGAACTCCATTAAAGTACAGTTTACAAGGGACTACACAGGGTAGGTATCTGACGGGAGGGGTTCCGCCCGTCAGATTTTCCATGTGATATTCAAGCTGTCGCTTGTGGCGGCTATGGTGGTAATCATCAAATCCACCACCCGCCGCTTGTCGTCAAAGGATACATTCTCCCAAGTGTCGAGGTAGCCGGAAATCTGGCTGACCTGTTCCGGGCTAATGGCTTCCACCGTCAGCTCCGCTATCCTCGCCAGAAGTTCCTGCTTGCGTCCGTCCAGTTCCGCTATCTTCACATTCACATAGGAGAGCAGGACATTGTTTGCACCCGTCAGACTGTCCACCAGCTTTTCAATCTCGCTGTCCACATGGGCAAGTTTCACTTGCAGGGCGGCGATTTTCGGGTTTGCCTTTGCCGCTTTCTTTCTGCCTGTCAGCGTCTTGTAGCTTGCCAGTTTCTTTACCATCTGCTGATAAACAACTGTTTCCAGTTCCGAAGTGATGATTTTCCCGCACCCGGAGCAGCTCTTGTTATCCAGCCGTTTTGTGCAGCGGAGATACTGTTTGCCAGAGGGATTGTAGATACTCATAAGAGCATACCCGCAGTTTCCACACTTGATTTTTCCCGCCAGCCATGTGTGGGTGGCTTTTCGGGCAGACTGGATTTTCATGTTGTTCATCAGCTTCTTGCGGCAGGTCAGCCAGATGTCGGAGGGGACAATGCCCTCATGGGGAGCCAGCACCAGCATTTGGTCTTTCAAGTCGTTCTTCTTGCTGGGCTTCACATCCCGCCCTTGATACAGATAGCAGCCGTTCATGCCTGTAAAATCGGCAGCATCATTGACGATGACTGTCCCTTGACTTTTGAAAAATTCGTATACATCAAGGTCTGCCTGCACATAGACAGGATTGCGTAACATCTGCGCCAGCGTGGGGCGTATCAGCTCTTTGCCATGGAACAAAATCTCCTGTTCCGCAAAGTACCGGGTAATGTCCCCGTAGGAGGTAGTGGGCTGGGCGTACATCTCAAACATCAGCCGGATATTTGCCGCTTCGTCTGGATTTACCACCAGCTTTTTTGTGTTGATACCGTCCATCTTGATCGGCTCTGTATGGAAGCCGTAAGGGGCTTTCCCGCCCATCTTGAAACCTCGCTGGCTGCGGGAATAGTAGGCATCCGTTACCCGCTTCTGTATCGTTTCCCTTTCAAGCTGGGCGAACACAATACAGATATTTAACATCGCCCGCCCCATCGGGGTGGAGGTATCAAACTTTTCCGTAGAGGACACAAACTCCACATTGTACTGCTGGAACAGCTCCATCATGTTGGCAAAGTCCAGAATGGAACGGCTGATACGGTCGAGCTTGTAAACCACGACCTTTGCAATCAAGCCCCGCTTGATGTCCCGCACCAGTTCTTGAAACTTCGGACGGTCTGTGTTCTTGCCGCTGTACCCCTTGTCTGTGTATTCCTTGCAGTTACCGCCTTTCAACTCGTATTTGCAAAATTCAATCTGGCTTTCAATGGAAATGCTGTCCTTTTTGTCTACCGATTGTCTTGCATAGATTGCGTCTATTCGATTGTTCATATTGTCGCTCCTTTTCTTAAAAAAGAAACGGAGCTGCTGACAGTTTCATTATACCGCCAGCAGCTCCGCAAATCAACGATGGCTTTGGAAAACCTTATGCCCCGGCTTCCTCTTTCTGCCGCTTATCGGCATATTTGCGGAACACCTCATAAAGCTGCTGCTCCAGTTCCCGGCGTTTGACCGCTTCCTGTTCCGGCGTGAACACCGGGGAGAGATTTTCCAGCGTGATTTCCTTTCCTTGAAAAGTCACGACTTCGGTTTCTTTCTTGTATCTGATATGCTCCATAGTACCTCCGTATTTAATTTTCAAAGTGCAGTGCCGCCATGCTGCGGCGTGAAATGTTTTCTGCCATCAATCACCGTTCCCTTGTGTGCCGCTGCTGCCGTTTCAGTTCCACCAGTATATCCGGCGGGATACGGTCAACCAGCCGCTGTAAATCGTCCAGTTCGCTTTTCAGCTTTGCCCGTTCCATCGTATCTTTCATCTTGCCTTTTTCGCTGGCTTTGGCTCTGGCTTCCAACTGTTCATTTTCTGCCAAAAGGTCGTTTATTGTGACCTTGTATTTTTTGAGCTGACCGGAGAAATTCTCCATCTGCGGAAACCACTTTTTCAGCAGGGAGAGGGCTTCCTCTTTTTTCTTTCCAGCGTTGAACGGGGTAATATCGCCCAGCGTGGCTTCAATGGCTCTTGCCTGTTTGGAGAGATTGACCGCCTGCTTGAACAGACGGGTGGGGATATGCTTCCTGCCTGTCTTGCTGGCGCTCTCCCCACGCTCCAAGTCGGGATATTTCTCCACCATATAGGCGTGAAAATCGTCCTGCCACTTTGTCAGGTTTGCCCGGTTGCCGATAATCTCCTTTGCACACAAGCGGTTGTCCTCTGTCAGAGGGACAAAGACCAAATGCAGGTGGGGTGTTTTCTCGTCCATGTGTACCACGGCCGACACGATATTTTCCCTGCCTACCCGCCCGATGAGGAAGTCTGCCGCCCTCTGGAAAAATTCCTGTATCTCCTTTGGGGACTTCTTCTTGAAAAACTCCGGGCTGGCGGTAATCAGCGTATCCACAAACCGGGTGCTGTCCTTACGGGTACGGCATCCGGCTTGTTCAATGCGGCTCTGAATGAAATGGTAATAGCGGCTCTCCGGCTTGACGATGTGGAAATTGTACTTGCTCCGGCTGGTGTCAATGTCGGGATTGCTGGCGTACTGTTCCTTTTGCCGTTCGTGATGGGCTTCCAGTGGTCTTGCCGGATTGCCCTTGTGTTTTTCAAATCGCAAAATTGCATGTTGTGCCATGAAACTCCTTTCCCCATTCCGTTCCTTTCCGGGACTTTTCCACAGGAAAATCCCGCAGAAAATATCTCGGATAGGATAGGAATGGATAGAATATAAATCAATATTTTAATCTCTGTATTTCTATATACCGTCCGGTTTTCGTACTTCAAGAGGATTGATTTTCGTACTTGTCAGGTACGCTTTTCAGCCCTCCGGCGTTCCATAACCGGATTTCTTGAAGTCGGTGTTTGGAACCGCTTCATAGGATTTTGGGTAAATGCGGTTGGGTTTTCCACAGCCCTGCTTCTGGATTTCTACCAGTCCGGCATATTGCAGCTCCCGCAGGGTGTTGACCGCTTTCTGCCGCCCGCAGTGGAGCAGCTCCACTACCTCGTTGATGGGATAGTAGAGGTAAATGCACCCATATTCGTCCGCCCAGCCGTTTTTCCGGGACAGGTCTGTCCGGCGCAGGATAAAGGCATACAGTACCTTTGCTTCGTTGGACAGGGGCGTGAATGTGGGGGCTTCAAAAAGGAAATTGGGAAGCCGGGTAAAGCTGACCGCCTTTTCCGGCTGATGGATATAAATGGTGTTTGTCATATCGTGTTTTGTGGACGGTTAGAAGCCCGTTTCCGGGGGTAGACAGTACTTTCTATTGCCTGCCCCTGTTCTGTGCTTGCAAAGCCTTGTAAATCAAGGACTTTTCAGCCCCTAACTGTCCACACAAGACCTCCTTTTCCGTTCACTTTCTGTTTTCTGCCGCCTGTGAACTACGGCGGCACAATCGAGACAGTATTTCGCCCGGTTTGACTTTGGGACGAACACTCTGCCGCAGACCGCACAGCGTTTTAGCTCCTTATCCCGGAAAATCTCCGCTTCCAGCGTCCCGATTTGCGGCAAGACCGACCAGCGGAACCACTTACAGCAGATCGAGAAAGAAATGGTCTGGGGGCAAGTGTGGGTGTCCCCATCGTCAAGGAGCATACAGTTCCCGTCCTCATAACAGCAGCACTCCCGACGGATCAGGGCGTTTGCCTGTTTCCTCTGTGCCGGTGTCATGTGGTAAATGGAACCGTCCTGCCTGCGCTCTATGGGCGGCAGTCGTTTATATGGGTTCTCTCTCATGTGTTCCCTCCATTTTTCCTTTGCCGTTCTCCCCGAAAAGGCTTCCTGCCCCATTCCTGCGGCGTGTTCCAGCGTTGGCACGCTCCCCGGACTTCGGGACATTTTGTCCCGAAGTGGCTCGTTGCAGTGCTTCCCCTGCCTAGGTATTCCTTTTCGGACGGTCATTCATTTTTCAAGGTGCAGCTCATCGATGAACTACCTTAAGTCTACACCTAAAAGACCACCCGCCCCGTATATCCATAAGGTCGGAAATCAGCCCGGAAAACTGCCTATTTCCACGCTCTCGGAATTGTGGTAAAATAAAAATACATTAAGTGTCCATTCATAGTTGTAGAGGTAAAAAATGAGAAATAGGGAACAGGAGATTAAATGGCAAAGAATAATAGAAATTTGCATGGAAGATGTTAAAAATTACTTTGCGGATATAGAACAGAGTATTGAATTTGGAACATATATTCAGCCAGCAAACTATTTTGTATCGTACATCTTTTCTACAAATGCGCGATTAAAAGCGGCACAGCAAAGCGGACTAACCGAAAAAATCAATTTATATCACAGAGCACAGTTGAAAAAACATAATTATCCAATTCAAGGAATTAAAGATTGTACGTTTGCTTCACAAGAAGAATGTGATAAAGAATATAACGGAAATTGGTATTATTACTACAAATAATATGATGCTTAGTTCATCTGGCATCTGAATAGAGCACAAAAGCTATAACTTTTCATCTATCAAGCAGACAAGGAGGGGGAGCATGGAACTATCCATACAAGAACGATTGAAAGACCTGCGTGTGGAGCGTGGGCTGACGCTGGAACAGCTTGCAGAGCAAACACATCTCTCCAAGTCGGCGCTGGGCAGTTATGAGGGGGATAATTTCAAGGACATCAGCCATTATGCCCTTATTGAGTTAGCAAAGTTTTATGAAGTGACTGTTGATTATCTGCTGGGGCGTTCTCAAACAAAAAGTCACCCAAACGCCGATCTTGCAGACCTGCGTTTGAGTGATGATATGATTGAACTCTTGAAAAGTGGGCTGGTGGATAATTCACTCTTGTGCGAGCTGGCAGTACACCCGGATTTTCCCCGGCTGATGGCTGACCTTGAAATCTATGTGAACGGCGTAGCGATAAAGCAGGTGCAGAGTGCAAACGCCATTGTAGACGCTGTGAGCGCAACCATTGTGAAGCAGCACAATCCCGGCTTGTCCGACCCGCAGCTAAGACAGCTTATCGCCGCCCATATTGATGACGACAGTTTTTGCCGCTATGTGATACAGCAGGACATAAACAAGATAGCTCTTGACCTGCGGGAAGCACATAAGGACGATTTTTTCAGCGTCCCGGAGGACAACCCGCTGGAAGATTTCTTGCAGACTGTTGATGAAGCTGCCAACCCAGATAGCGACCCGGAGCAAGCGGCTTTGGCGTTTATCTGTAAGCGGCTCAAATTGAATTTGAAGAAGCTGTCCGAAGAAGAAAAGAAGTGGCTGAAAAAGATTGCACAGAAGTCGGACTTGCTGAAAAATCCAAACCCACAACGGGGGCGGAAGTAGGAGAACAGCAAATCGAAATTTGATAAAGGAATGTGATTGTATGAAAAAAATGATTTTAGGAATTGTGTGGCAGCTAATGGGTTTTCTTGGTTCAATAATTATTCTATGCTCTGCGGCACCTTACCAGTGGGATTATAACGGAATTACTGGTATTTTAGGTAGTTTGTTGGGATTAGACTTAATAATCCCACTCATTATTTGCATTATATTTTTTATTTGCGGTGCAGTGGTCTGTTTCAAGGCAATAGGTGAAAAGTAAAATTCAGTTGATAGAACTAATAAAGAAATATAAAAATATGAATTTTAGGAGGTATTTTGATGTTAAAAATTGAAGATATTTTAAGAGAAGATTTTGATTGGGAAAATGTAGAGATTGACGAAAATGAATTTGATGAGTTAGAAAACCAGTTAATTATAAATTATTTAAAGAAAAACTCTCCAAAAGAAAGACAACTTTTAGCAATAGATTGGAACTTTGATAATTCTAAGGAAGTTATCAAATGGATAGCAGAACAGCCTGATACTGACAAGGGAACAGCTCTATTCCTATATTGGTATATGAATCCTCAATTTTTTAAGAAATATGAAAATAGAAAAGAATGTGAAGAAGAGGACAGCTGGGCTTTAGAAGATTTTGATATTGTTGAAACTCTTGAAAAAAATTATATTTCAGGATATTATAAAAATCAAAAATATGCTTTTGACCCTAAAAATGATCCATATAATTCAGATTATGACTGGACAGAAGAAGTTGACGAAGAGGAAATGAAAAGAGAGATACCTAAAGAGATGTATATGGCTTTAGATGGAGAAGTTTTAGAAAGTCCAAACTGGGAAGAAGGAATTCCAACTGCTCTTTCTGAAATTATGGACAAGCTTTGTGACGCTTTGGACGAATAAAAAAGAAAAATTCCCATTTATCGAGGAGATAGCAAAGCTAGCCGAGCCAGTCAACGGTCAAGATGAACGGCGCATTTCATGCGCCGCCGTTGACAGTCCCGCCCGTCTTTGCTGATGGGCAATCAAGGCGGGAAAGCCCTAAAATGGCTTCCCGCCCATTTCAATTTTTACGGGAGTGTGTCCACAAGTTCGGGACATTTTGGCGCTGTTGCGAGACTTTGTCAACAGCGCCATTTTGTCCCGAAGTGGCTCGTTGCGGTGCTTCCCCTGCCTGGGTATTCCTTTTCGGACGGTCATTCATTTTTCAAGGTGCAGCTCATCGATGAACTACCCTAAGTCTACACCTAAAAGACCGCCCGCCCCGTATATCCATAAGGTCGGAAATCAGCTCGGAAAACTCTCTATTTCCACGCTCTCGGAATTGTGGTAAAATGAAAGTACTTGGATGGCAATTAAAGTTTGAAAGGAGTGGCGATATGATTTCAACGAAAAATTTGTCTGGATTACCTGATGTAAATCGCCTAAAGGCTTTCTGCAAAGGGCTTGCAGCTTTGGACATCATCATGTTAGAGAAGGAATGGAGTTTCATCCGTCACTATACATACAATCCCATATGGAGAAAGGGAAAAGAAACATTTTGGGCTACTGATGGCAGTGAGCAAAGCATGATTATCATGTTCACATCTGAAGGCTGTGTTATCAATGGTGTAGATTCTGAACTTTACGATTGGGAAGAAAAACTCCCTCGGATAGAGGATTTGACAAATGGGATGCCTTCCGCTTTGCAAAAGCTCATGAATAGCAGAGAAGTCAAAAAGATGAAAAGCACTTTTTGCGTCTGGACGGAAGATGGCGTTGTTTGGCACTGTAATCCTATGGCTGGTGAGGACGCTTCCAAGGATTTACTCTCTATGATTGATGGTAATCCGCAGACCTATGTGGAATACGGGAAGTGGTTTTATCCCGCCGACCTGCCTTTGGAAGTTGTGCGCCAGCTTGCAGACGGGGTGCCGGTGACAAAAGAGATGATTGTTGCATTAAACCCCAAGCGTAGTGAATGGGACGAGATTAAGGCAGAATTAGATGAAATCGGGTATCTGAACAAACTTTGATATAACAGGTAACATAAACAGACAAGGAGGGGGAGTGCATGGAACTATCCATACAAGAACGATTGAAAGACCTGCGTGTGGAGCGTGGGTTGACGCTGGAACAGCTTGCGGAGCAGACGCACCTCTCCAAGTCTGCGTTGGGCAGTTATGAGGGGGATAATTTCAAGGACATCAGCCATTATGCCCTTATTGAGTTGGCAAAGTTTTATGAAGTGACTGTTGATTATCTGCTGGGGCGTTCTCAAACAAAAAATCACCCAAACGCCGATCTTGCAGACCTGCGTTTGAGCGATGATATGATTGAACTATTGAAAAGTGGGCGGGTGGATAATTCCCTCTTGTGTGAGCTGGCGGCACACCCGGATTTCCCCCGGCTCATGGCTGACCTTGAAATCTATGTAAACGGTATCGCTGGCAAACAGGTGCAGAGTGCAAACGCCATTGTAGACGCTGTGAGTACAACCATTATGAAGCAGCACAATCCCGGCTTGACCGACCCGCAGTTAAGACAGCTTATCGCCGCCCATATTGATGATGATAGTTTTTGCCGCTATGTGATACAGCAGGACATAAACAAGATAGCTCTTGACCTGCGGGAAGCGCATAAGGACGATTTTTTCAGCGTCCCGGAGGACAACCCACTGGAAGATTTCTTGCAGACCGTTGACGAAGCTGCCAGCCCAGACAGCGACCCGGAGCAAGCTGCTTTGGCGTTCATTTGCAAGCGGCTCAAATTGAATTTGAAGAAGCTATCTGAAGAAGAAAAGAAGTGGCTGAAAAAGATTGCACAGAAGTCGGACTTGCTGAAAAATCCAAAGCCACAGCGGGGGAGAAAGTAAGGGAACTAAGAGCCCAAAATTAGGGAAAAATGTTTATGGATAAGAAAAGCAAAAAAATTCTAATGCGCTATATGGATGATACGAAGCGAAAACTGTTATCATTTGAAGAAATTGCGTATGCAAAAGAACATGGTGCCATTTTAGAGGATTTATCTATTTCGCACGAAGAAGCTATACGCATTTTGACACAAAGTCTTAAATGTATTTCTCTTAGTGATGCTGCCAATTCTTTTTTGTATAGTTTATCTACTCGTGATATGGAGTATCGGTATATTTTAGCATCGTATATATATGCTGTAAGTTGGCTAATGTTTGATAGAGGTAAGACAGACAAAGTTCCATCTCGGCTGGATAGAACATTTTATAATTATGTCAAGTATCGAGGTGGTGGAATTTGGGGTGGGATTGGAAAACCCATTTTTTATCTCAATGAATTTGCTCATATGGATAAACAACTCCCTACGAATATCGACAAAAATATTTTGAAAGAAATAATATCAATATCATCTGCGATGAGCGACCAATCCACTGGTATTATGTTATGTAAAAAAATTCATGAGAGTAAACTTTTGCCCTGCAATATAAGTGAGATTATCGGAATCCTTGAAACACTTGCTATTTGTGGGATTTTGGAGACACCAGAGCATAAAGGATACATACATTCCTTTACCCCACCGTTGATGAGAGATACCGGAGATTTAAGGCAAAGCCTATCTTATCCACTCAACTGGTGGCATGGAGAAGATAAAGTAAATTATGATAACTGTTACAGAATTTTTAACATTGATTTTTCCTATTTATCGGGAAAATAGCAAAGCCAGCCGAGCCAGTCAACGGTCAAGATGAACGGCGCATAAATACGCCGCCGTTGACAGTCCTGCCTGTCTTTGCTAAAGGGTAATCAAGGCGGGAAAGCCCTAAAATGGCTTCCCGCCCATTTCAATTTTTACGGGAATGTATCCACAAGTTCGGGACACTTTGTCCCGAAGTTCGGCGTTGTACGAGGGACGGGGGCTTTCATATACGCCCTATCTGCTGATGAAACCAGCCCTGCGTTTGCGGCTCCACGCCACGCAATCACAGCCCTGTTTTCCTGCTGCTTCAAATGCCCTTGCCCTCCCTGGCGGCAACCTCATTTTCGCAGCAACGCCGACAGAGCGTATAACACACTACACTTTGCAAGCAAAGTCGTGTGCCAAAGGGTGCCCCTTTGGAAACCCCGGACAACAAAACAGGCTGAATATCTCGCACTTCCCCGGTGCTTGATACTCAGCCTTTATTTGTTGTCAGCAGCCCCCGTTTCGTGGTCTGCGTGTAGTTCCTTGTAAACTGACCTAACACGGTCATTAAACCGCTGATGGATAACAGGGATATTAATTTTGTATTCCAGATGAATACCCATATAGACTGTATCCGTGTGGATAGACTACGTTACAACCAGATCTTTTTCAATCTCCTGTCCAATGCGGCGAAGTTTACCCCCAGAGGCGGAATTGTCGAATTTCTGTTCGAATCCATCCCACCGAAGGATGACAAGGTGGGAATCCGGTTTCGTGTGAGGGATAACGGTATCGGAATGAGTCCGGAGTTCCTGCCGCACCTGTACGATCCGTTCTCCCAGGAGCCGAGATGGGAGACAAGGTCAAGGGAACCGGTCTGGGACTACCCATCGTGAAGATCCCTTTTACTTTTTGTGTTGATATAAGCCTATCCGCCAAACCTCAAGTCGTTTTGACGGAAAATGGGCATAGAAAAAGGACAGTCGATTTCTTGGCTTGGGAAATAGGGAGATTCCCAATTCCCTTTTGTGTTCCCGGAGCATAGATCAGGGTAGGCTAATGTGGATTTATTCATTAGGGGACATAAAAGAGGCTCCCATCCATAACGAAGAGAGCCTCTTTTTGCTATTAGTGTTTATTGTGTTTTTTGTAGAGACTTATTCAATCGTCTGAATAGCCTTTAGAACAGCCGTTAATTCTGCCACTTCAGGGAAAGCGTATACATAGCAACTTCCGGCCTTTATATACGCCCTGCGATTTTTTTCTAATTCCGACTGTTTTACTTCGTTTGGCAAGCAAGCCTCTGCCTGCGAATCTGGCTTATAATTCATTACTCTGATAATGAAACTCTCTCCCTCAAGGGCAGGATCGGGCACTGCTTCGCCGCCATCCTCTAAGACTTGACTTTCTGGTATGTAACCGGTGATATACTGCACGCTGAGCATATTGTACTGTGCTCCGTCTTTCATCACAGTCGTATACAAGCTCCCTCGCCCGAAATGAAATCCTTCTGGCAAAGCCTGTGGCAGATGTACGGATAGGGAGTTGTTCTTGACCTCTGTTTCCGACAATGTTATTACTTCCGCAATTTCAACGGAATCTTCGCTTTTAGTATCTGGAAATACTGCAATGCTATAACAACCGGCCATTTCTGAGCCTCCGCTGATTCCTCCGCCTGCATCTTTGATTGGATCACCTGTCATTGTGTCATACTTTGGCTGGTGTAACATCGCAACTGTTCCTGCCACAATAAGACACAGGCAAGCAGCCATAACTCCCCATTTTGCCCAGATGGACTTTTTTGCTTTGTGATATGCCCTTGCTTCGTAGACATGCTTCTCATTGATGTCGCCGAGGACCTCATACAGTTTTTCGTTAGTCATAGTTCAAAGCCCCTTTCTAAAAGGTAGTTGTGTAGTTTGAGGCGGAGGCGGTTAAGGGTCATTGATATTGCCCCATCATTCATGCCGTGCCGGACAGCAATTTCTGAAATGCTATCGGTGTACCAGTATCGGCTGATAAAAATACTTCTTTTCTCTGGAGAAAGACTATCCAGAAATGTATCAATGGCTTTCGTGAGTTCCTTTTGGTCAAATGCCTGCCCAACATCATCCTTGCCAGATACCAGGTCTGAAAGTTCCTCCAAAACCACAGGCAACTCTCCACCACCTCGTTTGTCGGCAGTGTTATGCTTGTATCGGTTAAACGATAAGTTGCGGACTATTTTCCCAAGGAATGTAGATAGAATGCTCGGTCTATGCGGTGGCATGGAGTTCCACGCGTTCAAGTATGTATCGTTCACACATTCCTCGGCATCTTCATTATTACCCAATATGTTATTGGCAATCGAAGTGCAGTATCTTCCATACTTGTCTGCTGTTGCGGGGATTGCCTGCTCATTCCTATCCCAGTATAACTGGACTATCTTTGCGTCATCCATCAGTGTTCACCTCACTTTCAGATTTACCCTTTCACCTATATACACAACTTTTGAACTCAAATCTCACATATTTTTTCAAATATTTTTCTATCCCATAATACCACAATGTTCTACAATTTGGGCATGAAAAGATGGCGAAGTTGCCTTCGGCTCTTTTCGGTATCCAGTACCGGTTAAGTGCGTGATTTAGTGAAATCACCGGAGTTCTACCCTATCCACACAAAAGGTAAAAGGGAGTCGTGAAGAGTCTTGTTGACATTATGGGTGGTACGATCTCTGTGAAGAGTGAACTGGGGAAGGGTACAGAATTTATTGTAGACCTGTATGTGCCGCTGGCAGAAGCCGAGGTGGAGGAGCATTCCGAGGAAAACATCACGGAGAATCTGATGGATGCCAGAATTTTACTGGTGGAAGATAACGAGATCAACATTTATGTGGCCCAGCTGATCCTGGAAAAAGCCGGATGTGTGGTGGAGATTGCAAACGGTACCTATCATTGCCATGACAGCGGATGCTTTTGAAGAGGAGAAGAAAAAGACGCTGGAGGCCGGAATGAACTATCACCTGTCCAAGCCCATCAACCCGAAGACATTGTATAATATCCTGTCGAACCATCTGACCGGAAAAGAGGCATAGAGATCAGAGATATAGAACCCAGAGATATTAGAATCATGACATGTAAAAAGGAGGTATCCGTGGCGGATATCTCCTTTTGTGTTGCCTTAACTGCTTACGATATAAAATTAAGCGGTGATCACGGTGCCGGCCTTGCCCCTGATGGCATCCTTGACGTGATCCATGGAAGTGATCAGGACCTTTCCTGCTGGAACCTTCTCCAGATAAGCAATGGCTGCCTCGATCTTGGGAAGCATGGTACCTTCCTCGAACTGACCTTCTGCCATCAGTGTCTTGGCTTCCGCAACGGTGAGAGTCTCCAATGCAGTCTGATCCTCTTTGCTGTAATTTTTATAAACGCAGGGAACACTGGTCAGGATGATCAGTTCATCACAGCTTAAATCGGAAGCAAGCTTACCTGCAATGGCATCCTTCTCAATCACAGCGGAGGCACCCTTCAGAGCATGCTTCTGCTCGATCACGGGGATTCCGCCGCCGCCACAGGCGATGACTACCTGATCTGCGGCTGCCAGCGCACGGATGGCTTCGATCTCTACGATATCGATAGGCTTGGGGGCAGCAACGACACGGCGGAAGCCCTTTCCGGGATCTTCTTTGACATAGTTGCCCTTCTTTATTTCAATCTCAGCGTCTTCCTTGGACATGTAACGACCGATGACCTTGGTGGGCTCATAGAAAGCCTCATCATAAGGATCTACTGTCACCTGGGTGAGGATAGTGCTGACCGGCTTGGAAATGCCGCGATCCAAAAGCTCTGCACGAAGAGAGTTCTGGATATCATAGCCTACATAACCCTGGCTCATAGCAGAGCAGACACACATAGGTGCGGGGGTATAGTCGATGTACACACGGCGTAACTCGGTCATGGCCTTATGGATCATGCTGACCTGCGGACCGTTACTGTGGGTGATCGTCAGCTGATAATCAGCCTCCACGAGATCGGCAAGTGCTTTCGCGGTTACTTTTACCGCATCCCACTGTTCTGTGGTGGTATAACCCAGGGCATCGTGTCCCAGAGATACGACAACTCTTTTTTTGCTCATAAGATTACCTCTCTATATGTATTTTCCTAAGAATTTCTTCGTCAAAAGATGTTATCAGTATAACATATTTTCTCCAGGGTGTATAGCCATTTCTATACAATGAAACCTTCCAGAATCGTAGTCAGCTCTTCTGAGCGGGCTGCCAGTGCGGAGGTGGCTTTGTCCAGATCCTGAATAGCCTGCAGCTGTTTTTCGGCAGCAGTCTGTACATTGGAGGACCCGGCAGCAGTTTCTGCGGATACTGCGGAGATACCGGAGATGGCGGACAGAGTAGTGGTGCGCTGGTGTTCCATTTCCGACACGCCTGCATTGATCTGCTGCAGGAATTTCAGAAGCTCTGTTACCTTGGAATCTATCTCACGGAAGGAGTCTGTGGTACTGCCAACGGACTGGTTCTGATCCGCTACAATACCTTTGGCCTGTCTGGCAACCTGCGTAGCTTCGTCAGTGGTAATCTCAATCTCTTCGATGATCCGGGAGATCTCACCGGAGGAGTGCAGGGACTGATCCGCCAGCTTCTGGATCTCCTGAGCGACCACTGCGAACCCTCTTCCGGATTCGCCGGCTCTGGCAGCTTCAATGGAAGCGTTAAGGGATAGGAGGTTGGTCTGCTCTGCAATCTCATTAATGGCTTCGGTGATGGAGCCGATGGCTTTGGATTTCTCGTTCAGCCTGCCGATGGTATCTACGATGTTGGAGGTGATCTGCATGGTGGAAGAGGTATTCTCCTTCAGATGTTCCACGGATTCGATACCGGTATGGATCGCAGCGGTGGTGCCGGTGGCAAGCGCACTGATCTGGTCAGAATGTGAGGATACGCTGCCGATGGTGTCGGACAGAGAGTCCATCTGCTGCAGGCAGTCCTCAGAGCTTTCATCCAGTTTTTCGATACCCTGGCGCATTTCACCTACCTGATTCTGGATATCCTGGGAGGTCGCCAGGAAATGTGAGGAAGCCGCAGACATATCGGTGGCAGCCCGGGATAATTCTTCATTGACATCCTTCAGCCCGGATACCAGCTTCTTCATGTGTGCGATCATATCACAGATGCCATCAGCTAATAGCTGGAATTCGTCATTGCGCTTGGAGTGGACTTCGATCGTCAGATCTCCGTCAGAGACTTTTTTCAGCCGGCGGATAAAATAGTAGATGGAGCCGCCATACTGTCCGGCCAGCAGAGACCCTAGTAGGATCGCCACGGCACTTGCTGCAACGACAAGGATCAGAGATACATTTTTAATCTCCGCTGTCTGACCGATGATATTTGCCTGAGGGATCAGGGCACAGATCATGGCATTACGGGCACCGATCTTGGAATAGAGAAAAAGATATTCTTCGCCTGCCTCTTCCACATAGGAGGAGCCGTTGTCTTCCTCAGAGGCAAATGCTTCATCTACATAGGATTTGCCGACAAACGTATTTTCTGCCGCTGTATCGGACCGGGAGGAGAGGTATTCGGTGCCATCGCAGGTGACAAAGCCTACGAGACTGCCCTCACCGCCATCCAGGGAGGATAAGGAGGTATCCAAGACACTCGGTTTGAAATCAATGATCAGGATCGCCGGAGCGTTGGAGAAATATCTGGCGAGGCGGACACTGTATTTGGAGGAATCCGTGCCAAGCTTTGCATCGACCTCGGACTGGTTGCCGAAAAGGTAATATTTTGCCCTGTCCGCAGATAAAATCTGCCCCTGGGAGCTTTCCAGGTACGCACTTAAGAGACCGGTCTCCTTCGTTTTCGTGGTAGAGATCGTCCGCTCTTTGTCGGAGAGCACGTAAATATTGGAGAGCAGGGCATCCGTGGTCACGGCTTTGATAAAGGTGTCTTCATAGGTGTTTGGAGTATTGTACAAGGTAGTGGCATCGTTATCATACAGACCGTTCAGATACTGCTTCAGGGTATCCTCATTCATATATCCCTTGTAGTTGGACTGGACCGTGTCAAAAGAAAGCGTCAGGTACTGATTCATCATGCTGACGGTCTGGTCTACGGAGTCACGGTAGGTTGCAATGATCTGAGTGGTAGCCTTCTGATAGGATACGAAGCCTAAGACAATGATGAAGACCACAGGGATCAGAAAAGCGAAGATCAGCTTAAAGCGTATCCGCTTCCAGAGAGGAATAGGGTTTTTCTTGGTATTTTTTGTCAAAACAGACACCTCCGATGCAGATTAGTATTGATAGATGCATTTTACCAAAGTTTTACACAAATATCTACATCAATATGAAAACGATTTCCTAAATTAACATCTTTATCAGGCAGAATCTGGGCGGAATCGCTTTTGCTTTACATAATATGTTACAAAGTAATATAATGATACCAGGGTCAAAAGGTCTAAGCCCACATGAGCTTGCTCATAAGTGGGTGAAAGACCTTGGGTAGAATTGTGGTAGTGCGTAGCACGAAGCAATGGCAGGAAGGAAACGGGAATCGATATGCAGAAAAAAGAACGTATGGCAAATCTGGAAGTACTGCGCTGTGTGGCAATGATGATGGTCGTGGTGCTGCACTATCTGGGCAAGGGAGGACTGTTGCCGGATCTGACGGCGCCTTTATCGGTGCAGGATATGGTAGCCTGGCTGTTGGAAGCATTCTGCATTGTAGCTGTGAATGTGTATATGATGATCAGCGGATACTTTTTATGCGAAAGCTCTTTTAAACTGAGCAGGCTGCTTACACTGTGGCTGCAGCTGTGGCTGTATTCTGTGGGCATCGGTGTGCTGGCGGTGGTGACTGGGATCGTTCCCGCGGCGGAAGTCAGCACTCACTATTATCTGACCCTGTTGTTCCCGGTGACTATGGGACATTACTGGTTCCTGACAGCGTATCTTTTCTTATATATATTGCTCCCCTTTGTGGGAATGGGACTGCGGCGGATGACGAAGCAGCAGTTTCAGGTGGCATTAGTATTGCTATTTGTCACCTTCTGCCTGTTAAAATCTGTGCTGCCCTTCCGGCTGGAAGAAGACGGTAAAGGCTATGATTGTCTCTGGTATCTGTGTGTATTCTGCGCGGCGGCTTACCTGCGCCGATTTGGAATCCCGTTTTTACAGAAAAAATCCCGGGCATTATTGTTGTATCTGATCGGTATCTTCGGAAACTTTGGAGAAGCCATGCTTTTGCACCTGTTTTATTTGAAAACAGGCAGTCTGGAGCTGATCCTGAAGATTCCGTATGAGTATAACCATATTTTCCCGTTTCTGGCTTCACTGGGGCTGTTCTGCCTGTTTTTGGACAGCAGCATACAGGGAAAGATCGGCAGTGTGGCGGTGAGGATCGCGCCCTATACGCTGGGAGTGTATCTGCTGCATGAAAATCTGGGTGTGCGCTATGCCTGGCAGAAGTGGCTTGGTGTGGAGCAAATCGACGGTGTACTGCCGTTGCTGTTGTGGACGGTACTTGTTGTTGTGGTAGTATTTGTACTGGGAATTCTGGTGGATTTTGTGCGGAAAGCTATCTGCGACGGACTGCATAAGATATTCCTGCATATCCGTCCCTATCGCAGTCTGACAGAGAAAATACGGGACGTAGATACTATGTTCAAAAGAGAGGTAATGGAGTGACAGAGATAATAAAAAATAAAAAAGCGGGTATTGACAGTCAGAGACGTCTCTGGGAATTTGTATTCGTGGCAATCCTGGTGCTGTATCCTCTGCGGCATATTGCCTGGGGACTGGATCTGTGGGATACCGGTTACGGCTATGCGAACTTTGAATATATGGGGACGCAGCATATGGATCCCATGTGGCTGTTTTCCACCTATCTGACCACAGCCATCGGACATTTTTTCAGTTTGCTGCCCGGGGCCGGGACTTTGATCGGCATGAACTTTTATACCGGACTGAGTATCAGTCTGCTGGCGGTGCTTGGGTATTATTTCTGCACGAAAGTACTGAAGATCCCTGCACTTCTGGTATTCCTGGGAGAATTTACGGCGGTGAGCTTCTGCTGGTGCCCCACGGGCTCTTTTTACAATTATGTGACCTACGTGTTCTATCTGGTATCGGTGGTCTGTCTGTATCTTGGCCTTGCCCGGGGGAAAAAGGGGTGGCTGTTTGCCGCCGGAGTAGCGCTGGGCTGTAATGTGCTGTCCCGATTCTCCAATCTGCCGGAGGCGGCCATGATCGTGGGCGTGTGGGCTTACGGAATCATCTGCTGGCTGGAAGCGCGCAAAGAGATTGGAAAGAGTCTCGGTCAGGCTGGGGAGACGACAGAAACTGCGGAAAAAATAAAAGCGCGGAAAAAGGCAGCGGGGGTGAAACTCCGTAAGAAATTATTACAGGATACCGGCATGTGTCTGGCGGGGTATCTGACGGCACTGCTGGTATTATTCGGTTATATTCAGATCTGCTACGGCATGGATGAATATGTGAAGGGCATTCTGCGACTGTTTTCCATGACGGAGGTGGCAACGGACTATACGGCTGCATCCATGATCATGGGCATGTTCGACTGGTATTTTCAGAATCTGTACTGGGAGATCCGGATGTGCGTGTTCCTTGTAGTGGGGATTGTCGCTGTGGGAGTATTGGAACTCATCGGCTCCTACGTGAGAAAAGATACAGTAACAAAGGTTCTGCGGATCCTGGAATGGGCGGGAAGTATCGCACTGGCGGCTGTGATGGTGTTCTGGCTGTACCGCCAGGGCTTCTGTGCCAGAGAATATACGAATTACGGTGCCATTATCTGGCCCGGAGTGACGTTTTTGACATTGACTCTGCTGGTGACCCTATGGCGGATCTTTACGCCCTCCGCGCCGAAGGAAGAAAAGCTGATCAGCGGACTGATCTTCCTGATCGTATGGATCACTTCCCTGGGCAGTAACAACAAGCTATACCCCAGCATGAACAATCTGTTTCTGGCATTGCCCTATATGTACTGGCAGTTCTACAGGTTCTGCAAATATGTTGGCAGCTTTCGGTGGAAGCGGATCACCATATCTGCTATGCCGGTAAAATGTCTCTTGGGCGGTTTCTTTCTGTTGTTCTTTGTCCAGGTAGGACTGTTCGGCAGAAACTTTGCATTTGCCGAAGGTACCGGCATACAGGACATCGATGCGCAGGTGACGAATAATGAGACATTAAAAGGTGTGTGGATGAGCGAGGAACGGGCCGGATGGATGCAGGGGATCTCAGAGTATGTGAATGAACGGGGACTTGCCGGAAGAGATGTACTGATCTACGGACAGATCCCGGCGCTGTCTTATTATTTACAGATGCCTGCAGCGTTCAATCCCTGGCCGGATCTGGATTCCTATCAGATCGCACAGCTGGAAGAGGATATGCATAAGATGCAGGAGCGGATGGACGCGGATGCGACTTACCGTCCGGTGATACTGTTAGAGAAAAAATATGCTGTGTATCTGGAAGCGGGAGAGGATGCCCTGGAAGCATTACAGCCCACGGAAAGAGAACGGAGTCTCATCGTGGATAATGCCAAGCTTTTGTTGATCGGTGAGTTCATGGATGCATATGGATACGAGAAAACCTTTGAAAATGAGAAATTTGTGATTTTTGAATAAAAACAGAAAACAGATCCCCGGGAGATTTTCATCTTCCGGGGATTTTGAAGTCTGAATGGAAATGTCTTATAACAACTGTAAGCCGTTCTCTTTTGCAGTCTCCATCACTTCATCGGACCACAGGGAACACTGTACTTCGCCGATATGAGCTTTTCTTAAGAAGAACATACAGATACGGGACTGACCGATACCACCGCCGATGGTAAGAGGAAGCTCACCGTTAATGACTGCCTTGTGGTAAGGAAGTTCGGCACGCTCGGGGCAGCCAGCCTTCTGTAGCTGGTCTAACAGAGCCTTCTTGTCTACACGGATACCCATGCTGGACAGCTCCAGAGCAATGTCCAGAACCGGATAATATACCACGATATCGGCATTCAGCGACCAGTCATCGTAGTCCGGTGCACGGCCATCGTGAGGCTTGCCATTCTCTAAGGTCTCACCGATCTGCATGATGCAGACAGCGCCTTTTGCCTTGGCAATGTAGTATTCCCGCTCCTTCGGGGAGTAGTCGGGGAACATCTCTGCCAGCTCACTGGTAGTTACAAAGAAGATGTCATGAGGAAGGATTTCTTCGATGTAGTCGTAATGGATGGACATATACTTCTCGGTCTTGCGAAGAACCTTGTATACGGTGCGGACGGTCTCTTTCAGAGTCTCCAGA
This sequence comes from Lachnospiraceae bacterium GAM79, assembly GCA_003584705.1. GTDB lineage: Bacteria > Bacillota > Clostridia > Lachnospirales > Lachnospiraceae > Acetatifactor > Acetatifactor acetigignens. The sequence continues at coordinate 1,127,953 of AP018536.1, forward strand.
TTCCGCTCTTCCTTCGTGATGATCTTTTCCCAGTCCCACTGATCCACATAGATGGAATGGATGTTGTCTGTCTCCTCATCCTGACGGATGGCACTCATATCGGTGTAGAGACCTTCGCCGGGCTGAAAACCGTATTTCTGCAAGGCATAACGCTTCCATTTGGCCAGAGACTGTACGATCTCTGCTTCACGGTCTCCCTGTGCTGCAATATGGAAATTCACGGGACGCTCCACACCGTTCAGATTATCGTTCAGTCCGGATGTAGGATCCACAAATAAGGGAGCAGATACACGCAGCAGGTGCAGACGCTCTGCTAACAATCCCTGGAAAAAGTCCTTCACTGTCTTAATGGCAACCTGTGTCTCGTACAGGTTCAGCTGAGACTTATAATTTTTAGGTATGACAATATCTGACATACTGACCTCTCATTCTGCCGCCGGGCGGCTTGTGTTACAAAATACTCCTATATTATTTAACTGCGAAACGCATGATTTTGCAAGCCTTTTTTCGGAAAAAATAACCACTTGCAAAAATCGAACATATGTGCTAACTTGAATATACACAAGAACAAACGTTCTGATTCTGTAAATTTTCGGTAAAAGGCGGTGATAATGTGGAATATCTTATACAAAACGGGGAATTGTCCATCATGCAGAAGCTGGAGATCCTGACCGATGCAGCCAAATATGATGTGGCCTGTACTTCCAGTGGGGTGGAACGTAAGGGCGACGGGAAGCACATGGGGAACTGCACGAAGGCCGGGATCTGTCACAGCTTTTCTTCGGATGGCAGATGCATTTCTTTGTTGAAGATTCTGATGACCAATGAATGTATCTTCGACTGTAAATATTGTCTGAATCGAAAGTCCAATGATGTTCCCAGAGCCACCTTTACCCCGGAGGAGATCTGTACACTGACTATGGAGTTTTACCGGCGTAATTATATCGAGGGACTGTTTTTAAGCTCCGGTATCATACAGGATCCTACTTTTACCATGGAATTGTTGTATCGGACCATATGGCTGCTACGGAATCAATACCATTTTAACGGCTATGTCCATGTAAAAGCGATTCCGGGAGCGGATCCCGAACTGGTGGAGCGGATGGGGTATCTGGCAGATCGTATGAGCGTGAACCTGGAGCTGCCCACGGCGGAGGGGCTGCGGACACTGGCACCGAACAAGCACCGGAAAAATATTCTGACGCCCATGCGGCAGATCCAGAACGGAATTCATGCGAATAAGGAGGAACTGATCCTGTACCGCAAGAGCCCTGTTTTCGTGAGTGGCGGGCAGTCTACCCAGATGATCATAGGGGCAACCCCGGAGACGGATTATCAGATTTTAAATGTAGCAGAGAATCTGTATCAGAAGTTTGAGTTAAAGCGTGTGTTCTATTCCGCTTTTGTAAAGGTCAATGAGGACAAGAGCCTGCCGGCGCTTCCCGGGGGGCCGCCGCTTCTGCGGGAGCATCGTCTGTATCAGGCAGACTGGCTGTTGCGGTTTTATGGGTTTAAGGCGGAGGAACTGTTGGACGAGAAAAGACCGTTTTTTAATGTGATGCTGGATCCCAAGGAGGACTGGGCGGTGCGGCATCTGGAATGTTTCCCGGTGGAGATCAACCGGGCACCTTATGCAGATCTGCTTCGGGTGCCGGGGATCGGCGTGAAAAGCGCCAGACGGATCCTTAGTGCCAGGAGGAGCACAAAGCTTACGTTTCAGGATCTGAAGAAGCTGGGCGTGGTGATGAAACGGGCTGTTTATTTTATTACCTGTGGTGGCAGGATGATGTATCCCACGAAGCTGGAGGAGGACTATATCGTGCGGAATCTGACGGATCCGAAGGAACGGATCCGGTTCGGCAGCGATGGCATGAGTTACCGGCAGATGACCTTGTTTGATGATGGGATGTTCCCGAACGGGGTACGGCAGGAGGAAGTGCTGCCTGCAGCAGTGGGAGAACTGTAGCGCACAGCGCACAGGGAAGCATTTCCTGACTGCCTGCATTGGCAGGTAAACGTAAGGTCCTGTACCGGTAGATGACGGCCGTTTGCGGAAGCAAGGCAATGCAAAATGATAGGTTGACAGCGGCAGAAGGGGAAGAGAACAGAAACAGCGGGAGGTGAAACTTATTATATGAAAATATATCATTGCGAGGATTCGTTAGAAGGGATATTCACTGCCATTTATAATACTTATGAAGATCATTCTCCCGCTCGGGACACCATGGTCACGACCATCGAGGAGAATCTGTTGTTCTCTGAGTCTGTGGAGGTGGTGCCGGATCCGGAGAAGACGGTGAAGGTGATCCGGACATTGAAACGCAGATTTGGGGAGGAAGATTATGAGAGCCTGTGTCTGGCTCTTTCATCCCCGAAGCCGGAAAAGGCCCAGGCGGTATACCGTACCATTGCAAAGGGGCTTTCCGAGAAGTGTCCGCCGGGACATCTGCTGGATGCCATGGCAGACACGTATGTAAACCAGACCTTCAGCCTGGCCAGAGGCGCCGGAAATGAGTATCACCATCTGAAAGGATTTACGCGGTTTGAAGAATTGGAGAATACAATCCTCTATTCGAAGATCGCGCCGAAGAATAATATTCTGACCTTTCTGATGGTGCATTTTGCAGACCGCTTTCCCATGGAAGACTTTCTGGTGTTCGATGCAGGCCGGTATCTGTTCGGAATACATCCGGCGGGAAAGCCCTGGTATACGCTGCAAGGGAAGGATGCATGGGAGAGAGTACAGTCTGAGACGGAGAAGCTGTCCACGGCGGAGCTGCATTACCGGGAACTTTTCCGTTCCTTCTGTCATACAATAGCCATAAAAGAACGTGAAAACAGGGATCTGCAACGAAATATGCTTCCGCTGAGGTTCCAAGAATATATGGTGGAATTTCGGTAGATTTCGCCAAATTGGGATTTATATTTTACCGCGGTAACGCAACAAATATACAAAACGCCGAAAAGGTTTTCCATACGGCGAACATATATTGTGAAAATGATAACAGAGTGGTAAAAATGCCCAAAATGTGCGTTTTCTGGAAGAAAAAAACCGCTTTACATTTGGGGATGGTTGGCTATAATAGTAATGATTTCAGATGTGAGGGGAAAGTACCCGGTGTATTATTTTATTTACGATCGAACTTACTATTGAAAGGAAGGAACAAGAAATGTTAAAGACGATCCGTTTGACACCTGAAGACGTGAAACATTTTGTTGATGTAGCTTCAAAGTGTGATTTTGATATTGATATATGCTATAACAGATACGTAATCGATGCCAAATCATTCCTTGGAGTGTACGGATTGGATTTCACGAAGCCGTTGACCGTGTCCTATGACGGCTACAATGATAAATTCGAAGAGATGCTGAAGCAGTGTGCGATTGCATGTTAATGCACTGACAGGTCAGTATTTCTCAACAACAGAATGTCATTTGACTACCCAGGTAAGATAGAGTACTATTTACCTGGGTAGTTTTATTATATGATGCCAGGGGACAAAGGTCTAAATCCACTTGAGCTTGCTCATAAGTGGATGAAAGACCTTTAGCCCCGCCCCCACGATATGCGAATAGTGGGGAGGCTTGTGAGAGTGCGCAGCACGGAACAAGCCGTAGGCATCTGGGTATCGTAGGGACTTGTTTGAGGGAGGTGAAGTCACATGGCAGGAGAAGTCAGAATATCGGTACGTAATCTTGTAGAGTTCATCCTGCGCAGTGGCGACATCGACGACAGGAGGCAGGGATCCCCGGAGAATGCCATGCAGGAGGGCAGCCGGATCCACCGTATGATCCAGCGCCGTATGGGTGCGGAGTATCAGGCAGAAGTGGCATTAAAATACACCCATCCCACGGAGGACTATGTCATCATCGTGGAAGGGCGGGCCGACGGCATCATCGAGCAGAATGGAGAGACCACCATCGATGAGATCAAGGGAACCTATAGAGATCTGTCGAAGCTGAAGGCACCCTTGCCTTTACATATTGCCCAGGCGAAATGCTACGCCTATATGTACAGCCTGCAAAAGGAGCTGCCCTATATCCGGGTGCGGCTGACCTATTGCAATATAGAGACGGAAGATATCCGCTATTTTTATGAAGATTATGAATTCGTCAGACTGGAAGCCTGGTTCCAGCAGCTGATCAGTGATTACCGCAAATGGGCGGACTATACCTGGCAGTGGAGAGAATTGCGGCAGCAGTCCATTGCTGAGCTGCAGTTTCCCTTCGACTATCGGGATGGACAGAAAGAGCTGGTCAGCTATGTGTACCAGACCATTTATCATAAGAGAAAATTATTTATTGAAGCTCCTACGGGAGTCGGTAAGACCATATCCACGATCTTTCCCACGGTAAAGGCCATGGGAAAGGATATGGGAGACAAGCTGTTCTATCTCACCGCCAAGACCATCACCCGGACGGTGGCGGAGGACACCTTTTCTTTGCTCAGGCAGAAGGGACTGCGCTTTAAGAGCATTATCCTGACAGCCAAGGAGAAGATCTGTTTTCAGGGTCATACGGAGTGCAATCCGGAGCAGTGCCCTTATGCAAAGGGGCATTTTGACCGTGTCAATGAGGCTATCTATGATCTTCTGACCCACGAAGAGAGCTTTACAAGAAGCAAAATAGAAGAATATGCCCTGAAATATCGGGTATGCCCTTTTGAATTCGGACTGGATCTGAGCCTGTTCGCTGACGGCATCATCGGAGACTACAATTACCTCTTTGATCCCCATGTGTATCTGAAGAGATTTTTCGGGGACGGCAGTCAGGGGAATTATGTATTTCTGATCGATGAGGCACATAACCTCTTAGAGCGGGGCCGGGAGATGTACAGTGCACCGCTACGGAAGGAAGATCTGTTGGAACTCAAGCGGGAGATCAAACAGACAATCACGTCGGAAATGGAAGAAGCAGCTCAGAAAAAGCGTGATAAAGACGGGATTTCCGGGCAGATGACATTAGAAATGACAGGCATGTCAAAACAACTGCCACAGGAGATTACCCTGGAGGAAACAGACGGTACCGATTCCCTCTATGTAAGGGGACACAAAGGGAAAAAGTCTGACGGAAAGAGTACCTTTGTGCGGGAAGGCTATGCGGAACGGATCAGCCAGCTGCTGGAGAAGTGTAACGCACAGCTGCTGTCCATGAAGCGGGACTGTGACGGGTACCGGCTGGTGGATGATATTGACATGCTGGTGCAGCCCTTGACCAGACTGCACGCTGTGATCAGTGATTATCTGGAGGAGCAGGAGAAGGTCAGCCTGGAAGTACGGGAGAATCTGCTGGACTTCTATTTCAAGCTCAGTCATTTTCTGGATATTTACGAGAGACAAGATGAAAACTATGTGAAATATACCAGATTGTGTGAGGATGGCAGCTTTGAACTGAAGCTGTTCTGCGTGAATCCCAGAGAAAACCTGAAGGAATGCATGCTCAGAGGACGCAGTACGATCCTTTTTTCCGCTACCTTCCTGCCCATCCAGTATTACAAGAACCTGCTGGGCGGTGAGAAGGAGGATTACGAGGTGTATGCCCACTCGGTGTTTGATCCCGAGAAGCGTACCATACTGATCGCCGGGGATGTGACTAGCAAGTTCAGCAGAAGATCCCAGGAAGAATACTACAATATTGCCCGTTACATTCACGAAGTGGTGAAGAACCGGCACGGCAATTACATGATATTTTTCCCGTCCTATTCCTTTATGAATCATATTTACGAGATCTATGAACAGTATTTTATGACAGAGGAAGAAGAATGTCTCGTCCAACAGGAATCCATGAATGAGGAAGAGCGTGAATACTTCCTGAATCGCTTCCGGGGCAATGAGGAATGTGACCTGCAAAGTCTCATCGGTATGGAGATCGAGGAGGAAGAGGAGCAGACGCTGATCGGCTTCTGCGTGCTGGGGGGAATCTTCGGAGAGGGCATCGATCTGAAGAAGGACAGTCTGATCGGAGTCATTGTAGTAGGAACCGGACTGCCCCAGGTAGGCTGTGAGCGGGAGATCCTCAAGGGCTATTTTGATGAGGACGGAGAGAACGGCTTCGATTATTCCTACCGCTATCCGGGAATGAATAAAGTATTGCAGGCGGCAGGCCGCGTGATCCGGACGGCGGAGGATGTGGGTATCATTGTTCTGCTGGATGATCGGTTTCAGCAGTATTCCTACCGGAGATTATTCCCCAGAGAGTGGGAACAGGTGCAGCCTGTGACCGTGGATACGGTAGCCAAAAAGGTGGAGCGCTTCTGGGATGCCTGGTTGTGGCAAAAGGGATGATTTTCAATGTGATACACGAGTTGATATCCGATATGACAATCCACATAACCACATATGACACATGTGTATATGTGGATAAGTCGGTGGATTTTGTGGATTATTTGTGGTTTTACACAGAAAAAACGACAGACGGTTCAAAAATGGTGTATAATAGCAAAAGAATTGATGTGGACAAATAAATAAAAGCAGTACTGAACCAGTCAATGGAAAAGCATTACGAGTACAAGGTATGAAATTAAGGCAGAAAGGAATGGTAACTAATATGTGGGCGTATGAAAGTGTTTTTTATCAGATCTATCCCATGGGATTCTGCGGAGTTCCTTTTGAAAATGACGGAGTACAGAGACATGAGATCAAACGTGTGGAGGACTGGATCCCCCATATGCAGAAGCTGGGAGTGAACGCGGTATATTTCTCCCCGGTATTCGAATCGGATACTCATGGTTACAATACCAGAGATTATCGTAAGATCGATGTGAGACTGGGAACCAACGAAGATTTTAAGGAGGTCTGCGACGCATTGCACAGAGCCGGGATCCGGGTCGTGCTGGACGGTGTGTTCAATCATGTGGGCAGAGGCTTTGCCCAGTTCCAGGATGTGATCCGCAACCGGGAGAATTCACCGTATGTGAACTGGTTCTACCGGATCGACTTCGGTGGCAATTCCAATTACAACGACGGACTCTGGTATGAGGGCTGGGAAGGCTGCTTTGATCTGGTGAAGCTGAACCTGCAGAATCCCGATGTGGTGAACTATCTGCTGGACAGTGTCAAGGGCTGGATCGATGAATTCGGTATTGACGGTCTGCGACTGGATGTGGCGTACAGCCTGGATGAGAACTTTGTCAGAAGACTGCGGGAAGTGACCGGTGCCTACAAGCAGGATTTCTTCTTATTAGGTGAGATGCTTCACGGAGATTATAACCGCCTGATGAATGATCAGATGTTACATTCTGCGACAAACTACGAGTGCTATAAGGGACTTTACAGCAGCTTCAATAGCATGAATATGTTTGAGATCGTGCATTCCCTGCTGCGTCAGTTCGGACCGGAGAACTGGACACTGTATAAGGGAAAACACCTGCTGTCTTTTGTGGATAACCACGATGTGACCCGAGTGGCAAGTATTTTGAGTAATGAGAAGCATCTGCCGTTGATCTATGCCATGGCATTCGGTATGCCGGGGATCCCCTGTGTCTACTATGGAAGCGAATGGGGCTTTAAAGCCAGAAAAGAAGACGGCGATCCCGCTCTGCGTCCCTGCTTTGATAAGCCGGAGTGGAATGGTCTGTGTGACTGGATCAGCAAGCTGACAGAGGCAAAGAAGCATTCGGAAGCATTAAATTACGGTGCTTTCCGTTCAGTACTGCTGACCAATAAGCAATGCATTTTCGAAAGAAAGTCGGAGCATGAGAGAGTCATGGTGGCTATCAATGCGGATGGAGCGGATTTCATGGCGCATTTTGATGCCGGATGCGGAACTGCAGTGGATCTGATCACCGGAGAGAAACATGACTTTGGCGGCGGCAGTCTTCTGCCGGCGTACAGTGCATATTTCTGGCGGATGGAAAACTAACGGAGTAGCCCCGGTCATGATGGCAAAGCCATTGTGGAATCTTTGGAAAGTCTTTAGAATTTCTTACGGTTTCTCTATATTGACGCATGATATTATATGCCGTATAGTATAGCTACAGAGCAATACTATACGGCATATAATATTGTAAGGAAAGGCGGATAGCCGCAAATTTCAGAGAGGAGCGATAGGATGCTTTTTAATACAGGAGCAGCTCTGCTGGATGCTATCGTACTGGCGGTGGTGGCCCGGGAACCGGAAGGAACCTACGGCTACAAGATCACGCAGGAGGTCCGGCAGGTGATCGAATTGTCGGAATCCACCCTGTATCCCGTGCTTCGGCGATTACAGAAGGACGAATGTCTGGAAGTATATGACCGGGAATGCAGTGGCAGAACGAGGCGTTATTACAAAGTCACCAGCAGGGGCTGGGCACAGCTTCATTTATATGAAAGTGAGTGGCGTAGCTACAGCGATAAAATCACGGGATTGTTTGAAGGAAAACTAAGTGACAGGTCAGAGGCGTAAACAGGCGCAGATGGGAGAACATAGTAGAATGAATAGAACGGAGTTTATGAGGCAGCTGGAAAGTCTGTTGCAGAATATTTCCGCTACAGAGCGGGAGGAAGCATTACAATACTATAATGAATATTTTAATGATGCGGGTCCGGAAAATGAACAGAACGTTATTGAGGCTTTGGGAAATCCCGCCAAGGTGGCGGAAAACATCAAAAAGGACATTTTCGGGAACGGTTATGGAGAGAATATTTACCAGAGAGCAGGAGCCGACAGCCGGGCAGTGATCACTTATCCGGCAGATTTTCAGACAGAAAGTGGTAATGGAGAACAGTGTAACCGGCAGAGTGATACGCCGCAATTTGCACAGGCACAGGTGGTATCTTCACAGAAAAATGAAGGAATGTCCACGGGCATGATCGTATTAATTGTGATTTTGTGTATTCTGGCATCTCCGGTGATCCTGGGAGTAGCTTCCGCAGGCATCGGTGTGGCAGCGGGGCTGATCGCTGCATGGCTCGGTCTGATCGTTGGTTTCGGGGCAACGGCAGCAGCACTGATACTGATTCTGATCGCACTGGTGGTTGCAGGGATCATCAGTCTGTTTACGCATCCCTTCGTGGGAATGGGGCTGATCGGTGCCGGACTGATCTGCGGAGGTGTCGGACTTCTGTTCCTGATGTTGACCGTGGCCATGGCGGGAATCGCCACACCGGCGATCTGTTGTTGGATCGGAGGATTATTCCAGAAAAGAGGTAAAGCAGAAGCATGAGAAAATTTATGAAGGGCTGTGCCATCACAGCGTTGATATTTATATTATTGGGACTGATCCTGGGAGTGAGCGGAAGCCTGGGGAATGGCTCCACGCATTTTTCGCCGGGGGAGATCCTGTCAGCGGTTACCCTGGGAAGAATCTCCGAAGAAAAGGTAGATGACTGGAGTGACGGTGTGACGGAGCAGATCCGGGAAAATATGGGCGATGTGCACTATGATCTGGAGGACAAGGTGGATTATGACTCAGATTATGAAGTAAAGTCGGGAAAGATAGAGCTGTATGTTCTGGGGGATGACAACCAGGGCATCACGGATCTACAGGTGCAGGCCGGTGGCTGTGTCATGAAGATTCGGGTGTCAGAGGACAACTGCTTCCGGGTAGAAGCCGACGGAATGCGAAAGTTCCAGGGATATGTGGAAGGCGGTACGATGGAGATCAGCGGAACCTCAAAAGCAAGCAACAACAGTGACGGTAATCTGGGCGGTTCCATCTGCCTGTATGTGCCTGAGGGATATCATTTTGAAAATACCTCTCTGGATCTGGGCGCCGGAAGCCTCAGTGTAGAGGAATTGCAGACGGGGGCGCTGGAAGCCAATGTGGGTGCCGGCAAGATGACGTTTGAAAAACTGGATGCTGATCAGGCAGAGTTAGACTGTGGTGCCGGTCAGATGACAGTAGAAGAACTGAGCAGCCGCGTGGCAGAGGTGTCCGTAGGAATGGGTTCTGTCCGGCTGACCGGAGATGTGACCGAACGCTTGGACGGAGAGTGCTCCATGGGAGAGCTGAAGCTGACACTGGCAGGAACGCAGACAGATTTCGACTACGACTTAAGCTGCGGCATGGGTGAACTGAAAGTCGGTGATGACAGTTACAACGGCCTGGCACAGGAGAAACAGATCAGCAACAACGCTTCTAAAAATATGGAGCTGGAATGTGCTATGGGCAGCGTTGTGGTGGAGTTTAAATAAAATATTTCTTGGTATTACCGCCTGAGTGGAGTTGTGATTCCCTCAGGCGGTAATGTTAGAATTCTTTTTCCGGTTTGTGCCATTCCTTCAAAACAGCTTCTACCTGTGCGATGAGCTGCTCCTTATTTGGAATATAAGAAACATAGCGTGAAGCAAAGATGTTGTTGGACAGACCTCCGAGAGCATATTCAGCAGCTACACTGTCTTTGTCTGTACAAAGGATAATACCGATGGGTGGATTATCATGTTCATCATTTACTTCTGCGGCGTAGTAGTTCAGATACATATTAAGCTGTCCGGCGGCTTCCGGCGTGAGCTTGGTGGTCTTTAATTCAATCAGCACATACGCCCGGAGAATTTTATTATAGAAAACCATATCCACATAGTAGTGGGTATTGTTCAGGGTAATGCGCTGCTGTGTCCCTACAAACATAAAACCGCGACCTAATTCCAACAGGAATTTTTCAATATGCGCGACCAGTGCTTTTTCAAGATCACTTTCCAGCAGGGGCTTGTTTTCCGGCACACCCAAAAATTCAAACACATAGGGGTCTTTGATAATGTCGCTTGGCGTAGTCATTTCAATACCTTTTTCCGCGAGGGCAAGTACCGTTTCCTTGTTTGTCTTTCCTTCTGACAGTAATAATCGTTCATAGAGAGAAGTGGAAATCTGCCGCTTTAATTCTCGGATCGACCACCCGGAGTTGATGGTTTCCTTTTCATAAAAACTGCGTTTGTCTGGATCCGAAATCGTCAACAGCTCACAATAATGCGACCACGACAATTTTCCAGACACTGTCTGGAATTTTTGATGGTGCATATAGAACAGGCGCATATTGTATAGATTGGAAACAGAAAATCCCTTTCCAAATTCTTTTGTCAATCCTTTAGAAAGTTCCTTTAAGGTCTGCTTTCCGTAATCTGCCCGATCTTTGCTTTCCTGCTCATACTCAACAATGATCTTTCCTACATTCCAGTAGGTAGACAGCAATTCCGTATTTACCTGTACCGCCACGCGCTGACGTGCATTTAATAACAATTCTCTGATTTCATTCATCATAGAATCAGTATGTGTCAAATTACTCAATTTTAATGCCCCCTTTCCAGATGGAGGATAGCCAGTATAATATAAAAAAAGAATCGCAGCACACCGTTTAAGCATTTGCTATACGGGATCTCATTCTTGAGAACAACCACAATTCCTTTTCTATATAAAATATAAAAGAGATGAAATGAAAAGTCAACTAAATCATTGAGCTTTAATATTCTTACAACAGCGCCGCCAGATACTTCTCAAACACCACGCCCTCCTGCACGGGCGTTCCTGCCTTTTCGCTTCCGGCGATGCACAGTCCTACGAAGTTCGCAGCCTTCTGCACGGAGGTTAGTAGTGTCTCCCCGCGGACGGCATCGGCAGCGAGGATGGAGGCGAAGATGTCTCCGGTGCCGGGGCGGGAGGCTCCGGCGATGGGGGTGGCAACGGTGGTATAGACACCGTCATCCCACAGGAAATTTACCAGAGAATCGCCCTGACGGATCCCGGTGATGACGATGGATGCACCGGCGGAGCCATTGGAGACAGCGCCAACGGCCCCCCCGTCAGAACCACTGGCAGTAGTGCCCGTGGAGGCTTCGTCGGATGTAATGGAAGCTGTTTGACAAATGTCAGCCAGCCGTTCACATAATCCGGACAGCTCCTGCAGCGTCCATTCCCCATCCTTCCAGGGAGTCCCGGTCAGCAGGCAGGACTCCGTGATATTCGGCGTGATAATATCCGCCAGAGGCAGCAGCTCCTTCATCTTCTGAACATGGGTCTCTGTAATGGAGGAGTAGGCTCTGCCGTGGTCTCCCATGACCGGATCCAGCAAAAACAGGGGCGGCCGGAACATTTCCACGAATTCCCGTACAATGTCGATCTGCTCTTCATTTCCTAAGAATCCACAGTATAACCCATCGAAGGTAAGTCCCAGTTCGACCCACACTTTTATATAATCTCGCATATGAGAGGTATAGTCATCAAAATGGCAGAGAGGAAATCCCAAATGGTTCGATAAAACAGAAGTAGGCACAGGGCATACCTGTACCTTCATTACGCTGATCACGGGCAGGGACACGGTGGTGGAGCAGCGCCCAAAACCGGCAATATCGTTGATCATAGCAAGGCGGGGAATGAAATCCCCGCCTTTTTGTGCATTTCTATCAGAAGTATCGAAATTAGATGTCATGGAATAATCCTGCTTTCTTCAGTGCCGGACGAAGTGCCAGATAGAATACGGAAGCACAGATCACAGCAACGATGGCGTTGACACCGGTAGTTACGGTGCTGATCTTGGCAAGAGCCTTGGAAATATCCTGAGGCACACCCAGCAGATACATTTTATAGAAGTAACCAACCAGTGGATCCGCGACCACGTTAAATGCCATACCGCAGGCAGAAGCAAGGATCGTTACACCGGTCACATATTTTGCGGAATGCTCTTTGCTCAGATGGAAGATCTTGTGAGCAACCAGTCCTACGATCAGACCGATGCACAGCTTTAATAAGAAGGTCTTGGGGGCACTGGTTACATAAGCGGTGGTCAGATCGGCGATGGTCATGCCGATGGCACCGGCAAGTCCGCCCCAGTATCCGCCAAGTAATAAAGCTGCCAGTACACAGAACACATTGCCCAGATGGAACGCTGTTTTCTCGGGACCCACGGGAATGTCGATCTTGAAGAAAGCAAATCCGATATAGCACAGAGCTGCTAACAGACCTGCCTGCGCCAGCTTCTTCACATCCGCCTTCTGTGCGGGAATTACGCCTGCGATGGCATTGTACAATCCCTTGGCAGTTAACAGGATAGCGAAGAATACCAGAACCAGGCTATAGGAGTAAGGACGCTCTGCGGACAGCTTCTGGTCGGACAGAGTGGACTTCTGAGCGGACAATTCATCCTTCTGCGCATTCAGGGAATCCAGATCACCGTCTGCTGTGCCGCCGGTGACTGCCTCGATGGAAGCTTCTACTTCTTCCAGCTGTGCCTTGACATCGCTTAACTGGCTGCCATAAGCAACGGATTCCTGATAACTGTTATTGTGGGTAACGACTGCCAGGACGATTCCCAGGATCAGGAGAATGGCTCCCGCAATCAATACACCGTATGATTTTTTCTTTTCCATAATGATGATCTCCTCTTTTAATTTCTTTTTCATAATTCCCATTTGTTCGGTGGGATATGTTAGGATTCAGTGTATAGAAAAAGTGGCTTGCTTAAAAGAGCCAGAATGTGTTTTTTTTATCATACCAGTTTTGGGCGTTGATAATACGATCTGCAGGAAAACAAGATTTTCTTGACAAAGGATTGCTTCCTGTACTATATTTCTTATTAGTAGTTTTACAGATTAAAGGCAATGACGAAGAGGAGTACACATTTCCCCTTACCAGAGAGAGCGGCTGCATGTATGCGCTGGAAGGCTGCTTCAAGACAGGAATGTGGAAGGTAGCTTCCAAGCCGGAGAGCCGAGACCGGATATTCTGGGCGTAAGTTCTCACGAGTTATCCCCGTTACCGGATAGGACTTTGTAAGAAGTCACGAGGCAGCGCAAGCTGTGAACAAAGGTGGTACCGCGTTACTGACGCCCTTTGCTGACGAGAGTCGGCAGAGGGCTTTTTTGCGACTATTCAGAGCCATGTAAATTCACATGGATAGGTGTCGAATGCTTGCATTCGTAAGAATATCCATGCGGATTTATAGGGCGAAGTAACCTCAATAAGCAAAAGGAAAGCATCGTAGATGCGATTTTGCGCATGAGGTCTGAATAGGAGCAAATGCAAAAAAAGGAGGACAAAATGAGCAAAGAATTAGCCAAGACCTATGACCCCAGCGGCATAGAAGACAGACTGTATCAGAAGTGGCTTGACAAAAAGTATTTCCATGCGGAGGTAGATCACAGTAAGACTCCCTTCACTATCGTGATCCCGCCCCCAAATATTACAGGACAGCTCCACATGGGACATGCATTGGACAACACCATGCAGGATATCCTGATCCGCTATAAGAGAATGCAGGGCTACAATGCACTGTGGCAGCCCGGCACCGACCATGCAAGTATCGCTACCGAGGTCAAGATCATCCAGAAGCTGAAGGAAGAAGGCATCGACAAGCACGATCTGGGTCGTGAAAAGTTTTTAGAGAGAGCCTGGGAGTGGAAGAAGGAATACGGCGGACGTATTATTGGTCAGCTGAAAAAGCTGGGTTCTTCCTGTGACTGGGACAGAGAGCGTTTCACCATGGATGAGGGCTGTAACAAGGCTGTGACCGAAGTGTTCGTGAAGATGCACGAAAAAGGCTACATCTACAAGGGTGCCCGTATCGTTAACTGGTGTCCCGTATGTAATACCTCCATCTCCGATGCAGAGGTAGAATATCAGGAACAGGCAGGACATTTCTGGCACATCAAGTATCCGCTGATGAACGAGGACGGAACGCCCAGCACCACAGAGTTTCTGACCTTTGCCACTACCCGTCCCGAGACCATGTTAGGTGATACCGCAGTAGCCATCCATCCCGATGATGAGCGTTACACCCATCTGCATGGCAGAAAGGTACTGCTTCCTATCGTAAACCGTGTGATTCCCATCGTTGAGGATGCTTATGTAGACAGAGAGTTCGGTACCGGTGTCGTTAAGATCACCCCCGCTCATGACCCCAATGACTTTGAGGTGGGCAAGCGTCATGATCTGCCTGTGATCAATATCCTGAACGATGATGCCACCATCAATAAAAACGGCGGCAAGTTCGAGGGCATGGACCGCTATGAGGCGAGAAAAGCCATCGTGGAAGAACTGGATCAGATGGGCCTGTTAGTAAAGATCGAAGATCATGTACACAACGTAGGTACCCATGACCGTTGTAAGACCACCATCGAGCCTATGGTAAAAGACCAGTGGTTCGTTAAGATGGATGAATTGATCAAACCTGCAAGAGAAGCAGTGAAAAATGGTGAGATCAAGCTGATCCCCGAGCGTATGGAGAAGAACTATTTCAACTGGACGGATAACATCCGCGACTGGTGTATCAGCCGTCAGCTGTGGTGGGGACACAGGATTCCCGCTTATTACTGTGATGACTGCGGTGAAGTAGTCGTAGCCAAGGAGATGCCGAAGGTATGTCCCAAGTGCGGCTGCACCCACTTTACGCAGGATCCCGATACGCTGGATACCTGGTTCTCCTCCGCACTGTGGCCTTTTGAGACCCTGGGCTGGCCGGAGCAGACCGAGGATCTGAAGTATTTCTATCCTACCGATGTCCTGGTAACCGGTTATGATATCATCTTCTTCTGGGTTATCCGTATGATCTTCTCCGGATACGAGCAGATGGGAGAGAAGCCTTTCAAGACCGTATTGTTCCACGGACTGGTACGTGACAGTCAGGGACGGAAAATGTCCAAATCTCTGGGCAACGGAATCGACCCCTTAGAGATCATCAGCCAGTACGGTGCCGATGCACTGCGTCTGACCCTGATCACCGGCAACGCACCGGGCAACGACATGCGTTTCTACTATGAGAGAGTAGAGAACAGCCGTAACTTCGCCAACAAGGTATGGAATGCTTCCCGTTTCATCATGATGAACATGGAGCAGGCACTGGAGAAGACCGGAAAAGATATCACCACCCCTGCGGCAGCAGATTTACAGCCCGTAGATAAGTGGATCCTGTCCAAGTTAAATACTCTGGTAAAAGATGTGACCGACAACATGGATCACTTCGAGCTGGGTATCGCCGTACAGAAGGTATATGACTTTATCTGGGATGAGTTCTGTGACTGGTACATCGAGATGGTAAAACCCCGTCTGTACAGCACCGACGATGCAGTCAGCCAGAATGCGGCACTGTGGACGCTGAAGACTGTCCTGATCGACGCCCTGAAGCTGTTACATCCTTACATGCCGTTCATCACTGAGGAGATCTTCTGCACCATTCAGAATGAAGAAGAGTCCATCATGATCAGCAAGTGGCCGGAGTACAGCGAGGATCGTGCATTCCCCGCAGAGGAGAAGGCCATCGAAACCATCAAGGAAGCCGTTCGCGGTATCCGCAACATCCGTACTGAGATGAACGTAGCACCCAGCCGTAAGGCAAGTGTGTATGTAGTCAGCGAAAATGACGAGATCCGCAGGATTTTTGAGGAGGGTAAGCTGTTCTTCGCAAGCCTTGCTTATGCGAATGAGATCATGATCCAGGCTGACAAGACCGGAATCGCAGAGGATGCGGTATCCGTAGTGATCCCCGGTGCAACCCTGTACATTCCGTTTGCAGAGCTGGTAGACATCGCACAGGAGATCGAGCGACTGAAGAAGGAGCAGAAGAGACTGGAAGGCGAGCTGTCACGTTCCAGGGGAATGCTGTCCAATGAGAGATTCCTGTCCAAGGCTCCCGAAGCGAAGATCGCAGAGGAGAAGGAAAAGCTGGCAAAATACGAGCAGATGATGGAACAGGTGACAAAGCGCTTAGAACAGCTGGCATGATCTGCAACGAAACGTACAGAATAAAAAGAACGTAAAGCATAAGGAATACGATGAGATTCGGTAATGACATGATAACGTTTGAAGAAGCGGTGGCATATCTGAAGGATATGCCCCGCTTTACTGTTAAAAAAAATCCTGCGGACAGCAGGGACCTTAAATGGTTTTTAAAAAAACTCGGAAATCCGGAGAAGGATCTGCGGATCATTCATGTGGCGGGCACCAATGGAAAAGGATCCGTCTGTGCCTACATGAGTTCGATCCTGCGGGAAGCAGGCTATCGCACGGCTGTATTCACTTCACCTCATCTGGTGGATATGCGGGAGCGTTTTGCCGTGAACGGTGAAATGATCTCAGAGGAAGCTTTTTTACAGGGGTTTCTTGCGGTATGGGACGCTTTGCAGGAGACCAATTCTGCTAATACCGGGGACGGGCAGCGAGGGGAAGAAGCGCCACAGGAATTCGTTCTCAACTTTTATGAATACCTTTTCTGCATGGCCTTACTCTGTTTTGCAGAAGAAAAGCCCGACTACTGCATCATTGAGACCGGCCTGGGGGGCAGACTGGATGCCACGAATTATGTGGACAATAAGCTCCTGACCGTCATTACGCGGATCAGTCTGGATCATGTACAGTATCTGGGAGACACCACAGCGAAGATCGCTGCGGAAAAGGCAGGGATCCTGCGCCCCGGTGTTCCGGTGGTGTATCTGGACGGGGATGCGGATGCCAGTGCGGTAATTTGCCGCAAAGCGTCAGAACTTGGTGCGATACAGATACCGGTGTCGAAAAAGGACTATACTTTCCTTGGATTTCGGAAGAAATACATTGATTTTTCCTTGCGCTCTGAGTATTATAATTATATTAGTCTTACTTTGCATACCATTGCACGCTACCAGATGGAAAATGCGGCATTGGCAGTGCGGGCCGTGGAAGTGCTGTTTCGCAGTACGGACATGCCTGACGGCAGAATGTGTGCCGCAGCCGGGTGTCCCACTGTGGAAGAGATCCGACAGGGAATCCTTGGCTGCTTCTGGCAGGGACGCATGGAAGAAGTACTTCCGGAGGTGTACGTGGATGGTGCGCATAATGATGACGGCATCCGGGCTTTTCTGGATACCGTGGAACAGGACGGCTGCACGGAGGGCAGGAGACTGTTATTTGGTGTGGCGGCGGATAAGGATTGCAGGCATATGATACAGAGGGTGATCACGTCGGGATTATTCGACCGGATTGCTTTTACGCATATGCGGACGGCGAGGTCGCTTTCGCTGGAAGAACTGAAAGGTTTATTGGCAGCTTATCCGGAAGACCGGTTTACTATGTATACGGAAGCGGATACGGCACTGCGGACGGAAGTCTCGGGCAGACAGCCAGGAGAACGGCTCTATATCGCGGGAAGCCTGTATCTTGTCGGGGAAATAAAGGAGTCTTTGGACCATGATCAATTTTGAAGAAGAACTGAAGAAATTTCATCCCAGTCTGGAAGTGGAAGACGCTGAGGAAGCTATCTACAATCAGGATCTGACCGATGCGGCGGATCTGTTGGTGAAAATGATAAAAGAATCCGAAGAAAAAGAAGAGAAATAAGGAGGGAGAGCATGTTTTGTTATAACTGCGGCTGCCATCTGTCAGAGCACGATTTCTGTACGTCCTGCGGAGCAGATGTATCCCTCTACAAGAAGATCATGTGTATGTCCAACCGTTTCTACAATGACGGTCTGGAGAAAGCAGGAGTACGGGATCTCACAGGTGCGATCAACAGCTTACGGCAGAGCCTGAAATTTAATAAGAACAATATCGAAGCCAGAAATCTGCTGGGACTGGTGTATTTTGAGACCGGAGAGGTCGTTGCGGCACTGAGCGAATGGGTCATCAGCAAAAATATGCGGCCTGAGAAAAATATCGCGGACGATTACATCAATATGCTGCAGTCCAATGCGGCCCGCCTGGATGCCATTAACCAGACCATCAAGAAATACAATCAGGCACTGGTCTATTGTAATCAGGACAGCAAGGATCTGGCTATCATCCAGCTGAAAAAGGTACTGTCCCTGAACCCGAAGTTCATCCGGGCACACCAGCTGTTAGCCCTGCTTTATATGGACAGTGAACAGTGGGACAGAGCGGAGAGAGAACTGCGTAAGTGCATGGACATTGACCGCAACAATACGCTGACCCTGCGGTATCTGAAGGAAGTTGAGATGCAGCTGACTCCGGACGAGAATAGCAAGCAGACCGGCCGGCGGAAGAAGGATGATGCGGTTCGCTACCAGAGTGACAATGAGATCATCATTCAGCCTTTGAATGTGAAGGAGCAGAAGAGTGCAGGTCTCTCTTCCCTGATCAATATTGCCATCGGTCTGATCATTGGTCTGGCCGTGATGTATTTTCTGGTGGTTCCGGCAGCGGTATCCAATGCCAACAATGAGGCCCAGAAGACCATCACCGACATCGGCAATCAGTTAGACACCAAGACCTCCCGGATCCAGGAACTGGAGACCCAGATGCAGGCACTGCAGACAGAGAATGATACGCTGAATCAGGAACTGCAGGGGTATGTGGGAACCGACGGTACGCTACAGACCATCGACAGCCTGTTAGCGGCAGCCACCACATATCTGGAGACGCAGGATATTACCCAGACGGCGGCTAACCTGGAAAGCATTTCGGCATCCGTGGATGTGGACAGTACTTCCGAAGCATTCCAGAAGCTGTACAAGACGTTGCTTGGCCTGATCGGGCCGCAGCTGTCCGCACAGTATTATGAGACAGGCTACAATGCTTACCGCAGCGAGGATTACGCGACGGCCATCGAGAACCTGTCCAAGGCAGTTATTTACGATGAGACCAACAAGGATGCCTGGCTGAGCCTGGGCAACTCTTACCGTAAGAGTGACGATGCCCAGAATGCCATCACCACCTATGACAAGATCATAGAGCTGTTCCCGGATACGGAGACGGCCAGAAGTGCCCAGAGATATCGTTCCCAGCTGGCAGAGAATACGGCACAGTAGGGAAGAACAACATACCATCAGACAATGACACACAACACACGAAAGAGAACTTGCGTAAAGTAAAGCGCGGGTTCTCTTTTCTTTTGAGTAAAAATGCTGGAAAACAGCGGAATGTGAGGAAATATGGAAGACTTTCAGATCATTGATAACTGCCTGATGGTGCGCATGCCGGAGGAAGTGGACCACCACAGAGCCTCCTATATCTGCGAAGGGGCGGACAGGCTCTTGGTCAGGGAAAACGTGGAAAATGTAGTGTTTGATTTTGAGGATACCCGGTTCATGGATTCTTCCGGGATCGGGATCATCATGGGGCGGTACCGCAAGATTTCCTGCTTCGGCGGACATGTCTATGCGATCCATGCAGACCGGCAGATCCAGCGGATCTTCCGTATGTCCGGGCTTCACAAGATCGTCGAGATCCTGCCGGGTTAAACGTTGGAAGGAAGATTCTGTCGAAAATGAAAGAAATTATTCAAAAAATTATGAAAAACAGTGCAATAATAGGCGCAGAAATGAGGAGAACATGGTAGCAGAGAGGGAAAACATTCAGGTGACGGAAGAAAAAGAACTTTTGCAGCAGAGAACGCAGGGCAGCCGGAATGAGATGGAGATCGTATTTGACGCGGTCTCCTGTAATGAAAGCTTTGCCAGAGTGGCGGTGGCGGCTTTCATTACCCATCTGAATCCCACACTGGAAGAACTGGCGGATATCAAGACCGCAGTATCGGAGGCAGTAACCAATGCCATTATCCATGGATACGAGAATCTGTCCGGTTATACGAAGCATGGGGAGATGCGCCCGGCGTACAGCATTATCCATCCGGGAAAGGTAAGACTGCATTGCATTCTTGAGAACGATACGCTTTCCATCGAGGTATCGGATCAGGGAAAAGGCATCGAGGATGTGGCCAGAGCCATGGAACCGTTATTTACCACGAAGCCGGAACTGGAACGGTCCGGCATGGGATTTGCCTTTATGGAAGCCTTCATGGATGAGCTGGAAGTGGAGAGCATCCCGGGCAAGGGCACAAGAGTACATATGTGGAAGAAAATGCGCTGCGGAGACTGGATCGGAAAAGAGGACTGAGGAATGGAAGAAGTATCAGTACTCATCGGAAAATCACAGAGCGGAGATAAAGAAGCAAGAGAAGTACTGATCGAGAAAAATCTCGGACTGGTACACCATATCGTGAAACGATTCCTGGGGAGAGGCTATGACCCGGAGGATCTGTTCCAGATCGGTGTCATCGGTCTGATGAAAGCCATCGATAAATTTGACCTGAAGCTGGAGGTACGGTTTTCCACCTATGCCGTCCCCATGATCACCGGGGAGATCAAACGGTTTCTGCGGGATGACGGTCTGTTAAAGGTATCCCGTACCATCAAGGAGGATGGGCTGAAGGTCAGACTGGCAAGACAGCGTTTACAGAGCAGACTGCACAGGGAGCCCACCTTACAAGAATTGTCCGAGGAGGCACAGCTGGACAGAGAAGATGTGATTCTGGCCATGGAGGCCGGAGCGGAGGTGGAATCCCTCTATAGCAGCAGCGGGCAGGAGGACGGCAGCGAGCTGTGTCTGGCGGACCGGGTGGTGGCCGCGGCCCACGGCTGTGTGGGAGCCAGCATGGGAAGCAGCGGTGCGGTGGAAAATGATGTGGAGAAGGACAGGCTGCTGGATCAGATGCTGCTGGCACAGTTGCTTGGGGAGCTTCCGGAGAGAGACCGGGAGCTGATCCGTATGCGCTATTTTCAGAATAAGACCCAGACGGAGATCGCCGGGATCCTGGGAATCAGTCAGGTGCAGGTCAGCCGTCTGGAGAAAAAGATCCTGCGGGAAATGCGGGAGATGGCCGGATAAGGGCCAATTCATTAATAATTCATAAAACAAATTTTTTCCTCTTCCTTTCCGTCGGAAATTCGATTATATTATATGAAGGAACTATTCAGCCCGCATTCGCAAAAACGCTCTTTCAGAGCTTGCTTTTTGCTTATGTGGTTATTTCGCCGTATAAATTATGTCAAATGTTCTTACGAATGCAAGCATTCGACGTACATATTGCCATAACTTGCACGGCTCTGAATAGTTATATATAATCTTATAGACCGCAATGCTGCATAGTTATAGAGAGACAGCATGAAAAAGGAGAGCAGGGGTACTTATGAAAAAACAAAATGAAAACGGACGGATCCCCGAGGATCGTCTGAGCAGAGCAAATAAGCGTAAGAAAAACAACACCATAGCATCCATTCTGGTCATGACCGGATGCCTGCTGGTGTTAGTACTGGTAACGTATGTTGCGGGAATCCTGTATTCCTGGATCGACAGCAAGTTCCAGAATAATGCCAACGATCTGGCGGCAGCAGCGGAAGCCGGAAGCCAGACGGAAGAGAGCACACAGGAAGTGGTGAAGACCTATACGCAGGAGGAAGTGGATGCCCTGATCGCTGAAGCAAAGCAGCAGGCTGAGGACGAGGAAGAGAACAAGATCCTCTCCGGGATCCGTGATGGTCTGACCTCCGGCACTACCATGGTAGAGACCCTGCGTCCTTACTATCCCAATGAACTGGTCGTTGTGAGCAACGGAACCTTTAATTTCGTACCCATTCGTGATGATTTGCAGAAAAATGATTATGTATTGGAGAACCTGAACATTCTCGAGGACGGAGAAGTGCAGTATATGCAGGACGGTCAGGTAGTATCCCACAAGGGAATCGACGTCTCCAAGCATCAGGGCAATATCGACTGGACCAAGGTAGCCGCAGACGGTGTGGAATTCGCATTCATCCGTGTAGGCCTCAGAGGCTACGGCACTGAGGGTAAGCTGGTGGAGGACGAATACTTTGAGCAGAATGTCAAGGGAGCATTACAGGCAGGAATCAAAGTAGGTGTCTACTTCTACTCTCAGGCCATCACAGACGAGGAACTGTTGGAAGAAGCCAATCTGGTACTGGAAAAGGTAAAACCTTATAACATCGAACTGCCCATCGTCTTCGACGTGGAAAAAGTCAGCGGCGGCAAGGGCCGTGCCAACGAACTGAGCGTGGAAGAGAGAACCCGCCTGACCGCCCTGTTCTGCCAGACCATCCAGGATGCCGGCTACAAGCCCATGATCTATCACAACATGGAGATGGGAACACTGATGCTGGATCTGGGACAGCTGGAACAGTACGATAAGTGGTTCGCTTATTATAATGATGATCTGTATTATCCGTATGCCTATAAGGTATGGCAGTACAGCGAAAAAGGTGCTGTGGACGGTATTAATGAGGAAGTGGATCTGAATATCTGGTTCGGGGACTTCTAAAGGGTGATTACGATGAAAGAGAAGATCTAGATGAAAGACTGTAGAAGGACATTACTGGACGAATTTGTGAAGCTGTCGAAGGATTGGGACAACAATAATATGTTATATAATTCTCTTATGTTTTCTAAATTATATCCTGGAGATGTTGAAAATAGCGTAGCAGATGCTTCACTGATGCCGAAGCAGAGTGATAAAAAGATGAGAAATGATATCATGACAAGCTGGTGGACTCCGACTAAAATCTTTTTATTGGGAAATAAGAAGGAGTTAATGCAAAAATCAAGGAAAGAATTGGAGGAAGTCTTATTGGAACTGATTCCTATGGGGAAGGATGAAGAGCAACTCCGAGGAAGCTTATCAAAAATTCGGCATGAAAAAACAGGGGAAAAAATAGAAAAAGACGTTATAGATGCATTTATGGGGTTCCTTGGATCAGTTTATGCCGTGGGCAATATGACAAGTGCAGCAGTGACATCCAGGGGTGGTGCCTTGGATAATTGGGATGCAAAACTGAAAAACATACATGAGAATGACATAAAAGAAGAAGCCAAGTGGGTTGATTATGTAAAGACCAATAAATTTGAGTGTTATTTTGTGGATAAGGACCCGCATAAAGAAATAATACCATTTTGGAGTTATGGTCCCAGTAAATTAGCAAACGCAACGGATAAGGATTGGAAGGAATATTTCGAAAACGCAAAAAAAATGATTGAAGAAAGAGACAAATTGAAAGCCTGAATAGATATTCATTCACTTGCGAATATAGCTCCTATAATACAAATAATGATACTTTTTAAAAGTAAGACTTTAAACGAGACGGTTGCGGCCGTCTCGTTTTATGTAGCCAGAAATTTTTTATAACCTTATCCATATCCCCATATCCAAAAATCATTTTATTTTCTAAATATACTACCACTTATTTACAAAAACATTGATTTTACAGTACTTTGCAGGAACTGTTATCTCAACTCTATAGAATCTAGAGATAAGTCGAAAAGACATGGGCTTTTCCTATTCTTTGCTGCCGCAGCTTCAAAAATATGTGATCCCGGTGACACTCAGAGAAGGTACGGGAAACAGACGGCTGGCAGTGAAGTATTTGAAGGAACTGATTAACGGCTCTGAATATACATAATATGCAGAGCAGGCGTGTCTTCGCGGATTATGAAACGGCTCGCAGACATGGTAGTAAAAAGTGTGAGGAAGAGCATATTGCGATTCCCCGGTTTTCACCACATAATATATTACAGCCAGAACTTCCCGGCAGGGAGGAATGCATAGGAATAAGCAGCGGGAACAGCATGCATAAAGCCGGTGGAGAATGTCTGACATGGGATTCTTGCGAGATTCCTGCGGAGGAAGAGGAGCGGGTGGATTCCCAGAGAAAGGATCGCTTTGAATATCAGTTTTTCCGAATCCCCTGTATCTGGAGGCAGATTTTCCGGAGATGGAAGAGGTGCAGGATGAGAAGCAGAGAGCACAGCGGGTTCGCGGGTGAGGCAGAAACTATATGGGACAAAGTATATTAAGGAGTCTGAATGAGCAGAAGCTATAAGCATACGCCGGTATATGAGGCGAAGGGGAACAGAAGCAAGGAGCGATCCCGCTTCCAGAAAGCTCGACAGATATCAGAAGTGCTACCGAAGGAAATGAGAAAAGGAGGAAGGATATGCATTATGTTATCGGCGACATACATAACGACCTGAAGAAACTGAAACAGATCCTAAAGCAGATCAATATCACCAGGGATGATGAACTGATCGTCCTTGGTGATGTGTTTGACCGGGGTGGAGAAACTGCGGACCCCTTCGGGGTATATTGTGCCCTTGCCGGCTTGCAGGGAAGGTGCTCCTGGATACGAGGCAACCACGATGACTGGCTGGCAAATTACACTTATGAGTATTTTAATACTCCGGAGAAAAAACGGCACAAATTAGCTCCCTACGGTTACAATAGTTTTGAACTGCTGCGACAGCGTATTACCGAAGTAGACATGCGGAACATTGCTGATCTGATCAAGGGACTGCCGCTACAGAAGGAACTGGAGCTGGAGGGAAAGAAATATCTGTTTGCCCATGCCATGACTTCTCATCCGGATGTCCGGGAGGAGGACCGATATTACATGCGGGGGACGATGGATATTGACTGCTTTTTCTTTGAAGGTATCGATGGATATATCTCCATGTGCGGTCATACACCCACGGACAGCATTGTGTGGAAGAAGGACAGAAGATATCTGGACGAGCCGGGCAATTCCATCTGGTGCAACGACAGACATAACGTATATCTCTTAGATTGCGGATGTGGCTTTGCCGGTGGAAGACTTGCCTGTCTCTGTCTGGAGACAAAAGAGCGATTTTACGCCTGAAAACGGGAGGAGGATATTTATGTACAGGAATTATTTCTACATCGACCGGGTGGAGATCGTATTGTATCAGAAACCCCGAGATATTGTCCGGAGTACGGAAGGAAAGCTTTTGTTTCGGGACTTGAAACCTTATTTACAGATATTCGGATATTTTTCTGTAGTGGACAGAGACAACTGGTCCGGTGAAATGTATAAGTACAGAGATAACATACCGGAGAAATACGATGACAGGCCCGTATATGGAATCGGTATGGAGGATAATCCCGATGCGGATACATTGCCGCCAAAGCGGCTGGTGATCGTGCTTTCAGAGAATGAAAAGGAAGAATCATGAAAAAGTTTATCTCTTTTCAGATACATGAGGATTACGGAAAGATCTTCTGGATCAGAGATGATCTGTATCGGGAAAACTACCATAATGTGATTGAACCGTTGATCTATTATCCGGGAAATCGGAGATTTCTGAGTTCTCCGATCTGCGGATGCGACGAGAATCGGATTTAGAATCCTTCCTTCTTACGAACTAATCTTAACTCTCTTCTCTTAATGGCATTATCCCACTCCATGCGTTCCCCGTCGTTCTCTAAGATGAGGCCGGGAACCGGGGTGGGTTTTCCATTGTCTCCCATAGCGACCATGACAAAATAAGCCCGGTTGATAGGGTGTCTGGTGCCGTCCTGCTCCTCGCGGTAGGTATCCACGCGTACTTCCATAGAGGTATGTCCTACATGGGTGACCTTGCCAATCAGTACGATAATGTCATTCAGATAGGCACCGGATTTGAAATACAGGTTATCGATGGCTACGGTGGTGGCATCTCTGCCGCAATGTCTTCTGGCGGTGGCACCGGCTACTTCGTCGATCCATTCCAAAAGTCTTCCGCCGAACAGTCTGCCGAAGCCGTTGATATCCGGATGAATGACTACGTGCAGCTGATGGGTCTCGGAATCGGAGACTTTTTTTGCGGGAAGTGTACTCGTCTTTTTTTCTGTATTTTCAGTCGTATCTGCTGTATTCATAGTTGTAAAACCTCACATATATTTTGAAATCTAAAATTCTTCACTCAAAACGACGCAAACAGTAAGTGGGGCAGCGTCTGCACATATATAAAGATAGTATAGCACATTTTGGAAAAAAATGCCATCCGTATATGATTTTCGGTTTTGGGATATTCTATTGTGTGCAGAAAAAGATCATTTGCAGATCCTTTGATAACTGCCGGGAGCAGAACTTTGCGAAAGGGGAACGGAGATGCTGATCAGACAATTATTGCTCATAGTAACCGGGGCCAGTTACGGCCTGCTGTCGGCAGCCGGAGTGTTTACAGTGCTGGTGGCGGTGGGGCTGATCCCCCGGTTCGCAGGCAAGACCCATACCGCACGTTATGTACTTCTCTATGAGGAAATGGTCATTTTCGGGACGCTGGCGGGATGTTTTGTTACGATTTTCCCAGAGTACAGTCAGTGGGGAAATTATCTGCGGGAACACTTCCCGGAACAGATGAGGCTGTGGACGGCAGCGGGCATTGGAGCACAGGCGGTTTTCGGGCTGTTTGCCGGAATGTTCATCGGCTGTCTGGCGCTGGCCATTGCTGAGATGCTGGACAGTATTCCTATTTTTGCCAGAAGAATCTCTTTCCGCCACGGGCTGGGCGGGGCCATTCTGGGGATGGCAGCGGGAAAGATCTGCGGGTCACTGTTTTATTTTGCCACAGAACTGCATCGAACCGTGCAATAAGCAGGGGAATTCTTCCGGAGGAGCAAGCACACAAATAATATGGACAATCTGGGAAAATATGTCTATGCAGAGCAGAAACGGCAGGAAGGGACAGGGTATATGAAGCAGCAGACGGTTTATCTGAAATGTGACAGAAGTGCGGAGGTGCAGGCACAGGATGTTTTCCTGAAAGATGTGGCAGAGATTCGCTGTCAGGATCCGGTATTGCAGGCAAAACTAAAAGCCATCAAAATTTATCATTTTCCCAAGGACGGCGAAAAACGAT
The DNA here is from genome assembly GCA_003584705.1 of Lachnospiraceae bacterium GAM79. Lineage (GTDB taxonomy): Bacteria > Bacillota > Clostridia > Lachnospirales > Lachnospiraceae > Acetatifactor > Acetatifactor acetigignens. The sequence goes on from AP018536.1 coordinate 1,155,269, forward strand.
GTGTGATCAGTTGTCTGAAACTGGTAAGTCTTATGGAAGAAATCTGTCCGGAGATCGATGTGCAGGTGGTTGGAGAGACAGATGTGCTGGTGGAATGGATCTGTGTGAACAGACACAAAGGCTGGCAGCAGTGGATCAAGGCTGCTTTTGTGTGCCTGATCAGCTTTTTCGGTACAGCCTATACGATCATGGCTTACCATAATGATGTGGGGATCAATGAGGTTTTCACGGAAGTGTACCGGATGGCCATGGGTGCTGAACCCGGAGGCTTGAATACGTTGGAAGTATTCTATTCTCTTGGGCTGGCAGCTGGCATTATCGTTTTCTTCAATCATGTCGGTGGCAGGCGCCTGACCAAGGATCCTACCCCCGTCGAAGTCTCCATCAAAAACTACGAGACCGACGTGGATAAGACCCTGATCGAACAAGCAGGAAGAGAAGGAAAAGAGCTGGAAAGCTGACCTTCCCTTATTTTAGCGGAATCATTTCGGAATAAGAGGTATTCCCCTGGGAATCCTTCATGAAGAAGATGCATACGTAATTTTCCGGGTGATCCAGCGGCTGTACCACGGTATGATAATCACCGGTCAGATCCACATCGAAGCCCATCATCCAGCCGGATTTTTCCCAGTCGAAGAAGTTCAACAGATTACCGTTATCATCCCGGGTCACGTAGCTGCATCTTGCCACTAAGGACATAGTCTCATAGTCATCCAGATGGATCAACTGCTTGCTGGCACTCTGCAATTCCGCATCGTCATGATCCAGAGGAATCGCACTACGGATGATACCATCGGGATATTCGTCGCTGACGACGATCTGTACTTTCGCCGTCTGGGATTCCCAGTTGTCAGTATAATTCATCAGCACCGCATGTGCCAGATAACGATTCTCTGTGTCGCTGATATCGGTCTCTGTCAGGATCATGGGAATATCGGAGAGACCGTCCTGATCCTGCATGTAGACAGCATTATTTTTGTAAGCAGCATGTAAGAAACCATTTTCATCCAGAGTCACACGGGTACTTCCCTGAATGAAGAGATACATATCATCGGCACGTTCGTCTTCCTCCGCGGTAATATAGCCTTCGTCCCTGGCTTTGCAGAGGATGTAGTAGCCGCCGGAGGCAAAGTTCGCCTGCTGTTCGGGGGTCAGCTGCACGGTAATGTCGGATTCATCGTAAGCACCGTCGTTCTGGGTGGTGACGGAAGTCTCCGCATTGGAGATCTCTCGATCTGCCAGCAGGGTGTCACCGTTTTCAATGGCGTAAAAATCTTCCAGAAAACGGGTGTAATTGGGAGCAAAGTCCAGATAATATAACATTTCAATGCAGGCATCCCGGTAATCCGTATCCGTCTGGTAAGGATAGCAGATAGAGATTCCTCCGGCATTGTCCATGTTGGTGTCGGAATAGACGATACAGTTTTCTACGGCCTCTGTGGCAGCCTGTGCGGCTTCAGAATCATTCCCCACCAGTTCTAACAGATGCAGGACATCCACCATGCCGTAATTCATATCGGAGGAGTAAGTACCGAAGTCTCTCACCCGTGCACGGTTACGCACCAGTCTGGGGTAATTCTGCACATCCAGAGAAGTGTCCAGTTCCGCAAAATAATCGTTCAGAGCTTCTTCGGCTTCAGCATAGGCGCTCAGATCGACGCAGGAGAGCGTCAGGTCGGAATACAGATTCGGATAGATGTCGAAGACGTATTCCCCGTAATCCATGTAGGAATCCACGATATATTCCCCCATGACATCGCCTGGGATCACCTCATCGGACAGCTCTGACAGGAAATCGTAATTCCAGCCCCAACCGGGTTCGGTCTCCTGGGAGGCAATCATATAGTTGGCGTAGGGAGCCAGCACGGAAGCCACTTCCAGGGAACTCATCAGGCAGGCATCAAAGCCGATCCATTCCAGTTTTGTCATGTGTGCACCCACGGAATCTTCCAGCGCCTCGGACAGTTCATCCAGCGTCAGAAGGTCACGGAAATTCTCATCTACGCCGTAGCCCAGCACTGGTCCGCCGCCGTGATCCCAGAGGATCAGGCTGTAGGAATCTGCCGGGAAGAAATCAAAACCGTAATTTAAAAAGCTGCTCAAAGTCAGGGGATCCCCCATGTTTTCCGCCGGATAGGTATCCACGGGGACGAAACCGGTGTCGGTCAACAGCAGGACGGTGCATTCGTCACTGGACAGGCCGCGGTCCTGCCATTCGGATGCACCACCGGCATAGACCAGAATATTATTGTGCGCTGTGTCCACTCCGGCCGTTTCCATCTCGTCCAGATCCAGACTGGCATTACCGTAATCGGATTCCAGATCTGAGCCTACCAGATAGACCATGATGGTCTGGACCTCACCGATAGCATCCAGCGAGTCGTAATCCATCTGGGGAATAGGGGTGGAAGACGGCTGTGATTCGGTATGGTAAGTACCATGACCGTGAGGCGAGGATGCCTGCGAATTGTTTTGTCCGGCATACTCCAGGATCTGTGCAAATACGCCCATAGGCGTGGTACGGATGCGGCACCCGGTCAGAACCACGGGGACCAGCAGCAGACCCCAAAGGGCCCGTAACTTTTTCCTTGTTCTTTTTTTCATAATAATCTCCCTCATGAAATAAAATTTATACTCATCGCCCATTATCGCATGAAAAAAAGAGAGCGTCAAACAGTGTAATTGCTTACAATCTGAAAAAATACCAAAGAAAAAACAAAATTCTGGTTCTTTCTTTTTTTCGGAAAAAGATGGGGAGCCGGAATCCGGTGGACAGTCAGAACCACAGGAAAGAAGAAAAGACTTTTTTACAGGAAAACGGTGTGGACCTCATGATCCGGGTACATGACACCGGAATCGGTATGGCCATCACGGATCAGCTGGTACAGCTCATGGGCGGAGAAATCGTCGTAGAGAGTCTGAAAGATAAGGGCTCGGATTTCACCGTGTTTTTTCAGCTGCCTCTGGCAGAGGAAGGCAGTATCGAAGAGAAAACGACAACAGAGAATCGGGAACAGAATGCGGATAACGCGTTCCGCGGCCGCAGGATCCTGCGACCGCGGAGGTCTATTTCGACGGTATTGGATGGCTTCCGGTGGATGTGACACCGGGGTATTATTATGACGCGGTGAAATTGCAGCAGATGGTGGCGACACCGGATATGGTGCACAAGACACTGGCAGAAGATCATAATCTTATGGATGCGGAACAGATCACGGATACCGGAAATGATATGGATACCGTCGTGGCAGAGGTCGCGGAGCTGTTGAGAAGTCTGTTTTTATGGAAGAAAACTGTGTTAAAAGAAAATTTGTAAATAGAAGCATACATAAAAAGAGTGAAAACGGACATTCTGTTATCAGAGAGAGCAGTCACAGAGTCTGCCTGCCGTGCAAGCGGCCGGGCGGCGGAAAGGCATGGTACATCTATGAAACAGGAAGACACAAAACAGGGCAATCAGCAGAAGATGCAGAAAGAGACCCCGCATATGTCCGGGAATCCGGCACAACCGGATGTACAGCAGAAGCAGGAATACGAACAGTATGTCAAATCGGTGACCCCCACCCACAATCTTTGGGCACAGATGGGAAAAGCGTTTCTGACCGGTGGGATCATCTGCTGTATCGGGCAGGGAATCCTGAACTATACCGGCAATGTGCTGGGAATGGATCCCCAGACGGCAGGCAGCTGGTGTTCCCTGATCCTGGTGTTTGCATCGGTGGTACTCACGGCACTGCATATTTATCCCAAGATCGTCAAATGGGGAGGTGCAGGAGCCTTAGTACCCATCACCGGCTTTGCCAATTCCGTGACAGCCCCGGCGGTGGAATACCAGAAAGAAGGACAGGTATTCGGTATCGGCTGCAAGATATTCACCATTGCAGGACCTGTGATCCTGTACGGAATTTTCGCCAGCTGGGCATTGGGACTGATCTGCTGGGTGCTGCAGATGTTCGGGATCCAATTGTAAGTTGAACTGAAATAGAAAACAGTGTAAAATGACTTTGTCCGGACGCAGTTTCGGGCAAAGTTTTTTTATGAAATGTTAAAGGAGAGATTACCATGCAGATAGGAAAAGAGATGGCGATCCCGTCCATCCTGAAGATCGGAAACGGGGCATTAGGTAAGATCGGTGGTTATTTAAAAACGGAAGGTCTGGATCAGGTAGTGTTATTTTTCGGTAACGGACTGATCGATATGTTCGGAGAGCTGGTCATGAATTCACTGAAGGAAGCGGACGTGAATGTTCTGGAATACAATGAATTGGATACGGTGGATATTGACGATATCATTACGCTGGCTTTCGCCATTCCCAACAAGGCAAAGGCGGTGATCTCTATCGGTGGAGGCAAGGTCATCGATGCCGGAAAATATGCGGCATTTCTGCGGAACCTTCCTTTTATCAGTGTGCCGACTTCCAGTTCAAGCGACGGCTTTTCCAGTGCCAGCGCATCCCTTCTGGTGCAGGGAAAGCGTACTTCTGTCCCTGCCAGACTGGCTTATGGCATTATCGTGGATACCCAGGTGATCCGTACCGCTCCGGAGAAGTTCATTTACTCCGGCATCGGAGATATGATTTCCAAGATCACGGCACTCTATGACTGGATTTTCGAAGAAAAGGCCGGCTGCGGTGAGGTGAATGATTTTGCAGTGATGATCGCAAAGAAAGCGGTGAACAGCTTCGTTCGTACCCCTTATGAGAGCATCAAAGACGAGCTGTTCCTAAAAGAACTGCTGGATTCTCTGGCCATGAGCGGTATTGCCAACGAGATTGCCGGCAGCAGTGCCCCTACCAGCGGAAGTGAGCACCTGATTTCCCATGCATTGGATAAGATCCTGGAAGTGCCGCAGCTTCATGGCATCCAGGTAGGTATTGCCACCTATATCATGGCAAAGGTACAGGATCACCGTTACATCCGTGTCAGCACGGTACTTAAAGATACCGGATTCTGGGATTACGTGGCAACCTTACATATGAAGAAGGCCGATTTCCTCAAAGCCATCGACATGGCTCCCACCATCAAACCCCACCGCCATACCTATCTCCACGAGGAAAAATACCGCGAAGCAGCAAAGAAACTGGTGCTGGAAGATGAAGTCCTGAACCGGGTACTGGAGGATTGACGGAGTTTATAAAGAGTTTATACTTTTTTTCTTGCAAACATAAAAGGTTGCGTTATAATGTTAGATGGCTAACAAAAATGGTTAGCTATCTAACATTTTTATTTACGCGAGCAACGAGCCAAAGTCCGTGCTTGCACGAGACCTTGGCGACTGCCGCGATAACTTGAGAAACTCGCGAAGCGTGTTTCTCAAGTTATCGCGAGTAGAGAGGAAAATCCCATGCTGGCATGAGGATTTGACGAACACCGCATTAGAGGCATAGGAGATAAGGAGGCAGGATGAACGAGGAGACAAGTGTACTGACGAACCGTCAGCTTGGATTTGAGATCAAGGCCGCCAACAACATGATCCGCCGGAAGATCGATACGATCTTTGCTCAGATGGAAGGAAATGAAATCAACGGAATGCAGGGGCCGCTGTTGGGATATCTGTATCACAAGAGCCGGAACGGCGATGTATATCAGAAGGATGTGGAGAAGGAATTCCGGATCCGCAGATCCACGGCAACGGTAATGCTCCAAAATCTGGAACAGAAGGGCTATATCGTCCGGGTGGCATCCACGGAGGATGCCCGACTGAAAAGGATCCTGTTGACGGAGAAAGCGATCGAGCATCACAATCTGATCGAAGAGCAGATCCGGGATTTCAACCGAGAGCTGGAGAACGGTATTACCGAAGAAGAGAAGCAGACATTCTTAACTATTTTAGATAAGATGATGCAGAATCTGGGACAGGACAGCAGACGGACCGGACGTTGTAACGGGCCATGCCGTAACGAGTGATGCTGGCAGTCATGCATAACAGAGAGGTTACAAAACATTTATTATAGGATAGAAAAATACAAGAAAGGAAACCAGCTATGATCAAAACATTAGCAAAACAGATCAAGGAATATAAGAGTGCATCTCTTGTAACTCCTATTTTCATGATCCTGGAAGTTGCCATGGAAATGGTGATTCCGCTCCTGATGGCATCCATCATTGATGATGGCGTGCAGGCGGGAGATATGAAACATATTTTTGTCATCGGTTGTTACATGATCCTGGCAGCCATTGTCGGATTGTTCGCCGGTGTCATGGGTGGTAAATACGGTGCGAAAGCATCCACCGGTTTTGCCAGAAATTTAAGAGAGGCCATGTATGAGAACATTCAGACCTTCTCTTTCTCCAACATTGATAAGTTCTCCACGGCAGGACTGGTCACCCGTATGACCACGGATGTTACCAATATCCAGAACGCTTACCAGATGCTCTTACGTATGTGCTTCCGCGCACCGGTCAGCCTGATCTGTGCTATGCTGATGGCGTTCCTGATCAATGCAAGAGTGGCAAGCATTTATCTGGTGGCGGTAGTGTTCCTTGGAATCGTTATCATTTTTATTATGAGAGCAGTGTCCAAGTATTTCAGTGAAGTATTCAAGAAATACGATGATTTAAATGCCAGCGTACAGGAGAACGTAGCCGCACAGCGTGTGGTAAAGGCTTATGTGCGTGAGGACTATGAGATCGACAAGTTCCATAAGGCCAGCTACAACATCTACAAGATGTTCAAAAAAGCAGAATGTACCATGACTTATGTATGGCCGGTAATGCAGTTTACCGTATACGGCTGTATCCTTGGAATCAGCTGGCTTGGCGCTCACATGATCGTTGCCAGCCAGTTGACCACCGGTGAACTGATGAGCCTGCTGACCTACTGCATGAGTATCCTGATGAATCTGATGATGTTAGCCATGATCTTCGTTATGATGACCATGAGTGCAGCCAGTGCAAGGCGTATTGCAGAAGTACTGGAAGAGAAGGCAGATATCACCAATCCTGAACAGCCTGACTACGATGTGACAGACGGTAGTATCCGTTTTGATCATGTGACCTTCCGCTATAACAAACAGAGTGAGAAGCCGGTACTGGATGATTTGAACTTTGAGATCAAAGCCGGAGAGACCATCGGTATTCTGGGTGGTACCGGTAGTTCCAAGACCAGTCTGGTGAACCTCATCAGCCGTCTGTATGATGTAAATGAGGGTACGGTCTATGTCGGCGGTAAGGATGTCAGAAGCTATGATCTGGAGACTCTGCGTAACGAAGTATCCGTAGTATTACAGAAGAACGTGCTGTTCTCCGGTACCATCTTAGAGAATCTCCGTTGGGGCGATGAGAATGCTACTGAAGAGGAATGCATCCGTGCCTGTCGTCTGGCCTGCGCCGATGAATTCATTGAGAAGATGCCAGAGAAATACAATACCTATATTGAACAGGGCGGAAGTAACGTATCCGGCGGACAGAAGCAGAGACTGTGTATTGCCAGAGCACTGCTGAAAAAGCCGAAGGTACTGATTCTGGATGACTCTACCAGTGCCGTGGATACCGCTACCGATGCGAAGATCCGTAAGGCATTTGCCACGGAGATCCCCGGTACGACGAAAATCATCATTGCACAGCGTATCTCCAGTATTCAGGATGCAGATCGTATCATCGTTATGGATAACGGTAAGATCGATGCATTTGCACCTCACGAAGAACTGCTTCGTACTAATGAGATCTATAAGGAAGTATATGAAGCCCAGACCCAGACGGGTGGCGGCGACTTTGATGAGAATGGAGGTGAGTCATAATGCCAGGACCTATGGGCGGCGGAATGCGTGGACCCGGCAGAAGAATGCAGGGCGGTACACGTATTGAGAATCCGGGAAAAGTATTTAAACGACTGATGGCGTATATCTTTAAAAATTACGGCATTCACTTTATCTTTGTGTTGGTCTGTATTGTACTGAGCGTTGTGGCAAGCATTCAGGGTACTCTGTTCATGCAGAGACTGATCGATGACTATATCATGCCCATGATCGGACAGAAGACTCCTGACTTTGGCAATCTGTTCCGGGAAATTGTCCGTGTGGCTGGTTTTTATCTGGTCGGTGTGGCGGCCACTTATGCTTACAACCGTATCATGGTAACCATAACTCAGGGAACACTGAAGAATCTCCGTGATGATCTGTTCGAACACATGGAAAAGCTGCCGATCAAGTATTTTGATACCCATTCCCACGGCGATATCATGTCCATTTACACCAATGATATTGATACTTTACGTCAGATGATCAGCCAGAGTATCCCGCAGGTATTTTCCAGCTTCATCACCGTAGTCGGTACCCTGGGAAGTATGCTGGTATTAAGTGTGCCTCTGACAGCAGTCAGTCTGATCATGGTGGCACTGATGATGTTCGTCACTGGTAAGGTAGCGGGCTTAAGCGGAAAATATTTCGTAAAGCAGCAGAAGAATATCGGTAAAGTCAACGGTTACATTGAGGAAATGATGGAAGGCCAGAAGGTAGTCAAGGTATTCTGCCATGAAGATAAGAGTCTGGAGGAGTTCAAGGCTCTGAATGATGAACTGTGCGACAGCGCATACAATGCGAATAAGTTCGCAAACCTGATGGGACCCATCAATGCCCAGCTGGGTAACTTAAGCTATGTGGTATGTGCCATCGTCGGTGGTGCCATGGCGCTGGGTGGTTTCGCAGGACTGACGCTGGGTAAGCTTGCCAGCTTCTTAACTTTTAACAAGAGCTTCAACATGCCTATCAGCCAGGTCAGCCAGCAGCTGAACAGTATCGTTATGGCACAGGCTGGTGCCAAGAGAGTCTTCGATCTGCTGGATGAGCCGGTAGAGACCGACGAGGGATATGTGACCATCGTCCGTGCCAAGAAGGTAAGCGGCAAGATCGTGGAGTGTACCGAGAGAACCGGTATGTGGGCATGGAAGCATGTGCATCAGGCAGATGGTTCCGTAGATTATATTGAATTACAGGGTGAAGTAGTATTCGATGATGTGGACTTCGGCTACAATGATGACAAGATCGTGCTGCATAACATCGAGATGTATGCAAAGCCCGGTCAGAAGATTGCATTTGTAGGCTCCACCGGTGCCGGCAAGACCACGATCACGAACCTGATCAACCGTTTCTATGATATTCAGGATGGTAAGATCCGTTATGACGGCATCAATATCAACAAGATCAAAAAAGCGGATCTGCGGAAGTCTCTGGGTATCGTATTGCAGGATACCCATTTGTTCACCGCTACCGTTATGGACAATATTCGTTTCGGTAAGCTGGATGCTACAGACGAGGAAGTCATTGCCGCAGCAAAACTGGCTAACGCGGATACCTTTATCCGTCAGCTTCCGGATGGTTACAACACAGTCCTCACCGGTGACGGTGCGAACTTAAGCCAGGGTCAGAGACAGCTGCTTTCTATTGCCAGAGCAGCCGTAGCGGATCCTCCGGTACTGATCCTGGATGAGGCTACCAGCTCTATCGATACCCGTACCGAGAAAATTGTACAGGACGGCATGGATAAGTTGATGAAAGGAAGAACCACTTTCGTCATCGCCCACAGACTTTCTACTGTCAAGAACAGTGACTGCATTATGGTTCTGGAACAGGGCCGCATCATCGAGCGCGGCAACCACGATGAACTCATCGCCCAGAAGGGCAGATATTATCAGTTGTATACCGGTAATGCGATCGCAGAAGGCTAAGTGAATAGATATACTATAAAAAACAGTGCCAGGATCGGCACTGTTTTTTATATGAAGTATTTTATAAAGAGGACTTAACCTGAGATCAACACCCAGGTATCCCGCCAGCGTAAGTATTTTACTACAAAATCCACATCCACCGGCTGACCCGAAAGTACCGGATAGAACAGCAGGAACAGACCGAAGGCCAGCACGGCATAGGCACAGCAGATGACTGCAAAAGTGCGGTTGGATACCCGCTTTTTCAGCTGCATCAGGCTGTACACGATCATCAGTACCACAAACGGTGTGCTGGGGAAATAGTGGTAGATGAAGGTGATTCTGGTGACGAAGAACCAGGGCAGATATTGCGCCAGGTAGCCAACCACCAGAAATGCGGCAGCATGATATTCTCTGCGGGACAGGGGAGTTGTCGCAGAGGAAGCGGCAGCTTTGCCTGTCAGGGCACGCAGGAAACTGCTGTGGGTGACAAGCAGATACAGCACATACAAAAATGCCGGAATGCCGCCCCACCACACCAGAGGATTACCGAAGGCACTGATCCCTTCCTTGACGGCATCAGTCACATAACCGGAATAATACCAGATCGGGCGGACCATAGTGGGCCACTGATACCAGGAAGAGGAATAAGGATGCGTTGCCTCCAGGCCGCTGTGATAGTTGAACATGGAAGTCTGGTTGGTCAGCATACGGTCAAAAAGTCCCGGATGGGAATTGTCTACAAATGGCAGGTAGGACAACAGATAGATCACTGCCGGAACCAGCACGAAAAAGGTCAGGCAGAAGTCGATCGTCTTTACCGTATAATCCGGGAATCTCTTTACAATCTGCTGATGCTCCATGCCGTTGGTGCTTTTTCCGGGATGGGCTTTGGCATAGAGGTATTCCCGGTAGCGTCGCAGCAGATGCGCAAAAAACAGCAGTGCCAGTCCACAGCCCGCATAGATACCGGTCCATTTGCTGGCAATTCCCAGTCCCATGCAGATGCCGCATAAGCCCAGAGGCACAAAGGTCTTATACAACGGTGTATCGTAAAAACTCATAGAACAATAGTAGTACATAAAATAGTACATTGCAATCACAAAGAACGTGATATAAACATCGATGGTGGCAATCCTTGTCTGCGTAAAATGCATAAAATCAAAGGCAAACAGGAAGCAGGCCAGAGCTGCCGCAGGAGTATTCCTTGTCATTTTTTTCCCCAGCAGGTAGATAAACGGCAGCATGGCAATGCCGAACAGAGTACCCATGATACGCCAGCCGAAAGGATTCATTCCAAAGATGGCAACACCCAGGGCGATGAAGATCTTGCCCAGAGGCGGGTGGGTATTTTCGTAGGTCGGCAGGCCGTGAAGGAACTCGTAAGCCGTGCGTGCGTGATAGATTTCATCGAAATACATGCTGTTGCGGAAGGAATAGCGTTCCGGGTACAGATTGCTTTCGTCAAACAGTGTAGGGTAGGCATCTGCGTTCAACGGGCGTGTGATGTTGCCATTCGCGTCCAGGAAGACCAGTTCAATCAGAGAGGCATCATTATCCGTCAATGACAGACGCAGATATCTGGTTGTGGCAGACACATCAGAAGTACCGTTTTCTGTGGCCTGTGTCAGCAGATCCTGCAGGGAGACATCCTGCCAGGTGAAGACATTGTTTAAAATGATCTCACCGAGATAAGTCCAGGAGTCTTCGGCATTACTTTTGACATCCATCCCAAAATGTCGCTGGTGCCAGGGAGCCAGATAACTGGCCATAGTCACAGGCAGCGCATCTTCGGGGAATTCCAGCTCGATGGCCTGTAATTCTCCCGACATATCATAAGTTGTTGCCGGAGCTTTGCGGTCTCCCAGATCATAGAGGGCAAAGCAACTGTACAGAATACCGATTGCCAGCAACAGGCACAGATCCGGTTTCGTGAAACGGATTCTCTCTTCGGAGGGAATGGGCTCCAGGGGAGAGAGAAAATATTCTCGAAGTCTTTGTCCGAGTCCTGCGGCAGATCTTGTGGAAGCAGTATGCCCGGAAGCTCTGCGGCCTGTTGCGGTCTGCGTCTTCGCATTGGTGGCAGTCCCTGTTTCATCGTGAACATAATATTTCCAGATGATCTTATAGAAATAATACAGGCAGCACAACATTCCGGCAGATACCAGCAGAATGATGGGAGCCTTGCGGTCATAATTCTGCGGATCGTAATGGTACAGCACATTGGCGGTGTTGTAAAAATGCAGCACTGCAAATCCACTGAAGCATTTCCAGAGAGGTGTAGAGGGCCGGTACAGGCAGCAGAAAAGCAACAGTGCCAGACCGGGATACATATAACGCTCATGCATACGGACGGAGAACAGGAACATCGTCAGGATGATAAAGGCACCGAGACAGAAATATCTTGAAGGCTCTTTCCGGCAGCGGGCTGCAATAAGGAAGGTAAAGAGTACGATCAGCAGGATCACGATAGTGCCCCAGGTCTTACAGGGCAGGAAGAGGAAAATCGTGTTCTGGTCGACCCAGTTCATTCCTAATAGTCCCCAGAAATTGTAGGCATTGATGGCTGCATATTCATAGGATCCCAACGTTGAAGTATATTGTGAGATCGCAGCGGTTAATCCGAAAGGAGCGCACAGAAGGAGCATCCCGCAGATGACAACCAGACCACCGCACAAATTATAGAAGAATTTCCGCCAGGAAAAATCCTGTAAGAACACATGGTCCCAGATCCCTGCCAGCAGTACCGGCGTGAAGATCAGCATCTGTGGCTTTAACAGGACACCCAGTCCGTAGACAGCATAGGCAGGAAGCAGGTTTCCCTTCATGAGGAACAGGCACATAAGGATGATCATCAGCGTGTATACGGAATCCACCTGTCCCCAGCAGGAAGAATTCAGAATGACCGCCGGCTGGAACAGATACGCAGAGGCAGCAAAGATTCCCTGCAGATCGGAAAAATGCAGTCGCTTTACCGCCTCTCTGTAGAGTAGAAACCCACAGGCAATATCACAGAGAATTGCGGGTAATTTTAACAGTAAAATATGCAGATCGGAATAATAAGGAATCTGCAGCAGAGATCGTAACGCTCCGATCAGATACAATACATACATGAAACCGGGCGGATAGTCCGTAAACATCTCGGCAGAATAGAACTGCCCTGGCCCTAAAGTGAAGATCCGGTCAGCCCAGGCTGCAAAACAGGCGATATCATTACTGAAGCCGTGGGTGGTGTATGCAAGGAGCAGGCGCAGAAGCAGGGCACCTCCAAATACAAGCAACAGAAGAGAACGCCGGCTGCCGGTATTGCGGAAATGAGAACTGTTCTGAAAGCCAGTATAGCAGACACCGCACAAAAGCAGTGAAAGCAGTGCAAAAAGATGTATCATAAGATTTTATTCCCCCAATAGTTTCTTATTTAAAATCATACCTTAAAAATATCAAAAAATAACTCTTTCGTAAAGACGAATGCGGAAAAATAAGGTATAATCATTAACAAATTATAACGATTCTTGCAGGAAGGGGAAACTGGCATGAAAAATAAAAAAGCGGAAAATGCGATCACAGCAGTGCTGGCGGCAGCGGTACTGGTGACCGGAGGAATGAGTCTGCATTCTTATCTGTCAGAGCAGAGAGCAAAAAATGAATACGATGCCATCCGCCAGGAGGTGGTGGCAGAGCCTACGGCGGGGGAAACACAGGAAGAGATTGCGGAGAAAAATCATCCGGAGCTGCAGATTGACTTTGCCGAACTTATCAGGACCAACCCGGATTTTCGTGGATGGCTCTATTTCCCGGCATTGGACATCAGTTATCCGGTGGTACAGGGGGAGGACAATGACTATTATCTGAAGCATTCCTTTGAGGGGGAGAGTGTGAATGCTGGATGCATTTTCATGGACTGTGGGGCTTCAGCAGACTGGTCAGACAGGAATACCTTCGTATTCGGACATAATATGCGGGATGAGAGCATGTTTGGGGCTTTTAAAAATTTGCTGAAGGGGACGGCAAGCTGCGAGGAGAATCCTTACTTCTATATATACACGGAAGATAAAGTCTACATTTATGAGATTTTTTCCTATTATGAAACAAAGAGTACCAGTGACCGTTTTGCCACGTTTACCTCAGATGCCTCCTATGATGATTATGTGCAGTGGGCCACGGAACATTCCCTGTATGCTTCGGATGCGGACTTAAGTGACAGAGGAAACATCGTATCGCTATCCACCTGTTACGGTTCTTCCGGTACAAAAAGGCGGGCTCTGATCCATGGAGTCCTGACAGAAACGGCCGATTATTAGGAATATAGTACTACAAACAGATAAGCAGAGGACAAGAATAAGCAAAAAATCACATTTTTAATAAAAAATCTGAACCCTTTTTGAAAGCACTTCCGTCTTAATAGTTGTAAAGAGGAACGAAAACGTTGTAAAACGTGAAAAACATTGGATTTCATTGAGGGAGAAATCAGATGAGCAGATTTAGCAAGTATGTAAGGGAAAAAGTAGTAAAGGTTCTGGTAGCAGCACTGGTAGCAGGTTCCGTCGCAGGGAACGAGGGGATTACTGTGCAGGCAGCAGGTGCGGATTTAAATGATCCATTTTCATTTGTATTATATACAAATGAATTTGTATCCTCAAATCTGGACCATATTGAGGGAAATGCCGCAATTAGAGAATTAAAGGTTTCCATGGTAAGCTATGGGGGAAAATCTTATCTGGGAGATCTTTCTGCTCCCAATCAGATTCTTAAATATACAGCTTCAGGCAGAACAGATGAAAAGGAGCTGGTGATTCCCCTTACTAATTCTGACGGAACACAGAACTCTGTTGAGCGGGAAGTGACTGGACAGGGTTATAATATTATAGCTGGTGAAAATAAATTATATACTGGAAATCTTCTGAAGAACTGTGAGGTATGGGATACAGATATTGCATCTGAGATCAGCAATGTCCTGGCAGGTAATATGGTACAGAAAAGCAACGACTTGTATGCTTTGGCGGATGAAAATAACGATACACAACTGGTATTGAATGTAACAAGTGCTGAGTTAAATACCAGGATGGAAGACTATGACAAAGAGATCACCGGCGCAGCTTTTTATGGAAAAACAGTTGTGGTAAATGTAAGTGATTCCGGAACTGTGAATATTACCGGCTGGATGAATGCGCATGGTGCAAAAAAGCAAGCATTGGAACATCAGCTGTGGGCAGACAGAATTATTTGGAACTTTGGCAATGCAACAGAAGTTAATGTAAATTCTATTTTCGGATATATTCTGGCTCCGAATGCAACTGTCTATAATGGCGGAACTGTTGTCGGAGGCATCATAGCGGATAAGTATAAGCAGGGTGGAGAGATTCACTGTCCGTGCGAACCGGATGAGCCGGAACCTACGCCTACGCCGGTAGTAACCGAGGAACCTACGCCGACGCCGGTAGTAACCGAGGAGCCTACGCCTACGCCGGTAGTAACCGAGGAACCTACGCCGACGCCGGTAGTAACCGAGGAGCCTACGCCTACGCCGGTAGTAACCGAGGAGCCTACACCTACGCCGGTAGTAACCGAGGAGCCTACGCCGACACCGGTAGTAACCGAGGAGCCTACGCCTACGCCGGTAGTAACCGAGGAGCCTACGCCTACGCCGGTGGTAACCGAGGAGCCTACGCCGACACCGGTAGTAACCGAGGAGCCTACGCCTACGCCGGTAATAACCGAGGAGCCTACGCCTACGCCGGTAGTAACCGAGGAGCCTACGCCTACGCCGGTAGTAACCGAGGAGCCTACGCCGACACCGGTAGTAACCGAGGAGCCTACGCCTACGCCGGTAGTAACCGAGGAGCCTACGCCGACACCGACGGTACCGGTGGTAACCGAGGAGCCTACACCGACACCGACGGTACCGGTGGTAACCGAGGAGCCTACGCCGACACCGACGGTACCGGTGGTAACCGAAGAACCTACGCCGACACCGACGGTACCGGTGGTAACCGAAGAACCTACGCCGACACCGACGGTACCGGTGGTAACCGAAGAACCTACGCCGACACCGACGGTACCGGTGGTAACCGAGGAGCCTACGCCGACACCGACGGTACCGGTAGTAACCGAGGAGCCTACGCCGACACCGACGGTACCGGTGGTAACCGAAGAACCTACACCAACACCAACCGCAACACCTGACACCCCGGATGAACCCGATACTCCGGACGATACACCAGATGATCCCGGTACACCGGCAGATCCCGGCACACCGGCCGGTGGAATCCCGGACACCCCGCAGGTACTTGGTGCAAGACGCCGCAGAATGGTGACCATCGAGGATGAGACAGTTCCCTTGGCGGACAGAGCAGTCCTCGGAGCATCCAGACGACCGCAGACCAGCGATGACTCCGATGCCTGGAATCTGGGCTTTGCCTTTTCCCTGACGAGTCTGGGAGCATGGCTTGTTCTTAAGCGAAAAGAACATTAAACAGGAACGGAACGACAGCCGATCTTAGCTGTAAAAGTATAAAAGGATCAGAATCTTGAAAAATTTTTCAAATTCTGGTCCTTTTTTCCATTTGGCGCAGTCTTACTTATTAGGAGAGTAAAAAGAAGTAATAAAAACAGAAATACTGGTTTTGAGGGGAAACAGAAATGAAGTTAAAAAACGTAATACAGACCAAACTGGCAAAAACTCTGGTAGCGGCACTGATGATCGGCAGCATCTCCAACACCGGATTTACGGTACAGGCGGAAGAAGCAACGCAGAATGAGCAGAACGATGTTGTTGAAATGGCAAGTGCAAGCGGAAACGACAGCGTTGTTGCTGTAAAAGAGAAAACCTATCCCAACATCAAAACGGTGATTCTTGCTGGAGGCACCATGGCAAAATATGTGGGAGGACAGGTAGCCAGCCCCAACGTATGGCCCAATAATTACAAGCCGGCAAACGGAGATTTTTCATTGTTTGCAGGTCATAAGATGACTTTGGATGATGCTGAAACCTTTAAATATCTTTCTGTGGATAATACAGGGGTAGATGCCGAAGGAAAGTTAACCGGAAGTAACGGAGCAAGCTGGCAGTGCGTTGGATTCGTAGCATTAGATGTAAACAAATATTCTGACTGTAAGCCCGCAGATTTGTTACACTATGTTTATTACGGTGAAGACAGCGAAGGCACTTCCTATTATAAAGAAAACTGCGGAAAAACCCTTGAGGATGTAAAACAGTATGTGAATGACAACAACGGCGTCTTGTATGGTGAAAATGTAACGGAAAGTTTTATGAATCAGTTGCTCACCACCGGTCGGTCCTTCAGCGGAGTCACCATTGCCACGGTATGGTATGTGACCACACCCACAGAGACCTGGATCAATTATGACGGATACGATTACAGGATTCCCGGGGTATCCGCAGTAGATTATTATGAATATCCCACGGGAACGGTAACTTTTGAACAGAATGAGAACGGCGCAGTGTTCCATTATATTTCCGAAGGTATTACCATTACTACAACTCCGGAACTGGAACAGCATTGGGAAAGCGGCACCGGCAGGGTGACCTATGATGCAACGATCACCATTACGATCCACAGCAATGCCCCGGACAAGGTAAGAATCAATCTGTCCGATGCCATCGGTTATCTGAACGGTACCGTGGCAGGAGGAAATGCGGCAGAGCCCGGAGATACCCTGTACTACAACATAAAGCTGGTAAATGAGAGCAATAAGGAGTATCAGTATGATCCTGCAAAGGCCACGATCGGTACGATCCCGGCGGCGCCTAAGGCAGGAGAGAAAGTAACGGTTCTGTCCAGTGGTTTTGAAGGTTATGAGATCGGTGAAGTGGGAGCGTTCTGTACATTGCCCCGCCGTATTTTAAATGCTCCGTTACGGGATCTCGGAATCACCGCAGGCAAGGTTACGGATGCGATTGTCGGAGAGGCTCTTTTGAAAAAAGGATATGGCAGCGAAGAAATGAAGCCGGAAGAGGTTACGCAGAGCTGCCTGGCACAGTATTACTTAGACTGGTTCAACAATACTTCCAGAGAAGAAGGAAATAAGGTCTACGGCTTTTCAGAACTTACGGCAGAGGAACTGGCAATCCTGACCAACGGAACAGCCGATACCACAGTAGCGGAGAGCTGTTCTGCAGTAGCAGATGCTTTATATTACACGACATATCATAATGTATATACTTTTGACGGTGAAGGTCTGTATGACCGGATGCTGAAAAACGGACAGGAAGGTTCCTATGCAGATACTCTGGTATCCGACCTGTTAAAGGACGGAGAAGTGAAGATCACCACTAACCTTAACGGTGTGTTGGCCAACAACGGCTATCAGATGACCAGATACGGCTTCGGAATGCAGTTTGAATTGTCCAGAGAGCCGGAGGTTACTCCGCCCGTGACTACCAGCCCGGAACCTACTCCCAGTGCTACTCCGGAGCCTACGCCGACAGGCACACCGGATACCACACCCACGACGCCGACCACTACTCCGACCGCACCCCCGGATACTCCGGACGATTCGGATGATTCCGATACCCCGGATACTCCCGGTACACCGTCTGAGCCGGCAACCCCGGTAACACCTCAGGTGCTTGGTGTAAGACGTCAGCGGGTTGTAAGCATTACCGATGATCCTACACCATTGGCGGACAGAGCAGTCCTGGGAGCTTCCAGAAGACCCAGGACCGGCGATGATTCCAATACATGGAATCTGGGCTTTGCCCTTTCCTTGACAGGGCTGGGAGCATGGCTTATTATTAAGAAGAAGCAATCATAACGAATAAACATATATTTACTATAAACAATCAAGGAAAGAAGAGGTAGAACAAATGAAAAAAAGATGGATGAGTCTTGTTCTGACAGTCATCATGGTGCTGAGCCTTGCAGGTTGCGGCAAGAGTACAGAATTATCCTCTGTAAGCCGTGATCCTGCCACGGATGACGGAACTGTCTGGTTCGATGAAGAGGCAGTGGCACTGGCGGGTTCTGTGAGAAAAGCCGGTATGAGTGAAGCTGAGCTGGCCCGTGCAGATGAACTTCGTGCCATGGCTATCGATGCGTTGGATATTGTAAACGCGAAGAGAGCAGAGAACGGCCTGGCAGCACTGAACTGGAGCAACGGTCTGGAGTCCTGCGCTATGGTAAGAGCACAGGAAGCAGCTTCCAAGTTCTCCCATACCAGACCCAACGGTAAGGACTGGTACACAGTGAACAGTGAACTGATGTGGGGCGAGAATCTGGCGAAGGGCTATGATTCCGCACAGAGTGTAGTAGATGCCTGGATGGCTTCTCCTACACACGCAGCGAATATCCTGGCAGGCGATTTTACCACCTGCAGCATTGCGGTCTATGAGACCAATGGCAAGTTGTATTTTGCCCAGGAGTTCGGCTATTAACAGGGTATTTCTTATCATGAGGGGATAGAGAGATAAATGACAGGAGAGAGTTGATATTCTTAACGGAATATTAACTCTCTTTTTGGGCTTCAAAAGATAGAAAATTTTCCTGAATCATGGTAAAATAAAATCGACATATAAAATTAAGTATCTCAGCAGAAGATCACCGTCCCAAAATGAAGGAAATGCATGGGATATCCGGGCGCTGCCGGATAAGTGGTCACTTCATAGAGTACAGGAAAATAAAGCATATAATAAAAATGCAGCGCAGAAATGAGGACATATGAGTACAAAAGCATCACAGAAGGGCACAAAGGGGCAGACACCCGGCATGACGACGATCCGGGAACGTCTGCAGAAGGCAATCAGCAGGCTGGTAGTGTTCTCAATTATTCCGTTGGTCATCCTTACCGTGATCCTGAATCTGTCCAGTACCATGAGAACACTGGAAGACGATATGCTGGTGGTGGCAGAGATTTCCGCAGACCGTATCAATGAGGAACTACGGGTGACAACGACGATCGTATCCGAACTCGGATGCAGTTACCAGCTGTCTTCTCCGGTATTTACCCAGGAGCAGAAACAGCAGTATATCAACCAACGCATGGAAGCTTATGGAATGGTCAGAGGCAAGCTGATCGGCTCCAACGGTATCTGTGCTTATGACGGAACCGATTATAGTGACCGTGATTATTTTAAGAGATCCATGCAGGGAGAGGTCGTGGTATCGGATCCCGTGATTGCAAAGACAGACGGTAAGCTCAGCGTTATCATTTCCGCACCCGTATATGCAGACGGAGATAAGAATGGTGATATTGTCGGCGTGGTATTCGTTGTGCCGGATCCGGAGTTCTTAAATGATATTGCTGCGGCAGTCTCTGTCAGTAAGAATTCCGAGTGCTATCTGTTGGGAGAAACAGGTATCACCATTGCTCACTGTGATTCTGCGATTGCCCAGGAGCAGAAGAGCAACATTGAACTGTCTCAGACGGACAGATCTTTGCGGGGAATTGCAAAGGTAGAGCAGAAGATGATGACCGGAGCAACCGGATATGGCACTTATATGAAAGGCGGAACCATCACAATACAGGCTTATGCACCAATAGAAGGAACCAATGGATGGAGCGTGGCAGTAAATGCACCACTGACAGATTTCCTTGGTTCTACCGTTGTATGTATTGTCATTGGTGTAGCAATAGGTGCTGCAGCTTTATGTTTCAGTGTGCGCAGGGCAAAAAAGATCGGTCAGGCGATCGGTGAACCGGTGGCGGAATGTACCGAAAGAATACGTCAGCTGGCGGAAGGCGATCTGCATACTCCGGCACCTGTGATCCGGACACAGGATGAGACACAGATCCTGGCAGAGGCTACCGCAGCACTATCCGGCAATCTGCAGAAGGTCATCGGCGATGCGGATTATCTGTTGGGAGAAATGTCGGAAGGAAACTTCGCACTGACTTCAGGGTGTGCAGAAGCCTATGTGGGAGACTTTCAGGGACTGTTGGAATCTATCCGTAAGCTGAACCATAAGCTCAGTGAGACACTTAATGAGATCAAGACGGCAGTGGGACAGGTATCTCTGGGGGCAAACCAGATGGCAGATGCTGCCCAGGGACTTGCGGAAGGTGCTACCGACCAGGCCGGTTCCGTAGAGGAACTGCAGGCTACCATCACGAATGTAACCGAGATCGTGGAGAAGAATGCCAAGGCACTGGGAGGTTCTTACCAGAAGGCTATGGATTACCAGCAGCAGGCGAAGGACAGCGGAGAGGAAATGAAGGGTCTGACAGATGCCATGCAGCGTATCAACGATACTTCCAGGCAGATCAGCGATATTATCGGTGAGATTGAGGATATCGCATCCCAGACGAATCTGTTATCCCTGAATGCAGCCATTGAGGCAGCCAGAGCAGGAGAGGCCGGAAGAGGCTTTGCAGTGGTTGCGGATCAGATCCGTAAGCTGGCAGATGACAGTGCACAGTCTGCGGTACATACCAGAGAATTGATTGAGACTTCCCTGCAGGAGATTGAGCATGGCAACCAGATCACGGACAAGACAGCCGAAGCATTGCAGAAGGTCGTGGAAGGCATTGAGGATCTGGCCAACGAGTCCAAGAAAGCCATGGAAGAATCCAAGGCACAGGCAGATGCCATGATGCAGATCGAACAGGGCATTGAACAGATATCCACAGTGGTGCAGAACAACTCTGCGACCGCAGAAGAAACTTCTGCCACCAGTGAGGAATTGTCTGCGCAGGCCACCAACATGAACGAGCTGACCGCAGCATTCCAGTTAAGAGATCAAAATGTACGATGATTCGGTGTAATGAATTCTGAAGATATGACATACAATGCTTAATAGAAACAAGCATTGGAGGCAGCCGTGTTCGAAAAACAGAATATACAGGAAACCGTAAATGAACTGAAAAGTGACGCAGTGAAGGGCCTTACCGATGGTGAGGCCTTTCGTCGTTTACAGCAAAATGGCAGAAATGAAATGAAAGCTGCCAGAAAAAAGACGAAAATACAGCTTTTTCTGGAGCAGTTAAAGGACCCGCTGATCTACATATTATTGATCGCAGCTGTGGTATCCGTCTTTCTGGGGGAGCTCAGTGATGCCGTGATCATCGGCACTGTGGTAGTGGTCAATGCCCTGGTGGGCATGCTGCAGGAGGGAAAAGCCCGAAAGGCACTGGAAGCGTTGAAAAAGCTGACCAGTCCACAGACCATTGTGATCAGGGAAGGTATCCGTCAGGAGATTCCGGCGGCGGAACTGGTGACGGGCGATCTGGTAGACCTGGAGGCAGGGGCACAGGTACCTGCGGATATACGGCTGACCAGAAGCTCCAATCTGCAGGTAGAGGAATCCGCCCTGACCGGAGAATCGGTACCTGTGGAAAAAGATGCGCTGTTTCTGGCAGACTGCAGACACGAGATTCCATTGGCTGAACGGGTCAATATGGTATATATGTCTACTGTGGTGACCCATGGCCACGGAGAAGGAATCGTGACAGCTACGGGCATGGCCACGGAGATCGGCAGGATCGCCTCCATGATCACAGATGCGGAAGAGGAAATGACACCGTTACAGAAACGTCTGGGGGATATGGGAAAGCTTCTGAGTATTTTATCGCTGGGAGTATGTGCGGCATTGTTTCTGCTGGCGGTATTTCAACACAGAAATATTCCGGAAATGCTGCTGGTGGCGATTTCCCTGGCGGTGGCTGCGGTGCCGGAAGGTCTGCCGGCAGTGGTGACGATCTGTCTGGCATTGTCAGTGACCAGAATGGTCAAAGTACATACGATCATCCGCAGACTGCCTTCCGTTGAGACTCTGGGAGCGGTCAGCGTGGTCTGCTCGGATAAGACCGGCACACTGACCCAGAACCGGCTCACGGTGGAAAAATGCTGGTGGTATGATGTGCTGGAGGATGCTGCCGGCAGCAATGGCAGGGGAGAATCCCGATGCGTACAGGAGATGCTCCGGGGAATGCTGTTGTGCAACGATGCTTCCCTGCAGGGAGAGCAACGGATCGGAGATCCAACGGAACTGGCGCTCTTAGACTTCGGAGAGAAGATGGGGATGCATAGAGAACGTCTGGAGAAGCAGTACCCCCGCTATGATGAAAAGCCTTTCGATTCGGACCGGAAGATGATGACGACCTATCACAGAATCCCGAAAAACGGAGGGCATAAGGGAAGCATTGCCTATACGAAGGGGGCACCGGATGTGATCGTACAGCACTGCACCCATATTTTACAGGACGGAAGAAGTGTGCCAATGACAGCCGGACAGAGAAAAAGGATCAGTGAGGTTGTAGAACTCATGAATTCCCTGGCGCTTCGGACACTGGCGGCAGCACAGAGCGGAAACACTCCCGGGTGTGGGGAAGAAGGTATGACATTCCTGGGAATTGTGGGGATGCGTGATCCTGCCAGACCGGAGGCGGAGGAAGCGGTGGAGATTTTCCGCCGTGCAGGTGTATCTACAGTAATGATCACCGGGGATCATGTGGATACCGCCTATGCCATTGCCAGACAGCTGGGGATTGCAGGGCATCGCAGTCAGTGTATTACAGGGGAAGAACTGAATCATCTGGATGATGCTTCTTTTGCCAGGAGGATCAGGAATATCAGGGTTTATGCCAGAGTGACTCCGGCCCAGAAGGTACGGATCGTGAAGGGGCTGCAGCAGAATGGGGAGATTGTGGCCATGACAGGGGATGGTGTGAACGATGCTCCTTCTCTGAAAGCAGCAGATATCGGTGTAGCCATGGGAACCGGCGTGGATGTGGCTAAACAGGCGGCGGACATGATATTGACGGATGATAATTTTGCAACGATTGAAAAGGCAATCGAGGAAGGCAGAGGCGTCTATGAAAACATCCGCAAGTCGGTGATATTTTTACTGTCCTCCAATCTCGGGGAACTGATGACCATGTTCGTAGCAGTGGCTCTGGGGCTGGCTTCCCCTCTAAAATCCAGTCATATACTGTGGATCAATCTGATCACGGATTCCCTTCCGGCGTTGGCACTGGGAGTGGATAAAAATGACGGAAAAAGCCTGATGCGCTGTCCTCCAAGAAAAGCAGCGGAGAGTCTGTTCGCCCGGGGCGGAATGGCCTGTACCTTACTCTATGGAGCGCTGATCACCGGTATCGGTCTGGCGGCATTTCTGGTATTGCCCTGTGGGATCATGGCAGGCAGGGGAGAACTGTCCTGGAATCTGTCTGACTGGGTGGAGGGACTTCGTGAATTACTGTCCCGGGAAAAAATACTTGCCCGATCCCAGACCTATGCTTTTACAGTACTGGGAATGTGCCAGCTGTATCATGCAGTAGGAATGCGGGATATGCAGAAGTCCGTATTTGCCATGAGACCCTGGGATAATCCGCTGATGGTGTTGGCCTGTGTTATTGGATTTGCGCTGCAGTTTGCGGTAACAGAAGTACCGTTTCTCATCGGAGCGTTCGGAACCTCCCATCTGTCCGGACAGGAATGGCTGCTATTGAATGTACTGGCAGCATTTCCACTGCTGGCTCATGAACTGGTAGTGATGTTACGGAAGTGAGTACGCTTATCCGGGCTTACCGACGATTCAGAACGATAATTCGCCCTATAACTTCAGGCAGATATTCTTGCGTATGCAAGCATCTGCCGAATACCCTGCCTGAAGCTACATGGCTCTGAATAGTCGTAATATTCAGAACCCCATTCGCAAAATCGCATCTCCGATGCTTTCCTTTTGCTCATGTGGTTACTTCGCCACATAAATATAGCCAGAGGATCTTACGAATGCAAGCATTCGACGTTCCTCCGGTTATATTTACGTGGCTCTGAATATTTACAAAAAGTTAACATTTTCCTTGTATGGAGTTTATAGTCAATAGTTACAATAAAATTGACAAATAACTTTCATGGGAGGGCAATGTGATGAAAATCATCAGAAAAACAGCGATTGTTATGCTTCTCTGCCTCTATTTTCTGACATATGGTGTATTGCCGCAGGTACAGGCCGCAGGTAAAGACGCTCCTGTGATCGTGGTAGCGCATCGGGCGGGGGCAAAAGTAGCTCCGGAGAACACGGTGGCGGCCCTGGAACAGGCCATCCGGGATGGAGCGCCTATTGCAGAGATTGATGTGCAGCAGTTGTCGGACGGAACCCTGATCGTTATGCATGACAGTAATTTTAAACGGACCACAGGAGAGGATATCTGCGTATGGGATGCGGAGGCAGATGCTCTCAAAACCCTGGAAGTGGACAGCGGTTTTTCGGCAGCATACTGGGGAGAACAGATCCCGACACTGGAAGAAATGCTTGCCTGTGCCAGAGGCAGGATCACTCTGATGATCGAACTGAAATATACCGGACAGGAGGATGCACTGGAGGAAAGCGTGCTGACTCTGCTGCAGGATTATGATATGGTGGATGAGTGTATTATAGGCTCCATGAACAAGGGAATCCTGCAGAAAATGAAGGAGCTGGAACCGGGGATTTCAACAGTTTTTATTGCCCATGATCTGGAAGAAGAGGATTATGAGCTGGACTATGCCGACAGCTATAGCATCGAGGGGAGAAATCTTACAGTGGATATGGTAGATGCCATTCATTACTGCGGAAAGTCGGTATACGGGTGGACAGCCAATACTTCCGGTGCCATGCTTCGGATCGTAAACTGTGGGGCGGACGGTGTGATCACGGATGATGTGAGATTATTACAGACATTTTTGAGAGAACAGGCTTGCCGTAAAGCGTTTGCAAGTGTATACTGATTAGTTATAATGAGGGGAAGAATACGGAAACAGGTTGGTGTATATGAGTAAAATATGGGAATTTTTCGAGAATCTGGGTGAATATGTATATGTGGCAGATGCAGAGACTCATGAATTGATATATATGAACAAGAAGACTCTGAAGAGCTATGGATTTCAAAGTCTTGAAGAGATCATCGGGTTAAAGTGTTATGAGATATTGCAGGGAAATTCTCTGCCCTGTGGAATGTGTAATAATGAACAGTTAAAGCCGGTTTTTTTTAAGGAATGGGAATATTACAATCCGCTGCTGCGAAGAGAACTTCATATCAAGGACACACTGGTAGAAGAAGACGGGAGAAAATACCGTATGGAAATCGCCATAGATTGCGGCAATCTGAATGAGAGAGGGCACAAATCCGAAGATTACCGTAATATGGAGGCTGCGTTGAATGAGGCCATCCGTGTGGCACAGCGGCAGGAGAGCATGGATCAGACACTGCAGGTGCTGCTGGAATTTGTCGGAAAGAATCTGGAAGCGGGACGGGCCTATATTTTTGAAAAGGATGACCACGATCATGACCACAATACATACGAATGGGTAGCCAAGGGAGTCTTACCGGAAAAGGATACCCTTCAGGATCTACCGCCGGAGATCTTCGCGGAATGGTATCGGAAGTTTGATGAGAATCAGAGTATTGTCACAGAGAATCTGGAAGAAATGAAAGATGTGGATCCGAAGATGTATGAAGTTCTGGTAAGACAGAATATTCATTCCCTGGTGGTGGTTCCGCTTTATGATGATGGGAAAGTAATCGGCTTCTACGGAGTAGACAATCCTTCGACCAGATATTTTGAATTTGTGTCGGAGATGCTGCAGATCATGGGACACTTTATCGTATCGTCCCTGAAGCAGAGAAATCTGGTACGGGAGCTGGAAGTGATGAGCTATTCGGATCCGCTGACGACATTGGGGAACCGTTATGCTATGAAGAGGTACATTGAGCAGGTGGATCATACCGAGCCCATCGGTGTGGTATACTGTGATATTACAGGATTAAAACGGATCAATGACAGTGAAGGCCATTCCACCGGAGACCGCCTGATCTGCAGGTGCTGTGACTGCCTGAAACGTGTATTTGAGGGAAATGGAATGTTCCGTATCGGCGGAGATGAACTGGTGGTTCTGTGCACTGGAATTTCTGAAAAGGAATTCTATCAAAAGGTGGAGGAATTAAAAACAGAGCTGGCAGCTCATGATGTCTCCATGGCAGTAGGAGCAGCGGTGAACACTCTGGAAGCCGTGGGAAAGGATCATTTACTGACGGAGTCCGAGAGACGGATGTATCAGGACAAGGCAGAATACTATCGCAGTACAGGGCTGGACCGCAGAAAGATCTGAGAATGGAAATCCCCAAAGCTATTTTGAAAGTTTATATGTTGAGAATTTCTATCAGGCAGTTCCCTTGACGGGAACTGCTTTTTTCTATATTATTTATATAGGTTAGCTACAACTAACTCAATGACTTTTGGATGGCAGACCAGCTAGTTATAGTCAAGCCCTAAATGATAAAAAATAGAACTTTTTCTATTGATTATTGAAACCTAAAAATGAGTAACTTTAATAAACGTAAATCCTTTGGATTTTCGCTTTGTTGATGGTTATATACAGCACAGGATGAATGTTTATGCAGCCTGTAAAGCAGGACGTTGATACTGCCTGCAGTGTTCTTCGGGAGACCGTAATTCGAATTCTTTCTCATCACGAAGAACAGCAAAGATGATGTTGCACACTTTGTGCATTACTGCACCAAGAGCTACCATCTTTGGTTTTTGCCCGGATTTCTTCTCATAGTATTCACGAAGATATGGGTTAATGCCTTCTCCATTGCGTTTAGTGCGTATGGATGCCAGTGCTACTGCGAAGACAGCGCGGCGGGCGATTCTGGAGCCTCGTTTGGTCATATGCATTTCAGTGCCAACGAACTTACCAGACTGATTTACTTCCGGATCAAGTCCGAAGTAAGCGAATAACTGTTTTGGATTGCGGAATGCTGAAAAATCACCGATTTCGCACATGATGGTCACAGCAGTAAGAAATCCAACCCCTTTAATGGTATCAAGCCATTTAATCTGCTGGATAAACTTTTCGGATTTATTGAACGTTACCAGCTGATGGATCCGCTGCAAAATAGAATCCAAGGCAGAGTCAAGCTTCTCGATAAGGTCAAGAGTCAGAGAGATGTTGAAATAGATACTATCAATCTGGCATCCGAAAGTTTTTGCGGCTGTTGCGGCGGCACAGAGCTTTTCATAGCGCTCGGCAGCTTTTGAAAGTCCTTTTCTTGAGGCTTTTGATATTTTTTCAATCATGGTCTTTTTATGACCACGGAGTATTTTATCCGGAGTACCATACTGACGGAGAATCATGGTAGATGTTTTGCCAGTGACATCACAAAAGATGTCCAGATACTGTGGAAAAACGGTATGCAGATCGCCCTTAAGTTTGTTGATGTGAGCAGACCGTTCATCGGTCAGATCATAATACTTGCGTGTAAGGGATCGAATCTCAAGGACCAGCTTTGCTGGGAATTGAGATACAGGGATATCACCGGATAATCCCAGCTTTGCAATACCAATGGAATCAACTTTATCATTTTTTACTTTTCTGATACTTGTATTATTCGCAGAA
Source organism: Lachnospiraceae bacterium GAM79 (assembly GCA_003584705.1). Taxonomy (GTDB): domain Bacteria; phylum Bacillota; class Clostridia; order Lachnospirales; family Lachnospiraceae; genus Acetatifactor; species Acetatifactor acetigignens. Next base: position 1,183,249 of record AP018536.1, read on the forward strand.
TGTGTAATAATAGGATTGATTATGGAGACGTGAAAACCACAATCAACAAGGTAGCAGAAGAGCGGGAAGTGATAGATCCCAGTGGATTCCAGAAAGGTGCGACTTTCTAAGGAATGTAGCTCTTCTGCTTTTTTTATGGCAGAAACGGCCTTTTCCAGAGAATCCGGTTTATTGTGTGTAATTTTAAAAGGTTTTTGGATTACAGAGCCGTCAGGTGCAACGATGGTCATGAAACTAAAGGCAGAACCGACATCGATACCGACGGAAATATAGTTTTTGTTGTACATTGTAAGCTCCTTCCGATAGGGTTCCATAAAAACAATGAATACACTACCTGGCACGTGATACGGGTATAGCTTAATTGCTCCCAACCAGCCTAAAACATAAATTTTCATTGATGGAATGACTGTCTAAAGTTACGGGTATTGCTGGACATAAGCCAGCTCCCTAGGAGGCGAACGTCCTTTTCCCTATTCAATGGAATATAATACCTTATGTAACAGACGAAGTCTAGGAGTGAATAATTATACTAAAAACATGTAACTTATACACGTATCTTTGGTTGGAATGAAATCAGAGGAGAATCCTCCTACCAACCTTGATATAGATTAAATAATGATGTAGAAGACTGCTATTGGTCTATGACTACATCATACCAGGAGGTGAAGCGCTGATTGAGTCAGGAAACGTGGGAGATCCTGTGTGAAATGGAAGCAGACGATGTGGAACTACAGTTGGCTTTGCAGTGTGCACCGCTGATCACGGGACTTAAGATTTCCAATCTGCTGACGATTTCCCCGGAAGGCTTTACACAGGTGGGAAGGATCGTTGAAGGCAGTGTGCTTTCCCTGTATCCCTTGTTGGAGACAGAGGAGAAAATGGTAATACTGTTGTATCGGGAAGACCGGCTGGAAAAGTATCTGAAAATGCCGCAGGTAAAGAAACTGCTGCGGGAGGCAGGGTACGAATCCGATCGACTGGAGGATATTTTGCCGGTATTTTGCGATCGTTATGAAACCTATACAGAGAGAGGGAAGCCGTTCCCCCACGAACTGGGATTGCTGTTAGGATATCCCCCGGAGGATGTGGAAGGATTTATCAGACATCAGGGGAAGAACAGCCTCTGCACCGGTTATTGGAAAGTATATGCGGATAAAGAAGGAAAACAGAGACTTTTTGAAAAATATGAATATGCCAGGGAAAATTTGATCCAGCTGTTGCATTATGGATTAAAGATGACAGAAATCATAGATATCTGCGGATGTACCGCAGCATAGAAACAGGCACGGAAAGGTGCGGAAGGGAAGGAAAAATAAATGGATAAGATTTATGTAGTATTCTGGACACAGGGTGGTAACACCCAGGCTATGGCAGAGGCCATCGGAGAGGGTATCCGGGAAGCCGGGAAAGAAGCGGAGGTAGTATTTGTGACCGGCGCCAACCTTGACGAACTAAAGGCTGCTCCCAAGTTTGCACTGGGCTGTCCCGCGATGGGAGCGGAAGTCCTGGAGGAATCCGAGATGGAGCCTTTTGTATGTGATGTGGAAGGCTTTGCTTCCGGCAAAAAGATCGCACTGTTCGGCTCCTATGGCTGGGGAGACGGTGAGTGGATGAGAGACTGGAGCACCCGTATGGAAGCAGCAGGAGCTACTGTGTTGAACGGTGAGGGCCTGATCTGCCATGAGACACCGGACGAGGATGGCCTGTCAGAGTGCAGAGAACTTGGCAAACAGCTGGCAAACGCATAAGGTATCTGAAAGCAAATAAGACAACATAACAAAAAGATTCATTCCCCGGGTGGAGAGTGAATCTTTTTGCTATATGTATGTGCTATGCTTTTTTGCTGCCACTTAAATAATAGCGTTCCTGTGCCACGGTCTCGGGAACCGGAATATTACCGTTTTGCAGCTTTCGGGTCAGAACATCCAGATGATGTAAGCCTTGGGCTATCTTGATCTTACGGCGATCCAGAAGATCGGCATACAACGGGTTCTGAGCCAGCGTATTGCAAATATCCTCCGGGAACGGGCAGTAGGTGAACATGATCTGACGGGCTACTTTGTTCAGTCTCGGGGATCCGGCACCTTCGAAGAGCACCCAGATCATATAATCCCTTACGAACATTTCCTTGAAACTGTTCTTGGCACGCTGCAGGCTGGATTTTACCTTTTCCTTGGCCTCTGTACTCAGATCATGGTTCTTGCGGTAGAACTGGATATAATCGAAATATTCACTGGTCAGGGAACTGATGGAGACATCGTTCCAGCGGTTACCCTGGACTCTCTTGCACAGCTCCCAACGGAATTCACCGGTCAGGTGGGTGAAGGTCGTCTTCAGATCCTCCAGATGGAAAATGGAGAAGACCATACGACCGGGGCTGTTACGGCGCTTGCCCTCAATTTCCTGCCACATGACACCGCGGATACCGACGTTGGGCATCAGGATGATGTCCGGCAGATATTCCAGATGAATTGTCTCCTTACCCATGACATCTATGTGCTCCATATCCAGACTTTCTCTATAGAATGCCGTGTAATCTACCCGGCGGATCTCCTCGAGAATCTGGGAGACACGGGAAACGGTGACATAGGAGCTTTCCAGATCCTTCAGCACATCATCTGCGCAGAACAGCGGACAGAAAGTAGTGATCCGTCCGAAGGTGATCTTGTTGACCTGAGGGAACATATTCCGGAGCTCGTAATTGACCTTGGCCATGGGATTGTTCTCCAATGCCTTGAGCTCTGCATCCGTAATATTGCCACCGACCTTTTGTTTGTGAATATAATCGGAATAATCCTGGTCAAATTCGTTCCGGCTGGGAGATTTCTTCCCGCGGAAGATGGCCATCAGCCAGTCATAAAAGGTATAGACACCGATATCGCTGTGATCCGACATGGCTTCTGCCATGCGGTACAGGGTGACTGCATTTTTCAGACCGGCCAGCTCCTCATCCACATAACCGAAATACAGAAACATTTTGACCGGCATGGGAATGTTCGGCTGTTCCAGCGTCTGGGTGAACAGGAGGGAGTAGAGCAGATAAAATTCTTCGGTCAGCTGTCTGCGTAAAAGAGCGACATCCTGATCCTGGGAAGCCCGGTCGGACAGCAGCTTGTAAGCGTGGACATGCTGACGGAAGCTGGTCACGGTATCCAGATCCGAACCGGCGTAATCCAGAATAGTGTTCAGCGATCCGGCAAGCTTGCCAAGGATCTCGGAATCTCCGGAAGAACCTGCCTCAGCGGAATCCTTGGATTCCATGAGATTCAGGCTGCTCTGGAAGGTCTGGGATCTGGAGGCAAACAGTTCCTGATCGATGAAGGACAGATCGCCGGCCTTAGAAAGCATACGATGAATGCGGTCGTAGACCGCCTTGCTGTCTTCATTATCCTGTCCCAGTTTATAGAACAAAGAAGTATAAAAATCAAAAAGATCGTTGCCGGATTCCCGGAAATAGAAGGAACCGACCTGCTGCAGATAGTGGAACTGTTCCTCCAGGCTCTGGTAAGTACGGCGGAAGTCCAGACTTCCCTTACGCAGCATACCAATGGACAGATCCGACTCCTGTACCAGGATCCGGTAATTGTCCGAAGCCAGGATCCTGCTTAAGCCCATGTAATAGCCGTTCAGCCAGATGTCCGGTGAATCATCCCCAAGAAAAGCATTCAGCTCATCGAAATGTTCCAGGGATCTCGCTTGCAGACGGTAACGGCTACACAGTGTATTGTAGGTGGCAATATCATCTGTCAGAGTACGATACAGCTCACTGCAGTTCAATTCCGAAATGGAACTGCGGTTCAGCAGAATATTGATCTGACGGAAACAGGACAGACAGAACAGACGTGCTACGTCCGGGTGCTTCTGTAGAATATCATTCAGGGAATCCAGACTGGTCAGGGGATACGTCAGGATCGTTGTATCCTCCAACGTGGTATAGCCCAGCAGATGGATTTCGGAGCAGATCTCACAGATACTGATCACGTCTCCCTTTCCCAGAGTATAAGAGCCGCCGGGATATGATACATCTACTTTACCGTTGGTAATCAGATGCAATGCAGTCATGGGCTGCCCATAGCTATATATAGTTTTCCCCTTCTCCAATACGATTCCAGCCATTCCAATACCTCGTCTTATCATACAAATATTTAATACACATTATACACCATAATACCAACAATTTTCTACTGTACTTTTGATAGAAATGTGATAAAATAAAACTACATATGTGTCACTTTTACATTGACAGACGAAAAAAGCGATGTTTTCGGTAGAAAACGGTACATGGAAAGGTATATTGGGGTTATGGAACAGAGCAGTGAATACAGAGAGCAGTTGCTGGAATCATATAAGCAGGCAGTGAGGCCGTTACTTCCCTACCTGCCCTGGCTGGAGCAGAGCGCCGGCAAGAGAGCCAGCTCTATCTACAGCGGACAGGATATCGGAGTGAATTCCGTGTCTTTTCCGGTATATGACGGGACTCTCCTGAATTTCGTCAGGGAAGCGACGAAAAGTCCCCTGATGGATCGCAACTATGCCTATGTATACACAAGACACCGGATCCGCACTCATCAGGAGGAGCGGGATATTATTCAGAAAGCAGGATGGAAGGAATGGGATATCCTCAGAGGAATCCTGTCAAAATATGTCTTAGGCGGCAGAACAAAGGGAAATCTGTGGAGCGAGGCGGTATCGGAGCGGATCTTTTATCTGGTACTGAAACAGATGCAGGAGATCATTGAATTCTGGGATAAGACACCGGCGAACGGAAAGCTTTGAGTGGGGAAAGGCAGGATAGATCCATGGGAGAAAAATCAGTACAGAAAAAGCGATATATCGTAGAGAAAGCCAGAGAAGTATTTGTGGAGAAGGGCTTCAAAAAAGTAACGATGAAGGATATTGTAGAGGCCTGCGACATCAGCCGTGGCGGACTCTATTTATATTTTGAGAATACCAGTCAGATCTTCATGGAAGTGTTGCGCATGGAGAGTGAGGAGGCGGATGACGTATTTTCCGACAGTATTACGGAGGATGCTACCGCAGCGGATATCCTGCTTCTGTTTTTAAAGGAGCAGAAGAAAGAGCTTCTGCGCAAGAAGAATACACTGACGCAGGCTACCTATGAATTCTATTTTGAAAACGAACTGCCCAAGAGAGACAATATTTTAAAAAAGCAGTTTGATTCCGCAGTGAAGATCATTGAAAAACTGATCGAGGCAGGTGTGGATAACGGAGAGTTTATCTGCGAGGACTGTGAGGGAACTGCGAGAAATATTATGTTTGTGCTGGAAGGACTGAAGATTTCGGCCCAGACCATCGGCGTGACGGCGGAAGCGGTGGATCGTGAGATCCTGTATCTGTTGCGCGGATTGGGTGTAGAAGATTAATATGACAACGGGTGATGATGCTTCAGGGAAAGTTTCCTGAAGCATTTTCTGTGTAGAAAAGCTGCAAAGAGATAAAGAGAGGGAAAAGGTAAGTATGACAGAAACGATCATCAGCATGGAACTTCCGGCGGGAGGACATCTGGCAATCCGCAGGAACCGGATCCGTCCGGAGGGAGAAGAACGGAATTTATCCAGAATCAGTCTGGTGTCCGGCATCCACGGGGATGAACTGGAGGGACAGTACATCTGTTATGAGACGGCGCGAAGAGTAAAAGAGCATCCGGAGTATTTGAAAGGAATCGTAGATATCTATCCGGCATTGAATCCGCTGGGAATCGACATGGCCAGCCGGACGGTGCCGAGACTGGATATGGATATGAACCGTATGTTTCCGGGAGACGCATCGGGGGATATGATGGAGCGGATCACGGCAACTGTGGTGGATTCCCTGATCGGATCCGATATTTGTATCGATCTGCACGCCAGTGATATTTTTGTGCGTGAGATCCCACAGGTACGACTCAGTGAAGATTTTGCGGAGGCACTGCTTCCCTATGCGAAAATGACCAATGCCGACATGATCTGGATGAATGCCACTGCCACGGTGCATGAATCGACGCTGGCCCATTCCATGAATCTGCTGGGAGTTCCCACACTGGTGCTGGAGATGGGACAGGGGCATGACATCCACAGATCCTTCGGTAATCAGATCGTGGACGGTATTTTCCACATCATGAGTGAAATGGGGATCTGGACAGGCCCGGAGCCAAAGGTGCAGGAGCCTGCGATATCCAGTGACGGTGAGGTGGAGTTTATCCGCAGCAAGTCAGACGGTGTGTTCCTGCCACTGATCGAGCACAACCACTATGTGAAAAAAGGAGATCTGATCGGGAAAGTGGTGGATCCATTTGAAGGGACGGTGAAGCAGCAGATCCGTACCGCAAAAGGCGGGCTGTTGTTTACCCTGAGAGCTTATCCGGTGGTCTATGAAGGAGATCTGCTGGCGCGGATCCTGACGGAGTGAAAAGATTATGTTTGAGAGAGATATTTATACCATACATTCGACCTACAGAGAAGATATGCGCATCAAGGGCTTTCAGTTCGGCAAGGGCGAGAAGTCTGCCTGCATCGTGGGCGCAGCCAGAGGTAATGAGATCCAGCAGATGTATATCTGTTCCCAACTGGTGAAGACACTGCGGGAACTGGAAAACAACGGCTGTATCAGTGCCGGCAAACAGATTCTGGTGATTCCTACCATCAATGCCTATTCCGTGAATATCAGCCGCCGCTTTTTCGGTGTCAAGGAAGCGGATATCAATCGGAGTTTTCCGGGAAATGATTACGGGGAGCCGGCGGACCGTCTGACCAATGCGTTGCTTACGGAGATCCGGGATTACGTTTATGGGATCCAGTTTACGTCCTTTTACAGACCGGGAGAATTCGTGCCCCATGTGCGTATGATGGAGACAGGCTATCAGAATACGTCGTTGGCGAATCTGTTCGGACTTCCTTATGTGGTGGTGCGCAAGCCGGTACCCATCGATACCAAGACACTGAATTATAACTGGCAGGATGAGATGACGGCCGCCTTTTCGGTATACACGAATCAGAATACCCAGATCGATGAGGTGAGTGCAAGACAGGCGGTGGCAGCGGTCTTACGTTTCCTGAAACGTATGGGGCTGATCCGGTACGAGAGTCATTCCGGCTATATCAGTCATGTTATATATGAAAAGGATCTGAGTGATGTACCTGCGAACCGGGCGGGAATTTTCCGGGGAAAAGTACATGCGGGAGACGATGTGCGCTATGGAAATGAGATGGCAGAAATTATAGACCCTTACGATGGAACGGTGAGGGAGAAGATTCTGGCCCCCACGGACGGCATCGTATTTTTCGCCCACACGGAGGCCCTGATCTGCGAGAAGGACATCGCTTACCGGCTGATCCACAGACTGCATGAATGACGAACCGTTCAAAAAGGCAGGTAAAATCTATCTAAATTTGTTGTTTTCTGCTATTGTGGGAAAATATAGTATGTTGTATGATACTATTCAGAACCATGTAAATATAATCATATGTACGTCAAAGGCTCGCATTGTAAGGGCATCTGATGATATTTATATGGTGAGATAACCACATGAGCAAAAAGTAAGCATCGCAAGATGTGGTTTTGCGAATGGGGTTCTGAATAGTGTCGCATAGTATAAAATTTCGGAGGAGAGACATGAGCAACGTAAGACGTATCTATGTAGAGAAAAAGGAACCTTATGCCGTCAAGGCAAAAGAGCTGCACGACGAACTGAAAAATTATCTGGGTATCGATGTGGCAAAGGTTCGTGAGTTTATCCGCTATGATGTGGAGAATATTTCGGATGAGGTGTTTGCAAGAGCCTGCAAGACTGTATTTTCCGAGCCTCCCGTAGATGATCTGTATGAAGAGACCATCGAGATTCCTGCGGATGCAAAAGTATTTTCCGTAGAGTTCCTTCCCGGACAGTTCGATCAGAGAGCGGATTCCGCAGTGCAGTGTGTGAAGTTCTTAAAAGAGGACGAAGAACCTGTGATCCGTACCGCTGTGACTTATATGATCGAAGGACAGGTGTCCGACGAAGAATTTTCCAAGATCAAATCTTACTGTATCAACCCTGTAGATTCCAGAGAGACCGGCATGGAGAAGCCGGATACTCTGATCACGGTGTATGATGATCCCGCTGATGTTGCTGTTTTTGACGGCTTCAGAGATATGGACGAGAGCAGTTTAAAAGCTCTGTATGAATCTCTGGGACTTGCCATGACCTTCAAAGATTTCCTGCATATCCAGAAATATTTCCATGATGATGAGAAGAGAGATCCTTCTATGACGGAGATCCGTGTACTGGATACCTATTGGTCCGATCACTGCCGTCACACCACTTTTTCCACCGAGCTGACCGATGTGGAATTCGGTGAGGGTTATTATCGTTCTCCCTTAGAGACCACTTACCAGAGCTATCTGGATACCAGAGAAGAGATCTTCAAAGGCAGAGAGGACAAGTTCGTCTGCCTGATGGATCTGGCACTGATGGCCATGAGAAAGCTGAAAAAAGACGGCAAACTGGATGACATGGAAGAATCCGATGAGATCAATGCCTGCTCCGTAGTGGTTCCCGTGGAGATGGATTACGGTGACCATAGAGAGACTGAGGAGTGGCTGGTATTTTTCAAAAACGAGACCCACAACCATCCTACAGAGATCGAGCCTTTCGGTGGTGCTGCCACCTGTCTGGGCGGTGCCATCCGTGACCCCCTGTCCGGCCGTGGCTATGTATATCAGGCAATGCGTGTCACCGGTGCTGCGGATCCTACCGTTCCTGTATCCGAGACTTTGCACGGCAAGCTCTCCCAGAAGAAGCTGGTAAGAGGCGCAGCCAGTGGCTATTCCTCTTATGGTAACCAGATTGGTCTGGCTACCGGCTTTGTAAAAGAGATCTATCATCCTTCTTATGTGGCAAAGCGTATGGAGATTGGTGCCGTTATGGGCGCAGCTCCCCGCAGGAATGTTATCCGTGAGACCTCTGATCCCGGCGATATCATCATCCTGTTAGGCGGACGTACTGGACGTGACGGCTGCGGCGGTGCGACCGGATCCTCCAAGGTACATACCGATACTTCCATCGAGACCTGTGGTGCTGAGGTACAGAAGGGTAATGCACCGACCGAGCGTAAGATCCAGAGACTGTTCCGTCGTGAGGAAGTCAGCCGTCTGATCAAAAAATGTAACGACTTTGGTGCCGGCGGTGTCTCCGTTGCCATCGGTGAGCTGGCAGACGGTCTGACCGTAGATCTGGACAAGGTACCCAAGAAATATGCCGGACTGGATGGCACGGAACTGGCAATCTCCGAGTCTCAGGAGCGTATGGCAGTGGTAGTAGATCCTAAGGATGTAGATACTTTTCTGGGCTATGCAAAGGAAGAGAACCTGGAGGCTGTTCCCGTAGCAGTTGTTACTGAGGAACCCAGACTTGTACTGAACTGGAGAGGCAAGCCCATCGTGGATCTGAAGAGAGCTTTCCTGGATACCAACGGTGCCCATCAGGAGACCAAAGTAAAAGTAGATATTCCTTCCGAAGAAGAGAATTATTTTGATAAATGGGCTGTTCCCGCTGTAGGTGAGAAACTGGAAGAGGGCGATGTGAAGGGTGCCTGGGTGGCACTGTTAAATGACCTCAATGTATGTTCCCAGAAGGGTCTGGTAGAGATGTTCGACTCCTCCATTGGTGCCGGCAGTGTATTGATGCCCTACAGTGGAAAATATCAGCTGACTGAGACCCAGACCATGGTAGCCAAACTGCCTGTACTGGAAGGTAAGACCGATACCGTGACCATGATGAGTTACGGCTTCGATCCGTATCTGTCCTCCTGGAGTCCTTACCACGGAGCTGTCTACGCAGTGACAGAGTCCATGGCGAAAATCGTGGCTTCCGGCGGTGATTTCAGCAAGATCCGCTTTACCTTCCAGGAGTACTTCCGCAGAATGACCAGCGATCCTGAGCGTTGGAGCCAGCCTTTCGCAGCACTGTTAGGCGCCTACGATGCACAGATCGGGTTCGGGCTGCCCTCCATCGGTGGTAAGGACAGTATGTCCGGTACTTTCAATGATATTGATGTACCTCCCACACTGGTATCTTTTGCAGTGGACGTGGCAAAATATGGCGATATTATTACTCCGGAACTGAAGACCCCCGGCAATAAGCTGGTACGTTTTTCTATTAATAAAGACGATTTCGACATTCCGATGTATGAGAATGTGGCAGAATTATATGGCAAGATCCACGAACTGACCGAAAATGGTACGATCGTATCCGCTTATGCTCTGGATTCCAAGGGTGTGGCAGCAGCTGTAGCAAAGATGGCCTTCGGTAACAAGCTGGGTGTGAAGATCGACGATGAGGTAACCACAGACGACCTGTTTGACAACGGACTGGGCGATATTCTGGCAGAGATCCCCGCAGACAAGATGGCTGCACTGGAAGAGAAGGAACTGGATTACACCGTGATCGGTACCGTGACCGAGGAGCCTGTATTCGTATATGGTGATGTGAAGATCACCATGGAAGAGGCACTTGTTTCCTGGACTTCCAAGCTGGAGAAGGTATTCCCCACCAAGGCAGTGAAGGGTACCGAGGCAGTGGCAAGCAATGTTTACAAGGCAGACAGTATTTATGTATGTAAGCACAAGATCGCAAAGCCTACCGTATTCATTCCGGTATTCCCCGGAACCAACTGTGAATACGACAGCACCAAGGCATTTGAACGTGCCGGAGCCCATGTGGAGACAAGAGTGTTCCGTAACATGACCGCAGAGGATATCCGCGAATCCGTAGAGGAATTCGAGAAGTCCATTGCACAGGCACAGATCATCATGTTCCCCGGCGGCTTTTCCGCAGGTGATGAGCCTGACGGCAGCGCGAAGTTTTTTGCAACAGCATTCCAGAATGAGAAGCTGAAGGAAGCGGTCATGAAGCTGTTAAATGAGAGAGACGGACTGGCACTGGGTATCTGTAACGGATTTCAGGCTCTGATCAAGCTGGGACTGGTTCCTTACGGCGAAATCACCGGTCAGAAGGAGGATTCACCTACCCTGACCTTCAATACCATCAACCGTCACATCTCCAAGATGGTATACACCAAGGTTGTATCCAACAAGTCTCCCTGGTTACAGGGCGCTACGCTGGGTGCTACCTACTGTAACCCCGCATCCCATGGTGAGGGTCGTTTCGTAGCACCGAAGGAATGGATCGACAAGCTCTTTGCAAACGGACAGGTTGCTACCCAGTACGCTGACCAGAACGGTAATGTATCCATGGATGAGGAGTACAACATCAACGGATCTTACTGTGCGATCGAGGGTATCACCTCTCCCGACGGCAGATGCTTCGGTAAGATGGCACATTCCGAGAGAAGAGATACCGCTGTGGCCATGAACATCTATGGCGAGCAGGATATGAAGATCTTTGAATCCGGTGTACAGTACTTTAAGTAAATTGAAATTTAGCGAAATATCCCCGTAGCCCTTGGCAGGGTATAAGAAACGCGGCACGCTCGTACTTTAGTACGATGTGCTCCTGTCGCAGAGCGTAGCGGTACATAAGCGGTCACAGTACGACCGCAATGCGTCCCTTGGGACGCTATGGTACCGACGTCTGCTTACGGCACTGCTTATTCTTATACCCAGCCGGGGCTACTGGTTTTTTGAAAGCTTTCCAAAACGCAGAACTCCCGGAGTATACGGTGCCATGTCGAAGATGTTTGTCGGAGGATGTTGATATTTTCTAGAAAAGTGCTGAAAGACAGGGGGAAAGCGGACACGATGTCCGCGTCAGCCGATTGTCGACATGGATGTCGACTGTAGGCGGCCCCGCCATGACGAGAACTACTCATCACTTTTCGTAGAAAATTCACATCCGGAGACCTTACATCGAGACATGTGTATCGCATGCTCCGGGAGTTCGTGGATTTTGTCAATGTATTCAACTAACTCTCTATTTACAACATCTCTGTGCTGATAGTACCACTTGTAAAGTCTTGTCGGAATCGGTATAATATAGATAATTGGGAGGTAAAAATATGCTGCTTACATTAGTACCGCTTTTTGATGAAAATATGGCCGTATGTGCCTATTCCTTTTTTACTCAGAGAGAAAATTACCTGTTGAATCCGTTGCTGCTTGGGACAGCACAATTTGATGGGGCATCACAGATCACCGGATTGGAATTGATCCAAAAGATGGGAATCGATACATTGTCTCAGGGAAAAGAGATTTTTGTACCGATCACCAATATTTCTATTTTTGCGGATATTCCGGAGCAGTGCGATGCACCTCATGAAAAAATCGTACTTTTGATCGATAATACCATTCCGCCGATTGAAATGTATGTCAATCGTCTGAAGGAATTGAAACAGCAAGGCTATAAACTTGCCATTCGTAAGCTTGCGGTCAGTGATTTCGAAAATTACAGAGAAGTCCTGAAGCTGATGGATTATGTCCTTCTGAATAACCGTAAAATAGCCATTGATAAAGCCAAGATTTATTTCGGGAAATTATTCCCGAATATCAGTCTGTGTGCCGGTAATATTGATACCATGGAGGACTTCGAGAGACTGAAGGAGACCGGTGGATATCGTTTCTATGAGGGTAAGTTCTATCGAGTTCCCATTACGAAGGGACAGACAGATGTGGCACCCTTGAAGGGTAACTATATTGACCTGCTGAATATTGTGAACAGCCCGGATTTTGAACTCACGACAGCGGCGGATATCATCAGCCGTGATACCGCACTCACGATCGATCTGCTGAAAATGGTTCAGCCACTGGCTGTAAATTCGGAGATTACGTCTATCCGTCATGCGGCTGCCATGCTGGGACAGCGGGAACTGAAAAAGTGGATCAACACGGCAGTAGCCAATGCTTTGTATGCGGATAAGCCGAATGAGGTCACCAGATTATCTCTGCTTCGTGCAAAATTTGCCGAGAATCTGGCGGAAGCGTTTGGCCTGAAGGCGCAGAAGGATGAATTGTTCCTGATGGGATTGTTCTCCGTGCTGGATGTGATCCTCGAGAAACCCATGGCAGAGGCTTTGAAGGTGGTCCATGTGGCCGGCGAGATCAGCAATGCACTGATCTACCGCATCGGCGTACTGGCACCGGTGTACGATTTTATGCTGCAGTATGAGACAGCCAACTGGGCGGAGGTATCCCGCCTGATGCTATTAAAGAATATTGATATGAATACAGTATATGAAGCCTATACATCGGCGTTGAAGTGGTATCGCACCGTACGTTGATTGTATTAAAAAATGTACTTGTGTTTTGTATACATTTATGTTATTTTCTTGAATGACTTGTAATTATATCCTCCGGCAGTCTAAAGGACGCCAGATGGAGGAATAGTAGCAAAGGCGCAAAAAGCGCGGAAAGGAAATTTCATATGAAAAAAAACAAGACACTTGAGATGGTACAATTGGCCGTACTCATCGCGATCATGCTGATTCTGGCATTTACCCCGCTTGGGTATCTGCGCATCGGACCGTTAGCAATCTCCCTGATGACCATTCCCGTAGTCATCGGTGCAATGATCTTAGGACCTGCAGGCGGAGCCGTACTGGGACTGGTATTTGGACTTACCAGCTTTTACCAGTGTTTTGCAGGAGATCCTTTTGGAGCAGCGTTGGTAGCAATGAATCCGTTTTTCACTTTCCTGGTATGCATCCCTACCAGAACCCTGATGGGATGGCTGTCCGGCGTGATCTTCAAGGCACTGTGGAAGATTGACAAGACGAAGACCGTAACTTACTTCGTGACCGGTCTGCTGGGAGCATTTATGAACACCCTGTTCTTCATGTCCACTCTGATGATCTGCTTCGGTCATACCGAGTATCTGCAGAGCATGAATGCAACCGGAGCGAATCTGTTTATGTTCGCCGTAGCATTCTGTGGTATCAACGGAGCACTGGAGATGCCTATGAGCTGTGTAGTAGGTGGTGGCGTTGCGAAGGCAGTCAGCGTAGCACTGAAGAAGAATGCAGCAACAGAAGAGAAATAATCAGATTTTCCGAAACGAAAAATATATAAAATATATAAACACACCCCCGGAGTATGACAGATGGTCATGCCGGGGGTTTTCCATGTGAAAATATTGATACGAATTCATGTGCCGAACTGCGTATATAGGCAGAAAGGATGGTCATTACAGCGACGCCCACATTGTCTGTAGGACATCTGCCGTGGCAGCAACATTCCCCTGGATCATGGGAGCGGATCCGCCCCCTTTTGCAGAAAGTTCCCGGCGCATACGATCTGCCAGTTCCTGGCAGTTTTTGGAAGCACTGCCTACAATAAATCGATAACCGTTTGTATCGTCTCCGGCAAAGATACCGCAGTAACCGGAATATTTTCCGGTCAGGGTATTCACGGCGTTACGTAGGGCGATGGCATCCAGTTCACCGACGAAGAGAAGCACGTGGTGTACTTCTTCCGGGGAGGGGAGTGCGTTCATCTGTACCTTCAGAAGTTCCGCCTGCAAAGCATTGGCGCGTTCTTTTTGCTGGCGTGCATCCTCTTTGACCCGGACAACGGCATCGGCCACTTCCGGCTGCTTTGCGGACAGCAGAGAGGAGATGGCCCAGACGGAATCCTGTTTTTCGGTATAGTCGGCCAGAGCACGGCCGCCACAGAGAATATTGATGCGGGCACCGCCCCGGTGGCTCTGTACATTTACAATTTTGATGAGACCGATCTGTCCGGTGGTATCTACATGTGGAGCACAGCAGGCACACAGATCCACGCCGGGGATCTCGACAATACGTACATTTTCCGTGAGTGCCAGTTTGCTGCGGTAATTTAAGCTCGTCAGTTCTTCGGCGGTGGGCCAGCTGATGTTGACCGGAAGATTTTTCCAGACATAAGCGTTGGCTTCCTGTTCGATGAGACGCAGCTGTTCCAGAGAGACTTCTCCGTTCATATCCAGTGTCACTTCTCTGTCGCTTAAATGGAAGCCTACGTTTTCCAGTCCGAAATGGGAGTGCAGTAAGCCGGAGATCATATGCTCACCGGAGTGCTGCTGCATGAAATCAAACCGACGGTTCCAGTCCACATGACCGGTGACCCGGGTGCCGACGGAAAACTCACAGGCCGTTTTATGATACAGGATGCCCTGTTTAATGCTGACATCCAGTACGTCCTGACCGTTTAAGGTGCCTTTGTCGGCGGACTGACCGCCCTCTTCCGGGAAAAAAGCGGAAGCGTCCAGAACGATCCTGTAATATCCCTCTTCCTTGTCGGGAACACATTCCATTACCACAGCGGTGAAATCCGTCTGATGTACATCTTCATAATAGAGTTTGCGGGTTCCCAGGGAGTTCATTTGAGCATTTTCGATACGATCCATAGATGCCTGTCCAATCTGCTTTAGGAAAACAGCGTTTTGTGATAATTGAAAAATAGAAAATACATATCTATTCTATATCAGACCCGGTGAAAAAAGCAATGGAAAATGTAAGCTTTTACACAGCTTTGTCAGATTCTCCAAGGAGTATCGGGATTGCGGAGAGGATTTTTGTAGGTTTTTATGCAGACAGGGTCTATTGCGACGCAATTTTTTTTATGATATAATAAATCGATTAAGCACTAGAGAAACACACTGGAAATACAAACGTCGCAAAAAGCGGCAGAATGTGAGGAAAGAATGAAGGCATTTTTGATTTTGGAAGATGGAACGGTGTTCGAAGGAACGCACATCGGTGCAGACAAAGAGATCATCAGTGAAATCGTATTTAACACATCCATGGCCGGATATCTGGAGGTCCTGACGGATCCGTCCTATGCAGGACAGGCTGTATGCATGACTTACCCCCTGATCGGTAACTATGGCATATGCAGGGATGACTGTGAGTCGGAGAGACCCTGGCCGGATGGATTCATCGTCAGAGAGCTTTCACGTATTCCCAGCAACTTCCGCTGTGACTGCACAATACAGGAATACTTAGAGGAGAACGGTGTGCCCGGTATCGCCGGAATCGATACCCGTGCGTTGACCAAGATCCTGCGTGAGAAGGGTACCATGAACGGTATGATCACCACCAACGAAGCCTATGACCTGAACGAAGTGCTTCCGAAGCTGAAAGCATATACCACAGGCAAGGTCGTGGAAAAGGTGACCTGCAAGGAGAAGTATGTAGTGAATCCCACCACGGATTTGGCACAGAACGGCCCTCTGTCCGGTGCAGCGCGTTTTGATAAAGAAGCTTATGAAAAGGGTGTCAGAGAGCCCAAGCCCGCACTGGTAACGGAGCTGTCCGGACAGGGACTAAAGGTAGCTCTGTTAGACCTGGGAGCCAAGAGAAATATCGCCAGATCCCTGGCAGAGAGAGGCTGTGAGGTGACCGTATACCCCGCTGGAACTCCCGCACAGGAGATCATTGATGATAATCCCGACGGTATCATGTTAAGTAACGGACCGGGAGACCCCAAGGAGTGTACCGGTGTGATCGCCGAGATCAAAAAGTTATACGATACCGAGATTCCTATTTTCGCAATCTGTCTGGGACATCAGCTGATGGCTCTGGCTACCGGCGCAGATACCCACAAAATGAAATATGGACACAGAGGAGGCAACCATCCGGTAAAGGATCTGATGACCGGAAGAGTATATATTTCTTCTCAGAACCATGGATATGTGGTAGATACCGACAAGCTGGATCCGTCCGTAGCGGTTCCCGCATTCATCAATGTCAACGACGGTACCAACGAGGGTCTGTCCTACACCGGCAAGAACATTTTCACCGTACAGTTCCATCCGGAAGCATGTCCGGGACCCCAGGACTCCGGTTACCTGTTTGACCGGTTCATTCATATGATGAGAGGAGAGAACTAAGATGCCCAAGAATCCTAATGTAAAACGAGTAATGGTAATCGGCTCCGGTCCTATTGTCATCGGACAGGCAGCGGAATTCGACTATGCAGGTACCCAGGCCTGCCGTTCCCTGAAGGAAGAGGGAGTAGAGGTAATCCTGGTGAACTCCAATCCTGCGACCATCATGACCGATAAAGATATCGCAGATAAGGTATATATTGAGCCTCTGAACGTAAAGGTTCTGGAGCAGATCATTAAAAAGGAAAAACCCGACAGCATTCTTCCCACCCTGGGAGGACAGGCTGGTCTGAACCTCGGTATGGAGCTGGAGGAGTCCGGTTTCCTGGCTGCTCATAATGTAAAGCTGTTAGGTACTACCGCAGCTACCATTCGTAACGCCGAAGGACGTCAGGAGTTCAAGGACCTGATGGAGCGCATCGGTGAGCCCTGTGCAGCATCCAGGGTCGTTGAAAATGTGGAAGACGGTGTGGAATTCACCAATACCATCGGCTATCCGGTCGTACTGCGTCCCGCTTATACCCTGGGAGGTTCCGGTGGCGGTATCGCCCACAATCAGGTAGAACTGGAAGAGATCCTGGAGAACGGTTTACGTCTGTCCCGTGTGGGACAGGTACTGGTAGAGCGTTGTATTGCAGGCTGGAAAGAGATCGAGTACGAAGTAATGCGTGACAGCGCAGGCAACTGCATCACCGTATGTAACATGGAGAACATCGATCCCGTCGGCGTGCATACCGGAGACAGTATCGTAGTAGCTCCTTCCCAGACCCTGAGCGACAAGGAGTACCAGATGTTACGTACTTCCGCTCTGAAGATCATCAACGAACTGCAGATCACCGGTGGATGTAACGTACAGTTTGCACTGCATCCCACCAGCTTTGAATATTGTGTTATCGAGGTTAACCCCCGTGTCAGCCGTTCTTCCGCACTGGCAAGTAAGGCGACCGGTTATCCTATCGCAAAGGTAGCAGCGAAGATCGCACTGGGCTTTACCCTGGATGAGATCAAGAACGCCATCACCCACAAGACCTATGCCAGCTTCGAGCCGACACTGGACTACTGTGTCGTGAAGATTCCCAGACTACCTTTTGATAAATTTATCACTGCAAAACGTACTCTGACCACCCAGATGAAAGCAACCGGTGAGGTTATGAGTATCTGCAATAACTTCGAGGGAGCACTGATGAAAGCCATCCGTTCCCTGGAACAGCATGTGGACTGTCTGCGTAGCTATGATTTCAGCGCATTGTCTGTGGAGGAACTGTTAGAGCGTCTGAAGATCGTGGATGACCAGCGTATTTATGTCATTGCGGAAGCTATCCGTAAGGGCATCAGCTACGAGCAGATCCACGACATTACCAAGATCGACCTGTGGTTCATCGACAAGATTGCCATTCTGACCGAGATGGAGCATGCGCTGGAGACACAGCCGCTGACGGTTGATCTGTTGAAGGAAGCCAAGAGAATCGAGTTCCCGGATAACGTGATCGCAAGACTGACCGGCAAGACCGAGGAAGAGATCAAGAAGATGCGTTATGACAACGGCATTAAGGCTGTCTACAAGATGGTAGATACCTGTGCTGCAGAGTTCGCAGCTTCCACTCCTTATTACTATTCCGTATTCGGCGGCGAGTGCGAAGCCAAGGAGACCACCGGACGCAAGAAAGTCCTGGTACTGGGTTCCGGTCCTATCCGTATCGGACAGGGTATCGAGTTCGACTATTGTTCCGTACATGCTACCTGGGCATTCTCCAAGGCAGGCTATGAGACCATTATCATCAATAATAACCCGGAGACCGTAAGTACCGACTTCGATATTGCTGACAAGCTGTATTTCGAGCCTTTGACTCCGGAAGATGTGGAATCTATCGTAAATATTGAGCATCCCGATGGTGCTGTGGTACAGTTCGGCGGACAGACCGCTATCAAGCTGACTGAGAGCCTGATGAAGATGGGCGTGCCTATCTTAGGTACCAAGGCGGAGGATGTAGATGCCGCTGAGGACAGAGAACTGTTCGACAAGATTCTGGAAGAGACCGGGATCCCCCGTGCAGCCGGCGGTACTGTATACACCGCAGAGGAAGCTAAGGCGGTTGCTAACAGACTGGGCTATCCCGTACTGGTGCGTCCTTCCTATGTATTGGGCGGACAGGGCATGCAGATCGCTATCTCCGATGAAGAGATCGAAGAATTCATGGAGATCATCAACCGTATCGCACAGGATCACCCGATCCTGGTAGATAAGTATTTACAGGGTAAGGAGATCGAGGTCGATGCCGTATGCGACGGTACCGATATCCTGATCCCCGGTATCATGGAGCATATCGAGAGAACCGGTATCCACTCCGGAGACAGTATCTCCGTATACCCGGCTCCGACCATTGATAAAGTAGTAAAAGAGAAGATCGCAGAGTACACCAGAAGACTGGCAAAGGCACTGCATGTCAAGGGACTGATCAATATCCAGTTCATTGCCATCGGTGACGAGGTATATGTCATTGAGGTTAACCCCCGCTCTTCCCGTACCGTACCTTATATCAGTAAGGTAACCGGTATTCCTATCGTGGATCTGGCGACCGAAGTGATCATCGGCAAGACCATCCGTGAGCTTGGCTACGAGCCCGGCTTACAGCCTGAGGCAGAGTATTTTGCCATCAAGATGCCCGTGTTCTCCTTCGAGAAGATCCGTGGTGCCGAGATCAGCTTAGGACCGGAGATGAAGTCTACCGGTGAGTGTCTGGGTATCGCCAAGACCTTCAATGAGGCTCTGTACAAGGCATTCCTGGGAGCAGGCGTAGAACTGCCCAAGTACAAGAACATGATCATCACCGTGAAGGATGCGGATAAGGGTGAAGCCATTGAAGTCGGAAGACGCTTCGAAAAGCTGGGATACACCATTTATGCTACCAGAAGTACCGCAGCTGCTCTGAATGAAGCAGGTGTGAAAGCAAGAAAGGTCAACAAGATCTCTCAGGAATCCCCGACCGTTATGGACCTGATCCTGGGACACAAGATCGACCTTGTCATCGATACCCCGACCCAGGGCCGCGACAAGACCAGGGACGGTTTCCTGATCCGCCGTACCGCTATCGAGACCGGTATCTACTGCATCACTGCAATGGACACCGCCAATGCTCTCGTGACCAGCATGGAGCATATGAACGATTGTAAGGAACTGACGCTGGTGGATATTGCACAACTGTAAGATATAAAAAAGGATAAGAACAGTGGAGTCGCGAAAGTTGCTCCACTGTTTGTGTTTGTGACAAAAACAAAGTGTTGACAAATGTCCGCGAAAGGAATAAAATACAAACAGTTAAAGACATAAAGGCTGTGAAGAGAAGAGTAGGAGAAGAGATACGTCGCAGAGAGTCCCGGCAGGTGGGAAGGGATATGGAAGGCTTCTTTGAACATGGTCTCGGAGCTTTGCACCGACTTCGTATTCGGACAGGATATCCGGCAGATGCGGACAGGCTGCAACGGGAGTACCCGTTATCGTACCTGACTATCGATGAGCGTTTGTTTGTCCGTAGTTGCAGAGGCCTGATCCCGTGAGAGATGGGCGAATTAAGGTGGTACCGCGGAAGAATGTTCCGCCCTTAAATTTTAATTTAAGGGCGGTTTTTTATTATGTCAAAAAGAGAAGAACTGATCAGAGAATATTGCAGACAGGTAAATGAAAGCCTGCATTTTATACAAAAATACATGGAAGGAATCGTTCCCGCTGGCCGATGCAGCGAAGAACTGTATTGGGAGACCAAGAAGATCAGTGAGGAACTGCAGAAGAGCAATCATGAACAGACCGCATTGATCCGGGCCTATCTGCGGGAGGCGGCACAACTGTACGTAGAAGGGGAGCCCTGGAAGACCCGCATTACGGACCGAAGACTTTGCCGTAATACGATCCTGAATCATTTACAGATGCTGGCGAATGTCAGCTTCTGGCTGAGAGAACAGGGAGAGCCACTGGCAGAGGAAGTCTGCGGATGGCTGTTAGCCCAGGAGACAGCGGATGTGCAGAAAGTCAGATCCGGACAAAGTCTGGAAGTTGCCAGAGAGATCTATCCGGCCGTGCAGAGAAAGAGAGCATAGGAGTGGTCGGCTGTAAAAGCACAAATTTGAAAATAAAATCCGTTGAGACAGCATATACTAGGCGTATGGTAAATATTGTATGATCGTAAGCCTGTATCCCGCAGGCGGATTGGAGTCTCATGTTAGAAGAACATTATCCTTTTGTTGCGCAGCCTCTTCCCTACGAATATGATGCCCTGCTTCCGGTATTAGATGAGGAAACACTTCATTTTCATCACGACAAGCATTATCAGACCTATGTGGATAAGCTGAATGCCACCCTTGCCGATTATCCGCAGTTACAGCAGATGTCCTTGACGGAACTGCTCACTTCGGAGGATAATATACTTGCGTCCCTGCCGGAGGAAGCCCGGAAAAGCATTCACAATAACGGTGGCGGTGTATATAATCATCAGCTGTATTTTGACAGTATGCGAAGCCCGGCAGGACAGGAGCCCTGTGGAGCTCTGGAGGAGGCGCTGGTCCGGGATTTTGGATCGGTGAGACAATGGAAAGAACAGATGTCACAGGCAGCCACGGGGGTATTTGGCTCTGGATGGGCATGGCTTGTGAGTGACCAGGACGGTACTCTGATGGTCCTTACTACAGCGAATCAGGATGTCCCGGATCTGAAATTGTATACCTCCATATTTCCCATAGATGTGTGGGAGCATGCCTATTATTTACAGTATCAGAACCGCAGGCCGGATTACGTGGAAGGATGGCATAAGCTGATCCACTGGAAAAAAGCGGGACGACGTTACGAACAGGTACTTTGCAGACTGGAAAGAGCGGCCGGGGAAGCGGAAAAATTGCAAAATGACAGCCGCACAACAGAAGCAAACGACAGATAGTGTGCAACGTGCGGAACAGAAGAACAGAAAGAGGAAAATGACTATGGAGAACAGACCGATCATAAAAAAGGAACAGGTAGAGACCGTCTACGACAGCAGATTTATCAAGGTATTTGATCTGCGATATGAGCCGGGAAAACATTATTTTGATGCTACCAGAAGAGCCAAAGATAATCTGGCAGCGGTAAAGAGCGACGAAGAATTCAGACAGATGCTGCCGGATGCAGTCAGCTGTGTTGTGATCCTGAAGATCAGAGGACAAGAACCGAGACTTTGCTTAAGCCGTGAGTATCGTTACCCGGCAGGACATTTTCTGCTGAGCGTTCCGGCAGGACTTTTAGACCCGGAGGATGCAACGGAAGAAAATCCCGTATTCCATGCGGCAGCCCGGGAGCTTCGGGAAGAGACCGGCATCACACTGGAAGAGAGCGACAGCATCCGTCTGGTGAATCCGCTGGTATTCAGTACCCCCGGTATGACGGATGAGAGCAATGCACTGGTGCAGATCATATTGAACCGTGAAGAGATGCCGAAGGTAAGTCAGGAAGGCGCCGTTGGAACGGAATGTTTTGATGGTTTTCTGCTGCTGACCAAAGAAGAAGCACAGAAAATCTTAAAAGACGGCGTGGATGGCCAGGGACTCTTTTATCCCTTATATACCTGGGCAGCATTGATGTGCTTTGTGACGGGAATGTGGGAATAATTTTTGAACAAATAAGACGATGAACGAAAAGCGTGTGGAGAGATCTGCACGCTTTTTTGAAATTTGTAACAAATAGCGAAAAATTCTTCGTTATGATTAACAAAGAGGAAGCCTGTGATGAATTGCTGAATCCGGAAAAGACATTGGAGAGATTAGCGAATCCAGAATCGCAGAAAGGAGAGACAGAGGAAACGGACGGAGAGCCCCCGAAGAAAAAGAACAGCCTTATAGTAAAAACTGCTGTCCTGGTGGGAATACTGGTGATCGTCGGAGGACTGCTGTTGGGATATATGATAAAGCATAGAGAACCTACTTATCAGCAGATAGGCACAAGATACATCGATGATCCTGACTGGGGGAATGTATCTGAAATTTCGTATGTGGTAAAAGGGGAAGTAACGGCAGAGAGACTTAATGAGCATTTGCGTGAAGTGAGAGAAACGGTGGACCGAGAAGAACTGGGTACCAATGTTGTCAAGACTGTATATTACAGGAACAAGGAAGACGCCCTGGCGTGGAAGGATACGGATATGGGAGGATATACTTTCCTGAATGTAGAATGAAAGGAGCAGCTATGAAGAAAATTTTTTCAAATTACTACAAAATTATTTTGTCGGTTGTTATTCTGATTGTCCTGGTGGCACTGGGAGAGGATTATTACACCTTTGACGAAATGAGCGGAGTCCGGACGGTGGTACGCATGCTGCTCTACACGGCATGGGGATTCCTGCTGGCAACAAAGACCAGACGGGACAAAGCAAAAGCTGTGGAATATGTTGCTTTTGCTGTTGTCTGTGTGGCTGCGCTCAATCTGCTAATTCCCATCTGGAAATTTCAGATAGCGTTTTATGCTTTTGTCGCAGGTGTTCCGGGACTTTATTTTATGGTATTTATCCTGACCGGAATGTTAGGCGGTTATATATGGGGACCGGTTGATAAAATGGACCGTAAATAGTGCCGGATATATCAGGAGCATTGATCCGATGGCAGAAGATATTGCCCAGGGTGTAGAGATAGCAACAGCAGAGTAGAATGGCGGAGGTGTCTATGGGTAAAAAATGATTAAGTGTCTGATGATTTTAACAATAGTATGGGCAATGACCGGTTGTGGAAAGCAGGAGATGATCCGCTGTGAGTACACAAATGAGGCAGCAGGGTTTACCTTAAGCATAGACAGACCGGTAGAATGGACAGCGAAGCTTCAGAAAGGGTGGCCTGCGACCGAGACAGAGGAAGCCAGCCCGGACGAGGGAATCCGGCTTTATACGGATAACAAATACAAAATCGTAGATGAAGTCGAGATGGATTAGTGATTGCTTTGAAAAATAAATATTGACATATATAGATAGCCGATATATATTATAGACAACGATATATATCGGCTATCTATATAAGGAGGACAAAAAATGGCTGTGGACAAATCACTGATGTCGGGAAGTATGACGATGCTTTTGCTCAGATTACTGGCGGAGAAGGATATGTACGGATACGAGATGATCGATACACTGCGGAAAAAATCCTGTAACGTGTTCGAGTTAAAAGCAGGTACGCTGTATCCGCTGTTGCATGGGTTGGAAGCGAAGGGTCTGCTTACGGTATATGAGCAGGAATATGCAGGCAAGACGAGGAAGTATTACAGTATTACGAAAGAGGGCAGAAAATTACTGGAAACAAAAAAAGCGGAGTGGATGGAATATCAGTCTGCTGTGACCAGCGTTCTGGCAATGGGGGTATAAGGATGGAAACATATTTGGAAAAACTGTTGTCACAGATCCGTTGTAAAAAAGCCAGACCCTATATCGCCGAGGAGATAAGAGACCATATAGAATGCCAGATCGCAGACAATCTTTCCGAGGGAATGACCTATGAGGAAGCAGAGAAAAATGCGGTTGCGGACATGGGAGATCCGGTAGAAGTGGGGATCTCGCTGGACAGGATCCACAAGCCTAAGATTGCATGGAAGTTACTTGTGATCGTAGGAATTTTAAGCCTGCTGGGCATTCTGATACAGCAATCCATTCTCAGACAACCCGGTTATCAGGAGCTGGAAACATGGAGACAGGAAGTGTACCGCTATACTACGGAGGGGTTTGTCTCATGTATTGTGATAGGATTCCTTCTCATGTGTGTGATCTACTTTCTGGATTATACGTTAATTGCAAAGTACTCCAGGTTCATTGGAGTCTTTATACTTATTTTGGGAGGATTGCGGCTGACCAGCTTTTTCGGTGTGGATATTAACGGAGTCGGCAACTGGGTTGGATTTGGAATGTTCCGGGTGTCGATTACTTCCCTGATGATGTTCTATGTGCCCATCTATGGAGCTATCTTATACAAATACAGGGATGGTGGGTTTATGGCACTGTGCAAAGCACTCCTGTGGCTGATCTTTCCGGTATTTATTACATTCCGGATTCCAAGCCTCGGTGTGGCTGTCATCATGATGATTAGTATGCTGATGGAACTTACGGTGGCTATTTGGAAGGGGTGGTTTAAACTGCCCGTCAAAAGGACGATTATTGGCTTGGGGTTGTTTCTTGCGGGATTACCGGTCCTGTTACTGGCTGCAATGTACGCATTTCATATGCTGGCAGTATATCAGGAAGCAAGGATCCGCTCCTATTTCACCTCTTCCGGAGATGCCTATTATATGACGTCCATGCTTCATAAATTTAATGAGAACATTTCGTTTTGGGGAAATAGTGGAAATGATGTGCTCGAAGGTCTGCCGGAATTTAATAAAGCTTACGTTTTTTCCTATATTCTGAATAGTTATGGAAAGTCAGCGGGAATTGTTGTGGTCGTTCTCCTGGCGGCATTGGTAGTGTTTATGTTCGGAACTTCTGTCAGACAGAAAAACGAACTTGGCACAGTGATGGGATTCGGTTGCGGAATGATCATTTTATTAAATGTTCTCCTGAATCTTGCCGGAATTTTTGGATGGATCCCGCTGACGACAACATTCCTGCCGTTCTTATCTGTTGGCAGAGATAATATTTTACTGTGTTATGCCTTGGTGGGAATTATTCTGAGTATTTACAGGTACAAAGATGTATATCCAAAAAAGTTCAAGGCGTCACAGGTATCATTGCAGAAGACTATTACTTTGAAGCTGGATATGTAACACGGTAATAAAATTAATGCGAATAAAAGTAATGCAAATAAAAGGTCCATGAGCAGGAAAACTGTCCATGGACTTTTATATATCGTGAGCAGAACTCACTCAATGCATTTCGCAAGCTTACGAGGGCAATACCGACAAAATCAGTATCTCCACGCTCATCATATCATTCATCCGCCCGGATTTCACGGCTTCCTCGGTCTCTACACACTGCTTTACCGCATTTTTCAGCACGGAAGTCTTGAAATGGGATGCCTGTGCCACATATTTTCCGGCGGCAAAGGGCGGTACACCAATCTTGGAGGCAATGGTCTTATTGTCATGGCCTCTGCTTTTTAATTCCTTGGTCTGGAGCAGCAGGTTACACTGCCTGGCGATCAGGAACAGCACCCGCATGGGCGGCTCCTTCAGTGCCAGCAGATCGTAATAGAGCTGCAAGGCTTTCTGCGGCTGCTTTTCCGCAATGGCATTGACCATATCGAAGATGTGGTTGGTGATGCGGGTGGTGCAGACGGCTTCCACATCCTCTGCGGTGACTATATCCCGGTCCAGACAATAGCAGATCAGCTTCTCCAGCTCCATCTGGATATTTTCCATATCCGTGCCGGTCTTGGAGAGAAGGAGCTGTGCGGTGTTCTCGGAGATTTTTTTCCCTTCCCGGCCCAGGATACCGGCAATCCAGCGTTTTAGGGAATTCTCATCCTGTACCGTGAATTCTGCCACATAACCCTTGGATTGCACGGTCTTATACAGTTTACTCCGTTTATCCACTTCGCTTTCCGTGAACACGAAAAAGGTGGTGTCATTGGGACTTGCCAGGTATTCCGCCAGCTTTTCCCCACCGGCTTTGAAGAGCCCGGTATCTTTGAAAAACATGACACGGCGCTCTGCCAGAAAAGGCAGCGTCTCTGCTAGATCAATGACCTCTCCCACAGAAAAATCTTTTCCCTGATAGAAGTGGGTGTTCATCTCGTCCCCCTCCTGACACAGAGCCTTGCGCAGACGGGTCGTGTACTGGTTTTTCAGATAACGCTCCTCTCCGTAGAGCAGATAGATCTGTTTGAAATTGCTGTTCTTGATGTCTTCGTTGATCCGCTGCATGAATTGATCCTTTCTGGGAAAATGCGGTTACTTCTACATTAGATTCCTAAAAGAGTATACCCCATTTCCTATTGAGGTTTCAAGGGGTGTATGCTATTATGGAACAAAACAGTTTGACCATGGACATATACGAGAGACAAAATTATGCTTGCATGATTTTGCAAACGAATATGTCCGTGAGTTAAGCGCCGATTCATGAGCAAAGGTAGTCACGAAGTGACGGAAAGCGCGGCAGCGCGACTTTGCGAATGGCGCGGTTCGAACGTGGGACAGCGCGGTTCGACCTTCATACCATAAGAGGAAGGAAGAGAAAAATGAGCAAGAAAAGCGGATTCATTCAGGAATTTAAAAAGTTTATTTTGAGGGGAAATGTAATGGATATGGCAGTCGGCGTGATCGTCGGCGGAGCATTCACCGCTATCGTTACTTCTCTGAATCAAGATGTCCTGACACCGATTCTGGCCATCTTCGGAGGCACGGATTTTTCGAATTTATATGTAAAGCTGGGAAGCGGCGATACGGCACCGGTATTGATGTACGGTAATTTTATCACGGCAGTTATCAACTTCCTGATCACAGCATTTGTGATCTTCTGTCTGGTAAAATTCATCAATAAGCTGGGAGACACCCTGCATCACAAAGAGGAAGCACCGGCAGCGCCCACGACGAAAAAATGCCCGTTCTGTAAGAGCGAGATCGCTATCGATGCCACAAGATGCCCTCATTGTACTTCTCAGTTAGACAAATAGGAACCGGTAATACAGATACGGCCGTGGAGGAAAGCATGGGAAAAATACACAGGAAAATAGTGGCAGCAGGAGTCTGCTGTCTGATGACAGGCATGCTGACAGGCTGCGGAAGTGATACCACGAAGATCACCGAAGGAATGCAGTTGGTGGAAACTCTGGATTATCAGGGGGCATTGAATGCCTTTGACGAAGCGGAAGCACAGAAAGAGGACAGCCGTCTGATCGCAAGAGGCCGGGGAATCGCCAGCATGGGGCTGACAGAGTATGATCAGGCCGTAGAATATTTTACACAGGCCCTGGAACTCAGTGACGGCTGGGTTCAGAACGTGGACTATGATATGAATTACTATCTGGCGGCGGCATACACCAAGAACGGACAGCCTGCGGAAGCCAAAAAGGTATACGATGCCATTCTGGGCCTGAAGCCGGAGGAAAAGGACGCTTATTTTCTCAGAGGTTCTGCAGAACTGGAGCTGGGAGATTATGAGAGTGCCAAAGCGGATTTTGATCAGGCAATCTCCATGGATCCGAAAAATTATGACCGGTTAATAGAAATCTATGAAGCCCTGGCAGCGCACGGCTACCGTGAGGTCGGTCAGGAATATCTGCAAAATGTACTGGACACAGCCAAACAACTGGATGCTTATGACAGCGGACGGATCTATTATTATCTGGGAGAATACCAGAAAGCTTATCTGGCGCTGGATGAAGCCCGGGATAAGGGAGGCGCGGACAGCTATCTCTATCTGGGAAGAGCCTATGCGGCTACCGGAGATTATAACTATGCGTCCAGTGTGTACAACAATTATCTCTCCAAGCAGGGGCCGAATGCAGAAATCTACAATGAACTTGGTCTGTGCGAAATGGCAAAAAAGGAGTATCAGAATGCTCTGGCGGCATTTCAGGCGGGAAAACAGATCGAAGGAAACAGCCTGATGCAGACCTTGTGCTTTAATGAAATTGTAGCATATGAGTATCTGGAAGATTATCAGCAGGCAGAAGTACTGATGAATGCTTATTTACAAAATTACCCGGATGACCAGGCAGCCATCCGGGAGCAACAGTTCCTGTCCACCAGATAAAAAGACAATAGAATTTATCGATCAATCATTGGCAGAGTCTTCCCGCGAGGAAGATTCTGCTTTTTCTCTTAATTGCAGCAGATCCACAAAATCCAGCAGAGAAGCCATGTTTTTCGGATTAAAATGCTGTATCACCTCTACCACATCGGATACGGTGGTGCCGGGGACACATTCCTGTCTCAGAACTTCCGGATTGTAACGATAAGGAGTCCGACCCAACAGATAATCGATGGTTACATCGAAATATTCCGCTAATTGTATTAAAGCTTCCTGATCCGGGAAGTGAATATTGTTCTCGTAATTCGAAATGGTGCCAACGGATACTTTCAGTATGGCAGCCAGTTCTTTCTGATAAATGCCCCGTTCTTCCCGCAGGGATGCCAGAATTTCACCGAAACTCCTCATAATGCCTCGCATTCTGCCGCAGATGCAGCCTATTTAAATGTTTTCTTTTAAGATTTGATAAATTCTATTTTACTATATTTTAGTTTTAAAGGAATATGAATTTAGAAATCGAGGAAAATAATGAAAAAATGCTCCTAGAATTAATTTTAACTAAAAAGTACAAATTATGCAGGAAAATATCCATTGAGAAATCCTCTCATTAACACCTATTGCTATTTTGAAGAAAGCCGGATATAATAATCCAAGAGTTAGGTACAACTAACTAATGAGTGAATCATGTGAAACTCCTCAGAGAAAACGGAGCTGCTGAATCCGCGGACTGCCGGGAGGCCATCTTCCGGGAGGAGTTTTTCAGCCCTTATACACAGGGATGGGGGATTCACGAAAGAGAAGGTTTGGGAATAAAAAGTTTAGAATAGAGGATAAAGGAGAAGAACAAGATGAACTATTTAGAGATTGAAAAAGTCATTGGACGAGAGATTCTGGATTCCAGAGGCAATCCTACCGTAGAAGCAGAGGTAACTCTGGTAGACGGTACCATCGGACGCGGCATGGCTCCCAGTGGAGCATCTACCGGTGAGTTCGAGGCACTGGAACTGAGAGACGGCGATAAGAGCAGATATCTGGGCAAGGGTGTTCAGAAGGCTGTAGAAAATATCAATACTGTAATCAATGAGACTCTGCAGGGAATGGATGCATCCGATATTTATGCCATTGATAAGGCAATGATCGATGCAGACGGAACCAAGGATAAGTCCAGACTGGGAGCCAATGCGATCCTGGCAGTATCCATTGCCAGCGCGAGAGCAGCAGCAATCTCCCTGGATATTCCCCTGTATCGTTTCCTGGGCGGTATCTCCGGCAACAGACTTCCGGTTCCCATGATGAACATTATCAACGGCGGCTGTCATGCACTGTCCTCCGGCCTGGATGTACAGGAATTCATGATCATGCCCGTAGGTGCGCCTTCCTTCAAGGAATGCTTAAGATGGTGCGCTGAAGTATTCCACGCACTGGCTTCTATTTTAAAGGACAGAGGACTGGCTACTTCCGTAGGTGATGAGGGTGGTTTTGCACCGGCATTGAAGTCTGACGAAGAAGCTATCGAGACCATCTTAGAGGCTGTAAAGAAAGCCGGTTATGAGCCCGGCAAGGATTTCAAGATCGCTATGGATGCTGCTTCCAGCGAGTGGAAGACCGGCAAGGTGGGCGAGTACAAGCTGCCTAAGGCAGGCACCGTATTTACCTCCGAAGAACTGATCGCACATTGGAAGAAACTGGTGGAGAAATACCCCATCATTTCTATAGAAGATGCACTGGATGAGGAAGACTGGGAAGGCTGGAAGAAGCTGACCGCAGAACTGGGCGACAAGGTACAGTTAGTCGGCGACGACCTCTTCGTAACCAATACCGAGAGACTGGCAAAGGGAATCTCCCTTGGCTGTGGTAACTCCATTCTGATCAAGCTGAACCAGATCGGATCCGTATCCGAGACTCTGGAGGCCATCAAGATGGCACACAAGGCCGGTTATACCGCTATTTCCTCCCACCGTTCCGGTGAGACCGAGGATACCACCATTGCAGACCTGGCAGTGGCACTGAACACCTGTCAGATCAAGACCGGTGCTCCCAGCAGAACCGAGCGTGTGGCGAAATACAACCAGCTGCTCCGTATCGAAGAAGAACTGGGTGCAGCAGCCGTATATCCCGGCATGGGCGCATTCAACGTTCAGAATTAATTTGCTTTTACCCAAAACTATTTTGGTTTCTCTTTTTCTCTTCAGGGACTGTTCGAAAGGACAGTCCCGTTTGCGTTTTTCTTTTTTAAAAACCTTGCAACATTTTTTCTCCCATCTGTATCTAAGATAGAGCGGCAGGGAAAATGGCGTAAGATCCCGGGAACAGCAGAAGGAAGCCGCGGAAGAAAAAATACATTATTTCATATTGACTTTTCCGAAACCTATGTGATAAAATCTCACCGTTGCGAAAATAGCATAGAGACTTTAGGTAAGAATTGGAAACGACACATGTGCGCACTGCTCACTGATTAACGAACAACACACATGTGTCTTTTTGCGCCCATTTTTAGAAAAGGAGGGCATTAATTCATGCCGAAAACAAGATTACAGAACATTATTTTCACCCTGATCATGGCATTCGTTATGGTATACGCCATGGTCTGCTACAACATTGCACTGGACAAAGGAGGAATGACCAACGAGATCTTCCTGTTAGCGTTCCACGAAATTCCCATCATGTGGCCCATTGCCTGCATTCTGGAGTATTTCGCAGTGGAAAAGCTGTCCCGGAAGCTGGCATTCCGCATGGTATCCCCGGAGGATAAGCCCGTTTTCATTACTTTAGCGATCTCTTCCATGATCGTATGCCTGATGTGCCCGGTGATGAGCTTTATCGCCACCTGCCTCTTCATGCACCCCGGCAACCAGATCATCGCCCTGTGGCTGCAGAAGACCGTCCAGAACTTCCCCATGGCCCTGTGCTGGCAGATCTTTTTCGCAGGCCCAGGAGTGCGGAATGTCTTTGGATTTGTTGTGGGATTTATATTGGATAGAAAAAGTATAATTGACTATCATCTGTGAGTGTGCTAACATGAGCAAATAAAGAGACAACGAAGTCCGTGGAAACGGAAAGCGTTGTCTCTTTTATTTTGTAGAAAAAGTCAGGAAATTACGAGGTGAAACCTATGAGTGAGCAGGAAAAGAAGCAAAATACAGTTGCAGAGGTGTTAGTAAAATGTCTGGAAAACGAGGGCGTGAAATATGTCTTCGGGATTCCGGGGGAGGAAAATCTGGATATGATGAATGCACTGGAAAAATCGGACATCCGGGTGATCGTGGTGCGGCATGAACAGGGAGCGGCATTCATGGCTGATATGTACGGAAGACTGACGGGAAAAGCAGGTGTGTGTTTCTCAACGTTGGGCCCCGGTGCCACGAACCTGATCACAGGCACGGCAGATGCTAATTCCGACGGTGCACCGCTGATTGCCATTACCGGACAGGTGGGAACGGAGCGGATGCATTTGACTTCTCATCAGTATCTGGATCTGGTAGAGCTGTTTGCGCCAATCACCAAGCGGAGCAAACAGATCGTGAACCCCAATTCCGTCAATGAAATCGTCAGGATCGCTTTTAAATATGCGGAGAGTGAGAAGCCGGGAGCCTGTCATGTGGATCTTCCCACGAACGTGGCGAAGCTTCCGGTCAGCTCCGGTATTGCCGCACAGCCTTTGAAAAAGCCGGAGAGGGATAAGGAGTACGCATCCTTTTCCAGTATCGATCAGGCGGCGGCCATGATCTTCAAGGCAAAGCACCCGGTGATCCTGGTGGGACACAGTGCGGTGCGCAATCACGCCGGGGAGGCTCTTACCAGCTTCGCAGATGTCCTGAAGATCCCGGTGGTCAATACCATGATGGCCAAAGGCATCATTCCTTATAACAACAAATATTCCCTCTGGACCATAGGCATCCCCCAGAAGGATTATCAGAACAAGGTGCTGGATATGGCAGATCTGGTGATCGCCGTCGGTTATGATATTGTGGAATTCGCTCCCGGCAAATGGAACGGAGAGGGGAAACATAAGATTATTCATATCGACCAGAGGCCGGCGCATATCAACATGCTGTACCAGCCAGAGGTGGAAGTTGTCGGAGACATTTCCTATTCTTTACAGCAGATCCTGTACCGCAGTGACGCAAAAGAGGAGCCGGAAGAATTTCTCAAACTGCGGGAAGAAATGGTGGCGGAATATGAAAGCTATGCGGATGACACCTCTTTTCCCATGAAGCCACAGAAAATACTGTACGATGTCCGGAAATTTATGGGTGCGGATGACATCGTGATCTCGGATGTGGGCGCTCATAAAATGTGGATTGCCAGAGAGTACAACTGTTACGAACCCAATACCTGCATCATCTCCAACGGTTTTGCCACCATGGGCATCGCAGTGCCGGGGGCTGTGGCAGCCAAGTTGATCTACCCGGAGAAAAAGGTACTGGCGATCTCCGGAGACGGCGGATTCATGATGAATAGCCAGGAGTATGAGACAGCCCTCAGAGAGGGGACACCCATTGTGACTCTGATCTTCTCCGATGCCAGCTATGGTCTGATCAAATGGAAGCAGATGGATCACTTCGGACACAACTGCTTTGTGGATTTCCAGAATCCCGATTTTGTGAAATATGCGGAAAGCATGCATGCCAAAGGCTACCGCGTGGAGAAGGCGGAAGACCTGCTGCCGATCCTGGAGGATGCCTTTCAGCAGAAGGTCCCCTGCATCATCGACTGTCCTGTGGACTACAGCGAAAATACCAAGCTCTCGGAGTATCTGCATGATAAGTTTGAGAAGTAGAGTTTTAACTAGAGAGTTACGAAAGCATAGCCGCGCATAGGCATAGTGAAGACAGCGATGGGCGCTCGTGCACAATTCGCTGTCTTTACTTATGCCGAGATGTGGCAAACGCCGCGATATGAAATAAGATTGGCAGCGTTCTTTGCTGACAATCTTATGAATAGCGTGGCTCATTGCGGATGGTAGTTTCAAATCCACGAACGTCCACAGCAAACGGAACATCCTTCCACGGTGGGCATCGCGGCATTTATTATAGCCTACGTTACGAAATGCCCTGTAATCTACGTTTTTTCTCTGTTGAGCCCCGGAAGTTTGTGACAAGCGGGGCGTAATCCATGTTTTTTCTCTGTTGAGCCCCGGAAGTTTGCGACAAGCGGGGCGTAATTCATGTTTTTTCTCTGTTGAGCCCCGGAAGTTTGCGACAAGCGGGGCGTAATTCGTGTTTTTCCTCTGTTGAGCCCCGGAAGCTTCCGACAAGCGGGGCGTAATTCGTGTTTTTCCTCTGCTGAGCCCCGGAAGTTTGCGACAAGCGGGGCGTAATCCATGTTTTTTCTCTGTTGAGCCCCGGAAGTTTGCGACAAGCGGGGCGTAATCCGTGTTTTTTCTCTGCTGAGCCCCGGAAGTTTGCGACAAGCGGGGCGTAATTCGTGTTTTTTCTCTGCTGAGCCCCGAAAGTTTCCGACAAGTGGGGCGAAATCTACATTTTTCTTCTACTATGTCCCGAAGATAAACCCCTCCGCAATGAGCCACGCTATTCATAAGATTGTCAGCATAAAACGCTGCCAATCTTATTTCATATCGCGGCGTTCGCCGCATCTCGGCATAAGTAAAGACAGCGAATCATGCGCGAGCGCCCATCGCTGTCTTCACTATGCCTATGCGCGGCTCATTGCTCGCGTAACTTTCCATTTACAGTGTAATATTATCCACCTTTTTCCATTCGAAAAAAATCCCCCTTTTTGAAAATTTGCTATCTGTTGCCTGATGGAAACTAATGGTAGAATTCAATTATCAAATAAAACAGACGGCCGTCAGTGATAATGATAAATACAAAAAACAATATTTACCTATTGGGAGGACGAGTGTATGAAGCGTAAATTATTATCTACCGTACTTGCGGTAACCATGGCAGTATCCAGGCTGACCGGATGTGGACGGAGCGGAACAAATGAAGCAACAGGAACAGGCGCTGCAACGACAGATGCCAAAACAGAGACCTATCGTGTCCGGATTCCTATAGACAGCTGCGATTTTTCCCTGGCGCATTACGAAGCAGACGGGGAAGAGGCGGATGAGAATTCTGAACACTTTTCTTTTGAAAGATTGGAAAAATACATTCTGCCACTGCTGGATGCGGCGGAGAAAGCTTACGGCGGGAAGCTGGATATCCTCCTGTCCCCCTGGAGTCCGCCGGTCTACATGAAGACCAATGGAGAGCGGAACAACGGCGGCAAATTAAAGCCGGAATACCGGAAGCGCTGGGCAGAGTATATCTGCCGTTACATTGAGGAATACCGCAGCCGCGGGCATTTGTGGCATTTCACCCATTTCCTGAAGCCGGGAGCACAACGGATAGGTGTGACCCGCTACACGGACAAGATCGAGGTGACGGCTTTTGAAAAAGACGGACGGATCGTTGTCGTGCTTTTGAATCGAACGGAGGAAGAGATTCCGGTGTGTCTGTGGCTGGGAGAATACTGCGCAGAATGGATATCGAAGGCAAAGTCCATTATGACAGCGGAGATCGAGAGATAAGAATAAGAGATATAGGTAATTACGAAAAAACAGTGGGAACCGGAAGCGGAACCCACTGTTTTTGCGCATATGCCCCGGGCGGGTTGACAGAATGGTGGAAACCGTAGTATTTTGAAACAGACCACTGTGGATAACAGGGCAAGTGAAAAATGTAGGCAGAAGAAAAGTAAGTTACGACAGAAGAATGAGGATACAGATATATGAAAATCTATTTGGTAAGACACGGGGAGACAGACTGGAACCAGGCGGGGCGGCTGCAGGGACAGACGGATATTGACCTGGATGCTCAAGGTTTTGCGCAGGCGGCGGAAGCGGCAGAGAGATTAAAGGAAGTTCCTTTTGAAATCGCGTTTTGTTCCCCGCTGATCCGTGCAAGACATACGGCAGAGACCATTGTGGGCGAGAGGAAAATTACGCTGACCACAGACGAAAGACTCCGGGAACTCAATTTCGGACCATGGGAAGGGACCGATGTCCGTAAAATCCGGGAGGGGGCCAACAGTCCGTTTACGGATCCGGGGAGCTATCTCCCGCCCGAGGGAGCGGAAAGTTTTGCCCAGTTGTATGCCAGAAGCGGCGAGTTCGTGAAGCAGGTGTTGCTGCCGTTGGAGGGAACTTATGAAACAGTGCTGGTGGTAGCTCATGGAGCATTGAATCGCAGTATCCTGAATGCGGTGTTGGATATTCCGGTCAGCGACTTCTGGCATTTCCATATGGGCAACTGTGCTACTGCGATTCTGGAATGCCGGGAAGGAAAGCTGTCTCTGTTGGAATATCAGGACAGTGAAAGTGTAAATACGAAGAGCAAACTGCTGTAAGTTCCGGATACAGAGCTTGCAGACTGCTGAAAGGTGAGAGGTTAAGAATGCACATAGACAGAGAAGATATGCTGGAACTGACCAGAAGAATGACCGTGTCCCGCAACTGTTTTTCCAGAATTGCAGGAGCCTATATGGACGAAGAAGGGTTTATTGACGGTACTTTTAATACTCATTTTCTGAAGTTGTCCGGAAGCGAAAAAGAGAAAAATCTGAATATTGCCAAGACGGTACCTTATTCCAATACCAATGTGAATCTGAAAAACTACCGACTGGATCAGGGAGCCCGGAAACCGGGCAGCATTATGCAGTTATTGGAGGCATTACGGCAGTGCGAACTGAAAAATGATGCATTATTGTACTCCCTCTATGAATATATTGGGGAGAGATACCAGCCGGGATATCCTTATGCCGTTTATCTTTTCTTCGGCAGCTACGATGTACCCACCAAGGGAAAAGACAAAGAGAACCAGTGGGAGTCCGAGGAAGTCTATCAGTTTCTCATCGGCACGATCAGTCCGGTGACCGGAGACTACGAGGCCGGAAAACCGGAGGCGGGATTTTTGTACCCTGCCTTTGCCAACCACAGCACAGACATTGACGGTATCAACATCTATCAGGCGGAGGAAGGGGCACAGTTATTTGCAAAAATACTGGGCGTACAGGCTTGACAGAAAGGCATTTCTTCCCTATAATACGCTCTGGAACAAAATGAATAACCGGTCATAAAACCCGTGAGGGAGTGGATTTTTCAAGATATCGATCTTATTTTCGCCACACAGCAGGAATGTTGTGTGGCGTTTGTTGTTTAAGGAGAGGAAAAATGAACCAGACTTATATGAAAGAAAAGAAGATATTCCCGTTGGTCATGTCCATGGCACTTCCCATGATGCTGTCCATGGCATTTAATTCCCTCTATAACATTGTAGACAGTTATTTCGTGGCGAAGCTCAGTGAAGATGCCATGACGGCATTGTCTTTAGTCTATCCGGCACAGAACTTGTTGACGGCGGTGGCAGTGGGCTTCGGTGTGGGTGTGAATGCCATGATCTCCTTCTATCTGGGAGCACAGAATCAGGAAAAAGCGGATAAGACGGCAACCCAGGGCATGGTGCTGGGAGTATTGCACGGCGTACTGCTTATGATCTTATTCCTCTGCGGCATGAACTGGTTCTTAGGGATGTTTACGAAGAGCGATACCGTGCGGGCACTGGGCATGGAATATTCCAATGTGGTATTCCTGTTTTCCACCATTGTCACCGGAGGTATCACGTTAGAGAAAATCTTTCAGGCGGTGGGCCGGATGCGTGCCACCATGGTCAGTATGATCGCCGGATTTGTGACGAATATTGTGTTGGATCCGTTGTTGATCTTCGGTATCGGACCGTTTCCCCGGATGGAGATCGCCGGAGCGGCTTTGGCTACCGGAATCGGTCAGGTGATCACGTTATTAGTATATATCATCTATTACGTGTTGGATCCGTTGCCGGTAAAATTGCGCAGAACTTATCTGCGACCGGAAGGAGAGATCTGTGGCAAGACCTACGGCATCGGCATTCCGGCTACGTTGAATATGGCACTGCCGTCTCTGTTGATTTCCGCACTGAACGGTATTCTGGCGGCTTATTCGGGTGCGTATGTGCTGGTACTGGGCGTTTATTACAAGCTGCAGACCTTTATCTATCTGCCCTCCAATGGCATCATTCAGGGCATCCGGCCACTGATTGGTTACAATTACGGTGCCGGAGAGCGGAAGCGTGTGGAGCAGATCTACCGGTTGACGCTGGAACTGACTGCCGGGATCATGGCTATCGGCACGGCATTGTGCTGGCTGATCCCCGGAGGACTGATCGGACTGTTCACCGAGAATCCGGAGACTGTTACCATCGGTATTACAGCACTGCACATCATCAGTCTGGGCTTTATTCTGTCCGCTGTGTCGGTGACCAGCTCCGGTGCACTGGAGGCGCTGGGACAGGGCCTGGCTTCCCTGGTGATCTCCGTGATGCGGTATGTGGCGGTGATCATCCCTGCGGCATTTGTGCTGAGCCGCCTGATCGGCGTCACCGGTGTGTGGTGGGCATTTGTCTGCACTGAGAGCGTGACTGCGGTGGTGGCGTATGTGTTGTACCACAGGGTGTGGAAGAGAGCGTAAGAGGCGAGTACCGTTCACATTCGCGGCCGTTCACCCCGCGCCATTCGTACCCGTGGTCGTTCACCCCGCGCCATTCGCACCCGTGGTCGTTCACCCCGCGCCATTCGCAAAATCGCCTCTTCGAGGCTTTCCGCTGCTACGCAGCTGCCTTTTGCTCATGAGATGGCGCTCCCCTCGTCGATTTGCACAGAGCCGGCTCCTTACGCAAGCGTAAAGCCGTCTCCGCACAAATCGACGGGTGAACTGATGTATACACAATATCTTGTATCCTTTAATTGACTTCCCCTACAAAGTATTGTAGAATAGACCGTGATAGGTTTTACGGGCGAAAGCCCATGGGGACACGAAGGTAAGGGGGTACATAAGATGTTTCAGGTAATCAAACGAGATGGTTCCAAATCGGACTTTACACTGACGAAGATCAATGATGCCATTATGAAGGCTTTTACTGCGACGCAGATGAGCTACAATAATGACATTATTGATCTTCTTGCGTTACGGGTAACTGCGGATTTCCAGAAAAAGGTGGAGAATGACGAGATCCACGTGGAAGACATTCAGGACAGTGTGGAGCGTGTACTGGGACAGGCCGGCTATGAAGAGGTGGCGAAAGCGTATATTCTGTACCGCAAGCAGCGGGAGAAAATGCGTGCCATGAAGTCTACCATTCTGGACTACAAGGATGTGGTCAACAGTTATGTCAAGGTGGAAGACTGGCGTGTGAAAGAGAACTCCACGGTGACCTATTCCGTAGGTGGTCTGATCTTAAGCAACTCGGGTGCGGTGACGGCGAACTACTGGCTGTCTGAAATCTATGATGAAGAGATTGCAGAGGCACATCGGAATGCGGATATCCATATCCATGATCTGTCCATGCTGACCGGCTACTGTGCCGGATGGTCCTTAAAGCAGCTGATCAAGGAAGGACTGGGCGGCATCACCGGCAAGATTACTTCTGCTCCGGCGAGACACTTATCCGTGCTATGCAACCAGATGGTAAATTTCCTGGGGATCATGCAGAACGAATGGGCGGGAGCACAGGCATTTTCTTCCTTTGATACCTATCTTGCCCCATTTGTAAAGGTAGATAATTTAAGCTATCCCGAAGTGAAAAAATGCATCGAAGCATTTATTTACGGTGTCAACACCCCCAGCCGCTGGGGCACACAGGCTCCTTTTTCCAATATCACGCTAGACTGGACGGTGCCCGATGATCTGGCAGAGCTGCCGGCGCTGGTAGGCGGTGTGGAGATGGATTTCAAATATAAGGATTGTAAAAAGGAAATGGACATGGTCAACAAGGCGTTTATCGAGACCATGATCGAGGGCGATTCCAACGGCCGTGGTTTCCAGTATCCGATCCCGACTTATTCCATCACAAAGGATTTTGACTGGTCCGATACCGAGAACAACAGACTGTTATTCGAGATGACCGCAAAATACGGCACCCCGTATTTTTCCAACTATATCAATTCCGACATGCAGCCCAGCGATGTCCGCAGTATGTGCTGCCGATTGCGCCTGGATTTAAGAGAACTGCGTAAGAAGACCGGAGGATTCTTCGGTTCCGGCGAGAGCACCGGAAGCGTGGGCGTTGTCACCATCAATATGCCCAGAATCGCATATCTGTCTGCCAACAAGGACGAGTTTTACGCAAGACTGAACCACATGATGGACATTGCAGCCAGATCCCTGAAGATCAAGCGCGGTGTCATTACGAAGCTGCTGAACGAGGGACTGTATCCCTATACCAAGCGGTATCTGGGAACCTTTGAGAATCATTTTTCCACCATCGGTCTGATCGGTATGAATGAAGTGGGCTTAAATGCCAACTGGCTGAGAGCGGATATGAGCGATCCCAGGACCCAGGAGTTCACCAAGGAAGTACTGAACCATATGAGAGAGCGTCTGTCGGATTATCAGGAGCAGTACGGAGACCTCTACAATCTGGAGGCGACCCCTGCGGAGAGTACCACGTACCGTCTGGCAAAGCACGACAGAAAGCGCTGGCCCGGCATCAAGACGGCCGGAAAGCCCGGAGATACCCCTTATTATACGAATTCCTCCCATCTGCCGGTGGACTATACCGTGGATATTTTCGATGCACTGGATATTCAGGATGAATTGCAGACCCTGTATACTTCCGGCACAGTGTTCCATGCATTCCTGGGAGAAAAGCTTCCCGACTGGAAGGCAGCGGCTTCTCTGGTACGCACCATAGCTTCCAATTACAAGCTGCCCTATTACACCCTGTCTCCGACTTATTCCATCTGTAAGGAGCATGGTTATCTGGCGGGCGAAGTGAAGGTATGTCCTCACTGTGGGGCGAAGACCGAGGTCTACAGCCGTATCACCGGTTACTATCGTCCGGTACAGAACTGGAATGATGGTAAGCTACAGGAATACGCCAACAGAACAGAGTATGATATTGCACATTCTTCCCTGAAGCGTCCCACCAGAAGCGTGGTGACCTTGTCCAATTTTGCAGAAGAGGTGGATGTAAAAGTGGAGC
The DNA here is from genome assembly GCA_003584705.1 of Lachnospiraceae bacterium GAM79. Classification (GTDB taxonomy): domain Bacteria; phylum Bacillota; class Clostridia; order Lachnospirales; family Lachnospiraceae; genus Acetatifactor; species Acetatifactor acetigignens. Next base: position 1,223,742 of record AP018536.1, read on the forward strand.
AGCCGCAGAACATCAAGTATCTGTTCACCACCAAGACCTGTCCCAACTGTAAGCTGGTGAAGGAATATCTGAAAAATGTACCCTACGTGACCATCGATGCGGAGGAGAATATGGAGCTGGCAAGACGTTACGGTGTAATGCAGGCACCGACTCTGGTGGTGGTAAACGGTGACAGCCATAAAAAGTATGTAAATGCTTCAAATATCAAGAAGTACGTTGACCAACTGACATTAGTTGGGGTAGAATAGAAACAGGTCAGGAGGCATCGCCCGAAGGCGGTGCCTTTGCTGTGTAATAATATAAATTCAAAGGCAGATCTATTGCAGAACGGAGGAAATATGATCAACAAACTGATCACTCGAATCAAAGAAACCAACGCACCGATCGTGGTAGGACTGGATCCTATGATGAAATTCGTGCCGGAATATATTAAGAAAGCAGCATTCACCGAATACGGTGAGACACTGGAAGGTGCTGCAGAGGCCATCTGGCAGTACAATAAGGGGATTGTGGATGCTATTTATGATTTAGTACCCGCTGTGAAGCCTCAGGTGGCAATGTATGAGCAGTTCGGTATTCCCGGCATGGTGGCATTTAAGAAGACTGTGGATTATTGTAAGGAAAAAGGCCTGATCGTCATCGGCGATATCAAGCGCGGCGATATCGGATCCACTTCCGAAGCATACGCGGTAGGACATCTGGGCAAAGTACAGGTAGGCAGCAAGAGCTATTACGGTTTTGATGAAGATTTTGTAACCGTGAACCCTTATCTGGGATCCGACGGTGTAAATCCTTTTGTGAAGATCTGTAAGGAAGAGAAAAAAGGTATTTTCGTACTGGTGAAGACTTCCAATCCCAGCAGCGGCGAGTTCCAGGATCAGCTGGTGAACGGCAGACCTCTGTATGAGCTGGTAGGAGAAAAGGTAGCAGCCTGGGGAGCTGACTGTATGGGTGATTCCTACAGCTATGTAGGTGCTGTCGTAGGAGCAACCTATCCTGAGCAGGGAAAGGTACTGCGTAAGGTAATGCCCAAGGCATTTATTCTGGTGCCCGGTTACGGTGCACAGGGCGGTAAAGGCGCAGATCTGGTACATTTTTTCAATGAGGACGGACTGGGTGCCATTATCAACTCTTCCCGTGGCATCATTGCTGCATACCAGCAGGAGAAATACGCACAGTTTGGCGAGCAGAATTATGCAGATGCTTCCCGTGCGGCAGTACTGGATATGCGTGAAGATATCGCACAGGCGCTGGCAGCACGCTAGGCAGAAGACAGCTACTATTCAGAGGCTCATTCGCAAAATCGTCTCTTTGAGACTTTGCTTTTGGCTCTGAATAGTGATAAATGTATGGGGTGTCCACAAGCGGACAGATGGGAGAACAGAGGATGAAAGAAGAGTTATATATTACCTTCCACTCGGAGGATGATATCAGACATTTTGTAGATACCTGCAACGAATTCGACGATGCAATCGACATCCGTATTCAGAAGATGGCAATGGATGCAAAGTCACTTTTGGGAATGCTCCTGATGAAGACTGAGGAACCGCTGGAGATCGAATATGCCTGCTATGATGATGAAGACAATTACGAAGAATTCAAGCAGGCCATCCTGGAAAAATACGACGTAAAAGTCGTACAGGCTACGGAAAAGCAGGCAGCAGATAAAATTGTTTGAAAAAATTGAAAAATTCTATTGACATTTTCGCCCGCAGCAGTTACAATACATACTGTTGCAGGCGAAAACCTGTAAATGAAATGTACGTGTAGCTCAGCTGGATAGAGCGTCTGGCTACGGACCAGAAGGTCGTGGGTTCGAATCCTGTCACGTACATCTAAGGCCCCGGAGATGATGTCTCCGGGGTTTTTATTTACGCGAGCAACGAGCCAAAGTCCGTGCTTGCACGAGACCTTGGCGACTGCCGCGATAACTTGAGAAACTCGCAAAGCGTGTTTCTCATAGTTTTGCATTTTAGAAAAGTTTTAGAAATACTTCCCGATCCGTATATTTACGTGGTACTTATGTCATGCTAAAATGATGATGTAAATGGAGGAAGTCGTGAAAGTATGAACAAACAGGAATTTGTGGACCGACTGCGGATGGCGCTGAATGGGCGTGTTTCTCCCGGTCTGGTCATGGATAATGTAAATTATTACCAGGATTATATAAATACAGAGATCCGCAAGGGCAGGACAGAAGAGGAAGTCTTAGAGAGCCTGGGAGATCCCAGACTGATCGCCCGCACAATCATTCAGACCAACGGTGGAGACAACCGTTCCGGATACCGGAACACGGTCTACGGCAACGGAGAGTATCGGGAGGCTGCCGGACAGAATGTCCATCGTAGTTATACAGAGGAAGACGATGGCTACGGAACACACCAGAGTAAGGTGGGAAATGTTCTGGCGAAGCTTCCGGGCTGGGTGTGGCTGATCCTTGGGATTCTGGTGGTAGTATTGATCTTCGGTGCGGTATTTTCCGTATTGTCTTTTCTGGCACCGGTACTGATTCCGATTGTGGTAGTATTGTTCCTGGTGAAATTATTTCGGGACTGGCTTAACTAGCAACTATATAAATCAGCTATTCATAGTCCCTCAATTCGCAAAACGCCTCTGCGAGGCTTACTTTTTGCTCATTGAGGTTACTTCGTCAAATAAATATAATCGAAGTACCTTACAGATGCGAGCATCTGACGGTTGCTCCGATTATATTTATTGACTCTGAATAGTTCCAACGTAAAGAGCCACCAGGGGGAAGCTGGTGACTCTCATGAGGGGAGTATAAATAAATAATACATAAGGGTGCAAATAGAATCATGAAGGGGTTTCTATTTACAATTATGATTATAGTACTAATGATATAAAAATGCAAGAAGAAATTTAGTTCTAAAGTACCATAATTTTTTGGGCATATTTTTGTGCGAAATAGACATACTACTCCTGTAACTAAAAAAGATATTTCCTATCAGGAGGTCACAAATATGTCTAACAATTATGAACAGAACAATCAGAACAAGTATAACAACTCTTATGACGAGAGCGAGAACAGTAAGAACTCCCAGAATAAGCAGAACAGCCAGAATCAGAATAAGAATCAGAGCAACAACAGGGAGCAGAACAAGAGCTGCTAATCGGGTGCATAATTTTTCAGGGGCTGCCGCAAGGCAGCCCTATTTACATATTTTCAGAATCCATATATAATAACTTTATATGTGCAATAATTGATGACTAAGATCCGGAGGAACGAATGAGACGTTTTGAATTGATTGCTCCCTGCCATTTCGGTATGGAATCAGTATTAAAAAGAGAGATCACAGATCTGGGATATGATATTACAGAAGTGGCGGATGGTCGTGTCACCTTTTTCGGAGATGAGGAGGCTTTGTGCAGAGCAAATATTTTTCTGCGGACGGCAGAAAGAATCCTTATCAAAATCGGAAGTTTTCATGCGGAGACTTTTGAAGAACTGTTTCTGGGCACGAAAAATCTTCCCTGGGAAGAATACATTCCGAAGGACGGCAAATTCTGGGTGGCCAAGGCAGCTAGTGTAAAGTCCAAATTGTTCAGCCCCTCGGATATTCAGTCCATTATGAAAAAAGCAATGGTGGAGCGGCTGAAGGCCCAGTATGAGATCAGCTGGTTCCCTGAAGATGGAGAAAATTTCCCTGTCCGGGTATTCCTGATGAAGGATGAAGTGACCGTGGGACTGGACAGCACCGGAGAGTCCTTACATAAGAGAGGATATCGTAAGCTGACGGCAAAAGCCCCCATTGCGGAGAACCTGGCTGCTGCACTGATTGAACTGACTCCCTGGAATGCGGGCAGGATCCTGGTGGATCCCTTCTGCGGAAGCGGCACCTTCCCTATTGAGGCAGCCATGATGGCGGCCAATATGGCACCCGGCAGGAACCGCAGTTTTACGGCGGAAGAATGGCCCCATATCATAGGAAGAAAGGTATGGTATGATACAATGGATGAGGCGGAAGAGATGATCAATCTGTCAGTGGAGACAGATATTCAGGGCTATGATATTGACGAGGATATGGTGAAGATCGCCAGAGAAAATGCACGGATGGCGGGTGTGGACAAGCTGATCCATTTTCAGCGTCGTGGTGTGGAAGAGCTTCATCACCCGAAGAAATACGGCTTTATTATCACCAATCCTCCCTATGGAGAGCGTTTGCAGGATAAGAGCCAGATGCCGCAGTTGTACCGTACCATCGGAGAACGATTCAGGGAACTGGATTCCTGGAGTATGTATCTGATCACTGCCTATGAGCAGGCAGAGAAGGATATCGGCAGGAAAGCGGACAAGAACCGCAAGATCTACAACGGAATGATGAAGACTTATTATTATCAGTTTCTGGGACCGAAGCCTCCGAAGAGAAGAGACGTTTAGAAGAAATGAAAAATTTACTGCAGATCAGGGATCAACAACAGAATAGACGCATTACATTGATCCTCTGGCTCCTGCTGGGAAGTATGTCTATGGGCATCATGCTCTGGACGGCAGCGCATAAGACGGTGGTGATCTCCGCGTTAAGTCAGGAACAGGGCGGTCTGGTCACAGAGAATCAGGCGGAACGGTCCCATGAAATGCAGCTGGCCATGGCGGAAGACAGGAAGGCAGAACGGGAGATCTGTATACCATTGGAGACCGGTACGAAAGCGGAAAATGTAGTGGTGGAAAATCATTACATGGAAAGGGAACTCTGGATCTATGTGCAGAACGGCAGAAAATCTTTTTACCGGGAACATCAGCTTACCGGAGATTTCAGCCTGGTGGGAAACGGCATCTGTGAAGCACAGAACGAGGGCGTATTGCTCAGATTGTCCATGAAGGAGATCCTGGAGTATCACAGTACTCTGGAAGAGGGAACTCTGAAGATCGATTTTGTCAATCCCAGAGAATCTTACGACCGGATCGTAGTGCTGGATCCCGTGGGAGGCGGAAGGGACAGAGGCGTTGCCGATTCCGGATGTGAGGAGAAGAACATCGCTCTGGAGGTGGCAAGACAGACGGCACAGCTGTTGGAAGGAAGCATGGTAAAAATATATCTTACCCGTACAGAAGATACAGAGGTCGCACAGGAAGTAAGGCGTAGCTTCGCTGACTGGGTGGATGCAGATCTGTACCTGGAGATCGGACTGTCAGCAGATGATGCACAGGAGAGTACCTACGGCATCCGGGCAGAATACAATGATGAGTATTATCTGCCGGATTTCGGAAATGTACAATGGGCCGACTGCGTGACCAGACAAGTGACGGTGGCTTCCAGCAACCGGGCCATTGGATTGTTCCCGGCGGAGGAAGATGACATTCTGTGGCAGCTGAAGATCCCGGCAGCCAGAATTTCTCTCGGATATGTGACCAACAGCAGCGAGAGACAGCTGCTGGAACAGGAAAGCTATCAAAAAAAGCTGGCGGAAGGTATTGCAGAAGCTATTTCCGAGGTTTATACTAATACGCAATGATGACTATATAAGAACACAAATGCGGCAAGGAGTTAATATGCAGGGAAGAATCGTATTCGCGACCGGCAATGCCGGAAAAATCAAAGAAATCCGCATGATCATGGAGGATACCGGTCTGGAAGTCGTATCCATGAAAGATGCGGGCATTAAAGCAGATATTGAAGAAAACGGTAAGACCTACGAAGAGAATGCACTGATCAAGGCCCGTGCGGTGGCTGCTTTTACGAAAGATATCGTGATGGCGGATGACTCCGGACTGGAGATCGATGCCCTGAATAAGGAACCTGGAATCTATTCTGCCAGATATCTGGGAGAGGATACGCCGTATTCCATAAAAAATGCAAATCTGATCCAGAGACTGGAAGGAGTGCCGGAGGAAAAGCGTACTGCCAGATTCGTCTGTGCCATTGCAGCAGTGCTCCCGGACGGCAGAGAACTTACCACAAGAGCCACCATCGAAGGGCGGATCGGATATGAAGAGAAGGGGACCAACGGATTCGGTTACGATCCTATTTTTTACGTACCGGAATTCGGCAAGACTACGGCGGAGTTGACAGAAGAAGAGAAGAACCAGGTCAGTCACAGAGGTAAGGCATTGGAGCTGATGAAAGAGGAACTGAAGAAATATGAAGATACTGATCGTAAGTGATACCCATAAAAAGAATGAGAATTACTTCAAAGTACTGGAGATGCACCACCCGGACATGGTGATCCACTGCGGAGATGCGGAGGGCAGTGAATATGCACTTTCTTCTGCGGCAGAATGCCCGGTTTATATCGTTCTGGGCAACAATGACTTTTTCTCGGATCTCCCCAGAGAGATCACACTGGATATCGGATCCTACAAAGTATGGGTGACCCACGGACACAATTATTATGTATCCATGGGAAATGAGACCATCAAAAAAGAGGCCATTGACCGGGGCGTTGATATCGTGCTGTACGGACATACCCATCGGCCGGTGATCGATATTGATGATGACATCATTGCCGTGAACCCGGGAAGTCTGTCCTATCCGAGACAGGAGGGGCGCCAGCCTTCCTATGCGATCATGGAGATTGACAGAAGGGGAAAGGTGCATTTTACGATTGCTTATCTTCGCCAGTGATGCTTCAAACTTCTCTCTTGACAGATAGAAAATCTCTGGGTTATAATAACATCTGCGTTGCGGAAATCCGCGATAACGCAGCTTCGGGGTGTGGCTCAGCTTGGCTAGAGCACCTGGTTTGGGACCAGGGGGTCGCAGGTTCGAATCCTGTCACCCCGACGTGTAACTTGGATTTTGTATTTATTTTTCAAAAAATTAGTACAAAACTGTTGACAAATGATGTCGGATAAGTTACAATATGCTTCGTCGGTTCGCTGATGTAGCTAACAGACAGATATGTGTTCGTAGCTCAGCTGGATAGAGCAACGGCCTTCTAAGCCGTGGGTCGGGGGTTCGAATCCCTTCGAGCACATTTGAGATAAGGAAGACTTTTGGTCATCACTGTCTCGCATGGTGGGTATAGCGCAGTTGGTTAGCGCGCCAGATTGTGGCTCTGGAGGCCAAGGGTTCGAATCCCTTTATCCACCTTTATTATGAGTGAAGTGTCGTAATGGCACGCTTGGTGTCATATTTATAGGGCTATCGCCAAGCGGTAAGGCACAGCACTTTGACTGCTGCATTCGCTGGTTCGAATCCAGCTAGCCCTGTTTTATTATGGGGTATTAGCTCAGTCGGTAGAGCACTTGACTTTTAATCAAGTTGTCGGGGGTTCGAATCCCCCATGCCTCACTAGGTGTTGTGATATCCTGATTTGGGGATTCGAACCCCCTGGTCGAGATCCCCCATGCCTCACTTGGTTCTTTTATATAGCATCCTCACATTTTGAAAACCCCTTTTGGGGCTTTTTTTATTCCATTTTTATAGAAGAAAGGAAATACTATGCAGACTAAAGAAAACAAGATGGGCGTCATGCCCATAGACAAATTACTGATCTCCATGTCACTGCCCATGATGATCTCCATGCTGGTACAGGCACTGTACAATATTGTGGACAGTATTTTCGTGTCCAGGATCAACGAATATGCCCTGCGTGCTGTATCTCTGGCATTCCCCATTCAGAGTCTGATGATCGCTGTGGCGGTGGGAACTGCGGTAGGTATCAATGCCTTTTTGTCCAGAACCCTGGGAGAAAAGGATTTTGAGAAAGCCAATATCATTGCCAGAAACGGTATTTTTATTGCAATTGCCAGCTATATTGGATTTGCGGTGGTCGGTGCACTGATCAGCAGACCGTTTTTTGCCAGCCAGACGGAAGTGCTGGAGGTGCGGGAATACGGTGTGACCTATCTGACTATCTGTTGCGTGGCGGGAATGGGTATTTTTCTGCAGACGACTTTTGAGAGGCTGTTACAGGCTACCGGTAAGACCATGTATACAATGATCACACAGTCAACCGGTGCAATCATCAACATTATTCTGGATCCGATCCTGATTTTCGGGTATTTTGGCATGCCCCGCATGGGAATTGCCGGTGCGGCAGTGGCTACCGTGATCGGACAGATCGTTGCCGCATTCATGGCATTATGGTTTAACCTGAAATTCAATAAGGAACTGGATATTTCCATGAAAGGATTCCGACCCAACGGACATCTGATCGGACAGATCTATAAGGTAGGAGCCCCTTCCATCGTGGTACAGGCTATCGGTTCCCTGATGACCTACGGAATGAATCTGATCCTGGCATCTTTCGGTTCCGCCCAGACGGTGTTCGGCATTTACTTTAAGCTGCAGAGCTTTGTGTTTATGCCTGTTTTTGGACTAAATAACGGCATGGTGCCTATCATTGCTTACAATTATGGCGCAGGACATAAGGACCGCGTTATTAAGACCATTAAACACAGTGTGGCTTACGGTGTGGGTATCATGTGTGTGGGACTCATTGTAATGCACATCTTTCCGGCACAGCTCATGCGTATGTTTGATGCGGAGGAAAGCCTGATCGCCATCGGTATTCCGGCGCTGGAGACCATTTCCCTAAGCTTTGTGTTTGCTGGCTTCTGTATCGTGGTGGGAAGCGTATTCCAGGCACTGGGTAACGGCGTCTACAGTATGATCGTGTCCGTGGCCAGACAGATGTGCGTGCTGCTTCCGGTGGCAAAGCTTTTGTCCTTAAGCGGTGAAGTGACATTGATCTGGTGGGCCTTTCCCATCGCGGAACTGGCCAGCCTGCTCTTAAGTACCCATTTCCTCGTAAGGATCTATAAAAAGATCATCTGCCACATTGGAGAACCGGTAACGACAAGAGAGATTACAGAATAAAATAGAAACAGATGCGGCGGGGATGCTTGACAAGCAAAAGGAAGGAAGAGTATAATTATTCAAGGTCCTTTGGCAGAGAGCATTCCCGTTTGTCAAGGTTTTAAGCTAATCGTCGGATATGGCAGTTAGTAAGCGGATATGGCGGAAGTGGCAGACGCGATAGATTTAGGTTCTATTGTCAACAGACGTGCAGGTTCAAGTCCTGTTATCCGCATTGCGTAATTATGGAAGCATAGCTCAGCCGGGATGAGCGTTCGCCTCACACGCGAAAGGTCAGGGGTTCGAGCCCCCTTGCTTCCACTCGAAATAACTATTCAGAGCTCATGACAAGGACTGAATAGTTATTTTTTTAATCAGAGAGCATCGGATAAGTAATGTACGAAAGCACAGAAATATAAAGGAATACAAAAGCAATGAAGAAAAATGTAAGAAAACAGGGAATTCTGCTGCCGATATCCAGTATTCCCTCGGCATATGGTATCGGAACCTTCGGTAAGGAAAGTTACCGTTTTGTGGACTTCCTGGAAAAATCAGGCAACCATCTCTGGCAGATCCTGCCGTTAGGTCCTACCGGCTACGGCGATTCTCCGTACCAGTCCTTTTCCACCTTTGCGGGGAATCCCTACTATATTGACATGGAGCTTCTGATCGAAGACGGCTATCTGACAAAAGAGATCTGTGACAGCTATGATTTCGGAGACAATGAGCATTATGTGGACTATGAGAAGATTTATCTGTCCCGTTTTAAAGTTCTGAAAATTGCGTTTGACAATGCCAGGGAACAGGGCCTTACAGAGACCGGAGACTATCAGAAATTCCTTACGGAAAATGCGTACTGGCTGGATGATTACGCTCTGTATATGGCGGTGAAAAATGCTTTTGGCGGTGTCTGCTTTATGGAATGGGACGAGGACATCCGTCTCAGAAAAGCAGCGGCACTTCGCAAATACCGTAAGAAGCTGGCGGAAGAAATCGCATTTTATTGCTTCCAACAGTACCTGTTTGCAAAACAGTGGAAAGAACTGAAAGCCTATGCCAATAAGAAAGGCATTGAGATCGTAGGGGATATTCCCATCTATGTGGCATTTGACAGTGCCGATACCTGGGCAAACCCGAAGCTGTTCCAGCTGGATAAGGAAGGCCGGCCCATCGGAGTGGCGGGATGTCCACCCGATTGTTTCTCCGAGACCGGACAGTTATGGGGCAATCCGCTCTACGACTGGAAGTATCATAAGAAGACCGGTTACGAGTGGTGGATGCAGCGGATCGCTTATTGCTATCAGCTGTACGATGTGCTTCGTATCGATCATTTTCGGGGATTTGATGAATACTGGTTCGTTCCTTACGGAGATCCGACGGCGGAGAACGGCCATTGGGAAAAGGGTCCCGGTTACGAACTGTTCGATGTCATGAAGAAGAAACTGGGCAGGAAGAAAGTGATCGCGGAAGATCTGGGATTTCTGACTCCCAGCGTGATCCGTCTGGTGAAGAAGACCGGGTATCCCGGAATGAAGATTCTTCAGTTTGCTTTTGATGCCGGGAGTGACAGTGAATATCTGCCGCACAATTATGACAAGAACTGTGTGGTCTATACCGGAACCCACGATAACGATACTACGGTGGGGTTCTTACAGAATATGCCGGAGAAGGACAAGAAATTTGCAAAGAAATATCTGGGACATAAGAAGGACAGGAAGCTTTGCTTTGAGATCATCCGGGCAGCATTGTCCAGCTGTGCGGATACCGCAATCATTCCCATGCAGGATTATCTGGAGCTGGACAGCAGCGCCAGGATCAACACTCCCTCCACTCTGGGATGCAACTGGAAATGGCGTATGGATAAGGATGCTTTGGATCCGAAGCTTGCGAAAAAGATTTATAAGATGGCAAAATTATACGGAAGACTGTAAAGTGTGCCGTGTAGCGTAAGGCACATTGTAAGAATACGGAAGGGATAGTTTCCTTTCCGTATTTTTTGTGGACAAATCATAAATATTTGCATGCATGAAAATGGGGATAACTATGTCAGGTAGCATTTTTTAGTGCATTTTTGTCAAAACAAGAGGATTTTTTTGTGGTCTTATGGAAAAAGCCACGTTATTATGGTATGGTTATCTATATTGGGCGGAGTCTGCAATCGGATTTCTGCGAGAGAGAGGGGAAACATGAGCCGTACTACTGACAGAGCAGGCCGTAATAAGGGACAATGGATCGTCATTGGGTTTATGGCTTTTGCTATCATAGTCATTTCGATATGCACAGTAATCTTTCGTTCCTATGTGCGGGGATTTCATAAAGTAACAGACAGAGAAAAATATGACCGGTATTATGTGATGATCACAGAAGACCGCAAATCGGATTTCTGGCAGTCCGTATACCGCGGAGCTTTTGAACGCGGACAGGAAGAGAATGTATATGTGGATTTGCTGGGCGAGCATCTGTCTCAGGAGTATACGAGGGCAGAGCTTATGCGGATCGCCATGTCCTCCGGTGTAGACGGTATTTTTGTAGAATCGGATGAAAGCGACGAGATGTCACAGATGATCGACGAAGCAGTAGAACGGGGCATCCCTGTGGTGACGCTGTATGGTGACAATACGCACAGTGCACGCTGCAGCTTTGTCGGTGTAGGAAGCTATAATCTGGGCAGGGAATACGGACGACAGGTATTGAAGCTGGCTTCTGTCAGTGAGAGTACCGCGCCCATGACGGTAGCGGTACTGGTGAATGCCCATGCACTGAACTCGGCACAAAATATTGTCTGCTCCGGGATTCAGGACGCACTGGAACAGGAGAAAATCCGGGGACCGGAGATAGAACTTTCCTTAATTACAGTGGACGATACGAATACTTTTTCCGTGGAGGAATCTATCCGGGATATTTTTATGAATGAAAAACTGCCGGATATCATTATCTGCCTGAACGAACTGAGTACTACCTGTGTCTACCAGGCGGTAGTAGATTACAACTGCGTGGGCGAGGTCGCAATTTTAGGGTATTATGATACTGATACGATACTCAAAGCAATCGAGCGAAATGTAGTCAATGCAACGATCTCGATAGACACGGAGCAGATGGGAGCTTTCTGCGTGGATGCTTTGCAGGAGTACTATCGTTTTGGCTATACCAGCCAGTATTTTACGGCGGATGTCACAATTATTGATCAGAATAACGTGGGTGAATATTTACAAGCGCAGGAAGCGACAGAGTGAGGTACGCATGAGGAAAAAATTTCGACAGCTGTCTCTTCAGGCGAAGATGAGCAGCATTTTTGTATTGGCGAATCTGGTAGTATTTGCAGTGACGGTGATATTGCTTCTGGGAATCAACAGCATGTCTTCGGAGATCGATAAGGTCTATCAGGGGAATCTGCGGCTGAACGAAGTATCTGATGCATTGATGGCGGTGCAGGACAGTATGACGGATTATCTGAATTCCAAGACCAGTGATTCCCTGGAGGAATTTTACCGGAATGAACAGACATATTCCCAACTGGTGCAGGATATGAGCGATGAGGTGACGGGAGCCACCTTTCAGAGAATGGAACGCAGTATCCGGCATATGTCGGAAGAATACCTGGACCTCGTAAGTCAGACGATTGAGGCAAAGCGTGGGAGAAATGTAGAGAAATACCGCGTCCGGTACGAGAACGCGACACAGATGTATGAATATATCAATACCTATATTTACAGTCTGAACAACGAACAGTTCCGCAGCAACTCCGAGAACTACAGCCGTCTGTCGGCTGCTTTCCGTAATTTCGAAATGGTCAGTGTGATTGCATTATCCATCGTCATTGTGGTCAGCGTATCTATAGTAGTAAAGCTTACCGGGGAGATCATCAGTCCGTTAAAGGATCTGGCGGTAACCGCTGACGAAGTAGCAGGCGGAAACTTTGATACCGAACTGTTACAAGTACAGTCGGAGGATGAGATCGGCGTGGTAACGGGAGCATTTAACCAGATGCTGATCAGTATCAGACAGTATCTGGAAAGCCTGCGCGAGAGCATGGAAATCCGGCGTTCCTTAATGGAAAAAGAGCTTTTGATGGAAGCACACTTAAAGGATGCACAGCTAAAGTATCTGCAGGCGCAGATCAATCCCCACTTCTTATTCAATACGTTAAATGCGGGAGCACAGCTGGCCATGATGGAAGGCGCCGACCGGACCTATGAATATGTACAGAATGTGGCGGAATTTTTCCGCTATAATGTAAAAAAGAGTAATGATATCGTGACGGTCAGAGAAGAGCTGGAACTGGTGGATCATTACATTTATATTCTGAATGTCCGCTTTTCTGGGGATATCCATTATGGGAAAGAAATTGAGGAGGATCTGCTGGACAGCTGCATGCCAAGCATGATCTTACAGCCGATCGTGGAAAATTCCGTAAATCACGGCATCAGAGAGATGAACGGAGAGGGAAAGATCCGGCTGAAGGTATACCATGTGGATGGAGATACGCTGGGGATCAGTATCCGGGATAACGGCATCGGAATGGACCGGGATACGATAGAAAAAGTACTTGGCGGCAATTATCACGAAGAGCAGTCAGGCGGCGGTTCCAATGGTATTGCAATGGGGAACATTATCGCAAGATTAAAACTTTTCACGCAAAACGAAGATGTAATGACGATTTTAAGTGACGGGAAAAATCAAGGAACGGAAGTAATCCTGTATCTTCCGATAAAAGAGAGGGAAAAGACGGATGTATAAGATCATGCTGGCGGATGACGAAGGAATCGTGATCGATTCCCTGAAATTCATCATCGAAAAAGAATTCAAGGATACCTGTGAGGTGCAGTATGCCAAGACCGGCAGAAGTGTGATTGAACTGGCAGAGAGCTTCCGCCCGGACGTTGCGGTCATGGATATCCAGATGCCGGGAATCAACGGCATCGATGCTATGAAAGAGATCCGGAGAAGCAATAATCATACAGTGTTTATCGTAATGTCAGCTTATGACAAATTTGATTATGCGAAAGAAGCTATCAAACTTGGAGTCATGGAGTACATTACCAAGCCGATGGAGAAGACCCGGATCATTGCAGCATTGCAGAAGGCAATGGAGCGAATCGATGCAGAGCGCCTGAAACGCAAAAATGAGTTGTTGATCAAGGAAAAACTGGAGACAGTCGTACCGATTATTGAAAGCGGTCTGATCCACAATATCTTATTACAGGAGCATTTCCGCGAGGATATTGAGAATTACCGGTCAATTTTAGGAATCACGCTGCAATATGCCTACATGATTGCTGTGATATGCGGAGATGAACAGCAGGGAAACCACATGACAAATGCGGTGGGAAGCAGTGTCAGAATGCAGAAGCATTATCAGGAGGTCAGGGACTGTCTGAAAGAAAATTTTGACTGTATTGTGGGTACCGTCATGGCAAACAAACTGGCAGTGCTGGTGCCTTATGAGAAAGATGTGATGGACTATAATGAGCGTATCGAACTCATTGAAAAAGCCAGAGAACTCACCAGATATCTGCGCAAGAGAACGGATATCAGCTTCCGCATCGGCATCGGAGAACCGAAAGATTTTCTGATGGCTTCGGAATCTTATACGGAGGCGCTGAATGCACTGGTGGCGACCACCGGCAGTGTGGCACATGTGGATGACCTGCCGATCAAATGCGAATACGGTGGAAATTATCCGGTGAAGCTGGAGAAAAAACTTTTTGCGGAAGTCGAGGACGGTGACATTGACAATGCTTCCGCATCGGCATCGGCATTTTTTGACTGGATGGTGGAGAGCGGTTCCGATCTGATGAATATGAGGCTTAAGGTGCTGGAATTTGTCCTGTGGTCAGAGCACATTGCCTATGAAAAAGGCGGTATGATCTATCAGCTCAATTCCCGTGCGGAGTATCTGCCGCAGGTGATGCAAATGGCGGAACCAGCGGCCATGAAAACATGGTTCCTGGAAAAAGTGAAGGAAGCCTGCCGGAACGTTCTGAATAAAAGGGAAGAAAAGACGGGCAGTATTATCGAAACAGCAAAGAATTATATTAAGAATAACTATCACAAAGATATTTCCCTGGATGATGTATCCAGAGAGGTAAATATCAGCCCGTATTATTTCAGTAAACTATTCAAAGAAACTACCGGGGAAAACTTTATCGAGTACCTGACCAATTTAAGGATGGACAAGGCAAAGGAACTGCTGCAGACGACGGAGTGCTCCATGAAGGAGATCTGTGTCAAAACCGGATATTCGGATCCCAACTATTTCAGCCGCAGTTTTAAGAAAAATGTGGGTGTGACGCCGACAGAGTATAAGGAAAACCGGGGAAAGGGACAGGAACAAGGCAGTGTATAAGAAAAAGAGACGGATATGTGTTGCGTGGCTTCTGGGGATGATGTTATTGCTTTGTGCCTGCGGAAATCTGGAAACCGGAAAAGATCAGGGAGAAGTCGCGGAAAATGATAAAATTCAGATCGGCATGAGCTTTGATTCTTTTGTCATTGAAAGATGGCAGAGGGATCGTGACATTTTCGTCTCAACGGCAAAGGAGTTGGGAGCGGAAGTGAATGTCCAGAATGCGAACGGTGATCTGGAGCAGCAGAAAAAGCAGATCAATTACTTCATCGATAAAGGAATGGACGTGATCGTTGTGATATGCATTGACTCCAAAGGATTAACAGAGGAAGTGCAGAGGGCGAAAGATGCCGGCATTAAGATCATTGCTTATGACAGACTGCTGCAGAATACAGATATTGACCTGTATATCTCATTTGACAACGAAAGAGTAGGTACCATGATGGGAGAGGCACTGGTGGAAAACGGTCTGGCCGGCGGAAATGTGCTGATGCTGGGAGGCTCTGCCGTGGACAGCAACGTTGCTATGGTGGAAAAGGGCTTTCGCAAGGTCATGGAGGACAATCAGGTGACGATCTTAGATTCTATGCATGCGGATGGCTGGAAAGCAGAACTGGCGGGGACGTATATCTATGATCATATGGATATTGTCTCGGAGGCGGATGCCATTATGTGCGGCAATGATGATCTTGCAAGCAAAGTGGTACATGCCCTGAAAGAAAAGAGACTGGCAGGAGATATTATGGTAGTGGGGCAGGATGCCGACCTGGAAGCGTGCCAGCGCATTGTCGAGGGGACACAGGTCATGACGGTCTACAAACCGGTGGAAAAAATGTCGCAGAAGGCAGCGGAGTGTGCGGTACTTCTGGCAAAGGGAGAGCCGTTGCCGGAAGGAGATACGGTAACCATAGAGAATGGAAAATATGAAGTTCCGTACATTGGTCTGGAACCGATCAGTGTGGATAAAAACAATATGAATGATGTGATCATCGGAAGCGGATTTCACTTAAAAGAGGATGTCTATCTGAACATTCCCTCGGAAATGCCCAAATAATATTGGATTTACTTTGAAAATGGGGAAAAGAGATAGATTCTAAAAACACAATAGGAAAAATTTGGTGACAAGGCTGTGCTGGCAGACAAGATATTGCTAGCACAGCCTTGATTTTGTCAGGAGAGAGGATGGAAAAGTGCAGAAGGTCATAAAATCATGCTATAGGATTTGTGATATTCTCTATTTAGCAACAAAAACAAACCAAACAAGGGAGGTTACTTTTTATGAGGAAGAAATTATTAAGCACACTTCTGGCAACAGCCATGGCTGTTACAATGCTTGCAGGATGTGGATCCAATGGGGGACAGCAGGCAACCACACCGGCAACGGACAATAAGACAGAAACATCTGCAGAAGCAAAGACAGATGCTTCCACTACTACCACAACAGGTGGCGGTAAGATTGGTGTAGCAATGCCGACCAAGGATCTGCAGAGATGGAACCAGGATGGTACCAACATGGAAGCCCAGCTGAAGGAAGCCGGCTACGAAGTTGATCTGCAGTACGCATCCAACGATATTCCCACACAGGTATCCCAGATCGAGAATATGATCAACTCCGGATGCCAGATGTTAGTTATCGCATCTATCGATGGTGATTCCCTCGGAACTGTTCTGGAGCAGGCTAAGGAAAAAGACATTCCTGTTATTGCTTATGACCGTCTGATCATGAACTCCGATGCAGTTACCTATTATGCAACCTTTGATAACTACATGGTAGGTACCAAACAGGGCGAATACATCAGAGACCAGCTGGATCTGGATAACGCAGCAGGACCTTTCAATATTGAGTTAGTAACCGGTGACCCCGGCGACAACAATGCAAGATTCTTCTTCGGTGGTGCGATGGATGTTCTGCAGCCCTACATTGATGCAGGCAAGCTGGTAGTAAAATCCGGACAGACCGATTTCGAAACCGTTGCAACCGCTAACTGGTCTACTGAGACCGCTCAGTCCAGAATGGATGCTATCATTTCCGCAAACTATGCAGACGGAACCAAGCTGGATGCAGTGCTGTGCTCCAACGACTCTACCGCACTTGGTGTTACCAACTCTCTGGAAGCTAACTATACCGGCGAGTGGCCCATCATTACCGGTCAGGACTGCGATAAGCCCAACGTTAAGAACATGATCTCCGGTAAGCAGTCCATGTCCATCTTCAAGGATACCCGTACTCTGGCATCCAAGGTTGTAGAGATGGTAGACGCTGTTATGAAGGGCGGCGAGGCACCTGTCAACGATACCACAACTTACGACAATGGTACCGGCGTTATTCCTTCCTATCTGTGTGAGCCCGTATTCGCTGATGCAAGCAACTACAAAGAACTGCTCATCGATTCCGGTTACTATACAGAGGCAGATTTACAGTAATTTATAATAACACGGATCTGTAAGGATCCTTACGGCAGGCGGGCGTTTCCCGCCTGCTGTATTCATGGGTAAAGCAAGAATAAGATTTTAAATGTTTGATTAGATAATGTGGAAACAAGACTTGGGAGGGATACCATTGGCAAAGATATTACTGGAAATGAAAAATATAACCAAAACATTCCCCGGTGTAAAAGCACTTGACAATGTAAACCTGCAGGTGGAAGAAGGAGAGATCCATGCCCTTGTAGGCGAGAACGGCGCAGGAAAGTCCACACTTATGAATGTACTGAGCGGTATTTATCCGTACGGATCTTATGAAGGCGATATCATCTATAATGGTGAGATCTGCAAATTCGACAAGATCAAGGACAGTGAGGAAAAAGGTATCGTTATTATTCATCAGGAACTTGCGCTGATCCCCTATATGACCATCGGGGAGAATATGTTCCTTGGCAATGAACGGGGACATAAGTACAAAATCAACTGGAATGAAACCAATGCCAGGGCGGCGGAACTGTTAAAGACCGTAGGCCTGAAGGAAGGCCCCCAGACATTGATAAAAGATATCGGTGTAGGTAAGCAGCAGCTGGTAGAGATTGCAAAGGCGTTGGCAAAGAACGCTAAATTGCTGATTCTGGATGAGCCTACAGCATCTTTAAACGAGACAGATTCCAAAGCACTGTTAGATTTGATGCTGGAACTCAAGAAAAAGGGAATGACATCCATCATCATCTCTCATAAGCTGAATGAGATTTCTTATGTGGCAGATAAGATCACAGTCATTCGTGACGGATCTACCATCGAAACGCTTGTGAAGGGAAAAGATGATATTACCGAGAGCCGGATCATCAAAGGAATGGTAGGAAGAGAGATCGCTGACCGATTCCCGAAGAGAGAGCCGAAGATCGGAGAGGTCCTGATGGAAGTAAAAGACTGGACGGTACATCATCCGCTGTACTCAGACCGTAAGGTAGTGGATAACGTTAACCTCAATGTCAGAAAAGGCGAAGTAGTAGGTATCTCTGGACTGATGGGTGCGGGCCGTACGGAACTGGCAATGAGCCTGTTCGGAAAAAGCTATGGCTCCAATATCAGCGGCGAACTGTATATCAACGGCAAAAAAGTACAGCTGAATACTGTACAGGAAGCCATCAAAAATCATCTGGCATATGTGACGGAGGATCGAAAGGGCAACGGACTGATTCTGAGCAACCCGATCAAGATTAATACAACTCTGGCAAATCTGGATGCCATCAGCAGACATACTGTTATTGATAAAGACAAAGAGTACAATGTGGCGGTAGACTACAAGAACAAACTGAATACGAAATGTCCAACTGTGGAGCAGAATGTAGGAAACTTAAGCGGCGGTAATCAACAGAAGGTACTTTTGGCAAAATGGATGTTCACAGATCCGGATATCCTGATCCTGGATGAGCCGACGAGAGGTATTGATGTTGGTGCAAAATACGAAATCTACTGCATCATTAACCAACTGGTGGCAGAAGGAAAATCGGTTCTCATGATCTCCTCGGAGCTGCCTGAGATCCTTGGCATGTGTGACCGGATCTATGTAATGAACGAAGGAAAAATAGTAGGAGAACTGGCGGGCAGTGAGGCAACACAGGAGCTTATCATGTCCAAGATATTATCAGCCGGTAAGAAAGGAGCATTGGCATGAATAAAACAAAGGGCCTCGATTTTATAAAAAGATATACCATGATCCTCGTACTGATCGTGGTTACGGCATTTTTTGCATGGAGAACCGGAGGAGCAATCCTGCTTCCCATGAATGTCAGCAGTCTGATCTCGCAGAACGCATATGTGTTTATTCTGGCAACCGGTATGCTGTTATGTATCCTGACCGGCGGTAACATCGATCTGTCCGTTGGATCTGTTGTATGTTTCGTCGGTGCCATCGGAGCGGTACTCATGGTCAACATGAAAATGAACATGTGGCTGGCTATTCTGATCATGTTTGCTATCGGTACACTGATCGGTGCTTTCCAGGGTTTCTGGATCGCTTATGTGAGAATCCCGCCTTTCATCGTGACATTGGCCGGCATGCTGGCTTTTCGAGGATTAAGCAACGTAGTCCTGCAGGGTATGACCGTATCCATTAAGGACTGCACTACATTCGTAAATCTGTTCGGTGGCGGTGCTGACTGTTATATTCCCGATTTCTTCGGTAATGGTCCCATCAATCTGACCTGTGTATTTGCCGGTGTGATCGCTGCAGTGATCTTTGCAGTGTTACAGCTGAAGAATAGAGCCGACAAGGTGAAAAAAGGATACGAAGCTCCCAGCATGGGTTCCACGATCGGCAAAATCGTAGTGATCGCTGCAGTGATCCTGGCATTCAGCTATCGTCTGGCACAGCACAAAGGTATTCCCAGCGTATTGATCTGGGTACTGATTGTTATCATGGTATATGGTTACATCACTTCCAACACTACTGTGGGACGTTATTTCTACGCAGTGGGCGGTAATGAGAAGGCCACCAAATTATCCGGTATCAATACCAACAAGGTTTATTTCCTGGCTTATATGAACATGGGATTCCTGGCAGCGTTAGCTGGTATGGTAACCATTGCACGTATGACTTCCGCACAGCCGACATACGGACAGAACTATGAAATGGATGCCATCGGTTCCTGCTTCATCGGCGGTGCTTCCGCATACGGCGGAACCGGAACTGTACCCGGAGTTATCGTAGGTGCTGTACTGATGGGTGTTATTAACCTGGGTATGTCTTTGATGGGTGTCGATCAGAATATGCAGAAGGTAGTCAAGGGTCTGGTACTTCTGGCAGCAGTTATCTTCGATGTTGTATCCAAACGTGGTGGAAAATTAATTGCCAAGAATTAATTTCTACATATCTAATCAAAAGGGCCCGGTGCATATGCGCTGCAGGCCCTTTTGATGGTATTGGGCGGAGGAGAAGAGCATGAATAAGGGAAAAGAACGGAAGAAGCGGGAAGGAAAGCAGAAAAAAGGAGTCGGGATCGGAGTCAAGATCGTGACGCTTTTACTGCTGCTGGCAGTTGCTGCACTCAGCTGTATGGGAGTGCTGGTGCAGACACTGCAATCGGTCATTGTAACCAACGATGAAATCGTGGCCGGTCAGGTGGCTGAACAGGAGAAAATCTCGGAGCTTTCCAGACAGTTTACTTACATTAACGGGCAGGTGCTGACCCATGTCATGACCACCAACAGTGTGACAATGGATAATTTGTCGGATAAGATCCTGCAGGAGATCACTGATATGGAACAACAGATGACGGAGTTCGAAGGACTGCTGTCTGAGGGGGATGCCCGGAGAGAGGCGTTTGACAGTGCTTCTGCGGAACTGGCAAAATACAAAAAGACCGTGGAGAGTCTGCTGGTCACCAGTGCAGAGAATAAGACGCAGGCCTATGTGTCCGCCACATCGAATCTGCCGATGTTCAATGAACATATTGAAAGTTATATGAATCAGATGCTGGAGATCACCGGAGAGCAGATGGCACAGGCACAGGGACAGATGGAGCAGCGTGCGGCCAGAGTGCCCATGATTGTGGCGGTGGCAAGTCTGGTACTGCTTGCGGTAGTCGTGGTGATCATGCTGGGATTGCGGATCTGGGTCATCGGTCCGGTGAAATATGCTACGAGGCAGGTGGATGAACTGGTGGAGGGCATTCGCAATAACAGAGGCGACATCACCAGACGGATCCGGGTGAAATCGGGGGATGAAGTCGGCAGATTATCCATGGCCATCAATGATCTGGTGGCGCAGATGCAGACCATCATAAGGGCGATTACCGAGGGCTGTGGACATATGGAGGAAAAACAGACCGGTATTATCTGCAATGTGGAAAAGGTAAATGCCACTGCGGAGGACACCACCAAGAAGCTGGGAGTGATGGCTGGTGGCATGCAGTCTGTCACGGAGGCTATCGGAGGGGTGCAACAGGATACCGGGGTGCTGGATATCACGGTGGAGAACATGCTGGAGGTGGCACAGGATGGACGCAATTATGCGGCGGATATCAAGGATAGGGCCGGAAAAATGAAGGCAACGGCGGTGGCGAGTAAGCAGGAGGCAACCCGGGTGATGAAGGAGATCGACACGGCAATGACGGAGTCCATCGCCAACAGCAGGCAGATCCACAAGATCACGGAACTGACGGAAGAAATCCTGGGAATTGCTGGAACAACGAATCTGTTGGCACTGAATGCGTCTATCGAGGCTGCCCGAGCAGGAGAAGCAGGCCGGGGATTCGCAGTCGTGGCGGAGGAGATCCGCAAGCTCGCAGACAGCTCCAGAGAGTCAGCCAATAATATCCAGGAGATAAGTAACCGGGTAGTGGAAAGCGTGGAAGAACTTTCCGAAAATGCTACAAAACTTTTGGATTTTATGAATACCAGAGTCATGAGAGATTACGATGCTCTGGAGGATACGGGCACAAATTATCATGAGGCTGCGGATCATGTGGATGAGATGATGAATGAATTCCGACAGAAGATCGATGAACTGTTGTCGGTACTGCAGAATGTCAATAGTGCTAACTCACAGATGGAAGCAACCGTGGAGGACAGTACGGAAAAGCTGGCGGTGGTAAAGAACAACAACCGGGGATTACAGCAGGAGATGAAGGATATTTCCTATGCGGTGGATGATCTGACCGGTGCAGTGGGACAGTTGAAAGAAAGTATCCGCTGTTTTACAGTGGTATAGACAGAAAAAATAAAATGCACGGGATTCCCGATGGGGAATTACCGTGCATTTTGAATGACTGCAGTTACATTTTAGGAATTTTCCGGAGCGTGATGCAGCTCCAGAGCCAGATAGGAATTGTGGTATTCCTTGCAGTAGGTGACATCTTTGTCAAACCATGCGGGAGGGACGAAAGCCTCTGCTGCTTCTTTACTTCCAAACTCCACTTCTGCCATGATCAGAGGGGCGAAGGGGGCATCAAAAACATCCAGCTCGATGGTCAGGGAATAATCTGCCGGAGGAGTGGGAAAGCCTTCTTTGAATCCGGGATGCTCCAGAGGGATCAGATAGCGTCTTTTGGAGATTACGCTGCCATCGGCTTTTTCCCGTAAATGATAATAAGATGCCTCGTTCAGCGGAAGATTGCTCTCATCTCTGGCCATCATGCCGCTGCCTTTGTAAGTGAGATAATATTCATCGTCCTGTTTTCTGGCTCTGACCACAGGATTATAATTCAGATATACCTGCTCGATATGATGAGAAGGATAGCTTTCCAGATTGTCGGGTAAGGATTTCAGGGTAAACTTTCGCTCGATTTCCATAATACTAATGCCTCGCTTCTGTAATTAAGACTTAAAACACTTCTTTAGTATAACATGATTTCCCTTGAAAATACAGTGAAATCTGTAAATATCTGCCCATGGGAATTGAATTACGCTTCCAAATTGTGTATACTAATCATAACTGTGCAAAGTCAGAATGTATGACTTGCAGATGAGACAGGAAACAAAACGGAAAGCGAGGGAAAACCATGAGTAAGATAGCGATTTTTCTGGCAAATGGGTTTGAAGAAATAGAAGGTCTGACGGTAGTGGATATCTGCCGCAGATGCGGACTGACCATTGATATGGTGTCCATTACGGAAGAAAAACAGGTGATGGGATCACATAAGATTCCGGTGACTGCGGATATGACATTGTCCCAGGTGAATTTTGAGGAATATGATTGTCTGGTATTGCCCGGTGGCGGACAGGGAACGAAGAATCTGGAGGCCTGTGAGCCCCTGATGCAGCAGATCGATGCTTTTTATGCATCGGGAAAATACATTGCGGCAATCTGTGCGGCTCCCAGTATCTTCGGACACAGAGGAATCCTGAAGGGAAAGAGAGCATGCGCCTATCCCTGCTTCGAGGATCATCTGGAAGGTGCGGCTGTGACTGCAGGCCCCGTGGAAGTGGACGGTAACGTGATCACTTCCCGCGGAATGGGGACTTCCATCCCCTTCGGACTGGCGATCGCCGGTGTATTCTGTGGACAGGATAAGGCAGATGCCTGCGCCCACGCTATTGTATTTCAGCCGTAAGCAGCTGAAGAGAAAGACGAGGACAAAGAATGAAAAAAGCATTAATTACAGGAATTACCGGACAGGACGGCTCTTATCTGGCAGAGTTCCTGCTGGAAAAAGGATATGAAGTGCATGGACTGATCCGCAGATCTTCCATCAGCAATACCGGTCGTATCGACCATCTGATCCGGGAGGATAAGATCGTTCTCCACGGTGGAGATATGACGGATTCTACCAGTCTGGTACGTATCATCGGAGAAGTCAGACCGGATGAGATCTACAATCTGGGAGCGCAGAGCCATGTACAGGTAAGCTTTGAGGCACCGGAATATGCCGGAGATGTAGATGCACTGGGCGTGCTGCGGATTCTGGAGGCTGTGCGTATGGTGGGACTGGCCGAGACCTGCCGTATTTATCAGGCATCCACATCCGAACTCTATGGCCGAGTGGAAGAAGTGCCTCAGAATGAGAACACCCCGTTCCATCCCTACAGCCCCTATGCGGTGGCAAAACAGTACGGCTTCTGGATCGTGAAGGAATACAGAGAAGCGTATCATATGTTCGCAGTCAACGGCATTCTGTTCAACCATGAATCCGAGCGCCGGGGAGAGACTTTCGTTACCCGTAAGATCACACTGGCAGCCGGCAGAATCGCCTGCGGTATCCAGGATAAACTCTATCTGGGCAATCTGGATTCCAAGAGAGACTGGGGCTATGCGAAGGACTATGTGGAATGCATGTGGCTGATGCTACAGCATGACAAGCCGGAGGACTTCGTTATTGCCACCGGTGTACAGCATACCGTAAGAGAATTTACCACACTGGCATTCCATTATGTGGGAATCGAACTGGAATGGCAGGGCAGCGGTATCCATGAAAAAGGAATCAACAAGGCCAACGGCAAGGTGGTGGTGGAGGTCAGCGAGGCCTTTTACCGTCCCACGGATGTGGTCAATCTGTGGGGAGATCCGACGAAGGCCCGCACGGTGCTGGGATGGAATCCCCAGAGAACCAGCTACGAGGAACTGTGCCGTCTGATGGCAGAGCACGATCTGAAGCTGGCAAAGGCTGAAGCGGTAGTGTTGAAGGAAACCGCGGAATAACAGGAGAAATAAAGAGAGGAAGTACTGTAATATCATGGAAAAAGACGCAAAAATATATGTAGCCGGCCACAAGGGTATGGTAGGAAGTGCTATTTGTAGAGCACTCCAGAGAAACGGATATACCAATATCATCACCCGCAGCCATAAGGAACTGGATCTGTGCAGACAGGTTGCCGTGGAGGAATTCTTTTCCAGGGAGAAGCCGGACTATGTGTTCCTGGCCGCAGCCAAGGTGGGCGGCATCATGGCCAACAGTGAGGCACTGGCGGATTTCATGTATGAAAATATGATCCTGGAGATGAATGTGATCCATGCGGCATGGCAGAACAACTGCAAGAAGCTGATGTTTTTGGGCAGCAGCTGTATCTATCCCCGTATGGCACCGCAGCCTATGAAGGAGAGCTGCCTGTTGACTTCTGAGCTGGAGAAAACCAATGAGGCATATGCACTGGCGAAGATCTCCGGACTGAAATACTGCGAGTTCCTGAACAGACAGTACGGAACCGATTATATCAGTGTCATGCCCACGAATCTGTACGGGCCCAACGACAATTATCATCCCACCCACAGCCATGTGCTTCCGGCGCTGATCCGCCGCTTCCATGAGGCAAAAGTATCCGGCGCGAAGGAAGTAGTCTGCTGGGGAACAGGAACCCCACTGCGGGAATTTCTCTATGTGGATGATCTGGCAGATGCCTGCGTGTATCTGATGAATACCTACAGCGGCGATGAGACAGTGAATCTGGGAACCGGCAAGGAACTGACCATCCGGGAACTGACGGAACTGGTAGCGAAGGTAGTAGGTTATACTGGGGAGATCAAATGGGATCCCAGCAAGCCGGATGGAACTCCCAGAAAGCTTCTGGATGTCAGCAAACTGGAAAGCCTGGGCTACCATTATACGACGGAGCTGGAAGAAGGTATCCGTCTGACTTATGAGGATTTCCTCAATAATCCCATGCGTGCGGAACGCTAATGGTTCCGGGCACGAACAGCGCAGGCAGACAGACGGCCCGGGAAAGGATGAAGTGAACAGAATGAATGATTTTCGGAAGACAGCACAGGAGATGCTGGAATTTATAAGAATAAGTCCTACCTGTTTTCATGCAGTGGCCAATATCGGAAGGATGCTGGAGGCAGCAGGCTTTCAGCAGTTACAGGAAAAGGAAGAATGGAAACTGGAAAAGGGCGGACGGTATTATACGGAGCGCAATGATTCTTCCGTTATTGCGTTTGTGATTCCGGAAAAGGAGGTCGGCATCAGGGGCTTTCATATGGCAGCAGCCCACAGTGATTCCCCCTGCTTTAAGATCAAAGAGAAGCCGGAATTGACCGTGGAGGAGCATTATCTGCGTCTGAACACCGAAAAATACGGCGGCATGATCTTGTCCACCTGGTTGGACAGACCACTCTCCGTCGCTGGCAGACTGGCTGTGAAGAACGGGAACGGTATCGAGGGCAGACTGGTGAATATCGACAGAGATCTCTGTGTGATCCCCAATGTGGCCATCCATATGAACCGGGAAATGAACAAGGGTGTGGAGTACAATCCCCAGGTGGATCTGCTGCCTTTGCTTGCGGATGTATCATTTGACGAATATGATACACATACTACATACGATGCACAGACCGCATCGGAGAATGCGGAGGAACAGCCGGAAACAGTAGAGAAGCCCACACTGGCAGCGCTGGCAGCAGAAGCGGCAGGCGTGGATGCTGAGACGATTCTCGGAGAAGACCTGTTCCTGTACACCAGACAGGAAGGAAAAATGATAGGAGCAAAGGGAGAATTCGTGTTGTCTCCCAGACTGGATGATCTGCAGAGCGCTTTTGCCCTGACGAAAGCATTTACGGAGAGTACTCCGGCAGAGTATATCAATGTCTGTGCGGTGTTCGATAATGAAGAGGTGGGAAGCGGTACCAGACAGGGTGCAGATTCCACTTTTCTGGAAGATATTTTACAGCGGATCGCGGAAGGATTGCAGGCGGATCACAGCAGCTATCTGCGCTGGGTGGCAGACAGCTTCCTGATCTCTGCGGATAATGCCCATGCGGTACATCCCAACCATCCCGAAAAAGCAGATCCTGCCAACCGCCCGTATCTAAACGGCGGAATCGTCATTAAATATCATGGCAGCCAGAAATACACCACTGACGGTATTTCGGCAGCAAAGATGAAGGATTACTGCGAACGGGCGAAGGTACCTTACCAGACTTATGCCAACCGCTCCGACATTGCGGGAGGTTCCACTCTCGGCAATATTTCCACCGCACATGTATCAGTGTCCAGCGTGGATATCGGACTGCCTCAGCTGGCCATGCATTCCGCTGTGGAGACAGCAGGTATGAAGGATACGGAATATGCGGTCCGGGCGCTGAAGGAATTCTGGGGCGAATGATTTTGGCAGCGGGAATTCTTAAAAAAGTATAAAAAGCGTGGAAGCACTTGAAAGTTCTGCACGAAAAGTGCATATTTAGGATACAGGAAAAGATACAAAAAAGATACGAAAGAAGGCTGAAGTTATGTTTGAAATGAAACCGGAATACTATATTGGAATTGACATGATCGATCAGGAGCATAAACAGTTGTTTGACTATGCCAGTGAAGCATACGAACTGCTGCAGGAAGAGTTTACACCGGACAAGTATGACAAGATTGATGCAATTCTGGAAAAACTGCGTGATTATACCGTAAAACATTTTTCAGATGAAGAAGCGTATATGGAATCCATCCAGTACAAAAAGATTTTTACCCAGAAGATCCAGCATCAGGAATTTATCAAGAAACTGGATGAATTTATTGATCAGCATGAGAAAGATGAAGGGAATCAGGATGAGCAGATCATGGATATTCTGAACTACCTGACGGACTGGCTGATTAACCATATCCTTCATGTGGATGGACAGATTCCGAAAGAGGCGTAAGACCTGACTTTTCCGGAATGATTTCCCACATGGGACATAAGATGTAAGAAGCGGAAGTAATGGGGAGTGCCCATGGACCAGAAACTGGAAAACATCCTGAATCTTGCATTGGAGACCCCGGAGGAAGAACGGGAACAGACGGAAAGTCTGAATGTCGGTTACAGTGCGGAGAGTCGCAGCTGGGAGCTGATCGTAAAATATCATGGCAGTCTGGACGGACTGCGGGAACAGAATATTGTGGTGGAAGAGCTGATTGCCGGATATGCGATCCTTACGGTACCGGAGACACTGGTAGATACCGTATCGGAGACTCCGGAGATCGAGTATGTGGAGAAGCCTAAGCGGTTTTACTATCAGCAGACAGATCCGGACGGCGCATCCTGCTTTCCACCGGTGACAAGAAGAACGCCTTTTCTGAATGGAAGGGGCGTTCTTTTGGCTGTATTGGATTCCGGGATCACCTGGGATCTGGAGGTGTTCCGCAAGGCAGATGGCAGTACGAGGATACGGTATCTATGGGATCAGACGATACCATGGGATCAGACAATTCCGGGAAAGCAGGCCGCATCACGGGAGCAGGAGACGCTGCGGAATCCGACATTGCCACAGAATCAGATAGCGCCGGAGGAAACGGGCGATACGGGATATGGGAGGACACCGGATGGATTTCCCATCGGGACTGAATATACGGAGGAGGAAATCAACCGGGCACTGAACAGCAGTGTTCTGGAACGGTACGGCCTGATCCCCAGCAGGGATCTGACCGGCCACGGAACGGCAGTGGCAGGGATTGCCGCCGGGAGAAGTGCGGACGGTCTCTATACCGGGGCAGCCCCGGAGGCGGAACTGATCATCGTGAAACTGGGACTTCCCAGGGAGGAAGGTTTTCCCCGGACCACGGAGATTATGAGAGGCGTTACTTATGCGCTGCGGAAAGCCAGACAGTTAAATATGCCTCTTGTCATCAATTTGAGCTTCGGCAACAGCTACGGTTCCCACGATGGAAGTTCTCTGCTGGAGAGGTTCCTGGACAATGCTTCGGAGATCGGCAGGACGGTGATATGCGTGGGCAGCGGCAACGAAGGAGCCGCCAGAGGACATTTTGCCGGCAATATAACAAGGGACGGCCGCGTGGAACTGGCTGTGGGCAATTATGAGAGAAACCTGAACATACAGCTATGGAAAAATTACAGCGATGTGTTCCGGATAAGACTGCAGGCCCCGGGAGGTGAGAAAGCAGAATTGTCCACAAATATCCAGGGAGGAAAATACACGCTGGAATTGGAACAGACTAGAATACTGGTTTATCTGGGAGAGCCTCTGCCCTATGCGGTGGCACAGGAAATCTATCTGGACATGATCCCGGCAGAGGGAAGCTACATCAATGCAGGGATCTGGACAATCCGGCTGGAACCGGTAGTGACCGTGACAGGACAATATTATCTGTATCTCCCAGCGGGAAGCGGAATCGGGGAGAGTACCGGATTCTACCGTGCCACACCCCAGGTGACACTGACCATTCCGTCTACCGCAGCCAAGGTGATCACCGTGGGAGCCTATGACCAGGTCTATGATACCTATGCCGATTTCTCCGGCAGAGGCTATGCGGATAGCACAAGAACCATTGGTGTGGCTGCTGCGGGACTGACCAAGCCGGATCTTGTGGCTCCCGGTGTGAATATCCAGGCTCCGAATGTCTACGGCAGTTTTACTCCCGTGACCGGCACCTCCTTCGCAGCGCCCATTGTTAGTGGTGCGGCAGCGCTTTTGATGGAATGGGGGATCGTGCAGGGGAATGATCCCTTCCTCTACGGAGAAAAGGTCAAAGCCTGTCTCAGAAAAGGCGCAAGACCCCTGCGGGGAGAGACAGAATACCCCAATGACCGGGTGGGATATGGGAAACTGTGCGTGGCGGATAGCTTTCCTGAAAATCAGCACAATTAGAAAAAATGGAAACAGTTCCGGAAGCGGATCCTTGCAAAATAGCTTAAATAACTTCAGAAAAACCTGCCCTTTTGTAACTATTGTATAGAAATAAAAAGGGAATTTGTGTAAAAAGGTGCATTGAAAGCCACATCTTAAGATGCTACTATAAACATGAACAATCGTTTGCGCATAAAATGGCAATAAAATGATATGAAAAAAACGGATTGCGCAAAGGATGGGGAGAATAGTGTGTCTGCAATCCAAGGATTGCAGGTCACGGAAAGGCGTGACTTGATATGAACAATCATTCAGAGAATGACAAGGCGATGACGATTCATGATGTAGCGAGAGAACTGGGGGTGTCTGCCAGCACGGTTTCCAGGGCAATCTCAGGGAAAGGCCGTATTGGGGCCGCTACCAGAGACCGGATTCTCGACTACATAGAAGAACATGGCTTTTATCCCAATGCGGCAGCACAGAGCCTGGCACAGTCCAGGACCAATAATATCGCAATTATCCTGCCGGAGGTCAATACCCTGGTGGATATCCCCTTTTTCCATACCTGTATGTACGGTGTGGAAGAGGTGGCGCAGGCCAATGACTACGATATTATCGTGGTGACGACGAATGGAAACGATACCAGACCGCTGGAGCGGCTGATCAAAAACCGGAAAGTGGACGGAATGATCCTTACCAGGACCTATGAGAACGATAAATATGTAAAATTCCTGAAACAGAAGCAGATTCCTTTCGTTGCAGTGGGAAAAATCCCTGACGATGATGTGGTACAGGTGGACCACGACAATGTGGGAGCCTGCAGAGAACTGGTGACGGTACTGTTTGCCAAGGGCATACAGAATATTGCATATCTGGGCAGTGATATGGATCAGATGGTCAACCGTTGCAGATATCAGGGCTATGAGGAAGCTTACCGCAAAGGCAAACGCAAGCTG
The DNA here is from genome assembly GCA_003584705.1 of Lachnospiraceae bacterium GAM79. Classification (GTDB taxonomy): domain Bacteria; phylum Bacillota; class Clostridia; order Lachnospirales; family Lachnospiraceae; genus Acetatifactor; species Acetatifactor acetigignens. The sequence continues at coordinate 1,254,222 of AP018536.1, forward strand.
AATCCGGATCTGGTCTACACGGACTTGAGCAGCAAGGCTATGGTGGAAAAGGCCGTGGAAGAGCTGAAAAAGAGCGGTGTGGAGTGTATTTTGTGCCAGGATGACTACATCTGCGATGAGGTGGTAAGAAAGCTTTCTCACATGGGTGTGCGGATCCCGGATCAGATGAAAGTGGCATCCTGCCATTACAGTCGTATTCTGGAAAATTATCCGATTACCATAACCTCGCTGAAATTCAATATCACAGAGCTGGGCAGAAGATCCTGCCAGGTGCTGCTGGACATGATTCACGGGAAAACGGTTCCGGACAAGACACTTCTGGACTATGAAATCATCCTGAAAGAGTCCACGAAGGGCTGATCTTGAAATGACAAGACATAATTTAGAAAAACGTTTTCCAAAAAAACTTCAAAATACAAGGGTAAAAATTGAATTTTTGAAGAAATTGGATATACAGAAAACCCAGTAAAATCAATGGTTTCAAAACGCACTTGTACAAAGTGCACAATTTTAGATCTCAATATCAGTCATTATTATAAATTGACAACATAAGGAAATGTTGCTAAACTATTATTGTAGACAAGCGGTTGCGCAATACGCACAAACTTGCAAAACAGGAGGATAACAAAATGAAAAAGTTAGTCGCTTTAGCAATGTCACTGACTATGGCATTCTCTCTGGTAGCTTGTGGAAACTCTGATGCTTCTGCAAATGCCGGAACAGATACCACAGCAACTTCTGCAGCAGCAACCACCACCGAGGCTGCACAGCAGACCGCTCCCGCTGAGAAGCAGGACGTTACCCTGAGAATCTGGGGTGCTGAGGAAGATCAGACCATGTTACAGGGCATGATCGATTCCTTCAAGGAGCATTATGCAGATTATGCAAACTTCGATATCCAGCTTGGTACCGAATCCGAGTCCACAGCTAAGGATACTGTTTTAGCCGATATTGAGGCTGCTGCTGATGTGTATGCTTTCGCATCTGATCAGCTGATCGATCTGGTAAATGCAGGTGCCCTGCAGTCCGTTGATGAAATGGATGCAGCTCTGGAAGCTTATGCAGGCAAGAGCGTAGCTGATGTTAAGAGCGCAAATGCTCCCGGTTCTGTAGATGCAGCAACCAAGGACGGCACACTGTATGCATTCCCTATGAGTGCTGATAACGGTTATTTCTTATATTACAATTCCACTTTAGTAACTCCCGAAGATGCACAGAGCTGGGATACCTTACTTGCAGCAGCTGATAAGGCTGGCAAGAAGGTTGGTATGACTCTTGCTTCCGGTTGGTATAACGCTTCCTTCTTCTATGGTGCAGGCTTCACTACCGCACTGAATGATGACGGCAGCACTGCTATGGACTGGAACGGCACCAGCGCTGATGGCGTTACCGGTGTACAGGTGGTACAGGCTATGCTGAACATCACCGGCAACAGCGCATTCCTTCCGATCGCTGATGGTGACGTATCTAACCAGATCGCTTCCGGTGATCTGTGTGCAGTAGTTTCCGGTACCTGGGATGCAACCGCAGCTCAGACCGCTTTTGGTGATGGCTACGCAGCTACCAAGCTTCCTACCTATACCTGTGGCGACAAGCAGATCCAGCAGGGCTCTGTAGCAGGCTTCAAACTGGTAGGTGTTAACAAGTATTCTGCAAATGCAGGATGGGCAACTCTGCTGGCTGACTGGATCACCAACGAAGACAACCAGGCAGTACGTTTCGCAGAGAGAGAGATCGGACCTTCCAATATCAACGTAGCAGGTTCCGAGGAAGTTTCTTCCAATACCGCTATTGCAGCTCTGTCTGAGCAGTCCGCTTATGGTGTAGTTCAGATTGTTGGTGGTAAGTACTGGGATCCCGCTGCTACCTTCGGTGAGAAAGTAGCTCAGGGTCAGCTGAAGGCTGATGATGAAGCTGGTATCCAGGCAGCACTGGATGAGCTGGTAGAAGGTGTTTCCGTACCCGCTGAATAAGTTTGGGAAGATGATCTGTTCCGGTTCTGTGACAAATGAATGATGAAAACGTTCTGGTGCAGAACGAATACAGAGAATAGAAAGGCGTCCTGAAGCTATGAACAATAATACGTAGTGGAGGGATGCCTTTTTTACAGGAAACGTTTCCGGTAAGTGGGTTCGACTCCTGCCTGCCGGGTTAGGTAACTAGTCAGATGAACGCGGGAAGGTGTTCCGAATAGTTACTAAATTATTTATTTTAATATTAAGAAAGGAGAGGGCAGAGAATGAAGAAGAAAAAGAGCGGAATCGGCGGATTCTTCAAGGAGTTCGGTGAGGCAGTTGTAAAAGGAGATCTGTTCGTAAAATTATCCCTGGTCTGGATGGGAGCAGGATATATCCGCAGAAAACAAATTATCAAAGGTATTTTAATGACTCTGCTCGAAGTGGCAGTCATTGTATTTACCTTTGGCTTTGCCACAGAGTATGTACGTGATTTTGGAACTTTGGGAACGGTTCAGCAGGAGACGGTTTTCAACATTGTAACCATGCAGAATGAATTCAACGATTATGACAACTCGTTTATGATCTTGTTGTTCTCCGTAGTTTCATTTGTTATCTGGTTTACATTTCTGGTGATCTGGCTTAAGAATGAAGTGACTGTTTACCGGCTTCAGAAAAAAGCACAGGCAGGAGAACATATCAATACGTTTGTAGAGGATCTGCAGCAGTTCAAGAATGACAAATTCTATATCACACTGCTGGCACTTCCCGTCATGGGGGTCGTTATTTTCACGATCGTTCCTCTGTTGATCCTGATCGCTGTCGCATTTACAAACTATGATCAGGGACATATGCCTCCTTCCGCTTTGTTTACCTGGGTGGGATTTACCAATTTCAAGAATCTGTTCGCCAACGGTGGAATGACCATTACCTTCGGTTATGCTTTCCGTAAGATTTTGATCTGGACACTGGTATGGGCACTGTTCGCAACCTTTACCACTTACCTTGGCGGTATCCTGTTGTCCTTGCTGATCAATAATAAGAGAACGAAGCTGCCGAAGCTGTGGAGAACGCTGTTCATTGTAACGATCGCAGTTCCCCAGTTCGTTTCCTTGCTTCTGGTACGTAACTTCTTCGCTAACAACGGTATCATGAACACAATCTGTGCCAATGCGGGAATTACCCAGTGGCTGAGAGATATCGGCGCGATCAGCACCAGTTATATTCCGTTTTTGTCCGCTCCCGGATGGGCACATGTAATGATCATCCTGATCAATATCTGGATCGGTGTTCCTTACCAGATGCTGATCGCTACCGGCGTGTTAATGAATATTCCTTCTGACCAGCTGGAGAGTGCGAAGATTGACGGAGCTACTCCTCTGCAGAGCTTTATTCATATCACCATGCCGTATATGCTGTTCGTCACCGGACCTTCTCTGGTAACGGATTTTGTCAAGAATATTAATAACTTTAACGTAATCTATCTGTTGACCCAGGGTGTATATACCACCACCAATCAGGCCATGGCGAACTCCCAGGCGAAGGAAGTGGACCTGCTGATCACCTGGCTGTTCAATCTGACACAGAGTTATTACAATTACAAGATGGCATCCGCCATCGGTATTATCGTGTTTATCCTTTGTGCGGTATTTACCCTCATTGCCTTCAGCAGATTCCTGAAGGGTGACAGAGAGGAGGCGTTCCGTTAATGAAGAGATTTATTAAGACTTTATTACATAACCTGTTACTGGCGTTTTTGGCATTTGTCTGGCTGGTGCCCATCGTATGGCTGGTGGTCACCTCCTTCAGTGCATACACCGGCATGAATACCAGCACCTTTTTCCCGAAGGAATGGAGCCTGGTCAATTATAAGAACCTGTTGTTTTCCGCAGACAGTGTGGCACAGTTCCCGAACTGGTTCAAGAACACCTTCATCATTGCATGTGTGGTATGTGTGATCTCCACTGCTTTTGTACTGATGGTGGCCTATGCGACCTCCTGCATGCGTTTCCCGGCACGTAAGCCGCTGATGAACGCCGCAGTTATTGTGAATCTGTTCCCCGGTGTATTGTCCATGATCGCAGTATATTTCATTCTGAAGACTCTGAACCTGACCAATACGCACCTCGGACTGATCCTGGTATATTCTGCCGGTTCCGGTCTGGGTTACCTGATCGCAAAGGGCTTCTTCGATACGATCCCGAATTCCCTGCGCGAGGCCGCTTATCTGGATGGAGCCAGTGAGGCTACGATCTTCTGGAAGGTTGTTATCCCCATGAGCCGTCCCATCATTGTATATACAGTTATCAGCTCCTTCCTGTCCCCCTGGATGGATTTCGTATATGCTAAGCTGATGTTGAATTCCGGTATTTCTTCCCAGTGGACTGTTGCTATCGGTCTGTACAATATGCTGGATAAGAGCCTGATCAATACTTACTTTGGTCAGTTCTGTGCAGGTGGTGTACTGGTATCCATTCCCATCTCTGTATTGTTTGTCATCATGCAGAAGTTCTATGTGGAAGGTATTACCGGTGGTGCCGTGAAGGGTTAAACTGCTTCGGCGGTTTAACCTGGGAGAATCCATGGAATGGATTCTTTAGGATAAACGTATGACATGGAGACAAAGAGTTAAATTTATGGATAAATTTATCAAAGGTATGGATGTATCGAGTCTGCCGGAGGAGACAGCTCTCGGTGCAAGGTTTTATGACGAAGGCAAAGAGGGGGACGCACTGGAGATCCTGAAAAAATACGGTGCCAACTCTCTGCGCATCCGTCTCTGGAATGATCCTTACAGTGAGGACGGCAAGCCTTACGGAGCCGGTACCAGTGACTTTACAAAACTGGTGGCACTGGCTTCCGCAGGCAAAAAGCTGGGTTACAGCTATCTGCTGGATCTGCATTACAGTGATTTCTGGGCAGATCCCGGCAAACAGTTCCCACCCAAGGAGTGGGCATACGCAGATGCGGATGCACTGGAGAAGCATGTGTATGACTACACAAAGGATGTGCTTTTGAAATTAAAGCGTCTCGATCTGCTTCCGGAGATGGTACAGGTGGGGAATGAGATCACCAATGGTCTGATGTGGCCCCACGGAAAATGGGACAACGTTGACAATATTGCAAGATTCATCAGTGCTGGCATCCGTGCGGTGAGAGAAGTATCACCGGACAGCAGAGTGATGCTTCATCTGGACTGCGGCGGCAACAATGCCCGCTGCAGAGAATGGTTTGATGCCTATGTACAGAGAGGAGAGGACTTCGATGTCATCGGACTGTCCTATTATCCCTTCTGGCACGGAACCATTGATGACCTGACCAATAATATGAACGATCTCTCTCAGAGATATCAGAAGGATGTCATTGTGGCAGAGGTATCCATGGGCTTCACCATGGAGGACTATGCAGACAGGGAAAAGCTGTCACCGGAACAGCGCAAGGGCATAGCGACCAAGCCCCACCTTGCAGAGGCGGTGGAGTATCCTATGACACCGGAAGGACAGGCTGCATTTATGCAGAAGGTCATGGAACGCATTGCGCAGGTTCCGGATGGCAGAGGAAAAGGTTTCTACTACTGGGAGCCGGCATGGATCCCAATGCCCGGTTGTGGCTGGGCCAACGAGGAATCCCTGAACTATATTCAGGATCCCGGTCCGGGCGGAAACGAGTGGGCCAATCAGGCACTGTTCGATTATGATGGAAATGCACTGCCCGCGTTGAAAGTGATCAGAGACTTTCAGAAGTAATGTGATATTCGTTCCCGCAATGCGGGGAGGATGATATAATGAGTGCAAGTGAGCCAATATGCTTGCATAATTGGCGAACGGCGAATTTGATCATGATCGTTGCGAAGCAACGGTAAGCACCGTAGGTGCGAATCATGATATAATGAAGCAAAATCACTTGCTTGCAAGTGTGATTTTGCGAAATGCATTGAGTGAGCTATGCTCACGATATAAGATGCCAAATGGCGAGATGGAGGAAAAGATGGATAAGTTTATCGTGAATATCATTCACCGTCCGGAGATGGTTCCCGAGTATGCGGAAAAAGTAACCGGACACGGCAAAGAAGAGGATCTGGGCAGAAAAGCACTACTGACAGAATCTCTGGATATTTTCAAGTTTCAGCAGGAAACTGCGCATAAGAATGGTTTGAAGACTACCATTCAGATGACCTATGCTTCCCTGTTCAATGACGAAGCGGTAGCACTGGCTAAGGCAGATCACGAGAAGTACGGTGATGAGATCGCACTGTCTCTGTTAGGTCTGCCCTGCACAGAGTTCCGTGAGAAGTACAAGACCAAGGATTTCTGTATCTGGATGTTCTCCATGGAAGACAAAAAGTCTATCGTGGATGATGTGTTCTGCAAGTTCCATGAGAAGTTCGGATTCTATCCCGAATCCACCGGATCTTACTACATGGATGCAGATCTGACCAATTATATCAAAGCAACCTATCCTACCGTAAAATGTGCGGTAGCAACCTGTTGGGAGGAAGGCCCCAAGGCATATCATACCTGCAACAACTCCTGGTATACCTTCATGGATGGCGGCCCCTGGGCACCTTGGATCCCTTCCAAGCAGAATACCCATGCACCTGCAGCCAACGAAGCTGAGGACAGCGGTGTAGTAGCAATCCCTCACCTGTCCAGAGACCTGCTGGCATGCTATGACGGCAATGGCTCCAACTTCGGAACCCATCCTCAGAACGTATTGCGTGGTATGATCTATGACACCAAGACCTGGGAGTATCCTTATCTGTACAACCTGATCGATCAGTATCGTTCCCTGGAGAAGTACAACAACGGATACGCATACAACATGATGTTCGTAGGACCCGGCTGGCTGAACAAAATGGGCCGTTGGGAGCAGCCTTACGAACTGTTGAAGAAGAGTTATGAAGACGGTATGAAGTATTACGGCGACCTGAAGAAGGAAGGCAAGCTTACCGATATGACCATGGCGGAGTTCGCTGATTACTATCGTCAGAAGAAGACCTACACCGAGCCTGAGTGTGCTCTGTGGAGAGATATTTTGTACGGTTCCGACAAGCAGTTGTTCTGGTACTGTGATCCCTTCATGCGTGCCTGCGTAAATATGGATCAGGGCGGTGCTATCGTAGACCTGCGCCCTTACGCTGCAAAGCTGGAGTGGCCGGTAGGTATCGGCACCAAGCATGTGACCGATGCTTCCTATCCTTTCCTGATCCAGGAGAAGTACCGTGCAGGTTACTTCACACATTATGCAGGAGAAGGTACCGTTAGAAGTGCCAAGTTAAAACACAACGGTGAAGAAGTGGATCTGTGCCTGTGCCGTACCAAGGCTCATTTCTCTCAGGAAGGCAGCACCAGAATCCTGACATTGGATCCCGTAGATATCGAGTTCTATGATCTGACCGTAAAATTACAGACCATCGTTTCCTTCGAGGAAGGCAGCTCAGCAATCAAGATCGAGCGTAAGATCCTGGAGATGAGCGATCCGAACGCAGAAGTAGAACTGAACGAGTACATCGTAGCATGCTATGGTACCACTGAGTACTCTGAGGACATGCTGGGTATCACCCTGAGCACCAAAAAGGGTGACGAGGTAGAGACTCTGGATTACGAGTACAAGTGCCGTGAGATGGAGAAGGCAGAGGCTGACGAAGTAAGAGCTGTCATTCCTCAGATCGAGACCGCAGTATCCATGAGCACCAATGCAGAAGGCGCTGTCGGATATGTGAAGGAAGGATATGCATTCTCCCCGATGTTTACACTGGGTTACAATTCCAAAATCAAGGATAAGGAGGTCGTTGCAACATGGCTCAAGCTGGAAAAGGCAAATTAAACTACAGATGTCCCTCTTGCTTCATGAGAGATATCGATATGGATATGTTCTACGATAAGGATAAGAAGGAATACTACTGCCTGCGTTGTCAGTACAGGGGATCCGAGGAAGATGTCCTCAAGAAAAATGAAATGGCAAGATTCCGTTATGGCGCTATGTATGAGCGTTACACCAAATTCGATTTTGATTGAGAAAACGGATAAAGCGATTGCATAAGAGCATTGAAAAAAGGGGCTGTATTACAGCTCCTTTTTCATATATTCATATATGAAAAGAAATGAAAAATACCTTTTGTAAAATCAATCTGTACAATGGGAGAATGTGTTACATGCCTTATGATAAAGCAGAGCAAGAACAGAATTCCAATCGCAAAAGCCCCATGATCGATCCATTTGTCCGATAAGTGAAGAAGCCGGAATTTCCAAAGAGGAAAAATAATAAAAATTCCCAATACTACAGGCCAGAGAGGATGATAATAAAAGGCTGTTGTAAGATCACCGCTTAATAGGCATAAAAATGCTCTGGTCATTCCACAGAAAGGGCATGGAATGCCAAAAAAGAATAGTAAAGGGCATTGATATCCTGAGAACCACAGGAAAAGCAGGAGTAGTGCAATAATAGAAATAAGAAATATAGTTTGTTTTATGTTTTTGTTCATGATCAGCAACCTATAAAAAGAAAAAAGCTTTTGTCGTCTCCGGCAAAAGCTTTTTTTATCCTGTGATTATGCTGTATATTTACCGTCTACGAATACAACTTCTTCGGAACCGGCATAAGCAGCACCGTATGCCTTGGTAAGAGCAATGATCCAGTCGACCAGGCTCCATACTCCGCAGCCACCGGCAGTGAGAAGCTTCAAAATTCCGAGACCAACCTGACCTCTGACGAATCTATCAACACCCAACTCACCAAGTAAAAAGCAGAAAACCCAGGCAAATACATGCTTGTTAACACGCTTTTCCATTAGAAAGCCCCTCCTTTGTATTAGATGATATCATCATTATGATCCGTTAGTGAGAAAAAATCAATCAATAAACGAAAAAAACATAAAATTATGTGCTTTAAGGGTCTATAAATAGTTATTAGAGGAACGTTTTAAAATAAAGCGCACATTGTATCCGGATTCGTCACAGATCCCGCGGACGATCTCTTCCGCAGCATCCTTGACATTGTCGTTGATGCAGATGATACAGGCATCTTTTTTGCGGCTGAAGAAGGAAGCCTTCGGCCAGCGGATATAATAAGAAATCCGGTTTTTCAGCAATGCTCTCTCGATGAGCTGCTTGCAATCGGGATCGGATACTTCGCACAATTCAATCTCATTATTAACTTTCAGAGTGGTATATAGCGGCTGCATGATGTCACCTCCAATAGTATTACAAGGCGATTATAGCACAGATTCTTTGAAATGCGCAAGTAGCGCTTATACTTGACGCGGTATCCGGAAGAAGGTACAATAATACACACGGAATATGGAAACCGAAACAGCCCGGACGGGAAGGACAGACAGATCCAAAGTACGGGCGGTAGGAAGAGAAAGGAGATCATACGATGGATATTATAGAGAAGATCGGTGATACCATCACCGAAAAGGGAAAAGTAGCGGCAGACAAAGCAAAAGAACTGGCAGCCATTGCTAATCTGAAGAGCCAGATCTCTACCTGCGAGGAAGTCATGAAGAAGAACTATCTGGAGATCGGCAAGATCTATTTTGAACAGTACAGCGATATGCCGGAGCCTCCTTTTGAGAAGCAGTGCGAGACCATTAAGAACAGCCAGAGAGCCATTGCAGATTTACAGGAAAAGATCGAACAGCTGAAAACAAAATAAAACGAAATGACGAAAATAAAAACAGGGTTGACAGCAATCCTGTTTTTATTTATAATGCAGACATAACAACGTTATGTGAACGAGTGAACATATGATAGAATAAACTCTTCCATAGAAAACATACCTGACTGCTTGCAGGCAGGGGATGCTTTCTATGAGAGGAGTATTATTCCCGAAGGAGATCGCAATGCCCTTAAAACAGGAAACGCAAAATGAGAATAAAGAAACCAGGCAGCACCTTCTGGAATGTGCCAAAAGGGAGTTCCTGGAAAAAGGATATATGAAAGCTTCCCTGCGGAATATCTGTAAAGAGGCCGGAGTGACCACAGGGGCGCTGTATTTTTTCTTCAAGGATAAGGAAGATCTGTTGGCAGCACTGGTGGAAGAGCCGTTGCGGCAGCTGTATGCAATAATGGAAGAACATTATGCCACAGAGATGCACAACGAGGATCAGGTGGCACAGCTGGATATTGCGGATGACGGGGATCTGGAAGCATCCAGACAGATCATCCGGCAGATGTATGCGAACCGGGAGGCCTTTCTGCTGCTCCTGACGAAATCTCAGGGGTCCCGATTTGAAAATTGTCTGGATGAGGTCGTGGATATCTCGGAGCAGCAGTACCGCAGATTATGCGATATGGTGACGAATGCCACCGGAAGACCGCGGGTCGATGATTACATGACACACTGGATGGCCCACATTATGGTAGATACTTTTGTACACCTGTTTCTGCATGAGACAGAAGAGAGAGTGGCATTGAAGCATGTGGATGCCTTGACGATGTATCTGGTGCGCGGATGGATGGGCATAATGACAGAAAGCTAAAATACAATGCACCCCAAGGAAGTTTGGACTTTGCAGGGGTGCTGTTTCAGAGCATTAACATAACAGTGTTATGTTAATGAAAATCATTATCATTAGTGATGAGGAGGCAGGATATGTATCTGGAAGTGAAGGATCTGAAGAAGAGCTATGGAGAAGGCGGCGGTTATGTACAGGTATTAAAGGGAATCACCGCAGGAGTGGAACAAGGTGAAATGTGTGTCATCCAGGGCACCAGCGGTTCCGGCAAATCCACGCTGCTCAACTGCATCGGAGGACTGGATACCGTGGATTCCGGTTCCATCGTAGTGGATGGACAGGAGGTGGCGGGGCTTAACAGTAAAGCACTTTCCAATTACCGTCGGGAGAAGCTGGGTTTTATTTTCCAGTTTTATAATCTGGTGCCGAATCTGACGGTGAAGGAAAATATCCAGGTTTGCCAGTATCTGACGAAGAATCCTTTGAATATGGAGGAACTGCTGCAGGTACTGGGACTGACGGAACATCAGAACAAGTTCCCGGCACAACTTTCCGGCGGACAACAGCAACGCTGTGCCATCGCCAGAGCCTTAATCAAGAATCCGAGCCTTCTGTTATGCGATGAGCCTACGGGTGCGCTGGATTCCAGGACTTCCCGGGACATCCTGATACTGCTGGAGGATATCAACAGACAGTATGGCACTACGATGCTTATTGTTACGCATAATAATTCCATTAAAAACATGGTACATCAGGTCATTATGATCAAGGACGGACAGATCAGCAAGAACTATCGGAACGAGAAACGTGTTCCTGCGGCAGAACTGGAGGATTTGTAGGATGCAGAGGATATTAAGCAAACGAGTACTTCGGGATATCCGGGAAAACCTGCTTCGGTATCTGGCACTGTTTTTCCTGGTGGCACTGGTCATGTATATGGTGGTGGCTATTGTGGGAGCTGCCGAGACTATTATGCAGGGGACGAAGGAGAGCGGACGTGTCCATCACAGAGAGGACGGACAGTTTGGCGTTTTTGTTCCGCTGACCGAAAAAGAGACCGCACAGATCACGGAAAAAGGTGTGACACTGCAGATGGATTTTTCCCTGGATTTTCATCTGGGACAGTCCACGTTTCGTGTCTATCAGGCAAGAGAATCGGTAGATCTGTTCGTTCCAGCAGAAGGGGAGGAAATTCCGGCACAGGGAGAGATCCTGTTGGAACAGCATTATGCGGAAAAACATGAGCTGCAATTAGGAGATATCTTTATCGTTGGGGGAAAAGAGTTCACCGTTGCCGGAATCGGCAGCACGCCGGATTACGATGCTGCTTTTGAGAAAACGTCAGATACCACTGTAGACAGCAATCTGTTTGGCTTCGGATTTGTCACGGCAGAGGATTATGAAGCTCTGAAAGCAGGCGGACAGAATTTCCGGACGGAGGATTATACTTACACCTATCTGCTGAATGATACCATGACGGATCAGGAACTGAAGGAACTGTTACAATCCTTCGAACTGGACCGCAGTAAGGTGACGGATACTTATTTTCTGGAAATGCTGGCAGATGCGGAAGAGACGAAGAACGATATTCAGGATGGTATCCAGGAACTTCTGGATGGCGTGGATGAGCTGGTGGACGGTGTGGATGAACTGGCGGATCATAATACAGAACTGACGGATGCGGCGGATGAGTTGTTTGATGCCATGCTGGAACAGGTGAATGACAGCCTGAAGGATGCCGGAGTGGAAGTGACACTGACTTCAGGAAATTATGAACAACAGCTGAATGCCATGATCGCTAATCCTCATGCCTACACCGCATCCCTGCGGCAGAACCTGCAGGACGCGAAAAAGTCTCTGGAAGATCTGCAGGAGTTCCGGGATGGTGTGAAATCCTACACGGACGGAGTTAATGCAGCTTCTGCCGGCGGCGGAGCACTGGTGGGCGGTATGAGTCAGATCACGGAAAACAGTGCTGCGTTGAATCAGGGAGCTGATGCTATTTTTAATGCCATTCTGGGCATGGTGAATGAACAGCTCCAGGCAGAGTTGGAACCTTATGCGGCATACGGGATCAGCTTTCCGGGACTGACGGCTGGCGGTTACGGAGAGCAGCTGGATCAGCTGGCAACTGTCTTTACACAGATGGGGGCATCCCAGGCAGCGGGGCAGCTGTCTGCAGTGAAAAGTCAGTTGGACACCGTGGCACAGTTTCGGGATGGGGTGAAAGCCTATACCGCCGGTGTCGGAGAAGCAGCCGGAGGATCCCAGGAGCTGTTCCAGGGACTGAGCGTGCTTTATACCGCCAGTGAGCCTCTGGTAGACGGCACAGATGCCGTGGTGGATGCACTGATGGATATGGTGGAGGCACAGCTGGAAGAAAGTGATATTCAGGTAGAACTGACTGCCGACAATTATAAGGAAGAGCTGGACCAGCTGATGGCAGAGGGCAGCAGTGTGGATGCCAGGCTGCGGGATTCCTTGAAGGACGCGAAGGATACTTTGGCGGATCTGGAGGATTTCCGGGAAGGAATCATCGATTATACGGATGCCGTGGATGAGATTGCGGATGGCAGCAGGGAACTGCGGGACGGTGTGCAGGAACTGCAGGATGAAGCCAATGATATGATCGATGAGTATTTTACTTTCGATATCGACAATCTGACACAGTTTCTGGTGGCAGGGGATAATCCCAGAATCGATGCCGCCAGCGGGGATGTGATCATCAATAAATATGCCGGTATGGTATCCGGTATTATCCTGATGGTCATGTTCACTTACGTGATCTCCGTATTTGTGGTACATAATATTGAAAAAGAGAGCAACGTCATCGGTGCGCTGTACGCTTTGGGTGTGACGCGAGGGCAGCTTTTGTTCCATTATCTGCTCAATCCCATGATGATCTCCTTCTTAGGAGGTGCGGTCGGCTGTGTCCTGGGCTTTTCGAAGTATGGTACCGGCTGGCAGATGCAGGACAGTATCGTGTATTTTTCCCTGCCACCCATGGAAATCGTGACTCCGGCCTATCTGCTGGTCTACAGTCTGGTCATGCCGCCGGTGACGGCCGCATTGGTAAACTGTCTGGTGATCAGCAAGAAGTTGAAGCGCACGGCACTGTCTCTGCTTCGAAATGAACAGACCGCAGGCAGGGCCGGGAAGATACAAGATGTAAATCTGGGAAATATGAAGTTCCTTCACAGATTCCAGGTCCGTCAGCTCCTTCGGGAGATGCGTTCTGCCGTGGCGGTGGTGATCGGTATGTTTATCTGCCTGCTGGTACTTTTGATCTCTGTAGACTGCTATGTTCTGTGTAAGAACTTTGGAGACGCCTGCCTGGATGAGACGACCTATGCTTATATGTATACTTACAAATATCCCACGGAGGATGTGCCGGAGGATGGTACTCCGGCTTATGTGGAGAGTCTGAAAAAAGAGGCTTACGGTTATAATCTGGATGTGACGGTACTGGGAATCGATAAGGATAATCCATATTTTCCGGTGGAGACCAGCAATAAGAAAAATGAGATCGTGATCTCCAGCGCCGCAGCACAGAAATTTGGCGTGAAGGTCGGTGACAAACTGGTGCTTTCCGATGAAGTGAACGAGAGAGATTATGCGTTTACTGTCAAAGATATCGTTCATTTTGCCTCCGGTGTTTATGTATTTTTAGACCGGGATGCCATGCAGGAACTGTTCGATCAGGAAGACGACTATTATAATGTAGTATTCGCCGATCATGCACTGGACATCGACAACGGCAGACTGTATTCTACGGTATCCAGAGAAAACGTTGAGGAAAGCTCTCAGATATTTACGGATATGATGGGACCTATGGTCAGCATGCTGGCGGCCATCTCCGCACTGATCTTCATGATCGTCATGTATCTGATGATGAAGGTCATGATCGACCGTTCTGCATTCTCCATTTCCCTGATGAAAGTATTCGGCTACCGAAAGGGAGAGATCCGCAGACTGTATCTGGACGGGAACTTCTATATTATAATGTTGGGAGCATTGTTGGGAGTACCGTTGGCAAAATGGTCCATGGATCTGATCTTCCCGTATTTTATTTCCAATGTGGCCATCGGAATGGATTTACAGTTCCCGCCGCAGTTGTACGGCATGATCTACGGAGGCATCCTGATCTGCTATCTGGTGATCAACTTCCTGCTGGTGGGCAGACTGAACAAGCTGGTGCCTGCGGAAGTATTGAAGAATAGAGAGTAAATAAGTAAGTAAATATAGGTAACAGTTCAGCCATGAACATATCTGGGCACAGAAATCATGCTTGCATGATTTTGCGGGCAAATATGTTCATGGCTGAACTGTTACCTAACTTTTTTATATAAATACATACTAACCCTATTGACAAACTAGGAAATATAAGGTAATATCATCTAAAACATAGAAAACATATAGATTTACTAGGATATAAAAGACGAGGAGGATGACACCGTGGCAGCAACCTTTGATACGACAGAACAGAGAATCCTTAAGATCATAGATGACAACCGGGAGACCATCGTAGAGTTCGCAAGAGATATTTACGATCATGCAGAGCTGGGCTACAAGGAATTCCGCACTTCGAAAAAGTTCGTGGATTTTATGAAGAGCTTACAGCTGCCGGTACAGACAGATCTGGCCATCACCGGAGCAAAAGCCTATTTAAATAAAGAAAAGGCCGGAAATGCATCCCTGGCATTGATCGGAGAACTGGATGCCCTGAGGATTCCGCAGCATGCACATGCAAATCAGGAGACACAGGCAGCTCACTGCTGTGGACATCACGCACAGCTGGCAGGAGTCATCGGAGCGGCGCTGGCACTTACGGATGCAGAGGTGGCACAGAAGCTGGATGGACAGGTGATCTTCTTCGCCACACCGGCGGAAGAGTACGGTGAGATCGAATTCAAGAATCAGCTGATCGCTGATGGCAAGATCACTTACGGTGGTGGAAAATGTGAACTGATCCGCATCGGTGCTTTCGATGATGTGGATGTGGCACTGGCGCATCATATTTCCTTAGAGGGAATCCGGTTGGGAAGCAACAGTGGCAATGGTTTTGTATCCAAGGTGATCCGTATCAAAGGAAAAGCAGCCCATGCGGCGGGATGTCCGGAAAAAGGTGTCAACGCCTTATCGGCAGCAAGCCTGGGGTTACAGGCACTGGCACTGAACCGTGAGACCTTCCGGGATGAGGATTGCGTGAGGGTTCATCCCATCCTGACCAAGGGCGGAGATCTGGTCAATGTAGTTCCCGACGAAGCGGTGCTGGAGACACTGGTAAGAGGCAAGACCCTGGAGGCTTTCGCAGATGCATCCGTCAAGACAGATCGTTCCTTCAAGGCAGGAGCACTTGCCATGGGAGCAGGGTATCGTATCGAGACTATGCCGGGCTATCTTCCTTCTCTCTGGCAGCCGGCACCGGAAGAGATGGCCGATGCGGTGAAAGCACTGGCAGGAGAAAAAACGGTATACGAGGTCAGACCGGAGGAACACAGCGGAGGATCCACAGATGTGGGAGATGTACAGCATCTGCTTCCTGTGATCACTTTCAATACCGGCGGTGCTGTAGGTGGTCTGCACCAGGTGGATTTCGATATCGTGGATGAGGAAGAAGCCTATGTGCTGACAGCCAAGATATTTGCCCTGAGTGCTTACCGAATGTTGAAGGACGGCGCGGAAGTGACGAAGCGGACCAAACAGGAATATCATCCGAGATTCGCTGATAAACAGGAATACATAGCTTTTATGGACAGCTTTAATAAGGTGGAGGAAGCGGACATTGAGTAAAGCAGATTATAAAATAGAAGGAACGGTTCCCAGAGAACTGTTGGTAAGTGAAGTGAGAAAGGCCGCAAGACAGTTCGCCATGCAGTTCTTTCATTTCAGCAAAGTATTATATGACCAGTTCGGACTGGAGAAGACCAAAGATATCGTGAGACAGACCGTATTCGAACTGGCAGTGGACCGGTCGGATCAGCTGCGGGAAAAGGCACTGGCGCAAGGCCTGAAGGCAGATTCCGTAGAAGACTTTATGAGTGTTATCGACCTTCCCTTCACCGGATGGATCCCGGAATGGGGAGAAGATCACTGTCCCTATGCGGAAGTGTGGAGAACTTATTTTGACAAATATCCCTGGTTCCGAGAGATCGCACCGTTTTACTGTGATGTGATCGATACCACCACCATTGAGAATTTTTCCAGGTGTCTCTCCCACAGGATCACACAGAATGTCATCCTGGAAGGTACCTGTTGTAAGAGAGAGTACTTTGAAAGCGATAAGGTGAAGCGAGGAGAATACACTTATGGAAAAAAAGAAGAAAACTAAGAATAAGAAACGTTTTACCTGGGTGAATCTGGCACAGCTGCTCACCGTGGCGGCACTGCTTCTGTGGATGCAATGGGCAGTAGATTCCGGCAGGGTGCTTACGATCTTCGTGGCATCCCCGACTTCCATCGTGGAAGAGGGCATTAAGATCATTACAGACGGAACCTTATGGCCCCACTTATTGCTGACGATCCAGGAGGCACTGGCAGGTTACCTGTCCGCAGTGGTAGTCGGTATTGCGGTAGGTCTGTTGTGGACACTGTTTCCGGTATCGGAGAAATACATGAATGTGTTCTGTTCTGCGATCATGGCAGTTCCCAAGGTAGCGATTCTGCCGCTGTTGATCCTGTGGTTCGGCATCGGCTTTCAGTCCAAGGCATTTCTGGTATTTCTGTTCTCGGTATTTACGATCCTGTACAATACCGTGACCGGAGCCAAGGAGTGTAAAAAGGAATACCTGAAGGTCGCAAGGGTCTTTCGGGCCAACCGTTTCCAGACCGTATTTCTGGTCATCATTCCGGCGGCACTGCCGTCGATCTTCAACGGATTGAAGCTGGCAGCGGCAACGGCACTGACCGGTGTCCTGTTCTCGGAAATGCAGTCGGCGAGAGCGGGACTCGGCTATCTGCTGACAGAATCCCAGAACCTGTTGAACACCCCGAGGATGTTCTTCCTGATCATCCTGATCACCTTATTATCCGTAGGTGCGGTAAAACTGATCGATGCCATCGAATATGCTATCAGCTATCGATGGAGACATGTATAAGCAAATAAATTTTTTCAATAGACGAGGAGGAAAATGTTATGAAAAAGAAAGTATTCAGCGTATTACTGACGGTGGCACTGGCAACCGGAGTACTGGCAGGCTGCGGCAGCAGTGCAGCAACCGGCAACAATGCAGCAACCGGAACCGCACAGAATGAGGGAAGCCAGGCAGCAAGTGCAACTACCGCAGGAGAGGAATCCGGAGACACCATCGTGATCCGTTCCTGCTTCGCTACCGGAATGACCGGTGCGGTGAACCGTTTTGCCATTGAAAAGGGTCTGTATAAAGAGCTTGGTATTGAGTTCGAAAACGTAGAGGCCAGCGCTGATACCAACTCCACAGTAATGTCCCTGATCACCAGAGGAGAGATCGATGTGGCAGACGGAGATCCCAGTTCTTATATCCCCGGTATCTACAACGGTGTGCCTGCCAAGCTGGTAGGAAATATGTGGAGATATTCCGGATGCTACTGGCTGGTGGCAAACAATGATATACAGGACTTCTCCGATCTGGAAGGCAAAAAAGTCGGTACCGCAGGAGCTTCCGGCGGAATGCGACTTTCCGTATTGAAGATGTTGGAGAAGAACGGTGTCAGCACGGATAACGTGGATCTGATCGCCAACGGCGTATACCAGACCGCTTATGCATCCCTGACTTCCGGCGAAGTGGACGCTACGATCATTCACAACCCGTATGCGGCACTGGCTGAGGCAGACGGCACCGGACATATCCTGGGAAGAGCCTGGGACTACATCCCCGACTACTATACCGGAACGATCATCGCAAGCAACAGCTTTATTGAAAATGAGCCGGAGAAGCTGCAGCGCTTCCTGACCGCTTATTATCAGGTACATGAAGAAGTTAAGAATGACTATTTCGACGAATTTGTTGCATGGGCAGCAAAAGAGATGAATACATCCGAAGAGGTTATGAGAAAGGCCATCGAGTCGGAAATCGATGTATGGCTGGATTATCCGGTAATCCCCGAAGATCGTCTGGCTACCACCTTTGAATATCTGAAGGAGTACGGCTGGGTAGATGAAAATGTCAGCTACGAAGGAACCTACACCAACGAATTCGCGCAGGTAGCTGCAGATACCCTGGGAATGACCGACCCGGAAGCAAAATAATTGAGAATGCTCTGAAAATAAGAGACACAGGAAACGGAGGTAATGGAAATGCCCGCAATATCCATTAAAAATATCAACAAAACCTATATCGATCAGGATGGAAACGAAGTACAGGCACTGCATGACATCAATCTTGATGTGGCAGAAGGTGAATTCGTCTGCATCGTAGGTCCCAGCGGATGCGGTAAGAGTACCCTGTTAGAGATCGTGGCGGGCCTGCTGGATGCTACAAGCGGCGAAGTATTGCTGGATGGACAGCCGGTACACGGTACCAGCAGAGATATTGGCGTGGTATTCCAGGATGCCTCCCTGTTTCCCTGGAGAACCGTACGGAAAAATGTGGCATTCGGACTGGAGATCGCCGGAGTACCCAGGGAAGAGAGAGAAGAACGGTTAAGGCGTTATATCTCCATGGTCAGCCTGAACGGTTTTGAGAACAAATATCCGGCACAGCTGTCCGGCGGTATGCGGCAGAGAGCCGGCATCGCCAGAACCCTTGCCATGAATCCCAAGGTCATCCTCATGGATGAGCCCTTCAGTGCCGTGGATCATCTGACCAAATGCACTCTGCAGGAGGAACTGATCAATATCAGACAGGCAGAGAACAAGACCGTATTATTCGTCACACACGATATAAATGAGGCGGTGTTCCTGGCAGACAGAGTGGTATTGTTAAGTCCAAGACCCAGTACCATTCAGAAAATCTACGAGATTCCTCTGGAGCAGAAGAGGGGGCGTAATGATCCTCTGCTTTTAAAAATTGCAGCAGAAATCGCAAAAGACATCAACAGCGGTGGACAGGATATTCCCAACAACTATTGGGGCAACTTATAGGCGGAGAATACAGAGAATAAGGAGGCAGCAGTATGTTTCGTGACACCAGTATGGATTACCTTTCCAGAGATGAAGTACTTGAGATCTGGAATAACAATATGCGTCTGACAGACGAGCAGCTTTTAGCCATGGATGAGACAGAATTCCGGGCAAGAGTGAGAGAACGTTCCCATCATACCTTGGAGATCCAGGTATATGCCACCGCATATCGCCACCAGAAATTAAAACCCAACCAGGCAGATTATACGAAGCATCTGCTGGAACTGTGGGAGAAAAGAGGATTGGGAAAAAATCTGCCGGAATATCGGTATGCCTCTTTCCTGATCGATGCGGCGGAGAAACTGGTAAAGGGGGAAGACGTGGATCTGACACCTTACAAACCTACGCCGGTGACGGAACAGATGGAGAAAGACTTTTTCACGATTGTAAAGGAACGCAGAAGCGTCCGGGAATTCAAGGACAAGGAAGTACCGGATGAACTGATCGATAAGATCCTGGAAGCGGGGCTTTGGGCTGCTCACGGCTGTAATATACAGTCCATCCGCTATGTGGTGGTACGGGAGAAAAACGAGCCGGGACTGTTCCGCGGCAGTGACGTGCCGGGAGGTCCGGTGCATCTGGTGATCTTACAGGATATGAGATGCTACAGAGCCAACTCCTTTACCCCGGTGAGAAATCAGCTGCTGGATGCCGGAGCCGCCGGACAGAATATCGTTCTGGCTGCTCATGCGGTAGGATTAGAGGGGGTATGGCTGACGTTCCCCGGAGAGGAATTCTGCGACAGACTGCGGAAGAAATTCAATCTGCCGGATTATATCCGGCTGGTGACCTATGTGGATGTAGGATATGGTGATCAGACTCCTTATCCGCCGCAGAGATGGGATGTCAAGGATACGATCCTCGGAAGATACTAAAACGATTGAGCGGAATAGAAGATCAGATAGGAATCTGACTGTAAATGGGTGCGATAAGAAGGAGACCTGAATATGAACATTGTGATCATTGGCGGCAGCCGCGGCATCGGCAAAGCGGCTGCAAGGGAACTGTTACAGGATGGACATAAGGTACTGATTGTCGGCAGAAATCCGAAGACTTTGGAAGAAACCGGAAAAGAACTGGCAGGAGCAGTTACCTATTCCTGTAATGCCGGTAAGGCAGAGGAAACCACTGGACTGGTGGATGCAGTGAAGAACGGTAAAATAGTGGGATTCGGAGATAACGTGGATGGACTGATCCTGTGTGCGGCGGTATTTCCCAATCCGGCCACGAAGACATCCGTAGTACAGCCGGAGCCGGAGGAACTGCAGGCAATGCTTGACAGCAACGTGACGGCATATTACCGTCTGGTGAAGGAATTTCTTCCGCTGCTGGCACCGGGCAGCCGCATCGTACTCATCGGTTCCACTTCGGGAATCCGCAGAGACAGGGGCGGCATCTACGGCATTTCCAAATGGGCGCTCCGGTCCTATGCCTATGCCCTCCGGGAGGAATGCAAGCCTATGGGGATCGGTGTATCCCTCATTAATCCCGGCGGCACCTTTACCGAGACCAGAAAGAAATCCTCCGAAGAGGACAGGTCACTTTTAGAGACCTCCGACCTCGGAAAAGTCATCACCCTGACCTTCCGTCTGTCCCCACAGGCAGTACTGGAGGAAGTGAATATCCGACCTTTACAGGGAGATACCTATTAGGCAGTCGATGGACTGCCTTTTTTCTTCTCAAGGAAACTCATTGAATGTTAAAAAAAAGTATGGTATGATAAAGGGCAGAACTGACAAAGATACGAGAATCACGGAGGTTTTTAGATACAATGGAACAGTACAAGCAGGAATTTATTGAGTTCATGGTGGATTGTAAGGCATTGAAATTCGGAGAGTTTACCTTAAAGAGCGGTAGAAAGTCTCCTTTCTTTATGAATGCGGGTGCGTATGTCACCGGTTCTCAGCTGATGAA
The DNA here is from genome assembly GCA_003584705.1 of Lachnospiraceae bacterium GAM79. GTDB lineage: Bacteria > Bacillota > Clostridia > Lachnospirales > Lachnospiraceae > Acetatifactor > Acetatifactor acetigignens. The sequence continues at coordinate 1,275,649 of AP018536.1, forward strand.
GCTGGGGGAGAGCTATGCGAAAGCAATTCACGATACCTACGGTGATGATTTCGATGTATTGTTCGGACCTGCCTATAAGGGCATTCCCATCAGTGTGGTAACCGCAGTGGCTTACAGCAAATTATACGGCAAAGAGATTCGTTACTGTTCCGACCGCAAGGAAGAGAAGGATCACGGCGCAGATAAGGGAAGCTTCCTGGGAAGCTCCTTAAAAGATGGCGACAGAGTCATCATGATCGAGGATGTTACCACTTCCGGCAAATCTATGGAAGAGACTGTTCCCAAGGTAAGAGGAGCAGCCAATGTAGAAATCGTTGGTCTGATGGTATCCCTGAACCGTATGGAAAAGGGTCTGGGCGGCAAGGTCAGCGCACTGGAAGAGATCAAGGAAAAGTACGGATTTGATGCACATGCCATCGTAACCATGCAGGATGTCATCGATCATCTGTACAACAAGCCTTACAAGGGACAGGTATACATTGATGATACTCTGAAGAAGGCAATCGACGAATATTATGCTGTATACGGTGCTTAAGCAGACGGCTTCGAAAGTTTTGGATAGAAGACAGGAGGATTCCATGGAAGAGAAAATCTATAAGATCATGCGTGGAGCAGGTGCTCTGAATATTGTACTGGGAGTCATTTCCCTGGTAGTCGGAATCGCGGCAGGTGTGTTGCTGATCATCAGTGGCGGCAAGCTGGTCTCCGGCAAATCACGTATTCTGTTCTGATCACAAATGAGAAGGAAAACGCCGTCAGGGCGTGAAAATTGGGCATTTCCATACCGGAAGTGCCCTTTTCGGGTTCCATGGGGGATTGCAGGTTACTGAAAGGCTTGAAAATAGTATGCGGAAAAAGAACTACATTTTTACGAATAAAAAACATTCCAACAGGGCGATCATGTCGACCATCCTGGGGGGCATCAGTCTGGTGTCCCTGGGGATCGTGACGTATCTGTCCTACAGTCAGGGCGGCGTGATGCACGGTGGATACGGTGTTACCGGTGTGTTGGCCACCATCTATTCCCTGATCGGACTGATCCTGGGAATACTGACCCTTCGGGAAAAAGATATCTATCGTATCTTTCCCGTGCTGGGAACAATATTAAATGTTGTTGCCCTTGGAGGTGTCAGCTTTTTGCTGTATCTGGGAAGCCGTCTGTAACGGATATTCTGGAACAGAAGCATTGGATCACACAGCAGTTATTTAGATAGAAGGAGCAATCAGATCTATGGAAGAAAGAGAATTATTACTGGAACGTCTGGAACTGGCCTTAGACCGGATCCGGGAGATCCCCGGGGAGGACTGGCAGGAAGAAAGCCTGCAGCACTGGAAAGAATATTTTACAGCGGTAGCAAAATTTTTACTGCTGATCGAGGATACCAGACAGTTCCTGGAGCAGGGAAAACAGAACACTGCCACTTTGGAAGAGCTGAAACAGCGTAACCATGCCCTGTATGAAGATATTTTACCGGAAAATTATGAGAACAGCTTTGCTAATCCTGCGGTAGCTGTAAAGTGTCTGGGAGAAGAATTCGGCGCACTGGCCGCCTTCCTTTATACGGAAATGCGGAGCCTGATCGGTTTTACCTATGAGGGAAGACTGGACGAACTGGTGATCCGTATGGAACTGTTTTCTGAGGTATATGCGGCATTTGTATATGAGGAGCAGGAGAATCACAGACTTCCGTCTTATGCGTCCATCCGTGAGATCCTTTACTGGTTCGTCAGCGATTACGCGGATGTGGCGGCGGAAGCACGGGTACGGGAACTGGTATGCCCGGGGAATAATTTTGCGGCAGACATTATCCGAAGGGCGGAACTGACCGATCTGCGTTATCTCTATGCCTATGGAGAATACGTGGGGGAAAATGAACTGGCAATGGCGAAATTCCTGAATTCCCTGCCGGAAGAGACCATAAATACCATGGCAGACACTTATACCGAGGGGTACCGCATCGGTTTTGAAGTGACCGGCAAGGATCTGTCGAAAAAAGCTGCGGTGGATGTCCGTTATCAGCTGGGCTTCGAACGCATGATGCGGAGAGCTCTGGAGAATTTTGACAAAATGGGATTGCAGCCTGTGATCTACCGTGCAGCTGCCAGTATTTTATATAATCCCTCCATTTATAAAAACGGCTTCTACAGTGTCAGCCCCAACAGACAGTATGAGTTCGATCACAAGGATGACAAAGCACTGTTCCTGGATAAAATGTATTGCAGCCGGAAACTGGAAGTCATGCATACCGCTTTTGAAAAATATAAGACAGAGGCCAGAGGCTATGCGGGCCCGGCCGTGGTGGAGACCTTCGGTGAGAAAGATTTCGCACCGGTGAACAAGCCGGAAGCGGTGAAAATGACGGATGAGCAGAGCACTCTTATGGTGGAGCACCGCGCCCAGATGGGACAGTTGCAGAGACAGTATATTATTGAGGAAGAGCGTAGCTTTACGATTATTGCGTTCCCCATCCCGGAGGTAGGGGACTGCTTTGAAGAACTTTTCCGGGAGACTATTCGGATCAACACCCTGGATTATAAAAAATATCAGAGGATCCAGCAGACCATCATCGATGCGCTGGATCAGGCAGACCACTGTGAGGTGAAGGGCTGTAACGGTAATCACACGGATATCACAGTGAATCTGTGGAAGCTCAAAGATCCTGCCAAAGAAACTATTTTTGAAAACTGCGTGGCAGACGTGAATATTCCCGTGGGAGAAGTATTTACCTCTCCGGTGCTGGAAGGCACAAACGGTGTGCTGCATGTGACAAAAGTGTTCCTGAACGGCTTGGAATATAAGAATCTGGAGATCACCTTCGAAAACGGCAGGATTAAAAACTACAACTGTGCTAATTTTGCCACGGAGGAAGAGAACAAGGCATTCATTAAGGAAAATATCCTGTTCCGCCATAAGACACTGCCGCTGGGAGAATTTGCCATCGGCACAAACACTACGGCTTATGTGGCGGCAAAGCGTCTGGGCGTGGAAGCCAGGATGCCGATCCTGATCGCGGAGAAGATGGGACCGCATTTTGCAGTGGGCGATACCTGCTATTCCCATGCGGAAGAGGTGAAGGTATACAATCCCGACGGTAAAGAGATCGTGGCCAGAGACAATGAGGTGGCCGCCCTTCGCAGTGTGAACCCTTCCAAGGCTTATTTTAACTGCCATACGGACATTACCATTCCTTACGATGAACTGGCAGAGCTGACCGCAGTGAAAAAGGACGGCGGGCGGATCCCCATTATTGCGAACGGCAGATTTGTCCTTCACGGAACGGAAGAACTGAATGAGCCGCTGCGGGAGTTGGATTAAAACTATTCAGCAAGCATTTGCAGAAAGCAATTTTGCATGGTTCTGAATAGTTATCATAAGATTTCATAAAACCATTGCATCATTGAAAAGATTTTAGTAAGATAAAATATATATGGATAAAATCGGTGCAACCGATACATGAGGAGGACATTATGGCAAATACAGAGAATTGCCCTAAGGTTGGCATTGTAATGGGTAGTGATTCCGATATGCCTGTGATGGCGAAAGCCGCAGACATTCTGGAAGAACTGGGCATCCCTTATGAGATGACCGTGATCAGCGCTCACAGAGAGCCGGATGTGTTTTTTGAGTATGCAAAAAGTGCGGAGGAAAAAGGCTTCAAGGTGATCATTGCCGGAGCCGGTATGGCAGCGCATCTGCCCGGCATGTGTGCCGCTATTTTCCCTATGCCCGTCATCGGAATCCCGATGCACACCACTTCCCTGGGAGGCAGAGATTCTCTGTATTCCATCGTTCAGATGCCCTCCGGCATCCCGGTTGCCACAGTAGCCATTAACGGCGGCGCCAATGCAGGACTTCTGGCAGCCAAGATCCTGGCTACTTCCGACGCAGAACTTCTCGGAAAGTTAAAAGCATACAGCACCAAATTAAAAGAACAGGTAGAAGCCAAGGATGCAAAATTGCAGGAAATCGGCTATAAAGCATATCTGGAAGGCATGAAAAAATAAGAAGATAAGACAGAGAATCCGGGACCTCTTAAGAGGCTGTCCCACTAAATAAAACGAAAGAGCCCCTGCGGCGGAAATGAGGAGAAAATGGATTACAAGAAAGCTGGAGTAGACATCGAAGCAGGCTACAAGTCTGTAGAACTGATGAAGAAGTACGTGAAGGAGACCATGCGTCCCGAAGTAATGGGCGGCATCGGTGGTTTCTCCGGAGCATTTTCCTTAAGTGCCATTAAAGATATGGAGGATCCCGTGCTCCTGTCCGGAACCGATGGTGTAGGCACCAAGCTGAAGCTGGCATTTTTAATGGACAAGCATGATACCATCGGAATCGACTGTGTAGCCATGTGTGTGAACGATGTGGCATGTGCAGGCGGTGAACCTTTATTTTTCCTGGATTATATCGCATGCGGACGCAATATTCCCGAGAAGATCGCTACCATCGTAAAGGGCGTGGCAGAGGGCTGTAAGCAGTCTGACGCAGCACTGGTAGGCGGTGAGACCGCAGAGCATCCCGGACTGATGCCTGAGGATGAGTACGATCTGGCCGGATTTGCAGTAGGTGTGGTAGAGCGTAAGGATCTGATCACCGGCGAGAACATCAAGCCCGGTGATGTACTGGTGGGAATCGCTTCCTCCGGTGTACATTCCAACGGTTTCTCCCTGGTGAGAAAGGTATTCGATATGACCAAAGAGAGCCTGGATACCTATTATGACGAACTGGGCAAGACTCTGGGTGAAGCACTGCTTGCTCCCACCAGAATCTATGTGAAGGCTATGAAGTCTGTGAAGAACGCAGGCGTTAAGGTAAAGGGCTGCAGCCATATTACCGGCGGCGGTTTCTATGAGAATATTCCCAGAATGCTTCCTGAAGGCATCCGCGCAGTTGTGAAGAAGGACAGCTACGAAGTACCCGCTATTTTCCGTCTGATGCAGAAAAAGGGCAACATTGCTGACGAGATGATGTACAACACCTACAACATGGGTCTTGGCATGGTGCTGGCACTGGATCCCGCAGATGTGGACAAGACTCTGGAAGCGCTGAAAGCAGCAGGGGAGACCGCTTACGTGGTAGGTACCTGCGAAGCCGGTGAAAAGGGTGTGACCATATGTTAAGAGTAGTCGTACTGGTATCCGGCGGCGGAACGAATCTGCAGGCGATCATTGATGCTATCGCAGCGGGCAAGGTCACCAATGCGCAGATCGTCGGTGTCATCAGCAACAACAAGACGGTGAAGAGCCTGGAGAGAGCACGTAATGCAGGAATTCCTGCGGTATGTGTGTCTACGAAGGATTATGAGAGCAGAGAAGTATTTAACGATGCGTTGCTTGCAAAGGTGAAGGAATTTACCCCGGATCTGATCGTGCTGGCAGGCTTCCTGGTGAAGATCCCGGAGGCTATGGTGCATGAATACAGTAATCGTATCATCAATATTCATCCGTCTCTGATCCCCTCTTTCTGTGGTGTGGGATACTATGGACTTCATGTGCATGAAAAGGCACTGGAGCGCGGTGTGAAGGTCACCGGAGCCACCGTGCATTTTGTGAATGAAGGCATGGATGAAGGCCCTATCATTGCACAGAAAGCAGTGGCAGTGGAAGATGATGATACCCCGGAAATCTTACAGAGACGTGTCATGGAACAGGCTGAGTGGCTGCTTCTGCCTCAGGCGGTGGATGACATTGCCAATGGACGGATCTGCGTCGTAGACGGCAAAGTAAAGCATAACAAATGAGTAACTATTCAGAGCCAATGGGCGAAGTAATCACCATGAGCAAATAGCATACAAACATGTTATTCAGGAAAGCCTCGCAGAGGCGGTTTTGCGAATGGGGGGTGAATAGTTACGGAATAAGGAGAAACATAATATGGGTATGAAAGTATTGATCGTAGGTGGCGGTGGCAGAGAGCATGCCATTGCAACCTGTGTTGCAAAGAGTCCTAAGGTAGATAAGATCTATTGTGCTCCGGGCAATGCCGGAATCGGTCAGATCGCAGAATGTGTTCCCATCGGAGCCATGGAATTTGACAAGATCGTTGCTTTTGCGAAGGAACAGGCCGTTGACCTGACCATCGTAGGTATGGACGATCCTCTGGTAGGCGGACTGGTAGATGCACTGGAGGCAGAGGGCCTGCGTGCTTTCGGACCCCGTAAAAATGCAGCAATCCTGGAGGGCAGCAAGGCTTTTTCCAAGGATCTTATGAAAAAATATAATATTCCTACCGCAGCCTATGAGAATTTCGATAATGCGGAGGATGCCATCAAATATCTGAAGGAGCAGGCAAGTTTCCCTATCGTGCTGAAGGCAGACGGCCTGGCACTGGGAAAAGGCGTACTGATCTGCAATACGTTGGAGGAAGCTCTGGAAGGCGTGGATGAGATCATGCTGGACAAGAAATTCGGTGCGGCTGGTAATCGTATGGTCATCGAAGAGTTTATGACCGGAAGAGAAGTCAGTGTACTTTCCTTTGTAGATGGCAAGACCATCCGGATCATGACTTCTGCACAGGATCACAAGAGAGCGAAGGACGGCGATCAGGGACTGAATACCGGCGGTATGGGAACCTTTTCTCCCAGCCCGTTCTATACCGAAGAAGTGGATGCATTCTGCAAGAAATATATTTACCAGGCTACGGTGGATGCCATGGCAGCGGAAGGCAGACCTTTCAAAGGCGTTATTTTCTTCGGACTGATGCTGACACCGAACGGCCCCAAAGTACTGGAGTACAATGCAAGATTCGGTGACCCGGAGGCACAGGTGGTACTGCCCCGCATGAAGAACGATATTATCGAGGTCATGGAGGCTTGTGTGGACGGTACTCTGGATCAGATCGATCTGCAGTTTGAAGACAATGCTGCAGTCTGTGTTGTCCTGGCCAGTGATGGCTATCCGGTATCCTATGAGAAGGGTTATGTGATAAATGGACTGGAGAAGTTCAACGGAAAAGACGGCTATTATTGTTTCCATGCGGGAACGAAGCTCACAGACAAGGGAATCGTGACAAACGGCGGACGTGTTCTGGGAGTGACAGCCAAGGGAGCTACCCTGAAGGAGGCCCGTGCCAATGCCTATGCGGCAACGGAATGGATCACCTTCGAGAACAAATACATGCGTCATGACATTGGCAAGGCAATCGATGAAGCGTAAGACATGTCAGGATACAGAAGGAGTTGCAGATGAAAAAGACAGTACAGAGAACAAGTAAATTCAAGGCTTTCTGGGGAATGTTTGCATTGGTGCTTGTGCTGGGAGCAGGACTTTTTGCCGAGAATCTGGCGTTTGTCAGCCATGCGGAAAGCGCAGCCAAGGTAACAGCATCCAGTGCAAAGATCCGTAAGAGCGCGGATTCTTCCAGTGAAGTCATCGGCAGTGCGGCAAAGGATAAGACCATTTCCATCAAGAGCCAGACCAAGGGAGCGGATGGCTATACCTGGTATGAGGTATATGTGGATGCGAATACGCTGGGATATATTCGTTCCGATCTGGTAAGCATTACCGACGGATCTACCCCGCCGTCTTCTTCAACTACGACCACCACGACAACTACAACGACGACTACCGCAGCAACACCGGCTCCGGCAGTGAATGAAACACCGGTGGATGTCACAGCGGTGGAGCCTGTAAGTGCTACCGTGACGGGCGGACAGTCGGTGCGTGTGCGCAGCAATGCATCTACCACGAGCCAGATCGTAACCACAGCAGAGAACGGAATGGCTCTGACCGTCACCGGACAGGCTACCGGTACGGACGGCAATACCTGGTATCAGGTGAATTTCATCGCCAACAATACCGAAGTGACCGGATTTATCCGTTCCGATTATGTGGCGTTATCCGGAGAACTGCAGGCACCTTCCACAGAGCAGCCTGCGGAAGAACAGCCTTCGGAAGAACAGCCCGCCGAAGATACACAGACCACTTCCAAGGACTGGGATACCCAGTTGCAGGGAGATGCATGGTATCTGTTAGATATGGTAGGACAGAAACAATACAAGATCGATGATCTGTTCAGCTCTATTGACCAGATTACTGAGATCAATGCGCAGTTTGAGACCAATCAGAAGAAGATCACCAGTCAGAAGGTCGTGATCATTATTCTTGTCATTCTTCTGGTGGCAGCGGCGGCAGCAGTCACTCTGCTGATCTTCAAGATTAAGGATATGACGGATGCGGCTGATTTCTCTGATGCGGAGGAAGCAGCACTTCGCAGAAGAAGAGTGGACAGACCCCAGACCGGCAGAGGTCAGGGTGGAAGACCGGCACCTCAGGGCGGCAGAACCCAGGGTGGCCAGAAAGTGATGCATGAAGTGGGAGCAGAGAGACGTCCCGCAGGAAAGCCCGCCGGACAGGGCGGCAGACCGGTGCAGGGACAGAGACCGGCAGGCCAGCAGGCAAGACCCGCGACACAGGGAGCCAGACCTACGGCACCCCAGGCCGGAAGACCGGCACCGCAGGGAACCAGACCTGCAGCACCCCAGACCGGAAGACCCGCACCGCAGGGAACCAGACCTGCAGCACCCCAGACCGGAAGACCCGCACCGCAGGGAACCAGACCTGCAGCACCCCAGACCGGAAGATCCGCACCGCAAGTAGACAGACCGGTAAAACCGGCACAGAATAACGGTAATCCGCAGGATCCCGGCTGGAAGTCCAAGAACTTCATGTCCGATGATGACGAGTTCGAATTCGAATTCCTGAACTGGGACGGCGACGAAGAACAATAGGAATAAAAAGACCGGAAACGGCATCTTACGAGAGTGGGATGCCGCTTTCTTTTTAAAATTTTGATAAACTTTCCCGGTCTGCAGTTGACAGCACCGCCCTCACTGTTATAATAGACGTATAACAATCGGTGACAGTGGGAAGGGAGTGATTTTGATGATAATAGAGATAGATTTCAACAGTAATGAAGCGCTCTATATGCAACTGCGCAATCAGATCATCATGGGAATTGCCACGTCACAGTTTCATGAGGGAGATTCCCTGCCGAGTGTACGGCAGCTGGCGGATACCATCGGGATCAATATGCATACTGTAAATAAGGCCTATACGGTTCTGAAGCAGGAGGGCTATGTCAAGGTCGACAGGCGAAAGGGAGCCGTGATCGCTCTGGATGTGGACCGTATGCGTGCGGTGGATGAATTGCGGAAGGAACTGCAGGTAATACTTGCTAAGAGCAGCTGCAAAAATATTTCCAGGCAGGAAGTACATGAATTGATTGATGAAATTTATGAAGAATATGGAGGACTGAATTGATGCAGTCACAGTTTACGGATAAAGCGCAGAATGCGCTTGCCCAGGCCGGCAGATGTGCCAGAGGCCTGAAACAGGGCTATATCGGGACCGAACACATTCTGGTGGGACTCCTAAAGGAAGATACCGGTGTAGCCGCAAAAGTGTTGGCGGATAACGGAGTAGAAGTGGATCAGGTCATGGAAATGATCCGGGATCTGATCGCCTTTGAAAACGGTGTGGCCGTGAAGGACAAAGAGGGATATTCTCCCAGAGCTGCCCGGATTCTGGAAGAGGCACACCGCCAGGCTGCCCGTTTCGGACAGAAGCAGACCGGCACGGAGCATCTGCTTCTTGCACTGATCAAAGAGGGCGAGAATGTTGCCGTGCGTCTGCTGAACACGTTGGGAGCCAATGTGCAGAAGATCTATGTAGATACCCTGATCGCCATCGGACAGGACGGCAATCTGTACAAGGAAGATCTTGGGAAAAAGGGAGACCGTAAGGCGAAGCAGTCTACACTGGAACAATACAGCAGAGACCTGACGGCTCTGGCCAGAGAAGGAAAATTGGATCCTGTGGTAGGCAGAGAAGAAGAGATCCGCAGAGTAGTGCAGATCTTAAGTCGCCGCACGAAGAACAATCCCTGTCTCGTCGGAGAACCCGGTGTAGGTAAGACCGCCGTGGTAGAAGGTCTGGCAGCCCGCATTGTGGCAGGAGACGTACCTTTTACCGTGCAGAATAAGAGAGTACTGACATTAGATTTGTCGGGAATGGTGGCAGGAAGTAAGTACCGTGGCGAGTTCGAGGAACGTATCAAGAAGGTATTGAAGGAAGTGACGGAGGACGGGAATATTATTTTATTCCTGGATGAACTTCATACGATCATTGGTGCCGGAGGTGCGGAAGGCGCCATTGACGCTTCCAATATCATGAAGCCTTCCCTGGCCCGTGGAGAGATCCAGCTGATTGGTGCCACCACCATTGCGGAATACCGCAAGTATATTGAGAAGGATGCGGCTCTGGAGCGCAGATTCCAGCCGGTGACTGTGGAAGAACCTACAGAGGAAGAGGCGGTCCGTATTCTGGAGGGCATCAAAGGAAAATATGAGGATCATCACCATGTGCAGATCACCCCGGAGGCCATTGAGGCTGCTGTCAGATTGTCCAGCCGTTATATCAATGACAGAAATCTGCCGGATAAGGCCATCGATCTGATCGATGAAGCTTCGGCAAGCGCAAGACTGAGTGCATTGGATGCCCCGGATAAAGCGAAGGAGATCGCTGACCGTATCCACGAGATGGATCAGGAGATGGAGAGAGCTATCCGCATGGAAGCATTTGACCAGATGGCAGAGATCAAGAAGCAGCAGGATGCGCTGGTGAAAAAATATGACCGCCTGATGAAAAAGCGGGAGAAACAGGAAGCGGGCAATGTTATCAGTATCGGTGAGAATGAGATCGCCGAGGTCGTTGCCCAGTGGACCAAGATCCCCGTACAGAAGCTGGCGGAAAAAGAGAGCGAACGACTGTTAAAACTGGAGAAGACGCTGCATAAGCGTGTCATCGGCCAGGAGGAAGCAGTGACTGCAGTGGCCAGGGCCATGCGCAGAGGCCGTGTGGGTCTGAAGGATCCCAACCGTCCCATCGGCTCCTTCCTGTTCTTAGGTCCTACCGGTGTTGGTAAGACGGAACTGTCCAAGGCATTGGCAGAAGCCATGTTCGGCTCTGAAGATGCCATGATCCGTGTTGATATGTCCGAATACATGGAAGGCCATTCGGTCTCCAAGATGATCGGATCACCGCCCGGATATGTAGGCTTTGAAGAAGGCGGACAGCTGAGCGAGAAGGTTCGCCGTAATCCCTACTCTGTTGTTCTGTTTGACGAGATCGAGAAAGCGCATCCGGATGTATTTAATGTTCTTTTGCAGGTACTGGATGACGGTCATATCACGGACTCCAAGGGACGCAAGGTCAGCTTCAAGAACACTGTGCTGATCATGACTTCCAATGCGGGTGCACAGCGTATCGTGGATCCCAAGAATCTGGGCTTTGCCACAGAGAAGAGCGAGACAAAGGATTACGAGAAGATGAAATCCAATGTCATGGAAGAAGTAAAGCGCAGCTTCAAGCCGGAATTTATCAACCGTATTGATGATATTATCGTGTTCCATCAGCTGAACAATGAGAACATGAAGGAGATCGTGAATCTTCTGGCATCCAATCTGTACAAGAGATGTGAGGATCAGCTGGGGATCCATCTGACCATCACAGCAGCGCTGAAGGAGCATCTGGTATCCAAATATGCGGATAACAAGATGGGAGCAAGACCCTTGAAGCGTGCGATCCAGTCCGTGGTAGAGGATGCTCTGGCAGAGGAGATCCTGCAGAAAAAGGTGGTACCGGGAGATAAGGTATCCGCCGGATTCAAGGATGGAAAAGTTGTATTTACTGTGAAAAATTAAGTATTTGTAACTATTCAGTCACTCAATTTGCAAAATCGCTCTTGCAGAGCGTTCCTTTTGCTCATTGAGGTTACTTCGTCCTATAAATTACGTCAAAGGTTCTTACGAATGCAAGCATTCGACGTACCTATGACACAATTTACATGACTCTGAATAGTTACAAAATAAATAAAACTTTTTGTAGAAAAACAGGGTGAGATATATTATACTGTAACTATTCAAACCCCATTCGCAAAGAACGAAAGAGAAAGATGTATTGCGGATGCAGTTACTTTCAGGAGGACAGACAGATGGCAGTAGTGGAAGAAATACTTCGCAGTGAAGCAGACGGATCTATCAGCTTTGGTAATCACAAGCTGGCCAAGAAGGCAAAAGTGGAAGATTATGAGCATGCAGGAGATCTGCTGAAGGTTAAGACCTACAATGAGATGACAAAGCTGGAAAAGAACGGCATGTTTTTATATGAATCTGTTCCCGGAACCAGTGTACTGGAGTTCAAGGAAGCTGACAACAGTGTGGAGTTCATCGTAGAAGGTGACGAGGATTCCCAGATCACTGTAGGACTGAAGGACGATACCGAGTACGAAGTATTTATCGACGGTAAGAACGTAGGAATCATGAAAACCGGACTTGGCGGCAAACTGAGCCTGAGCGTAGAACTGGAAGCAGCAGGTGAAGTACCTGTTAAGATCGTAGAGGCGTAAGGACGCACTGCAAAGGAGTCCAGGCACGGAGGATATTGTAGTACTTCGTGACTGGGCTTTTTTTAAATATTCAGAGTTTCCGGAGGCGGTTTTGCGGGGGCTGAATAGGTATTACAATGATTGAGGAGAGAGCATGGCAAAAGGAAAGACGGCCACTGTATTTTTCTGTCAGAACTGTGGCTATGAATCCACGAAATGGCTGGGACAATGTCCCGGCTGCAGAGAGTGGAATACTTTCGTGGAAGAGACGATAGATAAAACGGAATTGAAAAATACCGGAAACGGTGCAAAGAGAGACAGGAGAGAGGCTTCGGAGCCCTGTGTGCTGTCGGAGATCGCTATCCGGGAGGAAAATAAGACTCTCACCGGAATTAAGGAACTGGACCGGGTGCTGGGAGGCGGCATTGTGCAGGGATCTCTGACGCTGGTAGGCGGAGACCCCGGTATCGGTAAATCCACACTGTTATTGCAGGTCTGCCATAACTTATCCACGGCGGGACATAAAGTATTGTATATTTCCGGTGAGGAATCCAAGGTACAGATCAAGATGCGGGCGGACCGTCTGGGGGCTTTTTCGGAGCATATGCTGCTACTGTGTGAGACGAATCTGGATATCATCAGTGAAGTGATCCGCAAGAGCAAGCCGGAGGTCGTGATCATCGACTCCATACAGACCATGTACAACGAGAACGTGTCGGCGGCGCCGGGAAGCGTGTCTCAGGTGCGGGAATCCACCGGTATTTTGCTGCAGCTGGCAAAGGGACTGGGAATCTCAATCTTCATTGTAGGCCATGTGACGAAGGAAGGTACGGTGGCAGGTCCCAGAGTGCTGGAACATATGGTGGATACCGTTCTTTATTTTGAAGGGGACAGACATGCGTCCTACCGTATTCTGCGGGGGGTGAAGAACCGTTTTGGATCTACGAACGAGATCGGTGTTTTCGAGATGCGGGAAACGGGACTGGCAGAGGTCAAGAATCCTTCGGAATATATGCTGAACGGACGGCCGGAGAATGCCAGCGGCTCTGTGGTGGCGTGTACCATGGAGGGCACCAGACCGCTTCTGATCGAATTGCAGGCACTGGTGTGCCACAGTAATTTCGGCATCCCCAGAAGACAGACCACCGGTACGGATTTCAACCGTGTGAACCTGCTGATGGCGGTATTGGAGAAGAGATCGGGAGTGCAGCTGTCCTCCTGCGATGCCTACGTGAATATTACGGGAGGTATCAAGATCCAGGAGCCGGCCATTGATCTGGGAATCGTGCTGGCGATTCTGTCCAGCTTCCGGAATAAGGCATTGAATCCGAAAATGGTAGCTTTCGGAGAAGTGGGATTAAGCGGCGAAGTCCGCGCGGTCAGCATGGCAAAACAGCGTGTGGCGGAGGCGGAGAAACTGGGCTTCGAGGAATGCGTGGTGCCCTACGTGTCACTGGAAGAGTGCAAAAAAGGAAGCAAAATCCGTGTCATCGGCGTCAGCTCCGTGCAGGATGCCATGGACCGATTGTTCTAAAGAAGCTTTTTAGCATTTCATTATGAGGAGGACAAAGATATGGCCGTAAGAATAGGAATTGATATCGGCAGCAGTACCACCAAGATCGTAGCTTTTGAAGGAGAACATATGCTTCCGCCCATGGCAGTCAAGGCAGACAGCCAGGTGGCATCCCTCTACGGTGCTTTCGGAAGATATCTGTATGAGAATAATCTGCAGCTTTTAGATGTGGAAGGTGTCTATATCACCGGCGTGGGAAGCAAATATGTGGAGAAAGCGGTATACGATCGTCCGACCTATAAGGTAGATGAATTCGTTGCCACAGGAACCGGAGGCTATTATCTGACGGATAAAAAGGAAGTTATCGTTATCAGTATGGGAACCGGAAGCTTTTTCGTCAAGGTGACGGAGAATGAGATGAAGCATTTAGGCGGTGTCGGCTTAGGAGGCGGAACCATCTGCGGACTGTCCTCGATCATACTGAATACCGGGGACATCCATGAGATCGTCCCTCTGTCCCGGAAAGGTGATGTGGCAAAGATCGACCTGCGGATCGGCGATCTGGCCAAGGAAAAGCTCCCCGGCCTGAACCTGGACGTGACTGCGTCCAACTTCGGCAAAGCGGATGCCCAGTCCAAGCCCGAGGACATCGCGGCTGGTATCGTCCATATGGTCATCGAGAACATCTGCCAGGCCGGAATCCTGGCCTCCCGGAACACCGGCATCAAGGATTATATCCTCATCGGCGGCCTGACCAAATTCTTCGAGTGCCGCCAGATCATCGAAGACTTCAAGAGCCTGTGGGATGTAAAGATTACTATTCCGGAGTATTCTGATTATGCTACCGCTATTGGGGCGGTGATTGCGCCGGATGCGGAGAAAGAGGAGATTTGAGAAATAAAAAAGTAAGAGGGATTGATTTCTCAATCCCTCTTGGTGTATAATCTATTTAGAAAGTAAGTCGGAGGTGAAAATTCCGATTTGCCCTCAGTAAAATACTAGAAAAGAAATAGCATCTACTTTGGCGAGGGGATGCTATTTCTTTTTGTTATTATCGTCACCATGTCTGTCAATGTATGATAAAGCTGCAAAGACAACTAACAACAGAGTAAGTACTTCCATCGTATTCATGGGCATCACCCTCCTTTGTAAGACTAGAGGGCATCTAACAATCGGAAAATCGCATCCGCTTTCTGTTCGATTACACAAATACAGTATAACATAAATCGAACGTATGTTCAATATCATGATGAAAAACATTCCTGTTAATTCACATTAAAATAACACCCCATCATGGCGTGATTCTTCAGATCGCGCCATGGTGAGGTAAAAAGTGTTACCAAAACAGAAAATAAAAAAAGCCGATAACATCGACTTTTGAAAGCAGGGGAAGAGGGGATCGAACCCCCGTTAACGGTTTTGGAGACCGCCGCACTACCGCTGTACTATTCCCCTATGAAATTGTATCAGCTGAATCACTGACGAAAGCTATTATAGCATAGATGTTTATCATTTAGCAAGTGAAAATTTTAAATTTTTGCAAAAACTTTTGCAATTCCGGGGAAAACCACAAAGAATACCTTATAACACAATTAAAGCAGCCGCAGGCGGGAAACCTGCAGCCACTTTAATTGTGTAAAAGGGGAATTCTTCCGGAAATCTACTTATATAAGCGGTTCGGCTCTCGCCGAACATCCTAAGTATATTACACATTTCGGCTTTTGTCTACTATTTTTTTGCATAAATTTTACAAAAAAAGATTGTGTTATGACAAAAACGGTGAGAGGAAATGTATATAATCAGATACATAGGGGGAAAAGCTTGATTCCCGCCGCAGATTTCGTGTAATATAGGTAGTAAATGAGTATGAGAAAGTACGGCAGATAAGGGCTGTACGGAAATGAGGGAAAATATGGAACAGCATTTTAATACCCCGGCAGAAGTCATTGATAATAACATGAAGGCCGGAGAGGGCAAGGCACATCTTCCTCTGGGCAAGATGATCCTGTTAGGCATTATGGCAGGTGCTTTCATTGCACTGGGCGGAGCTACCAGCAGTACTGCGGCGCATGCTATTGACAACGTAGGTCTGGCCCGATTCGTAGCCGGTATCATCTTCCCTGTGGGACTGATGATCATTGTATTTGTAGGTGGAGAACTTTTCACCGGCAACTGCCTGATCGTCATGGACGTGGTAGGCAAAAAGGTGACCTGGTTCGAATGTATCCGCAATCTGATCGTGGTATATTTCAGCAACCTGATCGGCGCGCTGATCATTGATACCCTGATCTACTTTTCCGGAAATCTGGACTACACCGGCGGATTGCTGGGGGCTTATGCCATCAAAGTGGCAGTCGGCAAGGTAGGCATTTCTCCGCTGAAAGGAATTACCTCCGGTATCCTGTGTAACATTCTGGTATGTATTGCGATCCTGATGGCAGCGGCAGCTACGGATATCGTCGGTAAGATCTGGGCGATCTTCTTCCCGATCATGGCCTTCGTAGTCGGCGGTTTCGAGCACTGTGTTGCAAATATGTTCTACATTCCCGTAGGCATGATGGCTGCACAGAATCCCGCGTATGTTGCAAAGGCACAGGAAGCATACGGCCTGACCGCAGAGCAGATCCAGGGACTGACAGTACTGCACAGCCTGAACAACTTTATTCCCGTTACCATCGGCAATATCTTAGGCGGAATGGTATTCGTAGGAATCCCCTGCTACTTTATTTATAAGAAGAAGTGGCAGAAATGGCATGAGGAATCCAAGAACGCATAGGACGGGAAAGTAAATACAGAGCGGAACAGAAGCAGCTTGGGATAATGATAAGATCCCCGGCTGCTTTTTGCTTATACGATGTAACCGGTATAGCTTTATGTCTGCACAGGAGTTTGCAAGGGATGAACCGGATATGGATTTTCAGAATTATAAACGAAATATTAAATCGCATTTTTACACATGTAATATAAAAACATTAGAAAAACGGAGATAAAACGAGAAAATAAAAGAAATAGTTATTTAAATAACGGTGAATGCGTTTGAAAAACTCGGCATATAAAACTAATATAAACTATAGAAATTAGCACTCGATAAAAATGAGTGCTAACAAATGAAAAAGAGTAATATGATATTTAAATAGTTATAAGGAGGCAGTTGTCATGAGTTTGAAACCTTTAGGTGACAGAGTAGTATTAAAACAGTTAGTTGCAGAGGAGACTACCAAGTCCGGTATCGTGCTCCCCGGTCAGAATAAGGAAAAGCCCCAGCAGGCAGAAGTTGTTGCTGTCGGCCCCGGCGGTGTCGTAGACGGTAAGGAAGTAAAGATGGAAGTTAAGGTTGGCGATCAGGTCATCTATTCCAAATACTCAGGAACCGAAGTAAAGCTGGATGATGAAGAGTACATCATCGTAAAGCAGAGCGACATCCTTGCAATCATTCAGTAATTGCAAACCTAAAAAGAAATTAAGACTAAGAACAAATAAATTGGAGGCTGATTATTATGGCAAAAGAGATTAAATACGGCGCAGAAGCCCGTGCAGCATTAGAGGCTGGTGTAAACCAGCTGGCAGATACCGTAAGAGTAACCTTAGGACCCAAAGGAAGAAACGTAGTACTGGATAAGTCCTTCGGCGCACCCCTGATCACCAACGATGGTGTTACCATTGCAAAAGAGATCGAGCTGGAAGATGCATTCGAGAACATGGGTGCACAGCTGGTAAAGGAAGTAGCTACCAAGACCAACGATGTAGCCGGTGATGGTACTACCACCGCAACCGTTCTGGCACAGGCTATGGTAAATGCAGGGATGAAGAACCTGGCAGCAGGTGCTAACCCCATCATCCTGAGAAAAGGTATGAAGAAAGCAACCGCATGTGCAGTAGAAGCCATCGGTAAGATGAGCCAGAAAGTAAACGGCAAGGAGCACATCGCAAGAGTAGCTGCAATCTCCGCAGGGGATGAGGCTGTAGGACAGCTGGTTGCAGATGCTATGGAGAAGGTAAGCAACAACGGTGTTATCACCATTGAAGAGTCCAAGACCATGCAGACCGAACTGGATCTGGTAGAAGGTATGCAGTTCGACAGAGGTTATATTTCCGCTTACATGGCAACCGATATGGATAAGATGGAAGCTGTTCTGGATAACCCTTATATCCTGATCACTGACAAGAAGATCTCCAACATTCAGGAGATCCTGCCTCTGTTAGAGCAGATCGTTCAGTCCGGCGCTAAGCTGCTGATCATCGCTGAGGATGTAGAGGGCGAGGCACTGACCACCCTGATCGTTAACAAGCTGCGTGGTACTTTCAACGTAGTAGCCGTTAAGGCTCCCGGCTATGGTGACAGAAGAAAAGCTATGCTGGAGGATATCGCAATCCTGACCGGTGGTACCGTGATCAGCTCCGAGCTTGGTTATGAACTGAAAGATACCACAATGGATATGCTGGGTCGTGCAAAATCCGTTAAGGTACAGAAAGAGAACACCGTGATCGTAGACGGTGAAGGCGATAAGGAAGCATTACAGTCCAGAATCGCACAGATCAAGAAGCAGATCGAAGAGACCACTTCTGATTTCGACAGAGAGAAATTACAGGAGAGACTGGCTAAGCTGTCCGGTGGTGTTGCAGTTATCCGTGTAGGTGCTGCTACCGAGACCGAGATGAAGGAAGCTAAGCTTCGTCTGGAAGATGCTCTGGCAGCTACCAGAGCAGCCGTAGAGGAAGGTATCATCTGTGGTGGCGGTTCCGCATACATTCATGCATCCAAGGAAGTTGCCAAACTGGCAGCAAGTCTGGAAGGTGATGAGAAGACCGGTGCAGGCATTGTCCTGAAAGCACTGGAAGCACCTCTGTATCACATCGCAGCAAACGCAGGACTGGAAGGCAGCGTTATCATCAACAAGGTACGTGAGTCTGAGGTCGGTGTCGGTTTCGATGCTCTGAAAGAGGAATATGTAGATATGGTAAGCGCAGGCATCCTGGATCCCGCTAAGGTTACCAGAAGCGCTCTGCAGAACGCTACCAGCGTAGCAAGCACACTACTTACTACCGAAAGCGTTGTAGCTAATATCAAAGAAGACACCCCCGCAATGCCCGCCGGCGGCGCAGGCATGGGCGGAATGATGTAAGCGTCAGGACCGCTTCGACGCAGCCGTGCTAAAAAGGGAGCACACTATGCAAGCTAGCTTGCAATAGTGCGCTTCTTTTTTAGTGCGGATATGGCGAAGTCCAGCGGATATCGCATGAATTGCGAAGCAATTTATGCGATAAGCCGCTGCTGCGTCAGATCCCCTTGACTCTCCCCCAAAAACCTCTTAAACTTATCTCAAACACATCAAAGAAAGAGGTATACCCTTATGAATCGTTTTGAATACATCGTAGAAAGCATTGACGGCGATTATGCCCATCTTCGCAGAACAGACATCGAATCCGATGAATTAAAGCTGGTGGCCCGCGCGCTGCTTCCGCCCGAGATCATGGAGGGCACGAAGCTGTTATACGAGTGGATGCAGTATTCCATTATGGAATAATTATGCCAAATTTTGAAATGTCCGGAGAAAACGCAATATTTGTCATAAAATAAAAGGGAAACTGGCACGACAGGAGAGTTGGTAAAGAATACACTTATAGTATGAGCGTGGTACACGCAGCTTTGCGCAAATAGAAAGACTAATACATGTAAAAAGGAGACTCCCTATGAGTGAACCTAGAACTTATCATAACCCTGTACAACGCGGTTTTTTCCCGGATCCTTCGGTGATCCGTGTCGGTAACGATTATTACATGGTGAATTCCAGTTTCCAGTATTTTCCGGCGATCCCCATTTCCCATTCCAGGGATATGGTACACTGGCATATTATCGGTCATGCCATCACGAATCCGGAATGGCTGGATCTCAGCGACATCCGGGATTCCCACGGAATCTGGGCACCGGATATTGAATATGTGGACGGAAAATACTATATCTATGTTACCTTACGCCTGAATGCGGACGGCAAGCGTGATAACAACGTAATGCGCAGACAACTGGTGATGGTGTCCGACAGGCCGGAGGGTCCTTATAGTAAGCCGGTATGTCTGGAAGTGGACGATATCGATCCGTCTCTGTTCGTGGATGATGACGGCAGCAGATATATGATCATTGCCAAGGCAGCACAGGCGGTTCCCCTGACGGCGGACGGACTGGCAGTGGCGGGTCCGGCGAAGACCGCATGGGAAGGCACGGGCGAGCGTTGCTCTGAAGGTCCCCATATCATGAAAAAGGACGGTTATTATTACGCTATCGTGGCTGAGGGTGGCACCGGTTACGGCCATGGCATCAATGTGGGAAGAAGTAAGAATTTCTACGGTCCTTATGAGTGTTCTCCCTATAATCCGGTCATGCGTCAGAAGGACCCTGCGGCACCCATTCAGAGAGCCGGACACGGCAAGCTGGTACAGGATCAGAACGGTCAGTGGTGGTGTTATTATCTCTGCGGAAGACCTAACGAGGGCAACTATACTACCGTAGGCAGAGAGTCTGCTCTGGATCCCGTACAGTGGACGGAGGACGGCTGGTTTACCGTCAACGAAGGAAAAGGCCCCAGCCTGACACAGATTGCACCGGATCTTCCCGAGTGTATCTACGAGAGAAACTTATTTGATGATTTTAACGATACCAGGCTGAATCTGGAATGGGAGTTCGTGCGCAACCCGGATAACGGATCCTGGTCACTGACGGAACGTCCCGGGTATTACAGGATCTGGACCAGAGACGGACAGTTGAATGAGATCCGTGCGAAAAATACGTTGTTACGCAGAGAACAGGAGTTGTCCTACGTGGCAGAGACGAAGCTGGAATTCTACCCGGATAAGGACGGAGAACAGGCGGGACTGACCTGCTACTACAGTACAGCCACCTATGCCAGATGCTCTCTGTGCTATGAGGGCGGACGGAAGATCCAACTGGTCATCAACCGCAACCACGGCGAGGAGCTGGTGGCGGAAGTGGACCATGTGAAGGAAGGCGCTCTGTATCTGAAAGTAGTGGTGGAGAAGCTGACCAGAACTTTCTATTACAGCTATGACGGAGAGAACTGGGAGCAGGTCGGAGTTCTGGAGAACTGCATTTACCTCTGTGACGAGGGTGTTCCCGATGATCCTAAACGCCATACCGGTACGCTGGTAGGCATCTATGCCAACAACGGAGGCTGTGGAAGCCGCAAAGCAGCGGATTTTGACTACTTTAAATATGAGGATTAGACAAAAAAGAAGTCCTGATTTTGGCTAAAAGTGCGAAAAACTCGCAACTGTAAGAAATCTGTTTGCCAAATAGTCGAAATAATGGTAGAATAATTATGATTCAAAATGTAAGAGCTTACATTATGGATCGACAGGAACAAATGCAACGCATAGTTTCATACATCTCTTTTCAAAGGATCCCGGGTGAGCAGCCCGGGATCTTTTGTGCATCTGAGGTTTGTGCATCCGAAGCAGTCTGGAATAGAAAATAATAGAAAATAATTTCAAAAAATTTATAAGATTTTGTCGAAAACTGTCACGTATATAATGTAGTGAGGTTTTAACATGACTAAAGACGAAGAAATCAGAATGATAAATGAAAAACTGGATTTTTTATGTAATGGAGGCAAGTGATGAGGAGTTCGATACCGAAGAGGTACGCAAACTTGTGAAGCGATTAGATGAATTGGATCCCATACCATTGCCGTGGAAATCGGATGAGGAAGCATTGAAAGACTTCTGGGATTATTGTGAAGAGAGACAGAGGGAAGAACGTATAATAGCAGAGATGAAAATTAAGGGCTGAGAAGTCAGTGCCTTTGGAAAAAGTATGTGGTAAAATATATATACGAGAAACGAAATGCTGCAAGAATTGCCAGACGTAGGTCAATTCATCCTAGCTATGGATACTTGGTTTGAAAAACTGATGGAGAAATAATCTAGGAAAATAGTTTAAAGTTTACATGTTATGATCATGTATGAAGTTGGAACAAAATAAAGATTGTGCTATACTATTGTTCAAGAAAAAAACTCATTGACATATTTCAATCTATTTAGGAGGATAAACGATCATGTGTACAGCAGCAACTTATAAAACAAAAGATTTTTACTTTGGACGAACCCTCGATTATGAATTCTCTTATGGTGATCAGATAGTAATTACACCACGTAATTATGCGTTTAATTTTCGCCATGTTGGCGATATGAAAAATCATTATGCAATTATTGGAATGGCTCATGTTGCAGAGGATTATCCTTTGTATTATGATGCTATGAATGAAAAAGGAGTGGCAATGGCAGGACTGAATTTTGTCGGAAATGCTGTTTATGCCGCGATTAAGCCAGATGTGGAAAATATTGCACAGTTTGAATTTATTCCGTGGATTTTAAGTCAGTGTTCTTCTTTAGTTGAAGTTCGCGAGCTTCTTGAACGAATTAATATTGTTAATACTCCTTTCAGCGAGCAATTCCCATTAGCACAATTACACTGGATCATTTCTGATGAGAATGAGTCAATTACGGTAGAATCTATGTCAGATGGTTTACATATTTATGACAATCCAGTAGGAGTGCTTACGAATAATCCGCCATTTCCACAGCAGATGTTTCAACTAAATAATTATATGTATTTATCTCCTAAACAGCCCAGAAATACTTTCTGCGAGAATTTGGCTCTTGATGCATATAGTAGAGGTATGGGAGGATTAGGTCTTCCGGGAGATCTCTCATCTTCCTCACGCTTTGTACGTGTGGCTTTTACAAAGGTAAATGCAATTTCAGGTGAATCAGGGGAAGAAAGCGTTAGCCAATTCTTCCACATTCTCGGATCTGTGGATCAGCAACGAGGATGTTGCGAAGTAGCGGATGGAAAATATGAAATCACATTGTATACGTCGTGTTGTAATGTTACAAAAGGTATTTATTATTACAATACTTATGAAAACCATCAGATCAGTGCAGTAGATATGCATGTAGAAAATCTGGATAGTGATAAAATGATTTGTTATCCAGTAATTCAAGGAGAACGAATCAACTATCAAAATAAATAATGTTTTGAAATCAGGGATGAGGTAGAAAGGAAAGTTCCATGACAAAAGATGAAGTAAAAAAACTCAGGATGGACAGTCCGGAATCACTACAGTTTTTAAATAATGCTACAAAATTTTATAATTTAATGATGATGTATCGTTGTGCTATTCGGGAGATACAAACTAAACTTGAGGTTTTGGATGATGAATTTTCAGCTGAGAACAATCGAAATCCTATTTCTTTTATAAAAACAAGAATTAAGAAGCCCAATAGTATTTACGATAAACTGCAGAAGATGGGATATGAATTTACAACAGAAAATATACAGACGAGAGTGCGGACAAAATTCTGGACTACTATAGGGCTTCGAAAGGAGCCTTTTTATGTATTCAAAAGAACAAAAGGATATTGCACTACGGATATATCATCAAACAGAGTCTGTAACTGAAACTATTAGGATTCTAGGGTATCCAACACGCAGAAATCTGTACACATGGATTGCTGAGGAAAATACCCCACCCAAAACAAGGAAAGAATACCCTGTAATTGATAATCCTCCTGATCATCCTCGCAATCCTCCATTAGAAGTAAAATTAGATGCAATTCACCGTTGCTATGAGCTCGGAGAAAATATAAAATATGTTTCAGAAGACATTGGATATAGTAGAGCCAGTATTTATCAATGGCGAAAACGTTATTTAAAAGAAGGTACATTAGGTCTTATGAATCACAAAAACATTACTCCGGGAACATTAGTAGAAGGTTCTGTTTCAAGTACAGTTATTTCTTCTGATGAAATAAATCAGTTGAAGGCTCAAATGCAAGATATGCAATTAGAAATAGACATTCTTAAAGAAACGATAAATGTATTAAAAAAAGACCCCGACATCGATCAGAGTGCTCTCAGCAACAGAGAGAAGGCGGTGATAATCGATGTCTTGAAAAATAGATACTCACTGCCATTATTATTACAGAAATTACAATTATCAAAAAGCAGTTATTATTATCAGAAACAATCCCTACAAAAAGAAGATAAATATACACTTTTACGTGTTAGAGTCATTGAATTATTTACAGAGAATAAAGGTCGATATGGTTACAGACGAATTCACGCCCTACTTAAGCGTGAAAATATAATTGTCTCAGAAAAAGTTATTCGTAGGATTATGAAAGAAGAACAACTTGTAGTAAAAATCAAACGAACTCGTAAATATAATTCCTATCAAGGTGAAATATCTCCAGCAGTAGATAATCTAATTAACAGAAATTTTTCTGCATCTAAACCTAACGAAAAGTGGTTAACAGATATAACCGAGTTTGCAATTCCGGCAGGAAAGGTTTATTTATCGCCTATAGTAGATTGTTTTGATGGCTTACTTGTCAATTGGAATATAAGCACTTCTCCAGATGCATTACTTGTCAATTCTATGCTTGACGATGCAGCTAAATTACTATCTGTAGGAGAAAAACCAATCATACATTCAGACAGAGGCGTACACTACCGCTGGCCAGGCTGGATTGACAGGATGGAGAAAAATGGTTTCATACGATCAATGTCAAAGAAAGGCTGTTCACCTGATAATTCTGCCTGTGAGGGCGTATTTGGAAGAATTAAAAATGAGATGTTCTATAATGCAGATTGGTCTGGGGTAAACATCTCAGAATTTATTGGTATTTTAAATGATTATCTTTATTGGTATAATGAAAAAAGAATAAAAAAATCATTAGGATATTTGAGTCCTATAGAGTACAGACATAGACTTGGATTGGTCACTTAGATAGTCCAAGAAAATGTCCGCACCCTCGACATATCTCAATGATGTAGCAGGCGTTCGAATAGTTTGTGCGTTTATTGACGATATTTATATGATATCAGATTTGATTACCCAACAGGATGATATTAAAGTTATTGAAATAAAAGATTATATAAAAAATCCAAAATCGAATGGTTATCGAAGCTATCATATGATTGTTGAAATACCAGTATTTTTTGCTAAGGGTAAAACACCTATGCGTGTAGAATTACAGATTCGAACCAATGGTATGGATTTCTGGGCAACATTGGAACATCAACTTCGCTATAAAAAAGGAATTGAAGAAATGCCTGGCTATGATGAGATAAGTGAAGAATTACTTCATTCTGCAAGAGCTATCATTGAAGCAGATAATGAAATGCAGAGAATAAAAGACAAAATTGGTATGTTCTACGAAATTTAGGGAGAAAACTGAGCAAGTAGGAAGGTGGAATATATATGAAACAAGATACTTTAGAGGGCAAAGCAAAAACAAAAAATGGTGTAAAACGGCTGTGTTTTTCCATAATCTGCATTCTTCTGGAAGTGATTTTTATTATTACTATCGTAACACGCTTGAATGAATATGCAGAAATCATAAATTTATTTACAAGGATTTTGAGTGGAATCTTGGTTTTGGGATTGTACGCATCAAATAAGACATCCTCTATGAAAATGCCCTGGGTCATCTTAATTCTGATTTTCCCAATTATGGGTGTAGGCCTGTATTTGTTGATTGGTTTGAATGGTGGCACACATAAAATGCGTGAGCGATATGCAGAAATTGATAGCAAATTGTTACCAATGCTTCCGGACAGTCAGGAGTGTTTGAGCAGAATAAAAGAAACAATTCCGAAAGCAGGAAATATAGCAAGTTACATACAAAGAAATTCGCAGTATCCAATCTATCAGAATACGGATATTGTGTATTTTGATGAAGCAGTGAAAGGATTAGAGGCACAGCTTAAGGATTTGGAGAAAGCACAGAAGTTTATCTTTATGGAATATCATGCGATAGAAGACGCTGAAGCATGGCATAAGATTCAAGATGTTCTGGAAGAGCGAGTAAAAGCAGGTGTGGAAGTTAGAGTATTCTACGATGATATGGGTTCTATAGGCTTTATTAACACAGATTTTGTGAAAAAAATGGAGGCAATAGGAATTCATTGCCGTGTATTCAATCCGTTTATGCCAGGTTTAAATCTGTTTTTGAACAATCGTGATCATAGAAAAATAACAGTTATTGATGGAAAAGTCGGATTTACAGGTGGATATAATCTAGCAAACGAATATTTTAATTACACACACCCGTATGGACAGTGGAAAGATACAGGTATTCGTTTAGAAGGAGATGCTGTTCAGTCGCTTACGGTGACATTTTTGGAAATGTGGAATGCAGTAAGTGATAAGGATGCTAATGATTCTGATTTTAGTAAATACCTTTTCCACTATGATTATGCGGCACAGCAAACTGGGTTTGTTCAACCTTATGCAGACAGCCCTATGGATAATGAGCAAGTAGGAGAAGAAGTTTATATCAGTATGATAAATAAAGCTGAAAAATATTGTTGGTTTATGACTCCATATCTAATCATAACAGATGAAATGACGCATGCGTTATGTCTGGCTGCTAAGCGAGGGGTAGACGTAAGAATTATCACACCTGGTATTCCTGATAAAAAATTCATTTATAATATAACTCGTTCTTTTTATCATGGATTAGTTAAACATGGTGTTCGTGTTTATGAGTGGACTCCTGGTTTCTGTCATGCAAAAATGAGTGTGGCAGATGACTGTATGGCAACTTGTGGAACAATTAATCTGGATTATCGAAGTTTATATCACCATTTTGAAAACGGCTGTTTTATGGCAGATTGTCAGGCAGTTGTGGATATAAAAAATGATCTGATAAGAACGATGGGAGAATGTCGTGATGTGACAGACCAATATCAAACCGGACGAAGTGCATATTTGCGACTGGGACAATTATTTATGAGATTATTTGCTGGATTGCTATAAGAATCTGATGAAACGACCTTTCAAAAAACAGTTGATTTAGAAGTTAACTGTTTTTGAAAGGCCGTTTTTGCTATATCTAACAGTCTGTTGTACAAAGAAGATTTTGCATGGATGAAAAAACAAACCTTGTTGAGGTTAAATTGAGATTGACTTTGTATTGTATAAGTATGAAATAAAAAGGAATCAGGTGATGTACAATGAAAAAGCATAAAATATGTAAAATCCTTCTTGTTATACTGGCAATTTTTTTATGTGTGGCGTTTTATGAATTGCTCGGAATCTGCGTTGCATATAAAAAGCAGCCGGAAGTGTCCAATACAACCAAAAAAGAAACAAAAAATGGGTCATGGAACGAATGCAGTGAAAATACAGAACGGGCAGTAATCATAGAAAAGAATCCAGAAGCGCTTTTACAAAGAGTGCGTTTGATCAAGAATGCAAAAAAGGAAATTATTCTTTCTACTTTTGCATTTCAATCCGATGAAAGTGGAAAATTGATTTTAGGAGCACTGCATGATGCGGCAGACAGAGGTGTACATATTCGTCTGTTAGTAGATGGAATGGAGAGCTGGATTGATATGGAAGGAAATCCGTATTTCTATGGATTATCTTCCCATGAGAATGTTGAAATTAAACTATATAATAAGGCCAATCCGTTGAAACCATGGAAGATGATGGGTAGAATGCATGATAAATATTTGATTGCAGATGGTAAGACATATATTCTTGGGGGAAGAAATACATACAATTATTTCCTGGGTGATTTTCCGGGACATAAGAACTATGACAGAGACGTGTTAGTGGTTTGC
The DNA here is from genome assembly GCA_003584705.1 of Lachnospiraceae bacterium GAM79. Taxonomy (GTDB): domain Bacteria; phylum Bacillota; class Clostridia; order Lachnospirales; family Lachnospiraceae; genus Acetatifactor; species Acetatifactor acetigignens. Next base: position 1,303,189 of record AP018536.1, read on the forward strand.
GATGAACCTGAGAAAGAAAATTCAGTTAACCAGTTGTTAGAGTATTTTGAAACGATATGGGAACAAGAAGACAGTGGTTATTTTCATGACAATAAAAAACTGGCAAATAGACAATCTGTAAAGAACGCAGTTTTAGAGCTGCAGAACGGCTATCAGAAATATTTTGAAGAGAATAAGGAAAGAATCTGCGATACCGATTACACGGACGAAACTTTTGAGACAGAAAAGATTGCATTAGTGTCAAATCCTATTCACACAGGTCCCAAGGAACCAGTAGTCTGGTATCAACTGGGAGAACTAATGAAAAATGCAAAAGAGCGCGTGAAAATTCATACACCATATATTATCTGTAATGATATGATGTATAATACATGGAAAGAGATTGCGGAGAGAGTTCCGGATTTTTCTATCATGACCAATTCGGTTGCCAACAATGGAAATCCGTTTGGTTCTGCTGATTATGCGAGAAACAGAAACAGAATTTTAAATACAGGAATTGATATCTGGGAGTATGAAGGCGGCTATTCTTACCACGGAAAAAGCATTCTGATTGATGATGATCTATCCGTAATCGGTTCCTTTAACATGGATATGAGAAGCACGTATCTGGATACGGAACTGATGCTTGTAATACGTAGCAAAGAGATTAATAAACAGTTGGAAGAAGGCATGATGGAATATGAAAGAGTGTCCCGACAGGTATTGGAAGATGGAACCTATCGTGATCCGTATCATGTAGAGCCAATTGAATTGACAAAGAAGCGTCAGAGAAACATACTTTTGGTACAGCATCTGCTTGGATGGGCAAGATATCTGTTCTGATAAAGGAGGAAGAAGATCGTGTTTCAAATATTGATTGTAGAAGATGATAAAGAATTAAGCCAGCTATTCCAAAAAGTGCTTGAGAAGAATGGATATCAGGTCAAAAGTGCATCGGATGGAGCACTGGCATTAGAAATATTGGATAAAGAGTATATTGATCTGATCATTTCCGATATTATGATGCCGGTTATGGATGGTTATGAACTGGTGTCGGAACTCCGTTCAGCAGGATATCAGATACCGGTACTTATGATCACTGCGAAAGGTTCCTTTGATGATATGCGCCAGGGATTTCTTTCGGGAAGTGACGATTATATGGTAAAACCGGTAAATGTGAATGAAATGGTTTTAAGAGTCGGAGCACTGCTTCGCCGTGCACAGATACTGAATGAACACAAAATTGTGATCGGTTCAACAGAGTTTGATTATGATGCAATGACGGTTATAACTGATAAGGAAAGTCTTGTTTTGCCTAAAAAAGAATTCCTGCTTTTATATAAGCTTGCAGCTTCGCCAGGCAGAACATTTACAAAACAACAGTTGATGGATGAAGTATGGGGATACGAGACGGAGGCAGACCCACATACGATAGAGGTACATATAGGAAGAATCAGAGAGCGTTTGAAAGATAACCCTGATTTTGAAATCGTAACAATGCGTGGAATTGGATACAAGGTGGTGAAAAAATAATGGAACAAAAGAAAGAAAAAGGATTGCGGATCCGATCCTGTCTGACTGGTGCAATCTGGCTGGCACTTGTATTTTCAACAGTCATATCTGCTTTATTATTTGCTTTTTTGAATCATTTTTTTCATCTGCCGGGCAGCATACCTGTGCTTGGCTGGCTTTTGATTTTCAATACATTGATTGCAGGGCTGATCACTTCCTTTATTAATGCAAAGTTACTGGAACCAATTACCAGACTTAGTAAAGCAATGAAGGAAGTTTCTCGGGGAGATTTTGAACAGCATTTGGAAACGAACAGCCGTATAGCAGAAGTTGGAGAATCTTACCAGAGTTTTAACGTTATGACAAAAGAACTTCGTGCAACAGAGGTGCTGCAGATGGATTTTGTATCTGATGTTTCTCATGAGTTTAAGACCCCGATCAATGCCATTGAAGGGTATACAATGCTTCTTCAGGGAGAGGAACTGTCTCAGGAGCAAGAGGAATATGTAGAAAAAATCCTGTTTAATACCCAAAGGCTTTCCGGATTGGTTGGAAATATTTTGCTGTTATCCAAGTTAGAGAATCAGAACATACCAATGAAAAAAACAGAATATCGTTTGGATGAACAGATCCGTCAGGCATTTCTTTCCCTGGAGACAAAATGGACAGAAAAAGAAATTGGTTTCCAGGTAGAGCTGGAGGAAGTTAAATATACTGGGAATGAAGGACTTTTTATGCATATCTGGATAAATCTTTTGGATAATGCGATTAAGTTCAGTCCTTCAAAGGGGACAATTACGATGTTTCTGAAACAAGAACAGGATTCTGTTAAGTTCATTCTGGAAGATGAAGGACCAGGAATAGAGGATGATGTAAAATCCAGAATATTTGACAAGTTCTATCAGGTAGATGGATCTCATAAAGCAGAAGGAAATGGCCTGGGTCTTGCACTTGTAAAACGGATTGTAGATAGTGCCGGAGGAACAATCAAAGCAGAAAACCGTGAATATGGTGGATGCAGATTTGTTGTAGAGCTGCCAAAGCAGAAAGATGAGATTATATAGTTTTATGATAAATTAGAAGATGGGAGGATTTATATGACATTTTATCAGGAGTTGCAGTTAAATCAGGCAGGTTCTAAAAACCTGTTGAAAAAGAGTGAAACACTAAAAGAAAAATTATATCATATGTGGGTATATCTGGTGAAGATAGCTGTTACAATGGCATTTTGTTTTTTCTTTGTTAGTATTTTCAGCATCCTATTTGGAAAGGAGAACAGCATTGTAGGTGTAGTAGTCTTATTATGTCTCATGGTGTTTAGAAATGCGGATCTGGGGATCCACATCGGACAATCTACGATGCTTTTGGCTTTGTTCTTTGTAATTATGACTGTATGTCCGCATTTAGCAAATCAGTTTTCACCGGTATTGGGAATGCTGTTAAATATTGCGGCACTGGCTGTGTTGATTCTGTTCGGATGCCATAATCCATTCATGTTTAATCAATCTACATTGGTTCTTGGGTATCTGCTGCTATATGGTTATGATGTTACGGGAAAAAGCTATCAGATGCGATTAGTCGGAATGGCTTTAGGTGCAGCACTTACCTGCTTCGTATTTTATCGAAATCATAAAAACAGAACTTATAAAAGAAATCTGAAAGATCTGATACAAGAATTTGATATCACTTCTTCCAGAACAAAATGGCAGATATGTCAGATTTTATGCGTACCGATTGTCCTTTGCATTGCAGAACTTTGTAATATGCCACGTGCAATGTGGGCTGGTATTGCGGCCATGTCCGCGATTTTGCCGTTTATGGAAGATATGCACTACAGAGTCCGTAAAAGGATTGTCGGAAATATTGCAGGTGTTATATGTTTTACAGTATTATATTTTCTGCTTCCTTCGTCAATCTATGCATATATAGGAATTCTTGGTGGAATCGGTGTAGGATTTTCAGCACAATATGGCTGGCAGGCAGTATTTAACACATTTGGTGCTTTAGCCATTGCTGCAGAGACTTATGGACTACAAGGAGCGGTTAGTCTTAGAGTGATTCAAAATGTTTTTGGTGTTGTGTTTGCTTTAGCATTTTGTGTTATATTTTATTGGTTTATGTCTAAAAAAAAGGAAAGTGAGGTGACCGTACATGCAGAGTGAAGTGAATCAGGAAGAAAATTTGAATAGAATTATTACGGTTCCTAATCTTCTTTCTTTTTTTCGGCTTTGTCTGATTCCGGTAATTATATGGAGTTATTGTGTAAAGAAAAATCCTCTGTTAGCTGGTGAAATCTTATTGCTGTCTGGTCTTACGGATCTTGCTGATGGATATATCGCAAGAAGATTCCATAGAATTAGTAATTTAGGAAAAATACTTGATCCGGTGGCTGATAAGCTGACACAGGCAGCGATGTTAATCTGTCTGTTTACTCGTTTTCCGCATGTGCTTCTTTTAATCGTAATAATGGCAGGTAAGGAGCTGTATATGGTAGTCAGTGGATGTCTTGTGATACGAAAGACGGGAAAAGTACATGGTGCAGACTGGCATGGAAAGATAGTAACCTTTTTATTATATGGAACTGCAGCGGTGCATATTATATGGTTCCACATTACACCGATGGTATCAGATCTGTTGATTGGTTTGTGCGCTATAATGATGGTCATATCGGTCGCTCTGTATATTATCCAGAATACCAGGACTCTTAAGGGAGAGACTGTATAAGCAATTTTATATTGCAATGACTAGAAAAATATTTAGGAGAATATTGATGAGATAAAGAAGGATAAAAACTTAACCTGGATAGAATCAGAACAGATAATTTTTGCATGGCTGGATAAAGACAATCAGGTTACTCCGTTAACGGACGAGCAATTAAATCCGGTATGGAAAATACTAAATTACGAAACAGGGAAATATGAATCTGTTCAGAAACACTTCCGAGTATTTGAAGTGTAGAAGTTTTGTGATACAAAGTGTAAACGTAAGAAAAAATAATACATTTGCGGTCAATTTGTTATCGACAGTTGACCGCAAGCACGGTATAATAGACATAGATCTAATAAGAAAACCAAATAATCATTACTGTAAAATGTCAGGTAATGGTAGTCATCATTTATAATTGGAAGGAACAGGTTGGCTTTACCCTAATGGTGGAAAATCCACCATTTTTCCACCCAAACTGTAATTCCTCAGATGAAAACAGGTTTTCTTATCTTTTCTGAAATTGACAGAAAAAGCAGTAAAATCAAGGCTTTGAATGACTTTGATTGACGTAGAATGCAAGCTGTTTTCTGTACCAGGATGAACTCCTAAGACTCTATTGTAGGTTCGATTCCTATAGGGAACGCTCTATTTTAAGCGGTAATGAGAGAAAAATCATTGCCGTTTTTTTGTTGTTTTTCTGCTAACAGCAAATCAAAAAATGAGCATTTTTGCTAACAGAAAATGCAAATTGCTAACAGTAAAATTATTGTAGATTTGCTAACAGGAATGAAAAGCTATAATGCAGCTGGTGTAAAAGGTTGTAAATTCTTGTAGCTAACAAAAGGGTGATGATAAAAAATATTTCTGCTTGGAAAATATCAAGCCTGAATGAGTATTCCGTTCAGATTAGATTAGGTTCTAATCTGGTCGGATCTTTTTATTTCAGGAAGAAGGAGGATGCCTATGGCAGAAAAAGTGGATCAGATCAGGCAGTATTTACACCTAATGACGCAAACAACTACAATACCGTAACTAGAACAATAACTGTTAAAGTAACTAAAGCAACACCGGTAATTGCAGAGAAAAGGAGATTCAATTAAGCCATACATCAAGGACGACAGCGGCAAGGAAGGCTGGGATGTTATCAAGCCACAGCTTGAAGAAGCTAAGGCAGGCGATACGGTAACGGTTGCAATGAACGGAACAACTGTAGTACCGAAAGATGTAATTGACAGTATCAAGGGCAAAGATACAACACTTGTTCTGGATATGGGAAATGGTCTTTCCTGGAAGATTTATGGAAAGGATATTACTGATGCAGCTGGAGATATTGATTTTGATGTGACAGTCGGAGCCGACGCCGGAAAATCCATTCCTGTGGATGTGATCAATAACGTGACCGGGGAACATTCTTCCTTGAATCTGACTCTTGCTTATGACGGAGAGTTTGGATTTGCAGCCACACTGACCGTCAACATGGAATCAAAGAATGCAGGACTGTATGCGAACCTGTTCTACTACAATGAACAGACCGGAGAACTGGAATTTATCAGCGCCGGACAGATTGATCCGGATGGAAATGTGGAACTTGTATTTACCCATGCATCAGATTACACGATTGTTGTTGATGCCAAGATTATGAGTGATAACGGTCAGGCAGACAACAAATCTGATGAAACCATTCCTGCACCTAAGACAGATGACAGCACTTCAAAATATGCATGGAATAATACGATAATCATTATTATAGGTATCTGTATTATACTGAATGTTTTTGGAGCTGTATTCTATGTAAGAAAAAAGAGTGGTTCTGAGGAAGAATAAGTATCTGACATAGTAATTGAATAAAAGTGGGAATGTGGGAGCGTACTGGCAAAGGGTGTAACAGTATAAACATGAAAAGCGGTGTATGTCTTGATGAAGAGACGTATGCCGCTTATTTGCGTCAAAAATGATAGAAAACTAAAAGAAAAAAAGAAAAAAGAAAAAAACTAAAGAAAAAAAGAAACTAAAAGAAAAAAGAAAAAAAACCTCAGTCTGGAATATTTTTTGTCGGTGAAACTTTTTGCGGGAATACAGCGTCAAAATCGTAGAATATATCAAAAGAATATGTGTTACAATAAATACCGAAAAATAATTGCATGCAGTTTTCAAAAGTGAGGAAAGGATATATGTCGGACAGAAAAAAAGAACAGGCGGTGGAGCGTGCCCTGACGGAAGGGTATGAGAAGTATTACCGTCTTGCTTATAGTTATGTACATAATGAAGCGGACGCGCTGGATATTGTACAGGAAGCAGCCTATAAAGCTATTTTAAAAAGTGACAGCCTGAAGGAGCCGCAATACGTGGAGACCTGGGTGTACCGGATCGTGATCAACGAGGCGTGCAGCTTCCTGCGCAGCCGGAAGGAGAGCGTGGATGTGGAGGAGATCCAGGCGGCAAGTGAAGATATCTATGAAAATATTGATTTAAAGCGCGCAATAGAAAATCTTGACCCAAAGGATCGTGCCATCGTAGTCCTACGATTTTTTGAGGACAGGCAGCTGGAGGAGATCGCGAAGATCCTGGATGAGAACCTGAGTACGGTAAAGAGCAGGCTGTACCGGGTGATGAAAAAACTGCGGCTGAACCTCGAGGGCAGCATGGGCTGAGCAATCCGTAGTCAAAGTCGTGGGATTTTGCCCCGACATCATATATAGGCAGGACATAAGACAGATACAGACAAAGAGATATAGGAAGATATAGGAAGAGATAACATGACCGGTCCGAACCGACCGGGCAGATGGAGAATAGATATGACAGAACAGGAACAGTTGAGACAATTAAAAGAGGAGTATGAGAATATGATAATACCCGAAGCGGGACGGGAACGGCTGCAGGCAGGTATCGACAGAGCCCGGATGGAGAAAAAAAGAGTAGAGCACGCCAGAAGGCGTTCTGCATGGACAGCAGTGGCGGCTGCAGCAGTCGTGATGATCGCACTGCCAAATACCAATATACAGATAGCCCATGCCATGGAAAATATTCCGTTGCTGGGTGGCTTTTTTAGGCTGGTAACAGTGCGGCAGTACAATTACAGTGACGAGAACCATGATGCTGAAGTAGAACTTGCACAGATCAACTATGGAGAAGACGCAGGAGAAGGTGCTTCCGTTGGAGAAGTGGCAGCCACTCCTAAGGGCACAGCAGCCGGAAGTGTGGAAGGTGTCGGACAGGAGGCTGCGGTAGCAAATCTGTCGGAAGACGGTGTGGAAGCGGTCAACCAGGATATGGAGGCTACGGTAGAGGAACTGATCCGTCAGTTCGAGGATACCTTATCCGAGGAAGGATACCATGGTCTGCATGTGTCCCAGGAGGTCGTTACGGACAATGAGAGGTATTACACCGTAAAATTAAGCGTGTTGGAGACGGAAGCCAGCGGCTACGAGAATAATCAGTTTTATACGATTGATAAACAGACGGGAAATGTGGTGACACTGGAAGATCTGTTTGTGGAAGGGAGCGACTATATTTCCGCGATCAGCGAGAACATTAAGACCCAGATGCAGGAGCAGATGGCGGCGGACGAAGGCGTGATCTATTTCCTGGATAATGACGATATGCCGGAATTCAATTTTCAGGGGATCACGGAGCAGACGAACTTCTATTTTAATGAAAAAGACGAACTGGTCATTGCCTTTGACGAATACGAAGTGGCTCCCGGTTCTATGGGAGCACCGGAATTTGTGATTCCGCAGGAAGTGACGGCAGCAATTTTAAAGTAAGCAAAAAATATCTAAATGGGGAAACTCCCGCATATCATGAAACAAAAGGATATGCGGGAGTTTTTTTATGTCATTGATTGTATTGGATGCGGGGCATGGTGGTGCGAACCACGGGGCCACCTATAATGGAAGAAAAGAAAGTGAGGATGCGCTGGCACTGACACTGGCGGTGGGAAGCATCTTAGAAGAAAACGGAGTGGATGTGTATTACACCCGGACCACAGATATCTATGAGTCCCCCTATCAGAAGGCACAGGAGGGAAATGAGGTGGGAGGAGATTATTTTGTCTCGATCCATCGCAATTCCAGTCCTTATCCGAACCAGTACAGTGGAGTGGAGAGTTTAGTCTACAACCGCTATGGAGCGGCAGCCAGGATGGCGTACAACATCAATGCCGGACTGGAGCAGGTGGGGTTCGTAAATCTGGGAGTGAATGAAAGACCGAATCTGGTGGTGCTCAACAGCACAAATATGCCGGCTGTGCTGATAGAAGTGGGATTTATCAATACGGATGCGGACAACGAACTCTTTGACAGCCGGTTTGACGAGATCGCCCGGGCTATTGCCGACGGCATTCTGGAGAGCATCTGATTTTACCTAATTCTTACAAATAAATTACCGGACTGTGATATTATGTGAATTTCCCCCATGTTAGTATGATTGCGTAATCAAGAGAAAGAAAAACAAAAACATGGAGGACATTATTATGAGAGTAAGACACAGCAAATTATTAGCTCTGATCGGAGCAGGAATATTAGCAGTAACCGCATTGGTTGCATGCGGTAACGGTGATGCAGCCACAGCACAGCCTTCCGCAGTAGAGAGCAGCGCAGCAGAAAGCACTGTGGCAGAGAGCAGCGCAGCAGCACCTGCTGAGACCACCACAGATCTGTCCGGCAGCATTTCCATGGTAGGAAGTACTTCTATGGAGAAATTAGCCAATGCACTGAGCGAAGCTTTCATGGAAGAACATCCTGATGTAACTGTAACCGCTGAATTCGTAGGATCCGGTGCGGGTATTGAAGCTGTTACCAACGGAACCACAGATATCGGTAACTCTTCCAGAAGCTTAAAGGATGAGGAAAAGGCAGCAGGCGTTGTAGAGAACGTAGTAGCTATCGATGGTATTGCAGTATGTGTAGACCCTGCTAACGAAGTAGCAGATCTGACCAAAGAGCAGTTGACCAACATTTACAATGGCACAGTTACCAACTGGAAAGAAGTTGGCGGTGCAGATGAGCCTATCATCGTGATCGGTCGTGAGGCAGGTTCCGGTACCAGAGGCGCGTTCGAAGAGCTGGTTGATCTGGTAGACGGCTGCAAATATGCAAACGAACTGGATAGCACCGGTGCTGTGATCGCAAAAGTGGCATCTACTCCCGGAGCTATCGGATACGCTTCCCTGGATGCACTGGATGACAGTGTTAAGGCACTTTCCCTGGAAGGTGTAGAAGCTACCGCAGAGAATATCAAGGCCGGTAACTATTTCCTGAGCAGACCCTTCGTAATGGCTACCAAGGGTGAGATCTCCGAGCAGAACGATCTGGTACAGGCATGGTTCGATTTTGTACTGGGTGACGAAGGACAGCAGGTTGCTTCCGAAGTTGGTCTGATCACAGTAAAATAATAGCCCGACACAGAAAAAGGAAAAAAGCGATGAATAGTGGAACACACGCTTCCGTAATGGGAAACAGAAAAAATAGAGCGGTCGTTGAAACTGTGGCACAAATAGTATTTACCATTTGTGCCTTCTTCGCCGTACTGGCGGTAGTTTCTATCACCTTATATATGATCATCAGCGGTACCCCCGCTATTATGAAAGTAGGTCTGGGAGAGATCCTGTTCGGCACGGAATGGATGCCAACGGCGGCAGATCCGAAATTCGGTATTCTGTGGGTTATCCTGACTTCCATCGTCGGTACGACGCTGGCTATCCTGCTTGGTGTGCCCATCGGCGTGCTGACGGCAGTATTCCTGGCAGAGGTGGCACCCAGACCCTTAGCTGCCATTGTAAAGCCTGCGGTAGAGCTGTTAGCTGGCATCCCTTCCGTTATCTACGGACTGTTAGGAATCTACTTACTGAATCCTCTCATGTATAAATTAGAAAGACTGATCTTCCAGGGATCCACGACACACCAGTTCACCGGCGGTGCAAACCTGCTGTCAGCCGTGATCGTACTGGCGATCATGATCCTGCCCACTGTGATCAATATCAGTGAGACTTCCATCCGGGCGGTTCCTGCAGGAATCAAATCCTCCTCTCTGGCCCTGGGAGCCTCCCATGTACAGACTATTTTCCGCTCCATCCTTCCGGCAGCAAAATCCGGTATCGTGACGGCTATCGTTCTGGGAGTGGGACGTGCCATCGGCGAGGCTATGGCGATCACACTGGTATCCGGTAGCAGCGTCAATGTGCCGTTGCCATTTAACTCCGTGCGATTCCTGACCACAGCTATTGTCAGCGAGATGGGATATTCTTCCGGACTGCACAGACAGGTGCTGTTCACCATCGGACTGGTGCTGTTTGTATTTATTATGATCATCAATATCGTATTGAATAAAATACTGAAAAAGGGGGCGGATGACAATGAATAAGGACACCTTATATGTAAAAAGAAAACGCCCCACAGACATGCTTTTGCTGGCAGCCATTTATGTCTCTGCCACACTGGCGGTGGCACTTTTACTGGGAATTATCCTGTATGTCTTCGTAAAGGGCATCCGCACCGTTAACTGGGCATTTTTAACGACGGTGACCAGTGCCAGAAAGCAGACCACCGGTATTGCGGGCAACCTGTTGAATACCCTGTACATCATCGTGATCACTCTGTTGATCGCGACCCCCATCGGCGTGGGAAGTGCCATTTATCTGAATGAATATGCAAAACCCGGCAAGCTGGTCTCCATCATTGAGTTCACCACGGAGACACTGTCCGGTATTCCTTCTATTATTTTCGGCCTGTTCGGTATGATCTTTTTCGGAGAGACTTTGGGCTTCGGCTATTCACTGCTCACCGGTTCCTTTACCCTGACATTGATGGTACTGCCCCTGATCACAAGAAATACGCAGGAAGCATTGCGCACCGTGCCGGACAGTTATCGTACCGGTGCGTTGGGAATGGGATCCACGAAATGGCATATGATCCGGACGATCCTTCTGCCGTCTTCCATGCCAGGTATCGTCACCGGTATCATTCTGGCACTGGGACGTATCGTGGGAGAGTCTGCGGCTCTGTTGTTCACTGCGGGAAGCGACTACAAGCTGCCGAAGTTCACCGGAGTTTTCGGAGACAATCTGGCAAAGCTGGCTCACAAGGCCATGGAGTCTGGTGGTACTCTGACCATCGAATTGTATTTACAGATGCAGAAGGGACAGTATGATAATGCTTTCGGTATCGGTTGTGTTCTGATCATTATCGTATTGATCCTGAACCTCCTGACCAAGCTGGCGGCGAATAAGCTGAGACGAGAGTAAGAGAAATCACAAGAAGGAGAAAATATATGGCTAACAGTAAAATATCCGTGGAAAACTTAAATCTCCATTATGGAGAGAACCACGCACTGAAAGATGTAAATATGGAGATCGCAGACCACGCCATTACCGCATTTATCGGTCCCAGCGGCTGCGGCAAATCTACTTTTCTACGTTGCCTGAACCGGATGAATGACCTGGTGGACGGCTGCAGAGTCGAAGGAAAAGTAATTCTGGATGGAGAGGACATTTACGATAAGCGGGTGGATACCACATTGCTTCGTAAAAAGGTCGGCATGGTATTCCAGCAGCCCAACCCTTTTCCCATGTCCATTTATGACAACATCGCCTACGGTCCCAGACTGCACGGCATCAAGAATAAAAAGGAACTGGATGAAATCGTGGAGCGTTCTCTGCAGGGTGCCGCTATCTTTGAAGAGGTAAAGGATCGCCTGCACAAATCCGCGTTGGGACTGTCCGGTGGACAGCAGCAGAGACTGTGTATTGCCAGAGCACTGGCAGTATCTCCGGAGGTACTTTTGATGGATGAACCCACCTCCGCACTGGACCCGATCTCCACGCTAAAGATCGAGGAACTGATGGAGACACTGAAGAAAAAATACACCGTGGTCATCGTAACCCACAATATGCAGCAGGCAGCCCGTGTGTCGGATGACACCGCATTTTTCCTGGTAGGGGAAGTCATAGAGAAAAATGCAACCTCCGAGATCTTTGCAAGACCTCAGGACAAACGGACAGAAGACTACATCACCGGACGGTTTGGATGATTTTGGATGAGAAGATAGGAGGAATGGGAGATGTCACCCAGAGTATTATTTGAACAGGATCTTGAGACTTTGAAAAATAAAGTATCTGAGATGGGAGAGCATGCGGAGATCAGTTATGACCGTATGGCGTATGGAATTCGTGAGAACAAAGAAGACATTCTGAAGACGCTGTTGAATACAGATCATACCATGGTGGATATGCAGCGAAGTATAGAAGCTATGTGTCTGAGCCTGCTGACCAGACAGCAGCCGGTGGCCAGAGATATGCGTCTGGTATCCGCAGCGCTGAAAGTGGTACCGGATATTGAACGGATCGGAGACCATGTGGCAGATATTGTGGAACTGTACCTGCGTATGGGCAACATGAATCCCGAAGGAAAACAGGAACATCTGTTGCTGGAGATGATGGAAGAAGCCAAGGAGATGATCCACAATTCGGTGGAGGCATTTGTGGAAGGTGATGAGGCAAATGCAAGAAAAGTAGTAGAACATGATGATGTGGTAGATGATCTCTTCAACGAAGTCAAAACGGGAATGATGCAGGCTATCAGAGAGCAGAGCCTGGATGCGGATCGTGTGGTGGATTATCTGATGATGGCAAAGTATTTGGAAAAAGTGGGCGACCATGCGGTAAATATCGCAGAGTGGGCCATCTTCCGCATGACCGGAGATATGGAAGGTGCGAGATTGTATTAGGATTCGAGACCGTTTCAAGTTTTGTGTAAACGTTAAAAACTGATATAAGATTTGTGAATAGTTACAAATGGGCAGAGCCGATTTTCCGGATTCTGCCCATATCTGCATTATACAGGAGTTTTTGGGTATGTCAATAAAACCTGCCTAAAGCAAGCTGTTTTTACAGGTTGCGTCCGATTAGACGTTCTTCAAAATAGATTTCCAGCTGGGAATGGATCTGCCCCCAGTCCTGCCTGTGTCCGGTCCATTTTTTCGTGATATCCATAGTTGCCAGATACAGCATTTTTAAAAGGCTATCATCTGACGGAAAAACTGTCTTGCTTTTGGTCACTTTCCGAAGCTGACGGTTGAATCCTTCAATGGCATTTGTGGTATAAATCAAACGTCTTACAGCTTCTGGATACTTGAAATAAGTGGACAGTGTTGCCCAGTTATCATGCCAGGATTTATAGATTTTCGGGTACTTGGAATCCCATTTATCTTTGAATAATTCTAACTCATTTAAAGCTGTTTCTTCCGTTGGAGCCGCATATACAAGCTTCAGATCAGCCATCAGTTTTTTGATATCTTTGTAGGAGACAAACTTCGTTGAATTGCGGATCTGGTGAATGATACACTGCTGAATCTCTGTTTTTGGATAAACCGCCTCGATTGCCTGTGGAAATCCATTTAAACCATCAACGCATGCAATTAGGATATCCTCAACGCCTCTGTTTTTTAATCCATTCATGATAGAAAGCCAGAACTTTGCACTTTCGTTTTCTCCAACATACATTCCAAGAACATCTTTTTTCCCATTCATATCGATACCAAGGGCAATGTAAACCGCACGTTTTACAATACGTCCTTCACTGCGGACGTGATAGTGGATTGCATCCATAAATACTACAGCATACACTTCTTCCAAAGGGCGTTCCTGCCATTCTTTTACAATCGGCAGGATTTTATCTGTGATCCTGCTGATTGTACTGTCAGAAATATCAATATCGTATAATTCACGCATGTGGGATTCAATGTCTCCAGTTGTCATTCCCTTGGCATACATGGAAAGTATTTTTTCTTCCATGTCCTGAGTTACGGTATTTTGATATTTTTTAATCAGCTGTGGTTCATAATCACCGTTACGATCCCTTGGAATCGCCACATCCATATCTCCATAACTGGTGTGCATGGTTTTGCTGGAATGTCCATTTCTACTATTGTCTGTTTCTTTGTTTCGATAGTCATACTTGGAATATCCTAATTCCTCATCCAGTTCTTCATCCAAAGCACCTTCCAAAAGGACAGACATCATGTCACGCATGATGCTATTTACATCGGTGCCGTCTTTGATGCTGATATCATTATTTTTCAGATAGTCACGCATCATTTCTCTCATTGCTGCTTTTTGTGGGCTGTCTTTTCTTCTTGCCATAAAAATAACCTCCAAACTGAGTAATTTTATCTTACATCAGTTTGGAGGTTTACACAAACTTTAGGATACTCCCTAGGATTCGATAATCTCGGTAATGATGCAGAGCCCCAATTCGCAAAACTGCTCCTGCGGAGCGTTCCTTTTGCTCATTGAGGCTTGCTCGCCAAAGAACTATTGCCATATGCTCTTACGAATGCTAGCATCTGATAATCCCAGTAACGATGCAGAGCCCCAATTCGCAAAACTGCTCCTGCGGAGCGTTCCTTTTGCTCATTGAGGCTTGCTCGCCAAAGAACTATTGTTCTATGCTCTTACAGATGCCAGCATCTGATAATCCCAGCAACGATGCAGAGCCCCAATTCGCAAAACTGCTCCTGCGGAGCGTTCCTTTTGCTCATTGAGGCTTGCTCGCCAAAGAACTATTGTCATATGCTCTTACGAATGCTAGCATTCGACGAGCATCCGGCAAGGTTCATGGCTCTGCATCGTTACAACTTTACATAAATTTTACATTCACTGGTAACGAATTTTACATAAGCAAGATAAAGTGTAGATAGAAACCAAAAATGTAAAGTATGTTATGTAAAATGAGAGGATTAGAGTATGAGCTTTTTTGATTTACTGAAGATGGTAGGAGGACTTGCATTATTCCTGTATGGAATGAATCTGTTGGGTGACGGACTGTCCCGGGCATCTGGCGGACGATTAGAACGCATTCTGGAGAAACTGACCAACAACCCGTTAAAGGCAGTGCTCATGGGTGCGGTGGTCACCGGTGTGATCCAGTCCTCCTCCGCTACCACTGTTATGGTAGTCGGATTTGTCAATTCCGGTATTATGAGTCTGAAACAGGCAGTAGGTATCATCATGGGTGCCAACATCGGTACCACGGTGACCTCCTGGATCTTAAGTCTGACGGGCATTGAGAGCGATGCTTTCTGGATCCGTATGCTCAAGCCCAGTTCTTTTTCGCCGATTCTGGCAATCGTGGGTGTGGGTATTTTACTGTTTTCCCATAAAGACAAATTAAAAAATGCGGCAACCATCCTGGTGGGCTTTGCAATTCTGATGTTTGGCATGGATTCCATGAGCGCAGCAGTTTCACCGCTGGCAGAGGTACCGGAGTTTACCAATCTGCTGATCGAGTTCCAAAATCCCGTATTCGGTGTGCTGGCAGGACTCATTCTCACAGCGGTGATCCAGTCTTCTTCCGCATCCGTAGGTATTTTGCAGGCACTGTGCATGACTGGAGCGGTAAGCTTTGGCGCAGCAGTTCCCATTATCATGGGACAGAATATCGGTACCTGTGTTACCGCCATGATCTCCGGTATCGGTGCTTCCCGCAATGCAAAACGTGCGGCTCTGATTCATCTGTATTTTAATATTATCGGAACGATCCTGTTCCTTGGAGTGTTCTATACGGTCAATGCCATTCATCCATTTGCTTTTCTGGGAGAAGTGGCAACACCTTTTGGAATCGCAGTAGTTCACAGCTGCTTCAATATCGCGGCTACGCTGGTATTGCTTCCCTTCTCCAATGGTCTGGTGAAGCTGGCCTGCCTGACGCTGCCGACCCATGAGGACGTGAAGGAAATGTCCGAGACAGACAAGACTTTAAGCTTACTGGATGTACGTTTCCTGGAGAAGCCTGCCTATGCCGTAGAGCAGAGCAGACTGGTGGCTTCTGTGATGGCGGATAAGTCCAGGGAAGCCATGGATCTGGCTATGGAGCTGCTGCATAATTTCGATGAGGCGAAAGCAGAGCAGGTGGCACAGATGGAGACGGATGTGGACCGCTTCGAGGATGAACTGGGAACCTATCTGGTGAAATTGAGTTCCAAACAGCTTTCCAATAAGGATAGTGAGACTTTAAATACGATTCTGCACTGCATCGGCGATTTTGAGAGAATTTCCGATCATGCCCGCAACATCAAGGAAGCGGCACAGGAGATGCATGACAAGCAGCTGGTATTCTCCGAGAAGGCGCAGGAGGAACTGAAGGTATTCGAGAGAGCGGTACACGATGTGCTGGATCTTACCATGACCAGTTTTAAGAACGGAGATCTGAATCTGGCAAGACAGGTGGAGCCGTTGGAGGAAGTCATCGATGGACTGAGCCTGGATGTGAAGCAGCGCCATGTACGCAGACTCCGTAAGGGAAAATGTACCATTGAACTGGGCTTCATCTTATCCGATGTCATTACGAACTTTGAGCGTGTCAGCGACCACTGCTCCAATATTGCAGTCTGTCTGGTACAGGTGAATGAGGATGAATTCGATACCCACGCTTACCTGGATGAACTGCGCCAGGAAGATAACAAGGACTTCCAGAGCAAAGTGCTGGCATGCCGTGAGAAATACCAGTTACCGCCCACAAAGCAGGAACGTCTTGCGGAAAAGAATGCAAAACTGCTTGCGGAGTGAGGATTTACCGAGGTATAGTTAAGAAGAGAAAGCACAGTCAGAGAGGAGTGCTGTGAGATGGCTTTGATCTATGTAGTAGAGGATGACAAAAATATTCAGGAGATCGAGACCTTTGCCCTGGCCAATGTGGGCTATGATGTAAAAGGTTTTGATTCCGCCATGGATTTCTATGAGGCGCTGAATGATACCACACCGGATCTGATTTTATTAGACATCATGCTGCCGGACGAGGATGGTCTGAGCATTGTGAAAAAGCTGCGTACCAGACAGGACACGGTGCTGGTGCCGGTGATCATGGTCACGGCGAAGACCACGGAGATCGACAAGGTCAAGGGACTGGATCTGGGGGCAGATGATTATATTACGAAGCCCTTCGGTGTCATGGAACTGATTTCCCGGGTAAAGGCAATGCTCAGGAGAAGTCAGAAGAGTCAGGAAAAAGATAAGGTGCTGAAGCTGGGGAACATTGTGCTGGACCGAGAGAAACATTCTGTCACGGTAGGCAAGGAGCCTGTGGAGTTGACCTACAAAGAATATGAGCTGTTAAAGCTTCTGATGACCAATGCGGGCATTGTGACCACCAGAGAACTGATCCTGGACCGCGTCTGGGGAATCGATTTTGAGGGAGAATCCCGGACGTTGGACATGCATATCAAGACGCTGCGGCAGAAACTGAAGGAAGAGGGCAGTCTGATCAAGACCGTGCGTAATGTGGGATACATTATGAACGGCGAGAAAGCGTAACAGAAGATGAAGAAAAAGATTAACAAAATGATGATCCTCATTGCCACGGTAACGATTTTGCTTACCATGGTACTGATCACAGTCGTGTATTATGATCTGTTCCGCAGACAGGTGCTGGAGGATCTGAAAAGCTATGGTTCCCTGTTAAAAAGCTGTTCTTCGGTAGAAGAGATCAAGGAAAACGGAGTGCCGGTGGAATCGGATCTGCGATTGACGCTGATCGGCAGTGACGGACAGGTATTGTATGATAATGAGGCAGATTCTGTGGCCATGGGGAATCACGCTTCCCGTCCGGAGATCCAGGAAGCCATGCGGGACGGCGAAGGTGAAGCAGTCCGGAATTCCGAGACCTTGTCCCAGTCCACCTTTTATTATGCCATCCGTCTGGAAGATGGCAGCATCCTGCGACTGTCCAAGGATGCCAGAAGCATTTACAGCATTTTCAGTCAGGCGCTGCCCATGATGGTGGGGATCTTTGTGGTGCTGCTGGTGCTGTGCATGGTGGCGGCCAGAGTGCTGACCACGAAGCTGGTGGCTCCCATTGAGAAACTGGCACAGAATATCGGGGAATGTACAGAGATGCAGACCTATGAGGAACTGACACCGTTCATGACCATGATCCGCAAACAGCATGAGGACATTATGAAAAATGCCAGAATGCGGCAGGAATTCAGTGCAAATGTGTCTCATGAACTGAAGACCCCGTTGACATCCATTTCTGGCTATGCGGAGCTGATCGAGACCGGCATGGCTTCGGAGCAGGATACGGTGCGTTTCGCCCACGGAATTCACAACAGTGCCAACCGCCTGCTGACATTGATCAACGATATTATCCGGCTGTCGGAGCTGGACGGAACGGAAGAGGAAGCGGATACGGAGCTTTTGAATCTTCATGAAATGGCGCAGAGTTGTGTGGAAATGCTGGAAATGAGTGCGGAGAAGCACAATGTGACCATAGCGCTGAACGGCACGGAATGCTATGTGACAGCCAATCGTCAGATGATGGAAGAACTTTTATATAATCTGTGTGATAACGCGATCCGGTATAACAATCCGGGAGGAAGTGTGGATGTACAGACCTACTCCAGAGAAGGACATACCAATCTCGTGGTAAAAGACACCGGCATCGGCATCTCCAAGGAGCATCAGGAGAGGATCTTCGAACGCTTCTACCGCGTGGACAAGAGCCGTTCCAAATCTACCGGCGGCACGGGACTGGGCCTTGCTATCGTAAAACATATCATCGCCAAGAGCCACGCTGAACTGGAACTGGAAAGTGAACCCGGAAAAGGAACGACGATACGGGTGATTTTCTGAGAACTTCGAGTTCAAATTTTCTAAGACTTCATTCGAGAGAGTGGAGTCTTTTTTACGCATGATATTCCGCCAGCAGCTGTTTCGCATAAGCAACACAGTCTCTGTGCAGAGCAAATTTTTTGCCATCGCACATGATGACTTTGCGGAAGCCCAGCTTCTCCATGTATCTGCCGTTAAGGATCGTCTTGACGGTGGGAGCGAAGAAGGTAGGGTGATTCTCTATCTGAGAGAACAAATTGATAGCGGTGGTGGCTACTTTTACGGTGCGGCCGTCCTTCAGGGTGACGATGACATTCCGGCCTTCTTCTTCGGCGTAGAGGATGTCCGGTTCGGTGACATAGACGGTATCTTCATCCTCTCGAAGCTCTATGAGAGGAACTGCCTTAGACATAATATCCAGAGCATGGTCAATACTCTGTCCCAGTTCCGCTACTTTGATGGGCTTGTCCAGAAAAATAACATTTTCCGGATAGGTCTGTTCCCTGTAATTGATCTTGGAACAGCACAGCACGATGGGTGCGTTGACCCCCTGGGCAATCAGCGCATTTGCCACTTCTGTACCGGTGATGCCTTCCGTCAGACACATATCAATATAGAAGGCATCGTATTGCATGGGATTGGACAGCAGTGAGGTAGAATTACCGAAAGAATCGGTATAAATGATACCCGTAGACGCTGCTCTTT
The DNA here is from genome assembly GCA_003584705.1 of Lachnospiraceae bacterium GAM79. Lineage (GTDB taxonomy): Bacteria > Bacillota > Clostridia > Lachnospirales > Lachnospiraceae > Acetatifactor > Acetatifactor acetigignens. Next base: position 1,322,690 of record AP018536.1, read on the forward strand.
TGTCGGATTCCCGCTTTAACAGACGCTCCAGCTGCTTTCTGTCGGCTACATTATCATCACACACTGCTATATGCATATCGATACCTCCCGGACTTTATCTCATATAAAAGAAGTATAGCATATTTCCTATTTGAATAAAAGGGCAAAAAGCAGTACCTGTACCACCAGGATCGCCGGCATTCCGTACTTGAAATACCAGTGCTTCGTCTTATGACGGAAGTGCTGCATACCCAGAATACATCCCAGACTGCCACCCAAAAGCGCCGTGAAAAAAAGAGAAGCCTCCGAGATGCGCCAGGCACCCCGGATGGCTCTTTTTTTATCGACACCCATGATCACATATCCCACAACATTGATGATCACCAGATACAGGATCACCACAGTAATTATAGTCTGTGCAGTTATCATAGACACCTCATTATTTTAATTCTTAGTTACCAAGTTTCTTCTCGTTCTCCTGTAACTTCATGGCACGAACCTTCAGAGACAGACCGAACAGATTGATGAAGCCTTCTGCATCGTGATGGTCGTACAGATCACCGGTGGTGAAGGAAGCCAGGTTCTCATTGTACAGAGAGTAAGGAGAAGTGGTTCCGGCCTTGATGATGTTGCCCTTGTAGAGCTTGAACTTTACTTCACCGGTCACATATTCCTGGGTTTTCTCGATGAATGCCTGCTCTGCCTCACGAAGAGGAGTGAACCATTTGCCTTCGTATACCAGACTGGCGAATTTCGCACCCATTTCCTTCTCGAATGCATAGGTATCGCGATCCAGGATCAGCTCTTCCAGCTGCTGGTGAGCCTCCATCAGGATGGTACCGCCGGGAGTCTCATAGACACCACGGGACTTCATGCCAACGACACGGTTCTCTACGATATCTACGATACCGATACCGTGCTTGCCGCCCAGCTTGTTCAGGGTACGGATGATATCGGAGACCTTCATCTTCTCACCGTTAACGGAAGTGGGAACACCCTTTTCAAAGGTCATGGTCACATATTCACCCTCATCGGGAGCCTTCTCGGGAGTCACACCAAGTACCAGCAGATGCTCGTAGTTAGGCTCGTTGCCGGGATCTTCCAGTTCCAGACCTTCGTGGCTGATGTGCCAGATATTACGGTCACGGCTGTAGGAAGAATCGGTGGAGAAAGGAAGATGAATGCCATGAGCCTTGCAGTATTCGATCTCGGATTCCCGGGAGTCCATGTTCCATTTGTCGCTTCTCCAGGGAGCGATGATCTTGATATCGGGAGCCAGAGCCTTGATGCCCAGCTCGAAACGGATCTGGTCGTTACCTTTACCGGTTGCACCGTGGCAGATGGCTACAGCGCCTTCTTTTCTGGCAATCTCTACCAGTTTCTTGGCGATCAGGGGTCTTGCCATGGAAGTACCTAACAGATACTTGTTCTCGTATACGGCATGAGCCTGTACACAGGGAACAATATAATCATCACAGAATTCATCGATAACGTCTTCAATATACAGCTTGGAAGCGCCGCAAGCCTTTGCTCTCTCTTCCAGACCGTCCAGCTCCTCTGCCTGTCCGCAGTTTACGCAGACGCAGATAACTTCATAGTCAAAATTCTCCTTCAGCCAGGGAATGATAGCGGTAGTATCCAGACCGCCGGAATAAGCCAAAACTACTTTTTCCTTCATGATAAAATCCTCCGTTTTATAGTGTGTATGATGCCAGGGGCAAAAGCCCTGAAAATGCGATGTGCAAAGCACGAAGCAATCTGTAAGTATCAGATGCCAGGATCGTGTGTTACGCTCTGACAATTACTATACAACATTATAATCGCAAAAGCAAGCAGAAAAGTTGCATAAATAAATCAAAAATATGAATAAAACAAATTAAAATATGCACATAAATGCATAGAATGAAAAATATACAGTATATTTATGCATAAAATATGCTATCTGATGCATAGTACGGTAACGACCATATAAGATGCGCCGGAATCGTCAAAAGTCAGTCGCTGATCTTTTCAATTCCGGAGATATCACTGTCGATCATCAGAGAGTAGTTCGTATAATAGACCACGAAGCCAGGCTTGGCACCGGCCGGCTTTTTGACCTGTTTTTTCTGGACATAGTCGATCTCCACCTTTTCCTGCTCCCTGCCCTTAGAATAGTAGGCAGCAAGCCGGCCGGCCTCTTCAAAAGTCCGGTCCGGCAGTTCCTTCCCTTCGGTCTTTACCACTACATGGGAGCCGGGAATACCTTTGGCATGGAACCACCAGTCATTTCCGTTGGCGAATTTGAAGGTCAGTTCATCGTTCTGGAAATTATTTTTTCCCACATAAATATGAAATCCGTCGCTGCTCAGATAATGGAAGGGCTTGCTGGTGATCTTTGCTTTTTTCGTGCCGCCCTTTCTGCGGATGTAGCCGCTCTGGGTCAGTTCCTCCTTGATCTCCACCAGATCTTCCTCTTTCAGGGCGATATCCAGGGCCGTGCTGATGGTCTCCAAGTGGTCGATCTCTTCTTTTACCTGAGTAGTCAGTTCGGACAATGCTTCATAAGTACGCTTTAGCTTTCCGTATTTGTCAAAATATTTCTTCGCATTTTCCGTAGCGGAAAGAGTAGGATCCAGGGGGATCGTCACCGGTTCGTTGGTATAGTAATTTACCGCCGTGAGAGATTTGTCACCGGGCTTTGCACTGTAACCGTAAGTATTCAACAGTTCTCCGTAGATCCGGTATTTTTCCCGCTTCTCCGTATCCTTCATCTGGGCCAGCTGCAGATCGTATTTTTTAATATCCCGTTCCAGAGCGGTCTGCACGATACGGCGCAGGTCAGAAGATTTCTGACGGATCCTGGTCAGGGTATTTTTCTCCGCATAAAAATGCTCCAACAGGGCGGACATGGAGGTGTAGGATTCCAGATGATCCGCTCCGGTGCTGTACATGGTCAGGGGAACCGCCGCGTATTCCACGGGGCGGGTGCCGGTGTAAGCGATGCAGGGGGAGAAAGTTTCTTCCTTGATAGAAGTGACCATTTTGGAGAAAACTTCATACAGGGCATGATGATTCTCTGCCGTCAATGCCGCGGTAGGGCGTTCCCCGTCGATGCCTGCCTCGTGGCACAGTTCCTGTGCCAGTACCGGGGAGATACCGGTGAAGCTTCCGTAGATTGCCTTGAAGACCGATTGAGGCTTGGCGGCAAGGGTTTCCCGGAAAGTAGTCTCGTCGCAGGTCAGGGCATCCAGTTTATCCTGGGTGTGGGCGATGAAGTAGGGCTTGCCGGGCAGGACTTCCCGGACACTGCTGACTGCGGCGGATACCCGCTTGATACTGTCGATGATGGTATTGTCATCGTTGCAGAAGATCAGGTTGCTGTGTTTGCCCATCAGCTCCATGACCAGCGTCTTGTGGCGCAGATCCCCCATTTCATCCAGATGCTCAATATCGATATGCACGATACGCTCCAGCCCCGGCTGGGAAATGTTCACGATACGGCCGTTCTGTAAGTGCTTGCGCAGCAGCATACAGAAGTTGGGGGCCGTCATGGGACTGGGTTTGTTGCTCTCCGTCAGATAGATCAGGGGCAGGGAAGCGCTGGCGGACAGAAGCAGTCTCTTTTGTCCGGTGGGCTGCTTGATGGTCAACAGCAGTTCGTCATTTTCCGGCTGGGCGATCTTATATAATCGTCCGCCGATGAGTTCTTTTTTTAATTCTGATATTACACAGGCAATGGTAACGCCGTCAAAAGCCATAATTTCCTCATTTCTGCTCTTTGGATCCGGGAAAAACAGAACATAAAGAGCCACAAAATAGATATGCTGCAAACGAAAGCACAGCATAGTTATTGTAACAGATTTTTATAGGAAAGAAAAGTATGCGGAAAACAGAATGAATATTATTCCACCATAATGCATAAAACCATAAAAATAGTATGAATATATGCATAAATATACACAACAATCCGAGAAATGTGCATAAAAATGAAAAAAGTAGTAGACATTTAGACAAAAAGTGGTATCATGGTGTCAGGGTCAAAAGGTCGAAAAGCCGTTCATGCTTGCATGATAAGGCTTTTGAACTTGTGACCCGCTAAACATGAGGAAGTAGCGATTTGCGTAGCAAATCAGCGGATTCCGAATGTTTACAGAATTGCGTGAGCAGCTTGCTGCGAAGCAATTCGTTGACACAAGTATGGCGGCGACAGAAGCAATTCGTTGACACAAGTATGGCGGCGACAGAAATAAAAAACGATGACATAAACAAGAGAGGTAGAAAAATGATCAGAGTAGGAATCATCGGAGCAACCGGTTATGCCGGAGGAGAACTGGTAAGGATCCTGTTAAACCACAAGGATGCCAAAATCGTATGGTACGGTTCCCGAAGCTATATAGATAAGAAGTATTATCAGGTATACCAGAACATGTTCCAGCTGGTGGAGGATATCTGCAAGGATGACAATCTGGAAGAACTGGCGAAGCAGGTAGATGTGATCTTTACCGCAACCCCTCAGGGATTTCTGGCGGGCCTTTTGACAGAGGAGATTCTCTCTCAGGTGAAGATCGTGGATCTGTCTGCTGATTACCGGATCAAGGATGTGGCCACCTATGAAAAATGGTACGGCATCGAGCACAAATCTCCTCAGTTCATTGAGGAAGCAGTATACGGACTCTGCGAGATCAATCGTGACAAGATCACGGAGAAGACCAGATTGGTAGCCAACCCCGGCTGCTACACCACCTGTTCGATCCTGACGGCCTATCCCATGGTCAAGGAAGGCATGATTGATGTGAACACCCTGATCGTGGATGCCAAGTCCGGTACCTCCGGTGCAGGAAGAGGCGCCAAGGTGCCCAACCTGTTCTGCGAAGTGAACGAGAACATGAAAGCCTACGGCGTGGCAAGCCACAGACATACCCCCGAGATCGAGGAGCAGTTAGGCTATGCGGGCAACTGCCAGGTGACCATTAATTTTACCCCGCACCTCGTACCCATGAACAGAGGAATTCTGGCAACCGAGTATGCAACACTGAAGAGAAAACCGGACGGTACACTTCCTACCTATGAGGAAGTAAAAGCTGTCTATGATAAATATTATGCAAACGAGAAATTCGTCCGTGTGCTGGATAAGGGCAGCTGCCCCGAGACCAAGTGGGTGGAAGGCAGCAACTACGTGGACATCAATTTTGTCATTGATGAGCGTACCGGCCGTATCATTATGATGGGTGCACTGGATAACCTCGTAAAGGGTGCCGCAGGACAGGCGGTACAGAACATGAACCTGCTGTTCGGGCTTCCTGAGAGCGAAGGCCTGGAGCTGGTTCCATGCTTCCCTTAAAGCAGATACGGAAAGGATTAGAAAGGATAAAATACATACATGAACAAACAGTTTACGACCAAACCCATGACCATAGAAGATTATGACGGTCTGCATGCCCTCTGGATGACCATTCACGGTTTCGGTATCCGGAGCATCGATGATTCCAGAGAAGGTGTGGAACGTTTTATCAACCGGAATCCCGGCACCAGTGTGGTAGCCATCGGGGAGGATGGAGCCGTAGTGGGTGGCATCCTCTGCGGCCATGACGGACGACGAGGCTGTCTGTACCATGTATGTGTCAGAGAAGATTACCGAAGACTTGGCATTGGCAAAGCCATGGTCGTCCACTGCATGAATGCTCTGAAAGCGGAACATATCAACAAGGTCAGCCTGATCGCTTTTACCCAGAATGACATCGGAAACGCTTTCTGGAAATGCATTGGATGGACAAAGCGGGAAGACTTGAACTACTACGACTTTACTTTGAATGAAGAGAACATTACGGCGTTTAATAAATAGATGCCAGGATTGTGGAAGTGCGTAGCACGAAGCAATCCGTAGGCATCAAAGTCGGGGGCTTTTGACCCCGACATCATAAATAAAACGGAAGCGAAAGGAGATTATTCCAACATGAAACAGATCCAGGGCGGTGTGACCGCAGCAAAAGGCTTTGAGGCAGCAGGTGTGGAGGCTGCCATTAAATATCAGAATCGTAAGGATATGGCACTGATCGTAAGTAAGGCACCTTGTACCGTAGCCGGTACTTTTACCTCCAATGTGGTAAAGGCGGCTCCTGTACTGTGGGATAAGCAGATCGTGGAACATTCTGCATTTGCACAGGCAGTGGTAGTCAATTCGGGAATCGCCAATGCCTGCACCGGCAAACAGGGACTGGACTGCTGTGAAGCAGAAGCAAAATGTGCCGGAGAACTGTTGGGCGTGCCCACCGATGCCGTACTGGTTGCATCCACCGGTGTCATCGGTATGCAGATTCCCGTAGACAAGATCACCGCTGGCATCGAGAAACTGGTGGCAGCCAAGGCAGATACTCTGGAGGCTGGCTCCGATGCAGCCCATGCCATTATGACCACCGATACCATTTCCAAAGAGATCGCCATCGAGACACAGATCGGTGGCAAGACTGTGACTCTGGGCGGTATGTGCAAGGGTTCCGGTATGATCCATCCGAATATGTGCACGATGTTAGGTTTTGTAACCACAGATGTGAAAATTTCCAAGGAGATGCTGCAGAAGTGCGTCAGCGCAGACGTAGTGGATTCCTTCAACATGATCTCCGTGGATGGAGATACTTCCACCAATGATACACTGCTGGTGCTGGCCAACGGCATGGCTGGCAACGAGGAGATTACCACAGAGGGCGAGGATTACGACAACTTCTGCAAGGCACTGCATGAGATCACCACATTCCTGGCAAAGAAAATGGCAGGAGATGGCGAAGGCGCCACAGCACTGTTTGAGACCAAAGTAATAAACGCAGTCAGCAAGGAAGATGCCAGAACTCTGGCAAAATCCGTGATCTGTTCTTCTCTGACCAAGGCAGCTATCTTCGGACATGATGCCAACTGGGGACGTATCCTCTGTGCACTGGGTTATTCCGGAGCCAAATTCGACCCGGAAAATGTGGATCTGTATTTTGAGAGCAAGAGCGGCAAGATTCATATCTTCGGTAATGGTGTGGCATGTGATTACAGCGAGGAAGAGGCCACGAAGATCCTCTCCGATCCGGAAGTTACCGCACTGGTGGATATGCATATGGGTGAGGCAGAAGCTACCGCATGGGGCTGTGATTTAAGCTATGATTATGTGAAGATCAATGCGGACTATCGTTCCTAAAAAAGAACGACCGGAAAGATAAATGACAGGCGGATCACGGTATCTGCGGAAATGAGGATAAAAATGGAAAAAGATATGGAACAGGTAATGAAAAAAGCAGAGGTGCTGATCGAGGCGCTTCCTTACATACAGAAATTCAACCGTAAGATCATCGTGGTAAAATACGGCGGCAGCGCCATGAGCAATGAGGAACTGCAGAAAAACGTCATCAAGGACGTAACGCTGTTGAAACTGGTAGGTTTCAAGCCCATCATCGTTCACGGCGGCGGTAAGGAGATCAGCCGCTGGGTCGGCAAGGTCGGAAAAGAGGCAAAGTTCGTCAACGGTCTGCGTGTCACCGATGAGGAGACCATGGAGATCGCGGAAATGGTACTGAACAAGGTAAATAAGAGCCTTGTGACCATGGTGGAAGAGCTGGGCGTGAAAGCAGTAGGTGTCAGCGGTAAAGACGGCGGCCTGCTTCAGGTAGAGAAAAAATATTCCGACGGTCAGGACATCGGGTATGTGGGTGAGATCACCGGCGTGAATCCGGATATTCTCTTTGACATGCTGGAGAAGGATTACCTGCCCATCATCGCTCCCATTGGACTGGACAAGGATTATCACACCTACAATATCAATGCGGATGATGCGGCCTGCGCTATCGCCAAAGCAGTACATGCGGAGAAACTGGCATTTCTGACGGATATCGAGGGATTGTACAAGGACATCAATGACAAGTCCACATTTATTTCCAGATTGACAGCTTCCGAGGCAGAGGGACTGATCCACGACGGTTACATCGGCGGTGGTATGCTGCCGAAGCTGAACAACTGTACTTCTGCGATCCGCAACGGTGTAAACCGTGTGCATATTCTGGATGGACGTCTGGCACACTGCCTGTTGTTGGAGATCTTCACCAATCAGGGTATCGGAACTGCGATCGTATCCGATGAGGAGTGAAAAAAGTGTGCAGAATAAGCCTGGCAGCTTATTCCGCACCCGGCTATTTGTGCCGCAGGCGTCACAAAGTAGCCATTATCGCAAAACCAAATTAGAAATTTGGTTTGCGTTTCCTTGACGAAAAGAACGTCTGCGGAATGGAGAGGAAAAATGAGCGACACCATGAAAGAATATATTGCAGAGGCGGAAAAAGACCTGCTGCATACCTATAACCGTTATCAGATCGTTCTGGATAAGGGCGAAGGCGTACATCTGTATGACACCGATGGGAAAAAATATCTGGATTTCGTAGCGGGAATCGCTGTATTTGCCCTGGGCTATCAGAACAAGGCATACAACGATGCGCTGAAAGCACAGATCGACAAGGTGATCCACACCTCCAATTATTATTACAACGTGCCTGCCATCGAGGCGGCTCGTAAGATCAAAAAAGTATCCGGCATGGATCGTGTCTTTTTCACCAATTCCGGTGCGGAAGCAGTGGAAGGTGCCATTAAGGCTGCCAGAAAATATGCGTATCTGAAGGATGGCTGTACCGACCATGAGATCATTGCCATGAATCACTCCTTCCACGGCAGAACCATGGGAGCTTTGTCAGTAACGGGCAACCCCAAGTATCGTGAGGCGTTCCAGCCCATGATCGGACATATCAAATTTGCAGAACTGAATGATTTCCAGAGTGTGCTGGATCAGGTGACAGACAAGACCTGTGCCATCATTATGGAGACTGTACAGGGTGAGGGCGGACTGCGTCCCGCTAATGAAGAATTCTTAAAACAGGTTCGTGATCTGTGCGATGAGCGGGATATCCTGCTGATTCTGGATGAGATCCAGTGCGGCATGGGACGTACCGGTTACATGTATGCATGGCAGCGTTTCGGCGTGAAGCCGGACATCATGACTTCTGCCAAGGCACTGGGCTGCGGTGTACCGGTAGGTGCATTTATGATGACGGAGAAAGTAGCACAGCATTCTCTGACAGCGGGAGATCACGGAACCACCTACGGCGGTAACCCCTTAGCCTGCGCAGCAGTGGAAAAAGTGCTTGATTTATTCGAAGAGGACCATATAATAGAACATGTGAGAGAGGTGGCTCCCTATCTGGAACAGCGTCTGAACGAACTGGCAGACAAGTATGACTGTATCAAAGAACGCCGTGGTGTGGGACTGATGCAGGGACTGGTATTTGACCATCCGGTAGGAGACATTATTAACAGAGCATTGGAGAAGGGATTAATTCTGATCAATGCCGGTGCGGACATTATCCGCTTCGTACCGCCTCTCGTGATTACCCGGGAAAATGTGGACGAAATGATTGCTATTTTGGACACCTGTATCGAATAAGAGGTTTAGGTGAATTTATGTTTTTGAAAAAAAGAATTATCGCTACAGCAGCTGTGATCGCCATGGCTGCTGCAGCTGTTTACGGAAGTACGCAGGAGATGAGTCAGACACAGGAGAGCGGAAGCGGACTGCAGCTGTTTCGAGGAAAGGAGACAATCTATTGCTGGTATTCCGATGAGGCATTGTCCGGTTATATCAATGCGGCAGCAGTATCCTTCGGAGAACAGAACAGTGGAGTCCGTGTGATTCCCGTACTTACTTCTGACAGTGAATATCTGGAAGCTATCAATCAGGAGACCCTGCATTCCGATCAGATACCGGATATCTACCTGTTGAGCAGTGACTCTCTGGAAAAGGCTTATCTGGCAGGACTGGCATCGAAAGTGCCTGACACTGTGGGAATCTGCAATACAGACCATTTTTCCCAGGCGGCTCTGTCTGCGGTAACCTATGATCAGAAGCTGATCGGTTACCCGGTTTATTTTGATACCAGTGCGTTGGTATATAATGAAGATTATCTTCGAACCTGGGCAACCCAGCAGGCGGAGAAAGAACTGGCGGGAAGCAGTGAGAATGATGAACCCATAGGGGAAGGAGAAGAGATCATCGAGGAAGATTCTCTTCCGGAAGACCAGACCACGGAACAGGTGACAGCGGATGAGGCAGCGGTAAATGCGCTGGCAGAGCAGTATTTCGCGGAAGCACTTCCCTCCACAGTGGATGATCTGCTGAATATTGCAGATACCTTTGATGCACCGGAAGGTGTGGAAGGTGTCATGAAATGGGACGTGAACAATATTTTCTACAACTACTGGATCGTAGGCAACTACATGATCGTAGGCGGTGATCCCGGGGATGACAGAAATGATATTGATATCAATAATCCGGAGACCATTCAGTGTCTGGAAGTGTACAAGGCACTGAACCAGTTCTTCTTTATTGAATCCGATACGGTGACTTATGATTCTGTGATCCAGGACTTTATCGATGGCAAGACCATGTTCACCATCGGAACCACGGATGTGGTCAAACGGCTGGAAGAGGCAAAAGCGGACGGCAGCCTTGCATTTAATTACGGAATTGCCCGTATGCCGGATGTCAGCGCCGAACTGCAGAGCAGATCTTTGTCTGTTACGGGAGCGGCAGTCATCAACGGCTATTCGGAACACAAGGAACTGGCGGACTGCTTCGCAGCGTATCTGGCAGAAGGATATGCGGACGGCCTGTATGAACGCTCCGGCAAAATGCCGGCAAGTCTTCAGGCGGCAGAGAATGCAGACAACGGTGCACTTATGATCTTTGCCGATGAGTATGCGGACAGTGTGTCATTGCCGAAGATGCTAGAGACGGGAAATTTCTGGATGCAGTTGGAAGTACTGTTTTCCAAGGTATGGAACGGTGACGACGTGACTACTCTGGTACAGCAGCTGGACGAGACCATAGCCGGACAGGTAGGTGGTACAGAGAACTAAAACCGTTACAATAAAATATGAATGAACGAACCGGTCACAGGATAGACTACTACTAAAAAGAAAAGGTGGTAGAATCCTATGATCGGTTTTTTGATTGCTTTAGTTTCCGGTGCGCTGATGAGCATCCAGGGAGTGTTCAACACCCAGGTGACGAAATCCACCGGCATCTGGACCGCCAGTGCATTTGTGCAGTTTACAGCATTGCTGGTATGTCTGGGGGCATGGCTGTGTACGGAGCGGACTTCCTTCTTGAAGATAGCGCAGGTGGAGCCCAGATATATGCTTTTGGGAGGGGCCATCGGAGCCTTTATCACCTACACTGTGATCCGCAGTATGGATGCCCTGGGACCGGCCAAAGCGGTAATGCTTATTGTGGTCGCTCAGCTTGCTGTAGCATATATTATCGAACTGTTCGGATGGTTCGGTGTGGAGAAGCAGCCCTGGGAGTGGCGGAAAGCCATCGGCATGGCCGTGGCGATTGTGGGTATTGTGATTTTCAAGTGGAAATGATCCAGAGCTATCCTCGTAGCGGCAATTTTGCGAATGGGTTCTGAATCGTTACCACAAATGCGAAAACGGCTTGTAAATTCCGTGTGATTCCAGTACAATGAAAGTTAACAGCATAGAGAGGCAATCCCCTGAAATTTTGTGAAGGAATCAGGAAAATGGAAAGGGGACTATGATGTTTTCGATAAGGTTTTTTAAAACAAAATATGCAGGTTTGATCGGAATGTTTTTCAGTCTGGTGATGTTCATGACCGGCTGTCAGAGGAAGGATGAGGCCATTGTGCTGATTCCATCCGGAGAAGATGTGGCGGAATTTCCCTCACTGGAAGCGGTGGAACAGGCAGCGGAGCCTGCAGGCAGCAGCGTGACAGTGCAGGAACCGGCAAAGGCTGAACCGCAGATGATATATGTCTATGTCTGCGGTGCAGTGCGGGATCCCGGAGTCGTGGAAGTGCCGGAGGGCAGCAGAGCGGAGGAAGCCCTGCGACTGGTCGGAGGTATGACGGCGGAGGCGGATCCTTTTTATGTGAATCTGGCGGAAACGGTGACGGATGGTCAGAAGCTGTATTTTCCAACGTTGGAGGAAGCGGAGACTCTGGAAGCCGAGGTAAAAGCGACGGCGGAGGGACTTGTGAATATCAACACGGCACCTGCGGAGGAATTGTGTGCGCTGCCGGGGATCGGAGCTTCCCGGGCGGCAGATATTGTGCGCTACCGGGAGCAAAACGGAGCCTTTCAGACGAAGGAAGACATTATGAAGGTATCCGGGATCAAACAGAACGCGTATGACAAATTGTGTGATAAGATCACGGTACAATGAGGGCTTATGCCGGGACCGTGAAGAGAAAAGTAAGGGATAGAGAGGTTAAGGAAAGATGGCAGGCAAGAAAGTGCTGGTAGTGGATGATGAGAAGCTGATCGTGAAGGGAATCCGTTTCAGTCTGGAACAGGACAACATGGAAGTGGATTGTGCTTATGACGGTGAGGAAGCATTGCAGATGGCGCATAACAAGGAATATGACATCATATTACTGGACGTCATGCTGCCGAAGCTGACCGGCTTTGAGGTCTGCCAGCAGATCCGCGAATTTTCCAATGTACCGGTGATCATGTTGACCGCCAAGGGTGATGACATGGATAAGATCCTGGGACTGGAATACGGCGCGGACGATTACATAACCAAGCCTTTTAACATTCTGGAAGTGAAAGCCCGGATCAAAGCTATCTTCCGCAGAATGGAGCCGAAAAAAGGAACCACAGAGAACACCGGTATTCTGGAAAGCGGCGATATGAAGCTGGATCGTGACGGCAAAAGAGCCTACATCCAGGGCAGGGAGATCGGACTGACGGCCAAGGAGTTCGAAGTGCTGGAACTTCTGATGCTGAATCCCGACAAGGTATACAGCAGGGAGAATTTGTTGAAGCTGGTATGGGGTACGGATTATCCCGGTGATGTGCGTACAGTGGATGTACATATCCGGAGACTGCGTGAGAAGATCGAGTCCAATCCCAGCGAGCCCAGATACGTGCATACCAAATGGGGCGTCGGGTACTACTTTAATAATAAGTGAGACTATGAGAACCGGCAAAGATAAGAGGAAATGATTCGCCATGCTTGCATGTAAGAATCCATTTCTCTTATCTTTGAAGGTGGCTCGGATAGAGCCACCGCCACGCAAATGAACAAAAGTAGCTGCGAAGCAGCGGAGAGCACGATTTATCGTGCGGTTTTGTGAATGGCGTGGAGAGGTTCGGAACTGAGGTTTTTATACTGTGAAAAAATGGAATAAAGAACGTTTTGCAACTATATGGGAAAAGCTGGAGAGCATGATCGCGCTTCGAAGTCTGCGGGCGAGGATATTCCTGCTGACGCTGGTGATCGGCCTGGTGCCTTGTATTGCCATGCGCCATGGTATCGTGAGTAATTACGAGGATCTGGCGGTGGAACAGCGGACCACAGTGGTACAGAACCAGTTGATGATCCTGGCCAATCATCTGATCAGCAACAATTATTTAAGCAGCCATGGTGTCAGAGAGGACACCGGCAATTCCAGAGAAGTCATCAATGCGGAACTGGAGATGCTGTCCAATCTGTATGAAGGCCGCGTTATGATCATCAACAAGAATTTCAAGGTGGAAAAAGATACCTACGGCATCAGTGAAGGAAAGACCATCATTTCCGAGGAGGTCATCAAATGTTTTCAGGGGGAAAACATTTCCCATTATGATCCGGAGCACGGTTACATAGAAATGACCACTCCCATCATGGATACCACGGCAAACACTACGGACGAAAACGGAAAAAGGAATCCGGATGCCATCCGGGGCGTTATGCTGACCAGCATTTCCAATGACAGTATCGTAAATGCCAAGGAAGTGCTGAATCGTAAGGCGTACATTCTGGAAGTGATCATGATGGTGGCAATCCTGGCACTGGCTATCATACTGTCCAGAGCTTTGACGAGACCTTTCAACAGAGTCACACAGGCCATCAATGCGGTAAAGGAAGGCTTCAGTGATGAGACGATCTCTGTGCCAGATTATGTGGAGACCGTACATATCGTAGATGCGTTCAACCAGCTGTTGAAGCGGATGAAGGCATTGGACGATTCCCGACAGGAATTTGTGGCAAATGTGTCCCACGAGTTGAAAACACCCATGACATCCATCAAGGTATTGTCGGATTCCCTGCTAGCACAGGAAAATGTACCGGCGGAGCTGTATCGAGAATTCATGGAAGACATTGCTTCCGAGATTGACAGAGAGAACCAGATCATTACGGATCTGCTGGCACTGGTAAAAATGGATAAAAAGGTACAGGATCTGAATATTGTATCGTTGAACATCAATGATCTGACGGAACTGATCTTAAAGAGACTGCGGCCCATCGCCCGGAAGAAGGATGTGGAAGTGGTATTTGAAAGCGTCCGTCCTGTGGTGGCAGAGGTGGATGAAGTCAAGATGACCCTGATCATGACGAATCTGGTGGAGAATGCCATCAAATACAATAAGGATCATGGCTGGGTGAAGGTGATACTGGATGCGGATCATCAGTATTTTACCTTTGAAGTCAGTGATTCCGGAATCGGTATCCCGGAGGAGGATCTGGCACATATCTGCGAGAGATTCTATCGTGTGGACAAGTCTCATTCCAGAGAGATCGGCGGAACGGGACTGGGACTGGCGATCACCAAGAGCGCCGTCCTGATGCACAAGGGATCCCTTACGGTGACGAGTACCGAGGGGCAGGGCTCCTGTTTCCTGGTGAAGATCCCGCTGACATATATCGCCTCTTAGACGGAGCTGTTGTAAGAAAGATTGTGTAGTTATGAAGAGAGTTAAAAAATATGTTTTGACCGGTATGCTTCTGATGTTGCTGGCAGTCCTGACCGGCTGTGGCACGAGAGAGCCGGAGACCGGCAAAAAGATATCGGTGTATTATGTAAATACCGCAGAGACGAAGGTTGAGGTTCATGACCAGTATCTGAACACCAAGACACCGGAGGAACAGTTGGAAGAGACCATGACATTTCTCTCCACCACCCCGGAAAAGCTGGAATATAAGGCGCCTTTTGACATGGGATTTCAGGTTCTGGATTATGAAGTGGAAGACGGAAAACTTGTGATCAATGTGGATAAGGCATATTCCGAACTTTCGGTCACCACAGAAGTACTGGTGCGGGCGGCCGTTGTAAGGACACTGACGCAGCTGTCCAATGTGAAATATGTGACGATTACTGTGGAAGGCAGTCAGTTATATGACAATGCAGGGGAATTGGTAGGCTGGATGAATGCCGAGCAGTTCATCAATAATGACGGTAACGAGATCAACACCTATGAACTGGTGAAGGTAAAGCTGTATTTTGCCAATGCAGACGGTGATAAGCTGATCGCGGCCTACAGAGAAAAGCATTATTCCACCAATACTCCGTTGGAGCGATTCGTGGTGGAGGAACTGATCGCGGGACCCAGCGGACAGATTGAGGGTCTGTACCCGGTAATCAATCCGGAGACCAAGATCATCAATATCCTGACCAAAGATGGCATCTGCTATGTGAATCTGGATTCCAGCTTCCTGACCGTGGTGAACAATGTTTCCACGGAGGTAGCAGTTTACTCCATCGTGAATTCCCTGGTGGAACTGGATAATATCAATAAAGTACAGATCCTGGTCAACGGCGAAGTGCCATCTACCTTCAGCAATTCCACTTTTGAATGGAATCTGGATTATGTAACGACTTTGGAACAGTAAATTTTGAATTTATGCGGGACAGGACTGTTTTTGCGTTGGACTGTCGGAACAGTCCTGACTGTGGGCAGGCGGGATTGCCTGCGGAAGGGAGCTTAATGAGACGACCGCTTTTTATGGCGTGTCTGTGTCTCGTGATAGTGCTCGCCATAGGAAGAATACTGACGGGGGCAGACACCGGGGATGCCGGCGTACTGCCGCCTGACGGAAGTCCGGTGAGGATCACGGGACGGATAGACACAAGAACTTCTGAAACGATTATTCTGAAATCAATTTCTATTATTCAAAACGATCTAAAATATTCCTATTCTGGAAAATTACAATGTGAGTTGACAAACACGCAGGAGGTACAGAGCCTGAGACTGGGCCAGCATATTGTTCTGGAAGGCTTTTTTTCGCACTTCGATGCTGCGACCAATCACGGGGAATTTGACGTGCGGGCCTATTCTGCGGGAAAGGGCATCGGTGGCAGAGTGCGGAAAGCACAGGTTCTGGCAGCGGAGGAGGATTATAGCTTTTTGAGAGAAAAGTTGTTTGCCTTTCGAAGGAGATTACACGACAGACTGGCAAAGGTATTCCCGGAGAAAGAGGCTTCCGTTATGCAGACATTACTGCTGGGGGAGAAGGAAGAACTGGATGCGGAGGTAAAGGCGCTGTACCAGAGGAATGGGATCGCCCATATCTTAAGCATTTCAGGGCTGCATATTACTTTGCTGGGGATGGGATGCTACCGGCTGCTTAAGAGACTGGGGGCTCCGGTCAGAGTGGCAGCAGCGGGAGGTGCCATGACACTGCTTCTGTACGGTATGATGGTGGGCATGAGTGTATCCGCCAGCCGTGCCATAGGAATGTATCTGCTGCAGATGTTGGGGATATTCGTGGGAAGGACTTACGATATGCTGACAGGTGTGGGGCTGTTGGCGGCATTGCTGGTGTTGCAGCAACCGGAGCGGCTTGGGGATGTGAGCTTTTTGATGTCTTTTGGGGCGGTGCTGGGGATCTGCTTGTTGACACCGGTGTTTGCCGGGGATGGTAGGGAAGATAATGCCGGTGTGGAAACGGCCAGTGGCGTGGTGGCAGGGCTTCTGACCGTGACAGATATTCTGGGTGATTCCGCTTACGAGAGGAACAAGTACCGGGAAGGCTGGCGGAAGGTGGTGTATGAAAGGCTTTGGCGCATGGTGTCAGCACTTAAAAGCGGTTTTGCCGCCAGTGCCGGAGTTATTCTTTTTACGCTGCCCATACAGCTCTGGTTCTTTTATGAGATCCCTGTCTACTCGGTATTATTGAACCTGCTGGTGTTGCCCTTTATGAGTGTGGTGATGGCAGGGGGAATCCTGTCATTGATCCCGGGACTGGGAATTGCAGGGACGGTGGATTGTCTGATCCTGTGGTGGTATGAATGGATCTGCGAACGGTTCGGAGAACTGCCGGGAGCGGTATGGTGCGTGGGCCGCCCGACAAAGTGGCAGATGGTCGTTTATTATAGTGGGCTATTTGTGTTGATCATTGGCAGGAATTATGCGGAAAAATGGAAGCGACAAAGACTTTATGCAGCTTATGTGGCGGAAAATAATCATGGAGACGGACACCACGCTGAAAGAGAAAGGCTGCGTCGGGAAACACGCGGAGTGGATGATAGCGGTAGGGGTAGAAAAAGAGAGAGTAACAGAAAAAAGATGCAGCACTCTGATAGGTACTCTGAAATATGTACCACCAGATGGCGGCATGTTTTAGCAAATTTTTGGTATACATGGCAGGGAGTGATGACATATAGGAACGGAGTTATGTGCCGAATTGTAGCCGCAATGATTTTAGTATTAATAGTTGGTTTACTGACCGGCAATTTTGATCGGGGAAGCCGTGTGACTTTTCTGGACGTGGGACAGGGAGACGGTATCGTGGTGGAGACCGGGCAGGGGGCATATCTTTTTGACTGCGGCAGTACCAGTCGGAGGAAAATCGGTGAATATGTGTTGAAGCCTTATCTCAAGAGCCGGGGAATCCAGTCTCTACGCGGTGTGTTTGTATCGCACCCAGATGAAGACCATATGAATGGCATATTGGAACTGCTGGAGAACGGTGGAGAATGGGGAATTACCGTGGAGCAGATGTTTCTGCCTGCGATTACGGAAGCGGAGCGCAGGGAGGCTTTTGAAAAATTGCTTGTTGCCGCGGAATATGCCGGAGTACCGGTAAGTTACATAAAATGTGGCGATGAGATCAGGGATAGTCGACTCCGGCTGCGGTGTCTGCACCCGGAGGAGAATACGACCCTTGCGGATGCCAATGCCTATTCGGAATGCTTCTACGTGGAGGTATTTGCGAAAGCAGTGAAGTGGGGCGCGGCAGAGGGGATGGAAGCAAGTGGAGAGGGCGGAAGAGCTGCTAGCGAAGTTTACGGTGAGAACGGCAGCTTTGCTGTCGGAGTTATTGGTGAGAGAACCGGTCATGGTGATACCGGTGAAAGGAAAAACTTCGGCGTGGGTGCCGGGAAGCTAAGCATTCTCCTGACAGGGGATGTGGAAGGCGAAGGGGAGCAGCAGCTGACACAGGAATTGCAGACGTTGAAGACGTTACAGGAAGCGAAGACGTTACGGGTAGCGCAGGAATCACAGGCTTTGCAGAATGCGCGGAAATTGCAGGAATCGCAGGAACCGCGAGAACAGCAGGAGTTGTGGGAATCACGGAGACAAGGGGGCTTCAAGGTAGACATCCTGAAGGTAGCGCATCACGGCTCAGGCTATTCCACCAGTTCTGAGTTTCTTGCCGCCGCCGGCCCCGCTGCCGCCATTATCTCCTGTGGTCGTAACAATTCCTATGGCCATCCCCATGCCGCGACGCTACAGCGCCTGGAAGATGCTAAGGTCCCCTGGTACCTCACCACCGACTATGGAGCCCTGACAGTAACCGTCGACAGTCACGGAAACCGGTTGCAAGGGTATCTGAGAAGAAAATAAGCCGTTGGGGTTCTAGGTAGTTGGGGCGTGAGAGGAAGAAAAGTAAGAATAAGCCCCGAGGAAATCGAGAAGCCGGGGCGTGAGAGGAAGAAAAGTAAGAATAAGCCCCGGGGAAATCGAGAAGCCGGGGCATAGGAGAAAGAAAAGTAAGAATAAGCCCCGGAGAAGTCAAGAAGCCGGGGCATGAGAGGAAGAAAAGTAAGAATAAGCCCCGAGGAAGTCAAGAAGCTGGGGCGTAGGAGAAAGAAAAATAAGAATAAGCCCCGGAGAAGTCAAGAAGCTGGGGCGTAGGAAAAAGAAAAGTAGAAATAAGCCCCGGAGAAGTCAAGAAGCCGGGGCGTAGGAGAAAGAAAAGTAAGAATAAGCCCCGGAGAAGTCAAGAAGCCGGGGCGTGAGAGAAGGAAAAGTAGAAATAAGCCCCGGGGAAGTCAAGAAGCCGGGGCGTAGGAGAAAGAAAAGTAAGAATAAGCCCCGGAGAAGTCAAGAAGCCGGGGCGTGAGAGGAAGAAAAGTAAGAATAAGCCCCGGGGAAGTCAAGAAGCCGGGGCGTAGGAAAAAGAAAAGTAGAAATAAGCCCCGGGGAAATCAAGAAGCCGGGGCGTAGGAGAAAGAAAAGTAAGAATAAGCCCCAGAGAAGTCAAGAAGCCGGGGCGTGAGAGGAAGAAAAGTAAGAATAAGCCCCGGAGAAGTCAAGAAGCCGGGGCGTGAGAGGAAGAAAAGATAACAAAATTGGACAAAAAATTTCCGCAAGGAGAATTGCAATGCTTCAAAAATGAAAACCGCTACAAATGGAAAGTAAAAGAGGAAAATGGAATACGCTATCTTCCGAAAACCGAAAGAAATCAGGCAGAAATACTGGCATTGAAGAAATACTATGAGTATAGAAAAAAGGAATTGGAGAGTGAAGCAGCGGGATGGGAAGCCTACTTGAAGAAGACAGACAAGATTAAAATAAACTCCGAACATCTATTAAATCATCCGGAATATGGAAAATTGCTGGCTAAGAATTTCAGACCATTGGATAAGGAACTAGAGCGGTGGCAGGAGGAACCCTATGAAAAATGTACAAAGCATCCGGAAAATTTATTGGTACAAGGAACGCATGGGAAGATGTTGCGGTCTAAATCAGAAGCAATTATTGACAGAGCACTATATCAAAACAAAATACCATTCCACTATGAAGAAAAACTGATTTTGGATGGAATAATGTTATATCCGGACTTCGTGATGCGACATCCCTTTACGGGACAATATTTCTATTGGGAGCACTTTGGGATGATGGATAATCCGGATTATTGCAATCATGCTTGTGACAAAATAAAGCTATATTGCCGACATGGTATCATTCCTTCGGTAAATCTGATTCTCACCTATGAAACAAAGCAGTGTCCTCTGAATGCAGACAAAGTAGAAATGATCTTGCAGGAATATTTTGGTTGTAGCAAATGGGATGCCGTGGTAGGATAAAACATATCAGTAATAGTAAAATAAGGGGGATATGCAAAATGAAGCACCTGATCATTGTAAAATTTAAAGAGAATATATGGAACCGGGAGGATGCGGCGAGCAGGGAGATGCTTGCGGACATCAAGAAGATCTTCAATCGGACGAAGCAGATAGAAGGCGTTCATACGGTGAACATTTATGAAAATGTGACGCCGAGACCGAACCGTCATGACCTGATGATCGAAATGGAGATGGATCCGGAGGCGCTGCCTGTGTACGATGCTTCTGCGACCCATCAGGAATGGAAGGCAAGGTACGGGAAGTATATTCAGACTAAGACCATTTTTGATTACGAATAAAAGTATATAATTTTATGAAATGGTGAAAACCAGAATAAAAGAAAATCAGCATGAAAGAATACCAACATCTGATCGGCAGGATAATCATTGTGGCAGCTATTGTGATTGCGGAAGATTGACCGCACATGCGCTGGAGCAGCTGGATGGAAGTATTGGTGCAGGTTTTAATACGATTGCAAGTCAGATCTATTAACAGATGACAGAAGGGCTGGAGGCAGCTATGGAAGAATTTGATATCAGAGAAGCTACGCCGGAAGATGCGGAGAAGATCATCGCATATTTAGCGCAGGTAGGTGGAGAGACAGATTATCTGTCCTTTGGAAAAGAAGGGCTTCCTATTTCGACAGAAGAGGAAGAGAAATTTATACAGAATATAAATAAGGAGGAACATTCCGTTCTCTATGTAGTATGGAAAAATGGAGAGATTATCGGAGATGCCAGTCTAAGCGGATTTTCCAGAAGGATGAGCCACCGCGCCGAATTCGGAATCTCTGTGGTCAAGTCGGAATGGGGGCAGGGAATTGGCAGTGCTCTATTGCAAAAGATTATTGATTATGCAAAAGAACATACGATAGAACTGATCAATCTGGAAGTTAGAAGCGATAATATACGAGCTATTCATGTCTATGAGAAATATGGCTTCCGGAAAATCGGGACCTCGCCGGCGTATTTTAAGATCGACGGGGAATACTACGATTTTGATCTGATGGTATTAGATCTTAGATAGGAAAGCTACAAAGAAACACAAAGGAGCCATAACACCATGGAATTTTTTGACATCGTAGATGAAAAAGGCATTCCCACAGGGGAGAGCATAGAACGCACACAGGCACATAAAAAGGGTATCCGTCACAGAACTGCCCATATCTGGATCATAAGAGAACAGGATGGGAAGGCACAGTTGTTATTGCAGAAACGCTCTGCAGAAAAAGACAGCTTTCCGGGGAGGTTCGATACTTCTTCCGCCGGACATATTCAGGCGGGGGACGAGCCGGAGGAATCTGCAATACGGGAACTTTACGAAGAACTGGGAATCCAGGCATCTAAAGAGGAGCTGCAATTCGCCGGATGCTTTGATATTCAATACGAAAAGGAATTTCATGGAAAAATGTTTCGGGACAACGAGGTTGCATTCGTCTATATGTACACTAAGCCGGTAGATGTTGCGAAGCTTATCCTGCAAAAAGAGGAAGTGGAGAGTGTGGAGTGGTTCGATATGGAGGAACTGGATGCCGCATTGCAGCCGCCTAGAGATCAGCGATTCTGCGTTCCCATGGAGGGATTCCAAATCGCGAAACAATGGCTGGAGAGCAGAAAATAAAGGCTGATCACTTCGCATAGATAGTAGAGCCAGAGAAGGAGATCGCTGAGACGCTGATGGAGGCAGAAGAATTCCGACAGGCAGAGAGAAGATAGGTATGCGCAGGTGTACCTGGCAACAGATAAGTAAAGCATATAAGTGGACAATAAAAAAGAACTGTCTTCCTGGGAAGCCAGTTCTTTTTATTGTCAATATAGCTTAATATCTGATGAAATTACTTCACAGTCACGGAAGTGATGTGAGGGTTCACACCTTCGTACCAGTACAGGAAACCTTCCATATCGATGGTGTCACCGATCTTTAAGTTCTTTACAGCGTTGTAAACATCGGTGGTGTTGTCGCACAGATAAGACTCAACGGTGAAGGTATAGGTCTGACCATTCAGAGAAACGTTGAAGTACAGGTCGTTACCGTCTTCACCGGAACCATCGTAGTTGTACAGGAAAGCAACATCATTGCCGGTGGCATCCTGGCTGGCTTCTACAGTCATACCCTTGAAAGCTACGAACTGGTTCTGATAGTTGATCAGATCATCAGTACCTAACAGATCGGTCACATCGGTAACGGGAGCGATGTAGCTGCCCTCTTCGATCTCGAAGGTAGCACCTTCAGCAATCTCTACTTCACCGGACCACTCGGTCTTATAACCGGTTACTTTGATCTTGGTACCGGGTACCAGCTTAGCATAATCCTCTTCGGAACATACGGAATTGTAGATGAAGTAAGCACCATCCTGATCCTGGGTGTACAGGGTAGCCTTATCTTCCCACCAGGACTGTTTAGCCTGAACATAAGCCTCGATCACAACTTCGGAATCGAGATCAGCAGCCATGTACTCTTCGTAGGTCATAACACCCTCGGACTTCTCATCAGCAACAGCTTCAGCAGCCTCGGTAGAAGCTTCCGTAGCAGCGGCTTCGGTAGTAGCGGCTTCGGTAGTAGCAGCCTCGGTGGTGGCAGCAGCGGTAGATTCAGCAGCAACGTCTGCATTGCTGTTTCCACATGCAGCGAGAGACAGAACCAGAGCCATAGCCATGGTTAATGCAAGTGTCTTCTTTTTCATAATAATCCTCCATTCCTGCGCTTGTGGCGCATATGGGTCTGTGCAGATACACAGACATCTCCTCAATTTATCCGGCGCATTCAGACACCGAACAGTTCCATTATACCTGAAACGTAAGATAAATCAAGGCTTTTTGCAAAAAGAGCCCCATGCGCAGGATAATACCACCAGATATTATCTTACGAATGGGGCTGAAAAATTACTTCTTTCTGTTTTTTAAATATTCCCGCCCTACATACAGGAGGATCAGAACCCAGGTGACTGCAAGTGTGCTTAACAGGATCACGGAAGCCCGGGGCATGGCACCCAGTTCCTTTTTGCCGAAGGAGGCATCACTTCCCTGACCGAGACGGTACAGGCTTTCTACATCGCTGTAAAGCTTTTGTATGTAGGTATCATCCACAGTCTCTTTTCTGCGGGTGGACTTCACCACGTTTTCAATCAACTGTCCGGAGGCATCACGTAAGGATGCGGAACCGTTAAATACCGGTGTAACGAAGGTGTTGTCTACGTTGTCAAGCAACAGTTTGGAAGCCTCAATTTTCACCGCATAATGCGTACTGTTATCCGCACCGCATTCGGACAGATAATCCTGATACTCTGCGGAGTTCTGTGCCTTAGAGGTTACAGGTACATAGCCTTCTGTCTCGGAATAAGCAATCTGCACATCGTTGGTGAGCAGATACTGGGCAAACAGCCAGGATGCCAGTACTTCCTGGGAGTCTGATTTATTGAAGACGCAGACGGAAGGACCCTGGGAGATCATTTCGGGATGCTCCGGGTCAAACTGGGGAATCATCCGCACGGCGGTCTCAAACTGCACCAGAGAGTCCTCGCTGATATCCGACAGCGGAGCGTCCGTACCCATCCAGGTGGCTCCGGCGGTGGAATCAATGGCAAAAATACATTGCCCGGCATTCAGGAAGTTCGCAGGATAACCGGAGATCTTGAAGGTGGAAAAGGCACCGCTTTTTACATGTCCGGCAATACCATACAGGAGATCCGTGGTAGTATCGTTGAAAAGTTCAATGCTGCCGTCAGCCGTGGAATATCCCGCATTCTTTTGCTTTAACATCTGGATCATCATGTTGTCGGTGGACTTGTAGATAAATGGGATCAGTACATTCTGCCCGTTGACCACATAGGTGCCGTCCGCATTTTGGGCGGTGGCAGCCTCGGAGACTTCCCAGATGAAGTCCCAGGTCAGTACATCCGGCAGAGTATATCCAAGATTTTCCACGTAGGTCTTATTCACGTAGCAGGCCTCGGTGGAACGCATGTAAGGAACGGCATAGTAATGACCGTCGATGGAGCATTCATTCAAAAACTGAGGAATGACTTCTTCTCTGGCAGGACCGTCATAGGCAAGATCTGTGCCGCCCAGACCGTATTTTTCATCGGCAAACAGGTCATCCAGAGGAACTACAGTATTCTGCCCGGTGAGGTAGGTGGCAATGTGATCCGGGTAGGTGATACAGACATTGGGTGTCGTATTGGTGGAAATATTGGTAATGACATCGTTGTAAATTTTGCCGTAATCCGTGTATAGATTCAGGTTCACCGTGATATTGGGATACAGGGCTTCAAAATCCGCAATGGCTTTCTTGTAGATTTCCGTCTGGGTTTTGTTGGTATCATTTTTCGCCCAGAAGGTGATCTCATAGTTCCTGGAAGTATCGAACTCCTCAGGAACAGTGAATTCCGGCAGGCCTTTCGAACCATGGCAGCCGGTCAGGGACAGAGACAGAGTGCCCACGGCACATAATAATGCCAGTTTTTTGCTGAATCGACTCATCCTTTGGTACCTCCTCTGGCAACGCCTGCCATGACTTTTTTACGGAATACGAGGAACAACACCACCAGAGGGACGGAAATCACGACCACCGCAGCCATCATGGCGGGGATGTTCTCTCTGCCGAAACCATTCTCACGGATCTCCTGGATGCCGTTGGATACCAGATAGTAATCCGGATCATCGGTGATCAGTCTGGGCCACACATAGGAGTTCCAGCATTCAATAACCTTTAGGATCACGATGGTGATCAGCGTGGGCTTGCAGATGGGCACCATGACCTTGCGCAGATATCGCAGATCGGAAGTACCGTCTACCTTGGCGGCATAATACAGCTCGTCCGGAATCTGTGCGAAATTCTCCCGCAGCAGATAGATATAAAATACGCTGGTCACGGAAGGCAGGATCAGACCGGTGAAGGTATTGCGCAGATCCAGATTCGTGATGGTGGTGAAATTCGTAATGACCACCAGTTCATTGGGAATCATCATCAGAGATAAAAATAACGTAAAGATCAGATCTTTTCCGGCAAAGTTCAACCTTGCAAAAGCGAAGGCTGCCAGGGTGATGACCACCAGCATGATGGCAGTGGTGACCACGGTGAAAAACAAAGTGTTCCACAGGTATCTTCCCAGAGAAACAGTGGTAAAAGCGTCCACGTAGTTCTGCAAAGTGGGAGACAGGGTGAAAAACTTCGGAATATATTCTGCATTATAGGAGCCGTAGCTTTTTACGGAGGTCAGTACCATCCAGTAAAAGGGGAACAGTACGATCAGTGCCCACAGACACAGAAAAAGGTAGACGATCCCATTGCGGATATTGCCGCGGATCCGGGTGCGTTTCTCGATTTTTTCATAATCAGATGTAACATCAGACATCACAAAGACCTCCTTTCTTATACATAGTGGACATGCTTTTTGCTGACCAGCAGATTGATGCAGGTGATGGTCAGGACGATGGCAAACAGCAGGATCGCCGCTGCGGAAGCATAGGAAGGATAGCCGCCGCTGTCACCGTAGAGCATATCGTAGACGTAGCCGACAATGGTATTCATCTCTGCGGCATTTAAGTTCGTGCCGAACAGCGCCACGGCATCACTGTAGGCTTTGAATGCGCCGATAAAGCCGGTGATGATCAGGTAGAATACCATGGGGGAGATCATGGGCAGTGTGATCTTGGTGAACATCCGGAAACGGGAAGTGCCGTCCACTCTTGCCGCATTGTAGTACATGGGGTTCACACTGGCGAGAGCACTGGTCAGGATCAGAATCTTAAAAGGCATAACGATCCAGATGGTGTAAAAGCACAGCACGAACATTTTCGCCCAGTAGGGTCCGTCGATGAAATCCACGGAGCTGCCGCCGAAAAACTGGATCAGCAGATTGATCAGACCGTCGGAGTAAGGGGTCTTTTTGAAAAGAATCATGAAGACCAGACCGACCGCCAGAGTATTGGTTACGTAGGGCAGGAAAAATATGGTCTGGAACAGATCCCGCAGCGGTTTGACGGAGCTTAAGGCAGCGGAGATCAAAAGCGCCAGTCCGGTGGAGACCGGAACGGTGATGATGACCAGAATGAAGGTATTTTTCAATGCCTGTAAAAAGTACGGATCGTGGAGCACATAGGAGTAATTGTACATGCCTACGCCATAAAAGGTCTGGGATGCGGAATTGTAACCCTCTTCAAAGGAGTACACGAATACGTCGATCAGAGGATAGATCATAAAAGCACCCAGAAACAGGAATGCCGGCAATAGATAGAGCCAGGCTTTCAGATTTTGTTTTTCCATAAGAAACCTCAATTCTTTCTGCAACCCATGAATAGCGTCGGACTACAGAATCGGATAAAATATTAAAAGCGGATGCGTTCTTCGGTGTCGGTGCAAAAGAGGAATACTTTTGCGGGTTTTAAGGCGAAATGCACTTTTCCGGTGGGAAGAGATTTCCCTCCGTCGGCATCAATAATGGAACGGATGGTAGCGTTCTGGGACTTTTCATGGGTGGAAACAATGCTCACATCCCGGCCCATGACCTCCAGACGCACCAGATCGCAGGAGAGCGGTCCGTCCTCTTTTAATACAAAACCTTCCGGACGAATGCCGACATGCACAGTCTGATCCGCTACCCCGGGAGCAGGCAGAACAGCTTCGGAGCCGATGTATAACTGTCCGCTCTTCACTTCACCGTCAAAGACATTGATGGGAGGTGTGCCGAGGAACTTTGCAACGAACAGATTCACGGGATCATCATATACGTTCTGGGGCTTGCCGATCTGCTGTACGATACCGTCCTTCATCACGACGATCATATCGGAGATGCTCATGGCTTCGTCCTGATCGTGGGTAACGAAGATGGTGGTGATCTGCGTCTCCTGCTGGATCCGGCGGATCTCTTCTCTGGTCTGGAGACGGAGTCTGGCATCCAGATTGGAGAGAGGCTCGTCCAAAAGAAGAACGCGAGGCAGCTTGACTAAGGCTCTGGCGATGGCAACACGCTGCTGCTGACCGCCGGAGAGCTCATTGGGTTTGCGCTCTAACAGGTGATCGATCTGTACCAGCTTTGCCGCTTCCAGCACGCGCTTACTCATCTCTTCTTTGGAAAGCTTGTCAGCACCCTTCAGATTCTCCAGAGGGAACTGAATGTTTTTTTCCACAGTGAGGTGGGGGTAGAGGGCATAGTTCTGGAACACCATTCCGACACCGCGGTTCTCGGGCGGAAGTCCGGTGACATCATCTTCGCCGAAAAAGATCTTGCCCTCGGTGGGTTTCAGCAGACCGCAGATCAGATTCAGGGCAGTACTTTTGCCACAGCCAGAGGGACCTAAAAGTCCGATCAGCTTGCCGTCGGGGATCTCGAAGTCGAAGTCATTCACGGCAATGACGTCCTCACGGTTCTTCCTGCCGCGGACAGGACCGCGGGCGGGGAATTTCTTGGTCAGATGCTGTAATACGATTTTCATGTGTATATTTCCTTTCTTATAATGAATTCAAAATAAGTCGAACAGTTCAGGCCGCGCCATTCGCAAAGCCGCGTTATCACGCTTTTACGTCACTTCGTGACTGCCTTTGCTCATAAAGTGGCGCTCTGTGCATGAATATATTCGTTCACAAAATCATGCGAGCATGATTTATGTTCTCGGATATATTCATGACTGAACTGTTGCGCTAAATTCCATAGGAATCTCGCAAAATCGCAAATGATTTTCAGATTCTATGGGAATCTTTCAAAATCCTACAGCGATTTGTAGCAAATGACCCTAAATCCCATATGAGTCCTTCAAATCACTGGATATATGATCCAGATCGGGGTATACGAAGCTCTCGGAGATGCCGAATACCCGCAGGCTTTCAATAAAGTATTGTTTCCGCCCGGAGGGGATAATGATCTTATACAGCATATTTTCATCGCAGATATCTTCCAGACGTTCCAGAGAGTTATGTACGGTGAAGTTGGAGTATTGGGAGTACATGCGGAGGTTATTCTCTGTGGAGCTGCAAGCCAGGATCTTGTTTTTCAATTCCGGATTGTGGTGGTTGTGTTTGAAGGCGGGCAGCAGCATTTCCTGTGTAGTGTCTGCATCAATGGGATAGATGCAGTTGCCGAATCCTTCCTTCTCGTTCAACAGCCCCGGTGTCAGTACCCAGACACAGGCATCGGTGTCCGGAGTCTCCCGGTAAGTCTCCGTGGCGAAAAATACGGCGATCAGGGGAGACTGGGTCCAGTCTAACATTCTCGTGGGCAGACCGTAGTGCTGCATCAGGGAGACCCAGCCGGCGTAATTGTGTTTGTCGGGAGGATTGTCCAGGATCTGTCTCGCCCGGATATAGAAATCATTGGCAATATAGCGTTCGGAGTCCAGTCTTTTCTGGCTTCGTTGGATGGAAGGGATCAGAGTCAGATCCGCATTCTCTTCCCCGCGGAACCAGAGGCGGACGCCGTGCTTTTGGCGTAATGTACTGACGAACTGCAGGAGCTCATCGATGGTGCTTACTTTCTGTGTTAACATGATAGACCTCGTTCTTATTTCTTTATCTTGGCTGGATGCCTGCGGATTGTTTTGTGCTACGCACTCTCACTTCTACGCTCCGCTTCGGCCCGTGCTAAACATGTGCCACTGGCACATAGCACCCTGCCCGCTATTCGCATATCGTGAAGCTTACGCTTCCCTTTTATGCTCATATCGGGGCATCAAGCTACTTTATTATAGATGTTTTTTCGTAGTTGTACAAGTAGCCATTCTGTGGTATGTTAAAAGAAAGTATCGGAAAACGTTTTTTACAGGAGACATGAAGAAAAGGGAAGGAGCAGGAATATGGCAAAGTGGCTTGATAATGCAATCTTTTATGAAATTTATCCCCAGTCTTTTCTGGATACCAACGGTGACGGTATCGGCGATTTTCAGGGTATCATAGAAAAACTGGATTATATTAAGGAACTGGGATGCAATGCGATCTGGATGAATCCCTGTTTTGCATCCCCCTTCGGAGACGCAGGCTATGATGTGGCGGACTACTATCAGGCAGCTCCCAGATACGGCACCAATGCGGACCTGAAGCGTCTGTTTCACGAAGTACACAAGCGGAATATGCATATCCTGTTAGACCTGGTGCCGGGACATACATCTGTGGCACATCCCTGGTTTAAGGAGTCCTGTAAGGCAGATCGTAATGAATTTACTGATCGTTATATCTGGACCGACAGCACCTGGGGACAGCTGGAAAACATGGGAAGTCTGTGCGGTATCTCCGAGAGAGAGGGCTCAGTGATCGTGAACTTTTTCGCACACCAGCCGGCACTCAATTACGGATTTTATAAAAAGACACAGGACTGGCAGCAGGATCCCGATGATCCGGGTCCTAAGGCGACGCTTGCAGAGATGGAAAATGTCATGCGGTTCTGGATCGGCATGGGCTGTGACGGCTTCCGTGTGGATATGGCAGGTTCTCTGGTGAAAAATGATGAGGACAGCAAGGGAAACATTGCTCTGTGGAGAAAGGTAAGAGCGTTCCTGGATGCAGAGTTCCCCGAGGCAGTGCTGGTATCCGAATGGGGAGAACCGGACAAGTCCCTGCAGGGCGGCTTCCATATGGACTTTTTACTTCATTTTGGACCGTCTCATTATAACGATCTGTTCCGCTGCGAGGAGCCTTTCTTCTCCGGAAGAGGTAAAGGCGATGTGGCAGCCTTCGTGGAGAAATATAAGGAAAATTATGAAAAGGCACAGCGCAAGGGTCTGATCTGTATTCCCTCCGGCAACCATGATATGGATCGTCTGGCGAGAAGCATTCATGGGGAGGAATTAAAGGTGGCATTTGCATTCCTTCTGTCCATGCCAGGTGCACCGTTCCTGTATTACGGTGATGAGATTGGTATGCGCTATGTGGAAAATCTGCACTCCGTAGAGGGCGGTTACGGACGCACCGGTTCCCGCTCGCCCATGCAGTGGGATCATACCACCAACGCCGGTTTCAGCGCAGCACCGAAGGAAAAGCTCTATGTCAAACAAGATGAATCTGCAGACCGTCCCACGGTGGAAGCGCAGATGGCAGATCCGGATTCCCTGTATCATGAGATTCAGAAATTAATTAACATCCGTCAGGCGCACAGCGCATTGCAGAGCCGTGGAGAGATCGAGTTTGTCTATGCCGAGGAAAAACAATATCCTCTGGCGTATCTGCGCAGTGACGACAAGGAGAAGATTCTGGTCATCATCAATCCGGCGGACAGAGAGGTCAGCTTCGACGGAGACTATGCGGTAAAGGAAGCATTGTATACCTTCGGAGGGGAAGCTGCATTTGCAGGCGGAAAGGTTACTGTGCCCGGGGGCAGCGCCGGATTTTATCTGTTGTAGTTGGTGGAATGTATTTTAAAAGAAGTGGATGATCAGTCTGGCGTAGCGGAGGAGCTTTCGAAAAAATGATTGCGGCATCTCTAAAAAAATATGCTATAATGAGCGTAATGCTAGAGTATAAATGAAAAGAGAACCGTATGAATCAGGTAAATTATCAGAAAGAATTAGAGAAAATTTTAAATACCTTACAGGAGAAGGGCGAGGCAGCGTCGGATTACCGACCGCCCCGCCTGTTTCTGCATAGCTGCTGTGCACCGTGCAGCAGTTATTGTCTGGAATATCTGTGCCGTTATTTTTTGATCACGGTATTTTATTACAATCCCAACATTTCCTTTTCGGAAGAATATCGAAAGCGTGTGGCGGAGCAGAAGCGTCTGATCGCAGCTTATAATAAAGAAGAAAAGGGATGGCCCATCGACATCGTGGAGGGAGATTATGAACCGGAGCGTTTTTATGAGATGGCGAAGGGCTACGAGAACTGTCCCGAAGGGGGAGAGAGGTGTTTTCGCTGCTTCGACCTGCGGCTGCGCAGGACTGCGGAGCTGGCGGCAGATGGCGGTTATGACTATTTTGCCACGACCCTGACCATCAGCCCTCTGAAAAATGCGGCGAAGATCAATGAGATCGGGCAGGCACTGTCCGGGGAATATGGTATCCCCTGGCTGCCCTCGGATTTCAAGAAAAAGAACGGGTATAAGAGATCCATCGAACTGTCCGCAGAGTATGAGCTGTACCGGCAGAATTACTGCGGCTGTGCCTTTTCCAAGGCGGAGCGGGAAGCACAGATTGCAAATGCGTAATTGCGTCTTGCGGGATGAGGAATTTTAGGATATAGTAGAAATATTGAAAACAGCGCAGAAGCGTGAGAGATAGAAATTGTGACTGCACAAGATATTCCGGTACATTACAGGAAGTAACGGAATACCGGCAGATTACTGAAAGGTATGAGGATTGACTGACATGAAGAAATTTTTAGAAATGCTGACAGAGGAAATGCAGCAGGCATTTACCGCAGCAGGCTATGACGGAAGCTTAGGAAAAGTAATGCTTTCCAACCGTCCTGACCTGTGCGAATATCAGTGTAACGGCGCCATGGCGGGAGCCAAGCTGTATAAAAAAGCCCCCATCATGATCGCAAACGACGTGGCAGAGCAGTTAAAAGACAGCAAGGTATTTTCCGAAGTGGTGGCAGTAGCCCCCGGATTTCTGAACCTGAAGGTCAGCGAGGCATTTTTGCTCACTTATTTACAGGGCATGGAGGCAAATGAAAAATTCGGTCTCGAGAAACCCGAACATCCCAAGAAGATCATTATCGACTACGGAGGACCCAATGTGGCAAAACCCCTGCATGTGGGACATTTGCGTTCCGCAGTGATTGGTGAGAGCGTAAAGCGTATCAGCCGTTATGTGGGACATGAGGTTATCGGTGATGTGCATCTGGGTGACTGGGGATTACAGATGGGTCTGGTCATCACCGGTTTACAGGAGAGACAGCCGGAACTGGTATATTTTGATGAGAACTACGCCGGGGAATATCCCGAGGAAGCTCCGTTTACCATCAGTGAACTGGAGGAAATCTATCCCGCAGCCAGCGCCAAGTCCAAGGAAGATCCCGAGTACAAGGCAAAGGCCATGGAAGCAACCTTCAAATTACAGAGCGGTGTCAGAGGATATCGTGCTCTGTGGAAGCACATTATCAATGTGTCTGTGAACGACCTGAAGAAGAATTATTCCAAATTAAACGTAGAATTCGATCTGTGGAAGGGAGAGAGCGATGTCCATGACATCATCCCGGAGATGGTCGCTTATATGAAGGACAACGGCTATGCACACTTAAGTGAGGGTGCGTTGGTAGTGGATGTCAAGGAAGATACCGACACCAAGGAGATCCCTCCCTGCATGATCTTAAAGTCCGACGGGGCCTCTCTGTACAATACCACAGACCTGGCTACTATTATGGAGCGTATGAAGCTGTATCATCCCGACGAGCTGATCTACGTGGTGGACAAGCGTCAGGAATTGTACTTCGAGCAGGTATTCCGCTGTGCCCGCAAGACGAAATTGGTAGAACCCGAGACCGAGCTGAAGTTCTTGGGCTTCGGTACCATGAACGGCAAGGATGGCAAACCCTTCAAGACCAGACAGGGCGGTGTTATGCGTCTCGAGAACCTGATCAAGGATACCCAGGATGAGATGTACAAAAAGATCAAGGAAGGCCGCGATATGGAAGATGCCGAGGCGAGAAAGGTAGCGGACGTGGTAGCTATCTCCGCGTTAAAATACGGTGATCTGTCCAATCAGGCATCCAAGGATTATGTTTTTGATATCGACCGTTTCACCTCCTTCGAGGGAGATACCGGCCCCTACATCCTGTATACCATTGTGCGAATCAAGTCTATTTTGAATAAATACAAGGAGCAGGGCGGAGACCTGACCGCTGTAAAATTACAGCAGCCCGGTAATGCGTCCGAGAAAGAGCTTGCCATGGAACTGGCACAGTTCAATACCATGATCGCTACCGCTGGAGAAGAACTGGCACCCCATAAGGTATGTGCCTATATTTACGATCTTGCCAATGCGTTCAACCACTTCTACCATGAGACCAAGATCTTAGGTGAAGAGAATGAGGAGCGTAAGCAGGGACTGGTAGCACTTTTAGTGCTGACCAGAGATATCCTGGAGACCTGTATTGATATGCTGGGATTCGAAGCTCCGGAGAAAATGTAATAAAAATAATATCTATTTAGTAAACCCGCTGAAAAACGGGGACACAAAGCCAGATGGGTCTAAGGTCTGAACATAGAGAAAAATCAGACTATGACAGCCGGTTGCAGCAGATTCCTGAGTGTAGGGGAGTATGTTTATCGTGAGCCGTCTGTCAGTGCACATTTTTGGCAGACGGCTTTTATTGTGCCGTAGAAGGGGAAAACGATGTCTTTAAACTATGAGCAGAACGAAAATGACATCCTGAATAAATTATTGCCGGAATATAGACAGCATTCTGTACAAAGAAAAAGCAATCCAGAAGCAGTTACAGGACACATTGGAGAAAGTGAAGCTGAGTAACGAGATCATTTCCTCCATCGCCAGAACTTACCAGTATATTTCACGGATCGATATTCAGGCAGATTATTTCGAAGAGATCAATAACCGGGATACCGAGCATCTGAAGTTCACGAAATCGGGAAAGCTGTCGGAAAGCAATGAAAAGGTATGCAGACAATACGTGGCGGAGGAGTATCAGGAGGCATTTTTCAAATTTGTGGATCTGAAGACCCTGCCGGAACGCATGAAGAATGAAGAGACGTTAGTCCTAGAATACCGGATGAAGGATGGCGACTGGCACAGACTCCGTTTTGTGGAAAAAAAGAGAGACGAAAACGGTGTACTGACCCATGTGCTCTGCCTGATCCGCAGCATCAGCGATACCAAGAAGTGGGAACATGAACTGATGTATCAGGTGGAGGAAGCCAGGAAGGCAGCAGCTTTGAAGGCCCGTTTCCTGTCAAATATGAGTCATGATATCCGGACACCCATGAATGGCATTATCGGCACGCTGAATCTGGCAAACCGTTATCCGGATGATCTGGAGGTACAGAGAAAGTGCCGGGAACAGATCATGACTTCATCGAAGTATCTGGTCTCTATCGTGAATGATATTCTGGATATGAACAAACTGGAGTCGGGAGGTGTAGTGGAACAGGAGATTCCGTTTAATCTGGCAGAACTGCTGAACCGGGTTAACCTCGGCAAGCAGAAGCAGGCGGCAGAAAAGAATGTGGAATATATTGTTGACTGGGAACAGAGTGATATCCGCCATATGGATCTGGCAGGGAATCCAATCTATGTGGAGAGACTGCTGACCAATATTTCTGATAATGCGGTTAAATTTACCGGACCGGGCGGCAGTGTGCGTGTCTGGTGTGCAGAAAAATATGCGGACGAGGAGCGGGTAGTCTATGAATTCGGCTGTGCCGATACTGGTATCGGCATGAGTGAAACCTTTCTGGAACATGCTTTTGAACCGTTCACGCAGGAGAATGAGACCAGCAGATCCAGGTACGAAGGCACAGGACTGGGACTTGCCATTGCAAAGAAAATCGTGGACAGGCTGGATGGAGACATTGCCATAGAGAGTAAAAAAGGCGTCGGAACTACTGTGACCATGACACTTCCGTTCAAAATCGGGGAACCGGTGGAGAAGGAGAAGAACGTAAACTATGAGGAAATCCCGGTGGAAGGTCTGCGGGCGCTGTTAGCAGAGGACAATGAACTCAACATGGAGATCACAAAATTCATGCTGGAGGATTACGGGATCCACGTAGAGTGCGCTGCAGACGGAGAAGAGGCGGTACAAAAGTTCAAAAATCTGAGCTGGGATATTACGATGTGATTTTCATGGACATTATGATGCCGAAGCTAAATGGCTGGGATGCCACCCGCAGGATCCGGTCCATGAAACGGTCGGATGCCGGAAATGTCCCCATCATTGCCATGAGCGCCAATGCCTTTGCGGAAGACATTATCAACAGCCGATGGATGAAAAGAAGCTGTTGGAAACAGTGAAGGAATGCATTATGTTCCGGGACCATTCCTGAAGAAACAGCATAGAAACAGCCTAGAAAAGGGCAGAGGATATCCTCTGTCCTTTTCCTATATTAGGATGACTTATCGTGCAACATTACGTACTGAAAATGGTGGGACAACCGGATATAATAGCTACAAAGACAGGAGTTTTTTCTGTGAAGCATGTGGCCTACATTATGGAAAGGAGAAAAATTATGATTTCATTTATATTGTGTCTGTTGCTGTTAACCATTTTATTCGGAATCGCATATAAGATTACCGGGGCAATTTTAAAGGCCTGTGTGTGGCTGCTGATCCTGTTGCCCATCGGCCTCATCCTGTCGGGCGTGGGAGTGATCTTCTGCTGTACAATCATTTTAATACCGGTAGGGATCGGAATTATCAAGGCCGGGATCCGGATGATATTGCCGGGGTAAAGAAATAAAATGATAACAGACTGCCTGATGTGTGGTAAAATAAAGTTATCGCATATCAGGCAGTTTCATTATTATTGATATATAGTATTGATAAATCAGGAAAGGTGATGGCATATGGAGATCAAAAGTATACTGATCAAAGATACAACGAGAGAAGAGCGGATCCGCATTATACAGGAGGGTTTGAACCAGTGCGGTGGAGCCTGTGACTTCTGCAACGGTTGTGATAATCTGGGCGGTGGTTCCGTGGATACATTTTATGAACCGTACATTAACGGGGAGAAGGAACTGCGGCAGTTGAATGAGGAATACAGAAGCAACATGGGACTGGTGAGATAGGAGACGGGCTATGTTTTTCATACCGTGTATTAAGTGGAATAAGCACTATTATGTGCGGACAAGCTGCTGTAATACGCTGTATGAACTGGATCCGGAGATGGGAAAGGCCATTGCCCGGGGAGAGCAGGTACTGATTCGCCCGGAGCATTTGCAGAGAATTTCAAAAGTGACCTATGGGTATAACTATAAACATTGCAATTACTGTGGGTATGAGACAGCAGAAAATTTTGAGTATTGCCCAAAGTGCGGTAAGAAATTTTAAAAGCGAGAGGGGACGTGAATCTGTCTCGATTTCAAAAGGGAGTGTTACTCACAAGGACCATTGTCTTTCCAGGCACCTTTCCATTTTGGTTTTTCTGTGGAACGTTTTGGTAGATTCATAGTGTTCATCAGGCGGTCCACTCTGCCGAGACTGATGTTTATGCCATAATCACGTTCTAATACACGACGGATCTTGTAAGCACCAAGAGAGTTATCGTAATCAGTATAGATTTGTAAAAGGTGCTTACGAATCAACGGATTTTCTTTTGTACGAGGTGCTAAATCTGAATAAAAGTGCTTGTAATAAGTACTGCGATTTATGCGAAGAACTCGACAAAGAGTTTTGATATCGTATTGATGACGCAGCTTATGCACGGCATCTAATCGTTGCTTGAGTGTGGCGTGAATATGGCAATCGCTTTTTTTAGTATTTGGTTTTCTTCTTCCAGCTGAGCCATACGTTTTTGAAGCTCTTTCACCTGCTTTGCAGTAAGAACTTCACCGTCATCAGTTTCAACAGTTGAATACTGTTTGACCCATCTGGAAAGAGCAGTTTGAGATACGCCGTACTCTTTGATAAGAGAGGCCTGAGTTTTACCATTGTGGTAAAGCTCAACGAGGGTTCGTTTGAAATCCTCATCGTAATGTTGTTTTGTGGACATAAAAGATACCTCCTTTTGGTGTCTATGTTAATAGTAAGTCTATTTAACCAATGTGTCCACTTTTATAAGTATAATGCAGGTAGTACACATGATAAGAATTGCTGTTTGTGATGATGAAAATGTAATTGTGAATCAGATAGAGCATATAATTTCTGAAGTATGCAAGCGGGAAAGCATTCCCGTGAATATTGATGTTTTTTACAGTGGTAGGGAACTCAAAAGGCAGGTTACATCAGGAACAAAGTATGACATCATCTTTTTGGATATTCAGATGAAGGGTGGCGATGGCATCACTGCGGCTGAAAATATACGGAAGGTGGATGATAATGTACTTCTGATTTATGTATCAGGCTATGATAAATATATGATGGAATTGTTCCGGTTGGATGTATTTGGATTTATAAAGAAACCAATCGATGAGGAGATATTGACAAAGACATTTCTGGAAACTTATCAGAGAGTCTGCAGTAAAATGGTCTATTTTACCTTTTCTTATAAGCATGAAGAATATAAAATTCTATGTAAAGAGATTTTATACTTTGAAAGCAATGTCAGGAAAGTTACAATATATACGCAAAACGGGGAGCATTACACATTTAACGGGAAACTGTCAGAGATAGAACAAAAAATGTCAGATGGAAAAATACCTTTTTTGAGAGTACATCAGTCTTATCTGGTAAATTATTATTTGATTAGATCAAGGACAAAAATAGAAATAACGTTGGTAAATGGGAAGAAACTGCCTATAAGCGAAGAACGGCAGAAATACTTTAACCAACAATACAGCCATCTTCTGGGAGGGGAAATCAATGTATAATCAAATAGAAGATATTCTATTAAATATTTCTATTGTTATCGCAACCGTATGGATTGTAAAAAGATTTTGGGGAAGCTTTTTTGAAGAAAAGCAGAATAGTATACTTTCTGTTTCTCTGTGGATTGTTTATTGCATATTCCAATTTTTCTTTGGTTATCATAATGGGCGCCTGCAAATTTTTGCAACCATTCTGAACATTTTACTGATTCTGTCCATAGCGATGGTTGCCTACCAAAGCCGTGGAAAGGAAAAATACTTTTTATTGGCTACATTCTATGCAGGCTGGTCGTTGATTGAGGTCTTTGTCTTTTCCCTAATCAATAGCTTTGACATAGGGGAAAGCCAGCAAAGGGATATTATTGGGTTGGTATTATCGAACATCCTGATGATCCTTTCTGTATATGCACTGTCGATGGTGGCAGAAAAAAGAAAGGAGAGTCCGGTACCGGGAAAATATTATTTTTTTCTCCTGTTGGTGCCAGTGGGAAGCATAGTCATTGCGATCAATGAATTTTGCTCAGAAGGAAAGTCCTTTTTTGCTGTTATCACTATCAGCATTCTTATCTTATTTAATGTCATTATTTTTGAATTGTATGTAAAAATAAATAAAGTTTTTGCTTATGAAAAAGAACATACAGTTTATGCCCAGCAATTTGATATGATCGAAAAAATTACGGTATCGCAAAAAAAGATGTTGGAGGAATTTTATGAGGACAGGCACAATCTGCTGAATAAACTTATTGTTTTAAAAAACAGCGTTGAAAACAGTGATAAAGAGTCTGTAATCAGAAACCTGAATCAGATTATCAAAAACAGCAATATTTCCGAAAACATTTCCAATACCGGCAACAGTACCATTGATTGTCTGATTAATTTCAAATATGCCGTTGCTAAGGAATACGGGATTACATTTCAGTTAAAAATATTTATTCCAGAGGAGCTTTCCATGGAACCATGTGATATTGGCATAGCACTGGGAAATGCACTGGATAATGCAATAGAAGCTGTCCGGGACTGCAGGCAGCACCAAAAGGTGATAGAAATATCCATGGGAGTGAAAAAGCAGGCGCTGGTCATGCTGATAAAGAATCCATATGAGCATGTCTTAAAAAACGACAGAAGCGGAAAATATCAATCCACAAAAACAGAAAGCGGCAGACATGGATATGGATTAAATTCCATAGCAAGAATTGCAGAAAAGTACCAGGGCGAAATTCTAGTGGAAGCACAGGATTCTGTATTTTGCCTGACCGTTGTTATGAATTTGCCGGAAAATTGACAGCTATTGCCGTATTTTTGACATATTAGGGATTATTTTGAGGGGAATATGATACCTGACTTTGGGAGTTGAATCTTAAAATATGGTGCTAAGCCACGGATTAAAACCTGTGGCTTAGCATTTTTTCTGATGTCTCCGTCGTTTAAAAAGTAGGAACTTAACGGCAGGCCGATAAGTGCTGAAAATTCTTTTATAAATTTAGAACCCCGTGCAAGGTTGATATACTTTCGGTCTGATATTTTACAACTCGGAACTCATGGATAAAATTAAAGATATCCTAAAGACGGATGACCGTTGTCATGAATCTACTGGAAAATTGACAGCTATTGCCGTATTTTTGACATATTAGTGATTATCTTGCGGGGAATATGATATGATTACAAAAATAGTTCATTAAGGGGGTATACATAATGAAGAAAAATGAAAAGAAAACTGTATTAGCAAAAGCATTAACATCCGTTGCTGATGGAATGTTATCAAAAGCTGCAAACAGCAGATGTGCACTCATATACCATCAGCCTAAACAGCCGGAAGAAGTGAGGAAATTCAGGAAAAACAAATAAATGAGAAAAGTAGCAAAGTTGTTGACAGATTATGTTATCAAAAAGAGCATGGTTGATGAAGCAGATCGGGAAGTCTATGAATATGGATTTGTCATAACCTTGGAAGTTGGGTTATTTTTGGTTGCAAGCTTGTTCATCGCACTGAAACTCGATATGGTCTTAGAAGGGATATTTTTCTTTGTGATTTTCTCACCATTGCGTTCCTATGCAGGTGGTTTGCATTTGGAAAAATTCTGGATATGCTTTGTTTTGTCATGCTTAACATATATTACTACTCTGCTTGTAGTTAAGAATCTCTGTTTACATGAATTTGTTTCACTTATTGTATTATTCGCCCTGGAAGTATTTGTGTATGTGTTATATCCAGTTGAGAACAGAAACAGGGAGATAAACGAAGAAGAGAACAAGTGTTTTAAAATAAAGCTGATGAAATATTTATGCTTGGATTTTTTTATCGGAATAGTTTGCACTATATTTGAAAAGGATAGCTACTTCTTGGAGCTAAATATAATATTTTTAATAGTTGTAATCACAATGCTGATAGGGAAATGCAGAAATCATTTGAAAAATGTATGTAAAAGCTATGTTCCAGGAAAAGGTCTCTGGTAGCTGGGTCAATGTGGAATCATGGGAAGATTCGAGCAATACCATAACAGCATCTGGCTTGGAAATATATCTGGTTTCCAGAGGTACATATCGAGTTACAATGACGTGTAGTGTTAATGGAGAAATTAAAACGGCAACATCGGCAGAAAAGAATTATCAGTTTGTAGAAAAATGTAATGTGTATTGCAGGTGGGGAAATCTGCTTTGCAACTATGGATGGGAGTGGTGCCCATGAAGAGTCTATAATGGCGAGAAATTTGAGAAGTGAAACGGAGGAGATTTTGAATGAAAATATTGACAAAAGTTATGGATTTACTTGCATTATCGGTTATCTTGTCTTTTATGATTTTGATGTTTTCAGGATGCCAGATGGCTTCCGGTACTCTTTCCGAAAAGGAAATTACTGTGTTTAACACAGAATTTTTCAATGGTGACATAACGAACATGAACAATATGCTGTTATCCAGCGAGTATAGTCAACCAGATGAAATTAACTTGTTTGAGTTATTTTATAATGGTGTTGGAGGAGCGTTTGGCGAAGTATCGGAGGATGAACTGTCAATGCTGACAGAGTTATGTAGTGATGCCCCGTATTTGGATATCATAAAAATCACAGCAAATGAAATGGATGCTTTTTTGCAGGAAAAAATGGGAATAAGTCTGGCGGAGACAAAAAAGACAGGCTTGGACAGTTTCTATTATTTGGAGCAATATGACAGTTACTATCTGATTATGGGAGACTCGAATTTTGATTGGTGTATGGTTACTTCCGGAACTTGGGAGTCAAATAACAAACTCATACTGAAATACGAAAAAGAGTATGAGGGGGGGCAATGGGTGGTCATTTTACAAAAGACGGATGATGGTTATTTGTTTATTTCTAACCAGAAGGCAGATTAAACAAGTTCAGACGAGAAAGAGAGGTATTTTATGAAGAGAAAAGAGGAAGCAATGAAAAAGTATATTGCGAGTTTTTAGCTATTTGTATGATCTTTGTTATGGTTCCGATTTTGCCCGCAGAGGCGGCTGGCCTGGAAGATACAGAAAGGGTGGAGATACTTGAGTTGGTAGAAAGCTACATGGATAGTCGGGAAACAGCAGTCATGACCGGGGACACGGAAAGCTTGAGAACAGTGGCTGTCAACGGCATCGTGAACGATGAAAATGCTCACAGAATTACATTGTCCGAAAATAACGTCAGCGTTTCTGATATGTCTTTTCAAATTTCTGGGATTGACATAGAGGATACAATAACTTTTGTGACATTATATGAGAGCATGGAATATGTAGATGACGGTGTTGTGAAGACTGCAGACATTGAACACAACCTGACTATCATGTACGATGAGGCATATGATGTAGCCAAAGTAGTGTCTGACAGTTATAGGGAGACTGTGTCAGGATTCCAATCCTGTTCTTATGTTTCTGAAGAAATTCAAGCTGTTAGTGAAGCGTTATACAGCTTGAATTCCATAAATACTGATTATTGTGCTGAAATTGTCAGAGTTGCAGAATCCCAGGTTGGGTATAAAGAAAAGGCTTCCAATTCAGACTTGGATAGTTTCACAGCGAACGCCGGTTCTGCAAACTACACCAAATATGGTCAATGGTATGGGCTTAACCCCGCAGCATGGTGTGCAATATTTGTTAGTTGGTGCGCAAGTGAAGCGGGCATATCAACATCCGTTATTCCTAAGTATTCTTCCTGCTCGACAGGAATGAAGAATTTCAAAGACATGGATTGTTTTTATTACAGTTCTGCTTATAACGGAAGCTATACACCTGAGGTCGGCGATATTTTCTTTACGGGCACGAGTACAACATCTAGTAGCCACACTGGCATTGTAGTTGAGGTGTCAAGCACACAGATTACTGTTGTGGATGGAAACTGGAGTGATAAGGTTTCGAGACATACGTACAATTTAACAGATAGCAGTCTTATAGGATTTGCAAGCCCGATTTATTAAACATAAATATTTCACATTAAAGTAGCACAAGGAGAAAGAACTTGGTTATATTGAGCAGATTATAAAAGGTAATGTAAACCGAATTATGAAAAAATCGTATTCCTTTCCATTGGGGTGAACGATTATATTTTGCTTACGAAAGCCCCGTCAAGGTTGAATTTAACGGCTTTCAGTCCGGTCTTGACTGATCTTCCGATGCAAAATTTTGGTCACCCAAGCCAAAGAAAGGGGAGGTAAAGGCACAGCCTTGGAACACTTGATTTTACTGGAGTTGGGGTGATTTTGAGCGTATAAAGTTGACACTACCTATAAAAAATGGGAGGGTGAAATATGAAGAAAAGAATAATATCTTTGGCAATTGCTGTTATGTTCGGATGCTCTATTTATACTTCTGCTATTACTACATATGCAGAAGAAGCATGTGGAGAAACGGATACTGTGAGCAAGGGAACTTTACTTTATGAGACAGAGGTAATAACACAAAAAGATTATGACGAAGGATTCCAAAATTATGCCCTTTCTGCAGCAACAGTAGACTTGGCAGTAAGTATGCACACTTTTTCCAACAATAATTTGGCAAATGTTGTCGGTGTTGTAAGAGATTATGATACAGAAGCCTTTATTCCAAATGCTACAATTTCTGTAGATGGGGAAGTTGCGGTCATTACGGGTGAAGATGGACGTTTTCAAATAAAAAATCTCCCTTCAGGAACATACGATTGGGAAATAAATGCAGCAGGGTATTTTGCGGCAAATTATAGTAATTATGATGTTGACAGTGCGGATGGAACTACAATTTTTACATTCTATATAAATGATGACTTTTCTGTTTCGCAGGATAGAGAAGAAATAATGCATGATATAGGAGGACAAACTGTACTGCCTTCTATTATAGATAGAGGAAATTTTGCAACATCATCTGTTGCCAGAGCAATGAGTTCTGTTCCGGATGTAAGCAATTCTATTGCGGTTTACTATAATAATCAAACAAAAACTGTTGATAGAGAGACATATATCTATACTGTATTATCTTCGGAACTTTACGGAAAAAGTTATTACACTGGTAAAGGACTAACTTCAACACAGGTTAGTGAATTGTATGAAGCACAGGCAGTGGCGGCAAACACCTTCTTAGAGTATGCGCTGAGTGTTTATTCGAATCATTCGGGTAAAGATTATAAGGTTTGCTCATCTTCTTGTTGTCAGGTATATGATCCTACTAAGGTTACCGAGGAGGCAATAGATGCAACGGCAAATATTTTTTATACTTCTGGAGGTAAATCTAAAACGGATATTGTAATGTATAAACCATCATCTACAACTTATGATTATATTTGGGGTGCCTTTTTCTCAAGCTGTAGTGGTAATGGAACAAAAGATCATTCTACGCAGCCTGCTTTGAAAGCTGTAAGTTGCACAGATATTGCAACTGGTGCGGGAGGACATCGTTACGGGCTATGTCAAATGGGTGCCGCATTGCGTGCAAAAAATGGTGATTCCGCATCGAATATTTTGTTGTATTATTACACTGATTGCAGGATCATATCCTGCACATTAAAATAGAAAATGTGCCAGAAAGAGATTAAGACGAGTATGGGTAAGATGAAAAATAAGGTTTTGCCGGTCTCTGTTCTTGTGTTGTTTATGCTGATGTGCATCAATGCGTGTGGAATATCGAAATCCAGGGATAGTGCTGATATGGTCTCAGAGCTTAATAACAGGATTATAGAAAAGGTAGCAGAGAATTACGAAGAAGGTAACATCAGTGCATTAGATATTGTTATAGTTCGGATTGATTTTGGTTCTTTCTCGCA
Organism: Lachnospiraceae bacterium GAM79; assembly: GCA_003584705.1. Lineage (GTDB taxonomy): Bacteria > Bacillota > Clostridia > Lachnospirales > Lachnospiraceae > Acetatifactor > Acetatifactor acetigignens. The sequence continues at coordinate 1,366,443 of AP018536.1, forward strand.
AGATAATGCCAGTGAAATATTCGTGTTATGCAAGATTTTGAATACCCCTCATGTTGCAGGATTGGATAAAACGGTGGGTATCCTTTTAGATGCTGATTCATTAGAAATGGTAGCATATAAGGAGTTTGCGGCTGATAAAGTAGTTATAAACTGTATTCAAGCGAGTGACGGACAAAGCAGAATATTGGTATCAAAAACCACAACATATCAAGGAATATCAACACAGGAAATTCAGCTTTTAGCTGTCGAAGGCAGTCAATGGGTAGAAATTCCGATAGATGCGCTAAAGATCATTGGAGATGAATCTTTTTATTATATGGATATAGTAGATGATTTGATTATTGTGGCATCTGAGGATAAATTGATAAGTTCTGAAGAAATCGTAGCAGTATTAAAGTGGAACCCTGAGACAGAGCAGTTTGTTTTGGAACAGTAACGGGTTTGGCGGTGTGCAAGTCCAAATTATTAAATAACAATGTGCATAAAGAAAAGCGGAAATCTGGCTATATTAGATGAAATCACCATGACCACTAATTCCTTTGTCTATCAGAATGCTGAAAGCGGTGATGCTAAAGTTTAATTTTTATTTAAAACCGTATTTTCCAAAGAGAGAAGAAGTTCGGCAACCGTAACTTTTTCCACGGAGTCAGCTTTCGTACCTTTTGTTTTAGGCTTCTTAACCCTGGTTTTAAGAGGAGAAAACCGGCGCATTTTAAACTCTGGTTTAACCATTATCACCGTCAGAAATCCAGAAGTAAACAAAAGTAAACATATTATTTGATACTTTGAGAAATCAAAAAAATCGGAAACGCTGTATTTATCAGCATTTCCGACCCTTTTAACCTAATAGCGAGAGGGGGATTCGAACCCTCGACACTGCGGGTATGAACCGCATGCTCTAGCCAACTGAGCTATCTCGCCATATGACCAACCGAAGTTGGAATGGAACCTATAGGGCTCGAACCTATGACCCTCTGCTTGTAAGGCAGATGCTCTCCCAGCTGAGCTAAGATTCCATTTCGTTGCTCTCGCAACCGACTTGTTTAGTATACAATGGGTACATCGCTTTGTCAACAAGTTTTTTGCTTTTTTTGTAAAAATTTTGTATGCAATTAAAACAATAATAGATGATGAGCATATTTTCAACATGGAGTTACAAAGTATGATATAATGAGCCTCAGAGAAAACCAAGCGGCTGCGAAGCAGACATTTGGTTTTCTGGGCTCATTAGCGAACGAATAATCACGCAAAGCGGGATGTGAAGTGCGAAAGCACGAATTCGTGAGCTTATGATATAATGAACGCAAGAGAGTCAACACGCTTGTGTGATTGACGAACGGCGAATTGAATCATGAATTCATGAACTTAACACATAATGTAGACGGGGAAACTATGAAAAAGAAAAAATTAATTGCGCTACTGCTTTTTAGTACTATGCTGCTTACTTCCTGTGGGCAGAAAAATACTTCGGAAGAAACAAAAGATACAGAATTTCGTGAGGAGGCAGTCACAGAAAGCATCACAGAAGACGCAGCCACACAGGAAGAGGCTGTGACGGAACCGGAAGACACAGGCCGCACGGAGTACTGGCTGGAAGAGCAAAGCAACGTTTCCGTATATTTAGATCGGGCACAGGATAAATATGTCATTGTGGACGGAGAGCGAGAGATTCCGTTTCAACTTGACGGTCATCCCCTGACGCCTCTGGAGATCGTTGGAGCGTATAAGATGGATGTGGACGGAGACCGGAAGGAAGAGTACGCAGTTACCTTTTGCGATGGGAGGGGCACCGGGATATATCTGATGGGACTTGCCGTTATAGAAGAAGGAAAGGAACAACCGGTATTCTATCTGTCCTCTGATGACATCGTAGAAAATATCGACGGAAGGATTACCTACAAGTACGATGCCAAATACCAGATGCTTGGTATATACACGGGGAATGAAAAGAATGAGAAACCGGCTTGGCAGGCTTGTCTGCAGACAGAGGAAGAAGAGTGTGGGGGCAGATTTGAGAGCACCTGCTTTGGTTCGCATGTCTATATAGAATATAAGGAAGGGGAGTTCTGGATTCATGGTACTCTGCCATTATTTTTCCAGGGCCGTGCGATAGAGTATGGACCAGCGCCCGGTGTTTCTGCACCGCTCACTTTTTCGGAAGGATATGAGTATTCTATAGGTAAAATAGGTGTACAGGCACCATATGAGAATGCGGAATATGGGAAGCCGATAGCGTATAGTGAGGTGTTGGCACAGTTTTCGGCAGATATTACCCATGACGGACAGAAGAACACGATTCTTCTTACCGTTCCGGAAGGTGCTACGCTACAAGATGTAATGAATGGAAGAACTGCATTCGGACAGTTCTATGTATCAGCCGAACAGCATTATTTGGCAGAAGAAGGGGAGGGTGATTTTTCTGAAATCCACGCTTTCATAAACAGAGAGTTTTCTCCTACACATGTGGGAAATGGGCAGATGTTTGTTACGACAGTAGAGGGAAAAGACTATCTGATCCAGACAAATTTCTGGAGCGGAATGGATACACTTACTTACCAATATGAGGTCTTCTTTGAAGATCGTAATGCAAAATACGAAGTGGAATCAGCGAAAATAGAAATGGGAGAGAGCAGTTCCAAAGAGGATATTTCAGAATTTTTCAGCAATTTAAATACATGGGTCAATGATTCGACCTATGTTGTGTATGTCGCGGATATCGATTATGAACCGAATCTGTTCTATTCTACGGAGGATCACAAGATATCCCCCGCAGAATACCTGACTGAAAAAGAAAAACAATGGCTGGAAGCACTGGAATCCTTATAATGCCTTTTTAACCGAAATTGCCTTCAGGGGGCACATTTCCTGACAGCAGAAGCAGGAGATGCAGCCTTTTCTACGGAATTTTGCCTTGCGGTTTTCGATTTTAATTACATGAGCCGGGCAGCTTTCCGCACATTTTCCGCATCCCACGCATTTCTCCGCATTGAGCTGGGGATAGGATTTTAACAGTCTGGATGCAACGAAAGTAAACGGTTTCCGCAAAAATTTCGGTACTCCGTTCGTGAAATCCAACTTGATGGTATCCGGTTTCTGGAAGGGAGACAGCCCCACGGGAACCGGGTCGCCGACAAGTTCCAGGTCTTTCGGATGCGCTAATCCTTTTTCCGCAGCCTGTCGCAGCATGACGATCTCCATGGGATCCAGCCCCATGAGTCCGGCGGCAAAGCAGTCCTGGGTATAGAAATCTCTGGCAGCCAACAGCATGTGCAGCGGATGGGAGGTGCCGCCGGTGGGACCGTTGCCTTCCATAGCATCGATGGCATCAATGACGGTAAGCTGCGGAGCTACGGTCTGTGCCAGCTCTAAGAGCATGTTGGAGAAATCTTCGATCTCGGGCCAGCGATAGTGCATCTGCGGCTTCTCCAGACCGGGAATCGTACCGAAGAGATTCTTGATGCCGCCGGAATAACCGGTCATGGCGTGGGTTTTCAATTTACAGATATTGATAATGTAATCTGCCTCCACGATGGGCGTGATCAGGTGAAAACTGTGGTTCTTGAATCCGGAGGGACAGTTGACGGTCTGCGCGGAAAAATCCATATTCAGTTCGGCTTCCGGACTAAGCGCATCCATGCCACAGACATGGTAGACATGCTTCATGGCTTCGACATTGTAGAGACCGCCGGAACTCTCGGCGATGGTGATATGCTGCATGCCCTGTTCCTTAAGCCACCGTATCACGGCCTTTACCACCAACGGATGCGTGGTAGCCGGAAAATCGGGGGACTTTGCCATGACCATGTTCGGCTTGATGACGATCTTCATCTCCGGACGCAGGTCTGCCGCAATGTTTAAAGCCTCCATGCTTTTACAGATGGCGGGATAGATCAGGTCTTCGTTATATTCGGGTACAATTTGTAATGTCTGTATCATAAAAATCTCCATGCCTTTCAGAAAGTTCAAGTTTTTATTCTATAGTAAAGGAAATTACTTGTTTTTTCAATGCTTCCATGCTATACTACGAAATGTTGTTGAGATTTGATGGAAGAAATCAGAAGCGCATCGCAATGATTTCTTTTTTTGTGCAACAATTCAGAACCAAGGTTATTTTCATAAATGCACGTGAAATGCTTGCATTTCAAAGGGCATTTTTGAAAATGACTTTGGTGAGAACCCAGACATTCGCAAAAGGAAAGTCTCAAAGAGACGATTTTGCGAATGCGGTTCTGAATTGTTGTGTGGAGTTAATTAAAAGGAGCATTCAGTGAGTTATTTTTTGGAAAATGAAGAAGCAGTAAAGGAACAGGAAATTTTGCAGGACGAGACAAGCGTGCAGCAGGAAAATGAGCAGGACGGCATCGCCTCCATCGAGCCGTTATTGGACAACCGCATTGTGCGCGCTATCCGTGAGATGGGATTCGAGAAGCTGTCTCCGATCCAGGAGCAGGCGATTCCTTATTTATTACAGGGCGAGGACATCATCGGACAGGCACAGACCGGTACCGGCAAGACCGCAGCATTCGGTATCCCTGCCATTCAGCATATCAATCCGGACGTGAAAAAATTACAGACGATCATCCTGTGCCCGACCAGAGAACTGGCGATCCAGGCAGCGGAAGAACTGCGTAAAATAGCAAAATATATGCACGGGATCAAAGTGCTTCCCGTATACGGCGGACAGGACATCAGCCGCCAGATCGCGGGTCTGCGGGGTGTGCAGATCATCGTAGGTACTCCGGGACGTGTTATGGATCATATGCGCAGACATACGATCAAGCTGGATCTGGTCAACATGGTGGTACTGGATGAAGCAGATGAAATGCTGAACATGGGCTTCCGTGAGGATATGGAACTGATCCTGGGACAGATTCCGGGAGAGCACCAGACCGCACTGTTTTCCGCGACGATGCCGAAGCCGATCCTCGAGATCACCGATCGTTTCCAGAAGGATGCCAAACTGGTAAAAGTAGCGGCAAAAGAATTGACGATCCCACTGGTATCCCAGAAATTTTATCGTGTAAAAAATCAGGACAAGGATGCAGCCTGCGTGAGACTGCTGGAATATTATCAGCCGAAGCTGACACTGATCTTCTGTAATACGAAGAAGAAGGTGGACGAGCTGGCGGATCTGCTGAAGCAGCAGGGATTTCAGGCGGAAGGACTGCACGGCGACCTGTCCCAGGCGCAGCGTGATGTGGCGATGAACCGTTTCCGTAACGGCGGCGCCAGCATCCTGATCGCTACCGATGTGGCAGCCAGAGGGATTGATGTGGATGATGTGGAAGCGGTCATCAACTATGACATTCCACAGGATATTGAGTATTACGTGCACCGTATCGGCAGAACCGGGCGTGCCGGCAGAAAGGGCAGATCCTTTACGTTTGCAAACAGCAGAGAGATCTACAAGATTCGTGAGATCGAGAGAGTCTGCCATACCACGATCACCGAGAAAAAGCTTCCCGGAGCGGCGAAGGTACTCAAGGCGAAAGCAGACAAGTATCTGAACAATGCATGGGAACTGCATGAGCATGAAGACATCGAACTGATGAAGAGCTTCCTGCAGCGCAAGATGGAAGAGGAAGGCTGCGACGCACTGGAACTGGCAGCAGCCATGTTAAAGTATCAGGTCGGTGATAAGGGCGAAGAGATTGCGGCAGATGAGTATGCGCAGCGCCGTGGTCGTTTCGGCGAGAGAGGACGTTTCGGCAGAGGCGGTGACGAAGGCCGTAACTTCGGACGCAGAGGCGGCAGACGCCGGGATAACGGCAGGGACGATGAGGAACATCGTGAACGTCGCAGATTCGGCCGTGGTGACGGCGCCGGCCGCGAAGACAGCCGCGATGGGGAGAACAGCAGGTTCGGCCGCAGCGACAGAAAACGCAGCGGTCGCGATAAAAAGACAGCAGAACGCAAGCTCACAGGTGACCGCGAAGAACGGGAACGTAAGAAGCGTAAAAAGAAGGAAGAACCCGGTATCGGCAACAGCTTCCCCAAGAGAAAGAGATAATGAGAATTCTTATATATTTGCCGCAAAAGCCGCAGTTGTGCTTTTGCGGCAAATCGTGTATAGTTAGGGAAGAATGCATAAGACGGTAAATTGCAGAAAGGTTTGCAACTATGAAAACACGGAAAAAAACGATACCTTATATTTTATTGGGAGCGACACTTTTGCTCCTGTTAGGATTAAATATCATCAGTCAGGATCACTGGCTGGATTCTGATATGGCGGCGGAGATGATCTTCTCCCGGATTCTTGCAGGAGAGCATAGGATCATTTCGACGACGAACTGGTATTATTCTACGGAGTTCCGTGTGCTGTATACCCAGCTGATCATGGGACCGCTTTTTTGTATCTGCAGCAACTGGCATGTGATCCGTACGATTACGAATGTGGTGTTTTACGGATTGATGCTGGCTTCTTACTATTATTTTATGAAGCCACTGAAGGTGTCGAAGGAGCTTACGGTACTGAGTTCCTGCCTGCTGCTGTTGCCTTTTTCCGAGACGATGATGACGCACATGCAGATGGGTAATACCTATATATCCCATGTGATTCTGGTGTTCTGGTTCTTCGGAATGTATCTGCGGCTGTGCAGCGGCGATTATGGGAAAAAACGAAAGATCAGCCTGTGGATATTTTATGTACTTCTGGCAATTGTCTGTGGAATGTCCGGTGTGCGCTATCTGTTAGTATTGCAATGCCCGTTAGTGCTGACAAGCTTCTTCTATGTGTTCGGCGCAGAGGAATTTCAGAATTTCCGCGGTGCGATGACGAAGGAGAACTTCGGAAAGTTATGGCGTACCGACCGGATGAAGTATTTCCTGTACAGCCTGGCTGGAGCTTTTTTCGCAGTCGTGGGATATGGCATTAATGTGGTATGGATCAGCCATAAATATGTCTTCCAGACCTATGGTGCGACGAATTTCATTGCGTTATATCATGGGGTATTGTTTGAACGAATTCAGAATGCACTCGGATGCCTGCTGATGCTGTTTGGCTATATTCCGGATAAGGGATTTTTATCCTTGCGCGGAATCGTGACCATGGCGGCGTTCGTGATGCTCGCAATCTATGGATACGTGACGGTGAAACATGGGAAAATGCAGAACAGAAGCGGACTTCGCAGCCTGGTCACACTTTTCGTGAAGGTGAGCTTTGTGCTGAATCTGTTCGTATTTATCTTTACCACCAGCACGATGGTACCCCGGTATTACATTACGATCTTTATCTTTGTACTGCCGGTATTGTGCTTTTATCTGGAAGAGGAGAAACTGCCGTTTGACCGTTTTGCAGTGGTGACGCTGCTTACGATCTGCTTGATTCTTGGCACGGGAAAGACGGTGATGTCGTTCCTTACGGTGGACAAGAACGAAACGAAGCGTCCTGTGGCACAGTTCCTTGCGGAAAACGGGTATGATTTTGGTTTTGCTACTTATAATAATGCCAACATTATCACGGAACTTACGAACGGAGCAGTGGAGATCGGCAATATCGGAGATCCCGAGCATCTGGAGTATTTCAAGTGGTCTTCTCCCATGAAATATTATGAGGAAGGGTATCATACCGGGGAGACATTCCTCCTTCTGACGTCGGAGGAATGCGCGGAATATGCATTGGCGCCTGCGCTGAAACAGGGCAAAAAGGTGTATGAGGACGGCAGTTATACGGTCTATGTATTTGACAGTACGGAGGATCTGATGGACTGTGCTGTGGCGAGAAAATAAGGACAGAATTTTAGAATATTGCAGACGATATTGACACCCGGCACCGTCCAGATCCGGGCATAGAGACCTGGGAATTGTCCGGTTGGAAAATTTGGTAAGACGATGGGACCGGTGGTTTTTGAAAACAGATAACGTCTGCGGAAAGGTTGTAAGTATGAGAATCGGAATGGGATATGATGTACATCGTCTGGTGGAGGGAAGAGACCTGATCATTGGCGGTGTGAAAATACCTTATGAAAAGGGGCTCCTGGGACATTCGGATGCGGATGTCCTGCTCCATGCAATCATGGATGCGCTGTTGGGAGCAGCGGCGCTGGGGGATATCGGAAAGCATTTTCCGGATACGGATCCCGCGTACAAGGGCATTTCTTCTATAAAATTGTTGGAAAAAGTGGGAGAACTGCTGGAAGAGAATCATGTGTTCATTGAAAATATTGATGCAACGATCATCGCGCAGGCACCGAAGATGCGCCCCCACATTGATACCATGCGGGAAAATATTGCCAAGGCTCTGCTGATTGATGTGGGGCAGGTCAATGTGAAAGCCACTACCGAGGAAGGACTGGGATTTACCGGAAGCGGAGAGGGGATCTCCTCTCAGGCGATCTGTCTGGTGACTACGCCGTTTGATCTTACGGCACAGGCGATGCAGGGTGGATGTGGAAGCTGTAGCGGATGCCCGAAGAGCCGCTAATTTCGGAAAATAAGAACTTGACAAATGGGTCGATAGGATATAGACTTTAATTAGAACAAGGTCTGTATACTATCGACCTTTTATAATGTGATGAGTGCAAAAAAGCCAATAGGGTTGCATAATTGGCAAGGGCTGGATTAAGAAGGATACAAGTCCAGCTAATAAATGTCAATAGGTAAATGAAAAATATTTTTCTTTAAAAAAGGGCGTGCTTACCCCTTGGGGAAAATATCATTCAAAAAAGATATTGATTCAGTAGGTGGTATTATTTTACGCAGCTACGTCGCATTTAGCAGCGTTGTATTTTTTTATATGTTCCTGCGGTGTAATGATTTCAAAAGGTTTGCTATCTCGAAGGATTGCAAATATCATGTTGCATACCTTGTGTGAAACAGCTCCCATTGCAACTAGTTTTGGTTTTGATTCACACTTTTTGAGATAGTAATCACGGAGTACTGGATTTTTTGATTCACCGGTACGGGAAGCACTGATACTTTGCAAGGTCAGTGTGTGAATAACCCGTCTTGCTATGGCAGAGCCTCTTTTCGACATCTGGATTTTAGTACCTTCAAATTTTCCAGACTGTTTTACAGCTGGATCAAGACCAAAGTAAGCAAAAAGTTGTTTTGGTTTTGAAAATGCAGAAAAATCACCAATCTCTCCCATAAGGGACATAGCGGACAAGAAACCAGCCCCTTTGAATGTTTCAATTAGGCGAATCTGTTTCACAAAATCGGTATCCTCATTAGCGGCAACAAGCTCATGCATGGATTCCAGAATGCTGTTGATTTCTTCATCATATTTACGGATAAAACCAATATATAGACGGATTCTCTTGATGTTGCTGTCAAGGATGTAACCGAACTCGTCTGCATCATTAGCAGCCTGAATAATGGCATTATACTTGTTACAAGCGTATGTAAGTCCAAAACGAGCTGTTGACCTGATGAGATCAATAATCTCTTGTTTGTCTGCGTTAATAAAGGCAGATGGAGATGTGTAAGTTTCCAACAAGATAAGAGACGTATCAATCGTAACCTTGGAAAAAATGCCAAGATACTGAGGGAAAACCATACGCAGTTCGCCAATAAGCTTGTTCACGTAAGCATTACGGCTGTCCATCAAATCGTAGTATTCACGGCATAGATTGCGACAGTTCAAAGCAAGGTCAGATGGCATAAGAGAAACTTTTAAATCAGGTTTTAAGCCAACTAAAGCAGCTTTTTTAGAATCAAAACGGTCATTATGTACTTTTCGTATATTGATATTTGTGCTATTCTTTGTGATGATAGGATTGATAACTGAGCAGTTAAAACCCTTATCACGAAGATAGCAGAAGAGTGGGTAATGATAAATTCCCGTGGATTCAAGGAAAATGCGACTTTCCAAAGAATACATCTCTTCTGCTTCTTTTATTTTAGAGACAGCCAAAGCAAGGGAATTCATGCTATTGTGTAGGATTTTGTAAGGCTTTCCTACAAACTGTTGGTTAGGAAGTACAATCGACATCCAGGAGAAGTCGGCACCGACATCAATACCAACGGAGATGAATAATTCATCGAAATTAAAAATAACATTGTTTGACATGTGGATAAGCTCCTTTCGGATAGGAATCCATTTCCAATCTGGCAGGTACACAACCTAGCGCGTTATTCGGGTATTGCCTACCGGCTCCCAACCAGCTAAAACATAAAACCCTGTCGAATGGACTAATTGACTTTTTTGTAGGTATCAGTCACAGAAGTGACTTCCCAAGGAGGAATACATTCTTTGTCCTATCCTTAGAGATAATACCTTATGTTTTATTGGGTGTCTATCAGGAGCCGTCAGACATGCTAGTCATTAATAACATCTGATGAAGGAAGAATTCCTTCTTCTGTTATCTGATTTATAGAAACTTATTAACCAAGTAGTCTTGATTGACTACACCATTATTATACTAGGAGGAATGGGAATGTATCAGATGACGGAGACAGAATACAGATTTGCTGAGCTGATCTGGGAGGAGGAACCCATCGGTTCCGGAGAACTGGTAAAACAGTGCACAGAGAAGTTCGGCTGGAAGAAATCCACTACCTATACGTTTATTAAAAAGCTTTGTGAGAACGGTATTTTCAAAAATGAGAATGCCATCGTATCTTCCGTATTGAATAAGGAGGAATACCACAGAGCCCAGGGGGAGGCTTTCGTGGAGAAGGCTTACGGCGGTTCGCTGCCGAAGATGATAGCCGCATTTATCCAGAGCAAGAAGCTCAGCGCAGCGCAGATCGCTGAGATCGAAGCTATGATCGAGGATTATAAGAGCTGACGGAGAAAACAGCTGCGGCACCGGAGGGGCAGTGGGTGCTTTTGGAAGAATAAAATACTATTGTGATTACAAAGGTTCTATGCTAATATAAATGGCATAGGGCCTTTTTCTATTATCAGATCTGTTTTCTATTAGAATCCAATGTCGGAGAAATTTTCCAATCCATTGAAATTAGGTAGAAAATATGCTTTTAACTTCATTCTTGCAACTAAAAACAGTTGCAAAAAACAAGCAGAAAAAATATAATATAATTAACAAGGGGTACAAATGGGACAAAAGGAAAAACTAATTGAACAGTTAAAAAGCAGACCGAAGACATTTACCTTTCATGATGCGGAAGTTTTATTGGATTATCTGGAATTTACGAAATCCAATAAGGGGAAAACCAGCGGTTCCAGAGTGATGTTTACCAGTGAGGAGCATGGGAGTATATTACTACATAAGCCGCATCCGCAAAAGGAATTGAAAGCATACCAGGTCAGACAATTACGTGATCTGTTGGAACAGGAGGGATTGATTTGAAAAATACGATGGAATATAAAGGGTATGTCGGCAGCGTAGAATTTTCCGAGGAGGATGGGATTTTTTTCGGAAAGGTAATGGGGATTCGTTCCCTGATCTCTTATGAGGGAACCGATGCCAGGAGTCTGGTAGAGGATTTTCATGGGGCGGTAGATGATTATCTGCAACTGTGTGAAGGACAGGGGAAAGCTCCGGAAAAAGCATACAAGGGAAGCTTTAATATCCGGATCGCGCCTGAGACTCATAAGCAGCTTGTGATCCATGCAACTGCATGCCAGATGTCACTGAATGAATATGTGAGGGAAACGTTGGAAAAAGCAGTGATGTAGAAAACTCCGGGGTTGACAAAACCCGTATTTTTGCATATCTTATTTAGTAGGAATGATCGTATATTCAGTAAAGGCATGGAGCAGGAAAAGTACTTTTCGGTGGGACGCCAGAGAGAAGCTGTTAGAAGCTGGGAGCGGCTTTCGTCTGAGGAAAAGGAAGTGCGCCTGTGAGCTGATCTGGGGAACGTTAACAGTAATCAGTATCCGGATCCGGTGAGCACCCGTTATGTGCGTGACGCCATAGGCGTAAGAGTGAAGGGCATCGTCCCTTAAGTAGAGTGGAACCGCGGATAAATTCGTCTCTAAGAGAAGAGTTTGTTCGCGGTATTTTTTTCGAGGTGAGAACATGGGCATCATCAAAAATTTAAAAGAAGAAGTCCGTATTATCAGGGAGCGTGACCCGGCGATCCATTCTTCCATGGAGGTACTTTTGTATCCCAGTTTCAAGGTCATGATCCATTACCGGCTGGCTCACAAGCTATATGTGAGCGGGCATTATTTCTGGGCCAGATATATTTCCCAGCGTGGTGTACGTAAGACGGGCATTGAGATCCATCCCGGTGCGCAGATCGGCAAGGGATTTTTCATTGATCACGGCAACGGTGTCATCATTGGTGAGACTACCATTATCGGCGATAATGTGACCCTGTATCAGGGAGTGACACTGGGAGGAACTGGCAAGGAGCACGGCAAGCGTCATCCGACCATCGGCAACAACGTCATGATCAGTGCGGGTGCGAAAGTACTGGGTTCCTTTACCATCGGAGATAATTCGAAGATCGGTGCCGGAAGCGTGGTCTTAAGTGAAGTGCCCCCCGGATCCACGGTCGTGGGTGTACCGGGACGCGTAGTAAAGCGTAACAACGCAAGCCTCCCCCAGGAGACCATGAACCAGACAGATCTCCCCGATCCGGTGCGGGAAGATATCACGGTATTGCAGCGTGAGAACTCCGAACTGACCAACCGCGTGCTGGAGATGGAAGATGAACTGAAACAGCTGCGCAGGCTGGTGGTAATGAGCGAAGAAGCGAAAACTGATAATACAGTTAAGACAGGAAAGGATAAATCATGAGTATTCAAATCTACAACACTTTAAGCAAGAGAAAAGAAGAATTTAAGCCCCTGGAGCCGGGAAAGGTAAAAATGTATGTCTGCGGGCCTACCGTATACAACCTGATCCACATCGGCAATGCCCGCCCCATGATCGTATTTGATACGGTGCGCCGTTACATGGAATACAAGGGTTACGAAGTAAACTATGTATCCAACTTCACAGACGTGGATGACAAGATCATCAAGAAGGCCAATGAAGAGGGTGTGGAGCCCAGCGTGATCTCCGAGCGCTATATCGCAGAGTGCAAAAAAGACATGGAGGGAATGAATATCAAGCCCGCTACCAAGAACCCTAAGGCTACCGAGGAGATCGGCGGCATGCTGGATATGATCCAGACTCTGATCGACAAGGGGCATGCGTATCCCGCAGCGGATGGTACGGTATATTTCCGGACCAGAAGCTTCAAGGACTACGGCAAGTTGTCTCACAAGAACCTGGACGATCTGCAGGGCGGTAACCGTTCCCTGTTAGTCTCCGGTGAAGATCAGAAGGAAGATCCCCTGGATTTCGTATTGTGGAAGCCGAAGAAAGAAGGCGAGCCTTACTGGGATTCCTGCTGGTGTCAGGGCCGTCCCGGCTGGCACATCGAGTGCTCTGTTATGAGTAAGCGTTATCTGGGTGAGGAGATAGATATTCATGCCGGTGGCGAAGATCTGATCTTCCCTCATCACGAGAATGAGATCGCACAGTCCGAGGCAGCCAATGACAAGCCTTTTGCAAGATACTGGATGCACAATGCCTTCCTGAACATTGACAACCGCAAGATGTCCAAGTCTCTGGGCAACTTCTTTACTGTTCGTGAGATCTCCGAAAAATATGATCTGCAGGTACTTCGTTTCTTCATGCTGTCCGCACATTACAGAAGCCCGCTGAATTTCAGTGCCGATCTGATGGAAGCAGCAAAGAACGGCTACGAGAGAATCGTTACCAGCGTGGATAACCTGAAGTTCCTGCTGGAAAAGGCAGCAGATGTCGAAATGTCCGAAGAAGAGAAGCAGTTAGTTACCGAGGCACAGGGCTTTGAGACCAAATTCGATGAAGCTATGGACGATGATTTCAACACTGCGGATGCGCTGGCAGCTATCTTCGAGCTGGTAAAATTCGTCAACTCCAATGCGAAAGCAGATAGCAGCAAGGCATTTCTGGAGGCTCTGAAACAGGAAATCGTGACTCTGTCCGATATCTGTGGACTGATCGTAGACAAGAAAGCGGAAATGTTGGACAGCGATATCGAGGCACTGATTGAAGAGCGTCAGGCAGCCAGAAAGGCGAAGAATTTCGCAAGAGCCGACGAGATCCGTGACGAGCTGTTAGCCAAAGGCATTGTGCTGGAAGATACCAGAGAGGGTGTAAAATGGAAGAGAGCATAACCCTTCTTACGAAAATAAAGGAAACATTTGCTTGCGAAGGACAGGATGTCCGGGCGTATTCTCCGCTGACCCTGGCCTATATCGGAGACGGGATTTATGAGCTGGTGATCCGCAGCGTGGTGGTGGAGAGAGCTAACCGTTCCGCCAATGATCTGCATAAAAAGACGACACGTTATGTAAAGGCACCGGCGCAGTCTGCCATGATCGCGGCACTGCTTCCGGAACTGACGGAGGAAGAGGAAGCGGTGTACCGCAGAGGACGCAACGCCAAATCATACACCACCGCGAAAAACGCTTCCGTGGCAGATTACCGCAGAGCTACCGGTTTTGAAGCATTGATGGGCTATCTGTACCTGACGGGACAGATCGACCGGATGTTGCAGTTGATCAAAGACGGCATCCGTCTGGCAGGCATGGAACTGTAATAAAAATTCACAATAGAAAGGACAAACATGGGATATCAGGAATTTACCATAGAAGGCAGAAATGCCGTGATCGAGGCCTATCGTGCGGGCAAACCCATTGACAAGTTATTCATTCTGGATGGCTGTCAGGATGGCCCCATGATGACCATTAAAAGAGAAGCAAAAAAGCATGATACATTAGTAAAATATGTGACCAAGGAGCGTCTGGACCAGTTATCCGAGACCGGAAAGCATCAGGGAGTCATTGCCTATGCGGCAGCTTATGAATACGCGGAGGTGGATGATATTCTGGAAGGCGCAAGAAAAAAAGGGGAACCGCCTTTTATTTTCCTGTTGGATAACATTGAGGATCCCCACAATCTGGGAGCCATCATCCGTACCGCCAATCTGGCCGGAGCCCACGGTGTCATCATTCCGAAGAACCGCGCAGCAGGACTGACCGCGACGGTAGCCAGAACCTCCGCAGGAGCGCTGAACTATACGCCGGTAGCAAAGGTGACGAATCTGGCCAAGACCATTGAAGAACTGAAAAAGGAAGGACTGTGGTTCGTGTGCGCCGATATGGGCGGTACCACCATGTATGATCTGAATCTGAAAGGCCCGATCGGTCTGGTTATCGGTAACGAGGGCGAGGGCGTAGGACGTCTGGTGAAGGAAAAATGCGATATGGTGGCATCCATTCCCATGAAGGGGGATATCGATTCCCTCAATGCTTCCGTGGCAGCAGGCGTACTGGCTTATGAGATCGTGCGTCAGAGATTACAGGCGTAATATAGGAGTGGAAAAAAAGGGGAAAGCATGGCAGAGCATTTCAAATATGAAGAGATGACGGATGAAGAACTCATCGACCAGCTGCGGGAAGGTGACAGACAGGTGATGGATTACATCTGCGACAAGTATAAAAATCTGGTGCGAAGCAAGGCAAAATCCATGTATATTCTGGGCGGAGACAGCGAAGATCTGATCCAGGAAGGGATGATCGGGCTGTTCAAGGCAGTGCGGGATTATGACTGCGGCAGAGATGCCAGCTTTTATACCTTTGCAGATCTGTGTATCAGCAGACAGATGTACACGGCAGTGCAGGCTTCCAAGCGCCTGAAGCACTCACCGCTCAACAGCTATGTATCTCTGTATGAGCGAAGCAGCGAGGGCACGGACAATGAGGAGAAAAATCTTATTGAGGCTCTGGCGGCCAGAACCCAGATGAGTCCGGAGGAACTGTTCCTGGACAAGGAGCGGGTGGAAGATCTGGAGAGAGCTATTGAGACAGAACTCAGCAGCTTTGAAAAACAGGTGCTGGATTTGTACCTGACGGGAATGAGCTATACCCAGATCGCCAAGGTGCTGGGAAGAGACGAAAAATCTACGGACAATGCCTTACAGCGTCTGAAGAGCAAAATCCGGAGACTGGTGTGATGCAAAATAATGAGAGAAGAGAACACATTCTTGAAAAAATTTTTCAGGAATGTGTTTTTTATAGTTTTTTAATAGAATCTGCATAGTTGGAATATTGACTTAAAACCCGGCATAGGAGTATACTGCAAATGCTGACCGACCGGCCGGTCGGTTAATAAAGCAAATACATATTCATAACTATTCAGAACCACATTCGCAAAACCGCCTCTGCGAGGCTGTACTGAATAACATGCCTGCATGTTATTTGCTCATGGTGGTTACTTTCGGTGGTTACTTTCGCCCATTGGCTCTGAATAGTTACACATATTTCAGAAAGGCGAAAAGATCATGCACAATACATGGAAAAGAAATTGCAGCGTCGGAATGGCATTGTTGATGGGAGGCAGTCTGTTGCTCGGAGGCTGCGGCAGCAATGGGGCACAGGATGCTGTGGAGACTTCTGCGGTAGTCGTGGATATGAAGCAGGCCCAGACCGGAAAACTGACCTTGCAGAACAGCTTTGTGGGAACGGTTTCTCCCCAGGAGATGGTCTATGTCATTCCCTTTGCTTCCGGTACAGTGACGGATACTTATTTTGAGGTGGGAGATCAGGTCAATGCCGGGGATGTTTTGTTCAAAATCGATGACTCTGCAGCAAAACTGCAGTTAGAACAGGCACAGCTCAGTGCGGCCAATGTAAGGCAGCAGGCAGACAGTGCCCTGACCACCCAGCAGGAATCCGCCAATATCCAGATGGATAGCAGCAGAGTGCAGGCACAGTCCGGGTATGATCAGGCACAGATCGCGTATGTCCAGGCGAAAAATGCCTATGATCAGAACTATGATGATCTTTCAGATCAGATCGACGCATGCAATGCAAATATTACACAGCTGGAGAATGCCATAAAGGCAGCGTCATCCAGTGTGAGCGGCGGAAATGCGTCAAGTGTTGTGCAGATGAAGACGCAGATCGAGACACTGAAAGGAACGAAGAAACAGCTGGAGTCCAGCAGAAATTCTCTGGTGGCCGGATTACAGCAGGCGGAATCCGCTTACAATGCAGCAAAGAGCAGCATGAATATTGTGGATCGTTCCCAGGCATTGTCCCAGGGACAGGCACTGGAGGATACGAAGAAGCAACTGTCCACCAGTGAACAGCTGGCAAATGTGGGCGTGGAAAGTGCGGAACTGGCATTATCCTACTACACTGTCAAGGCTCCCATCTCCGGTACAATCCAGAGCAAGGGAGTGGAAGTCAACGGCATTGTCGGAAGCAGCAATCCTGCGTACACCATTGCCAATGAAAATATGATGACCGTGACTTTTCAGGTCAGCGAAGCTGTGAAAAATACACTGACCATGGGGCAGGAAGTGACCGTGGAGCGGGGAACCACCAGCTACGCCGGCAGCATCACCGAAATCGGTGTGGCAGTGAATCAGCAGACCGGCCTGTTCCAGATCAAGGCAGCGGTAAATGCCAATGGCAGCGATCTGCCCAGCGGTGTATCCGTGAAGCTGACTACCGATACCTATCATACGAACGACAGTGCGGTGCTGATCCCTTATGATGCCGTGTACTATGATAATACCGGCTCTTATGTATATTTATGTGTGGATGGCAAGGCCGTGAAGACCTATGTGACCACGGATCTGTTTGATGATACACAGATTTCTGTCATTGAAGGGGTACAGCCCGGAGATACCGTCATCACCAGCTGGTCTCCAAAGCTTATGAACGGTGTGGAAGTCACCGCACCGGTGAAGGCAGAAGAGTAGGGGGAGGCAGCAGAATGAATTTGACAAAGCTAGCTCTGAAAAGACCGGTGTCCTGTTTCCTTGTGATCCTGGCACTGGCAGTATTCGGCATCAGCTCCATTTTTGGTTTCAAGATGGAACTGACGCCCGACATTGAGATGCCCATGCTCATTGTCATGGCTACCTATCCCGGCGCAGACCCGGAGAGCGTGGATGAACTCGTGGCATCCGTTATCGAAGATTCCGGTTCCACCCTGAGCGGTGTGGATTCCGTGAATTCCTATTCCTTTGAAAATTATTGTATGGTCTTGTTCACCTATGAATATGGTGTGGATATTGATGAATGCCACAATGATCTGCGTGCCGCCATGGAGACTGCAAAGTTGAGTCTGCCGGATGACGTGGATCAGCCTACTATCATCGAAATGAACATGAACAGTATGGATGTCATGACGATCTCTGCGGTGGAAAAGGGTGATGTGGACCTGTTAAAAGTAGTCAACGAAGCTGTGGTTCCGGAGCTGGAATCCCTGTCCAGTGTGGCACAGGTATCCGTCACCGGTGGTTCCGAGGATTATATCAAAGTAGAACTCAATGAGACCCTGATGAAGCAGTACGGTCTGACCATGTCCAGTGTGGCACAGATGCTGGGAACCGTAGACTTTACTTATCCTGCAGGCAGCGTGACCCAGGGCAGTCAGGACATCAGCGTGGCGACGTCCATGGAGTACAATACGGTACAGAAGCTGCGGGAAGTACCCCTGATGACCACCAAAGGACAGGTCATTACCTTACAGGATATTGCAAATGTTACCACAGCATCCAAGGATGCTTCCAGTATCAGCCGTTACAACGGACAGGACAATGTCAGCATCGGCATTAAGAACAAGAGTAGTGCCGGTACGGTAAATGCCTGCCGGGATGTGAAGGAAAAATTACAGCAGATCCAGGCGGAGAATCCGGCCATTGAATTTGAGGTCACCTATGATGCCAGCTCCTCCATTATCAGCGCTCTGACCAGTGTGGCAGAGACCCTGTTATTAGGTGTCGTATTGACCATGGCGGTGCTGTTCCTGTTCTTCGGTGATTTCAAAGCCAGCCTGATCGTCGGAGCCTCCATGCCTATTTCCCTGTTCCTGACCCTGATCCTTATGAGTATGATGGGATTCTCCATGAACATCGTAACACTGGGCTCTCTGGTCATTGCCATCGGTATGATGGTAGACTCTTCCATCGTCGTGATCGAGAGTAGTTTCAGAAGACAGAAGAGTACGCCGGATCTGAAACAGGCAGCCTTAGAGGGAACGAAGGAAGTGACGGCTTCTATTATCGCTTCCACCATTACCACCATCGTGGTATATCTGCCGCTGGCCACTATGAAGGGCCTGTCCGGACAGATGTTTGAGCAGCTGGGATTCACCATTGTATTTGCCATGCTGGCATCCCTGATCGCAGCTATGATGCTGGTACCGTTGTTCTACACAGTATTTAAACCGAAGGAAAAAGAAAATCTGCCCATCGATAAGCTGTTGAAGAAATTTACCACATGGTATCAGAAGATCCTGCGGAAGCTGATGAAGCGCAGAAGGACCGTCGTTGGTGTGGCTGTGGCTCTGATGATCGGCACGGTTCTGCTGGCAGGAACGCTGGACATGGAGCTGATTCCTGCAGCGGATGAAGGCGTCGTGGCGGTTACGGTGAACTTCCGTTCCGGTACTACTCTGGAAAAAGAGGATGAAGCGCTGAAATTGTGGGAACAGATCGCTGAGGAAGAGCCGGATGTGGAATCTTATTCCGTATCCATCAGCGGCTCCAGTGCGACCCTTACCGCAGATCTGATCAAGAAGAGAACCCTGACCACAGCACAGGTAGTAGATAAATGGAATGAGATCGCAGCCGGAATGACGGATATGGATGTTACGGTGGCATCCTCCGGCAGCAGTATGAGCGCCATGATGAGTACCAGCAGCTATGAGGTCGATTTACAGGGCAGTGACAGGGCAGAACTGGCGCAGGCCGCAGAAGACCTGCAGGCAGAAATCGAGAAGATCGATGGTGTCGTTAAGACAGAAAACTCTCTGGCAAACTCTACGACGCTGGCCAAGGTAGTGGTAGATCCTCTGAAGGCAATGCAGTACGGGCTGACACCCATTCAGGTCGGCATGACCATACATAACGTATTAAGCGGTATGAATCCGTTGACGATCACCAATGATGGTTCGGAGTATGCGGTATGGCTGGAATATCCGGAAGGAAGCTATGATGATCTGAACCTGCTGATGGATCTGGGACTGGATACTTCTTTTGGCACCGTGGTACCGTTAAGAGATATTGCAGAGATCAATTATGCACAGAGTCAGGAGACCATCATGAAGCAGGACGGTCTGTATCAGGTCAGCGTGACGTCCACTATGACCTCCGAGAAGATATTTGATGCCCAGAATGCTATCAACGATCTGGTGGATCACACGGTATTCCCGGATTCTGTAACCCCGGCAGACAGTATGATGACTGGAATGATGAACGATGAGTTCCAGGCATTGTTGCAGGCAATTCTGGTAGCTACATTCCTGGTATTCCTGGTGATGGCAATGCAGTTTGAATCCCCCAGATTCTCCTTCATGGTCATGATGTGTATTCCTTTTGCACTGATCGGATCCTTCCTGCTGTTGTTCATTACGCAAAGTACCATTAGTATGGTATCCCTGATGGGATTTCTGATGTTGATGGGTATTGTGGTAAATAACGGTATTCTGTTCGTGGATTCCGCAAATATGCTGCGGGAAGAGGGAATGTCCACTGAGGATGCGCTGGTGGCTTCCGGAAGTACCCGTCTGCGTCCTATTCTGATGACGACATTGACAACGATCCTGTCCATGATCCCCATGGGACTGGGACTGGGCGATAACGGTGTCATGATGCAGGGAATGGCACTGGTTATCATCGGCGGTCTGACGGCTTCCACGATCCTGACCCTGATCCTGATCCCGACCTTCTATCTGATCTTCGATAAGCGGAGCAGACAGGAGAGAAGAGCGGCTAAGAAGCTGGCAAAATCTCAAAGATCTGGAAAAACGGGGGATGCGGAAAATGAGTAAAATAACCGGATTGGAGGCACCGAACCAGGTGCCTCCCAAGGTGACCGCCATGTACCGGGCAGTCAGCACACTTTTGCGGGAGGATAAGGATATCTCGGAAATGAGCGTGTCCATGATCACCGGGCTGGCGGGCATTGGCAAGGGAACTGCTTATGAATATTTTGATTCCAAGGAAGAGATCATTGTCTGTGCCCTGTTGTATGAAATCCGTACAGTAACGGAGCAGGCTTCCCATCAGATTCAGACCTGTCCGGATCTGGAGACCCAGATCCACAGAATGCTTTTGCTGGTGGAAGAACATTCCCAGTGTGTGGATGCCATCATGGCGTTTCTGCATCTGCTGACGGATCATTCCAAGGAGGGAAATCTTCTGCGGCAACGGATAGCGGAACAGAAGGAAAACGGGCCGGTGGATCTTTTGGTCCGCCAGATCATAGACAGTGCACGGGCGAAAGGAGAACTGCGGGAGGACATTCCGCTGTCCTATATCACCAACGCCCTGCTGGCCCGGATGATCTCTTATCTGATGTATCAGTGCCACCATATCGGTGATGATATGCCTCCAGAAGAGATGCGCAGACTGGTCACCGAAAGCATAATGAATGAATTGTGCAAAAAAAATATATAATTTAAAATAATTCTATTGACAAAGTGAGATACCTTTGATAAAATGTAACACAGTGATTGCGTTAGCAGTCACGTGATGCTGCTGTGGCTCAGTCGGTAGAGCGTCGCATTGGTAGTGCGGAGGTCACGGGTCCGATTCCCGTCAGCAGCTCTTTTGAAAAGTGTGGAAACCTTGAAAATACAAGGTTTCCACTTTTTTTGTGTGCCTGAAAGTTTACAGACGATGGTAGACAACCAGAATAAATCAGATGTACACTTGCACGGGCCAACGATTCAGCTTACAATATAAAATAGTAAATTTATGTTCGGACACAAACCAACCCGGTCAGATGAGGAAAACGTATGGAGGAACTGCACAGAGTATGTAAAAATTTCACACGTCATGACAAGAAGACCCGTACGATCCTGCTGTGCGAGATGCTGGAGTACACGAATGTATTTTTGGAGGCGGCATTCCGGGCGGAGGGGTATTCCTTCGAGACTTTAAAGAACCCGGTGAAGGACCGCACTCTGGCACTTCGCTATATCAGTAGCGACTATTGCTATCCGACGGTATTGATCCTTGCACAGTTCCTGGAATATCTGGAAAGCGGGGAGCGGGATCCGGGGGAGATCGCTTTTATGGAGCCGCAGGCGGGTGGTGCCTGCAGGGCCGGAAATATCTACAATCTGCTCCAGAGAGTGCTGTACCGCATGGTAGAGCAGGGACAGCTGGAGTATGCCCAGATTCCCGTAATCTCCCTGAACCTCATGGGAGAAGAAAAACATACAGGCTTTCGCATTACTCCGTCACTGTTGTCCGGTGGGATCGCTGCCGGATGCTATGGCGATCTGATCATGTGCCTGTACCAGCAGGTGAAGCCCTACGAACAGAATCCGGGAGAGACGGACCGCATCCGCAGTCAGGTGGAAAAGAAACTGTGCGAGAGCATTCGGAGACACAGGAACGGACGGCACACCAGAGAGAAAAATTACCGGTATGCCTGCGAAGTATTTTCGAAGGTACCGGTGAAACCCGGGAAGAAAAAGAGAGTCGGCATCACCGGTGAGATCTATATGAAATGTTCGAAACTGGGAAATGACGATATCGAAAGTTTTCTGCTCCGGCAGGGAATGGAGCCTTACAGCGGTGGTTTCGTCAACTACTGTCTGTATTTGGTGGATACAGAGCGGTATAAGGTAGAAAAGTACCAGCACAATCCCATCATGGCGAAAGCCTGTGCCTTTGTGCTCCACCGGTTGTGTGAGGCACAAAAACATCTGCTTACGGTGATCGGGGAGACAGACCGGTTCCAGACGGATCTGCCGTTCCCGGAACTGAAGGAGAAAGTGCAGGGGATTCTGGCGGAGGGCTGCAATACCGGTGACGGCTGGCTGATTGCCGCAGAGGTGATACAATATGTGGAAAAAGGCTGTGGAAGTGTGCTGATCCTGCATCCCTTCGGATGTCTGGTCAGCCATGTCTGCGAGCGGGGGATTTTGCAGCGGCTGCATGCCCGTTTTCCGGATGTCAGTATCCAGACCATAGAGTATGATTACGACCAGAGCAAGACCCTCAGAGAAAGCCGCATTTTATTGGCAATTTCCTAGGTTGGCAGCAGGTGCAGAACGTGGTACAATAAAACAGAAACTATTGCAACGTGTATTTTCAGGAGGGGAACATGAAGATAAAATGCGACTGGTGTGGCAGCTGGATCAATGATTTCGACCAGGTCTGCCCGAACTGCGGAGGAGTAAACAACAACTATAACCGTCATGCCAACGGCGTGCCTCAGACCATTGAGGAACTGAAAGCCTGGGCGAAGGAGATGAACCTTCCGCTGGAGGAAATGCGGACCTTTATCGGTGAGGATTACAAGGGAGCTAAAGCCTTCGGTATTTACAAGGATGAGACCGACGGCACTTTTGTCGTCTATAAGAACAAGGAGGATGGCACCCGGGCGGTACGCTACAAGGGATCGGACGAAGCCTATGCGGTCAACGAACTTTACCAGAAGATGAAGGAAAGGGTGGCCGTACAGAAGGCGCACCAGCAGCCGAAAGCTGCAAAGCCGGTTTCCGGGCCTACTGCTTCTGCGCAGCAAAAGCAATCGGAAAAAGCCTTGTCCAAAACCCTTTTTTCGATTTTCCTGATAGCAATAATAGCAATCATACCATTGTCCGTTATTTTTGCACTCATAGGGGAAAGCGGACCGAGTACCGGCTACTACACTTATGGAGACCAGAGCTATTACTATTATTCCGGGGACTGGTACGAGTGGGAGGATAATTCCTGGCAATACGCACCGTCGCAATCCTGGATGGACAGTGATTATGAGAATTACTACGATTCCTACAGCTATGACAGCGATGCGGAATATGAGGATTTTGAGGATTCCTCCTATTACACTCCTTATGAGGACAGCAGTGATAATGACAGCGACTGGGATGATGACAGCTGGGATTCCGGTTGGGATTCCAATGACAGCTGGGATTCCGGCTATGATGACTGGGGATCCGATTGGTAAAATGTGATGCAGAATACATACAAAGGAAGTCTTTGACAGGCTTCCTTTGCTTTTTCTTTTTTATGGTTTTGAACAGGAGAGAATATGAGCAGTTTACCCGGCATTACGAGGCAGGATGAGGAAAAAAGATTACAGCATACGTTAGAGATCGCACAGCGCAAGGTGGATGCCAACAGGCAGAGTGTACAGGCTCTGGCGGAAGAACTGCATGCCATGCAGGAGGAATTCGACGAGAACGACAAGGAAGCCCAGACCCTGTGGCACAATGCGGATGCCCGCTTCAAGTTCGTGAATCAGGATCTGCGCCGGGCGGAACAGGCGAGGAAAAAGCCCTACTTTGGCAGAATCGATTTCCGGGACAAAAAACTGAAAAAAGACGAGGTCTACTATATCGGCAGAAGTGTCATTGCGGATAACCCGGCAGAACCGGAGGTCATCGACTGGAGAGCACCCATTGCCAGCGTATATTACGATGCCGCTCTGGGGGATGTCTCTTATTCCGTAAAGGGGGAGGGAAAATACGACATCACCCTGTCGCGGAAGCGCACCTATGAGATCGAAAATGATGAGCTGAAGGACTTCTACGATTCGGATGTGGTGGCCAACGATGAACTGCTGACAAAATATCTGGCGCGGAACAAAAAGGCGGTGCTGGGCGAGATCATTGCCACAATCCAGCAGGAGCAGAACGAAGTCATCCGCAAAAAGCCCCAGCACAACATGATCGTACAGGGAGCGGCGGGCTCCGGCAAGACCACAGTGGCCATGCACCGTATTTCCTACATCCTGTACAACTACGATCAGGAGTTTGCACCGGAAGATTTTTATATTGTGGGAAGCAATCAGGTGCTCTTAAACTATATAACGGGAGTGCTGCCGGAACTGAATGTTTACGGTGTCTCCCAGATGACCATGGAGCAGTTGTTCGTAAGGCTTTTGTACGAGGACTGGGACAAGTCCTGGCAGATCAAGCCGGTGGTAAAAGGTGTGACCCCGGCGGTGAAGGGAACTCTTGTCTGGTTTAAGGAGCTGGAGAATTTCTGCCTGCGTTACGAATACCGCGCGATACCCAGAGAGGACGTGGTGATCGAAAAGACTGGCAAAGTGCTGCTGGACCGGGCCACCATTGCACGCTTATTGAAAGAGACAAAGGATCTGTCCCGGGCGGACAAAATCAGCAGACTGACGGATTATCTGATGGCACGGCTGGAAAATGAGCTGAGCGGAAAATATTATTCCTATACCCAGCCGGAAAAGCAGAAGCTCAAGCATTATTATGAGACCTATTTCGGAAAAAGGGAATGGAAGGGCTCTGTGGCGGAACTCTACGAACAGTTCCTGAAGGAAGAGCAGGAGAAAGATTTCACGGTCGAGGTGCCGGAAGGTGGCTACGATGTCTATGATCTGGCGGCCATGGCCTACCTCTACAAGCGCCTCAAGGAGGACACGGTGATCCGGGAGGCGGGGCATGTGGTGATTGATGAAGCCCAGGATTTCGGCATGATGGTCTATGCGTCTTTAAAATATTGTCTGAGCAAATGTACCTATACGATCATGGGAGATGTGGCCCAGAATATTTCCGACCGCTACGGTCTCAACGACTGGACGGAACTGCGGAAATTGATGCTGCCTGGAGAGTTTGATTATTTCGGCATTTTGCAGAAAAGCTACCGTAACACGGTGGAAATCTCGGAGTTTGCCACGGACATTCTGTATCACGGAAGCTTTGCGGTCTATCCGGTGGAGCCCATCATACGTCATGGGGAACCGGTCACGGTGAAAAAATGTGTGGATTTTACAGAGCAGGTGACACAGGCGGAGCAGATCATCAAAGCATGGCAGAGCAAGGGGCTGGATACCATTGCCGTAGTCTGCATTGACGAAGCGGAGGCGGAAAAAGTAACAGCAGCCTTACAGGACAGCGTGGAACTGAATACCGGAGATGCGGGAAAATGGGAGATCGGCGAGGGCGTCATGGTACTTCCGTTAAAATACACCAAAGGTCTGGAATTCGATGCAGTACTGATCTTCAACGCTTCGGAGGAAGATTACCCGGTGGAAGACGGGTATGTGAAGCAGCTGTACGTGGCAGCCACCCGAGCCCTGCATGAACTGACGGTGCTGTACCGGGGGAAACTCACCGGACTGATCGCAGATCCGGTATCCCCAGAGCAGAAGCAGAGAATGCGCCTTGCCGCAGATGCCCAGAAGAAGCCGGTGAAAACGGTGGTAAAACAGGCAGAGCCGGAGAAGACAAAAGAAGAGATCTACAGACAGAGGGCACAGGAAGCGGAAAAGGAACGTGTGGCCAGAGAGCGTTACGGCCCAAAGAAGATCATCGTGACAAGAAACAGTCAGGGGACAACAGACGGCGCTACACCGAAGAAAGCAGGAAAGTCAGGGGAACCTGAATCGAGGCGGACGGGACAGCCGTCACCTGCGAAAGTATACGGGGCAGGAAACGGCAATGCTGGCAGAGCAACCGGCAGACAGGAGCCGCGGATGGTAGAAAATAACGGCGAGTACGGCGATATGCCGGATGCCAAAACACTGATGCCCGCCGGACATTCCAGGATCGACTGCGCTGTGCGCATGGTCATGAAGGGCAAGGGCTATGTGGATCTTTTGAGTAGTTACGGAACCTTGCGGATCACACCCCTTGCGGTGGATCTGTTCCGGATTTGTTTTGCCAAAGGGCAGTGTCGTGAATTCCCGAAAGCGGCGGTGACGGTAGCAGGAGACCTCAGATGCACGGTGCGGGAGAATCCTTCCCTGGTGGAAATTACAGCGGGATATGCCCAGATCCGTGTGGATAAAAAGACGGGAGCATTGACATTTTTAAATACACAGGGTAAGATTCTGCTGACGGAACGAAGCAGAGAACCAAGGCAACTCGGAGAGAAAAAGAACTGGAGCTTTTTTGAATGGAAAAAGGACGAGGCTCTGATCGCCGGAGGGATTGGGGCACCGAAACCTTTGAAGATAGGTAATTCCGCTGCTTATTTTTCCTACGGAAGAGCGGATGACAGATATCCGGGGCTGGCTTCGTCCAAAGGATATGAGATGATCTTCCCTGCGGGAAGCAGGGTATTGTGCTGCAACATAGCCATGTACGGAACTTATATTTCCATGGAAGAGACAGATATCATCGATTACTATTTACGCGCAAAATGATGGGGATCATCGGTATGGGTAACAATCTGATGGTGCTCTGGATGTGAGGAGAATTATGAAGACAACAATAACCGCAGTGATATTTGATATGGACGGTGTCCTCTTTGATACCGAGAGGATGTATATGGAGTGCTGGAGAGAAGCGGCGGAGCCCAGGGGCCTTAAAAATGTGGACGAGATTTCCAAAGCCTGTATCGGAAGGACACTGCAGGGCACGAAGGAAGTGTTCGAGGCAGCGAAAGCAGAGCAGGGCATCGATGTGTCTTTTGAAGAATTGCATGAGGATTGCAGCCGGAGATTTCAGAAAAAGGAAGAACGGGAAGGCCTTCCCGAGAAGCCGGGCGTGCATGAGATCCTGGAATATCTGAAGGAGAACCGCATTCCAACAGCATTGGCATCCTCTACACGCAGGACCGCAGTTATGGAGCATCTGGACAGAGCGGGTATCACATCTTATTTTCAGAAAATTATCTGCGGCGACATGGTGGAGCATGGCAAGCCTGCACCCGATATTTATCTGAAGGCATGCGAGGAGCTTGGGGTTGCACCCGGACAGGCACTGGCGGTGGAGGATTCCTTCAACGGTATCCGGTCCGCCTATGCGGCAGGCTTATATACTGTGATGGTGCCGGACCAGCTGCCGCCCACAGAAGAGATTCTTGTGCTGGTAGACAAAAAGTGTGACAGCCTGACAGAGCTTCAGGCACAGCTGACGGAGCTTCTGGCGGTATGTGGGGACTGAGGATCATTCTACTGCGGCATGGAACCATAGAACCTTACAGCAGTCACAGGAGGGATCCCGTCTGATCACATGATCCGTGTGAGCCGGTACCATAAAGGCGGTACCGGGCAGCAGAGGGATTTCTTCGCCATCGATGAGAGCATATCCTTTTCCGTCCAATACGAAGAAGCCTTCCTGATCGTCATGCTTTTGCGGCATGTGATATTCTGTGTTGCGATAGAGGGATACGCCCATACGACACCCTTTTACACACCCCTGGTCTTCATCTAACAGAGTGTGCCCGGTGCGTTCGGGCATTTGAGCTATAATGGAATCTAAAGTAGTATAAGGAATCATTTGTGTGCCTTTCTATGAATGTAATGTAACGATTCAATTACCATATTTTTAATAACAGTGTAGCAGACTGAGAGAGGAAAAACAATAGACTGCCTGTTCGGGCAGAGTAAAGGAATATAAAAATGGAAGAAAAAGAGACAATACAGCCCATTGAGATCACATGGGAAGAACTACAGTCCCGGGACCTTGACCGATACATCCTGGTGGATACCAGAGGGGATGAAGCAGTAAACTATGGAATGATTCCCGGAGCCATTGCAATCCCCGAATGTGAACTTATAGACAGACTGGCGGCGGCAGCAGGGGATAAAAAAGTAATTTTGTATTGCAGCCGTGGACAGAACAGTAAGGTGTCCGCAGAGTATTTCAGAGAACAGGGAATGGAGGCCTACAGCTTACAGGGCGGCTATACCGGATGGCTGCTGAACCTGATGCAGAAGGAACAGCCCGGAGAAAAGGAAAATGAACGGGCAAGGGAAATTGAGAAGAGCATCCGCAAAAAGTTCCACAAAGTCCTGTTTTCCCGGTTTGCCAAAGCTATCAACGAATACGATATGATTCAGGAAAACGACAAGATCGCTGTATGCATTTCCGGCGGTAAAGATTCCATGCTGATGGCAAAACTGTTCCAGGAGCTGAAACGCCATAACAAGTTCCCCTTTGAACTGGTATTTTTAGTGATGGATCCCGGCTACAGCGAGGCAAACCGTAAGATCATTGAGAACAATGCGAAGCTGATGGATATTCCCATCACCATTTTTGAATCCCAGATATTTGATGCGGTGTATGACATAGAGGATTCCCCCTGCTATCTGTGTGCGAGAATGCGCAGAGGCTATCTGTACAGTCATGCGAAAGAGCTGGGCTGCAACAAGATCGCTCTGGGACATCATTACGATGACGTCATCGAGACGATCCTGATGGGAATGCTGTACGGTGGACAGGTACAGACCATGATGCCGAAGCTTCACAGTACGAATTTCGAGGGCATGGAGCTGATCCGCCCTATGTACCTGATCAGGGAGGATGACATCAAGCACTGGAGAGATTACAATGATCTGCATTTTATTCAGTGTGCCTGCCGGTTCACTGACACTTGTACCACTTGCCGTACCGATGGCAGCAGTCCCTCCAAGCGTATGGAGATTAAGAACCTGATCGCTTCGCTGAAACAGACTAACCCTTTTATCGAGGGGAATATTTTCAAGAGTGTGGAGAATGTAAACTTACGTACGATCATCGCCTACAAAGAGGATGGTGTGAAGCATCATTTTCTGGAGCATTACGACGAGTGGAAATAGTGTAAATAGGGCACCTGCACTTGACGGAAAGGGCATATTTATTCTATAATAGAATGAAAACCGTAAATTGCGGAAGGCATTACACGCCCTTACAACAGGAGAAGCTATGATCAAGAGTATGACGGGATTTGGCAGATGTGAAACTGCCGAGAATAACAGAAAGTTTACCGTAGAGATGAAGTCTGTGAATCATCGCTACCTTGATGTGAACATCAAAATGCCGAAGAAGTTGAATTTCTTTGAATCTGCGATCCGCAGTGAACTGAAGAATTATATTTCCAGAGGTAAAGTAGATCTGTTCATTACCTACGAGGATTTTTCCGAGAACACATCCAATGTCCGTTACAACAAGGAACTGGCGGCGGAGTATCTGGGATACCTGAAGCAGATGGCCAGTGATTTTGACTTAGACTGCGATATCCGAGTGTCCACTTTGTCCAAGTATCCGGATGTATTTGTGATGGAAGAACAGGACATCGATGAGGAAGAACTGTGGAAAGAACTGCAGAGAGCCCTGAAGGGTGCCTGCGAGATGTTTGTACAGACCAGGATCACCGAGGGCGAGCATTTAAGAGATGACTTAATTAGCAAGCTGGATGGCATGCTGAAGCTGGTGGATTTCATTACGGAACGTTCTCCCCAGATCATTGCTGAATACCGTCAGAAGCTGGAAGACCGTGTGAAGGAACTGCTGGGCGATACTACTGTAGATGAAGGAAGACTTCTGACCGAGGTGACGATCTTCGCAGATAAGGTATGCGTAGATGAGGAACTGGTGAGACTGCGCAGCCATATCGAGACCACGAAGAGTACGCTGATGGCCGGTGGCAGTATCGGAAGAAAGCTGGATTTTCTGGCACAGGAGATGAACCGCGAAGCCAACACCATCCTGTCCAAGTCCAACGATCTGGAGATCTCCAACTGTGCGATTGAGCTCAAGACCGAGATCGAAAAAGTCAGAGAGCAGATACAGAATATTGAATAACAAGCTGCGAAGCAGCGGGAAGCACGATATCGTGCGGTTATGCGAATGGGAACTGCATGGCTACGAAAGGTGATACCATGAACCGATTGATCCATATAGGATTTGGCAATATTGTAAATACGGATAAGATCATCGCCATCGTCAGCCCGGAGGCCGCACCCATCAAACGACTGGTGCAGAAGGCCAAGGAGACCGGACAGGCAATCGACGCCACACAGGGACGGAAGACGAAAGCGGTACTGGTCATGGAGAACAGTCAGGTCGTTCTGTCGGCACTGCTTCCCGAGACAATCGCGGGAAGAGCACAGGCACTGTGGCCGGAAGAGGAAAAAGAGGACAGAGAAGATGCAGAATAAGGGAATATTGATGGTGATCTCCGGATTCTCCGGAGCCGGCAAAGGAACACTGGTGAAAAAGCTGTTATCGGAATATGACAATTATGCGTTGTCCATTTCCATGACTACCAGACAGCCCAGAGAAGGCGAGGAGGACGGAAGAGAATATTTCTTCCGTACCAGAGAACAATTTGAAGAAAATATTGCAAAAAACGGATTTATCGAGTATGCTCAGTATTGCGGCAATTATTACGGAACACCGAAAGCATATGTGGAAGAGCAGATGCAGGCAGGCAAGGATGTGATCTTAGAGATCGAGATCCAGGGAGCCATGAAGATCAAAGAGCAGTTCCCGGAGAGCCTGTTACTGTTTGTTACCCCTCCCAGTGCAGAAGAACTGCAGAAGAGACTGGTGGGCAGAGGAACCGAGACAGCAGATGTCATTGCACAGAGACTGTCCCGGGCTTATGAGGAATCAGAAGGCATGGATGCCTATGATTATATAGTAGTGAACGATGATCT
The DNA here is from genome assembly GCA_003584705.1 of Lachnospiraceae bacterium GAM79. Taxonomy (GTDB): domain Bacteria; phylum Bacillota; class Clostridia; order Lachnospirales; family Lachnospiraceae; genus Acetatifactor; species Acetatifactor acetigignens. The sequence goes on from AP018536.1 coordinate 1,397,710, forward strand.
GGATGTGTGTGCCGCAGAAGTACAGAAGTTTGTGGAAGCGGCGAAAAATGAACCGTCCCGTCGTAGAGAATTTATCAAAGAGATCAGAGAGGAACTGAAAGGTTTCGCGAAAGGAGCAAAATAAAATGTTACATCCCTCTTATACCGATTTAATGAAAGTAGTAAACAGCGAGGTAGAACCCGGTGAAGCACCTGTAGTCAACAGCCGTTATTCTATTGTTATGGCAACTGCTAAGAGAGCAAGACAGATCATCGCAGGTGACGAGCCTCTGGTAACAGCCAAGGTGGATAAGCCCCTGTCTATCGCAGTAGAAGAGCTGAATCAGGGTAAGATTAAAATCCTTGGTGATGATGAGGAAGCATAAGACGCATGAAGATATTGTTTGTATCCCTGGGCTGTGACAAGAATCTTGTCGATTCCGAGAAGATGCTTGGCATGCTCCAGGAAAAAGGTTATACCTTCACGGACGATGAAGCAGAGGCAGATGTAGTAGTAGTAAACACCTGCTGCTTTATCGGTGATGCCAAGGAAGAAAGCATCAATACATTACTGCAGATGGGAGAACTGAAGGACAGCGGACAGGTCAAAGCACTGATCGCAGCAGGTTGTCTGGCACAGCGTTACCGTGAGGAAATCCAGAAGGAGATCCCGCAGGTGGATGCCATTATCGGAACCACTGCCATCGATGAGATCGTGGCCGCTCTGGAAGAGATTCTGGCAGGCCAGAAACAGAATCATTATGAAGATATCAATGCCGCCCCTGTGACAGAGACCAACCGTGTTGTCACTACAGGCGGACATTTTGAGTATCTGAAAATTGCAGAAGGCTGTGACAAACACTGCACCTACTGTATTATTCCGAAGGTCAGGGGCAATTACCGCAGCGTTCCCATGGAGAGTCTCATTAAGGAAGCCAAAGAGTTGGCGGACAAGAGCGTACGGGAGCTGATCCTGGTAGCACAGGAGACCACGCTGTACGGTGTGGATCTGTACGGTAAAAAGGAGCTGCCCAGACTTTTGCATGAACTGGCGCAGATTCCCGGCATTTATTGGATCCGTATTTTATATTGCTATCCTGAGGAGATCACGGACGAGTTGATCGATGCTATTGCAGCAGAACCCAAGGTCTGCAATTATCTGGATATTCCCATTCAGCATGCTTCCGACAATGTGTTAAAGCGCATGGGAAGACGTACCGACCAGGCAGAACTTCGTGCTATCATCGGTAAGCTTCGGGAGAAGATTCCCGATATCTGTTTGAGAACGACTCTGATCAGCGGATTCCCCGGAGAGACTCAGGAGGATTTCGAGGAACTGTATCGCTTTGTTAACGAGATGGAATTCGATCGTCTGGGCGTATTCCCTTATTCCCAGGAGGAAGATACTCCCGCAGCCACCATGGAAGATCAGGTGCCGCAGGAGGTCAAGGAATTTCGCAGGGATGAACTGATGGAACTGCAGCAGGCCATCGCTTTTGACAAAGCGGAGGATATGGTAGGTCGTATCCTGACTGTAATGATCGAGGGCAAGGTAGCGGACGAAGAGACCTATGTCGCAAGAACCTACAGAGATGCCCCTAATGTGGATGGCTATCTGTTTGTAAATACTTCAGCGAATCTGATGACCGGAGATTTTGTCAAGGTTCTGGTCACCGATTCCAATGAATATGATCTAATAGGAGAGATATACCATGAGTAAGATGAATCTGCCTAACAAGCTGACTATTTTCCGTGTGATCCTGATCGTGCCGTTTATTATCCTGTTGCTGGGAGGCCAGGCCGGATGGTTCGGCGATAATACCTTCGTGACGGATATGATCGCACTGGCTATCTTCATCATCGCCAGTCTGACGGATCTGATCGACGGTAAGATCGCCAGAAAATACAATCTGATCACAGATTTCGGAAAGTTCATGGATCCGCTGGCGGATAAGCTGTTAGTATGTTCCGCCATGATCGCACTGATCGAGATGAACCGTATCCCTTCCTGGGTGGTCATCATCATCATCGCCAGAGAGTTCATCATCAGCGGCTTCCGTCTGATCGCTTCCGACAACGGTGTAGTCATCGCCGCAAGCTACTGGGGCAAGTTCAAGACCACCTTCCAGATGGTTATGATCTGTCTGATGATCGCCAACTTCCCGCAGTTACAGATCCTCACCGATATTATTATGTGGATCGCACTGATCCTCACCGTAGTATCTCTGATCGATTATCTGGTGAAGAACAAAGATGTTATGAAGGATACGAAGTAAATGGAAAGTTAGCATAGCTACGAGCCATGCAAAAATAGAACGGAATACCTCGGTGGGAGCTTGCTCACACAAGAGGTTATTTCGTTCTATTTTTATACTGTGCGTCCAACGGACACACTCGACAGCCGTCTATGAAATAAGATTGACAGCGTTCTTTGCTGACAATCTTATGAATAGGCATGGTTCGTAGCGGAGGGAGCCTTAGACCAGACGAACTCCCGAAGCGGCAGAAGGCCCTCAGGCAGATATCGGTCTCCGAGTGTGAATTTTCTAAAGCAGTGGATAAAGTGTATCTCATCCGAACGGGCACGGCTCTAGGCGACATCCATGTCGCCGGCCGCCTGTCGCAAACATCGTGTTTGCTCCACCCTGATGGCTCACCACTGCTTAAGAAAATATCAACACGCTCCGACAGACATCTGCCTGAGGACCTTCTGCTACTCCGGGAGTTCTGTTTGTATTTAAAACGCCAATTTCTGCGAAAAAAATACAAAAATATGAAATTTTTATATGTAAAAAGTCTCTATTTTCGCTGCATGAGCAAAATAAAGAAATTCCGTACAAAAATTCCTGATTTAGGAACTTTTTTTGTATGGAATTCATCGTTTTTGGACTATTTACACCAAACTAACTTTCCAGTTACCGTAAAAAGCCGTTTCACATTTTTGTGAAGCGGCTTTTTTAGTGCGCCCGGCGGAGCAGGTTGCTAATCGGTTATTTTTTACTATTTAGTCTGCATTCAGCTGTCCGAGGATCTCGTCTACCATATCCTGGGTAGTCTTAACATAATTGTCCATAGCGGCATCTACATCTCCGCCCTTTACAACAACCTCGGCGATGACTACGTTCTTGGCATCATTGATCGTACCGCCGTAGTTGGTAATACCGTCACAGGAAGCAGAGTGGGGAGCGTCTACGCTGTGTTCGGAGAAGAACTCGTTACATTCCTTGGTCAGATCGGTAGCGGATTCAAAACCATTCTCTAAGGAGCAGATCATGGAAGAAGGATCGATAGCATTCTTTTTCCATAATGCACTGGGATCGGAAGGATTCAGACGCAGATGGAACTCACCGTCCTTGTATTCATAGGTCTTTTCCTTATCAGTGCCTTCACCGGTAACAATAGTCTCAGCCTCAGTAGACCAATGGTAGCCTTCTGCACCGTATACCCACAGGGTCTGTACAGTACCGCCGTCGAACATGGTCTCGAAGACTGCATCGAAGATTGCCTGTTCTCTGGAATCATCGCCGTCACCGTCATCAATGATGCAGTATACAGGAGATTCTCTGTTCAGGTAGCCATCCATTTCAGCGATGGGGGCCAGTCTTGCCAGTCCGGAATCTACACCGTTCTTATCCATGTTGTTAACCAGGTTATCGTTCCAGTAACCGGACCAGTAGGTGAAAGCACCGAAGGAACCGGACTGATCGGAAGACCACCATTTTTCACGGACATCCTTGGTACCCATGGTCAGGGATTCGGGATCGATGACACCGTCTGCGTAAGCCTGCTGTAAACGAAGCAGAGCATCTTTGGTCTCCTGGGTGTTGAAACCGTCATACCATACACCGTTCTCATCATAGGTGAAGCTGGGATATGCGTTCTGCCAGAACTGAGGCAGATAGTTGGTGTAAGGAGCCTCGGAACCGATAAAGCCTGCTGCAGCTACGCCGTAGGTATCGTTCTTGCCATTGCCATCGGGATCCTGCTCGGTGAATGCCTTTAACATTGCATAGTAGGAATCCCAGTCGGTAATATCCTCAGCCTTCATGCCGACTGCATCCAGCCATGCCTGCTTTACATAAGTGATACAACCGCCGCCAAGACCGGTGGACAGACCATACTGTCTGCCGTCGATACGAACGCTCTGGTTAACTGCGGGCAGTACCATATGGCTCTGGAATTTTGCGTTATCATAAGCATCTGTCATATCCCACAGAAGACCGGTTTTGGCATATTCTGCATACTGACCGGCATTCAGCAGAATGACATCGGGGTAATCACCGCTGGCAAACAGACGGCCAACGCCATCTACATAGCTGGAATGGTCTAACTGCTGGATATTCAGACTGATGGGATGACCCAGTGCTTCACTGACAGCTGTGTCCCATTGTTCGACGAATTTGTCCTGATAAGCATCCACAGATGCATTAAAGGTACCGTCTACGACGAGAGTGACCTTGTCCAGTACATAACCGTCATCGGAAGAAGCGGTACTCTCGGCAACAGAAGAAGCGGTGCTTCCGCTATCGGTGGTGGATGCTGCGGGGGTGCCGGAACCCTGGCTTCCGCAGGCGGTGAGTGCAGTCAGCATGGAAACTGACAGCAACAGGCTTAAGATCTTGTTTCTTTTCATTGTAATCCTCCTTGTTTTCCGAAGGAAAATCCGAGCCCCTATGGCGAGGAGAGGATTTATCCTCCTTGTTTTAAAAATACATCTCTCTATAGCAAATGGTTTACCACCATAATGCTCATTATAAAGTGACCGCGAATACCTGGCCTCTGTTGCCTGCATAGATCTTCTGATCTTCTTCTGTGAGGTCCGGCTGGGAAAATCCCAGATAAAGTGTAGCAGAAGTGCCATCAAATACTCTGTTGCCGGAATCGTCTACCGTGGTAAAGGCCATGGGAGGAATGGTGATCCGGAATTCTTTGCTTTCTCCGGCATCCAGACGGATCCGTTCGAACGCAGCCAGCTTGTGGTTGGGAACTTCGTTGGAAGAACCGTTTACATGGACATAGACCTGTATGACATCACTTAAGTCACGATCCGTGGGATTCTGGCAATGTATTGTGATTTGTGCGGAAGGAATCTCCTTCGTGTAATCAACTTCAGTTACTTTTGCTTCTGTGATCTGTAATTCTCCGTAGGTGAGTCCGAAACCAAAAGGCTTCCAGGGTCTGCCTTCAAAATAACGGTAAGTGCGTCCGGTCATATGATAATCGGTAATGTCTGGCAGCGGTCCGGCATTATAATAGAAGGTAAGGGGCAGCTTGCCGCCGGGAGATACTTTGCCGAACAGGATGTCTGCAATGGCCCGTCCGCCTTCTCCGCCGGGATACCAGGCATGCAGTATTGCAGGCACTTGATCTTCGTAAGCGGACAGATCGATGGGGCTTCCGGCCAGATCAATCAGAATCACCGGAGTACCGGTAGCGATGACCTGTTCTACCAGATCCCTCTGGATCTTGGGAAGCAGCAGATCTGGCTTGTCTCCACTGGCAAATGCATTACCCACATCTCCCTGTTCTCCTTCCAGTGTGGAGTCGAGACCGACACATACAATGGCGAGGTCACAGGATTCTGCCAATGCCACAGCTTCGGGGATACGGTAGTTCTGGAATACCTTTCGTACGGAAGGGTCATCATAGAGCAGACATCCCTCTGCATAATTGACATCCCAGCCGGTATCCTCGCAGATTCTTGTAATTCCTTCCACTACAGTGATGGAACGGGGCGGGGTACCGTTGTAGTTACCAACCAGTGCGGCATGACTGTCGGCATTGGGGCCGATGACAGCCATGCGTTTGTTATCTTTCAAGGACAGAGGCAGTGTACCGTCATTTTTCAACAGAACACAGCTTTCCACAGCGGCCTGATAAGCCAGTTCCCGATGTTCTTTACAGCCCACCACATTGTAGGGAATTTCGTCCAGGGAACTGTGATCGAAGAGTCCTAACAGGTATCTGGTGGTGAAAAGACGTTCTGCACTGCGGCGGATTTCTTCTTCGGTTACCTTTCCCTGTTTATATGCCTGTAAAATATATTCATAGGTACAGCCGCAGTTTAAATCACAACCCTTTTCCAGGGCAAGAGCGGCGGAATCCTCCGGAAATGCAGTTACATGATGTCCCTCGTGGAAATCACGGATCGCCCAGCAGTCGGAAACGTAATGTCCTTCAAAATGCCATTTGTCGCGAAGCACCTCCTCCATAAGATAGGAGTGAGCACAGCAGGGTTCCTCGTTGGTACGGTTATAAGCACCCATGACAGCTTCCACATCAGCCTGTGTCACCAGAGCTTCAAAAGCGGGAAGATAAGTTTCCCACAGATCCTTCTTCGTAGCTTTGGCGTCGAAACTGTGACGCAGAGCCTCGGGACCGGAATGCACCGCAAAATGTTTGGCACAGGCGGCAGTGGTCAGGTAACCGTCTCTTTTGGTCTGTAATCCTTCCACAAAGGCACAGCCAAGGGAAGCGGTAAGTACGGGATCTTCTCCGTAGGTCTCCTGGCCTCTTCCCCAGCGGGGATCACGGAAGATATTGATATTGGGAGACCACATGGTCACACCTTTGTACCGAGTGCGGTCTCCGAGGTGGGAATAAGCGTTATATTTTGCCCGGGCTTCCAAAGCGATGGAACCGGCGATTTTCTGTAATAATTCACGGTCAAAAGTTGCACCCAGGCCAATCGCCTGCGGATAACAGGTGGCAGTACCGGCTCTGGCAACACCATGAAGGGCTTCACTCCACCAGTCATAGGCGGGAATGCCCAGACGGGGAATCGCGGGAGACGAGTGTAACAGCTGGGAAGCAGCTTCTTCTATTGTCATTTGTGCTACCAGTGCGGTAGCTTTTTCTCTGGCTTCTGTACGATTCATAATATATCTCACTTTTTGTTTTTTAAATTGGAACTGCTTTCATTTAAGCTTATTGTAAGTGAAAAAAGTGTGGACTGCACGACAAAAAGAAATTACATATGGGACAAAAATTGCTATTTTTAACAAAACAGGTAGAAATTCGGGACGGAATATGGTATGTAGAATACAGAGAGCTTTAAATTTTGTGCCTGCGGCCCAAAGTTTGCAGACTGTGAAAGGAATGGGGATTGGTATGAACACAGTAAAACCGTTTTATGAGAGCCGGAAAAAGGTCTATGACTGTCATGTCTGGTGGCACCCGAACTTCCCGTTTCATCTGCATAAACATATGGAATTCGTCCATGTGACGGAAGGGGAGATGGATGCCACGGTAGCTGGTGTGAATTATCATCTGATTACAGGAGACTGTCTGATGATCTACCCGAACCAGCTCCATTCCTACAGTTCTGTGGGAGAGGTGGGAATGCTTCTGATCATTGCAGATATGGATTCCATCGGGGAATTTCAGGAAGAACTTACCTATTATGATATGGAGTCTCCCTGTTTTCAGAAAAGCATGCTCAGCCGTTACGGACAGATGGTACTGGACATTCTGGCAGATATTGGTCTGCATAAGGAACTGCGGCCATTTCGGCAGGACAAGGGACTTCTGATGGCACTGTTGGCGGATATGTATGAAAATATTCCAGTGATCAAAAAGGACAAGCCTTCGGATCTGAATATCACGCAGAAGCTTTTGCAATATATCAACGATAATATCACCGGGGAACTGACGGCACAGAAGGTGGCAAAAGAGTTGGGTATTAGTCCGTATTATCTGTCCCATATTTTTTCCTCCCAGTTAAATATCTCTTTTCCTTCCTATGTAGCGCAGCAGCGGATGATCCTGGCCTGCAATCTGTTGAAGGACAGCAGAAAGACGGTGACAGAGATCAGTTACGAATGCGGATTTCCTAATATGCGGACCTTCCACCGCTGTTTTCAGAAAAGGTATGAATGCACCCCTACTCAGTGGCGGGAGCGGAGTCACAAGGGAACGGATGAAAAAATACGACACCAGCTCTGGAATCAGGAAAAAGTGGAAAGTGAAAATTCTCTGGAGTAAAATATTTCCTTTTCTCCGCCCGAGAAGTGTAGTATACTGTCTGTGGGAAAGATATAGGACAAGTGACAGCGAAAGGCGGTAAAGATATGACAGCGGAGATCATCTGTGTAGGTACCGAATTATTACTGGGGAACATTGTGAATACGAATGCAGCTTATCTGGCGGAAAAGCTGGCGGGAGCCGGACTGGACTGTTACTACCAGACAGTGGTGGGAGATAATGTGGAGAGACTGGCAGGTGTGCTGAAATGTGCCATGGAGCGTTCGGATGTGATCCTGTTATCTGGTGGACTGGGACCCACGGAGGATGATCTGACCAAGGAGACTGTGGCGGAAGTCTGTGGAAAGAATCTCTCGGTGGATGATCACAGCATGGAGCGCATTGCCGAATTTTTCGCAGTCAGAGATATTCAGCCCACGGAGAACAACTGGAAACAGGCCATGGTGCCAGAGGGAGCGAAGGTGCTGGACAATGATAATGGAACAGCGCCGGGCATTATTCTGGAGACGGAGAAGAACCGTATTGTGTTGCTGCCGGGACCCCCTGCGGAACTGGTTCCCATGTTCGAACAGCAGGTGCTTCCTTATCTGGATACACTGACTCCCGGGGTGATCTGTTCTCAGATGGTAAAGCTTTGTGGTGTGCCGGAGAGCCAGGTGGAGGATACCCTGAAGGATCTGATCGACGGACAGACCAATCCTACGATAGCTACCTATGCCAAGACGGGAGAAGTACATATCCGTGTCACCGCTTCCGGGGAAGATACCAAGGCAGCTGGAAAAGCCATTAAACCTGTGGTGAAGGAACTGAAATCCCGTTTCGGAGCGGATATTTACAGTACCAAGGCGGAGACTACCCTGGAGATGGCGGTAGCAGATCTGCTGATGGCCAATGATCTGACGGTGACAACCGCGGAATCCTGTACCGGCGGCATGATCGCGGCAAGGATCATCAATGTCCCCGGGGTATCGGAGTGCTACAAGGCCGGACTGGTGACTTATTCCAATAAGGCAAAACGGAAATTCCTGGGAGTGCGTAAGAGCACGCTGGACAAATACGGTGCCGTCAGCAGCAAGACTGCCTCAGAGATGGCAAAAGGAGTCGCACTGTTAATGAAATCGGATGTGGCTGTGGCAGTGACCGGAATTGCAGGACCGGACGGCGGAACCGAGGAAAAGCCGGTAGGACTGGTATATATCGGATGCAGCATAAAGGGAGAAGTTACGGTGAAAGAGTATCATTTCTCCGGAACCCGCAGCCAGATCAGAGAGGCAACTACCTCTGCAGCACTGATTCTTATGCGCAGCTGTATTCTGAAATACTTCAGCAAAGTTACTTTTGGTAAAAAGTAACAGAAAAATATTTTGTGAGATACCCTCAAAACGAAGGGGTAAAAAATTGTAGATAGTGACGAAAACACAGGAAATGTATCATGCGTCCTTGCGGGAAGCGGGGATGTGTGATACATTCTTTTTGTATCTTTTATCTCTGATTATCGACAGACATTTCAGGATGTTCAGGCATTCGCCAAAATTTCAGACGATCATCGGAACGAAAAAATAAGGGGGAATGCTTATGAGGGAGCTTTAATGTACACAAAATATGTATAATAAAAATAGACATTGACAAACACGAACAAATGTTTTATCCTAAATAAAAAGCAGAACATTTGTTCCTTGAACAAAAAGGAGATTGACATGGAAAAAGACGATAAGCTTAAAGCATTGGATGCGGCGCTGAGCCAGATCGAGAAGCAGTACGGAAAGGGCGCGGTAATGAAGCTGGGAGATCCCACGGCACAGATGAATGTGGAGACCATCCCCACCGGTTCTTTAAGTTTGGATATAGCGTTAGGACTGGGCGGTATTCCCAAGGGAAGAATCATTGAGATCTACGGACCGGAATCCAGTGGTAAGACCACCGTTACCTTACATATGATCGCAGAAGTACAGAAAAGAGGCGGTATTGCCGGATTCATCGATGCGGAGCATGCTCTGGATCCTGTCTATGCGAAGAACATCGGCGTAGATATTGACAACCTGTACATTTCCCAGCCGGATAACGGTGAGCAGGCACTGGAGATCACGGAGACCATGGTACGCTCCGGAGCCATTGACATTATCGTAGTGGACTCCGTAGCCGCACTGGTACCCAAGGCCGAGATTGACGGTGATATGGGAGACAGCCATGTGGGTTTACAGGCACGACTGATGTCCCAGGCGCTGCGCAAGCTGACCGCTGTGATCAGCAAGTCCAACTGTACGGTTATCTTTATCAACCAGCTGCGTGAGAAGGTAGGTGTAATGTTCGGTAATCCTGAGACCACTACTGGCGGACGTGCGCTGAAGTTCTATTCTTCTGTACGACTGGATGTCAGAAGGATCGAAGCTCTGAAGCAGGGCGGTGAAGTGATCGGTAACCGTACCCGTGTCAAAGTCGTTAAGAATAAGATTGCACCTCCTTTCAAGGAAGCAGAGTTCGATATCATGTTCGGTGAAGGTATTTCCATGGTAGGAGATATTCTGGATCTGGCAGCCAGCTGTGACGTTGTGGCAAAGTCCGGTGCCTGGTATGCCTACGAGGGCAACAAGATCGGACAAGGCCGTGAGAATGCCAAGCAGTATTTAAAAGACAATCCCGCCATCTGCGATGAGATTGCCGAGAAGGTCAGAGAGCATTACGGACTAAAGGCAGATGTCACTGCCGCAGCAGAGAAGGAAGAGTAGATCCATGCTGGTAACACAGGTTACGGAACTTTCCAAATCGAGAAGCAAAGTATATATTGATCAGGAATTCGCCTTTGTATTGTACAAAGGCGAATTGCGTCTTTACCATATAAAGGAAGGACAGCAATTAAGCGAGGAAGACTATCGGACTATCATGCAGGAGGTACTTCCCAAGCGGGCGAAGCTTCGTGCCATGAACCTGTTGCAGGGAAGAGAATATACCACGGCACAGCTGCGGACAAAATTACAGCAGGGCTTTTATCCAGCGGAGATTATAGAGCAGGCTATCGCTTATGTGGCGGGCTTTCATTATATCGATGATCTGCGATATGCCGTGGATTATATTACTTATCACGAGGACAGCCGCAGCAGGCGGCGGATTGAACAGGATCTGCAGGGCAGGGGAATCCCGGCAGCTACCATGGAAGAGGCCTGGCAGGTCTGGCAGGAGAAGGGCGGAGAGCAGGACGAACAGAGTATGATCCGTGAACTGCTTCATAAGAAGCATTATGATCCGGAAGCAGAGACAGACTGGAAGGAACGCCAGAAGATCTACGCATTTCTGGTCAGAAAGGGATTCTCCGCAGAAGCTATCCGCAAGGCCATCGGTGGCATGCATAGCGATGATTTCTGAGAATACCGGACGATGCATAACAGCAAGAAATAATGCACAAAGATTGTTTTGATATAGGAACTATTTTTGGACTAATTGCGACTTGTACTTGACATGGGTGTAATTTCAGTTTACACTAATACTGTTGTGAATTGCTTGTTAGAATGTACATAAATTGCATTCTATTATGAACGATAATTTGTATTATCGGAGCAAAATGTACAATGAAAATTTCATAAGGAGGTGCTCCTGTAGTGGACACTAATATTGTAATAGTATTAGTGGCTTCTGTTATTGCCATTATTATAGCTGCAGTGCTGATCACAGCAAAGGTTACCACGAACCGTCTGAAGAAGAACGCGGAGGGAACCATCGGCAACGCAGAGGAGAAGGCAAGAGAGATTATTGATGAAGCTCTGAAGACTGCAGAGAACAAAAAGCGCGAATCACTCCTGGAAGTCAAGGAAGAGTCCATTCGTACCAAGAATGAACTGGACAAAGAAATCAAGGAACGCAGAGCGGAAGCCCAGCGGTATGAGCGCAGAGTTCAGCAGAAGGAAGAGAACATCGATAAGAAAGCAGATGCCATCGAGAAGCGCGAGGCAAGTTTAGCATCCAGAGAAGAATCCCTCAATCGCATGAAGGAAGAAGTCTCCAGACTGAATGAGCAGCGTGTGCAGGAACTGGAACGAATTTCAGGATTAACCTCTGAACAAGCAAAAGACTACTTATTGAAAATTGTTGAAGATGAAGTGAAACATGAATCGGCCGTGATGATCAAGGAAATGGAGAGTCGGGCCAAAGAAGAAGCAGACAAAAAGGCAAAGGAATATGTGGTTAACGCTATACAGAGATGTGCAGCAGACCATGTCTCTGAGACTACAATTTCCGTTGTACAGTTACCGAATGACGAAATGAAGGGACGTATCATCGGACGTGAGGGACGTAACATCCGTACCCTTGAGACCATGACAGGTGTAGACCTGATCATAGATGATACACCGGAAGCAGTAATCCTGTCCGGATTTGATCCGATTCGTCGTGAGGTAGCGAGAATTGCGCTGGAGAAGCTGATCGTGGACGGACGTATCCATCCGGCCAGAATCGAAGAGATGGTAGAGAAGGCGCAGAAGGAAGTCGAAGTAATGATCAAGGAAGAGGGAGAAGCCGCAACTCTGGAGGTTGGTGTACATGGCATTCATCCCGAACTGGTAAGATTACTCGGTAAGATGAAATTCCGTACCAGCTATGGTCAGAACGCATTAAAGCATTCCATCGAGGTTGCACAGTTGTCAGGTCTTCTGGCAGCGGAGCTGGGACTGGATGTGAGACTTGCCAAGAGAGCGGGACTGCTGCATGATATCGGTAAGGCAGTAGACCACGAGATGGAAGGTTCCCATATTCAGCTGGGTGCTGAACTGTGTCGGAAATATAAAGAGAACGCTACGGTTATCAATGCCGTGGAATCTCACCATGGCGATGTAGAGCCTACTTCCCTGATTGCATGTATTGTACAAGCTGCTGATACAATATCCGCTGCAAGACCGGGAGCTAGAAGGGAAACACTGGAAACCTATACTAGCAGATTAAGACAGTTAGAAGATATCACAAACAATTTCAAAGGTGTAGATAAATCTTTTGCTATTCAGGCAGGTCGTGAAGTTCGTGTTATGGTAGTGCCCGAGCAGATTTCAGATGCCGATATGGTATTGTTGGCAAGAGATATTTCCAAGCAGATCGAAGCTGAATTGGAATATCCAGGACAGATCAAGGTAAATGTGATCCGTGAGAGCCGCGTAATTGATTACGCCAAATAACTGACCAGTCAGAAATGACAATTTCATACGAAGTAAGAAAAGCTGTTGTGCTGTTAAAGCACAGCAGCTTTTTTGATAAAATTTGTAACTATTCAGAGCCATGCAAAACTGCGTTCTGCGAATGCTTGCATTCAGGCAGATAAGCAGTTTTATATGGCGAAGTAACCACATGAGCAAAAAGAAAGCTACGAAGTAGCGGTTTTGCGAATGGGGTTCTGAATAGTTACTAAAATTTTATAAAAAAGGTATTGTACAAAGAACTTTCTTATAGTATGATATTCGAAGTGTATGATTGTATACGATTATCCAACGTCCACAGAAGAAAGCGTATTCCCTATGGGAAAAAACGAGAAAGGTATGGTACGAAATGAAAGCATATCAGGAATTATCCAAGGAAGAACTTTTAACATTGAAGGCAGAGCTGAACGCTGCATATGAAGATGCAAAAGGCAAAGGCCTGAAACTGGATATGTCCAGAGGAAAACCGGCAGTTAACCAGCTGGATATGACAATGGATTATCTCGATGTTGTAAATTCTCAGAGCGCTATGAAGGCTGAGGATGGAATGGATGTTCGAAATTATGGTGGCCTGGACGGTATTCCTGAGGCAAAGAAACTGATTGCTGACATTCTGGAAGTGAAGCCGGAAAATGTGATCGTTTGTGGCAATGCCAGCCTGAACATCATGTATGATACTGTATCCCGGGCTATGACTCACGGACTTTTGGGCAATACCCCCTGGTGCAAGCTGGATCATGTAAAGTTCCTGTGTCCCGTACCCGGATATGACAGACATTTTGGAATCACGGAGCATTTCGGAATCGAAATGATCAATGTGCCCATGACACCCGAAGGACCGGATATGGATCTGGTAGAGAAACTGGTGTCTGAAGATCCCGCTATCAAGGGTATCTGGTGCGTACCCAAATACTCCAACCCTCAGGGATATTCCTACTCCGATGAGACTGTAAGACGTTTCGCTACATTGCAGCCTGCTGCACCGGATTTCCGTATTTTCTGGGATAATGCTTATGCAATCCATCATTTATATGATGACAGACAGGATCAGCTGTTAGAGATCCTTTCCGAGTGTGAAAAGGCAGGACATCCGGACATGGTATTCGAGTTCTGCTCCACCTCCAAGGTAACCTTCGCAGGAGCCGGCATTGCGGCTATTGCATCTTCCAAGGCAAACCTGGATGATATGCGCAAGTCCATGACGATCCAGACGATTGGTTATGATAAGATCAACCAGTTACGCCATGTACGTTATTTCAAGGATATCAATGGTGTACGTGAACATATGAAGAAGCACGCAGCGATCATGCGTCCCAAGTTCGAGGCTGTACTGCAAGTGCTGGAGAATGAGTTGGGAGGCTTAGGCATCGGTACCTGGACTAAGCCCAACGGTGGATATTTCATCTCCTTTGATGCCCTGGAAGGCTGTGCCAAGGCTATCGTGGCAAAGTGTAAGGAAGCAGGCGTGACTCTGACCGGAGCAGGCGCTACTTTCCCCTACAAGAAGGATCCCAAGGACTCCAATATCCGTATTGCGCCTTCCTTCCCCACACCGGAGGAGATGGCAATGGCTACGGATCTGTTCGTACTCTGCGTCAAGATGGTGAGCGTAGATAAATTACTGGAAAACAGGTAAGTATTCGATTTGGATGAGAAGGGATGATAAGTCATGGAAGAATTCAAGCGTATCAGCCGTGATCTGGTAGCAAAGGGTGCTATTATCGACTATTATCAGGATACCATGCAGATTCCCAACGGTAATATAGCAAAATGGGATCTGATCGACCATAAAGGGGCGGCTGCAGTAGTAGCCGTGAGAGAAGACGGTAAGCTTCTGATGGTGCGTCAGTACCGCAATGCCCTGGAGCGTGAGACGTTAGAGATCCCGGCAGGCGGACTGAACGGGAGAGAAGAGCCCACGGATCAGGCAGCTATGCGGGAATTGCAGGAAGAGACCGGGTATCATACTGACCATGTGGAACTGTTGACCTCTATTTATACCACAGTGGCATTCTGCAATGAGAAGATCGATATTTATCTGGCCAGAGGACTGAAAGACAGAGGAAACCAGCATCTGGATGAAGATGAATTCATCAATGTAGAGGCTTATTCCGTAGAAGAATTAAAGCAGATGATCTACGACTGCAGGATCCAGGATGCCAAGACAATCTGCGGCATTTTAACTTACGCATCCAAATACCTGAGTGAGTAATTCCGTTACAGACAAAAGCAGTCACGACCGGCTGCTACATAATGATTTTAGGGAACCCCATCCAGACAGGCAGTACCTGTCCGGATGGGCTTTTTCTTTTCTGAAAGACGAATAAGAAAGCATGATTTTCCATGTTGTCCGCATATATTACTAACAACGCCTGACGGGAGACGAGAATATATGAAATGGAACAGATCCATGTTGCCTGCGGGAAAACTCCCGCTGCACTTTTTGTTTTTGACGGGATTTGTGGTGGGATTGTTTGCGGTGTATTTCGGACGGGGAATTCTGTTAAACCGTGCGGGAATGCTGAATGAGGACACGTTATATCGCATGAAATATATGACCGTGGACAGCAGTATCCTGTTCTGGTACGTGCTGTGCAAAAGATGTCGGAATTTTCTGGTGCTTATTATCATGGCAACGACTTATCTGGGATGGATTTTCTGCGGAGGAGTCACCGTAAAATACGGATTCTCTGTGGGCTTTTTTCTGAGTACGGCAGTGTTTAGGTATGGAATCAAGGGGATCCTTCTGGGGATCGTGAGCATCTTTCCCCATTATCTGTGTTACCTGCCGGCTATGATCCTGTTACTCAGATGGTGTGAAGATATGCACCGGAGTATTTATTTTTACCATCACACAACCGGGCAGGGAAAAAAATCCCTGCCCGGCAGATTGGGAAAACTGGCGCTCATATGGATCGCACTGGTCTTCGGATGTTTATTGGAATGTTTTGTGAATCCTGCGTTATTAAAAGGATTCCTGCAGTTTTTTTGAAACTGTTTTAACGATTCAGCACCCCATTTGCAAAATCGTTCTTTTTATTCGTACTCAGCGATATCGTAGATCAGACGCTCACTGTCTTCCCAGCCCAGACAGGGATCGGTGATGGACTTGCCGTAGCAGCCGGCACCCACCTTCTGGTTGCCTTCCTCGATGTAGCTCTCGATCATGACGCCCTTGACCAGCTTGTGCAGATCGGGGCTGAGTTTACGGCTGTGCATGACTTCCTTGGTGATACGGATCTGTTCCTTGAACTGCTTGTTGGAGTTGGAGTGGTTCGCATCGATCACGCAGGCAGGATTCTTCAGATCCATTTTTTCATACATATCCCACAGACGGATCAGATCCTCGTAATGGTAGTTGGGGATATTGGCACCGTGCTTGTTGGTAGCACCGCGCAGTACGGTGTGTGCCAGATCGTTGCCGTGGGTATTCACCTCCCATCCGGTATAGATGAAGGAGTGGGGGTGCTGTGCCGCATATACGGAGTTCAGCATTACGGAGAAATCTCCGCTGGTAGGATTCTTCATACCGGCAGCTACATCGAAGCCGCTGACGGTCAGACGATGCTGCTGATCCTCTACGGAACGGGCACCGATGGCCACATAGGAGAGGATATCGGATACATAACCCCAGTTCTCCGGGTATAACATTTCATCTGCGGCAGTGAGACCGGTCTCTTTGATGGCGCGGATGTGCATTTTACGCATGGCCATCAGACCTGCCAGGAAATCCGGTTTCTTCTCGGGATCGGGCTGACTGGTGATACCCTTGTAGCCTTCGCCGGTGGTGCGGGGCTTGTTGGTGTAGATTCTGGGCACCAGGATCAGCTTGTCCTTAACTTTCTCATTCACTTTGGCAAGACGATTGACGTAATCACATACGGAATCTTCGTTATCAGCGGAGCAGGGTCCGATAATCACCAGAAACTTATTGCTTTTGCCGGTGAGGACGTCACGGATTTCAGCATCTCTTTCTTCTTTGATCCTGGCTAATTCTGCCGGAAGGGGCAGTTCCTTGCGGATCTCCGCAGGAGTGGGCAGTTTTTTGATAAATTCGAAACTCATGGTATTCCATCGTGCGCAGGGCACGTCCTTTCTGCTAAATGTCATTGCTCATTATAGCCCAGATCGTGCAAGGATGCAAGAAAATTTAGCGATTTAAAGCGAAAAAGAGAAAAGGAACGGATAAATTGCTGTGCTAAAGCGTTAATTTGGAAAATTATATTGACAGGTATACGGGTTTGCCATAAAGTAAAAATGTATCTGAAATGTTACAAAAAAAGTACGAGAGAGGGCAAAATTATGTATGGAACAATTTGGGCATTGCTGCCGCCTGTGGTGGCAATCGTATTGGCACTGATCACAAAAGAAGTATATTCGTCACTGTTTATCGGCATTGTTACGGGAGCTTTGATTTATACCGGATTTTCTCCTATTGCAACGCTGGATACGGTGATCAACGAAGGATTTATCAATTCCGTGGCGGATGCATGGAATATCGGTATCTTCATGTTCCTGATCCTGTTGGGTACCATGGTAGCACTGATGAACAAGGCAGGAGGCTCTGCAGCCTTCGGCGAATGGGCGAAAAAGCATGTAAAGACCAGAGCGGGAGCGCTGCTTTCCACCTTTTTATTAGGTGTTCTGATTTTCGTGGATGACTATTTTAACTGTCTGACTGTAGGCTCTGTTATGATGCCGGTAACAGACGGACATAAGATTTCCCGAGCAAAGCTGGCATACATTATTGATGCCACCGCAGCACCCATCTGTATGATCGCACCGATCTCTTCCTGGGCGGCCGCAGTATCCGGTATGGTGGATGAAGGTGTTTATTCCGGTATTGAACTGTTCGTAAGAGCTATTCCTTATAACTATTATTCTCTGCTGACCATCGTATTCGTCGTCGGTATGGCGCTGATGGGCTTCGACTACGGCCCCATGGCAAAGCATGAGCGCAATGCCAGAGAAAAGGGTGATCTGTTCACCGAGGGAGAGCGCGTGGCCAATGCAGACAATGCACCCAAAGGTTCCACCAGAGGCAAGGTCTACGATCTGTTGATCCCGGTGATCGTACTGATTGTCTGCTGTGTCATTGGCATGATCTATGTCGGCGGCTTCTTTGAAGGTGTGGGCTTTATCGATGCATTCAGCGCAACGGATGCTTCCGTGGGACTGCCCTGGGGATCTTTGATCGCATTATTATTTGCCATTGTATACTATATGTGCAGAAGACTGGTATCCTTCAAGGAGGCCATGAACTGTCTGACCCAGGGCTTCATTGCCATGGTTCCTGCCATGCTGATCCTGACCTTTGCCGTTACTCTGAAGACCATGACCGGACTGTTAGGTGCGGATGTCTATGTGGCAGGCCTGATGCAGGGAGCATCCACGGGGCTTACCAATATGCTTCCGGCCATCATTTTCCTGGTAGCATGTTTCCTGGCCTTTGCTTCCGGTACCAGCTGGGGAACCTTCGGTATTCTGATCCCTATCGTTACCGGCGTATTTACCGATCCCACGACCGGAGCTATCGTACCCGGAGCCGAGCATCTGATCATCATCGGTGTGTCTGCATGTCTGGCAGGTGCTGTTATGGGTGACCATTGTTCCCCCATCTCCGATACGACTATTATGGCTTCTGCGGGAGCACAGTGTAATCATATCAACCATGTATCCACTCAGGTACCTTATGTACTGACCGTGGCGGCAATCTCTTTTGTGACTTATACCATTGCCGGTTTTGTACAGAATGTGGTGATCTGTCTGGTGATCGGTATTCTGCTGACACTGGCTACTCTGGTGGTTCTGAAACGTGTCTTCGGAGAGAAGGCTGTCGTACGGAAATAACGTAGGCGCAGGAACGCAACTGTGAGAAAGGAAATATATAGAAATGAAATACGACTATCTGGTGGTCGGCTCCGGATTGTACGGAGCGGTGTTCGCAAAAGAAGCGGCTGACAGAGGGAAAAAGGTTCTGGTCATCGATAAACGCCCTAATGTGGCGGGAAACATTTATACGGAAACCGTGGAAGGAATTTATGTCCACAAATACGGTGCCCATATTTTTCATACCAATGATACAAAGGTGTGGAAATACATTACGCGATTTGCGGAGTTCAACCGTTTCACCAATTCTCCGGTGGCCAATTATCACGGAGAGTTGTACTCACTGCCTTTTAACATGTATACTTTTAATAAAATGTGGGGTGTGGTGACTCCCGAAGAAGCTGCGGCCAAGATTGAAGAGCAGCGGCAAGCTGCCGGGATCACGGAACCGAAAAATCTGGAGGAACAGGCCATCTCTCTGGTGGGTAAGGATATTTTTGAAAAACTGGTAAAGGGCTACACCGAGAAGCAGTGGGGACGTGACTGTAAAGATCTTCCGGCCTTCATTATCAAACGTCTGCCGGTGCGTCTGACTTTTGACAACAACTATTTCAATGCATTGTATCAGGGCATTCCCATTGGCGGTTACACGAAGCTGGTGGAACATCTGTTAGAGGGCATTGAGGTACGCCTGAACACAGATTATCTGGAGCAGAAAGAGGAACTGGATAAACTGGCAGAGACTGTTGTCTATACCGGCCCCATCGATGCCTATTTCGGCTACTCTCTGGGAGCACTGGAATATCGTTCCGTCAGGTTCGAGACAGAGGTGCTGGATATTCCCAACTTCCAGGGAAATGCTGCGGTGAATTACACGGATCGTGAGACTCCCTGGACCCGGATCATCGAGCACAAATGGTTCGAGTTTGGCAAGGACGAACAGGGACAGGATCTCCCGAAGACGGTCATCAGCAGAGAGTACAGTTCCGAATGGAAGCCGGGAGATGAGCCTTATTATCCAGTCAATGATGAAAAGAACGGCGCTTTGTATGCAGAGTATAAAAGGCTGGCAGATACGGAAAAGAACGTGATCTTCGGCGGAAGACTGGCGGAATACCGCTACTATGATATGGATGCGGTCATTGCCTCGGCATTGAAGAAGAGCGAAGAAGTATTGTAATGTAACAGATCATAAATGAGGGCAAAAGAAATGCAGTGGCGTGGGTAACGTCACTGCATTTTTATAGCTGCGCCGTCGGCGCATGTTTTGAAACAACCTTTAGCCGATCTGCGGTTTTGCTTTTCTCTTATTGCGGAACTCTCTGACAGCGATCAGCAGATCATAACGATATACCAACGTGTACATCACAGCCGCCATGACGAAAGCAGTAAGCACATCAAATACGGAATGCTGTTTGATGAACATGGTTGCCATAATAATGGAGACAGCCAGGATCAGGGAACCGATGCGGATGCCTTTTTTCTTCTCAAAGCATTTGCTGCGGATAATGGCAAAGTGTGCACCCAGAGAATTATATACATGAATGCTGGGCCACAGGTTGGTAGGAGTGTCTGTTCGATACAGAGCGGCTACCATACGGGTGAAGATATTGTCTCTCGGCATAACAGCGGGACGAAGGTGCTGTCCGTTGGGCCACAGGGTGGATACGATCAGGAAAATCGTCATGCCCGTGAAGAGGAAGATACAGGTGCGGTAATAATCCTCTTTGTTCTTGAAAAAGAAATAAATGACCACAGCCGATACATAGGCAAACCACAAAAAGTAAGGGATGACGAACACTTCACAAAAAGGAATATAATCATCCGCCGCCATATGTATGATCCGGTAATGTCCGGTAGTATTTTTCTCCAGCCAGGCGAACCAGGTCATGTAAATAATGCCATATATAATAAGAGGAATGGCATGTTTATATTTCAAATAGAAGATCCGTAATTTTTCCATAAAAACCTCATTTCTCTAAAAACCTATGTTCCAAAATCAATTTTAGTATAGCTATCGGAACAAAAAAATCAAGGCTTTTTTGGAATACTTAAGCATTCTTAAGAAAATCTTTAGAGTGTGTTAAATCTGTTTAAGGTGTGATCATCCGGATGGCACCGGGGAGACATTCCACCCGGAAACCGCGGCTCTTTCTTGTCACTTCTCCGTCTGTATGCACCCACAGAGGAGCGGAAGCTGTTATGGACATCTGTGTGGCGGTATGGGCATTGATGCCTTTGACAAAATAATGTTTGCCGAAAAAGGCAGTGGGCAGGGCCAGCAGAACCAATCCCTTGGAAATATTGCCTACGGAACAGAGATCCAATACCCCGTCATGATCGACAGCGGGAGGGCAGAACATGAAACCGCCGCCCTCGTAACGGTGACTCATACAGGTCACGAACAGAAAACGGGGGAGTTCTACGGATTCCTTTTTGTCATGTACCTTGTCCTCCAGTGTCAGCGTGCAGGAGACCTTGCGGGCAGTGATCAGCTGTTTTAAGGCGATACCCAGATAGGTCAGCTTTCCTAAGCCGATCCGGTTCATGGTATCCTTGATCCGGGAACTCATGGCTTCCGCACAGACAGCGGCATCAAAGCCGATCCCGCAGCTGACGGCAAAAAGCCTGGATTCTTCCGGCTGGTCTTCGTCCAGATAGGTCAGTCTCCCCAGATCCATGGCTCTGGGAGTATTATTATGAAGGATCAGATTGAGAGCAGCCTTTGGATCCTTGGAAATTCCCAGATCTCGGGCCAGATCATTGCTGGAGCCGGTGGGAATGTAGCCGAGGATGACTTTGGAAGGATCTGCAATGCCCTGAAGGGCCTCGTTTATCGTGCCGTCACCCCCCAGAACGATGAGCGTTAAGTCAGGCTCTGCAGCATGCTCTGCGGTGATCTGTGCGGCCAGCTGTCGGACTTCTCCGGCTTTCCCGGAAAAATAGGTCTGATATTCGGTATTGCCTGCTTTCAGAGCCGGCTCCACCTGTTCGGCCCAGATCTTTGCCCCTCTTCCGGAGCGGGAGGCGGGATTGATAATAATATGATACATGAGGATTCCTCATCTTTCGTAAAGTTGTAACTATTCAGAGCCGGGAAAATTTGCATAAATTTGCGAATCATGCTTGCATGAATGAGCATAATTTTGAAAATTTTTATGGCGAATGAGGCTCTGAATAGTTATGTTAAAGTTTATTCTAACACACCAGGGGGCTTCTGCCAACATTGTTCATTTTCTATCTTTGCAAATAAAAGGTTCTATGCTATACTAAACCATAAGTTTAGCGAATTAACGTAACATAAGGAGGAATGAGGCATGTATTCATTGGATGAAGTAAAAAGAGTAGATCCCGAAGTGGCACAGGCCATTATTGACGAGGAGAATCGTCAGAACAGTCACATCGAGCTGATCGCATCTGAAAACTGGGTAAGTAAGGCTGTTATGGCAGCTATGGGAAGTCCACTGACCAATAAATATGCGGAAGGATATCCCGGCAAGAGATATTACGGTGGTTGTGAGTGCGTGGATGTCATCGAGAATCTGGCGATCGAACGTGCCAAGAAGCTGTTTGGATGTGATTATGCCAATGTACAGCCCCATTCCGGAGCACAGGCAAATATGGCAGTGCAGTTCGCTGTGCTGAAGCCCGGCGATACCATTATGGGTATGAATCTGGATCACGGCGGACATCTGACCCATGGTTCACCCGTCAATATGTCCGGTAAATATTTCCATGTAGTACCTTACGGCGTGGATGACAACGGTTTCCTGGATTATGACAGAATGAGGGAGCTGGCCCTGGAATGCAGACCCAAGATGATCATTGCAGGTGCTTCTGCATATGCACGTACCATTGATTTCAAAAAGTTCCGTGAAGTGGCGGATGAAGTCGGTGCGGTACTGATGGTAGATATGGCACATATCGCAGGCCTTGTGGCAGCAGGCCTTCATCCCAGTCCCATTCCCTATGCGGATGTAGTGACCACCACCACCCACAAGACACTGCGCGGACCCAGAGGCGGTATGATCCTCTGCAACAAGGAAGCCAACGAGAAATTCAATTTTAATAAAGCTATTTTCCCCGGCATTCAGGGCGGCCCGCTGATGCATGTCATCGCAGCCAAGGCTGTCTGCTTCGAGGAAGCATTAAGCGACGACTTTAAGGTATATCAGAAGAACATTGTGGACAACGCACAGGCATTGTGCAAGGGCCTGATGAGCCGTGACATTAAGATTGTCTCCGGCGGTACCGACAATCATCTGATGCTGGTAGACCTGACCCCTTACGGGCTGACCGGTAAGGCAGTGGAGAAGCTGTTGGATGCAGCTCACATCACCGCCAACAAGAACACCATCCCCAACGATCCCCAGTCTCCGTTCGTGACCAGTGGTATCCGTCTGGGAACCCCTGCGGTAACTTCCAGAGGTCTGAACACCGAGGATATGGATCAGGTGGCAGAGGCCATTGCCATGGTCATCAAGGGCGGCGAGGAACAGGTTCCCGCAGCCAGAGCCATCGTTCAGAAATTAACAGATAAATATCCTCTGATCTAGGCAGAAGCTGTTTGCAAAGGTCAGCCCGTACATGCAAATGTGCAGGCTGGCCTTTATTTATGTTGGAGTTGAGTTTATACAGTCGTCGTGTTAAAATGTTGGACGGAATACAAAAGAACAGCAGATAGAGGGAACAGATGAAAAAAGAGAAATGGAAAACCTTTGTGACGGACAGGTGGAAGGTGGCAGCGCCGGGACTGCTGGCAGCTTTTGCTGTCTGTTTTATTTTTTTTATTTATGCACCGTTGGAATTGTATGTTACGAACCAGACAGAATTCTGGTTTGATTTTTATAAGATATTAAAAGCGGTTCTGCAGAATTTTGCACTTTTTTTTGGACTGAATGTGTTGGGAATCCTTTTGGCAGCCTGTATCTCCAAAGTTTTTTGCCGGTTCGTTACGGCAGCGGAACTGGTGGTTTTGCTTACTTTATATGTGCAGGGCAATTTCCTGGTGAATCATATGCCGCCTTTCGACGGCACGGAAATCGTATGGGAGGACTACCGGGGAGAAAATATAAAGACAGCGATAGTGTGTATTCTCATAGCGGCAGCGGTCGTGACCGTGGCAAAGCTGCTTGGTGCAAAGAGATTTCAGGGAATCTGTATGGCTGTGAGTGCGGGACTTTCGGGAATCCTCATGATAACGCTTGTGACGATGACTGTGACCACAGGGGCTTACCGGGAGAGAACCACTTATTATGCACTGGAGAACGGACAGTACCGTCTGTCACAGGATCAGAATTTCCTGGTATTGCTGTTGGATGCGGTGGATGCGAAGACTTTTGAAGAAGTGATGGATTCGGATCCGGCCTATACAGAGACATTTGCTGATTTTACTTATTATCCGGATATGGTGGGAGCATATCCCTGGACGGCGTTTTCTGTTCCGTATATCTTATCGGGCAAATGGTATGAAGGAGAAGAATATTATCTGGATTACGCGGCGGCAGCTGTGGATGAATCAGGATTGTTCCGGGAACTGTCTGAGAGGGATTATGACATCGCATTGTATGAGTCTGATCCGTGGGTGACTTCGTATACCTATCAGTTTTCCAATATGGTGGAACTGCAGCATGAGGCGTATGTCTGGAAGTATTTCAGGCGGGCAATCTGCAAGCTGGGCGGCATCCGCTACGCACCGTTTTTCCTAAAGGAATACTGTTATCGGGCCATTGTACAGACGCAGGGGCAGCACAATGCCTTTGTGGACGAGAGCAATCCTCTGTATACCTGGGATCTCAAAGAATTTGCCACACATATGCAGGAAGAAGAGGTGACGTATCAGGAGGGAAAGTGTTTCCGGTATTATCATTTGCAGGGAGGGCATGTTCCTTTCCTGTATGATGCGGATCTGAATGCGGTAGGAGATTCTTCGTATACGGAGACGCTGGAGGCCAATATCAGGGTGATCGGTCAGTTTCTTGATAAGCTGAAACAGTCAGATCTGTATGACAATTCGGTTATTATCGTTATGGCAGATCATGGCTTTGATCCTCAGAATGAGGTCTCGGCATATGACAGACAGAATCCTCTGTTCCTGGTAAAAGGTGTGGGAGAGAGCCATCCGTTACAGACATCGCTTGTTCCTGCAGCTTACGAGGATCTTCAGGATGCATATGTGAGACTGATGGACGGAGCGGCGGGAGATGCGATTTTCCCATATCAGGAGGGCGAAAAAAGAGAACGCCGGTACATTTTTTATGAGAATACAGAACACGTCATGTATGAATGGTTACAGACGGGACCGGCATGGGATTTTAACGCATATCGGGAGACGGGGAACAAATATCCCCGCAAGAATTAGAGACAACCCCTGTTTTGAACTTTTTGGAATTTACAGCAAAAGGTTAAAAATGGGGGTTGTCTTTCATGCTTTACTGTGCTAGAATATCCCTCGGTGAAAAACAAGTGTCCGCACTACAGATACGAACCGGAAGAAAGGATAACATATGGGAGAAACGACCAAGTATTTTGTGGTGAAGCAGAAGGCAATCCCCGAAGTACTGTTAAAGGTAGTGGAAGCAAAGCGGCTTCTGGAGTCAGAGAAGGTTCTGACCATACAGGAAGCGGTTGATGCGGTAGGTATCAGCCGCAGTTCTTTTTATAAGTACAAAGATGATATTTTTCCCTTTCATGACAATTCCCAGGGAACGACCATCACTCTTACCTTTCAGATGGATGATGAACCGGGGATATTGTCGGATGTGCTGAAGATCATCGCAGAGTACCGGGCCAATATCCTGACGATCCATCAGAGTATTCCCATCAACGGAATCGCTTCTCTGACATTGAGTATTCAGGTATTGCAGACCACGGGGGACATTTCCCGGATGATTGAGCAGCTGGAGGGACAGCCCAGTGTACATCATGTAAAAATACTGGCAAAAGAATAAAATTTTTCACACGCAATTTGTGCCTGCGCAAGGTACTAAAGTACCTGAAGGTTTGCAGGCTATGAGAAAGGCAAGGGTTATGATATGATCAACGTTGCAGTATTAGGCTACGGCACCGTGGGCAGCGGTGTGGTGGAAGTTATCGAGAAAAACAAGGACATGGTGAACAAGAAGTCCGCACAGGAACTGAAGGTAAAATACATCCTGGATCTGAGAGATTTCCCCGGAGATCCTTACGAGGACAAAGTCATTCATGATTTCAATACGATCTTACATGACGACAGTGTGACCATTGTCTGTGAGACCATGGGCGGTGTCGGAGCCGCTTATCAGTTCACGAAGCAGGCTCTGGAACGGGGCAAGAGCGTCTGCACCTCCAACAAGGAGCTGGTAGCCAAGCACGGTCCCGAACTGCTGCAGATCGCCAGAGAACATAATTGCAACTATCTGTTCGAAGCCAGTGTGGGCGGCGGTATTCCCATTATCCGTCCGTTGAATTATTCCCTGACAGCAGAGAAGATCGAGGCTATCAACGGTATCTTAAACGGTACTACGAATTATATCTTAAGTAAAATGGAAAAAGAGGGTGCGGACTTTGCTGCGGTTCTGAAGGAAGCGCAGGACAAAGGCTATGCGGAACGCAATCCGGAAGCGGATGTGGAAGGTTATGATGCCTGCCGTAAGATTGCAATTCTGTCTTCCCTGATGTTCAGTAAAAATGTGGATTCCGAGAAGGTTCCCACCGAAGGTATCACTAAGATCACAGCAGCGGATTTCGAATATGCCAATGCCACAGATCATACCATCAAGCTATTGGGCAGAAGCAGGGCCATTGATGATAATACCGCAGAGGTTATGGTAGCACCGTTTTTACTTTCCAAAGAACATCCGCTTGCCATGGTACATGGTGTATTCAATGCTGTATTTGTCACCGGCAACATGCTGGGAGATTCCATGTATTACGGACGGGGCGCAGGTAAGCTTCCCACCGCCAGCGCGGTAGTATCGGATGTCATCGACTGTGCAAGACATCAGGGCAAGGTGATCATGTGCTTCTGGGACAAAGAGGAAGTAAAGCTGGCAGACATCGGCGAGGCCGAGAGAAGTTTCTTCATCCGGGCAAAGGCCGGAGCGGAAGATGCGGTTA
This sequence comes from Lachnospiraceae bacterium GAM79, assembly GCA_003584705.1. Lineage (GTDB taxonomy): Bacteria > Bacillota > Clostridia > Lachnospirales > Lachnospiraceae > Acetatifactor > Acetatifactor acetigignens. Next base: position 1,424,772 of record AP018536.1, read on the forward strand.
CAGCAGCGTTCCCCGGAGGCCGGGTGGTACATCTTAAGGACCGGAAGGAAGACTTCGGATACTTCACACAGAGTATGAAGGAAAAAGATTTTCAGGCAAAATATGAGGCACTGGGCGAGCAGATGCTCGGCAGGATCCGTCTGGTATAAAAAGGATATACTATTATTAGATAGAGTTGAGGAGAAAATGTTATGTCAAAAGTAGTGAAATTCGGTGGAAGTTCTCTGGCGAGCGCAGAGCAGTTCAAAAAAGTAGGAAACATCATCCGGGCAGATAAGGAGAGAAAATATGTGGTACCTTCCGCACCGGGGAAAAGATTTTCCGATGACACCAAGGTAACGGATATGTTGTATGCCTGCTATGATCTGGCAGATCAGGGCAAGAGCTTCAAGGCAGAGCTGGATGCTATCAAAGCCCGCTATCAGGAGATCATCGACGGACTGCAGCTGGATCTGGATCTTGTCGATGAGTTCAAGACTATTGAGAAGAATTTTAAGGCAAAGGCCGGCAGCAATTACGCGGCTTCCCGTGGTGAATATCTGAACGGTATTATCATGGCAAATTATCTGGGCTATGATTTCATTGATGCGGCAACCGTCATCTTCTTCGATGAGAACGGCGAATTTGACGCAGCAAAGACCAATGAAGTACTGCGTGCCAGACTGGCAGAGAGCAAGGAAGCAGTTGTACCCGGCTTCTACGGTGCCATGCCCGACGGAACGGTGAAGACTTTCTCCAGAGGCGGTTCCGACATCACCGGTTCCATAGTGGCCAAGGCTGCCAAAGCGGATGTCTATGAGAACTGGACCGATGTATCCGGTTTCCTGATTGCGGATCCCCGCATCATTGATCATCCCGAGGCTATTGAGACTATCACCTATCGTGAACTTCGCGAGCTGGCCTATATGGGTGCTACCGTTCTTCATGAGGATGCCATTTTCCCGGTACGTCAGGAAGGTATCCCTATCAATATCCGCAATACAAACGCTCCCGAGGACAATGGTACCTGGATCGTGGGAAGCACCTGTCAGAAGTCCAAATACGTGATCACCGGTATCGCCGGCAAGAAGGGCTTCTGCTCCGTCAATATTGAAAAAGATATGATGAACTCCGAGATCGGTTTCGGCAGAAAGGTATTGCAGGCATTTGAAGAAAATGGTATTTCTTTCGAGCATGTTCCCTCCGGCATTGATACCATGACGGTATTCGTACATCAGGATGAGTTCATGCACAAGGAACAGAAGGTAGTGGCAGGCATCCACAGACTGGCCAATCCCGACGCCATTGACATCGAATCCGACCTGGCATTGATCGCTGTCGTAGGCCGTGGCATGAAGTCCACCCGCGGCACTGCAGGCAGAATCTTCTCCGCACTGGCACACAAAAATATCAATGTTAAGATGATCGACCAGGGATCTTCCGAGCTGAACATCATCATCGGTGTGGCAAATGAAGATTTTGAGACCGCAATTCAGGCAATCTATGATATCTTTGTGATCACAAGATTATAAGTTTATCAGATATAAAAAGACAGGTCAGTTAGACCTGTCTTTTTATGGTTCCGGATATTGGATCATATCCAGTATCGGAGTTCGTATAATATATTGGTAGGCCTCAAAAATTTTCTCCGCAGGGACTTCTTTCGGAGAGGAGAGCCATAACTTTAGAATTTCAATTAATAAGAGGGCATTATAATGTGCCAGTGACTGCGGTGTGATAAGTTCGCAGGGCATTTTCCTCATAGGATGTCTGGACAGAATCCGGAAAAAGGTCTGTTCACAGTAGTGTGAAAAAAATTCTCCGAAGCAATTCTGGCCTGTGGTTTCAAAAAGTCGATGATAATATTCCTTATTTTTTTCAAAACAGATAAACATCAGCTTGATGGCTTCCTGTTCCATATCGTTTTCGATCATGACTTCGACTTTGCTGCCGATGTCCTGGTCGAACAGAAACTCAATCACTTCGTATTTATCCTGAAAATAGTTATAGAAAGTAGGGCGGATCACATGTGCACCATCCGTGATCATTTTGATGGAAATCTTCTGAAAAGGCATGGTAAGCACAAGAGAACGAAAACTGTCTGCCAATAATTCTTTTGTCTTCATCACAGGACTCCTTTTCCTATAAAAGAACCGAGATAGAAATATTATAACCAAAAAACTTTCTTTTCTCAACTTTAAACGACACTTTTGCCAAAATGTCGCGGAATATTTACAGTTATCGAAAAAATGTAAGAGCAGGAAAAACGCTGTGCAAGGGTTGTATCTTACCATATGCCGGAAAATTGTTTAAAGTAAAAAATGAAAAGAGATAAAAACATTATAACGGGAGAAAGGGGTTGCATGGATGGCATGGTATGAAATTTTCATTGTATCGGTGGGACTATCCCTGGATGTCTTTACCTATGCATTATACAAAGGCGCTATGCTTTCCAGACTGGACAAAAAGCAGATCCTGAAAATGATCCTGCTGTTCACAGGATGGCAGAGCGGTGCAATGCTTTTAGGAAGCCTGATTTCGGAACTTCCGTACATTGCAATGAACTATCAGCGGACAGAAAGACTGTTCAGGGCGGCATCGGCAGTTATTTTTTTCCTGATCGGGATATGGCTGATCGTCCGGGCACTACATATGCGGGACCCGCTGGAACGAAGGGAAGATGCCTTCGCCTGGAGACAGCTATGCATTTGGGCCATGCTTACCAGTGTGGACAGTTTTCTGACGGGAATTGGCATGGGCTTTTTAGACACCAGAGTAACGGTGCAGATCATTCAGCTGGCAATTATGGCTGCGCTGGCGGTCATCGTCGGCATCTATGCGGGATATCGGATCGGGTGTCATGGAAGAAACCGTGTACTGATCAGTGGAGCGCTGATCTTCCTGCTTGCCGGCGCGGATGTATTGTTTCGATATTACATCTGAAATACCGTGATTCATAGAATAAATAGACAAAAGTGAGGTAAATCGTATGGCAGACGCAAAACACAAAGTTGAGAGAGCTGCATTTGGCGCAGCAATCGACGGAATTCTGAAGTATGTGAATAAGGACGAAGCAGACAGAGAAAAGGCGTTCTTAAAGCTGGTAGATCTGTCGGAAAAATTTATGGGAGATACCTTCCGCAAGGAAAGCTATGATGCGGCAAGACGTATGATCCAGGATCCGGACAGCAAATGGATGCAGTATGTGAATCGGATCTTAAACGAAGTGGATCCCCATGTCATCAAAATGTCCGCACTGGACTATGGTTTTGAGGCGGCGTTCTGCGGTAAAAAAGAGATTAACGAGATGCGTGTGAAACATCAGTGCAATATCCCCTGGCTGATCCTGATGGATCCCACCAGTGCCTGCAACCTGCATTGTACCGGCTGCTGGGCGGCAGAGTACGGCAATCGTCTGAACTTAAGCTTTGAAGATATGGATCGCATCGTTACCCAGGGTAAGGAACTTGGTATCTATCTGTATTTCTTCACCGGTGGCGAACCTCTGGTCAGAAAGGATGACATCATCCGTTTGTGCGAGAAACACGATGACTGTGGCTTCCATGCATTTACCAACGGCACGCTGATCGATGAGAAATTCTGCCAGGAGATGAAGCGGGTAGGCAACTTCTCCGTAGCTATCAGTCTGGAAGGCTTCGATGAAGTGAACGACTTACGCCGCGGCAAGGGCGTGTTTGATAAAGTAATGCATGCCATGGATCTGATGAAGCAGTACGGTCTGATCTTCGGAACTTCCATCTGCTATACCAGCAAGAACTATAAAGTAGTCACCAGTGATGAATTCCTGGATATGATCATTGAAAAAGGTGCCAGATTCAGCTGGTATTTCCATTATATGCCCGTAGGCAATGATGCATCTACCGAATTGCTCTTAGATCCGGACCAGAGAGAATATATGTATCACCGTATTCGTGAAATCCGTGCCATGAAGGGCGGAAAACCTATCTTTGCCTTCGATTTCCAGAACGATGGAGAATATGTGGGCGGATGTATCGCAGGCGGCAGAAACTACTGCCATATCAATCCAAACGGCGATGTGGAGCCCTGTGTATTCATCCATTATTCCGGTGCCAATATCAAGGAAGTAGATCTGCTGACTGCGTTGAAGCAGCCACTGTTTATGGCATACCGTGCGAACCAGCCTTTCAACTGCAATCACTTAAAGCCCTGCCCGATGCTGGAAAATCCGGAAATCTTACAGCGTATGGTGCATGAGACCGGAGCACATTCCACTGATTTACAGTCACCGGAGTCTGTGGAGCATCTGTGCGGAAAGTGCGCAGAATACGCGAAAAACTGGGATGAACGGGCCCAGGAACTGTGGAATAAATAATAGTTCTTTTACAAAAGTTTATACTTAGTTAATTGCTTTTTGCCTTTCGGCATACCATAATGTAGGTAACATTCAGAGGAGACTTCGCGAAGGAGACTCTGAAAGATTTGGATAATGTGTCCCCTGTATGGTGGCGGACGAAAGGTGGTACTTCATGAAAGAGAAGTTACAGCGTTTCATGTGGGGGCGTTATGGCAACGACCGCTTCAATCAGTTTTTGATGATTGTGGCTCTGGTCTGCCTGGCGCTCTCTTTTTTTGGTCTGAGAATATTTTATGTGCTGGCTCTGGCCCTGTTAGTCTATGCGTATTACCGGATGTTTTCTAAAGACCTGAGTAAGAGGAGTGCCGAGAACCAGTGGTATCTGAAGAAAGAAATGAAGGTTCGCGGATGGTGGCAGCGAAAGAAAAAGGCTATTGCCGGTCGTAAGGAGTACAAGATCTATAAATGCCCGAAATGCGGACAGAAGATTCGGGTACCCAGACATAAGGGGAAGATCGCAATCCGGTGCAGAAAATGCGGTGAAGAATTTATCCGCAAGACCTGACGGGAAAATCCTGTGGCAGGATCACGGGAAATGAAAATTGGAATACAGAAATATAGGAAAGGGTGGTGAGCCAGATGTTCGGATATATTGTGATCAATCAGTCGGAAATGAAATTTAAGGAGTATGATGTTTATCGATCCTATTATTGCGGATTGTGTCAGAGCCTGAAGGAACGTTACGGTGTCCTGGGGCAGCTTTCTCTGAATTACGATATGACTTTTATCCTGATGCTGCTCACCAGCTTATATGAACCGGAGGAGCAGGAGGCCCAGTGCAGATGTGTGGCCCATCCTTTGGAAAAACATCCCACAAGAAGAAATCTGTTTACGGATTATGTGGCAGATATGACGGTACTTTTTTCCTGCTATAAAGCGGAGGACGACTGGGAGGACGAGCATAGTCTGAAGGGACTGGTGTACAGTTATCTGTTGGGAAGAAAATTCCGTAAAAAACCGTTATTATATCAGGAAAAAGTAAGAACTATCTCACTGGCCATGCAGAATTTTGCGGATGCGGAAAAGCAGGGCAATGCGGATATTGATACCATGGCGGGATTGTTTGGCAGAGTCATGGCACAGATTGTATCCTGTCGTGAGGATGAGTGGAAGGACAATCTGGAGAGACTTGGATTTTTCCTGGGAAAATTCATTTATCTGTTGGATGCCTATGAGGATATCGAGCAGGACCTCAAAAAAGGAACCTATAATCCGTTAAAGAAACGGTATGAGGAACCGGGCTTTGAGGAGGAATGCCGGCAGATCCTGACCATGATGATGTCGGAGTGCTGTAAGGAGTTCGAACAGCTTCCTATTTTACAGAATGTGGATATTCTGCGGAATATTCTGTATTCCGGTGTATGGTGCCGTTATGAGATCGTGCGGAAGAAACGGATGAAAGACAGTGCAAAAGAGGTAACGGGAAATGACTTATGATCCATACAGTGTTCTGGGAGTGAGCAGAGATGCCTCCGAGGAGGAAATAAAAAAAGCATATAAGGCACTGAGCCGGAAATACCATCCCGATGCCAATATCAACAATCCCAATAGGGATCAGGCGGAAGAAAAGTTCAAGGAGATCCAGGCAGCCTACCAGCAGATCATGAAGGAGCGGACCGAAGGCTACAGTTACGGTGGCGGATATGGCAGGCAGAGCTATGGTGGTAGCGGAAGCGGCTACGGTGGAAGCCAGGGATATGGCGGCTACGGTCAGGGATTTGGAGACTTCTGGCAGCAGGCAGGCTGGCAACAGCAGACTTCTGGCTATGAAGAAGAGCCCAGACTGCGGGCAGCCGGTAATTATCTCAGAAACGGCTATTACAGAGAGGCCAGAAATACGTTGGACGGCATGGGAGAACATGAGAAGACGGCCAGATGGTATTACTACAGTGCCATGGCACACATGGGCCTTGGAAATAATGTAGCAGCGCTGGAACATGCAAACAAGGCGGTGGCGCTGGATCCCCAGAATATGGAATACCAGATGCTCCTGCAGAGACTACAGAGCGGGGGACAGTGGTATGAGAGCAGACAGGCAGCCTATGGCTATCCCCATGTGGGTGGCAACGACCTGTGCCTGAAAATTTGTCTGGCCAATCTGTTCTGCAACCTTTGCTGTGGCGGTGGCGGTTTATGCTTCGGCGGTTATGGTGGAAGAGGAATGTTTTAAAAAAGATACTTGCTTTTTCCATGTATCCTCACTATAATATTAGATACAAGATGTAGATACGAAATTGCTTGAAAAACACAAAATCTAGTGAGACACTATGATTTGCAGAAAAAGTCGTGTCGGGAACTTGCTTCCGATGCGGCTTTTCTTTCGGCTTATGCAGAAATTCGTATCTTATGGGAATGATATAAAGTGAGGGAAACAGCAATGAAGATTCAGAAGAGAGACGGCAGAGTAGTGCCTTATGAAGAGGAGAAGATCCGGGAAGCAATCCATAAGGCCAACAATGAAGTGGAGGAGCGGTATCGTGCCAGTGAGGGACTGATCGAGGAGATTCTGGAGGATGTACAGCAGGAGGGCAGACAGACCCAGACCGTGGAGCATATCCAGGATATGATCGAAGAGCATCTGGTAGAGCACAATAAATATACTCTGGCAAAGAAGTATATTGTATACCGTTACCAGAGAAGTCTGCTCAGAAAGTCCAATACTACGGATGAATCTATTTTAAAACTGATCCGGAATGAGAATAAGGAGCTGGCGGAGGAAAATTCCAACAAGAATACCCGCCTGGCTTCCACTCAGAGAGACTATATTGCGGGCGAAGTGTCCCGTGACGTTACCAGACGTCTGCTTTTGCCGGAGCATATTGCCATGGCGCACGACAACGGTGTGCTGCATTTTCATGATGCGGATTATTTCATCCAGCCGATCTTCAACTGTTGTCTGATCAATATCAAGGACATGCTGGACAACGGCACTTCCATCAACGGCAAGATGATCGAGTCTCCCAAGAGCTTTCAGGTGGCATGTACCGTGACCACCCAGATCATTGCGGCAGTGGCCAGCAACCAGTACGGCGGCCAGAGCGTCAATATCAAGCATCTGGGGAAATATCTGCGTAAGAGTAAGGAAAAATTTGCAAAACAGCTGGAGGAAGAATTCGGGGATACCCTGGATCAGGCAGCCAAGGACAAGATCGTGCAGATGCGCCTGCATGACGAACTGAAATCCGGTGTGCAGACCATCCAGTATCAGATCAATACTCTGATGACCACCAACGGACAGTCTCCTTTTGTCACACTTTTCCTGCATATCGATGAGAATGACGAATATGTGGAAGAGACCGTGCAGATCATCATGGAGATCCTGCGTCAGCGGATCGAGGGGACCAAGAATGAGAAGGGCGTCTATGTGACTCCTGCTTTCCCGAAGCTGGTCTATGTATTGGATGAAAACAACTGCTTAAAGGGCGGAAAATATGACTATGTGACCAAACTGGCCGCACAGTGCTCTGCCAAGAGAATGTATCCCGACTATATCTCCGCGAAGAAGATGCGCGAGAATTACGAGGGAAATGTATTTTCCTGCATGGGCTGTCGTTCTTTTCTGTCTCCCTGGAAGGATGAAAACGGAGAGTACAAGTGGGAAGGACGCTTCAATCAGGGCGTTGTCAGCATCAATCTTCCGCAGATCGGTATTCTGGCAAAAGGAAATGAAGAGAAATTCTGGAAACTGCTGGACGAGCGTCTGGAACTGTGTTATGAAGCATTGATGTGCCGTCACAAGGCACTGGAAGGTGTGGTATCCGATGTGAGCCCCATCCACTGGCAATACGGAGCCATCGCCCGTCTGAAGAAGGGCGAGACCATCGACAAATACTTGCACAATGGTTATTCCACCATGTCTCTGGGATATATCGGACTGTATGAGACTACGTATCTGATGAAAGGATGCAGCCAGACCGTGGAACCCGGCAAGGAATTCGCCCTGCGTGTCATGGATTATATGAAGGAACGCTGCGCAAAATGGAAAGAGGAGACCGGTATTGCATTCAGCCTCTACGGAACTCCTGCTGAGACACTGTGTTATCGTTTCGCAAGGATCGACCGGGAAAAATACGGTGATATTTCCAATGTCACCGATAAGGGATATTACACAAATTCCTATCATGTGGATGTCCGGGAGAAGATCGACGCTTTCACCAAGTTCAAGATCGAGAGTGAGTTCCAGAATAAGTCGTTGGGCGGAGCTATCTCTTACGTGGAAGTACCGAACCTGACCAATAATGTGGAAGCCATCGAGGAAGTCATCCGTTTTATTTACGATAATATCCAGTACGGTGAGTTCAACACCAAATCCGATTATTGCCACGTCTGTGGCTATGATGGTGAGATCATGATCAATGATAATATGGAATGGGAGTGCCCTCAGTGTCACAACAAGGATCATGCGAAAATGAATGTCACCAGAAGAACCTGCGGTTATCTGGGAGAGAACTTCTGGAATGCCGGCAAGACCAAGGAGATCAAGGCAAGAGTTCTTCATCTGTAATATGCAGATAGTAAAAGGGAAGGAAATGTCCTATGAATTATGCGACGATCAAGAAAACGGACGTGGCAAACGGTCCCGGCGTGAGAGTATCGCTGTTTGTCAGCGGTTGTACCCATCATTGCAAGGGATGCTTTAACAGTGTGGCCTGGGATTTTCAGTACGGACAGGCTTACACGCTGGAAACAGAACAGGAGATTTTACAGGCACTGGCCCCGGACTATATCCGGGGCTTAAGCTTGCTGGGCGGCGAACCTATGGAACCGCAGAACCGTGCAACGGTGCTTTCTCTGGTAAAGAAAGTAAGGGAAATTTATCCCCGGAAGACGATCTGGTGCTATACCGGCTATGATTTTGATAAGGATCTTCTGGCCTGGATGGAAGCGGGAGATCCGGTGATCACGAAACTTTTACCGCTTCTGGATGTTATCGTGGACGGAGAATACAAGGAAGAGTGCCGTAATTTACGTCTACCTTTTCGCGGATCAGAGAATCAGAGGATTTTGGACGTACCATTGTCTTTAAAGGAAAAATGTGGTATAATTTTACATACATAAGAGGATTCGGGTCGAAAAAGGGATATCGGTTCGAAAATAAAAACAAAAGTGTGAGGGAGTAATACAAGTATGGAGAGCTTTCTGGATATGACATTAGATAGAAATCTCTACATCGGTGTTCCGGTGGGAGCCTTTTTGTGCTCCCTTTTTCTGTTATTCTGCTTTTTCAATATCATGAAGAGCCGGACAGTCCGTAGTCTGAGGGCAGTGCTGACTTCCTGCCTGGTGTGGACCGGTGGGGCGATTCTCATGCGGCTACAGGTATTTCCGGGAATTCGTTTCTGGCATAATTTTGCACTGTTTGGTCTGCTGGTGATTCCAGTGTTTATGTATGCATTTCTATTTGCTTTTCTGGAAATTACGGAGCATGATGCGCTGATCTATATCTATGGAGTCCTGACGACAGCTCTGGTTCTGGGCAATGCCTGGAGTGGTGCGATCCTGCCGGCACCGGAAGTGATGACCCGTGCCGATGGAACTTATGTCTATATGTATCATGCAACATCCGGAATCTGGGTGTTGACGGTATGGGAGGTCTCGGTATTGGTCTATGCCACTTATCTGGCTCATTGCAAGATCGGTGGAGACCTACAGCTGCGTAAAAAACTACAGCCGCTGTTGCTGGGAACCCTGTTTGTTTTGATGGGAAATCTGCTCTGCCTGATTCCGGGAAGCGTCTTTCCGTATGATATGCTGGGCGGCGTTGGTATGGCGGTGTGCATGGTCTATATCATGTACAAGCAGTATCTGTTTGATTTTTCCTATCGTGTAACGGTAGGTGCAGTATATTTTCTGGCAGTTGTGGTGGCATCCCTGCCGTTGGTCATCCTGTCTCATAATCTGGAAAATGTGCTGGGAAGTCTGGAGCGGGCGGTAACGCAGAAACTGCTGATCTATATCATTCTGCAATGTGCCTGGACGGTGCTGGTGGTAGCTTTTGCCAGAAAGCGTCTGGAGGATATCCTGAACCAGAAGCTGAAGCATATGCTGGAGGGACTGCGGAAATTCCAGGACAGAGCGGCATCCATTTTAAACCGTAAGGAATTGTTTGCCAATATGCATGACATTCTGGATGATGCAATTCCGGGCTGGGAATCCAGAATCTTTGAGAAGAATATAAATGATGACGGTTACCATGAGGTGGTACAGAGCGGACATATCCCGCTGGGCGAAGATGAGGTGGAGAGAGTCTGTGGCATCGTAGAGCAGGAAGAGACAAAAGAGACACCGGAGATCGCCCTGTTAAAATATGATAATATGGTCTGTGGATTTGTATATATGGAGCGTCTGCGGGAGAGTAAGCTCAATTACCGCGAGGCGGACTGCATCCGGCAGATGGCAAATATTGCTTCCGGCAGTCTGAAAAACATTGATGCTTATGAAAAGGTATATCAGGTATCCATTCATGACGAACTGACCGGCCTGTATAACCGCAGCTATTGTGGAGTGTATCTGCGCCGCGATGGTGCCTTGGGAGAAGAACGGGGCTTTTTATACATGGACATGGATAATTTTAAGTTATACAATGACCTGTACGGAGAACAGACCGGCGACCGGATTCTGCAATGGTGCGCGAAGAGATTTTTGGATCATGTGGAGAACGGAGAGGTATTCCGGGTAGGATCCAATGAGTTTCTGGTCTCGGTGCCGGAGACCGGAAAGGACGCACTGGTGGAGCTGGCGGAGAAGCTGACCCGGGCAGTACAGGAGAATGCTACAAATAAACCACAGGTCATGCAGCCCATTACATTCAGCGTTGGTGTGGCATGGTATCCCGGTCTGGCAGCGGATGCGCTGGAATTGTTCCAGCAGTCCAAGCGGGCGGCCTTTTATGCGAAGCGTAATGGTAAGGACCGGATCCAGGTATATGAAGGCGGTATCAATGAGGAGAGCCAGGATAAGGAGACCGGTTACGAGCAGGTGGCGCCTACGGTGTATGCACTGGTGGCGGCTATTGATGCGAAGGATTCCTTTACTTTCCAGCACTCCACCAATGTATCCCAGTATGCGGTATTGCTGGCCCAGAAGCTGGGCTTGTCCAGAAACGATATCCAGACCGTAAAGGTGGCAGGCCTTTTGCATGATATCGGTAAGATCGGTATCCCGGAGAGCATCCTGAAAAAGGCTGGAAAGCTTACGAATGAAGAATATGAGATCATGAAGAGCCATGTGGAGAAATCCATCGAAATGATCCACTATCTGCCGAATATGAACTATGTGATCCCCGCAGTCGTTTCCCATCACGAGAGATATGACGGCAAGGGTTATCCCAGAGGAATCAAGGGAGAAGAGATTCCGTTTCTTGGCAGGATCCTGGCGGTGTGCGACAGCTTTGATGCCATGATCTCCAAGAGAGCATATAAGGAGCCCCTGAGTGTGGAATACGCTATGGGGGAACTGGAGAAAAATAAAGGAACCCAGTTTGATCCGGAGGTGGCAGATGCTTTTATTGAACTGATCAAAGAAGGAAAAGTTCCCCTGTAGGAACTGATAGCAAAAAAAGAGGCACCCACGGGTGCCTCTTTTCAAAAGGGGAGGATTAAGTATTATCGTATCTTTCGTAAGATCAAAGGAGGGGATCCGATGATAGTAGTAGTCTGTCCCGGATTTGTGGGTTTATACATCCCCGATTGATATTTTTTTGTTGTTTTTGAGGACGAGTTGTTATATACTATGATTAATAATTCTGCCAATAGGTGAACTGCCTGACTGCTTGCAGGCAAGGCAGTTCACCTATTGAGCGGATAAACAGACATGAGCATGGAGGACGCCAGTCCGAAATGCGAATGGATGTGACGATTTCGAGAGCCCGAAGGGCGGAGAAATCGTATTATTAAATATTTAATTATTATGTAAGGATGGTATTACAATTATGAATTTAATGGAACAGTGGAGATCAGTAGCATATAATGAGGCAACCGGCAAAGAGAAGCTGCAGCAACTCTGGGCAGCTTATTTCCAGGAGGAGAAGGAAATCTACGCACAGCTTCTGAAGAATCCCGATGAAGTAGTAAAGGGTACCGTGAAGGAACTGGCTGACAAGTTCAAAGTATCTCTGATGACCATGACCGGATTCCTGGATGGCATCAACGACAGCCTGGTAGAGCAGAACCCTATTGATGATCTGGAAGAGGATACTCAGGTAAACTTAGGCTTCGATAAGGCTCTTCTGTACAAGAACATGGTAGCAGCAGAAGCCGACTGGCTGTACAATCTGGAAGAGTGGAACGATATCTTTGACGAAGAGACCCGTAAGGAACTCTACAAAGAGCAGAAGTCTTCCACTACCATTGTGAAGGAGCAGAAGGTTTATCCCAATGATCCCTGTCCCTGCGGAAGCGGCAAGAAGTACAAGAAGTGCTGCGGCAGAAAGTAAATTGAACATAAAGGGGGTTTTCCGCAGGTTTGCAGAGAGCCCCTTTTTCGTTTTCCCTGAGTTTAACATTGTTTTACAGGAAAGGAAGGGTTACATATGAAAATGCTGAAAGAATTGAAATGGGAAGCAATTCTTACCGGTGTGCTGTATATTCTCTTAGGAATCGTGGCACTGGTGATCCCGGAGACCATGCAGAAGACACTGGGGTATCTGATCGGTATCGTATTGATCGTGGCAGGACTGGTATCTATTATCTGCTATCTGCTCAGGGATGCCAGAGAGAACTATTATCACAATGAGTTTGTATTCGGTATTCTCGGAATCGTGTTGGGAGCAGTAGTCCTGTACAAGGTAGAGATCGTCATCTCCCTGATACCCTTTATTCTGGGAGTACTGGTTCTGTGTAGCGGATGCAGCAAACTGCAGGATGCCATTGACCTGAAAAGACTGGATTACGGCAGCTGGCTGGGACTTCTTATTGTGGCGGCAATCAACATCATTCTCGGAGTGGTACTGATCTACAATCCGTTCAAAGCAGCGATTCTGTTGTTCCGTGTTCTGGGAGTGGTACTGATCCTCAGTGGTGCCGGCGATTGCTTTTCTACGATTTATTTTGCGCGCAAGCTCCGGAGATTCAAACAGGAGCAGGATGCCTTGGACAGTACCTTCGAAGAGGTCGATCCTAAGGATCAAAATTAACGGACACAAAAGAACAAGCAGGAGGAACATTGTGAATATTGCATCTTTTTTGTCCCCGAAGGAGGAGGTTACTTTTCTTCGGGACGATATGACTATCAGACAGGGGCTGGAGAAGATGAAACGCTACGGTTACACAGCGGTACCGGTGATCGATGCCGAGGACCGGTATGTGGGCGTAGTCAGTGAGGGAGATTTTCTGTGGAATATCTTGAACCACAATAGTGAGCTGGATACTATTACCATGAAGAGTCTGGAAAAGCTGTCCGTGAGGGATATCATACAGAGTGGCAAGATCCGGCCGGTATGTATCGATACCAACATGGAAGAACTGCTGGGACAGGCACAGATGCAGAACTTTGTACCGGTGATCGATGACAGAAATGTATTTATCGGCATTATTACCCGAAGCGAGATCATCAAATATTTTATCAAGAAACAGATTGAAATAGCAGAAAAACAGATATAATTCGTTAAAAAAGAGAAAGGTGTGTAGAAACATGAAAAAGTTGGAAGAATATGTAAAGAGCATTCCCGATTTCCCGGAGAAAGGTATTATTTTCCGTGATGTGACAAGCGTATTGCAGGATGCGGACGGACTGCATCTGGCGATCGATACCATGCAGGAGAAGATCAAGGATCTGGACTATGATGTGGTAGTAGGCCCTGAGTCCCGCGGATTTATCTTCGGAACCCCGATCGCATACAATAATCATAAGCCCTTTGTACTGATCCGTAAGAAGGGCAAGCTTCCCAGAGAGACTGTTTCCACCACTTACGATCTGGAGTATGGTTCCGCCACCATCGAGATGCACAAGGACAGCATCAAGCCCGGACAGAAGGTTCTGATTGTGGATGATCTGATCGCTACCGGCGGTACTACCGAAGCCATGATCAAGCTGATCGAGTCTCTGGGCGGAGAAGTAGCTGGTATCGTGGTATTGATCGAACTGGCAGGCTTAAAGGGCCGTGAGCGTCTGAGCGGATATCGTCTGGAGTCTGCGATCTGCTACGAAGGAAAATAAAAATATTTTATATGGAGCTGTTTCGTCTATGACAGAAGAGAAGAACGAAGTCATTTTTGATGATGACAAGATAAGTAAATCAGAAGAATTCGTGAATCCGGATGAATTATATCAGGAGCTTATTTGCTGTGTGCAGAAATATCACCCCAGTGATGATATTTCCATGATCGAGAAAGCCTACAAGGTAGCCAGCGAGGCACACAAGAACCAGTTCCGGAAGTCCGGGGAACCCTATATCATCCATCCTTTGAATGTGGCTATCATTCTGGCGGATCTGAAGCTGGATAAGGAGACCATCGTGGCAGGTATTCTGCACGATGTGGTGGAAGATACTGTGATGACGGAGGATGATCTCAGGAGAGAATTCGGAGATGACGTGGCGCTTCTGGTAGACGGCGTGACGAAACTGGAGAAGATCCCGCTGTCCGGCAATGGAGAGCAGTCGGATGCCAAGCTGGAGATGCAGGCGGAGAACCTGCGTAAGATGTTCCTCGCCATGGCGAAGGATATCCGTGTCATTATGATCAAGCTGGCGGATCGTCTGCACAATATGCGTACCTTAAAATACAAGACGCCGGAGAGCCAGCAGAGGATTGCCAAGGAGACGCTGGAGATCTATTGTCCCATTGCCCAGCGACTTGGTATCAGCAAGCTGAAAATCGAACTGGATGACTTGTCCTTAAAATATCTGGAACCGGACATCTATTATGATCTGGTGGATAAGATCGCGGTGCGTAAGAGCGTCCGTGAAAAATATATCCAGGGCATTGTGGATGAAGTCAGCGAACATATTAAAAATGCGGGGATCGATGCGAAAGTCGATGGCCGTGTAAAGCATTTTTTCAGTATCTACAAGAAGATGAAGAACCAGCATAAGACTTTGGATCAGATCTATGATCTCTTCGCTGTGCGTATCATCGTGGAGACGGTGAAGGACTGTTATGCGGCACTGGGTGTGATCCATGAAATGTATAAACCCATTCCGGGGCGCTTCAAGGATTATATTGCCATGCCCAAAGCAAATATGTACCAGTCCCTGCATACGACGCTGATCGGCAGCAACGGGCAGCCTTTCGAAATCCAGATCAGGACCTTCGAGATGCACCGCGTGGCGGAATACGGTATTGCCGCCCACTGGAAATACAAGGAAGCTTCCGACGGTAAGAAGCCGGAAGTCCAGGAAGAAGAGAAGCTGGTATGGCTGCGTCAGATCCTGGAGTGGCAGCGGGATATGTCAGACAACAAGGAGTTCATGAATCTGCTTAAGAATGATCTGGATCTGTTCTCTGACAGCGTGTACTGTTTTACCCCTACCGGTGAGGTCAAGAACCTTCCGGCAGGATCTACCCCGATTGACTTTGCTTACAGCATTCATTCCGCCGTGGGTAACAAGATGGTGGGAGCCAGAGTCAACGGGAAACTTGTGACCATCGATTACAAGATCAACAACGGAGACCGGATCGAGATCATTACCTCCCAGAACTCCAAGGGTCCCAGCCGTGACTGGCTGAATGTGGTAAAAAGTACCCAGGCCAAGAACAAGATCAATCAGTGGTTCAAGAATGAATTAAAGGAAGACAATATTTTAAAGGGCAAGGAGCTGCTTTCCACCTACTGTAAGGCCAGAGGTGTGAATCTTGCCAACCTGCAGAAGCAGGAATATATGGATGCCATTATGCGAAAGTATGGATTCCGGGACTGGGATTCCGTACTGGCAGCCATGGGACACGGGGCTCTGAAAGAGGGCCAGATCGTTAACAAGATGCAGGAACTGTACGACCGTGACCACAAGAAAGAGATGACCAATGAGGAGGTCCTGGCAAGCATTGCGGAGAACAATGCGGCAAATGCACAGAATGGTGCGGGTAAGCCGGTTCTCATGAAGTCCAAGAGTGGTATCGTGGTAAAGGGTATCGCAGATCTGTCGGTGCGTTTTTCCAAGTGCTGTTCCCCTGTGCCGGGGGATGAGATCGTGGGTTATGTGACCCGCGGAAGAGGTATCTCTATCCACCGTACCGACTGTATCAACATCATCAATCTGCCGGAGATGGAGAGGGCGAGACTGATCGATGCGGAATGGCAGCCGGAGGAGGCACATGCGGAGAAATATCTGGCGGAGATCAAGATCTATGCCAACAACCGTAACGGACTGTTAGCGGATATTTCCAAGGCCCTGACGGAGAAAAATATCGATATCATGTCCATGAACACCAGAACCAATAGGCAGGGGCTGGCTACTCTGCAGACGACCTTCGAGATCAGCGGCAGGGAGGAACTGAACCGTATTATTGACAAGATCCGGGGCATCGAGAGCGTCATTGACATCGAGAGAACCACAGGCTGATAAGGTGATGTCCGGAAAACGGCGGAACCTGTCGGGAAACAGAAAGTGAGATTATTATGAGCAATATCCGTATTGGACATATGACGCTGGGAATCTATCAGACAAACTGTTACTTTGTATACAGAGAGAACAGTGATAAAGTGCTGGTATTCGACCCCGCGGATCATGGAGAGAAAATTGAGGAGGCGCTTGGGCAGCACGGACTACATACAGCAGCGATCCTTCTGACCCATGGACATTTCGACCATATCGGTGGCTGTGAGGAATTGAAGGCGGCAGCGGATGCCTATGCCGGGGAGCATGGTTGGGAACCGGTGAAAATTTATGCCGGGGAGGCGGAGAAAGATTTCCTGCGGGATACGAAGAGCAACCTGTCGAAAGATATGGGGCGTCCGGTAACGGTTACTGCGGATGTGTATCTGCAGGATGGTGAGGAACTGAATCTGGACGGCATCCGGATCAAGGTTCTGGCAACTCCCGGACATACCGCGGGCGGTGTCAGCTATTATTTTCCGGAGGGTGGTTTCCTGATCTGCGGTGACACTCTGTTTCAGGATTCCGTGGGCAGAACCGATTTTCCCACCGGCAGTATGAGTACGCTGGTGCGTTCGGTGAAGGAGAAGCTGTTTACTCTGCCGGAGGAGACGGTAGTCTATCCGGGACACGGCGACAGCACCACCATCGGACATGAGAAGAAATATAATCCGTTTTGCGTTGATTAAATCAAAAAGTATTCGGGCACAGAAAGAGTTATCTCTGTGCCTGTATTTATGTAAATGAGGAAAATACAATGAAAGTAGTGAAATTATCCCATCCTAACTATGAATATGATGTACATTCTCTGGTGAAGGCTTTTTATGCGGAGGACCAGGTCACGGTCATCACCCCGGAGACAAAACCGGAGAAGCTGGCAGAGTTGGAACCGCAGGTCAGTCTGGAAATCGAACTGGGGGACACCGGGGCGAAGATTCGTGTGGGAGAAGAGATTTTTTTGTGGGAGGCAGCATCGGAGGCAATCGCGGATGGCTATAAGAACGGTCTGAAACGTTTCCTGTACCGCACCTTAAGCAAGGTGACCGGGCAGAAACTCCCATGGGGAAACCTTACCGGCATCCGTCCCACGAAGATCGCCTACGGTATGCTGGATGAGGGCAGAAGTGATGCAGAGATTCTGGATTTCATGGAGCAGAGCCATTACGTCAGCGAAGAGAAGGCACTTTTGGGAATCGATATTGCGAAGAGAGAGCGGGATCTGTTAAAAGAGATTCATTATGAGGGCGGCTACAGTCTGTACATCGGGATTCCGTTCTGCCCTACAACCTGTCTCTATTGCTCCTTTACCTCTTATCCGATCGCTGCATTCCGCAGGCAGGTGGACGCCTATGTGGACGCTGTGATCAAAGAGATGGATTATGTGGCGGAGAACTTTCAGGACAAGGTACTGGATACCGTCTATATCGGCGGTGGTACGCCCACCACACTGGAACCGGAGCAGCTGGACCGTCTGATCACGGCATTAAAGTCCAAGTTTGATTTCTCTACCGTGAAGGAATTCACTGTGGAAGCCGGTCGTGCCGACAGCATCACCAGAGAGAAGCTGGAGGTACTGTACCGTCATCAGGTCAGCCGCATCTCTGTGAATCCCCAGACTATGAAGCAGGAGACACTGGATATCATCGGCAGGAAGGCCAGCGTGGAACAGGTACTTACGGCATATCGGCTAGCGAGAGAGGTCGGATTTGATAATATCAATATGGATCTGATCCTGGGGCTGCCGGGAGAACTGGAAGCGGATGTACAGCGCACCATCGAAAAGATCGTGGAACTGTCCCCGGACAGCCTGACCGTGCATTCCCTGGCCATCAAGCGTGCATCCCGCCTGAACCAGTGGATCCAGGAGAACGGCGTCTCCATGCTTCACAACACCGACGAAACCATGAAGATCGCGGCGGCGGGAGCTGAGAAGCTTGGAATGAAGCCTTATTACCTCTACCGACAGAAGAACATGTCCGGCAATTTCGAGAACACCGGCTACGCCCGTCCCGGCAAATATGGACTGTACAACATCCTCATCATGGAGGAGAAACAGACCATCGTGGCTTTGGGAGCCGGAAGCATCACCAAGAGAGTCTTCCCCGACGGAAGAATCGAGCGGTGTGACAATGTGAAGGATGTGGGACTGTATATTGAGAAGATTGATGAGATGATCAAGAGGAAGAGGGAATTGTTTACGTAAAACAGGAGAAATCGTTTGTATAGTAATAATATCAAAAAAATAAGAATAGTTGCTGATGTTGCCAGTGTTTTTGCGGAAAGTCTTGAAAGGAGGAAACTATATTGGGCTGAACAGTTGCATACTGGCATCGTATTATAGCATGCGAAGGAGAAAGGGGAATTCTCAATGTTAAGAGTTGCTATATGTGAGGATGTTTTATCTGAGTTGCAGAAGCAAACACAGATCATACAATCCATCATGGCAAGGCTATCCAAAAATGTGAAATTTTTTTGCTTCCGGAGTGGGGAAGAATTATTAATGGAAACAGACACCACGGGAAATATGGACATCGTTTTTTTAGATGTGGAAATGCTTGGTATCAGCGGAATTGAAACCGCGCGTATCCTTAGGGAAAGAGACAGCAGGGTAATTCTGATTTTTGTATCCTGTCATAACCAGTACTGCAAGGAAATGATTGAAGTGCAGCCATATGCATTTATAGATAAGCCGGTGTCTGAAGAAAAATTGGAGAAGATCCTGAAACGGGTGTTTGAAACACATTTGAATTCCGATGACAGTTATTGCTTTTCTTATAATAAAAGGCAATACAATATTCCACTGAATCAGATCCGGTTTTTCCAAAGTGATAAAAGAATCGTACAGATCAATGCAGTACAGCTGGATATGCCTGAATTGGAATACTTATTTTATGGAAAATTGGAAGAAGTGGAAAGGAATCTGCGGAAAGCAAATGTAAAATTCCTGAGAATCAGAAAATCGTTGCTCGTGAATACTCGTTTTATTAAGGAGTATTCTGCGGACAGGGTTGTTCTGGATAATGGACGGGAAGTAGAAATCAGTAAAAATTACAGAGATCATGTAAGACAGCATTATATTTCAATGTTAAAGGGGAGAAGATGGGAATGATGCTTGTTCTGGCTATTGTGGAGATTTTTTCTGTAATACTGCAGCGTATTTTTTGTGACAGTACATTGAAAAAGAAGAAAATTCGCAGGTATACAGACTATCTGGTATGGGGAGGATATTTTGCGGTCTTCAACGGTGTTACATATGTTTTAACGTATCTGGGAGATGGCACGAGTAATATCTGGCTGAATATATTACTTTTTGTATGTATTTTTTTTGTGACGATCAGAATCCTATATACTGATTCAGTCAGAACATTGATGGCGACGACTATATTTATGTATATGAGCGGCATGTGTGCAGAATTGCTCGTGTATTACGGAAAAGAATTTCTGGCATGGACAGATGATGCAGAAGTAACCTTGCTGTGCACAGTGTTATCTAAAATTGTCTGGTATTTGATTATTAAATTTACCTCTCTCATTATAAAACTGAACAGAAAAGCGGAACTGAATCTTCAGGATTGGTTGGAAGTATTTATCGTTCCGGTCTGTAGTATATGGATCCTGATTTCCGTTTTTATCACAGGAACCCTTGAAAACTATTTCTGGGGATTTATTGTAGTATTCATGATCCTGCTGATCAACGTCTTTACCTACTATCTGTATGATAAAGCAAAAGAAAATATGGAAAAACAAATGCGGGAAGAAATCCTGAAAAATCAGTGTGAGTACTATATTCGCCAGAACCGGGAAAGTAAGGAATGGTGGGAAGAATTAAGGAAGCTGCGTCACAATATGAAGCAGCATTACATATTGGAAAATACTTATTTGGAAAAGGAAGATTATGAAGCCCTGAAAAGATACTGCAGTGAAAATCTGAAGTTTTTAGACAAAAAAGATTTTATTTCCAATAGCGGAAATCTTTATATTGACAGTGTGGTTAATTACAAGGCAGATATGGCGGAAAAGGCAGGAATAAAGGTGACAGCCAATACGGAAGTGCCGCAGGATGCGGAGATGAATGCAGAGGATATCAGTATTTGTCTGGGCAATCTATTGGATAATGCCATAGAAGCTGTAAAGGAACTGACCGAAGATAGGGTGATCAGGCTATGGATCACCACAGACGGTAATAATATAGCCATCAGTATTAAAAACCGGTATAAAAATGCATTGCATAAAAGCGGGGGACGATATCTGACAAGCAAGGAAGACGACAGGATGCATGGAATCGGTCTTTCGATCGTCAGACAGATCGTGGATCAATATGCCGGTGAGATGGAGATACGGGAGGAAGATAATGTTTTTGATGTAATGATATTAATGTATGATTTTTTAACATAAAAAGAATACGGAATATGTGAATACCCGGATTAAGATATGCTTTCCAAGAGAAACGTTTTGAAGCATATTTTAACCCGGGTATTTTTATCCAAAAGTTACATATAACCCGGTCGTTTTTGACATCTAAGGTTATGACTTGTCGATATGTGTTATAATCTGCAAAAAATAAGGTAGTGGTCAGGCTATGCCAATTCCTGTAGGATTGCATCCGGGGAGTGGTGGAATTCATAATATAGAAAAACAATATGGCATCTGGGGCGGGATAGATGGAGATGTATTCTCGAAGATGCTTCAAAATATCAAGTCTATGACAATACGAACAAAAAAATGGATAAGAATGGAGATAAAATAATGTCAGTAAAAAATGAATTGGATAATTTTTTTGAAAGATTTTTAGCAGCATACCAAAAAACAGAGGATGGATTACCTAAACGTCCCAGGAGAAAAGATGTAGATCAGGCAGTTTATGTGGGAGAAGCAGATAATGCTGGATGGTGTAAATGGAGACCACTGGCATATGGAAAAGAGGAAACTTTTATAAAGCTATTAGAGACATATGGAATTGAAAGCAACCGAGATATAATTGAATACTTTAGCACCTATCATTTTTTGGGGTTTAATATAAATTATAAAAAAAGTAGAATTGCAATAAGTGGTGTGGATCCTAGAGATGGGTATAGAAGTTTAAAACAAATAATGGAGGCATATACCGATCTGAATGGCAAGGTAACACATTTTGTGATTGGAGTGGAGTCGAAAGTGAACTATTCTGTAGTGGTAGAAATAAAGACAGGAATTGTTAAATTTGTAGATGACGAAAAAGGAAAAATGAGAAAAATTGCACCATCTTTGGAAGAATTTATAAAAGGATGGGAACCGTGGGTTTAAGCAAGTCGAAAAAGACGATGGATATAAACCACTAAGCCCCGGGAAAATGGAAAAATAACACAAGAGATGAGGAATGACGGATACGATATTTCTGACAAGTGCTATTGTCTTCTACAGTGTTTATTTAACGATGATGTATTGTTAATGAATTTTTATTAGATTAATTCCCGGATGGCTTTGAAGTGCACCATGAATATAATGAGCACCATGATCTGGTACATACATGGGACAGCGACGGAAGAGAGACCCTCTATACTTATGACCAGGAACACAATCCGGTCAGGACGATGGAAAAGATCAAAGAGGGCAAATGGAAAGAAACGGCCCGGAAGTATGATTTCAGGGGAAGATGCATTCTGGAGCGGGATGCCCTCGGAAACGAAAGCCTTAAGGAATATGAAGCCAACCGGGCATACCCCAGCCGTGTCATTACGCCGAAGGGGGAGGAGACTGCCTACGGCTACGATACCGTAGGCCGCAGACTGTCCATCAGCAATACTTACGGCACGGTGGAGCTGGCTTACAATTCCAGAAACTTTGTCACCAGCCGCATCGACGGGGAAGGCTACACCACCCGTAGATTCTATGACCGCATGGGCAATCTGACCACTTACTATCCACCCGTGCAGTGGGAAAAGAAAGAGAGCGGCTATGAGTACCGCCACGATTTTCTGGAACGTGTGGTAGATACCATATCTCCTCTGCAGGAACATCACCGTGTATTCCGCAACTTTGACGGGGACATCACCAGCCGGATCCATCCGGTCAGCTATGCCCTGAAAGGCGAAGAGGGAGAAGGAATCCGCTATGAGTACGATTCTGACGGGAACTGCATCCGTATCCTTTATCCGGACGGAGGTGTGGAGCGGAGATTCTATGATGCGGACGGCAACATGATCAAACAGGTACAGCCGGAATCTTATGATGCAGATTCGGATGACGGCAATGGCTACCGCTATGCCTATGACGCCTGCGGCCGGATGACAGAAGTACAGGATCCCGGGGGGAACATCCTGCACACCTACGAGTACAACGGGCACGGACAGATCCTCCGGGAAGTGGACGGCGAAGGAAAGGAGGTCCTCTATACCTATAATGATCTGGGCTGGAAGATCCGGGAACAGATAAAAGTGCAGGAGACCGATCCTGCGCTGTACCGTGTCATCGCCTATACCTATGACAGTCAGGGCAATAAGGTGGAGGAGGCCTACGGACAACAGGAGGTGGAAAGAGACGGAGAGCCGGATGGCTGGCACCGGATCCATTTTTCCTACGATAAAAACAATCATCTGAATGTAGTGAAAGATGACTTTGGGGCAAAAATGCGCTACGATTATGACTGTCTGGGAAATGTAACGCTGGAAGAGCGTGCCATTGCGGACGGTGTTCATAGTGTCATTCATTATGCCTACAATAAAAACGGGTGGCTTGTTCAGCGGACGGAGGAAATCCAGGGCAACGGCCCGGTACAGGCCGCCGTTACAAGATATGCCTACGATGCCAACGGCAACCTGACAAAGATCACCACCCCGAAGGGCTCCGAGATCCACAGAAGCTACGATGCGGACGACCGCCTGACCGAGGAGAGAGTCCTTGACAGAAAGAACGGTATCGACAGACGGGTGCAGTATGCCTATGATGCGGCCGGAAATGTGCTGAAACAGGCCATTCTGGGAACGGACGGGGAATGTCTGGAGAGCAGCACCCGGTATGACCTGAAAGACCGGGCGACCCACAGAACCAATCCGGCAGGAGGGGTGACCCGCTATCTCTATGACCGGAATGACAGGCTGCGGAAAGAGATCAGTCCCTACGGCTACGAGCCGGAGAGTGATGACGGGGCGGGGGTATCCTACACCTATGACAGCCGCGGCAACCGCCTCCGCACCACCAATGCATTAGGAGAAGTGGTACAGGAGCTTTCCTACAACCTGCGGAATCAGCCGGTCATCCAAAAGGATACGTTTGGAAACCGGACAGAGCTTTCCTACGAATTGGATGGAAAGATCAAGGATGTCCGGCGTTCAGGGAACCATCAGCGCATCCTCCAGCAGTATGAGTATAATGCCAGGGGGCAGATCACGGGAGTCGTGGACGGCAACCAGAATCCCATCTCCTATGACGTGGACAGCTGGGGACGCATCACAGGCATTGGCTTTGCGGACGGGGGGAAGGAAGGCTATGAGTACACTCCGGCAGGGCAGGTCAGCAGGACTATAGACGGTAACGGCAATGCGGTGCAGTACCGCTACAACAGTCTCGGCAAGGTCAGCGAGAGAATTGATCAGCTGGGCGATACAGAGACCTTCCGGTATGACGAGGAGGGCAACCTGTCCCTGCATATCGACAGGGATGGAAGACAGCTGCAGCGTGCCTGCAACGTATTCGGACAGCCCGTGTATGAGAAGGCGTCCGATGCAGAAGGAAAACATACCAATATCAGCACCTGGCACTATGACAGCCTGGGCCGGGTGACCCGTGCCGTCTGTGACGGAAAGTCCTATGAATACATCTACGATGCATATGGTAACCTGAAAGAGAAGCGTTCCAACGGGAAACGCTTAGTTTCCTATACCCATGACAGGGCAGGGCAGATCACGGAGATCAGGGATCCCGCGGGAGTCTGCACCCGGTATGAGTACGATATCTTAGGACGCAGGAGCCGTATTTACAACAATGACGGGCTGGAAGTGCGCTACGGCTACGATGCCCTGAACCGCATCAGTCGCATCCATTATGGTAACGGTGTGGAGACCGCCTATACCTACGATGGTGACGGTAACATCCGCACACTGGAAACCAAGGCAGGAGAAAATGTCCTGCTCTCCTTTGCATACCGGTATGACGGCAACGGAAACCGCACGGCGAAGACAGGCACACAGGCGACTCTGGGCGGCATCACCGCAGGGAATAATGCGTTGGATCTCTCCTATGCTTATGATGTCCGGGGACAGCTTCTGGAAGAGCGGCGGAACGGCACTTCTGTTTGCTATGCCTATGACAAAGCCGGAAACAGAATCCGGAAGACGGATGCACAGGGAGAAATCCGCTATCTTTATAATGAGAAGAACCAGCTAATTGCAGAGGAAAGCCCTGCCGATAGAAAACAGTTTTCTTATGACCGTCAGGGCGGTATAATAGAAGAAAAAAATCTTGCCGGAATCCGTCGGTTCTCCTATAACAGCCGCCACCAGCAGACAAGGGTGGAAACCGAAACCGGCAGCGTGCAGGAGAACCGCTATGATGCGGAAGGCCTGCGTTTTGAACTGCTGGAAAACGGCAGGAGAACCAGCTTTGTATACCACGATGGAGAGCTTCTGCAGGAGGAGGGAAGAGAAGAGCAGGGCACCAGTTATCATCTCGGAGCAGGGATGGAAGCGTTCCGCAGAGGACAGGAACTGTCCTACTACCACAGGGACGAACAGCTAAGTACGACGTTTATTACCGGCGGACATGGAGATGTTCTGAACAGCTATCAGTATGATGCCTTTGGCATACCCCTTGATACCACAGAGCAGTTGAATAACCGCATCCGATACACAGGGCAACAGTATGATGATGTAACGGGACAGTATTATTTACGGGCGAGGTATTATAATCCGGTTGCCGGGCGTTTCATGCAGGAAGACGTCTATCAGGGGGATGGACTGAATCTGTATGCGTACTGCGGGAATAACCCGGTGGTGTATGATGATCCGAGTGGGTATAAAAGGAAAGCTTGTCCTCCGCAGGGGAAAATTAGTGAAAGTGTTGATGAGAGTGGTACAGCAACTATTAATCCGAATGACATTAGATTTAGTCAAAGCTCAGTTAATGGTGCAAGTGAAATTATTGATAGCATGAAAGCAAAAGGCTGGGATGGAGACCCAATTGATGTTGTTAGAATGCCAGATGGTAATTTGACAACTATTGATAATACAAGAGTATTAGCAGCTCGTTACGCAGAAATAGATGTGCAAGCCAATGTACATGCTTTTGATGAAGTGTTACCACAGGATTTAGATTTAATTGAAAGGCTTACAACACCAAAAGGGGTTCCACAGACATGGGGGGATGCTGTATTATTAAGGATAGGTAAACAAAATAGCGGATATAGAAACACATATCCATTAGGTTCAAATATAATTGGATGGAGCGGTAATTAAATGATAGAATTATTAGAAGAATATGAAAGACCTAATAACTTTGTATATCCCAAATCAATTATTAAATTATTAGAATTAAATCTTACAAATTTTGATGTCTGGTATTTTATGGATAAAGAAAGTGTAAGAATCAGGCTTGCTGGCTTGCAAAAAAGATATCCTGAAAGAAATCTAATTCCATTTGCGCGAAGAGGGGACTGTGACGACATAGCGTGTTTTGAAGTTGGAAAAGGAGAACAAGTATATGTGATTCATGATTTTGCTTCAAGTGGCTATGAACAACGGAAGATATATGAGAATGTGTGGAAATGGCTAGAAGATGTTGTTGAAACCATGATAGAATTTGAACTTATGGAGGAAACGGAATGAAAGATATGGATTTAAGTAGGGAGATTTCTTATGCTTTACGCCATGCACCATGGGAATATGAACTAGAAATGGACGAAGAAGGATGGGTTCCAGTTGAACAGCTTTTAGATGCATTGCATAGAACCGTGAAATGGAGCAACATCTGTGAAGCAGATTTGAAGGAGATGATTGAAAAATCTGAGAAGAAACGCCATGAACTTGCAGATGGGAGAATCAGGGCATTTTATGGACATTCAATACCAATGAAAATTTTAAAAGAAGAAAAGGTGCCACCAGATGTTTTGTATCATGGTACAGCAAGGCGATTTTTAGAATCAATCAATGAAAATGGTTTATTACCTCAGAGTAGGCAATATGTTCATTTATCACAAGATATTGAGACTGCTGAAAATGTGGGAATGCGCCATGATGATAAGCCGTGTATATTAATCATTGATGCAAAAATGGCATGGAATGACGGAATAAAATTTTACTTCGGCAATGAAAAAGTATGGCTGGCAGATAAAATACCCAGTAGATACATCAGAAAGATGTAACAATTTTGTAACATTTTCCTTGACGCCTCCTAAACATCCATGTTACAATGGCACTCACCAGTGGGTGTAAGGGGGATGAAATATTCCCTTAATACCTAAACAAAAACACATAATAGGAGATGTTTCGTAGCTACTATGAGCTATGGTGCATTTCCTATTTTTCCGTTACATGGTAATCCCTACAAAACTGTTCTAAAGCATAACAAATTTTTGAACAGCAGAGAAAGTTATGCCATACCACATTTCTCCCAACGGCTTTGCCGGTGGGTGTTTCTCGGCTTATGCCGTCCTCTGGCGGCATAAGCCCTTTAACCTGCACTATTTTCGACCCTATTTATTTTGGCACTATCTTAAGAAATCAAATCTCTCACATTTCCCCAACAAGCCTTAAAAAGTTTATCATGGGTAACTACCTCGACTTCGCTCTTAAAATCGCACACAGGGGCAACACAGGCTCTCACAAGGGCAAGAGAACGTTGTTTTGTATGCTCGGATAGTAAATTTGTGCATCTTTACTGTTATTTCTCTGTTTTTGGTCTATGGCATAAAGCCGATTTTGCCCATTTTTAATGGATTTAAATAAAAATCTGCTCAAAAAGCAAAAAATTGACTTGCAACCTTTCTTTTTCAGAGTTAACATCACACACCACGAAGGAGATTTCTTCTACTTCGTTTCCTGCGTTCTGTAGGATGTATCCATCTCCATGAAAGTCAGCGGTGTTCCTGTATGGAATACTTTGTGCCTGACCAGAAATGGATAGGCTATACCACTCTTGCACACTCGGTAGCTGAAAGATGCGTAATTCCTAGAAAGATGCTTAACAGTTGAGATTGCCACTATTTTGCCAAACATTGAGAATGGAGCAGATTTTTATGATTAAAGAGAATTATATTTATGTGGGTATTGACCTACATAAGGAGACCCACACAGCAGTTATGATTGACTGCTATAATCAAAAGCTGGGAGAGATTACTTTCCCAAACAGACCAGCCGCTTTTCCTAAGCTGGTTACTAAAGTAAAGAAGTGTAATACCGATGGAAAAGAAGTAGTTTATGGTCTTGAGAACGCCTACGGTTACGGCAGAGCCTTAGCGGTCTGGCTAATTGACAAGGGGTATCTGGTTAAGGATGTAAACACCGCTATCTCACATCGACAGGCAAAGCATCGAGGTGCTATGTACCGTAAGAGCGATAGTGACGATGCCAAAGCCATTGCTCTGGCGACACTAAATATGCTGGACAAACTTCCGGATGCCTGCCCCAATGATGCGTACTGGTCACTTGGTCAGTTGGTGCATCGTAGGGATAATATCATGAAGCAAAGGACGAGATTAGTCAACCAATTGCATGAGCAGTTGTGTATTGCCTATCCGTCATACAAGCAGTTTTTCAATGACATCAGTAGACCCACAGCACTGTATTTCTGGGAGCATTACCCATCCAGAAAGTATTTGAAGGGTAAGTCTGTGGAAGATTTGCGAGCAGAACTTGTTCCTGTCAGTCATAACAAATGCTCCACTAAAACCTGTGAGAAAATCTTGGATGCAGTAGCCAGTGATAAGGTTAAAAACAATGCTTATCAAGATGCCAGAGATATGGTGACACTTAGTATTGTCAGTGATTTACAGCACTATGATAGCCAGCTTACGGAAGTAGACAAGATGCTGGAACAGATGTATAAGATGCTGGGCTGCACACTTACAACTATTCCCGGTGTAAATGTCATTACAGCAGTTAAGATTCTTGCAGAGATTGGTGATATCAAACGTTTTAGTAATGCCAATAAACTGGCACAGTTCGCAGGGATTGCACCACTTCATTTATCCTCCAGCGGTAAGGGGAAGGATGTAGCTACCAAGCAGGGAAACAGACGACTGCAGGCCACTATTTATTTTCTTGCAATCCAGATGGTGCAGCTATCCTCAAAAGGCACACCAAGAAATCCAGTAGTGCGAGCCTACTACGAGAAGCGTAAGGCAGAGGGAAAAACCAGCCAGCAGGCACTGATTTGTATTTCCAGACGATTAATCAGTATCATTTATGGAATGTTAAAAAACGGCACGGAGTATCGCATGCCGGTAGTGGAAAACGCTGGCGAAAAGTTGTAGAGCAAATGGCAAATATATGGTAGAATTTCAAGCAGATGCAAGGGTCGGCGTTGGAGAGCCTACTCTTTTTTCGATAGTGGATCATCGGCTTGGATTATTATAAGGGTAAAGAGTTTATGTCAGGAGTGGTAGTAACACAACAGCGACAGAAAGAAGAAATTCACCTGGTGTTGTAGAAGGAAACGGAAGGAATACATCAAAAATGATGTATGGAACGGATAAGAATGCAGGTGTTATTCCAAAAGAAATTGCTGACAAATTAAGAGAAAAGCAATATAATAATTTTGACGAATTTAGAAATGATTTTTGGAAAGCTGTTGCAGAAACAGATTATGCAAATGAATTTTTAATAAATGGAGATCCTAAGAACTATTACCGAATGAAGAATGGAGGCGCACCACTTGTGGTATCTAATCAAGCCATAAATGGTAGCTTTACATATCAGCTTCATCATATTATTCCAATTAATCAAGGTGGAAGTGTTTATTCTGTAGATAATCTTGTTGTGGTTACGCCGCGTTATCATGCTGAAATACTTATTCCTGAAGTGCATGGGTATAATGGATTTAAACAATTTTTTAGATAAGGAGAAAGGATATGGATAAATTAAGTAGAGAAGAAGTAAAAGAATTGGTTGAAAAAATAAGTTATGGTATGGGAAGTGATGAAGAAGTTTCAGAGTGGATTCAAAAGATAATGGATAGTGTGCCTAATAGAAATGTAGTGGAAGCTATTATGTCAGGTCCGAACGCAAGTATAGAAGAGATATTAGATAAGTTATATACAGGCAATGTAATTCGTTTATAATTTAATCCTTATATGTAAGGTTTACTTTAGAGATACCTAGTACAACATTAAATAAATAACTAGCCAAATATCATGTATGGTGTTATACTTATAATATCAACGGAAATGAGGTATCAGTATGGCACACGCACGATCTATTACACTTACAAATGAAGAAGTTTTGTACCTTCAGTCACTCACTCGTCAGCGTACAATTCAAGCGCAGGTAGTTGACCGCGCTAAAATGCTTCTTTACAAAGCACAGGGAGCATCGAATAGCGATATTGCTGAACGTTTAGATGTAAATATAAACACCGTTAAACTCTGTCTTTCCAAGTTCAGGGAAGGCGGTGTACAGCGTGCTCTGTTCGATGACAAACGCAAAGGACGACCTGTTGAAATCACAGATGACGCTATTGCATGGATCATCAGCATTGCTTGCCAGCGTCCTACCGATCTTGGCTACGCACAGGAACTTTGGACTTTAAAAAATCTTCATCAGTACATCCAAAATCACGCAGAAGAGGCTGGATATTCAAGGCTTACAACTATCACAAAACCAATGGTACAGAAGATACTGAACCAATCCGAAATTAAGCCGTTCAAAATCAAGTATTACTGTGAAAAACGGGATCCTGATTTTGAGACTAAGATGCATGATGTCCTTGTTGTTTACAAACAGGTTGAAATGCAGTTTGACGAAAACGGAGACATCATAGTTTCAACTGATAGTCCAATGATTCATACCATTTCCTGCGATGAAAAGCCGGGAATACAGGCTATTGCAACAACAAGTGATGACCTCCGTCCGACGGAAGGAAACGGCTGTGTATATCGTGACTATGAATATAAACGCCTTGGCACATTGTCTTTAATTGCCGGAATTGATCTTCTCACAGGAATAGCTATTCCTGTTGTAAGTGAAACTCACAAAAGTTCCGATTTCATCTGTCTTCTGAAGAAACTTGATGAAATGTATCTGGAAGGGGATGTTATCAGGATTATCTGTGACAACCATTCTGCACACAAAGCAAAGGAAGTGCAGAATTATCTGGCTACAAAGCCAGAAGGACGTTACGTATTTGTGTTTATACCAAAGCATGCATCCTGGCTCAACCTGATTGAATGTTTCTTCAGCAAAATGGCAAAACAGATGTTGAAAGGAATACGAGTCAAATCAAAGCAGGAACTGGCGGACAGAATCTATCAATATTTCGATGAAATCAATAAAGAGCCTGTGGTATTTCATTGGACATATAAACTTGATGAAATATCCGAAGAAGAAGCTAACCCCAATATGGCCAGTTAATTATTATTCAATCTACTAGTACATTGAATAATAATTAAGACTAAATCGAGAATGTTTTATTGGCAAGCACCATGAAGCATTCTCGATTTTTCTGTTACAAGGTAATTTCGATAAAATGTCTCAAAGCATAACAAATTTTTGAACAGTAGAGAAAGTTATGCCATACCATCTTTCTCCCAACGGCTTTGCCTGTGGGTGTTCATCGGCTTATGCTACCTTCTGGCGATATAAAACCTTTAACCTGCACTATTTTCGACACTACTTATTTTGGCGGTATCTCAAGAAATCATGTCTTTCATATTTCCCCAACAAGGCTCAATAATTCTATTATGGGTAACTACCTCGACTTCGGTCTTAAAATCGCACACAGGGGCAACACAGGCTCTCACAGGGGCAAGAGAAAGTTGATTTGTCTGTCTAAAAAATGAATTTGTGCATATTTACGGTTTTTTCTCTGTTTTTGGTCTATGGCATAAAGCCAATTCTGTCTTCACATCGCCAAAGTTTCCTCCGATTTTTCAAAACAAAAATTTTGACTTGCAACTGTTCTTTTTCAGAGTTAACATCACACACCACGAAGGAGATTTCTTCTGCTTCGTGTCCTGTGTTCTACAGGATGTATCCATCTCCATGAAAGTCAGCGGTGTTCCTTTGCGGAATATTTTGTGCCTGACCAGAAGTGGATAGGCTATACCACTCTTGCACACTTGGTTGCTGAAAAGATGCGTAATTCCGAGAAAGATGCTTAACAGTTGAGATTGCCACTATTTTGCCAAACATTGAGATTGGAGTTGATTTTATGGTTAAAGAAAATTTTATTTATGTGGGTATCGATTTACACAAAGAAACCCACACAGCAGTTATGATTGACTGCTACAATCAAAAGCTTGGAGAGATTACTTTTCCAAACAGACCAGCCGATTTTCCTAAGCTGGTAACAAAGGTTAAAAAATGTAATACTGATGCAAAAGAAGTAGTCTATGGTCTGGAGAATGCTTATGGTTACGGCAGACCTTTAGCGGTGTGGCTGATTGATAAGGGGTATTTTGTAAAGGATGTAAATACCGCTATCTCACATCGACAGGCAAAGCACCGGGGTGCCATGTATCGCAAAAGTGACAGTGATGATGCGGAAGCCATTGCACTTGCAACATTAAACATGCTTGATAAGCTTCCGGATGCTTGTCCGAACGATGCGTACTGGTCACTCGGTCAGTTGGTGCACCGCAGGGACAATATCATGAAGCAAAGGACGAGATTAGTCAACCAATTGCATGAGCAGTTGTGTATTGCATATCCGTCTTATAAGCAGTTTTTCAATGACATCAGCAGACCCACTGCACTGTATTTCTGGGAGCATTACCCGTCTAGAAAGTATTTGAAGGGTAAGAGTGTGGAAGACCTACGAACAGAACTTGTTCCGGTCAGCCACAATAGATGTTCGACCAAAAACTGTGAGAAAATCTTGGATGCGGTAGCAAGTGACAAGGTAAAAAATAATGCTTACCAAGATGCCAGGGACATGGTGACTCTTAGCATTGTCAGTGATTTACAGCACTATGACAGCCAACTGGCAGAGGTAGACAAGATGCTGGAACAGATGTATAAGATGCTTGGCTGCACGCTTACAACCATTCCCGGTGTAAATGTTATCACAGCAGTGAAGATTCTTGCTGAAATCGGTGATATCAAACGCTTTAGTAATGCTAATAAGTTGGCACAGTTTGCAGGAATTGCACCACTTCATTTATCATCTAGCGGTAAGGGGAAAGATGTAGCTACCAAGCAGGGTAACAGACGATTGCAGGCAACCATTTATTTCCTTGCAATCCAGATGGTGCAGGTATCCTCAAAGGGTACACCGAGAAATTCGGTGGTACGGGCATATTATGAGAAACGTAAGGCAGAGGGAAAAACCAGTCAGCAGGCACTGATTTGCATTTCAAGACGGTTAATCAGTATTATTTATGGAATGTTAAAGCATGGTACGGAATATCGTATGCCAGTGGTGGAAAGTGCTGGCGAAAATAGATAGTGAAAATGGCAAATATGTGATATTATTTTAAGCAGATGAAACAGTCGGCTTTGAGAAGTGTATTCTTTTTTCAGAGGATGGTCATCGGCTTGGATAATTATAAGGGTAAAGAGTCTTTGTCAAGAGTGGTAGTAATTCTCTTTGTGAGCGTTGCATCGGGACAGTCAGTGGAAATCTTGTTTGTATTTAAATCGCCGTTTTGAACGAAAAAAATACAAAAATGTGGAATTTTACCGTTTGAAAAGTCTCCATTTTCGCTATATAAGCAAAATAAGTAAATTCCGTACAAAAATTTCTGATTTGGGAAATTTTTTGTATGGAATTTGTCGTTTTTATGCTATTTACACCAAAACAACCTTGACTTTACAGGTGCAGACCAAGCTCTCGCAAGAGAGAGCTTTTGGGATGCTATATACCCGCTGATTTTTTCGTTACATAAAAATTGCATTTCGTTACATGGGATTGAATTTCAAAGGAAAAGTGGCGATATAAAAAAGGAAATGTTTGAATGGAATAAGATCCGGGGGAGTAGAAGACGAATGCTGAAAATAGCAATATGTGACGATGAACAGCCCATAAGAGAATACCTGAAAAGGCTGGTAAAGAAATGTACGGAGGGGGAAATCCGACTGTTTGCCGACGGCGGAGAACTGTTGGCGGATCCGACGGTGTTTGACCTGATCCTGTTAGATATTTCCCTGAACCGGGAGCAGAATGCGGCGGAACCGGACGGTATGGAGACGGCCAGAAAGATCCGTGAAAGGTCGGATGCACTGATTATCTTCGTGACGGCCTTACGTGAATATGTGTTTGAAGGCTATGATGTGGGGGCGTTTCATTATCTTTTGAAGCCTATCGATGAGCAGAAGTTCACAGAAGTCATGGACAGGGCAATCTGCCAGATCCGGAGTAAAAAGAATGTTGAACCGTTGGTTATAAAAGTAGGCGGCAACTATGTCAGGATTCCTGTGGATGATATCCTCTATGCCGAGAACCAGGCCAGAAAAATTATGCTGCACACCAAGTCAAAGAAGGAGCCCTACTGTTTTTATGAAAAAATGGAAGTGCTGGAGCAGAAGCTGGGAGATCGCTTTTTCCGCTCCCATCGGGGATTTCTTGTGAATCTGCAGGAGGTCGCCCGGTATGACAACAGCAACATAGAATTGAAAAACGGTGAGAGCGTATTTTTAGCAAAACAGAAATACAATGACTTTGTCACCGCATACATGAAGTATCTGAGAAAAGTGTAAGCGGTGATGCTTCAGAAAGGAATCAGCGGGTGATGGGCCTGCTGATTTTTTGATGTTTCGTTACATGAAAAGATCGGTTCGTTACAAGACATATTAAGGGTGAAAGAAAAGCGGCGATATAGAAGACAGAGAGAAAAAATTGCAGATCAAAGGAGGTCGCAAAATGAGGATCACAACCCAAATGCTGGCAAATTCCGCAGCAAAAAGCGGGATTCCCATTCAGAGAACGTCGCTCTTGGACATTATCAATAACAAGTCATCCCAGAACCTGCTGGGAACCATCGGGAAGAGCATGAACACCACAAGTACCGGTGCCACGGACATTCTGAGGAAAAATAATTATGCAAAGCTGGAGGATCTGTCGGAGAAGTTGAGCCAATCTGCGTCAAAGCTTGCAGGCAGTGATAAGGATTCCATCTACGACAAGGCAAAAGAGAGCGGAGACACCACGGACATCCTGAGTGATGTGAACAAAATGGTGGAAGCGTACAATGCTACCATGAAGCAGCTTAAGACCACCGGCGGAATCATGAATGAATTTTACCAGCAACAGTTAAAAAACATTCCAGCGGGCAGTAAAGAATCACTGGAAAGTATAGGAATCAGTCAGGCAAAGGACGGAAGCCTGATCGTGGACGAGAAAGTATTCCGGAATGCGGATGCGGATACCTTACAGAAGGTACTGGGAGGAGAGAATGGCATCGCCTCCAAAATAGGATTTCTCGGTGAGCACATCAATAAGAATGCTTCCGAAAATGTGGTCAGCGCATCCAACCGGTATGGTTCCAATGGGGCAACCTATATGGAAGTTTTTGAGGCTAACAAGTATAATTTCTTTGGGTAAGATTGTGTTGTAAAAAAGGCATTGTATTTCAAAAAAATTGAGATACAGTGCCTTTTTGCATATCTGAAATGGAGACCGAATTCTGGCATTAACATTTCTGCATCAATTCTAAAACATTTCTACAAAACTTCCGGGATACATAATATACAGGATAGGAAAATCGAAGTATAATAAATAAAAAAGTATAGGATACCTCGGAAAGGGATAACAAATGAGAATATTAGAAATTATATTGCCGGTACTTGTCATGCTGGTTCTCGGTATGGCATGCAGAAAATTAAAGTTACTTACCAAAAGCGGAATAGATAATATGAAACTGCTGGTAACCAATATCATGCTTCCGGTGGCAATCTTTCATGCACTGGCCACAGCGGATTACAGTGTGGAGACCTGGAAACTGGTGGGGATTATGTTCGTTATGCTGGTGGTATCTTTCGGAGTAGGATTTCTGTTGAAGCCGCTTATGAACGGAGAATACCGCAAGTACCTGCCGTTTATGGTCAGTGTATATGAGGGTGGCCTCATGGCGTATCCTTTGTATACCAGCCTGTGCGGGCAGGAAAATCTCTCACAGATCGCAGTACTGGATATTGCAGGACTTTTGTTTGGATTCAACATCTATATGGGGATGCTGGGACAGGTGGAAAACGGAGAGAAGATCAATGCAAAGAAACTATGTATGAGTGCATTCCACACACCGGCATTTATTGCAAGTGTGCTTGGAATCCTGGCAGGACTGTCCAAGGTGGTGATTTGCCTGATCGACAGTCCCTTCGGCGGTGCATATCTGGCGGTGGAAGGGATCCTTACCACATCCGTGACAGCAATCATTCTGATCGTTGTGGGATATAGCATGGAACTGACAAAGGAACTGATCCGGCCATGCCTGAAGACAATCCTGATGAGAGTTCTGCTACAGACACTTATGGCAATTGGAGTGCTGTGGGCAGTGCATTTGTGGATAGGAGATAACATGCTGTTGAATCTTGCCATTATTTCCTATATGTCGGCGCCGGCCACTTTCAGCATGCAGACTTTTCTGAAAAAGGAAGAGGGCAGTGCCTATGTATCAACAACCAATTCTATGTACTGTATGGTGTCGATTCTGGTATATATCATTCTGGCAGCAGTGGTTTATTAGAAGTGTGAAAAAGGCAAGCGGTATCCTGCTGTCCGGTCTGGTTGATGACAAGAATGCAGGGGTTATTTTTTAAATCTTTGGTTTCCAGGGAACTTAATTTACTGAGTGGATTTTTGGAGGAAAGTTCAATATAAATTTTACTTTCTGCCAGCACTTCATTATTATACGCATCCGAAAAATCTCTTCTCTGGTTGTTGATGGCAAGATCAACAGCGTCATTTTTCCATAGCATGATACAATTCTTCATGACTTCCCACCATAATTTTTACTTCTATGGTAGGATATTAATAACTTAATCTCTTGATAAATAAGTGGTCGTTTACTATAGTAAAAAGTAATCAGTCACTTATTTTATTCTGAGGAAGGGAAAAACATTTATGATAAAACCTGACCCCGATTCCTGTCATCTCCTGCTGGACAGCAGGCTTGCGAACGAGGAAGTACAGAAAAATCCATACACTTACAATAACATCAGAGAAGTCCTGTCGGATGGAGCACTAAACGCAGCAACTGTGGAACACCCGGTGACGGTCTACATTGCTCCCGGCATCTATTGGCTGGAGGATCCGCAGTCGGAGGCGGTGATCGTAAGGGAGGATCCGAAGGATCTTTACCCTTACGGATGCAAGGTAAACTGCGCAAATCTGAAATTGGTGGGGCTGTCGGAGAACCCGGAGGATGTGGTGATTGCCGCCAACCGGGGGAACGACCATGGAGCGAAGGGGAATTATACTCTGTTCCATTTTTCCGGGGAACAATTGGAGATGGAAAACCTGACTCTGGGGAATTATTGCTGTGTGGATCTGGATTATGCATTGGATCCTGCGCAGTCTGTGAAAAAGAGGACAGAAGTCATTACGCAGGCACAGCTGGCGGATACGAATGCCGATAAGTTCCATGCGAAGAATTGCCGGTTTGTCAGTCGTCTGAACCTGTATCCCGTATGTGGCGCGGGCAGAAGCCTGTATGAACATTGTCATTTTGAACAGACGGACGATGCTCTGAATGGAAATGCAGTGTACCTGGACTGTGAGTTTGATTTTTACAGCGGAATGCCGATCTATCAGGCTTCCGGTACGGGAGCGGTATTCTTAAACTGTACATTTCATTGTAAATATCCACAGGATGGGGAGACTCACGCACAGTATTTTACAAAAGTCGGAGGACAGATCGCACTGATCGACAGCAGCTTCGCAGGTCTGCCGGACACCAAAGTTGCGGTCTTGTGGACGAAATATCCTTCCGTAGCATTGAAGTGCTATCAGGCGAATGTGACATATCCGGAAGGCCGGTTTACGCCTCCGGAGGTTGCGGATTCCCATACGGTGGACATTGACGAAAAGATGCTGGCAGAGGCCTACTATATCCGTAAGGATGGAGAAACGATCTACAATGTCTATAATCTTCTGGGCGGGAAAGACGACTGGGACCCGTTGGGGAACGGAGAAGTGATCCGCTTTGCCGGAAAAACAGATATTCCTACACAGCTTCTGCTGGAGTCAGAGGCTTTTGAACTGGAAGCAGGCGGATCTTCCATAAATATAAAGGGAAAATGCCTGACCTTTGATGGGCGTGAGAGGAAGTGTGAGATACATTTTAAAATAGAAGGAGACAGTGCAGACTCCATAGAAATACAGCGTGTGTCGGAGGGGAGCTGTCTGCTGCAACTGAAAGACAGTAATATAGACCATGAGACGGAAGTAGTACTCACGGCGCAGACCAAAGAGGGATTGCAGACCGGTGCGTATGTCAGAATTCATCCCCGGAAAGTGGCGGCACCAAGGCTTACGGGCAATCCGGTGATCTGTCTTGAAGGCAAAATGCTGCGGCTGTCTTATGATTTTACGGAAGCGGAGAATGACTGCTCGGATATTATCTGGTATCGAAGTAGAAACATTCGGGTAGAGGACAAAATCGTGACGGCAATCTCCCAACCGGATCAGCCGGAGAAAGTTTATGCCCTCACCGGAGATGATGTGGGATATTATATTTTTGCACAGATAAGACCCAGAACGAATCGCAGCGAATACGGGGAAGCAGTGCAGTGCTTTTATGAAAAAGCTATTTCGCCGGAAGATGTGGAAACAGACAGGATCTGGACAGATTTTCATAACCTTCCTCTTTACAGCCATGCCGGAAACGAAAAAGGTGTATGGAATTTTGATGCGAAGCGTCCGGCGGATACCTGTGATTTTGAAAAGTGGGACCGGGAAAAGACGCAGGTCTCCTGGCACTACGGTGCAACAGGGGACGGCAGTAAGGGCGAAGGGCTCTATCAGGGAATGCAGGGGGCCAGGATCCGCTATACGCCGACCACGGCACCGGAGATGGGAACGGAAACCAAACGGAATATGGAAGTCCTGTTGGAAGCCGATCCGGCAAAGTCTGCCGGACAGGGTTTTGGCAGCGCCGGACAGTATCTGGATGTCTGCATCAAGACGGACACGGACACTCTGGACGGTTATGGACTTCGGATCATCCGTACGGCGGCCCATTCCGATGCGGTATCCATGTATCTGATACAGTATGTGCGTGGACAGGCGCAGTGCATTTCCCGCGAGGTCGTGACAAACTGCTTTGTAACGGGATGCAGAATTTGGGTGCGGTATGAGAACGGAATATTATCGGCAAAAGCATGGACGGTTACGGAACCTACGGTGGTACAGCAGGAAAGGGGCTATGCCCGGGGAGTGGAGCTTACGGCAGAAGTAGGCAGAAGAGAAAATGCCGAAAACACCGGACTACTGATCTGGCACACCGGATCGTTGGGAACGGAGAACTGGAGAAATACCACGATGTTACATGGCGTAAGCATTCTTTATTTTTAAAAATTTCAGACAAAATGTGGTGAGAAAACACAGGAGGAAGGGCGGTAGGATTACCGGAGCTGCTTTTCAGGCGCATTCGGATGTGAATACTGTAGTGAAATATAAGGAGACTGCAATTAAAGCTGGAAAGATGTCTGGAAATTTTTCTGGAAAAAGTTAAAATTTCCCGTTTCAAAGTGTAAGTATTTGATGTAAAATTAACCCCAGGGAGTCCTCTTTCTTTTTGTTTAGTATGGTTTTGTTGTGGTGACTTAATTTTACATCAAAAAGGAATAGGATTCCTTATATTTTGGGCACTTTTTGAAAGTTGTTTATAATAGTATCTGAAAAAACAGGCAGTTGTGGATAAAACTGCGGAAACTCAAGAATGTCGAAGTGTTGTGGATCCTGATAAAATATGCTATGATATTTTTCAATTAGATCAACTTGCGGATGTTTCATCATGCCCGTACGGGGATGGGTAACAGCAGGAAAAAGTTTATATCAGAAAACGAGGAGGGTGCTGAAATGAAGAAGAAAATGGGGTATTTGCAGGTGATTTTAATGATCGGCTGCATTCCGATGCTTGCAACGATGGTTGCTCTGACTGTATATGCATCGGGCAAAATGAAAGATGAACTGGTCGACAGTACCTATCTGCGGCTGAAAGCATGTGCTACATCAGTGGAGCAGTATTTCACATGGGATATCCGTGAGGATATTCTGGAAAAGGATGATATCAGTTATCAGTTTATAGATTCTTTGCAGGATGAGCATATTGAACAGACGCTTTTCATGGAGGATGAGAGATTTATTACTTCCATTGTGGACAAGGATGGGAACAGGGCAGAAGGAACCAAGGCTGATCCACAGATATGGGAGACGGTCAGAGCCGGTAACGATTATGAAACTGATGGAGTAGAGATTCAGGGAGAAGAATATTATGTCTATTATATGCCGGTATGTTCCGATGACGGAGAGATTCTGGGAATGGCTTTTGCCGGAGAACGGGAGAGCATAGTTCAGGATGCAATATCCGACATGTTAAGAAGTCTGGTTCTGCGCTCAGTATGTCTGAATGTTCTTTTTATTGCTGTCATGGTTTATCTGTCATTCAAAATACGAAAACCATTACTGACGACCGCAGAATATATTGACCAAATTGCCAATGGTAATCTGTCAGGCAATCTTGAAGTGAAATCTGTGATCCGTGAAGTGACCACTCTGATCCGGGCATCTGTCAGCATGAGGGATAAATTGAACAGTATTGTCACCGAGGTGGATGGACATGCTGCACAATTGGATAGCAGCATGGAATTATTAAATACATTGGCATCTGCAAGCAGTAAGGGAACCAACCAGATCAGACAGGCAGTGGACGAGCTGGCCGCAACCGCTACATCACTGGCAGAGAATGTACAGACTGTTAATTCCAGAATGTTGGAGATGGGGGACAATGTTAATGCGATCCATTCGGAGACAGTAACATTGAATGAGAATTCCAATAAAATGGATCGTGCCAATCGTAATGCTTCAGAATCCATGAATCTGGTGCTGGAAAGCTCGCATACCTCTTCGGACATTATTACTGAGATGATCGTACAGGTAAAGGCAACCAATGAGGCCATTGCATCCATTAGTAAAGCAGTGGAACTGATTTCTGATATTACCGCACAGACGAATCTATTGTCATTGAATGCTTCCATTGAAGCAGCGAGGGCAGGACAGGCAGGCAAAGGCTTCGCTGTGGTCGCTACAGAGATCAAACAGCTCGCCGAACAGAGCAGCCAGAGTGCGGATACGATCAAGAAAATTGCTGATGATATTCTCGAAAAATCTAATAAATCTGTAGAGTTAACTGAACGGATGCGTGCACTGGCAG
This sequence comes from Lachnospiraceae bacterium GAM79, assembly GCA_003584705.1. Taxonomy (GTDB): domain Bacteria; phylum Bacillota; class Clostridia; order Lachnospirales; family Lachnospiraceae; genus Acetatifactor; species Acetatifactor acetigignens. The sequence continues at coordinate 1,466,175 of AP018536.1, forward strand.
AAAAAGAGCAGGCAGACATCGGAGGTGCCAAGAATGGTTTTGATGCTCTGAGCCAGATTATTGAGGCTAATGTTACGACAGCGGGAATTATTGCGGAAAAAACGAAGAATCTGGAGGAATTGAAACAGACTATTATAAATAGTATAACAGAACTGAGTGCGATCAGTGAAGAGAATGCAGCCAGCAACGAGGAAGTAACGGCAAACGTATCTGATATCGCAGAAGCAGTTAACAAAATTTCGGACGATACAGGAACAATTAAAAAGGTATCCACGGATCTGGAAGAGTTGATGCAGTATTTTAAGTAGTTTGAGATATTTGGAGACATTCGTGGACGGGTGCTGCTTTATGTGCTATTATGCAGAATGTCATCAGAAAACAGTAATTGTAGGAAGTAACAGGGATTATAATGAAAAAAAGAATGTTTATGGCACTGGCGGTCGCTCTCACCGGAGTCAGTATGGTGGTGGCAGCAGGAAACGGAGAACTGAAAATACAGAGTGAAACCTCGGTACAGAAAGTACATGCGGCAGAAATACATCAGATCGGTGTCGAGCCGATCCCGGCTACCGGACAGATTACCATAGAGGATCTGCTGGCGGTACAGGGTGGCGAGACGGAAGATCCCAGAGCACTGGAAGGGGTGTCGGATCCGGAGGATGTTCCGGTAGACGAAGCTTCCGTAGAGGATACGAACGCAGATGAGTATGCATCGTTAGCGATCGCCAATGTGACGAATTACGTCAATGTCCGGACAGAACCGAACACGGACAGTACCGTAGTGGGCAAAATCTATGACGGAGCGGTGGCACAGATCCTGGATGTGGCAGGAGAGGATCAGGACTGGTTCCGGATCATCTCCGGTAATGTGGAGGGCTATATCAAGGCAGAGTTTTTTATTTACGGAGATGCAGCAGCTGAGGTTGTAGACAATTATGTGACCAGATATGCTGTGGTTATCGCAGACCGTCTGAATGTGAGACAGGATCCTGCCACAGATGCAAAAAGAATTGGTTACATTGACAATGGAGAAAAGGTAAAAATTCTGGAGAATGACGGAGACTGGCTGAAGGTACAGTACACCGACAGCAAGGAAGGCTATGTCTCTGCGGAATATGTTACGATCTCGGAAGAATTTATCTATGCGAAGACAATAGAAGAGGAACAGGCGGAAATTGCCGCACAGAAGGCATTGCAGGCAAGAGAACAGACTGCCGAGCAGGATGCCCCGGAGGTGATCACGAACATCACACTTCCCACTACAACCTATACCTCAAATGCGGAGCTCAGACAGGGAATCATTGAGTATGCCATGCAGTATCTGGGCAACCGGTATGTACACGGAGGTTCCAGCCTGTCGGGAGGAACGGACTGCTCGGGATTTACCTGCTTTATCTATGCGGAGTTCGGATATTCTATCAGCCGTACACCGGGAGGACAGTATTCCGGTGCCGGACGCAGTATCAGTTCTGAAGAACTTCAGCCAGGAGATATTGTATGTTATAGTTCCAATGGAGGGAAGAGCTGTACCCATGTAGGACTGTATATCGGTGACGGACAGATCATCCATTCCGCCAATTCACGGAAAGGTGTCATTATCAGTGCTGTGGACTACAGTCCCATCATCGGTATGCGAAACGTTATTGATTAATAGAATCGGTTTTGAAATTATGGAGCGCCTGATCTTTGGTGAGTACGAAATCACCGAGGATCTCGTCGCTCCATTTTTGCAGGTCTTCCAGATGAAGGACCACACCGGCATAATTGCGGATGCCGTGGGAGGCCGCCAGCTCTTCGGTATATTCTTCCAGCAGATAGACATTTTCAAACCGTACCGGTCCGGAGGTGTACTGACAGACCAGCGGGATCACACCGGTGGTCTTCCGCTCGATGGAGACACCGTCCTCTGCAACGTGAAAAGTCAGCCAGGCCATACCCTCTAACATGCTGAGAGCATTTTTCTGGGTGGACACATAATTGCCCAGCGAATAATAGCACAGAGACTCATTGCCGTTTTCTGCGGTGATCCATTCCACAGGCTCTACCACATGGGGATGGGTTCCGATAATGACATCGGCACCGGCTTCTGTCATCTCCAGTGCCCATTTTTCCTGATAGCTTGAGATTTTGGAGGAATACTCAGTCCCCCAGTGAGGACAGACGATGACGATATCTGCCAGTTCTTTTGCCCGGGAGATATCCTCTAAGACCTGCGGGTTCAGCGTGGTGAAGTCCATCTGTCCGTTTTTCTCATTTACGGCACACAGAAGATTCAGATGCCCCAGCAGATCTAAGGGGAGTGTCTCGGTATTGGCACCGTAGGTATAATTTAAGATGGCGAAAGTGACATCATCGATGGTAAGTAACGGAATGTCATCTGCCTGTGAAGCGTCTTCGTGAATACCGGTTACCACTACCTCCGGGTGCTTGTTTTTCCAGAAATCCGCACAGTACAACAGGCCGTCCAGCTTCTGATCCGCGGTATGATTGGATGCCTGCAGGACCACGTTGAATCCGACATCCGCAATCGCATCCCCAACTTCGGTAGGAGAATTAAAATAGGGAAAACCGGAAAATCCCCGGGAATTGCCGCCCATGACAGTTTCCTGATTGATGATCCGGATGTCTGCCGCGTTTAAGAAGGGTGAAATCCCCTGAAACAGCATGGAGAAATCATAAGTTCCGTCCTCCTGTTTTCCACTGGCCACGATTCCCAGATGCATCAGGTTGTCCCCGACAGCCATGAGCGTAATGTCATGCTCCGGGAAGGGAGTGGGGGTCGGCTCCGGAGTAGGGACGGGAACCGGTGTGGCAGAAGGCGGTGCAGGGGTCTGTGGAACGACAACAACATCGCTGCCTGCAGCAGTTTCTTCCAGAAAGTAATAGCCGCCCATGCTCGCCAGTAACAGTAACGGAACGAGAACCAACAGCAGATAGAAACGTGAAATCGGTTTTTTCATATATTATTCTTTTGTTCTCCTTTATTATCTCTTACGGAATTCCGGTTACAAGGTCTGTTTACAATCAAAAGTAACAATAATATTATAGCATTGATTTTATTTTTTCGCAAAAAGTAGAAACAAATTACTGTTTTCCTATTGACATAGTATGAAATAGGAGATATAATCCTACCCATAAGTTGATTCGATACTTAAATGAGACATCGAAGAGGAGGAAAAGGATTATGAAGAAGTTTGAGTGGAAGAGCGTTTTGGCACTGGCATTAACAGGAGCATTGGCACTGGGGCTGACCGCATGCGGCAGCAGCGATAACGGCGCAGCAGCTACCGGCAGCAACGATGCTGGAAGCAAGGCTGTATACCGCACTCTGGATGAGATCAAGGAAAGCGGTACCATCAATATCGGTGTATTTTCTGATAAGAATCCGTTTGGTTATGTGGATGAGAACGGCGAGTATCAGGGATATGATGTATATTATGCAAGAAGACTCGGTGAGGATCTGGGTGTCGATGTGAACTTCGTATCTACCGAGGCGGCCAACCGTATCGAGTATCTGCAGACCGGTAAGGTAGACGTGATCCTGGCTAACTTCACCGTAACTCCCGAGAGAGCAGAGGAAGTTGATTTCGCTGTTCCTTATATGAATGTAGCACTTGGCGTAGTATCCAAGGATGACAATGTAATCACCACTCTGGATAACTGGAATGCAGATGATTCTATTATTGTGATCTCCGGAACCACCGCAGAGACCTATCTGATTGCTAATTATCCGGACATTCCTTTACAGAAGTTCGATTCCTATGCAACCGCTAAGGAAGCTTTTGAAAACGGTACTTCCGTAGCATGGGCAAACGACAACACTGAGGTCATCGCATTTGCTCTGCAGAATGAAGGCTATACCGTAGGTATTCCTTCCCTGGGCAGCGCTGATACCATCGCTCCCGCAGTATCTAAGGGCAATACTACTCTGCTTGACTGGATCAACGATGAGATCGCAAGCCTTGGTGAAGAGAACTTCTTCCATGCAGATTACGAGGCAACTCTGGCAGATACCTATGGTCTGGATTACGAGGACAGCCTGGTAGTAGAAGGCGGCAAGGTAACCGCACAATAAGTACGGATCGGAATAGAATGATAGAGAGGGGACTGCGGGGCACGTATGTTGCCGCCGCAGTCTTTTCTTGCATCTGGCTACTTCTTTTGTTATAATCTAAAAAATTGTGTGTAACTATTCCGAATAGTTACGATTGTTGAAAAGCTTCCTGAAAGGAAAGAAATACATGAACTGGGAATTTATAGGAAAATATCTGCCTATGTATGAAAAGGCAGCGTTGCTCACCGTGAAGATCGGTGTCATCGGAATCCTGTTTGCGATTCTGCTGGGACTGGTATGTGCGGCGATACAATATTATAAAGTACCGGTGCTTCGGTGGATCGTAGCGGTCTACGTGGAGCTGAGCCGTAATACACCGCTTCTGGTACAGCTGTTTTTTATTTATTACGGATTTCCGAAGATTGGGATCCGGATGTCAGCAGAGGTCTGCGGTGTGGTAGGACTGGCATTTTTAGGTGGCAGTTATATGGCGGAGGCATTCCGCAGCGGTCTGGAGGCCGTGGAACCGATCCAGAATGAAAGTGCCATCAGCCTGGGAATGAACTCCGGACAGGTACTAAGATATGTGATCCTGCCCCAGGCCATGTCTACCAGTATCCCGGCATTTGTGGCGAATATTATTTTCCTGTTGAAGGAGACCAGTGTATTCAGTGCCATCAGTCTGATGGATCTGATGTTTACGGCAAAGGATCTGATCGGCCTGTATTATAAGACTACCGAGAGCCTTTTCCTTCTGGTGGTATTTTATCTGTTGATCCTGCTGCCGGTATCGATCGTGGGATCTCTGGTGGAGAGGAGGATGCGTTATGCCGGATTTGGGGATTGATGTATTATTCAAAGGCACGAACATGCTCCGTCTGCTGCAGGGATTATGGGTAGCCATGAAGATCAGTATCGTATCTATTCTGATCAGTATGCCGTTAGGTATTCTGGTGGGAGTGTTGATGACGGTGAAGAACCGGTTCGTCAAAGCTATCTTCCGGGTCTATCTGGAATTCATCCGTATCATGCCGCAGCTGGTGCTTTTATTTATCGTATATTTCGGATCTACCAGAGCACTGGGCTGGAATCTGTCCGGAGAGGTGGCATCCGTCATCGTCTTCGTCCTGTGGGGCACCGCAGAGATGGGAGATCTGGTGCGTGGAGCGCTGATCAGTATTCCGAAGCATCAGTACGAAAGCAGTGAAGCACTGGGATTCAGTAAAATACAGACGTATCTGTATATCATTATTCCGCAGACTGTGCGGAGACTGATTCCGCTGTCCATCAACCTGATCACCCGTATGATCAAGACCACAAGCCTGGTGCTCATGATCGGCGTGGTGGAGATGCTGAAGGTGGCACAGCAGATCATTGAGGCCAATCGTATGAGCAGTCCCAATGCTGCGTTCGGAGTATTCCTTGTGGTATTTGTTCTGTATTTCTTCGCCTGCTGGCCCTTCAGTGTTCTGGCCAGAGTGCTGGAGAAAAAGTGGAATTAGAAATGGAACCGGAGTCGGAATGAGAATGGAGTGAAAACATGGCAGAGACATTGTTGAAGATAGAAAATCTGACAAAAGAATATGAAGGCCAGAAGATCCTGGACGGCATCAATCTGGAAGTAAAACAGGGAGATGTTCTGGTTGTGGTAGGTCCCAGCGGCTGTGGTAAGAGTACGCTGCTTCGGTGTATTAATGCACTGGAACCTATTCAGGGCGGTACGATAAAGCTGCAGGGCATGGATATCCGCAAGGGCAGTAAAAATATCACCACCCTGCGTCAGAAGATCGGTATGGTATTCCAGAGCTATGAACTGTTCCCGCATCTGACGGTACTGGACAATATTACGCTGGCACCGGTCAAGGTACAGAAGCGCGATAAGGCGGAGGCACAGAAGGAGGCCATGGAGCTTCTGGAGCGCGTGGGACTGGCAGATAAGGCAAAGAGTTATCCCAGACAGTTGTCCGGTGGACAGAAGCAGCGTGTAGCCATCGTCCGGGCATTGTGCATGCATCCGGAGATCCTGCTGTTCGATGAAGTGACCGCGGCACTGGATCCGGAGATGGTAAGAGAAGTGCTGGATGTTATGCTGGATCTGGCAAAACAGGGCAAGACCATGCTCATTGTCACCCATGAGATGCAGTTTGCAAAGGCGGTAGCGGACAAAGTTATTTTCATCGACCAGGGTAAGATCGTGGAGGAGGCCGCTCCCGATAAATTTTTCGAACATCCGGAGACAGAGAGAGCAAAACAGTTCCTGAATGTATTCACCTTCGAACATGTGGAACACCATACAAAACAGGCATAGGAATCGCATAAATACAGGAAAAAGATAATGAAGAGAGTGTTCATTATCTTTTTTTTGTGCTATACTCATTATGGATTTTTGCGTTTTATTTCAAATGATTTGCAATATGTGACCAAAGGAGAATGGGAAAGGTGAAGAAAAAACCTTATATCAGATATGTGATTCTGGGGATTCTGGCTACATTGATGGTGGGGTGTATCATCCGTATTGCCATGCCCAACCGGGAATGGAACTATACCGGAAGCTATACTTTTACGGAAGGGGAATCTTATGCAGAAGAGCCGGTATTTGAGCATATTTCGCTGGGGACAGGAGTATACCGGGTGGAGCTGTCCTACGAATGCACCGGGGATGCTATCGCGGTCTGCACTGTGAAAGACGGCACTGTGTATCAGGGAGGCCTGTTGTGCAACGGCGAGCATCTGTACAGTGCACTGGGGCATACTTCCTATGATTTCTGGCTTTATGAGCCCACAGAAGAACTGACGGTGACAATCGATTATTCCGGACAGGAAAAGCTGACCACCGGGAATCTGCGGATCGTGGAGACGAATCTTCTGTGGACAAGATATCTTGTGATCCTTGCGGCAGCAGCACTGTTGGTTCTTGCAACCATGTGGCTGGAGCGTCGGGAGGCGGTAAAAGGCAGAAATGAGCAGAGACGTCAGATCCTGTTTGGAATCGGTGTGATCGCCTTTTTTGCCTCCATCCCCTATTTTTATGACGGCATGGTGTCCGGAGCGGATCTGACCTATCATTTGCACCGTATTGAAGGTGTAAAGGATGGACTTCTGACCGGACAGTTCCCGGTACGGCTGGAACCCAGATGGGTATTTGACCACGGATACGCCAATGGTATTTTCTATTGTAATCTGTTATTGTATTTTCCGGCACTTCTGCGCATGGCAGGCTTTACGATGACGGAAAGCTATGCTTTCTATTGCATAGGACTTAATATTGCAACAGCTGCGATTGCCTGGTACTGCTTTAACGGAATCTTCGGAGACCGGATCATAGGCCTGGTCTGCAGCGCATTGTATACTTTATCCATATTTAGATTTTTTAAACTGGTAATGGTAGGAGCTGTAGGAGAGGGAAGCGCCTATACGTTTCTGCCGCTGGTGGTATACGGAATTTATCTTGTCTTTGAAAAAGATGTGGAAGACAGAGAGTTTCATAAAAGCTGGATCATTTTGGGGCTGGGATATGCCGGATTGATCCAGACCCATGTACTGACCTGTGAGATTACGGCATTGTTCACAGTGCTGTTCTGTCTGATTTATATCCGCAGAGTATTTGCATGGCAGAGATTTCGGCAGCTTGCGAGTGGAGCATTTTTTGCGTTGGGATTAAGCCTGTGGTATCTGGTACCGTTTGTTGACTATTATTTGACACAGGATGTCAGGATACGCCATGCATCGGCGAGAACTATCCAGGACAGAGGAACCATTTTTGCGCAAATATTACAGCAGTTCTGGTTCAGCAGAATTCCGGAATCCATGGAAGGCAAGGCAGGGGATTTACTGAATCCTATTGGGGTAGGATTGTTTCTGGTAATAGGAATGATGATTTTCTGGCTGCTGTTATTTTTGGGAGATTTGCAAAAACAAAAAGAGGCTGAGAAGAGCTTTGCGATAAAGGCAGCAGGATTCGGATGCCTTGCATTATGGATGTCCACAAATTCCTTTCCATGGGATAACATTCAGAAAATTTCCGGCATTGCAGCGACACTGGTGAGCAGTCTGCAGTTCCCCAATCGTTTTCTGGGATGGGGTACGATTCTGTTGGTGACGGTAACGGGATATGTGATTCGATATTTTCAGAACAACCGGAAAATCTTCTATCAGATGAGTCTGATCACGGCAGTAGTGTCTTTGTCTGCATCCTATCTGTTTATGATGGATTCGGGAGTACAGGAGAGGGACGTTACATTATATAATCAGGAAAGTATGGGATTTGGTTACATCTCCGGAGAAGAGTATCTGATCTATGGAACGGACAGCACAAAGCTGACTTTTGCAAGACCGGAAGCCAATGAGAATATTCAGATCGCAGACTATGAAAAGAGCGGTTTAAATATAAGCTTTTCCTGCAGGAATGATTCGCCCCGGGAGGAAATAGTAACACTTCCGGTTCTCATGTATAAGGGATATGCAGCCAGGGATGACAAAGGAGAAGTATTGGAGATCACAGACGATGGTGGACATATTTTGCAAGTGTGCATTCCGGGTGGATATGCCGGAACAGTCAGAGTGCGTTTTGTGGAACCGTGGTATTGGAGAACGGCGGAACTGGTTACTTTGATCACAGTAGCGGGTATCGTGTTTTTCGGGATTCGGAAGAGGAGACAGAGATGAAAAAGAAATGGATTTTATTAGCGGAAGGGCTTCTCTTAGCGGTTCTGCTCGTGCTGTCTTTTGGGGGATCGGATATTGTATTCGAGGCAGATCATCAGCAATTGTATCGGGTGGAAGAAACAGGGGGGATCGTCAGCAAAGATTTTGCATTGAACCCGGGAGTATATCGCATCATAGTAGAGTCGGATATTGCAAATGGCGGAATCGGAAGTGGAATGGAGATCAGTCTGGAAGCGGAGGAGACCACTTTTCGTGCGATCAGGGGCAACCGGGCAACTTTGTCTGCAGATACAGAGCATAAAAGGATTACCTATTATGTGGCAGATACGGTTGATGCAGCACATCTGCAGATACAGCCATTTTCGGAGGGAGGAAATGTTTCCTATGAGTTGAAAGTAGAGAAGACAACCGCCGGAAGAAGGATTCTTTTTGTAATAGTGCTGGTTTTTTTTGCCTGTCTGGATGGAATTGCGATATTCCGCAGAAAAGTATTGTGTAAAGAAGTGAGCGGACAGAAAAAATGGATCAACTGTGCAATGGTGGGAATCTGGATGATAGCCTGTATCCCCTTGCTGGTGGATTATCTTGTTCTGGGGACTGACAGTGTACAGTGCCTGAGAGAAACAGAGTATATGCTTCAGGGAGAATGGGGAAGGATTCCGGCAGCCCATTTACTATATTTATGGATTCCGGCAGGAATGCGGTGGATTGGATTTCCGGTCGCAACATCTTATAAGATCATGATAGCATTTTTATCCGGAGCTGCACTTGCATTGCTTTATTTCCTGTTTTCCAAATGGGGAAGGGATGCGCGACTGGTGTTGGCGGCAGCAGCTTTTGGTATATGGAATCCTCTGGCGGTGAAGACCTTATATGTAATGGGAAATCCCGGAAAGTTTGTTGTCTGTGTGTTGGGATATGCAGTACTGGGCAGTGTGGTATGGATACTTCTTCAAAAAAGAAAAAGCCAGAACAAAATTTCCCCTTGGATCGTGTTTGCGGTACTGTTAATACTTGTTTTACAGGTGGTATATTATGAAAATACCATTATACTGCAATCGGATGTTCAGTACTGGTACAATGAAGAACCTTTCATGACAGGAGAATAACAGATGGAAAGTACTTTTATCATATTGACCCAGATTATTACCTTTGGAACCGCATGGAGTATGTTCCATTGCGTTTTAAAGAGAAAAAAGAAAGACTGGTTTTCACTGGTGGGGGCATTAGGGTATCTGTTGCTGCCTTATCATGTATATGTGGTAACGGAAAGTGTGGATCGGTCACAGATTCTGATATGGATGGTGGTGCCGATCCTGGCAGCGTCTCTGGTAAAAATGTCGGATACGGAGAAAATGTTCTGGAAGACAGGCTACGGATTGACCGCAGTACTGGCCCTGGGGATTATCGGAAGACTGGATGGCGTAGCCGCGTTGACGCTTTTGTTCCTGATCTGCGTGGGTGGTATCTGCCGGAGACAATGGCAATATCCGGTGATCGGAATTCTGGGAGTTGCCATGGCATACCCCACCTATATGACGTGGAAACACTGGCTGTTCGACGGGTCCTTTGCGGAGAGCGGATTGGAATATACCAGCATCATGGAGCAGGGATACAGTATCGGCGGTCTGTTCAGTACTTATTTTTATAGGAACGGACACCCCGGAATGGGAATTCTGCTGCTTGGCTGTCTGTTGTTTTTGCTCTATCAAAGCTTTGTAAAAGGAAAAAAGATATGCGCCAAAAATGATCATATCTGGCTGGGAGCGGCGGCATTGCTCACTGTAATGTCTCTGCGGTATTTCCCGTGGGATTTTGTACAGAGAATGGGAAGCTGGGCACTGGGGCTGGTAACGCTGATCGGGACTCCGGCGGTGTTTTTCGGTTACGCCCAGATACTGTTGTGTGTGTGGAGCATTGAAAAATGCGGTGCAGTTTTACAGTTGACAGACAGAACAGCAAGGATGCGGGAAGGCACTGTCAAAAAGAATGGAGAAAAGTAGCATGGAAAGTAGGGAAGAAAAAGAATCCCAGGGAAAAATATTGTGGAAAATATTCCTGTCCACACTGTATCTGAGTGCATTCACGTTTGGGGGCGGTTATGTCATCGTTACGCTGATGAAGAAGAAATTCGTGGATGAATACCATTGGATCGGAGAAGACGAAATGCTGGATCTGGTGGCGATTGCCCAGTCCTCGCCCGGTGCGATCGCAGTCAACGGAGCCATCGTGGTAGGGTACAAGCTGTTGGGGATTCCCGGAGCATTGGTGGCAATCCTCGGCACGATCCTGCCGCCCTTTGTGATTATAGCGGCAATATCTGTCTGCTACAATGTGTTCCGCAGTAACTTCTTCGTGGCGCAGATGCTGTCTGGGATGCAGGCAGGAGTGGGAGCGGTGATCGCTTCCGTGACGTATGATATGGGTGCACCTATCGTAAAAGAAAAAGATCCTATGTCACTTGTCATTATGCTGGGAGCTTTTTTGGCAGCATGTATTCTGGAGATCAATGTGGTCTACATTGTGATCGTCTGCGGACTGATTGGTTTGGTCCGGACACTTCTTTCCAAAAGGAGGTCTGGAAAATGATCTATCTGCAATTATTTTTAAGTTTTCTGCAAATAGGAATGTTCAGCTTCGGCGGCGGTTATGCGGCCATGCCTCTGATCCAGGGACAAGTAGTCACGACTCACGGATGGCTGACCATGTCGGAATTCACGGATCTGATCACGATATCACAGATAACACCGGGCCCCATTGCAGTGAATTCCGCCACCTTCGTGGGACTGAAGATTGCCGGGATTCCCGGAGCTGTGGTGGCAACGGTCGGGTGTATTCTGCCGTCCTGCATTATTGTGACGATCCTGGCAAGACTATACCTGAAGTATCGTAATCTGGATCTGCTGCAGGGAGTGCTGAAATCTCTGCGGCCTGCAGTGGTGGCAATGATCGCATCGGCAGGGATACTGATCCTCAAAAATGCATTCTGGGGAAGTGCGGAGAGCATCTCCCTGACGGGAACTGAGTGGAGTATGGTCTTAATCTTCGGAATCTGTGTGTTGCTGCTTCGAAAGACGAAACTGAATCCCATCTGGGTCATGGTGCTGGCGGGTGTCATGAAGGTGGGAATCTCCGCAATGACAAATGTTTTGTAATGTAATAGGAAAATGAGGAAAGCGGATCTGCTTTTTGCGGATCCGTTTTTTTCTGTTCTAAAAATCGAAAAACAAATAGCCTCAAAATGTCCGCGGGAAAAATACACTTGTCTTTATATGAGAAATACTATATAATAGCACATAATGTGTGCAATGAAGTACATGTATACATCAGAAAAAAGGGAAAGAAGAGTGTAAGTATGAAAAAACTATTTGAAAAGTGGAACAGCATCAGCCTGATCCTGCGTATCGTATGTGGTCTGGTCATTGGTGTGATCCTGGGACTGGTCGTGCCGCAGGCAACCGGTATTGCCATTCTGGGAGATGTTTTTGTAGGTGCCCTGAAGGCCATTGCGCCTTTGTTGGTATTCTTCCTGCTGATCAGTGCCTTGTGTCATGCAGGGAAGAGCCATGGCGGCATCATTAAGACCGTTATTATTATGTACATGTTCAGTACCTTTCTGGCAGCGCTGGTAGCCGTGATCACCAGCCGGTTATTCCCCGTGACACTGACACTGGCAGACGCAGCCACCGATATGGCAGCGCCGGACGGTATCGTGGAAGTACTGAAGACTCTGTTAATGAATATGGTAGCCAATCCGGTATCCTCTCTGTTAAATGCCAACTATATTGGTGTTCTGACCTGGGGTGTGATCATCGGTGTCGGTATGAGAGCAGCCAATGATACCACCAAGAAAGTACTGGATGACATTTCCAACGGTCTGTCCCAGGTAGTCAGCTGGATCATCAGTATGGCTCCCTTCGGAATCTTAGGTCTGGTATTCAGCTCCATTTCTTCCAACGGACTGGAGATCTTCTCCGAATACGGAAAACTTCTGTTAGTACTGGTAGGTTCCATGCTGTTTATCTACTTTGTGACCAACCCGATCATCGTGTTCTGGTGTATCCGCAAGAACCCGTACCCGCTGATCTTCAAGTGCCTGAAGAAGAGTGCCATTACTGCGTTCTTCACCAGAAGCTCCGCAGCCAATATTCCTGTGAATATGAAGGCCTGTGAAGAGTGGGGAATGGATAAGGATACCTATTCCGTAACCATCCCGCTGGGAGCTACCATTAACATGGACGGTGCAGCCATCACCATTACCGTAATGACACTGGCAGCGGCAAATACTCTGGGGATTCACGTAGACTTCTTAAGCGGTATCGTGCTGAGTATTCTGGCAACCCTGGCAGCCTGCGGTGCATCCGGCGTGGCAGGAGGATCCCTGTTACTGATTCCTATGGCATGTTCGTTGTTTGGAATCTCCAACGACATTGCCATGCAGATCGTAGGTGTCGGCTTCATCATCGGTGTCATCCAGGATTCTGTGGAGACCGCACTGAATTCTTCCTCCGACCTGTTACTGTCCGCATCCGCAGAGTTCAGACAGTGGAGACTGGAAGGCAAAGAGATCAAATATTAAAAAATAGTCTGAAAATCATAACAGGCAGTCAGAAAGCTGTTATCCGATCGTGGGTAGCAGCTTTTCTGCAACTAAAAACTTTGGCGATTTGACGCGGTGATTTCTTGACACATTGTATGAGAAAAAGTACAATTAAGACAAAAGTACTCTACGGTACGCAAAACAAAATAAGGATAAAAGGGATGGTGCACTATGGGGAAAACGATCAAAAGGTAAATTGCGATGCAGACGGTGATCTCACTGGTTCTGGCAATCCTGCTCTGCGAACTGCTCAGTGTGAGCACTTTACAGAACAATATGACGACACAGGCCGGAAATTTCGTGGAGGCACAGGCCGGAACCAATGCCAATGTAGTGAATGAATGGCTGGTAGAAGATGGAAACATTGTGCACACGATCCGCAACGGTGTGGCATTTATGAACACGAAGGATACAGATCAGATCATGGATTATCTGGAAGTGAATCTGGCGAAGGATTATAAAAACGATGCCGGATATTATGCGGAAGTCAGCAGCAGTCTTGGGCAGAATGCTTCCGGTGTCAGCGAGTCCATTCATACTATCAATGGCATATTAGGTGACATCAACAGAGCGCAGGCGGAACTGGCGGATGCGGTGGCCGGAGTGAATAAGAACCTTCAGGAGATCACCTATTCCAGTGAAAATATGTCTACGGAGACCAAGGGCGTATTACAGAGCATCGGCAAACTTCAGCAGAATATGCAGCAGTTCCGTGTCTGAGTAAGTTTGGAGGGAAATTATGTGGCAACAACAGGAAGACAATACATATAATGATCTGCGGGAAAACTCCATCAGACAATGGCTGGAGGATATGAGCAGACATGAAGATGTAGCGGTCCGCGGAGGCGTGAAAGTCACCGCGGAATATCTGGAGGATCTGAAGAAGCAGATCCGTCAGTTAGAGGAAAAATGTGCATTGAAAGATGCCTATTTGAAGAAGATGAAAGAGAAGGCGGGACAGTGAGAGATCACTGTCCTGTTTTTCTATAGAAAAATGCTTGAATTTCTGGCAGAAGCGGGGCACGGGAGGGTTGACAGTTATCGGGAAAAAAAGTATCATATATAAGATATTGGGCTAAAATTGCGGGAAAGGCAATTTGCAGATATAAAATATACGAGCGGAAGGGTAGAAAACCATGGCACTTAGCAAGAAGCCCACAACGGGCATGAAAGATATCCTGCCGGAGGAGATGCAGATCCGCGATTATGTGATCAGCGTCATCAAGGATACCTACGGCAAATTCGGTTTTACTTCCATTGAGACTCCTTGTGTGGAAAATATTGCGAACTTAAGCAGTAAGCAGGGCGGTGACAATGAGAAGCTGATCTTCAAAATCTTAAAGCGCGGTGAGAAACTGAATGTAGCAGCTGCGACCACCGAGGAAGAGGTAGTCGACAGTGGGCTGCGTTATGACCTGACGGTACCGCTGGTACGTTATTATTCCAATAATGCGGCATCCCTGCCTTCTCCTTTTAAGGCATTGCAGATGGGCAATGTATGGAGAGCGGACAGACCTCAGAGAGGAAGATATCGTCAGTTTATGCAGTGTGATATCGATATCCTTGGTGAGCCGTCTAACTTAGCAGAGATCGAACTGATCCTGGCGACTACCACCACACTGGGCAGGCTTGGATTTAAAAATTTCCAGATCCGTATCAATGAACGCCGTATTCTGAAGGCAATGGCGGCTTACAGCGGATTCCCCGAAGAGTCCTATGACAGTGTATTCATTACGCTGGACAAAATGGACAAGATCGGTCTGGAAGGCGTGGAAGCTGAGCTTTTGGAGAACGGTTTTGATAAGGCGTGTGTAGACAAGTATCTGGAACTGTTCAAAGGACTGGAAAGTGCCGAGGACGGTGTGGCTTATCTGGCGGATACGCTGGAAGGATTCTTAGAGCCCGAGATCGCCCAAAGCCTCAGAGAGATCATGGACAGTGTCAGAGCCACCAAGGCTTCTGATTTCGAGATTGTCTTCGATGCCACTCTGGTAAGAGGTATGTCCTATTACACCGGAACTATTTTTGAGATCGCCATGCCGGAATTCGGCGGCAGCTGCGGCGGTGGTGGACGTTATGACAAGATGGTAGGAAAGTTCACCGGCAATGATGTACCCGCCTGTGGATTCTCCATCGGCTTCGAGCGTATCATCATGCTGCTCATGGAGAGGGGGTTCCAGGTGCCTACGAGACCGAAGCAGGTAGCATATCTGATCGAGAAGGGTGTCAGTGGCGAAAGGTTGTGTGAAGTGATTGCACAGGCCCAGGAAGCCCGTAAGGATGGTACCCAGGTGCTGGTAGCTCGCATGAACAAGAACAAGAAGTTCCAAAAGGAACAGCTGAATAAGGAAGGCTACGAAGAATTCGTGGAATTCTATAAAGAAGAATTAAAGAGATAAAAGCAACAGACGAAGGAGCAAAAGCAATGATTCAGTCCAGAACACATAACTGTAATGAACTTCGGATCGGCAATGTCGGTGAGAGAGTCACACTGGTCGGCTGGTTCGAGAACATGAGAAAAGTCAGTAAAAATCTCGGCTTTGTCATTCTGCGTGATTTCTACGGAACCACCCAGCTGGTAGTAGAGACCGAGGAAATGATGAATGTCATGGATGGCATCAACAAGGAATCCACCATCTCCGTGGAAGGTGTGGTAAGAGAGCGTTCCAGCAAAAATGCAAATCTGCCCACCGGTGAGATCGAAGTAGTACCCGATAAGATCGAGATTCTGGGAAAATGTATTTACAATGCACTTCCCTTTGAGATCAATCAGTCCAAGGATGCAGACGAAAATGCCCGTCTGAAATACCGTTACCTGGATCTGAGAAATCCGAACATGAAGAAAAATATCGTGATGAGAAGCCAGATCGTGGCAGAGCTACGTCAGAGAATGTATGCTCTGAACTTCATGGAGATCACCACCCCTATTCTGACCTGTTCTTCCCCGGAAGGTGCGAGAGATTATCTGGTTCCTGCCAGAAATCATCCCGGCAAGTTCTACGCTTTGCCCCAGGCACCCCAGCAGTTCAAGCAGATCCTGATGGCTTCCGGTTTTGACCGTTATTTCCAGATCGCTCCCTGCTTCCGTGATGAGGATGCGAGAGCAGACCGTTCTCCCGGAGAGTTTTATCAGCTGGATATGGAGATGGCTTTCGCTTCTCAGGAAGATGTATTCTCCATCGTAGAGCAGGTACTTCCTCCCGTATTTGAAAAGTACGGTATTTATAAAAATGCTTCCAAGGCGCCTTTCGTACGCATCCCTTATCTGGAGGCTATGGATAAGTACGGCTCCGATAAGCCGGATCTGCGTATCGATCTGGTACTGACCGATGCCACCGAGGTAATGCAGGGCTGTGGCTTTGCTGCTTTCGAAGGTCAGACGGTAAAGGCTATCGTGGTGGATGGCTTCACCGCTACCCGTAAGCAGATCGATGCTATCTGCGCAGAGGTAGAAGTACAGACCGCACGCAAGGGATTCTGGTTCCGTGTAGACGAGAACGGAGAGTTCGTAGGCGGTATCTCCAAGTTCTTGCAGGATCGCAAGGAAGAAGTCATCAAGGCTCTCGGCCTTAAGAACGGTGATTTTGTAGGGCTTGCCGCAGGCAAGAAGCTGGAAGCGCAGAAGACAGCAGGTGTATACAGAAAGCTGCTGGGTGCAGCCAGCGAGAAACATATGAAGAAGGATTGCTACGAGTTCTGCTGGATTGTGGATTTCCCGATGTATGAGATCGGTGAAGAGTCCGGCGAACTGGAATTCTGTCATAATCCGTTCTCCATGCCCCAGGGCGGTATGGATGCGCTGAACAATCAGGATCCTCTGGAGATTCTGGCATACCAGTACGATCTGGTCTGCAACGGCGTAGAGCTGTCCTCCGGCGCAGTGAGAAACCATGATCCTGAGATTATGATCAAGGCATTCGAACTGGTAGGCTTAGGCGAAGCCGATGTGAAGGCAAAGTTCCCTGCCATGTACAATGCATTCTGTTACGGAGCACCTCCTCATGCAGGAATCGCTCCCGGCGTAGACCGTATGATCATGTTGATCTGTGGTGAGGAAAGCATCCGTGAGATCATTCCTTTCCCCATGAACAAGAATGCCATGGACATTATGATGGGAGCACCGGGTACAGTAGAGCAGAAGCAGTTGGATGAACTGCATCTGGCCATCACCGCCAAGCCGGAAGAATAATAATGAGGCTGTCGCATGATTTCTGTGTGACAGCCTTTATGTTGGGTATATATGGCAATTTGTCAGGAGAAGAATATGGCTGTAGGAATTTATGTATTGCATCTGCACCCAGGTGAGGAAGAAATCAGGCGGACATTCCTGCGGGAAGCTGCAGAATGTGTGGATCCGGTGCGGTGTAAGAAGGTACAACGGCTGAAAAGCACCGGAGCAAAGGCAGCCAGTCTCGGCGCGGGAATGCTGTTGCAGAAGATGGCTCTGGATCTGATAGACGGTACGGAGAATACCGGAATCCTGTTTCTGCAAGAGGATGAGCTGCTTGCGGTGTTACAGGAGCGGATGCACCGGGACAAGGCGGGGGCGTTATCCTTTTCCTACGAATATGGAGAACTGGGGAAGCCACAGATCGTGAACATCCCGAAAAAATTCAATCTGTCTCATTCCGGAGACTATGTGGTCTGCGCGGTAGGAGACGGAGAAGTGGGAGCGGACATTCAGAAATGGGTTCCCTATAAGGAACGGACGGCAGAGCGTTTTTTTGCGCCAACGGAATGGAAACTGCTGCAGGAACTGCCTGCGTCACAGCGCACGGAACTGTTTTACCGATTGTGGAGCAGAAAAGAAGCCTACGGCAAATACACCGGCCAGGGGATCGGCAGTGCAGTGGGAGAAGATTTCTCCGACGAACAGAACTGGCAGGAAAAGCAGATATGTTTCCGGGAACGGGTTCTGGAGGATAGCTATTCGCTGGCGGTCTGTTACGGAACAGCAGAAGCGTAAAAAGAAGGAACGGGAAAGCTGTAAAGGGATAGGAAGCATGAAAAGCGGATGCGCCTTACATGGAAAGCGCGAAGAAATGAGGACTTTATGAAAAGATTAATGATGTATCTGAAAGATTATAAGAAAGAGTCCATACTGGCACCACTGTTCAAACTGCTGGAAGCATTTTTCGAACTGATGGTTCCTCTGGTAATGGCAAATATCATTGACTATGGTATTTTCAATCGAAATATGGGTTATATTGGCAAAATGGGGCTGGTTCTGCTCCTGCTCGGCGTAGTAGGACTGGCTTCCTCCATTACGGCGCAGTTTTTCGCAGCCAAGGCGGCAGTGGGATTTTCTACCAAGCTGCGTCAGGCATTGTTTGATCATATTGAGGATCTGAGCTTTACGGATATTGATAAGGCGGGAACTTCCACCATGATCACCCGTATGACCAGTGATGTGAACCAGGTGCAGTCCGGTATCAACATGACACTGCGTCTGTTCTTACGTTCCCCGATCATTGTCTTTGGTGCCATGATCATGGCATTCACCATTGATGTGAAATGTGCCCTGATCTTTGTAGTGGCGATTCCTTTGTTGTCCATTGTGGTATTCGGTATTATTTTATCCACAATCCCTATGTACAAAAAGGTGCAGTCCAGGCTGGATCAGGTATTGGGCATCACCAGAGAGAATCTGACCGGTGTCCGTGTCATCCGTGCATTCCATCAGGAAGCGAAGGAAGAAGAGCGATTCCGGGAGAACAATGAGGCATTGTCCGCCATGCAGATCTTCGTAGGTAAGATCAGTGCCTGCATGAATCCTGTGACCTATGTCATCGTAAACGGTGCTATCATTGCCCTGATCTATACCGGTGCGGTACAGGTCAATATCGGTAACTTAAGCCAGGGTGAGGTGGTAGCGATCATCAACTATATGAACCAGATACTGGTAGAGCTGGTGAAGCTGGCAAACCTGATCGTGACCATGACCAAGGCTTTGGCCTGTGCAGAACGTGTAGCTTCCGTTTTCGATATCGGCGCAGATGCTGCATATGTGGGAGCGCAGAATCAGAAACTAGCGGATAAGGTAGATAAGAGCGCACCTTTCTTAGACTTCAAACATGTATCCCTGACTTATCAGGGAGCCGGAGCACCTACTTTGCAGGATATGAACTTCACCGTAAACCGTGGCGATACCGTAGGTATCATCGGAGGTACCGGTTCCGGTAAGACCTCCCTGGTGAATCTGATCCCAGGTTTCTATCCGGCGACAGAAGGTGAGATCCTGTTGGAAGGCAGAGATATCCGGACCATGAGTGATGAGGAACTGCGCGGACGTATCGGCGTCGTACCGCAGAAGGCAGTCCTGTTCAAGGGAACGATCCGCAGCAACCTCCAGTGGGGCAAGCCAGACGCTACCGAAGAGGAGATGTGGAAGGCACTGGAACTGGCACAGGCATCGGAAGTGGTAGATGGTAAGCCCGGAAAGTTAGATGCAACTGTGGCACAGAACGGTAAGAACTTCTCCGGTGGACAGAGACAGCGTCTGACGATCGCAAGAGCCTTGGTCAGAAATCCCGAGATTCTGATCCTGGATGACAGTGCCTCCGCACTGGACTACGCAACGGATGCAAAACTCCGTGCAGCAATCCGGACTTTGGAAGATAAGACCACAACCTTTATCGTATCCCAGCGCGCCTCCACGATCCGCCATGCGGACAAGATCATCGTACTGGATGACGGTGAGATCGCAGGTGTGGGAACCCATGATGAATTGTTGAAGGATTGTACGGTATATCAGGAGATTTATTATTCCCAGTATCCTGAGCAGAGAGGAGGTGTTCAGTAATGCAGAAGACAAATAATAAAGCAACCATGAAGCGTGTGCTGAAATATATCCGGAAATATACACCGGCACTGGTACTCTCCCTGCTGTTAGCAGGCCTGACCGTGTTACTGACCTTATATATCCCTATCCTCACCGGTAATGCGGTGGATCTGATCATCGGCAAGGGACAGGTAGATATGCCGGGTATTTTTGCCATTATGAAAAAAATTGCCATCGCAATGATCATCACAGCAGTAGGTCAGTGGGTCATGAACACCTGCAACAACTATATTACCTATCATGTGATCCGGGATATCCGTACGGATGCTTTTGCGAAGCTGGAGATCCTGCCCTTAAAATATCTGGATGCCCATGCTTACGGTGATATCGTGAGCCGTGTTATTGCGGACGTGGATACTTTCGCAGACGGTCTGCTGATGGGATTTACCCAGCTGTTCACCGGTGTACTGACGATCCTGTGTACGCTGGGCTTCATGTTGGTGACCAATGTGCCCATCACATTGGTAGTAGTATGTATCACTCCGGTATCTTTCCTGGTGGCAAAATTCATTGCAACCAAGACCTACTCCATGTTCAAGGAGCAGTCCGAGACCAGAGGCGAGCAGACTTCCCTGATTGAGGAAATGATCGACAACCAGAAGATTGTAAATACCTTTTCCAGAGGAGAAGCGGTGAAGAGCAAGTTTGGAGAGATCAACGGCAGATTGCAGAAATGCTCTCTGAAAGCTATCTTTTTCTCCTCCATTACGAACCCGGCGACCCGTTTCGTTAACAGTCTGGTATATGCCGGTGTCGGTGTGTTCGGTGCGCTCGTAGCGATCAAGGGCGGTATCAGCGTAGGCCGTCTGTCCTGCTTTTTAAGCTATGCGAACCAGTACACCAAGCCCTTCAACGAGATCTCCGGCGTGGTAACAGAATTGCAGAATGCTTTTGTCTGTGCCGGACGTATCTTCGAACTGATCGACGAGGAGCCTCAGGTGCCCGATGCTGCGGATGCAAGAGTATTAGAAGAGGCTCAGGGCAACGTAGATCTGAAGGATGTATATTTCCAGTATGTACCGGAGAAGAAGCTGATCCAGAACTTTAACCTGCAGGTAAAACCCGGGCAGAGAGTTGCCATCGTAGGCCCTACCGGATGCGGTAAGACCACCGTGATCAATTTGTTGATGCGTTTTTACGATGTGAACTCCGGCTCCATTAAGGTGGATGGTACCGACATCCGGGATATCACCAGAGGAAGTCTCCGTACCAATTACGGTATGGTGCTGCAGGAGACCTGGTTACGTTCCGGCACTATCCGTGACAACATCTGCATGGGTAAACCGGACGCTACCGAGGAAGAGATCATCGTAGCAGCCAAGGCATCCCATGCCCATAGCTTTATCAAGCGACTGCCCCAAGGGTATGACACCGTGATCACCGAAGACGGCGGCAGCCTGTCCCAGGGACAGAAACAGCTTCTGTGTATCACCAGAGTCATGCTGTGCCTGCCTCCCATGCTGATCCTCGATGAGGCAACCTCCTCCATCGATACCCGTACCGAGATCAAAATCCAGAACGCATTCGCCAAAATGATGGAAGGCCGCACCAGCTTCATCGTAGCCCACAGACTTTCCACCATCCAGAGCGCTGATGTCATCCTGGTAATGAAAGACGGAAACATCATCGAACAGGGCAACCATGAGACCCTGCTGGCAAAGGGCGGTTTCTACGCGAATCTGTATAATAGCCAGTTTGCCGTGTAACGAGACATGCAAAGGCAAGGAAACTACCACTCAATGGGGAGCTTGCTCACCAGGGAGTGGTAGTTTTTTTGACTTTATACGGCGACAGCCGTCATCCGCCGAAAGCCCGCCAGGGCTTTTGGCGGATGCTGGCATGGCTCGTTACGCTTTCCCCGGTAGCGGCATGCCCTTTGCCCTTGCCATTCTCTTTCAAAAAGACAGAAAATATATAGAAAAATGTCGAAAAATGTAAAAATATACCAGTACAATAAAAATATTGAAAATAAATTAAAATATTTCGAGAAATGTGTTGACAAATGTACAAGCATGTATTATATTAGACTTAACAAAAGAGAAACGGAACAACCCAACAAAGAAGGTTGGGAGAGAAGTACAAAAGAATCTATAGAAAGAGAGGTATAGTCCACCTAACAATTAAAGTCCTACCACAGTCTTCCATGATGTACAACTGAATAGAACTACCAAAGAGAACCAATTTACATAGAGAACATCAAGTACACAGAAGAAAAAGTAATGAACAACAGAAGATAAGAATTATCTCACATTACAGTACATACGTACAAAAGAAAAGTGGAAAGAGAACAAAAGACAAAATGGAAGATCAAATTTAAGAAAGAGAGGGCAAGCCATTGGAGCCTGTAGTCTGAGAGGGCGTACTGATTGAAGGAATGATCGGTACGCTCTCTTAATGTTATATAACTATTCAGAGCCAGGTAAAAAATCAGGATGGTCGTCAAATGTTTGCATTTGTAAGTCCATATTGGATTTTTTATTTTGCGAATGAGGTTCTGAATAGTTGTACAATTTTCCAGTGGAAAAACCTACCGATATCATGTACAATAGAAGAATAGTACAGATAGAGGAGTTATGAAAATGGACACAAACGAACAGAATCAGCAGGACAAAAGAGAACTCAGACATAAGAGAAGACAGAGAAATCAGATCATTGCATATACGGTTGTAGGTATTATGATCCTGTTGCTGGCGGTGGGAATTGCTTTTGCTGTAAGTAAGATTACCAGCATGAGTCGTAATCAGGAAGAACAGCAGAACAAGGTGGATGAGATCCTTTCGGATGAGGAGACAATCCAGGCGCCGACGGAAAGCCAGGAGACAGTGGTGGAACTCACGGATGAGCAGAAACTGGATACCATTATCAATGAGGCAATCATCCAGAACATGCCTCTGGAAGATAAGGTAGCCGGATTATTCATTACGACACCGGAATCGATCACCGGTGTGTCTGCGGCAGTACAGGCGGGAGACGGTACCAAGGATGCGTTATCCCAATACCCGGTAGGTGGAATCGTATACGCTGCGAAAAACATCCAGTCTGCAGATCAGCTGAAGCAGATGATTGATAATACCAAATTATATACCAGCTATCCCCTGTTTATTGCCATTGACGGAGAGGGAAGCGATACAGATGCGGTAGCTGCGGCAGGCCTTGGCACTAAAGTGGACACACCCCAGAGCATCGGGGCTACCGGAGATACCAACAATGCGTACCTAGCGGGAACCACGGTGGGAACTTATCTGGCAGAGCTGGGCTTTAATCTTGATTTCGCACCTTCTGCAGATCTCAGTGTAGTGGATGGAAATGCGGCAGGCAGCAGTTCTTACGGATCGGAAGCGGACAATGTGGCAACCTTTGTAGGATATATGCAGGCAGGATTACAGGAGCAGAAGGTGACCGCATGTATCGGACAGTTCCCTGGTATCGGCAGCAGTACCCAGAGCACGAAGGACGGCATGGCATCTACAGACAGAAGTGCGGAAGATTTCAGAGCCAATGAATTTGTGGTTTTCCAGACTTGTATCGACAATGGCATGACCAAAATGATCCGCATCAGCAATATGGCGTCATCTTCCCTGACCGGAGACAATACCCCCTGCACGTTCTCCAGTGCGGTGGTAACGGATATTTTAAGAAATGAACTGAATTTCCGCGGTGTGATCGTGTCCGGAGCCATGAATGAGGCTGCAATCTCCAATTACTATGGAGCAGATGAAGCTGCGGTACTGGCACTTCGCGCAGGCTGTGATATGATCTATGCACCGGAGAATTTTGAGACGGCATACAACGGAGTATTGGAGGCTGTACAGAACGGCACCATTTCCGAGGAACGCATCAATGATTCCCTGCGGAGAATCTACCGTATCAAATATGCGGATAAACTGGAACAGTAAAGAAGATAGAAGACGATTGCATGTGAGTGCAGTCGTCTTTTTTCTTGTAAAAAATTGCCGTTCATGTTATCTTAGCAATAAGAGCAATATTTCTCTTACAAATTCTCATATCGTTGACTAGCGATCTATAGTCGTTTTCCCAGAGACGTGAATGGAAGAAAGAAACATGAAGTTAAAATGAAGGTGGTGAAAAGAGTGAAGTGTATAGCATAGGAAAAATAAATCAAAAAATATATAAATGTATAACAGAGGATATTATTACCGAAGAGGTTATTATCACAGAAAATCAGATTCAACATATTAAGGACAGACATCCAGAGGCATATAATAAAGTATTGAAAAATATACAGGAGACAATAAGTACCCCGGATTATATTATTAGGGATAAGCATGCATATACGGGACTGATTATTAAAAGAATACAAACGGAAGAAGGATTTTTACAGATTGTATTAAGATTATGTACTTCGGGGGATGAACATGGATATAAAAATTCTGTGATTTCATGCTGGAAAATTAGTGAGAGAAGATTGCAGAATTACTTGCGAAATAAAGAAATTCTTTACAGTAGGGAATAAACAGGGTATAATCTATATACAATAAGAGAGGAACTATCCGAGGTGGTAAATTTCGTTGCAACCACGCACCCTATGGGTCAAAAGAGATGCAGGAGAGGCGACGCCTGCCGGATGGTTTCTTGCTTATGTTATTGAGTCACCATTTTGTGGTGGCTTTTTTAGTTTTAACCACATTCGTTGTAGAATCAGCTGTCTACAATTTCATGCAGACACAAAAAGAGTGGAAACCCTGTAAAATCAAGGCTTCCGCTGCAAATAAAAGAAGCGCGAGACGGCGCACGAGGTCCGGGGGACCTCGGACTGCGCGGACCGGAGCGGAGCGTAGACATCGAACTTTCGAGCCCTGGCAGGGCTCGAAAAAAAAGAACGATACCGATTTGGTATCGTTCTTTTTTCAAGCGCGAGACGGGGATCGAACCCGCGACCCCCTCCTTGGCAAGGAGGTGCTCCACCGCTGAGCCACTCGCGCATATCTTACGGACAAGTTATAATATACTATAGGGCTCCGGAAATGTCAATAAAAAAAGTGTGCATCTTTTTTGTAAATTGCATATACAATTAACGCAGCAGTATTCTACGCAGCCATCCGGTGAATTTCCGCTCTATCAGGATCCAGCACAGATAAGCCAGAACAATGCTTATTACAACGCTTACGATCAGTCCGACAACAGACAATACGGATAGGGTGGAAAAGTCAAATACCACACGGTCCAGAAACATAACCGGATAGTAGTGTACCAGATACAGGGAATAGCTGATATTTCCCAACTGCACAAAAAAGCGGGGCATGGAAAGCTGCAGGCCTGCGAGAAAAGCAAGGATTAACAATAGCAGAGCCGGGAGCCCCCACTGGGGAAGCCTGAGGAACCCAATCACATTGATCCGGGGCGTAAAGTAAGCAAGCAGACAAAAGATTACCGGGATACATACCGCGGATACGAGGCTTACTGTCCGCGAAACCGGATGAAGGGTATGCCTGCGATACAAATACCGCAGCAGATAGTAAGCCAGAATTCCGAAGAGAAATTCCAGCATGACAGGATCTCCGTAAAAAATGAGGAAAGGAGAAAGTACATTACCTATCGGAGACTGCCAGGATGAGATCGCCGGAGCAAATATCTGTACCATTCCCACCAGAATCACCAGAAATGCGCTGCAGATTAGACCGCGGTATTTCATGCTGATGTGAAAGGCAATGAAAAACAGCAGATAGAACAGCATTTCACAGTTGATGGTCCAGCCGATCCGTACCAAAGGCTGGATCGCTCCGCTGCCGATATCAAAAGGAATAAACAGCAGACTTTTGACCAGATAGGAAAAATCGTGTCTGGTCTGTTGGAACATGGAAGGAAACAACAACAGCAACAAATAGGTTCCCAGTGTCATCAGGTAGTAAAGCGGAAGAATCCGGACCAGGCGTTTGCGGAAGAAATATTTGGTACTTTTTTCCGTGGTAAACATGATCATGAATCCGCTGATACAAAAAAAGATGTCCACACCGAAAGCTCCGAAGTTCAGAAAACGGACATGCTGAAATACCACAAAAAGAGCAGCCAGACCGCGTAAAGCCTGGATGCTGTCAAAATGCAGTTCATGAAACTCTTTATTAACTGTTATATTTTCCATAGAAATAACCATGCCTTTTTGTACTAGCTTACGAAATATAACTCCATTTTAACATTTTTGCGGGAGATTGGGAAACATTTTATTCAGGAAAAAAACTTGCGTACTGCGATATAAAATAATACAATAATAAGTGAATATAGATTATGCCCACCGGGCTGGGCATAGGAACCGGCGAACCGCAATTTGCGGAACTGACATAGAATAACAGGACGGTATGGATATAGATATGAGCGCAACGAGACAGCAAATGTTAGAGACAGCAGAACGCCTGAATCAGCAGATGACAGACGGAATTCCTTTTACCTGGGAGACTTTGGAACAGGCACTTACCTCTGTGACAGAACAGGATGATAAGGGAATCCACGGATGGATCTGCTATTTTGCTGCCTTTTATCAACTGACAACAGGGAATCAGGAGGGCTGCCTGCATTATCTGGATGAGAGCGTCAGGTGTCTTCTGGGAACGGATCAGGAGCATCATGTAGCCAGAGTGTACAATATGATCGGTATTGTGGCACATATGCAGAACAACCTGTCGCTGGCCATGGAACAGTACGATAAAGCATTGGATTATACGGAAAAATACGATGATAAGATGGTGCACAGCATTGTACTGAGCAATATGTCGGATGCGTATTATCTCATAGGAGCTTATGAAAGAGCTGTGCAGTGCCATGCGGAATGTATCCGCGAATTTGAACAGGCGGATGACAACAGTACATACAGCAGGATCAATTTCCGGAAAATGCTGGCAGAGTACGGATGCTGCCTGCTGCATCTGCATATGGATGACGAGGCGGAAAAGGTACTGTGTAAACTGGAAGAGACCGGGCAGAGCAAGGAGGTCATACGTGAGACAAGGCTGGGTGTCAATGTATTTCTGGCTTATCTGGCGGAGCGAAACGGAGACCGGAAGAAGGCAGAAGAGCATGTACGTACAGCGGTAATGGCATTAGAGGATATGACACAGGTCTCTTCCGAATACGACAGTATTCAGAATCTGCTGCAATATGTGGAAAAGATAGGCAAGACGGAACAGATAGAGGAAGTATTGAACTGTCTGGAACCCAAAGCTGCCATTGAACAGAATAAAAGTCTGCTGTTGCAGCTTTTGTCTCTGCGGATGCGTTATTGCAGTTCCAGAATGACTCCGGAAGAATTCAAACAGAGCGCAGACACCTTCTTCCACTTGAAAGACAGCTGGGAGCTGACAGAAAACAGTCAGGTCATGTATATGATGGAGCTTAGAAAGCGATTACAGGCGGCAGAAGAGGAGCAGAAGGAACAGGAACGTAAGAGAAACCGGCTGTTGTATCAGGCAGACCATGACGAGCTGACAGGACTCTATAATAAGAGAAGCCTGAATCGTTATCTGGAGGATGTGTTTGAAGACTGTCTTCTGAATGAGAAGGAACTGGGCATTCTGTTCCTGGATATTGACCATTTCAAACAGTTGAATGATCGCTATGGACATGGAAGGGGAGATGAAGGAATCTGCGCGGTAGCGGATACTCTGAAAAAATGTTTTCCGGAGGACTATGTGGCGCGTTACGGCGGAGATGAATTCCTGGTGGTCATGACGGGACGTGACAGGGAGTATGCAGAGGAACATGCAAGACAGCTATGTATGGGCATCCGTGAATGTGAGATTCCCAATGAAGACTCTTCTGTGGAACCCTGGCTTACGATTTCCGTGGGTGGTGTCTGTGCTATTCCGAAGGAACCAAACCGAGTGTGGGATTTCCTGTCGGCTGCGGACAAAACACTTTATGACCAGAAAAATGAGCAAAAAGGAAAAGTACGCTTCTATGTGGGAGAAGGACAATACCTATAGCTCTGAAACCAAAATAAAGGAACACAACAATGGATAACAAGCAATATTCCACCCGCGAATTGTTTCGCAGGTTTGCACCTTATTTTAAAAAATACCGTTTTACCTTGTGGATGGATCTGTTCTGTGCAGCACTGACCACGGTCTGTGAACTGGTGTTGCCGTTAATTATGCGCTACATTACCAATGAAGGGCTGCGGGATCTTGCGTCCCTGTCGGTGAAGACCATACTTTCACTGGGAGTTCTGTATTTCGGACTTCGTATCGTGGATTGCATCGCCAGTTACTATATGTCCGATATGGGACACGTCATGGGCGCGAAGATCGAGACGGACATGCGCAGAGATGCATACAACCATTTGCAGAAGCTGTCCAATACTTATTATAACAATACCAAAGTCGGTCAGATCATGGGGCGGATCACCAATGATCTGTTTGATGTGACGGAATTCGCCCATCATTGCCCAGAAGAATTTTTCATCGCCGGAATCAAGACCGTAATCTCTTTTATCATTCTGGCAAATATCAATCTGCCGCTGACATTGATGATCTTTCTGTGCGTGCCGCTGATGTGCGGTGTGTGCATGATCCTGAATTTCCGGATGCGAAGTGCCTTTCGCAAGCAGCGTAACCAGATCGGAGAGCTGAACGCCCGGATCGAGGACAGTCTGCTGGGCCATAAGGTGGTCAAGGCATTTACCAATGAAGAGGTGGAAAATGTCAAGTTTGAGAAAGATAACGGCACTTTTCTGGATATTAAGAAGCTGACCTACCGTTACATGGCGGCATTCAATACCACAGTGAAGCTGTTTGACGGATTGATGTATCTGGTGGTATTGGTGGCAGGCGGTATTTTTATGGTAAACGGACGGATCGCCGCTGGTGACCTGGTGGCATATATGCTGTATGTATCCACCCTGATCGCAACAATCCGGCGTATCATCGAATTTGCCGAACAGTTCCAGCGGGGCATGACCGGTATCGAGCGCTTTTTACAGATCGTGGATGCGGATATCGAGATCTTCGATGAGCCAGATGCCATAGAACTGAAGGACCCGAAGGGAGAAATCTCTTTTGAAAAAGTAAGCTTTGAATATCCGGATGACCATAACAAGGTATTCACTGATCTGAACCTGCAGATCCACGCGGGAGAAAAGGTGGCCATCGTCGGTCCTTCCGGTGGTGGTAAGACAACGCTGTGCAATCTGATCCCGAGATTTTATGATGTCTCAGAAGGCAGGATCCTGTTGGACGGCCAGGACATTAAGCATTTTACGTTAAAGAGTCTGCGGGGCAATATCGGTATCGTACAGCAGGATGTGTATCTTTTCTCCGGTACGATCTATGAAAATATCGCTTATGGACGTCCCGGGGCTTCGAAAGAAGATGTGATCAATGCGGCAAAGCGTGCCGGGGCTCATGAATTCATCATGGGACTGAAGGACGGTTATGATACTTATGTGGGAGAACGGGGTGTAAAGCTGTCCGGCGGACAGAAACAGCGGATCAGTATTGCCAGAGTATTTCTGAAAAATCCGCCCATCATCATTCTGGATGAGGCCACTTCCGCACTGGACAATGAGAGTGAGTTCGCCGTGGCAAAATCTCTGGGAGAATTGTCGGAGGGGCGTACTACTCTGACTATCGCCCACAGACTTTCCAGTATCCGCAATTCCGACAGGATCCTGGTGCTGACGGATGACGGCATTGTGGAGGAAGGCAATCACGACCAGCTCATGGAACAAAAAGGGATCTATTATCAGTTCTATGAAACAGCCAATGCTTTGAAATAACATTACAAAAACGGAGGTAGAGCTATGAAACTTGTGTTTGTGGGGGCAGACCATGAAGTAACCGGAAGCTGTCATTATCTGGAGGTTGCCGGGAAACATATTTTAGTGGACTACGGTATGGAGCAGGGTGTCAATGTATTTGAAAATGTGCCGCTGCCGGTGGCGGAATCCATGATTGATTATGTATTCCTGACTCATGCTCATGTGGATCATTCGGGTCTTCTGCCGCTTCTGTATGCCAGAGGCTTCAGAGGACAGATCTATTCCACGGATGCTACAGCGGATCTGTGTAGCATTATGCTGCGTGACTGTGCACATATCCAGAGTGCCGAAGCGGAATGGAAGAATCGTAAGGCAAAACGTTCTGCGAATAATGCAGTGGTGGAGCCGCTGTATACCATGGAGGATGCAGATGGTGTGATCCGCCGGTTCGTTCCCTGTCATTACAATACGATCGTGGAAGTATGCGAGGGAGTAAAAATCCGTTTTACGGATATCGGACATCTGCTGGGCTCTGCCAGCATCGAAGTCTGGCTGACGGAGGACGGCAATACGAAAAAAATCGTATTTTCCGGCGATATCGGCAACAAGCACCAGCCGTTACTTAAGGATCCGACACCTACGAAGGAAGCGGATTATGTCGTGATGGAGTCTACCTACGGTGACAGACTGCATCCGAAGGATAAGCTGGATTATGTGGCAGAACTGACCAAGGTGCTGCAGGAGACCTTAGACCGGGGTGGTAACGTGGTGATCCCGTCTTTTGCTGTGGGCCGTACCCAGGAGATCCTGTATTTCCTGCGGAAGATCAAGGTAGGGCGCCTGGTAAAGGGTCATGAAGATTTCCCGGTGTATGTGGACAGTCCCATGGCGGTAGAGGCTACCGGCGTATTCCAGGAGAACAGGTGGGAATGCTTCGATGATGAGGCCATGGAATTCGTAAAAGAAGGCATTAATCCCATTGCTTTTTCGGGATTAAAGCTGTCCATCACCAGTGAGGAATCCAAAGCCATCAACTTCGACGAGACACCCAAGGTCATTATCTCCGCATCCGGTATGTGTGACGCAGGACGTATCCGGCATCATCTGAAGCATAATCTGTGGAGACCGGAGTGTACGATCCTGTTCGTCGGCTATCAGTCGGTGGGAACACTGGGCCGGGCACTGGTAGAGGGTGCTGATGAGGTGAAGCTGTTCGGTGAGACGGTTTCAGTGCGCGCCGAGATCCGGAAAATGACGGGACTGAGCGGTCATGCGGATAAGGAAGGCCTGATCGACTGGATCCGGGCCTTTGAAGAAAAACCGAAGAAGGTGTTCGTGGTACATGGAGAGGACAGCGTATGTACCGGATTTGCTGAGTGCCTGAAGATCGAGTACGGGCAGAGAGCCTACGCTCCTTACAGCGGTACGGAGTTCGATCTGGCAGGCAATAAGTTCACCTATGAGGCAGCACCTGTTGCCGTGCAGAAAAAGACGAAGCCTGCTACCGGAGTCTTCGAACGACTGCTTGCCTCTGCGAGACGCTTACTGGCACTGGTTACGAAGAGCGAGGGCGTCATGACCAACAAGGATATGGCGAAGTTCGCGGACCAGATCAATTCCCTATGTGACAAGTGGGAGATATAAGTGCATCCATAGGCACAAACAACCCTGAGTATGTAGGACGATAGTCCGGAATACGAAGGGGGGACGATTTCGAGAGTGCGAAGCACGGAGAAATCGTTTATATATTATATTGGAATCAGAATAAGGAGACAACATGAGTTTAGCGGATCATATTTTTATCGATATGTGCAATGACATTTTAACCAACGGTACCAGCACGGAGGGCGAGAAAGTGCGCCCCCACTGGCCGGATGGTACCCCTGCCTACACTATTAAGAAATTCGGAGTAGTGAACCGGTACGATCTGTCGAAGGAGTTCCCGATCCTGACCTTGCGCCGGACGGCATTAAAATCCGCCACAGATGAGATGCTGTGGATCTGGCAGCGCAAGTCCAACAACATTCATGATTTAAACAGCCACGTCTGGGATGAGTGGGCAGATGAAAACGGCTCGATCGGTAAGGCATACGGCTATCAGATGCAGGTGAAGCATCAGTATAAGGAAGGCATGATGGATCAGGTGGACCGCGTGATCTACGATCTGAAGAACAATCCCTTCAGCCGCCGGATCATGACCAATATCTATGTGCATCAGGATCTGCACGAGATGAATCTGTATCCCTGTGCTTACGGTATGACCTTTAATGTGACGCAGAAAAAGGGAGAGGACAGGCTGACCCTGAATGCCATTTTAAACCAGCGTTCCCAGGACGTACTGGCAGCCAACAACTGGAATGTGGTACAGTATGCGGTGCTGGTGCATATGCTGGCACAGGTCTGCGATATGAACGTGGGCGAGCTGGTGCATGTCATTGCGGATGCCCATATCTATGACCGCCACGTGGATGCCATTAAGGAGCTCATCAGCAGAGACCCCTTCCCGGCGCCGAAGTTCTGGCTGAACCCGGAGATCAGGGACTTCTATCAGTTCACACCGGATGATGTGAAGCTGGAGGGTTACCAGACCGGGGAGCAGATCAGGGATATTCCGATTGCAATCTGACATGAGTAAGTAGGGCGGTAGCCCGGAATACGAATATCAGTACGGTTTCGTGAGTGCGAAGAACGGAGAAACCGGTTATTATCATAGAAACAAACAGAAACGAGGTACACCATGAATTTAATTGTAGCAGTAGACAACAACTGGGCCATCGGCAGCAAGAACGAACTGCTGATCCGCATCCCCAACGATCACAAGCATTTCCGCGAAGAGACGACAGGTAAGGTAGTGGTTCTGGGACGCAAGACTTTGGAGACTTTCCCGCAGGGCATGCCTTTAAAGAACCGCATCAACATTATTTTGTCCAAAGATCCGAATTATCAGGTCAAGGATGCGATCGTGGTACACTCTATTGAAGAATTGCTGGAAGAACTGAAGAAATATGACGAAGAGAATATCTATATCATCGGCGGAGAGAGTATTTACCGCCAGATGCTGCCTTACTGTGACGTGGCCCATGTGACGAAGATTGACCATGCCTACGAGGCGGATGCCTATTTCCCGGATCTGGACAGTGATCCTGAGTGGGAGATTACCGCAGACAGTGACGAGCAGGTCTATTTTGACATTACCTATCAGTTCTTAAAGTACGAGCGCAAGAAAGCCTGAGTGCGGAAAACGATGAAAAAGAAGATATATTTGGCAGTTACGGTTTTACTGCTTACTCTGGCAGGAATATATGTGGCAGCCAGAATGATTCTGTGGGGTGGTCCCGTAAGTTTTCGCAGTTATGTGTTGTTACTGGGGGATCTGCTGTGTCTGCTGCTTCTCCTGTTTTATGTATATCTGAGAGTACCCATCAGGCTGCACCGGAAAATACGGGACAAGTGGGGAACTCCCGGGAAATGGGAGTGGCTGGAGGATATCGGCATTGCTTTGTGGGCAGTGCTGTGCCTGATCGTCACGTTTGCCGGAATTGCCTGGATTTGGTTTGAAAATGACATCCCTTCGGAGACGCGGCTCACAGAGAATCTGATCAGTGTGGAAGAGATGGAGTTCCCGGACAGGCACTGGTATTCCTACTGGCGTCCAGAGGGCGTGCTGTTTCGGAGAGAGACGGAGCTTGCCGGTGAGGATTACATTACTTATCTGACGGAATTGATGGACAAGGAAGAAAATACCCACCCGGAGGATGCAGAAACGGTAGCAAAGCAGGCGATGGAAGAACAGTGGCTTGCGGAATACTATGCGTCGGAGACGGAAAACGCGGAAGATGTACAGGATCCCTTAGAGCCTTACGCACAGGCAGTATATGATGCTGTGCTGCAACAACAGGGCTTTTCCTTCGAAGTCTGCTACAATGCCAAAGGCAATTTCTATCTGCAGCTGGGAGAACAGGAGCAGGCGGGAAAGACCTATGCATACACGCTGGTCTACAATCGTACCTCGCAGAACGGAAAATGTGAGATTTTCGTGCTGTACCGGAATCCGGAAGAGAATCTGTCCACAGAGGCAGCACAGATCGTGGAGTTTTATGCGGTCCGCAGTGAAGATCTGCAGGTCATTGCGGGGGATAAGACCGGATGGTCAGTGGTAGCGAACAGTGCATATCAGGAAGCTACCGGAGAAAAATAATTGTAGTGAATTTAATTTGAGTTTTCAGCTAAAAGGAGAAATGAGCCACATTTTCGCTGAAAAAAGCACTGGAAAGCATAAATGTGTATATTGACTTTTATTACAAATGGTATAATAATGAAAATCAATAAATTCTGTTAAGAGAAATCAACAGGCAGAGTGGTAAACCGAGGAAAGAAGGAATACAAAATGGAAAAGAAGAACATTGACTGGGGTAACATCGGTTTCGGTTATATCCCTACGGATTACAGATATGTGTCCAATTACAAGGACGGCAAATGGGATGACGGTCAGCTGACCCAGGATCCCAACATCGTATTAAATGAGTGTGCAGGTGTATTGCAGTATGCACAGACCGTATTCGAGGGTCTGAAGGCCTACACCACAGAAGATGGACATATCGTAACCTTCCGTCCTGACTTAAACGGTGAACGTCTGGAGTCTTCCGCAGCAAGACTGGAGATGCCCATTTTCCCCAAGGAGCGTTTCGTGGAGGCTGTTACCGAGACGGTTAAGGCCAACGATGCTTTCGTACCTCCTTACGGCAGCGGTGCAACTCTGTACATTCGTCCTTATATGTTCGGCAGCAATCCTGTCATCGGTGTAAAGCCTGCGGACGAATATCAGTTCCGTATCCTGTGCACTCCTGTAGGACCTTACTTCAAGGGCGGCGTTAAGCCTCTGACCATCCGTGTCACCGACTTTGACCGTGCGGCACCTCACGGAACCGGTCACATCAAGGCTGGCCTGAACTATGCTATGAGCTTACATGCAATCGTATCCGCTCACAAGGAAGGCTACGATGAGAATATGTATCTGGATGCTGCTACCCGTACCAAGGTAGAGGAGACCGGTGGTGCGAACTTCCTGTTCGTTACCAAGGACAACAAGGTCGTAACTCCCAAGTCCGACAGTATCCTTCCGTCCATCACCCGTCGTTCTCTGGTATATGTTGCCAAGGAATACCTGGGACTGGAAGTAGAAGAGAGAGAAGTATACCTGGATGAAGTAAAAGACTTCGCAGAGGCTGGTCTGTGCGGTACCGCAGCAGTGATCTCTCCTGTAGGCAAGATCGTTGACCACGGTAAAGAAATCTGCCTGCCCAGCGGCATGACCGAGATGGGACCTGTCACCAAGAAGCTGTATGAGACTCTGACCGGTATCCAGATGGGCAGAATCGAAGCTCCTAAGGGCTGGATCCATGTGATCGAGTAATCTGGTATCAAAATTGAATAATATTAAAAATGCGTGTGGAGAATATCCGCACGCATTTTTTTTTTGTCTGTAGAATTCTTAGATTTTTCTGAACTTCCAAGAAACCGTGGCACAGAAGAAAAAAATAGGGTATAATCAGAATTTAGAGACTTTGAGAAAGCAGGAAATGTTATGTTTTTTAAAAATAGATGTCATATCACCGCGGTATTGGTGGCGGGAGTGCTGGGAATAAGTATGGTGACGGGACTGACCGCCTGCGGCAGCAGTGACGGCACAAAAGTGGTATTTACCACAGGATTTGGGAAAAATGAGGTATTTCGGATCGGGGACGAGTCCTGCTCTAAGGCGGAGATCATGATCTACCTGACCACGACCCAGAATCAATATGAGAATGTCTACGGGACGGAGATCTGGAATACTTCCCTGAACGGAGTGACTCTGGAGGATAATGTCAAGGAGACAGTGCTGGCAAGGATTGCTCAGATCAAGACCATGTACCTGCTGGCAAAAGAGAAAGAGGTCACGTTGGATGAAGCCGAGGAGGCAAAGGTCGTTCAGGCGGCACAGGAGTATTATTCTTCCTTAAATGATACGGAGATCGAGGCTATGGGTGCCACGGAGGAGATTGTGGAGAATCTGTATCGGGAATATGCCATGGCAGACAAGGTCTATCAGTTGATTATACAGGACATCAATCCGGAGATCAGTGATGACGAGGCTCGCAAAATTACGGTGCAGCAGATCTTTTTTGCAACAGCATCCACGGATATGGACGGAAACCTGAAGCCTTATTCGGAAAGCTCCATTCAGAGTGCCTATGAGAAAGCCTGCGAGGTAAGAGACCTGGCGGTGGACGGAGAACACGATTTCACGGAACTGGCATCCAAATACAGCGACGATTCCGAGATCACCTATTCCTTTGGCAAAGGAGAAGCGGAGAGCGCTTATGAGGAAGCGGCTTTCAATTTGGCAACAGACGAGGTGAGCCAGGTTGTGAAATGTGAACGAGGCTATTACATTATCAAATGCATCAATACGCTGGATCGGGAAGAGACGGACGCTAATAAATTAAAGATTGTAGAAGAGCGGAAACGGGAAGTCTTCGGGCAGGAGTATGACAGCTTTGTGAATACACTGGTGCGTCAGCTCAATGACAAGCTGTGGGATGAGATCACGCTGATCATGGACGAACAGGTGACTACGGACAACTTTTTTGATGTGTATGCAAAGTACTTTCCGGAGGAGTAATTTCTGGTTTTTTACACGCTTTATTAAAATTTTAGAATTACGGAAATATTGATAAATACTGGATTTTTGACTGATTGTTAGCACTCATTTATAATGAGTGCTAAATTTGCCTTGACTTTTTAATTTTACAGTCCTACACTTAGAATCAGTTAGGAAACAGTCAGCCATGGCTGTGCAATTTTAGAAAAGGATGTGGTAATAATGGTAGCAAAAAACGGCAGTTTGTCAATTAACAGTGAAAACATATTTCCGATCATTAAAAAGTGGTTGTATTCCGATCACGACATTTTCTACAGAGAGCTGATCTCTAACGGCTGCGATGCCGTGACCAAGCTGAAAAAGCTGGACATGATGGGAGAATATTCTCTTCCCGAAGGTTATAAGGGACGTGTGGATGTCATCGTGGATCCTGAGAAGAAGACACTGACCTTCAAGGATAACGGTCTGGGCATGACCGCCGACGAAGTGGAAGAGTATATCAACCAGATCGCATTTTCCGGTGCTACGGATTTCATTGAGAAATATAAGGACAAGAGCAATTCCGACCAGATCATCGGTCATTTCGGACTGGGCTTCTATTCCGCATTCATGGTAGCGGATGAAGTACATATTGATACGTTATCTTACAAGGATGGCGCCAAGGCAGTACACTGGGAGTGTGACGGCGGCACCGAGTTCTCCATGGAAGACGGAGACAAGACCGATGTCGGTACGACTATCACTCTGTTCTTAAATGAGGATTGCCTGGAGTTCTGTAACGAATATAAGGCTCGTGAGGTAGTGAAGAAGTATTGTTCCTTCATGCCTACGGAGATCTATCTGTCCAAGGCGAACACAAAGGAGACGCAGATCATCAAGGAAGAGGAAAAGCTTCCCGATGATGAAGTCCTGGAAGAGATCGAGCCGGAGAAGAAGGAAGCGGCAGAAGGTGAAAACGCTGAAGCTGCTGAGGGAACAGAAGAGCCTAAGAAGCTGAAGATCAGAAAGCGTCCTGAATTGATCAACGAGACACAGCCTCTGTGGACCAAGCATCCCAATGAGTGCACGAAGGAAGAGTATCTGGACTTCTACCGCAAGGTATTTCAGGATTACAAGGAGCCTCTGTTCTGGATCCACCTGAATATGGATTATCCTTTTAATCTGAAAGGTATCCTGTACTTCCCGAAGATCAACATGGAGTATGAGTCCATCGAAGGTACCATCAAGCTGTACAACAATCAGGTATTTATCGCAGATAACATCAAGGAAGTCATTCCTGAGTTCCTGCTGCTGTTAAAGGGTGTCATCGACTGCCCGGATCTGCCTCTGAACGTATCCAGAAGTGCATTGCAGAATGATGGATTTGTCAAGAAGATCGCAGAGTACATTACCAAGAAGGTAGCGGACAAGCTGGCAGGCATGTGCAAGACAGACAAGGAAGAGTACGACAAATACTGGGATGACATCAGTCCTTTCATCAAGTTTGGCTGCCTGAAGGATGACAAGTTCTGTGAGAAGATGAACGATTACATCCTCTTCAAGAATCTGGACGGCAAATATCTGACGCTGCCGGAGTGCCTGGAGATCAAGCCTCAGGATGAGGAAGAGAACAAGGAAAATGCTGTAGATGAGAACGGCAACAAGGTAGAAGCTGAGGTCGTAGGGGATAAATCTGAAGATGAGGCTTCCGGGGAGAATACCGAGGAAGAGAAGAAGGAGAAGATCATCTACTATGTAACGGATGAACAGCAGCAGAGCCAGTATATTAATATGTTCAAGGCTGCCAAGATGGATGCTGTGATCCTGACCCACAATATCGATCAGCCCTTCATCTCCCAGTTGGAGCAGAAGAATGAGGGAATCAAGTTCCAGCGTATCGATGCGGATGTGACCGATGCCCTGAAATCCAAGACTTCCAAGAAGGCTGAAAAAGAGATGGAAGAGCAGGCAGAGAGCATCAGCAAGCTGATGAAGAAAGCTCTGAAGAACGACAAGATCACTGTCAAGGTAGAGAAGCTGAAGAACAAGAAGATCTCTTCCATGATCACGCTGTCCGAAGAGAGCAGACGTATGCAGGATATGATGAAGATGTACTCCATGCCCAGCATGGATATGAGTGCTTTCGGCGGGGAGGGCGAGACCCTGATTCTGAATGCCAACCATCCTCTGGTACAGTACATCACCGAGCACCAGGACGGCGAGAACGCAGAAATGATCTGCGAGCAGCTGTACGATCTGGCAAAGCTCCAGCATGCACCCTTGTCCGCCGATGCCATGACCAAGTTCGTGGCAAGAAGCAATGACATTATGATGCTGTTGACCAAATAAAAATGACGGATTAAAAACAAAGGGAATCACAATCTGGGAACGGTTTGTGGTTCCTTTTTTGGGCTACACGGCGGCTTGGGGACAGATGCAGACCGGTACCGGAATTAGTATTTAGTGAATGCATATCACCCGTCTGTTAATCAAGTAGATGTATGATGAAGACAAAACGGATAGAAGTTAGTCTGCTTAGTATATGGGAACATGCACATATTTTTCTGACTTTGCATATTCTGTAAGGAACATTTGTTGCCTGACCGGATCAAGACAGACAAAACGGCATAGGCAGAAAGGACCTCTGTCCATGGACACTACTTATACAGGAACACTTCAGATCAGCGTTGTCTCCGCTCTGGGGATGACACCGATACCCAGCGCGATCGTCACTGTCTCCTATACCGGGGATCCGGATTCCCCGCTGGAGACGATGACTACTGACGAATCCGGGCAAACCCCTACGATAACACTGGATGCGCCGCCAAGAGAGCTTTCTTTATCTCCGGATATTACGGCACAGCCCTATTCGGAGTACAACATTCAGGTGACTGCAGAAGGCTTTGAACCGGTACTGGTATCTGGTTCCGAAATTCTGGCAGGCGAATTTTCCCTACAACCGATCCGCATGAATCCGCTGAATGTAACAGAGGAGGAAGAAAAAGTAGTAGTAATACCTGCACATACGCTTTTCGGAGAGTATCCTCCGAAGATTCCGGAAGAAGAAATCAAACCTATGAACGAGACCGGGGAGATCGTACTGAGCCGTGTGGTGATTCCGGAATATGTGATCGTACATGACGGTGTCCCGGAGGATCCCACTGCCCGGAATTACTGGGTGCGCTATAAGGATTACATTAAAAATGTGGCCTCCAGCGAGATTTATTCCACCTGGCCGGAGAGTGCAATTTATGCTAATATTCTGGTCATTCAATCATTTACGTTAAACCGTATATATACGGAGTGGTACAGGGGACGTGGATACGATTTTACGATAACTTCTTCTACGGCGTATGATCAAAAATGGATCTATGGCAGAAATGTGTTCGAAGAGATCGACTATCTGGTAGATTCCATTTTTACCAACTATTTGTCAAGGCCCGGTGTACGACAGCCCATTTTCACATCGTATTGTGACGGTAATCGGACTACCTGCCGGGGGCTGAGCCAGTGGGGCTCCAAGTCATTGGCGGATCAGGGATATTCCGCTATTGATATCATTCATTATTATTACGGCAATGATATGTATATCAATTCCGCAGATATTATTTCGGGAGTGCCTTCTTCCTGGCCGGGGTATGATCTGACTATCGGTTCTTCCGGGGAAAAAGTCCGTCAGCTGCAACAGCAGTTGAACCGGATCGCCAGAAATTATCCGGCGATTCCTACGTTGACACCCGACGGAATCTATGGCTCCGGTACTGCGGAGGCTGTCCGGACGTTCCAGAAGATATTTAATCTTCCTCAGACCGGAATCGTGGATTATCCTACATGGTTTGAAATCTCGGATATTTATGTGGGGGTGACACGTATTTCGGAGCCGGATGCGTAGTAAATGGGAAGTTACGCGAGCAATGAGCCGCGTAACTTCCCATTTACCATGTTGTAACAAGTGTAATTCCAACAATTTTCCCGGACAAGCATAAAATCCGCTTGACAGATAAAAATAAATCACGTATTATTGTATTAAATAAATAATACAGTAAAACAACAAGACAATGAGGGACCCGGGGAGGCATCGATAGAAACGATGCGTGACAGGTAATAAGAAACAGAAAATAAGAAACAAGAAAGGATGATAGGAATGGCGTGGGAATTGGATGCTGACAGACCCATATATGCGCAGCTGGTGGAGCGGATCCAGAAAGAGATCGTGTCCGGCAAATATCAGCCGGGAGAGAAGCTGCCGAGTGTCAGAGATCTTGCGGCCGTGGCGGCGGTGAACCCGAATACGATGCAGAAAGCTTTTGCGGAACTGGAGCGGAGCGGCCTGATCGTGACACAGCGCACCAGCGGCAGAACCGTGACGGAGGACACTGAGCTGATCGGGAATACCAGAGAACAGCTGGCAGCCGGGCATGTCCGGAATTTTATCAACAACATGCAGGAACTGGGATATCAGAGAGAGGAGATCCGGAATCTCTTCGATAAGGTACAGGCCTGACAGGGGTGCAAATTTATGATGAAAATAAAGAAAGGCGGAAATAGAAATGAATAATCTGGTAGAAATTGTAAATCTGACCAAGAAATATGGTGCCAATGTGGCTGTGAACAATCTGACCGTAAGTCTCCCCAAGGGGAAGATCATTGGCCTGTTGGGACCCAACGGCAGCGGTAAGACGACACTGATCAAAATGCTGAACGGTCTGCTGACACCGACGGAAGGCACCATCATGATCGACGGAAATTATGTAGGACCGGCGACCAAGAGCAAGGTAGCTTATCTGCCGGACCGAACGTATCTGACCATGAATCAG
Organism: Lachnospiraceae bacterium GAM79; assembly: GCA_003584705.1. GTDB lineage: Bacteria > Bacillota > Clostridia > Lachnospirales > Lachnospiraceae > Acetatifactor > Acetatifactor acetigignens. The sequence goes on from AP018536.1 coordinate 1,507,477, forward strand.
ACGATCCGGGAGATCCTGGATTTCTTTCAGGACTTTTATACAGACTTTTCCAGGGAACGTGCGGAAGAGATGTTAAAGAGTCTGGGGATCGATCCTGCAGTGAAAATGCGGACATTGTCCAAAGGTACGAAGGAGAAGGTACAGTTGATCTTAGTGATGAGTAGGAATGCCAGCCTGTATATTTTGGATGAGCCGATTGCCGGTGTGGATCCGGCAGCGAGAGATTACATCCTGCGCACCATTATCAACAACTACAATCCGGAAGCCACCGTGCTGATCTCCACTCATCTGATCGAAGATGTGGAGCAGGTGCTGGATGAAGTGATCTTCATGCGCTATGGTCAGCTGGTGTTATATACATCCGTTGACAATATCAGAGAAGAGAAAGGTAAGTCTGTAGATGCTTACTTCAGGGAGGTGTTCGCATGTTAGGAAAGTTAATGAAATATGAATGGAAAAATATCTGGAAAGCCGGTACACTGATGCTTCTGGGAATGCTTGTGGTCACCGTGATTGGCTGCGTGGTATTACGCATGCCGGGAGGAGTGGTAACAGGACTTCTGGACAACAATGATATAAATGCGACACAGAGCTGGTTTGTACTCTCATCCTTTGTGGCAACACTGATCCTGTATGTGATCATGCTGTTAGCGTCCACCTGGGGCATGTTGATCTTTCTGGGCATCCGCTTTTACCGCAGTATGTATACGGATGAAGGCTATCTGTCCCACACCCTGCCGGTAACAGCTAACCAGCTGTTTTTAAGCAAGGTACTGGTCTCCGGTGTCTGGTATCTGTTCATTACGATAGGCATCGGTATCTCTGTGGTGGCACTGATCGTGTCTCTGATGACAGGACTTTTAAATATCGGTGAACTGAGTAGTGTACTGACACAATATAATGGGAATATCTGGGAATTTATGGCAGATGCTTTTTATGAACTTGGCAGAACATACGAAGAAGAGATGGGGATCAATCTGTCGCATTATGTGATCACGTTGCTCTTAACCTATGTGGCAGGACCTTTCATTACCATGGTCACTCTGTTCGGAGCCTTGACGATCGGTCAGCTGTCTTCCAAACACAAAGGGTTCATGGGAATCCTGGCATATGCCGGCCTGACGATCCTGTCTTCCATCATCGGCAGCACCGTACAGAGTGCCTTCATGTTTGGCACAAATGTCATGAGCAGCTCCGGCGGATTTTCGGTAACGACCAATATGGCCTATGACATTAACGTGATCACCAGCCTGCTCATTGCCGCCATCATGTACGGCGTATCTTATTACATCATGAACCGAAAATTAAACCTGGACTAACCGGGTCTACACCTTGCCCTCAACTGGTAAATTTGGTATAATAAATCCAAATGACAACAGGGAACGGGTGAAGGTGCATGCAGGAGATTATTGATAGAATTTTAGGAGGAAACTTCGATTATGAGAACGGTTCTTTGGAATTCTCCTGCGCTAAAATAGAGATTTCCCTGTCACAGGGGACAATATATGAGGGCTCTTTTCACATTCTTTCTGCGTCGGAAGGCTATGTAAAGGGATCCGTGATCTCGGACCATCTTCGGATGGAATGTATGACGGATCAGTTTACCGGCTCCGATGCAGAAATTTTTTACTGCTTCCACGGAGAAGATCTGGAGGAAGGGGATGTGATCAAGGGCTCTTTTTCCGTAATCAGCAACAGAGGAGAATACAATCTTCCTTTTGTGGTGACGGTGGAGCATGGGATGTTGAATTCTTCCATCGGGGCTATCCGGAATCTGTTCCATTTTGCCAACCTGGCGAAGAACAACTGGAAGGAAGCTGTGCGGCTGTTCTATGATCCGGAATTTCTGCGGCTGTTCCAGGGGAACGATGCCCATTTCTATGACAGTTACCGGATCCTGTCCACTTATGAGGGCAACGAACAAAATGTAGAGGAATTCCTGATCTGTATCAACAAAAAGCAACAGCTGGAATTCCTGACGGAAGAGAAAGAACTGGTGAAAAAACTGCCTCGCAGCGCAGATAATTACGGCGTCACGGAGAACAATCTGACCATCGTGAGGAACGGCTGGGGATATACGAATCTCCAGATCGAGTGTGAGGGTGAATTTGTCTTTACGGAAAAGGAAAACATTACAGACGATGATTTTCTGGGAAACCGTTGCCGCCTGCCGGTCTACATCGACAGCAGCCTGTGCAGACCTGGCAAAAATTTCGGTAAAGTCTACATATATAATGCTTATACTTCACTGGAGATCCCGGTCATGGTACAGCTGGGAGACGGTGTAGTGGCCCGGCATGCGGATCACAGTCATATGCAGTGCATCACCCAGATCATGAAATATTATGAAGAATCGAGACTGAAAAAGATCGGTACGGGAACCTGGCTCGCGGAGACCGGCAAACTGGTGGAGCGCATGGTGACCATGGATGAGAAGGATGTGCCGGCGAGACTGTTCCAGGCACAGCTTCTGATCACAGAGGAACGCTACAATGAAGCCGGATGGATCCTGGATCACGCGGCGGACATGTTGGAAGCCCGGGGAGCTACCGGCGGAGAACAGTGGGCTTACTATCTGTATCTGACCACACTGATCCACAGGGATCCCCAGTATACACTGCAAATGGCGGAGCAGGTGGAACAGATCTACCGCTATGACAGGACCCGCTGGCGTGTGGCATGGCTGCTGTTGTATCTGTCGGAGGAATACAATCGTTCAACCTCCGGGAAATGGATGTTCTTAGAAAAACAGTACCAGTACGGCTGCACCAGTCCGGTGATCTACCTGGAAGCACTGGCCCTTTTGAACGGCAATCCGGCGCTGCTACGTAAATTGAACAGTTTTGAACTGCAGGTGTTGAACTTCGGTGTCCGTCAGGATGCGGTAAACGACAGCCTGATCGAACAGCTGTTGTATCTGTCGGGAAGAGTCAGAGAGTATTCTCCACTACTGGGCAGAATTTTACGAAGACTGTATGAGAAAAAGAAGGATGTGCGGATCCTGCAGGAGGTGTGCAGCCTTCTGATCAAGGGAAGTAAGACGGGACCGGATGCCTTCACGTGGTATCAGATGGGTGTGGAAAGCCATCTGAGGATCACGAATCTCTATGAATATTATATGGCGTCGGTAGATCTGGATGCTGTGCTGGAGCTTCCGAAAGTGATTCTGATGTATTTTTCTTTCCAGAGCAATCTGGATTATGAACATAGTGCGTTCCTGTATGCGTATCTGTTAAAACACCGGAAAGATTATGAGGAACTGTACGAACATTACGAGCCGAGAATGGAGCGGTTCGTCATTGACCAGATCCAGAAGCAGCATATTAACAGACATCTGGCAATACTGTATCAGGAATTCCTGTCTCCGGCCATTGTAACGGAAGCTATGGCGAAGCCTTTGTCCCGTCTGTTGTTTGCCCATATGGTAAGAGTGGATGACAGCAGAATGCGTAAGGTGATCGTCAGCCAGCCGGGGAATCTGATACTGTCCGAGACGCCTCTGCAAAACGGCACGGCCTGGGTGGCAGTCTACGGGAATGATTATACCATTGCTTTTGAGGATGCATATGGTAACAGGTTCCTTAAAAATGTGGAATATACCCTGGAAAAACTGCTGGTACCGGGGAAATATCTCAGACTTCTGGAACATTATGTGCCGGATACGGCAGAACTGGATCTGTATTTCATGGAGAACGGCAGAACAGAAGAGACCATATCTTCCACAAAGCTGATGCGGATGGCAAGACTGGTGGAAAGCGATGCCGTGGAGCCGAAGCTGCGCAGTGAGATTGCGGTACAGCTGGTACAGGCCTATTTCGACGCGGATAATTTGCAGGCACTGGATGAATACCTGCAGGAGCTGCGGGGGGACGGCTTTACGGAGGAACAGCGGGAACTGATCCTGCGTTTTCTGGTGCTGCGGGGAAATTATGAGAAGGCATATGCCTGGATCGAAGCATATACCCCTTATTTTGTGGAGGCCAAGATCCTGTTGCGGCTTACGGACGGTGTGATCACGCAGTCGGTCCATGAGGGAGAGGCAGTCCTGTATGCGGCGGCATTGACGGCGTTCCGTAAGGGAAAATACAACGGTGGAATTTTAGAGTATCTGGTGCGTTATGCCACCGGTACCACGAAGGAATTGCGTGACATCTGGAAAGCGGCAAGATCCTTTGAGATAGACTGCTACAGCTTAAGTGAAAAGATATTGCTGCAGATGCTGTTCTCCGGGGCATTTGTGGGAGAGCGGATGGATATTTTCCGTTATTATGTATCCCAGGGAGCCAGACAGGAGATCGAGGAAGCTGTGCTTGTACAGAGCTCTTATGATTATTTCTGCCGGGAGAAGATCACGGAGGAATATGTATTCCGGGAGATCCGTAACTGCTATCTGCGGGGAGAAGAGACCCAGCGGATCTGCAAGCTGGCTTATCTGAAATTCTATGCGGAGAATAAGGACAAGCTGGAGCGGGAAGATGAAACTCTGGTCCGGAATTTCCTGGAGGAAATGATGAAGGACCACATTCATCTGAACTTTTTCAGGGAATATCAGGACTGCCTGCCACAGCTGCAGGAGATGAAGGACAAGACTATCGTGGAGTATCACACAAGAGGCGGCGTCCGTGCAAGGATTCATTATGTGATGATGCATGAGAACGGGCAGGCGGAGGATTACCTGTCGGAATATATGCAGGAAGTATACAGCGGTGTATTTTTCAAGGAATTCGTACTGTTTTTCGGGGAGAATCTTCAATATTACATTATGGAAGAATCAGAGAACGAAGAACAGCTGACGGAGAGCGGAAGCCTGCAGAAGAGCGATATTATGAATGAAAGTCCGGACAGCAAATACGAGATCATCAATGATATGATGATCAGCATGACACTGCAGGACGATACGACACTGGATCATCTGATCGAGGAATATTACCGCAGGGAATATCTGGATCACAGATTGTTCACATTGCAGTAAAGATAAAAAAGACAGCAGGAGAGGAGGCGGAAGAACATGCGACTGCCGGGAAGTGATAAAGTTATAGTGGGTTATGACCTGGGGAAGGATTATGCGCAGATCAGCTGCTATGTCACAGGCAGGGAAGAAGAGATCACCACATTGTCTTCCGTTGCAGGCTCACAGGTCTATACGATTCCCCTGGTCCTGAGCAAGAGACAGGGAGTCAACCAGTGGTTCTATGGAAGTGAAGCCCTCCGGCATGCGGAGGAAGAAGAGGGAATCCTGGTGGAGCATCTTCTGAAGCTGGCAAAAGATGGGGAACCGGTGCAGATCGATGGAACGACTCTGGATCCGGTGGCACTACTGACTCTTTTTCTCAAGCGTAGTCTGGGAATGCTGTCCCAGATGACTTCCACAGAGCGGATCGGGGCCCTGATGATCACCTGCGAGGAACTGGATGCAGGAATGCTGGAGGTGCTGACGCAGGCAGTGGAGGCATTACACCTGAAGACGGATGCTGTCTGTTTTCAGAGCCATCGGGAGAGCTTTTATTATTACAATCTGTATCAGCCGGAAAATCTGTGGAAGCAGGGGAGCGTGCTGTGCGAGTATAGGGACAGTTCCATCCAGACTTATTATATGGAATGCAACCGCCATACGATGCCGGTGGTAACGTACATCGAAGAGCGGGAATTCCCTTTTCCGGTGGAAAAATCGGATGAAAAGTTCCTGGAGATCGCCACACAGCTATGCGAGAACCGGATGGTGTCCTCGGTATATCTGATCGGGGAAGAGTTTTCTCAAGAATGGATGAAAGAATCGCTACGCTATCTGTGCCGTGGACGGAGAGTCTTTCAGGGGAACAACCTGTTCAGCAAGGGTGCCTGCTACAGCATGATGGAGCGACTGCATCCCAGTGAAAACGGACAAAATCATGTCTATCTGGGACAGGATAAATTGAAATCCAATATCGGTATGAAAGTGCGCAGACAGGGAGAGGAATCCTATCAGGCACTGTTAGACGCCGGAATCAACTGGTACGAGGCGCAGAATACCATAGAGTTTTACCTGCTGGAAGGAAGAGCGGTGGAGATCCTGATCACGTCCCTGACGGGAAAGGGCAGCCGGATCGCCAGAATCGTGCCGGAAGAATTGCAGGAAGGAATCACCAGACTGCGGATTCAGGTGGAGATGAAGGATGAAACACATCTGCAGGTGGAACTGGAGGATCTTGGTTTTGGCAGCTTCCGAACAGCTACGCATCATATCTGGAAGGAAGAAATAGAGTTGTAGATCTGCCCGGGGCAGAGAAAATGAGGATGAAAAATGAAGGCAAGTCTGTGTGTAGGAGAATATTGCGAGAATGCCTATAATGTGGAAGGCCTGGATATCCGGGTCTATAGTATGGAAGAGTTGTGCTATTGCCTAAAGGAGAATGCATTCCTGTTAGACCTGTCCATCATGAACGATAAGCTGGTGGACTGGATCGGAGAAGAATGTAAAGTGTGGGAACTGGCAAAACAGCTCTACCCCATGGTACATAAGCAGGGATCCTTAAGTGTGTTCGTGGTGACGATCCTGCAATATGTGGGGATGTACGATCCGGAAGAAATCCTGCAGGTGGAGCAGGTACTGAAGCAGGGAGCCGGACTCAGCAATCTGGAGAAACGCAAGAGCCAGATCGACTATATGGTGGAAAAAAGAAAATATGCGGCAGCCATCCGTGGATATGATATGCTACTGGAGACCTGGAACCATCTGGAACAGGAAGGAAAGGAACTTCCGGCGGGAAAAGTCCGGGCGGCGATCCTGCACAATAAGGGTGTGGCGCTGACAGGGCTGATGTTTTATGACAAGGCGGCATATTACTTTAACGAAGCTTGGAAGACCGATCCGGACAGAGAACACCTGGATGCCTATCTGGCGGCAAAGAGAATGGAACTGACGGAGGATGCCTATGTGGCATTTGCAGCGCAGAATCCGGAAAATTATACGGAGTCCCTGGAACTGGAAAAGCGGATCGAGCAATTTGAACGGGAATGGGAACAGCAGCCGGAGTACCGACAGCTACGGCTGCGTGGTGACTGGCGGGTGAACGACAGGGTGAAATACGATGCGGAAAATGAGAGACTGACTCAGGCACTGAAAAACAGTTACCGGACAAGTGTCAGCGTATAGAGAAGACAGCAGGAGAGAATTATGGCGTGGTGGAACCGTTTATTTAAGAAAAAAGAACCGATACAGCAGGAAGAGGACTGGGAACAGCTGGTCTATACCCGCAACGGTGTGAATTTTGATGAGGAAGACCAGAGAAAACGTTACATTGTAAATTGCCTGGAGCAGATCTCAGAGGCTTCCAAGGAGATCGACCTCCTGACGGGAGAGTATACGCTGGTGACTTCTTATCTGACGGATACGGATGAGATTGAGGCCCTGCCAGCAGAGCAGAGAGAAGAGGTCAACCGGGTGGCCGGCAAGCTGGCCGGGCTGGAACAGGAACGCAGCAGATACCGGGAAAAGAAGAACCGTATGCGTGATGCGGACTTCTATGCGATCCGCAAAAGAGAGAACGAGATTGAAGAAGGCATTCAGAAGATTCGGGACGGCGAGAAATACGGCAATCTGATAAGGCAGGATCTGCACAGACTGGACGGAGAACGACATGCCTACGAATACCGGAGAAATGAGCTGGAGAATCTGATGAACAACCAACGGGGCATGGCTGTCATTTTCCTTACGGCATTGATCGTCTGTGTGATCATGCTGGTGATCCTGCAGTATGCTTTTGAAATGGATGTCTATGTGGGACTTTTTCTGGCAGTAGGTGCAGGAGCTGTAGCCATCTCCTATGTCTGCATCCGGTACATGGATGCAGGACGGGAACTGCAGCGGGTGGAGAAGACCATCAACAAGATCATCCAGCTGCAGAATAAAGTCAAGATCCGCTATGTGAACAACTGTCAGCTGATGGAATATCTGTATCTGAAGTACAATACGGACAGTGCAGCAAAGCTGGAAAAACAGTGGAAAATGTATCAGGACGAAAAGGAAGAGCGGAAGCAGTTCGCAGAGGCGGAAGCTAAGATCGAGTACTACCAGAAGCAGCTGGTACAGCAGCTGGCCGGTTACCGTGTGCAGATGCCGGAGCGCTGGATCAGCCAGACAGCTGCGCTTTTGGACAAGCGGGAAATGGTGGAGATCCGTCACGAACTGATCCAGAGAAGACAGGTGCTCCGTAAACAGATGGACTACAATCAGGAAGTAGCAGAGAGTGCAAGAAACGAAGTAAAAGACATCGCAGCCACCTATCCGAAATATGCCCAGGAGATCCTGGCCATGGTGGAGCGGTACGACCGATAAAGAATTGACAAGACACCTCTCGTTGTGTTACTATGACACCGTGTTAGCAATTTACCATGCTAAAGTATACGACGCGGCCAACAGTGAGTGGCAGAACGGGAGGATGTATTATGAAAAGAGTATTAGTGGCATTACTGGCAATCAGCATGGCAGCAGGTGCTCTTACCGGCTGTGGTTCTAAAGGATCTGAGAAAACATTTACCGTAGGTTTCGATGCGGAATTTCCCCCTTACGGATATCGTGATGACAGTGGAGAATATGTAGGCTTTGACCTGGATCTGGCAGCAGAAGTATGCAAGAGACAGGGCTGGGAGCTGGTAAAGCAGCCTATCGACTGGGATGCCAAGGATATGGAGCTTTCTTCCGGGGCCATTGACTGTATCTGGAACGGTTTCACCATGAACGGCAGAGAAGATGCCTACACCTGGACAGAGCCCTATATCGACAACAGTCAGGTATTCGTCGTAGCGTCTGCTTCCGGTGTACAGAACAAGGAAGAACTGGCAGGCAAGGTGGTAGCAGTACAGAAGGATTCCTCCGCACTGGCTGCTCTGAACGATGAAGAAAATGCAGACAACATTGCACTGCGTGATTCCTTCTCCCAGCTGATCGAATATGCGGACTACAATACCGCTTTCATGGATCTGGAGCAGGGTGCGGTAGATGCCGTAGCCATTGATATCGGTGTGGCACAGTATCAGATTGCGCAGAGAGAAGAAGGAAAATTCGTTATGCTGCAGGGCGAGGACAATAAGCTGGCTGTAGAGCAGTATGCAGTAGGTTTCCTGAAGGGTAATGATGAACTGAGAGATACCGTACAGAAGACACTGGACGAAATGGCAGCGGATGGTACCTTCGCACAGATCGCTGAAAAATGGGGACTGACCGACAGCGTATGTCTCGGTAAATAATCAACTAAGGATAGTTAAGGAGTAGAATTCATGAGTTTGCTGACCATGAGTGCCCAACTGGCAGAGGGCTTTCTGATAACGGTGGAAATATTTGTACTGACCCTTTTGTTTTCCCTTCCTCTGGGGCTGATCGTAGCCTTCGGAAGAATGTCAGGATGTAAGGTGATCCGCATTATCTCCAAAATATACATATCCATCATGAGAGGAACCCCTCTGATGTTACAGATCATCGTGGTGTATTTTGCTCCCTTTTATGTATTCCGCATGCAGGTGGGAACGGGGTATCGTTTCCCGGCGGTGATACTGGCATTCGTGATCAATTATGCGGCATATTTTGCAGAGATCTACCGTGCGGGCATTGAGTCCATACCGGTGGGGCAGTATGAGGCTGCGGAGGTGCTGGGCTACAGCAAGGCACAGACTTTCGTGAAGATCATTCTGCCGCAGGTGGTGAAGCGGGTTCTCCCGCCAGTGACCAATGAGACCATTACGCTGGTCAAAGATACCTCCATGGCATTTACCATTTCCATTGCGGAAATGTTCACGGTGGCAAAGCAGATCGGAGCGGCACAGACCAGTGTGCTTCCCCTGTTGGCAGCAGGTGTGTTCTATTATATCTTCAATCTCGTGGTGGCTTCTTTCATGGAGTATCTGGAGAAGAAGACATCTTATTACAGATAGGAGCAGTGCGGAAATATGGTCCTTTTGGAAATGAATCATGTGAAAAAAAGTTTTGACGGCAACGGGGTGCTGAAGGATATATCCCTGAAAGTTAACGAAGGAGAAGTTGTCTCCATCATCGGCCCCTCCGGTTCCGGCAAATCCACATTGCTTCGCTGTGCAACGCTTCTGGAGAAAATGGACGGTGGTGAGCTGATCTATTTAGGGCAGACGGCAGCTTCGGAGAAAACGGATAAAAACGGCAGAATACAGTGCGAATATGCGTCCAAGGCAGAATTACATAAGATCCGGAAATGTTTCGGACTGGTGTTCCAGAATTTTAACCTTTTTCCCCATTATACGGTGATGAAAAATATCATCGATGCGCCGATCCATGTGGATAAGGTAAGCCGTACAGAAGCCGTGGCGAGGGCGGAGAAGCTTTTAGCACAGTTGGGACTGTCGGATAAGGCAGATGCCTACCCTTACCAGCTGTCCGGCGGACAGCAGCAGAGAGTATCCATAGCCAGGGCACTGGCACTGCAGCCCAGGATCCTGTTCTTCGATGAGCCGACCTCGGCACTGGATCCGGAATTGACGGCAGAAGTATTAAAGGTGATCAGACAGCTGGCAAGTGAACATATGACCATGATCATCGTAACCCATGAGATGCAGTTTGCCAGAGAAGTATCCGACCGCATTATTTTCATGGAACAGGGTGTGATCGTGGAGGAAGGTTCTCCCGAAGCACTTTTTACAACGGAAAATGCCCGGGTTCGGGAATTTATCGGAAAGTTGCAGTAAAAATATATTGATTTTTTTTCGCAAATCTGTTTATCTATTAGGTGTGGGTGTATCTTGCCCACACCTGTTTCAATAAAAGACTGAAAAACATAAGAATGCGAGGACTGATGGTATGAGCGTACAGGAAATGAAACCGATCAAGGAAGGCAAAGTTCGTGAGATCTATGACAACGGAGACACCCTGATCATGGTGGCAACTGACCGTATCAGCTGCTTTGATGTGATCTTGGACAACACAGTAACAAAGAAAGGAACTGTATTGACCCAGATGTCGAAATTCTGGTTTGATATGACTGAGGATGTGATTCCCAATCATATGGTATCCGCTGACGTTAAGGATATGCCCGAATTTTTCAGACAGCCGAAATTCGACGGCAACAGCATGATGTGCAAGAAGCTGAACATGCTCCCCATCGAGTGCATCGTTCGTGGATACATTACCGGAAGCGGCTGGGAAAGCTACAAGAAGAACGGTACCGTATGCGGTATCAAGCTTCCGGAAGGTCTGAAGGAGGCAGATAAGCTTCCCGAGCCCATCTATACCCCTTCCACCAAGGCAGAGATCGGAGATCATGATGAGAATATCTCCTATGAGCAGAGTGTGGAATATCTGGAGAAGCGTTTCCCCGGCAAGGGCGCAGAATATGCGGCCAAGCTTCGTGACTATACCATCGCTATTTATAAAAAATGTGCGGATTATGCACTGACCAAAGGAATCATTATCGCAGATACCAAGTTCGAGTTCGGACTGGATGAGAACGGCAACATGGTACTGGGGGATGAAGTATTGACTCCCGACAGCTCCCGTTTCTGGCCGGTAGACGGCTACGAGCCCGGACATGGCCAGCCTTCCTTTGACAAACAGTTCGCCCGTGACTGGCTGAAAGCCAACCCTGAAAAAGGCTGGAAGCTGCCGGAGGACATCGTGGAGAAGACCATTGACAAATACCTTCAGGCTTACAAGATGCTGACAGGCAAGGATCTGTAGGGTACGGTTTTTTAGTTTTTTTTTTTTCACGGGGCAGGCAGGAAAGGTAAGGCTTACAAGTGACGGACAACATTTATATTCAGACAGAAAATAATGACAAATTAAAGGAAGAATGTGGCGTTTTCGGCGTGTATGATTTCGACGGACACGACGTGGCATCCACGATTTATTACGGCCTTCTGGCATTGCAGCACAGAGGCCAGGAAAGCTGCGGTATTGCCGTCAGTGACACGAATGGGCCCAAGGGCAAAGTCTTAAGCAGCAAAGACATGGGACTGGTCAATGAGGCATTTACACCGGAACAGCTGGAGAAGTTAAAAGGTGACATCGGTGTGGGACATGTCCGCTATTCTACAGCGGGAGGATCCACCAGAGAGAATGCACAGCCTCTGGTACTGAATTATGTAAAGGGTACTCTGGGACTGGCCCATAACGGTAACCTGATCAATGCGCCGGAGCTTCGAAGAGAACTGGAGTATACCGGTGCTATTTTCCAGACCACCATTGATTCCGAGGTGATTGCTTATCATATTGCCAGAGAGCGTTTGAATTCCAAATCGGTAGAGGAAGCTGTGGGCAGAGCCATGACGAAGATCAAGGGAGCCTATTCCCTGGTGGTGATGTCTCCCAGAAAGCTGATCGGCGCCAGAGATCCTTATGGATTTAAGCCGTTATGCATCGGCAAGAGAGACAATGCGTATTTTCTGTCCAGCGAGACCTGCGCTCTGGATACGGTAGGTGCCGAGTTCGTCCGGGATGTGCTTCCCGGCGAGATCGTGACCATTTCCCCGGAGAAAGGAATTGAGTCCGATACCACCCATGTATTAAAGCCTGCGGAGACCGCCAGATGTATTTTTGAGTATATTTATTTCGCCAGACCCGACAGCTTTATCGACGGCGTCAGCGTATACGATTCCCGTATTCTGGCCGGAAAGTTCCTGGCTATGGATTCCCCGGTGGATGCGGATCTGGTCATCGGCGTACCGGAATCCGGCAACTGCGCAGCCATGGGATATTCCATGCAGTCGGGAATCCCTTACGGCATGGGCTTCGTGAAAAATGCCTATGTGGGCAGAACCTTCATCAAACCGAAGCAGAAGAGCAGAGAAAGCAGCGTTCAGGTCAAACTGAACCCTATCCGGGAAGCCGTGGAGGGCAAGCGTGTCATCATGATCGATGATTCCATTGTCCGCGGCACCACCTCCGACCGTATCGTAAAGATGTTACGGGAAGCCGGAGCCAAAGAGGTACATATGAGAGTCAGTTCACCGCCGTTTCTGTGGCCCTGCTATTTCGGCACAGACGTTCCGGCGAGAGACCAGCTGATCGCATATAACCGTTCCATCAAGGAGATCAGTGATCTGATCGGCACGGACAGCCTGGATTATCTGAAGATTGAGAGACTGGAAGAACTGGTGGGCGGTAATCTTGGCATCTGCAAGGGCTGCTTTACCGGAAAATACCCGATGGAACCGCCTGCGGAAGATATCCGCGGAGAATTTGACAAATAAACAATAACTATTCAGAAAACCGCAGAATAAGAAAAACTGATACGTCATGCCTGCATGTAAGTAGCAGTTTTCTTATTTGTAAGGTGACTCGAGTAGAGTCACCATCCCACACATGAACAAAATTAGCTGCGAAGCAGCGGGAAAGTATGAGAAGCATACGGTTTTGTGAATGTGAGGGATGGGTTTTGAATGGTTGCAATAAATTAGAAAATAAGAGGAGCAGACAAATGAGTACAGGTACAGACAGATATCAGAGCCCGTTATCCGAACGCTATGCAAGCAAGGAGATGCAGTATATTTTCTCCCCGGATATGAAATTCCGTACATGGAGAAAGCTGTGGATTGCACTGGCAGAGACGGAGAAAGAGCTGGGACTGTCCCAGGACGGTAAGCCCGTTATCACAGATGAGCAGATCGAGGAACTGAAGGCCCATGCTGAGGACATTAATTACGATGTGGCAAAAGAGCGTGAAAAACTGGTACGTCATGACGTTATGAGCCATGTGTATGCATACGGACAGCAGTGCCCCAAGGCAGCCGGAATCATCCATCTGGGCGCAACCTCCTGCTATGTGGGTGACAACACCGACATTATTGTGATGACCGAGGCACTGAAGCTTGTCAGAAAAAAGCTGATCAATGTTATGAAGGAACTGGCGGATTTCGCTGATAAGTATAAGGCACAGCCTACCCTGGCATTTACTCATTTTCAGCCTGCACAGCCTACAACCGTAGGCAAGAGAGCAACGTTGTGGTTACAGGAGTTCTCACTGGATCTGGAGGATCTGGATCACGTTCTGTGTACCATGAAGCTGTTAGGCTCTAAGGGAACCACCGGAACCCAGGCTTCTTTCCTGGAACTGTTCAACGGAGATCAGGAGACTATCGACAAGATCGATCCCATGATTGCAGCCAAGATGGGATTCAAGGAGTGCTATCCTGTATCCGGTCAGACTTATTCCCGCAAGGTGGATACCAGAGTAGCCAACGTGCTGGCCGGTATTGCGGCATCCGCTCATAAGATGAGCAATGACATCCGCCTGTTACAGCATCTGAAGGAAGTGGAAGAGCCCTTCGAGAAGAACCAGATCGGCTCCTCCGCCATGGCTTACAAGCGTAATCCCATGAGAAGTGAGCGTATTGCTTCCCTGTCCCGTTATGTGATGGTGGATGCGCTGAATCCCGCCATTACTTCCGCAACCCAGTGGTTCGAGAGAACGCTGGACGATTCTGCCAACAAGAGACTGTCTATTCCCGAAGGCTTTCTTGCCATCGATGGTATTCTGGATCTGTGCCTGAATGTGGTAGACGGACTGGTAGTATATCCGAAGGTAATTGAAAAGCACATGATGAGCGAGCTTCCTTTCATGGCTACCGAGAATATTATGATGGATGCCGTAAAGTTAGGCGGCAACCGTCAGGAACTGCATGAGCGTATTCGTGAGCTTTCCATGGAGGCCGGACGCAATGTGAAGGTAGAAGGAAAAGAGAATAACCTCCTGGAGCTGATCGCCGCAGATCCCGCATTCCCCATGGGATTGGAGGAACTGAAAGCATCCATGGATCCGTCCAAGTATATCGGACGTTCCAAAGAGCAGGTGGAAGCTTTCCTTAAAAATGTGATCAGCCCGATCTTAGAGGCCAACAAGGACTTACTGGGTGTAAAGGCCGAGATCAACGTATAAACGTTTTCTGCTGAAGTAATTTGTGGAAACGAAAACTATTCAGAACCTCATTCATCGGTGATCTTTTGATGTTTACATGGCTCTGAATCGTTACAGAATGATAAGAAAGCAGGAGACGAAAATGGGTGGATTTTTTGGAGTCGCAGCAAAAGAAGACTGTGTGTTTGATCTGTTCTTTGGAACGGATTATCATTCCCATCTGGGAACCAGACGTGCCGGCATGGCAGTCTACAGCAAAGAAGAAGGTTACAACAGAGCCATTCACAACATAGAGAATGCACCGTTCCGTACGAAGTTCGACAAGGATGTCAATGAGATGCACGGACATCTGGGCATCGGCTGTATTTCCGATTTTGAGCCCCAGCCGCTGATGGTGCGTTCCCATCACGGAACTTATGCTATTACCACCGTGGGCAAGATCAACAATACGGATGCCATCATCAAGGATCTGTTTGCGAAGGGACATTCTCATTTCCTGGAGATGAGCGGCGGTGACATCAATGCCACGGAGCTGGTGGCGGCCATTGTCAACCAGAAGGACAATCTGGTGGAGGGCATTCAGTACGCCCAGGAGATCATCGACGGTTCCATGACCTTACTGATCATGACACCCAAGGGAATCTATGCGGCCAGAGATAAGATGGGCCGTACTCCGGTGGCAGTAGGCAAAAAGGAGGGGGCTTATTGCGTCTCCTTTGAGAGCTTTGCTTATCTGAATCTGGGATACCAGCCCGTGAGAGAGCTGGGACCGGGAGAGATCGCCGTGGTGACACCGGAAGGTGTACGAACCCTGGTGAAGCCCGGCAAGGATATGAAGATCTGTACGTTTTTGTGGGTCTATTACGGATATCCGTCCTCATCCTATGAAGGCATCAGTGTAGAGAAGATGCGTTATCAATGCGGTGCCAAGCTGGCGGAGCGTGATAATGTAAAACCGGATATCGTAGCAGGAGTGCCGGATTCCGGTACCGCTCATGCAGTGGGATATGCCAACCGCTCGGGAATTCCTTTTTCCCGTCCGTTTATTAAGTATACCCCCACCTGGCCCAGATCCTTTATGCCGACGATCCAGACCCAGAGAAATCTGATCGCAAAGATGAAACTGATCCCGGTACATGATCTGATCCAGGATCAGAGTCTGTTGTTGATCGACGATTCTATTGTCCGCGGCACACAGTTAAGAGAGACCACGGAATTCCTGTACCAGAGCGGTGCAAAGGAAGTACATATCCGTCCGGCCTGTCCGCCTCTGTTATATGGCTGCAAGTACCTGAACTTTTCCAGATCTTCTTCCGAGATGGATCTGATCACCCGCCGTGTGATCAAGGAGATTGAGCAGGAGGGCAGAGAAATCGATCTGAAGAACTATGTGAATCCCGATACTCCGGAATACGAGGAGATGGTAGGACGGATCTGCAAACAGCTGAAGTTCACCACATTGCAGTTTCAGAGATTGGATGATATGATTGAGTCCGTGGGCATCGGCAGAGAGAAGCTGTGCACCTACTGTTGGGATGGCAGAGAATAATGCGAAAAGAACTTCTAATCACTCAGAGCATAGGCTCTTTCGTGAAGAAGTTCTAAGTTTCGCATGGCAAAACGCTACGCGTTTTGAATATAGATGTAGGTTATATAAAATATAATAAATATTGATTTTACTTATACCATAAAGTGTTGTATACTGTAAAGGTGTGAGAAAGAGAAGCAGGAGTTTCTTTGGATCACCCGGAATAAGATATTGGATGTAGATTTATCACAGAAACCGTGGTAAAGAATGGAGGAAAACATGGTAAAGGCAGTTGTAGGAGCCAACTGGGGCGACGAAGGAAAAGGAAAGATCACAGATATGCTGGCAGAGAAAGCGGACATTATCGTACGTTTTCAGGGCGGCGCGAATGCAGGACATACCATCGTGAACAATTATGGTAAATTTGCTCTGCACACCCTTCCTTCCGGTGTATTTTACAATCATACCACCAGCGTGATTGGTAACGGTGTGGCATTAAACATTCCGATCCTGATGAAAGAGATCAAGTCTATCACAGACAGAAATGTTCCCATGCCCAAGATTCTGGTGTCTGATCGTGCACAGATGGTAATGCCTTACCATATTTTATTTGATCAGTATGAAGAGGAGAGACTGGGCGGTAAGTCCTTCGGATCTACCAAGTCCGGTATCGCACCTTTCTATTCTGATAAGTATGCGAAGATCGGTTTCCAGGTAAGTGAGCTGTTTGATGAAGAACTGCTGCAGGAAAAAGTACAGCGTGTCAGTGAGATGAAGAATGTCATCTTAGAGCATCTGTATCACAAGCCCCTGATCGATCCCGCAGAGCTGTTAAATACCCTGCATGAGTATCGAGATATGATCGCACCTTTTGTATGCGATGTATCCGTATTCTTAGATAAGGCACTGAAAGAGGGCAAGACCATTCTGTTAGAGGGCCAGTTAGGAACCATGAAGGATCCGGATCACGGAATTTACCCCATGGTAACTTCTTCCTCCACGTTGGCAGCTTACGGTGCCATCGGTGCAGGTATCCCTCCTTATGAGATCAAGCAGATCGTTACCGTAAGTAAGGCATATTCCTCTTCCGTAGGAGCAGGTGCTTTCGTATCTGAGATCTTCGGTGACGAAGCAGATGAATTACGTCACCGCGGCGGTGACGGTGGTGAGTTCGGTGCAACTACCGGACGTCCCAGACGTATGGGATGGTTCGACTGTGTTGCCACCAAGTACGGCTGTCGTCTGCAGGGCGCTACTGATGTGGCATTTACCGTACTGGATGCACTGGGATATCTGGATGAGATCCCTGTATGTGTAGGGTATGAGATCGACGGTGAAGTTACCACTGATTTCCCTGTTACCTACAAGCTGGAAAAGGCAAAGCCCGTACTGAAAAAGCTCCCTGGCTGGAAGTGCGATATCCGCGGTATCCGCAACTTCGATGAACTGCCGGAGAACTGCAGAAAGTATGTGGAATTCATTGAGGAGCAGATCGGATTCCCTATCACCATGGTCAGCAACGGCCCGGGAAGGGAAGATATCATCTATCGTGAGAGTCCTTTGAAGAAATAAATGCTGTCAAATGCGGAGAGATAGGATAATCTTTGATGGAAAAAACATCTGTAAAATGTGAATGAGAATGGAAAGGGCATGGTGCTGGTATGAGATCAGCCCGTGTCCTTTTTAGTATACGATGAATCCGGCAGGAATTTTGATTACACAGTATCTGGCTGAATGCAAGCATTCGCAGAACGCAGTTTTGCATGGCTCTGAATAGTTACAGATTTTTACTGTGAAGGAACAAAAACCAGTGTCTGATAGTAATTTTGAGATGGAGACAGCGAGATATGATCAATAATCTGGAAGCGTATAAAGTATTTTATTATGTGGCAAAATGTGGGAGTGTGACCAAAGCGGCCGGGGAACTGTCAATTTCACAGCCGGCGGTCAGTCAGGCCATCAAGCAGCTGGAAAATACCCTGGATGCCGCCCTGTTCCACCGGGCGGCCAAGGGAGTACGGCTGACCAGTGAGGGAGAACTGTTGTATTCCTATGTGGCAAAAGGGTACGAACAGATCGAAATGGGTGTGAAGAAGGTTCACCAGATGCAGAATATGGAACTGGGAGAAGTCCGCATCGGTGCCAGCGATATGACATTGCAGTTTTATCTGCTTCCCTATCTGGAAAAGTTCCATGAACAGTACCCCGGGATCAAGGTGATCGTCACCAATGCGCCGACACCGGAGACATTGAATTATTTAAGAGAGGGACACATTGACTTCGGAATTGTCAGTACGCCGTTTCCGGAGAGACCTGATATTCAGATGATACCGGTGCGGGAGATTGAGGATGTCTTCGTGGCGGGAAGAAGATTTTTCAGCTACAAGAACCGGACGCTGGATTTTCAGAAACTGGAAAGTCTGCCTCTTATTTTCCTGGAGAAAAATACCAGCAGCCGCAGCTACATGGATGAATTTCTGGCGGGAAACGGAGTATATGTGCAGCCGGAGTTCGAACTGGCCACCAGCGATATGATCGTACAGTTTGTGAGACGAAATCTGGGTGTTGGCTGTGTGATGCGGGATTTTGCCCGAGATTATGTGGAATCCGGCTTGCTTTTCGAACTTAGATTCAATAAAATAATACCGAAGCGTCAATTCTGTGTCGTTAGGAACACGAAGATGCCTATGGCTCCGGCTGCGGAGAAACTGTTGGAGATCATGGAGCTGGACAGACAGGAAGAAGCGAAGATATAAAAGTGACGGCAAAAAGAGGATATACCGGCGGAAACGGAACTGCTTTGACTAGTAAAACGAATAGGAGAGAAGAGTTATGATACGCAATATAATTTTTGACATTGGCAATGTGTTGACAGACTATCGCTGGGAGGGATTTCTGGCGGACAAGGGATTTGATGCGGAAATGATCAAAAAAATCGCAAAGGCATCTATTATGCATCCGCTGTGGGCAGAGTATGACCGCGGTACCTGGACGGACGAGCAGGTTCTGGCTGCATTTGTAAAGGATGCACCGGAACTGGAGAAAGAACTGCATCAGGCGTTCGAGAATATCGCTGGCATGGTAACCCCCAGAGCTTACGCTATTCCCTGGTTACAGGAACTGAAAGCAAAGGGATACCATGTGTATTATCTGTCCAACTTCTCACACAAGGCAGAGACAGAATGTGCGGAAGCGTTGAATTTCCTGCCGGAGATGGAAGGTGGCATCCTGTCCTACAAGGATCAGCTGATCAAGCCCGAACCGGAGATCTACCAGCTGCTTCTGAAACGCTATGGATTAAAGGCAGATGAGAGCGTTTTCCTGGATGATACGCTGGTGAATGTGAAGGCGGCCGAAGAACAGGGTATCCACGGCATCCACTTCCTGACCAAAGAGCAGGCGGAAGAGGAACTGCGTAAGCTCGGCGTGGACTGCTAAATGGTTCGTAGCGGAGGGAGTTCTGTTTGTATTCAAAACGCCAATTTCTACGAAAAAAATACAAAAACATAAGATTTTGCTATGTAAAAAGTCTCTATTTTCGCTACACAAGCAAAATAAAGAAATTCCGTACAAAAAATCCTGATTTCGGAACTTTTTTGTACGGAATTTGTTGTTTTGGGGCTTTTTACACCAAACTAACTTGCTATTTATTTTCGTTCTCCTTTTCTTCCGGATGGAAGTCTGCGAAGGTGGAGCGGTTTGTCAGTTTTCCAAACATCCAGGTGTAGATCCAGATGAGAAGAGGGATGGCCACGGTGGCTAGCAGGCAGGTGGCGAATAGCGCGTGGCTGGCGGAGCTGTCGAAGATCGCCGCAAAAAGCGTCACGACATATAAAAGCACCAGCAGAATAATTCCAATGATCGCGAAGATCTGTTTGGAAGGCATTTTTGTTTTCTTGTTTTGTGTATTTTTATCCTGTGACATTTGTATTCCTTTCGTTATTCCCATTCATAATTCACAAAAGAGCGGAAGTGCCGGTGCGGTTTGTGGATCTCAAAAGAGCGTAAGTGCCGGTGCGGTTCGTGGATATCAAAAGAGCGTAAGTGCCGGTGCGGTTCGTGGATCGCAAAAGCTGCGGGAGTGCCAGAACTGTCCGTGTGCCTCAGGGACTGCGGAACCGTCAGAGTTATTCGTGATTCTCAGAGGTCTCGGAACTGTGTTCCACATGTTCTTCGTTGGGTTCTGGAATCGTCATCAGTACCTTGATGATACGGTTCTGGTCGATACCCTGTACCTTCAAGTGAATACCGTTCTCCAGGGTAACTTCCTCACCATCCTCCGGCAGACGATCCAGACAGTCGATGATCAGACCGCCGATGGAGTCATAATCTTCACTGGTCAGATTTGTTCCAAGAACGTCGTTGATGTCATCCAGCTTCATGCTGCCTTCCACCAGATAAGTATCTTCTGACATCTTCTGGATCAGTTCTTCCTCGTCCTCATCGTATTCGTCACGGATCTCACCGACGATCTCTTCTAACAGATCCTCCAGAGTGATCATACCAACGGTAGCACCGTATTCATTCAATACGAAAGAGACATTGGTGGTCTTTTCCCGCATCTCATACATGAGGTCTGCGATTTTCTTGTACTCGTAAGTATAGTAAGCATCACGCAAAATGTTTCCCACATGGAAAGCACTCTGATCCTCCGTCAGGATAAAGTCCTTGATATTGATCAGACCGATAATATTGTCCTTGTCATCCTCATAGACCGGAAGCCTGGTATACATGGAATCCCGGAAAACTGCCAGAACATCGTCATAAGTAGCATCCAGACTGACCGTTACCATATTGATGCGTGGAATCATGATATCCTTGGCGTGGGCATCGGAAAAATCGAACACATTGTAGATCAGCTTGCGTTCCTCGGATTCGATGACACCGTCCTCATGACTGACGTCCACGTAGGTTTTCAGCTCGCTTTCAGTCATGGTGCTGGCTTTTTTGTTGGGATCGATATGTAACAGCTTCATGATACCGTGGGACAGCAGATCCACAATGAAGATGACCGGCGTGAGCACCTGCATCAGAAAATAGATTACATTGCAATATGTCAGGGCCAGCTTCTCAGAATACAGTATTGCCCAGGTCTTGGGTACGATTTCGCCGCAGAGCAGCACGACAATGGTCAGAACACCGGTTGCGATACCTACAGCCAGATTGATTCGCATAGCTAATGTTGTTGCCAGGGAAGATGCAGTCAGATTGACAATATTGTTGCCGATCAGAATGGTACTGATCATTTTACTGTAATTGTCCAGGACTTTGTTGACGCGTGCAGCACGCTTGCTGCCTTCCTCTTCCAGGGTACGCATCCGTACACGGTTGACCGTGGACAGCGCAGTCTCGGCAGAAGAGAAAAAGCCGGATAGAAAAATCAGAATTACGATAGAAACAAGTTGTATGACACCAGAGGTATCCAAAAAAGTTCACTCCTTCTTAAATAATAGTAGTAGGCATAAGCCCCATTTATAAGTTATTAAGCAACAATATACAATAGGACAGGAATAGTTGTCAAGTTTTCCGAATGATTTGAATATACATTTTACATAGGTAAAAAGGAGGAGCAACATGGAAAAAAGAGGCGAGAGAAAAGAAGGGGTTCCGGTGCTTGCACTGGCAAAATGTCTGCTGGCATCCTATGTGCTGACACTGTTGCTTTTATGTCTGTTGGCACTTTTATTGTATAAATTGCATCTGACGGAAGGAATGGTGACCATTGCAATCTCTGCTATTTATGTCATAACTACCTTTATGGCGGGATTTTTGGCAGGAAAAAAGATGAAGACGCAGAAGTTTCTTTGGGGAGCACTGCTAGGGGCAGCATATTTCGTGATACTGGCGGTGGTATCCGTATTGATCAAAACGCCGGAAACTGCATTGGGCAATTCCTTCTGGACCACAATGGTATTGTGTGTGGCCGGGGGGACACTGGGCGGAATGTTAGGGTAAAATACAGAAATGGACAGGAATTTAACGGTTTTTGAGAAAAAAAGCTTTTACAAATGCCAAATACATGATATAATGAGCAAAAATGAGTTGCGTGTCTGTATGTTTATATACACGCTGGCGTCTATAGGCGCTTTGAAATCATAAGGAGGCTATTTTTAATGAAGCATATTAAGACTTTAACAACCAGAGATTTAAAGGAATCTATGAAAAAGGGCGGCTGCGGCGAGTGCCAGACTTCCTGCCAGTCTGCATGTAAGACTTCCTGCACTGTAGGAAACCAGAGTTGTGAAAAGATTAAATAATCTAAGAAAATGAGAAGAGACTAACGTAAGCAGCGATTCAGGTCGCTGCTTATTCTCTGTTAACTATTCGGAGCTGGAGATGACAGCGTATTCTTTGTCGGATGCTTGCATACGTAAGAAGATACGTCCGGCAAAATACGGCGAAGTAACCACATGAGCAAATAACATGCAGGCATGTTATTCAGGAAAGTCCGGAGGATGATTTTGCGAATGGGGTTCCGATAGTTAATGTTAATGTATTTTAAGCAATAAGAAGTAGAAAGAAGAGGAATAGAACTGTGATACACCAGTATAAGAGCAACGGCTATAATATCGTTATGGATGTGAACAGTGGTTCTGTCCATGTGGTAGATGATATTGTGTATGATATGATTCCGCTGGTAGAGCCTCTGGTGACAGAAGGTATCAAGGATGCGGACACCATCAAGGCTGCTGTACTGAATCTTGCAAATATCCCCTATCCCCAGGAAGAGATCACCGAAGCGGTGGACGAGGTCCTGGAACTGGAGAAGGCAGGACAGCTGTTTGCTCCCGATATTTATGAGAATTACATTTTTGATTTTAAGAAGCGTCAGACCGTAGTCAAGGCACTGTGCCTGCACATTGCCCATGACTGTAACCTTGCCTGCAGATATTGCTTTGCGGAAGAGGGTGAGTACCACGGCAGAAGAGCACTGATGAGCTTTGAGGTCGGCAAAAAGGCACTGGATTTCCTGGTAGCCAATTCCGGCAACCGTGTGAACCTGGAAGTGGATTTCTTCGGCGGCGAACCACTGATGAACTGGGATGTGGTAAAGCAGCTGGTAGAATACGGCAGAAGCTTAGAGAAGTCCAACAATAAAAAGTTCCGTTTTACCCTGACTACCAATGGTATCTTATTAAATGATGAGATCCTGGAGTTCGTGAATAAGGAAATGGGTAATATCGTGCTGAGTATCGATGGACGTAAGGAGATCAACGACAAGATGCGTCCTTTCCGTGGCGGACAGGGCAGCTATGACATCATTGTTCCCAAGTTCCAGAAGGTAGCGGAGAGCAGAGACCAGATGAACTATTATGTGCGTGGTACGTTCACCCACAATAATCTCGATTTCTCCAAGGACGTTCTGCATCTGGCAGATCTGGGATTCAAACAGATCTCCGTGGAGCCCGTTGTGGCACAGCCTACGGATGATTATGCCATCAGAGAAGAGGATCTTCCGATCTTAAAGGAAGAATACGATAAACTGGCAGTAGAAATGATCAAGCGTAAGAAAGAGGGCAAGGCTTTCAATTTCTTCCACTTTATGATCGATCTGCAGGGCGGTCCCTGCGTAGCCAAGAGACTCTCCGGCTGCGGATCCGGTACCGAATATCTGGCGGTTACTCCCTGGGGAGACTTGTTTCCCTGCCATCAGTTCGTGGGTAACGAGAAGTTCCTCATGGGCAATGTGGATACCGGTGTGGTAAGAGATGATATCCGTGACGAGTTCAAATGCTGTAATGTCTATGCAAAGGACAAGTGTAAGAAGTGTTTTGCCAAGTTCTATTGTAGCGGCGGATGTGCTGCGAACTCCTATAATTTCCATGGCAATATCAATGATGCGTATGACATCGGCTGTGAGCTGCAGAGAAAGCGTATCGAATGTGCTATCATGCTGAAGGCTGCGGAAGCAGCAGAAGCTTCAGAAGAATAGAAAGGACAAAGGAAAGATGAAAAAAAGTAAAGCAATCATCATTCTGCTCTGCGCCCTTCTGGTCCTGCTGGGTGTCGGCTATGTGGATCTGTATGGCGTAGATGCGGAAGGAACTGCCAGTGCTTCAGACATAAGTCTGGGACTGGATCTGGCCGGTGGTGTCAGTATCACTTATCAGGTGGTAGGCGATGAAGAGCCGGATGCAACGGACATGGCAGATACTATTGCCAAGCTGCAGAAGCGTGTTGAGAACTACAGTAAAGAGGCTATTGTATACCAGGAGGGTACCGATCGTATCAATATCGAGATTCCCGGTGTAACAGATGCCAACAAGATCCTGGAAGAGTTGGGACGTCCCGGTTCCCTGTATTTCATTGCAGAGACAGACAAGGACGGCAATACGAACTACTCTATGCAGGCAGTAACCGATGCACAGGGCAATGTAAGCTATGCGTACGCTCTGAATAAGACCATCGATGAACTGAAGGCAGATGGATCCATCATGCTGGAGGGTACAGATGTCAAGACTGCTACCGCAGGCTCTATCAAGGACCAGACGATGGGCAATTCCACTTATGCGGTAGATCTGGTGATGACGGAGGAAGGCACTAAGAAGTTTGAAGAGGCTACCAGAAATGCTTACGAGAAGGGCGAGACCCTGGGTATCTATTATGATGGATCCTTTGTAAGTGTTCCTTCCGTAAAAGGTGTGTTCTCCGATGGTAATGCACAGATCTCTCCTATGAACTCCTATGAAGAGGCAGAGAGCCTGGCTTCCACCATCCGTATCGGTGGACTGAAGCTGGAGCTGGAAGAGCTGCATTCCAAGGTAGTTGGTGCACAGTTGGGTGTGGAAGCAATCTCCACCAGTTTAAAAGCAGCTGTGATCGGATTTATCGTAGTGGCTGTTTTCATGATTGCAGTATATTTCCTGCCCGGATTTGCTTCTGTCATTGCACTGGGTATTTATGTGGCATTGGTAGTATTGCTGCTGAACGGCTTTGACATAACCCTGACCCTGTCCGGTATCGCAGGTATCATCCTGTCTATCGGCATGGCAGTGGATGCCAACGTTATCGTATTTGCCCGTATCCGTGAGGAACTGGCAACAGGCAAGACTGTTAAGAGTGCTATGCAGATCGGTTATGACAAGGCACTGTCCGCTATTATCGACGGTAACGTGACTACCCTGATCGCAGCGGCAGTGCTGTGGCTGTTAGGCCCCGGTACTGTCAAAGGCTTCGCACAGACGCTGGCACTTGGTATCGTATTATCCATGTTCACTGCACTGGTAGTGACCAAGTACATTATGAAAGCTTTCTACGCACTGGGACTGAAAGATACTAAGTGGTATGGTATCGGCAAGGAGCACAAGCCGATCAACTTCCTCGGCAAGAAGGGTATTTTCTTTGGACTGTCTCTGGCAGTGATCCTGGTTGGATTCATTACCATGGGAGTATATAAAGTAAACAGTGGTGATGCACTGAACTACAGTCTGGAGTTCAAGGGCGGTACCGCAACTACTGTTACATTCAACGAAAGCTATACCCTGGATGAGATCAATAGCCAGATGGTTCCTCTGATCGAGAGCACCACCGGCAGTGCAGTACAGATCCAGACCGTGCAGGGTTCCAATGAAGTTATCTTCAAGACCAACTCTCTGGATGTGGATCAGAGACAGGCTCTGAATCAGGTATTTGTGGATAACTTCGGCGTAGATGAGTCTCTGATTACTTCCGAGACCATCAGCTCCACCATCAGTAATGAAATGAAGTCCGATACGATCCTGGCGGTAGCAGTAGCAATCATCTGCATGCTGATCTATATCCGCTTCCGTTTCAGCGATATCCGTTTCGGTGTCAGCAGTATTGCCTGCCTGCTCCATGACGTGCTGGTAGTGATCACCTTCTACGCACTGGCGAGAGTATCCGTCAGCAATACTTTTATCGCGTGTCTGCTGACCATCGTAGGTTACTCCATCAACGCCACCATCGTAGTATTCGACCGTGTACGTGAGAATATGGCAGTCATGACGAAGAAGGATGACCTGCAGGAGGTTGTAAACCGCAGTATTACGCAGACATTATCCAGAAGCTTATTTACCTCCCTTACCACCTTGGTAATGGTAGGTGCTCTGTACATCTGGGGTGTGACCAGTATCCGTGATTTTGCATTGCCTTTGATGGTAGGTATCATCTGCGGTGCTTATTCCTCCGTATGCGTGGCAGGTGCTCTGTGGTATGTACTGAGAAAGAAATTCGCGCCGAAGGCAAAATAAGATTTCACATAGTAGAATGGAATCAAAAAAGGAGTCGGAATGAAATGTTCCGGCTCCTTTTAAAGTTAAGTTATGGTTATACATTCTGCTGCAAACTGGCAAGTTCCTTTTTCAGAGATTCAATCTCTGCGTCTTTCGCGGCATTCTCGGCAGTCAGAGTATCAATCTTCTTCAGCAGATACTGTTCCTGGAGTTCAGCATCCATTCGTGCCTGACAACGTTGTCTGACCATATCGTCCGCATTCAGATTATATAAAGTCTTTGTCGCTTCCATAAGGTATTCATCGTTTTTTGCAGTCATAAGAATTTCCTCCCATGAAATAGACCGGAACAAAGCAGCCCATTTATCAATGCCATATGCTTTGTCAGCTTCGGTAGCCAATTCTATATGCTTTAAGTCTACCACAGAAAGTGTGAGTTTGTCACTATATTCAAAATGATCCTTAAGATTCAGTAATCGATATGTAGCATAGAACTCAGGGTGTTCCGGGAACAGGGTGTAGTCTAAAAAACCAATGTGAATTACAGGTTTTAATTCAGAATAATTTTGTCCTTTATTTAGTTGATCAAAGTTACGGCACAGATAACTCAGGGAACGTTCCGGCCAGTTGTATAGGTTATTCACCTGCATTTCCAAATTTATGAGAGTATTATTGTTCAACAAGACATTGGTATCGAGAACAAAATCTTTGTCTTCAATAGTTGCACCTAAAGTGATTGGATTGGTAATGGTGACGGACTTAATTGCGGATGGTGGCAGATGGAGCAGAGAACTGATGAGACCGATCAGAGCCTTTTGACTTAGCTGCAGGGCAGCGCGGAACATATAGTCATTGCGGAAACCGTAGTCAATAGGACCGGTAAGGTTCATGGAAAATACTTGTTTGTGTTTCATAGGCAGAATCCTCCTTAGTGCAATTAAAAGTTGCTTGAAAAATGGCGAAACGCCGGATGTAAGAAATTTAAAATAGAAATTGAATTGACTATAGCATAAAAAGAGAAGATGCACAAGAATTTTTATGGTACAATGTAATGAGTCTCAGGGAAAAACAATCGGCTGTGAAGCAGAATGTAGAGTGCGAAAGCACGAATACGTGAGCAAAATTATGAAAGTGGGAAAAGTATGGAAAAATGGTATGTAGCCGCAAAAAAGGCAGATTTTGATAAATGGGCGAAGGAATTTCATATCAGTCCGGTGACGGCGAGAATCCTAAGAAACCGGGATCTGACGGAAGAGAGTGAGATACAGAAATTCCTCTACGGGAAACTGGAAGATTGTTATTCTCCCTGGCTGTTAAAGGATATGGATAAGGCAGCGGAGGAAATTCTAAAAGCGGTAAGGGAAGGGCTGCATATCCGGGTCATCGGGGATTATGATGTGGATGGAATCTGTTCTTCCTATATTCTGACCAAAGGTTTTCAGATGCTGGGGGCTCAGGTGGACACGGCGATTCCCCACAGAATCCATGACGGCTATGGATTGAACGAGCATCTGATAGAAGAGGCCAAAAGAGAAGGTGTCGGTATGATCGTGACCTGCGATAACGGAATTGCAGCGGCACCCCAGATCGCAATGGCAAATTCTCTCGGCATGCGGGTGATCGTTACAGATCATCATGAAGTTCCATATATAGAAGAAAACGGAGAGCGGAAGGAACAGCTGCCTCCGGCGCTGGCAGTGGTGGATCCCAAGAGAGCAGACGATACGTATCCTTTTTCCGGCATTTGTGGTGGCGTGGTAGCACTGAAACTGATCCAGGCGATCACGGAAAAGACAGGAAATCCGGGACTTGTAAATATTCAGGAGGAGTTACTGGAATTTGCAGCACTGTCTACCGTATGCGATGTTATGGAGTTAAAAGATGAGAATCGCATTCTGGTGAAGGAAGGGTTGAAGCGTATCCAGAAGGGATATAACGAAGGCTTGAAGGCGCTGATGGAAGTGAATGATATTGCGCCAGACCGGCTGAGCGCCTATCATCTGGGATTTGTGCTGGGACCCTGCCTGAATGCCACGGGAAGACTGGATACTGCCAAACGGGCATTGGAACTGCTGCAGAGCTTTACCAGGGCGGATGCCATGACCGCGGCGAGAGAGCTGAAAGACCTGAATGAGAGCCGCAAGAACCTGACAGTACAGGGAATTCAGAGAGCGGATGAGTATATTCAGGAACATCATATGGCAGAAGATAAAGTTATGGTGATCTATCTGCCGGAGGTACATGAGAGCATTGCCGGTATTATTGCCGGAAAAGTCAGAGAAAAATACCATCATCCGGTCTTCATTCTGACCAAGGGAGAAGATGGAGTTAAGGGTTCCGGACGATCCATAGAAGCCTATCACATGTATGATGCCATGACGCAGGTAAAAGAGTATTTTACCAAGTACGGCGGTCATAAGCTGGCAGCAGGCCTTTCCATGCGAGAAGAGGATATTGAACCGCTGAGAGCTGCTTTGAATAAAAAATGCACTTTGACGGAGGATGATTTTATTCCGAAAGTACATATCGATGTAGCAATGCCCATGGGGTATGCGGATGATGCGCTGGCGGGAGAGTTTGCCCTGTTGGAGCCTTTCGGCACCGGGAATCCACGTCCTTTGTTTGCCCAGAAGGGGCTGGTCTTTCAGGCGGGCTTTAAAATGGGTGCCAACAAGACCTGTGCCAGATTCCGGGTGAAGACACCGGAGGGTACGACACAGACGGTGGTATTTTTTGGAGATCTGGAGAAACTGGGAGCTTTCCTGGATGAAAAATACGGTGTTGGAAGTGAAGAGGCACTTTATGCCGGGAAAGGGAATTTCCCATTGTCCGTGGTATATCAGGTCAGCCAGAATACCTATAAGGGGAAAACAGAAGTACAGTTCGTCATGCAGAACTATTGTTAAATTTTTTATTTTTTGAACACAAAATGGACACATTTTCTCTGTAATATGTATTTCAGATAGTTGATGAACTCACTATCTCCCCCCCTCATAAGAAACCGAAAAGCCTTAGGTACGATGCCTGAGGCTTTTTGGTGTCCGGAGAGAAACTTACCGCAGTTTATAAAACCTCAAGACACATTTTAGAATTAAGTTAGAATTCGTACACACTCTGTACACATTTACCCTGTAATATGTATTTCAGATAGTTGATGAACTCACTATCTCCCCCCCTCATAAGAAAATCGTAAGGCCTCAGGCGCAACAGCCTGGGGCTTTACGATGTCTGGAAAAGCAAAATAGTTTCTGATAATGCTTGACACCACCCGAAAGTTATGGATTATAATATAAAAATATGGATGATGCCAGGGTCAAAAGGTCTAAGCCCACATGAGCTTGCTCATAGGTGGGTGAAAGACCTTAGGACCCGCCCCGATATGAGCATAAAAGTGGGATGATAATCCCACGATATGCGAATATTGGGTAGGATTGTGGGAGTGCGTAGCACGGAACAATCCGTAGGCATCAAAGTCGGGGGCTTTTGACCCCGACATCATATAGATAAAAATTATAAAAATATAGAAGGAATAGCAGCACAAAAATGAAAACACAGATTTACGAATGGAGACAGGCACTGAAAAATATTACCTTAAAAAATTGTGCCATAACTTTGTTGGGAAGTTTTATTCTGGCATTTGGATTATATAACGTGCACTCCATCTCCGGAGTAACGGAGGGTGGTGTGCTGGGAGCCACGTTGCTGTTGGAGCATTGGACAGGAATCTCTCCGGCGTTTACCGGAGGGATTATGAATATTTTATGTTATATCCTGGGATGGAAGCTGTTAGGCAAGGAATTTATCGCCTATTCGGCTCTGGCTACCGCAGGATTCTCAGGAACCTATAAAATCTGCGAGCAATTTCCTCATCTGTGGCCGGAACTGGCAAATATGCCCCTTCTGGCAGCACTGGTGGGAGCATTGTTCGTCGGTGTCGGTGCCGGACTGTGCGTGCGCATCGGCGGAGCCCCCAGCGGAGATGATGCCCTGGCTATGAGTATTTCCCATGCTACCGGCTGGAAGATCCAGTGGGTGTATCTGATGTCGGATCTGATCGTACTGGTAATGTCCTTAAGCTACATTCCGGTGAGACGTATCGGATATTCGTTGTTTACCGTGCTTATGTCCGGACAGCTGATCGGCCTGATCCAGAACTTCGGAAGTGCATCCCACAGTGATGCGGAGGGTCTTGCGACTTCCAAGTGTGAAATTATGGATTGATCTGGTAAATCTGAATTTCTCCGTTGTCAAAGATACAGGGCCAGGCGGAACGGAAGTAGTTTTCATCGACAGCGTAACTTGCCCGTTCCCAGGAAGAGACTTCAATATAATCGATGTCGTAAGTACGGATCAGATCTGCAGAAACAGCGGGAGTCTCATAAATTGTCCGGAAATCTTCGTGATATTCTGTGTGATAGAGACCGTGCATTGCCAAAAAGGTTCCCGCCCCGTTTAACACATTGCGCCCTGCAAGGGCGGCAATTTCATTTACATGCCTGTTGTTGGTAAGAAAACGGGATGTGGGAGAGGTATTTTGCTCGACGAATGCTGCAGCTTCCACCTGTGCGGAAGAATAAGCGGTATAATCGGATATTACCTCTCTGCACAGGGTCAGAACGGCAGAAAAGGTGCAAAGAAATACCATGCCGATCATGCAGAGGTATCGTGAAGAGGCTCTTTTCAGAGAACGCAGGAAATCAATTCCGTAATCGGCACTGAGGCAGCAGACAAATATATAAGTTATATATAATAGTTTATTATTGTCATATGTGTTAGGGGTGAAGGAAATGATTTCCACAACAAACCACAGGAGAAATGCCCCGGACATCACATCAAAATCTTCTTTTTTACAATGAATCATGGCAGGGACGAACAATAGCAGGATCGCACCCCAGTTTTTCAGATAAAACCACAAATAAGTATCGCCCTGATTTCCCCAGTTAAAATGCCCCAGCAAAAAGCCGGATTGCGTTGTCTGGCCAAAAGTCCATTCCAATAACTGCGGAAGTGCAAGAAGCAGAAGCACACCAAAGAAAACTCCCCAGGTGGTCAAAAACTTCTGCAGTGTATCATTGTTTGTACTTTTACCGGAAAAGCACCGGTACAGTAAGGACAGACCGTATAGCACGAGGGATGCCGCAACAAGGATGCCAAAACGAAAGAGCAGTACAGGTGCAACGGCAGCAGAACTTTCGTTCAGAATTTCCAGAAGAATCATACAGGTCACGAAACATCCGAGCAGAACGGCTCCCGGATGCTCTACCGGGGAAGTATTATGCGGCACGAACCGGTAAAGGCACAGCAACATCCAACAGGCACTTAAGATCAGGATGGCAACGAAGGAATGGGTATGGATCATAGGTAATGTCCCTGCCAGGATGCCGGCAGGGAGAAAACATTCTTTTTCCCCGTTCCGGATGGCCCGAAGCAGCAGCCAGATGGCACAGAACAGGACCGCATAGCCAAAGAGTGTTGCACGCTGTGGCAGGAGCATATCTGCGATGATATTGACCCAGCGGATATTCCGGTCGACCAGATTGGTGGGGGTAGTGTAATAGCCGGTAAAAATATCACTGAATTTATAACCGCCTTCTCTGCTCCAGTCAATGAAATATACGAAGCCAAGACCGCCGTTATAGAAAAATAAGACCCAGGCAGCCAGAGATTTGGCGCGATCATGGAACAGAACATCGGCAATGGCATAAAATCCCGTTATGACTTGGAAAAAGGCAAAATACATAGGGAGCATATAAGCATAGCGCAGGGATGCACCAAACAGGTAAATACTGGAAGAAATACTGTCGCACAGGAAAGGATAGCAGAGCTTATCCCAGGGAGAGATGGAGTAGTAAGGAGGGAAGGTCTGTTGATTGGCAATACTTGTAATGATTCCCAGGTGCATCTGCAGATCCCCATAAGTACACTGCCCCACATGAAGACCGTCGTCTTTCGGCAGGATGGTGTGGGTGGATAATAAAATACAAAACAGAACAAAGGTACCGCCTGCCAGCAGAAGAAAGGCATAATTTCTGCGCAACAGCTGCCGGTAGTCTTTGGTGGGAGCAGTCGAAGATACTGCCGTGGCAGGATGGTAAAAGACATATAGCAGGACCAGACAAATGACTACGAAAAGCAGAGCCATAATATGAGCTGTCATGGAAAAACCGAAGAAGAAGGCAAACAGAGCAGGAATCCACTGCAACAGAACAGAGCCGGATACACTGCCGGTCAGCAGATGGAACAGAAGTCCCTTTTTAGGAAAAATACGTTTTATGTACAGAAACCCCACACATTGAAATAGAAGAAAATAAAGTGTGCCAAGGATATTTCCGAATGCAGATCCATAGAAACCGTTCATGAGAATTCCCCCTTAAATAAAAATCAGTAATATTATACCATTGCTTCGGAAAAAGCAAAAGATGCAACTAAATTTAAGGGTGGTACATTCTGAGAAAAAAGAGTAAAATAAAATACAGTATGTGAAAAAGATTCCTGAGAGAAAGGCGGATACCTCTATGGAAAAGGATAAGAATAAGATGGAAAACAAGAAATTAACAGAGCTTCTGGAGCACTTGGAATATGAGCTGGTACAGGGAACACTGGACAGAGAGATCCCTGCGGTGGTCTATGATTCCCGCAAGGTCGTTCCGGGATGCTTATTTCTCTGCATCGGCGGAGCAAATTTTGACGGTCATGATTTTGCTGCACAGGTGGCAGAGCAGGGAGCCGGAGTACTAGTGGTGCAAAAAGACGTGGAACTGCCGGAGAATGTGGATGTGACGGTGGTCAAAGTAGCGGATACCAGATATGCCATGGCATTTATTTCTGCGGCCTGGTTCGGCCATCCGGCAGAAAAGCTGAAAGTCATCGGTATCACGGGTACCAAAGGTAAGACAACGACCACCTATCTGGTAAAGTCCATTCTGGAAAATGCCGGCTATAAAGTGGGACTGGTGGGAA
Organism: Lachnospiraceae bacterium GAM79; assembly: GCA_003584705.1. Taxonomy (GTDB): domain Bacteria; phylum Bacillota; class Clostridia; order Lachnospirales; family Lachnospiraceae; genus Acetatifactor; species Acetatifactor acetigignens. The sequence continues at coordinate 1,541,009 of AP018536.1, forward strand.
CCATCGAAGTGATCATCGGAGACGAACATATCCATGCCAACAATACCACCCCGGAATCCTATCTGCTGCAGGAGTATTTTGCCCGTATGGTGGAGGCAGGACTGGATACGGTTGTGATGGAAGTATCCTCTCAGGCGCTGATGCTGCACCGTACGCAGGGCTTTGTGTTCGATTACGGTATTTTCACGAATCTGGAACCGGATCATATCGGTCCCAACGAGCATGCCAGCTTCGAGGAATATCTGCACTGCAAGGGATTATTGTTCAAACAGTGCAAGGTAGGTATTGTGAATGGTGACGATGAGCACTGGCAGGCAGTGACGGAAGGACATACCTGCACACTGGAGAGCTTCGGAATGGGAGAGCACTGTATGCTCCGGGCGGAAGAACGGAAACTGGTGCATAAGCCCGGAGAACTGGGCGTGACTTTCCACGTAGCCGGACTGATGGATTTTGATGTGGAAGTGCCCATGCCCGGCAAATTCAGCGTGTACAATGCGCTGGCGGCTATTGCCATCTGCCGTCATTTCAAGGTAGATGAGGAAAACATTAAAAAGGCGCTGTTGCAGGCAAAGGTAAAAGGCCGTATCGAGATGATCAAGGTATCCGATCAGTTCACCCTGCTGATCGATTATGCCCACAATGCCATGGCACTGGAGAGTCTGCTGACCACGTTGCGGGAATATGAACCTCACAGACTGATCAGCCTGTTCGGCTGCGGAGGCAACCGTTCGAGACAGCGTCGTTTTGAGATGGGAGAGGTCAGCGGCAAGCTGGCGGATCTGACCATCATTACCTCCGACAATCCCCGTTTTGAGGAACCGCAGGATATTATCGACGATATCAAGACAGGTATGGCAAAAACGGATGGAAATTATGTAGAGATCTGCGATCGTAAGGAAGCCATTACTTATGCTATCGAACACGGAGAACCCGGAGATATTATCGTGCTGGCAGGCAAGGGACATGAAGATTACCAGGAGATCCGCGGGGTGAAGCATCCCATGGATGAGAGAGATCTGATTCGGGATATTCTGGCGGAAGGACATATTCCGGGATCTGCAGCAAAATAATGAGGAAAACAGATTGAATACGTTATATGCGGATATCATTGTAGATATCTCCCACGAAAAACTGGATAGAACCTTTCAATACCGGGTGCCGGAGAGTCTGCGGGGCAGACTGGAGCCGGGAGCCTGTGTCATGATCCCGTTTGGCAACGGCAATCGTCTCATCAAGGGTTACGTGGTGGCTTTTGGGGAAACATGTCAGTTCGCTCCGGAGAAGATCAAGGATATCGCAGGAATGCCGGAAAAAGAGACCGGAGTGGAGGACAAAATGATTGTCCTGGCTGCCTGGATCCGCCGGAATTACGGCTGTACCATGATCCAGGCACTGAAGACAGTATTGCCGGCAAAACAGTCGGTAAAAAAGCTGGAACACAGACAGCTGGTACGTCTGATGAACAGAGAAGAGATTTTGTCATTATTAGGAGAATGTGAACGGAAAAGACAGGTGGCCAAAGCAAGACTGTTAAAAGCCCTGTCAGAGCAGGAAACGATTCCCTATGAGTGGATCACGGGGAAACTGGGTGTCAGTGCTGCCACAGTGAACAGTATTGTAAAAAGCGGCGCGGCAAAACTGGTCAGCTCTGAAAGCTACCGCAATCCAGTCAAAATGCAGTCCGTAGAGGCAGTGCGTAATACGCTGAGTGAGGAACAGCAGACCATCGTTACGGAAGTGCTTGCGGATTTTGATGCCGGAAGGAGACAGACCTATCTGATCCACGGCATTACCGGCAGTGGCAAGACGGAAGTATATATGCAGCTGATCGAAGAGATGATCGCAAGGGGACGGCAGGCTATTGTGCTGATCCCGGAGATTGCCCTGACGTATCAGACACTGCTCAGATTCTATCAGAGATTCGGAGACCGGGTCAGCGTGATGAATTCCACACTGTCCCCCGGGGAAAAATATGATCAGTGCGAACGGGCCAAAGCTGGAGAAATCGATGTGATCATCGGACCAAGATCCGCACTTTTTACACCGTTTCCGAATCTGGGACTGATCGTTATGGATGAGGAGCAGGAGAACAGCTATAAAAGTGAAAGTACTCCGAAATATCATGCCAGAGAGACTGCTCTGGAAGTGGCAGAACTGTACGGAGCCAGTGTAGTGCTGGGTTCAGCCACACCTTCCCTGGAGGCCTATTATCGTGCCGGTAGGGGAGAATACCGGCTGTTTCAACTGACAAAGCGGCTCACCGGCGGGGAACTTCCCACGGTGTACACGGTAGATCTCAGACAGGAACTGCAGGAGGGTAACCGTTCTATTTTCAGCAGAAAATTGCAGGAACTGATGACAGACCGGCTGAACAAGGGCCAGCAGACCATCCTGTTTTTAAACCGAAGAGGCTACGCGGGATTTGTGTCCTGCCGTTCCTGCGGTGAGGTCATGAAGTGTCCGCACTGTGATGTCTCTCTCTCGGAACATAAGGGAGGAAGGCTGATCTGTCATTACTGTGGTTATACACAGCCGATGCCGAAGCTTTGTCCCAAGTGTGGATCGAAATATATTCTGGGATTTAAGGCAGGTACCCAGCAGATCGAGGAAAAGCTAAAGGAGCTGTACCCCGGTGTGCGGACGTTACGCATGGATGCGGATACCACCCGGACGAAGGACAGCTATGAGAAAATATTATCCTCCTTCGCAAACGGGGAAGCGGACGTGCTGATCGGCACCCAGATGATCGTCAAGGGACATGATTTCCCAAAGGTGACACTGGTGGGGATCCTGGCGGCGGATCTGTCGTTAAATGCGTCGGATTACCGGGCGGGAGAGCGGACTTTCCAGCTTCTGACCCAGGCGGTGGGCCGGGCCGGCAGAGGGGTGCTCCCCGGGGAAGCGGTGATCCAGACCTATCAGCCGGATCATTACGCCATTACCTGTGCTGCGGCTCAGGATTACGAGAGCTTTTATCAGGAGGAGATTCTGTATAGAGAGCTGTCCGGCTACCCGCCGGTGGCTCATATGCTGGCAGTACAGATCTACGGGAAAGAGGAAGAAAATGTAAAACAGCTTGCCCTGAGACTGACAGATGTGGTAAAGTCTAATATGGACTTTTTGTCAGGAAAGCAAAAAGAACAGTCCAATAAGAAGATACAGGTACTGGGACCTGCCCCTGCCAACATCAGCAAGATCAATGATATCTACCGGTATGTGTTCTATGTGAAGCATGCGGAGTATGATGTCCTGGTGGAAGTAAAGGACAGACTGGAGGAAACTCTCAGACAGTGGCAGCCCAGACAGATGAGTATACAATTTGATTTTGACCCGGTAAGCGTGTTATAGGAGGTAAAGAACTGTGGCAATCAGAAACATTCGTGAATATGGGGATGAAGTACTGACCAAGACCTGCAAAGAGGTCAAGGAGATGACACCCCGGACCAAAGAACTGATCGAGGATATGTTGGAGACTATGTACGATGCCAATGGCGTAGGGCTGGCGGCACCACAGGTAGGTGTCCTGAAGAGAATCGTGGTGATCGATACCACCGGAGAGGATCCGTATATTCTGATCAACCCCCGCATCGTAGAGAGCAGTGGAGAGCAGACCGGACAGGAAGGGTGTCTTAGCGTACCCGGTAAGTTCGGCATCGTAACCAGACCCAATTATGTGAAAGCGGTAGCACTGGATGTGAATATGAAGCCCATCGAAGTAGAAGGAACAGAATTGCTGGCCAGAGCCATCTGCCACGAACTGGATCATCTGGACGGTCATCTCTATGTGGAAAAGGCGGAAGGACCGCTGCAGGATATGACCTACGAGGATGAGGAAGAAGAGTAAGCTTTCCGGAAAGGAGACAGACTATGCAGATCGTATTTATGGGAACTCCCGATTTTGCCGTGGGAGCGCTGGAGGCACTGATCACACAGGGCCATGAGATCACCGCAGTGGTGACCCAGCCGGACAAGCCAAAGGGCAGAAGCAAAGAATTACAGTTTCCTCCCGTGAAGGAATGTGCGGTAAAACATGGCATTCCTGTATTCCAGCCCCGTCGGATCAAGACACCGGAAGCCATTGAGGAACTGAAAAAATATCCAGCAGATATTTATATCGTGGCGGCGTTCGGACAGATCCTGTCTCAGGAGATTCTGGATCTGCCGAAATACGGATGTCTGAACATCCATGCATCCCTCCTTCCGAAATACCGCGGGGCATCTCCTATCCAGAGAGTGATCATCGACGGAGAGGCCGAGACTGGTGTGACCATCATGCAGATGAATGCGGGACTGGACACCGGCGATATGTTGTACCGGAAGAAAATCCCCATTACTTCGGAGGACACTTTCGAAACTTTGCATGACAAGCTGATGGTGCTGGGCGGGGAAGCAATCACCGAGGCACTGCCTCTGCTGGAGGCAGGCAAACTGGTACCGGAAAAGCAGGATGATACCAAGACCTGCTACGCGGCCCTGATCACCAAAGAGATGGGAAAACTGGACTTTACGAAAACAGCGGCAGAACTGGATCGTTTGATCCGTGGACTGACTCCCTGGCCCAGTGCATATACGCATTATCATGGAAAACAGCTGAAAATCTGGAAAGCCATTCCTATGGCAACTGCGCATAAGGAAGCACCGGGCACGATCCTTACGGTGAATAAGGATTCCTTTGAAGTGGCTGCATCGGAAGGCTCCTTAAAGGTGATGGAACTGCAGCTGGAAGGTAAAAAGCGTATGACAACTCACGATTTCCTGCTGGGGGTAAAGGTACAGCCGGGAGAGCTTCTGGGAGAGCGTTAGGATACGACGAAACGAAAAGCAACGATTGGGTAAGCGGTGTTGACAGAAAGGAGACTTTCGTATGTACGGTGGCTATTACGGATATGGTTATTATTGGGATCCTACTTATTTTCTGGTACTGGTCGGACTGGTATTGTGTCTGGGTGCCAGCGCACTGGTGAATTCCACCATGCGCAAATACAGCAAAGTCCGGAATATGAGAGGATTGACGGGAGCGGAAGCGGCCCGCAACATTCTCAACAGAGAAGGCTTATACAATGTACAGATCGAGTGCCTGAACTCCGATGACGGTGATCATTACGATCCCCGGACGGATACGGTGCGACTGTCTTACAACAACTTTAACGGAACCTCGGTGACTGCGGTCAGTGTTGCAGCCCATGAGTGCGGACATGCCATTCAGCATGCCCATGGCTATGCTCCCATGAGCATTCGTGCTGCACTGGTGCCGGTGGTGAATATCGGAAGCAATTTAAGCATTCCTCTGATCTTTTTAGGAGTACTGCTCAGCTGGAACCAGACATTGATCCAGCTTGGTATCTGGGCATTTGCCCTGACCGTTATTTTCCAACTGGTGACACTGCCTGTGGAATTCAATGCTTCCCACAGAGCTATCGTGAAGGTGGAAGAATACGGGTTATTAGGCAGTGAAGAAGTAAGCGGCGGCAAAAAGGTGCTGACGGCAGCGGCTCTGACCTATGTGGCAGGAGCGGCCTCCTCCGCATTACAGCTGTTCAGACTGATCCTGCTGTACGGCGGCAATCGCAGAAGGAGAGACTAATCTTGAGTGATCATGCAACGACCGATACAAGAGAAATTATAGTGGAGATCCTGCTCAGTCTGGAAAAGGGGCAGGATTTTTCCCATAAATTGATGAAAGCGGTTCTGGATAAATACGATTATCTGGATCCCAGAGAGAAAGCGTTTATTAAAAGAGTCACGGAAGGTACGATAGAGAGACAGCTGGAGCTGGACTATTATCTGGATCGGTTTTCTTCTGTTCCGGTCAGGAAGATGAAGCCTCTGATCCGCTGTCTTCTTCGCATGAGTACTTATCAGATCCTGTATATGGACGCAGTTCCCGACAGTGCGGTGTGCAATGAGGCCTGCAAACTGGCGGCCAAAAGAGGCTTCCGTACCCTGAAAGGCTTCGTCAATGCGGTGCTGCGTAATATTTCCCGCAGCAAGGAACAGATGCCGTTGCCGGATCCCAAGGATACGGTGAAATATCTGAGCATAAAATATTCCATGCCGGAATGGATCGTGAATCTGTGGCTGCCTGCATATGGCAGAGAAGGAACGGAAACACTTTTAAAAGGACTCCTTTCCATTCATCCGGTATCCCTGCGGTTCTCCACGGAACTGACCGAATCGGAGAGAGAGTCACTGGCGGAGAAAATTGAGAAAACCGGTGTACGACTGCAACAAAGCAGGGAACTTCCTTATGTGTATCTGGCACAGAATCTGGAAAATGTAAGTGAACTTCCGGGCTTTGCGGAAGGCAAATTTACCGTGCAGGATGCCAGCTCCGCACTTGCAGTGGAAGCGGCAGGTATATGCCCAGGTAATACGGTCATGGATCTGTGTGCGGCTCCGGGTGGCAAGACGATCCTGGCGGCGGAATTTGCAGGGGAAGCAGGCCACATCGTGTCCCGTGATGTATCGGAATACAAGACGGCCCTGATCCGGGAGAATCTGGAGCGCATGAACCGTAGGAATGTGGAAGTTCAGGTGTATGATGCCACGGTGCATGATCCGGAGAAGGAAAAATATGCGGACGTGGTGCTGATGGATGTCCCCTGCTCTGGTCTTGGTGTTATGGGAAAAAAGAGAGATATCAAATATCATGCCACACCGGAAAGCCTGCAATCCATCACAGAACTGCAAAGGCAGATTGTGGCAGCCGGATGGCAGTATGTGAAGCCGCACGGTGTACTGCTCTACAGTACCTGCACGATCCACCGCGGGGAAAATCAGGAGATGGCAGTCTGGATCACAGAGAATTTCCCGTTTGTACTGGAAGAAGAGAGACAGCTTCTGCCGGGAACGGATGAGACCGACGGATTCTATTATGCAAGACTGCGCAGAAAAGCGTGAGAGATAAGAAGTAAGAGAACGAAAAATGGATACGAAAAAAGATATCAAATCCCTGAATCTGGAAGAATTGAAGACAGAACTGGAGAGCATGGGAGAGAAGGCCTTCCGGGCAAAGCAGATGTATGAATGGATGCATGTGAAGCTGGTCAGGAGCTTTGATGAAATGACCAACCTCTCCGCAAAATTCAGGGAGCAATGTAAGGAAAAATATGAATACACCTGTGTAAACCCTGTCAGAATACAGGAGTCCAAGATCGACGGAACGAAAAAATTCCTGTTTGAATTATCTGATGGCAATGTGGTGGAAAGTGTCTGGATGCAGTATAAGCACGGCAACAGTGTGTGCATTTCTTCACAGGTGGGATGCCGCATGGGCTGTAAATTCTGTGCTTCCACTCTGGACGGACTGGAACGGAATCTGACTCCTTCCGAGATGCTGGATCAGATTTACGCCATCACAAGACTGACGGGGGAGCGGGTCTCCAATGTGGTAGTCATGGGCACTGGGGAACCGATGGATAATTATAACAATATTTTGAAATTTCTGCATCTTCTGACCGATGAGAACGGTCTGAACGTCAGCCAGAGAAATGTCACGGTGTCCACCTGTGGAATCGTGCCCAGAATGCGGCAGCTGGCGGATGAAAAGCTGCAGATCACACTGGCATTGTCCTTGCATGCCACCACCGATGAAAAACGAAGAAAACTGATGCCCATTGCCAACCGGTATTCTATCAAAGAGTTGATGGAAGTCTGTCAGTATTATTTCGAACAGACCGGACGAAGGATCACTTTCGAATACAGTCTGGTGGGTGGTGTGAATGATACGGAAGAGGATGCCAGGGAACTGATCGCCCTGGCGAAGCCGTTGTGCTGCCATATCAACCTCATCCCGGTCAACCCCATTAAAGAGCGGGATTATGTGCAGTCGGATACGAAGCACATTCAGGCATTTAAAAATAAACTTGAAAGTAAGATGATACATGTTACAATTAGAAGGGAGATGGGCCGGGATATTGACGGAGCTTGCGGACAGTTAAGACGCCGTCATACGCAGGAGGCGAAGAACCCGGGGGAACTCTCACAGGAGGAAGTTTGACGTGCTTAAGACGTTTTCCATAACCGATATCGGAAGGAAAAGAAAAGTAAATCAGGACTATATCTATACCTCTGAAAAACCGGTGGGAAATCTGCCGAATGTATTTATCGTGGCAGATGGTATGGGTGGTCACAATGCAGGAGACTATGCGTCCAAGGTAACGGTAGAGACCATGCTTGCCGAGATGGAGAATTCTTTTGAGAAGAATCCCACCCTGATCTTCCGCAAAGCCATTGAGGAAGCCAATGATGTGATCCGCAAGAGAGCCAGCGAGGATGAAAAGCTGGAAGGAATGGGGACTACGGTTGTGGTGGCATCCTGCATGGGCAGATTCTTACAGGTGGCCAATGTAGGAGACAGCAGACTCTATGTGGTGGGCAGCAAGATCCGCCAGATCACAAGAGATCATTCGTATGTAGAAGAAATGGTACGGATCGGAGAACTGGATCGTGCCGATGCAAGGAACCATCCGGATAAAAATATTATTACCAGAGCGGTAGGGGCGGAAGACAAAGTGGAGCCGGATTTCTTTACCGTGGAATTACAGGAGGGTGAGATCGTCCTTATGTGCTCGGATGGTCTGACAAATATGCTGGAAGACGAGGAAATCCGCATGATTATCAGCGGAGCCAGAGACCTTGTGGAGAAGGCAGAGAGCCTGGTGGAGGCGGCCAATGCCAACGGCGGCAGAGACAATATCAGTGTGATACTGATCGAGCCGTGCGCGTAAATTACCCAGCTTTTTTGGAAATGGAGAGCAAGTATGATCAAAATAGGAATGATGATCGGCGATCGCTATGAGATCCTGGAAAAAATCGGAACCGGCGGTATGTCAGATGTCTATAAAGCAAAATGTCACAAGCTGAATCGCTATGTGGCGATCAAGGTATTGAAGCAGGAATTCAGCGAAAATGCTAATTTTGTATCCAAATTCCGGATCGAGGCACAGGCGGCAGCAGGACTGATGCACCCCAATATTGTCAATGTCTATGATGTCGGGGAAGAGAACGGAATCTATTATATCGTCATGGAACTGGTAGAGGGTATTACCCTCAAAAAGTACATTGAGAAGAAGGCCAGACTGTCTTACAAGGAAGCGGTAAGTATCGCCATCCAGGTAAGCATGGGTATTGAGGCTGCACATAATAATCATATTATCCATCGGGATATCAAGCCGCAGAATATTATTATCTCCAAGGACGGCAAAGTCAAGGTGACAGACTTCGGTATTGCCAAGGCAGCTACCAGTAATACCATCACTTCTAATGTCATGGGAAGTGTACATTATACTTCTCCAGAGCAGGCCAGAGGTGGGTACAGTGATGAAAAGAGTGATATCTATTCGCTGGGCATCACCATGTTTGAGATGCTGACGGGAAGAGTGCCATTCAACGGGGAGACTACGGTTGCCATTGCCATCAAGCATATTCAGGAAGAGATGCCGTCTCCGAAGGAGTTCGTACCGGAGATCCCTTCCAGCGTAGCCAGTATTGTACTGAAATGTTGTCAGAAGTCTCCGGACCGCAGATACCAGAATATGGCAGAACTGATCGCAGATCTGAAACAGTCCCTGATCAATCCGGAGGAAGATTTCGTGGTGAACACCGATCCGGATATGGAAGGTGGTACCCGGATGATCTCCGATGAGGATATGGCGCAGATCAAACGTAAGGTTCCTTATCAGGGCAGCCGGGAATACGAAGAACCGGATCATGACGAGACCATGCGTCTGCGTTCCGATACGGAAGCCATGTATGAAAACGAAGAAGATGGCGAAGACGAAGATAATTACGACTACGACCCCAAGATGGAGCGTGTGACCACAATCCTGGCAATTGTAGCCGGTGTGGTGATCTGTATTATCCTGATCGTTCTGGCAGTGAAGATCTTCGGCGGCAAAAATGGAGGAAGCAGTGACTCTGATGCAGGACCGATCATTACGACCGAAGAGACGGATGCCACAGAAGTGGAAAAGGTCTCCATGCCGTATGTAACGGGCATGAAGGTAGAAGATGCAAAGAGCACCCTGACCAGTCTGGGAATCCTCACAGAGGTGACTTATGAGGAGTCCGACACGGTAGCGGAAGGTATTGTTATCAATACAGATGTCAGCGTGGGAGCACAGATCGATAAGGGCAGCAAGGTAACCCTGAAAGCCAGTGCAGGAACTCAGGGTGTGGAAGTACCCAATGTGGTGAATCTTACTTTTGATGAAGCCAATACACAGCTGGTAAGCAAGGGATTCCTGGTCAACAAGACAGAGAACTATTCCGATACGGTAGAGTCCGGTCGGGTGATTTCCCAGACCCCCTCCGAGGGCAACAAAGCACCAAAGGGCAGTGTGATCACTGTGACAGTAAGTCTGGGTAAGGAAGATACCAAGATCCGTGTGCCGAATCTGATCGGTCTGTCCGAGCAGGACGGCACGGTAGAAGCCATCGAGGCAGGACTGACCGTAGGCAGTGTGACCTATATCTACAGTGACGAAGTGGGAGAAGGCATGATCTGTTACCAGAGCTATTCCCATGGCTCCTATGTGGATCAGGGAACTTCCATTGATATCAAGGTCAGTCAGGGAGCTCAGAAGGTGACTTACAAGTGTAATGTCAGCATTGCGGCACCGACGACTTCGGAAGCACCCGGCTATGTATCGGGAATGGAAGTCAGCATCAAACTGGTGACGGATGACAATAACGTACTGCTGGATACCAAGACCAGCACTTTCCCGGTAGCTACCAATTTCAACGGTATGACTGCCTCCGGTGGTACGCTCACCATGACGTATCAGGTGACAAGCGAACCGACCACCACAACGAACCCGGATACCGGGGAGCAGGTGACGGTTCCCGGAACGACAGAAGACCGTTCCTTTACCAGAAGAGTTGAGTTCGTAAAGGAATAAGATCAAAGGCGGGAAGCTATGAAGGGCAAGATTATAAAAGGAATCGCCGGGTTCTATTACGTCCATGTAGCGGACGATGGCCATACAATGGGCACGGTGTACGAATGCAAGGCAAAAGGAGTCTTTCGCAAGGATCACAGAAAACCCCTGGTCGGGGATGACGTGGAGATGGATGTCCTGGATGAGGCACAGAAAAAAGGAAATATCAGGGAATTGCTTCCCAGACACAGTGAACTGATTCGTCCGGCGGTAGCTAATGTGGATCAGGCGCTGGTGATTTTTGCCATCACGAAGCCACAGCCGAATTTTAATCTGCTGGATCGTTTCCTGGTCATGATGCAGCAGCAGGACATTCCCTGCATTATCTGTTTTAACAAGCAGGATATTGACGAGGAAGGCAAAAAGGAAGATTATCGTGCCATTTACGAACAGGCGGGATTCCGTACGATCACGGTCAGCGCAGCCAGACAAGAAGGGATAGATACCATTCAGGAGCTGCTTCGTGGCAAGACCACTACGGTGGCGGGTCCCAGCGGTGTCGGTAAATCCTCTCTGGTAAACTGCCTGCAGTCCAGCACAGTGATGGAGACCGGCTCCATCAGTGAGAAGATCGAGCGGGGAAAGCATACTACCAGGCACTCCGAACTGATCTCCATTGCACAGGATACGTATATTCTGGATACCCCGGGATTTAGCTCTCTGGGGTTGTTTCGGTTGGAGAAGGAGCAGTTGGCGGAATTTTATCCGGAGTTTGCCCCTTTTGAAAAATATTGCAGATTCGGAGGCTGCTCCCATATCTCTGAGCCGGTATGCGGTATCAAGGCTGCTGTGGCAGAGGGAGAGATCCCGCAGATACGTTATGAGAACTACTGTCTGCTCTATGATGAACTGAAAAATCAGAGAAAATATTAATTATGAGTGAAGTGCAGAATAATCTAGGGGAAAAATTCAAAGAGACCATTGCGGAAGCGATGAAGACCGGAGATTTTCATGCGTTGAACACGCTGGTGACGGATACGGTCAACGATGCCTTGCGGGAGGCGGATTTCCAGGCAAATCTGTCCAGGGAAGCCACGGAAAAAAAGGTGTGGAATTCCCAGCGCAGCTGGCAGGATAAAAGGCGGGAGGAAGTCAAGACTGAGACAGAGATCCAGGCAGAACGGAAGCAGCGGGAAAAACAGCAGGAGGAGCGCCGCAGGCAGAACGAAGAATGGCACCGGCAGCGCAGAGAGCGGGAAAAGCAGTGGGAAGAACAACGGAAGGTTCAGGCAGAGCAGAACCGTGCACGGAATCAGGCACAGCCGGTGACACCCAGAAAAGCTACTGCGGCAGAAATGACTTCTCTGGTCAAAATGGAAAAGAAGGGAAACGTGTCCGGAACATTGTGCACTGTGTTCGGCGGGATCGGACTGGGGTTCAGCGGACTGGGACTTCTGGTACAGCTGTTACTGGCAGCTTTTCAGGCAGCATCTCTGAGTGCGGCGATCCTTCCGGGGGTATTGTCTCTGGTATTTTTAGAGATGATCTCTTATGGCAACGGACAGCGTAGAAGATTAAAACGCGCGGAGAAATATCTGGAACTGTGCGGCACCAAAATGTATGGTGTGATCAACGAAATGGCCCGCTATACCGGAAAAAGTGTCCGCTATGTCAGAAGGGATCTTCGTAAGATGTTAAAAGCCGGAATGTTTCCGGACGGACATCTGGATGATAAAGAGACCTGCTTTATGCTCAATAATGTGATCTACCGTCAGTATCTGGAGACGGAGAAAGCCTATCTGGAGCAGAAGAAGATCAGTGAGCAGGAGAAGGAACAGAATACAGCGGGCACCGATACACAGGATACGGATCAGAACCGCAGAGAGCAGGAACTGCACAGTATTGTGGCAGAAGGAATGGAATACATCCGTCATCTGCGGGATCTGAATGACAGGATCGAAGGAGAAGCTATCTCTGAGAAGCTGTACCGGCTGGAAAATCTGTTGAAGGAGATCTTTGACCGAGTGCAGGAGCATCCGGAGCAGATGCACCGGATGCATAAACTGATGGATTATTACCTGCCTACTATGTTGAAACTGGTGGAGCAGTATGCGGAATTTGACGAGATCAGCAGCCCGGGAGAAGATATTCTCGATGCTAAAAAAGAGATCGAAAAGACACTGGATATGATCAATCAGGCATTCGTTACATTGCTGAACAATCTGTTCCGGGATGCAGCCTTTGATGCGTCAGCGGATGCACAGGTATTGCAGACGATGTTGGCTAAGGAAGGGCTGACAGAATCGGATTTTGTAAGAGAAAAAAATGTATGACAGCAGGAAAGTAATGCTGATGGTAAATAAAAAATCATGAGAGAGTATGGAAAGGCGGGGTTATAAGTATGAATATGGATCTGGATGCAGCAACAAAAGAGGCACCTACCCTTACACTGGATCCCTTTGCGGAGGCAAAGGCAGAGATCGTGGAGAAGAAGCCGGAGGAACTGGTAGAGGAGCAGGCTGTTCCGGAGATGGAACTGACACCGGAAGAACAGAAAATGGTAGATGATTTTGCGGGACAGATCGATCTGACCAATACCCAGGCGGTATTGCAGTACGGTGCGGGGAGTCAGAAAAAGATCGCAGATTTCTCTGAGACAGCACTTAGCAATGTCCGGACCAAGGATATGGGCGAGGTTGGACAGCTGTTGACGGATGTAGTGGCACAGCTCAGGGATTTTGATACAGAGGAAGACAAGGGATTCTTCGGCTTGTTTAAAAAGAGCGGGGATAAGCTGAATAATCTGAAAGCAAAGTATGATAAAGCGGAAGTGAACATCAGCAAGATCTGTGATGCCATGGGAAATCATCAGGTGGTGCTGCTAAAAGATGTGGCGGTACTGGACAAGCTGTATCAGCTGAATCTGAATTATTTTAAAGAACTGTCCATGTACATTCTGGCAGGTAAAAAGAAACTGACACAGGCGAAAAACGTGGAACTGCCGGAACTTCTGGAAAAAGCACAGAAGAGCGGACTGCCGGAGGATACGCAGGCTGCGAAGGATTTTGCAGCAATGTGTGAGAGATTCGAGAAGAAGATCTATGATCTGGAACTTACCAGAGCCATTTCTCTGCAGATGGCACCCCAGATCCGACTGATCCAGTCCAATGATATCGCTATGTCCGAGAAGATCCAGTCCACACTGGTGAATACGATCCCTCTGTGGAAGAGCCAGATGGTCATTGCCATCGGTCTGGATCATGCCACCGATGCAGCCAAGGCACAGCGTGCAGTATCGGATATGACCAATGAACTGTTGAAGAAAAATGCAGAAGCACTGAAAGTGGCATCCGTGGAGACAGCGAAGGAATCTGAGAGAGGTATTGTGGATATCGAGACCCTCAAGACCACGAACCAGACACTGATGACCACACTGGATGAAGTCATGAAGATCCAGGAGGAAGGCCGTGCCAGAAGACAGAGCGCAGAGGAAGACTTACAGCGGATCGAAAATGAAATGCGGGATAAGCTTCTGGAGATGAGCCAGTCATCCCATACATGATTTTTACATAATTTTAAGCAGAGAAATCTTGACGAAACAACCAGAGGAAATTAAAATAAAATGTATGTAGGTTAATTAACGGAAGGAGCAGGAAACAAATGAAAAAACTGGAAGAAATGCTAAGGGAGAAACCGATTAAAAATAAGCTTTCTTTTGTGTTCCGCATTATGGACGTTTTATATGTGGTGCTGGCACTGGTGTCAGTTGTGGGATTGATACAGTCAAAAAACTATGTGGGAAGCGTAATTGTTGTGATCATAGTTGTATTAGCTATTGCATTTAATGCAGCTATGTCAAAGATGCTTGCCAAAATGTTGGTAGAGCCTATTGAAAGTCTGGTAGTGGCATCTGAGAAGATTGCTTCCGGTGACTTTGAGATCGGCACTCCTTATGAGTCCGAGGATGAGCTGGGACGCTTATCCGACAGTTTTGAGACCGCAGCCGGTATTTTGAAAAAGGTTGTATCAGATCTGCAGGATATTGTAGAGCATTTTGCTGAGGGTAATTTTGATGTACATAGCAACTGCCCCGATGCGTATGTAGGACAGCTCCGCAATGTACTGGATGAACTGGATGATATGGTGAACAAGGTCAGTGAGACTATGCACGGTATTCAGGGATCTTCCGAACAGGTGTCTGCCGGAAGCAATCAGCTGGCTGTCAGTGCACAGGATATTGCAGAAGGTGCTACCAGTCAGGCTGCAGCTGTTGAAGAACTGGTGGCTACCGTAGAAGAAGTAACGAATCAGGTAATGGAGAACACCAAGTCTACCGATATCGTTCACGATAAGGCAAAACAGGTAGGTATCGAGGCAGCCAACAGCCAGCAGAAGATGGATGAGCTGGTAGATGCCATGAAGAAAATCGATACCACGACCCAGAATATCGAGAAGATCATCGCAGATATCGAGAATATTGCATCCCAGACCAATCTGCTGTCTTTGAATGCTTCCATTGAGGCAGCAAGAGCAGGGGAAGCCGGAAGAGGTTTCGCAGTCGTGGCTGACCAGATCAGACAGCTGGCAGAAGAGAGTGCAAATTCCGCAGTAGAGTCTAAGAAGCTGATCGAAGAATCCATGAACGAAGTAGGAGTGGGTAACAGGGTTACCAGGGAGACCAACGAAGCAATGCAGAAGGTTATGACCGAACTGGATCAGATCATCCAGGAGGTTGCTAATATCCGTACTGCATCCGACAGACAGGCAGTATCTGTCAACAACATCAAGAAGGGTGTGGAGGACATCAACGATGTTATCCAGTCCAACTCCGCAGCAGCAGAGGAGACTTCCGCTACCAGCGAGGAGCTTTCCGCTTCCGCTACTACTTTGAACGAGTTGTTAGAGCACTTCAAACTGCGCGGTTAATCGGAGGATGTTTTCCCAAGATCGTAATAGAGAGAACAGAAGAACCATAGCTGAAACCACAGCTGTGGTTCTTTTCATATCGGAGGAGTAATGAGTAATAAGGAAATGCTTCATAGAAAACAATATGGGATAGCGGCGGTAGTGGCCGGTCTGGCGCTTGCAGTAAGTATGACAGCCTGTGGTGCACAGAAAGGGACTGAGGGGACGGAGAGCGTGGAAACTATGGAAAACGTGGATCCTGTGGTTCCCGAGAGCGTAGTAGCATCCGCGGAGACAACAGAAAATGAGAAAAACGCAGAGGAATTCGGTAGAGAAACGCTGGCGGAAACGTCTGTGCCGCAAGGGGCGGCGAATAGTGCAGGACATGAAATGGTGACTTCGGGGACCGACAAAGTTCCTGGGGGAGAGGTTGCGGTGTCGCAAAGCGGTATGCCGACAGAGGCCGCAGGCAGTCAGACAGAAACGGTAGCCGGTCAGCCGGAGGCTATACAGAACCAGCCGGTGGAATATACCGACTTACAACAGATCACTCTGGATCCGGACTGGGAATATGCGGATCATTCGAAGATCAATACCGGGGCGGCGGTATTGTACCGGGCACCGGAGGAGTGTGGACGAAAGGGAATCATTATCGGAGTGAATGCGGGACATGGCACCGCCGGTGGGGCCAAAGTAAAGACGTTGTGCCATCCGGACGGTTCGGCCAAGACTACGGGAGGCAGTACGGCAGCGGGAGCTACAGAAGCTGCGGCAGTGTCCGGAGGCATGACATTTCAGGACGGGACACCGGAGCGAACGGTTACTTTGCAGATGGCACAGATCCTGCGGGACAAACTGTTGGCCTCTGGCTATGATGTACTGATGCTCAGGGACGGAGAGGATGTGCAGTTGGACAATGTGGCCAGGACCGTGATCTGCAATAACGTGGCAGACTGCCATATTGCACTGCACTGGGACAGCGGTGACAGCAAGAATTACGACAAGGGATGCTTTTACATCTCTGTGCCGGAAGTACTGAAGAGTATGGAACCGGTGGCATCCCACTGGCAGCAGCACGATGCTCTGGGAGCGGATCTGGTGGAAGGGCTGCGGGGACAGGGAGTAACGATCTATGGAAAAGGAAACATGAGCATTGACCTGACCCAGACTTCTTATAGTACGATCCCTTCCGTGGATATGGAACTGGGAAATGCATATTCCGATCACAGCGATGCTATACTGGATCAACTGGCGGAAGGATTACTGCAGGGGATTAACGTTTATTTTCAACAGCAGTAAGATTGGTTAGAGCGGCAATGCATTGATCGGAGATGGACTTCAAAAGAAATCCCAGCACTGCCATCAGCAGCAATTCAACGAGAAACAAACCTAAAACACCCACCATACCGCGCATATAGGGAATAGCCCTCGGAGTGATAAAATAGATAATGATATGGTGGACCAGAAATACTTCATAAGAGTAGTTACTTATCGTACGGAGAAATCGGCCGTTTCCTTTTTCGAGAACCGGTTCTAGGCATGCAGCGGAAATCCAGAAGGCAACGGCCAGTATCGTTATTTTCAAACCGGTGCTGATGGGAAGTGCAAAAGGGCACAGAACAAAGAAAATCACCACCGGCAGGGATAAGAAAATCCATTTAGGATTGAATTTTTCATGATAATAACCAATCATCATACCGATTACGAACTCGTAGCCCTTCAGGAAGAAGTTCATATGGATGGGGACGGAGAAATCGTAATGAAATAAAACAATCAAATAAATCCCGGTAGCGATGATAAAAAAGAACTTTTCATTTTTTATCATAAAAAATCGAAGCAATGGAAAGATCAGATACAACAGAATAAGACATCCCAGAAACCATTCTCCGATGGTAAGGGAAAAGGTGCTGATCCCGTGCATGCTGACCCAGGAATCCATTCCAAGAAAAGTAAAAACAATTCTCCACGCAGGAATTCCTTCAGGAAAAATATTGTGGACGGAATGGCTCTGGAAAAGGAGAAACAGGAAATAAACAATGTAAAGAATATAAAAGGGAATCAGGATGCGCAGAAATCTTTTCTTATAATATTTTGCGAGGCTGAAGTTCTCCTTCGCGGTATAGGAGAGACTGGCACCGGATAACATGAAAAATACAGCAACACCCAGGGTTGCCAGATGCATATTGCTGTTGGAAAACAGAGGATTGAGTCTCTCTACAGGACAGATTCCGGAGAGATAGAGCTGAAAGAGCAGATGATAAAAAATAATGAAGCAAAAGCAGGTACATCTAAGCAAATCAAAATAATGTATTCTTTTCATTAATTTTTCCTCTTTGGTTTATGATATTGCATATTATAGCATATTTTTATTTCGAAAGAAAAGTATTTAGGTGTTTGAAAAAAACACATATTATGCTATAATTTTAGATTATATTGTTCAACTAATAAACAGAAAGGCAAAAATTCCGTTTATAGAGGGATTTTTGAACGGGTAAAGATAAAATGAAGCTGGGTATCGTAGGTCTTCCCAACGTGGGAAAGAGCACACTTTTCAATTCCCTGACCAAGGCGGGAGCAGAATCCGCCAACTATCCCTTCTGTACCATCGACCCTAACGTGGGTGTGGTAACAGTTCCGGATGACAGACTGAAAGCACTGGGCGAGATGTATCATTCCAAGAAGGTAACTCCCGCAGTGATCGAATTCGTGGATATCGCAGGTCTGGTAAAGGGTGCCTCCAAGGGTGAGGGACTGGGCAACCAGTTCTTAAGCAATATCCGTGAAGTGGATGCTATCGTACATGTGGTAAGATGTTTCGAGGATCCTAATGTCATCCATGTGGACGGCAGCGTGAACCCTCTGCGTGATATCGAGACCATCAATCTGGAGCTGATCTTCGCAGATCTGGAAGTACTGGAGAGAAGACTGTCCAAGGTAGTCAAGGCAGCCAGAATGGACAAGACCTATGCCAAGGAGCTGGCACTGCTTGAGCGTATCAAGGAGCATCTGGAGAGCGGTAAGATGGCAAAGAGCCTGGATGTTACCGATGAGGATGAACTGGCTCTGTTAAAGGAATACAATCTGTTGACTTATAAGCCTGTGATCTATGCAGCCAATGTAGCCGAGGATGATCTGGCAGATGACGGCGCATCCAATGAGATGGTGGCAAAAGTAAGAGAGTTCGCAGCCGGTGAACACAGTGAGGTATTCGTGATCTGTGCACAGATCGAGGAAGAGATCTCCGAGCTGGATGATGATGAGAAGGCAATGTTCTTAGACGATCTGGGATTAAAGGAATCCGGTCTGGAGAAACTGATTAAGGCAAGTTATCATATCTTAGGTCTGATGAGCTTCCTGACTGCAGGAGAGGATGAGACCAGAGCATGGACCATCAAGATTGGCACCAAGGCACCTCAGGCAGCCGGCAAGATCCACTCCGATTTCGAGAGAGGCTTCATCAAGGCAGAAGTAGTAAACTACAAGGATCTGCTGGAGCAGGGCTCTCTGGCCGCTGCCCGTGAAAAGGGTCTGGTCGGCATGGAAGGTAAGGATTATGTAGTGCAGGACGGCGATGTGATCCTATTTAGATTCAACGTGTAATACTAAGATCCGCAATAGACAGATTACGAGACTGCTTGCAGGCAGAGTAATCTGTCTATTAGCGGATCAAACATACATGAGCAAGTAGGGCGATAGCCCGGAATGCGAATGTATGTGCCGGATTCGGGAGCGCAGAGCGCGGAGAAGCCGGTTAGTATGGAGCCATGAGCAAGTAGGGCGATAGCCCGGAATGCGAATGTATGTGCCGGATTCGGGAGCGCGAAGCGCGGAGAAGCCGGATAGTATGGAGCCATGAGCAAGTAGGGCGATAGCCCGGAATGCGAATGTATGTGCCGGATTCGGGAGCGCGAAGCGCGCAGAAGCCGGATAGTACCAAGAAAGGAAATAAATATTATGATGAATGCAGGAGATATTGCATTTCCCCATTTAGGCATTTACCTGGAGAATGTTCCCAGAAGCTTTTCCGTATTCGGTTTCGAAATCGCCTTTTACGGCCTGATCATCGGAATCGGGGTACTGGCAGGCATTCTGATGGCGGTGCATCAGGCAAAGGTGACAGGAGAAAATCCGGATACGATCTGGGATTTCGCCATTTATGCCGTGATCTTTTCCGTGATCGGAGCCAGAATCTATTACGTGGTCTTTGCCTGGGACTATTACAAGGACAATCTGTTAAGCATTTTCAATACCCGTAACGGCGGTATGGCGATCTACGGCGGTGTGATCGGAGCATTCCTGACACTGCTCATTTATTGCAGGATCAAGAAGATCAACCCGTTCCGGCTGGGAGATCTGTGTGTGCCGGGGTTGATCCTGGGACAGATCATCGGCCGCTGGGGTAACTTTATGAACCGTGAAGTATTCGGGGAATATACGGACAGTTTTCTGGCCATGCGGCTTCCTATCGAAGCTGTGCGCAGCCGGGATATTTCTGAGAATGTAGCAGCTCACATTATCGATGGGACCAATTACATTCAGGTACATCCCACTTTCCTCTACGAGAGCCTGTGGAATCTGATGATCCTGATCATTATGCTGGTGTACCGCAAGCACAAAAAGTTTGAGGGTGAGATCTGTCTGCTGTACTTCGGAGGCTATGGTCTTGGCAGATTCTGGATCGAAGGTATCCGGACAGATACCCTGTTTATCCCCGGAACGACCCTCGCCGTATCACAGGTATTATCCTTGTGCATGGTGATCTTCGCAGTGGTGACGGACGTTGTGGTACGTATCCGCCTGGAAAAACAGCCGAAAGTGGAAAAATATTAAAAATTTTTAAAAATTTATTAAGAATATCGAAACAGGAGCAAATACATAGATATTGTGTTTGCTCTTATTTTTATACCAGATATAGTAGTAAAAGGCGCCTTTGTCGTAGGACAGGGCGCTTTTTTGCGTGGTGCTGTCGAAAAAAGCTACTTGATTTCTCTTGTAAAATACCCTATTTTAGTATAAAATCATAATAAAAGTGGGAGAAAGTGGAGGCAAGTGCCACAAAGTGGTAGATTTTTAGAAAAATGACCTCCTTTTCGTGGCAGTCCCCTTTTGGATGAATGGTGGTGAGTGCGATGTTTATGAGCGAGTACAACCATACGTTAGATACGAAAGGCAGGTTGATTATTCCGGCAAAATTCCGAGAAGTCTTAGGAGAGGAATTTGTGGTTTCCAAAGGAATGGATGGCTGCTTATTTGTGTATGCCAACGATGACTGGAACGCTTTTGAACAGAAGCTGACTTCATTACCTCTGATCAATAAAGAAGCAAGACAATTCGCCCGTTTCTTCCTGGCCGGTGCAGCTACGGTAGAAGTGGACAAGCAGGGAAGAATCCTGTTGCCGGCAGCACTCAGAGAGTTCGCTGGACTGGAAAAGGACGTGGTACTGGTCGGCGTCGGCAGCCGTGTGGAGATCTGGAGCAAGGATAAATGGGAGAATATGAACTCCGATACCGATATGGATGAGATCACCAGCGCCATGGAAGGACTGGGACTGACCATTTAACGGGTGAAAAACGTGACCGAGAAAGGATGACCGTCGTGGAATTCAATCATTATTCTGTGATGCTGCATGAGACCATTGAACAACTGAATATTAACCCGGACGGCATCTATGTGGACGGAACTTTAGGTGGAGGAGGACATGCCTACGAAGTATGCAGCCGCCTGAAAAACGGACATTTCTACGGTATTGATCAGGATGATGCAGCAATCGCGGCAGCATCCGCAAGATTGCAGCCGTTTGGAGATAAAGTGACCGTGATCCGCAACAATTATGTAAATGCAGTGGAGGCTCTCAGAGAATATGGTGTCACCGGCGTGGACGGAATCGTGCTGGATCTGGGAGTATCTTCCTATCAGCTGGATACCGAAGACCGAGGATTTTCCTATCGGTTTGATGCCCCTCTTGACATGCGGATGGATCGCAGGCAGACCCTGACAGCGAGAGATATCGTCAACAATTATTCCGAGATGGAACTGTATCACATCATCCGGGATTACGGTGAAGATCCTTTTGCCAAGAATATAGCGAAACACATTGTGAAAAACAGGGCAGACAAGCCCATTGAGACCACCTTTGAATTAAATGAGATCATCAAAGCCGCAGTCCCGGCAAAGATGCGACAGAACGGACATCCTTCGAAGCAGACTTTCCAGGCAATCCGTATCGAATGTAATCAGGAACTGGAAGTACTGAAAAAGGCGCTGGACGAGCTGATCGATCTGCTGAATCCCGGCGGAAGGTTCTGCATTATTACCTTCCATTCCCTGGAGGACCGGATCGTGAAGAACGCATTCCGCAGGAATGAGAATCCCTGCACCTGTCCGCCGGAATTTCCGGTGTGCGTATGCGGTAAGGTCTCCAAGGGAAAGGTGATCACCAGAAAACCCATTCTTCCCAGTGTGGAAGAACTGGAAGTAAACAGCAGATCCAAGAGTGCAAAGCTCAGGGTATTTGAGAAAAAATAAAAGACTTTAGTAGTGAAAGCGGGGAGAAAGAGTATGGCACAGAGAAGAAGAGTAAGCAATACTCCTTACATATATGATAATACAGCAAGAGACTTACAGATCCGCAGGCAGATGGAGGAGCCTCGGAGACAGATGTCTCATGAGACGAGAAAAAACAGAGAAAAAGCAAGACATATGAGCATCGGCTACGTCACCTTTCTGATGGGAGCATTGATTGCCTGTGCCTTCTGTCTGGTAAATTATATCCAGATGCAGTCGGAGCTGACCACCAAGATCACTGAGGTGTCCAGAATGGAGAGTGAACTGAACTCTCTGAAGCTGTCAAACGATGAAGAGTACAGCCGGATTACCAGCAATATCAATCTGGAAGAAGTCAAGAGAATTGCCATCGGCGAACTTGGAATGACCTATGCTGCCGAAGGACAGGTAATCACCTACGCAAACAGCAGCAACGACTATATGCGTCAGGCGGATACCAGCCAGAACTAAGTCTGGGAGGCAGAAAGCGTGAAGGAACAGAAGCCTAAGAAATTTTCCATAAAGATGCAGAAAAAACTTTTATGCCTGTATGCCCTGATCATACTGGCATTTATTCTGCTGTCTGTCCGACTGTCCTGGATCGTGAAAGCGGATGGAGCAACCTACGAAAAACAGGTTTTGTCACAGCAGAAATACGACTCCGTGACATTGCCGTTCCGCCGTGGAGACATCGTGGATACCAAGGGAACAAAACTGGCAGTCAGCGAGAAGGTATATAATCTGGTCATTGATTCCTATGTAATGTTAAGCCGTGAGACTTATCTGGAACCGACGATGGAGGCGCTGTCCGCAAATTTCCCGGATCTGGATATGACGGCAGTGAGACAGTATGTGATCAGTCATCCGGATTCTTCCTGGTATGTCCCTCTCAGAAGGCTGACCTATGATCAGATCAGCGGTTTTCAGGCGGCAGCACTGGAGGACAGCAAGATCAAGGGCGTCTGGTTCCAGGAAGAATACAAGAGAGTCTATCCCAATGGTTCCCTGGCGGCGGACGTGATCGGATTCTCCAGATCGGACAACGAAGGACAGTACGGACTGGAAGAGTATTACAATGATGTGCTGAACGGAACCACCGGAAGAGAGTATGGATATCTGAATGATGATGCCAACCTGGAGCGGACCATCAAACCGGCCGTGGACGGCAATACGATACACAGTACCATTGATGCCAATATCCAGGGTATTGTGGAGAAATATCTGAAGCAGTTTAACGAGGAACATAAGGATGCGGTACATCCCGGTAACGGTGCGGAAAATGTGGGCTGCATCATTATGGAGGTTAATACCGGTAATATTCTGGCCATGGCAAGTTATCCGACCTATGACCTGAACGATACCAGGAATACGGACGCCCTTTTGGGATCCCGTAAGATCGAGATGGTGACCAATGCCAACGGTTATGATGTTCTGACCAAGACAGATACCTATTTTACGCAGGAAGACATTGATGCCTTAACGGATGACGAATTGCTGGACAACCTGAATTACCTGTGGAAGAACTATTGTATCTCCACTACTTACGAGCCGGGTTCCACAGCAAAACCGTTTACTGTGGCGGCAGCACTGGAGAGCGGTGCTATCACCGGCAACGAGCACTATCAGTGTAACGGATCTCTGGAAGTCGGCGGACATACGATCAAGTGTCACAGCTATCGTTCCGGCGGTGAAGGAGATGTATCCGTACAGGATTCCATTGCCTGGTCCTGCAACGTGGCGCTGATGAAGATTGCAGCTACTTTGGGAAAAGAAGAGTTTGCCAAATTCCAACAGACCTTTAACTTTGGATTAAAGACCAACGTGGATCTGGCAGGAGAAGCGAGAACCGCAAGCCTGTTGTTCCCAGTAGATCAGATGGGAAGCGCCGATCTGGCTACCAACAGTTTCGGACAGAACTTCAATGTAACAATGATCCAGATGATCACGGGATTCTGTTCCCTGATCAACGGCGGTTATTATTATGAGCCGCATATGGTGGATAAGATCACCAATTCTAACGGCGCAACAGTGGAAAACATCGAGCCCAGAGTACTGCGTCAGACCATTTCCGAGAGCACCTCGGCGAAGATCAGACAGTACTGCCGGGCTACCGTAATGGAAGAGGGTGGTGACCGCAGAACCGGTAGAACCGCAAGACCTGCAGGCTACGCCATCGGTGGCAAGACCGGTACCGCAGAGACCATTCCCCGTAAAAACGGTGAGTACGTCGTATCCTTTATGGGATATGCACCGGCGGATGATCCCCAGATCGCTATCTATGTGGTCGTGGATCGTGCCAATGCATCTCCGCAGGATGATGCGAAGTTCGCAACCGGTATTGTACGAAATGTTCTGACGGAAGTATTGCCGTACCTGAATATTTTCATGACCGAGGAGCTGTCTGAGAAGGAGATCCAGGAGCTGGCAGAAAAACAGATCGAGATCACCAATCAGTATACCCAGAAGCCCGAGGACGGTGAGGATCAGAATAATGGTGACGGAACCGGCGACGGACAGACCGGAGACGATCAGACGGGCAGTGGTGATGGAACCGGCGACGGTCAGGGCGGTGATGATTCAACACCTTCCGAGGATTGGAGAAATTATCCTGTGGATCCGGCCACCGGTTATCTGGTAAGCCCGATTGACGGTGGACTGATTGACCCTGTTACGGGAGCGGATGTCGGCGGCGATGATTCCCTGGGGGACAGCCCGGTCAACAATAATCTGCTGAACCAGCAGAATGAATAGTAAGGTAATCTGACGAATAGCCTCACAGCAAGAGCAATAAAATGTAAAAAGCTCTTGTTGTGAGGTTTTTTTATGGCAGATCATCAGAATCGTTTCTTTCATCGGAAGAAGATCATGACCATATTTTTCGTATGTGCGGCAGTGCTCTGCGGACTGTTGGGAAGACTATTGTATCTGATGGTATGGCGGGCGGAATATTATGAGGAAGCGGCCACAAGGCTGCACGAAAGAGAGCGCAGCATCAAGGCGGCGAGAGGACGGATTCTGGATCGCAACGGGGTCGTGCTGGCGGACAACAAGATGGTCTGTACGGTATCGGTGATCCACAATCAGATCGAGGAGCCGGAGCAGGTGATCGCCATACTGGTGAAGGAACTGGGAATCTCCGAGGAAGAGGCCAGAAAGCGGGTGGAGAAATATTCCTCCATCGAGCGGGTGAAAAGCAACGTGGATAAGACCGTGGGAGACCGGATCCGGGAATATGATCTGGCCGGGGTAAAAGTGGACGAAGATTACAAGAGATATTATCCTTACGGGGATCTGGCTAGCAAGGTGCTGGGTTTTACCGGAGGAGACAATCAGGGAATCATCGGACTGGAAGTGGTATATGAAGAGATCCTGCAGGGGGATCCGGGAATGATCCTGACGATCACGGACGCCAAGGGGATCGAGGTGGATACGGCAGGGGAGCGTCGGGTGGAACCGGTGCCGGGCATGGATCTTCGTATCAGCATCGACCGGAACATCCAGGAGTATGCTACACAGCTGGCGGCGCAGGCCTGTGCCACCAAGGAGGCGGACAGTGTTTATATAGTGGCTATGAATCCGCAGAACGGCGAGATCCTGGCTATGGTGAATTATCCGGAGTTTGATTTGAATGACCCTTATACCTTACCGGAGCTGACGGAAGTGAAGGAGGACGGCAGCGTTGTGGCGGTGGACCCGGACACACTGACGGCGGAACAGAAACAGGAAAAGCTGAATGCCATGTGGCGAAACGGCTGTATCAACGACACCTACGAACCGGGATCCACCTTCAAGATCATCACGGCCGCTGCGGGACTGGAGGCGGGAGTAGTGACCCCGGAAAGCACTTTTTCCTGTCCAGGATTTATCATCGTGGATGACCGCAGGATCCGTTGTCACAAGATCGCCGGGCATGGCAGCCAGACTTTTGTACAGTGCATGGAGAACAGTTGTAACCAGAGGGTCTGGATCTGATGCTGGGGTGCGAGTGGGGAGAAACAGGGAATTTCAAAACGGTGGTTTGTAATTTTGTGAATTAGGCGGTATAATAAATGAAAAGGAGAACGGCGAAGTATGGTTAGACTATATACCTCAGGCAAATATTTTAAAGACAACGAAATCATCATAGACAATGATTCTTTTTTTAATAACAATGTATCTGCAAAAAGCCTTTCCGAAAATTCTATTAAGGTCATGGAAGAAGTTGACCATGCAAAGCTATTGGATCAGAATATCGGGAAAATAGAAACTCCTTACGGCATTACTGGTATTCAGGACTTGTCAACGGGGTGCAAAACCATATTGAATTGCATTTTTCTGCAAGAGAACCAGAAGGTATATCCGACAGTCAGAGCGATTAATGCAACGGAATGCGGAAAGAATGCGTTAGAGCAGCTTTTCTGTTATATTGATAAGACTAATATGGACATAGGAATCGTCCTGGAGCATGAGGATGAAATATATGAATGCGGTAACAGAGAGTATTTGATCAACGATTCCGAAAGAATAACAGACTTACTTTTCATGGTGTAGTTTATGGGGAGGTAACATGCAACAGTGTTATGATTGGCAAAGCAATGTTTTGAAATTTACGGATGTAAACGGAAATAAATATAACTTAAAATTCCGGGGAAATAAGACCATAGTGCATGGGGATAGTGCAACGGGAAAATCTTTACTGTGCACTATGTTGAAAAGCTACATCAACGATAATAATAATGCCAGCTTTAAGCCGTATAATGCTGACAATATTTTTATTGTATCAAAGGATAATAAGGACAAGCTTTCCTTACAAAAGGGTAAGCTTATCATAATAGACAGAGCAGAGCTTATACTGGATGAACAGATGGTAGAAATTATCAATGCGGACAGAGGGGACAACAGATACCTGATATTTTTAAGAAAACCTATGGGAATCGAGTTGTCACCGAACTATTTCGGGACGTTGTGCAAGAAGGATGGGGAACTGCAGTTGGAATATGAGTGTTATGTACGGGGGTGGGCATAATTGTTGTATATCATTACAGAGGATTCAAATTCAGCCCGTGATTTCTGGCAATGTGTAGCCCAGACATTCAGATCTGTGGATTCCTTTCTGTTAGTATCATTTCCAATCGGGAGTGATGGACAGACTGCTTCGGGGAATACAACCTTAAAGGCGCAGGTGTTAAGCATATTTCCCAAATTGCAGGCAGGAGATAAAGTATTTGTAGCGGTTGACTGTGTGGCAAACAATACCAAAGGGTTTATTGCACATGACTTTGTGAAATGGGGAACCAGGCTGTGCATGAAAAAAGGCGCTGAGTTTGTTGCTACATCCTATTGGTGCTTTGAGGATCTGTACCTTTCCTATGACGAAGTCTTAGCGATGTACTTGAAGAACCCCGTGGCAGAAAATGTGGTCATTGCTGCATTACAGTATGTACATGATAATTTGCAAAATGGAACAGATTATTTTGATACCAGTCGCGAGATTCAGAACTTTATTGATTTACATAACAGCGCAGGAAAAAACAGAGAACACTTTGCAAACGAACTGCTGATGGAGGTAACAAGGGCATTAAAAGGGAACGGTCATTTTGCGATAACGAAATCAGTGGGAGCGTTCCGGAAATCGGCGGAATGTTGGTTGAGAGATTGCAGTGACATAAAAGAAAATATGGCACAACAGCAAGTGATAAATATATGCGATAAAAAGTGTGAATACTGCTGTAAAGATAAGGGTACCGTAGATAAGCTGATAGATTTAGACACAAGATCCATTTGCAAGGACAGCGGTTACCGGCTTCAGCAGATTTGAGAAGGTGGATACAGGGAAAGCAACCTATTCCTAGCGAGGGCGGTTGCTTTTTTTTTGATGTTTATTTTTTTTGAAATATACACCAAAATTGACAGGGTCAAAATTGGTTATTTTGTAGAGGGCATGAAGCTTCTACATCATCACTAATCACCTTATTAAATCTCTGGCTATTCTCGCCACTGCCAAAACATTTTCCCAGCGTTATTGTATTAAATGTAAGGAGGACAGAAAAGAAAATGTCCGAAACAAAATAGTAAATGCGAAACGCAGGAGGAAAAAATTATGTGCAGAAAATTAGTAGTAACCAACGAGATCTTTTTAGGAACAAGAGCAATCTGTTATGAAGCCTACAGCTTACCCAAGGGGGAAGTCGTGGAACTGACAGAGAAGCAGATCAAAGATGCCCTGAAAGGCATTACTACGGATGAGGTGTATGGTCTGGAGTTATCCGAAGCAGGGGAACTGGTAATGGATAAAAAGAACTTTTTCACCACCAACATGATGAAGAAAATCCACACCAACACTTTAATTCCCATGGTCGAGGAAGATTGTTTAGCCAACCTTTTCTATATTGTGATCGGTACACATAAGGAAAAGGGAAATACCATGTATGATGTGATTTCCTCACGATATGAGAGAACCAGCTTCACGGAGGAAAAAGTAAAAACGCTGTTGGATATGCATATCATCAGTGCCGGGGCGAAACTGGAAAATGGTGCGGTAGTGGTGGCATCTCTGGAAAAACCAACAGCACCTGTGGCGGATGGAAAACAGAAAGAGGATAAGGAGAAGTCGGACACCCTGTAATGGGGTGTCCGTTTCTTTTCGGAGGGCAGCAGTATGAAAGTATATGGATACACGAAAGATAAGCAAGGAATCATGGAAATAGAAAATTCTCTCAAGGCAGAGCAGGCGTTTGTCGGAGGTCTGATAGAATGTACGGCGTTGACAGAAGAGATGCTTTGGAGTATTTGACCAATACAAGACAGCTTGCCTAAATAACAATCATAAGATGTTAATAGATGAAATGAAAAAGGAGTTCGGACAAATGAAATTTGATGTAGTCATAGGTAACCCACCATATAATAAAGGAATGGACTTAGACTTTGTAGACCTAGGTTATAAAATATCGAACAAATATACAGTAATGATAACACCAGCTAAATGGCAAACCACAGCAGATGATTATAGTGGATGTGCAAGTAAAAATATCAATTATAAGCAGTTTCGTGAAATGTATGTACCACACATGAGTTATGTTTGCTTCTATCCACAAAGCATGGAGGTATTTGACATTTACCAAATAGATGGTATTACAGGGAGTATCCTAAAGTTTGTGTAAACCTCCAAACTGATGTAAGATAAAATTACTCAGTTTGGAGGTTATTTTTATGGCAAGAAGAAAAGACAGCCCACAAAAAGCAGCAATGAGAGAAATGATGCGTGACTATCTGAAAAATAATGATATCAGCATCAAAGACGGCACCGATGTAAATAGCATCATGCGTGACATGATGTCTGTCCTTTTGGAAGGTGCTTTGGATGAAGAACTGGATGAGGAATTAGGATATTCCAAGTATGACTATCGAAACAAAGAAACAGACAATAGTAGAAATGGACATTCCAGCAAAACCATGCACACCAGTTATGGAGATATGGATGTGGCGATTCCAAGGGATCGTAACGGTGATTATGAACCACAGCTGATTAAAAAATATCAAAATACCGTAACTCAGGACATGGAAGAAAAAATACTTTCCATGTATGCCAAGGGAATGACAACTGGAGACATTGAATCCCACATGCGTGAATTATACGATATTGATATTTCTGACAGTACAATCAGCAGGATCACAGATAAAATCCTGCCGATTGTAAAAGAATGGCAGGAACGCCCTTTGGAAGAAGTGTATGCTGTAGTATTTATGGATGCAATCCACTATCACGTCCGCAGTGAAGGACGTATTGTAAAACGTGCGGTTTACATTGCCCTTGGTATCGATATGAATGGGAAAAAAGATGTTCTTGGAATGTATGTTGGAGAAAACGGAAGTGCAAAGTTCTGGCTTTCTATCATGAATGGATTAAAAAACAGAGGCGTTGAGGATATCCTAATTGCATGCGTTGATGGTTTAAATGGATTTCCACAGGCAATCGAGGCGGTTTATCCAAAAACAGAGATTCAGCAGTGTATCATTCACCAGATCCGCAATTCAACGAAGTTTGTCTCCTACAAAGATATCAAAAAACTGATGGCTGATCTGAAGCTTGTATATGCGGCTCCAACGGAAGAAACAGCTTTAAATGAGTTAGAATTATTCAAAGATAAATGGGATTCCAAGTACCCGAAAATCTATAAATCCTGGCATGATAACTGGGCAACACTGTCCACTTATTTCAAGTATCCAGAAGCTGTAAGACGTTTGATTTATACCACAAATGCCATTGAAGGATTCAACCGTCAGCTTCGGAAAGTGACCAAAAGCAAGACAGTTTTTCCGTCAGATGATAGCCTTTTAAAAATGCTGTATCTGGCAACTATGGATATCACGAAAAAATGGACCGGACACAGGCAGGACTGGGGGCAGATCCATTCCCAGCTGGAAATCTATTTTGAAGAACGTCTAATCGGACGCAACCTGTAAAAACAGCTTGCTTTAGGCAGGTTTTATTGACATACCCAAAAACTCCTGTATAATGCAGATATGGGCAGAATCCGGAAAATCGGCTCTGCCCATTTGTAACTATTCACAAATCTTATATCAGTTTTTAACGTTTACACAAAACTTGAAACGGTCTCGTATTACATGGTTTATTATTGATAAGAACACTCATGACAGTTGTGAAGTAATCAATAAATGTAGAGTGCAAGAATATTACAATTCATCAATAATGAGACCATTATTGGGGCGTGAAAGCCTTCTTAATATTGGTTCAGAAATTGTTGATAGTCTACACCAATATAAACATTTTGTTTTTAGGCAATATGCATCAAATAAATATCAAGTATGGACAAATAATCAAGTAGCAGGCAGTGGTTCAAGATTTATGTCAGATAACGGAAGTTCAACAGTTATAGGGTTAAGTAGAATACTAGATACATCAAAAGGTGAAAAATCACCATCTGGAGCAAGTGAATGTATATTCAGTTCAGATAATAGAGCCGAGTGTGAAAGTTTTATATCATGGCTAAACACGAAGTTTACAAGATTTTTTGTTGCATGCAATATTTCAAAATTAACTGGAATACTCACCAATGATTACTTCCGTTTCGTTCCCGCTCCACCATCAGGCAAGTTTGACCACATCTACACCGACCAAGAATTGTATGAAGCATTCAACTTACCTCAAAAATACATAGATATCATTGAATCAGTCATCAAAGAGCGAAAATAATCGAATATAATATAGCAAATCATTCACAATGTTCTTGTCATGTGATAAAATATGATAAGATATGCATAATGAGAATATTGGAGGTACAAACGAATGTATTCAGTAACCAAACGAATTAGCATGATAAAACAACCCCGTGGTGGATACATAAACAAAAAAGAACTTGTGGTAACTCAACTTGATGATGGAATTACATTGAATGAGAATGAGAATATCCATGCAAGTTTAGTTGGTCTTGCAGTTGATTATATGACCCGATTTTTGATGGGTGCCCAAAAAGAGGAAGCCTTTTCAATATCTTTGAAGGGTGCTTTGGCTTTGGATTTATTTACAGGGAATAAAAAGCAATCGTCAATGAAAAACGCTACAAGTCTATTAGCAGATATAAAAGGACTTGATAAAAAATCCATAACAAATGCTTGCAAATTGGTAGGATATGATGTTTGTTTTAGAGCTGGCATAATAGGGTATAAGCCGGTAGAAGAAATTAACCCCGATAAAGATACGATTGAAAACATTGTAACCATGATTAATCGTAGTTTATCTTTTTGGAAAGAATATGGACCTATAACAAAAGATGGATTTACATTTGAAGGCGGATACACAGACACTATATCTACTGGTGATGGAGACTATTTAACAAAAGATACATTATGGGATTTTAAAGTGTCAAAGGATGAGCCAAAGCCAAAATACACATTGCAGTTGTTGGTATATTATATCATGGGTATGCACTCGATTCATAAAGAGTTTAAGAGCATAAAGAATCTAGGTATATATAATCCTCGTATGAACAAAGTCTATACAGTAAGCATTGATACGATACCTCAATCAGTAATTAATGAAGTATCAAAAGATGTAATTGGTTATTAAAAATACAGTGGCAAATTAAAAAGGCTACCTCACCTCCCAAGTGAGATAGCCTTTTCAAAATTCCATTCTAATAAATTGCACGACAACTTAAAGCAAAAATGAATACCCATTAGTAAGAAGTGAATAGAAAATAAATAAAAGAGTGGTATTTCGTATAATTATGAGTTAATATGCATCAGACACACTTTTGTAAAAAGGGAGAAGAATTTTAATAGTTATAAAGGATATCAATCTTCATTCAGTAAAAATAATTATTGGAAGATTCAGTAAATAAGAGGACTGGCAGCAATGCTAGTCCTTTTTGTGACGTTTTTTTGGCAGAAAAATGACGTTTTCTTTGTTGAAATCTGTTGTATAATTGGAAACAAGAACAGTAGTTGGGGAATTTTCAAGGGAGGTATAGCTATATGAAAAATGACAACTCGAAAACACCATATGATTCTTATTTAGAATCACTTGAAAGAATGAGAAAATCGTTAATGCCATTAACTAAAACATTGTCTGAAATGACCCTTGATACATCGGCATTAATAGGAGCAGCAGGACTTATGAGCAGTAGAATGGCAGAATTGTGGAAAGGGTATGAGAATGTAGATATATCAAAATCAGCGTCAGCAGTATTGAAAGCTGCTTATACTCCTTTTGAGGTATCAGAGTCATACAAACAATCAATGGAATCTTTTAAAGAGATTGGAAGACAGTTTTCAGCAATAAACATGGCGGAAGAATATAGAAGAAGCCTAGATAGCATACAAAATATTGCAAAATCATTGATGTCAGTAACCACTATTGATACGGCACGTTCAATCCAGAACCTTCAGGAATCAATGAAACTTTTTACGGATAGTGTTATAGCTGAACAGATTAGTCAGTTAGAGAGCATTGATTACAGCAAAATTTTTTCTCAAACACTGCAAAAAAACGGAACTTTTAAAGATGCTGTCGATGCAGCGTATGAATCTCTTCAAGAGGAAGAGAACATCTCAGAAAATGTAGAGTTGGAAACAGACTTTGCAAGTGAACAGGAAATTCAAGACACAATAAATGACCAGATGAATAACCCTGTTGGTTTCCAAGAGAGAGTTGCAAATTGGGCGGCAGAAAAATACAAAAAATATTTTATTGTAATTAACTTTTGGTTACTTATATGGGGGATTTTTATTCAGCCTTATCTTCAGGAAAATTTGGGTCTTCCAGCTATGACTTATGTAGAAAGTAATGTAAAAGAACTTCCTGAAAAAGGAGCTAAAATTGTTGCCCAGTTGAAGGAAAATATAGAAGCAACCATTATTGAAAACACAAATTACTACTACAAAGTTACGTTCACAGACGAGGATGGTGTCCAGAGGGAAGGCTATGTTGCAAAGAGAAATTTGAAAATTATAAAAGAGCCAGAAGCAGAAGAAACGGAGGAAAAGTTACCTCCAGAAGAGTAATAAAAAGGTCTTCTATTGTATTCTCCCTGTCATTGACAGTAATACCAAAAACAGGTAAATATTTGAAAAAATCCCAAGACTTTCTTCTTTTGGAAGGTCAAGGGATTTTTCTTTCAGTGTCTGAAAAATCCGTTTATCACCTTTTCCCGACTGGTTAGTAATTTCCCCACCCATCAACACCTACACCCATCTACCATGTGATTTTCCAACCTCAGACAAAGCAAAAAACAGTAATAAAGCATTTCAGAAAAATATTTTCAAGTTTTCCACGCAGCATTTCCATGAATCCACCAGCACCATCCGAACAGGTGATGAAAGCACTGTGAACCACAGGAGCCAATCTGTCATGTGACCCGACATTCTCATTTTTGGAAGTAGTAGACCATTTTCAGACAGGTTGTTAGTTTTCTAAAGCGCAATAGTCACTTATTTTCCACCGCACTGACCTTTTTTCACTTTTCACCCCGATACGTTCATCGATTTTCCCACAGCGTTCCCCCTGATCGCATAGCGTCCCTACCCCAGAACAGTTTATTTCCGAACTACCTTACATCGTCCCCACCGAAGCCATACCCGTAGCGGTAACAGCACACCTTTTGAAAACGGAACGCATTTGTATTGCGCGCTAGATTAAATAAATTAAGAGGTATATTTACTTGTTAAATAATTAACGATGCACTGCTATGAAAGAATAAAAACATTCGGAAAATAGCGGAAATAATCTTGCATTTTGTGTAGGTCAGCGTTTCAATGGCATACACTGGTAAAAACCTCGTTCGGAGGATGGAATGGCAACTGGATCTGGCGCTAAGAGAGCAGCAAAGAACCGGGAGGTTTCCTTACGGAAGGAAACAGAGGTGCAGTGTGGAATTGTACGGTTACTGTACGAGGACGGAAGTTTATCGGAGAAGGAATATGAGGACATTGTGGAGTTGTTGTATGCAAAAGAAAAAGGAGGAAAACAGAAATGAGCGAGCTTTCAAAATTTTCGCCGCAGACACGGGTGGCAATCTACAACCGGGTGTCTACGGAGAAGAAGGTACAGATGGAGGCACTGGATGTGCAGGTGGCATACACGAGGAAACTGGTGGAGGACAATCACCTTACAATTGTGGATCAGTATATAGAGCCGGAGACCGGCACGGAGGCGGAGCATCGTCTGGAATATCAGCGGATGATTCGGGACATTAAGGCGGATCGGATCGATCTGGTGGTTGTGAAATGTTCGGACAGACTTTGCAGAGATCAGGCGGAATGGCACAATTTTGTGAAACTGCATCTGCAAAAGAAGTTTCAACTGTATTTTTATCTGGATGACCACATCTATGACCATGAGAGGGACGATATAAAATATTCTGTGCAGGCCATCGTGGATGCAGAGCAGAGTAAGATCACTTCCAAGAAAATCAGAGATATTCACAGCAACAGACAGATCTACGCCACGGGTTCCAAGGCACTGCATATATGCAGACCCTTATACGGCTGGGATCGGAATGTGGAGTTTATCGACGAGAACACCAAGCGTGTCTGGTGGACAGTCAACGAAAAGGAAGCCACAGAACTTCGCTACGCCTTGTCACTGGTGGAGCAGGGGATAGGTTTTTACCGTTTAGCCAACATCATGTATGACCGAGGGGTGCGGAGCAAAGGAACCACAGGGTATCACAAGATGCCTTCTGTGCGTATTGCGGCGAATACATGGAAGAAAATGCTGACCTCTCCGATGTTGCATGGAGACTGCATTTTACATAAGGAAGTCAGCAACTTCTACACCAAGGAGCGTGTGAAACTCCCGCAGGAGGACTGGATTTATAAGGAAAACGTGATTCCTCCCATCGTCAGCAGGGAATACCATGAGAAGATCGTTCAGATCATAGATGCAAGGCGGTTCCAGATGGGGTGCTGCAAGGGGCTGGCAGGTACCTACAAATGGAGTAACCGACTGGTCTGCGCAAATTGCAAGAAGCCATACTACAGAATGCACTACAAACTTAATTCCGAAAAAGTCATCACGTGGAAATGCAGCGAGCAGTTTCAGAGAACCCGAAGCGCCTGTGACAATATGGTGATAGCGGAGAAAGAGTTAGAGAAGCAACTGGCGGCAGCACTGAAAGAAAAATATGCCTACCTTTTCCATATCTCTTCCGGTTTAATCAACGATACGATTCATACCATTGAAAAGGCATTATGCAATTCCGACAATGGAAAAAAACTGAAGGCACTGGAAACCCAGCGTGAACTCCTTTTACGAAATAAGGATGTATTGTTTCATAAGTTAATGAACGGAGTGATTTCCGATGAGGACTTTGGAATCTACAAGGACAGACTGGAAAAGGAACTTCGGGAACTGGAAGAAAAGATAGAGGGACAGAAAGACGGGGAGAAGAGTCTGGCGGATCAGTACCGCCGCTTACAGCAGATCCGGGATACCATAGAAAACAAAAATTATAACGAGCAGGCGATTCTGGAAATTCTCTATGGCTGTGTGGAGGTCATAGAGATTCATAACAACGGGGATATGGATGTCACCATGAGCAGGGAACTGATGCGGAGTAAATTTGAACTGTACAGCATTGTGGAATCGGACTACAGTTTATTCCATTTTTCCTTCACTTATAAAAAAGAAACCATCTATGACCGCAATCGGAAAGCTTATAACGAGAAAGTACTGGAACTGATCCGAAGTGAAAAATACATTACGATTCCACAGATGGCGGAGCGGCTGGGGAACACCTACAGCTATACCTGGCACAGTATCCAACAGTTAAAGGAGCAGGGCAGGATCGTTTATATCAAGGAAAAGTTCGAACATAGCGAATGCTATTGGGAGGTGGTAGAGTAGCCAGCACGTTAAAAAAATATGCCACCAACCCGAACTCTGACAGTAGTTCCAGACCCCTTGTAACCCGGCATTGATTTCCGTCGGCCTACGGCTCGGTGTGGACAATTACTACCATTATTTTGAACAGTTCGGCCTAAAACAGCGCACCGGCATCGACCTGCCGGGGGAAGCTGGGACTATCATGCATAAAAAA
The DNA here is from genome assembly GCA_003584705.1 of Lachnospiraceae bacterium GAM79. Taxonomy (GTDB): domain Bacteria; phylum Bacillota; class Clostridia; order Lachnospirales; family Lachnospiraceae; genus Acetatifactor; species Acetatifactor acetigignens. The sequence continues at coordinate 1,577,878 of AP018536.1, forward strand.
GAGGATATGGGAAATGTGGAGCTGGCTACCGTGGCTTTCGGGCAATCTTTCCAGATCACAGCAATCCAGCTGCTGACCACGGCGTCCTCCATTATCAACGGCGGCAACCGGATCACCCCGCATTTCGGCATCGAGGCGTTGAACCGTGACGGGGAGGTGGAAGAGACCTTTTCCTATCCGGTGCAGACGGGGATCGTCTCGGAGGAGACTTCGGCTACTATGCGCTACATTCTGGAAATGGTAGTGGCGGAAGGCTCCGGCAGAAACGGTCAGGTACAGGGCTTCCGCGTCGGCGGCAAGACTGCAACCAGCCAGACCCTGCCCAGAGGAAGCGGACGTTACATATCTTCCTTTATCGGCTTCGCTCCGGCGGATGATCCCCAGGTCATCGCCATTGCTATTATCAATAATCCCCAGGGCATCTACTACGGGGGGCAGGTGGCAGCACCGATCATAAGGCAGCTGTACGAAAATATTCTGCCCTATCTGGGACTGGAGAAGACCGAAGAACCGGAGGAGACAGCGGAGTCCGGGGAGTGATGGCGGTCGCAGACTTCCCCAGGGACGATGTCGAAAACAATGGAAAGAAAAAGGTTCCGGCGGATGAAAATTTGACAAAATCCGCTGATGCCACCCTTTATAATGTTTCTGAAGGAGGGGTGTGATGCATTATGAACTCTACTTAGACAGTCTGTTCCTCCTCAATTTCGGGATGAATCTGCTGCTGCTTTGCCTGGTGGATCACAGCATGGGCCACACTGCCACGTGGTACCGGCTGCTTGCGGGAGCAGGGGTCGGAGCGGTCTGGTATCTGTTTCCTTTTTTATGGAAAGGAACAGCCGCCGGGAAGCTGTTGCTTTGTTTTCTGCCGGGGACAATACTTATGCTGTATGTGACATTTCACATTCGCAGCCTTGGGACGTTGTGGAACTATTTCCGAAAACTGATGCTGTCCACCTTCCTGATCGGAGGCATTCTGGCGGCACTGCTTCGGGGATTCCCGATGGGAAGAAATTATCTGCCTGGGATCGGTATGACCCTGGGAGTCGGAGCATTCTCCGGCTGGATACTTGTGCGGGGGCGCAAAAAGGAAGCGGAACAAGCCTGCTATTGTGAGGTAGTGTTACAGGGAGCGGAGGGACCGTTGCGCATTCATGCATTGGTAGACTCCGGCAATACCCTGACCGAACCTATCAGCGGAGCACCGGTATCGGTGCTGGACGCACGGATATTTTATCGGCTGTGGCCGGAGGGACTGCCTGGATTCCGGGTGATTCCTTATCACAGTGTAGGGAAAAAGAGCGGGATCCTTAAGGGATATCCGGTGCCGCAGATGACGCTCATACAGCAGGGTGTGGAACGAGAATACAGAAATGTATACCTGGCAGTGAGTGAGGAGATCGCGGGAGAAGAGATCCCGATGCTGTTACCTCCTGCGCTGTTGCAGGAGACGAACAAAGCACGGAGGAAGAAGGAAAAAATAAAAGAGCCGGACAATCCGGCAAGGCACAATGTGGCAGATAGGAGTAAATATGGTCTTAAAGATAGCAATACCGGGAAAAATGCAGTTTAAAATGATGCGCAGGGAGCCTTATCTGCTGCACCGGAAAGGAGATGTCCACTATATCGGTGGCGCGGAGGTACTGCCGCCGCCCCTGCCCAGTGAGCAGGAGAATCAGGTGATCGGTGATCTGGGGACGGAATACGAGGATGAGGCGAAAGCCATCCTGATCGAACATAACCTGCGTCTGGTGGTCTACATAGCCAAAAAATTCGATAACACCGGTGTAGGGGTGGAGGATCTGATCTCCATTGGCACCATCGGACTGATCAAGTCTATCAACACCTTCAATCCGGAGAAGAATATCAAGCTGGCAACCTATGCTTCCCGGTGCATTGAAAATGAGATACTGATGTATCTGCGCCGGAATAACAAGACGAAAATGGAAGTCTCGATTGACGAGCCGTTGAATGTAGACTGGGACGGCAACGAGCTGCTGTTGTCGGATATTCTGGGGACGGATGAGGATGTGATCTATCGCGGTATAGAGAATGAGGTGGAGCGGAAGCTTCTCATGAATGCCGTGAGCAAATTGTCCAAGCGGGAGAAGACCATCGTCAGACTTCGATTCGGACTGGGGACAGTGGACGGACAGGAGATGACCCAGAAGGAAGTGGCCAATCTGTTGGGAATCTCACAATCCTATATTTCCCGACTGGAGAAAAAGATCATGCGGCAGCTGAAAAAGGAGATCAGCCTGCATATTTGACTTTGCATTCGGGACGGATACATGATACTATATAACATGTGCAGAATTGTGGGAGCTGCGTGGCAACAGAGCAGTTCGTGAACCATATAATACAGACAGGATAGTTTTCAGGTAACGGAATCGGAAGTAACCAAAAAGGACAAATACATGATACAGCGTGATGATATATTATCCATGGAATATTTAAAAAAGACGGAATTCACCGGATGCCACCAGGGGATGCGTTACCGTCTGGAGCAGACTGAGGATCCGGAAGGCGGCAAAAAGCTTCTCGTGACGGTCTGGCCGGAGCCCTTTAACTTTTTAAAGACACCGGAGGAGAAGAAGCAGAGGGCCATGTTCTCCTTTGACGAGGACGGAGTGGTGGATGCGGTCGGCTGGATGAACGACAGATTATTTGAGAACAAAAAGCTATGGGACGAGGCGCCTTCCCGCTGGGACACTTACCAGATGTAAAACGGGAATTTTAAGAGACAGATATAGGATGAAGAAAGAATGATTTGGAAATATATAATAAGGGATCTGAACGGTGCCATACAATATCTGCCCTATGGTGTGATGGCCGGTGCCGTCATGGGACTGATCCTGAATGCAATGAATGCCAGGAGGGAGCGGAAGGGAAAAGAAGCCTTTCCGATGGCAGGTCTCATGGTGTTTTCTTTGTACCTTATGATCATACTGGTGATTACTTTTTTCTCCAGAGAGGATGGCAGCCGGAACCGTGCCATGGATCTGGAGCTTTTCTCCACCTGGGGGATCAATACGAGAAATAACGCCTTCGTGGTGGAAAATGTACTGCTTTTCATCCCGTATGGCTTTGCGTGCCCCTGGGCATTTCCCTGGCTTAGGGGATTTTTCAGGAACATCTTTGCGGCTTTTGTGACCAGCCTGGGCGTTGAGACGATCCAGCTGATCACCGGCAGGGGATATTTTCAGGTGGACGATATCCTGACCAATGTGCTGGGAGGAATCATCGGATACTGGATGTTTTGGCTGGTGTATCATACGTTACAGAGAATACGAGGATCAAGGTCTATGCGGTAAGATAGCCTCGCATAGCTTTCAATGCATTTTTTTCGAGACGGGAGACCTGGGCCTGGGAGATGCCGATCATGTCGGCGACCTCGGTCTGGGTCTTTCCTTCGAAAAAGCGCAGAGAGATGATATGACGCTCTCTGTCGTTCAGACGTTTCATGGCTTCACTGAGGGAGAGATGTTCCACCCACGTCTCTTCCTTATTTTTTTTATCACTGATCTGGTCCATGACGTAGAGGGTGTCACCACCGTCGGTGTAGACCGGTTCGTAGAGGCTCATGGGATTCTGCATGGCATCCAGGGCATAGACGATATCCTCCTTGGAGATACCTACTTCTGCGGCAATCTCTTCCATGGTGGGCTCCTTCAGATTTTTCCTGGTCAGGGTATCGCGGGCGTAGATTGCCTTGTAGGCGGTGTCCTTCAGAGACCGTGAAACACGGATACTATTGTTATCACGTAAAAATCTGCGTATCTCACCGATAATCATTGGAACTGCGTAGGTGGAAAATTTTACACCCAGCGTGGAATCAAAATTGTCGATGGCCTTGATCAGACCGATACAGCCGATCTGGAACAGATCGTCCACATTTTCCGCACTGCCGGAAAAGCGTTTGATCACGCTCAGAACCAGACGCAGGTTGCCTTCGATGTAGGTCTCTCTGGCGGCGGTATCTCCCTCCCGGATCTTTGCGAAGAGAGCTTCCTTGTCCGCTGCCTTTAGCAAAGGCAGTTTTGCTGTATTGACACCGCAGATTTCTACTTTTCCCTGTACCATAGAGACCTCCCAAGTTTTCTGAATCGTTGCTGATTTTTGATAACTACAGTATTCACAGGAGAGTCAGTGACTATACCGGCAAGAAAGATTTTCCAGTTTTTCCCGAACGGGAAACGGAGCGGTATCATATAATAAATAGAAAGAAAACGGGAGGAGCAGAGTATGCTTTTTTCCGAGTTAAAATGCAAAGATGTAATCAATGTCAGAGACTGTAAAAAGCTGGGGCATGTATGTGATCTGGAGTTCGATGAGTGCAGCGGATGCATCTGTAAGATCATGGTGCCGGGATGCAACCAGTGGCTTTCATTTCTGCGCTGTGAGCCGAATATCGTCATCCCGTATAAGGACATCAGACAGATTGGACCGGACATAATTTTAGTTGACATTAACTGCTGAATCTTCTATAATCTTAACATAAATAACACGTGGTTTTTATAAGGAGGATGCCTATGAAATGTCCGTTCTGTAGCCATGAAAATACCAGAGTGATCGATTCGAGACCGGCGGAAGATAACAACTCCATTCGCCGCCGTCGTGTATGTGATGAATGCGGCAAGCGATTCACCACTTACGAGAAGATCGAGACGATTCCGCTGATCATTATTAAAAAGGATAATAACAGAGAGGCCTATGACCGTGCCAAGATCGAGGCAGGGGTGCTCAGAGCCTGTCATAAACGTCCGGTCAGCGCACAGCAGATCACGACTTTGGTGGATGAGGTGGAGAACGAGATTTTCAACAGGGAAGAACGGGAGATCCCCAGCGGCACCATCGGTGAGCTTGTGATGAATAAGTTAAAGGATCTGGATGCGGTCGCTTATGTAAGATTTGCTTCTGTATATCGGGAGTTCAAGGACGTGAACACCTTTATGGATGAATTAAAGAGTGTCCTGAATGACAAGAATCACAATTAAGTTCCGGAAGACTTAAGTTTTCGTAAAAACAGTCGATATTATAACTGAAAATACAGCCAGATAAAGCTGGAATTTCGCATGGCATGTGCGATATAGAAAAAAGAAGGACAAGGAGGTGAATACATGGGAATCGGCGGAATAGGCGGAGTGAACAGGATCAGCGGAATCGGTAGAATGCAGGATTACAGCATACAGATGCCGCAGCCGGCGAAGACAGTGATCGTGGAAGAGACTGGGGCAGAATCCCATGTAGCATCTTCGGAACAGATAAATTCCGGGAATTCCGGTGCGGCGAAGGAGAAAACTCCGGTTCAGGAGAAGAAATCCAACGCAACGTTAGAGGACATCTCCATTACGTTCCACAAACAGGACGATTTCGGCTACATTGGCAGGAACAGCGATATCCATTCCCTGGATGTGGAGAAGGCGATCTCCGATATGCGTAAGGACCAGATCTTACAGCAGTACCAGTACTTTGTGGGAAGCAAAACGGTATTTACAGAATAGTTACCTCCGTCTGTCAGGCGTAAGCATGACACCGGAGGTATTTTTTAATTTTTTCGGAAGAAGTGATACAGACAGAAAAAATAGATTCCGGCAAGTACCAGCTGGCTGACCAGAATCCCCCACAGATATCCCTGCATACCGATCACGGGAATGGCAAAAAATACGAACAACAGCCGGATTAAAAGGCAGACCACGTTGGAGAAAAAGATCCGTCCCGCCATGCCAAGCCCCTGCAAAATGCTGGAGAGAGTGGTATCCAGATACAGAAAAGGACAGATGAAGCCCAGAGTCACGATAAAATGACCGGCCAGTTCACTGTGGAACAGTTCCGTTCCCATCCAGTCACCCAGAAACAGAAAGCCGCATAGACAACAGGCACCCATGAGACTGCAATACTTTACGGTGCGCAGGGTGGCGTTTATGACGGCTCCACGGTCTCCTTTGGCATGATTTTCGGAGATGGTGGGCAGGAGAAGGACCGCCACGGAACTGGTGAGAGCATTGGGAAAAAAGATCATGGGCATGGCCATACCGGTGAGTACGCCGTATACACTTAAGGCTGTGGTGGTATCATAACCGTAGAGCAGAAGCTTCTGGGGAATGGAGACAGCTTCGATGCTCTGCAAAATATTCAGAACGATACGATTGGCGGTCAGGGGCAGTGCCATGCCCAACAGATCCCGGTAGACCGCGGAAGAAGGACAGATATTTTGCAGGGAAAGAACAGAGGCATCCGGATACAGGTGTATGTACAGGCAGATCAGAGCGATCAGCATGGACAGAAGCTCGCCGACGGTCAGACCTAAGACGGCCGCATTGATGGAGGGGGTGCGCCCCTCAGACAGATCGGTTCCGGTGACGAGAAAGACACAGCCGACTCTGGCCAGCTGCTCCAGAAGCTGCGTGAGGGCAGGAACGGAAGCTTTCTTTTTTCCATAAAAATAGCCGTTGATGCAGGCATGCAGCGCGGCAAAAGGAATAGAGAAGGACAGAATCCGCAGCATGGATATGGTACGGGCTTCTTTTAACAGGAAGGTTCCTATGGGTTCTGCGGCGAGAAACAGGACAGTATTGACTCCAAGGGACAGAGGGAGCGTGATGCTTGCCCCGGTCAGCAGCGTTTTCAGGTCATCGGAACGCCGCCCCGCAGTATTGGCGGCAACGAATTTGGAGATGGCGGTCTGGTAGCCGGCAGCTGTCAGGGAAAAGGAGAGAGACAGTGCGGGACTGAGCAGCTGATAGATCCCCATTCCTTCTTCTCCGAAGAGCCTGGACAGGTAGATCCGGTAGAAAAAACCGATGATGCGGGTGATAAGACCGGTGATCGTCAGAATCAGAGTACCGAAGATCAGAGGATGACGTTTGGCATGCTTCATAGCTTTTCGTTGGATCCTTTGCAGATAAAAGATCTTGCAAAAGTATATTCCATCCACCTTGTTGACAGAACTGCGCGGTGAATGCTATCATGAATAACAGTGAAATAAGCATGAAAATATGCGGAAATGAGGCAATATGATATATTTAGATAATGCAGCAACTACCAAAACGGCACCGGAGGTCGTGGATGCGATGCTTCCGTACTTCAGTGAATACTACGGCAATGCCAGCACCATCTACAGTCTGGGTGCCGAGAGCAAGAAGGCCATGGATCATGCCCGCCAGACCATCGCAGACAGTCTGGGTGCAAAGCCGGAAGAGATCTATTTTACTGCCGGCGGTTCCGAGTCCGATAACTGGGCGCTGAAAGCTACCGCAGAAGCCTATGCATCCAAGGGAAAACATATCATTACCACGAAGATCGAGCATCATGCCATTCTTCATACCTGTGAGTATCTGGAGAAGCGAGGCTTTGAGATCACTTATCTGAATGTGGACAGAGACGGACTGATCAGTCTGGATGAGCTGAAGGCAGCCATTCGCCCTGACACGATTCTGATCAGTGTAATGTTTGCAAATAACGAGATCGGTACCATCGAACCCATTGCCGAGATCGGTGAGATCGCGAAGGAGCACGGTGTATTGTTCCATACCGATGCGGTACAGGCGTATGCACAGGTTCCCATCAATGTGGATGAAATGCACATCGACATGCTCAGTGCCAGCGGCCACAAATTAAACGGCCCCAAGGGTATCGGCTTCTTATATATCCGCAAGGGTGTGAAGATCCGTTCCTTTGTACACGGCGGAGCACAGGAGAGAAGCCGCAGAGCTGGTACAGAGAACATTCCTGGTATTGTGGGACTGGGTGCTGCTGTAGAGCGCGCTATGCGTATTATGGATACCAAGACCCGCAAGGAGATCGAACTGCGGGATTATCTGATCGGACGTCTGGAGAACGAGATCCCTCACTGCTGGCTGAACGGTCACCGCACGAAGAGACTTCCGAACAATATCAACTTCTCCTTCCTGTTCATCGAAGGAGAATCCATGTTGATCATGCTGGATATGAAGGGCATCTGCGCTTCCAGCGGTTCCGCATGTACTTCCGGATCTCTGGATCCTTCCCATGTACTGCTGGCTATCGGCTTAAAGCATGAGGAAGCACACGGCTCCTTGCGTCTGACCTTATCTGAGGAAAGCACGAAGGAAGAGATGGACATCGTGGCGGAAGAAGTGAAGAAAATCGTACAGAGACTGCGGGATATGTCTCCTTTATATGAAGATTTCCTGAAAAGCCAGAAGAACAACTAAGTGAGAAAGAAGAGGATAACAGATACATGTACAGTGAAAAAGTAATGGACCACTTTCAGAACCCCAGAAATGTAGGGGAGATCGAGGATGCCAGCGGCGTAGGTACCGTGGGCAACGCAAAGTGCGGAGATATTATGAGAATGTTCCTGGACATTGACGAGAACGGGATCATCCGGGAAGCAAAGTTCAAGACCTTTGGCTGCGGCGCTGCCGTAGCTACCAGCTCCATGGCTACCGAACTGGTAAAGGGTAAGACCATTCAGGAAGCATTACAGGTAACGAACAAGGCTGTAATGGAGGCTCTGGACGGACTGCCGCCCGTAAAGGTACACTGCTCACTGCTTGCAGAGGAAGCGATTCATGCAGCACTGTGGGATTATGCAGAGAAGAACCATATCACCATCGAAGGACTGCAGAAGCCCAAGAATGACATCAGTGAGGGCGAAGAAGAGGAAGATTATTAAGATCTATGAAGAAAAAAGTAGTAGTAGGCATGTCCGGGGGAGTAGATTCCTCCGTGGCAGCCATGTTATTGAAGGAACAGGGCTATGACGTGATCGGCGTCACTATGCAGATCTGGCAGGACGAAGAGGAAGCGGCCAAGGAAGCCAACGGCGGCTGTTGCGGACTGTCGGCGGTGGATGATGCCAGAAGAGTAGCACAGAGACTGGAGATTCCTTATTATGTCATGAACTTTAAGAAGGAATTCAAATGCCATGTCATGGACTATTTTGTGGCAGAGTATTTAAGAGGCCATACTCCCAATCCCTGTATTGCCTGCAACCGTTATGTGAAGTGGGAATCCCTGCTGCAGAGAAGCCTGGAGATCGGGGCGGATTATATTGCCACGGGACATTATGCGAGGATTGACAGGCTGCCGAATGGCCGTTTTGCCATCCGTAATTCCGTTACCGCAGCCAAGGATCAGACCTATGCGTTGTACAATCTGACCCAGGATCAGCTTTCACATACTCTGATGCCGGTGGGTGAATATACCAAGGATGAAATCCGCGTCCTGGCAGAGGAGGCGGGACTTCCGGTGGCGCATAAGCCGGACAGTCAGGAAATCTGTTTCGTGCCGGACAATGATTATGCTTCCTTTATTGACAGAGAAGCCGGCGAAAAGGTGCCGGGACCGGGCAATTTTGTCACGGAGGACGGCAGGATCTTAGGCCGGCATAAGGGCATTACCCATTATACACTGGGACAGCGCAGAGGACTGGAACTTCCTATGGGGGAAAGAGTGTTTGTCACCGCCATCCGTCCCGAGACCAATGAAGTCGTCATCGGTTCCAATCAGGAACTCTTTACGGATAAAGTGCTGTGCGATCATGTGAATTACATGACAGTGGAAGATCTGACAGAGCCCACCAGAGTATTGGCGAAGATCCGTTACAACCATAAGGGAGAATACGGAACTCTGACAAAACAGCCGGACGGTAAAGTGCTCTGTACCTTTGACGCACCGGTACGTGCCGCAACACCGGGACAGGCCATGGTATTTTATCAGGATGAGCATGTACTGGGCGGCGGAACCATTATTCTGTAGGAAAGCGCTCAAAGAGGAGGTCTCTGCGTCCTACGGATACAAAGATTTGTATAGCGGAAAAGATCGGGATCACTATTGTTACAATAGTGGTCCTGCATTTTTATCACGACACGTAACATCAACAGCGGGGGCGTGCATATAATAGAAGAAAGCTTTTATAATTCACAGGAGAGACTATGGATTATCGTTTTTCATTTCAGAGACCTATGAGAAGAAGCAGTTTCGGCTCCATGAAGGGAACCATTGTGGATCTGGTACCGGCAGGACAGGGTGGCCGCAGAGCCGATGGATGCCTTTTGTTCGCTACAATCGAGGATACGGACGGCAACACGGTGAACTTTTTCATCAACCCGGATACGTATGTGGTGGATTTCACTACACTGTCGGTGGGAATGATGGCAACCTTCTGGTATCGCAATGATGCACCCATGCCCCTGATCTATCCGCCTCAGTATACCGCAGTGGTAGTGGCTGAAGAGAGAAGCGACCGGAATGTGGATGTGAGCTACTACAGCAATTCCCTGGTCAATGAGGAGCAGACATTGCAGCTGAATCTGGATGGCACAGTGGATGTGCGTACCGTGAACAACCAGTATTTCCAGGCGAGTCCCGCGAACCATAATCTGGTGGTCATCTATTCCTCTTCCACGAGAAGCATTCCTGCCCAGACCACGCCGTCTACAGTGGTGGTACTGTGTGACAGAAACTGTGGTTAGGCAGACAAAAGAGGACAGTTGTAGTCCATTGACCTATTGAGATTTTTGCAAAAATGTTATACCATAAAATAATCCCCTATAGAATGATGTCGGGGGCAAAAGTCCTCGACTTTGATGCCTACGGATTGTTCCGTGCTGCGCACTCCCACAATCCGCCCCAATATTCGCATATCGTGGGATTATCATCCCACTTTTATGCTCATATCGGGGCGGGTCCCAAGGTCTTTCGCCCACATATGAGCAAGCTCATGTGGGCTTAGACCTTTTGACCCTGGCACCATAGAATATACCCATGGCTGTCTGTGCGCAGTGCAGGCAGCCTGTAAGGGGGAGATTACTTATGATCTGGCAGAACGAAAGAGAAAAGAGGACATTATGGGTAAGAAAAAGCAGATGCGTTCTGAAGTAAAAGGGAATGTGAAAAACAGTATAGGAAGAATTGCGTTTGCAGCATTGGCTGTGCTCTTACAGATCGGCTGGATATTGATATTGATGATCAAACTGTATCAGTATTCTTCAGTGATCTCTCTGCTGACCAGCCTGTTTGCGCTGGTAGTGGCGCTCAGGATTTATGGAAAACATACCAATGCCGCATTTAAGATGCCCTGGATTATTGTAATATTGGCATTTCCTGTATTCGGTCTGTGTATTTACGGATTGTTCGGGCATAAAGAGGCTATGCATAAAATCATCCGGAAATTTGAGGATGTGGATGAACAACTGATTCCTCTGAATGTGCAGGATGAGACAATATTGCAGCAGCTGGAGCAGGAAGATCCTCTGCTGGCAAATCAATGCCATTATATCTGGAAGTATGGTAATTATCCGGTGTATGACACGACAGCTGTGAAATTCTATCCGGAAGCTTATCTGGGATACGAGGAACAGCTTAAGGAGCTGGAGAAGGCAAAGCACTTTATATTCCTGGAATATCATGCCATAGAGGAGGCAGAGGCTTTTGCACGGCTGAAGGGTGTATTGGCAAGAAAGGCTGCCGAGGGCGTGGAAGTCCGTATTCTGTACGACGATGTGGGCTGTATCGGCTTTTTGGATAAAAGCTTTATAGACCGCATGAATGCCATCGGTGTACAGTGCCGGGTATTTAACTACGTAGTGCCTTTTTTAAATATTTTCATGAATAACCGCGATCATCGTAAGATCATGGTTATCGATGGAAAAGTAGGATTTACCGGTGGATATAACCTGGCGGACGAGTATTTCAATATCACGCATCCTTACGGTTACTGGAAGGATACCGGAGTGAAGCTGACCGGCAGAGCGGTACAGAATTTTACCATGATGTTCTTGGAAATGTGGAATGTTATGGGACAGGCGGACACGGATTATGAAAAGTATCTGAAGGCGTCGCAGGAAGGTGCGGAAGATGGAAATGTGCAGAAGGCATCCGGCTATGTGCAGCCCTATGCGGATTCTCCACTGGACGGAGAGCCGGTGGGTGAGAATGTCTACCTGAACCTGATCAAGACGGCAAAGAAACGCCTCTATGTGGCAACTCCTTATCTGATCATCAGTGATGAGATGACGAGAGAGCTTGGGCTGGCAGCCAAACGTGGCGTGGATGTGCGCGTATTTACCCCCGGCATTCCGGATAAAAAAATCATATACGGTGTGACCAGATCCTATTATTCCGGACTGGTGCGCCAGGGCGTGCGGGTCTATGAATATACCCCGGGCTTTTTGCATGCGAAGCAGATGCTGTGTGATGAGGATACGGCGACCGTCGGTACTATCAATATGGATTACCGGAGCCTTTATCATCATTTTGAAAACGGTGTGTGGATGCACGGCTGTGATGCCATCCGGGATATTGAGGCGGATTTTGATAAGCTGTTACAGGATAGTGAGGAAGTCACCGATAAATACCGGGATGGAAGGAAAAATATGGCAGTGAGAGGCTGGCAGTGTATCATGCGCCTGATCGCGCCGTTGCTGTAACAGACATAATAACGGAAAGCTGGAGATTACGATGAAAATACTGGTCAGTGCCTGTCTGCTGGGCGAAAACTGTAAATATAACGGGAAAAATAATTACAGCGAGCGTGTGGCAAAATATCTGGAAGGGCATGAGGTGATCCCGGTATGTCCTGAGGTGCTGGGAGGACTTCCGACCCCGAGGGATCCGTCGGAGATCGTGAGCGGTGAGGTCATAAACTGTAAAGGCGTAAATGTGGACAGGCAGTTTCGGGAAGGCGCAGAGGAGGCTCTGCGGATCGCCAAAGAGAATGGCATCGATCTGGCAATCTTACAGTCACGAAGCCCCAGCTGCGGCGTAAGGCAGATTTATGACGGGAGTTTTACTGGTAAACTCATTCCCGGACAGGGAGTATTTGCGCAATTGCTGGAAAAGAACGGCTTCCGGGTGATGGACTGTGAGGAAATATAATGGCAAAAATATTATTGTTTGGCGTGAGTACACAAAAAGACCGGGCTGTGCGTGTGGCAGCGGAGAAAATAGGTGTGGATGTGACGGCGGTGAACCGCAGGGACTATGGACAGAAGATCGGAACACTGGCGGAAATCAGCGGTTTTCATAAGAATGGAAAAATATATAACGGTCCTGATTTTGCAATGGAAATGCTGGTGTTTTCCGGAATGGATTCGCAACAGGTGGATGCATTCCTGGCAGAATATAAGGCAACCGGCTTACCACCGGTTGCCCTGAAGGCGATTGTGACACCGTATAATGTCTCATGGACAGCGGATGCGTTGCTTCGCGAGCTGATGAAGGAACACATTCAGCTTGGAGGATAGGGAATAAAGAAAATTACAGCTTGTGATATTCCGGGCTGCGCTTTTCGTAGATTGTGTAATATTTGAAACCGCACAGCTGCAGGATCTCGGAGGCAAGATCCAGATAGGATCCCACATCCTGAGGTTTGTGAGCATCGGTTCCTACGGTGATGATCTCACCGCCCAGCTCATGATAGCGGCGCAGAATATCGGTACAGGGATGAGGCTGTCTGAGACCGTAGCGGAAGCTTCCGGTGTTCAGTTCCAGACCTTTTCCCTGCTGCACTAAAAGCTCTAGGATCGGATCAATGGCATCCTTATATTTGTCATAGGAATAGTTCTTGTCCTTGGTGGGAGCCACACGGACGATATAGTCCAGATGTCCCAATACATCATAATCGTCATGGCATTTCAGATTCTCCAGTGTCTCTGCAAAATAAGCCCGGATGGCTTCTTCCTCGGAGGAGAATTTCTCGAAATATTCCGGATAATAGGGATCCATTCCTTTGCAGAGATGAGTGGAGCCGATGACGAAATCAAAATCATAGGCGGAAATAAAATCTTCGTTGCGGTCGGCCAGATGAGGCTGCAATCCCAGCTCCACGCCGAAGAGGATTCGCATTTTCCCTTCATATTTCGCGCGGCAGCGGAGCACGTCGTACAGATAGGAATCCGTATTCAGTAAAAAGATCGTTCCCGGTCCTTCCTCGGTGCGGGGATAATCAAAATCGTTATGCTCGGTAAAACACATGGTCTCCAGTCCCAGAGCGAGACCTTTATCGATCATCTCCGGCATTGGAGCCTGGGAATCTCCCGAAAAAGAAGAGTGAAGATGACAATCTGCTTTGATAGACATATTTTTATCCTTTCTGGTTATCATAATACGAACCTATTATAGCAAAAATGAAGGGAAAAACCATAGCATTTCTAAACAAACTGTAAAATTTACCACAAAATCACAAATATTTTTCATTTACATCTTGAATTATAATCAGGAATTAGGTAAAATGTCTTTGCTGATAAAATTTTGACAATCTGTGAATAACGGAAAGCCAAAAGATATAAAATTAAAATTTTAGGAGGAAACTAAAATGGCAGTAAGAGTAGCAATTAATGGTTTTGGCCGTATTGGTCGTCTTGCATTCAGACAGATGTTCGATGCAGAAGGATATGAAGTAGTAGCAATCAACGATTTAACCAGCCCTAAGATGCTGGCACATCTGTTGAAGTATGATTCTTCTCAGGGTGTTTACAAGTATGCAAGCACCGTTGAGGCTGGCGAGGACAGCATCACCGTTAATGGCAAGACCATCACCATCTACAAAGAGGCTGACGCAAGCAAGCTTCCCTGGGGTGAATTAAAGGTTGATGTAGTTCTGGAGTGTACCGGATTCTACACCTCTAAGGAGAAGGCTTCCGCACATATCACTGCCGGTGCTCGTAAAGTTGTTATTTCTGCTCCCGCAGGTAACGACCTTCCTACCATCGTATACAATGTTAACCACAAGACCCTGAAGCCCGAAGATACCGTTATCTCCGCAGCTTCCTGCACCACCAACTGCTTAGCACCTATGGCTAAGGCTCTGAACGATTGCAGACCTATCATGAGCGGTATCATGACCACTGTTCACGCTTATACCGGTGACCAGATGATCCTTGACGGACCTCAGAGAAAGGGCGATCTGAGAAGAAGCCGTGCAGGCGCTTGCAACATCGTTCCCAACTCTACCGGTGCAGCTAAGGCAATCGGCCTGGTAATTCCCGAACTGAACGGCAAGCTGATCGGCTCCGCTCAGCGTGTTCCGACCCCTACCGGTTCTACCACCATTCTGGTAGCAGTAGTTAAGGGCGCTGTAACCAAGGAAGAGATCAACGCAGCAATGAAGGCTGCTTCTACCGAGTCCTTCGGTTACAACACCGATGAGATCGTATCTTCCGATATCGTAGGCAGCACCTACGGTTCCATCTTCGATGCAACTCAGACCATGGTTGCTCCTATGGAAGATGGCAATACTCAGGTACAGGTTGTATCCTGGTATGATAACGAGAACAGCTACACCTCTCAGATGGTTCGTACCATCAAGTACTTCAGCGAGTTAGCATAAGCCGACAGGCGTTAACGAGTAAAGACCTATCAGGGTCCGGTCTTACAAGGACCGGGCCCTTTTTAGATACTAAAATAATTGGAGGTTAATACCATGGGATTAAATAAGAAATCTGTAGATGACATTAACGCAAAGGGAAAGAGAGTCCTGGTAAGATGCGACTTTAACGTTCCCTTAAAGAACGGTGAGATCACTGACGATACCCGTATCGTTGCAGCTCTGCCTACCATCAAGAAGCTGATAGGCGATGGCGGCAAGGTAATTCTTTGCTCTCATCTGGGTAAGGTAAAGAATGGCCCCAACGAAGGCGAATCTCTGGCACCTGTTGCCAAGAGACTGTCCGAGAAGCTGGGCAAAGAGGTTACTTTCGTAGCTGACTACAATGTAACCGGCGAAGCAGCTACCAAGGCTGTTGAGAACATGAAGGAAGGCGACGTTGTTCTGCTTCAGAATACCCGTTTCCGTGGCGCAGAAGAGACCAAGAACGGTGAGAAATTCAGCAAAGAACTGGCTGACCTGGCTGATCTGTATGTATGTGATGCATTCGGCTCTTCTCACAGAGCACATGCTTCCGTAGCAGGTGTTACCAAGTTCATCACCGCTAAGGGTGGTCAGAACGTAGTAGGTTACCTGATGGAGAAGGAGATCAACTTCTTAGGTAAGGCTGTAGAAGATCCCGTAAGACCTTTCGTAGCTATTCTGGGCGGTGCAAAGGTTGCAGACAAGCTGAACGTTATCTCCAACCTGTTAGAGAAGTGTGATACCCTGATCATCGGTGGTGGTATGGCTTACACCTTCTTAAAGGCAAAGGGATATGAAATCGGTAAGTCTCTGGTAGATGATACCAAGATCGACTACTGTAAGGAAATGATGGAAAAGGCTGAGAAGCTGGGCAAGAAGCTGTTACTGCCTGTTGATTCCGTAACCATCGCTGATTTCCCTAACCCGATCGATGCTCCTGTTGAGGTTCAGGTATATGATGTTACCAACATGCCCGCAGACAGAGAGGGATGCGATATCGGACCCAAGACCGCAGCTCTGTATGCTGAGGCTGTTAAGACTGCTAAGACCGTTGTATGGAACGGACCTATGGGCGTATTCGAGAATCCTACCCTGGCAGCAGGTACCATCGCTGTAGCTAAGGCTCTGGCTGAGACCGATGCAACTACCATTATCGGTGGTGGTGACTCTGCAGCAGCTGTTAACCAGCTTGGTTTCGCTGACAAGATGAGCCACATCTCTACCGGTGGCGGAGCTTCCCTGGAGTTCCTGGAAGGCAAAGAGCTTCCCGGCGTGGCAGCAGCAGACGACAAATAAATAGAAATAATAAAGCTTTCCCACGGAATGTATTCGAACCTGCCTGCAGGCACAGATGCATCCTGTGGGAAACACAATATAAGAAAAGAAGAGGTGTATGATTATGGCAAGAAAGAAGATCATTGCCGGCAACTGGAAGATGAATATGACTCCCAGCCAGGCAGTAGAGCTGATCAATACATTAAAGCCCCTCGTAGCAAATGATGAAGTAGACGTACTTCTGTGCGTTCCCGCAATCGACATCATTCCCGCTATGGAGGCAGCAAAGGGTTCCAATATCATGATTGGTGCGGAGAATATGTATTTCGAGGAGAAGGGTGCTTTCACCGGCGAGATTTCTCCCGCAATGCTGGATGATGCAGGCGTGAAGTATGTGATCATCGGACACTCCGAGAGAAGAGAGTACTTTGCAGAGACCGACGAGACCGTGAATAAGAAGGTTCTCAAGGCTTTCGAGCATGGCATTACTCCCATCATCTGCTGTGGTGAGACTCTGACGCAGAGAGAGCAGGGTGTTACCATCGACTTCATCCGTCAGCAGATCAAGATCGCATTCCTGAACGTAACTGCTGCACAGGCAGCAACGGCTGTCATCGCATACGAGCCTATCTGGGCTATCGGTACTGGCAAGGTAGCTACTACCGAGCAGGCACAGGAAGTATGTAAGGCAATCCGTGAGTGCATCGCTGAGATCTATGACGATGCAACCGCAGCAGCTATCCGTATCCAGTACGGCGGATCCGTATCTGCTTCCAGCGCTCCCGAGCTGTTTGCACAGGCAGACATCGACGGTGGTCTGGTAGGCGGCGCTTCCCTGAAGGCTGACTTCGGACAGATCGTCTGCTACAATAAATAACAGATTCTTTCAAAAGAGTCACAGGACCCGTGATGGTGGATTCCATTACGGGTCTTTTATTATACCGCAACCTGCCGCGGCGCCGAGATGGCGGGTATCGGAGATATCACCGGTACACTGGAACCCGGCAAATGCGCGGATATGATCGTGGTGGAGAAGAATCCGTTAGAAGATCTACTGGTGCTTCGAAATGTGGATATGGTCATCGTACAGGGAAAAGTGATCCGTGCTCCCAAGGTGAAGAAAAAGCAGATCGTAGAGACGGAGCTGGACAAATTTCTGAATTAGAATGGAACGGCAATGTCTGTTTCCGTAGAATAGAATTGTATTCTGATGCGTGAATATTGTATAATAAAAACTATGCAGGACAGGAAATCTCCGCTGCATAGTTTTTATTTTTGACAGATTATGGGAAATTATAGGAAAAAGAAAATGACATTTGAAAAATTAGAAAAAAACCTCATGGATGTGGTTCTGGAGGAACAGGCAAAATTAGGCTTCCGCAGAGAGAAGATCCGCCTGTATTATCCGTTATCTACACTGAATCACTTGCTGGGTACACAGGATACGGCGGAACAGATGGAAGTTACACTGGCAGGACAGCCGGAGAGCATGACAATAAAGCTTGGAAAACTGGCTGTGAGCCGTAAGGGAGACCGTTTCTGCCTCTGTATTCCGGAGGAAGGCAGTACTTATGTCCATGAGCATTTTGCAGAGAAGGGATTCATCTATGAACTGATCCGCCTGATCGGGCAGCATGACTGTAAGATGGAGGATATCCGACAGTTATTTTTGCGGTACAGTGAGAATATTTATGTGGAAGAGATGCGGGGCGAGGACTTTGATGTCATGATCCGTTTCCCGGAGGAAATGGGAGATCCCTACTGTTATTGTTTTCGGGATGAAGGGTGCCATGTGATCTATCACCGATTCCTGCTGGAGGATTACGCAGACCTGATGAAAGCATGAGACAATCATGGTAAACGAACGATAAGAAAAGATTATGTGTATTTTACGATATGGAAATACGATGGAATCTATGGTAGGATAAAAAAGGTTCTACGAAGAAAAATGTCGTAAAAGGCAGAAGGCGAGGGGTAAAATGATCTTTAGATGTAAAAACTGCGGCGGTAATGTAGTTTACAGCCCGGAGAGAAAGAAGATGTTCTGTCCTTTCTGTGAGAGTGAGGACAGCGAAGAACGCGAGGACGGCGTGATCGAGACAAGCGGTGAGGAAAACGGCACTGCGGAAGGAACGGTCCAGGCAGCGGGAGCCGGACAGCCGGTCAGCAGAATGGCAGCAGCCGAGGGTGCTGCGCAGAAAAAGGTGACAAAGGTATGTCCCAACTGTGGTGGCGAGATTCCCATGACGGTAAACACCTCCGCTACACAGTGTCCTTATTGTGACAATTATGTGATCGTGGATGATCAGATTTCCGGGGCCTACACACCGCATATGCTGATTCCATTCCATATGGGCAAGGAAGTCTGCAAGAAGCTGATCCGTGATAAATTTGAGAAATGTATTTTTGCACCGACGGATTTTCTGTCGGAAGTAAGAATGAACGGTATTTACGGTGATTATGTACCGTTCTGGTTCTACGATTACAATACCAACTGCACGTTCCACGGTGAAGGTACCAAGGTGCGCAGCTGGACGACCGGCAATACACAGTATACCGAGACCTCATATTATGATATTGTCCGTGATATGGACATTGATTTTGTCAAGATTCCTGTGGATGCTTCCGTGGGAATGCCGGATGATGTCATGGATCTGATGGAGCCCTTTGATTACAAGGAACTGCAGGAGTTTAAGCCAGAATATCTGTCTGGATTTCATAGTGAACGCTACAATATGACTTCCGATCTGGTGGAGAGCCGTGCCAAAGCCAAGATGCAGGAGGATGCACAGAAGATGCTGCATGACAGCTATTCTGGATATTCCAGTGTCCGCAAAATGGGAGAAAACATCAACGTGACGGACAGTTCTGTAAGTTATGGTCTCCTGCCAGTATGGAAGTATGACTATAGCTACAAAGGCAAAGAATATCCTTTCTATGTAAACGGACAGACCGGTAAACTGGTAGGTACTGCACCGATTTCCAAAGCAAAGGTGTGGGCTTATGCGGGAACACTTGGTGTGACACTGGCGGCAATTCTATGCATGGTGAATGCAATCGCCAGTCTGGTGTAGAGATTATGAGGGAAGGATAACGGGACAATGGAAAAAGATATTAAGAAAGAAGCACTGAGACAGTACCTGAAATATTTTAAGGTATGGTTCATCATTGCCGGAGTGCTGGCGGTTATTACCATCGGAGCGGCAGTCGTTCATCTGCTTACACCGAAGACTGTCCGGGGCAACAGCCAGGATCCCACAGAGCGTGTGTTTGACTATGCGGATATGCTGACAGACGAAGAGGAGCAGAGCCTGCGGGAATATATAGCAGAGTGTGAGGAAAAGATCCAGGCGGACATCGTGATCGTAACGATCTCCGAATCCGTAGAGTATGATTTGCAAAATCCGGGTCTTGCGGAGGCATTTCATGCGAAGGAAGTCGGCAGTACCGACTGGAGTACAGCCATGAGAGATCTGGCGGATAACTTCTATGATTACAACAATTTCGGTTATGACAAGGTACACGGCAACGGAGTTCTGCTGCTGGACAATGCCTATGAAGGACAAAAGGGAAGCTGGCTGTCTACCTGTGGAAATGTCTATGATTATTTTGGCGATTACGAGATCGACCAGGCCCTGTACGCAGTGGATGATTACATAGACGAAAGCCCCTACAAAGCGTATAAGAATTGTATCAGTTATGTGACCAGGACCATGGAGGAAAGTAAGGAAAGTATGCCGATGACCTTTTCTCCCTGGATCCTGACAGGTCTTGTCGTTGCACTGATCTATGCCGCAGTGAACCTGCATCAGAGCAAAGCAAAGGATACTACTACGGTCAATCAGTATCTTGATGGCAAAAAGCCCAAGATCAACAATACCAGAGACCAGTATCTGCGTAAGAACGTGGTGACCCGCAGGATCGAGACCAGCAGTAGCAGTAGCGGACACAGCGGCGGACACAGCGGCGGTCACGGAGGAAGTCATCGGAGCAGCAGCGGTGTCAGCCATGGCGGCGGTGGCCATAGAAGATAAAATAACAAGTTCCATTCCTGGAACAAGAGATCCGGCGTATCGGGTGCAGACAGACACTCATACGCCGGTTTTTTCGTTTTACGGAGGAAGGAACGACGGCGGGAAACAGTAGTGGAAAAATTTTCCATGGGTTGACAGGAAGCCTGCAGACAGGTATAATCAGACTTGTGATGTAACAATTCTGTAATATATTTGTAAAAGGATTTTAAAGAAGAATTTATGATAAAACATACAAGAGAAAAACAAGTAAAGATCGTAGCCACCGGCCTGGCATTGTGTATGCTGGCGGCACCGCTTTCCGCTTCCGCTGCAGAAAGCAGTGTCCTCATGGCATCCGGCGGTGTGGCTTCTGTCCTGGAGACGGAGCGTACACTGGAGGAATACATCCAGATCGCACAGGATGCCCAGGGAGCTTCCTGGGGCTATACCAATATCGGTGTGGCCAATGTGGAATCCGGTAATCTGAATGTGAGAGCGGTATCTTCCACAGACGGTAAGCTGGTAGGTAAGCTTCCCAAGGATGCGGCCTGTGAAGTGGTCGAGACCGTAGATGACTGGGCACATATCAAGTCCGGTGAAGTGGAAGGTTATGTCAGCAAGGAATTCCTGCTGACTGGACCGGAAGCCAGAATCCGAGCCATGGAACTGGTTCATACGGTAGCCATTGCCAATACCGATGGCCTGAATGTACGTCAGGAGCCCAATACCACCAGTGAGATCGTGACTCAGGTGGGACAGGGAGAAGAGATGGAGTATGTGGAGACCGGTTCCGACGGCTGGGTGAAGATTTCTATTGATGGCGAGGATGCTTATGTATCCCAAGATTATGTCACAGTGGAAGAAAAGCTGGATACCGCCATCACCATGACAGAGCTTCTCTACGGACAGGGGGTATCCGATGTCCGCGTAGATCTGGTAGAATATGCAAAACAGTTCGTAGGTAACCCTTATGTCTGGGGAGGCACCAGCCTTACCAAGGGTGCGGACTGCTCCGGTTTCGTTCTCAGCGTATTCAAGAAATACGGCATTACCCTGAGCCATTCCTCCAGAGCACAGGCCAATGAGGGCACCAAGATCAGTGCATCCGAGCTAAAGCCCGGTGATCTGGTATTCTATGGTAACGGCAAGGGTAATATTAATCACGTAGCTATTTATATCGGTGGAGGACAGGTAATTCACGCCAGCAGCCCGAAGACCGGTATCAAGATCAGCAGCTATAAGTATCGTACACCTGTGAAATGTGTCCGTGTCATTCACGACTGATAAAAAGCATTGCTTTCGCAAAAGGGCGGGGCAATGCTTTTTTGCATTCGGAGACATGCGAGTGCCTTTTCTTTTACAATTGCGTTTCACGGGGAACTATGATACTATTTTTGTATATATCGGCGGTCCCTGAACGAAAAAAAGGGGCTTCGTACAGAGACGAAAATGGGTGAGGAATATGCGGAAAGTAGCTTTGATCACCGACGGCTGGAGAAGGTTGTTTACCTATGCCTGGCCGGCAGGTATTTTACAGAGAATAAAAGAAACGAACGAAGAGGTAAATCTATATATTTTCAATAGTACCGGCAACTGGAACAGAGATGCCGGATATAACAGGGCAGAATATAATATTTTTAACCTTCCGGATCTGTCGGAGTTCGACGGTATTCTTCTGGAACTGAATAATATCAGTTCCCCGGCAGTGCTGGCGGAAGTAATACACAAGGCGAAGCAGTCGCGCCTTCCGGTAGTCTCCATTGCCAACGAGCTGGAAGACTTTCATTATGTGGGCATTGACAATTATTCTGCTATGAAGCAGGTGATCACACATATGCATGAGGTGCATGACTGCAAAAAATTCTGGCTGCTGGTGGGGGCTAACAGCAATTATGAGAGCAGCTGCCGACTGCAGGGAATGCTTGACTATGCCAAAGAACACAAGATCAAAATAGATAAGAATGACATCTGGTACGGTTCCTTTGACTACAAGAGCGGACTGGAAGGCTATAGGCATCTGTGGGACACCCACAAAGAGCTGCCGGATGCCATTATCTGTATCAATGATAATGTGGCGGTAGCGGTATGCGAAGCAGCGGCCCAGATGGGATTTACGGCACCGAAGGATTTCCGGATCACAGGTTTTGACAACTTCGACAAGGCCGGATTTTACACGCCGAGTATTACCACTGTGGGACATATCAGAGAGGAAGCTGCTTACAAGGGAATGGATATCCTTCTGAAAATCTGGGCAGGAGAAAGCGTCCCCCGGTATAACTTCACCAATACCGAGATGCTGTGGCAGGAGAGCTGCGGCTGCGGCAAGGGGAGCAGCAGGGATGCCAGGACCCATCTGAAGGATCAGATCATGTACAGCGTGGAAAGTGAGGAATTCGACGAGGAAGTCCTGTCTATGGAGGCAGAGATGATGCAGTGCAATACCGTAGAAGAAATGATGTACTGCATTCCCCAGTGCATTCCGTCCCTGAAATGCGATGCCATGTATCTGGTGCTGGATGATCACCTCAATGCCTATAAAAAAGAAACGGAGAAGAGTATTCATCTGGATGCCACCCCTTCGGACGAGGGATTTTCCTTGCATGGTTATCCGAGACAGATGCAGATGACCTTTGCCTACGAGAGGGACCAGAGACTGGATCTGGACAGACAGGAAGTGGATGGCATCTTCCCGACCTTCGATTATCCGAAGCCGGGACAGAACTTTTTGTTCCTGCCGTTACATTTCGGAGAGCGTACCGTTGGCTATGTAGCTATCCGTAATGCGGTATACATGATGGAAAAACAGTACTTGTTCCAGATCATGAATGCGTTGACCCGTTCCATGGAGAACCTTCATAAAAAAGAAATGCTGGCTTATATGAACCGTAAGCTGTCTTCCCTGTATATCATGGATACGCTGACCGGTATGTATAACCGCATGGGGTACCAGCAGCTGGGAGAGGAGTCCTTCCGCGTTTCCAGACTGAATAACCGCAAACTGCTGATTCTGTTCGTGGATCTGGATCGTCTGAAATACATCAATGACACTTTTGGACATGAGTACGGAGATATGGCCATCTGTGCCGCGGCGAGAGCCCTGATGCAGTGCAGCAGCCGGGATGCCGTACCGGCCAGAACCGGCGGGGATGAATTCGTGCTGATCCAGACTTACCAGTCCGATGAGGTTTCCAGAGAGCTGGTGCTGCGCATCCGCAGAACACTGGAGGCGGAGGGGAAAGCCCAGAAGCTTCCGTTCCCGCTGTCCATGAGTATCGGTACCGTGGTGACGGATCCGGAATCCGAGCAGACCTTTGCAGATTATGTAAAAATTGCAGACAGCCGGATGTACGAGGAAAAGGTGCAGAAACGGGTCACAAGAAAATAGAAAAATATATTTACAACCGATAGAAACTATGATATATTGAAACAGTATGATTAGCCGATGCCCAGATTACGGACACTCCGACCTTAGTCTTGGTATCTGGCGTTTAAAAAACAGGAGGAAAAAGAAATGATTTCTAAGGAAAAGAAAACAGCCATCATGAACGAGTATGCAAGAACCCCCGGTGACACCGGTTCACCTGAGGTACAGGTAGCGGTCCTGACTGCAAGAATCCAGGAGCTTACCGAGCATCTGAAGGAGAACCCCAAGGATCATCATTCTCGTCGTGGTATGCTGAAGATGGTAGGTCAGAGACGTGGTCTTCTGGAGTACCTGAAGAAGAAGGATATCGAGAGATATCGTGCATTAATCGAGAAGCTTGGCTTAAGAAAATAATGCTGACTGGTGAGCGGGGTCTGCCGATTACATCGGCGCTCCGCTTCTCTTGTTTCTCATTACATGCATATGCACGGTGAAAATCTAATTCACCGCGCCTGAAAAGGTAACACACGGGATGGAAGTGAGCCCCGAGACCGCTGAAAAGATTATGTTGCGGATCATGGGAGCAACATGGAATTTTCAGTAGTTTCGGTAATCCTCCAGCCCGTAGAATAATAATTCATATCGTAGCGTGGCACCAAAGATAACAGTCACAGTACGATGGATAGGAGGAATTTATGTATCAAAGTTACAAGATGGATCTTGCAGGCAGACCTCTGGTGGTTGATATCAACCGTGTAGGTAAGCAGGCAAACGGATGTGCATTCATGCACTATGGTGATACCACTGTTCTCTGTACCGCAACCGCTTCCGAGAAGCCCAGAGACGGTATCGATTTCTTCCCTCTGAGTGTAGAGTATGAAGAGAAGATGTACGCTGTGGGTAAGATCCCCGGCGGTTTCAACAAGAGAGAAGGCAAGGCAAGTGAGAATGCTATTCTGACCAGCCGTGTCATCGACAGACCCATGCGTCCCCTGTTCCCCAAGGATTACCGTAATGATGTAACCCTGAACAACATGGTAATGAGCGTGGATCCCGAGTGTCGTCCGGAGTTGGTGGCTATGATCGGTGCAGCTATCGCTACCTGCATTTCCGATATTCCTTTCGATGGCCCCTGCGCTATGACCCAGGTAGGCATGATCGATGGCGAGTTCATCATCAATCCCAGCCAGGAGCAGTGGAAGAAAGGTGATCTGAACCTGACCGTTGCTTCCACCAGAGAAAAGGTGATCATGATCGAGGCAGGAGCGAACGAGATTCCTGAAGCAACCATGATCGAAGCAATTTATAAGGCTCACGAAGTGAACCAGACCATCATTGCTTTTATCGACAAGATTGTAGCAGAAGTAGGCAAGAAGAAGCATGAGTACACCAGCTGTGCAGTGCCCGCTGAAATGTTCGAGGAGATGAAGAAGATCGTATCTCCCGCTGAGATGGAAGAAGCTGTATTCACCGATGATAAGCAGACCCGTGAGGAGAATATCCGTGTGATCACCGACAAGTTGACCGAGGCTTTCGCTGAGAACGAAGAGTGGCTGGCTATCTTAGGTGAGGCAGTATACCAGTATGAGAAGAAGACCGTTCGTAAGATGATCCTGAAAGATCACAAGCGTCCCGATGGACGTGCAATCACCCAGATCCGTCCTCTGGCAGCAGAAGTAGACATCATCCCCCGTGTACATGGTTCCGCTATGTTCACCCGTGGACAGACCCAGATCTGTAACGTATGTACTCTGGCACCTCTGTCCGAGCAGCAGAAGATCGATGGCCTGGATGAGAACGAAGTAAGCAAGAGATATATGCATCACTATAACTTCCCTTCCTATTCCGTAGGTGAGACCAAGCCTTCCCGCGGACCCGGAAGACGTGAGATCGGTCACGGCGCTCTGGCTGAGAGAGCCCTGATCCCCGTACTGCCCAGTGAGGACGAGTTCCCTTATGCAATTCGTACCGTATCTGAGACTTTTGAATCCAACGGATCTACCTCCATGGCATCCACCTGTGCTTCCTGCATGTCCCTGATGGCAGCAGGCGTACCCATCAAGAAGATGGTAGCAGGTATTTCCTGTGGTCTGGTAACCGGCGAGACCGATGACGATTTCGTTCTGCTGACCGATATCCAGGGACTGGAAGACTTCTTCGGAGATATGGACTTTAAGGTAACCGGTACTACCGAAGGTATTACTGCGATCCAGATGGATATTAAGATCCACGGTCTGACCAGACCTATCGTAGAAGGCGCTATTGCAAGATGCCGTGATGCAAGACTGTTCATCATGGATACCTGCATGAAGCCCGCTATCTCTGCTCCCAGAACAGAGGTTGGCAAGTACGCTCCCAAGATCATCTCCATTCAGATCGATCCCGACAGAATCGGTGATGTAGTAGGACAGCGTGGTAAGACCATCAATGAGATCATTGCCCGTACCGGTGTGAAGATCGATATCACCGATGACGGTAAGGTATCTATCTGCGGTACTGACAAGGAAATGATGGATAAGGCTCTGGAGATGGTGAAGATCATCACCACCGATTTCGAAGAGGGCCAGATCTTCAAGGGTAAGGTAGTCAGCATCAAGGAGTTCGGTGCATTCATCGAGTTCGCACCCGGCAAGGAAGGCATGGTACACATCTCCAAGATCGCCAAGGAGAGAATCAACCGTGTAGAAGATGTTCTGACTCTGGGCGATGTAGTGACTGTAGTATGCCTGGGTAAGGATAAGATGGGCAGAATCAGCTTCTCCATGAAGGATGTAGCACAGCAGTAAGCTGTAAGAACGCAAGGCATAAGAATATAAGATATAAAATAAGAAAGGATCGCTGCATAGTGTACTGTGCAGAGGTCCTTTTTTGTGTATACGATGAGCCAAGTACAGATTTGTGCTTGCACAAGAATCGGTATTTGGTAAATGTACACCATCGAGCTTTTAAGCGAGATGGTGTATAAAGTATATGAAACGGGCGGAAGACAGTCAGCCGGATCTGCCTGGAATGAGGCAGCAAGAAGTGACATTTGAAAAAGGGCACAAAAAAAGCACCTACATGACGGTATAGGCGCTTTTGTATGTCTTAAATTCTGTACCAGTGCAAGAAAAATTAAGCCATTCCGTTGACAGCTTTGCTCAGACGGGAAACCTTTCTTGCAGCATTGTTCTTGTGGTAAACGCCCTTAGAAGTAGCCATCTCGATGGTCTTGGTAGCAGCGGTTAATTCAGCCTTAGCTGCTTCCTTGTCACCGGTCTCGATTGCAGCGTATACCTTCTTGATAGCGGTCTTAACGCCGGATCTGATAGCTTTGTTTCTGTCAGCTCTTGTGCGGGATACTAAAATTCTCTTTTTTGCAGATTTAATGTTAGCCAAGTCGTACACCTCCATAATGTATACAATAAAATTATAATTTACAAGAAATGTTTCACTTTAGCCAGACACGGAAGACTAACGTAAACATACTATTGTATTTTAGACAATCTGGGAGCTTTTGTCAATACATATTTTGCGGATTTTTGTAAAAAATGTATTGATAAGAAAGGCAGACAGAGGGTGAAAAAATGGAAATTTTTCAGATCAGAACAGACCTGGCTCTGGAGGCAAGAGAAAGTGTCAATGAAGAGGAAAG
This sequence comes from Lachnospiraceae bacterium GAM79, assembly GCA_003584705.1. Classification (GTDB taxonomy): domain Bacteria; phylum Bacillota; class Clostridia; order Lachnospirales; family Lachnospiraceae; genus Acetatifactor; species Acetatifactor acetigignens. The sequence goes on from AP018536.1 coordinate 1,605,501, forward strand.
CAAACTGCGGGGGGTGTCGGTGGACGAGCACTATGAGGAAGAGACGGATATCCGCATTACCAAGGTGACCATCGATACGAAAAATGCGGAAAAAACACTGGGAAAGCCCATGGGTGTCTATGTGACCATGGAGGCACCGGCCATGGTGGAACCGGATGACGATTACCACAGGGAAATCTCGGAGGCGTTAGCGGAGGAACTTTTGAAAATGATGCCCGGGGAAGCGGAGGAGCTGTCGGTATTGATCGTGGGGCTGGGGAACCGGGAAGTGACGGCGGACGCTCTGGGACCGCAGGTGGTGGACAATCTGCTGATCACCAGACACGTGGTCAGAGCCTACGGCAAAGCAGCCTACAACTGTACCCGTATGAATCTGGTCAGCAGTATTGAGCCGGGGGTAATGGCGAAGACCGGTATGGAGACGGCAGAAATCATAAGCGGTGTGGTGAAGGAGACGCAACCGGATGTGCTGATCGCGGTGGATGCGCTGGCGGCCCGCAGCACCAGAAGATTGAACCGTACGATCCAGATCACCAATACCGGCATTCAGCCCGGCTCCGGCGTGGGCAATCACCGCAATGCCCTGACCGAAGAGACCCTGGGCGTACCGGTAATTGCCATCGGGATCCCCACGGTGGTGGATGCCGCCACGATTGTGGGAGATGCACTGGAGAAGCTGATGAGCGGGGAAAAGGAGTTCGATGCGGTCAAATATATGGGACAGCACCGCATGGCTTTTGCAGAACTGAACAATATGTATATGACCGGAAAGGATATCGATTCTGTGATCAAACGGGTCAGCTACACGGTCTCCGAGGGAATCAATATTGCCATGGAAAAAAACTGGGCGTAACTGCATATATATAGAATAACAGTTCATGAGTTGAGCACCGGATTACGAGCAAAGGTAGTCACGAAGTGACGTAAGAGCAGGTCAAGGCGACTTTGCGACTGACGCGGGCTGAACTGTCGTAACAAAAAAAGTGCGGAAGGAGAGTGCGGACCGTGAAGAATCCGAAAAATACTGTCTGGCGGATCGCACTGTTTTTGCTGACAGTTGTCTGTGGGCTTTTGATGGCGGATCGGGGAGAAAATGAGTTTCCGGTATTTGCCTGTTCCGAAGCTTTGTCAGGAGAAAGCGGCAGTACCGGATTACTGCTGCAGCAGAATATGTGGGAAGTAGTACCGCTGTTAGGCTATGGTATTGTGGAGCAGCAGGGGACACAGAATCCGGAGGAGGATGAGACTACCTGCCGGACCCTGACTACCGAAGATCTGATCAGCGAAGAACTTCTCCTTCCGCAGCCGGAGGAAACGCAGCAGACGGCCCTTATCCCGGAGAGTGTGGAGACAACAGCCGGGACTGCATTGAGCAATTTTCGTCCGGCGGTACAACAGGTGCAGATTGACCGCACACAGCTTGCGGATTATGAGACACTGGTACGGAATTTTTATGCCATAGATGCCAATACCATGGCAGGCAGCGATCAGTTATCCGTGGAAAAACTGCTGGGAATGGATATGACGTTGCCACAGGAAGGTGACGGACCACAGATCCTGATCTATCACACCCATTCCCAGGAGGCTTTTGCGGATTCGGTTCCGGGAGATGTGAACACCGGTATCGTGGGAGTGGGAGAGTGTCTGACCAAGATCCTGACAGAACAATATGGTTACCGGGTGCTGCACCATACCGGTCAATATGATGTGGAGACCAGAGACAATGCGTATTCCCGGGCACTTCCGGCAGTGGAACAGATCCTTGCGGAGAATCCCTCTATCCAGGTGATCATCGATCTGCACCGGGATGAGGTGGCGGAAGAGACAAAGCTGGTGACGGATATTCAAGGGAGACCCACGGCAAGATTTATGTTCTTTAACGGTCTGAGCAGGACCCGCAAGACGGGAGATATTGACTACCTGGCCAACGAGAACCAGGAGGCCAATCTGGCGTTCTCTTTTCAGATGCAGTTGAAGGCGGCGGAGTATTACCCGGGACTGACCCGCAGGATCTATCTGAAGGGCTACCGCTACAATATGCATCTGCGTCCCCGGACACTTCTGGTGGAACTGGGAGCCCAGAACAATACTGTGGAGGAGGCCATAAATGCCTGTGATCCTCTGGCACATATTCTGGATATGGTGCTTAAGGGAGAGTAGCGGTACATAAAAGCAGGATAAGACAACGAATCGAAGTAAAATCATAGACAAGAATGCGGAATTTATGCTACAATCGTTAGATGCAAGAATATGTCAGGAAAGGACAGTAGTATGGCAGCAATAGATCAGAGCAAAATCCGCAATTTTTGTATTGTGGCACACATAGATCACGGCAAATCCACCCTGGCGGACCGTATCATTGAGAAGACCGGTCTGCTTACCAGCAGAGAGATGCAGGCACAGGTCCTGGACAATATGGATCTGGAGAGAGAGCGTGGCATTACCATCAAGGCACAGGCCGTGCGTACCGTATATAAAGCACAGGACGGAGAGGAATACATTTTCAACCTCATCGATACTCCGGGCCATGTGGATTTCAATTATGAGGTCAGCCGTTCCCTGGCGGCCTGCGACGGCGCCATTCTGGTGGTGGATGCGGCACAGGGCATTGAGGCACAGACACTGGCCAATGTCTATCTGGCACTGGATCATGATCTGGATGTTTTCCCGGTCATCAACAAGATCGATCTGCCCAGCGCAGATCCCCAGAGAGTCATTGAAGAGATCGAGGACGTCATCGGTATCGAGGCACAGGATGCTCCGCTGATCTCTGCGAAAAACGGCATCGGTATTGAGGAAGTCTTAGAGCAGATCGTGAAAAAGATCCCATCCCCCAAGGGGAATCCGGACAACCCTTTACAGGCACTGATCTTTGACTCTGTATATGATTCCTATAAGGGTGTTATCATTTTCTGCCGTGTCATGGAAGGCACAGTGAAAAAGGGTACCATGATCCGCATGATGGCTACCGGAGCGAAGGAAGAGGTCGTGGAGGTCGGTTATTTCGGAGCGGGACAGTTTATCCCCTGTGACGAGCTTTCTGCCGGAATGGTAGGCTACATCACGGCTTCCATCAAGAATGTAAAAGATACAGCAGTGGGTGATACCGTAACGGACGACAACAATCCCTGCGCAGAACCTCTGCCCGGTTATAAAAAGGTACAGTCCATGGTATATTGTGGATTATATCCCGCAGACGGTTCCAAGTACCCGGATCTGAGAGATGCGCTGGAGAAGTTACAGTTGAACGATGCGTCCCTGTTCTATGAACCGGAGACTTCTGTGGCACTGGGATTTGGCTTCCGGTGCGGATTTCTGGGACTGCTGCATCTGGAGATCATTCAGGAACGACTGGAGAGAGAGTACAATCTGGATCTGGTGACTACCGCCCCCGGCGTTGTCTATAAGGTGCATAAGACCAATGGGGAAGTAATTGAGTTGACCAATCCTTCCAATCTGCCGGATCCCTCCGAGATCGAATATATGGAAGAACCGGTGGTAAATGCAGAGATCATGGTGACTTCCGAATTTATCGGTTCCATCATGGAACTGTGTCAGGAGCGCCGCGGCAAATACCTCGGCATGGAATACATCGAGGGCACCAGAGCGTTGTTGAAATACGAACTGCCCCTGAACGAGATCATTTATGATTTCTTTGATGCTTTAAAATCCCGTTCCCGTGGTTACGCATCTTTTGATTACGATCTGAAGGGTTACGAGAGATCGAATCTGGTGAAGCTGGACATTCTGATCAACCGCGAGGAAGTGGATGCCCTGTCCTTCATCGTCTGTGCAGATTCCGCTTACGAGAGAGGACGTAGGATGTGTGAAAAGCTGAAGGACGAGATTCCCAGACACCTCTTCGAGATTCCTATCCAGGCAGCCATCGGCGGCAAGGTCATTGCCAGAGAAACGGTAAAGGCCATGCGTAAGGATGTGCTGGCGAAATGTTACGGCGGTGATATTACCCGTAAGAAGAAGCTGTTGGAGAAGCAGAAAGAGGGTAAAAAGCGTATGCGTCAGTTCGGCAATGTAGAGATCCCGCAGAAGGCATTTATGAGTGTTCTGAAGCTGGATGATAAAAACTGATGAAGTAATTGAAGGAGCAATATGAATAAAAAGGAACTGGAATTATACATTCATATTCCCTTTTGCGTAAGAAAGTGCAGCTATTGTGATTTCCTGTCTGCCCCTGCCACGGAGCAGACAAGGGAAGCCTATATGGCTGCACTTTTTGCAGAGATCGGGGGAAGAGCAAAAGATTACAGTGACCGTACCGTGACCAGTATATTTATCGGAGGAGGTACGCCGTCGTTGTTGTCCGGGGAACAGATCGGGCAGTTGATGGACTGTATCAGAGAGCAGTTCGCAATGGCACAGGACGCGGAGATCACCATGGAGGTGAATCCGGGGACGGCCAGCGCAGAGAAACTTCGGAATTTTTACACGGCAGGAATCAACCGTCTCAGTATCGGTATGCAGTCTGCCCAGGCAGAAGAACTGAAAAATCTGGGCAGGATCCATGATTTTGAAGGTTTCTGCCAGGTGTACCGGGAGGCTGTGGAGGCAGGATTTACGAATATCAATGTGGATATCATGAGCGGACTGCCGGGACAGACGCTTGCAAGCTATCGGGACACGCTGGAAAAGGTGCTGCACTTAGAACCCATGCCGCAGCATATCTCTGCCTACAGCCTGATCGTGGAGGAGGGAACCCCTTTTGCGGCCATGGCAGAGAGGGGAGAATTGCCCTTGCCGGAGGAAGAGACGGAGCGTGCCATGTATGAGGAGACCATAGAGGTGCTGGCAAAGTATGGGTTCCATCGGTATGAGATTTCCAACTATGCCAGGGATGGTTATGAATGCAGACATAATGTGGGCTATTGGATCCGCAGGGATTACCTGGGATTCGGTATCGGTGCGGCATCCCTTATCGATAATGTGCGGTTTCAGAACGAAAAGAGTCTGGGAGCTTATCTGGCACATCCGCTGGAAAGCAGGGAAGAGGAGCAGACACTGACGGTACAGGACCGGATGGAGGAGACCATGTTTCTGGGACTGCGGCTGACAAGAGGAGTATCCTGTGTGGATTTTGCAGAACAATACGGCAGGACTGTGGAGGAAGTCTACGGAGAAGTGATCGCCCGGAATGTGGCGGATGGTCTTTTGACCGTTACGGAGAGGAAAGAGAACCAGAAAAAAGACCGGTTTCTGGCACTGACAAAGAGAGGACTGGATCTGAGCAATTACGTGATGGCGCAGTTTTTATTCTGAGGAACGTGGGAGACTGACAGGCACTTGTGGACAGAAAATCACATAAACTATCATAAGCAACTGTCCACGGAGGGATTTTTTGAAGACCTTTCAGCAGCCATTAACCGCAGGAGAAGAAGCGTATTATATCCGCTTGCTTAGGGAAGGTACCGTGGAAGAATCCAGACAGGCCAGGGAGATCCTGGTGGAGAGGAATCTGCGCCTGGTGGCACACATTGCCAAAAAATACCAGAATGTTGAGGAGGACATGGAGGACCTGATCTCTATCGGATGTATCGGACTGATCAAAGCAGTGAATTCTTTTGACTCAGGAAAAGGAAGACTGGCTACCTATGCCTGCAGATGCATTGATAACGAACTTCTGATGATGCTGCGCAGCCGCAAAAAACTTTCCAGGGAAGTCTCCCTGTATGAACCTATCGGACAGGATAAGGAAGGAAATGCCATCCATCTGTTGGACGTGATCGAAGAGAAGCAGAAGGACGTGGTGGAGGATCTGGAACTTGACAGAAATATCAGGCGCCTGTTCCTGGCTCTGGACCACTGTCTTACGGAGCGGGAGTATCGGATTCTGGTGATGCGTTATGGGATCCTGGGCTGTAAAGAACACACACAGCAGGAGGTGGGAGATGTCCTCGGAATTTCCAGAAGCTATGTCTCACGCATGGAAAAAAGAGCATTGCATAAGCTGGCGGAGGCTCTGCGTGAGGACTAAACATCACCTTGTCAATTAAAGAACACTGTGATATATTTATTTCTATAAGTGACTAAAGATAAGGGGGGACAGGGATGCATTTTGTAAGAACGGAAGACTTGAAGACGGGAATGCGTCTGGCAAGACCTGTTTATAATAAGAAGAGTATTCTTTTGTTTGACAGAAATTCCCTTTTGTCATTACAGGCAATAGAAAGTATTCGTAATTTCGGATTGATCGGTGTCTATGTACTGGAACCGGCAGAACCGCTTCCACCCCTGACTCAGGAGGACCTGGAGTTCGAACGGTTTCAGATTCAGGCGGTCAGTGCCATCGAAGAGGAACAGGATCGTATCCTGAAGACCAGAAAGCAGAACCGTACCCAGTCCATCGCAGATATGGTCATCCGCAATTACGGACACTTGGATGAGAAAATCAATTTCTACCAGAATCTGAGAAGCCGGGAGGATTATTTCTCCAGACATTCCCTGAACGTGGCAATACTCTGTGCCATGGTTACCCATGTGATGAATATCAGACGGGAAGAACAGTATCATACCGTATGTGCTGCCATCCTTCACGATATGGGAAAAGTGAAAAAACATGATGACGTGTATTACGGGGCACCTTATACCAGAGAGGATATGCTGCGGAACTGCGAGACGCAGGAAGAGGCCTACGGTATCATCGAGGAGGCTTTTGCCACCGACGGATCCGGCATCCGCAGGATCTGCCAACAGGCAGCCAGAAAACAGTTGGACCTGTTCCCGGAAGACGGAGAGAAGAGCAGGTATAGAATGCTGGCCGGAGCCAATGTATTGCTGGTGGCGAACCGTTATGATGAGATCACGGCCATGACATTACAGGGAACGGCACAGTCTGAGGTGAAGGCTCTTCAGGAACTTCTGGAGCACCCGGAGGTATATGATCCGGAGACGGTACGGGCATTGATCCGTTCCATCAATATCCTTCCGCCCGGTGCCAGCGTGGAACTCAGTACGGGAGAGAAAGCACTGGTATTGAATGAAAATGAAGAAAGTGTACTGCGGCCGACAGTGGTAAGCTTCCGGGATAACAGTATCCTGGATCTGTCCCTTCCCGGGAATGAGGACATCCAGATCGTGGATGTCATGAAGACCATGGACAACCGGTACATATTCAATAAATAGTGAGGAGCAATTATGCCAACAATCGAAGAAATACTCAGAGCCGCCAAGGAAGCGGGAGCAAGTGATGTACATCTGACGGTAGGTATCCCACCTAAAATGCGTGTAAACGGCAATCTGATCACCATGGATTATCCCAGGATGCTTCCGGCAGACACGCTGGAAGTACTAGTCAATATCATGACGGAAGTGCAGAGAGAACGTTTTGAGGAACGGGGAGAATACGATATGTCTTTCTCTATTCCCAACTGCGGACGTTACCGTGTCAATGCCTACAAGCAGAGAGGTTCCGTGGCTCTGGCGTTCCGACTGGTAGGAACCGTGGTGCCTTCTCCGGAAGAGCTGGGTGTACCGGAATCCGTGGTGGAACTGTATCAGCGCAAACGTGGTCTGGTACTGGTCACCGGACCTACCGGAAGCGGTAAATCCACGACGCTTGCCGCCATCATCGACAAGATCAACAACAACAGAGATGCCCATGTCATCACTCTGGAGGACCCTATCGAGTATCTGCATCAGCATAAGATGTCCATGGTCAACCAGCGTGAGATCGGCATAGATTCCAATAATTATGCCAATGCTTTAAGAGCGGCACTCCGTGAAGATCCCGATGTCATTCTGGTCGGAGAGATGCGTGACTTCGAGACCATCAGTGTAGCTATTACGGCAGCGGAGACCGGACATCTGGTATTGTCCACCCTGCATACGATCGGTGCAGCCAGCACCGTAGACCGTGTGATCGATGTCTTCCCACCACATCAGCAGCAACAGATCCGTGTCCAGCTGTCCAACACACTGGAAGCAGTCATATCCCAGCAGCTGATCCCGACAGCGGACGGCAAGCACCGTGTGGCAGCTTTTGAGGTCATGCATGCCAATCATGCGGTCCGCAACCTGATCCGTGAGGGCAAATCCCACCAGCTGGCCAGCGTCATGCAGACCAACCGGAAACTGGGTATGATCACCATGGATGAGGCTATTGTTCAGTTGTATTTTGAAGGCAAGATCGACAGGGAACATGCGATCCAGTTCGCTCAGGATCCCGACAGCATGGAAAATAAAATTTAAAGGAATGATCCGGAACCGGCTATATAGGAGCAGACCAGACGACGCAGCGAAAAGCGTACGGTTTTGTGAATCTGTAGTGAGGTTCCGGAGGATTTTTCACCAAAAGACGTTTTCATTTAAAATTTCTGATATTAATTCTAAGAAGATTCCGGTAGTTTCACTGCCCTTTTGCGGGCTCTTATGATTACCCATTGTATGAATTGTTTTGTTAAGTCTGATTATTTTTGTCAGATTCATTCGTTTTATCTGTTTCTGTTTTGTTTCACTGTTATTTCCATAATAAATAAAACATTTTAAAGGAGGTATTTTATGTTTACTACAGTTTGTTCGGCTGCAGTCTATGGTCTGCAGGCATATCTGGTCCGCGTGGAAGTGGATCTGGCAGGGGGACTACCATCGTTTCAGCTGGTGGGGTCGCTGGGGAGTGAGGTGAAGGAATCCCGGGAGAGGGTGAGTGTGGCCATGAAAAATTCCGGTTTCCAGATCCCACCGGCACATATCACAGTAAATCTGGCTCCGGCAGGTCGACGTAAAGATGGTACCGCCTTTGATCTGCCTATAGCTGTGGGACTTTTGCGGGATATGGAACTGGTACCGGAGGAAGCGCTGCAGGATACATTGTTTTTGGGAGAACTGGGCCTGAATGGGGAGATCAAGAAGGTGAAGGGTGTACTTCCCATTGTTCAGGAGGCGGCAAAAAGCGGTATCCGAAGGGTGGTGGTGCCCGGAGAAAATGCCATGGAGGCTGCGGTGATACCGGGGATCACGGTCTGGGGTGTGAACTGTCTGAACGATCTGCTGGCGGCACTGAACCATCCGGAGCTGGAAACTGAAAAAGTGTATCAGCCGAGGATCCGGGCGGAGGACTTGCTAAGGGAAGGAACCGGACAGGATACGGGAGATTTCCGGGAAGTGGCGGGACAGGAGAATGCTAAACGGGGTGCCGAGATCGCTGCGGCGGGATTCCACAATCTGTTGATGATAGGGCCGCCCGGGGTGGGAAAATCCATGGTCGCCGGGCGAATCCCCGGAATCCTGCCGCCTCTGACACTGAAAGAAAGTCTGGAGGTGACAGGAATCTTCAGTGTGGCGGGACTTCTGCCGCCGGGACAGGCACTGATCACAAGGAGGCCTTTTTATGCACCACACCATACTGTGACACAGGCAGCACTGATCGGCGGGGGAAGCGGCATCCCAAGACCTGGTATGGTATCGCTGGCCCATCGGGGTGTACTGTTTCTGGACGAGCTTCCGGAATTCCGGAAAAACGTGCTGGATGGCATGCGACAGCCTATGGAGGAGCGTAAAGTGCAGATCGCCAGAAGTGCCGGGATGGTCACTTATCCGTCGGACTTTATTCTGGTGGCGGCTATGAATCCCTGTCCATGCGGGTATTATCCGGACCGGAATAAATGCCGCTGTACCCAGCCCCAGATCGAGAAATATCTGGGAAAGATATCGGGACCGATTTTAGACCGGATTGATCTGTGTGTGGAACTGCATCCCGTGGATATTCTGCATCTGCAGAAAACGAAAACGGAAAAAAGCAGTGAAGATATGAAGCGGCAGATCCGGCATGCAAGAGAACGGCAGGCGGAGCGTTTTGCAGGAACGGATTGCCGTTTCAATGGGGACATCCGGTCTGCACAGGTGGAAGAATATTGCCCGTTGGGAGAGGAGGGTCAGAAAGTCATGGAACAGCTGTATCGTACGTTGCAGCTCAGTGCCAGAGTTTATCACCGGATTCTCAAAACTGCCCGAACGATAGCTGATTTGGAGGACCGGGAAGAGATCACGGGGGAACATTTGCTGGAGGCGGCGTGTTATCGACCTTCGGAGACGTATTGGAATTAATTGTGTGCCGGAACCGGGTACATTAAGTGTGCGGCAAGAAAAAGGGGCCGGTACGAAAATAACGGAAAACGTGCGGGCTGTGTGAAAACAGGGAAAGGGACAGGTATGTTTATGGCGGAGGAAGAGAGAAAATATGCATATTTTTTGTGCAGCACCTATACAATCGGGGGCGTGCGGGCAGAACGGCTGCTTGCACGCTTCGGGTCACCCCGGGCGGTATATGAGGCGGAGACAGAGGAATGGAGGGAGTGCGTGGGCAATTCTGCGGCGGAAGCCTTGGAACGGCAGAAGAAAAGCGGAGAGTGGGAACGGGAATATGGACAGCTTTCGGAACAACAGATCCACTTTCTTTTGCGGGAGGAGAAAGGATTTCCCGGGAAACTGGCAGAAATTCCGGATCCGCCTTACGGCATTTTTTACCGGGGAAAACTGCCGGATGAGAACGAACCGGCGGTGGCGGTCATCGGTGCCAGAGAGTGTTCGGAATACGGCAGATATGTGGCCGAGGAACTGGGACAGTATCTGGGAAGAGCGGGAATACAGGTCATCAGCGGAATGGCCCGGGGGATTGACGGGATCAGCCAGCAGGCAGCGTTATCTGCGGGAGGAACTTCCTATGGTGTGCTGGGATGCGGAGTGGATATCTGTTATCCCGCACAGAATCGAAGATTGTATGAAGAACTGTTGGAAAAAGGGGGATTGTTCTCCACCTATGCGCCGGGAACAAAGCCGCTGCCCCAGTATTTTCCACCAAGAAACCGTATTGTCAGCGGACTGTCGGATGCTCTGATCGTCATTGAGGCCAGACAGAAGAGCGGGACGTTGATCACGGTGGATATGGCACTGGAACAGGGCAGGGACGTCTATGTGGTGCCGGGCAGGCTTACGGACAGGCTCAGTGACGGCTGCAATCATCTGCTGACGCAGGGAGCGGGAGTGTTTTTATCTCCGGAGAGTTTTGCAGAGGATTTTTTGCGGAGCTGGGAGGAAAAACAGGGACTTTCCGCAGATGGCTCCGGAGGAAAGAACAGGCGGAAAAATAATAGGGAAACCGGCAGAAATACGTCAAAAGTAAAATTGCCCAAAGAATCCCTGCAAAAGATCTTGGAATGTCTGGAACCTGTGCCAAAGACATCGGAGACGCTGTTGCAGGAACTTTGGGAGAAGGGAGAATATACGGACATTTCCGCACTGAACCGGGCACTGATGGAACTGGAACTTTTGGGATATGCCAGACAGAACAGTCCGGGACATTTCAGCACTTCTGCGAATTGACAAGGCTTTCGGAAAAGGGGTATAGTAATAGACATATGAGAATGACGAGAAAGGTCAGGTGCCCTTATGAACGATAAAGATACTTACAGAATGCATACCAAAGTAATACAGATCGGAGACCGGAAGATCGGCGGCGGCAATCCTATCGCCATCCAGTCCATGACCAATACGAAGACCGAGGATGTGAAGGCAACCGTAGAGCAGATCCTGCGTCTGGAGAGGGCAGGCTGTGAGATCATCCGCTGCACAGTACCGACGCTGGAGGCGGCAGCAGCTATCCGGGAGATCAAGAAGCAGATCCACATTCCTTTAGTGGCGGATATCCATTTTGACTACCGTATGGCACTGGCAGCCATTGAGAACGGTGCCGACAAGATCCGCATCAATCCTGGGAATATCGGAAATCCGGAGCGGGTAAAGGCTGTGGTAGATGCAGCAAAAGAGAGGAATATCCCGATCCGTGTGGGAGTGAACAGCGGTTCCCTGGAGAAGCCGCTGGTGGAAAAATACGGTGGAGTGACTGCGGAAGGTATTGTGGAGAGCGCACTGGACAAGGTACACATGATCGAAGATCTGGGATATGACAATCTGGTCATCAGTATCAAATCTTCGGATGTGCTGATGTGCGTGAAAGCCCATGAACTGCTGGCAGGCCGTACGGTGTACCCTCTGCATGTGGGCATTACCGAATCCGGTACTGTGAACAGTGGTAATATCAAGTCAGCCATCGGTCTGTCCCTGATCTTAAGCCAGGGCATCGGTGACACCATCCGGGTATCCCTGACAGGAGATCCCGTAGAGGAGATCAAATCCGCAAAGCTGATCCTGCGTACATTAGGATTGCGCAAGGGCGGCATTGAGGTCGTATCCTGTCCCACCTGTGGAAGAACCCAGATCAATCTGATCGATCTGGCCACTAAAGTGGAGAAAATGGTAGAGGATTACCCGCTGGATATCAAAGTGGCTGTCATGGGCTGCGTGGTAAACGGCCCCGGAGAAGCAAAAGAAGCGGATCTGGGAGTTGCGGGCGGTATCGGAGAAGGTCTGCTGATCAAGCATGGCGAGATCGTAAAAAAGCTTCCGGAGGATCAGCTGCTCCCCGCCTTGAAAGAGGAATTGGATCATTGGAGTTAAAATAAATGAGTAAACCGTTTTTTGAGGTATTTCCTTCGTTACAGTTGAATACGGACATTCGTGACCTGATGGGGCAGACAGAAGTGGAGAGAGTCTCGGCGACAAAACGCAGAGACTTTCTTCGGGTGTACTTAAAAAGTACCCGCCTGATCCAGAAAGCGGACATCTGGACCACGGAACAGGAGATCAAGAAGCAGCTGTTCCCTCAGGCCAACCTGACAGTGAAAATATACGAAAAGTTCGAATTGTCTTCCCAGTACAATCCGGAAAAGCTGATGGATATTTATAAGGAAAGTATTCTGGAGGAATTCCGGGAGTACAGCCATATCCAGTATAATGCCCTGAAGACGGCGAAAATCGAGTATCCTTCGGAAAATGAAATGCTTTTAACGCTGGAAGATACGGTATTAAATCACAGTATGGAAGGGGAGATCCTGCAGATTCTGGAGAAGATCCTGGTGGAACGTTGTGGATTCTCCGTGAAGATCCATACGGTTTATGTGGAAAAAGAGACCGGGCGTTTCCAGGAGGAAGAGGAAGCAAAGATCCGTCTGAAGGTGGATGCCATTTACAGTCGTACGAAAGGCAGAAGAGAAGAAGGAGAGCAGACTGCATCGGCGGAAGGAAGCGGGCAAAGTACAGCACAGGATCCGGAAACCGGCAAGGCTGCAGAGACCGCACAAAAGCCGAAGACCGAGAATGCCGGTGGCGTGACCAAGAGCTTTCAGGGTGGCAGCCGCGGTGAATTCAAGCGTGGAGAATTCAAAAAGGGCGAGTTTCGTAAGAGTGGTAACTTTGAAAAAGGTGCGTTGAAGAGATCAGACAATCCGGATGTCATCTACGGGCGTGATTTCGAAGAAGAGGCCATGAAGATTGAGGAACTCATCGGAGAGATGGGTGAGGTGGTCATCCGCGGTAAGGTACTGTCCGTGGATACCCGTGACATCAAGAACGAGAAGACGATTATTATTTTCAATATCTCTGATTTTACCGATACCATGACCATCAAGATGTTCGTGCGTACCGAGCAGGTGAAGGAAGTGACCGGGGACATCAAGCCGGGAGCTTTCTTAAAGGTCAAGGGAATCTGTATGATGGATAAGTTCGACCACGAGCTGGCCATCGGTTCCATTGCGGGAATCAAGAAGATCCCTGATTTTACTAATACGAGAATGGATACCTCCGCCAGAAAGCGTGTGGAGCTGCACTGTCATACAAAGATGAGTGATATGGACGGTGTCTCCGAGGCCAAGGACATTGTAAAGCGCGCCTACAAATGGGGACATCGGGCCATTGCCATCACGGATCACGGCGTGGTACAGAGTTTTACCGATGCAAACCATGTCTGGGATGACCTGTGGAAAGCGGAAAAAGGCAAGCGGAAAGAAGCCGGAGACGAGAATCCGGACAAGCAGGATTTCTTCAAGATCATTTACGGTGTGGAAGCCTATCTGGTGGATGATCTGAAAGAGATAGTGACGAATGATAAGGGACAGAGTCTGCATGAGGATTATGTGGTATTCGATATCGAGACCACGGGATTTTCCCCGGTCAACAACCGCATTATCGAGATCGGTGCGGTAAAGGTATCCGGTGGAGAGATCGTGGATCGTTTTTCCACCTTTGTCAATCCGGATGTGCCCATTCCCTTCGAGATCGAAAAGCTGACCAGTATCCGGGATGAGGATGTCATGGATTCCCCTCAGATCGACGTGATCCTGCCGCAGTTTCTGCAGTTCTGTGAAGGCTGTATCATGGTGGCTCACAATGCCAGCTTTGATATGAGTTTCATTATGGAGAATTGCAGAAGACTGGGCTATCCGCAGGAGTTTACCTATGTGGATACCGTGGGCATTTCCAGAGTACTTTTGAAGAACCAGTCGAAGCATACGCTGGATGCGGTGGCCAAGACCCTGGGGATTTCCCTGGAGAATCATCACAGAGCCGTGGATGATGCGGAGTGCACGGCCCATATTTTCGTGAAATTTATTAAAATGCTGGAAGAGCAGGACATTCATAATCTGACGGAAGTCAATGCACTGGGAGCTTCCAGTGTGGATGCCGTGAAGAAGATGCCCTCTTACCATGCCATTATTCTGGCGAAAAATGATCTGGGGCGTATCAACCTGTATCGTCTGGTGTCCCAGTCGCATCTGACCTATTTTAACAAACATCCCCGGATTCCCAAGAGTCTGGTGATGAAGTACAGAGAAGGACTGATACTGGGAAGTGCCTGCGAGGCGGGAGAACTGTACCGGGCACTGTTGGACGGACAGTCGGATGCCCAGATTGCCAGACTGGTGAAATTCTATGACTATCTGGAGATCCAGCCCTGCGGCAACAACAAATTCATGATCGCTTCGGAACGTGTACGGAATGTAAATTCCATTGAGGATATTCAGAATATCAACCGGAAGATCGTGTCCCTGGGAGAACAGTTCCACAAGCCGGTAGTGGCTACCTGTGATGTGCATTTCCTGGATCCAGAGGATGAGGTCTACCGCCGTATCATCATGGCGGGACGAGGATTCGATGATGCGGATGATCAGGCACCATTGTATTTACATACCACGGAAGAGATGCTGGAAGAATTCTCTTATCTGGGAAGTGATAAGGCGGAAGAAATCGTTATTACCAATACCAATATGATTGCAGACATGATCGAGACTATTGCACCGGTGCGCCCGGACAAATGTCCTCCGGTCATTCCCGACAGTGATAAGACACTGACGGAGATCTGTTATAACAGAGCCCATGAAATTTACGGACCAGATCTGCCTCAGATCGTAGAGGCAAGACTGGAGAAGGAATTGAACTCCATTATCAAGAACGGATTTGCCGTAATGTACATCATTGCGCAGAAGCTGGTATGGAAGTCGGTGGAGGATGGATACCTGGTAGGCTCCCGTGGATCCGTAGGAAGCTCCTTTGTGGCGACCATGGCGGGAATCACGGAGGTCAACCCCTTGAGCCCCCATTATTATTGCAGCAAATGCCATTATGTGGACTTTGACAGTGATGAGGTTAAGGCCTATGCCGGTAAGGCGGGAATCGATATGCCGGACAAGCTGTGCCCGGTGTGCGGAGAAAAGCTCCATAAAGACGGATTTGATATTCCTTTTGAGACGTTCCTGGGATTTAAGGGAGACAAGGAGCCGGATATCGACCTGAATTTCTCCGGTGAGTACCAGTCCAAGGCTCATAAATATACTGAGGTTATCTTCGGCGCGGGACAGACCTTCCGTGCCGGAACCATTGCAACCCTGGCGGATAAGACGGCCTTCGGTTACGTGAAGAATTATTTTGAAGAACGTGGCATTCACAAGCGGACCAGTGAGATTGACCGTATTGCTTCCGGATGTACCGGAGTACGACGCAGTACCGGTCAGCATCCCGGCGGAATCGTCGTACTGCCCTTAGGACAGGATATCAACTCCTTCACCCCGGTGCAGCATCCCGCCAACGATATGACCACGGATACCATAACCACACACTTTGATTACCATTCCATTGACCATAACCTGTTGAAGCTGGATATTCTGGGACACGATGATCCTACCATGATCCGTATGCTTCAGGACCTGACAGGGAGAGATCCTCTGACGATTCCCTTAGACGGACAGGATGTCATGAGTCTGTTCCAGAATACGGATGCACTGGGCATTACTCCGGAGCAGATCGGCGGAACAAAGCTGGGGGCATTGGGTATCCCGGAGTTTGGTACCGATTTCGCCATGCAGATGGTTATCGATGCCAAGCCCAAGGCATTTTCCGATCTGGTGCGTATTTCCGGCCTGTCCCACGGTACCAACGTATGGCTGGGAAATGCACAGGATCTGATCATGAGCGGCGTGGCAACGATTTCCACCGCCATCTGTACCCGTGACGATATCATGCTGTATCTGATCCAGATGGGTGTGGAATCGGAGAAGTCCTTCAAGATCATGGAGGCCGTGCGTAAAGGCATGGTGGCGAAGGGCAGATGCGCCATGTGGGAAGAGTGGAAAGAAGACATGCTGGCCCACAATGTACCCCAGTGGTATATTGAATCCTGTCAGAAGATCGAGTACATGTTCCCGAAGGCCCATGCGGCGGCATACGTTATGATGGCATGGCGTATTGCATATTGTAAGATCCATTATCCGTTAGCCTATTACGGAGCGTTTTTCAGTATTCGTGCCAAGGCATTTTCTTATGAAATTATGTGTCAGGGACAGAAGCATTTAGAGAGCGTTATGGTGGATTACAAAAAGCGACAGGATACGCTTTCCAATAAGGAGAAGGATGCCATGGGTGATATGCGTATCGTGCAGGAAATGTATGCACGAGGCTTTGAATTCGAACCAATTGATATCTTTAGAGCCCAGTCCAGATCCTTCCAGATCGTGGATGGCAAATTAATGCCTTCCTTAAACAGTATCGACGGACTGGGAGAGAAGGCGGCGGATGCCATCGTGGAAGCGGCAAAAGACGGCCCCTTCCTGTCTAAAGATGATTTCCGCCAGAGAACCAAAGTCTCCAAGACCATCATCGACCTGATGGATTCCCTGGGATTATTGGGAGACCTCCCGGAGTCCAATCAGATCAGTATATTTGACCTGGTGTAACAGCTCAGCCATGGGACAGCCGAAACGGGGGCGTGGGTGCTTGCACACAAAGCACCGTTTTGGCTAGCCCATGAGCGGAGCGCCCAATCCATGAAGCAAAAGATGAGCCGCGCAAGCGGCGTCGACTGCGTAGCAGCCGCTTTTGCGAATGACCGTGGGCTGAGCTGTAGTCCGACCAGCCGCTTTTATGAATTGGCCGTGGGCTGAGCTGGTCTAAAAATTTTTAAAAAAAAGTGCTTGCATTTTTTCGACAACTCGATTATACTATGCAAGTACTGTTTTTGTGGCTGATTGGTCAAGCGGTTAAGACGTCGCCCTCTCACGGCGAAAACAGGGGTTCGATTCCCCTATCAGCTGCTCTTTGAAAATTGTAGAAATTTTTCAAAAAATACTTGCAATTTTCAAAAGAATGTATTATACTGAACAAGGTTCGTAAGTAACCTATGGCTGATTGGTCAAGCGGTTAAGACGTCGCCCTCTCACGGCGAAAACAGGGGTTCGATTCCCCTATCAGCTGCTTATTCTTTAATAGAATAGCCCAACCCTGAAAAGTGTCGGAAAGCATAGAAAATTGCTTTTTGGCTCTTTTTTTATACTGTCTGGGGCTGGGCAAATGAAAAATCTTCTTGCCATTCCCATTTTTTTGTTGTATAGTGGTTCACGATTACTCAAAGCAGGGGAAAATGCGGCAAAGAGGCGGGAACCGGATGCCGTAGGTCCGTAGACAGACGGATAGATGGGAGTGCATATGGCAAAATATTTAGTAATTGTAGAGTCACCGGCCAAGGTGAAGACAATCAAAAAGTTTTTGGGAGCAAATTATGAAGTTATGGCCAGCCAGGGGCATGTGAGGGACCTGCCCAAGAGTCAGCTGGGATTTGATCCGGAACATGATTATGAACCGAAATATATTACCATCCGCGGAAAGGGAGACCTTCTTGCTTCTTTGCGCAAAGAAGTAAAAAAGGCAGATAAGATTTATCTCGCAACCGACCCGGACCGTGAAGGAGAAGCTATTTCCTGGCATCTGTATTATGCCTTGAAACTGGAAAACAAAAAAGTATATCGTATTACCTTCAATGAGATCACCAAGAATGCGGTAAAGGAATCTCTGAAAAACGCCAGAGAGATCGATATGAATCTGGTGGATGCCCAGCAGGCAAGACGTATGCTGGACCGTATGGTGGGCTATCGGATCTCCCCACTTCTGTGGGCAAAGATCAAGAGAGGCTTAAGCGCCGGCCGTGTACAGTCTGTGGCACTCCGTATCATCTGTGACAGAGAGGACGAGATCAACGCATTTATTCCGGAAGAGTATTGGTCTCTGGATGTGAATCTGAAAGTAAAAGGCGAGAAGAAGCCTATTTGTGCAAAATATTACGGTACCACCGAAAAAAAACAGGGAATTACCAGCAAGGAACAGGCAGACAGCATTATGGATTCCCTGAATGGCGCAAAATTCGAAGTAAAAGAAGTGCGTCACGGCGAACGTGTGAAAAAAGCGCCGCTTCCCTTTACGACTTCCACATTGCAGCAGGAAGCCAGCAAGGTATTAAATTTCTCTACCCAGAAGACTATGCGTCTGGCACAGCAGTTATATGAAGGTGTGGATATCAAGGGAGAGGGCACTGTTGGTCTGATCACCTACCTGCGTACCGATTCTACCCGTGTATCCGAAGAGGCGGAGACACAGGCAGCGGAATTTATTGATGTTCATTACGGTGAAAAATACAAGACCGCTGCAGCAACGGAGAAGAAGAACAGCCAGAAGATTCAGGATGCCCACGAAGCTATCCGTCCCACGGATCTGAACCGGATGCCTATTGCTATCAAGGAGCAGCTTCCCAGGGATCTGTTCCGTCTGTATCAGCTGATTTGGAAACGATTTGTGGCAAGCCGCATGAGTGCTGCACAGTATGATACCACTTCTGTGAAGATTCAGGCAAAGGACCAGATTTTTACTCTGGCAGCTTCCAGAATGCGTTTCGATGGATTCATGAGTGTCTACACCCAGGAAGATGATAAGGAAGAAGAAAATGTGCTCGGCGGTAATCTGGACGAGAACAGCGTGCTGGAATTCCAGAGCTTTGATCCGAAACAGCATTTTACCCAGCCCCCTGCACATTACACCGAAGCCAGTCTGGTGCGTGCCATGGAAGAACTGGGCATCGGACGTCCCAGTACCTATGCGCCTACCATTACCACCATCCTTGCCAGGAGATATATTGCCAAGGAGAACCGCAATCTCTACGTTACGGAACTGGGGGAAGTGGTCAACAATATGATGAAGGAAGCATTCCCCTCCATCGTGGATGTGAATTTCACGGCCAACATGGAGGCTCTGTTGGATGGTGTGGAAGAAGGCACGGTAAAATGGAAGACCATCGTGTCCAATTTCTATCCTGATCTGGATGAAGCAGTAAAAAAAGCGGAGAAGGACCTGGCAGAGGTGACCATTGCGGACGAGGAATCCGATGAGGTCTGTGAACTGTGCGGCAGACGAATGGTGATCAAATACGGACCCCACGGCAGATTCCTGGCATGTCCTGGATTCCCGGAATGCCGTAATACCAAGCCTTATTTTGAAAAGATCGGTGTAGCCTGCCCCAAGTGCGGCAAGGATATTGTCATGAAAAAGACCAAAAAAGGCAGAAAATATTATGGCTGTATCGATAATCCGGAGTGTGATTTCATGGTATGGCAGAAGCCTTCGGGAGAGAAGTGTCCCCGCTGTGGCAAGTTGCTGCTGGAAAAAGGCAACAAACTGGTCTGCATGGACGAACAGTGCGGCTATGTGAAAAATAAACCGACGGAAGAGAAGTAGTTTTATATACTGTCAGAATTTTCTCATAAATTAACGCTATTTTCATTGTAATCTGAAATTGCATGTGCTACAATGTGCATAACATCTGGTAGTTTCTTAGTATGTGTAGACGGAGGGAAATAGATGAGTAGCGTACAACTGTTGGACAAAACACGTAAAATCGGGAAATTATTACACAACAATAACTCCAGCAAAGTGGTATTCAGCGATATCTGTAAGGTGATGCGGGAAATTCTGAATTCCAATGTACTGGTGATCAGCCGGAAAGGAAAGGTCCTCGGCGTAGGAAAATCCGATGGAATTGAGCCGATCACAGAACTGCTGGATGACAATATCGGTGGATTTATTGATCCGATGTTAAACGAGAGACTGTTGGGCGTATTATCCACGAAAGAGAACGTCAACCTGGAGACTCTTGGCTTTGAAAATACCGATACGAGAAAATTTCAGGCGATCATCACTCCGATCGAGATTGCCGGAGAGCGTTTGGGAACCCTCTTCATTTACAAATGCAATGAACAGTATGATATTGATGATATTATCCTTTGCGAATATGGTACCACAGTGGTGGGACTGGAAATGTTGCGGGCTGTGAATGAAGAGAGTGCGGAGGAGAGCCGTAAGGTGGCTGTCGTAAAATCTGCAGTCAGCACTCTTTCTTTCTCAGAGATGGAAGCCATCACCCATATTTTCGACGAACTGAACGGCATGGAGGGAATCCTGGTGGCCAGCAAGATCGCCGACAGAGTCGGTATCACCAGATCTGTGATCGTCAATGCCCTGCGGAAGTTCGAAAGTGCCGGTGTGATTGAATCCCGTTCCTCCGGTATGAAAGGAACCTATATTAAAGTTTTGAATGATGCCGTATTCGATGAGATCGAGGAACTGAAGCGTCAGAACGGCAGAAATTAAATGAAAAATGTAAGAATTTGCAAGAATAAGAAAAATTTAGGAAGAAGAGACTATTGCGAAAAATAGTCTTTTTTCTTTATATTTATTCTGTGTGAGTTTATTTTACTATTGTGTTTTTGTCGAAATACTTTATAATAAAATAAAATGGGTATATGGTAGAAAGCGGTTTTTGGGTGCTCTTGTCAGAAGACCGCGGAATGTGAGGTAATATGATACAGACAAACGCATTTGATTATATCAATGTTCTGGACCGGGCAGCGGACGCAGCCTGGCAGCGGAACGAAGCCATTTCCAATAATATCGCCAATGTGGATACTCCGGGCTACAAGAGGCAGGATGTGGCTTTCGAATCGGTATTGCAGCAGGCTCTTGGCAATAACAGATATGAGTCCATGGATGATAAGGTGGCCAATGTGGATCTGAGCCGACTGCGGGGCAGGGCTTACTTGGACTATGCCAATTATTCCTATCGCCTGGATGGCAATAACGTGGATATTGAAAATGAAAATGTAATGCTGGCGGAGAACCAGCTGAAATACCAGGGACTGATCAGCAGCATTAATCAGGAATTTACTAATTTAAAGACAGTGATGAAGTGAGGAATTAGCGTATGAGTATGTTTTCAGCATTTGATGTTACGGCATCGGGACTTACCGCCCAGAGACTGCGTATGGACGTGATCTCCGAAAACGTTGCCAATGCCAATACTACAAGAACCGAGGATGGTACCCCTTACCGCCGTAAGATCGTTACCTTTCAGCAGAAGGGGCAGCAGCAGACTTTCAGTCAGGTGCTGCACAACGTGAGCAGTAGCTATACCGGCAGCGGCGTGAAGGTAAGCCAGATCTTTGAAGATACTACTACGGAGATGAATATGGTATACGATCCTTCCCATCCCGATGCGGATGAGAACGGCTATGTGACATATCCGAATGTAAATATTGTTCAGGAAATGACGGATCTGATCGATGCCAGCAGATCCTATGAAGCCAATTCCACGGCATTTGGCGCCAGCAAGTCCATGGCATTAAAAGGACTGGAGATCGGTCAGTAAGCTGACGGGTCTTTATTACCGGGCTCCGGATAGCGGCGCCGGAATATATGTGAGGAAGGACATGGTTTATTAAAATGGATATTTCAGCAATTACAGCTTTGAACAGTGTAAACGGTACTGCCACAGTATCTCCCGCTTCCCTGACCGGAATGCTGGCGGAGAAGGAGAAAAAGGCAGAAGGCACTATGTTCGAAACTTTTCTGAATACAGCAATCGACAATGTGAAGATCACCAACAGTTATCTCTCGGATGCCGAGAATGAGAAGATACGATTTGCATTGGGTGAGACCGACAACACCCACGACCTTACTATTGCTATGGAGAAGGCTTCGACTGCATTGCAGTATACCGTAGCCATCCGCGATAAGGTGATGGAAGCATACAAGGAACTGATGCAGATCCAGATCTAAAGAAGTATTTTTATTCTTGACGTAAGAGGAGAGAGCTGCAATGGCAGACAAATTAAAAGAAATACCTGCAAAAATACTGGAATGGTGGAACAAATTCACCACCAGGCAGAAGAGCATCATCGTTGGAGCGGCGGCGGTTGTGATATTTGCATTTGCAATCATCATGTACGTTATGAGTAAGCCCCAGTATGTACGGCTGATCACCTGTGAGACAACATCACAGGCTTCGGAGATCATAGATACTCTGGACAGTGCGGGAATTGCACATAAAGAATCCAATGACGGACTGAAGATCGATGTAGAGAGCAGCCAACAGAGTGCGGCAAACTTGGCACTGGGTTCCGCAGGATATGTACCGGATGCGTTAGATTTGAATGATTATCTGGGCGGTAGTATGTCTACGACCGCCACTGACAAAGAGAGACTTTACAATTCCTATCTGGAAAAATACATAACACAGACGATAGAAGCACAGAGCGCAGTAAAATCCGCCAAGGTACATCTGAGTTTTCCGAAAGATAACGGAACTCTGGCAGCACAGAAGGAAGAGGCGTCTGCCTTCATCCAACTGGAACTGGACGGCACCTTTACCTCCGCCAATGCTGCGGCACTGGCAAAATGTGTGGCTACCTGGCTGCGCAACGATACTACGGCGAATATCACTATTATGGATACAGATTCCAACCTGCTGTTTGCAGGTGGAGATGATTATTCTACCGCAGGAATTGCTAATTCTATGCAGGAGCTGCAGAATCAGGCGGAATCCATGATCGCCAATCAGGTCAAGAAGGTACTGCTGGGAACAAAACAGTATAATGATGCGGCCGTTACCAGCCACCTGAGCATGGATTTCTCTGATTATAAGGAGACCGTAAAAGAGTATTATGCAAACTCCGGCAGAGATGAAGGTATGCTTTCCCATGAGGAGACTTATGAGAGCGAGAATACCAATGACGGCGGCGGTGTACCGGGGACAACTTCCAACGGGGAGAGCGGAAATACTACCTATGTATCTCCGGACAGCAGCAACAGTTCTTCCTCTACTTCCGAAACCAGCCGGGATTATCTGCCGAATGAGTCTATTAAGGATACTGTGACACCGGCAGGAGGAATCAACTACACTAATTCCTCCATATCTATTGCAGCAATTACTTATAAAGAAATTCATTATGAGGATGTAAAACGACAGGGGCTTCTGGATGGCACTACCTGGGATGAATACAAATCCCAGAACAGCGCAGATACCAAGATGACAGTTGATCAGGATATGTACAGCCTGGTAGCCAATGCCACCGGTATCAATGAGAGTAATATTACGATTATTGCTTACGAAAGTCCTATTTTTTACGATAAGGAAAGCAGCCCGGTTACGGCACAGAATGTGTTGAGCGTGCTTATGCTGCTGTTGATCCTGGGACTGTTGGCATTTGTGATATTGCACAGTATGCGTACCAGACAGGCGGTACAGCAGGAGGAAGAGGTATCTGTGGAGAATATGCTGCAGTCTACCCCTGAAGCAGAGCTGGAAGATATTGATGTGGAATCTAAGTCTGAGACACGTAAGATGATTGAAAAATTCGTAGATGAGAATCCGGAATCCGCAGCGGCATTGTTGCGTAACTGGCTGAACGAGGACTGGAACTAAGAAACGGAGTAACTATGGCAAGGACAAAAGCAGAAGGTGGAATATCGGGACTGCAGAAAGCTGCAATCCTCCTGATCTCTCTGGGACCGGAGAGATCCGCCGGAATTTTTAAACACTTAAAAGAAGAAGAAATCGAAGAACTGACCCTGGAAATCGCCAATACCAGAAGTGTGACTCCTCAGGTCAAAGAAGAAGTGATCAACGAATTTTACGAAGTGTGTCTGGCACAGCAGTATATTGCCGAGGGTGGTATCAACTACGCAAAGGAACTGCTGGAAAAGGCACTGGGTTCCGACAAGGCTATGGATGTCATCGGCAAGCTGACTGCATCTTTACAGGTAAGGCCCTTCGAGTTTGTGCGTAAGACGGATGCCAGCCAGCTGATCAACTTCATTCAGGACGAGCATCCGCAGACCATTGCTCTGATTCTGTCTTATCTGTCACCCAGCCAGGCGGCGTTGATCATTTCCGCATTGCCACCCGACAGCCAGGCAGAGGTAGCCAGACGTATTGCAGTCATGGATCGTACCAGTCCGGATGTCATCAAGGAAGTGGAAAAAGTACTGGAGTCCAAGCTGGCAAGTCTGGTGAATCAGGACTACACCATTATCGGTGGTGTGGATGCAGTGGTGGATATCCTGAATACTGTAGACCGTGGTACCGAGAAACATATCATGGAGACTCTGGAGATCGAAGAGCCCGAACTGGCAGACGAGATCCGAAAAAAGATGTTCGTTTTCGAGGACATACTGCTCCTGGACGACAAGGCAATTCAGCGTGTGCTGCGTGACGTGGACAACAACGATCTGGCAGTGGCACTGAAGGGTGCCAACGAGCAGGTACAGAATGCTATCTTCAACAACCTGTCCAAACGTCTGGTTGTTATGATCAAGGAAGATATGGAATTCATGGGTCCTGTTCGTATGAAGGATGTAGAAGAAGCACAGCAGAAGATCGTCAATATTATCCGTAAGCTGGAGGATTCCGGAGAGATCATCATTTCCAGAGGTGGAGGTGACGAGATCGTTGTCTAGTAATCTTTTAAAACGGGGATTTACACAGCTTGTGGAAGAAGATGCCCGGGTGATCGATACCAACGATCTGGTAGCGAAAAGGATCCGGGAACTGGCTGCCAAAATGCAGCAGGACGAAGGAACCGGATTTATCTCCGGACTGGCGGCAGATAAAGTAGAGGCACTGGTGACGGACACCGGGGATGGCGAAGAGAATCCGCAGACTTCCGGCAATGTGATCAAGGCCGGAGAAGATCTGCAGAAATTAAAAGAGGAAGCCGAAGCAGAGGCTCAGAAGATCATAGAGGATGCCAAAGCAAAGGCTGAGAGCATTCTGGCGGATGCCAGAGCACAGGCAGAAGCACAGAAAGCAGACGCACTGGAGCAGGCCAGAAGGCAGGGACAGCAGGAAGCAAAAGCGGAGGCTGAACGCGCAGA
Source organism: Lachnospiraceae bacterium GAM79 (assembly GCA_003584705.1). Lineage (GTDB taxonomy): Bacteria > Bacillota > Clostridia > Lachnospirales > Lachnospiraceae > Acetatifactor > Acetatifactor acetigignens. The sequence continues at coordinate 1,630,869 of AP018536.1, forward strand.
GGCCCAGAGAGCAGCGGAATATCAGAAAAAAGCTGCCGGACTGGATGCGGAATATCAGAAGAGAATGGATGAACTGGAGCCCCAGTTCGTAGATACCATTACGGGTATTTACGAGCATATTTTTGATGTGGATCTGCATTCTTACAGAGAAGTGCTCTGCTATCTGATTTCTGCTACCATGAGAAAAACAGAGGACAACCGGAGCTTTCTCGTACATGTTTCCAAAGAAGATTATCCCTATGTCAGCATGCAGAAAAAGCAGATCATGGCAGGGGCAACTGCACCGAACAGTACGGTGGAGATCGTTGAGGACATGACCCTGGGCAAAGGTGAGTGCATGATCGAGACCGAAAGCGGCATTTTTGATTGTGGACTGGGGACTCAACTGTCGGAACTGCGTCAGAAACTAAAATTATTATCCTACGAAGGCTGATAAATGGTCATTAAGAACATTGATTTTGAAAAATATAATAAAATGGCAGAAAAGAGCTTTTACCGTAAGCTGGGGAAAGTGGTCAATGTGGTAGGTCTGACCATAGAGTCCGCCGGACCGGATTCCAAACTGGGGGATCTGTGCCGGATCCTTCCGGATGCGGAAGGGGCAAGGCCCATCATGGCAGAAGTGGTAGGCTTCCGTGACAAGAAGACACTGCTTATGCCCTATGATTCCGTAGATGGTATCGGATTGGGATGTGTGGTGGAAAATACCGGAGATGCCCTGAAGGTCACGGTAAACGACAAACTGCTGGGCAAGACGGTGAACGGACTGGGCGTGCCTATTGACGGCGAAATGATCAATGGAGCCGCCTATCCGGTAGAGGCAGCACCTCCCGATCCTATGTCCAGAACTATTATCGATCAGGTACTGCCGTTGGGAGTCAAGGCGGTAGACGGCATGATCACGGTAGGAAAAGGTCAGAGAATTGGTATCTTTGCCGGCTCTGGTGTGGGCAAATCCACCCTGATGGGTATGTTCGCCCGCAATACCAAAGCGGATATCAATGTCATAGCACTGATCGGCGAGCGAGGCAGAGAGGTACGGGAATTTATTGAGAGAGATCTGGGTGAAGAAGGTATGCGCAGATCTGTTGTGGTTGTGGCAACCTCCGACCGGCCGGCTCTGGAGCGTAACAAGGCGGCCAAGACAGCTACCGCTATCGCGGAATATTTCAGAGATCAGGGCAAGGATGTCCTGCTGATGATGGACTCCCTGACCCGTTTTTCCATGGCCCAGCGGGAGATTGGACTGGCCAGCGGAGAACCGCCGGTGACCAGAGGATATCCTCCCAGTGTGTACTCGGAGATGCCGAAGCTGTTAGAGAGAGCCGGAAGAGCCGCAGTAGGCTCTATTACCGGATTGTATACAGTTCTGGTAGACGGCGATGATTTTAACGAGCCCATTACAGATACCGCCCGAAGCATTCTGGACGGTCATATTATGTTGGACAGAAAGCTGGGACATAAGAACCATTACCCGGCTATCGATATTTTGCAGAGCATTTCCCGATGCATGAGCCAGATCGCCACCAGGGAACACAAACAGGCAGCCAACAAGCTGAAAAATGTACTGGCAACCTATAATGAGGCGGAGGATCTGATCAATATCGGTGCATACAAAAAGGGCAGCAACCCGAATATTGATTATGCAATCTCCAGAATCGATGCTGTGAACGGCTTCCTATGCCAGGGTACGGATGAAAAATTTACCTTTGAAGAGACCGTACAGATGCTGGAAGAGCTGTTCGCAGATCAGGGGTGAGATAAATGGCGAGATTCAGATATTCTCTGCAAAACATCCTGAATATCAAAGAAAAAATGGAAACACAGGCGAAACAGGAATTCGGAACGGCGCAGGCGGCTCTGAATGTGGAAACAGAACATCTGGAGCGCTTGAAAGAACGCAGAAGAGAGTATGAAGAGCAATCTGCGGGGCTGTTAAAAGGAAAGCTGGATCTGCGGGCCATTGAAGAGAACAAGGAAGCACTTTTGAAAATGGACAGCATTGTGGCAACGCAGGCAATCCGGGTGGAAAAAGCAAAGGAAAATGTGGAAGCTGCCAGAGAACGGATGGCAGAGGCCATGAAGGAAAGAAAGATGCATGAGACACTGCGGGAGAAGGCATTTGAGGCTTTTCTGCAGGAAGAAAACCATGCGGAAAGTAAAGCAATTGATGAACTGACCAGTTACACCTACGGACAGAAGAACCGCTAGAACGGGGATGCGGGGCGAAAAGCCGGCAGGTGATGGAAAGGCATGAGGTTTAGTATGGCAAGAGAAAAAACTCCGGAAGAAAACGCAGCGGATAACGAGAGAAAACAGCTGGTGGAAGAGAAAAAAAATTTAAAGAAAGAACAGCAGGCCCAGCGAAAAGAAGCAAAGCGCCGGGCAAGGGAAATTGCCAAACAGGAAGATGAACTGGAGGACGGGAATGAGGGGAACAGCCTTTTGACCTTCGGGGCCACGATCCTGATCGTGGCATTGTGGCTTGCTGTGATCTGTGTAATCATCAAGCTGGATATCGGCGGCTTTGGAAGCTCGGTAGTAACACCGATCTTAAAGGATGTTCCGGTACTTAACCGGATTCTTCCCGGCAACTCTGTGACTGAGACAACGAATTCCGGTGCTTACGGCGGCTATACCAGCTTACAGGATGCGGTGGATCAGATCAAGAGTCTGGAACTACAGCTGGAGCAGATACAGAATGCATCTTCCGCCAAGGACGAAGAACTGGATCAGCTGAAAGCCGAAGTTCTCAGGCTGAAGGAATTCGAAAATCAGCAGGTGGAATTCCAACGGATTCAGAAGGAATTCTATGACGAGGTCGTTTATTCCGATAAGGGACCCGGAGCGGAAGAATATAAGAAATATTATGAGTCCATGGATCCGGCCACTGCGGAATATATTTACAAACAGGTAGTGACTCAGCTGCAGGAGAGTCAGGAAGTGCAGGATTATGCGGCCGCTTATTCAGCCATGAAGCCGAAGCAGGCAGCGGCAATTTTTGAACAGATGACGAACAATCTGGATCTGGCAGCCAGAATTCTGAAGGTCATGAGTGCGGATGACAGAGGTGCCATCCTGGGAGCTATGAATTCAGAAGTAGCGGCAAAGATTACTAAAATTATGGATCCGGAATCTTAAGAAAAAGCAGAAAAGATCCGATACATGATTTGTAGTATAATTACAGGTCATAGACCGTCATAAGGTGGTAAAAGGGGCCTGGGAAAGGAGGAGTTATGGCAGGAACGACAATTAAAGGTGTCGGTAACAGCGGCAATGTGCAGATACCGGATATGGTCACAGCAGCGAAGCAGAATGCGGGAACCAGCTTCCAGGCGGTATGGAATAAGACCCAGAGCAATGCCCAGACAACTAATGCAGCCGACGGGGACCGCACCCAGGCGGGACGGAACGATGTCAGACGTGGTGAATCTTTGAGAGCCGGCGGCAGACAACGCGACAATGTAGCGGATGTCTCTGATGGAAACAAGACGATGGAAGATGACAGCCTGGATGCAAAGGATCTGGAGAAAGTTCAGGAAGTTGTGGGAACGGTGGTACAGAACCTGATCCAACAGATCACGGATACATTTTCCGTCAGTGAAGAAGAACTGCAGGCCACCATGGAAGATCTGGGAATGACAGAAGTGGATCTGACAGATCCCGGGAAACTGAATGAATTGCTGATGGCAGTCAGCGGAGCACAGGATTCGTTCGCATTACTGACGGATGAGAATCTGTACAATGATGTAAAAGGAATTATGGATCTGCAGAAGGAACTGACAGGGCAGGCGCAGGAAGAGTTACAGCTATCTCCTGAAAAATGGCAGGAAGCGGTAACACAGATCACACAGGAAACTGTGGCGGAACCGGTGATCACCGTGGAAACAGATAAAACAGAGAATGTGGCCGTTACTACGGAAGAATCTACTGTGGATACCACAGAAGCAACCGTGACACAGGTACCTGACAGCGGGGAAAAAGTTCCCGTACAGAACGCACAGGAGAACAAGACCGAAGATTCCGGCAGCAGACAGGAACACAACGACGGTGGACAGCATGGCAATCTGTTATTACAGAATCTGAAGGAAGACAATTTCCTGGCACAGTTACAGCAGACGGCACAGACAGAAGAAGCAAGAACCGCAGATACGCAGGACATTATGCGTCAGATCATGGATTATATGAAAGTATCCGTCAAGGCGGACAGCTCTGAACTGGAAATGCAGCTTCATCCCCAGAGCCTGGGAACTCTGCATATACAGATGGCATCCAGAAACGGTGTGGTTACGGCCAATTTCATTGCACAGAATGAAACAGTCAAGGCAGCACTGGAAAGTCAGATGGTACAGCTGAAGGAAAACTTTGCAGAGCAGGGTGTCAAGGTAGAAGCTATTGAAGTTACCGTTCAGACCCACCAGTTCGAACAGAATCTGGAGCAGGGAAGAGGCAATAACAGTAATACGGCAAATGAAACGGGTGCAGGTAGAAAGCGTACCCGCAGGATCAATCTGAACGCAGCATTTGCAGAAGAAGAGCCTCAGACCGAAGAAGACCGGATCGCAGCAGATATGATGTCGGCGAACGGCAATACGGTGGATTTTACCGCATAATAAATAACGAAAGGAGAAAAAGGAAATGGCATTGGTTGCACCCGTGGAAAACGGTAAGATCGTAGAGACCGCATCCCATACTTCCGTGAGTAAAGCTGCAAAGTCCAGCAGCGGAATGGACAAGGAAGCATTTTTACAGCTTCTGGTAGCACAGATGAAATATCAGGATCCTCTGGAGCCTACGTCCAATACGGAATACATAGCACAGTATGCACAGTTCTCACAGGTAGAGCAGATGCAGAATATGTCCAACAGTATGGATCTGCAGAGAGCAAGTTCTCTGGTAGGCAAGGAGGTCTATATCAAGACCACCACATCCTCCGGCGATACCAAACTGGTGCAGGGAAAAGTGGATTATGTGTCCTACGAGAACAACAAAGCTTACCTTTATATCAACGAAAAGAAGTACTCCATTGATGATCTGGATTCCGTAGTGGATACGGATTATCTGAATGCGTACAACAAGGCTTACAACTTTACCGTAAAGCTGAACAAGCTTCCTAATGTAAACGGCATTGATTCCAGTGATGGCAAGACCATTGATGATCTGGAGAAGGAATACAACGATATGACTGATTACGAGAAATCCTTCCTGGCAAAAGATACCGTGAACAGCTTGAATAAGTACATTGAACGTCTCAAGGAGATCCGCAAAGCTGCCGAAGAAGCAGAAGAAAAGAAGGATACCGAGAGCAAGGATGAGTCAGAAGAAACTGACAGCACAGAGAGCGTATAATGCAGTAAGCAGCTGACGCAGAGGGGCAGATGGATATGGATATTCAGAACAACAGTTTTCTGTCCATTGACCAGTTGGCAAATCAGTACTTAAACAGCAGCCGCAAGACCGTAAAAGCAGCACAGGAAAATCTGGTATCTTTCCAGGAGATCCTACAGAACAAAAGCCAGGAACAGAATGTTTCCGGAACGCAGGATCTGAAATTCTCCAAGCATGCCGCCGTACGGCTGGAAAACAGAGGCATTGAGCTGACAGACGCACAGCTGGAACGCTTGAATGACGGAGCAAGAAAAGCGGGACAGAAGGGAATCAGGGATTCTCTGGTGATCGTGGATGACTTGGCCTTTATTGTGAATGTACCCAATAAGACCGTGGTGACTGCCATGAACAGCAGAGAAACCGAAGAAAACGTATTTACAAATATTAACGGAGCCGTTATTATGTAGACCGGACCAGGGATGGAGGTCATGCTCCCTTGAATGACAGAGAGGGAGCACGGTTCCAATACAGGAGGAACAAAGCACTATGATGAGATCATTGTATTCTGGCGTAGCAGGACTTAAGACACACCAGACCAGAATGGACGTAATCGGTAATAATATTGCCAACGTCAACACAACAGCTTACAAATCCAGTTCCATGACTTTCAGTGAACTGATGAGCCAGACCACACAGAAGGCCAGTGGTGCCAACGCTACCACTGGTGTCGGCGGTACCAATGCCAAGCAGATCGGTCTGGGCGTTAAGGCAGGAGCTATCAATACTGCCATTACCACGCAGGGTTCCGCGCAGTCTACTGGCAACCCCTTTGATATCATGATCACCGGAGACAACTTCTTCGTAGTCAGCAACGGCTCCGAGAATTTCTTCACCAGAGACGGCTCTTTCTATGTAGATGGTGCCGGCAACCTGGCAATGACCAGCACCGGTTACAACGTCATGGGATGGGGCGTGGATGAGACCACAGGTAACATTAAGCAGGATACCGTAACCGCACTGCGTATTATGAGTGCTGCGAATATGACATATCCTCCTGAGGCTACCACACAGGCAAATATTTCCGGTATTCTGGATGAGAACGATAAGGATGTGACCAGTGCCAACGGTAAGACCGTAAACCTGAACTTCTTCGATGCGAGAGGTTACAGTTATACTGCAAAATTTACCTTTAAACAGTCTGGCGAACCGAACACCAATGTTTATAGTATGGAACTGACGAAACTGCTGGATTCCACCGGAGCAGAGATCGATATTTCCGCACTGGATTTCGGAAACCGTACCCAGCAGAAGATGGAGACTAAGGTGACATTGAATACCGATGCCTACAAGTGGGATGGAACGATGCTGAAAACAAAGGATGGAACCAAAGATATAGCTGACCTGACGAAAATTTTTAATGCTGATGGAAGCCTGATTGATACTTCAAACAATGCTATAGCAGCAAAGGAACAGCAGGAGGCTTTGGATGCCATTGCAGCAGCTTATGGATATGAGGGATCTACCAATGAATTTTTGAATTTGTATATTACCAGCCCTACAGACACAACGCAACAGCTTACCATGCAGCAGCTGCTTGGCAATATGAGATCTGGTACCGGAGATCAGCTGCTTCCGGCAGACGGCAGTGCTATTACCATGGAAGGTCGTTATTTTGAAGGAACTACTGTGGTATTCAATAAAGACACCGCTAAACTGGAAAGTGTCGGCGGTTCTACTACAAACTTGGGCATTAATGCAGCATTTTCACAGTTAGGTGGCAACTTCTCCGATATTACCATCGACCTGTCCGAATGCACCAACTACGATAACAAGGGTACTTCCACCATCGGTGCCACCAGTGGTGACCTGGATGGTCCGGGAACCGGATGCGGACGTCGTCTGGGAGATATGATCGGTGTATCCATCCAGAAGGATGGTATGATTTACGCAAGCTATGACAACGGTATGACCAAACTGTTAGGCCAGATTGCTACCGCAGCATTTGCCAATGCCTCCGGTCTGGAGAAAGAGGGAGACAACCTTTACTCTGCAACCCTGAACTCCGGTGAGTTCGATGGTATCGGCGTAGACATCACCGCAGGCGGTGGATACATGTCCACCGGTCAGCTGGAGATGAGTAATGTAGACCTGTCTTCCGAGTTTACTGAGATGATCACCACTCAGAGAGGTTTCCAGGCCAACAGCCGTATCATTACCGTATCCGATACTTTGTTGGAAGAACTGACCAATCTGAAGCGTTAATAAAACGTTAAAAATGCAATATACGTATAAAGGGGATAGGAATGCTACCTGTCCCTTTTGTATGTATAAAAGATCAAGGGAAAAAAGTACTATAACAAAATTGGAGAATGTGGTAAAAGTCATAAACTACAGAAGATATTGAACAATGAATGGGGAAGGAGAAAACAGTATGATAGAAGTTACGAAGATCAATGGGGTCAAGGTGTTGGTGAATCCGGATCTGATCGAACTGGTAGAAGAGACCCCTGATACGGTGCTGACTCTCACCACAGGCAGGAAAATAATTGTAAAAGAAAGTAGACAAGAAATAAAAAATCTTGTAATATTATACAGAAAGGATATTTTTGCAAAATAATTTGCAGAATGCCAGGTGATTTAAGTGGATATAGCATCTTTAGCAGGAATATTATTAGCGTTATTCATGTTGGTATTTGGTATCATAAGCTCTGCGGGTGTCGGAGGATTCAGAGAATATCTGGATCCGGCTTCTGCAATTATTACATTCGGTGGAGCTTTCTCCTGTACCCTCATGTCCATGAGCTTACAGAATTACATAGCGGGTCTGAAATCCTTTACTCTGATCTTCAAGGCACCGGCACTGAATACTTCCGAGATGATCGGCAAGATCATAGAGCTTTCCAATGTGGCACGTAAGGAAGGTCTGCTGTCTCTGGAAGAAGCAGCAACGGATCTGGAGGAACCTTTCCTGAAAAAGGGAATTCTTCTGATCGTCGATGGTACCGATCCCGAACTGGTACGTGCCATCATGGAGACAGAACTGGTAAGTGTAGAGGGAAGACATAAAGAGACGATCGGTTTCTGGGATACACTGGCGGCCATGGGCCCTGCCTGGGGTATGATCGGTACCCTGATCGGTCTGGTAGATATGTTGTATCACATGGACGATCCGTCCACACTGGGACCTGCAATGGCAGTGGCGTTGATTACTACATTGTACGGATCCTTGCTGGCAAACTGGATTTGTACGCCTGTTTCCAATAAATTAAAAGCAGATAATGCTGTGGAAATGCAGCAGAAGGAAGTTATGATTGAGGGGCTTTTATCCATACAGGCTGGTGAAAATCCCCGTGTCATCGAAGAAAAACTGAAGTCATTCCTTCCTCCGAAGGACAGAACAAGTGCAGATGGTGAAGAGGAAGCAGGGGGTGAAGCATAATGGCAAAACGTAAGCCTGAAGATCCACCTGCTGGATCCCCGGCATGGATGACCACATTCAGTGACCTGATGAACTTGCTGCTGTGCTTCTTTGTTATGTTGTTTTCCATGTCTTCGATAGATGCAACCAAGTACAGCGAAATGGCAGCAGCTATGTCGAACAGCACTTTTAGCATTTTCAATGCCGGATCCACGGCAATCGGTGAGGGTATTCTGATCAGCAACGGCGTCAGCCAGTTGAATGATCTGGATGAGTATATCAGTAATGCCGGAAGAAACGCAGACAGTGAGACGGATTCTGATAATTATGAGAAATATGACAACGCAGAAGCTTTGGAAGAGGCACTGAATGAGAAAAATCTGGAGAGCAACGAAGAACTGGCGGAAACAGTACAGGAAGCTCTGGTGGAGGACAGCCTTGCAGATCAGGTCAGTGTGTCATTTACGGCACAATATGTGCAGTTATCTATGAAGGGAGCGCTGTTGTTTGATTCCGGAAGTGACAGCCTGAAGGATCAGGCTAAGGCAGTTCTGGACAAGGTGGGAGTGATCCTGGAACGTTACGGAAGTAATTCCACCATAGAAATCGAAGGACATACAGATAATGTCCCTATTCACAGTGCGAGGTTTGCCGATAATGAAGAATTGAGCAGCGCCAGAGCACTTTCCGTGTTCTATTATCTGACAGAGACTACCTCTCTGGATCCATCTGATCTGAGACACGCAGGGATGGGTGACCGTGTACCGGTAGCTGATAACTCCACAGAAGAGGGGCGCAGCAAGAACCGGCGTGTAGAGATCAGAATCTATAATCCATCCACAACCTATTAGTGTGGAGAGGGAAAGGAAGCATAAGACCAATGAAGAAAAATCTGATGACAGTATTGATTCTGGCACTGCTGGTGGTGAACATTGTGTTGACCAGCGTCATGCTTGTGAGCATTGTGGGTACGAATAAGAAGACCGCACAACTGGTAGACAATATTACCACTGCCATGAATCTGGAACTTACCGTTCCGGGGGATGAAGAAACAACGAATGTTGCCCTTACCGATACAGAGGTATATAATATTGCAGACTCCATGACAATTCCTCTGAAGAGCGAAGCAGGAGCAAAACAGGATTACATCATGTTTGATGTATCTTTGTCTATCAACAAGAAGCATAAGGATTATAAGACCTATGGCAGCAGTGACACGCTGGCAAGCTATGAGAACCTGATCAAGGATGCTATCACGGCTACCGTTTCCGCACATACAGAGGATGAGTGCAGAGAGGATATGGAAGGCTTAAAAGAGGAGATTCTGAAGTCTGTTCAGGATCTATTCCAATCCGACTTCATCTATAAGGTCGCAATCAGCGGAGTGAAATTCGGCTGATGAAGCGGGAAAATAAGATGACAGGAGGTGAGGGCCTGTGAGTGATATACTTTCACAAAGTGAAATTGATAATCTTCTGAAACAGTTGTCTGAGGGAGACCTGGATGTAGACCAGATCCAGGGGGAGGACGAGAAGCAGGTCAAAAACTATGACTTCAGCCGCCCTACCAAATTCTCCAAAGAACATTTACGAACCCTGGAGATCATATTCGAGCATTACAGCCGACTGATCTCTACGAACCTTCCGGTATATCTGCGCAAGAACGTGCAGGTATCGGTAGCAAGTTCGGAAACGGTTACTTTCAGTGAGTTCTCCAACGCACTTTCGAATCCGTCGGTGCTTGGAATTGTTAATTTTGCACCACTCAACGGCAATATTATTATAGAAATTGCAACCAATCTATGTTATACCATGCTGGATCGTATGCTGGGAGGCAGCGGCCAACCATTGGAAAAGAGCAGAGATTTTTCCGATATAGAGCTGACAATCTTACAGAAGCTTTTGGTCATGTTTACGCAGCTGATGCGTGAACCCTGGAAAAACGTTGTTGAGATCTCACCGGTGTTAAGCCGGTTGGAGACGAATCCCCAGTTCGCACAGGTAATTGCTCCCAGCGATATGATCGCTATTGTTACCCTGAATATGAAAATCGGGGATGTCGAAGGAATGGTAAATATCTGTCTTCCTTTCTTTACACTGGAAGATGTGATGGATAAACTGAACACCAAATACTGGTTCTCCACAATGCAGGAGAATCACGATGAACACTACGAGGAGTACATTGAGTCCATGATCCGGAGAGTAGATATTCCGATCAAGGCAGTGCTGGGAAGGAGCACCATTTCGGTGAATGATTTCCTGAATCTGCAGGTGGGCGACTGTATCCGGCTGGATTCCAGAGTCGATACCGACATGAATGTGTATGTGGGCAATATTAAAAAGTTCACGGCACTGCCCGGTACGGATAGAGATTCGTATGCTGTTCAGATCACATCGGTGATCAGAGAGGAGGAGTAACGATGGATGGGATGTTATCTCAGGATGAGATAAATGCCCTGCTGCAAGGTATGGATCTGTCGGATACCGCGGATGGCGGTGATGCGGCAGCAGATCCGGCACCGGAGAACAGTACGGCTGAAAATTATAATAATGAGAATGAAGCTGCGGAGAACGCAGCACCCGTTGTCAGTGACGGAGAGGAACTGACGGATGTAGAGAAGGATGCGATTGGCGAGGTGGCCAATATCAGTATGGGATCCTCTGCCACAACCCTATATTCACTGGTAAACCGCAAAGTAAATATTACAACTCCTGTGGTTACGCTGGCTACATGGAAAAACCTGCTGGACGCCTATGAAAAGCCCTGTGTATTTATTCAGATCAAATATACCCAGGGACTGGACGGTACCAATATTCTGGTATTAAAAGAACATGATGTAAAAGTTATCACTGACCTGATGATGGGCGGTGACGGTACGAATACAGATGGAGAGCTGGGAGAACTGCATCTGAGTGCAATTTCCGAGGCGATGAACCAGATGATGGGCTCCGCAGCGACTTCCCTTTCCACACTGTTGCAGACGGTAATTGATATCAGCCCGCCTGAGTCTTCTCTTTTTGATCTGACAGAGGTAAAGGATGGCAAGGAAATATCTCCGTTTTTAGGAGGAACCTTTGTAAAAATCGCATTCCGTATGCAGATCGATGATCTGGTAGACAGTTCTATCATGCAGTTGTATCCCATCGATTTTGCCCGTAAACTGGTAGAGACCTTTATCAATACCCAGATGGGAAGCCTGGGAGAAAGCAACGATCAGGCAGCAACTCAGCCGGAAAGCATACCTGCTCCCGCAGCAGCTCCGCAGAACAATGCAGGACAGATGAATGCCGGCGCAAACAATATGACTCAGATGAATATGCAGCAACCGGATCCCATGGCTATGAATCATATGAATGGCATGAATCAGATGGGCAACATGGGAATGCCACAGATGAACGGCATGAACCAGATGAATGGCATGAACCAGACGGGTGGCATGGGTATGAATCAGATGCCTGGCATGGACATGAATAGCATGAACCAGATGGGGATGAATGGTATGCCTCAGATGGGAATGCAGCAGATGGGGAACATGGGAATGCAACAGATGAATGGCATGGGCATGATGAACCAGATGGGCAATATGGGAATGCCGCAGCAGAATGTCAATGTGCAGCCTGCACAGTTCCAGAGCTTCTCAAATGACAGCATGGGACTTTCCGGACAGGAAAATATTGGTCTGATCAAAGATGTCCCTTTGGAAGTTACCGTAGAGCTTGGCAGAACGACGAAATCCATTTCCGAGATTCTGGAGTTCTCACCGGGTACGATCATTGAGCTGGATCGTATTGCAGGAGAACCGATCGATGTTCTGGTAAACGGAAAATTTGTAGCCAAGGGTGAAGTTGTTGTAATTGAAGAAAGTTTTGGCGTCCGTATTACGGAAATTATTAAATAAAACAGAGAATAGACCAAACAAATGGAGGAAAATTAAATGGCAAAGAATATTTTGATCTGCGATGATGCAGCGTTCATGAGAATGATGATTAAGGACATTCTGACCAAGAACGGTTACAATGTTGCAGGAGAAGCAGAGAACGGAATGAAGGCAGTGGAGAAGTTCAAGGAAGTGAATCCCGATCTGGTTCTGATGGACATCACCATGCCTGAGATGGACGGCATCCAGGCACTGAAGGAGATCAAGAAGTTAGACGGTGGCGCTAAGGTTATCATGTGTTCTGCAATGGGCCAGCAGGCAATGGTTATCGAGTCTATTCAGGCCGGTGCCAAAGATTTCATTGTAAAACCTTTTCAGGCAGAACGTGTTATTGAAGCTGTGAAAAAGGTAGTGGGTTAATGATCATACTTACCGGAAAAGCAGACAGTTATGCCCAGTTCATTACAGTATTGTTCATCTTTGTGGCAGTACTGGCGGTAACCGCATTGGTAACGAAATGGATCGCAGGATACCAGAAACAACAGGGAGCGGCAGGCAATATTGAAGTGAGAGAGACCGTTCGGATCGCAAATAACAAATACATTCAGCTGGTCCGGATCGGTGAGTCTTATTTTGCCATTGCGGTCTGCAAGGATACCGTAACGGCCCTGGGACAGATTCCTGCAGAACAACTTAAAGGTAAGACTACATTGGAAAGTACTTCCGGGTTCCGGGAATTATTGGAACGTGCGGCGAAGAAAGAGAATGAAGAGAAAGATCATTGATGCAAGTATAAAATTAAAGACGATTATCTATATGGTATGCCTGCTGGTCACGGTAGGCATATTGTGTATTTGTACGCCGGTAAAGGTGCAGGCATCGGAGCGTCATCTGACGGGAGATACGGAAGTTTCCACGGTGATCAATCCGGCGGGAACAGCCACGACCCCGGAAGAGGTAGGACAGCTGAATACGGCGAATACTGTCAGCATTACCTACAATAACGGTAACGGACAGATCAACGGTGCGCTTCGGATTCTGATCACTCTGACGCTGATCGCACTGGCACCGACCATTATTATCATGATGACCTCTTTTACGAGGATCATCATCGTGCTGCATTTTACCAGGTCTGCACTGAATACCCAGACGGCACCGCCGAACCAGATCCTGATCGGACTGGCACTGATCCTGACATTTTTCATTATGGAGCCTACGATCACGAGGATCAATGAGGAAGCAATCCAGCCTTTTGAGGAGGGCACGATCGATCAGGATGAGGCTCTGGAAAAAGGCATGGCACCCTTACGGGAATTTATGTATCCACAGACTCAGGTGAAGGATGTGGAACTGTTCATGGATATCGCAGGACAGGAGTGGGACGGAACCCTGGAGGATATTCCGAATTCCGTGCTGGTTCCCAGCTTTATGATCAGCGAACTGCGAACTGCGTTCTGGATCGGCTTTACGATCTATATTCCTTTTATTGTAATTGATATGGTAGTGGCATCTACTCTGATGAGTATGGGTATGATGATGCTGCCGCCGACGACGATCTCCATGCCCTTCAAGATCCTGCTGTTCGTACTGGCAGACGGTTGGGCACTGATCATAGGGCAACTGGTACAGACATTTTATTAGATTCGTAAGATGAGGTTTTGCTATGACGATAGATGCAGTATCGGAAATGACGAATAATGCGTTATATGTGATCATCAAGGTATCCCTGCCGGTGTTGCTGGTATCCCTGGTTGTTGGTCTGGTCATCAGTATTTTCCAGACGGTGACTTCCATTCAGGAGCAGACACTGACCTTTGTACCGAAGATCGTTGCCATCTTTTTGTGTCTGGTGGTTATCGGTCACTGGATGATGAACACGATGGTGGAGTACACGGTGCAATTGTGGTCAAGTTTCAGCCAGTATGTACATAGGTGACGGGAAGAAATATGGTAGATCTTTCTTTTTCAATATATGATCTTGAATATTTTCTGCTGATATTCGTAAGAGTATCCTGCTTTGTATATATAGCGCCTTATTTCGGGATGAATGACACCCCGGCCAGAATCCGGATCGGCATCAGCTTTTTTACGGCGTGGCTGCTTTATGAGACGCTGACGCCGGCGGATGCGGTAGTTGTTGACACTGTGATGGAATATGCGGTGATCGTCATGAAAGAGGCAATTGCCGGGCTGCTGATCGGTTTCGGGGCCAATATCTGTATGGCAGTCGTGAATTTTGCCGGTTCCATTGCTGACATGGAGACAGGCCTGTCCATGGCTACGTTACTGGATCCGGCTACGAAAGAGACCACCAGCATTACCGGTGTCTTGTATCAGTATTCTTTTATGCTGATGCTGATCGCTTCCGGAATGTACAGGTATCTTTTCGGAGCACTGGCAGACAGCTTTACACTGATCCCGGTGAACGGGGTGGTGTTTCACGCGGACAGTCTGTTACAATCCATGACAGAATTTATGAGTGATTATATCCTGATCGGCTTTCGTATTGTATTGCCGATTTTTTGTGTGATATTGCTTCTGAATGCAATCCTGGGAGTGCTGGCCAAGGTGTCTCCCCAGCTGAATATGTTTGCAGTAGGTATTCAGCTGAAGGTTCTGGCGGGACTGACGGCAATGTTCCTTACCACCGGGATGCTTCCGGGGGCTGCCGACTTTGTCTATCAGGAAATGAAAAAGATGGTAGTATCTTTTATCGGAGGTATGATGTGATCCTGGAATATGATCTGCAATTCTTCGCTGCAGAAGGGATGGGCGGAGAGAAGACAGAGCCTGCTACCGAGAAAAAGCTGTCTGATGCCAGAAAAGAAGGTCAGGTTGCCAAAAGCCGTGAAATTGCCAACGGGCTGGGTCTGCTGACGGTATTTCTGGTATTGAAAATATGGGTAGGACACATGGGGTATCAGTTTATAAATGTGTTCAGCGTCATTTACGAGAGAATTCCCGAGGTGGTGACTTTCTGGCATGGAAATATGCCACAGCAGGACACCGCAATCGCATTCCGGCAGATGCTTTTACAGGCCATCATCATTATGGCACCGCTCCTTTTGCTGGGATTAGTGGTGGCATTTTTGAGCGATGTGGTGCAGGTGGGCTGGAAGCCTACGGGAAAACCGCTACAGCCCAAGTTCAGTAAATTGAACCCGCTTTCGGGCTTCAAAAGAATTTTTTCTGCCAATGCGCTGGTGGAACTGATCAAGTCCATTCTGAAGATTGGATTGATCACTTACATATGTTATAATTATCTGAAAGATAAATGGCCTCTGCTGTTTTCCCTGTATGATATGGATCTGATGCAGGCTATTGCATTGATCGGCGGAACGGTGACAGATCTGGGAATCCGGGTGTCTCTGGTCTATATGATCATTTCGGCTGCGGATTTTATCTACCAGAAGTACAAATTCAGCAAAGACATGCGAATGACCAAGCAGGAGATCAAGGAAGAGTACAAGCAGCAGGAAGGTGATCCGCAGATCAAGGGGCGTATCCGTCAGAAGATGCAGGAAGCTTCCAGACGGAGAATGATGCAGAATCTGCCCCAGGCGGACGTGGTCATCACGAACCCCACCCATTATGCGGTGGCAATCAAATACGATCCGGAGGTGGCGGATGCCCCTATTGTGATCGCAAAAGGTGAGGATTATCTGGCAGCGAAGATCAAGGAGATCGCCAGAGAGCATCAGATAGAAATCGTAGAAAACAAACCACTTGCCAGAATGCTATATGCAAATGTGGATGTGGGACAGGCGGTGCCACCGGAATTGTACCAGGCGGTAGCAGAAGTCCTGGCGTTTGTATATCATCTGCAAGGGAAAGTATAGAAGTATAGAGAAGAAATAGAAACATTAGCAAAAAGATGAAAATACACAAAAAGAGAAAGGAGGTCAGGCACAGATGAAAATGAAAAAAGCGGATGTGGCGGTAGCAATTTATATCATGGCTGCCATTATCATGTTTATTGTGCCGATTCCCTCCTGGCTGCTGGATATTCTGTTAGCAATTAATATTTCCGTGGCGCTGACAATTCTGTTCGCCACGATGTTCAGTAAGGAAGTTCTGGATATGTCCTTCTTCCCTACGATGCTGCTGTTTACCACGATCTTCCGTATTGCGCTGAATACCTCATCCACCCGTCTGATCCTAAGAGACGGCAATGCAGGTAATGTCGTAGAAACTTTCGGTGAGTTCGTAGGTGGCGGTGATCTGGTCATCGGTGTCATTATCTTCATCATTCTGATCCTGATCCAGTTTATGGTCATCAACAAAGGTTCAGAGCGTGTATCTGAAGTAACAGCGAGATTTACCCTGGATGCAATGCCCGGTAAGCAGATGGCTATTGATGCGGATCTGAACACCGGAGCCATTACAGATGCGGAAGCAAAGAAGAGAAGAGAGAAAATCCAGGAAGAGGCAAGCTTTTTCGGTTCCATGGATGGTGCCGTAAAATATGTAAAAGGAGATGCGGTTGCGGGTCTTCTGATCACCACCATCAATATTGTGGGTGGTATCATCATGGGAATGACGAGACAAGGCATGGATATTACCAGCGCTCTGAATAAATACGCTATCCTGACTATCGGTGACGGTCTGGTAAGCCAGATCCCCTCCCTGTTGATCTCACTGTCCACCGGTATTCTGGTGACCAAGGGAAGCAAGGATGCTGACTTCGGTACGACACTGGTAAGCCAGTTGTTCGGTGTACCCAAGGGTCTGTACCTGGTGGGAGCCATGCTGGCAATCCTGGGATTCGTGACAGAATTGAACACGATCCTGTTCGTGGGATTGGGACTGGTGTTTATCATCGTGGCAAGAAATATCGAGGGCACGATCGAGACAGCACAGATCGAACAGGAGGTAGACAGTGAGGAAGCTGCGGCGGAGGAGATCCGGCAGCCGGAAAATGTCAACAGTCTGTTGCAGGTGGATCCCATCGAGCTGGAATTCGGTTACGGTATTATTCCTCTGGCGGATGTGAACCAGGGCGGTGACCTGTTGGATCGCGTGGTTATGATCCGAAGACAGATTGCGCTGGAACTTGGTACGGTGGTGCCTATTATCCGTTTGCGTGATAATATTCAGCTGAATCCGAATCAGTATATCATCAAGATCAAAGGTATTCAGGTCAGTGAGGGAGAAATCCTGTTTGACCATTATATGGCAATGAATCCCGGTTATGTGGAAGAGGAGATTACGGGTATCCCCACGTTCGAGCCTTCCTTCCATCTGCCGGCTATCTGGATCACGGAAGGTCAGAGAGAGCGGGCGGAGAGCCTGGGCTACACGGTAGTAGATCCCCCTTCCATCATCGCTACGCATCTGACGGAGATCATCCGCCAGCACATTGCGGAGCTGCTGACCAGACAGGATGTACAGAACCTTATCAACAATGTAAAAGAGAACAATCCTTCTCTGGTGGACGAGCTGGTACCAAAGTTGTTGGGACTGGGCGAGATCCAGAAAGTATTGCAGAATCTGTTGCGGGAGGGAATCTCCATCCGGGATCTGCTGACGATTCTGGAGACTCTGGCGGATTATGCACCGACGACAAGGGATACCGATATCCTGACGGAGTATGTGAGACAGAGCTTAAAGAGAGCAATCTCCACCAAGTATTTCCCTTCCCACGAGACTACCAGTGTGCTGACGCTGGATCCAAAGATCGAGCAGGAAGTCATGGGAAGCGTAAAACAGACAGAGACAGGAGCTTTCCTGAATCTGGATCCCGCCAGAAGCAAAGCAATTCTCAATGCGGTGGGAGAAGAGATCAAAAAGCTGGAAAACATGGGAAAGACCCCCATTATCATGACATCACCGATCGTAAGAATGTATTTCAAGCGGCTGACCGAAGATTATTATCCGGATCTGGTCGTAGTGTCTTACAACGAAGTAGAATCGAATGTGGAATTGCAGTCTGTGGGTATGGTCACAGCTTAAGATATTAAGCGCATTGAACCGACACAGGAACGAGGAACAGTATGATAATTAAGAAATTTACCGGGAAAACAGAAGCAGAGGCAACAGAGGCTGCGAAAAAAGAATTGGGAAACGGACTGGTGATCATGAATGTCCGTGAAGTGAAAAAGAAAGGGCTGTTCTCTTTTCTGTCACCGAAGCAGATCGAGGTGACCGCTGCGCTGGAGGATGAGTCCCCACAGAGATCTGTGGTAAACAGTCTGAATCGTACGGAAGCTTCCGGGGCAGGTGTAGGTACGGCGAAGACTGTATCGATGAAAAACAGCACGGAAAATATAGAAAAAAAGCTGGATAGTCTGCAGACGCTTTTGGAAAGTCAGTTAAACAGCAGACCGGTAGATGCAAATACGGAGAAGGCAGCGGAAGCACAGAAAGAAGCTTTGGACAGTGAAGCGGAAGCAGCAGTGGAAAAGCAGGAAGAAAAAGAGGACGAGCAGAATCCGGAGCAGGATAAGTTCATCCGTCTGCTGTATAACAAAATGCTGGATAATGAGATGGATGAAAAATATGTCAACAGTATTCTGGAGGATGCTTCCAAGACAAAGAAAGCGGATCTTCCCTTTGATTATCTACTGGCGAATATTTATCAGAAGATGGTGTTGAAATTCGGAAAATCCGAAGGAATCACTCCGGCGGAGGACGGACCGAGAATCGTATGGTTCATCGGACCTACCGGTGTGGGTAAGACGACTACCATCGCCAAACTGGCAGGAAAATATTGTGTGGAAGACAAGAAAAAGGTGGCTCTCCTTACGGCAGATACCTATCGTATTGCGGCAGCGGAGCAGTTGCGGACCTATGCCAATATTCTGGAGACACCTTTCCGCGTGATCTATACACCGGAGGAGTTGCAGACCGCCATTGATGATTACTGGGACTGTGATTATATTTTTATCGATACAGCGGGGAGATCGCACCAGAATGCGGAACAGTTGGAGAAAATGAAGGAAATGGTGGGTGGACTGAAGAGACCGGAGGACTATCAGGTATTTCTGGTATTAAGTGCTACCACAAAATACAGGGATCTCCAGAAGATCGCAGACTGTTACGGAAAGATCGCAAAGTTTGAGTTGATTTTTACAAAGTTGGATGAAACAGAAGCAGTGGGGAATCTGCTGAACATAAAGCTTTATACGGATGCACCGATCGCATATGTGACCTGTGGTCAAAACGTTCCGGATGACATGGAAATGTTCAATCCTCAGAAGACGGTGAAACAGATCCTCGGAGGTAAGGAATAGAGAGGAAGGAAGAAAGCTTTAACAGAAAGGCGCGTGAAAATGGATCAGGCGGAACAGCTAAGGATCATTAAAGCAAATAACCAAATACGACCTACTGCAAGAGTCATTACCGTTACTTCCGGCAAGGGTGGCGTGGGAAAATCCAATATGTCCATCAATCTGGCAATTCAATTCCGCAAAATGGGCAAACGGGTGATCATTCTGGATGCTGATTTCGGGCTGGCGAACATCGAGATCATGTTCGGAGCAATACCGAAGCACAACCTGTGTGATCTGGTTTACGAGGGCAAGAGCATCAGTGATATCATTACCTGGGGCCCTATGGAAGTGGGATTTATTTCTGGTGGTTCGGGAATTGCCGGGATGTCCAATCTGGGAAAAGATGCCCTGACCTGTATCATACAGAATCTGGCGGAGCTGGATGCCCTGACGGATATCATTATCGTGGATACCGGAGCGGGAATCTCTGACAGTGTGTTGGAATTTCTGGTGGCCAGCGGGGAAGTGCTGCTGGTGACCACACCGGAGCCTACTTCCATCACGGATTCCTATTCTCTGCTGAAGGCACTGTACAGACATCCGAGATTCCAGGAGGATTTCACGAAGGTGATGATGGTGGCCAACCGGGTAAGTAATATCAAGGAAGGCCAGGTACTGTTCGACAAGCTGAATGCAGTCGTGACCAGATACCTGAAAATTCCCATGACTTATATGGGATGTGTACCTCAGGATCCTCAGGTCATGCAGGCGGTGATGCAGCAGGTACCCGTATCCATACAGAATCCGGGAGCAAAGGCAAGCCAGGCTTATCAGAGAATCGCAGAGAGAATGTGCGAAAAAGAAGACGATACAGCGCAGGAGCAGCAGCCCAGGCGCGGAATGGCAGCATTTTTTTCTCACATTATAGGTACGAGAAATGGAGCTACAAAACAGTCCAGATAAGAGAGGTATGAACTTATGTTATCCAGATTTGTGGAAGAAGGATCGAAAATAGAGCTCCGCGCATTGCAGCGGGGGTTGGAGGAAAAGGGAGCAGAAAGCACGGCAAAGGTGTACCAGAGCCGGGTGCTGCAGATTCTGTCGGAGGATACCCTGGAGATCTCCATGCCCATGGAGCAGACCAGACTGATACTTTTGCCGGTGGACTCGGAATACGACATGATCTTTTTCGAGGAGAACAGCCTGTACCAGTGCTTTGCAAGGATCATAGACCGGTACAAAAGCAACAACGTATATGTGCTGGTCATGGAACTGACCAGCAATCTGCGGAAATATCAGAGAAGAGAATATTATCGTTTCAGCTGCGCACTGGATA
Source organism: Lachnospiraceae bacterium GAM79 (assembly GCA_003584705.1). Classification (GTDB taxonomy): domain Bacteria; phylum Bacillota; class Clostridia; order Lachnospirales; family Lachnospiraceae; genus Acetatifactor; species Acetatifactor acetigignens. Next base: position 1,652,039 of record AP018536.1, read on the forward strand.
TGTGTGCCAGAAATCTGGAGGAAGAAGAGATCCAGGCACTGGAGAAAAATTCTCCTTATGAACTGCAGCCGGGACTTCCTTTGAAACACAGCGTGATCGTGGACATCAGCGGCGGAGGACTGCGATTTGTGTCTACCCAGCGATATGAACCCGGCAGTCTGATCCTGTGCAGTTATCATCTGGTGAAAGACGGAGAACAGAAAAAGTACGAGGTGGTAGGCAAAGTACTGGCGGTAAGAGAACTGGAGAAACGCAAGGGGACGTTCGAACACCGGGTACAGTACTATAACCTGGACGTAAATACAAGAGAAGAAATCATCCGCTTTATTTTTGAAGAAGAGCGTAAGAGTCGTAAAAAGGAGAGATTGGACTAATGCCAAAAAAAATACTGGTTGTTGATGACTCTGCACTCATGAGAAGAGTGCTGTGTGATATAATAGATACTGACATAAGGTTCCAGGTGGCTGACCGGGCAAAAGACGGATTGGAAGCATTCGATCTGTTGAGCCGAAACAGTTACGACGCAGTTGTCCTGGATGTGAATATGCCGCGTATGAACGGCCTGCAGCTTTTACAGGAGCTGCGTAAATACAAGATTCCCGCCCGTGTGATGATGGCCAGCACCGATACGAAGGAAGGCGCCAGAACCACTCTGGATGCTCTGGAACTGGGAGCGTTGGATTTTGTACATAAGCCGGACAGCGCAGTAGACTGTCGTGGTGAGAATTTCCGCAGAGAATTCCTGCGGACACTGAATGTGGTAGCGAACAGCAAACTGCCGGTATTTGCCGAGGAAGCGAAGCTTACCGAGGAAAAAGGCACGGTAAAAGAGATGATGAAGATCATCAATCATCATCCGGTCAGCGTGTCGGGTAGCAAGGTCGTAGCCATTGCCAGTTCCACAGGAGGCCCGAAATCTCTCCAGTCGGTGATTCCCTTATTGCCGGCGAATCTGGATGCACCGGTGCTGGTAGTACAGCATATGCCTGTGGGATTCACAGCATCCCTTGCAGAACGGCTGGATAATTTGAGCCAGCTTCATGTAAAGGAAGCAGCAGAGGGAGAAGAACTGAAAAAGGGATGGGTCTACATCGCCATGGGCGGCAAACACCTTAATGTTGTCACATCCCCGGCTGGACGCCATACGCTGCATCTGTCGGAGGAACCTTACAGGGAAGGTGTCAGACCCTGTGCCAATTATATGTATGAGTCCCTGCAGACCAGCCGCTTTGATTCGGTAGTCTGCGCCGTTATGACGGGAATGGGAGCGGACGGAACGGAAGGAATCGGGAAACTGAAAGCTTCCAAAAAGTCCTATGTGATCGCACAGGATCAGGATACCAGCGTAGTATTTGGAATGCCTAAGAGTATCATCGCAGCCGGGCTGGCAGATCAGGTAGTACCGTTAGATCAGATCGCCCAGGAGATCATACTGCATGTAGGAGTAGTAAAGTAGCAAGCAATATATGCCGTTTCCGGCAATACCGTGACCGGCAGAATGGAGGAAGAGATGGACGTAAGCCAATATCTTGAAATTTTTCTGGATGAAACAAATGAACATCTGCAGAACTTGAACACACAGATTCTGGAACTGGAGTCAGATCCTGAAAACATGGACAATATCAATGAGATATTCCGTGCCGCGCATTCCCTGAAAGGAATGGCAGGAACCATGGGCTACAAGCGTATGCAGAACCTGACCCATGACATGGAGAATGTGTTCTCGGAAGTACGTAACGGCAATATTAAAGTAAAACCGGAAATGATCGATGTATTGTTCCAGTGTCTGGATGCTCTGGAAGAGTACAAGAACAATATTCAGGAGACCTCTGATGAGGGAACCAACGACAATGAGAATCTGATCAAGGCCCTGAATGATATTTTAAACGATGGCAAGACGGAGGAGGCTCCCGCTGCCAAGGAAGAGGCTCCCACTGCCACAGCACCTGCAGCTGAATCCGGCGCAGACGGTGGTGAAAAATGGAATGACATTGCTTTTGATGACAGCCAGATCCGTGTGATCAAAGAGGCTATGAAGCAGGGTAAAAATGTATACGGCATCAATGTAGTGGTACAGGAAAGCTGTATCCTGAAGGCCGCAAGAGCATTCCTGGTATTCAAGGCAGTGGAGGAAAAAGGTGAGATCATCGTATCCATGCCCAGCGCACAGGATGTAGAGGATGAGAAGTTCGACAAGGACTTCACACTGATCGTTCTGTCTGATTACTCTCTGGATGATATTATCAAGTCCGCAGAGAGCGTATCTGAGATCGCACAGGTAACCGGTGCGGTACTGGAACTGGAGAAGACCAAGAATTACCATGCGGAAGAGGAAGCAATCGAACCCGCAGAAGAGAAGAAGGAAGCAGTGGCAGAGGTCAAGGCTGCAGAACAGCCCAAGAAGGAAGAAAAGAAGCCTGTAGCCGCAGCCAAGGCACCGGAAAAGAAACCCGCCAATAAGCCGGTCGTCAACCGTACCGTGCGTGTAGATATTGAAAAACTGGATTCCCTGATGAATCTGGTAAGTGAGCTGATCATTGCCAAGAACTCTCTGGTAGCTGCGTCCAGCAATGACCAGGGCAATAATTCCGCATTCAATGAGCAGATCGAGTATCTGGAAAACGTAACCACGAACCTTCATGAATCTGTAATGAAGGTACGAATGGTACCTATTGAGAGCGTTGTTGTGAAGTTCCCCAGAATGATCCGTGATCTGTCCAAGAAGCTGGACAAGAAGATGGAATTGTATATGAGTGGTGAAGAGACCGAACTGGATCGTACCGTAGTAGACGAGATCGGAGATCCTCTGATGCATCTGCTTCGTAATTCCGCAGACCATGGTCTGGAATCCGCAGAGGTACGTGCACAGCGTGGCAAGCCGGAACAGGGATCTATCTTCCTGGATGCTTATCAGGATGGTAATAACGTAGTCATCGAAGTAAGGGATGATGGTAACGGTATTGATGTAGAAGCTGTTAAGAATAAAGCAATCGAACGTAATCTGGTAACCACGGAGCAGGCTGCTAATATGTCTGAGAAGGATATTATCAACCTGCTGTTCCAGCCTGGATTCTCTACTTCTGAGAAGGTGACCGACGTTTCCGGCAGAGGTGTAGGTCTGGATGTTGTTAAGTCCAAGATCGAATCCTTAAGCGGTGAAGTGGAAGTGAAATCCAAGTGGGGAGAGGGAAGTACCTGGACCATTCGACTGCCTCTGACCCTTGCAATTATCCAGGCACTGATGGTAGTCGTAGGAGGAGAAAAATATGCGATCTCTCTGGGATCCATCCAGACGATCGAAGATATCTCTCCCAACGATATCAAACTGGTAGAGAACAAAGAAGTGATCAACTTGAGAGGAACCGTGATTCCTCTGATCCGTCTGACTGAGGTACTGGATGTAGAGAGTACCAGATCCCCTGAGGACAACCTGATCGTTGTCATTGTCAAGAAGGGCGATAAGATGGCAGGTCTGGTTATCGACGAACTGATCGGACAGCAGGAGATCGTTATAAAGTCTCTTGGCAAATACATCAAGCAGTGCAAATTCATCAGTGGTGCAACGATCCTTGGTGACGGCGAAGTAGCACTGATCCTGGATGCCAACGCATTACTGTAAGGAGGGAGATGACAGTTATGGAAGAACTTAGCATGAAAGAAACTTTAAAGGCCGGAGACGAGCGTAAAGTTGAGGAGGATTTTTTCCAGTATATTGTGATCCGCCTCGGAGATGAGCAGTACGGTATCGATATCCGATACATTGACAATATTGTAAGAATGCAGCATATCACCAGAGTGCCCAAGGTACCCGCATATTTAAAAGGTGTCATCAATCTGCGTGGTGAGGTTCTGCCGGTCATGAGTCTTCGCGTGAAGATGGGACTGGAGGCAGACGAACTGACCCGTGCTACCAGAATCATCATTCTGAAGCAGGAACAGCAGGGCAGTGTAGGAATCATTGTGGATGAAGTAAGAGAAGTAGTGACTCTGGGAAGCAGTGAGATTGAGAAATTATCACAGAATACCGCTGAGAGCAAAAAGAGCTTTATTACAGGTGTAGGCAAACACAATGGGGAACTGATCTCTCTGTTGGATCTGAATTCCATCACATTGGAGGAAAATGCATAAAGGAGACTGATCCATGGGAGATCTGAGTTTAGAGAAAGTTTCGGAAACATATCTGGACGTTTTAAAAGAAATTGGCAACATTGGAGCGGGCAACGCTATGACAGCACTCTCCCAGATGCTGAACTGTAAGGTAGATATGAAGGTACCGCAGGTAAAGCTTTTGGATTTCAACGAAGTAGGAGCATTGATGGGAGGAGAAGAGCAGGTAATGGTCGGTGTCTTCCTGGGAGTGGAAGGAGATATCACCGGCAGCATGATGTTTCTGGTAGAACAGGGCAGCGCCAAGCATCTTCTCCATAAGATCATGGGAGACATGGTACAGCAGGAAGGGTTCTCCGAGATCGAATTTTCTGCCATGCAGGAGATCGGCAACATTATTACGGGAGCTTACCTGAATTCCCTGTCCATGATGACGAATCTGACCATTATTCCTACCCCACCGTCTCTGACACTGGATATGGCAGGAGCTATTCTCAGTGTTCCAGCCATTGAATTCGGAACATTGGGAGACAAGATTCTGCTGATACAATCTCAGTTTTATGACGAAGTTGAGATCGACGGATATTTTATTCTGGTTCCCGATATTGAATCCTACCCGAAGATTCTGACATCTTTGGGAATACCTATAGCATAGATTCAGAAGCGCAGAAGAAGGGGAGCAGAATGAGCGAGATTATTAAAGTAGGGATGGCGGACCTGAAGACCTGTGTAAGCCCAGATGGAGTGACAACTCTGGGACTGGGCTCCTGCGTGGGAATCGCAATCCGCGACCCGGTGACAAAAATAGGCGGTCTGGCACATATTATGCTGCCGGACAGCACTACGATCCGTAACAGCAGTCAGAACATTGCAAAATTTGCAGATACCGGAATCGATGAACTGGTACGACAGATGGAGAAGCTGGGAGCCAAAAAAGCGAGAATGGTTGCCAAGATTGCTGGCGGAGCTACTATGTTCACGTTTCAGGGGAAAAACGACATGATGCAGGTGGGGGACCGTAACGTGGAGGCTGTGAAGAAGAAACTGAAAGAGATCAGTATTCCTATTTTGGCACAGGATACAGGTAAGAATTACGGAAGAACCGTAACTTTTTATCCGGAGACCGGAGAGTTCCATATTCGTGCGGTAGGAAAGAGTGAGTCCATCATTTAAGGATGGATGACCGGATGGGTAAATTATGAACAGAAAGAATATGCCATTGCTTTTGATGCTGATCGCAGGTGCGTGTACCTGGATCGTAACGCTGGTGAGAAGTTATTCGTTACTGGCAAGTCTTGTGGCACTTTTTACTGTTATGCTGCTGTTTTATTGTCTGGGAAGTGTGATCCGGCTGTTGCTGGACCGGTTCGACAGACAGAATGAAGAGAAGGCAAAACAGGAGCAGGAAGAAAAAGAGAAGGCTTTACAAGAGGAAGAAGCTGCTGGGTCACAGGAGGACACAGCGCAGAAGGGTGTAAGCGATTCGAATGGATGAAGCCGGTAAGAAAAGGTTATTAGAAGAATATGCTGCTAATAAACGACCGGAGACCAGAGAACAGTTGATACTGGAGTATGCTCCGCTAGTCAAGGCAGTAGCGGGACGGCTGAGTATGTATCTGGGCTATAATGTGGATTACGAAGACCTGGTCAGTTACGGGATTTTTGGACTGATTGATGCCATTGACAAGTTCGACTGCCTCAAAGAGGTAAAGTTCGAGACTTATGCCAGTCTGAGGATCCGGGGAGCCATTCTGGACCAGATCCGTAAAATGGACTGGATTCCCCGAACGATAAGACAACGGCAGAAGAAGATCGACGCGGTCATCAAGGAAGTGGAACAGACCACGGGACGCAGTGCAACGGATGAAGACATTGCAGCGGGACTGGGAATTTCTTCAGAGGAATATCTGGACTGGCAGTCCCAGATGAAGATCACCGGCCTGATATCCCTGAACGAGTATATGGATCAGGGAAGTGATGTCTCACAGGATTATAGCAGACATATGACAGCACGTTTTGATGGTCCGGAAGAAAGTGTGGAAAAAGAAGAACTGACCAAGGTTCTGGGAGAAGCACTGGAACTTCTGACGGAAAAGGAAAAGAAAGTAGTTACGCTATATTATTATGAGGATCTGACATTGAAGGAAATCAGTAACATTCTGGAGGTGTCGGAGTCCAGGGTATCCCAGCTACATACCCGTGCTTTACAGAAAATGAAGACAAAAATGGGAGACTACATGGGACTTTTGTAGAACCTCGTTGACCCGTAATGGAATGCGGGATGGGAAGGCAGAGGAAAAGGCGTATGCAGAATGGCTATTTTCAAGTGGTGAGAACACCGGGAGGTTATGGATTACAGATCTTCCAACCCAAGGATGGAGGAGAGGACGTAAGACTGCAGGAGGTAATGGATTATCTGGACAGACAATCCATACCTTATGATTCCATGTCCATTAAAAAGGCGATACTCGCAGAAGAAGACGCGGTCTGCTTTCTGGAACGAAAGGATTGTCCGGAAATCGAGGAATCCTGTCGTATAGAAGTCAGTGAGGACAATTTGCAGGCAATCGTACGGTTCTATCCGGCTTCACAGACCGGGAAACGGGCAACAATGGACAGTGTGATCAAAGATCTCCGGTTCCGGAATATTGTCTATGGAATCCAGATGAGTGTTCTGCAGGATCATTTTATGTCTGACGGAATTTATTGCACCGATCTGGTAGTGGCCCGGGGAAAAGAACCCAGACATGGCACAGACGCCTATATCAAATATTATTTTAATACGGATGTCCATGCACAGCCGACGTTAAAAGATGACGGAACGGTGGATTATTTCCATCTGAACATGATCAACCCCTGTAAAAAGGGACAGCTGCTGGCAGAGGTCATTCCGGAGGACGAGGGAGAGTACGGAACTACCGTACAGGGTGCCAAGATCCGGCCCAGACAGGTGAAAAAAGCCCATCTGGAGTTCGGTCATAATATAGAGATTTCCGAAGACCGGAGAAGACTCACTTCCCTGGTAGACGGACATGTTTCCCTGGTAGAGGGAAAGGTGTTTGTATCGGATGTTTACGAAGTGGAAAACGTGGATTTATCTACCGGAAATATTGATTTTGAGGGAAGCGTACAGGTAAATGGCAATGTTTCCTCCAATTTCGTCATCCGGGCAGGCGGCAATGTGATCATAAGCGGTGTCGTGGAAGGTGCCTACATTGAGGCTGGGGGCAATATCATCATTGCCCGCGGAATGAATGGTATGGCAAAGGGTACGCTGAAAGCTGGGGGCAATATTGTGGCAAAATTCCTGGAGAATGCTACAGCCAGTGCCGGAGGCTATGTCAGCACGGAGTCGATCCTGCACAGCAATGTGATAGCGGCAACAGAGATCCAGGTAACCGGCAAGCGAGGATTTATCACCGGCGGTCATGTACGTGCCGGACAGAAGATAGAGGTTAAGACGCTGGGGGCAATGCTGGGAGCGCCGACGGTAGTGGAAGTTGGTGTGGATCCGGAGAAAAAGGCAGAATATATGAAGATGCAGAAGGAAGTCTCCGAGATTGTGAAGAATATCCGCAGTCTGCAGCCGATCCTTGCGAATTTTGCAGAAAAAAAGAGCAAGGGAGTCCGTTTTACACCGGATCAGATCAACTATCTCAGAAACACTGCAGTTTCCATGGAGACACTCAATAAGAGTCTGGAGGAAAAGAACCGGCGTATGCAGGAACTGCAGCTGGAGTTCAATCCGCAGGAGCGGGCCATGGTGCAGGTACGGGGAGAAGTGTACCCGGGTACTACGATCATCATCGGAGATTCTTCCATGCAGGTGAAGAGTACCTATCATTATTGCCGGTTCGAGCGCATTGACGGAGATGTGAAGTCCACACCACTGTAACCGGCAGCAGATTGTTGCAGGAACAGAAAATGGCAGAAAAGAGGAATGTCTTATGTCGTTTGGATCTTTGGAGGTTGCGTCGATCCCGCGAACGCAGGATTACACGACGATGAAGCAGAATGAAGACAATAAGGGTGCATTTCAACAGATGACGCTGGGAGAGCATGCACAGAAACAGAGTGAACAGCGGACCAGAGAAGTGCACAGCAGTGATAATGCAGACTGGTATACGGGGCAGTATGATGCCAAGGAAAAAGGAAAGAATGAGTATGCCGGTAACGGTGGTAAACACCGGAAAAAAGAAAATTCCGAAAAAGATGGTGTGGTGGTGACGAAACAGCATCAGGGATTTGACATTAAGATCTGAGAATACAAAGGAAAAGCAGTATGGGTATATTAGAAGTGGTTCTGCTGATCGCAGGAATCGTAATATTTATAGGAAGTTTTTTATTGCCTTCCGGAAAAGAAAGCGGAATCAATAAAGAAGCAGCAAAAGAAGAGATCAAAGGTCTTATGGAAGAAGAAATGCAGACAGTTCGCAGTCAGATGCAGGATAAAATGGACGAGACCTCGGAAGATGCGCTGGAGAAGGCGGAACGTTCCCTGGAACGTCTGACCAATGAAAAGATCATGGCAGTGAGTGAATATTCCGATACGGTATTGCAGGAGATTCACAAGAACCATGAGGAAGCCATGTTTTTATACGATATGCTGAACAATAAGCATGCCAATATCAAAGATACCGTATCCAAAATGGATAAGGCAGTGAAGGCGGCAGAAGACAAGGCTAAGGTCAAAGCGGAAGAGAACGTGAAGACACAGAAGGAGAATGTGACGGAAGAACAGCTGATAGAAGTACAGGAACCGGCAGAGACGATAGAGCCGTCCGGCTCCCCGGAGATCGGATTCATGGGGGAGACCGCAGAAGAAGGTCAGAATAATAACGAGAAGATTCTGGAAATGCACAGACAGGGCAAATCCACAGTGGCGATTGCCAAGGAACTGGGGCTAGGTGTCGGTGAAGTAAAGCTTGTGATCGACCTGTATAAGGCCTGACAGTAATCGTGTGAATTAAGGACGGAGATATCGATGAAATTAAAATATTATCTGCGAGGTCTCGGAATCGGTATGATCGTGACTGCATTGATCCTGGGAATCAGTTTTTCCAACCGGCAGGATCAGACATCCCAGATCATGACGGATGACCAGATCAGAGAGCGTGCGGCAGAACTTGGAATGGTGGACAGCAGTGAACTGACGCTGGCGGCACTGCAAAACAGTGCAAAACAGCCGACGGAAGGCACACCGGAGGAAACCACGCAGACACAGGAACAGAACAATATAGAAGCGGAACCGGAGACCACGGTTCCCGCAGAGACACAGGCTACGGTGGAACCGGAGACAACTCAGGAACCGGAAGCTACAGCAGAGCCAGAGCCTGAGAAGACGGCGGAACCTGAAAAGACGGCGGCACCGGAGACAACCGCAGAGCCGGAAGTAACCGAAGCACCACAGCGGACACAGACCGCCAGCATAACAATCCAGAGAGGCGATGATTCCGGCAGTGCCAGCAGACGGCTCTATGAGGCCGGACTGGTGGAGAATGCAAAGGCATTTGACAATTATTTATGCAACAACGGCTACAGCCGCAGTATCAATCCCGGCACATATGAGATCGCTCCCGGGATTTCCGAAGAGGAAATTGCTAAAATAATCACAGGAAAACATTAAAAACCCCTTGTCATAGGGGTTTTCCTATGTTATAATCGCACTGTTGTGACAAAAAACACGCCTTTCGATTTGACGATGGTGCTCCTGCCAAAATGCAGAGGTCTTCGCCAGAGCTAACCGGGTTCTTAACGCGTCCCGGCAGAAAAGAAATGCGGAAGATTTTAACCAAATGGAGGTAAAGACATGAGCGTTATTTCTATGAAGCAGTTACTTGAAGCAGGTGTTCATTTTGGACATCAGACCAGAAGATGGAACCCTAAGATGGCTCCTTACATCTTCACCGAGAGAAACGGTATCCACATCATCGACCTGCAGAAGTCCGTTGTAAAGGTTGACGAGGCTTACAAGGCAGTATCCGAGATCGCCGCACAGGGTGGCACTATTCTGTTCGTTGGTACCAAGAAGCAGGCACAGGACGCTGTAAAGGTTGAGGCTGAGCGTTGTGGTATGTACTATGTAAACGAGAGATGGTTGGGTGGTATGCTGACCAACTTCAGAACCATCCAGTCCCGTATCGCAAGACTGCATGCAATCGAGACCATGTCTCAGGACGGTACTTTCGATGTACTGCCTAAGAAGGAAGTTATTCAGTTAAAGAAAGAATGGGAGAAGCTGGAGAAGAACCTGGGCGGTATCAAGAACATGACCAGAGTTCCCGACGCTATCTTCGTTGTAGATCCCAAGAAGGAGAGAATCTGCGTACAGGAAGCTCATGCACTGGGCATCACTCTGATTGGTATCGGTGATACCAACTGTGATCCTGAAGAGCTGGATTACATCATCCCCGGTAATGATGACGCTATCAGAGCCGTTAAGCTGATCGTTTCCAAGATGGCTGATGCTGTGATCGAAGCAAAGCAGGGCGAAGCTGTATACAGTGACGCTGACGTTGCTACCGAGGCTGAGGATATCGAAGAGGTTGCAGCTGACGCTGAATAATCCGATTCCATAAGAAAAGCATAGGAACCCAGATTGCGATGCCTGTCATTACGGTCTGGGTTCTTGAGGATAATATATTAATTAAGAAGAGAGGATAAAAAAATGGCAATTACCGCATCTATGGTAAAAGAGCTCCGTGAAATGACCGGCGCTGGTATGATGGATTGTAAGAAGGCTCTGAACGAGACCAATGGAGATATGGACGCAGCTGTTGAGTTCCTGAGAAAGAACGGACAGGCTAAGGCTGAGAAGAAAGCAAGCCGTATCGCAGCAGAAGGTGTTGCTCGTGCAGCTATCTCCGCAGACGGCAAGACCGCTTGCGTAATCGAAGTAAACTCCGAGACCGACTTCGTTGCAAAGAACGAGACCTTTACTTCTTTCGTAGAGGCTGTTAATGCAGCAGCACTTGCTTCCGATTTACAGGGTGGCAAGGATGGCGAAGATATCGAAGCACTGTTAGCAGTTCCTTTCGAAGGCGCAACCGTTAAGGATGCTCTGGTAGAGAAGACTGCTACCATCGGTGAGAAGCTGTCCATTCGCCGTTTCGAGAAGGTAGCCGGAGATGTAGCAGTATCCTACATCCATGGTGGCGGCCGTATCGGTGTTATCGTTGCAGCTAACGGCGCATCTGATGACGCAGCAAGAGAAGCACTGACCAACATCGCTATGCAGGTAGCAGCTATGAATCCTACCTACATCAGCAGAAATGATATTTCCGCAGAAGAGCTGGCTAAGTTACAGGAGATCACTGTTGACGCAGCTCTGAACGATCCTGCATCCCTGCCTAAGCCCATTCTGAACAAGCTGATCGACAAGGCTATGAACAGTTCTGCATGGAGCGATGAGGACAAGGCTATCTACGAAGAGAAGAAGAGCAACATGAACTACCTGTTCAACTTTTTGTCCAAAGAAGCTGCAGCTGCTCTGGCTGAGCTGGCTATGGCTGACAAGGACGCTATCGTATCTGACAAGATCTTCAAGGGTCTGGCAGACGGTCGTGTATCCAAGCAGCTGAAGGAGATCTGCCTGTTAGATCAGACCTACGTTAAGGCTGAGGATGGCAAGCAGACCGTAGCTAAGTATCTGGAGAGCGTTAACAAGGCTCTGACCATCGCTAAGGTTGTTCGTTTCGAAGTTGGCGAAGGCATGGAAAAGAAGAACGAAGACTTCGCAGCAGAAGTTGCCGCTCAGATGAAAGGTTAATTATAGGATTATACGATAGAAAAAGGCATACGCGAGTATGCCTTTCAGACTGTAGACAAAACGCTTTTGGTCAGCACTCCAGAAGCGTTTTTCTTGTTTTGGGTTCAAAAAGTGTGTACTTGATCAATAATAAACACTTTTGGGTTCCCCTTTTTCCCTTCCTGGCTATCATCTTTGCCAGTTTTTTCAGATTCATGCAGGCAAACGTAAGCCCGACTTTCATTTCCATCCGGGCTTTTCCTATCATCTGTGTATAGCGGAATCCGTGGTTTTCTTTTGCTGTTCCGAAGAGGCGCTCTACGGTCTCTTTCCGTTGCGCATACACTTCCTTCATCCCAATCGTATGCCGGATATCCTCACACTTTTCCATGTACGGCTCCCAGATATGCCGGGTCACTACCTTCACATGATCCCTGCTTTCTGTGCACTGCTTCAGATATGGACATCCTTCACAGACGATTCCGCAGCTCTTGTATTCCCGGTATCCGGAACGGTTCGTCGTATGATAAGCCAACACCTAATGCTCATGTGCCATAAAGTAACACACAAGAATTTGATAGACAGCAGCCCATTATTCCGATATTGCCTTACGCACGCATCTTGTAACTTTTTCGTTAAGACTATTGACTCTGATACCTCGAAAGAGATATAATATAGTTGCTACTTAGCAAGCCTAAGTAGCGAAACTAAAGAGAGGCGACGATATGAATAACAAATATGTCCAGCAATTCAAAAAAGGCTCTCTGGAAATGATACTCTTATGCCTAATCGGACGCAAGGAAACTTATGGATATGAAATTATAACCGAATTGAACAATAGTGCGTCTGTTTTGGGATATGCGAAAGAGGGAACCATTTACCCTATTCTGTATCGTTTACAGGAAGCAGAACTAATCAAATGCCGATTGGCTCCGGCTGCGGCAAATGGCGGCTCAAAAAAGTATTATTCTTTAACTGATAAAGGCAGGAATGTACTTGATGAACTAATCTTATTTTGGTCAAGCTATGAAAACTGCGTAAACGGCTTTATAGAAAGTTATCAACAAGCGAGGGTGTCCAAATGAAAGAACAATATATCAAACAGGTTGAAAAGGAACTATCTTTACCACGCAAAATGAAAAAAGAGGTTGTGCGTGACTTGAATGAAGTTTTTGCGTCTGCTATGGAGCATGGAGAAACAGAGCAACAGGTTATCCAACGTTTGGGCACACCAAAAGAATTTGCAGACAGCACCGCAGAACAGTTTGGCATTGATAACACCACATTGAAAAAAAGGAACGGTATCATTTCTACTCTTGTTGCGCTTGTTATTGCGGTTGCTGCCTTTTCGGTATATGCTGTTGCACAATCAGGAAAAGTACCAGAAGGAGCAATCGGACAGGCAGACGCGACAACAAATATACAGATTGAGGGCGCATTTGCCTTTGATGTTTCACAAATCCTTTTGACTATTGGGTTTGTAGCAACGGCTATTGCTGTTTTGTTAATTATTAGAACCATACACAAAAACAGGAGGTAACCAATGAAGAAGTATATTTCTGTATTCGCAATCATGCTTATGATTTTTTTGGCTGCGTGTTCTAATCAAAATATCTCATCTGCACCAACCAGCAATGAGAGCAATACACAATCTAACAGTGTTACAAAATTGGAAGAGGGCGTTTGGCCTGCGAATGAGTACACGGAGGGGCTTCCTGTTCCGCCTGGTACGGTTGCATGGGCTACACTTGATACAGAACATGGGAATTGCAGTATCAACCTTACCGGCGTTAGCGAAAACGACTATAACGAGTACATGGAGATTTTGAACCAAGAAGGCTTTTCCGTAATTGAAAATGTGTCAGAGGAAATCGAGGGAGAAAACTATGTTTCTATCGGAACACTTTTGTCAAATGAAGAAAAGTGGATAAGCATCAGCTATGTTCCAGACAGTTTCGGTATCTACATTTCTTTTGTCAACAACTGAATGAACATAACGAAATAGCAAAGCCAGTCGAGCCAGTCAACGGTTAAGATGAACGGCGCATACGCGCCGCCGTTGACAGCCCCGCCCGCCTTTGCTGGCAGGCAATCAAGGGGTGGACAGCAAGGAGTGCTGCCCGCCCCGTACTATTATTCAGAGAGGGGGAATTTCCATGACCGAGATTGAAGCCTATCAAGAGTATATCCGGTGCAAGCACAACGCCTTTTGTAAAGCCGTTATTCGGTATGCCGCCATCGGGAAAATCATACGGCTGCGGCAGAAATGGGAACGGGAAATTTCCCTTGACTATCTGACAAATGAGAAGTTTGTCCAGTTTGCCGAGCCGGAGCCGGACGAAGAACACCCCTTTATCGTCTGCGGCCAGACCGTCCTGCTCTGCAACGTCACCCTTGCCGCTGCACTCTCGACTTTGCCGGAACAAGCGCAGGAAGAAATCTTCCGCTACTATTTCCTGCACCAGCCGCAGCGCGTGATCGGTGCGTACTTTGGTCAAACACGCAGCACAGCGGGGCGGCATATCCAACTTGCCTTGCAGCGGTTACGGGAGGAAATGGAGGTGAGCCGCCATGAGTAGGCTACTTCCCTATGAAACCATTGTCAAAGCCCATGAAGGCGACCCGGAAGCCGTGGACGCAGTTCTTTCCCACTATGCCGGATATATCCGATACTTTTCCAAAATGAACGGGCAAGTCAATGCCGAAGTTGAGGACTATGTGAAAGAACGGTTGATTGCCTGTCTGCTCAAATTCCAATTTGACTACCCGCCGGACGAGCCATAAAAACTGAATACTTGCCGCCCACCGGCGGCCATCGAAAGCAGTAAGTCTTGAAAAAGATTTACTGCTTTTTTCTATTCTATTTCCGGCCATTTTGCCCCTTGCCGGTTGCAGTAGTGAGTGAAAAGAAAAATTCTCTACCCCGCCAGTTGCCAAAAAGCTGTTGCCCGGATTACAGGAGCAAAAGGAAATTTGAGAAAATCCCCGTCCAGCGGGTAGATGACGGTCTTTGAAATGTATCTTTAGCGGAAAGGAAAAAAGACCGCCTACAGCGGGCAGCAAAGCCCTTTTCGAGCGTTATATTAGCGGAAAATGAGAAGCCCCCATATGCGCCGGGGTTTGCAGTTACGGAGAGCAAGATTCTACCGAGGTGCCATAATTCGCCGTTCGCTCATTCTGCCCCATCGGAATCTTGTTGGGGAGTGCCTTCCCCAAACCCTGCTATGCGGCTTGTGCCGCTTGAAAATCCCACCAAAAAATACTTAAAAAATCGCCCACAAAACGGCGGTAAGTGAAAGGAGTTGATACCCATAGGAAAGCGATACAATACGCCCCACCGAAGCCATGTAGTCAAGACACGCATGACCGAAGAAGAATATGCCGACTTCACGGAACGGCTAAAGAATTATGACATGAGCCAAGCCGAGTTTATCCGACAAGCCATTACAAGGGCGACCATTCGCCCCATTGTTACCGTTTCCCCGGTCAATGATGAACTGCTGTCCGCTGTTGGAAAGTTGATAGCCGAATACGGAAAAATCGGCGGCAACCTTAATCAGATCGCCCGTGCCCTCAACGAATACGGAACGCCCTACAATACGCTGTCCGTTGAAGTGCGAGCCGCCATTTCCGACCTTGCCGCCTTGAAGTTTGAAGTCTTGCGAAAGGTAGGTGACGCTGTTGGCAACATTCAAGCATATCAGCTCTAAAAATGCGGACTACGGTGCAGCCGAGCAGTATCTAACCTTTGAGCATGACGAGTTTACCATGAAGCCCACCCTTGACGAAGCCGGGCGGCTCATACCCCGGGAGGATTACCGAATAGCCACGCTGAACTGCGGCGAGGAAGATTTTGCCGTTGCCTGTATGCGGGCAAATCTCCAATACGGCAAGAACCAAAAACGGGAAGATGTGAAAAGCCACCACTATATCATTTCCTTTGACCCACGGGACGCAGCGGACAACGGTTTGACCGTAGACCGGGCGCAAGCATTGGGCGAGGAATTTTGTGCCGAGCATTTCCCCGGACACCAAGCCATTGTCTGCACCCACCCGGACGGACACAACCACAGCGGCAATATCCATGTTCATATCGTTATCAATTCTCTGCGTATTGAGGAAGTACCCTTGCTGCCCTACATGGACAGACCGGCAGATACCCGTGCCGGGTGCAAACATCGCTGCACGGACGCTGCTATGGAATACTTCAAAGCCGAGGTCATGGAGATGTGCCACCGGGAAAATCTCTATCAGATTGACCTATTGCATGGCAGTAAAAACCGCATTACCGAGCGTGAGTATTGGGCGCATAAAAAAGGACAAGCCAAACTTGACAAGGAAAATGCCGCCCTTGCAGCCGAGGGGAAGCCTGTAAAGCAGACCAAGTTTGAAACCGACAAGGCGAAGTTGCGGCAGACCATACGGAATGCCATGAGCGAAGCGACCACCTTTGACGAGTTTTCCGCTTTACTTCTGCAACAGGGCGTGACCGTCAAAGAGAGCCGAGGGCGATTGTCCTACCTTACCCCGGACAGAACGAAACCCATTACCGCCCGAAAACTGGGAGATGATTTTGACCGTGCTGCTGTTCTTACTCTTTTGGAGCAGAACGCCCACAGAGCCGCCGAAAAGACCGTACCCATACCCGAATACCATACCGCTGAAACAAACCGCACAGAGCGAGGAAAAACGCAGAAAATCGCCCCGACAGGCAACATTCAGAGAATGGTTGACCGTGCGGCGAAGCGAGCCGAGGGAAAAGGTATCGGCTATGACCGTTGGGCGGCTGTCCACAATCTCAAACAGATGGCGGCTACCGTTGCCGCTATGGAGCAATACGGCTTTACCCCGGATGAACTGGACGCAGCCCTTGTGTCTGCCAATGCGGATTTACACAGCAGCACCGCCAAGCTGAAGCCCATTGAAACGGCTATCCGTGAGAAAAAGGACTTGCAGAAACAGGTGCTTGCCTATGCCAAGACAAGAGATGTGCGTGACGGATTGAAAAAGCAGAAAACCGATAAGGCACGCAAAGCCTACCGGGAAAAGCATGAAAGCGACTTTATCATAGCAGACGCAGCCGTAAGATATTTTCGGCAAAAAGGCATTACCAAGCTGCCCACCTATAAATCGTTGCAGGCTGAAATCGAGCAGCTTACCGCCGAGAAGAACGCCCTTTACAACGAGTACCGGGCAAATAAAGAGCGTGTCCGGGAGTTGCAGACCATGAAAAGCAATCTTTCCCAAATGCACCACGGCGAGCCGAGCCGACAGAAAAAGCATGAACAGGAGCGTTAAAAACCGCCCCGAAATGATACCGAAACCAAACAAAAACAGGGATATGCCCTTACCCCTATCCGCAATACTCCCCGACCTCAAAACAGGGCGTACAGGGCAAAAAATCCCCGAAAATGATACCGAGAAGATACAGTTTTCCCGCCCTATCCGTGATACCCACGGAAACGGCAGAAAGGAGCGTACCAATGCCACGCATGAGCAACAAACGGCGGCTTGAATGGAGCTTTTTCCTCAACCACCGAAACCGAATTACCTATAACGACCTTTGCCGGGGCTGCACCCACGATTGCAAGCAGAGTTTCCGAACCGTGATTATCCTCTGCCACCGGTATTACTCCAAGCGTTGGAAACCAAAGGAGGACACCGCCTATGGCAGATAACCGCAAATATTACTACCTCAAACTGAAAGAAAGCTATTTTGATGATGACGCTATCGTGCTGTTGGAGAGTATGCCGGACGGTATTCTCTATTCCAACATTCTCTTGAAGCTGTACTTAAAATCGCTGAAAAACGGCGGCAAGTTGCAGCTTGACGAGAATATCCCTTACACAGCACAGATGATCGCCACTCTTACCCGTCAGCAGGTAGGCACGGTGGAACGGGCGTTAGGGATTTTTCAGCAGTTGGGGCTTGTGGAGCAGCTACACGGCGGCTTGCTCTACATGACCGATATTGAACTGATGATAGGGCAATCCTCTACCGAAGCGGAACGAAAACGGGCGGCAAGGCTTGCAAACAAGGCTTTGCCACCACCCCGGACAAACGGCGGACATTTGTCCGACATTCGTCCACCAGAGATAGAGATAAAGAAAGAGATAGATATAGAGATAGAAAAAGAGAGAGAGTTAGAAACGGGACAAGCCCCCGCCCGCAGCTATGGCAGATACAACAATGTTTTTCTTTCCGATACGGAACTGGACGAGCTGAAAGCGGAACTGCCCGACAAATGGGAGTATTATATTGACCGCTTATCTACTCATATAGCGTCCAAAGGAACGAAATACCGCAGTCATGCAGCCACGATATACAAGTGGGCGCAGGAGGACGAAGCCAAGAAACCGCCGAAAAAAGGCATACCCGATTACACCTTTAAGGAGGGCGAGAGTTTATGACTGAACTTTTTACCGATACCGTTTTGAATATGATGACTACTACCGCAGAGCCGGAGGACTACACGGGCGAGGACGGTCTGCTTTACTGCGGCAAGTGCCGCACGGCGAAAGAAGCCTACTTTCCCAAAGAAACCGCCGCATGGTTGGGGCATGACAAGCACCCGACAGAATGTGACTGCCAACGGGAGAAGCGTTTGGAATGTGAATCCGCCGAGGAACGCAGACGACACCTTGACACCGTTATGGAACTGAAACGCCGGGGCTTTACCGACCTCACCATGCAGGAATGGACTTTTGCACATGACAACGGCAAATGCCCGCAGATGAGCAAGGCACATTTATATGTGGAGCATTGGGAGCAGATGAGAGAAAACAACTATGGTCTGCTCTTGTGGGGCAAGGTAGGCACAGGAAAAAGCTATTTTGCCGGGTGCATTGCCAATGCCCTTATGGAACAGGAAATCTCCGTCCGCATGACAAACTTTTCTGCGATACTGAATGATTTAACTGCCAGCTTTGAGGGGCGAAACGAATATATCGAGCGTCTTTGCCGTTTCCCTCTGCTGATACTTGATGATTTTGGTATGGAGCGTGGCACAGAGTACGGTTTGGAACAGGTCTACAATGTAATTGACAGCCGATACCGCAGCCGAAAGCCGCTGATTGTCACCACCAATCTAAGCCTTACGGAACTGCAAAATCCACAGGACACCGCCCACGCCCGTATCTATGACCGAGTGCTTGAAATGTGTCTGCCTATCCTCTTTACAGGCGAGAACTTCCGAAAGGAAACGGCACAAGCCAAGCTCAATGGACTAAAAGAACTGTTGAAGTGAAAGGAGTTGCCTATGACAGAAAACAAACAGAATAACAATGACCGCACCGACCGCCGCCCGGACTGCGTGACGGAGATCCGCATGGGTAACACCGTGCTTGTTGTGTCCGGCTTTTTCAAGAAAGATACCACAGCCACCGCAGCCGACAAGATGATGAAAGTGCTTGAAGCGGAAACCGCAGCTACACACAAGCCAAGTTATACTGCATGACAAGCCTAATTCCAAAAAATCGTCATAATGACGGGCGATAAAGAAGCAAAATTCACATTTACCAGCTATACAGACAGCCGCCCCGTGTGATATAATTTCCTTACGGAATAGCGGGGCTGGCTGTCGGAAATGGAGGAAACCATGATTAGACAGACAACCCAAAACCTCATTACTGCCCTTTATCCGAGATTATCCCATGAAGATGAATTGCAGGGCGAGAGTAATTCCATCTCCAACCAGAAGCGTATTTTGGAAAGCTATGCAAAGCAGAACGGCTTTACCAATCTCCAATGGTACACGGACGATGGGTACTCCGGTGCGAACTTCCAAAGACCCGGTTTTCAAGCCATGCTTGCGGATATTGAAGCCGGGAAAGTCGGAACGGTCATTGTCAAGGATATGTCGAGATTAGGGCGAAACTATCTCCAAGTGGGAATGTATACGGACATGATTTTCCCACAAAGGGGCGTTCGCTTTATCGCTATCAACGATGGAGTGGACAGCGCACAGGGCGACAATGATTTTGCCCCTCTGCGTAATATCTTCAACGAATGGATGGTGAGAGATACGAGCAAGAAAATCAAGGCAGTTTTCCGCAGCAAAGGCATGAGTGGCAAGCCTATCACAAGTCAGCCGGTCTATGGCTATCTCAAAGGCGAGGACGGACGCTTTATCGTGGACGAAGAAGCTGCCCCGGTCGTCAAGCAGATTTTCAGCTTGTGCCTTGCCGGGAACGGTCCGACCAAAATCGCCCGTATATTGACCGAGCAGCAAATCCCAACACCGGGTACATTGGAATACCGCAGGACAGGCAGCACACGCCGTTACTACCCCGATTATCCCTACAAGTGGGCGACCAACACGATTGTCCATATCCTTGAACGCAAGGAATATCTGGGGCATACGGTAAACTTCAAGACCGAGAAAGTGTCCTACAAGGTCAAATCAAGCGTGGAAAATCCCGAAGAAAAACAGGTCATTTTCGAGAATACCCATGAGCCAATCATTGACCTTGCCACATGGGAGCGTGTGCAGGAATTACGCAAGCAGCGCAAGCGTCCAAACCGCTATGATGAAGTCGGTCTGTTCTCCGGCTTGCTGTTCTGCGCCGATTGTGGGAGCGTCCTCTATCAGCAGAGATACGAGAACAAAACCCGAAAACAGGATTGCTACATCTGCGGCAACTACAAGAAGCGTACCCACGATTGCACCGCACATTTTATCCGCACCGACCTTTTGACTGCGGGTGTGACCGCCAATCTGCGGAAAGTGACAAGCTATGCAGCCAAGCATGAAAAGCAGTTTATGAAGCTGCTGATCGAGCAGAACGAGGACGGCGGCAAACGCCGCAACGCTGCCAAGCGAAAGGAACTGGACGCAGCCGAAAAGCGGATTGCGGAGCTGTCCGCTATCTTCAAGCGGCTTTATGAGGACAGTGTGACCGGGCGTATTTCTGATGAACGCTTTGCGGAACTTTCCGCAGACTATGAAGCCGAACAGAAACAGGTCAAGAGCCGTGCCGCCGAACTGCAAGCGGAACTGGCAAAGGCGCAGGAAGCCACGGTTAATGCGGAAAAGTTTATGAAAGTTGTCCGCAAGTACACCAGCTTTGAGGAATTGACCCATACCCTGCTGCGGGAGTTTATTGAAAAAATCGTTGTCCATGAGTGCAGCTATGACGAGAACGGCACACGCAGACAGGACATTGATATTTATTACAGCTTTGTCGGCAAGGTAGAACTTCCCGACGAATAATGCCCGACCTATCCGACACAGTAGCTAAGTGCCGGATGGGAACGGCAAAAAAATTTTACACTTCTATTGCTTCTTTATCAGACACAAGCAGATCGTTCGGGCATACATAGCAGTCAAAATATTCATCATACACATACTCGGTTTTTTTGAAAAAACCATCTTTGGTCATGGGGCGTTTATACGGCAGAAGCGGTGTGATACCATCATCCAGAAGTAACTTTGCTATCGCTGGTGTTTTGTATCCTGCATCGGCTACCAGTGTCTGAATGCCAATGTCTTTTATCTTATCATACAGGGATTTAAATGTCCGGCTGTCATGCTGGTTGCCGGGATTTACACTATAACCCAGAATCCATCCGTTTTTGTCACAGGCTGTCTGCACGGAATACGCAAAAACATTTTTATGTTCACCCTTTCGGAACCATCCGCTTTCCGGATCCGTTGTACTTTCCTTGACCGTTTTTTCTTCTTTTCCATCAGAGCTGCCACCACAGGAGGGGGATCTTTGGGATCTTCCTTCTTTTCTTTCAGAGGCTTTTTCCCATGCGCTTCCCGGTCTTCATTGATTTCCTTCTTTAACTGCTCTTCGAAGAACAGTGCTTCCTCATCTGCAATCCGTTTCCGCATCTTTTTGCTGTTTGCCCGTGCTTTTACATGGGTGGCATCCACGAAGACCTCGGAAGGATCAATCAGTCTGTATTTATAGCATTCCTGCAGGATACGGGAAAAGATCTGTTCAAAAAGATCAGTATTCTTAAAGCGTCTGGTATAATTCTTTCCAAACGTAGAGAAATGGGGAACCTTGTCCATCATTTCCAGACCGAGGAACCATCGGTATGCGACATTGACTTCGATTTCTTTTACTGTCTGGCGCATGCTTCGGATGCCGTACAGATACTGGATGAATGGAATTTTAATGAGCATGACCGGATCCATGCTGGGGCGGCCATTGTCTGCACTGTATTTATCGATCACAAGATCATAGATAAAACTCCAGTCGATTGCCTGGTCAATCAGGCGCAGCAGATGATCCTGCGGAACAAGGTCATCCATGCAGAACATCTGAATCTGTTCTCTTTTCTTATCTGCATTCTGTGTCATCATAGGAAACACCGCCTTTATTTTGATACTTTCATTATACCAAAAAAGTAGTGAAAAGTCCCGTAAATACGGCATTTTCACTACTTCTTATATGCTTGTAAGTACATAATTTTTGCAGTCATGACACAAGAAAAGCTCCCTCACAGGAAGGAGCTTTGTCTACAGTCTGAAAGGCATACGCGAGTATGCCTTTTTTGTTTGATGAATGGAAAGTTACGCGAGCAATGAGCCGCGCATAGGCATAGTGAAGACAGCGATGGGCGCTTGCGCACAATTCGCTGTCTTTACTTATGCCGAGATGCGGCGAACGCCGCGATATGAAATAAGATTGGCAGCGTTCTTTGCTGACAATCTTATGAATAGCGTGGCTCATTGCGGATGGTAGTTTCAAATCCACGAACGTCCACAGCAAACGGAACGTCCTTCCGCGGTGGGCATCGCGGCATTTATTATAGCCTACGTTACGAAATGCCCTGTAATTTACGTTTTTTCTCTGCTGAGCCCCGGAAGATTCCGACAAGCGGGGCGTAATCTACATTTTTTCTCTGTTAAGCCCCGGAAGATTCCGACAAGCGGGGCGAAATCCGTGTTTTTTCTCTGTTGAGCCCCGGAAGTTTCCGACAAGCAGGGCGTAATCCATGTTTTTTCTCTGTTGAGCCCCGGAAGATTCCGACAAGCGGGGCGTAATCCATGTTTTTCTCTGTTGAGCCCCGGAAGATCCTGACAAGCGGGGCGTAATCCATGTTTTTTCTCTGCTGAGCCCCGGAAGATTCCGACAAGCGGGGCGTAATCCGTGTTTTTTCTCTGCTGAGCCCCGGAAGTTCCTGACAAGCGGGGCGTAATTCGTGTTTTTTCTCTGTTGAGCCCCGGAAGTTTCCGACAAGCGGGGCGTAATCCATGTTTTTTCTCTGTTGAGCCCCGGAAGTTTCCGACAAGCGGGGCGTAATCCATGTTTTTTCTCTGTTGAGCCCCGGAAGTTTCCGACAAGCGGGGCGAAATCCGTGTTTTTTCTCTGTTGAGCCCCGGAAGATTCCGACAAGCGGGGCGAAATCCGTGTTTTTTCTCTGTTGAGCCCCGGAAGTTTCCGACAAGCAGGGCGTAATTCGTGTTTTTTCTCTGTTGAGCCCCGGAAGATTCCGACAAGCGGGGCGTAATCCGTGTTTTTTCTCTGCTGAGCCCCGGAAGTTTCCGACAAGCGGGGCATAATCTACATTTTTCTTCTACTATGTCCCGAAGATAAAACCATCCGCAATGAGCCACGCTATTCATAAGATTGTCAGCATAAAACGCTGCCAATCTTATTTCATATCGCGGCGTTCGCCGCATCTCGGCATAAGTAAAGACAGCGAATCATGCGCGAGCGCCCATCGCTGTCTTCACTATGCCTATGCGCGGCTCATTGCTCGCGTAACTTTCCATTTACCGATAAAATTCCACCAGAGAATCCAGCTTTGCGGACATATTCATCATCATGGCATCCAGGACGGTGATGGCGGTCATGCATTCCATGACGACTACAGCTCTGGGGACGATGATGGGATCGTGGCGGCCGCGGATGGTAAGCTCTGTATTTTCACCGGAGCAGTTCACAGTCTGCTGGGGGCGGAAGATGGAAGGAGTGGGCTTCACGTAAGCTCGGATGAGTAAGGGGCTGCCATCACTCATGCCACCTAAAGTTCCGCCGGAATGATTGCTGGTCTTGACAACTTTACCATTCTCCATGCGGAAGGGATCGTTGTTCTCGCTGCCGGTATGGCGGGCTGCTTCGGCACCGTCACCAAGCTCCACAGCCTTAACGGCACCGATGGACATAATGGCCTTAGCCAGATTGGCATCCAGTTTCTCAAAGACCGGGTCTCCGATTCCGGCGGGAAGACCTTCCACGAGGCATTCCATGCAGCCACCAACGGAATCGCAGTTTTCTCTGACCTGGTGCAGATAAGCACAGGCCTTTTCGTCAGCCTCTGCATCCGGCATGGCAGTAATGGTGGAGCGGGCAGTGTCCCGGTTATATTTTGCAGGATCCGCATCGATGGGGCCGATGGAACGGGTATAGGCGAATACGGTAATACCCATCTGTTCCAGAACCTTTGCAGCAATAGCTCCGGCCGCCACACGCCCGATGGTCTCACGACCGGAAGAACGGCCGCCACCCCGATAATCCCGAAAACCGTATTTGGCATCAAAGCAGTAATCTGCATGGCCGGGACGGTAATTCTCTGCAATCTCGCTGTAATCTGCGGAGATCTGGGAGGTATTGCGGACCATCAGGGAGATGGGAGTACCGGTGGTCTTTCCGTCAAAGACACCGGACAGAATCTCCACCTGATCGGCTTCTTTACGTTGTGTAGTGATGGCACTGGTGCCGGGTTTACGGCGATCCAGATATTTCTGAATATCTTCTTCGGAGAGAGGAAGTCCGGCGGGACAGCCGTCCACGACGACACCCAGTGCCTTTCCGTGGGATTCTCCCCAGGTAGTGATCTTGAAAATGTTACCAAATGTTGAACCGGCCATGACAGTTCTCCTTTTTCCACTGTTCAGAACCTCACCCATGCATTCGCAAAAGCGCACGATGAATTGTGCGTTCTGGTTGCTGCACAGTTAATTTTGCTCATTTATGGAGCGGTGACTCTATTCGAGTCACCTTACGAACCATAAAACTGCTATTTACATGCAAGCATGACATATCAGTTTTAACGATCCTTAGAGGTCAGAATAGTTACTTTTTATCATAAATTATACGCAATTACTGAAAAAATCGCAACTTTTTTATAGAAAAAGGATGCAACACAAAACAAAATATGCTATCATATGACATAAGTACTAACGGGAAGTAAAAGGTCGACACGGGAATGGAAAAAACTACGGAAGAAAAAGCCAGAGCGAAACTTCTGAAATTTGGCAGAAAGAACAAATGGAACAGAGCGGTAGCAGTGCCGCTGCTGTTTTTTGTGATGTCTTTTTTTCATATCCGGAATTATTGTCACAACAACGGAAAGCGTTTTGCAGTGATGCTCGGTACCTTTTTCCTGTTTGCGGTTTATAGCAGCTTTTCTTTTCCGGCTTTTATCACCGAGGATACCGGAACGGATTATGAACTGAAAAATACCGACACCCAGAACATCTCTCTGGCAGAGGAAAAGGAACCGGATATGGCAGGTCTGGAACTTTTGGAGGATGAGGATGTGTTGGAACAGTCGGATTACAACAGCACTTCCCATGGGTATGCACTGGTGGATAAGTATGACGCTTCCGATATTCTGCAGGCGTCCGAGGCTATTGTGAGCGAGAATGCGGATGCTGAGAAGACCGGAGAAGACGGCAGTGTGACAGAAGACGATAACGCAGAGCAGGAGGAATTCCGTTCCGATGACTGGCGTCTGGTTCTGATCAACAAACAGAATTCCATTCCGGATGATTATACGTTCCAGCTAGGTACCATCAAAGGAAAGATGCAGTGCGACAAGAGAATTCTGGAAGATCTGTTAGCTATGCTGGAAGCGGCGGAAGAGGACGGTGTGAATCTGACCATCTGCTCTCCATACCGGGATCTGGAATATCAGCAGATGTTGTTTAACCGCAAGATCGAGCGCTATATGAAGCGTGGTATGTCCTATATGGAGGCGTATCAGCTGTCCAGTCAGGCGGTGACCGTACCGGGAGCCAGTGAGCATCAGATCGGTCTGGCACTGGACATTGTCTGCAACGACTATATGTCGCTGGACGAAGGCTTTGGAGATACGAAAGCAGGAAAATGGCTGGCAACCAACAGCTGTCGTTTTGGCTTTAT
Organism: Lachnospiraceae bacterium GAM79; assembly: GCA_003584705.1. Taxonomy (GTDB): domain Bacteria; phylum Bacillota; class Clostridia; order Lachnospirales; family Lachnospiraceae; genus Acetatifactor; species Acetatifactor acetigignens. Next base: position 1,677,999 of record AP018536.1, read on the forward strand.
TTTACGATACCCTGAAGGCAAGGAAAACATCACGGGAATCGAATATGAACCCTGGCATTTTCGTTATGTGGGCAAGGCCGCAGCAACGGTAATCATGGAACAGGGAATCTCGTTAGAAGAATTCTGGGAGGAATATGTAGAAGATGTATCGATTGATTAAACAGGAAGGACGTGCCAAGAGAGGCGAATTTACCACTGTACACGGCGTGATCCAGACACCTGTATTTATGAATGTGGGAACTGTGGCTGCCATCAAGGGCGCTGTGTCCACAGCAGACTTAGAGCAGATCGGGACCCAGGTGGAACTGTCCAATACCTATCATTTACACGTAAGACCGGGAGACCAGATCATCAAGCAGATGGGCGGCCTTCATAAATTTATGTCCTGGAACAAACCGATCCTGACGGATTCCGGTGGATTTCAGGTATTTTCTCTGGCGGGGCTGCGCAAAATCAAGGAAGAGGGCGTAACTTTCCGCTCTCATATCGACGGACACAAGATTTTCATGGGTCCGGAGGAGAGCATGCAGATCCAGTCCAATCTGGGATCTACCATTGCCATGGCTTTTGACGAGTGTGCCCCCAGTAAGGCAGATCGGATGTATGTACAAAATTCCGTGGAACGTACCACCAGATGGCTGCAGAGATGTCAGGCGGAGATGAAGCGCCTGAACAGTTTAGAGGATACGGTGAACCCACACCAGCTGTTATTCGGCATCAATCAGGGTGCTATCTATGAAGATATCCGTATCGAGCATGCCAAGCGGATCGCTGAGATGGATCTGGACGGTTATGCGGTCGGCGGTCTGGCAGTTGGCGAGACCCATGAGGAAATGTACCACATTCTGGATGAGGTGGTACCTCATCTCCCGGTGAACAAGCCAACCTACCTTATGGGTGTGGGTACCCCGGCTAATATTCTGGAGGGTGTAGAACGTGGTGTTGATTTCTTCGACTGTGTATATCCGACGAGAAACGGACGCCATGGACATTTATATACCAACCATGGAAAGATTAATCTGTTTAATGCCAAATACGAACTGGATGGCAGACCCATCGAAGAGGGCTGCAACTGTCCTGCCTGCCAGAGATACTCCAGAGCTTATATCCGTCATCTGTTAAAGGCGAAAGAGATGTTGGGTATGCGTCTTTGTGTACTCCACAATCTGTATTTTTATAATACCATGATGACGGAGATCCGTGATGCCTTGGATGCAGGCCGTTTTGCAGAATATAAAAAACAGAAGCTGGATTCCATGGCTACACCGTTAGAATAAGTTACAACTGTCGGAGTTTAGAGGAATTTCATACAATTTTGTGCAAAAAGACTTGCCCCTTAAGCTATTTTTGTGTATCATACTTACTTGTACAGAAAGTTTTACAGGCGTAACACGCCGGAATGGAGGAACAAATGGGTATTTTATTAACTGAGTCAGAGGCTGCTGCAGCAGGTTCCGGAACCAGCATGATCGTTATGCTTCTTGTATATGCAGTATTGATCGGTGCAATGTGGTTTTTCTTTATGAGACCGCAGAAGAAGGAACAGAAGAGAGTAGCTGCAATGCTGTCCAACTTAGAGACAGGTGACTGCGTTCTGACCACTTCCGGTTTCTATGGCATCGTGATCGACATTACCGATGATACTGTGATCGTAGAATTCGGTAACAACAAGAACTGCCGTATCCCTATGGAGAAATCCGCTATCAGCAAGGTGGAGAAGCCCGGCGAGAACTAAGAAAAAGTGAAAAAGGAGCAATGCCAGAAGATGGTGTTGCTTCTTTTTTATATCTATGAAATCCAAACAAAGTTGATCTATTTTAATGTATGAATTTGCATTTATGTTAATTTTCAATATTGAAATTTGAGCATCTATCAGTTATTATGAAATAAGTATTTCCAACGGAAAATACAGGAAATCTCACAGGAAATGAGGAAAATAATACTATGGAATGGAATATCACCTGTATTCCCGGCGATGGCATCGGACCGGAGATCGTCAGGGAGACGAAAAAAGTTTTAGACAAAGTTGCGCATAAATATGGTCATAAAATGATCTATAAAGATATTCTGATGGGAGGAGCCTCTATTGATGTCCACGGTGTACCTCTGACCGAGGAAGCGATTGCGGATGCCAAAGCAGCAGATGCGGTGCTGATGGGATCCATTGGCGGCAACACTACTACCTCTCCCTGGTACAAGCTTCCTCCCGAGAAGCGTCCCGAGGCGGGACTGCTGGCACTGCGTAAGGCATTGAATCTGTTTGCTAATTTAAGACCCGCAGTACTTTACGATGAACTGGCAGCGGCATGTCCCCTGAAGGAGGAGATCAGCAAAGCCGGATTTGACATGCTGATCATGAGAGAACTGACCGGTGGACTTTATTTCGGTGAGCGCAGGACCATCGAAGAGAACGGCGTGAGAAAAGCTATCGATACCCTGACTTATAATGAAAATGAAATCCGTCGTATTGCCATCAAGGGATTTGATATTGCCAGAAAGCGCAGGAAAAAAGTAACCAGCGTGGATAAAGCCAATGTCCTGGATTCCTCCAGATTGTGGAGAAAGGTCGTGGAAGAGGTCGCGAAGGATTATCCTGACGTTACTTTGGAACATATGCTGGTAGACAATTGTGCCATGCAGCTGGTGAAGGATCCCGCACAGTTTGATGTGATCCTGACAGAGAATATGTTCGGAGATATCCTGTCCGATGAGGCAAGTATGGTGACCGGTTCCATCGGAATGTTAGCCAGTGCCAGCTTGAACGATACAAAGTTCGGTCTCTACGAGCCCAGCCACGGTTCCGCTCCGGACATTGCCGGTAAAGATATTGCAAACCCTATCGCCACTGTTTTAAGCGCGGCTATGATGCTTCGTTACAGCTTTGACCTGGATGAAGAAGCAGATGCCATCGAGGCAGCGGTGAAGAAAGTATTGCAGGACGGCTTCCGCACCGGCGATATCATGTCTGAGGGCTGCACGCGGGTAGGCTGTACCGAGATGGGCGACCTTCTGGCAGAAAGAATCTGACAACAATTAAGCGGTTACATTTGCGAATAGAGAAGAGAAAGAGAGACAAAGATATGAGAAGTGATTCTGTAAAGACAGGAACTGCCCAGGCACCCCACAGAAGTCTGTTCAATGCCCTGGGATTTACCGAAGAAGAGAGAAGACGCCCCATGATCGGTATCGTCAGCTCCTTCAATGAGATCGTACCCGGACATATGAATCTGGATAAGATCACCGAAGCTGTAAAAATGGGCGTAGCCATGGCAGGTGGTATGCCGGTAGTATTCCCCGCCATCGCTGTATGCGACGGTATTGCCATGGGACATGTGGGAATGAAATATTCCCTTGTGACCAGGGATCTGATTGCCGACAGCACCGAGTGCATGGCTATGGCACACGGATTTGACGGTCTGGTGTGTATTCCCAACTGTGACAAGAACGTTCCCGGACTTTTGATGGCGGCAGCCAGAGTGAATATTCCTACGATCTTCGTATCCGGCGGTCCCATGTTAGCCGGACATGTACACGGACAGAAGAGAAGCTTATCCTCTATGTTCGAGGCAGTGGGAAGTGTGGCAGCCGGTACCATGACTATGGATGAACTGGCTGAATTCGAGGAAAAGGTATGTCCTACCTGCGGTTCCTGCTCCGGTATGTACACCGCGAACTCCATGAACTGCCTGACCGAGGCTATCGGTATGGGACTGAGAGGCAACGGCACCATTCCTGCCGTATATTCCGAGCGTATCCGTCTGGCAAAACATGCCGGCATGAAGATCATGGAACTGGTAGAGAAAAATATCCGTCCCAGAGACATTATGACACCGGAAGCATTCCAGAATGCACTGACGGTAGATATGGCGCTGGGCTGCTCCACGAATACTATGCTGCATCTGCCCGCTATTGCAAGAGAAGCCGGCGTGGAACTGAATCTGGAGATCGCCAACGAGATCTCCGCCAAGACTCCGAACCTGTGCCACCTGGCACCGGCGGGCCCTACTTATATGGAAGATCTGAATGAAGCAGGCGGTGTCTATGCGGTAATGAATGAACTGTCCAAGAAGGGACTTTTGAACCTCGATTGTCTGACAGCAAACGGCACTACCGTAGGCGAGAATATTAAGAATTGTGTAAACAAGAATCCGGAAGTCATCCGTCCTGTGGAAAATCCTTACTCCCAGACCGGAGGTATCGCTGTACTGAAGGGGAATCTGGCACCGGACAGCGGCGTGGTCAAGAGATCCGCTGTAGCACCTGAGATGTTGGTACACGAGGGCCCTGCCAGAGTATTCGACTGTGAAGAGGATGCTATTGATGCCATTAAGTCCGGCAGAATCGTGGCAGGTGACGTAGTGGTAATCCGTTACGAAGGCCCCAAGGGAGGCCCCGGCATGCGTGAGATGCTGAATCCTACTTCTGCCATCGCAGGAATGGGACTGGGTTCCAGCGTGGCACTGATCACTGACGGACGTTTCTCCGGAGCTTCCCGCGGCGCATCCATCGGACATGTGTCTCCGGAGGCAGCAGTGGGCGGCCCGATCGCACTGGTGGAAGAGGGAGACATCATCCGTATCAATATCCCGGAGAACAAGCTGGATGTACTGGTATCTGACGAAGAACTGGCAGCGAGAAGAGCAAAATGGCAGCCCAGAGAACCCAAGATCACCACAGGCTATCTGGCAAGATATCATGAACTGGTGACCAGCGGCAACCGTGGTGCGGTACTGGAAGCACCTTCTCAGAAGAACTAAGCAATCATTAAATAACCGGAGGGATTTTGAAATGCAGTTAACGGGATCGGAAATTCTGGTAGAATGTCTGAAGGAACAGGGGGTAGATACCGTATTCGGTTACCCCGGCGGAGCAATCCTTAATATTTATGACGCACTTTATAAGCACAGTGAGGAGATCAAACATATTCTGACTTCCCATGAACAGGGGGCGGCACATGCGGCGGACGGCTATGCGAGAGCTACGGGAAAAGTAGGTGTCTGCATGGCTACCAGCGGTCCCGGTGCCACGAATCTGGTCACTGGTATTGCTACGGCTTACATGGATTCTGTACCGATGGTAGCGATCACCGCCAACGTTACCTTGCCTTTACTCGGTAAGGACAGCTTCCAGGAGGTGGATATCGCCGGCGTGACCATGCCTATTACGAAGCATGGCTATATTGTGAAAAATGTGGAGATCCTGGCAGATACCATTCGCAAGGCATTCCATATTGCCAGAAGCGGCAGACCGGGCCCTGTGCTGATCGATATTACGAAGGATGTGACTGCGGCAACCTGCGAGTATACACCTGTGACCATTCAGCCGGAGGAAAGAGTGACCCGCTACACCAGAGAAGAACTGATGCTGGTAGCGGAAATGATACATAAGGCAAAGAAGCCGTATATCTATCTGGGCGGCGGTGCTATTATCTCCGGAGCAAGTGCAGAGGTGGCAGAGTTCGCGGAACTTATCGATGCACCGGTATGCGATACCCTGATGGGAAAAGGCGCTTTTGACGGCAGAAGCGAGCGCTATACAGGAATGATCGGTATGCACGGCACCAAGACTTCCAATCTGGGCGTCAGTGAGTGTGACCTGTTAGTAGCACTGGGAGCCAGATTCTCAGACCGTGTGACGGGTAACCCGAAGAAGTTCGCAGAGAACGCAAGAATCATCCAACTGGATGTGGATGCTGCGGAGATCAACAAGAATATCCGTGTGGATGCATCTCTGGTAGGAGATCTGAAGAAGACTCTGACCGAATTGAATGCCTGCCTGTCGAAACAGGAACATCCGGAGTGGATGGCGCATATAATGGAACTGAAGGAAAAATATCCCCTGAAATACGATGACGAAAATCTGTCCTGTCCTTATATCATGCAGGAGATTGACCGTGTAACGAACGGAGAAGCCATCATCACCACAGACGTGGGACAGCATCAGATGTGGGCGGCACAGTATTATCATTATACGAAGCCCCGTACCTTCCTGTCTTCCGGAGGATTAGGTACCATGGGTTACGGTCTGGGAGCCTGCATCGGTGCGCAGATCGGACAGCCGGATAAGGTCTGCATCAACATTGCAGGCGACGGATGTTTCCGCATGAACATGAATGAACTGGCTACTGCCAGCCGTTACAACATTCCCATCATCCAGGTGGTCATCAACAACCAGGTGCTGGGCATGGTAAGACAGTGGCAGACACTGTTCTATGGGAAACGCTATTCCCAGACAGTACTGAAGGATAAGGTGGATTTCTGCAAGGTGGCAGAAGGACTGGGCTGTACCGCCATCCGCGTGACCAAAAAGGAAGAAGTGGCACCGGCCATCGAGAAGGCCATTGCCCTGAAAGCACCGGTACTGATCGAGTGCATGATCCCGGAGGATGATAAGGTATTCCCCATGGTTCCGGCAGGAGCCCCCATCAGCGAAGTGTTTGACGGAGATGATTTGAAAAGGCAGTCCTGATGAAAAAGACGACGAAAAGATTAGTTTTGGCAGTACTTTTATTTTTGCTGTTATTACTGACCGGATATTTTATTCTGGCATTTTATTACAGAGAAGGCTTCTCTGTAAATACCTGGATCAACGGTGTCTACTGTACCGGAAAAACGGTGGAGGAAGTGAATTCGGAGCTTTTGTTGCGTACAGAGGCTCCGAATATTGTCATCGTTGACAGAGAGGGGACAGAGTATACAATCTCTCTTGCGGAAGCAGATTATCAGGCAGATTACAGTAACGTACTGGAACATTACCGGCAGGAACAGAATCCGTTCCTGTGGGTGGACAATGTTCTGTTTCACTCCCGGAGGGAACTTTCTCCCACAGTGACCGTGGATGTGGATGCGCTTCGGAGAGCTTATGATTCTTTGGAATTTGTACGGGCCGAACAACATAAGAACAAGGATTACAGCCTTGCCCGGGATACGTCGGGCGAGTACGTCTTCACGGATGGACTTGCGGGACGCATTGACTTGGAGAAGGCTTTTTTGGCGTTGGAGAACACAGTAGAAAACGGGCAGGAGACGTTAAACCTGTCAGATAGTGGCTGTTATTATGACATCACTCCAAATGAGAACCAGAAAACTCTGCGGAATCTCTGGAAGGAGATTGAACGTTATCAGAGCTGTGATATTGTCTATTGCTTTGGACAGGAGAGACATCCGGTGACGGCAGCGGACTGTGCCTCTTTTCTGGTGACGGAGAATGGTCTGCCGGTGACGGATCAGACAGGTAACTTTGTACTGGATGAAGAAGCCGTGACGGCGTATGTAGAGCAGCTGGCCGAAAAGTATGACGGTTATGGCCGTACCAGACAATTCCACAGTACCAGAGGAGATGTGATCACCATCGAGGGCGGCACCTATGGAAGCAAGCTGGATCAGAAAAAAGAGACTGCATACCTGATGGAGCATCTGCTGGATGCCGGTGTACATACGGGGACACAGCAGTCCCATGTTCCCACTTACGAGAGAGAAGCTTTCTGCTATGGCAGGGATGACATCGGAGATACCTATATCGAAGTGGATATGACACAACAGAAAATGTACTATTATGAAAAGGGGGAACTGCGGCTGGAGACGGATGTGGTGACCGGCAACATGCGCAGACGTATGGGAACACCGGAGGGGGTGAATTTCGTCTATAACAAGCAGAAGGACAGAGTACTGCGGGGACCGGGCTATGCCTCCCCTGTGAAATTCTGGGTACCTGTAAAGGGCAGCATCGGTATCCACGATGCCAGCTGGAGAAAAGAGTTCGGCGGGGACATCTACCAGACTGCCGGTTCCCATGGCTGTATCAATACACCGAAGGACAAAATGGAAGAATTGTACGACATGGTACAGATCGGTACCCCTGTCGTAATGTTTTATTAATAAAACAGACATTTTCTGACAAAATGTGTGAGGGATGCGAACATTTTGAAAATAATTTAACAATGTAGTTGACTAAAGCAAATGAAAAGCTTATTCTATACCTATGCTTTTTATAAAAAATTTAGAAAATATCGAGGAGGTCTTTGAAAATGGCAAGAGTGTATAACTTTTCCGCAGGCCCTGCAGTACTCCCTGAGGAGGTATTGCAGGAAGCAGCCGATGAAATGCTGGATTATAGAGGAACCGGCATGTCCGTAATGGAGATGAGCCATCGATCTAAAGCCTATGATACGATCATTAAGGAAGCGGAAGCTGATCTCAGAGAACTGATGAATATCCCGGACAACTATAAGGTACTGTTTTTGCAGGGCGGTGCGAGCCAGCAGTTTGCCATGATCCCCATGAACCTGATGAAGAACCGTGTGGCAGACTACATCGTAACCGGTCAGTGGGCGAAGAAGGCATATCAGGAGGCTTCCCTGTACGGCAAGGCAAATAAGATCGCTTCTTCTGAGGATAAGACCTTCTCTTATATTCCCGATTGCTCCGATCTGCCCATCAGCGAGGATGCCGATTACGTGTACATATGCGAGAATAATACCATCTACGGTACGAAATTCAAGACCCTGCCCAATACTAAGGGTAAGCCCCTGGTTGCAGATGTATCCAGCTGCTTTTTATCCGAGCCGGTAGATGTGACAAAATACGGTGTGATCTATGGCGGCGTACAGAAAAATATCGGACCTGCAGGTGTGGTTATCGTGATCATCCGTGAGGATCTGATCACTGAGGATGTGCTTCCCGGTACACCGACCATGCTTCGTTATAAGATCCATGCAGATGCGGATTCTCTGTACAATACGCCTCCCGCATACGGCATCTACATCTGCGGCAAGGTATTTAAATGGCTGAAGAAGATGGGCGGTCTGGAAGCAATGAAGGAGCGCAATGAGAAAAAGGCGAAGATCCTGTATGACTACCTGGATGAAAGCAAGCTGTTCAAGGGAACCGTCCGCAAGGAAGACAGATCCCTGATGAATGTTCCGTTCATTACCGGTAATGAGGAGTTAGATGCCAAATTCGTCAAAGAGGCGAAGGAGGCAGGCTTCGAGAACCTGAAAGGTCACAGAACCGTAGGCGGCATGAGAGCAAGTATCTACAATGCAATGCCCATCGAGGGTGTGGAGAAGCTGGTAGAGTTCATGAAGAAGTTTGAAGCGGAGAATGCTTAAGGGGGAGAAAACTATGTTTCAGATCAATTGCCTGAATCCCATTTCCAAAGTGGGACTGGATCGTCTGACAGCAGACTATAAAGTAACCGATAATATAAATGACGCAGAGGGCGTTCTGGTCCGCAGTGCTTCCATGCATGAGATGGATCTGCCGGAAAATCTTCTGGCAGTAGCGAGAGCCGGAGCCGGTGTCAATAACATTCCGCTGGATAAATGTGCGGAAAAGGGTATCGTAGTATTCAATACGCCCGGTGCCAACGCCAATGGTGTAAAGGAACTGGTGATCGCTGGTATGCTGTTAGCTGCCCGTGATGTAGTAGGCGGTATCGAATGGGTCAAGGCATCCAAAGACAACGCTGACATTGCCAAAGCCGCAGAAAAAGAAAAGAAGAAATTCGCCGGTACGGAAGTAATGGGCAAAAAGTTAGGTGTCATCGGTCTGGGTGCTATCGGCGTTAAGGTAGCCAATACAGCAGTAAGCCTTGGCATGGAAGTCTATGGCTATGATCCTTACGTATCCGTCAATGCTGCATGGAACTTAAGCCGTTCTGTCAAGCATGTGACGAATGTGGAAGAAATTTATGCAGACTGTGATTACATTACGATACATGTACCGCTTCTGGATTCCACAAAGGGTATGATCAACAAGGAAGCTATCAGCAAAATGAAAGATGGCGTGGTCCTGTTAAACTTTGCAAGAGATCTGCTGGCAAATGAGGCAGATGTCCTGGAGGCATTAAAGAGTGGCAAGGTAGCCCGTTATGTATCTGATTTCCCGAATCCTACGACAGCAGGACAGCCCGGCTGTATCGTGATCCCTCATCTGGGCGCAAGCACCGAGGAATCCGAGGATAACTGTGCGAAGATGGCTGTGGAAGAACTGATGGATTATCTGGAGAACGGCAATATCCGCAACAGCGTAAATTATCCTGCCTGCGATATGGGCGTATGCAGCCAGGCCGGAAGAATTGCAATTTTCCATAAAAATATTGCCAATATGTTGAATCAGTTTACCGCAGTGATCGGTGAGAAGAACATCAATATCTCCGATATGACCAATAAATCCCGCGGTGAAGTGGCATATACCATGCTGGATATTGAAAATGCGGCAACACAGGATCTGGTAGAATCCTTACAGAAGATCGACGGTGTCTTCCGCGTACGTGTGGTAAAGTAAGACATTTGTCTGAATAGCAGAAAAATATGCAGGCATCGGCTATAAAAGGCCGGTGCCTGCTTTACGTTTCCGGTGTAATGCCAAAAACAGCGGAAATAGTGGTAAAATCAGTGTATAATGTCAGAAACTTACAGACATTTTTTCGTAAAAGCGTTGTATGATATGAGGGAATCTGTTATACTTGGCATGGACCAAAGACGTAAGCCACAAGAGAAAGAAGGAACAAAACAGATGAAATTTGATATGCATTGTCATACAAAAGAAGGATCTATGGATGGAAAGGTTCCTATTGACGATTTTATTGCGGAATTGATCCGCAAGGGTTTTAACGGTATGCTGGTCAGTGATCATAATTCTTATAATGGTTACCGCACGTGGAAACGAAATATAAAAGATCAAAAATTTAAAGACTTTGTGGTGTTGAAGGGGATTGAATACGATACCATTGATGCAGGACATATTCTGGTGATCATGCCGGAGACCATTAAGCTGAAAATTCTGGAGCTTCGTGGATTGCCGGTGCAGATCCTGATCGATATCGTGCATAAGAACGGTGGAATATTAGGGCCGGCACATCCCTGCGGAGAGAAATATTTAAGCTTCACCAATACCCTGAAGAAGCGGAATCAGATGGCGGTGATGAATCAGTTTGATTTTCTGGAAGGCTTCAATGCCTGTGAGAGTGTAGAGAGCAACCATTGCGCAAAGGTACTGGCGGAAATGTACGCACTGCCAACCTTCGGTGGAAGCGATGCTCACAAAACGGACTGTATCGGTATGGCGTATACCGATATACCAGAGAAGATCAGTTGTGAATCCGATTTGATCCGGGCAGTGAAGCTGGGAGAAGGGATCAAATGCGGAGGCTCCTATTACCGCGGCACTACCAAGGAGAAAATCGGAAAAGCCAATAATATTCTGGTACAGTCCTTCTGGTTCTATAACAGACTGGGAAGCCTGTACCGGCATCACAGAAGAAAAGAGGAAATGCATAAGATGGTATAGGTCCCCTGGACCTATACTTTTTTTATACACATCGTAATGTGATGTCGGGGTCACCCCCCCGACTTTGATGCCTACGGATTGTTCCGTGCTACGCACTCCCACTTCTCCGCTCCGCTTCGGTCCGTGCTAAACATGTGCCACTGGCACATAGCACCCTACCCTCTATTCGCATATCGTGGGATTATCATCCCGCTTTTATGCTCATATCGGGGCGGGTCATAAGGTCTTTCACCCATTTATGAGCAAGCTCATGTGGGCTTAGACCTTTTGACCCTGGCATCGTAATCTAAGTTCATAAATTCTTAAGATGCTTTTACTATAGAAATAGGGTATAATATGCATAAATAAGTAAGCAATATGGAATGTTCCGTAGAACTTGCTTTCAGGGGAAGAGCGTAAGGCGCTACCTGTAATTAAGAGGAGAGAAATATATGAGAAAAAATTTAAGGGGCAGAAAAGCAACCGCGATCGCACTGGCATCCGTTATGGCAATGTCGCTTGCAGCCTGCGGCAGGCAGGATGGATCGAATCAGGTGGGACAGACAGAACAGAAGGAATATGTATATGTTCCCGAATACCTGGAGTTGGATGATAATACGAATTCCAGCTACAGCAACATGACAGTACAGGGAGATAAGCTGTATTATACAAATTACCAATGGGATGAAGCTTCCGGTGAGAGCAAGGTCGTGCTTGGAGCTTACTCGCTGACAGACGGTTCCCGGGAGGATCTGCCGATCACCATTAATGCTGACGGCGGTGGGATCTATTCCATGCAGGCAGACGCAGAAGGTAATATTTATACTGCGGAATTTGAGTGGAATGCCACAGAAGGTGATGACGCTTATACACAGCAGACGACGGTATTGCACAAGTACGATGCATCCGGTACGGAACTGATGGTACAGGATATCACGGACATCATGCAGCAGGATGAGAACAATTCTTATGTGGGCAGCATGTGCCTGGACGACCAGGGCAGATTTTATATCAGCTCTGATTCACTGATCCGGCTGTTTGGCAGTGACGGACAATTTCAGGGAGCTGTGCAGACGGACAGCCAGTGGATCCAGGGCATGGGAAAAGCAAAAGACGGCAAGGTATACCTGGCTTATTATGACCAATCCGGCAACGTGAAGCTATCCCAGATCGACTTTGACGGCAAGGCATTGGGACAGACATATGATAACTTCCCGAACACGAACGGCAACGGAGGATTATGTGCCGGAATAGAAAATGATCTCCTGGTGAATACGGATACTGCCCTGTATGATTATAGTCTCGCAGACCAGAAGACTACCGAAGTACTGAGCTGGCTGGACAGTGATATTAACGGCAGTTATGTTACCTATGCCGCAGCCACCGCAGACGGTAAGATCCTGGCAGTGGTCAATGACTGGAACACAGGGGAAACTGACCTGGTGAAGCTGACCAGAACCAAGGCCAGTGAGGTAGCACAGAAGTCCCAGATCACGATCGGAACCCTGTATACCTCCCAGAGCCTTCAGGCAGCAGCCGTAGCCTTCAACAAGCAGAGTAATGAATATCATGTTAATATTAAAACATATATCGATGATAATAACTGGACCGAAACTTCCTGGGCGGATGGCATTACAGCCATGAACAATGATATTACCTCCGGAGCCGGATGCCCGGATATCCTGGATCTGTCCAGCCTGGATGTCAAGGAACTGGCTTCCAAGGGTGTATTCGAGGATATGACACCATATCTGGAGAAGAGCAGTGTATTAAGCAAGGATGATTTCTTTGAAAATATTGTAGACAGTTATACCTTTGACGGAAAACTGGTGGGAATTCCCAAGAGCTTCACCTTAAGCACGATCGTCGGCAGAACCTCCGAAGTGGGTGATAAGAAGGGCTGGACCATTGATGATATTATAGCCTATGCAGGCCAGCATGAAGGTGCTTCCCTGTTTGAGGGCATGACCAAGAGCGGCATGCTGTACACACTGTTAGCCTATGATCTGGACAGCTATATTGACTGGGAGACGGGAAAGTGCAGCTTTGATTCGGAAGATTTCCAGAAAGTACTGGAATTTGTCAATACCTTCCCCGAAGAGTATGACTGGCAGAATGATGACAGATCTACACCGGCGAAGATCCAGTCCGGTGAAGTACTGTTGAATATGACAGGCATCTATCAGCTGAACAGTATTCAGGAGGAGGAAGCTATGTTCGGTGAGCCGGTAACCTATATCGGATATCCTACCTCCGGCGGTGGCAGCGGTACTTATATGCAGGCCAGTGAGCTGTATGCGATTACCGCCAAATCCTCCAACAAGGACGGCGCATGGGCATTTATTGAGAACTACCTGAATCAGCCGTTTGATGATCTATATTCCTATGGACTTCCCGCCAGAAAGTCTGCACTGGATGATATGGTGGAGAAGGCACTGAATGTGACATATATGACAGATGAAAACGGTGAGCAGATCCTGGATGAGAACGGGAATCCGATTCCGGAGGACGGTACTTCCGGCATCAGTTACGGAGACTGGGAGTACACCTATCACACTCCTACCGAGGAAGAAATCAATATTCTGAAGGAGCTGATCAGTGTGGCTGAACCTTCCAGTGCAACCGGTAATGATGAGATCACCAATATCATCACGGAGGAAGCGGAAGCATTCTTCAAAGGTCAGAAGTCCGTAGCGGATGTGGCAGGTGTCATTCAGAGCCGTGTACAGGTCTATGTGAATGAAAACAGATAAAGGAAAGGCTTAAAATATCGTGAGCAGACAGCATGTGAAACATACGCGTAAGCATCACAAATTAGATAGAAGAATGCGAAAACTCAAGAGGAGCTCGGGGCTTTTTATAGCCCCCAGCTTCCTTGGAGTTCTTGCGTTCTTTTTTCTACCCTTTCTGGTTGTGATCTTTTATTCCCTGGTGGACAATCCCATCAGTATGAATTTTGTCTTTTTAGACAACTTTAGAAATGTAGTGCAGAATGCCGCTTTCCGTACAGCGGTACATAATACCGCTGTGTTCTCGGCCATTGCCGTACCGCTGGCAGTGGTATTGTCCCTGCTGCTTGCCATTGTATTGGAATCCAAACTTCCGTTCCGGAGCCAGTTCCGTACGTTTTTCTTAAGCCCCATGATGGTACCGGTAGCCTCCATCGTGTTGATCTGGCAGGTATTGTTCCATTATAACGGTGCAGTCAATGATCTTCTGGGAGTCTTCGGCGTAGAGAAGATTGACTGGCTGAAGTCCAGCTATTCCATCATTGTTATCGTAATCCTGTTTTTGTGGAAGAATCTTGGATATAATATGATCCTGTTCATGGCAGCCCTGGCCAGCATTCCCAATGAGCTGCTGGAGGTGGCGAGGCTGGAGAGCGCAACACCGCTACAGACCTTTTTTTACATCAAGATCCGGTATCTGTCATCGACTTTTTTGTTTGTGACGATTATGTCCCTGATCAGCTCTTTTAAGATCTTCCGTGAGATCTATCTGCTGACAACAGATTATCCTTACGATTCCATCTATATGCTGCAGCATTTCATGAACAATAAGTTCAAGAGTCTGGATTATCAGACGCTGTCTGCAGCAGCGATACTGATGTCTCTCGTCATGGTCGTGATCATCGGACTTCTGTTCGCAGTGGAAAATCATTTCGGAAAGGATGTGGAAGGCTGATGGAGCAGAAGCTTAAAAAACCTGTACCGCCTGAACTTAAAAGGGCAATCCGGTTCAAAAAGAGAAAGAAGATATTTGAGAATGTCCGCATCAGCATAGCAACAGTGATCGCAGCCTTTTTTGCCATACTGTTCCTGATGCCGATCGTTCTGACGATCACCAATTCTTTCATGTCATCTTCGGAGATATCAGCGAATTATGGTTCGGTATTTGCCACGAATGATAAGGGCGGCAAGGTCTATATTTCCGAAAAAGTGAATTTGAAATTTATTCCGGATATTGTATCCTTCAGCCAGTATACTACGGTACTTTTGAAAAGCCCGGAATATCTGCTGAAATTCTGGAATTCCGTGATCCTGGTGGGACCGATCGTACTGTTTCAGCTGATCGTGGCATCGCTGGCATCTTATGGATTCGCCAGGTACTCGGGGAAGCTGAGGTCTTTGGTATTTTTTTCCTATGTGATATTGATGCTGATGCCGTATCAGGTAACGCTGGTACCCAATTATCTGGTGGCGGAAAAGCTGAATATATTAAATACGTACTGGGCCATCTGGCTGCCCGGGATCTTTTCACCCTTTGCAGTCTATCTGCTGACGAAGTTCATGAAGAGAATTCCTGTGGGGGTCATGGAGGCGGCACAGATTGACGGTGCCGGAGAGTGGCAGATCTATCGGCTGATCTGTATGCCGTTGTGCAAAGGAGCGCTGTGTTCCGCAGCCATCCTTGTATTTATCGATTACTGGAATATGGTGGAACAGCCGCTGATCCTGTTATCCGATGCGGAGATGCATCCCTTGTCCGTATTCTTAAGCAAGATCAATTCCGGAGAGATCGGATTGGCATTCGCCGTGGCTACGATCTACATGGTGCCCAGTCTTCTGGTATTTCTCTACGGAGAAGAATATCTGGTAGACGGAATTACCTACCAGGGCGGTGTCAAAGGCTAGGATCACTGATTTTGAGGATATACCGGCATGGATCCGACTGTCGGAGTACAGATAGAAAGAGAAGTATAGAGGAGAAGCAAGATGAACGAGAACGGTGGAAAAAAGAGAAGAGAATGGGTTAAAAATGCAGCCATTATATTCTTGTCTGTAATGTTAGTGCTGACATTTTTCTCCAACACATTTATGAACTATTCCCTTCCGGAGGTGGCGGCACAATATGTACAGTCTGGCACCATCACGGCGAAGATCCGCGGTACCGGTACGGTGGAAAGCGGAGATCCTTATAATGTGAAGATCAGTGAGACCCGTACGATCTCCAGTGTTCTGGTAAAGACCGGGGACAAGGTAGAGAAGGGAGCTCCCCTGCTGTTACTGGAGGATAAGGAAAGCAAGGAACTGACCGATGCCCAGGCTGCATTGGATAAGGCAATGCTGGATTTTGAGCTGGCATTGTTATCCGGTGACATTTCCAATTCTACCTTCCAGAATGTACAGAACGGAAATGTGGCTTCCATAAACACTTATCAGAGTCGCATTGTGGCGGCGGAGGCAGAGATCGACAGATGGCAGAAGCAGGTGGATGAAGCCACCAACGCAATCAATCAGCTGAAGACCGCACAGGTGAACGTGGATGCCGGAGGAACGCCAGACACCGGTTCGGAGCAGAATAAGGTGAACGCAGCCCAGGCAGCATTAAACAGTGATGAAGTCAAGATTGCGAAAGACAAGATCAGCGAATGGCAGGCAGCTCAGGCCACCTGTCAGGCCACCATCGATAAATACAATGAGAACATTGCAAGTTCGGTATCCGGTAATGGCTTTGTCAATCAGGTGACAGAGGACGAATACCAGCTGGCACTGAAGAACAGGGAACAGTATCAGTCGCTGATCAATGAACGACAGGCATTTATCAATAACAATCCGGACAAGGTGAAAGCATATGATGAGAAGGTAAAAGCGCTTGCAGATGCCAACAAGGCACTGGCAGATAAACAGAACAGCAAGGAGAACAGCACCAATTCCCTGACGGTGCAGACCCAGAACTGGCAGACCGAACTGGATAAACGAAATATCCAGCTGAAAGCAGCACAGGATACCAAGGAACAGCTGCTGAAGGATATTTCCACGGAACTGAATCTGGATTACCAGTTAGACAGTCTCCAGAAGCAGAGAGATGATATCGCAAAATTACAGGAGAATGCGGTAGGTGCCAGCATCGAAGCCCCCATTTCGGGTACCATTACCAGCGTAACAGTCAAGGCAGGAGACGAGGCACAGCCGGATACTGCACTGGTGACCATGCAGCCGGAGGGTAAGGGCTTTACCATGAGCTTCTCCGTGACCAATGATCAGGCGAAGAGACTTTCTGTGGGAGATAAGGCAGACCTGGTGAACTCCTGGAGATACAGTGATATGGATATTACCCTGGCCAGCATCAAGCCGGATACCACAGATCCCGGACAGAAGAAGCTGCTGACCTTTGATATCACCGGAGATGAAGTGACACCCGGACAGTCCTTAAATGTATCCGTAGGACAGAAGAGTGCCAATTACGATCTGATCGTACCCAACAGTGCCATCCGTGAGGACAGCAACGGTAAGTTTATCCTGATCGTGGAATCCAAGAGCAGTCCTCTGGGCAATCGTTATGTTGCAACCCGTGTAGATGTGGAAGTGTTGGCAAGTGATGACACCCAGTCCGCAGTGAGTGGGGCGTTATATGGCTCTGAATTTGTCATTACGACATCTACCCAGCCGGTAGAGGCAGGAAAGCTGGTCAGACTGGCAAATAATTCATAAAAGGTCTTTCAGACGGAAAATAATTTAACAGGAAGGAAGAAACAGATCAGATGTTTCGGATTCGAATACAGAATAAAAAGAAATGCATATGGTACTGCAGTGCAGTAGTATCCTTTCTTCTGTTCCTGCTTTTGCTGGGATGGACCAACCATCTGGCAAATACCCAGGATGCCCAGCAGATGGCCGGACGCTGGAGTGAAAAAAAGGATGTGGCACAGATCAGCTGCTTTTTCTCCTCCAAAGCGGAAGTGACGGAGGATACCATTCAAAGCTTTGAATATTCACTGAAAAATGTGCTGCAGGAGGCCTCTATTACAGAGACCTCAGAGAACCCCAGTGCAAGACTCTGGGTGGATGCCTACAGTGCGGACGGCAAGATCACCCTGGTCAACGGGAAAAATACGCTGGATGCCAATGCCATCGGTATCGGCGGAGACTTTTTTATGTTCCATCCGTTGAAACTGATCACCGGCGCCTATTTTTCCGGTAATGATCTGATGCAGGATTATTGTATCATCGATCAGGATGCGGCCTGGCAGCTGTTCGGCTCTAATGATGTGGTGGGCATGACAGTATATATCGGCAATGTACCCCATATCGTCACCGGTGTGGTGCAGCGCCCGGACAGCAGAATGGATAAAGCGGCGGGACTGAATTCCACGGTGGTCTATGTGTCTTATGAGACACTGTCTGCTTATGGTACGAATAACGGGATCAATCATTACGAGATCGTGATGCCGAACCCTGTGGATGAGTTCGCCTACGGCAAAGTAAAAGAAGGGATCGGCATAGATGAGAAAAACGTTGAGATCGTGGAAAACAGCAGACGTTATTCTCTGCCCAACCGGATCAAAACAATCCTTGCCTTCGGAACGCGTTCCATGAACGGAAAAGCCATCATCTACCCCTACTGGGAGAATCTGGCGAGAGGCTATGAAGACATTATTGCATTGCTTACGGTAGTTATGCTGCTTCTGTTATTATATCCGGTAGTGACCGTTATCTGGTGCTTTGTACACTGGTGGCGCCATAAGGGCTGGACCTTGAAGGAGGTATGGCATACCGGTAAGGATAAGGCAGAGCGGGCTGTGGAACGCCGCAGAGAGAAAAAGCACCCCCACAAGGAGAGGGATGTCCTGGAGGAATTGGAACGGGAACTGGAGGAAGACCCTTATGCAGACAGTGAATTCTCCTGGCTGACGGATGAACCGGCGGAGGAAACAGAGCTTGCGGATGCAGCTTCGGAAGAGCCGGAGAAAGCGCAGACAATGAACATGCAGACAGAGGAAACGCAGACACCGGAGGAGACAAAAGAGGAACAGCAGTCGTAAAACAACAGACACAGACAAGAAAAGGAGAGGGAGAATGAAAAAGAAAGGGAAAAAACTGATCAGTATCGCGTTGACCGTGGCAATGATCGCAGGTCTGACTGCCTGTGGAAAGGGTAACGGCGGGAACGGAAACGGCGGCAGCAGTGCGGCCGATGCCAGTCTTGCAAAACAGTATGTATTTAAGGAACAGGCCCTGGATCTCAATATGGATTCAGACAATATGAATATTGATCTGCTGACCAGAAAGGGAGATACGGTTTACCTTCTGTTTGAGACCTATGAATATTCCGATAACGGCAGTCAGAGTACGCTGCATCTTACTACAATGAAACAGGATGGTACCGTCATTGGCACCGTAGAACTGCCTATGTGGAAGGAAGGAGAGGCTCCGGCTACTCCGGCACCTGCACAGGGCGGTGAGGCTTCTGGGGACGGAAATGAAGCAGTGCCTCTTACGGAGCAGGCGGCCAGCACACAGGATATTGCGGCAGCGGATATGGATGTGGTAGATGCACCGGCAGGGAACAGCAGTTATACTAGCACATCGCTCAACAATTGTACGGTCGGCTCGGATGGAAATGTCTACGGAATACGCAATTACTATAGTGAGACATATTCCGAAGATGATTACAGCAGTACGAATGATTATACATTGATCTGCTGGAGTGCGGATGGGACTATCTTATGGGAAGCTGATCTGAATGATATGAATACAGAAGAAAGCTATTCCTGGGTACATAGTATCATCCCCAATGAGGATGGGACCCTGACACTGATGTTAAGCGGTGATAAAATAGAGAAATGCACTGTGACGGAAGAGGGTATCACAGACCGGAAGGAGCTGCCAGAGGCAGCAGCAACACTTTTCAACAATGCAAGCTCGAATATCATTACGCCGGATGGCAAGCTGCAGATCATCTATTATGATGAGAGCAATTACACGGATATGTATATCGCAACCTATGATCCTGCAACAGATGCGGTATCAGAAGGAATAAAGCTTTCCTCGACACTGACCAACGGCGGTTATTATAATATGGTGCCCGGAGACGGTGACATCCTGTACTATGCCGATAGTAACGGATTGTTTGGTTATAATGTGCAGACACAGGAGTCGAAGCAGATCATGAGTTATATCAATTCAGATCTGGATGCCGGCAGCCTGAACAATTTCCTGATACTGGACGAGGAACAGTTCCTGGGCTTTTACTATGATAACAACGAAGGCAAAATATGCGGCGGTCTGTTCACCCACGTGAAGCCGGAGGATATCAAGGACAGGATCGTTCTTACACTGGCCGGTAACTATATCGACTATGATCTGAAGAGAAAAGTAGTAGAGTATAATAAGTCCGGTGACACTTACCGTATTGTAGTCAAGGAATACAATACCTACAACACTTCAGAGGATTATACTCTCGGTGTGAAGCAGTTAAATAATGATATCATCTCCGGAGGAATGCCGGATATTCTGGTCGTGGACAGCAATATGTCAATGGACAGCTATATTGCCAAGGGACTGGTGGCAAATGTGGATGATCTCATTGCGGGGGATGAGGAATTATCGAAAAACGACTATCTGCAGAATGTCTGGGATGCGTACCGTGTGGACGGTAAACTGTACTATGTGATTCCTTCCTTCTATATCTCTACTATGGTAGGAAAAGAATCTATTTTCGGTGACCGTACCTCCATTACTATGGAAGAACTGCAGACGATCCGGGATACCATGCCGGAAGGAACCGCACTCTTCAGTGATGAGACCAGAGACAGCTTCCTGTATACCATGATGAATTATTGTGGCAGTGATTTCGTGGATGTATCCACCGGAAAATGTGCATTTGATACGGATAATTTCGTGGCAATGCTGACCTATGCAGCCGGGCTGCCGGTAGAATATGGAGAGGATTACTGGGGAGAGGATTACTGGAATAACTATGAATCCCAGTTCCGTGAGGACAGAACCCTGCTGGATGGCATCTCCATCAGCAACATCCGTGATCTGAACGGTACGATCAACGGTGTCTTCGGTGAGGATATCTCCTTTGTGGGCTTCCCGACCGATGGAGACATGGGATCCATATTATGGGCAGGTAACAGGATGTATGCCCTGTCTGCAAAATCCAAGAACCTGGACGGTGCATGGGAATTCCTGCGCTACTATCTGACACAGGAATATCAGGATAAAATACAGGAACAGGAATACAATCTTCCGGTACTTCGCAGCACCTTTGAGAAGAATGTGCAGGATGCTACGAAGAAGCCGTATTATACGGATGAGAACGGCAACAAAGTGGAATACGATGAGACCTATTACATCAATGGGGAGGAAATACTGCTGCCGCAGCTGACACAGGAGCAGGTGGACAGGATCGTAAGCTTTGTGGAAAGCGTGAACAAGAGAGGATACTATAATGAGGCAATCTCCAATATCATTTCGGAAGAAGCCGGAGCATACTTCTCAGGACAGAAGAGTGCGAGAGATGTGGCAGGTGTCATTCAGAGCCGTGTACAGGTCTATGTAAACGAGAACAGATAAACGGAAGATAGCACTGCGTAGAGCAGAATAGTAAAAGATGGCGGTCTGTTGAAAAACAGGCCGCCATTTATAGCATGGCGCCTTAGCCAAGGCGGATGGGAATGCCCTGCTTTTTCAGATGTGTCGTCAGGGTAAGCTCCTGTCCGTGCTCCCTTAACCACTGCTTATAGATCCGGTAATCCGGCATGATGTGCTCGACCATGTTCCAGAAGTCCTTCGAATGGTTCATATGAGTCAGGTGGCAGAGCTCGTGGACTACCACATAATCCAGAGGACCGGCGGGACCGTAGATCAGGCGGTAATTGAAGGATAAAGTTCCTCTCGAGGAACAGCTTCCCCAGCGGGTCTTCTGGTCACGGATGGTGATAGAAGTGTAGTGCCCACCGGTGAACCTGTGGTAGTATTCCACACGGTTCGTGAACACTTCTCTGGCAGCATTCCGATATCGGTTTTCCAAAGCCTGCAATCTGCGGAGCTCCGCAACGGTCAGCGGCTGATTGTCATATAGATTCATGAGAGTGCCTTTCACATACAGGGATGTTGATCCTCTGAGTATCGTTGTAAGTTTGAACAGATTAAATATACTGCGTATGGCTTGAAAAGTAAACGCAGAAATTGTAGAATATTGCGTAACGGCTCGCAGACGAAACGAAATGTCTGTTTCGGAAATAAGGCCGGTCACAAAGCGGCGCAGGCGCATTCATGTGACTTTGGGAATGGCAAGGACGGAACCGTTACAGGAAAGGAAAAAAGTAAATACTATGGGTAAATGTATTTTGATTGGCGCAGGAGATCTCACGATGGGAGAACTGTCTGTGACGGAGGAAGATTATGTGATCGCGGTGGACGGCGGCTTAAGCTACTGCGGGCTCCTGCATGTGGAGCCGGATCTGATTATCGGAGATTGTGACTCGATGACCGAACAGGAGAAGCTTGCTGTGGAACAGTTACAACAGACCGTTCCGGAGAAGATCTGCCGCCTGCCGGAGTGTAAGGATGACACAGACATGCTGGCAGCTATCAAGCGGGGGCTGGAGCTGGGTTATACCGATTTCCGTATTTATGCGGCCACAGGTGGGAGATTTGATCATACTCTGGCAAATATCCAGTGTCTGCTGTATCTCAAAAATCATGGCGCGGTGGGGTACCTGGTAGACGGTACGGGAATGGTGCTCGTACTGCAGAACGAAGCTGTGCATTTCCGGAAGGAGCTGGAGGGCACCATGTCACTGTTTGCCCTGACGAAGGAGGTAAAAGGCGTGAATATCCGCGGCATGAAATATCCTTTGGAAAATGCCGTGATCACCAACGATTTCCCCATCGGGATCAGCAATGAATTCCTGGGAGAGGAAGCAGAGGTGTCCGTAGAGGACGGCGAACTGGTATGCATGATCCGGTACTATGAGGATGAAGTATAACCATGTAAACTGTGAAAAATAAACAGGCCTGATGCGTTTTTGCACAACGAAGGTGAAGTTGTCAGAAAATAAAAACGGAGGAAAATTATGAAAAAATCAGTAAGTGTAGAATGGAAAGTAAGGGCCTGCGGAGTGCTTCTGGCAGTAACCATGGCAGCCGGAATGACCGCCTGTGGCAGTAAGCCCGGGGATAACGGCAGCACACAGGGAACAGTACAGGAATCCGTACAGACGCAGACGGACGGAGTCTTTGCGGACGGCAGTGAACTGGGAGAGGGCAATACCGAGTTTGCCCTGACCGTAACGGATAAGGAAGGCACTGAGAGCAGTTTTACCATTCATACAGACAAGGAAAATGTGGGGGATGCCCTGACCCAGATCGGCATGATCGCAGGGGAAGAGGGAGATTACGGTCTCTATGTGAAGACGGTAAACGGTGTAACGGCAGATTATGATGTGGACCAGACCTACTGGGCATTTTACATCAACGGCGAATATGCTTCTACCGGTGTAGATGCCACTTCTGTGACTGCCGGTGATACCTATTCCTTCAAAGTGGAGAAATAACAGTTGAAAAACGGAAAACTGACGATCAGAGAGATGGCGGTTTTCGCAATGCTGGGAGCGTTAATGTACGCTTCGAAGATGATCATGGAGGTGGCACCGAATGTCCACCTCCTTGGTGTTTTTACGATTGCGTTTACCGTGGTATATCGGAAAAAAGCATTGTATCCCATCTATACATATGTGCTCCTGAACGGGATATTCTGCGGTTTTGCCACCTGGTGGATCCCTTACCTGTATCTGTGGGCAGTGCTGTGGGGAGCGACCATGCTGTTACCAAAACGGATTCCGGAGAAGCTTCGTCCGCTTGTCTATATGCTGCTGTGTGCTGCCCATGGCTTTTTATTCGGAACTTTGTATGCACCGGCGCAGGCACTGCTGTACGGTTTAAGCTTTCAGAAAATGGTTGCCTGGATCATCAGTGGGCTGCCCTGGGATTTCGTGCATGGTGTCAGTAATTTTTTCTGTGGGATACTGATCGTACCCATAGTAAAAATACTAACGTTTCTCGAAAAAAATCTTTAGAAAATCTTTTGTTTTTTCTGTAGGTGAAATTAGAAATTATAATTTAGAATCAGAAACTGACAGGGGAGAGAATCCCCTTGCCGCATGCGGCAGAATGAGAGGGAGTCATGGAGAACAATAAATATCATATTCTGATCGTGGAGGATGATAAGGAGATCCGGGATGGTGTGGAGATTTACCTGAAAAATCAGGGGTATCAGGTATGGAAAGCTGCCAACGGTAAGGAAGGACTGGAGATCGTAGCACAGGAGGAGATCCATCTGGCTATCCTGGATATTATGATGCCGGTGATGGACGGTGTGACGATGTTAATGAAACTGCGGGAGCAGAATCACGAGTTCCCGGTGATCATGCTGTCCGCCAAGTCCGAGGAAGTGGACAAGATCATGGGATTAAATATGGGAGCGGATGACTATGTGACCAAACCCTTCACACCGTTGGAGCTGTTGGCGAGGGTGAATTCCCATCTGCGCAGATATTCCAAATATCTGACGGCGGTCAGTGGGGAAGAACAGGAAAAATCCCATGTGTATACCATCGGTGGACTGGAACTGAACGAAGAAACCGTGGAAGTGACGGTGGACGGAGAAGCAGTGAAGCTGACTCCTATGGAATTCAAGATCGTACAGCTCCTGATCAAGAATCCGGGCAGAGTATTTTCCGCGGATGAGATCTACGAGCGTATCTGGAACGAGAAAGCAGTCAACACGGATACTATTATGGTACATGTGCGGAACATCCGGGAGAAGATCGAGATCGATCCACGCAACCCCAAATACCTGAAAGTGGTATGGGGTGTAGGTTATAAGATCGACAAACAATAAATGCGGATGTGGGAAACAAAGCGTTTCGGCAGGCAGAGGGAAATGACTGGAGAGGTGTAAGAATGGAACAGGTAACAGAGGCTGTGAAAGAAGCGGAGACAACAGAACACAGAGAACACAGAGAACACAGAAAGCCCGCAGTCAAATGGCTGATCATCGGATGGATTGTCAGTCTGGCAGCTTCCGGCATTTTTACCGCCTGTTACGGAATCTTCGAGCGCAGGGCGGAGAGCAGGAGAAATGAACAATACATTGCGGATCCGCTGGAGACGTCGAATACGATTACTTATCTGTATCAGAACTGCTATCTGCTCTACCGTGATCTGTACAACAAAGAACACCAGACTTCCTTAAGCTATGGAGAATTATATATGCAGTCCACGGAGGGGAATGAATGGCTCAATGATGACCAGAAGCGGGCAGAAATGGCGGACGGAGATACGGAGGACCTCACCATACCGGAAGGAGAAGATCCCGAAGACTATGTAGCCCAGGGAAGCTTTGCAGTACAGACCAGGGAATACCTGGAAGAGCACTTCAATACCCTGGAAAGCTCCTTTGGTCAGCTGAATAATTTGTATGATTATAGGATCCGGGATACTAAGACCGGAGAGATCCTAAGTAATCTGGCGGATACGGATATTGTGGCGGAGGACCAGAGCTTTTATCTGACTTTTGTATTTGACGACTATGGAAATGATGCCACCTTAGGGAATACGGTGATCGGATCGGATACGACAACCCTTCGCAAGACAGCGGCGGAAGTGATCCGTAATTGCGGTCTTACGCGCATGGTGGATGCCAATATGGGCAGCGAAATCTCTGCCGGTCATAATACCATGTTCCGGCTGGAAATGCCGAGAAATTGTGAGATCACCTACTGCATCTCCAGACAGGCGGCACAGAGTCTGGGACAGAACGGTCAGTATATTTATTATGATCAGGACATGAACAATGTCAGTGTTTACTTTTCCATGGGAGACCAGTATACATCCTACTATCTGTCCGGATGCCAGCAGATGTTTCTGATCCTGTGTCTGTTGATCTTCCTGCTGGCGCTTGTATTGCCGGGACTTGAGGAAGAGAGAGCCTGGGAGAAGGTGGTTCTGCTGAAGCTGCCTGTCGAGGCGATCGTTGTGATCCTTGTGGTGATCGCCGGCATTGGAAGTGAACAGGTGGTAGGACTGGTATCCTGGGTAAGGAGCGGTCATGCGCTGAACACGGTTTTACAGGGAAACAGTGCGCAGATACAGATGTCGACCACAATACTGACCTATGCATTAAATGTTCTGGCAGTGGCAGCCTTGTTTTTCATTGCCTGGTGCTTGGGAGTATCCCTGCGGGCAATGCGGGTTCAGGGAGCCAGAGCGTATTTGAGACAGCACAGCTTGTGCTATCTGTTAGTGCCTTTCTGGAAAAAACTGTGGAGAGGAATGAAGAAGGGATTCTCCATTGGCAGGGATAAGGTGGTGGATGTCTATCATGATGCAGAGCATTTTGATGTGACGAAGGATGCCAAAAAGCTGATCCTGCGGATTGTGCTGTGGAATGCCCTGATCCTGGTGGTGATATGCAGTCTGCCGCTGGGAGGACTGACCATCGCAATCATCTATTCTGTGATACTGTACTTTCTGCTGCGGCGCTATATCAGCAAATTACAGAAAAAGTATGGTTTGTTATTAAAGGCCACTAATGAGATCGCCCAGGGCAATCTGAATGTGACCATTGAGGAGGATCTGGGAGTATTTGAACCCTTCAAGCCGCAGATCTACCGGATCGAAGAGGGCTTTCGTAATGCAGTGGCGGAGGAAGTAAAGAGCCAGCGGATGAAGTCGGAACTGATCACGAATGTATCCCACGATCTGAAGACCCCGCTGACGGCTATCATTACTTATGTAAAGCTGCTGCAGGAGCCGGGAGTGACGCAGGAGCAGCGCAAGGAGTATCTGGAGACGCTGGATCGGAAAGCTTTGCGGCTGAAAGCACTGATTGAAGACCTGTTTGAAGTCAGCAAGGCAAATTCCCGGAATATCACGCTTGATATCCGCGATGTGGATATCGTAAGCATGGTCAAGCAGGTGGAATTCGAGATGGAAGACAAGCTGACGGATGCCGGACTGGAAGTGCGGATGAGCCTGCCGGAAGAGAAGGTCATCGTGCCGTTGGACAGTCAGAAAACCTTCCGTATTTTTGAAAATCTGTTTGGCAATATTGCCAAGTATGCGTTACCCGGCACCAGAGTCTATGTCAACGGTTTCACGGCAAAAGAGGATGTGACGATCATCTTAAAAAATATCACGGCACAGGAGTTGTCCGTATCCGGAGAGGAACTGACGGAACGGTTCGTCAGAGGAGACACCTCACGTAATACCGAGGGCAGCGGACTGGGGCTGGCCATCGCCAAAAGCTTCACGGAACTGCAGAGCGGCAAATTCCGGATCGAACTGGACGGAGATCTGTTCAAGGTGGTATTGACCTGGAAAGTAAAGTCACAGAATGGTCAAAATATGGTTCCCAGAGAGTCTGAGACGGCAGAAAAGAACGAAAACAGTGACTGTTTATCATAAAATCTGTTGCATGATAATAATAAAATAAATCAATGTTTTAATACTAAAACATCCACATTTACGTAGAAATATGTTAAATGTGGATGTTTTCAATTGCAAATGAGTGTGCTACAATAATGAAAACTTCAAAGAGAAGTATTACGGATCTGAAGTGTGGAACAGCTGTGCAGAACGCACAAGCTGTATGAAGAGAAAAAGGAGCAGTAAACAATGGGAATGACAATGACACAGAAGATACTTGCCCGTGCAGCGGGTCTTGAGCAGGTACAGGCAGGACAGCTGATCGAGGCACAGCTGGATCTGGTGCTGGGCAACGATATCACCAGTCCGGTGGCAATCAAGGAAATGGATAAAATGAAGGTGCAGGGGGTGTTTGATAAGGATAAGATCGCACTGGTACCGGATCATTTTGTTCCCAATAAGGATATTAAGTCTGCGGAGCACTGCAAATGTGTCCGTGAGTTTGCAAGACGCAATGAGATCACCAATTATTTCGAAGTGGGAGAGATGGGTATCGAGCATGCCCTGCTTCCGGAGAAAGGACTTACTGTAGCTGGAGATGTGATCATCGGTGCAGATTCCCATACCTGTACTTACGGTGCTTTGGGAGCATTTTCCACCGGTGTGGGAAGCACGGATATGGCAGCCGGTATGGCTACCGGTAAGGCATGGTTCAAAGTACCTGCGGCAATCAAATTCAATCTGACCGGCAAACCCGCAGAATGGGTCAGTGGTAAGGATGTGATCTTACATATCATCGGCATGATCGGTGTGGACGGTGCACTGTACAAGTCTATGGAATTTGTAGGGGACGGTATCGCCAATCTGTCCATGGATGACCGTTTCACCATTGCCAATATGGCCATTGAGGCCGGTGGCAAGAACGGCATTTTCCCTGTGGATGAGAAAGCTATTGCTTATATGGAAGAACACTCCAAGCGTCCCTATAAAATATTCGAAGCAGACCCGGATGCACAGTATGATGCGGAGTATACCATTGACTTAAGCACTTTACGGCCTACCGTGGCCTTCCCTCATCTGCCGGAGAATACACATACCATCGATGAGATCCACGAGATGGACGCCATTGCCATCGACCAGGTAGTCATCGGTTCCTGCACCAACGGACGTATTGACGATCTGCGCACCGCAGCAAAGGTACTCAAGAGCAGACATGTGGCGAAAGGCATGCGCTGCATCGTAATTCCTGCCACCCAGTCCATCTATATGCAGGCCATGGAAGAGGGACTTCTGAAGACCTTTATTGAAGCGGGAGCAGTCGTAAGCACTCCTACCTGTGGACCCTGCCTTGGTGGATACATGGGTATCCTGGCAGAAGGCGAGAGATGTGTCTCCACGACCAATCGTAACTTTGTCGGACGTATGGGACATGTAAAATCCGAGATCTATCTGGCAAGTCCTGCAGTAGCGGCAGCCAGCGCCATCACCGGCAAGATTTCCTGCCCTTGTGAACTGAAATAGATGAATATAAGAAATAGAAAGGTAACGGAAAATGAACAACGCAAAAGGAATAGTTTTCAAATTCGGAGATAACGTGGATACTGACGTTATCATTCCCGCAAGATATCTGAATTCCTCCGATCCTGCAGAACTGGCCACTCACTGTATGGAGGATATTGACAGGGACTTTATTAAAAATGTAAAAAAGGGTGACATCATCGTAGCGGAGAAAAACTTCGGCTGCGGCTCATCCAGAGAGCATGCCCCCATCGCCATCAAGGCTGCAGGTGTCAGCTGTGTCATCGCAGAGACCTTCGCCAGAATCTTCTACCGCAATGCCATTAACATCGGACTGCCCATCATTGAGTGTCCCGAGGCATCCCGGAAGATTCAAAACGGCGATGAAGTCGAGATAGATTTCAATACCGGAGTGATCCAAGATCTTACCACAGGCGAAAGCTTCCAGGGACAGGCGTTCCCCGAGTTCATGCAGAAGATTATCGCCGCAGAGGGACTGATCAACTACATCAACAGCCAGGAATAAATTGAGTGCATGGCTCGTAACGTAGGGTTGCCATAACCCCCACGAACGCCCGCAGCGGATGGAACATCCTTCCGGGGTGTCAGGTCTCCCGGAGGGAATTTCCTGACGAAAAGTGACATAGCGGTCGAGAAAATATCACCATCGTCCGACAAACATTCCCGGAAGGACATTCCATCCGCTGCAGGGGTTCTACATTTTCTCATAATATCTGTACGTCATAGGTATTTCTGCCTACAGCCATTTCTATTGTTTTGGTGCAAATCGCATCAAAATAGCAAAATCAGTACAAAAAATCTTCTAAATCAAACATTTTTTGTACTGATTTTATTATTTTTCCCATTTTAGCGAAAATAAGCTCTTATAAAAGGCCAAAATCTCCTGTTTTTGTATTTTTTATGCAAAAAAAGGCGTTTTTAATACAAACTTTATTGTACCACTGCCTTATCCACATCAATCACTGCGTAGAAATCCGGGTGGTTCATCTGGATCCGTTTCGTGACGGAGTCAACCACATCCTGATCGGAAACGGGATAATCATAGGGGACTACGATGTCAAAAATGAGGTTCGTGTGGGTCAGTCCCTTGACGATGCGGAAATCATGCATGCTGAGTTTTGGATCGATCTGATCCAGATAAGCTTTTACCTCTGCTTTCAGGGACAGTGTCTCGGGGTCATTGGTGCTGACGGGATCCATGTGGATCACAGCGTTACAGTTTAATTTGCTGCGCAGTTCATGCTCTATGGTATCGATCGTATCGTGCAGGGTCAGAATATTACCGTCGGCAGGAACCTCCGCATGCAGAGAGATCAGAGTCCTTCCGGGGCCGTAATTATGCACGATCAGATCGTGAATCCCGGTGACATCATCATAAGAGAGAACGATGTCGTTAATCTGCTGTACCAGTTCAGGCTCGGGGGGCTGCCCAAGCAGGGGACTGATCGTGTCTTTGGCTGCGACAAATCCGGAGTACAGGATGAACATACCCACCAGCACACCACAGTAACCGTCGATAATGATGCCCGAGGCGGCGGAGACGATAGTGCCGATGAGAACCACGGTGGTTGCTATCATATCGCTCAAACTGTCAATGGCGGTAGCCTTCATTGCCACAGAACCGATCCGGGAACCGATGCTGCGGTTATACAGAGCCATATAGCACTTTACCAGGATCGAAAATACCAGGATGCCGATAATGACAGGGGAGTAGTCAGGAGCTTCCGGATGGAAAATCTTACTTACAGAGCTTTTTACCAGTTCGAAGCCCATGAGCACGATTAAAATAGAGACTAACAGCCCGGAGATATATTCGATCCGTCCGTGTCCGAAGGGATGGTCAGAGTCCGGCTTCTGTCCCGCCATTTTGAAGCCTGCCAGCGTAATGATGGAGGATGCTGCATCCGACAGGTTGTTGAATGCATCCGCCGTGATGGCGATGGAATGACTGAAAAAGCCTGCCAGAGCCTTGGTAGTGAACAGGATCAGGTTGAAAAAAATCCCGACGATACCGCAGAGCATTCCATATGCCTGGCGAACGCCGGAATCCGTGACGTTTTCATGATCCCTGATAAATAATTTTGCCAATAATGTAACCATAAGATATCCCCTTTTCCCAAATGAGAGTTTAAGGGATATTGTAGCGCATATGCAGGAAAAATACAAGTAAATCCGGATGATTTGCAGAAAAATGATTTGCAGAAAAAACGCCCAAAGATGCAGATCAAGAAATCAGCGGTTACTATTGCGCATCCGTCGTTTTCAGTGTATAATCTCGGTGGATGTAATGTAAGCTTTCAGAACGGATCCGGGACGCAGACCATTTTCCGGAGCCGTACTGGTAATTTATAATAATCAAAAGTAAAAATGGAGGAACGATCGATGAGAAAGAAACCGGTTGTATTAATGATCCTGGATGGTTATGGATTGAATGATAAGGTAGAGGGCAACGCCGTAGCACAGGCCAATACCCCTGTAATGGACTCCCTGATGAAGGAGTATCCTTTTGTACATGGTAATGCCAGCGGTATGGCAGTAGGTCTTCCCGAAGGTCAGATGGGTAACTCTGAGGTAGGTCATATGAATATGGGTGCCGGCCGTATCGTATATCAGGAGTTGACCCGTATCACCAAGGAGATCCAGGACGGCGACTTTTTTAAGAATGAAGCTCTGTTAAAAGCCATTGATAATTGTAAGAAGAACAACAGCGCCCTGCATCTGATGGGTCTGTTATCCGACGGTGGCGTACACAGCCACATTACCCATCTGTACGGCCTGCTGGAGCTGGCGAAGCAGCAGGGCCTGGAAAAAGTATATGTTCACTGCTTCTTAGATGGACGTGATACCCCTCCCGCCAGCGGTAAGAGCTATGCAGAGCAGTTAAATGAAGAAATGAAGAAAATCGGTGTAGGTAAGATCGCTTCTGTAATGGGCCGTTATTATGCTATGGATCGTGATAACAATTATGACCGTGTACAGCTGGCTTACGACGCCATGACCGAGGGCAAAGGTCTGACCGCTGCCTGCGGTATCTGTGGTATCCAGGAGTCTTACGACAGAGAAGAGACCGATGAGTTTGTAAAACCTACTGTTGTTGTAGAAGATGGCAAGGCAGTCGGACTGGTGCAGGACAAGGATTCCGTGATCTTCTTCAACTTCCGTCCCGACCGTGCAAGAGAGATCACCAGAGCCTTCTGTGATGATGACTTCAAGGGATTTGACCGTGTGAGAAAGGATATTACTTTTGTATGCTTCTCCGATTACGATCCTACCATTCCTAATAAAGAAGTGGCATTCCACAAGATCGCCATTACCAATACCTTCGGTGAGTGGCTGGCAGCCCATGACATGAAGCAGGCACGTATCGCCGAGACTGAGAAGTATGCACATGTAACCTTCTTCTTCAACGGCGGCGTAGAGCAGCCCAACGAGGGAGAGGATCGTATCCTGGTAAATTCTCCCAAGGATGTGGCAACCTATGATCTGAAGCCGGAGATGAGTGCTCCTCAGGTCTGCGGGAAACTGCTTGATGCGATCCGCTCTGAAAAATATGATGTGATCGTGATCAACTTCGCAAACCCCGATATGGTAGGTCATACCGGTGTGATCTCTGCAGCCATCAAGGCGATTGAGACCGTAGATGAGTGCGTAGGCAAGGCAGTACAGGCAGTGAAGGATGTAGACGGTGTTCTGTTCATCTGTGCAGACCACGGTAACGCAGAGCAGATGATCGATTACACCACCGGTCAGCCTCATACCGCACATACCACCAATCCGGTTCCGTTCATCCTGGTAAACTACGATCCTGCTTATACGCTGAAAAAGGGCGGATGCCTGGCAGATATCGTACCTACCCTGATCAACGTGATGGGTATGGAGCAGCCGGCAGAAATGACAGGAAAGTCTCTGTTAATTAAAAAGTAATCACCGGAATATTTTCGGTAAGATCGCAGAAACCATAAAAGCAGATGAAGATTCCTCAGGCACTTTGCACGGTGCCTGAGGATTTTGTAACTGATTTTTACATGATATCTTCTTATCAGCAGGAGGAAGAATTATATTATATGGAACAGAAGAAAAATCTGGTAACTCTGGGCAGCACCGGGATCACCGTAGAGAAAAACTCCTTCGGAGCGCTGCCCATCCAGCGGATCTCCAAGGAAGCAGCCATTGGACTGCTTCGCAAAGCCTATGCTGCAGGCGTGACCTTTTATGACACTGCCAGATACTATACTGACAGCGAAGAGAAAGTGGGCGCTGCCTTTGAGGGTATGCGTGACAAAATATATATCGCTACCAAGACCGGAGCCACCACAGCAGAAGGCTTCTGGAAGGAGCTGCACACTTCCCTGGAAAAATTAAAAACAGATTATATCGACATCTACCAGTTCCACAATCCGGCATTCTGCCCGAAGCCGGGAGATGGCACGGGATTGTATGAGGCCATGCTGGAAGCCAAAGAAAAAGGCATGATCCGTCACATTGGTATTACCAATCACCGCCTGAATGTTGCCCATGAAGCCATTGAAAGCGGACTGTATGAGACACTGCAGTTTCCGTTCTGCTATCTGGCTACCGACAAGGATCTGGAACTGGTACAGGATTGCAAAAAGGCAGGCATGGGATTCATTGCCATGAAGGCACTGTCCGGCGGACTGATCAATAATTCCGCAGCAGCCTATGCGTATCTGGCACAGTTCGACAATGTGCTTCCCATCTGGGGTGTGCAGCGGGAGAATGAGCTGGATGAATTCTTATCCTATATCGACAATCCTCCCACACTGACACCGGAATTACAGGCGGTGATCGATCGTGACAGAGAAGAACTGCAGGGAGAGTTCTGCAGAGGCTGCGGCTATTGCATGCCCTGTCCGGCAGGGATCGAGATCAACAACTGTGCCCGCATGAGCCTGATGATCCGCAGAGCACCTTCAGCAGCACAGCTGACAGACGAGATGCAGGCAAAAATGCGTAAGATCGAGGATTGCCTGCATTGTGGCAGATGTAAATCCAAGTGTCCCTATGGACTGGATACTCCGGCACTACTTGAGAAAAATTATAAGGATTACTGTGAGATCCTTGCCGGAAAAGCGTATTAACACATAGCAGATCTGAATAATAACCTCCTTATGGGACATACTTACCTAAGAAAAAGTAAGTTAAGGATGCCTGTAAGGAGGTTTTTTATGGAAAAATATCTGGAGATCGTCGAAGTACATGGAAGGGAGATTCTGGATTCCAGAGGAAATCCCACGGTGTCTGCCACTGTCACGGTGAAGGACAGAGAGAACGGCAGATGTTTTCAGGGGATGGCAGCGGTGCCCTCCGGAGCCAGTACCGGACAGTTCGAGGCTGTGGAACTCAGGGATGGAGAAACCAGATATTTCGGACTGGGTGTGCAGCATGCCGTCAAAAACGTGGATGAAAAGATTGCAAGTGTTTTGGTGGGAGAGAATGCATTGGAGCAGATCCGTATCGACCGGATCCTGCGGGAGACGGACGGCACGGACAATAAGAGTAACCTGGGAGCCAATGCCATGCTGGCAGTGTCCATGGCGGTGGCAAGAGCAGCGGCGGAGGCACTGGGTCTTCCCCTGTATCGTTACTTCGGAGGAATCTCTCCGAGACTTCTGCCGGTACCTATGATGAATATCTTAAACGGCGGAAAGCATGCGGCGAACACCGTGGATTTCCAGGAGTTCATGATCATGCCCGCGCAGGCGGAGAACTTTGCGGAGGGGTTACGGATCTGTGCGGAAATTTATCATAATCTGAAAAAACTGCTGGAGGAGAAAGGCTTGTCCACCGGAGTCGGGGATGAGGGCGGCTTTGCCCCCAATCTGCCGGATGCAGAGAGTGTGCTGGATCTCCTCGTGGAGGCAATCGAAGCTTCCGGATATGTGCCGGGGCAGGATATCCGGATCGCCATGGATGCCGCCAGCAGCGAACTATATAATGAAAAAACGGGAATGTACCATTTCCCCGGAGAGAGTAAGCTGAAGGGAGAGGAAGTCCTGCGGGATACCGGAGAAATGATCTCGTATTATGAACGGCTCGTAGAGAACTATCCCATTATCTCTATTGAGGACGGACTGGATGAAAATGACTGGGACGGATGGCAGGAGCTGACGAAACGGCTGGGAGAGAAGATCCAGTTAGTGGGAGATGATCTGTTTGTCACAAATACAAAACGGCTGGATGCCGGGATCAAACTTCATTGTGGTAATGCCATTCTGGTTAAAGTCAATCAGATCGGAACTCTGTCCGAAGCCTTCGAAGCGGTGGAGATGGCACACAAGAATGGTTACAAGGCAGTGATCTCCCACAGATCCGGCGAGACGGAGGATACCACCATAGCGGACATAGCGGTGGCACTGAATGCCGGACAGATCAAGACCGGAGCGCCCTGTCGCAGCGATCGTGTGGCGAAGTACAACCGGCTGCTTGCCATTGAAGAGGAGTTAAAGGATGCCGCGGCATATATGGAGCCGTTCCACAAGATCTGAGTGGTTGCGCAACAAAATGTAAACTACAAAAAATAAAAAATGTATAAAAAAGAAGAATTTTCTGCACCAAAAATTCTTCTTTTTTTTTGAGGAAAACTATAGAGACATACATGGGAGAAAGAAAAAAGAACAAAAATACAATGTGTAAATATACATCATATACTGGAAAATATACACTATATACAGGAATTGAAAACAGAGACTATTTTTATTGAAAAACTTTTTCATAAATATACAGACAAATGTGCGCGCTACACGCACAGCGGAAGGAGACAGCAAAAGAGGCAGAGTCACGGAAACTGGCAGATGCTTCATATGTAATTCAGTTGACAGCCTTGAAAAAGTGTTGTAATATAACAAAAGTCGTTGTCGGAAAAGTAAAGTACATTTTACGTACGTGTATACTTGCATACAAATACGAAAAGTGTATTTTATGAATGTCCGTAGGCAAAAGAAAAGCAAGGAGTTGAAGAGATGCTTAAATATATTGCAAAACGTATCGGTCTGGCGCTGATCACGATTTTTACAGTAGCAACACTCACCTTTTTCCTGATGAACATGGTCCCCGGTGGTCCGTTCCTCTCGGAGAAAGCAGTAAGCCCTGCTGCACAGGCAGCCCTGGAGGCAAAATATGGACTGGACAAGCCTTTGTCCCAGCAGTATCTGACGTATATGAAAGATGCTTTGCACGGTGATTTCGGAGAGAGTCTGAAGCAGAGAGGAAGAACCGTTACTTCTATTATAGTATCCAAGTTCCCTGTATCTGCAAGAGTAGGTGGACTTTCCGTTATCGTAGCGCTGTTGGTAGGTATCCCTCTGGGATGTCTGGCAGCTACCCATCGTGGCAAGACGCTGGACAGCGTGATCTCCGTGATCTCCACTTGTGGTATTGCGGTACCAAGCTTCGTTATATGTACTCTGCTTCTGTATTTCCTGGGAAGTAAGGTAAAGATACTGCCCACCTACGGAATCGGTACCTGGAAGCATTATGTGATGCCCGTGATCGCATTGGCATTGTACCCAACTGCTTATATTATGAGACTGATGCGTTCTTCCATGCTGGATGTTCTGGGGCAGGATTATATGAGAACCGCTACGGCGAAGGGAGTAAAACCTTTCTTCCGTCTGTTCAAGCATGCACTGAGAAATGCACTGCTCCCCGTTATCACCTATGTAGGTCCTATGATGGCTTATACTATGACAGGAAGCTTCGTAGTAGAGAAGATTTTCACGATCCCCGGTCTGGGCAATGAATTTGTCAGCTCGATCATTAACCGTGACTACACCATGATCATGGGTACCACCATTTTCCTCGCAACACTGATGGTTGTCATGAATGTGCTGGTGGATATCGTGTATAAGCTCGTCGACCCCAGAATCAAGTTGAAGTAAGATTAACAGGAAGGAAGATACCGATGAAAGAACCGAATGCTATGAGCTTTCATGTAAAATATAAACCGGAAGATTTTATGCCGGCGAACGAAGAAGAGAAGCAGAGTCAGGTCATCATGCGCGAGAGCGTGGGCTTCTGGCAGGATGGCTTCCGCAGACTTCGTAAGAATAAGGTTGCCATGGTCAGCCTCTTCGTTATTATTGTAGTTATGATCTTTTCCTTTATCGTGCCTGCATTTTATCCCTATGATTACAAGACACAGATCAAAGGAAGCGAGAATCTGCACCCCATGCAGTATTCCGAGAAAGAGATAGAGCGTATGGATGCGGGAGAGAAGGTATTCCCCCATGTGCTCGGTACAGATAAAATGGGCCGTGATTATGCCATCCGTGTTATGATGGGAAGCCGTATCTCCCTGTTGGTTGGTCTGATCGCTACTGCCATCATTTTCGTGATCGGTTCCCTGATCGGTTCCATCTCTGCCTTCTTCGGTGGATGGGTGGATCTGATCATTATGCGTATTGTGGATATTATCTATACGATACCGGATTTCCTGCTGATCGTGCTGCTGTCCTTTGCGTTAAAGGACCCTCTGGCGAATCTGGCACAGCTTCCCGGATTCGGATGGATGCAGATCGTAGGATCTAACCTGATCAGTATCTTCATCGTATTCGCATTGCTGTACTGGGTAGGAATGGCACGTATGGTACGAAGCCAGATCCTGACCCTGAAGGAAAATGATTATGTCATGGCAGCCAAGGCTCTGGGAGCCAAGGATGGCCGTATCATTAAAAAGCATCTGCTGACCAACTGTATCGGTACGCTGATCGTTACCACCACACTGCAGATCCCTTCCTCTATTTTTACCGAGAGCTATCTGAGCTTCTTAGGTATGGGTGTGGCAGTTCCCCTGCCTTCCCTGGGAAGCCTTGCAAGTGATGCCATTAACGGAATGATCACATTCCCGTACCTGCTGTTTGCACCCTGTCTGCTGATCAGTCTGATCATCTTAAGCTTTAACCTGTTTGGTGACGGACTTCGTGACGCATTTGACCCGAAGCTTAAGAATTAATGGAAGGAGTAGTGAAGATGGATAACAATTATCTGGTAGATATACAGCATGAACGTCTCTCTTTCTTTACTCCTGCCGGAGAAGTAAAGGCACTGAACGATGTCTCCATTCACCTGAAGGAAGGGGAAGTATTGGGCATCGTAGGAGAGAGTGGTTCCGGTAAATCCGTAACCGCATACAGTCTGATGGGACTGACCGCTTATCCCGGTAAGCTGATCGGCGGAGAACTTCACTTCAATGGACACGAAGTGGAGAAAATGACCGAAAAAGATTTTTCCAAGATGCGTGGTAAAGAGGTCTCCATTATTTTCCAGGATCCTCTGACCAGCTTAAATCCCGTATATACCATTGGTAATCAGATTATGGAAGTGATCCGTCTGCATACCGATGCGGACAAGAAAAAGGCATATGCAAGAGCAGTGGAGCTTTTGTCTCTGGTAGGTATCAATGAACCGGAGAAGCGTATGAAGCAGTATCCCCACGAGCTGTCCGGTGGTATGAGACAGCGTGTCATGATCGCGATCGCGCTGGCATGTGAACCGAAGCTTCTGATCGCCGATGAGCCTACTACCGCACTGGACGTTACCATTCAGGCGCAGATCCTGGAGCTGATGATGGAGCTGAAGGACAAGTTGGGCATGGCGATCATCATGATCACCCATGACCTGGGTATCGTGGCGAGCATGTGTGACCGTATTGCAGTCATGTATGCCGGTCGTATCGTGGAGACTGGTACCTGTGACGAGATCTTCTACAATCCGAAGCATGAATATACCAAGGGTCTTCTGGAGAGTATCCCCCGTCTGGACAGCACGAAGCATGAGAAGCTGATCCCCATCGAGGGTAACCCGGTGGATCTTCTGAATCCTCCCGAGGGATGTGCATTCGCACCCCGCTGTAAGAACTGCATGAAGATCTGCCTGAGAGAGAATCCTCCTAAGACGGATTTTAGTAAGACGCATTATGCACACTGCTTTATGAACCAGAAAGCTGAGATGGAGGGAGGAAATACCAATGAGTGATAAGTTACTTCAGGTTGAAC
Source organism: Lachnospiraceae bacterium GAM79 (assembly GCA_003584705.1). Lineage (GTDB taxonomy): Bacteria > Bacillota > Clostridia > Lachnospirales > Lachnospiraceae > Acetatifactor > Acetatifactor acetigignens. The sequence continues at coordinate 1,716,984 of AP018536.1, forward strand.
ATTTGAAGCAATACTTCCCCGCAGGCGGCATGGGTAAAAACCGTAAGTTCGTGAAGGCCGTGGATGATGTCAGCTTTTTTGTAAATAAAGGTGAGACTCTCGGACTGGTAGGAGAGAGCGGCTGTGGTAAGACCACCACCGGACGTTCTATCTTACGATTATATGAGCCCACCGGCGGCAAGATCACATTTGACGGCAATGTGATCCTGGATGTTGAAAATAAAGTAAAGGTGGATATGCTGCCTTATCGTCAGAAGATGCAGATGGTATTCCAGGATCCTTATGCAAGTCTGGATCCCAGAATGACCGTAGGAGATATCGTAGGGGAAGCCATCGACATCCATAAGCTGGCTGCCAATAAGAAGGAACGTCATGATAGGATCATCTCCATGCTGGAGAAGGTTGGACTGAACTCTGAGCATGCGAACAGATATCCTCATGAATTCTCCGGCGGACAGCGTCAGCGTGTCGGCATTGCGAGAGCACTGGCAGTGAACCCTCAGTTCATCGTCTGCGATGAGCCGATCTCCGCACTGGATGTATCGATCCAGGCACAGGTGGTGAATATGTTCGAGGAGCTGCAGGAGCAGATGGGACTGACCTATCTGTTCATTGCACATGACCTCTCTGTCGTAAAACATATCTCCGACCGTATCGGCGTTATGTACCTGGGCAAAATGGTAGAGCTGGCAGACAGCTACGAGCTGGTAGCACGAAGCCTGCATCCTTATACCAAGAGCCTGATCTCTGCAATCCCCATTGCAGATCCCATCAAGGCAAGAGCAAGTAAACGTATTGTTCTGCAGGGAGATGTACCCAGCCCCTTAAATCCTCCTACCGGATGCCGTTTCCGCACCAGATGTCCTTATGCGGATGAGTGTTGTGCACAGAAGGAACCCGAATGGAGAGAAGTGGAAAAGGGTCACTACGTGGCATGCCACCATGTGGAGAAGATCAATGCCTGAAATTAGGTATTGACAGCTGAGCAATTTAGCTGTTTAATATAAAGCTATACAAAGCATAGTGCTTTTGTATGAAAAGAAAGAGGAGGATAACTTTATGAAAAAGAAGTTAGCTATGCTGCTCACCGCAGCAATGCTGGTAGGTTCTCTGGCAGCATGCGGCAGCAGCGACAATGGTTCTTCTGCAACCGGCAGTGCCAGTGCAACTGACAGCACCAAGACCGATGCAGCAGCAACCGAAGTTAGTACCGAAGGCAAACAGCTTACCGTTCAGATCGGTCCCGATCCCGAGACCATTGATCCCGCACTGAACAGTGCAGTAGATGGCGGTAATATGCTGCTTCACTCTTTTGAGTGTCTTCTGACAATTGACCAGGATGGTAAGATCGCTCCCGGACAGGCTGAGACCTGGGAAGTATCTGAAGATGGTCTTACCTGGACCTTCCATCTTCGTGATGGATTAAAGTGGTCTGACGGCAGTGATCTGACCGCAGACGATTTCGTATACAGCTGGAAGCGTGTATGCGATCCCGTAGTAGCAGCTCCTTATGCTGAGACTGTTCTGGGTATGGTTAAGGGCTTTGACGAGGCACAGGCAGGTGATCTGGATGCTCTGGCAGTATCCGCTCCCGATGCTAAGACCTTCGTTGTAGAGCTTTCCAATCCCTGCCCTTACTTCGAGTCTCTGGCAGCATTCGCTACCCTGAGCCCTGTTCAGCAGGCAACCGTAGAGGCTAACGGCGATGCATGGGCTACCGCAGCTGAGACCTATATCTCCAACGGACCTTTCTACATTACCGAGTGGGTACCCGGTTCTCACATTACTATGTCCAAGAACCCTAACTACTGGAATGCAGATGCGATCAAGCTTGGCAGCATCAAATTCGTACTGATGGAGGATTCCAACGCAGCTTATACTGCATACCAGTCCGGTGATGTACTGTTCATCAAGGATGTTCCTACCCAGGAGATCCCCAGCTTACAGGGTAACCCCGAGTTCCATGTAGAGCCTAACCTGGGAACTTACTATCTGTCCATGAACCTGGAAGATCCTGCATTCGCAGATGTAAATGTTCGTAAGGCTCTGAGCCTGGCAATTGATCGTGATTATGTAGCAAATACCTTGATGCAGGGAACCTACTCTCCCGCATACAACCTCGTAGGTGAGGGCTGGGTAGATACCGACGGCAGCTCCTTCAATGCAAATGCTAACGGTGGTCAGAGCTATATCTCCGAGGATTTCGATGCTAACCTTGAGGAAGCTAAGCAGCTCTTAGCTGATGCCGGCTACCCTAACGGTGAAGGACTTCCTACCATCACCTATACTACCAACGATGCAGGTTACCACAAGGTTGTTGCTGAGTACTTACAGCAGGCATGGGGCGAGCTTGGTATTAACGTAGAAGTAAATATCGTTGAGTGGTCCAGCTTCACTCCGATGAGACGTAACGGTGAGTACATGGTAGCACGTAACGGATGGGTAGGAGACTACAGCGATCCTTCCAATATGTTAGACCTGTTCTGCACCGGCAACGGTAACAACGATGGTAAGTTCTCCAATGCTGACTTCGATGCAGCTATGGAGAAGGCAGCTTCCACCATGGATACCGCTGAGCGTTCCGCAGCTCTTCATCAGGCTGAGGATGTTCTGATGGAGCAGGTAGGATGCATCCCTGTTGCTTACTACAATGACTTCTGGCTGCAGAGCGAGAAGATCACCGGTATCTGGCATTCCGCTTATGGTTTCTGGTACTTCATGTATGGTGACATCGCAGAGTAAGCTGCAGATCTGATCATTCAGAATAAAAAACAAAGGATCCCCGTGAGATCGTAAAGATTTCCGGGGGTTCTTTTTTGTGCCGCCTTTTCGGTGCTGTATTGTAAAATGTTGTTGCAATTGTGTACAATATATGGTAATATAAAATCTGCTTGACATTAGGAGGTGTGAAATGGAAGCATTAAGAGTGGTAATCAACATAATTTTTATATTGGTATGCGTAGCACTGACGGTGTTAGTATTGATGCAGGAAGGTAAGTCCGCAGGACTGGGTTCTATCAGCGGTGCAGCTGAGACCTACTGGGGCAGAAATAAAGGACGTTCCATGGAGGGTATGCTGGTAAAGATCACCAAGATCCTTGCAGTATTCTTCATGTTACTTGCAGTCGTACTGAATCTGAACGTATTTTAATCATTACGAAGGATGACACTCTTGTGTGCATGGCATACAAGGGTGTTTTGTTTATTCATAGGAAATTTTTTCCTATGAATAAATAACGCTCCGCAGGGATCGCACTGCGGCGGTTATGAAATATGTCGCAAAAGCGACCCGCCGCAGGCGGAGAATCTCGCAAGCGAGATCCTTTTTTATATTGAGAGAGGTTACATGAGTAATAACGAAATCAGAGAGAAGAGAAAAAAAGTAATCTGTGATCTGGTGAAGGATGATTTTTACGTTCCGATGAAGGAAAAGGAACTGGCAATGTTTCTTCAGGTCGCAAAAGAAGACCGGGAAGAGTTTCGTGAGATTTTACGGGAACTTTTAGCGGAAGGAAAGCTTACCCTGACCGTTAAGGGTAAATATATGAAGTCCAACGGTAAGGTTCTGACGGGAACTTTTATCAGCAATGCCAAAGGCTTTGGATTTGTGGAAGTGGAAGGAAGGGACGAGGATCTGTTCATTCCGGAGGACAAGCAGGGTGGAGCATTCCATAAGGATACCGTGGAAGTGGCACTTCTGCCTGCGAAGACCGGCAAACGCCAGGAAGCGCAGGTTATCCGCATCATTGCCAGGGGTATGACTCAGGTGGTGGGAACCTATGAGCAGTCCAAGAGTAATTTCGGCTTTGTCATTCCGGATAACACGAAGATAGCACAGGATATTTTCGTGCCGAAGGAGTGGTCGAAGGGAGCCATGACCGGACATAAGGTCGTGGTGGAGATCACCGGATACGGCACGAATACGAAGAGTCCTGAGGGCAAAGTCGTGGAGATCCTGGGACATATCAACGATCCCGGTGTAGATATCATGTCTATCGTACGTGGCTTTGATCTGCCGGTGGAATTCGGCGAGAAGATCATGAGCCAGGTGGAGAGGGTATCCCAGGAGGTATCCGAGGCGGATTGTGCCGGACGCAGGGATCTGCGGGATGTGACCATGGTGACCATCGACGGAGAGGATGCCAAGGATCTGGATGATGCTGTCAGTGTATCCTTTGATGGGACATATTATCACTTAGGAGTACACATTGCAGATGTGACGAACTACGTGCAGGAGAATTCCGCACTGGACAGAGAGGCATTAAAACGAGGCACCAGTGTCTATCTGGTGGACCGTGTGATCCCTATGCTGCCCCATGCATTGAGTAACGGTATCTGTTCCCTGAATGAGGGCGTGGACCGTCTGGCATTAAGCTGCCTGATGAAGGTGGATGAAGAGGGCGAGATCGTGGACTATGAGATCTGCGAATCTGTGATCCGGGTCAATAAGCGGATGTCTTATACCGTGGTGAAAAAGCTGCTGGAGGAGCCAGAGTGTGTAGAGCATAACGCCGATATGCCGGACGGAACCTCCGGGGAAGGCGTAGAAACCTCAACAGACTATTCACAGTACAGGGAACTGCTCCCTATGTTCCAACAAATGGCTGAGCTCGCGGACAAACTGCGGAAGAAGAGACAGAAGCGGGGATCCATTGATTTCGATTTTCCGGAGTGCAAGATCCTGTTAGATAAGGAAGGACATCCACTGGATATTAAGCCTTACGAGCGGAATGTAGCGACTATGCTGATCGAGGATTTCATGCTCGCAGCGAATGAGACAGTGGCACAGCATTTTTACTGGCAGGAGCTGCCCTTCGTCTACCGCGTCCATGATGTACCGGATCCGGAGCGGATCCAGAAGCTGTCTACGTTCATCAGCAATTATGGCTATTACATGAAGGCACTGGGGCGCAGGAACAGCAAGGTCTCCACGGAGGAGATCCATCCCAAGGAGATCCAGAAGCTGTTACAGAAGATTGAGGGAACTCCCGAAGAGCCTATGATCGCCAGACTGACCCTGCGCAGCATGAAACAGGCAAAATACAGCACGGAGTGTACCGGACATTTTGGACTGGCCTGTCAGTATTACTGTCATTTTACTTCGCCGATCCGCCGTTATCCGGATCTGCAGATCCATCGTATTATCAAGGAACAGCTGCGGGGACGTCTGAAGGAAGAGCGCATAGAGCATTATCGTGAGATTCTGCCGGAGGTGGCGGAACATTCTTCCGAGATGGAGCGCCGTGCCGATGAGGCAGAGCGGGAGACGGATAAGCTGAAGAAGGTAGAATATATGGAACAGCACATCGGAGAGGAATACGAAGGTGTGATCTCCGGTGTCACCAACTGGGGACTGTATGTGGAACTGCCCAATACCGTGGAGGGTCTGGTCCATATTTCGACGATTCCGGGAGACTATTATCACTACAATGAGGCAGCCTGTGAGATGGTGGGGGAAGCCACCGGACGTTGCTTCAAACTGGGAATGCCGGTGCGGATCGAAGTGGAAGACTGTGACCGTTTTATGCGGACCATTAATTTCCGGCTGGTGGATAAATAAACCTATGAATCAAATGAACTGTTAGTTCATTGACAAATACGGAAAATATAGTAAACTGTAACTATTCAGAGTCGTTAAAAATAAGTTCCGCAGGTGCGCCTTGTGAATGGGTTTCTGAATAGTTACAAGGTTTTAAGAGGTAGCCATGGCAAAAGGAAAAGAGTCCCAGAAGCTGATCGCAAACAATAAAAAAGCATATCATGATTTTTTCATTGATGAGACCTATGAGTGCGGCATTGCCTTGCACGGCACGGAAGTAAAGTCCATGCGTATGGGCAAGTGCAGTATCAAGGAGGCGTTCGTCCGCATTGAAGACGGAGAAGTATTCGTCTACGGAATGCATGTAAGTCCTTATGAGAAGGGGAATATTTTCAACAAAGATCCTCTTCGTGTGAAAAAACTGCTGCTGCATAAGTACGAGATCAACAAACTGCTGGGCAAGATCAAGGAAAAAGGGTATACATTAGTCCCTTTGCAGGTATACTTTAAAGACGGTAAGGTAAAGGTAGAGATCGGGCTGGCACGTGGTAAGAAGCTCTATGACAAGAGAGAAGCCATTGCCAAAAAGGATCAGCGCAGAGAGGCAGAGAAGGAATTCAAGGTCCGCAATTTGTGATCCACAGGCTCTGATCCTGCAATGCTTTACCGCAAGTGCTTGACAGTGTGTGTGCCATCAAGTATACTTGGTCTGACAACTGAATAAGGGGTAGTAAAGGTTTCGACAGGGGTTTTGCAGCTGGAGAAGCGAGTCGCATGGTAATGCGTTAAATGGCCAAATTAAAATTAAACGCTAACGATAATTTAGCATACGCTGCCTAATGGCAGCAGTCGGCCCTAGGGCACTCACACCTTAGGATCCCGGCTTCAAACATGTGAGAAACGACATATGCAAAGCTTTGCGCATATGGGCGTAACATGAAGCTACTGAAATGCTCAGGGTGTTTATTCCCGGGGCGAGGAGGGAATGTCAAAGAATAAACTACACTCGTAGAAGGACAGGGAATAGGCTTTTGGACACGGGTTCGACTCCCGTCTACTCCACTAAACCGTAACAAGTCGAACACCCTGTATAACATTGTGGTATACAGGAATATGTTCTGCCTGGTTTCACAGAGGGAATGGTAATTGTGAGAACGGTTATTGTAGATAGAATCTACAGGAAAGCAGCGATATTGTAGGTAGGTGATTACACCTCGTACAGTATCGCTATTTTTTGTAAGGCAATCCTTAAAAAAACCACCTGCTATGCAGGTGGACAACAATCGCTTTAGCTTACAGTAAAAACCTCCAATGATATAATAGTGTTGGTTCGCCAACCGCACTAATCAAAGGAGGTATCCAAAGTGGATGTAAATAGTTTATCACACAGTAAATGGAATTGTAAGTACCATATTGTGTTTGCACCAAAGTTCCGAAGAAAAGTAGCATATGGAGCGTTACGTCAGGACATAGCAAATATTTTGAGCATGCTGTGTAAAAGAAAAGAAGTCAATATAGTGGAAGCAGAGATATGTCCGGATCATGTGCATATGCTTGTAGAGATTCCGCCAAACATCAGTGTAGCAAGTTTTGTAGGTTAGATAAAAGGAAAAAGTACACTGATGATATTTGAAAGGCATGCAAACCTGAAGTATAAGTATGGCAATCGGCATTTTTGGTTATTATGTAGATACTGTAGGAAAAAATGCGAAAAAGATCCAAGAGTATATCCAGAACCAATTAAAAGAGGATTTGGAATACGACCAAATGACACTAAAAGAGTATATTGACCCGTTTACGGGTGAGCCAGTAAAACAAAGCAAATAAGATGAGCCCTTTAGGGCTCTGCAGAGAAATGATGTTGCGGCTGGCGAGCTTTCAACGGGTCTTTAGACCCAGTGCCGGTAACAGCCCCTTATAGGGGCAGAACAAACCACCGGCTCAGCCGGTGGTTATGATTCCTGCAGGCAGTTATTTTGTCTTATCGTGTTCGATAATATCGGAAACGGGGCAGTCCAGGATATAGCAGAGTACATCCAGTGTCTTCGTGGTGATGGCCTCGCCTTTCTTCATACGGTGGATGGTATTGGCGGAAATACCATGCTTAAAGATCAGTTCGTATTCTGTTATGTTCTTACGAAGCAAAGTTTCAAAGAATGGTTTGTATGATATCATGTTGTCGAATCGAGCCTCCTGATCAATACTATAAAAAGAGTATCATACTTAATTCTTTGACTATACCTAATAGATTGACTATAATGCGAAAAATATAGAGGAAAATTAACAAAATTCTGTAAACCTATTGACAAATGGACAAAAATATGGTATATTCTGCGTAGCTTGAAACAATACGTAAACGTTTTGTTTCTTTTTTTATACCTGTTTCCGGGTAAAATGCCCGCGATGGAAGGGAAAGAAAAGAGATAAAACAAGATGTATGTTTCGGCTTTTTTTATTTCAAAAGTGATGTACACAACAACGGAACATACATCAGAACCTGTTCATAGAACGGGTTCGGGATGGCTGTTCCGTTTTTTTATATGACGGAGAACAGCGGGTAACGATAAAACGATTCAGAAATAAAAAGGAGGAGAAAGAGGCAGAAATGTAAATTGACTATACTCAATATATTGAGTATAATAACGTAAGAAGAAAGTACTACAAAAATTTAAAATACAAAGGAGATAAAATTATGCCGGAACCGGAAGGACAGGAATTACAGGACAAATTAGGTGCTATTTGGTATGTCATGGACCAGTATCAGAGAGATGTGGAGCAGTGGCATGATCAAAAGAGAAAATTAAAGGAGAAAAAAGAATATCTGGAAATGAATGGAACCACAAGCAAAGTCATCACTTCCGTGGTTGTGTTGTTTGCCCTGTTTTATTTGCTACTGGGACTTATTAACCAGAATTTTAGTTCGTTTTTTACGATTGTGCTTCTTTCGGGTTTTTATTTACTGATGCGAAAAACACATGAAAAATTGGCAAAAGTTTTCCTGATCATATTAGTGTTGGCGGTGATACAAGGTGCGCAGATTTTGGTCCAGGGGATTATGTCAGGGGACTTGGTAGCTTATTTGATTCTGGCACTACTGATTCCCCTGACAATTTTCGTCATAAGAATGGGATTACGGGGCAATCGCTCTTATATAGACAAGTACAATGAGCACGTGCGGCAATACAATGAGCCTTATCTGCAGAAAATGGTTCAATTACAGGCGGATGGGGCAAAGCAGGATAAAGCTTTGAAGGAATTAACAAATGGATGGTTCCCGTCGGCATATCTGTCTCCTAATGTTGTTCTTACCTTTATAGATTACATGGAGAAGAAAAGAGCGACAACCATGAAAGAACTGGCAAATCTATATGAGATGGATAAGCTGTATGCTCGTCAGCGGCAGATGACACAGGAAATCATTGACAGTAATCGTAATATCAATAATCAACTGAGATTCAGCAATATGATCGGAATGTGTCAGATTATTCAGATGGATAACATCAAGGACTTTGTCAGAAGATATTGGTAGGAGGAATACATATGTTTGAATTTATTGGTTTTATGTTAGGAATACAATACGGAGAAAAGGTATTCAACCTGTTAGGTGTGCTGCTCCGCGGAGTCGTTACGTTTTTATCTTTTTTCGCATGGCTGAGTGCCTGGGATTTGCTCATGCAGTATATGTACATAAGCACCATGTACAAAATAATAGCAATCGCATTAATGGTATTATTCGTGGTAAGTTTGTGCTTCTGTGCTTACCGGGCAGAAGTAAAAAACGAACATTATTCCAAGATATTTCCGGTGGTATGGTATCTGATCACACTGGCGGTTATGTATTTTCCGGACAAGGAGATAAATGGGGCATTCTATTTTTTAGCCGTACTTGAGCTTTTTGAAATTTATATTCCCAAGAAATTTCTGGAAATGGAAGAGCGTCGTAAAAAGAAATCCATATTGGTTGAAAATGCAGAATTTATCATTCATGAGTACCTGATGAAAATGATCAAAAAATAAGAAAGTATAATACTATGAGAAAGGATGAAACTACCATGAAAAGAGGAAAGAAAGGCCTGGTGCTGGCAGGGGCATTGCTGTTGACCATGTTTGCCCTGACAGGATGCGGGAAGACGAAAATTAATCTGAATGATTATGTAGAGGTAAATTTTTCGGGATATAATACCGCGGGACAAGCGGAAATAAATGAGTTAAAGATAAGAAACGATATTATCCTGGACCATTGGGAGACTTTCGGACTGACAGAAGAGCAACATGAAAATGAACAGGCTGCCGCCAATGAGGATACACGTCAGTTCGTGGAGAGTGTTTCTTATTCACTGGATAAGATGAGCGGCCTGCAGAATGGGGATGCCGTTACACTGCAATGGAACGTGCAGGAAAAGGAACTGGATGAGCTTGCGAAAAAAATAAAGGCAGAGTTTGTATATTCAGATATGACATTTACCGTAGAAGGTCTGGAAGAGCCGGAGGATTGGGATCCCTTTGAAGGAACCGAAATAAACTATAGGGGAAAGCTGCCCTTTGTGAGTGTTGATTATATCGAACATCCGGCGGGCTCGGACGTACCGGGACTTATCTGGACCAACTCCGATACAGATTTTAACAACAGGGCAGAAGAGTCTGCGGACGCAGAGCATATCAGCAGAGGACTGGAAAACGGTGATACCATTACGGTCAACATCTCGGCGCCGGATGGTCAGGACATAATGCAATTCTGTGCCATGCAGGGAAAACGCCCTATTGCCTTATCAAAAGATTTCACAGTAGAAGGTCTGGACGGCTATGTCTACGATTTCTCTCAGATTCCGGCGGATCTGTTGAAGCAAATGGATGAAAAAGTACAGGGAATATTGCAGGAAGAGGCGGAAAATACATGGGACTGGCGGCTGGCAGAGATGAAGCTGTTGGGAAATTATTTTCTCTGTGCGAGAGATGAAGGGATGAGTACGCCGAATTATCTTTACTTCATATATGAAATAACGGCGGTAGATGATAGCACCGGAAATTCACAGATCTATTACTATTACGGAAGATATCGCAATCTTAAGATTGCAAGTGACGGTACCGTAAGCGTTGATGTGGAAGATGTTGCTACGCCGGATGGAAAATATTATAATTGGGGTATGTATGCAGGAGAGGTACACGGAGAAGCGTTTATGAAAGGGGATGTTTACTTCATTGGCTATGAACATCTGAATGAATTATATGAAGACAAAGTACAGCAATGGGATGACAGATATATCTGTACCTCAACGGTGAACCAATAATTCCTTTGCAAAGGAAAGTGAGGGAAAGCAATGAAGAAATATAAGAATCGTAAGGATGCCGTGAAGATGGTGGTGGCAGTCCTCTGCGCAGCGTGTATGCTTACCGCATGTGGCAGCAAGGAAACAACCAGTAACGAAACTGCCAGCACAGAAACCACCTCTGCAGAAACCACTTCTGTAGAATCCACTGAAATAACAACCACAGAAGAAACCGTAGCAGAACCCACTGTAGAGCCGACCGAAGCGCCTATGGAATCAAAAACTGCTCCTGCGGAATCTCCCGCACCCGCTCTAGAACCCACAGCAGCACCCGTAGAATCTACTGCTGTAAGCACAGGGTATACTTATTCGGAATTAAGCCAGACCATGTATGCAAAGTCCGCAGTAAATGTCAGAGACCTGCCCAGTACCGATGGTAAGAAAATTGGCAGCTTAAAAGCCAGCCAGGAAATCACCGTTACGGGTAAATGCGACCAGACTGGATGGTATCGCTTTGACTTGAATGGCACCACTGGTTATGTGAGTGACAAGTACATCGTATCCGAAAAACCTGTAAGCAACGTAGCGGCAACTGGTAACAGCAATGCTGCTGGAAACCAGTATGCAAGTAATACAGTAGACGACACCTTTGGTATTACCGAAGAACAGATTGAGAACTTCATGAAAACTCACGGTGATGGTGCTACTGGAAATACAACCACCACAACAAGCAAAGACGCATACTTCGACAGAGCCATGGCAGAACAGGTATTTGCAATGGTCAATGCCGAACGTAGTGCAGCAGGTATCCCCGAACTGACATGGTCAGAAGACCTGTACAACATCGCCATGGAAAGATGTCACGAAGATGACGGTCATGCAAGCGTAAGACCTGGAACAGGTGAAAACTGCCAGACAGGTTCGTTTGGAGACGACAATGCAAATGCAACTACGATACATCAGAACTGGAAGAACAGCCAGGGACACTATGACAACTACATGAACACCATGTATGGAACTGGTGCAGTAGCAATCTTAAGAATACCATGCAATCTCGGTGGAATCCAGTTAGGAGACGGCGTTGTAGCATACGAAGTATTCGGTGTAGGTTCCACCGCTGCAAACAGCTCCGTAACCATCAACACCCCTGTACAGGACAACTCCGTCGCAGCAGCCCCTAAGACTGCCGACGGGAACACCGGCGCTTCCAGCTCGAACGTAGGCTGGTCGTTGACCCCGCCCACGCAGGAAGACGGCTTGAAGAAGTGGCAGGAGCAGAACCCTGATGCGGAAGTGTCGTTCGGAAATTAAATAGCAAGTACCAAGGCGGACGCTGATGCGTCCGCTTTTCCTATTTTACGGAAGGTCTGCTGTACAGACCGGGCGCAATACGAAAAAGAAAGGCTGTCGCTTGACAGAATGGTAAAGAAATTATGGATCGAGATATGGACTTATGGAATGCTCTACAGAAGCACATGGGGCATAATGTGAAAATCACGTTCGAGGGTGCGGAAGATAACCCCGAAAATATCTTACTGCAATGTGAAGACTGCCATTTCGATATTTTGAGTGCTGACATTGAGACCGTGTGTGCAAGGGAGGATTGTTGACAGAGGAATAAGGAAAAGCATACCGCAAAGAATAATAGCATACTCCATTGACTGCATAACAAAATTTGTGTATAATTTTACTATCACAGAAGGAGGTGCTTTTATGCCGACCATTAAATCAAGTGCTGACTTGCGGAACAATTATAATGAAATATCGACCTACTGTCATAACTACCCGGAACCTGTTTTTATTACGAAGAATGGAAAAGGTGACCTTGCTGTAATGAGCATTGAGGCATACGAAGAATTAACCAGCCGCTTTGAACTATATAGCCAGATTAAGGAAGGAATGGACGATATTGCCGCTGGCAATACCAGACCGTTTCAAGAAGCCATGGCTGACATTCGGAGCCGCCGCAGAAGATGAATTATCAGGTACACATCACCAAAACTGCGGAGCATGACATTGCGAAAGCAGCAGATTACATCGAATTTGTCTTGAAGAACCCACAGGCAGCAGACCATCTGCTGGATGTTGCAACGGAAAAAATCGGTGAACTGACCCAGATGCCGGAGAAACTACGGCTGGTGGATGATCCCGTTTTGGCTGTGTGGGGAATCCGATTTATTAGGGTAAACAATTATCTTGCGTTTTATACCATAGACGAAGACAAGAAGGTGGTAATCATTGTACGTTTTCTTTATCAAAAAAGCAACTGGAACACCATTCTTCGACAAGATTTTTCGCTCATTTAAGGAACCTGCTTTTGCAGGTTCTTTTTTGCAGTCCGTCGGACTGCCGACAGGGTGCTTGGAAGGAGTGTGGCAAATATGAGGAAGAGAATGCTTTCAGGTATCAGAGACTTATGGATTGTTCTGTTCTGTCTAATGGAGAGAACGTTATTACAGATTCTTCTTGCAGCACCCGTTCCGGTCAGAATGGTTCTTGTGGGAGTACTGGCAGCAAAGTATGTGGAGTGTCTGTTCTACACAAGCCTTAGTATGACAATCCTTACCGCTGTAATGACGGTCTTTGTGGCGACAAATATCAAGAAGTGGAACGCAGAATTTCAGATCATATATGCGATGGCAAGAATCAGAAAGCGTTCACGAAAAAAAGTATATAATTTTATTTAGAATAAAAAAACTACGGGCAGCCGAAAGGCCGCCCGTTTTTTTAGTCAGGTAATGTACCACTTTTGGGCGCAGAATGAGCCACGGATTGTACCAGGTCTGGGATGAACTTTTCCGGGGCAGAGAATGTACCACTTTTGGGTTTATTTTGGTACATTTCCTGTACCAGAAGTGGAACAGAAAAACAGATACCCAAAAATGGAACAATGATGTACCAAAACAGTCCCAGACTTGGTACAATGATTGCACCAAGAAGGAAAGGACTGGCTTTTCCTACACTTGTGTACCAATATGCGCCCAAGATTGACCCACATCTGGGCGGAAACTGGTACATGGAATGGTTCACTTTTGAAAGAAAAAGGCATGACAAGCTGCGCAGAACCTTACGATGCAGTCAAAGGTCTGTGCAAAGAACTTTCTTGTAAACATTGTTTACAAATTTTGCAAATAACGTCCCGTTTACACGTCGTCACAGACCCTTACGGCTTGTAAACAAGTTCACTTAAAAAATGCCCGTTTTACGGGCGTTCTGGCACTCTCATTTACAGCTGTAAACAATGTTTACAGAAAAGTGCCAATATTCTGACGGCTCGTTTACAGGCTCAAACCCGCATAGTTACGGGGTTTTCGCAGAAATCTCATTGCTTTCTCCGCTAAAGGCTCCGGAAAGCAAAAAGGGCATAAGAGGTTGTGACGCAGCTTCGCTGCGGTCGGCATAGCCGACGCAACCTCTTACTGCGCTACACTTCGCGTAGCTTGCCCTTGAAACGTCCACCGGACGTTCCTTCGGGTGCCCTGAAACAAGCAGAGCTTGTCACATCTGCGATGTAAATAAATGAAAAATGCTTTTAAAAAGAGACCTAAAAAAATAAGAGAAGCTGCACCTTACGGCAGACTTATTTTTCACAAAATCATTTTCCAAAAAGATAAGCAGAGAAGAAAGGCTCGAAAAAACAGTTGTACCAACGAGTGGTTGCAGGAAGAATGTTTGACATCCTGTGTCGGAACATTCATAATAAAATACAGGATAAAAGTAAGGGAAAGCGAAAGGAGAAAGCAGCATGGAATTAGAGAAGTTTGAGGAAGTATATCAGGTACTGGAAGCGCAGAAGGAAAAGGACGAGACCGCCGCAGAACTGTATGCAGATGTAAAGGAGTTTGCCTACAAGTATGCAACGATGCGGTATCGGTTCAGCGAAATGAGCAGAGAAGAGAAAGCCGAGAATGACAGCTACCGCACCAGCCAGCACAACCGGTTCATGGACAGTGTCCGTATCTATTTCCGTTATCTACAGAACAACGGGGTGAATGTGCCGGACATCAGCAAGCTGGAAGCGGATCGGAAGATTTTCGGTAATTTTGCCTGCTACTATATTTTCCGCATTGAGTGTGAACAGGCATAGAGAAAAGCCTGTTCCCCCAAAAACCGCCCATCCTCTTGACAAAACCGAAAAAATGTGCTAATTTCTGAGTAGGTTGAGACATCAAGTTACTTGTGTCTCTTTTTTTGACTGATAATTCAGGAAAAGAAGAGATCAGGTTCAGATGTATGTTTCAACTTTGAGAAAGTGCAAAAAGAAATTTAAACATACATCTGGGTTTGTTTTAGAAACAAGTCGGATGTATGTTTTTTTATGAAATCAGACGGCGGTGCAGACTATCAAAAAACGGATGCAAAGGAGAAAAACGGATGAGCGGCAACACGCAAAAAGAAGAAGTCTACAGAACAGCGATGCGGATTTGCAGAATGTGGGGAGTGGCAGAAACTTTGGATAGCGGGATACCGCCTTATGAAACTCCCATAGCTACACAGTCTGCGGAGAATGAAAAGCTGGTTCTGCAATGGGCAGGGGAATATGTACAGCTACGTGAGAATGGCGAAGAACTCTGGAGATTCTTTGAAAAGAAGATAAAGAATCTACGCAAGCCAGAGCAGAACTAGCAGCATTATCATTTCTATAGGGAAATTATCATTTTCTTATCCTATATCTTCTATTAAATAGGATTCCCTGCCTTGCCTTGCTGCCCGTAGGGGCGCATCTTCCGAAAGCATAGTAAAATCTGCTTCGCACCGCTGTAGGCGGCTTTGGGTTTGACAATGCATATGTATATAATGACCGTTTGGTTATTACATGGTGGTATTGCGATGACAGAACAACCATTGAACTGGATACGCTAACGGAGATCACAGAACTCCAGGACAAAAAGTCTAACAGAAAGTGTTCGACATTGACACAGATAACTCCATAGAAAAAAGTGCCGTTTTTGCGGCACTTTTCAGACTGTAGACAAAACGCTTTTGGTCAGCACTCCAGAAGCGTTTTTCTTGTTTTGGGTTCAAAAAGTGTGTACTTGATCAATAATAAACACTTTTGGGTTCCCCTTTTTCCCTTCCTGGCTATCATCTTTGCCAGTTTTTTCAGATTCATGCAGGCAAACGTAAGCCCGACTTTCATTTCCATCCGGGCTTTTCCTATCATCTGTGTATAGCGTAATCCGTGGTTTTCTTTTGCTGTTCCGAAGAGGCGCTCTACGGTCTCTTTCCGTTGCGCATACACTTCCTTCATCCCAATCGTATGCCGGATATCCTCACACTTTTCCATGTACGGCTCCCAGATATGCCGGGTCACTACCTTCACATGATCCCTGCTTTCTGTGCACTGCTTCAGATATGGACATCCTTCACAGACGATTCCGCAGCTCTTGTATTCCCGGTATCCGGAACGGTTCGTCGTATGATAAGCCAGCACCTGATCGTTCGGGCATACATAGCAGTCAAAATATTCATCATACACATACTCGGTTTTTTTGAAAAAACCATCTTTGGTCATGGGGCGTTTATACGGCAGAAGCGGTGTGATACCATCATCCAGAAGTAACTTTGCTATCGCTGGTGTTTTGTATCCTGCATCGGCTACCAGTGTCTGAATGCCAATGTCTTTTATCTTATCATACAGGGATTTAAATGTCCGGCTGTCATGCTGGTTGCCGGGATTTACACTATAACCCAGAATCCATCCGTTTTTGTCACAGGCTGTCTGCACGGAATACGCAAAAACATTTTTATGTTCACCCTTTCGGAACCATCCGCTTTCCGGATCCGTTGTACTTTCCTTGACCGTTTTTTCTTCTTTTCCATCAGAGCTGCCACCACAGGAGGGGGGATCTTTGGGATCTTCCTTCTTTTCTTTCAGAGGCTTTTTCCCATGCGCTTCCCGGTCTTCATTGATTTCCTTCTTTAACTGCTCTTCGAAGAACAGTGCTTCCTCATCTGCAATCCGTTTCCGCATCTTTTTGCTGTTTGCCCGTGCTTTTACATGGGTGGCATCCACGAAGACCTCGGAAGGATCAATCAGTCTGTATTTATAGCATTCCTGCAGGATACGGGAAAAGATCTGTTCAAAAAGATCAGTATTCTTAAAGCGTCTGGTATAATTCTTTCCAAACGTAGAGAAATGGGGAACCTTGTCCATCATTTCCAGACCGAGGAACCATCGGTATGCGACATTGACTTCGATTTCTTTTACTGTCTGGCGCATGCTTCGGATGCCGTACAGATACTGGATGAATGGAATTTTAATGAGCATGACCGGATCCATGCTGGGGCGGCCATTGTCTGCACTGTATTTATCGATCACAAGATCATAGATAAAACTCCAGTCGATTGCCTGGTCAATCAGGCGCAGCAGATGATCCTGCGGAACAAGGTCATCCATGCAGAACATCTGAATCTGTTCTCTTTTCTTATCTGCATTCTGTGTCATCATAGGAAACACCGCCTTTATTTTGATACTTTCATTATACCAAAAAAGTAGTGAAAAGTCCCGTAAATACGGCATTTTCACTACTTCTTATATGCTTGTAAGTACATAATTTTTGCAGTCATGACACAAGAAAAGCTCCCTCACAGGAAGGAGCTTTGTCTACAGTCTGAAAAGTGCCGTTTTTGCAGCACTTTTTATTTTTCGTATTGCATTTCATGTTGCCTCAACCAAATATCCGGAACGATCTTCAGGAAAGGCTATCTCTTTTGACTGTAATATACCCAAATCTGCTGAAAAAGTCGACAAAACTCAGTATAATTCACGGGTCGAATGAAGAAAAATGTGGTATAATTTCCAAAGAGTTTTACAAGGGAGTAATTGACAAGCTATGAAAATGAAACACAACAGATTTCAGAAACGTTTGATAACACAATTGTCACTATGGCTGGTACTGCTATTGACATTTACCGGCTGTGCGGAAAGCACCGTCACGCCGCAGGATAATACCTATACGATAGAGCAGCCGGCGACGATCCCCACCGAATTGCTGGAGGCATCGGAGACTGCAGCATCGGAACCCGAATCCGGACAGCCACAGGAAAACGCTTCGGATACACAAGAATCGCAGCAGGTCACATCTGCAACAGATGCTTCGACAGGAGAGGGCACAGCAGCATTTTCCCTTTGGGAGATTCCGGCATACTCCGGCACGCCTTATACAGAGGTCAATGGCAACAAACCTTATTTCACAGAGGCAGATCTGACCACACAGTCCTTCGAGACATACAGCGGGCTAGACAGCCTGGGGCGCTGTGGCGTGGCATATGCCAACGTAGGACAGGACCTGATGCCGACAGAACCGAGAGGGGAGATCGGAGCCGTGAAGCCTACCGGATGGCATCTGGTGAAATACGATAACGTGGACGGAAAATACCTATACAATCGCTGCCACCTGATCGCCTACATGCTGGCGGCGGAAAACGCCAATCCGCAGAACCTGATCACAGGAACCAGATATCTCAACGTGCAGGGAATGCTTCCTTTTGAGACGAAAGTCTGCGATTATATCAAAAATACAGGGAATCATGTCCTGTACCGTGTCACTCCCATATTTGACGGGGATAACCTGCTGGCAGACGGTGTCCTCATGGAAGCCTATTCTGTGGAAGATGTCGGAGAGGGAATCCAATTCTGTGTATTTGCATACAATGTGCAGCCGGGGATCGGTATTGATTATGCTACAGGGGATAACTGGGCAGAGAGCAACGCGGCATCCCAGGAAGCGGCAGCACCCATTGTGATAGAAACACCGACACAACAACCCCAGACAGACACTACGGTGCAGATCACACCGGAACCGTCAGTGCCACAGGAATCACAGGAAACTACCTATGTGCTGAATACCAACACCATGAAATTCCACTATCCGTCCTGCTCCAGCGTGGATCAGATGAAGGAGAAAAACAAAGAGATATATACCGGCAACAGAGAAGATATCATCAATATGGGATATATGCCCTGTAAGCGGTGCAATCCTTAATCGGCAAGTGAATTAGATATAGCAGAAAAGGACCTTCGAGATACTGATAACAGCCTCGAAGCTCCTTATTATTTGCTTAGTAAAGATAAGAATATGGTTTGCTGCGATAGATATTAACTTTCCCGGATCGGACTAACCAGGGTTGCTGTACAGTAGTACTCTTTTTGGGTCTTTATGTTATCGCAATGGCATATTTGCGTCAACAGTTTTCGTATACTTGCAAACATTCTGCAAATGCTATAGACTAAGACTAGTTTCTATATCTATTTGAATCAGAACAAAGGAGTATATGTTATGTGTACAGCGGCAACTTATAAATCACAGGATTTTTATTTCGGCAGAACTTTTGATTATGAATTTAACTATGGGGAAGAGGTAACGGTAACACCACGCAATTATCCTTTTCCGCTACGGCATCAGAATGCCCTGACGGAGCATTATGCCATGATCGGCATTGCTCATATGGCAGGGGATTATCCTTTGTACTATGATGCAGTGAATGAGAAAGGACTCGGCATGGCGGGACTGAATTTCCCGGGAAATGCAGTATACAGCAAAGTGCAGACAGGTAAGGACAACATCGCCCAGTTTGAGTTCATCCCCTGGATTCTGGGGCAGTGTGCCAATGTGCAGGAAGCCAGAGTATTGTTATCCCATATCAATCTGGTGGATACACCCTTTAATGAAAAATATCCGGTTTCTCCACTGCACTGGATTCTGGCAGACAAGGAAGAGGCCATTACGATCGAGTCTGTGCAGGAGGGGCTGAAGATCTATGACAACCCGGTGGGAGTATTGACGAACAATCCCCCGTTTCCAATCCAGATGTTTCGTTTGAACGATTATATGTCCCTGTCTTCCGAATCACCGACAAACCGTTTTTCCGCAGATCTGAAGCTGAAGCCGTACAGCAGAGGCATGGGAGCCATGGGACTGCCCGGGGATCTGTCTTCTGCATCCCGTTTTGTACGGGTGGCATTCACGAAGATGAATTCCCTGTCCGGATTGTCTGAGTCGGAGAGCGTCAGCCAGTTTTTCCATATTCTGGGGAGCGTGGATCAGACCAGAGGATGCTGTCAGCTGGACAAAGGGGAGTATGAGATCACTATCTACACTTCCTGCTGCAATGCAGACAGAGGAATTTACTATTATACGACCTATGAAAATCATCAGATTACTGCAGTAGATATGTACCGGGAAAATCTGGACAGTGATCGTCCTGTCCATTACCCGCTGGTGCAGGGAGAACATATTTTATTGCAGAATGCTGCAGCAGGAAGCGCGGAGGAAAACCAGTAATGGATGTACAGAAAGAACAGGAGCAGCAAAACCGGACGGATCATGTAGTGTCCGGATTTGCATTCTATTCAGAGAAAGATGCCAGACTGGCAGAGCAGGAGAGACAGAAGATTGCTTATCTGGATAAGCGGATCGATCGGACAAATCTGGAGTCCGTACTGGTTATTTATAAAAAAGCATTGGATGACAGGGTGTTCCGCACTCCGGTAGGTTTGGAATACCTCAGGGAATTGCAGGGAGAACTGAAAGCAGAGCAGGATCTGTTGGGAGAAGAGATTCCGCCGATCCCTCTGTGGACGAACTTTGCGGACACCAGGGAAAAAACGTCTCCTGCCAGAAGAAGAATCAAACCGGCACCGGAAGAAAATAAAAATACGACGTTCCGGCTGTCTCTTATTATGAATATTGTGATGGTCATTGCAATTATTGCAATGTTTATCATCACGCTGAATTCCGATCAGCCCAATGTCCTGAATTATGAAAGAAATCTGCAGAACAAATATGCCACCTGGGAGCAGGAACTGACCCAGAGGGAGCAGACGGTACGGGAAAAGGAAAGAGAATTACATATAGAGACCGAAGTTTCACAAAATTGACATATTTACACGTTATAGTGTAAGTATTCAGGAAAGCCTCGAAGAGGCGATTTTGCGAATGGGGCTGAATAGTTACTATCTCAAGATAGGAAGGTGAGGGTGTATGGACAGACTGAAAGTACTGGTAGTAGATGATGAGAGCAGAATGCGCAAGCTGGTCCGGGATTTCCTGGTGAAGAGCAATTTTGATGTACTGGAAGCCGGTGATGGTGAGGAGGCACTGGATATTTTTTATAAAGAAAAAGATATCGCATTGATCATTCTGGATGTGATGATGCCGAAGATGGACGGATGGCAGGTGTGCCGGGAGATCCGGGTGAACTCCAAAGTACCGATCATCATGCTGACAGCCCGCGGAGATGAGAGAGACGAACTGCAGGGATTTCAGCTGGGAGTGGACGAGTATATTTCCAAGCCCTTCAGTCCCAAGATTCTGGTGGCCCGAGTGGAAGCAATCCTGCGCAGAACAAATCAGCTGGGACAGGAAGAGACTCTGACCTGCGGCGGCATTACCGTGGATAAGGCGGCACACCGCGTGATCATTGATGGAAAAGATGTGGATCTAAGTTACAAGGAATTTGAACTCCTGACCTATTTTATGGAAAATAAAGGCATTGCCCTGTCCAGAGAAAAGATCCTGAACAATGTGTGGAACTATGATTATTTTGGGGATGCCCGTACCATAGACACACATGTGAAAAAACTGCGCAGCAAACTGGGCGAGGAAGGCAATCTCATAAAGACCATATGGGGCATGGGGTACAAGATGGATGAAACAGCGGAATAAACAACAAAAGAGAAAAGTACATTCTATCAGGGGACAGTTTGCCTGGATCTTTATCGGCCTGATGATCGGTACGATCCTGCTGTGCCTGATGATCAACTATTTATTTCTGGGAAAAGTCTATATGCAGAGCAAACTGGATGTTATTCATGATGCTTACGGAACCATCAAGCAGGCAGCGGAGAGCGACAGCTATGACACGGAAGAATTTGCCAGAGAACTGGATGATGTGTGCAGAAGCTACAACATGACGGTATGCGTTATGGATGTGAATTCCAATATGAAATATGTGTCCATCAACGGCGGTGAGAGACTGGAAAACCGCCTGATCGGTTATGTATTTGGACTCAGCATACCTTTCAATGACCAGAGGGTGATCGAGAACGGCGATGATTATGTGATCAAGAGAACCGGACAGGAGGACAAGGAATATCTGGAAATCTACGGAAGACTGAATACCGGCATTTCTTTTATTATGCAGACACCTCTTTCCAGTATTCAGGAGAGTGCAAAGATCGCCAACCGCTTCTATGCCCTTGCAGGATGTCTGGGAGCAATGGCGGGTGGTATTATTATCTGGTTCGTCTCCCGAAGTGTGACCAAGCCGATCCTGGAACTGAATAATATTTCGAAACGGATGGTACAGCTGGATTTTGAGGCAAAATATCAGGGGAAGGCACATAATGAGATCGATCTGTTGGGAGAGAATATCAATAAGTTGTCCGATTCCCTGGAGAAAACCATTTCGGAACTGAAGACAGCGAACAATGAATTGCAACGGGATGTGGAGAAAAAAGAAGCCATTGACGAAATGCGCAAGGAATTTCTGGCCAATGTATCCCACGAACTCAAGACCCCCATTGCGCTGATTCAGGGTTATGCGGAAGGGCTGCAGGAGGAGATCAATGACGATCCCGAGAGCAGGCAGTTCTATTGTGATGTCATCGTGGACGAAGCAGCGAAGATGAACAACATGGTGAAAAAGCTTCTGACCCTGAACCAGCTGGAATTTGGTAATGATGTGGTGGCCATGGAGCGGTTCGACCTTACGGCGCTGGTGAAAAATTATATCCAGTCAGCGGCAATTCTGACAAAACAGCATGAGATCACTGTGCGGATGGAAGAGTATCCGCCGATCTATGCATGGGCGGATGAATTTAAAATAGAAGAAGTGTTCATGAACTTTTTCTCCAATGCGGTCAATCATTGTGAAGATGATAAGATCATCGAAGTGAAAATGGAACAAAAGGACGGCAAAGTACGGGTATCTGTATTCAATACAGGCAAACCGATCCCGGAGGACTCTATCCACCATATCTGGGAGAAGTTCTACAAGGTGGATAAGGCAAGAACCAGAGAATACGGAGGCAGCGGTGTGGGATTGTCTATCGTGAAGGCCATCATGGAATCCATGAACCAGCAATTCGGTGTGAACAATTACAACAACGGCGTGGAATTCTGGTTTGAGTTAGAGACAAAATAGTAAATATAAAGGATATATTTTTATATGAGGGAAGAACAGATACAGGAGGCACCGGTAAAGGTACTGTTAGTCGGTGTGGATGTCGGTGAAGAACCGGATTTTGAGCGTTCCATGGAGGAACTGGCAAGTCTGGCGGAAGCTGCGGAAAAAGAAGTGGCCGGTCAGATTGTACAACGGCTGGATCATGTCAATAAAGCGTTATATATCGGCACCGGAAAAGTGACAGAGGTGCGCAGGCTGGCAGAAGAATGCGGGGCACAGGAGATTGTGTTTGATAATTCTCTGACACCTTCACAGGTAAGAAATCTGGGAAATGAACTGGAACTGCCGATCATCGACCGGACTAATCTGATCCTAGATATATTTGCCATCCGGGCCCAGACAAGAGAGGCAAAATTACAAGTGGAGACAGCCAGACTGCAATATATGCTGCCGAGACTGGTAGGAATGTATGATGCACTGAGCAGACAGGGCGGTGCCAGTGGCAGCATGAGTAATAAGGGCACCGGTGAGAAAAAGCTGGAACTGGACAGGCGTAAGATCGATCATCGTATCACAGAACTGAAAAAGGAACTGGAAGATGTGGGACGTACCAGAGAGGTGCAGCGGAAAAAGAGGCAGCAGTCCCGTATCCCGCAGGTGGCTCTGGTAGGATATACCAATGCGGGAAAGTCTACAATTCTGAACCGTATGGTAGAGCAGTTCGGCGAATTGCCGGATAAAACGGTCATGGAAAAGGATATGCTGTTTGCTACACTGGAGACCAGTGTCCGCAGTGTGGATACCGGACATAATAAGCCCTTTTTCCTGACGGATACGGTTGGATTTATCAACAAGCTGCCCCACGGACTGGTAAAAGCCTTCCGCTCTACACTGGAAGAGGTGAAGTATGCGGATCTGCTGATCCAGGTGGTGGATTTCAGCGATGAAAATTGCAGACAGCAGATGCAGGTAACTGCTGATACCTTAAAAGAACTGGAAGCAGGTGACATTCCGCAGATCATAGTGTATAATAAGGCAGACAAATGTGAGATGGAACCACTGCCGCAAAAGAGACAGGACAACTGGTATCTGGCGGCAGGACTTAATATCGGTATCCGTGAACTGGCAGAGGCTGTTGAACAGAAAGTCTATGCGGATAATGCAGAGTGCGTATTTCTGATCCCGTACAGTGCAGGAAATGTGGCTTCCTATCTGATGGAACAGGCGCAGATACTTTCCAGAGAGTATAGGGAGGACGGTATTCTGATCCATGCGGACTGCCATAGACAGGATATGGACAGATACAGAGAGTATATAGTGTCATAAGATCACAGAAATTACAATGAGGGAAGGATAAAAGATGGAGACCAATACACAACAGGAACGAGCAAAGAGACTGGAACAACAGGCAAGAGAATACCTGATGCAGTCCAATGATCCGATATTTACCAGGTATTTACAGCAATTACTTCCAAGAATACAGAGACAGCCGGAATATGTAGAACAGCTACAGGCAGAACTGGATAAAAGCGTGGAATTCTGGTACCAGAGACAGCAGATCAATGCAAACAGAGGCGGAGAAACCGGAGCGGAGTCATCTGTGCCGCAGCAGAGTGTACCACAGGAGGCAGCCGCCGGAGAACAGCAGACAGCCGGGCAATCACAGACACAGCCAGTAGGGCAGTTTACTATGCAACAGGTGCAGGCACCGGTGACGCAGGCTCCGGCACAGAAGAAGCAGAATGCGGAATATCTGGTCGCAACCATTGCATTGTCGGTGGTTGGCGGAATCTTTATTCTGACCGCACTGGTATTGCTTGGTATGTATTTTATGAACGGCTGGATCAAAGGTATTTCTTTATATGCAGTTTCCCT
Source organism: Lachnospiraceae bacterium GAM79 (assembly GCA_003584705.1). GTDB lineage: Bacteria > Bacillota > Clostridia > Lachnospirales > Lachnospiraceae > Acetatifactor > Acetatifactor acetigignens. The sequence goes on from AP018536.1 coordinate 1,741,797, forward strand.
GGGAGTGGTATTGATCGCAGAATTACTGATCCACAGAAAGCTTCCGAAACTGGCCCAGATCTTTTCGGCTATCGGCATAGCGGCGTTATATCTGTCGACCATGATCAATACGATTTCCCTACATAATTTCGGTATGCTTCCTGCAGCGGCGATCATTGCAGTGATCACAGTGGGCACGGTTTTACTGAGCAGAAAAAGGGATTCCCTGATACACAGAATGCTGGGAATCGCAGCATGTTGGCTTTGTGCGTATCCGCTTTTCGGTTCTTCATTGCTTTCGGAGCCGGAAGGCCTGCTGGTGCTGGCATTGATTCTGTTACTGAGTGTACTGAGCATCTGTGTGCCGGTAAGAAGATATCATACGGCTTCGCAGTTGATACAACTTGTCAGCACTACGATCCTTTTCCCGGTAACGGTATCCTGTGTGATCAGTACACAGGGAATGCCGGTCTGGGTGACAGCAGCTGCATTTGGAACCTTTTTCTTGATCGCACATCTGATCCTGGTAGTGCAGAGCAATTACATACTAAAAGAAAAACAGGCGGGCCATGCAGTGAATGAAAACGGCTTGCTGGCAATCTATATAGCATTTCTTCTGGTAGCCGGAATTACAACCGGTACGGCGATGAACAATTATTGGGGAAGAGCGGAGAACGACGCGTATATCGGAATCATCGCCCTGACGGGAATGGCGTTTGTAGTCGCGGTTCTTGCGGGAATTGCCATACGTGGAACGTGGAAAAAATGGCTGCCCTGTTACTTTTTCAGTTTTGTTGCGGTATGTGCCTTTTCTGTAATAGAAAGTAACTGGCCGATACTCATATGCCTGACAGCGTTGCTTTTACTGACGAAGATCCTGACCCGTTTTGCGGAAGGCGGACTGAGGGCACTGGATGTGATCGTTACATCACTGTACTGTATTGAACTTCTGGCAAACGGAAAGGAAATACCGTATGCATACCTGCTCCTTGCGGGAACCATCCTCAGTATGTTCCTGGTCTATGGATGGACGACGATACAGGAGCTCCTGCTTACTTTTTCCCTGGCATTTTTTGCAGCGGCCAATTTGATGCCGATGCTAAAGCTGCCGGCTTTTGCGGGGATCCTGTTTGTAAGTATATTGCTGTTTAATAATGTGAAATATATGCGCGGGAAAAACATCCTGGTATTTAATGTATCTGTAATGGTGGGGCAGATCGGAGCGTTGATCGCTCTGGCAAATCCGGTGTACCGGAACTCTTATCTTACTTATCTGTGCATGTTTGTGTTTGTACTGGCTTATCTGGTACTGACATTGCAGGAGAGATACTATAAGAAGTTTAAACACAGAGAACTGATCATTGTGATCTTTCTGACCTATATGGCACTGATCGTTAAGACCAATGTTCCCGTGATCAATAGTGTTCTGATCATGCTGATTGCGCTGGTAAGTGTAACACTGGGCTTTTTGAAAAAAGATAAGCCGGTAAGAATATATGGACTAGTGCTTTCTTTGTGCACTTGTGGTAAAATAGCATTATATGATTACTGGGGAGCACCGGTATTGCAGAAAACGGTCCTTTTCTTTGTAGTGGGTGTGATCGCACTGGCGATTGCCGGGATTTATATCGTACTTGAGAAAAATACAGGAAACAATGGAAAAACAGACAGGGAAGGATAGAAGAATGACAGGAAACAAAAAGAAGATTGTATGCGGAGCGTTATTGTGTGTAATGGCGCTTGGCATGACAGCCTGCGGAAATGAAATTCCGGATCTGACAGAAGCGGAATCACAAAGAGTCGGAGAATATGCGGCGGTAACTCTCTTAAAATATGATGCGAATAACCGGAGCCGTCTCGTGGACCCGGAAATCGTCATTGCAAAACTGGAAAAAGACGCGGCCAGGGAAGCCGGAAGACAGGAGAATGCACAGACGGAAGAGAAGCCTGCGGAATCGGCTGCTTCAGAAGCCCAGGCACCTACCGCACAGGAGGATATTACCACCAGTCTGGAGGATTTCTTCGGACTTGCGGAGGGAGTGACCTTGACATACAGAGATTACCAGATAGCAGACTCTTATCCGGAGGACGGATCTACGGAGGATTATTTTGCGTTGGATGCATCCACCGGGAAAAAGCTTCTGATATTGAACTTTGAACTGACCAACGGAACAGACCAGGAGGAAAATGTTGATTTCCTGAGTACCGCATCCAGATACATCATTACTGTAAATGACGGCACACGTGGAAATGCATTGACCACAATGCTGCCCAATGACATGTCTACGTATGTGGAAACCATGGCTCCCGGTGAGACACAGGGATTGGTCCTGCTACTGGAAGTAAATGAAGATATGGCAAATGGGATACAAAACATTTCTCTTCGTCTCAAAAATACATCAAATGAATATACAATTCAACTTTTATAGGCATATATACTGTAAATTATGAGAAAAAGAGAAAAGACAATAAGATCCAAAATGACAAAAAAGCCCATGATTATGGGCTTTTTTACTGCTTTTGCAAAATTGTTTGAAAAATATGCAAAATAATGTTGACAAGTGGGGCACAGGGTGATATACTCAGATTCGTTGTTGAGGCAGCGCCGAGACAACACAACAGCTCGAAAGAAACTTGAAAAGATTTCAAAAAAGTTGTTGACAAAGTCTGACAGATATGTTAGCATAAATATCTGTCACGGAAAACAAAGTTTTCCAAGACAAAAAATATTTCAAAAAGTTGTTGACAAACGAAAGCGGTTATGATAAGATATCAGAGTTGCCGCTGAGAACAACAGCAACAAACGAACAAGCTCTTGCGAAGCAAGAGGTTATGATCTTTGACAAATAAACAGTAATGCAACCCTGAAAATTCCAAGATTTTCAGAGAAATTCAAGAACAAGCAAGTTGATCGAAAGATTGACAAGCTACCCGAATTAACAGTAAACAATGCCAGATAAAACTGGCAGGACACAAACACCATTTTAACATGAGAGTTTGATCCTGGCTCAGGATGAACGCTGGCGGCGTGCCTAACACATGCAAGTCGAACGGACTTTTCATGAAGCCTAGCGATTGAAAAGTTAGTGGCGGACGGGTGAGTAACGCGTGGGTAACCTGCCTTGTACTGGGGGACAACAGTTGGAAACGACTGCTAATACCGCATAAGCGCACAGCTTCGCATGAAGCAGTGTGAAAAACTCCGGTGGTACAAGATGGACCCGCGTCTGATTAGCTGGTTGGTGAGGTAACGGCCCACCAAGGCAACGATCAGTAGCCGGCCTGAGAGGGTGAACGGCCACATTGGGACTGAGACACGGCCCAAACTCCTACGGGAGGCAGCAGTGGGGAATATTGCACAATGGGGGAAACCCTGATGCAGCAACGCCGCGTGAGTGAAGAAGTATTTCGGTATGTAAAGCTCTATCAGCAGGAAAGAAAATGACGGTACCTGACTAAGAAGCCCCGGCTAACTACGTGCCAGCAGCCGCGGTAATACGTAGGGGGCAAGCGTTATCCGGATTTACTGGGTGTAAAGGGAGCGTAGACGGTTTTGCAAGTCTGAAGTGAAAGCCCGGGGCTTAACCCCGGGACTGCTTTGGAAACTGTAGAACTAGAGTGCAGGAGAGGTAAGTGGAATTCCTAGTGTAGCGGTGAAATGCGTAGATATTAGGAGGAACACCAGTGGCGAAGGCGGCTTACTGGACTGTAACTGACGTTGAGGCTCGAAAGCGTGGGGAGCAAACAGGATTAGATACCCTGGTAGTCCACGCCGTAAACGATGATTACTAGGTGTTGGTGGGTACGACCCATCGGTGCCGCAGCAAACGCAATAAGTAATCCACCTGGGGAGTACGTTCGCAAGAATGAAACTCAAAGGAATTGACGGGGACCCGCACAAGCGGTGGAGCATGTGGTTTAATTCGAAGCAACGCGAAGAACCTTACCTGGTCTTGACATCCCTATGAATAACGGGCAATGCCGTTAGTACTTCGGTACATAGGAGACAGGTGGTGCATGGTTGTCGTCAGCTCGTGTCGTGAGATGTTGGGTTAAGTCCCGCAACGAGCGCAACCCTTATCTTTAGTAGCCAGCAGTAAGATGGGCACTCTAGAGAGACTGCCGGGGATAACCCGGAGGAAGGTGGGGATGACGTCAAATCATCATGCCCCTTATGACCAGGGCTACACACGTGCTACAATGGCGTAAACAAAGAGAAGCGAAGTCGTGAGGCAGAGCGAATCTCAAAAATAACGTCTCAGTTCGGATTGTAGTCTGCAACTCGACTACATGAAGCTGGAATCGCTAGTAATCGCAGATCAGAATGCTGCGGTGAATACGTTCCCGGGTCTTGTACACACCGCCCGTCACACCATGGGAGTCGGAAATGCCCGAAGTCGGTGACCTAACCGCAAGGAAGGAGCCGCCGAAGGCAGGTCTGATAACTGGGGTGAAGTCGTAACAAGGTAGCCGTATCGGAAGGTGCGGCTGGATCACCTCCTTTCTAAGGAAATGGAAAAAGTAGGGGTTGCATTACTGTTGATTTGCCAAAGAGGTAAATCGAAAGAAGATGGTGGCGAATGCGCAAAGCGCATAACCAGCCAAGGCATCTTCACAAATAAAATTTCTGGTGGTTATGCGCTTAGGGGACACACCCGTTCTCATCCCGAACACGATGGTTAAGACCCAAGCGGCCGATGGTACTATACTGGAGACGGTATGGGAGAGCAGGTGGCTGCCAGATTACAAATGGGCTTATAGCTCAGCCGGTTAGAGCGCACGCCTGATAAGCGTGAGGTCGGTGGTTCGAGTCCACTTAAGCCCAGTTAAGTGAGTAACCTTACAACCTTTGAGGTAAAAGAGGTAATGCCCACTTAAGCCCAGTCGACAAATACTAACCGATTTGTCGAATGGAGAATACGAAGTATTCTCTTAGAGCTGGCACTTTAGTGTCAGGTTTGTTCCTTGAAAACCGAATATTGAAATATTAAATCTATTATATCAAGTTTGCAAAACGATATAACAAGACATCCGAGGGATCTTGCAGAGATGTAAGATCAAACAAGCAAAACGAAACAAAACCTAAAGTAACATCACGCTAGATGTGAAGAACGGACACAAGCGCTTCATTCGCAGATCTTCGATCTGCTTCATGAGATTTGCTTCGCAAATGTTTAAAACGTTTTTCCAAGCCCCTTGTGTGCGCAAGCGCCCACCGGGTCATGAAAAAAGTTTTAATCGCTTGCTGAGTTATTAGGTCAAGCTAAAAAGAGCGCAGGGTGGATGCCTTGGCACTAAGAGCCGATGAAAGACGTGATAAGCTGCGATAAGCTACGGGGAGGAGCACATATCCATTGATCCGTAGATTTCTGAATGGGGAAACCCGGCTGAGCATACCTCAGTCACCGTGCACTGAATCCATAGGTGTACGGAGGGAACCCGGTGAACTGAAACATCTAAGTAGCCGGAGGAAGAGAAAGAAAACTCGATTTTCAAAGTAGCGGCGAGCGAAATGGAAAGAGCCCAAACCGGAGTGCGTGCACTCCGGGGTTCGGACTGCATTTATGACTTCTGACTGTAGCGGAACGGTTCTGGAAAGACCGGCCAGAGAGGGTGAGAGCCCCGTAGGCGAAACGGAAAGAAGCAGAGCAGGATCCAGAGTACCACGAGACACGAGAAACCTTGTGGGAATGAGCGGGGACCACCCCGTAAGGCTAAATACTCCTTAGTGACCGATAGAGCAGAGTACTGTGAAGGAAAGGTGAAAAGGACCCCGGGAGGGGAGTGAAAGAGAACCTGAAACCCTGTGTTTACAAACTGTGGAAGTACCATATGAGTACAACCGCGTACTTTTTGTAGAACGGTCCGGCGAGTTACGTTTACTGGCGAGGTTAAGCACTTAAGGTGCGGAGCCGAAGGGATACCAAGTCTTAACAGGGCGCATAGCTTCTTACGAAGCATTAGTCAGTGTACGTAGACCCGAAACCGGGTGATCTACCCATGTCCAGGCTGAAGTTGCCGTAAAAGGCAATGGAGGGCCGAACGCACATCCGTTGAAAAGGGTGGCGATGAGGTGTGGGTAGGGGAGAAATTCCAATCGAACCCGGAGATAGCTGGTTCTCCTCGAAATAGCTTTAGGGCTAGCCTCGTGTTAACCTTGTGGAGGTAGAGCACTGAATATCCTAGGGGGCGTCAAAGTCTACCGAAGATTATCAAACTCCGAATGCCATAAAGGTGATGCACGGGAGTCAGACTGCACGAGATAAGTTGGGTGGTCAAAAGGGAAAGAGCCCAGACCTACAGCTAAGGTCCCAAAGTGCGTGTTAAGTGGAAAAGGATGTGGGATTTCGAAGACAACTAGGATGTTGGCTCAGAAGCAGCCATACATTCAAAGAGTGCGTAATAGCTCACTAGTCGAGAGGTCCTGCGCCGAAAATGTCCGGGGCTGAAACACGACACCGAAGCTTAGGACTCCATTTAGGAGTGGTAGAGGAGCATTGTTAGCGCAGCGAAGCTGTACCGATAAGGAGCAGTGGAGTGCTAAGAAGAGAGAATGCCGGAATGAGTAGCGAGAGGAAGGTGAGAATCCTTCCGGCCGAATATCCAAGGTTTCCAGAGTAAAGCTGATCTGCTCTGGGTAAGTCGGGGCCTAAGGCGAGGTCGAAAGACGTAGTCGATGGATAACAGGTGGAGATTCCTGTACTATGTGTACCCAGAACTGTGGGGACGCATGTGGAGAGCATGAGCCGGGAAAGAGAAAACCGGTACAAGCGGGGTAGGAGTAAGGACAGCAAATCTTCCTTACAATCCGAAGACGTGATGTGGACCGAACCAAAGTAGGGAAGCATGTGAGCCATGTGCCAAGAAAAGCCGCTATTGTGATACACATACCCGTACCGTAAACCGACACAGGTGGATGAGGAGAGAATCCTAAGGCCGACGGAAGAAGCATTGTTAAGGAACTCGGCAAAATGACCCCGTAACTTCGGGAGAAGGGGTGCCCTGTGAAAGCAGGGCCGCAGAGAATAGGCTCAAGCAACTGTTTAGCAAAAACACAGGTCTATGCGAAACCGAAAGGTGAGGTATATGGGCTGACGCCTGCCCGGTGCTGGAAGGTTAAGAGGAGAAGTCAGGCAACGAAGCTTCGAATTTAAGCCCCAGTAAACGGCGGCCGTAACTATAACGGTCCTAAGGTAGCGAAATTCCTTGTCGGGTAAGTTCCGACCCGCACGAAAGGCGTAATGATTTGAGCACTGTCTCGACAATGCGTCCGGTGAAATTGAAGTACCAGTGAAGATGCTGGTTACCTGCGCCAGGACGGAAAGACCCCATGGAGCTTTACTCCAGCTTGATACTGGGATTCGATACTGTATGTACAGGATAGGTGGGAGACGTTGAACATAGAACGCCAGTTTTATGTGAGTCGCTGTTGGGATACCACCCTTGCAGTATTGGATTTCTAACCTGCACCCATGACCTGGGTGGGGGACAATGTCTGGCGGGGAGTTTGACTGGGGCGGTCGCCTCCGAAAGGGTATCGGAGGCGCTCAAAGGTTCCCTCAGAATGGTTGGAAACCATTCGAAGAGTGCAAAGGCAGAAGGGAGCTTGACTGTGACACCGACGGGTGGAACAGGTACGAAAGTAGGACTTAGTGATCCGGTGGTATAAAGTGGGATTGCCATCGCTCAACGGATAAAAGCTACCCTGGGGATAACAGGCTTATCACTCCCAAGAGTTCACATCGACGGAGTGGTTTGGCACCTCGATGTCGGCTCATCGCATCCTGGGGCTGTAGCAGGTCCCAAGGGTTGGGCTGTTCGCCCATTAAAGCGGTACGCGAGCTGGGTTCAGAACGTCGTGAGACAGTTCGGTCCCTATCCGGCGCAGGCGGAGGATATTTGAGAGGAGCTGTCCTTAGTACGAGAGGACCGGGATGGACGGACCACTGGTGTATCTGTTGGCTATCGGAGCCATGGCAGAGTAGCCAAGTCCGGCAGGGATAAACGCTGAAGGCATCTAAGCGTGAAGCCCCCCTCAAGATGAGATATCCCTCAGAAATGAGTAAGACCCCTTGAAGACTACGAGGTAGATAGGAATGAGGTGTAAGCACAGCAATGTGTTCAGCTGACATTTACTAATCGGTCGAGGGCTTGACCAAAGGTTTTGGATAGGAAAAGGATGTAAGTTAAGGTATAAGAGATAGAGTTTCAGTGTTCGGTTTTGAAGGAATAAATTAAAAACGATAGCTTTCTGCTATCGTTTTTTTTATGCATTAATTTCAGATAATTGTTTCTTTTTTTAAAATATATGTTATAATTAATTGAGAAAGTAGTAAAAGGCTGCATTGCAGGCTTCTTAAAATATATGGCATAAAGAATATGGCATAAAGAACAAAAGCAGCGGGAAGGGCACAGGAGTAAGTATGGATACTAAGATATTACTTGAAAACGGAACAAATGAATTGGAGATTCTGGAGTTTACCCTGGCAGGTAATTCCTACGGAATTAATGTTGCCAAGATCAAAGAGATCATCACCTATCAGCCAGTAACACCGGTTCCGAATTCACATCCCAGTATTGAAGGTATTTTCATGCCGAGAGATACTATGATCACCGCCATTGATCTGAAGAATTGTCTGGGGCGTGGTGAATCTGAGAAAAAAGGATTATTTATCGTTACCAACTTTAATAAGCTGGATATTGCATTCCATGTAGAATCTGTATTAGGTATTCACAGAGTAAGCTGGAGAGATATTATTAAGCCGGATATCACCATTTCTGCAGCAGATGAGAGTGTTGCTACCGGCATTATCAAGAAGAATGACAAGCTGATCATTATTCTGGATTTCGAGAAGATCGTATCTGACATCAATCCGGAGACAGGACTGAAGATGTCCGAACTAAATGAACTGGGAGAGCGTACAAGAAGCTCTGTTCCTATTCTGATTGCAGAGGATTCCCCTCTGCTTAACAAGCTGATTGTAGATTCCCTGAAGGCAGCCGGCTATGTAAATCTGATCCATACAGAGAACGGGCAGAAAGCATATGATGTTATTACGCAGTGCAAAGAGGATGGTACACTGGATCAGCATGTTCGTTGTATCATCACCGATATTGAGATGCCGGAAATGGATGGTCACAGACTGACCAAGCTTGTGAAGAGCGATGATGCGACCAAGGACATTCCTATTATCATTTTCTCATCACTGGTTAATGATGACATGAAGAGAAAGGGAGAGGCTTTGGGAGCAGATGCACAGCTTTCCAAACCCGAGATCGGTAATCTGGTAAGAATTGTGGACGAACTGGTAGCAGAGAAGCATTTAGACAGATAGTAAGTTTAGAGAAGCAAAAAGGCTGGGATAGTCCCAGCCTTTTGCTATAATATCAGGATACAGTTATGGATAAACAAACAGAAGAAATTCTTCAGAAAATTGAAGAAGCGGAATATGTGCTGGTGGGCCTGGGACAGGAGTTTGACATGGAATTTTTCCTGCAAAGCAGAGAAGATTACCGCAGAATCCGGGAACAGTTACAACAGCAGAATGTACTTTGGCTTTTGCCTTATGTGGAAGAACAATTCCGCAGACAGTATTTGCTGGAGATGGAAGCAGAGATCGAGAAGGGATTGCAGAAGCTGGCAAAAGTATTGGAAAAAAAGAGTTATTTTGTGGTTTCATCTTCGCTGAATCATAAATTGGCAGAGGTTCCCTGGAAAAAAATGTTATTGAAAAAAGAGCGATTCGTGGCACCCTGTGGAGACTGGACGAAAAAACAGTGCCCGGACGGGTGTGAGGAAGGCATCCAGACAGTGACAGAAGCAGATGAGGAACAATTGCAGGAGAGTTTTAAGAAGCTGCAGACTAACGGGTTTTCGGTTCCGGATTTGGGAAAATGTCCAAAGTGCGGGAAAAAGTTGGTACTCAACAATGTCTATGCCGGCCGATACGATGAAAAAGGATATTTGAAAACCTGGACAGAATATCAGAACTGGCTGCAAAATACCCTGAATCATAAAATGGTGTTGTTGGAGATTGGGGAGGGGAACCGTTTTCCTACGATTATACGTTCCCCTTTTGAGAGAATCGCTTTGTTTCAACAAAAAGCAGACCTTTATTGTATAGATGGAGAACAAAATCCCATTGCCTGGCTGCTCAGCCTGTGTTAAACTTAACATGCTAGTAACTTGTGAGAAAGCGGAGGAATGACATATGCCTTCACAGGAGGAATACTTGGATAATTTATTAAAAGGAATTGAAACAGAAAATACGGAAACAGAGGTTACAGAGGAGCCGAAAATGACCGGGACGGAGGAAGAAACTGCCAAAGCACCGGAAACGCCGGAGCCTGTGGAAGAGAGTGGAACTCAGGTCGATATGAGCGATATGGATGATCTGCTGCAGTCGGCGGTGGATGCTCAAAAAGCTGATTCATCAGAGCAGGAAACGGAAGCAAGTCAGCCTGTAGCGGAAAATACAGCCATTCTTCCAGAGGAGACAGCTTCTATGTCTGAGGATGAAATTAACAGGCTATTGCAGCAGAGCCAGGAGCAATCCGGGGATGCTCCGGCACAGAAGAGCAACGATGCTAATGACGATCTGATCAAAATGTTGGAGAATGCGGATGACGAGGGATTGTCAAATATTCTGGATCAGGTGACACCGGAGACTGCACAGCCGGAGGAAACAGCAGAGCGGGAAGAAGACAACGGCAAGCGCGGAAAAAAGAAAAAAGAAAAGAAAAAGAAGGAAAAGAAGCTGGGATTTTTTGAACGGTTTAAGAAGAAATCCAAGGAAGAACCGGAAGCAGCACCGGATGAGACAGAATCAGCACAGCCTGCGGGAGAGGAAGTTACATCGGATATCCCGGAAACTGTGCCGGATGATCTTGCGGATCTGTCTTCCCTGACGGATGGCATGGATGATACAGACAAAACACCGATGGAGGCTTCTGACAACACGGAAAGTGTAGAAAGTACGGAAAATGCTGCGGAAAACGGAGATGCCGGCGGCCTGGATGACGATCTGGACGCTTTACTTGCGGGAGCATTTCCGGAGCAGTCGGAGAACAGCACGGATAATGCATCCGGAGAACCGGAATCTGCAGATGTGATGGATATTCTGAAGGCTGCAGGCGCAGACATCATGGATGAGCCGGAACAGAAGAAAGAGAAAAAAGGCTTTTTTGCCAAATTATTAGATCTGTTCACCGAGGAGGACGAGGAAGAAGAGGAAACGGATCAGTTGCAGCTGTCCGATGAGAACAAGAAGATCCTGGAAGAGATGGACAAGGGCGGCAAGAACAAGAAGGGAAAAAAACAGAAAAAGCCTAAAAAAGAAAAGCAGCCCAAGCCCAAGAAACCGGCAAAAGAAAAAAAGAAAAAAGAAAAGCCGGAAAAGGAAGATAAGCCGTCAGTATCGGAGAAAAAGCTTTCTCCGAAGAAAATCCTCCCGATTGTAGTGGTATGTATTTCTCTGGGGGCGGTGATTCTGTTGCTGGGTAACTTCCTGGCGGATTATACCGCGAAGCGCAGCGGTAGAGAAGCTTACTATGCCGGAGATTATCAGACCTGTTACCAGAATCTGATGGGCAAGGAACTGGATGAGACAGAACAGGTGATGTACAGTCAGTCCGAGAGTATTCTGACCATCCGTATGTGGCTGCGAGAGTACGAAGTATTCGTAAACGAAGGCTCTGAATTGGAGGCATTGGACAGCCTGCTTCAGGCAGTCAGGGATTATCCGACATTGTTAAATTATGCGACACAGTGGAATGCGCAGGATGAGGTAAGTCTGGCATTCCAGGATATTTTGAATATCCTTTCCCAGAAATATCAGTTAAGTCAGGAAGAGGCACAACAGATTGCGGATATTTCCGATAATGTAGAATATACGAAGAATGTAATGTTGGTTCTGCAAAGGCTGGGACTGGGATTCTGGGAGTTCCCGCAGGGAACGGTAACGGAGGAAACATCTGCACCTAATACGGAGGAGGCGCCCGCACAGCTGCCGGATCCTCTCCCCGAGGAAAAGGAGATTCAGCAATGATCACAGTGCTCGACTATGATGCTGGGAACATAAAGAGTGTAGAAAAGGCATTAAATTTTCTGGGAGAAGAGGTAAAGATTACCAGAGACAGAGAGGAAATCCTGTCCGCAGACGGTGTGATCCTGCCGGGTGTGGGAGCGTTCGGTGATGCCATGGAAAAACTGCACCAGTACGGACTGGTGGATGTCATTCATGAAGTAGTGGACAGGCAGATCCCTTTTCTGGGAATCTGTCTGGGCTTACAGCTGATGTTTGAGAGTAGTGAGGAGACACCGGGAGTAGAGGGACTGCACCTGTTAGACGGTAAGATCCGAAGGATTCCTGCGGCAGAAGAACTGAAGATTCCGCATATTGGCTGGAATGACCTTACTTTTCCCAATGAAGGAAGACTTTTCCGGGGCGTGGAAGAGCATTCCTATGTATATTTTGTACATTCCTATTATCTGGAGGCAGCAGATCCTTCCATTGTTACTGCCACCACAGAATATGGAACTTTGATTCATGCTTCCGTGGAAAAGGGTAATATTTTTGCCTGTCAGTTCCATCCCGAGAAAAGTTCCCGGGTGGGAATGAAAATTCTGCAGAATTTCATAGAGATCACACAAGAGTTCCGGGAAAAAGATAAGCAGGGAGGAAGATAGTGTGAAAATAAGCATGATAGCTTATTTTTCACACGGCTATTTGTGCGGCAGACGTCACAAAGTAGCTCTTATCGCAGAATCAAATTTTAAATTTGATTCGCAATTCCTCCGACGGAAGGAATCGTCTGCGGAATGGAGATTAATATGCATACCAAAAGAGTAATTCCCTGTCTGGATGTGAAGGATGGCAGAGTAGTAAAAGGTGTGAATTTTGTGAATTTCCGGGATGCCGGAGATCCGTCGGAGGTAGCATCTGCTTATGATGCAGCCGGTGCGGACGAAGTGGTATTTTTGGACATTACGGCTTCTGCAGACAGTAGAGCAACGCAGTTAGAGTGGGTGCGGAAGGTAGCCAGCAAGGTATTTATTCCTTTCACTGTAGGCGGAGGAATCCGTACCGTGGATGATTTTAAGGCGATATTGAGAGAAGGAGCAGACAAGATTTCTGTGAATTCCGCAGCCATTATGAATCCGCAGCTGATCAGTGATGCAGCAGAGAAGTTTGGCAGTCAGTGTGTGGTGGTCGCTATCGATGCCAAGAAGCGGGCAGACGGCGGTGGTTGGAATATTTATAAAAACGGTGGTCGTGTGGATATGGGCATGGACGCTGTGGAGTGGGCCAGAACCGCAGAGAAGATGGGAGCCGGAGAGATCCTGCTGACCAGCATGGACGGTGACGGCACGAAGGAAGGCTATGATCTGGAGCTGACCAGGGCTGTGGCAGAGAGTGTAAGCATTCCGGTCATTGCATCCGGCGGTGCTGGACAGCTGTCTCATTTCTATGATGCTCTGACAGAGGGAAAGGCAGAGGCAGTTCTGGCGGCATCTCTGTTCCATTACAAAGAATTAGAGATCAGGCAGGTGAAAGAATACCTGCGGGAAAAAGGAATCAGTGTCCGTCTCTAGGAACGACAGGGAGGATTTGACTATGGCAATGATCACGAATGACTGGCTGACGGCTTTGGGCGGAGAATTCCACAAGCCTTATTACAGACAGCTTTTTGAATTTGTCAAAAATGAATACAACACCACCGTGGTCTTCCCACCGGCAGATGATATTTTCAATGCATTTCACCTGACGCCGTTAAGCAAGGTAAAAGTGGTGATTTTAGGACAGGATCCTTATCATAATGTGGGACAGGCTCATGGACTGTGCTTCTCGGTGAAACCGGATGTAGAGATTCCCCCTTCTCTGGTGAATATTTATCAGGAACTTCACGATGATCTGGGATGCTATATCCCTAACAATGGTTATCTTGTAAAATGGGCCGAGCAGGGTGTCCTGATGCTCAATACGGTGCTTACCGTGCGGGCACACGTGGCCAATTCCCATCACGGGAAAGGTTGGGAAGAGTTTACAGATGCCGCCATCCGGGCACTGAATGCACAGGATCGTCCCATTGTGTTTATCCTGTGGGGCAGACCTGCCCAGATGAAGAAAGCTATGTTGAACAATCCCAATCATCTGATCTTAGAGGCCCCTCATCCCAGCCCCCTGTCTGCCTACCGCGGTTTCTTCGGCAGCAGACCTTTCAGCAAGACCAACAACTTCTTGAAAGAACACGGCGTGGAGCCCATCGACTGGCAGATTGAAAATGTGTAAATTGTGAGTTACGAGCCATGCAAAAATAGAGTGAACCAGCCTCGATGGGCGCTTGCGCACAAGCGAGGCTGGTTCACTCTATTTTTGCATGGCTCGTAACGTAGTGCTGTCATACCCCCCACGAACGCCCGCCTGTCGCGAACGTCCTGTTCGCACCACCCTGATTTTCAACACTTTTTGAGAAAATGTCACCACCGTCCGACAAACATCCCCGGAAGGATATTCCATCCGCTGCGGACGTTCTGCTTTTTTCATAATATCTGTACACCATAGGCAGTTCTGCTGCAGCCATTTCTATTGCTTTGGTGCAAATCACATTAAAATAGCAAAATCAGTACAAAAAAACCTCTAAATCAAACATTTTTTGTACTGATTTTATTATTTTCCTATTTTAGCGAAAATAAGCTCTTATAAAAGGCCAAAATCTCCTGTTTTTGTATTTTTTTAGCAAAAAAGGGCGTTTTTAATACAAACAGAACTCCCGGAGGAATGGCATCACTTTCTATTTCTTTACTGACATCTTTTCTCAATAAGTATTTCCCCTATTGACAAAACAAGGAATCCTTACTATAGTGTTCCTGTAAAGAACCACTAAAAGGAGTACCTATGGAAGAAGCGGCAATCATAGAACAACTTATCCTGTTCGGACTGAGCAGGCAGGAGGCTGTCATTTACCTGTGTCTTCTTCAAAATGAAGAACTGACAGGCTATGAGGTGGCGAAGCTGACGGGGATTTCCAGATCCAATGTCTATAATGGACTGGCATCGTTGGTGGAGCATGGAGCTGCTTATGTGATCGAAGGAACCTCCTCAAAATATCTGGCTGTAGCATTATCCGAGTTCTGTGATAACCGGATCCGGTATCTGCGGAAAGCAAAAGAACGTCTGGTGGCGGATGGCCCCAGGAAAAATTTACCTAGAGAAGGCTATATCACCATCGAAGGCTATGACCACATCTGTGACAAGATCCGGCACATGCTTCTGGGTGCCGAGAAGCGTATTTATTTTTCCGCAACAGGTGAATTCCTGGAGCAATGGTCGGAGGAGATCAGGGAGCTGGTCCGGGCACAGAAAAAAGTGGTGCTGATTTCAGAAGACAACAGAGAACCTTTTCCGGAAGATGCGGAATTAAAGGCCGGGATCATAGAATACCTGGTGCCGGAGCATTTCAGAGAGCCTAAGGAAGAGGAACAGCAGATGGATCAGATCCGTCTCATCATAGATTCCGAGTACATTCTCACCGGTACGGTGACGGGAAAGAGCAGTGATACCTGCCTTTACAGTGGCCAGAAGAATTTTGTCAGAGTCTTCAAGGATGCCATGCGCAACGAGATCGCCCTCATTCGGTTGAAGCAGGGTGAGCAATAATTATGTAGAAAACGCTTTTGCCGGGTGGAAACGGCCGCAGCGTTCTCATAAATAGGATAAAATAGAAAGGGATAGAAAAATGAGTATCAGAGTCGCAATTTTAGGTTATGGTAACTTAGGAAAAGGAATGGAATGTGCAGTAAAGCAGAATGATGACATGGAGCTGGTAGCCGTATTTACCAGAAGAGATCCTGCTACAGTAAAGACTTTAACAGATGTGAAGGTTTATAATGTAGATCAGTTACTGTCCATGCAGGACAAGATCGATGTCCTGGTGCTGTGCGGAGGCTCCGCAACCGATCTGCCCAAACAGACCGCAGAGTATGCAAAATATTTCAACGTGGTAGACAGCTTTGATACCCATGCGAAGATCCCCGAGCATTTCGCACAGGTAGATGCTGCAGCAAAAGAGGGCGGCAAGGTAGCCATGATTTCCGTAGGCTGGGATCCCGGTATGTTCTCCCTGAACAGACTGTATGCCAATGCCATTTTAAGAGACGGCAGCGATTATACCTTCTGGGGTAAGGGTGTCAGCCAGGGACATTCCGATGCCATCCGTCGTATCCCCGGTGTCAAGGATGCCAAGCAGTATACCATTCCCGTAGAGTCCGCACTGGAAGCTGTCAGAAACTGTGAGAATCCGGTTCTGACCACCAGACAGAAGCATACCAGAGAGTGTTTTGTGGTAGCGGAAGAGGGCGCAGACAAGGCACAGATCGAAGAGCAGATCAAGACCATGCCCAACTATTTTGCAGATTATGATACTACTGTACATTTCATCACTGAGGAAGAACTGCAGAGAGATCACGCAGGTATCCCTCACGGCGGATTTGTACTGCGTACCGGCAAGACCGGCTTAAACGGTGAGCACAACCATGTGATCGAGTACAGCTTAAAGCTGGATTCCAACCCGGAGTTCACTTCCTGCGTACTGACCGCTTATGCAAGAGCTGCTTACCGCATGAATCAGGAAGGCCAGAAGGGCTGCAAGACCGTATTTGATGTGGCACCTGCTTATCTGAGCACTCTGACTCCGGAAGAGATGAGAAGCGCGTTACTGTAAATAAGATAGATGCAGAGGAGATACTTATGGAAAAAAAGGCATTTGTTACCAAAGAAATGATCGAAAAGATCGCAGAAAAATATCCCACACCGTTTCATATCTATGATGAAAAGGGAATCCGGGAGAATGCGAAGGCGCTGAAGGAAGCTTTTGCGTGGAACAAGGGCTACAAGGAGTTCTTTGCGGTAAAGGCGACTCCCAACCCTTTTCTGATCAACATCTTAAGAGATTACGGCTGTGGATGTGACTGCTCCTCTCTGACAGAGCTGATGCTCAGCAATGCTATGGGGGTAAAGGGAGAGGACATTATGTTCTCCTCCAACGATACCCCGGCCCATGAATTCGAATATGCGGCAAAAATCGGTGCCACCATCAATCTGGATGACATCACCCATATCGATTTCCTGGAGAAGACCATCGGTTATCTGCCCAAGACCCTGAGCTGCCGTTACAATCCCGGCGGATATTTTTCCATCAGCAATAACATCATGGACAATCCGGGCGATGCTAAATACGGTTTCACCACGGAGCAGATGTTTGAGGGATATAAGATCCTGAAGGCAAAGGGTGTGGAGAATTTTGGTATCCATTCTTTTCTGGCCAGTAACACGGTAACGAATGACTATTATCCCACTCTGGCAAGAGAACTGTTCGAACTGGCAGTAAAGCTGAAAGAGGAGACCGGCGCACACATTACCTTCATCAATTTGTCCGGTGGTATCGGTATTCCTTACCGTCCGGATCAGGAACCCAACGACATCAGAGTCATCGGCGAAGGCGTGCGTAAGGTATATGAGGAAGTTCTGGTACCGGCAGGCATGGGTGATGTGGCAATCTACACAGAGCTTGGTCGTTATATGATGGCACCTTACGGACATCTGGTGACCCAGGTCATCCATGAGAAGCATACTCATAAGGAATACATCGGTGTGGATGCCTGTGCCGTGAACCTGATGCGTCCCGCCATGTACGGCGCTTACCATCACATCACTGTACTGGGCAAGGAAAACGAGCCCTGCGACCACAAGTACGATGTGACCGGTTCCCTGTGCGAGAACAACGACAAATTCGCCATCGACCGGATGCTGCCGAAGATCGATATCGGTGACTATATTGCCATCCACGATACCGGTGCACACGGTTTTGCCATGGGTTACAATTACAACGGTAAGCTGAAATCCGCAGAGCTTCTGCTGAAGGAGGACGGCAGCGTGGAACTGATCCGCCGTGCCGAGACACCGAAGGATTATTTTGCAACCTTTGACTGTTTCGATATTTATAATAAGATTAATTTTGACGCATAACACTTACCCATAGGAGGTTGGCGTGACTGCTTGCAGGCAAAGCAAACCTCCTATGAGGGAAGTGAACGAACATGAGCAAGAAGGGCGATAGCCCGGAATGCGAATGGGAGTACCCATAGGAGGTTGGCGTGACTGCTTGCAGGCAAAGCAAACCTCCTATGAGGGAAGTGAACGAACATGAGCAAGAAGGGCGATAGCCCGGAATGCGAATGGGCGATATAGGAGGATACGAAGCAATGAAATATCCGAAACATATACAGCGGGGAGGGACCATTGGATTTGTGGCCCCTTCTTTTGGCTGTCAGATAGAACCTTATTACACTGCCTTTGGCAATGCCCAGAAGAAATTCCGGGAAATGGGCTATCAGTTACAATTAGGCCCCAACTGTTATGCCGGAGAGGGCATCGGTATCAGTAACACCCCCGAAAAATGCGGGCAGGAGCTGACGGATTACTATTGCAGCCCGGAAAATGACTGTCTGATCTCCTGCGGTGGCGGAGAACTGATGTGCGAGACCATGAGCCATGTGGATTTTGAGCGTCTGCAGGCAGCAGAGCCCAAGTGGTATCTGGGGTATTCTGACAATACCAACATGACCTATCTGCTGGCAACCATCTGTGATACCGCCTCCGTCTACGGCCCCTGCGCGGCCGCCTTTGGCATGGAGCCCTGGCATGCATCCCTGAAAGATGCCTTCGGAATATTGACCGGAGAGACCAAAGAGGTGCATGGATATGACAAGTGGGAAAAGGAGTCTCTGAAAAATGAAGAACAGCCTCTGTTGCCCTATAACACCACGGAATCCAGAGTGCTGAAAAAGTATCTTGGCAGACAGACAGCAGAAAAGGAACCGGAGATCCGCTTTTCAGGTCGGTTGCTGGGCGGCTGTATGGATTGTCTGGTGAATCTACTGGGAACCCGGTTTGATAAAACACAGGATTTTCTGGAAAAGTATAAAGAGGACGGAATCATCTGGTTCCTGGAAGCATGTGACCTGAATGTTTTTGCCATCCGCAGAGCCATGTGGCAGATGGAGGAAGCCGGATGGTTTCAGTATGTCAAAGGTTTTCTCATCGGAAGACCGTTGTGTTTCGGACAGGAGATGATGGGACTGGATCAGTACCAGGCAGTTCTGGCCGTGGCGGGAGAGAAGAATGTTCCCGTGATCATGGATGTGGATCTGGGACATCTGGCACCCATGATGCCGATTGTCACCGGAAGCTGTGCGGAAGTACAGGTACAGGGCAATGATGTCACCCTCCGTTATGACTATCGGTAAAAATGTATAAATTCATAGAAAAAGTGTAGAAATAAGAAAAGGCTCATCCCAAACGGGAGAGCCTTTTCGTGCGTCTATGGAACGCTCTATTCGTCGAAAACGATATTAGCAGCCAAAATTGAAGTAGCCGCAGAATGCATTCAACCACTGAGAACAGTTAATGAATTTGAAACACATACTTTCTTCCTCCTTTTCCTGTTGCCTGGTGTTCGGTTACGTCTGTGTTAGCTAAGCACAAATGAATTGTAACAATTTTGTAACAATTAATCCATAGGAGATGATTGGAAAAAAATTAGAAAAAGCAGGAAATGCGATGTGGTTATAAAAATACAAAAAGAAAGCGCAGAACCGATTCGATTCTGCGCTAACTGCCGGCAATGGGACTTGAACCCATACGGTGTTGCCACCAACAGATTTTGAGTCTGCCTCGTCTGCCATTCCGACACGCCGGCATTCAAACACTCACAACAGAGATTATCTTATCATAGATTAAAAAAGTTGACAAGAGTTTTTTTCTGGAATCTTGCGATAAGTTTTAGAATGAAAATCGACAAGAGGTTATAAAGCCTCTGCCGATTTTCTTTTTTTATAGGAAACAGCAGAAAAGAAGAGCGTGCAGAGCGTAAAAACTCTGACACGCTTATTTTTTTACCATAAAAGCAAATGAGGACGGAAAGGAGCATAGAGCATGGGAAAACGAAAGTATAAGCGTCTGCATTATGAGGACAGGCAGACCATAGAGGCTATGAGTAAGCAGGGCAGCAGCGTAAGCGATATTGCAGAGGCGCTGGGAACACACAGGGACACTATTTATAGGGAGTTCAAACGCTGCAACGCCACACTGAAAACATACACAGCAGCAGCGGGGCAGCAGGCACTATAAGGAAAGGAGCGGTAAAGAATGAATAAGCAGAGGCGCAACAGAATTGCAGAGGCATTAGAGCTGATAAGCCAAGCAAGGGACATTTTGGAAGAGGTAAAAGACGAAGAGCAGGAAAGCTACGAAAATCTGCCGGAGAGTTTGCAATATGGAGAACGTGGCGAGCAGATGCAGGAAAACGTAGATAGTTTAGAGGAATTTATAGGCTATCTGGAAGAAACCGACAGTTTAGAGGAAATGTAGGCGGCAGCAGCCGCCACGAGTGCCGTTAGTTCAGTTGGTTAGAGCAGCCGCCTCATAAGCGGCAAGTCGTGGGTTCAAGTCCCACACGGCACATTGCGTAGCAGGCATGGCGAGCCTGCGGCAGAGGGCAGCAGGCTAATAGCTGCAATCTGTATACCGTGGAAAAATAGCGGCGGTCATACCAGCCAGAAAGTATGTGGACAGTCAACAGGTTTTCAGTTGCTTTTTAATGCGAAAAGCAGCCCGCACGGTAAAACCAAACGCCAGAACAGGAGAGCGGCACACATGGAAAGACAGAGAGCGCCGCCGAAAGGAAGAGAGGCAGAGAATGGCAGCAGAGGCATTGATAGTAGAGGACGCATACCAGAGAGGCTATGCAGATGCCATAGCAGATATGCGTAAGAAAAAAGAGCAGAGGCGGCAGCGGGAGCAGGCAAAGAAAGCCCGCCGCTGGTATTTCATTAAGCAGAAAGCCTACGGGCTTGCAATGCTGGCAGTTACCGTGCTGGCAGTATGGGCGACAGAGGGCGACATAACAATAGCGGTTATTACCGTACCGCTGGGGCTTATGTGCCTTTTCAGTAAAAAAATGCTGATAGTAGACAACTACTATTTTGCTACAGAAGAGAGGGCAATACATGGACGAAAAAACAATACAGCGTATTAAAAAGCTGCAAGCACTGGCAGAGCGGGGCGTAGGCGGCGAGAAAACGACAGCGCAAAAGAAACTTGCAAAGCTGCTTAAGGATAACGGTATAAATTCCTTAGACGAACTACAAAAGGAAGAGTATGAATATACGATATTTTCCTACAACGGAAAGCACGAAATAAAACTGCTGCGGCAGTGTATGTATAAGGTCATGGGTGCTAAATCTGACAGAACAGCATACAAGCCATACGGACGGCGGCAGAAAATCGGCATATATTGCACGAAAGCGCAGAAAATCGAAATAGAGTTAGAGTTTGAATTTTACAGAAACGTATTTTATGAGGAATTAAGTACATTTATGGACGCTTTCATACAGGCACAGAAGATTTTCCCAGAAGATGCACCAGTAGGAGACTACGACGAATTTAACGAAAGAGATATGAAAATAGCGTTTATGGCTACGGGGATAGAACGGCGTAGCAGGGCTGCAATGATAGAGGAAAGCGAGGCGGGAAGAGAGGGCAAAGCATGAGGGTAGGACTAATAGACGTAGACGGGCATAACTTCCCTAATTTGCCGCTCATGAAAATATCAGCATACCACAAAAGCAGAGGGGATAGCGTAGAGTGGTACGAGCCACTTTTTAGCGGTCACATGGATAAAGTGTATATGAGCAAAGTTTTTACATTTACGCCAGATTACCCGTACTGCATAAATGCTAATGAAGTCATAAAAGGCGGCACGGGGTACAGCTACCCAGACGGTGGGGAAGAGCTACCAGAAGAAATAGAGCATATATACCCAGACTATCAGCTATACAAAGATACTTTTCCAGATACAGCATACGGCTTTTTAACTAGAGGCTGTCCGAGAGGTTGCGACTTTTGCATAGTGGGAAAGAAAGAGGGCAGATGCGCAAGGAAAGTGGCTGATTTATCGGAGTTTTGGAACGGGCAGAAAAATATAGTGCTTTTAGATGCCAATATGTTTGCCTGCAAAGAGTGGAAAGACTTAAGTGTACAGCTGATAGAAAGCGGCGCATGGGTAGACTTTTCGCAAGGGTGCGATATAAGGCTTATGACTGATGAAAAAGCAGAATACATAAAGCGCATGAAGATTAAGCAAGTGCATTTTGCATGGGACAGATACGAGGATAAAGAAAAGATAGTACCTCAATTTAAGCGATTTAAGGAAATAACGCAATGGGACTATAGAAAACTGGGCGTATACGTGCTTTGCAATTTTAATACCACTTTTGAGCAGGATTTAGACCGAGTGTATACGTTGCGAGAGCTGGGATATAACCCGTATGTAATGCTGTACGAAAAAGACAAGCTGCCAGCAAAGCATAGGCTTAAGCTATTGCAACGCTGGGTAAACAACAGAATTATTTTTAGGAGCTGCAAAAGGTTTGAAGAGTACGACGGCAGAAAGTGAGGTATAAGCGTGTATACATTCAAAAACGGAAAAACACAACATATAGGCGCAAATATCCAGAAAAGCATAAAAATTGATAGGGAAACGCAGGAGATTATAGAAACCGTAAAAGGGCGTAGTTTTTCTGATAAGGTGCGCAATATGGCAGAGGAATATTTAAGGTTGAAAACAAAAGTATTACCTTAACACGTACAAAAGTATTACCTATTCAGGAATAAGTAATACTTTTTGCGGCAGAAAAGAGAAGAAAGAGAGGCAATTTATGAGCGAGGTATATATACGCAGCCAGAATAAAGAAAAGCTGTATAGACTGGGCGGTAATTACGCCTGCGTAGAGTATGGAGAGTACGAGGACATAAAGAAAAAGAGAGGCGGCGCAGAGGCAGACAAAAAGCGCCACGTAATTTGCATAAGTGACGGGTGTTTAGAAGAAATTGGAGAGTATGCCACAAAAGAGCGCTGCTTAGAGGTGCTGGACGAGATACAGAAAGCGTGCGTAAGCTATCTGTTTACGGCTGGCGGTGCAGCCGTAATAAGGGGCGGCATGGACGTACAGCCGTTTGCAGCAGTAATACCGAGGCTGTACGAAATGCCAGAGAAGTAGGAGAGGCAGACAGTGACAGTAAAGGAATTTATAGGCACGCTGGAGAGTTCAGACCGCCTGCGCATTATCGAGGGCAAAGCAGAGGTTTACGTAGGGTATCTGGCAGCGTTCAAACCGTTTGCAGACCATGAGATAAGCGAGGAATACCGAAAATACAGCGGGCATGAGGTAAAGAAGTTTAGAGCAGTGCCGGAGATAACGCACAGACGCTGGAAAGAGCTGGGGCTTATGAAACCATTAGAGCCAGACCAGACAGCACAGTATAAGTTTAGTGATTTGCAGATGTCGCTTTACTACACCATTTACATATAAGAAAGGAAAGGGCAGGAAGTATGACAAAGAAAAAGCCGGATTTTTTACGGGATTTAGATACTGCAATCATGGACGAGCTTACAGGTGGCGGTATCAAGGGAAATGCAGCGGGACTGGTAGGAACGCTTACACAGATTAAGGAAATTAAGCAGCTATGCGGGCTGCCGTTTTGCGGTTATATGGCAAAGTTGGAAACGGTAAGACCAAGCGGCGTGCCGGACGAGGTAACGGTAGTATTTGCAGAGGACGTACCATACAGGGCTTGCAACGGCATAGAATTTGACGTTATGCAGGAATTTGTAGAGGGCAGCAGGCTTTTACTGACAGGTAAGGTGCAGACGCTTAAGGACTTCCAGAGCGGTAGACTGCTGGTATATATTCTGGCAGATTTTGTGGCGGTATCGGAAAAGGCAGTAGAGCAGGACGAGGCAGCAGTAAGAGGCGTTATAGCGAATAAGCCAACATACAGAGAAACACCGAGAGGCAAGCGCATTACTGATATTACGGTAAAGGTAAGAAATGAGCTTACAGGCGGCAGCTGCTTTTTGCCGTGCATCTGCTGGCAGGAACAGGCAGACGAGGCGGCGCAGTGGCAGCAGGGCGACACTGTAGAGCTGCTGGGACGGTATCAGAGCCGCCAGTATGAAAAGGTGCTTGATGCAGCCACAGGAGAAAGAGAACAGCGCACAGCTTATGAGGTATCGGTACGGCTGATTAGAAGAAAGGAAGAGGCAGAAAATGAGTGTTGAACATATCGGCAAGGGCTATGTAAAAATCTGCGTGAGTGAGGAAGAGTTAGAGAACAGCATAGCTGGGCTTAGCCAGTTAAAACCTATTTTGCAAACGCAAGTAATGAAAGGGAACGGAAGAAACACAAAGCAGGGGATTATTGACGCAGCAGAGCTGGGAAAACATTTTGATACAGCGATAGATGCAATGACTATGCTTTTGGCTGGGTTTAAGGAAGAAAGCGAGGCACAGAATGAAGAGTAAAACAATTTTAGGAGCAGACGGCGCAACAAAAATGCGGCAGATTACAGTAGGGATACACGGAAAGGGCGGCGAGGCAGGCATAAAGGCAATACAGCAGCTTGCAGGCATGGTGGACAGCTTAAAGCAGTGCCAGACACCACAGGAAGTATACGACAGATATTTACAGATTACGGGGTACTGTAAATGCTGCGTTGATTGTAATTTTATAGACCAAAAGGGAGCAGACGAGCTGATGTGCTTAGCAGCATATCTGGCAGGAAATGAACAGGCACGGGCAGAGGCACAACAGAAAGCGGGTAAAAAGGCATGAGAAAGGTTTATATATGCAGCCCATACAGGGCGAAAGACGGCGCAGAGCTGGACAGAAACATAGATTATGCGCAGCAGCTGACACGGCAGGCGTTAGAGGCGGGCTTAGCACCCATTACGCCGCATTTATATATGACGCAGTGCATGGACGATAAAAAGCCGGAAGAGCGGGTAAGGGGCATGGCTGCGGGGCTTGCGCTGCTGAAAGGCTGCGATTTTGTTATTGCTGGTGTGAAATACGGCATAACAGAGGGAATGGACAGAGAAATACATACAGCAAATATGCTGGGAATTGTGGTTATAGATGCAAACCAGATTAAACGGCATCTGGAATATGAGGAAAAGCGACAGGAGCGGGTAGCGAGCGACTACGCAAAGCTGCATAAGTGCAAGCATTGTTACGAGTGTAGATTATGTAGCCTTATGGGGTATAAGAACTGCTGTACCGCCAGCGCTTGCACAGCTGCATATAAACGGGCTTATGAGTATGCCTTAAGCCGCATAAGAGAGTGGCAGAAAACATGAAAAATAAAAGCGCCTACGGTGGGGAAACACCATAGGCGCTAAGCTATACAGCTTTGATATACTATAAAAATTATAAGCTATGTATGGCGCAAAGTCAAGAAATTTAACGGGCAGGCAGCCCGTTTTAACACTTGATAAAAGTATTAACGAACCGACAGAGAGGTAGATATATGCCATACGTAGAGAGGGTAACAAAAGCAGGAAATACGATAGAGATAGAGAGGTACTTTACCAGCAGATACAAAAAGAAAGGTATCAGCAGAGGGGATAAGGTAAAGCCAACAAAAGAAGAGCAGGAGAAAGTAAACACCAGACAGGCAGAGAGAAAGTTAAGGATACTCATAAATGCAAACTATGGCTATGG
This sequence comes from Lachnospiraceae bacterium GAM79, assembly GCA_003584705.1. Classification (GTDB taxonomy): domain Bacteria; phylum Bacillota; class Clostridia; order Lachnospirales; family Lachnospiraceae; genus Acetatifactor; species Acetatifactor acetigignens. The sequence continues at coordinate 1,767,398 of AP018536.1, forward strand.
GGATTACCATTTAGTGCTTGACTATATCCGCAGGAAAGGAGAGCCGGACAGAACGCCGGAGCAGATGCGGCAGGACATAGACGTATTTTTGAGGGAGTGCAGAAAGGAGTACAGAAAAGCAGGGTTAGAGTTCAAATACATACACGTTATGGAGATAGGCAAGAAAGGTGCGAGGCATCACCACCTTGTAGTAAATAAAATTGACACAGAGATTTTACAACGCTGCTGGTATAAGGCATACGAGGGGCATAACAGGGTTAAGGTATTCCCACTGGACGATAGCGGCAACTATGCAGAGCTGGCAAGTTATTTAATCAAGTACACAGGAACGCACAAAAAGGGTACTGACGGAGCATTACAGGGCAAGCGCTGGAATTGCAGCAAGAATTTAGTAAGACCAGAACCAGAGTACCGCATAATTTCAGACCGTGAGTATTTCAAGAAAGAGCCAAAAGCAATAAAGGGCTATTACGTGGACAAGAACAGTGTAAGCATGGGGGTACATAGCCCAGAGTATTACGGCTATGGGTATTTAAGATACACCTTAGTAAAAATAACAGATAGGGGGGGCTGAAATGCAGATAATCAAGGGCATTGCCATTGCAGCAGTGTTGATAATAGCTGGACTGCTGGCGCTGATTGTGGCAGCATATCTGGCGTTTAGAATTGCGGCGGCTATTTTTGAACAGCAGGAGAGCTGGAAAGACAGCGGCAGCAGAAAGGGCAGAAAACATGATAGAAAAAATTAAATACTGGTTATTCCAGAAAGGCAAGGACTGTAAGCGCTGCTGCCTGCGGTGCAGATACTACGATATATGCCGCTGGGACGTACTGGGAAATGCAGGACTACAAAGCGAGGAAACAATAACGCTTTTGGCGATAGAGAACAGCAAGCCGCATAAGGACGGGCTACTTTTTAGAATTTGCCAGTATGTAGAATTTAAGCAGAGAGCGAGGCGAGAAAATGAGAAACTTTAGACTGGACGACGAAAGCGGGCATCAAGAGGCATTATTTAGCTGGGCTGCATACAGAACAGGGCTTATGCCGGAACTGCAATATATGTATCATGTGCCAAACGGCGGCAAACGTGATAAAGCAACAGCAGCGGTGCTTAAGAGGCAGGGCGTAAAGGCTGGCGTGCCAGACATTATGCTACCAGCTGCAAGGGCTGGGTATCATGGGCTTTACATAGAGCTTAAGGCAGGCGAGAACACGACGACCAAGAAACAAAAAGAGTGGTTAGAGTATCTGCGGCAGCAGGGCTATTATACCGCCGTCTGCTACGGCTGGCAGCCAGCAGCGCAGCTGATAGAGCAGTATTTATTACATTCAGACGAGCTTACAAAAGAACAGGAAACAGTAACCATGCGTTAGAGGCGAACGCAGGAAAGAGAGGCAAAGAATGAAAACAATAAGCATTTTGAATTTAAAGGGTGGCGTAGCCAAGACCTTTACAGCGGCAAACATGGCGTATGAGCTTTACAGGCGAGGTTATAAGGTGCTGCTGATCGACAACGATAAGCAGGGAAACTTAAGCAAGGCGTACAGCAGATATGATGCAGAGAACGTAGCACCAGTTACAAGGCTACTGGCTGGGGACTGGGAAAACGCAGACGAGCTGATACAGCATACAGAGTATGAGGGTATCGACATTGTAACGGCGAATATGTCACTTTTTGGGGCTACATGGAATTTAACCAAAGAGGACAGCGAAAACCAGATAGAGAGATATAAAGCGCTGGTATATGCAAAGATGCAGTATTACGGAGATTGCACCATATACGGCAAGTATGATTACTGCATCATTGATAACCCGCCGGATATTGGGCTTAATGTTGTAAATGCGCTGGCAATCACGGACGAGGTAATAGTACCCGTAAAGGTGGACGAGGACGCTTTAGAGGGGCTGGACATTGTGACAGAGCAGATAGAGGACGCAAAGGTATTTAACCCAGCATTAAAGCTGGCAGGCGTGCTGATTACGTCATACCAGAACACAGACGGCGAGGCAGCAGGCGTAGAGTGGCTGGAACAAAAGACAGATTTTAATATTTTGGGTATTATTCGGTATTCCAAGAAAGTAGCAGAAAATACTTTCATGCGTAAGCCGATTTATGAGTATAGCCCATGCTGCGGAGCGGCGCAGGGGTACAAGAAATTTGTAACAGCGTATACAGGGAAAGCGAGGTAGTGGGTATGGATAAAGAAAAACGGTTTTGCCCGTTCAAAAGCAGTATGCTGGTAGACTACAGGAACGGTGCAAGGAATGTGCGTAATTTGTTTGTAAGATGCAGCGGCAGTAAGTGCATGGCATATAAAAACGGCGGTTGCTTAAGACTGGGAACAGAAACAGAGAAGAAAGCGAGGTAGAGAATATGGCAAAGTTTGGTATTAACGATATTTTGAACGCAAAGACAAAAGCAGCGGGGCAGCAGGCACAGACAGAGGGATACAAAGAGATTTATTTAAGCCCTTACGAGGTAAAGGCAGCGCAGGAGAATACGCACCAGAAATTAGAGAACATAGAAGAACTGGCAGACAGCTTTTTACACGTAGGACAGGAACAGCCTACAGTATTGGCGAGAGTAAACGGGGAATACCGTATAATCGACGGACACAGACGTAATGCGGCAAATATTTTGAACTTAGAGCGGGGGCATAAGGAGTATGAGAAAGTGCTTTACCGCTTTATGGATATGAGCGAGGCAATGTATGAGCTGCGCTTATTGGCTGGCAACGGATATACGCAGGAACTTACAGCCTATGAAAAAACCAGATTAGTAGAGCGCACCAAAGCTGCACTTATCAGAGCCAAGGAAGAGGACGGCTTAGAGATACAAGGCAAAATGCGTGATTTAGTGGCGGCTATGATAAACGAAAGCAGCACAAACGTAGCCAGAATGGACGCAATCAACAACAACGCAACGCCGGAGATTAAAGAGCAGCTGAAAGAGGGCAATTTAGGTATCACTGCTGCATACGAGGCAGCAAAGCTGGACGAGGACGAGCAGAAAGAAATAGCGGAAAAAGCAGCAGCAGGCGAAAATGTGAGGGCAAAGGAAATAGCGGAAAAGGTAGCAGAGAAAAAGGCAGGGGACGATTACGAAACACCGCACCCAGAAAGCATAACGTCTTTGTGCTATTCCTGCCAGAAATACAAGGACTGCAACGTAAAAACGGGAACGTGCCAGAAATGCGACCAGTACATAAACAAGGCAGAGGCTGAAAAGACGGACGAACAGCGGTACAGCGAAGAACAGGACGCTATAGACCGCCAGACAAAGAAGAAATTGCAGGAGCGGGCAGACGCAGAAAAAATGGAGCATCTGCCAAGCGAGGGAGACACAGAGCATAAACAGCATGAATTAAAGATAGTGGCATCTGATTACGAGGACGTAATAAGCGGGAAAAAGAGCTTTGAGCTGCGGAAGAATGACAGAGGATACAAACAGGGCGACAGCCTTAAAATGCTGGAATTTAAGGACGGTAAGCACACAGGGCGCACGATTGATGCAGATATTATTTATATGCTGGAAGATTATACAGGGCTTACAGAGGGCTACTGTATTCTGGGTATCAGAGTAACAGACTATACAGGTAAGGTGTCCGAAACGGACACGGAAAGCGGGGCAGAACATGAATAGACGGCAGCGGAAAAAGAAGAAAGCACAGGTATTTACAATTATTCTGGGCTGTACGGCGTTTTGCAAGGCAGAGCAATACGAGAAGATGCGGAAAAGCGTAGAATATCAGTTACGAACAGGCAGCGTGGTTATGCTGCCTGCATACTTGCACGTAGAGGCAATCATAAAACAGCGAGGCGGCAGAAATATTGAGATTAAGCAGGAAAACGGGGTAGTAAATGTTTGAGTATATGGACGGCATAGTAGATGCAGTGGAAGAAATTGGACAGGCAGCAGTAGACGTAGCAGTATTTGTGACGATATGCACAGCAAAAGCGGTGTTGATAATAACAGCGCCAGTATGGATATTGCCGTATGTGATATGGAGAAAGGGGCGTAAGCAGTGAAATACAGACAGTGGAAAAAGAACTATAAGAAAAAGCATGGAGTAAACCCGCCGTTAGAGCTGGACAAGCGAAAACAGCGCAGGCTTGCAAGAAAAATGGCAAGACAGATAAATAAAACCTTGCCAACAGCAGCAGAAATATTGGCGGCAGCTATTAACCGCTGGGCGCAGAGTATAAAGCCAGCACTGGCGGCATTATGTGAGAACGTAGCAGCGGCGTTTAGCAATATGGCAGCAGGATTGAGAGAAGAAAGCGAGGCGGTAGAAAATGACTAATATTTTACTGGGAATTATAGCACTGGAATTGCTGGCTATATTTTCAAAGCTGGACAAACTGGAAGAGAGGGGCAGAGAGAATGAATAACGTATCACTTACAGGGCGGCTTACAAGAGAGCCAGAGCTTAGATATGGCGGGCAGGACAATAGCACAGCTATTACCCGCTTTACGCTTGCGGTAGACGACGGGAAAGATACAGATTTTATAAATATTAAGTGTTTCGGACGTACTGCGGAATGGGCGCAGAAATGGTTAAGCAAAGGCAGCAGGGCAGAGGTTACTGGTAAGATTAAAACAGGCAGCTACGAGAGCCAGCGCACGGGCAGTAAGGTATATTACACAGAGGTTGTGGCAAATAGCGTAGGATTTGGAGAGAGTAAAGCAGAGGCAGAGGCGAGAGGGCAGCAGCTGCCGGAGAGTGACGGGTTTATGAATATCCCAGAGGGAGCAGACGAAGAGCTACCGTTTAATTAACAGAAAGCGAGGTACAGAACATGGAGCAGGAAGAAACAAAGACAACAGCGGCGGCAGGGGTAGAAATGCCGCCAGAGGCTGAAAGCTGGGTACAACTGCATGAAAGCGAATTAACAGAGCTGATGCAGAAACAGGCAAAGGCTGCAATAACGGAACTGAAACGGCAGGAAAAGCAGGAGAGGAAGAAAGAGAAATACCACAACACTTTTACGCTTATGAAATGTTACCGTGATATGGCTTTTCATATCGAGAACGCAATAAGCGACGGGCAGCAGTTAGAACTTAAAGGCATGACGGACGAGCAGCAGCGTACATACTTAGAGAGTATCAGACGCACACGCTTTAAGACATTGATAATGACAGCACATATAGACAAAGCGGTAGAAGAGATAGAGCGCCGCAGAGAGGCAGCAGGCAGAGTTGTAGAGTACAAGGCTTTTGAAATGTATTTCATGCAGGGCATGGACTATGCGGAAATTGCAGAGGAACTGGATACAGGAAAGAACACACCGAGGCGCTGGGTTACGGGCATCATAAACGAGCTGTCAGTATTATTGTGGGGGATTGACGAAGAGAGGGTAAAGTAAGTGTTTGAAAAAATAAAAGCATGGATAAAAAGAAAGCGGGAAACAGCGAGAGAACAGCAGGCGGCAGACAGGTTGATAAAGCATATAGAGCAGGCGTTAGGATTTGAGCTTTACGAGTGGCAGAGGTTATATATAATAACTGGGATATGGCAGCCGCCAGAGGGACGGCTACACGGAAGAACGACAGCATATATATTGCGGCTATTATTAGACCAGAGTAAGCCACTGCTGCTATATGAGTTTTCACAGGTGGCAGCGTATGCGGATAACCCATTTATGGGGCGGCAATATCAGCCAGTACCCATGCAGTATGCAGACTGGTTTAGACACGAGATAAGGAGTATATACGAGCAGCTAAGAGCAGCAGGCGTGCCAGTAAGAGAAATGATAACAGAGCAGCAGCGGGTAATATCGTGGTAAAAACGTGGTGTTTACATGGGAAAACAAAAGAGATACAATGGTAGCATGAAATGAGTAGGCGATAGCTTAAGCCATGTGCGGCAGCAGTTGCCTACTCTTTTTCTATTCATTCTTTAGCCTCCACCCAGCGCATGAAACTTAGGGCGCTGGGGAATGAAGAAAGAGAGGGGACAGTATGAAAGCATGGGCTAAGAGTTTTTATTTATCAGCGGCATGGGAAAAAACCAGAGCCGCTTATTTAATGTCACAAGATTATATTTGTGAACGCTGCGGGCAGCCCGCAAAGATAGTGCATCATAAGCGCTGGCTTAACAGAGAGAACATAAACGACATAAGCGTTACGTTGTGCTGGGATAACTTAGAGGCGTTGTGCCAAGACTGCCACAACAAGGAACACCACAAACAGGAGAGGCATAAGCGGTATCAGTTCGACGAGAACGGCGGCATACTCCCCCCATATCAGAAAAATAATTAAAGGGGGCGAATACCGAGGGGGATACCCTAAAATTACCCTACGGGCGTGCGCACGGGTGGTGTAGGGGGTGTGGTGCGGCGCAGGAATGGAAAGCGGGGTAAAGGAATGGCAACAAAGAAAGAGAAAACCAAAGAACAGAGGATAAAGACCGAAAAGACCAGACTTAAGGGAATTTTCAAGGACTTAGACGAAAACAAAAGAAAATTAGTAACGCCGCTGATAGAAAAGGCTGCATTTATGAGCATTGAGCTGGACGACTTGCAGGCGAAACTTGAAAAAGACGGCTGGACGAGTGAGTACCAGAACGGGCAGAACCAGTGGGGAACAAAGAAAAGCCCAGAGGCAGAAACCTACATAGCGCTTAGTAAGAACTATGCAGCAGTGATTAAGCAGCTTACGGAATTAGTACCAGCTGCGAAACGAAAGACAAGCAGGCTGGCGGCTTTGCGGGAAGAGTAAGCAATATTGCCGCCTTATCGAAATTATATCTATGAGTACCACGCAAAGATTACAAGCGGCGAAATCATAGCGGGAAAATGGATAAAGAAAATATACGAAATCATTATAAACGGGCTGCAAAAGCAGGAGTATTTTTTTAATGCAAAGGCCGCGAATAAGGCTATACGGTTCATAGAGAACTTTTGCCACCACAGCAAAGGACGTAATGATTTAATCAAGTTGGAGCTATGGCAGAAAGCCATAGTTTCTGTTATTTTTGGCATACAGGACGCAGAAAAAATACGTATTTTCCGTGAAATTTTTATTGTAATTGGCAGAAAAAACGGAAAAAGTTTATTTGCATCTGCGATTATTGCATATATGGCGTACTTAGAGCCGGAGTATGGACAAGAAATATACTGCTTAGCGCCGAAATTAGACCAAGCGGCGCTGGTGTATGACGGATTTTATCAAATGGTACAGGCAGAGGACGAGTTAGCGGAGCTGGCAAAGAAACGGCGCAGCGATATTTATATTGCGGAGAGCAACACGGTAATAAAACCGATTGCTTTTAATGCCAAGAAGTCAGACGGATTTAACCCGCAGCTTGTGGTATGTGATGAAATGGCAGCATGGAGCGGGGACGCTGGACTAAAGCAGTATGAGGTTATGAAATCCGCTTTAGGCGCACGTACTCAACCTATGATATTGAGCATAAGCACTGCCGGATATATCAACGACAGTATTTATGATGAACTAATGAAACGTAGCACAAGTTTCTTGAAAGGAAACAGCAAAGAGCGCAGGCTATTACCATTCCTTTACATGATTGATGATGTGGAGAAGTGGAACGACATAGACGAACTGAAAAAGGCTAACCCTAACATGGGCGTATCCGTAAAAGAAAGTTTCTTTATGGACGAGATAGCAGTAGCAGAGGGCAGCTTAAGTAAAAAAGCAGAGTTCCTTACAAAGTATTGCAATATCAAGCAGAACAGCTCTATTGCATGGCTGGAATATCAGACAGTAGAGAACGCCGGAGTAGAAAAGACCTTAGAGGACTTTAGGGACTGCTACGCAGTGGGCGGTATCGACTTAAGCCAGACAACGGACTTAACAGCAGCCAGTGTGGTTATTCAGAAAGACGGTACACTGTATGCGTTTACACAGTTCTTTATGCCACGGGGCAGACTGGAATACTTACAGGCTACGGACGGCGTGCCGTATGACATATTCGTTAAAAAGGGGCTGATAACCTTAAGCGGCGAGAATTACGTAGATTACCACGACGTTTACGGCTGGTTTACTATGCTGCTGGAAGATTACGGCATACGACCGTTGAAAATCGGCTACGACAGATACAGCGCCCAGTACCTTATTACCGATATGGCAAATTATGGTTTTCACATGGACGACGTTTACCAAGGCGAAAACCTTACACCAGTTATACGGGAGTTTGAGGGCATCATAAAAGACGGCGATTTTAAGATTGCCGACAACAATTTACTAAAGACGCATTTCTTAAATGTTGCGCTTAAGCACAACATGGAAACAAGAAAATTTAGACCTATAAAAATCGAGCAGCGGGCGCATATCGACGGCTTTGTATCTGTCATAGATGCAATGACCGTGCGGCAGAAATACTGGGAAGAGTGCGGCGAGCTGCTTAAAAATGCCGCATAGAAAGGAGTGTAAACGGCATGAAATTTTTAGACTATCTTTTTCATGGCAAAGAGTTAAAAGCCATAGGTAATTATTTCAAAATGCTGAACGGATACAGCCCGACGTTTACCAGCTTTAGCGGCGGCGTGTATGAAATGGATTTGACCAGAACGGCTATAAATAATTTTGCCACACATTGCAGCAAGCTAAAGCCGGAGATAGAGGGCAGCGCCCTTAAGTCGCTGGAAAAGACATTGCAGCATAAACCCAACTACTTTATGGATACAACAAAATTTATAAAGCGTCTGGCAACGTATGTAGCGGTGGAACACACCGCTTTTATTATACCTATCGAGGACGAATACGGGCGCTTATGTGGCTGGTATCCGCTGCGGGCTGAACGCTGCGAGGTGGTAGAGAGCGAGGGACAATTATATTTACGGTATCTGTTTGCAAATGGCAGCTATGGAGCTATTGAGTTTGAGCGTGTAGGCATTATGACAGACTTTGAATATAAAGACGACCTTTTCGGAGAGGACAACAGCACGCTTGCACCAACTATGCAGTTGATACATACGCAGAATGAGGGAATTATAAACGCTGTAAAAAATTCGGCAAATATCCGCTTTCTGGCAAAGGTGGCAAATATACTGAAACCAGAGGATATAAAGAAAGAGCGGAAACGCTTTACAGAGGATAACTTAAGCGCCGACAACGATAGCGGCATGATTATTTATGATAACAAGTTTAGTGAGCTGAAACAGGTAGAAAGCAAACCGTATACGCCAAACGCATTGCAGATGCAGCACATACAGGAAAATGTATGCACGCATTTTGGCACAAATATGGATATTCTGCAAAATAAATTTGATGAAAATACGTGGAATGCTTACTACGAGGGGAAAATAGAGCCGTTTGCAATACAGCTATCGCTTGTTATGACAAATATGAGCTTTACAGAGAGAGAAAGAGCCTGCGGCAATGCTATTTTCTTTTCTGCAAACCGCCTGCAATACGCCAGCAACGCCACAAAGTTAAGCGTAAGCACACAGCTTTTTGACCGTGCGCTACTAAACAGAAACGGCGTAATGGATATATGGAACATGGCACACGTTGAGGACGGGGAAAAGTATTATATCCGAAAGGAATATACAGAGGTAAGCGAACTGCACAAAGGAAGCGAGCAGCCAGTTATCATACAGCAAGTACCGCAGCAGACAGAACCAGCAGCGGGAGAAGAGCCGCAGAACGGACAGGAAGAGAAAGAGGGTGTAAATAATGCCAGTTAAGAAAGAGCGGGAATATAGAACGCTGGTAGCGCCTCTGGCTGCGCAGAGTTCCGGCGAAAAGCGCTTACAGTCGGAGTGCTACATAGAGGGATACGCTACTACATTTAATGCGCCATACCTTTTATATGAGTTTGAGGACGGCACAAAGATTTACGAAAGAATAGACGCACACGCATTAGACAGCGCAGACATGAGTGACGTTATCATGCAGTACGACCATGAGGGCAGAGTATTTGCCAGACAGTCAAATAATACGCTGATTTTAGAGCCGGACGTAAAGGGGCTTTTCGTGGCAGCAGACTTAAGCCGGACAGACTTAGCCCGTGGGCTGTATCAAGACATAAGCGCAGGAATGATTACTAAAATGTCATGGGCGTTTACAGTGGCAGAGGAAAGCTACGACAGAGAAACACATACAAGAACAATTTTGAAAATCAAAAAGGTTTATGACGTATCAGCCGTGAGTATTCCGGCAAATAACGATACTGAAATAAGCGCCCGTGCTTTTGCGAGTAGGAGTTATGAGCGGGAGCGGCAGGAGTTGCTTAAGAGGCGGGCAGCAATACTAAAGATTAAGGCGAGCTTATAAAAATCAAAACAAAAAAGGAGAACACAGACTATGAGATTAAAGGAAATTGAGGCAAGATTAGCCGAAATCAAAGAAGAGCTTAACACCAGAGCGGCAGAGCTTACGGACGAGGAAATTACAAAACTGGAAACAGAGGTAACAGACTTACAGGAAGAGCGTACCGCTTTACTGACAGCGGCAGAGAAACGTAAAAAGCTGCTTGAAAGAATTGCAGCAGGAGAGCCAACAGGTGGAGCGGGAGCAGATACCACGCTGCTTAGAAATTTCAAGGGAGCAGGCGGCGCAGGATCAGGAGAACCAGAGGACAAATACGACACTACGGCATACAGAAAAGCGTTTATGAATTATGTATGCAGAGGCGTTGCTATTCCGGCAGAGTACAGAGCAGCTGAAACCACCACCACAGCAGACAGCGGCGCTGTAATTCCGACAACTATTATGAATGAAATTATCCAGAAACTGGAAAGCTACGGCAGCATTTATGCAAAGGTGCGTAAGATTAACGTACAGGGCGGCGTTTCCATTCCGATTGCAGACTTAAAGCCTACTGCACACTGGATTACAGAGGCAAAGAGCAGCGACGACCAGAAAGCATCTGCTAAAAATTCCGTAACTTTCAATTATTACGGTTTGGAGTGCAAAATTTCCCAGAGCATTTTAGCAAATGTAGTAACATTGAAAATGTTTACTGATTTGTTCGTACCTATGGCAACAGAGGCAATGGTAAAGGCTATTGAAATTGCCATTTTCAACGGTACAGGCGAGGGGCAGCCGCTGGGCGTTCTGAAAGACAACAGGGTAACAGCTGTAATTACTCTGACACCGGAAGAGTACGCAAGCTGGAACGGCTGGCATAAGGTAAAAGGCAAAATGAAAAAGGCGTACAGAAACGGCAGCTTTGTTATGAACCAGTCCACTTTTGATACTGGCATTGACGGTATGGAAGATAAGAACGGGCAGCCTATTGGACGCACAAACTACGGCGTAAACGGAGAGGAAACATACCGTTTCATGGGTAAGAATGTGGAAACTGTAGAGGACGACGTTTTACCGAGCTGGGACGACGCAAACGAGGGCGACGTAATCGCAGTATTTATGAATTTCTCTGATTACGTTATCAATACCAACATGGAAATGCAGGTAGTGAAGTGGACAGACCACGACAACAACAAGATTAAGAATAAGTGCTTAATGGTAGTGGACGGCAAAGTAGCTGACGCTGCGGGCATTATCTTAGTTAAAAAGGGCGTAACAGCAGTGTAAGAAAGCGAGGTAGAGCATGAAAGGATACTTAGACGCAAAAGAGCTGGAAAGCTATAAGAAAGAGGATTTGCAGGAACTGGCAAAGCAGCTGGGCGTAGATGCAGAGGGAACAAAGAAAGAAATTGCTGCACGCTGCGCAGCCGTCGAGGTAGATATACCAGACAACAGCGAGCTTACGGAAGAGGACAAAAAAGTAGCAGCCGAGGCAGCGGCAGAGGCAGCAGCTAAAGCCGAAGAGGAAAAGGCAGCGGCAGAGGCAGCAGCTAAAGCCGAAGAGGAAAAGGCAGCGGCAGAGGCAGCAGCTAAAGCCGAAGAGGAAAAGGCAGCGGCAGAGGCAGCAGCTAAAGCCGAAGAGGAAAAGAAAGCAGCAGGGCTGGTAAAAGTAAAAGCACAGCGTCGTTTCCTTGACAAGGAATTAAACCAGATTAAGGATACTGGGGACGTTTACACCGTAAGCAGAGAACGTGCAGCAGTTCTGAAAGAGGCAGGCGTAGCAGAAGTAGCAGAGTAAGAAAGAGGGTGCGGGCTATGGCAGCATATACCACTACATTAACCGAGAAGATGCGGGCGGCGCTGCGTATCAGTAGCACCAGTGAGAAAATCACAGAGGAAATAAACGACTGTATAGCCGCCTGCAAAGCTGATTTGAAAAACGACGGCGTAAAAGTAATAAAAGAGACAGACGAGCTGATTATAAGAGCAATTACGCTGTACTGTAAGGCAGAATTTGGCTTTAACAACAATGCGGAACAATTCAGAAAGTCATACGACGCACTTAAAATGCGCTTAGCTTTATCAGTGGAATACAACACAGCGCCGGAAGTGTCCGAAACGGACACCGACGGCGCAGAAAGCGAGGTATAAGCGGTGGAGTGGCAGGACGAATTAACGCTTATTGCAGAAACAGCAGCAGAAAACAGGGTAAATAAAAACGGCTTTGCAGTAAAGCCGGAAGAAAGCGCCCGCACTGTATTCTGTAACAAAAAAACAGTAGGATACAGTGAATATTTTAAGAGCCAGCAGACAGGAAAGCTGGTAGAGGCAAAGTACGAGGTACACAAGGCAGATTATGGCGGCGAGGACGTGGTAGAAGTAAACGGGCGGCGTTATTTCGTGCTTAAAACCTACGATACAGGAACAGACACCATAGAGCTTACGCTTACAGATTTACGCAACAGAAACGAGGTGTAAGCATGGGAGAGTTTAACACAGTCGGGCTGGAAGATATTATAGACGCTTTCAGCCGGAGAGAGGCGGCTACAGTTGAGGCAGTCCCCAAAATGCTTAAAGCTGGTGCTGATGTGCTGATAGAGGCACAGAGAGCAGAGGCACAGGCAATGGGACTGAATGAAACGGGCGGTTTTATCAATTCCATAAAAGCTACGGACGTAAAGGGCGACGATACGGAGAAATACGTAGAGATATACCCACAGGGACGGGCAAAGCATGGAAACGACAGAAAAGGAGATAAAAGCAAGGTGCGCTATGCAACAATCGGCTTTGTGGCAGAGTACGGCACAAGTAGCCACGCTGCACGCCCTTATATGACAGTGGCAAACGAAAAGGCGCACGAAAAGGTAGTAGAGGCACAGCGCAGTATATGGGAGAGTGAAACAGGCGAATGAGTATACAGGAGATTTTAGAAAGCGCAGGGTTGCCAGCCCAGAGAGGCGTTTACACTGGACGGGATAAGCCAGACGCATATTATACGTTTCTGCGGCTGCTGGGTACGCCTGCGGTAAATGCAGACGACGAAGAGAAAGAGCGCAGGGAAATGTATAGAGTTACGCTTTTCCATAAGGGCGATTTTGAGGCGCAGCTTGATAAGACAAAAGAGGTATTGAAAGCAGCAGGCGTTTATATCAACAGCATAGACGCAGAAAGCTACGAAACAGAAACGGGGTACTGGTTAGTGCCTATCACAGTCGAGATTTTGAAAGAGGAGTGATTAAACAATGACACTGGGACTGAAAGATTTATATTACGCCGTATGCACAGAGGCAGACGGAGCAGAGAGCTACGGGACACCTAAGAAAATGGCAGAGGCAATGAGTGCTGATTTATCCGTAAAGACAGCAGACGGCAGCTTGTATGCAGACGACACATTAAGCGAGAGCGTCACGGAGTTTGCAAGCGGAACGCTTAAGCTGGGAATTAAAGACCTTACGCCGGAAGTGCTGGCAGAGCTGCTGGGGCAGGCAGTAGATAAGAACAGCGTAGTATGGGCGGGAAAAGAGGACGAGCCGCCGTATGTTGCTGTAGGGTTCAGAGCTAAGAAAACGGGTGGTAAATACCGTTACGTATGGCTGCTTAAAGCAAAATTTAAAGTACCGTCTGAAAAGTACGAAACAAAGGGCGAGAGTATCAAGTTTAACACGCCGGACATTGAGGCATCTTTTACAACAAGAAAGAAAGATAACTTGTGGAAAGCAGACTTTGTGGGAACAGAGGAAAGCGCAGCGGCTAAAACGTGGTTTACAGCAGTGCCGGAAAAGGCAGCAGCAATGGAAAGTGTATAAAACAGGAAAGGAGAGAGGCGTAGCATGGGCTGCGCCTTAATTTTATATCATGGGAGCATTAAAGAGCGGGGCTTTTCCCGTAGAGCTGAATGGCAAAGAATATGGTTTACTTTTTTCGCTGAACGCATTAGACGAAGTGCAGGAAAAGTTTGGGGGCTACGACAAATTAAGTGAGGTATTCAATAAAGATAACCCAAACCTTTTTAAAGATACAAGGTGGTTACTTACGCTGCTTATTAACGAGGCACTTTTAGCAGAGGACGAAAACGCCCAGCTGCTTGAAGAGAAGAGGGTAGGCAGACTGATACACGCAGGAAATTTGCAGGAAGTACAGAACGCTATTTTTAAATCGTTCTACAGAGGAACTGCGGGAGATAACAGCGACACAGAGAACGAAAACGACGGAGAAGAAACAACAGAAGAGGGAAACAGGGCAGCCGTGCAGGAAAATTAGATACTGCACGGCTTTTGTATATTGCAGTAGTGCTTTTGAGATACAGGGAACGTGAGGCATGGAGAAAAACACCATACCAGATAACGACACTGTTTAAATATCACAAGGAATATAACCCGCACATTTTCCGGCAGGAACAGGCGGGAACACCAGTAGCTACAGAAAACATGGACGATATAGACATAGCGTTAGGGGGCTTTTAATTATGGCAGATAAGACGCAGAACGTCAAAACAAGGTTAAGTTTTGACGGAGAGGCAGAGTATAAAGCAGCCTGCAAGGAAATTAACAGCACCCTTAAAGTGCTCAATTCTGAAATGAAACTTGTAACGGCTGAATATAAGGACAATGCAAGCAGCGTAGATGCGCTGAAAGCAAAGCAGGCGGTACTACAGAAAACATACGACGAGCAGGCAAAAAAGGTAAAAGAAACCGAGGCGGCTTTAGAAAAATGTCGCAAGGCAACAGGAGACAATAGCGAAGAAAGTAAAAAACTTGAAACCCAGTTAAATTACCAGAAAGCAGCGCTTGTAAAGACAGAGCAGGAATTAGGCAAAACGACTGACGAAATGGAAAAAGCAGAAAAAGCCGCTGACGAAATGGGAAAGGAAATAAAAGACAGCGGGGAACAGGCAGACGACGCAAAGGGAAAATTTTCTGGATTTACAAGCGTGCTAAGCGGAATGGGTACAGCGCTTAAAGCAGCAGCAGCGGCGACGGCGGCAGCAGTTGCGGGAGCGGCAACAGCCATAGGAGCGCTTACCACAAAAGCGATAGAGGGATACGCAGCACAGGAACAGCTTGTAGGCGGTGTAGAAACTCTTTTCAAAACGTCGTCTGATACGGTTGTTGGTTATGCAAACGACGCATATAAAACAGCCGGAATGTCTGCAAATGAGTACATGGAAACAGTTACCAGCTTTTCAGCGTCGCTGCTTGCCAGTATGAATAATGACACGGCAGCGGCAGCAGAAAAGGCAAACGTGGCAATTACGGATATGTCAGACAATGCAAATAAAATGGGTACTGATATATCGCTTATACAGAACGCCTATAACGGTTTTGCAAAGCAGAATTATACCATGCTGGATAACTTAAAACTGGGATATGGCGGTACAAAAGAGGAAATGCAGCGACTGCTTGATGATGCAAGCAAGCTATCCGGCATTAAGTATGATATTTCATCATATTCAGACGTTGTAGACGCTATTCACGTCGTACAGACGGAAATGGGCATAACAGGGACAACGGCAAAAGAGGCAAGTACAACAATAGAGGGTTCGGTTAGTTCTATGAGTTCAGCGTGGGACAACTGGGTAGCTGGAATGGCAGACAGCGAGGCGAATTTCTCACAGCTTACAAGCAATCTGGTAGACAGTATTGTAACAGTGGTAGGGAATATAGCACCGAGGGTAATAGAAACAGTGCCGAGGCTGGTAAGCGGACTGGGAGAAATCGTAGAGCAGCTTGCAACGTATATACCACAGGTTATACAGGAGTTATTACCGCCTTTAATGAGCGGCGTACAGGACTTGCTTAATACGCTGGTTGGAATGCTGCCGGAAATGATAAGCATAATCGGGCAGATTATACCGACAATCATAGATACGCTGCTTACTATATTACCGCAGCTTTTAGAGGCAGGCGTACAGATTATTACGGAATTGGCGCAAGGTATCGCACAAGCGTTACCTACATTGCTGCCAACAATCGTAACAGTGGTTACGAACATTGTAACCATGCTGATAGAAAATATACCGTTGCTGATTACAGCAGCATTACAGCTGCTTACGGGGCTGGCACAGGGGCTGGTAGCAGCGCTGCCCGTACTGATTGAGGCACTGCCGGAAATCATAACGGCTATCATAAATGCACTGGTTGAGGGCATACCGCTTATTATCGAAAGTGCGGGCGATATTATAGTCGCATTGATTGACGGCATCATAGATGCAATACCGCTTTTAATCGCAGCCATACCGCAGATTATAGCAGCCATTGTAACAGGACTGATTACGGGGCTGCCTAAGATTTTGACGGCGGCAGGAAAGCTGGTAACGACAATAATAAATAAAATAAAAGAGCTACCTACTCTGATACCACAGGCAATCGCTGCGGGCGTTGAGAAAATAGCAGAGTGGGGCGCAAATATGCAGGAAAAAGGCGGCACAGTTATAACAAATTTTGTAACGAAAGTTATAGATATTGTTAAGGAGCTGCCGCAGAAAATCTGGAACAGTATAGTAAGCGCAGTAACCAGAGTGGCTACGTGGGGCGCAAATATGCAGACCAAAGCCAAAGAAGTAATGAACACAATGCTTACGAACATTGTAACGATTGTGAAAGAAACGCCTGCTAAAATCTGGAACAGCATAGTAAGCGCAGTAACTAGAGTGGCTACGTGGGGTAATAATATGCTTACGAAAGCCAAAGAGGTAATGAATGCCATGGTAACAGGCGTTATTACGATTGTTAAGGAACTGCCGCAGAAAATCTGGAACAGTATAGTAGGGGCAGTAACCAGAGTGGCTACGTGGGGTAACAATATGCTTACGAAAGCCAAAGAGGTAATGAATGCCATGGTAACAGGCGTTATTACGATTGTTAAGGAACTGCCGCAGAAAATCTGGAACAGTATAGTAGGAGCAGTAACCAGAGTGGCTACGTGGGGTAACAATATGCTTACGAAAGCCAAAGAGGTAATGAATGCCATGGTAACGGGCATTGTTACGATTGTTAAGGAAATACCACAAAAGATTTATAACAGCATTTCTGGTGCAATTACCAAAGTGGCTACATGGGGTACAGAAGTAAAGAACAAAGCCGTAGAGGGCATGAGAAATGTAATTACTGGAATAACAGACGTATTTAAGAATATTGGCAGTACATTTGCTGGGTTCGGTAAAAACATGGTAGAGGGCATCTGGAACGGCATAAACGGAGCTACGCAGTGGATAAAGGATAAAATAAGCGGCTGGGTAGGCAATGTTACCGACTTCCTTAAGGATTTATTTGGAATTGCCAGCCCGTCTAAGCTGATGCGTGACGAAATCGGCGTATATCTGGCGCAGGGTATCGGCGTTGGCTTTTCTAATGAAATCGGCGGCGTTAAGAAAATGATTGAGGACAGCGTACCGCAGGAGTTTGACGTAGACGCAAAGGTAAATGTAGGCAATGAATTTAAGTATGATAACGACGACAAAAAGCCAAAGCCGAGAGGCGGCGGCAGTGCAGCAGGCGGCGTAGTTGTCAATCAGTATATTTATGCGAATACCACGGACTATGCAAAACAGCAGAAAGAGGCAGCCCGACAGTTCAGAATGATAGCAAGGACGGTGTAACACATGGAAAATGAAAAACTGACTTACATAAATTCAAGGGGCGAGCGGTTAGAGCTGGGAGTAGACAGCGTATACCATTGCAATATAAGTAAAGACGTAGAGGGCATTTCCGGCGTTACGAGCGTCATTTACAGCACAAACAGTATGGGACAGCACGGCGACACCTACGTAGGGCAGCGTATCGAGGCGAGGGACATAGACGTAGTGGGACATATCAACACACGGGACAAGGCGCAGGCATTGGAACTGCGCCGCCGTATGCTTAAGATATTTAACCCAGAGCTTAGCGCTACGCTGGTGTATGAGTACGGCGGCTTTAAGCGTGTGATTGATTGCAGGGCGTATGGAGAGCCTAAGATACTAAAGAAAGAGGTACTTTATGAGTTTGATTTACAAATAGAGTGCCTTAACCCGTTCTGGCGGGAAGAGGAAGAAACAAAAGAGGATATAGCAAGCTGGGTGGCTGCGTGGCATTTCCCTTGCGTTATCGAAAAGGACAGCACAAAGAGCATGATATACGGATACCGAGCGGAAAGCGTAATAGTGGACTGCTACAACGAGGGCGACGTATCTACAGGAATGAGGATAAGGTTTACAGCACTGGGGACAGTTTCAAACCCGATACTGCTTAATGTGGATACCGAGGAATTTATACAGATTAACGCCACTATGAAAACGGGCGACGTGATAGAGATTAACACGAAGTACGGCAGCAAGGGCGCTAAGCTGATAAGGGACGGCGTAGAAACCGACTATTTCCGCTACATTGATGTAGACAGTACATTTATGCAGCTTGCCATAGGCGACAATATGTTTAGATATGATGCAGCCAGCGGCGTAAATTCCCTGGAAGTATCCATATTCTACAGCAAGGAATTTTTAGGAGTGTGACGGTATGGAGCTTAGAGTATTCGATAAGACGGTGCAGCCGCTGGGAGCTATAGACGAGCTGGCAAGCCTGCTATGGCATACAAAGTATTTTGACGTAGGAACTTTTAGCCTGCTTGCGCCGATTACGGACAATAACAGCCGTTTGCTGGTAGAGGGCAATTTAATAACCAAGCACGACGGGAAAAAGGAAGTAAAGACCGCTGACGGCGGCGTATGGCGCAGGGCAGCGCAGATAACCTACGTACACATTACCAAAGACGAGAACGGCTTAGAGCAGTTAGAGGCACAGGGCTATATGCTTAGCTGGTGGCTTAATAAGCGCTGCATTTATCCGCAGATTGTGGCAACAGGTACAAACCAGTATCTTATAAACCTTATGGTAAAGAACAACTGCGGCAGCGCAGCAGGCACAAAGCGGCGCTTTCCGTTGTTTACATTTCTGGCGCAGGAAACCATAGACGGTGTGGCGGTTGAATATGCAAACGAGGTATACGCACAGCTGGGGCAGGAAGTAAAAGCAAGGGCGCAGGCTGGAAAGCTGGGCTATGACATTCTGCTTAACGAAAGAGAGGGACTGTTTGGCTTTTATCTGTATAAGGGCAATGACCTTACAGCCACAAATACCGAGGGTAACACGCCCTGCATATTTTCAAGAGATTTTGATAATGTCAACGAGCAGGAATATACCGCCAGTATAGAGAACTGCGGCAACTTTATTTATGTGCAGGGAGCAGCTGACGACGACGGTAGCCAGCCAGTAACAACAGTGGACGGCGAGAGCGCAGCGGGGCTGGATTTGATAGAGGTATTCTGCGACGCTACGGACATTGCCAGAAAGTACCAGCAGGGGGAAACAGAGGTAACAATACCGCTGAATACCTATATTGCAATGCTGAAAACGAGAGGCAGCGCAGAGCTGGAAAACTACGGCAAGAACATAAATTTTGTAAGTACCATAAATACAAATTCAAACTTAAAATTTAAGGCTGATTTTGATTTAGGCGACCGTATTACTTGCAAAGAAACCAAGTGGGGCATACAGATAGATGCACGCATTACAGAAGTAACAGAAACATACCAGAAAGGCGAGGAAACCATAGAGGCGACTTTTGGCGACAGCCTGCCGACACTGGTAGACCAGATTAGGAAAGTGAGGTAGCAGAAATGGCAAACAGCTTACCGTTTAATGCCGTGGCAGTAGACGGAGAGTACGACAGGGTATATAAAGCCGAGGATTGGGCGTGGTACTTTGCTACTTTCATTGCAAACGGCATTTTTCCAAAGCCAAGCGACGGGCTACAGGTGGTAGCTTACAGCGGCATGGAAATAAAAGTAAATGCAGGCTATGCCTTTATAAACGGCTACGCCTTTAGAAATCCTGCAACGCTTAGCGTAACACTGGATACGGCAGAGGGAGCGCTTAACAGGGTGGACAGGGTAGTAGTTCGCTGGGATTTGCCGCAAAGAGATATGTATATTGCGGTGCTGAAAGGCACACCGTCTGCAAAGCCGACAGCAACGGCAGTAACACGCACTACGGAAATATGGGAGCTTGCGCTTGCAGATATTTACGTAGGCAAGGGCGTAACAAGGATACAGACGCAGAATATCACAGACCAGCGGTTTAATAGTGCAGTCTGCGGCATTGTGACGGGAACGGTGGAAGAGATAGACGCAAGCGTGCTTACAAAGCAGTTTACGGACTTTTTCAACACCTACAGCGCAGCCGTGCTGGACGAGTTCAGCACATATAAGCAGAACATGGAAAAGTACCTTACAGAGATTGCGGGCGTATATGACAGCTACGTAAGCAAGACAGAGGGCTTATTTGCGCAGTATGAGAGCCAGTTTAACGAAAGATACAGCAGTTTTGAAAGCACGCTTGACAACTGGGACAAGGAACTTTTAAGCGCCTATACAGAATTTATGGCAAAAATTAAGCTATTCCAGTCGGACGCTGAAAACGAATTTAATACATGGTTTGAGAGTATCAAGGACAAGCTGGGCGAGGACATAGCAGGCAGCCTGCAACTGCAAATTGAAGAGCTGGCAACAGCCATGCAGGAAGTGAAAAAGCAGGCAGAGGCAGGCACGAAAGAAACCAAAGAGGCAATAGCAGCGTTGGACGAGCGACTTAAGAGAGTAGAAAGCGGCTGGGGCATTGACTATAAGCATGATGCTGTACTGGGATTGTGTTACATGGGCGCAGCATACATGAGCCAGCATTACGAAAGAACAGTAGAAACGGCAGTGTTAGGGGCTACCTACGTGGGTAATTCCTATCTTGCAAATACATTTTAGAAAGGCGGCAGACCATGAAAGGATTTCCTAAAGTATTAAAGACAAAAGAGGATTATTACAACTGCCTTGCTATGGTAGCAAGCGGAGAACTGGCGGCAGCAGATTTGCTGGCGAAAATCGAGAGCGCAGAGAACCAGCGTTATATTGAGTGCGGCGTAGCAGCTGTAGAGGAAGAGAAAAAGGCGGTTACGGTATATTACTGCGACGAGGCAGCGGTAGGTATGAAATTCGTAGCGGGCGACGTATCCGGCACGGTGCAGGGAGTAACACATATCCAGACCGACGAGGCAGCGGCAGCAGGAGAGGCAGGAAACGACAGAACAGCCCTTACACTTTCCAAAGCGGTAAAAGCGGGCTGCAAGGTAATTGCGCTGGAACGCACAGACACCGTGGCAGGAATGACAACAGACGACATTGCAGCACTGAAAGGAGTATTAAAGCAGTATGAGTAGATTATTAGTGGACGACGTTACAAAGACCGACGCAAGGGCGCTTTTGAACGTAAATAAAATGGCTACAATCAGCGATATTGTAGCACCGAGCAATGAATACATTTACGCCAGCGGAGCAAATGAACTGACCGTAGTAGAGGGTTGCGTAATTGCCGTGGGTGGTGCTGGAATTTTCAAGACAGCAAACACCATTCTTACGGCTGCTAATCTGGACGCAGGCAGCGCTTTTACGGTAGGTAAAGACTATTACGTATATATCTGCGATAGCAGAATTGACAGCGAAGACGAGAAATACGTAATTTCCCTTAACTCTACATACCCGACGGGCTGGAACGCTACAAACAGCCGTAAAATCGGCGGCTTTCATTATGGACGCTGCCGCAAGGTGGACAGTAATTTACAGCCGCTTAATGGAAGCAGTGTTATTTTTGGCACAGGCTGGGAAAGTGCAGTAAGCAACGGCATTGTACCACGTTCTGTATGGACACTGGGACACCGCCCGAAATGCAGCCCAGAGGGCATGGTATATTTAGGCGGCGGCACATGGGTAGATATTTACCTTAATTCTGACGACGGAGCAAAGGGCTTGAAATCAGAGTACGGCTGCGCACCTATGACGGGTACAGAAAACATGAACTGGTACAACTTTGTAGAGCGTCTGGCAAAGAGCGGTAAGCGTATGCCGAGCTATGCAGAATATTGTGCGTATGCTTTTGGCAGCCCTGCTGGATTGGACAACGCAAATACAAACGCATGGAGCGCTACAACAAACACGGGAAGAGGCACAACGGGCAGTGTAGTAAATGCCGTTTCATGCGTGGGTGTCGTAGATGCCGTGGGGCGTGTGTGGGAACATACAAGCGAGCTTATCACAAGAGCAGAACACGCCACAAATGCAGACTATCACGCAAGCGTTGCGTGGGGATGGGACAAAAAAAGCCCATTGAACACGGGCGAGAAGTCTTACGACGTTGGTAACATTTACCAGTATTACGCATATTCTCTGGCGGAGCTGGGAGCGGGCGGCTACTGGAGCAATGGCGTGCAGGACGGCGCACGTGCCGTGTTTTGCAGCAATTACCCGTGGAATGTCTACACGTACGTTGGCGGGCGTGGGGCGTGTGACTCTCAGTAGACGGCGGGCGAAAGCCCAGCCGTATAAACGGGGGTAAGACATGGACACACAGACACAAACAGATATTATACATCAGAAAATATACGATTTTCTGCTATATATCTATCCTTTACTTGCAAAGTATCCAAAATTTGAAAAATTCAGTTTACAGACTGCGACCAGAAACGCAATTCTTGAAATGTTGCAAGAGGTTATAAAGTGGGACAAGACGGCAACGAAAAGCCATTTATACACAGTAGATACCGCATTACAGGAAAGTAAAGAATTGCTGCGATTGGCGCACGATTTGAAATATAGCGCCATGAACGCAAAACATTACGGCGAGAGCTGCCGTAAGCTGAAAGAAATAGGCGTTATGCTGGGAGAACTGATAGAAGAGGTAAAGGCAAGAAAATAGCAGAATATGGGGCAGCTGCTTACTTACAGCCTCTGGCAGAGCTGATAGCGGGCGGCAACTGGAACAATGGCGTGCAGGACGGCGCACGTGCCGTGAATTGCAACAATTACCCGTGGAATGTCAACACGAACGTTGGCGGGCGTGGGGCGTGTGACTTAGTGAGAACATTACAGGCACAGAGTTCTACGGAATACTGGCAAGGACTTAGAAAGGAATAAGACCAAGTGTTTAATATCCTATAGTCAGAGCGGCTGTCCCGCCGTGAGGCAAAGAGAAAAAATACGGCTGCTGGTTAGTAGCTACGGCGAAAGGCAGGAGCTTAATACTTGAAGAGAGTAGGATACATTACCGACAAGGACGGGCGGCGCATCACGCTTTTAGAGGCTATGGGCGACTACGGAAACGTACAGAAAGCCTACAATAAAGCCAGAAAGTGCAAGCGCCACAGAAAAGACGTACTGATTTTTACGAAAGACAAAGAGGAAAACTTAGACAAGGTGCGGGAAGATATTCTAAACCTTGCTCATGAGCCGAGCGAATACCATTACTTTAAGGTGTACGAACCGAAAGAGCGGCAGATAATGGCGCTGCCGTTCTATGACAGGGTGGTACAGCACGCCATAAACAACGTGTTAGAGCCTATATTTGATAAGCGGTTTATATCGCAGTCTTACGCCTGCCGGAAAGGTAAAGGTATGCACGCTGCGTCTGATACGCTAAAAGAGTGGCTGTATGAGTGGAACAAATACCACCCAGACCAGCCGCTTTATGCTATCAAGGCAGATATACACCACTATTTCCAGAGCATAGACCATGCGGTATTAAAGACTGAAATACGTAAGGTTATAAAAGACGCTGGGGTACTGGCATTGCTGGACAGGATAATAGACCACAACGGCAATATGCCGGACGGCGTAGGGATACCAGTAGGAAACCTTACCAGTCAGTTATTTGCAAATATCTATCTGGACGCATTAGACCAGTTTATTAAGCATGAGCTGGGCGTAGAGGCGTACATACGCTATATGGACGACTTTGTAATATTAAGCCCAGACAAGGAACAGCTGCGCAGCTGGCTTGCACAGATAGAGCAATTCTTACGGGAAGAGCTTAAGTTAGAGTTTAACCCGAAAACTACCATACTGGCAGCAAAGAACGGTATAGACTTTGTAGGCTACAAACACAGGGCAACGCACAGGAAAGTACGAAAGGACAGCATAAAGCGCATAAAGCGTACTATCAAGAAGTGCGAGAGCGGGAAAATCACAAAAGAGCAGTTACAAAAGAGCATACAGAGCTGGACGGGACACGCAGGACACGCCGACAGCTACAACCTACGAAAGAAAATAGAAACGCTGGCAGAGGCAGCCATAGAAAAGGCTGCTTAAGCGGCAGAATGCAGGAGCGAGTACATGAGTAGCAATTTACTAAGGGTAGTACAAGAACAACAGGAAACCATAGAAAAGCAAAGCAGGCTTATTGCTGATTTAATAGCCACTCTGGAAAGCTGGGAGCAGACAGCGGGCTACGACGGCGCAGAGCTGAAAGAGCGGGCAAAAGATTTGCAATTAAGAGAAAGGCAGGATTTATGAACATGACTATTACAGAATTTATTGAGGCGGCGGCACATAACAAAATTATCCAGCTGGTAGTATTGGCGATTGTGTGCGACACGGTTTTTGGCGTGCTGCGTGCAATCAAAGAGAAGAAATTTAACAGCTGCGCAGGCATTGACGGAGCTATCAGAAAAGTAGGTATGCTTATTTCTCTGGTATTCATGCTGGCAATCGACGTACTGATTAAGATTAACTTAATCGGATTTATACCGGAGCAGGCACGTACATATTTAGGGCTTGATACCGTGGGCGTGGCTGAATTTTTCGCATTGCTTTACATTGCCTATGAGGTAGTGAGTATTTTTAAGAATATGGCATTATGCGGGCTGCCCGTAAAAAAGGTATGGGAAAAGGTGCGGGAGTTTCTGGCAAAGTATACGGACGAGTTGCCGGACACAGACGAACTGGACGGGGACAGCACCACAGGCAGCGTAGAGGAACACAGGACACAGGAAAGATAAGAACAATAAGGACATAGCAACAAAGAGCGCTTGCGGGACACCGCAGGCGCTTATTTTGTATGCGGAAAGGCAGGAAATATGAAAGAAACAAAGAGCGAACAGACAAAGAACATGACACCCGAAGAGCTTAAGAAATTACAGGAAAAAGTAGCGGGAATGACACCCGAAGAGCTTAAGCAGTTCAGAAATTCACAGGACGCAGACAGTATGGGATTTTATGGAGAGGAGTAGGAAATGAGAACAGTAAATAAATTACTTACGCCTTTTAATTTTACCGATAAAAATAACGTGGGTAGAATTAAATATATTGTTATCCATTATGTAGGAGCGTTAGGCGGCGCACAGGCTAACTGTAAATATTATGCAGGGCAGTACGTGGGAGCGTCTGCGCATTACTTTGTAGGATTTAACGGGGAAATCTGGCAGAGTGTAGAGGACGAGGACATAGCGTGGCACTGCGGAGCATCAAGCTATAAACACGCAGAGTGCAGAAATTCCAACAGTATCGGTATTGAGTTGTGCGTGAGAAAGAAAAATACAAAGAATTTGGGCGCTACAGATAAAGACTGGTACTTTGAGGACGCAACAGTAGAGGCAGCGGCAGAGCTTACCCGTTACCTTATGAATTTGTACGGCGTGCCTGCATCTCATGTAATCAGACATTACGACGTAACGGGCAAGATTTGCCCTAACCCGTATGTATATAACTGCACACAGCACGTATGGGACGAGTTTAAGCGTAAAATCAGCGGACAGGCAGAAACGCCGCAGGGAAGTAATGAAAAAACAATCTGGGATTTTCTTACAGGCAAGGGCTTAAATGCTTATGCCGTGGCTGGTATTATGGGTAATCTGTACGCTGAAAGCGGGCTTATGCCGAACAACTTACAGAATACCAATAACAATAAGCTGGGAAAAACGGACGCAGAATATACAGCAGCGGTGGATAATGGCAGCTATGGCAATTTTGTAAAGGACAGTGCAGGCTATGGGCTGGCACAGTGGACGTATTGGAGCAGAAAGCAGGCACTGCTTAATCATGCAAAACAGGCGGGCGTATCCATTGCAGACCTTAATATGCAGCTGGGCTTTTTATGGGAAGAATTGCAGGGATACACAGCAGTAATGGACGCACTGAAAAAGGCGGGCAGTGTGCGTGCTGCATCTGATGCCGTTCTTACTGGATATGAAAAGCCAGCAGACCAGAGCGAAACAGTAAAGAAAAAGCGTGCAGAGTACGGCGAGGGATACTATAAAAAGTATGCAGCAGAAAACGGTACAAAGTATTACAGAGTGCGCAAGAGCTGGACGGACGCAGCAAGCCAGCTGGGGGCGTTTACGTCGCTGGAAAATGCAAAGAGCGCTTGCAAGGCGGGTTATACTGTATATGATGATAACGGCAAGGCGGTATATACCGCAGCGGGGCAGCAGGCAAGCGCAGGCGTTCCGTTTAGCGTACAGGTGGATATTTTAGACCTTAATATCAGAACGGGAGCAGGCACGAACTATGCAAAGACAGGAGAAACCACAGGAAAGGGAGTATTTACCATTGTGGAAGTGAAAGCCGGACAGGGCGCAAGCGCAGGCTGGGGACGCTTGAAGAGTGGCGCAGGCTGGATTAGCTTAGATTATGCCACAAGATTAGATTAAGTTTTCGAGGGTGGGCGGCTTGCTGTCTGCCCTCTATTTTTTGCAATTTTCTTAGAAAGCTATACAAAAGTGTTGACAATATACCGGAAAAGGTATATAATAAAATCATGGAAAGGAGATAAGAACAAATAAGAGGCAAAGCCACTGGAAAGGAGAAACGGCACAATGGGTAAGAAAAAGAAACAAAAGAAAAAGCCTATCAACTGGCAAGAATTGGCAATCAGTGCAGTGATAGACTTAATCATAGGAACAATACTTATCATAATTGGTAAGTACATAGGTTAGGGCGAAAGCCCTAACCAACAGGCGGGCGATAAGCCCGCCGCCTATAAGAAATATAACACAAACCCAAAGCCGAGTAAAGAGTATGCTTTTAAAATTAGGAGTATTTTTAGTAGCAGTAGGACTGGTAAAGCTGCTGGTTGCTTTCATTTTGAGGGCAAGAGAAAAGAGAGGTAAGGCATGAATTTAGGCGAAAACATTAAAACAGCGAGAAAAGCGGCAGGCGTGACGCAAAAGGAACTTGCAGAGCGCCTGCAAGTATACCAGAAAGATATAAGCCGCTGGGAAAACAACGAGCTTACGCCAAACGCAATAACACTGGCGAAAATTTGCAGAGAGCTTAACGCCTCTGCTGATGAAATTTTAGAATTGAAGTAGAAACGAAAGCGAGGGCTTACTATGACAAAGAAAAAGGTAATTTTATTGGCAGCGACTGCATTATTTGCGGTAAGCGGCTTAACGGCGCTGCCGTCTGGAAATATAACAGGCGGGGTGGGCTGCATTGTGGTTGCGGCAGTATGCGCCTATTTTGGACTAAAAAAGAAAAGAGCAGGAAAAGAGAACGGAAACAGAACGCCAGTGCCTGCCACTGCATCTGGTGGCAGAATTTTAGATACAATCAGAACGAAAGTAGTAGGCGTGACGTTTAATAATGAGGACGGAGAAAACAGGCAGGATATTTTAAGCAGAATGTCCGGCAGTGAAGATATTACAGTAGAAAAGTATACATACAACGGAGAGCCTGCCGCATACGTAAAGTGGGGCGATAAGGTAATAGGCAATCTATCGGCAGAGCTGGCGGGGGACTTAGCGAGAAAGTACCCGAAAGCCCGCTACACCGCAGAAATACTGGAAATTTCTGGGGGGGGGGTACAGACGTTCGGGTGCAATATAGAGCTTGACGTAATCGAGGACGCAACGCCCAGCGTAAGCCAGCATACGGGAGAAACTACAGTATATGTAGACCGTAGCAACAAAAAATACCATAGTAAGCCTAACTGTTCGGGAATGAAAAACCCAAAGAGCATACCGCTAAGCCAAGCAAAGAAGAAATACACCGCTTGTAAAAAGTGTTGTAAATAGGTAAAGGCATAAGCCGCAGACTTGTAAAAGAGTTTGCGGCTTTTCGTCGTATATGGGGAAAGAACAGGAACGAAAGAGAGGTAGCAGAAATGGCGAATAAGAAAGGCAGCCGACAGCTGACATGGACAGACCGTATAAGTATTGAGGCATTGAAAAAAGCAGGGCATAGCGTGATAGAGATAGCAGAACAGCTGGGCGTACACCGCAGCACTATATACAATGAGCTTAAGCGAGGGGAATATATGCACAGAAATAGCGACTATACAGAAACATTAAGTTATAGCCCAAACAAGGCACAAATGAAAGCAGAGGAAAATTTAAAGGCAAGGGGTACACAGCTTAAAATAGGAAACGATATTGCATACGCAAATTATATAGAGGATAAAATAGTAAATGAAGATTACAGCCCAGCTGCGGTACTGGGAGAATTGAAAGCACAGGGGAAAGAGGGGGACTTTTCCGTAACAGTATGCGTAACGACCTTATACAGCTACATTGATAAGGGTATTTTCCTTAAGTTGTCTAATAAGAATTTGCCAGTAAAGAAGAATAAGAAGAGAAATTATAAGAAAGTACAGAGGCAACAGAAAAGGGCGGCAGCAGGAGAGAGTATAGACAAACGCCCGAAAGAGATAGATACACGGGAAGAGTTCGGCAACTGGGAAATGGACAGCGTTTTAGGTAAGCGGGGAAAGTCAAAAAATACGTTGCTGGTACTGACAGAGCGGAAAACCAGAAACGAGATTATATTTAAACTGCCAGACCATACAGACGAGGCAGTAGTAGCGGCACTGGATAGATTAGAAAGAAAATGGGGCGCTGATATGTTTAAGCGGGTATTTAAGACAATCACAGTAGACAACGGCAGCGAGTTTGCAGATGCAGAGGGCTTACAGCGTTCTATTATCAACGAGGGAGAAAAGCGGACAAAGGTATATTACTGCCACCCGTACAGCAGTTGGGAGCGTGGCACAAATGAGGTAACAAATAAGATGATACGCCGGAAGATACCGAAAGGCACAAATTTTGACGACAGGACAGAGGAAGAGGTAGAGAGTATAGAGAACTGGATAAACGGATACCCACGCAAAATACATGGCTATCATTCAGCAGGGGAACTATTCGAGGAAGAGGTAAAGCAGCTTGCATAAGAACGGAAATAGGGAGCGTGAGAGGCTGGCAGCAGTGGCAGCCTTACTATTGCGCTGCCTAAAAGTGAAAATATACAATAAAACAGGCTACGTATTGTGCAAAACGACAAAACGATAAAAACATGAAAAAATGTCGAATTTAATGTTGACATTTTTATTTCTGGAATCTTGCTACTATTTTTCTAGTCTTTTTACACAAGATGTTGTATAGTAGAAGTGTATGAGTATATGGGAACGCAATCTGTAGAACTGTTTTGGAATAGGGTGGAAGCATGAATTGCAAAGAATTTGAAAGGAATATTCCTGATTTCATTGCAGGAAAACTGGATTTTCAGACCTTGCAGGAATTCGGGGAGCATATGCGGGAATGCCCGGGCTGCAAGGAGGAATTGGTGATTCAGTTCCTTGTAACGGAAGGTATGCAGCGTCTGGAAGACGGCGATGCTTTTGACCTGCAGAGAGAACTGGAACTGAGACTTGCGGAAGCAAAGCGCAAGGTAAGATTTCATATGGCTTTTCTGAAGACAGGGGCCGTACTGGAAGTGCTGACGGTGATTTTTCTTATGGGATTTCTCGGATGGATCATCTCTTAGCGACACCTGATAGAATCAAGAGGACAGAATTAAGATAGGATAGACAGAGTATGAGTCAGAAACTGGTATTGATCGACGGACACAGTATATTGAACCGGGCATTCTACGGAGTGCCGGATCTGAGTAATGCAGAGGGACTGCACACAAATGCCATTTATGGTTTTTTGAATATTATGTTTAAAATTCTGGAGGAGGAAAAGCCGGAATATCTGGCAGTGGCTTTTGATGTTCATGCACCGACTTTCCGCCACAAAATGTATGAGGCTTACAAGGGAACGAGAAAGCCTATGCCGGAGGAATTGCGGGAGCAGGTGCCCGTCATGAAGGAAATCCTGAAGGCCATGCATATTACCATTATGGAGCAGGCGGGACTGGAAGCAGATGACATTCTTGGAACGCTGGCCAAAAAAGCAGAGCAGGCCGGATTGGAAGTATCACTGGTCTCCGGTGACAGAGATCTGCTGCAGATTGCCACGGATCATATCAAGATCCGGATTCCGAAGACGAAGCAGGGCAGAACGGAGATCGAGGATTATTATGCCGCAGATGTACTGGCTGCCTATCAGGTGACTCCGTTACAGTTTATCGAACTGAAAGCCCTGATGGGAGATACCGCCGATAATATTCCAGGAGTGCCGAAGGTGGGAGAGAAAACCGCACAGGCACTGATGGTGGAGTACGGTTCTCTGGATAATATTTATGCCCATGTGGAAGAAATCTCGAAAAAAAGTATCCGGGAATCCCTGATCGAGCATAAGGATCTGGCAGATCTGAGCAAGACGCTGGCAACGATCAAGACCGACTGCGAATTGCAGTTGGATTACGAACAGGCCAGAGCAGAGGGGTTCTATACCCCGGAAGCCTATACCTTGTGCAAACGTCTGGAATTCAAAAATCTGTTGGGAAGATTTGAAAAAGATGCCGCCGCCAATGACAGCAAGATCGCAGAAAGCTTCCGACAGATTGAAGATAAAAAAGAATTTTTACAATATCTGAAAAAAGCGCAGAAACAGAAGGAGATCGGCCTGTGGCTGATCACGGAACCAGTGGATGCTACTACGAAAAAAGAAGAATTGCTGGGGGTGGCATTGTCTGTGTCCGATGAGGAGACGGTATTTTATGCCCTGACCCATGAAAAGGAACCGGAAGGGCAGTTAAGTCTGTTTGCGGAAGCGGTGGAATCTGTGGATGACACCGCAGAGATCACGGAAGCTCTACAGGAACTTTCCGCAGGTACGGATACACAGATCGCTACCTTTGATGTGAAGCACCAGTATGACTATCTGGACCGCAGCAGTACAGAACAGTATTTTGACGTATTGATCGCGGCGTATCTGCTGAATCCTCTGAAGAATGATTATGACATGGAGGCCATTGCTTCGGAGCATCTGGGAATTCTGATCCCGGGCAGAGCGGAAGTATTCGGCAAGAGAGATTTCCGGACACTGCTTTCCGAGGACGCCTGGAAAGCCATGGAGTATGCGTGCTACGGAGCCTATGTCTCCCGGAAAGGCAAAAAAGTCCTGAAGGACAAGCTGGAGG
This sequence comes from Lachnospiraceae bacterium GAM79, assembly GCA_003584705.1. GTDB lineage: Bacteria > Bacillota > Clostridia > Lachnospirales > Lachnospiraceae > Acetatifactor > Acetatifactor acetigignens. The sequence continues at coordinate 1,798,767 of AP018536.1, forward strand.
CAGCAGGCATGAAATGTCTCATGGAGGAGATGGAGATGCCTCTTTCACTGGTACTGTATGACATGCAGAAAGAAGGTGTGGCTGTAAAGCGGGAGGAACTGAAGGCTTATGGGGATGCACTGGTGGCCCGCATTGAGGAACTGGAACAGTCCATTCACACACAGGCAGGAACAGAGTTCAATATCAATTCCCCCAAGCAGCTGGGCGAGGTACTGTTTGAGACCATGCAGATCCCCGGCGGCAAGAAGACCAAGACCGGATATTCCACAGCTGCGGATGTGCTGGAAAAGCTGTCGGCGGATTACCCTATTGTAAGAGATATCCTGGAATACAGAGGTCTGACCAAGTTAAAGTCCACCTATGCAGACGGACTGGCAGCTTTTATTGAAGAGGACGGCAGGATCCATACGAATTTCAATCAGACCATTACTGCTACGGGGCGTATCAGCTCTACAGAGCCGAATCTGCAGAACATTCCCATGCGTATGGAACTGGGCAGACAGATCCGTAAGGTATTTATCCCCAGAGAAGGCTATGAATTCATGGATGCGGACTATTCCCAGATCGAACTGCGTGTGCTGGCTCATATGTCCGGAGACGAACAGCTGATTGATGCTTACAGACAGGAAGAGGATATTCACCGGATCACGGCATCCAAGGTATTCCATACTCCTTTCGAGCAAGTCACGGATCTGCAGCGCCGGAATGCCAAGGCAGTCAATTTCGGTATCGTCTACGGTATCAGTTCCTTTGGACTGAGTCAGGATCTGAGTATCAGCAAAAAGGAAGCGGCACAGTACATTGAACAGTATTTTGCCACTTACCCGAAGGTGAAGGAATTCATCGACAAACTGGTGGCGGATGCAAAGGAAAAGGGCTATACGGAGACCATGTTTGGCAGAAGACGCCCTATCCCGGAACTGTCATCCTCCAATTTCATGCAACGGTCCTTCGGCGAGCGGGTGGCCATGAATGCCCCTATTCAGGGAACGGCGGCGGATATTATCAAGATCGCCATGATCAAGGTATGGAAAGCATTGAAAGAGGAAGGGTTAAAATCCCGTCTGATCCTGCAGGTGCATGACGAACTGTTGGTCGAGACCGCACGGGAGGAAGAGGCAAGAGTCCGTGAGATCCTTACGGAAAATATGAAGTCCGCGGCAGATCTGGCGGTGACGCTGGAAATCGATCTGCACACGGGCAATAACTGGTATGAGGCGAAATAAATGCGTTTTATAGGTATTACCGGCGGTGTGGGTGCCGGGAAAACAGAGATTTTAAAATATATCGGACAGCATTATAAATGTGAGATCTATCTGGCGGATGAGATCGGGCATAAAGTCAAGGAACCGGGAACCGAAGGCTATCATGCGCTGGTAGCGCTGATGGGAGACGGAATCCTTGCGCCGGACGGACAGATCGATAAGCCGGCAATGGCGGCAAAGATTTTTGCAGATCCGACACTGTTGGAACAGGTGAATGCCATCATTCATCCTGCGGTAAAAAAATATCTGGCGGATCGTCTGGCAGAGGCAAAGAATAAGGGCGATGTGGAACTGTTTTTTGTGGAAGCGGCACTTTTGATCGAGAGCGGGTATGAACATATAGTGGATGAAATGTGGTATATCTACGCCAGAGAAGATGTACGCAGAAGAAGACTTTCGGAAAGCCGCGGTTACACACCGGAGAAGATAGAAAAGATCATAGCATCACAGCTTTCGGAGGAAGAATTCCGGCAGCATTGTGATTTTGTCATTGATAACAGTGACAGTCTGGAAGACAGCTACAGACAGATCAGACAGAAACTGGAGGCATATTCATGGAAGGAGTAAAAGAAAAACAGGGACAGTTGGTATTCGGACTGGATATCGGTACGAGAAGCATCGTAGGTACGGTAGGATACTTAAATGGCGGGAAGTTCCATGTGCTGGCACAGCGCTCCAAGGAGCATGAGACCAGAGCCATGCTGGATGGACAGATCCATGACATCGGCAAGGTGGGAGAGACTATTTCCCAGGTAAAGGAACAGCTGGAAGCGGATCTGGGCAGAGAACTTACGGAAGTATGTATCGCAGCTGCAGGCCGTGTGTTGCGTACCGTCACTACCTATGTGGAGCACAGCTTTGAGAGTGACCGGGAGATCACGCAGGAAGATGTGTATTCCTTGTGTACCATGGGCGTGGAGAAGGCTTACGAGGAATTCCAGAACAGCAATACGGATACAGATATGAAATTCTACTGTGTGGGTTATACGGCCATGCGGTATTACATGAATGGCTACCAGATGGGTAATCTGGAGGGACATAAGGCAAAAAACATTGCAGTGGATCTGATCGCCACGTTTCTGCCGGATGATGTAGTGGACGGTCTGTATAAGGCAGTAGAACTGGCGGGCCTGCATGTGGCGAATCTGACACTGGAGCCTATTGCTGCCATTCAGGTAGCAATTCCGGAGAAGTTCCGTATGTTAAATATGGCATTGGTGGACGTGGGTGCAGGCACCAGTGATATTTCCATTACCAAAGAGGGAACCATCACAGCCTATGGCATGATCCCCGTAGCAGGAGACAGCCTGACGGATATTCTGGTACAGCATTGTCTCGTGGAATTCGAGGTGGCCGAGCAGATCAAGAGAAAATGCAGAACTCAGGAGACTATCGAATACGAAGATATCATGGGACTGCCCCAGACCATCAAAGCCAGCGAAGTGCTGGAACTGCTGGATCCGGAGATCGAACGTATGACCCAGCTGGTATCCGATACCATCAAAGAACTGAACGGGGACAAACCGGTCAGTGCCGTGTTCGTGGTAGGCGGCGGTGGAATGGTGCCCGGTTACACGGAGAAGCTGGCAGAGAAGCTGGGCATCGTGAAGGAACGTGTGGCAATCCGGGGACAGGAAGTCATGCAGACCATTACATTTGAACTGGAAAATGCCAGAAAGGATGCCATGATGGTAACACCTATCGGTATCTGTTTAAGCTATTATGTACAGAGTAATAATTTTATTTTCGTGGAATTCAACGGAGAGCGGGTAAAGCTCTATGATAACGGCAAATTATCCGTGACAGATGCCGCTATGCAGATGCAGTTCCCCAATGACCAGCTGTTCCCCAGAAAAGGGGAAGCCCTTCTGTTTACTGTCAATGGTAAGACCCGTATGGTGCGGGGCGAACAGGGAGAGGCAGCAGTCATCCGGGTCAACGGAGACCAGGCGGATATGTATACCCAGGTACATAATGGGGACCGCATTGTGGTAACACCTTCCACGGAGGGCGAACCGGCGGTGTTGGAGCTGGGAAAACTCTCTGAACTGGGGGATGCACTGCAGGTCTATGTGAACGGTAAACAGATCAGTCTGCCGAAGACAGCGGAAGTCAACGGTCACAGAGAGAATGAATTCTACCGGATCGGCCAGAACGATGATATTCGGATTCGGAATTCTTATACTGTAAAGGAAATCGCAGAATTTCTGGATGTGCCTCTCGGTGCGGATATCAGGGTCAATGATACAGCGGCGCAGCCGGATACCAGAGTTTATGAGCATTTCACCGTAAGCTGGGATATGAAGAACCCGCTGCCGGAAGGGAGTTATGCAGACCTGCCGGATGCGGACACAGAAGAGGATGCCTATAGAGAAGAGCCTGTTTATGGAGAAGGGCCTGTGATGCAGAAGGCAGAGGCTGTGGCAGGAGAAGCGGCGATGACACAGGGGACAGAGACTGCGGCAGAAAACGGGACGGCTTCCGTGACAACGCAGGGGACTTCCGGGAAGCAGGACGAAAAGTACGAAAGCGTGGAACAGACGGCACAGAGCCAAAGCGTGTCACCACAGGGACCGCATCCATTAACAGTGATCGTGAACCATTCCCCCATCACCATGCAGGGTAAGGCTTCCTATGTATTTGTGGATGTGTTTGATTATATTGATTTTGATCTGGGATCCTCCGCATCCGCAGGCAGATCCATTGTGACGAACTTAAATGGACGCCCGGCACAGTTCATGGAACCTTTGAAAGAGGGAGATGTGATAGAGATCTACTGGAAAAGCATGCACTAGTATGCATTAATGCCGAAGATGGAAAACGGAAAAGAGTAAGACAGAAGTAAGATAGAAAAGAGATTAAGAAGTTATGAGATTATGTAGTATTGCCAGCGGCAGCAGCGGCAACTGTATTTATGTGGGATCAGAGGCCACGCATCTGCTGGTGGACGTGGGAATCAGCGGCAAAAAGGCGGAGGCCGGGCTGAACAGTCTGGGACTCACCGGAAGAGATCTGGATGGCATCCTGGTGACCCACGAACATATGGATCATGTGGCGGGACTGGGTGTCATGGCGAGAAAATATGAAGTGCCGATCTATGCCACAACGGGAACCCTGGAAGAAATCCAGAAGATGGGGAATCTGGGCAAGATCGATCCAACCCTGTTTCGGGAAGTGAAGGAAGATGTGAAACTGACTATCAAGGATTTGACTGTCAATCCCATGAAAATCTCCCATGATGCGGCACAGCCGGTGGGCTATCGTATTGCTTACGGAGATAAAAAGGTGGGAATCTGTACGGATTTAGGAGTCTATAATGATTACACCGTGGAGTGCCTGAAGGGAATGGATGCCTTGCTGCTGGAAGCGAATCATGATGTGAAGATGTTGCAGGTAGGACCTTATCCCTATTATCTCAAACAGAGAATTCTGGGGGACAGAGGACACCTTTCCAATGAAAATTCCGGCAAGCTGCTCTGTCGAATCCTGCATGACAAGCTGCAGGCTATCGTGCTGGGACATCTCAGCAAGGAGAATAATCTTCCGGAGCTGGCCTATGAAGCGGTCCGGATGGAAATCACCATGGGAGAGAACCCCTACCGGGCGGAAGACTTCCGGATGATGGTGGCAGACAGGAGCAATGTATCTCCGGTGATCAATATTGCGTAGCGGATGCGCAGCGCATCAGCCAGCATTATTCGTTGGAGCCGCATCATAGCACGCTTTTGCGTCATTTCATGACTAGCTTTGCTCCATAGTTTGGCGCTCGGTGCCTGAAACATATTCGCTCACAAAATGATGCAAGTATGATTTCTGTGTCTGAATATGTTCATAGGCTGAACTTGAGGTTGCAAATTGTAGTAAAGTGTAGTTTAATAGATAAAAATAATAGCATGATTTCATGCAGAAAATGAGGGCGATTATGAAAAGAACAATTATTACGGTAGTTGGTAAGGACACAGTAGGCATTATCGCAAAGGTATGTACCTATCTTGCGGAAAACGGCATCAATATCCTGGATATTTCCCAGACCATCGTACAGGGATATTTTAACATGATGATGATCGTTGACACCAATCAGATGCAGAAAACTTTTGGTGATATGGCAGATGAACTGGCTGCTCTCGGAGAAGAGATTGGCGTAGTGATCAAGTGCCAGAAGGAAGAGATCTTTGACAAGATGCACCGCATCTGATAAGCCCCACGATTTCGAAATAAATAAGACCCGAAGGGGCAGATAGGAGCCGTAATGATCAATTTATATGAAGTAACAGAGACCAACAAAATGATCGAGGAAGAGAACCTGGACGTGCGTACCATCACACTGGGTATCAGCCTGTTAGACTGTATCGATTCCGATCTGGACAGATTAAATGAGAAGATTTATAACAAAATCTACGAAGCAGCCAAGGATCTGGTGAAGACCGGAGAGGAGATCTCCAGAGAATTTGGCATCCCCATTGTAAATAAGAGAATTTCCGTAACTCCCATTGCACTGATCGGTGGTGCGGCATGTCATACGATAGAAGACTTTGCAAGTATTGCAAAGACATTGGATAAGGTAGCACATGAGGTTGGTGTGAACTTCCTGGGCGGTTATTCCGCATTGGTCAGCAAGGGAATGACCCCGGCGGACGAACTGCTGATCCGTTCCATTCCTCTGGCGCTGTCTACCACAGAGCGTGTGTGCAGCTCTGTGAACCTGGGCTCCACCAAGACCGGTATCAACATGGATGCCGTAAAGCTGATGGGTGAGATGGTCAGGGAGACTGCAGAGTATACCAAGGAAGATGATTCCCTGGGCTGTGCAAAGCTGGTAGTATTCTGTAATGCACCGGATGATAATCCTTTCATGGCAGGTGCCTTTCATGGTGTGACCGAAGCAGACAAGATCATCAATGTCGGTGTCAGCGGCCCCGGCGTTGTAAAGACCGCACTGGAAAAGGTGCGCGGCGAGAACTTCGAGGTTCTCTGTGAGACTATCAAGAAGACTGCTTTTAAGGTAACCCGTGTAGGTCAGCTGGTAGCACAGGAGGCATCCCGGATGTTAAATGTTCCCTTTGGCATCGTGGATCTGTCTCTGGCACCGACCCCGGCCATCGGCGACAGCGTAGCGGATATCCTGTGTGAGATCGGTCTGGAACATGCCGGAGCTCCCGGAACCACTGCCGCCCTGGCGTTGTTGAATGATCAGGTGAAAAAGGGCGGTGTTATGGCATCTTCCTACGTCGGCGGTTTAAGTGGTGCATTCATTCCTGTCAGTGAAGATCAGGGAATGATCGATGCCGTGAATGCCGGAGCCCTCACCATCGAGAAGCTGGAAGCCATGACTTGTGTCTGCTCCGTAGGTCTGGATATGATCGCCATTCCCGGAGACACCAAGGCAACCACTATTTCCGGTATCATTGCGGATGAAATGGCCATCGGTATGGTGAACCAGAAGACCACCGCAGTCAGAATCATCCCCGTAATCGGAAAAGGCGTGGGAGAGACCGTAGAGTTCGGCGGCCTGTTAGGTTACGCACCCATCATGCCCGTGAATACCTTCTCCTGTGATGCTTTCGTCAACCGCGGCGGCCGCATCCCCGCACCTATTCATAGCTTTAAGAACTAACTGGAAAGTTAGTTTGGTGTAAATAGTCCAAAAACGATGAATTCCGTACAAAAAAAGTTCCTAAATCAGGAATTTTTGTACGGAATTTCTTTATTTTGCTTATGCAGCGAAAATAGAGACTTTTTACATATCAAAATTTCATATTTTTGTATTTTTTTCGCAGAAATTGGCGTTTTAAATACAAACAGAACTCCCGGAGTAGCAGAAGGCCCTCAGGCAGATGTCTGTCGGAGCGTGTTGATATTTTCTTAAGCAGTGGTGAGTCATCAGGGTGGAGCAAACACGATGTTTGCGACAGGCGGCCGGCGACATGGATGTCGCCTAGAGCCGTGCCCGTTCGAATGAGATACACTTTATCCACTGCTTTAGAAAATTCACACTCGGAGACCGATATCTGCCTGAGGACCTTCTGCCGCTTCGGGAGTTCGTCTGGTTTGCCAATATTTATTCTCCCTTTTCGGAAAAGTGTTTCTGATATTACTTAGCCCAAGCTATCCTGTTATTTATACATTTTAAGAAGTTAATGCAATTTGAGCTATTGATTTGCTTGGATATAATAAAGATTAGTTTTGCTGACTGGATTGAAATTGAGTTTAGGTTTAAAACATAATAAAAGCTATCCAATCTTTTTGACCGGGTAGCCTTTGTAAAATTTATTCTGCTGGAACTTCTGTGGTTGTGAGTGATATATACTCTGAAAAAATGGCATTTACCACAGCTTTCCTTTCGTCATCCAGTGATAAATAGTTCTGATTTACATTATCGTTGAATGTACCACAATCGGAATGATATTTGTATGTTTCTTCGTTGATTGTAATTTCAATGTTGCTTAAACAATCAGTTGTACCTTCTGTATTCCATGCATCACCACATAATATATTAGATATAGTTCTGATATCCTCATTTTCAGTGATGTTCGCATTTTCTCCTGTGAAAACATTATGAATACTTATTACTGCAACTGGGTCTATCATAAGTTCACTACTGGCCAGGACTTTTTCTGTTGCAAAAACCCACCATTTTTCATTCATATTAATCTCGATTATGCCTTCTTGTGAACCATATTGATATCCATAGCCTGTACCAAAGTTAGATTGATTGTCTTTTGTTGGCTTTTCACTTCCGTCTACTTCTGACGTAATCTCTCCATCCATAACACCACAACGGGCTTCTACTGTACTTTCATGACCTGTGTCAATATATAACTCGCCATTTACCATGACCATAGGAATTAAATCCCATTGTTCTGCTTCTTTGACAACTTTGATACCGTAAACCTCTGTTATCTGTGCTGGATAACTTTCTGCAATTTCTCCGTTATATGCTATTTCAATAATGTCACCAACATTTGGTTGTGGAGCAGTACCTATGTTTTTCATTGGTACTGTAATCAGATCTGCATTGTTTAATTCTTGACTACCCTCTACGGGTTCTACTAAAAAATAATTATCACGAATTTCAAGAATGGTTGCTTCAAAAATAGTGTTATTTTCTTCACCTATTCCATTTGGTCTGAGCCATTGACCTGTTTCTTCATCTTTCACTAAAATCAACTCGTAACCTCCCTCCGGTCTGTTAAAATAAATTTCTGTATCATCCGAAGTAAGCTCTAATTGGAAACCATGCTCTGCTCCAATCGGACTGTTTATTCCACCAAATGTCGAAAAAAATGTAAGATAATGTGGTTTTACTCCACCGCCATTGTCTTTAAATCCTCTGATATATCCTATAGATGTTGGAATTCCTACATCAAGCGTGATCTCCGTTCCATCCTCTGATACAGAGTAATCAACTAATACGACATCCATTCTTTTTTGAAAACCTGTGCCAATAAAGAATAGAGCTACTAATACAGCTAAAATTACAATTACTGCAATTATTCTTTTTTTCATAATCAAACACCTCTATTGATTTGGTGAAACTTCAAACAAATTCGTTTTTAAATTAACCTTAATGTAGATTTATACATCAAAAATGTAGAATTATACATGTTTTTCATTCAGACACACAATTCCGAAAAGGGAGTATTTATTTCATTAACTTTCTATTTATACAATCACAATCGGCGTCCGATATTCATTCACCATTTCCGTCTGGTTCTTTAAGGCCAGATTTCCCAGATAGATCTGATTGCGGAGGATATCCAGATCCAGCATCCGCAGAGATTCGGGAGAAAGCGTCTGTCTGGCGTCAGCCAGGCTGGTGACGAGAGGAATGGAACTGTTCTTTTTGATCTCGGTAAGCAGTGGCGTCGCATTCTTGCGGAAACCCAACACTCTGGCGTAAGAGATATAGTCTTCCGACTTGCAGGTCTCGAATTCTTCCTTGGTCATATTCAGCAAAATATGAAGCAGACATCTGCTGATGCGGGTGTAGGTCATATCCTTACTCTTGAGCAGATCACAGAAAGAAGTGTAACCTACGAAGGAAGGCAGGGTATTGCGGATCCGGTCGGACAGATCCGAAGAAATATCCTGATACTTGTCGTAGCCCACAGAGTATTCCGTCAGCAGCTTGTATTGCAGTGCTGCGGAAAAATCATCGGCAAACAGAGGCTTTTTGTGAGACAGAGAATCTATCATCAATGCATAGGCACTTTCTGGCATCTGGGCAGCCAGATAGGATAGATCATGCCCGGCGGCCACCGACTGGCGGATAGCAATGGCGGAACACTGATTGGTGCCGAGACGTTTGTCGTGATAATCCGCACCGACTCTGGTGGTAGTGAACGGTGAGATCTTGCTGCTTCTGGACATCAGAGCTTTGAGATATTCAATTCCCAATATATTATTAGGAGAGGAAAGAACGTCCTTATCATTGCTTAAGGAAGGCGCGTATTGCAATAACGCCCAGGTCCTGGCAATGGGGAAGGACATTCCCTTACGCATATTGCAGCGCAAGGATTCCACGTAAGGTTCCGGTTCCGTATAGAAAATCTCAGCGATCCGTGACAAGACTTCAATGTTGCCGCACTCACTGCCAAAGCACAGATTTGTGGTCACTCCCAGTTTGTCGAACAAGGCAACCGAGCCCTTGGCAAAAAATTCCGCACTGGAGGCAGCATAGCAGGTGGGCAGTTCCAGCACCAGATCTGCACCGTTCACCAGAGCCATTTTTGTACGGGTGAACTTATCTAAGAGGGCAGGAGCACCCCGCTGCATGAAATTACCGCTCATGACAATGATCGTATAATCGGCATCATTGGCCTCTTTGGCATGCTGTAATTGGTAAGCATGACCATTATGGAAGGGATTATATTCTGCGACAATACCATTGACCTTCATAATGTGGCTCCTTTCGTGAAAAGAAATATACGTTATAACGAACACAAACTCTGACAAGGAATGTGAAAAAAATAACATACACTGAAAGCGTTTACATATGCATGGTTATCAGCTTATTTTATTCTGAAAAAATAGTGGTTGTATCTGAAAATATACAATTTTGCGAACATTATGCCCTTGTGTACTCCAGATGTATTTAGTATAATATAAATACATCGGTTTGTTAAGATAAAACCAAAACTTTACAGAAGTTATTTGGGAGGAAGCGGGTATCCCCCGCCGGAAAGGAGAATGGATATGTCATACATTGACATGATTAAAGAGAGAGCAAGACTCGACAAAAAGACTATTGTATTACCGGAATCTAATGATAAGAGAACATTACTGGCTGCTGCCCGTATCGTGGAAGAGGGCATCGCAGACATCATTATGATCGGTGATGAAGAGAAGATCATGGATGGTGCAGGCTGGCTGGAAGTTGACCTGTCCAAAGTTAAGGTAGTTAACCCTAAAACAACTCCCAAGTTGGATGACTATGTGAATTTATTATATGAAACCAGAAAAGCAAAGGGAATGACCCCCGAGAAGGCAAGAGAGATCCTGCTGAATGATTACCTGACCTTCGGTATCGTAATGGTTAAGGCTAATGATGCAGACGGTATGGTAGCAGGTGCATGCCACTCTACCGCAGATACTTTAAGACCTGCACTGCAGATCCTGAAGACTGCACCCGGCGTTAAACTGGTATCCGCATTCTTCGTTATGGATACCGTATTCAAGGATCAGGGTGAGAACGGAACCTTCCTGTTCGCTGACTGTGGTCTGAACCAGGATCCTACTCCCGAAGAACTGGCTGCTATCGCAGATACTTCTTCCAGAAGCTTCAAGTCTCTGATCGGACCTAAGCCCGTGATCGCCATGCTGAGCCACTCCACCAAGGGAAGTGCAAAGCACGCACTGGTTGACAAAGTAGTAGAAGCTACCCGTATCGCACATGAGGAGTATCCTCATCTGACTCTGGACGGCGAACTGCAGTTGGATGCAGCTCTGGTTCCCAGCGTTGCCAAGTCCAAGGCTCCCGGAAGCCCTGTAAACGGACATGCCAATGTCCTGATCTTCCCGAACCTGGATGCAGGTAACATCGGTTACAAGCTGGTACAGAGACTGGGTGGAGCAGAAGCTTACGGCCCTATGTTACAGGGTATCGCAAAGCCTGTTAACGATCTGTCCAGAGGATGTTCCTGGCAGGATATCGTCGGTGTCGTAGCACTGACCGCTGTACAGGCACAGTTAGTATAATCACTGGTAACGAACATAAACGTGTGCGGGATATCTGTCCCGCACCGTATTCATGTATTGCCCGCACGGGTAACATGACCTCATAGAGTAACAGATTTGAAAGAAAGGAATTCATCATGAATATTTTAGTTATTAACTGCGGAAGCTCTTCCCTGAAGTTCCAGCTCATTGATTCCGAGACCGAGAAATGCATCGCAAAGGGTCTTTGTGAGAGAATCGGTATCGAAGGAAGCCAGATCACCTATACCCCCGATGGTGGTGAGAAAGAGCAGACTGTAACTCCCATGCCGGATCATACCGAAGCTATCCGTCTGGTGCTGGAAGCTCTGACCAATGAAAAGACAGGTGTGGTAAAGAGTCTGGATGAGATCGGTGCCGTAGGACATCGTATCGTACACGGCGGCGAGAAGTTCGCAGCATCCACCATTATCACCGATGAAGTTATGAAAGCCATCGAGGAATGCAACGACCTGGCTCCTTTACATAACCCTGCTAACCTGATCGGTATCAATGCATGCAAGAAGCTGATGCCCACCACTCCCATGGTAGCTGTATTTGACACCGCTTTCCATCAGACCATGCCTGAGGAAGCTTATATGTACGGTCTGCCTTACGAGTATTATGAGAAATACAAGATCAGACGTTACGGCTTCCACGGAACCAGCCACTCTTATGTATCCAAGAAGGCTGCTGAGGTTCTGGGCAAAAAGTACGAAGATCTGAAGATCATCGTTTGCCACCTGGGCAATGGTGCCAGCGTATCCGCTGTTAAGAACGGCAAGTGTGTAGACACCTCCATGGGTCTGACACCTCTGGAAGGTCTGATCATGGGAACCCGTTCCGGTGATATCGATCCTGCCATCATGGAGTTCATCGCTCACAAAGAGGGCAAGAACATCGACGAGATCATGACCGTTCTGAACAAGAAGTCCGGTGTATATGGTCTGTCCAACAATCTGTCTTCCGATTTCCGTGATCTGGAAGCAGGTTACAACAACGGCGATGCACACTGCATCCGTACCATGAACACTTACTGCTACCGTGTGGCAAAATATATCGGCTCTTATGTAGCAGCCATGAACGGTGTAGATGTAATCTGCTTTACCGCAGGTATCGGCGAGAACGCACCTTTAGTTCGTTCCCTGGTATGCGAGCATCTAGGCTTCTTGGGAGTATCCATCAATGAGGAGGCAAACCACAAGCGTGGCGAGGAGATCGCTATTTCCACTCCTGACAGCAAGACCACTGTTATGGTAATTCCTACGAATGAGGAACTTGCTATTGCCAGAGAGACTGTAAGTTTGGTAAAATAGGTTCGACGGAACCTTAAGAATGAGAACACCCATCAACCGGAGGATCCGATTGGTGGGTGTTTTACGTATGCAAATCGAGCAGGAGAAATCCCCGTCGATGTATGGTAACGAATCAACAGAGGGAGAAAAATTATGAAAAAAAATGTGATCGTAGGACAGTCCGGAGGCCCCACAGCGGTGATCAATGCCAGTCTGGCAGGTGTCTACAAGACAGCAAAGGATATGGGAGCGGATACCATATACGGTATGCGCTATGGCATTCAGGGTTTGTTGGAGAAAAAGATCGTGGATCTGGGGGAAAAGATCCGCAACGACATGGATGTGGAACTTTTGAAGAGAACACCGGCTTCCTTTCTGGGATCCTGCCGCTATAAGCTGCCGGAGATCAGTGAAGATAAAGCTATTTACGAGAAAATATTTGCAATTCTGGAAGAACTGGAGATCATGGCATTTTTCTATATCGGCGGCAATGACTCCATGGATACCATCAAAAAGCTTTCCGATTATGCAGAGACAGTGGGCAACCCGATCCGTTTTATCGGCGTACCCAAGACCATTGATAACGACTTAGAGGGTACGGATCATACGCCTGGTTACGGAAGTGCGGCAAAATATATTGCTACCGTTACCAAGGAGCTGGTACGTGACGGCCTGATCTATGAGATGCAGAGTGTGACTGTCATCGAGATCATGGGAAGAAATGCCGGATGGCTCACCGGAGCAGCAGTACTGGCCAAGAGTGAAGACTGTGAAGGCCCGGATCTGATCTACCTGCCGGAAGTAGCCTTTGATGTGGATGATTTTCTGAAAAAGGTCAAGAAACTGGTCGGCGAGAAACAGTCCATTGTCATTGCAGTGTCCGAAGGAATCAAGACGGCAGACGGAAGATATGTCTGCGAATTGCCTGCACCTTCCGACAAGACGGATTCTTTCGGCCATGTACAGTTATCCGGTACGGGCAAATATTTGTCTGACCTGATCATTGAAAAGCTGGGCTGCAAATCCAGAGCTATTGAACTGTCTACTCTGCAGCGCTGTGCCGGACATCTGACCTCCCGCGTGGATATCACCGAGGCTTATCAGGTAGGTGGAACTGCGGTAAAGGCAGCTTTTGAAGGCAAGACCGGTCAGATGGTGATCTTAAAGAGAGTATCTCAGGATCCCTATATCTGCACTACGGATCTCTATGATGTGCATAAGGTGGCAAATCTGGAGAAAAAGGTTCCCCGTTCCTGGATCACGGAAGAGGGAGATTATGTGACCGCAGAGATGAAAAATTATATCGAACCTTTGATCCAGGCGGAGCTGACTCCGATCATGATCACAGGACAACCCAGACACATTATTATTGACGATCTGTAAAAGAAAATGGAATAAAACAACAAATCAAATAACGATACAAAGGAGGTGGAAAGATGCCGAAACACAGGAAGAGAAGAATCATGCCCAGCATAGTGAGTATTGTGCTTTTTGTAGTTTTATCTGCGCAGCTTTCCACCTTTTCTTTTTCTGTGACTGCGGCCGGGGAACACGGAGAACTGGTGGCGGAGGAGTACGAACGATACCGGGAACGCTTTGACAGGATAGAAAAGATTGGAGATTTGGAGAACCAGGGATTCCGCCTGCTGGAGGATCAGATCTTTGTGATGCCGTTGCAAAAACTTCCGGAGGAAGCCGTAGATACGACAGAGGAACCCGGGGATGAAGTCTGGTTCTATGCGGCACTGGATACAAGGTACCACAGACTGGCGGTATTTATCGCGGATGCTTCCGGGCAGATTCTGTACAAGACGGACCAGCTGGAAGCAAATTACTGCTATCCGGGAGAAATGCGGCAGCCGGTGAAAAAACTGGCTTCGGTTTCTTTTCAGGATGTAGACAATGACAGAGATACGGATATCATCCTGATCGTCCAGTGCCATAATGACAGGGGGGATTATCAGGAAGAATCCTACAAAGTAGGAGATGTTCTGTTCCAGGACGATGGAAACTTTTACCGTGATTATCGGATCTCAGACAAGATCAACCGCTTTGATATGAACAAGAACCCTGCCTGTATTTTAAATTTTGTAAGAGACGGGCGTTCTACGGAATTCCTCTATACGGCGGAGACACTGGCAGATCTTCTGAACCACAATTTCAATGTCATCGAGGAACAGTCTTATACCCGTAATTTTGAAAAGCTGGGAAAATTAAAGGTGGTTCCGGGCACCTACCGGATGGCGGAATATGACGTGTTCATGATCTATCTGATCGATGAACAGGGAAATATTGTGTGGAGTTTTCAACCCATGGAGGATTACGACAATCTCTATGCGCTGAAGGGAATACAGGGAAAGGACCTGGACGGTGACGGCCTGAAGGATCTGGTGGTGTTTGCAAAATACAGCTATGAAGGAGAAAACGGGGAATTGTTGGTGGACACCGTGTGCACCATTTATTACCAACGGACGGCTGGATTTGAGAAGGATACTGATTTTACAGAAAATTATGAATGTACGGAGGAGGATACTCTGGAGGCACTGGTGACGAAGATCCGTGCCTATTGGGGGTGGCAGACATAATGATAAAAATATTGATCGTGGATGATGAAAAGCCAATCTGTGACCTGGTCGACCTGAATCTGTCGGCAGCAGGATATTTTTGCAAAAGTGTACAGGATGGCATGAAAGCCATTGAACTGATCGAGAAGGAAACCTTTGATCTGATCTTACTGGATATTATGCTTCCGGGAGTGGACGGTTTTGATATTATGGAATATATCAGACCTTTAAAGATCCCGGTGATCTTCATTACTGCCAAGGGAGATGTAAAGGACCGGGTAAAAGGCTTGCGTCTGGGGGCGGAGGATTATCTGGTGAAGCCCTTTGATGTGGTGGAACTGCTGGCAAGGGTAGAAGTGGTACTGCGCAGATTCCACAAACGGGGAGCACAGCTGTCCGCAGGAGATGTAGTGGTGGATATGGAAGCCAGAATGGTGACGAAAGCGGGCGTACCTGTGGTACTTACCAACAAGGAATACGGACTTCTGGTGTTATTTATTCAGAATAAAAATATTGCCTTATTCAAGGAAAGCCTGTACGAAAAGGTATGGGGAGAAGAATATGACGGGGACAGCAGGACTCTGGAGCTGCATGTGCAGCGCCTGCGCAAAAAAATGGGATGGGAGAACCAGCTGGTAGCGGTATATAAGGTAGGATACCGGCTGGAGATTGCCTGAGAACGAGGAATTCTTGTAGGAAAGTGGACAAGAGGAGAAAAGAATGAAATTTTCCTGGAAAATTCTGCTGTGCACCATGCTGATCATGGCAGCGGCATGCGGAGCAAGCGGTTATTTTTTTGTAAATTATGTGTTTCAGACCTCCATGGAGCGTGAGACCAGACAGGCACTGGATGAAAGTAGTATTTTGAGGTTCGCTTTTGAGACGGCAGCTTTAAATATTCCGTCCAAATATGATGTGCTCCCGGACGGAACCGTGGAACAGATCGGAGTATACCTGGAGAACAGTGGACAGCACGGCAACAGATTGCTGCGGATCAGCGATGAGAACGGTAAGGTGCTGTATGTCAGCGAAGGGTTTACCGGGGATACTTCTCTGTGGGAAGAACGCGGAGAAAATACGAGAGTGTACCGGGTAGTGCAGTCGGGGGATTCCTATTATATCCAGACACAGACAAGGATCAATGTGTCCGACCGTCTGCTGACGTTAGAGACCATGAAAAATGTAACTGCGGTATATACGGAGAGGACGGAAGGATTTCGGATGTATCGTCAGGTGACGGTGATCGTACTGTTGTGCAGTGGCGCTGTGATGACGCTGATCGCCTGCTGGCTGACCCGACCGATCCGGCTTCTGACGCAGGCTACCGGCAAAATGGCGGAGGGAGAATACAGCTATCGCGCGGAGCAGATCAGTAATGATGAAATGGGACAGCTGACCGCGGATTTCAACCATATGGCAGAGGCACTGGAGCAGAATATTCAGAATTTGGAAAATGAAGTCAGAGCCAGAGAAGATTTTATTGCCGCATTTTCCCATGAACTGAAGACACCATTGACTGCCATTATCGGTTATGCGGATATGCTGCGTTCGCGGAAATTGGATGATGAGAAGCATTTTTTGTGTGCCAATTATATTTATACAGAGGGTAAACGCCTGGAGACCATGGCACTCAGACTGCTGGACATCATTGTGACCAGACGTAAGGAGATCGATCGTAAGACCACAAATGTCTCCGGTATTTTCTCGTATCTGCAGGAAATCTATGATGAGACCAAGAACCCGGAAGATGGCAGGGTGAAGGTTGACATCTGCTGGGAAAAGGGAGAACTCTATGCCGAGGAGAATCTGTTGAAGACTGTTTTGATCAATCTGACCGATAATGCCATCAAAGCCTCCGAGGAGGGGCAGACCGTGGAGATCACCGGAAGGCGCATGGAGAACGGTTATTATTTTCAGGTACGGGATGAAGGAATTGGCATCCCCGAGGAAGAACTTCATAAGATCACGGAAGCTTTTTATATGGTGGATAAATCCAGATCCAGGGCTCATAACGGAGCGGGACTGGGGCTTGCACTGTGCACCGCTATTCTGGAACTGCATCACAGCAGCCTGAAGATCGAGAGTACACAGGGTTTTGGAAGCTGCATGAGCTTTCTGATTCCGGATGAGGGGGTGAAGTCGGATGAATAGGTGGAAGAGCTGTTCTTTGGGCTTTGCGGTATCAGTTGTGGTCATTCTTGCGGCTCTGTGGGGACCGGAATGGATCGCGGCCAAAAGTGATGAGAGACTCTTAAACAGTATTACCACAGAGGCGGTGGAAGGTGCGGAAGGATACCGTTACCGCATGAGCAGCAATCAGAAACTATATCTTTTGGGGAGATGTCTGAGCAGTCAGACCCTGCCGGAGAGTGAACTGCGTTTTTTGACCAGAGTGGACAGTGAGGCAGGAAACTACGGAGAAATGACGGGTACCTATGCGTTTGTAGAGAATCGTCAGCAACCGGGAGAGGGACAGATTCAGGAGGAAGCGGTATATGAGGCATGTAACAGAGAGATTCAGATCCTGAAGGAGCAGGGAATTCTTCCCGACGAAGTAAAGGAAGTTTCGGAAGACTCTTACGAAGCGGTGATCTGCTCTGCTATCGATGTTTTGGAGCCGAGAAATAATCTCTCTGTATGGAAAATCAGCCTGTCTACGGACGTAAGGAATGCGGATAAGAGTAACCGTTTTCTGGATATTTATCTGGATGCGGATACCGGCAAAATTTATGAATTCTATGTCCGGACCGGACTGCAATGGGAAGACATCAATACGGATGCCATGATTGGCCGGTATGCGGAATATCTGGAACTGACCGGTCTTGAAAAATATGAGGATCAAAATCCGCTGTTGGAGACGACGCCGTATTTTGCCAAGTATACTTTCCCGGGGGAGGAGGAAGACAGTACCACGGTGACCATTGGTTACTATGAAGGAATTCGTGAGCTTTTCCTCAAAGTAGGAAGATAGAAAAATAAAATACGCAAAGATTTTTTTGAAAAAAGATTAAAATCACTACTTGACGTTACCACACTAAAGCAGTAATATAAACAAAAATTAAATACAGCGGTAAGAAACCATTGATGTGGAGATAAAAACAGTTCGTGCACTTACAGAGAGACCGGATGCTGAGAAAGGTTGGAACGCAGGTTGTTAAATGGACCACGGAGGGCGCAGTCAAAGAGGACACACAGAATTTTAAGACCTCAAGTATTCTGCGACGTGAGGGCATACGTCAGTTGCCGGGGATATGTTGGTATCCTGTAAGAGCACAAGAAATTGTGAAGCAAGGTGGCACCGCGGGAAATGTATATGACCCGTCCTTGACAGAAGAAGATTCTGTCATGGGCGGTTTTTTTGTAACCTTTTCAGAGCCTATGGCGAGATAGCCTCAATGAGTAAAAGGAAGCCTCAAAGAGGCGATTTTACGAATGGAGGCGCTGAAAAGGTGTGAGCAGAAATAATTTTAAGGAGGAGTACCGGAATGAAGATCACCCCCACATTGGAAGAATGTAAAATCATCGCAGCGGAAGGCAGCTACGGCGTAATTCCCATAAGCACAGAGATGTATGCAGATATGATCACACCCATCGAAGTGTTGCGCATCTTAAAAAAGGTCAGCGGTCATGTCTATCTGCTGGAAAGTGCGGAGGCGGATAAACGATGGGGACGATATTCCTTCTTAGGCTACGATCCTCTGTTGGAGATCACCTGCTATAACGGTAAGACCACAATAAAATCGGAACTGACCAGCCGGACAGATTCCGGAGATGTCAGAGGGATCATCCGCAACGTCATGGAAGAGAATAAAAGTCCCAAGCTTCCGGGACTGCCTTCCTTTACCGGAGGTCTGGTAGGATATTTTTCCTATGACTATATCAAATACAGCGAACCGACCCTGCGGCTGGATGCGAAGGACGAGGAAGGCTTCCAGGATGTGAACCTGATGCTGTTCCACAAAGTCATCGCTTTTGACAATTACAGACAGAAG
Organism: Lachnospiraceae bacterium GAM79; assembly: GCA_003584705.1. Taxonomy (GTDB): domain Bacteria; phylum Bacillota; class Clostridia; order Lachnospirales; family Lachnospiraceae; genus Acetatifactor; species Acetatifactor acetigignens. Next base: position 1,818,077 of record AP018536.1, read on the forward strand.
CTGATCCTGATCCTGAATATCAAGACCGATGATCTGGAGATCAATTATCATAGAGCGGAGCGGGAACTGAACAACATGAAGGAGCTCTTGCTGAATGGAGAAAAGGCAGAGCATATTCCCTGTAAGCTCCGGACAGATTTTCAACCACTGTTCAACGAAGCAGCCTATTGCAACATGGTGGAGAAAGCCAAGCATTACATCAGAGAGGGAGATATCTTCCAGGTGGTATTATCCAATCGCCTGGAGGCGGAGATGGAAGGAAGCCTCTTAGATGCTTACCGGGTACTCCGCACAACAAATCCTTCTCCGTACATGTTCTATTTCTCCGGCAGCGATGGCGAGATCGTGGGAGCGAGCCCGGAGACATTGGTGAAACTGGAAGATGGTGTATTACATACCTTCCCCCTGGCAGGAACGAGACCCAGAGGAGCTACCGAGGAAGCGGACAAAGCACTGGAAGCAGAACTTCTGGCAGACGAAAAGGAACGTTCCGAACACAATATGCTGGTGGATCTGGGACGAAACGATATCGGCAAGATCAGCCGGATCGGCACCGTGGAAGTGGAAAAGTATATGTCCATCGAGCGTTACTCTCACGTGATGCACATCGGATCTACGGTAAGAGGTGTGATCAGAGAGGATGCGGATGCTTTGGATGCGGTGGATGCCATCCTCCCCGCAGGAACTCTGTCGGGAGCACCGAAACTTCGGGCCTGTGAGATCATCAACGAACTGGAAGACAATAAGAGAGGCATCTATGGAGGAGCCATTGGCTATATCTCCTTTACCGGAAACCTGGATACCTGTATCGCTATAAGACTTGCTTTTTCCAAGAACGGAAAAGTATTCGTAAGATCCGGTGCCGGTATTGTGGCGGACAGTGTACCGGAGAAGGAATACAGGGAATGCATTCAGAAGGCAGCAGCTGTAAGACAGGCACTACAGAAAGCACAGGAGGGAATGGAAGCATGATATTACTGATCGACAATTATGACAGTTTTTCTTATAACGTATATCAGCTGGTAGGAAGCGTAAATCCGGATATTCGGGTGATCCGCAATGATGAATGCAGTGTGGAAGAGATCCGGGTCATGAATCCTTCCCATATTATCTTATCGCCGGGGCCCGGAAGGCCGGACAAAGCCGGTGTCTGTGAAGAAGTGATTCGGGCACTGGGCGGAAAAATCCCCATTCTTGGTATCTGCCTGGGACATCAGGCCATCTGCGAGGTGGCGGGAGCCACTGTGACTTATGCATCCCATCTGATGCACGGTAAACAGTCCCTGGCGACTTTGGATACAGACAGTGTATTGTTCCGGGGTATGAAAAAAGTGATCACTGTGGCAAGATATCATTCTCTGGTGGCAGATCCACAGACGATTCCCGCAGAATTGAAAGTTACCGCGGTCACCGAAGACGGAGAGGTCATGGCGGTAGAACAGACAGAAAAGCAGATCTACGGAGTACAGTTCCATCCGGAATCGGTGCTGACACCGGATGGTCGACAGATCATTGTTAATTTTTTACAGACACAGAAAGGAGCAGGCAGAAACATGATTAAAGAAGCGGTTGCTAAGTTGGTAAAGAATGAGGACATAGGATACGATATGGCAAAAACCGTTATGGATGAGATCATGAGCGGTGAGGCCAGCGATATTTTAAAGAGTGCTTATCTGACAGCATTAAGCCAGAAGGGTGAGACCATCGAAGAGATCACAGGCTCCGCAGAAGAAATGCGAAAGTTCGGCAGAAAACTTGGAGCGGACGTGGAAGCTTTAGAGATTGTGGGAACCGGCGGTGACGGATCTAATTCTTTCAATATCTCCACTACGGCATCTATCGTGATCTCTGCGGCAGGCGTACCGGTAGCCAAGCACGGCAACCGCGCAGCCAGCTCCAAATCCGGTGCAGCAGACTGTCTGGAAGCTCTGGGCGTAAATATCACCATAGAGCCGGAACAGAGCAAGACGTTGTTGGAAGAGATCGGCATCTGCTTCCTTTTCGCACAGAAATATCACACCGCCATGAAATATGTGGGACCCATCCGCAAGGAGTTGGGCATCCGTACTATTTTCAATATTTTAGGACCTCTGGCAAACCCCGCAGGACCGGTATATCAGATCATGGGTGCGTACGATGAAAGCCTGCTGCCTTCTATGGCAAAGGTATTGTCCAATCTGGGTGTAAAACGTGGCATGGTAGTCTATGGACAGGACAGACTGGACGAGATCTCCGCCAGTGCACCCACTACAGTCTGCGAGATTGATAACGGTACCTTTAAAAATTATGTGATCACACCGGAAGAATTTGGCATGGAAAGATGCACGAAGGAAGATCTGGTGGGCGGAACTCCCCAGGAGAACGCAGAGATCACCAGAGCTATCTTAAATGGCGAAAAGGGTCCCAAGCGCAATGCGGTACTGCTGAATGCAGCAGCAGCCCTATATGTGGCAGGCAAGGCAGACAGTATGGCAGACGGTGTGAAGCTGGCAGAGAAGGTCATTGGTACCGGCCTTGCAAAGGCACAGTTGGAGCGTTTTATCAAGCTGAGCAATGCATGATAAAGTGTTACGAGTGATTTTGACCTGCGGTGCAAGTATTACGATTATGAAACGGAAAGGCAGGATGAATGGATGATACTGGATACTATAGCAGCCTCTGCAAAGGAGCGGGTGGCAGCAGCAAAAGAAGCACTGCCTCTTGCAGAACAGATCGCCAGAGCAAGAGAGTCAGACTGCAATACGGGATTTCCTTTTGAACAGGCACTGGCAAAGAAGAGGATGAGCTTTATCTGCGAGGTGAAAAAGGCGTCGCCCTCCAAGGGACTGATCGCACCGGAATTCCCATATGTGCAGATCGCAAAGGAATACGAAGCGGCAGGAGCGGATGCTATCTCGGTGCTGACGGAATCGGCATATTTTCAAGGGAAGAATGAATATCTGACGAAGATCCGGCAGACGGTACAGATCCCTCTGCTGCGAAAAGATTTCACGGTAGACGAATACATGATCTATGAGGCGAAAAATATCGGAGCGGATGCAGTGCTCCTGATCTGTGCGATTCTCTCTCCCATGCAGTTGTCGGAATACGCGGGGATTGCAAGAGAACTTGGCCTGTCGGCACTGGTGGAAGCTCATGACGAGAGAGAAGTCAAGATGGCGCTTGCAGCAGATGCAAGGATCGTCGGTGTCAATAACCGGAATCTGAAAGACTTTACGGTGGATATCAATAACTCCGTGCGGTTGAGGGAAATGGTGCCGGAGAATATTCTCTTCGTATCCGAAAGTGGTATGAAGACGAGACAGGATATCGAGCGGTTGGAGCAGAACGGTACCAATGCCGTACTCATCGGAGAGACATTGATGCGTAGTGCAGATAAGAAAGCGGCTTTGCAGGAACTCCGCGGATAGGTTATAGAAAGGTAGAAGATTTTATGAAAGTAAAAATGTGTGGTCTCTATCGTCCGGAGGACATTGATTATGCCAATGAGGTGCAGCCGGATTACGTGGGATTTGTATTTTACCCGAAGAGCCACAGGGTGGTCACAAAGGAGCAGGCAGCGGAATACCGTAAGAAGCTTTCACCTGGAATCCGGACAGTTGGGGTATTCGTGAATGAGGATCCGAAGACCATCATAGAATTGCTGGAGGAAGATATTTTGGATGTGGCACAGCTTCACGGGGATGAGACAGAAGAGGATATCCAGTATCTGCAGGCGGTCTGCGGTAAACCGGTGATCAAAGCAGTTAAAGTCAGAGACCGGTATGATGTGGAAGCCTGGCTGGACAGCAGTGCAGACTATCTGTTATTCGATAACGGAATGGGGACGGGACAGGCGTTTGACTGGAGTGTCCTTGGCGGAATCGACAGAGAATTTTTCCTGGCGGGTGGACTGCATCCGGACAATCTGGCGGAAGCCATGGAAGCGGTAAGACCTTACGCGGTAGATATTAGCTCCGGCATCGAGAGCGACCGGAAAAAAGATCCGGAGAAGATGCACCGGATCATGGAACTGGTAGAACGGTATCGGAACAAGCCGCAGGCATCAAAGTCGGGGGGCTTTTGAGCCCAACATCAATAGATAGAAGAATTATAAATCAGAAATCAAAATGAAAATCAGGAATAAAAATCAGGAATAAAAATCAGGATGAAAGAAAAGAGGAGGAACACATGAGCAAAGGACGTTACGGAATCCACGGAGGACAATATATCTCCGAGACATTGATGAATGAACTGATCCATCTGGAAGAGTGCTATGAGCATTATAAGAAGGATCCGGAATTCAATGCGGAGCTGAACAAGCTGTTGAATGAATACGCGGGGCGCCCCTCTCTGCTGTACTATGCAGGGAAAATGACGAAGGATCTGGGCGGCGCGAAGATCTATCTCAAGAGAGAGGATCTGAACCATACCGGTTCCCATAAGATCAATAATGCCCTGGGACAGGCACTGCTTGCCAAGAAGATGGGCAAGACCCGCCTGATCGCAGAGACCGGTGCCGGACAGCACGGTGTGGCTACCGCAACGGCAGCAGCCTTCCTGGGGATGGAATGCGAAATCTTCATGGGAAAAGAAGATACCAACAGACAGGCATTGAATGTCTACCGTATGGAACTTCTGGGAGCCAAGGTACATCCCGTAACTTCCGGTACCATGACCTTAAAGGATGCTGTCAATGAGACCATGAGAGAATGGTCCAATCGTGTGGAGGATACCCATTATGTGCTGGGATCCGTTATGGGACCGCATCCCTTCCCAATGATCGTAAGAGATTTTCAGAGTGTGATCAGCCAGGAAGCAAAGGAACAGATTCTGAAGAAGGAAGGAAAGCTTCCGGCAGCCGTGGTAGCCTGCGTAGGCGGCGGCAGCAATGCCATGGGTGCGTTCTATAACTTTATTGAGGACAAGGATGTGGAACTCATCGGTTGTGAGGCAGCAGGCAAGGGTGTGGATACGGCACTGACCGCAGCTACCATTGCTACCGGCTCTCTGGGAATTTTCCATGGAATGAAATCTTATTTCTGCCAGGATGAATATGGACAGATTGCTCCTGTATATTCCATTTCTGCGGGACTGGATTATCCCGGCATCGGACCGGAGCATGCTTATCTGCATGACATCGGCAGAGCACAGTATGTGCCCATCACGGATGACGAGGCAGTGGATGCTTTTGAATATCTGGCAAGAACTGAAGGAATCATCTGCGCTATTGAGAGTGCCCATGCGGTAGCACAGGTACGTAAGATCGCGAAGAACTACAGCCCGGACCAGAGCATTATCATATGTCTGTCCGGCAGAGGCGACAAGGATGTGGCCGCTATTGCGAGATACCGCGGTGTGGATATTCATGACTGATGACCGACCTACGTGCAGGGGCTGTGAAATGCTTTGGGCAGTCCGTTCTCCTGCAGACAGAAGATGAAAACAGGAAAGATAGAAGAAATTAGAATAGAAGAGATAGAAGAAATGGAGACAGATACGATGAGTAAATTAGAAAAAGTATTTGATACACCGAATAAAAAAGCATTCATCGGCTTCCTTACCGCAGGAGACCCGGATGCGGACAGCACTGTACAATTCATCCTGGAGATGGAGAAAGCAGGAGCGGATCTCATAGAGATTGGTATTCCCTTTTCCGATCCTACAGCAGAAGGTGTGGTGATCCAGGAGGCAAATATCCGTTCTCTTAGCAACGGTATGACCACGGACGGTGTGTTTGAGATCGTGAAGAGAGTGCGGGAACAGTCGGAGATTCCCCTGGCGTTTATGACTTATGTAAATCCCGTATTCCATTATGGGTATGAGAAATTTTTTTCAAAGTGTGAGGAGCTGGGCATCAGTGCTATCATTATTCCCGATGTGCCTTATGAAGAGAAGGCGGAGGTGGAGGCTCCCGCCAAAGCCCATGGCGTGAAGGTGATTTCCATGATCGCACCCACTTCCGAGAGCCGTATCCGCCAGATTGCATCGGAGGCGGAAGGATTCATCTATGTGGTAAGCTCCATGGGTGTCACCGGTGTGCGCAGCGAGATCAAGACCAATCTGCATGCTATCGTGGAAAGCATCCGCACCGTGACCGACGTTCCCTGTGCTATCGGCTTCGGCATCAGCACCCCCGAGCAGGCGAAAGCTATGGCATCTATATCCGACGGAGCCATTGTCGGAAGCGCCATCGTGAAGATCATTGCAAAGTATGGCAAAGATGCAGCTCCTTATATCGGAGAATATGTGAAGAGCATGAAAGAGGCTGTAGCAGAGTAGACAACGATAGGGAGGTATGACACAATAATCTAGGAAACGGTTATTGCTGTAACTACTTGAGCAAAAGGAAATTCATAAGATTAAAATGGAAAGTTTCCAAATGCTCAATTGATTTAGACGTATCATTGTGGTAAATGTGAATTGTCAAGTATGTTCATTCTTGCTTCATTGCTTTTTAGATAACTTAATCGTATAATTGTATCATTGCTAGTACAATTAAAGGGGTAAAGTTATGCAAAAGGAAGCATTTGGTAAACTACTGGTAATTTTAAGGAAGAAGAATGGATTAAGTCAGAAGGAACTGGCAGAGAGGTTATCGGTTTCTACGTCTGCGGTAAGCAAATGGGAGAATGGAGTTTCCCATAGTTAAAGATACCACACCAAATATGATGAACCCACGCTTATACACTACCAGCTATAATAAACCGCAAGGACAGCAATTTGATGATACTGCTGTCCTTTCTTTTATAAAATTGCAGTACACATAAAAAAGCTGTAAAATGATAAATATATTTGTCCTTGTAACAATTCTCGGACATTTGCCTGTTATACTATCTGCAAAAAGCAAAGGAAGTGAGAATATGGAGCAGATTTTAATTGTCGAGGACGACAGTTTTTTGAATAAGATGTTAGACTATAACCTGACCGCAGACGGCTACGGCGTGACTTCTGCCCTAAATGCCAGAACCGCAGCCGAAGCCATCCGCCAGCGGGAATTTGATTTAGTGCTGCTGGACATCAACCTGCCGGACGGGAACGGTTTTGAACTGTGCAAGCTGATAAAGCCCCAGCACCCGGACACCATCGTAATATTCCTGACCGCCAACGATCAGGAGAGCGACCAGATACGGGGCTATGAGGTGGGCGCGGTGGACTACATCACAAAGCCCTTTGTGATCGGGGCCTTGCAGCGAAAAATCAAAGCCATGTTCGCCATGCTGGAACACCACAAACCGGCCAAGGACATTTACGACGACGGGCGGTTGTTTCTGGACTTCTCGGAGCAGACGGCTTCCTTAAACGGCAAGCCCCTGACTCTATCCCCGATGGAGTACAAAATGCTGAACCTGTTTCGTAAAAATCCCCGGCAAGTGCTGACCCGTGGGCAGCTTTTGGAAAAGCTGTGGGATATAGACGAGCGGTTTGTGGACGAACACACCCTGACAACCTCCATCAGCCGTATTCGCAGCAAGATTGAAGCCGACGGCGGCGCACCCTACATCAAGACCGTTTACGGCATGGGGTATCAATGGACGGGAGGCGAGGTAAAATGAAGTTTCAAAACCTCTCGGTAAAGCGGCTGTTTGGCCGGGTGGCAATGGAGCTTGTCCTCTCCATGTCCGGGATCACCATAGCCCTGTTTCTTGTGACAAAACAGATTGCGGTGCTGCTGACAGGCGGGACGCTGCTGCTGTGCGCCCTTGTGGGGATTTTTGTACTGACGCAGGCGTTTGGAAAGCGGCTGTCGCAGTTTACCGCTGACCTGTGCCAGACCTTAGACCACATGATCGCCGGGAATGAAGCGCCCCAGCGGCCAGAGGACAGCGAAACCCAGCTTGCCAGAATCGGACACCGGCTGGCAAGGCTTTACCAGATCATGCAGGAGAACCGCCGCCGGGTGGACGAGGAACGGCAGGAGTTACAGACCCTTGTATCGGATATTTCCCATCAGGTGAAAACGCCGGTAAGCAATCTGAAAATGGCGACGGACACCCTGCTGGAAAAGCCCATGACCGAGGCGGAGCGCACCGACTTTATCCGGGGAATCCGTAGCCAGACGGATAAGCTGGACTTTCTCTTTCAGGCCCTTGTGAAAACCTCACGGCTGGAAACGGGCGTGATCCAGTTGGATAAGAAACCGGGTCGCCTCTTTGATACCGTGGCGCAGGCCATGAGTGGGATTGTGTATGCAGCGGAGAAAAAGGAAATCGCTGTGTCCGTGGACTGCCCGGAGGATTTGACCGTTTTCCATGACAGCAAGTGGACATCCGAAGCCCTCTTTAACCTGCTGGACAATGCAGTGAAGTACACCCCGGCAGGCGGGAAAATCGCCGTGTCAGTGGTGCTGTGGGAAATGTATGTGGAGGTCAAAGTGACCGACACCGGCAAGGGCATTTCCGAAAGCAATCAGGCTGCCATCTTCCGGCGCTTCTATCGTGAGGAAGAAGTACACGAACAGCAGGGCGTGGGCATTGGCCTGTATCTGGCCCGCGAGATCGTAACGCGGCAAGGCGGCTATATCAAAGTGGTTTCGGAGCCGGGCAAGGGTTCAGAATTTTCCATTATGCTGCCGACAAAATAGAATGCGGCGGACGGTCATTCTCGGCTGCCCGCCGTAAGTCTTTTCGCAACAGTGTGCCGATAAAGCTGCCAGTGGCAGTTTTTCGGCGGAAATGTCCGAGCGTTGTAACATTTCACCCCCGATTTTCAATGAAATTTTTTGGCCGCTGTAACATTTCGCGGACATTTGGGTTTTACAATAGCCTTATCAACAGGCAGAAAGCCTTGAAAGGAGTTTTGAGTATGAGAATTTTACAGACTATCGACCTGAAAAAGTATTACGGTACAGAGCCGAATATCACCCGCGCCCTTGACGGCGTGAACTTCTCTGTAAATGACGGCGAATTTGTGGCCGTTGTGGGAACCTCCGGCAGCGGCAAGTCCACCCTGCTTCACATGATGGGCGGGCTGGACACCCCTACTTCCGGCAATGTGATTGTCCGGGACAAAGAGCTGTCGAAAATGAACGACGAACAGCTTACCATCTTCCGCCGCCGCAACATCGGCTTTATCTTCCAGAACTATAACCTTGTTCCTATCCTGAATGTGTATGAGAACATCGTCCTGCCGGTGGAGCTGGACGGGGACACGGTGGATCAGAAGTTTTTGGACGAGATCGTTCACCTGCTGGGGCTGGAAGATAAACTGAAAAATATGCCGAACAATCTTTCCGGCGGCCAGCAGCAGCGTGTGGCTATCGCACGCGCCCTGATTACCAAACCGGCTATTGTGCTGGCCGACGAGCCGACCGGCAACCTTGACAGCAAGACCAGCGCCGAGGTGCTGGGGCTTATCAAGCGCACCAGTGCAGAGTTCCGGCAAACTGTTGTGATGATTACCCACAATGACGACATAGCCCGTCTTGCAGATCGGATTGTCCGCATTGAGGACGGCAAGATTGTGGAGTAAGGAGGTGGCAGGCTATGACATGGCCTTTTGAGAATGATACCAGCGCCATTACAAAGAAGCTGGCAAAGAAAAGTTTGCAAAGCGAGAAGCGCCGGAATCTGATGGTGGTGATTGCCGTTGCGCTGGCGGCATTTCTGATCTGCTTTACGGGAATTGTGTCTACCTCCCTGACACAAATGCAGCGCAATCAGGTTGTCGATACTTATGAGGCGGTCTGGCTGGGCGTAGAGGAAAACGACATTGAAACCCTGAAAGGACTGCCGGAGTTTGAGCGCGTAGGCGGCTACTATATGCTGGGTGAGGAGCTTTCAGAACAGGGCTATCATGCGTCTTATGTGTATTGCGACGCGCAAATGATGGAGATTACCAAGGCGCAGATGGAGTTGTTAGAGGGCCGGGTTCCTGAAAAAGCAAATGAAGTTGTTGTAAGCGAATACTTTCTTTCCACCTATGGAAACAATGCCAAGATCGGGGACACTGTGACCTTAGATACAGAGAGTTTTCATGGTGATTATGTCGTTACCGGCATTATGGACAGCGTAAATGAAAAAGAAGCGAATACCTGCGCTATCATTCTTTCCAACGCTGCCCTGACAGGATGGAAAGGGTTTGACCCGACTGGCTATCGCGCCTATGTCCATTTCAAAAACAGCGACCAGTTGGGCGAAGAACTGATGACCTCTTATTGCAGGGAGATTGCGGAGGAATATCAGCTTCCTATGCCCAAAATGAACAGCAAGTATTTTGCCTATGCTTCTAAATCCTTTGATTTTGCACTGATGGCTGGCGTGATTGCCATTGTTCTGATCGGCGGCTATATTGTGATCCAGAGTATCTTCCGTATCTCCATCAATGACAAAATCAAGAGCTACGGGCAGCTTCGGACGATTGGTGCAACGCCAAAGCAAATCAAGCGGATTGTAAAGCGGGAGGGGCGTAAACTCGGCAGTATCGGGATTTTGATTGGTACAGTGCTGGGTGTATGCGGCGGTTTTCTTTTGTTTCCCAAGGGATTTAATGCTGTTTCCTATGTGGCAACGATTATTTTGACACTCATAAGCAGTTGGATCATGGTATCTGTTTCCATCCGTAAGCCGATAAAAATTGCGGCAGGGATTTCCCCGATTGAAGCCGTCCGTTTTACCCCGGCACAAAAGGACATCCGAAGCCGAAAAAAGAATATCAAGCTCAATCCTGTTTCAATGGGAATTGCGAATTTTAAGCGTGACCGAAAAAAGACCGTTGCTATTGTAGCCTCATTGAGTTTGGGCGGAATTATTCTGCTTGTGGTATCCTCCATTGTTTTGCTGCGTTCTCCAGAGGCGCTTGCAAGACGGTTTTTCCCGGACGGCGACTATAAAATTTATTTGGATTCTGAAATGACAGAAGAAAAGGTTATGGCAGCGGGAAATCCGTTGAATGAAGAATTAAAACAGGAAATCTTATCTATTGATGGTGTTACAGATATAATTCCAAGCAGACAATCTCTCTATGCAACCCTTAAGACGGACATTTACCAAAGCGGTGGTATGTGTGATATGCTGACCGACCAGAATTATGCAACAGTTGAAGCGGCTCTGACAGCAGGAACGATGCCAAAAGATTCCCGTAGTATTGTAATTGACTATAATGTGCTAAAGCAGAATGAGGATATGGGTGTTGGTTCAACAGTTGACTTTTATTTTGGAGAGGGGCAACCGCCTGTTTCCGTCACTGTATCAGGATTGTTTGATTCCAACAAGACGCCTTCCGGGCATGGAAAACTGGCCCTCGATGGAGTACTCTTTTTCGCACCAGAAGCATTGTTCCATGAACTGCACCCGGAAATCGCTTCTTTCGACTATTCATGGAGCATTGTAAACGATCCGAAAAAAACGGACTATGTGGGAGCTGAATTGAAAAATATTGTTGCCAGCCATAGTAATATTGCCTTAGATGAAATCAATACAGTGATTGAATATGAAGAAATGACAAATTCTTTTGCGTTTGGCAGTATGGAGATACTTTCATGGTTGGTATTTCTCTTTGGCGTTATCAACCTTATCAATACGACACTCTCTAACCAGATAGCCCGAAAGCAGGAAAACAGTATTCTGCGTTCTATCGGCCTAACACAAAAACAGCTATGTGAAATGAACATCTGTGAGGGGCTGTGCTATGCGCTCTTTGCAACATTGGCGACGCTGATCGTTGGGCTTCCGGCTTCCATCTTTGCTTGCAGAAAAATGAGTATAGGAGCTTTTGCCGGAAATGTAGTGCCTTACAAATTCCCGGTTTTGGAAATGGGACTGTTCATTCTGGTATTGTTCGGAATGGAACTGATCTTGTCTGTATGGACAATCCGCAGACAGAAAAAGCAATCCCTGATCGAACAAATGCGGGCGATGGAATAACCGTATGGGATCGGCGGGGCGGCGTGTGCTGCCCCGCTTTTTTCGCCATTTCTCAAAAAATTTTTGAAATGTCCGAGCTTTGTAACAATTCAGCCTGTTTTTTTGTCGAAATCAAAGGCACCTCGGACATTTATAGTTCTTCCAAAAGTTTGATGATAATATTACCATTCATGGAAGAAGCAATCTGTTATTGCAATAATGCGAAATTGACGATAGAAAGTTTTTCATATCTCGGTCAGCTCAACAATTACATTACTCTGCTGATACAGCCAGTCCGTAAATTCTTTCGGGCTGGCCGTTCCTGTTTTTACAGCCTTTTTTCTCTGTAAGGCTTCTTTCTTAAAGTCGGAAAAGGAAGCCTGTATTTTTTCCAGACGGTCAGCCGGAAAGCCTGCGGTATTTTTTACCCGGTTTATTTTGTTGCGCCAGTTCTGGCATTCATTTTTATAAAGCAGGTCATAGTTATTTTCTCTTGACCTCTCGTCAAATTCCCGCTTGTTTTGAAGCGCCTGTGCTTTTCGGCACTTGTCGCTGCACAGCTCATACCGCTGGCTCTTTGCCAGAAAATATTTTCCACAGACCTTGCACCGCCGGAAGCAAAGCCCCCAGTCATTCAGCCTGTTCAGATAATAGGTAATCAACGGGTAGAGGGACGCATAGGCAGACACACATTCTTCTGTGCGCCGGTTGTCCGGGAACCAGAGGTCAAGCCGGGTATCTTCTGACGGTGCGCCTTTGAAATAAAGGCTGCCAGCTTGAAATTGTTTCGGTTTTCCTGTCTCCCTGTCAAAGCTCATGGTTTCGTTTTGGAATACCCCGGTCAGTCTGCTCATTTTATCCATGAAGCGGTCACAGGCAGCGTTACGGTCACGGGGTTCTCTGGCAAGCAGATAGCTGTTCCAGATACGGAACGCCACATACATTTTCAGAGGGTCGTTGCTAAGATATTTCTCCCAAAGAAATTCGCTTGCCGCCTGCTCCAGCTCCGGCTGTTTCCATCGGTTGGAGTGGAGAGCTTGCCGCAGCGGAGAAAGCCCGTATAAGTTCCAGTCTCTGTCCGTGTCACGCTCAAAGTTTATCAAAAAAGTTCCCAGTGGGCGTGTCATATCACAAAGCACCTCTGCGTTTTGGCTCCCGTTCAGACGGAAGCGGATCTGCTGTTCTTCCCCAATCAAAATCCGCTCTTTCATTTTCTTCCTGTCCAGCGTCAGGACAAACAAAATCCTCTCAAAACATGGCTCATGCCGTATAAACTGATTCTCCATCCCTATCCCCTGCCTTTGTTTATGGTAATTATATAATTCAGTTATATCCGTTACACTCATGGTATCGCAGAATCATTGTTTTGTCAAGGATAGTACGCTATGATGATTGCGGTTGGTAATTTCGTACCGCACAGTACCTTGACAAGTGAATGACCGTCCAAAAGGGATATGACCGGCAGGAGAAGTGACGCATTCGGCGCACCAATGCAGGGAAACACCGCAGGAATGGGGCAGGAAAACGGATTTTGGGGAGAACGGCAACAGGAAGCATTTTAACCTATTTGATTTATGGGAGGAACAGAATGAACGATAAAAAGAGATTGAACAGCTACGAGGATTTACCGCTGGTTCTGGATGTGGCGGACATCCAGCGGATTATGGGAATTTCAAGAGCGAGCGCCTATGAGCTGGTACACACCCCCGGCTTTCCGGCGTTCCGCAGGGGCAGGCTTATCAAGGTCAGCAAGATTGCTTTCTTTGAATGGATGGCAAAAGGCTCCGAAACCGTACCGGGAAGTGACAAATAAGCGTGAGGTATCATTCCCTGACTGCAATACTGCCGCACTTTCCAAAGGGGCATACAGAGGGAAAAACCTTAAAAATGATACCGAGACGCTACACCAAAACAGCCTATCTGCGTACATCAGATAGAAACGGAGAAAGGAGCCGGTTATGGCAAGAATGAGCAACAAGCGACGGCTGGAATGGTCTTTCTTCTTAAATGACCGCAGCCGTATCACTTACAACGAACTGTGCCGGAAATGCCAGCACGAATGTAAACAGAGCTTCCGGGCGGTTGTGGTTGACTGCCCGAAGTATCTTTCCAAGCGTTCCAAGAAAAAGGACAAGACTGCCGGAAACGGCAAAATCCCTTAGGAACTAAGGGCGCACTTCTATACATAGTCTAAAGACCATGTATCGTGCGTCCTGCGGAGCTTACCTCTGCCGCTGATAAAATCAGCAATCCGAGGTCTGCGTTCGCTTCGCTCCGACAAGGTGGCTACACCCCCTTGCGCCGCTAAAGCGGCTATCCCCTGTGTACCCGCCGAAAAGGGAAATCCGCTCTGTGGTTTTCCCTTTTCATCGGGTTTTATAGAAGCACTGACACAGACTGTCTGCGGATGGTCTTTCTTTATCTTATAAGCAAAGGATGTGAGAACATGGAAAAATCTTTGGAACAGTTAAAGCAGGAATATGAAAAAACCACTGTCCTGCTGGAACGGGAAAAACGGAAAATGCAGCGTTTGAAAAACCGGCAGGCGTATCTGGAAAGCGGTTCCCGGAAACAGAGGACGCACCGGCTGATTACCCGTGGGGCAGCCGTTGAGAGCATTGTGCCACAGACAAAGAAGCTGACCGAACCGGAATTTTATTCCCTCATGGAAAGCATTTTGAATCTGCCGCAGGCGGAGCCTTTCATCCGGTCTGCCGCAGAAAACCACGCCCGTATTTCCGGGCAGGAGAAAGGCGGTGACTAAGGATAGCACTTTATCATTTTTCAATCGCACAGATAAAGCGCAGCGCCGGTCAGAGCGCCATTGCCAGCGCAGCCTACCGAGCCGGGGAGCGTCTTTACAGCAGCTACTATGGAGAAGTCAGCGACTACACCAAAAAGAGCGGCGTGATCGCTTCGGAAATCATGCTGCCGCCCCATGCGCCGGAAATATATCTTGACCGGGCGACCCTCTGGAATGCTGTGGAGAACTGCGAGAAACATCCAAAAGCACAGCTTGCCTATTCATTTGATATTGCCATGCAGAATGAATTGACGCTGGAAGAAAACATGGAGCTGGCGAGGAAGTTCGTGCAGGAGCAGTTTGTGGCAAAAGGCATGATTGCCGATCTTGCTTTTCACAGTCCGGAGAAAGAGAACGGCGGTATCCCAAACCCGCATTTCCATGTGATGACAACCATGCGCCCTTTGAACCCGGATGGCACATGGGGACAAAAACAGCGGCGGGAATATCTTCTTGATGAAGATGGAAACCGAATCCGGGATAAAAATGGCGATTATATGTTTAATGCTGTCCACACAGCAGACTGGCACGAGCCGGAAACACTGGAACACTGGCGGGAGCAGTGGGCGGCTGCCGTTAATACAAAATTTGAGGAAAAAGGACTGGATGTGCGTATCGACCACCGTTCCTATGTGCGGCAGGGGCTTGACCTGATACCTACTGTCCACGAGGGAGCTAATGTCCGGCAGATGGAAGCAAAGGGCATCCGCACCGAGAAAGGGGAACTGAACCGCTGGATTAAAGCCTCCAACCGGCTCATGCAGGATGTGAGGAAGAAGATCAAAGCCCTGTTTGTCTGGATGGCAGAGGTAAAAGAAGAACTTTCCAAACCACAGACACCGAACCTTGCCGACCTGCTGATCGCTTATTACAACCAGCGCAACGCAGGGGCATGGAGCAATAAAGCCAGAACCGGAAACTTAAAGCAGTTTGCCGAAGCCGTCAATTATCTGACGGAAAACAAGCTGCTCACATTAGAGGATTTGCAGGAGCGTCTTTCCTCTGTCAGTGAAGAATTTGAAGCATTAAGCGGATCCATGAAAAAGAAATCTGCCCGGATAAAGGAATTGCAGGAATTGATACGGGAGGGCGAGAATTACCAGCGGCTAAAACCTGTCCATACGGAATTGAACAATATCAAGTTTAAGAAACAGAGGGAGAAATTTGAAACATCCCACGATGCGGAGTTACGGCTGTTTTATGCCGCCCGCCGTATTCTGAAAGAAAAACTGGACGGAAAACCTATTGCCCTGAAAGCATGGAAACAGGAATATGCACAGTTAAAAACAGAGTATGCCGAACTGTCTCCGCAGCACAAGCCACTCCGGGAGGAAGTCATACGGCTGCGGCAGGTGCAGAACGCCGTAGATACCGCACTGCGCCGGAGGGAGCAGCCACAGGAAGTACAGAGAAAGAAACATGAGATGGAGCTATGATATAACCGGCAGCTTTACCGCTATCGGTATTTTTATGGAGGGAGCATTTGAATGTATTTGAAGCGGTGAAACAGTCTGTTACCACCCGGCAGGCTGCTTCATTCTATGGAATCCGGGTGGGGAGAAACGGCATGGTCTGCTGTCCATTCCACAATGACCGCACGCCCAGCATGAAAGTGGACAGCCGCTTTTATTGCTTCGGCTGCAGGGCTTCCGGGGATGTGATCGACTTTGCCGCTTTGCTGCATGGATTGGGGAAGCGGGAAGCTGCGGTCAGGCTTGCGGAGGACTTCGGCGTTTCCTATGAGAAATCCGGCAATGCGCCACCAGATAGGAAGCGTAACAACAGGTCACAGCCCCGACAAAAATCAGCGGAGCAGAGATTTCAGGAAACGGAACGGTATTGTTTCCGGGTGCTATGCGATTATCTGCGCCTGCTGGAGCATTGGAAAACAGCATACGCCCCACAGCCGCAGGATGCCATCTGGCATCCTCTTTTTGTGGAAGCGTTGCAGAGGATAAGCTACACAGAATACCTTTTGGATATTTTGTTATACGGAGAAATAGAAGAAAAAGCGGCATTGATCGCCGCACAGGGAAAGGAGGTGCTGCGGCTTGAACAGCGAATTTCAGAGCTTGCCGCCGGAAACGCAGGAAGCGGTCAAAAGGACGATGGATACAATAGAGCCAGCGCAGACACCGGCAGAAATCCGGGAGACGTTAGAGGGGACGCAGAAAGGCGGCGTGAAGAACAGCATCCGAAACTGCCTGACGGTGTTCCAGCGTGACCCGCTGTTTCGTGGGGCGCTGCGCCTGAACCTTTTGACGGAGCAGATTGACATTGTGAAGCCGTTGGGCTGGGAGCGCACCAGTACCACTCTGACCGACATGGACATGAACTACCTGCTTTTGTATCTGGAAGAAAACTACGGGCTTACCAGCGAGAAAAAGGTGCAGAGCGCCATCAAGATTGTTGCCAATGAAAACCGCTACCATCCGGTCAGGGATTACCTGAACAACCTGCAATGGGACGGCACAGAGCGCATCCGTTACGCCCTGCATCACTTTCTGGGAGCCGATACGGACGAATACACTTATGAAGCCTTGAAACTGTTCCTGATGGGAGCCATCCGGCGGGTATTCAGACCGGGGAGCAAGTTTGAGGTCATGCTCTGTCTGGTTGGTGGTCAGGGAGCCGGGAAATCTACCTTTTTCCGGCTGCTGGCAGGCAGGGACGAATGGTTTTCAGACGATTTGAAGAAGCTGGACGATGAAAATGTGTACCGCAAGCTTCAAGGGCATTGGATTATCGAGATGTCGGAGATGATCGCCACAGCCAACGCCAAGAGTATTGAGGAAATCAAGTCATTCTTAAGCCGCCAGAAAGAAACATACAAAGTGCCGTATGAGACACATCCGGCAGACCGGCTGCGGCAATGTGTATTTGGAGGGACGACCAACCGGCAGGACTTTTTGCCCCGTGACCGCACCGGCAACCGGCGCTTTCTCCCCGTGACGGTGTACCCGGAACGGGCGGAGGTTCACATACTGGACGATGAAGCGGCGGCGAGGGCGTATATCGAACAGATGTGGGCGGAAGCCATGACGGTTTACCGCAGTGGGAAGTATAAGCTGTCATTCAGCATAGAAATGAACCGATACCTGAACGCCCATCAGCAGGACTTCATGCAGGAGGACACACAGGCTGGCATGATCTACGCCTATTTGGAGGACTACACCGGTGACAGGGTATGCTCCAAGCAGCTTTATGAGGAAGCGCTGGGGAACTTAAATTCCCCGGCAGACTGGGAGACACGGGCAATCTGCGAGATTATGAATACCGGCATTGCGGGCGGCATCATACAGGGCTGGGCAGCCTACAAAAGCCCGAAGCGGTATAAGAAATACGGTTCTCAAAAAGGCTGGGAGCGTGTCAACCAAGACCCGCCGGAGGGGGACGGTTTTCAGGAAATCACGGAAGAAGAAGCCCGGCAAATGGAACTGCCATTCTGAAAAGCCACCGGTTGACAGTTTGGTTGACGCTTTGGTTGACAGCCAGTTGACGGAGAAAAGCCTGATATTTGGGGCATTTCTCTCCTTTGTCAACCATGTCAACCAAGAAATCAAAGAAAAAGTAAAAAGTAATAATAGAGCGCCTATGGATTGTTTTCAAAGTCTTTTCTGCCGGTTGACACGGTTTGGTTGACACGGAGACAGTCTGCGGCTGTACACCTGCCTGACATTCCCTTGTCGGGCATATTTCATTTATGGAGGTAACTGCCTATGGCAAAAAACAAAAACGAGAGCAACAACGAAAACAGCGGCACCCTGCTTACCGAAAAAGACGGCACCCAGTATTTTGTCATGGGGAAAGTCCGTATCAAGGTATCGGAGCATTTCGCACAGGATGGGAAGCCGCTTGACAGCCTACTGGAAGATGTGATCCAGCACGCTGCCGCCGCTTCCTGAAAAAATACGGAATAACGACTGTCAATCAGCCCACGCTTATGATATACTTGTACCAGCGAGTATTGTATAAGCGTGGGTTGTTTCTTTTAGAAGGAGGATTTTTAACCGTGAAACAACCATACAATACAACGATTTATAACACTGCACTATATTTGAGATTGAGCCGTGACGATGAATTACAGGGGGAAAGCGGCAGTATCCAGACCCAGCGCATGATGCTTAGGCAGTATGCCGCAGAGCATGGGCTGACTGTTGTAGACGAGTACATTGACGACGGATGGAGCGGGACAAATTTCGAGCGTCCAAGTTTCCAAAGGATGATTGATGACATCGAGGACGGGAAAATCAACTGCGTTGTCACAAAGGACTTATCCCGTCTGGGAAGAAACTATATCCTGACCGGTCAGTACACGGAAATCTATTTCCCCAGCAAGGGAGTACGCTACATTGCCATCAATGACAATGTGGACACCATCAACGGAGAAAGCGAGCTTGCCCCATTCTTAAACATCCTGAATGAAATGCACGCCCGACAGACCAGCAAAAAGGTCAAGGCTGCCATGCGCACAAGATTTGCCAATGGCGCACACTATGGAGCCTATGCACCGCTGGGGTATGTAAAAGACCCGGACAAAAAAGGTCATCTTCTGATCGACCCGGAAACACGCTGGATTGTAGAGAAGATTTTTGACCTTGCAGTACACGGGAGGGGTGCCGCCAGCATTACACGGATTCTGGTGGAAGAAAAAGTACCTACCCCCGGCTGGCTGAACTATGAAAGATACGGGACTTTCGCTAATATCTACGCCGGTGCGCCCGCAGAAAAAGCCTATGCGTGGACGATTGCACAGGTCAAGAGCATTTTGAAAGAGGAAACCTACATCGGTCACAGCATTCACAACAAGCAGAGCAACATTTCATTCAAGAACAAGAAAAAGGTGCGGAAGCCGCAGGAAGAATGGTATCGTGTGGAAAATACCCACGAAGCCATCATTTCTGAAGAAGTGTTCCAAAAAGTTCAGGAGCTGATTGCAAGCAGACGCAGGAAACGCAGAAACGGTACGACACAGATTTTCGCAGGATTGATAAAATGTGCAGACTGCGGATGGTCTTTAGCCTATGGGGAAAACAAGCAGAATAAGAACCCATACGGGTACTACCATTGCAGCAAGAACGGGCAGGGATTACGCCAGTGTTCCATGCACTATATCCGCTATGATGTACTGTATGCCTATGTGCTTGCAAGACTGCAATACTGGTCTATGCTGGCACAGAAAGACGAGGACAAGCTGCTGAAACGCCTGCTCAATGCCAGCGACAGGGAAAGAAACTCTGCGAAGAAAAAGCAGGCTGCGGAGCTGAAAAAGGCAGAGAAGCGTAAAGCCGAGGTTGACGGGCTGTTTGCTAAAATGTATGAGGACTGGTCTGCCGGACGCATAACCGAGTATAACTTCAATATGCTGTCCGAGAAGTACCAGAACGAGCAAAAGGAGCTTGAAACAAAAATAAGACAGCTTCACGAAACGATGGAAGCCGCCGTACAGACCGCAGCGGATGCTGAAAAGTGGATTGCCCTGATGAAACAGTATGTCAACCCTGTGGAGCTGACCGCCGAACTTCTGAACACTCTAATTGAAAAAATAACCGTCCACGAAGCTGTCAAGGGCGAGGACGGAAGCCGTGAGCAGGAAGTAGAAATCTACTACCGCTTCATCGGCAAAATCGACTGACCTTTCTTTTTTACCCAACAATATCTTTAATTAAGGGAGACGGGAAAGAACCTTCCGGATATGATGATGCTTAGTCGTATAGCAGATATACTTCAGGTATCGTGTGACGAATTACATAATCCGGAAAAGACATTGGAGAAGCTGGACAATCCTGAATTTCAAAAAAGGAATGTGGAGGAGGGAGATAAGGAGAATACGGATAACACAGGGGAAAATGAGGAATCAGAACCTGAACCCCAAAAGAAAAACTATGGACGAATTGTAAGAATGTCCTTTTTGATTGGAATATTGGCGATAGCTGCAGGAATGTTTCTGATATATATGGCAGGACATAGAAAACCTGCTTTTCAGCAGATAGGAACAAGGTATATTGATGATCCGTTATGGGGAAGGGTATATGAAATTGCGTATGTAGTAGATGGTGAAATGACGAATGATAGTATTAATGTGCATTTGGATGAAGTGAGAGCTACATTGAATCAAGAAGTAATAGATACCAATATTGTAAAGACAACTTATTATGATAATAAGGAAGACGCTACAGCATGGAAGGAAACAGATGTAGGAGGATATGTATTTCTGAGTGGAGAATGAAAGTTGAGGATAGGATATGAACAAAGGTATATTTGCCATATTTTTTGTAGTAGCTGTTTTAAGTATTTCATTCCCGGTTAATGCGCAGGAAACTACACAGTGGGTAGGAGAGGGATATACATCAGAAGGTATATATTATGAAGTATATGTTGCAGAAGATTTGGCGGAAAACGACATTGTCCTTTGCGGAGCAAGTGTTAGTGTGACGAGGGAAGTGATATATTCAGGGGTTGTAAAACCACAGAAAGAAATTTCATGGAGAGAAAAAATTAATGGAAGCTATTACTCAGGGGTTCTTACAATAAGTAAATATTCATATACTACAAGTCAAACAGTAGCTACGTATACTGGTGTACTTTATAAAGAATAGTTTAAGTTAAAGAGTAGGTTGCATCTATAGAAAAATTACGGATGCAACCTACTCTTTTTGCTATGAAATCTTTTATTAAGGGACTTGAGCAAAAGGAAATTAATACGATTAATGGGAAGTTTCCATCTGCTCAATTGAGTTAGAGAGATAATTTGTGGTAAATATGAATTATCAAGCATGTTTGATCGACAAGTAAAAGAAATATTTTAGAAAATGGAGGAAGGTAAGAAAAAACAAGTACAATAGAGCAGACGGATGTGCAGATATTAAGAATATGGTTTATAATACACATTTAGCAAATTAGGAGGCGGAGCAACTGCAAGGGTAGACATCTCTGTAATCGAACAGCCAACGGCGGCATTTTTGGATGTAAGAGGTGTACACGAGGTTTCTGTGACACAATTCCCTTCTGGATACTGGATGGATATTACAAGATGGACCAGATAATCAATTGATGACCAACGGAATGGACAAAACAGGAGATGCTATGCGGAGAATAAAAACCTATCTTATAATAGTAAACTTGATCTTTCTGACAGGCTGTGCCAACAAGGCAATGCCGGACACTTATGTAGAAAACTATGACTATCAATACAGACAATGGTCGGATAGCATAGCATTTCCTAAAGTCCAGCAGGGAAGCGATAACATCGTATATATATACAAGAATGGTTTTATCTATTACATGGAAGAAGGTAATGATGTTTTAGTTCCGCTGTGTAATAAGGTGGACTGCTTACATGACAGAGAGACGGATCAGCAGAAAATAAAAGAGTGTAATGCCTCTGTCGATTTGGAGGAACTGGCAAATATTAATCCGGATAAAGATATCGCAATTGCAAAATGCGGAGATTATCTTTATTGTATTCCGTTGAGCTGTTACGAAACGGATGAAAGGATATTATACCGCTATGCTCTGGACGGAACAGCGAAAGATGTTGTGTACAAATGGGATGGAAAATCCAGCATTATTGTGAACTGGATCATACATAGGAACAACTTATATTATGCGGAAAAAAGGTATTATGAGGAAGATGAAGAGATAAAGGTTGAATGTACGATAAAACGGTTATCATTAAATACCTTTTTTCATAGACCGGAGACCGTCTATACTGCGGAGGAGAATCTGAGAGTGCTTACTTGGGGAAATCTTCAGGCTTATGGAAATTATGTGTATTTTGAAATTATTTCTATGCTGCCCAAAGAGGGAGATTCCCAGAAGGAAGAAAATAATGGTTACGATTACGACAGGTTATATAATAAAACCTTTGTATATGATATACAGGCGGACAAAATTGAGGAATTACAGATTCCGGATATGCCGAAATCGGTGCATATTTTAGGGGTACAATTCTGGCAGGATCAGATCATTCTGGATCCCTATGATGATGAAAAAAGAGGTGATGAACCGATGCCGGTATATATTGCTGATCTGGATGGATCCAATCTGAAGGTGTTATCGGAAGATGTACCTCAGGCAGGTTATTTTTTGAGTGATGGCGAATATTTATATTTTTTTGATGACTGGATGGAGGACATTGATGATTGGCTTCGGAATCCGGGAAAATATGTTGTGTATGACAAGGACATGCAGATCGTAGATACCTTTATGACACCATTAAATGAAAACGGGAGAGCACAGAGATTTCCGGTAGGTGACAGAAACAGGATGTACTTTACTTATGAGAAAGAAGACGGTACATGGGGAGTAAAGTGCTGGGAGAAAAAAATTGGAGAGTACCGGGGGAAAACGATTACACTGACGGAGATCATGGATCGTTAAAGGGGCAATTTGCATGAGGTTGACAGGATATGAAATAAAAAAGCTGATGACGCAGATTCCGCTATGGATTGCATTTATTGGACTTTTTGTGGGGAATCTATTCCTGCTTTTTATGATTCAGAAAAAAGAAGCGGCCTATGTCTATGTATATCAGCAAAAAGATCAATATATTGCGTTTTGTGAAGGAAATGAACAGGCGGACGAGTTAGGCTTCTATGAGGCTGATCTGGAGGAACAGAAACGGTATCTGGACTCTTATCGGGAATTTATTTCACAGATGCAGGACAGGTCAAAGGCCATGGAAAATGTGATCTCCGAAGGAAATCATTATCTGACGGATAATATCCGCAAGACTTGTCACGATTTTTCGGCAGTTGCGAAAGCTTCTGTGACAGTGGACAACTGTTTTGGAATAAAGGCATTGGCGGAGTATCAGTACGGTATTTTCTTTGCTATTTCTTTTCAGGGAGTATTGACGTGGTATTTATTATTTTATGAGAGAAATAGAAAGCTTTTTATTCTTATTAAAGGATGTAAAAACGGACATCATGTAACGGCGTATTCCAAGTTGTTTCTGCTATTATCGGGGGGAGTACTGTATACCTTGTTACAGGAAACCAGTGTTGTTTTGTTCCTGAAATGGATGTATGGATATGGCAATATGAACAGACCCGTACAGTCGGTTTCTCTTTTCCGCAACTGCCCGTATGTATTAAGCGTAGGGCAGGCCATAGGACTGCTTATTTTTCTTCGTGTGGGACTGTCCCTGCTGACAGGGTCTGTTCTTTTTATGGCGGGCATGCTGGTGAAATCGGAAACGGGAGCTTTCATTGTCATGATGCTTCCTATGATATGCGAATATGCAGCGTACCATTTCATTGCTGTCACGGGAACCCTGCGGGTATGTAAGATTATAAATCCTTTTTTCTATTGGGATATGAGACAGGCGCTGGGAAGCTATGTTAATTTCAATTTTGGGGGACATGCCATAGGAAAAAATGAAGTTGCGGTCAGTGTCTTCCTGATTATTTATGTGGTATGCTGTGCCAGCGGAATAAACCTTTTCCATAGAACCTGCCAGATCAGTGACAGTGGCCGGCTGGAAACGCTGATTATCAGGTTACGAAAAAAATGGAGCGTACTAGGGCATAGAAGGAATCTTGTATATTATGAATTTTATAAACTATTGATCCAGCAGAAAAAAGGAATTGTGATCATAATTGCCCTGTGGCTTATGATGCAGAATGTTTTTGCTGTATATGCGCCACAATACTATGCGACGGCGAAAGATGCCGCCTACCATATGTACCTGAAAAATCTTTCCGGACAGCTGACGGAGGAGACCCTGGAGCAGGTGGAAAACGAAAAAAGGCGGTTGGAGCAGTTACAGGAGCCCAGTCGGGAATCAGCTGAAATGTCAGGGACGGATGAAATAGATCGGTTACTGATGCAGTTGGAATGGCAGCGTTTGCATGAGGGCTTTCAGGAGCTGACAGATCAGATCCGGGGACTATCAGAAAAAGAGGGTAAACTTTCGGAAAAATATTTACTGGATGAAAAAGCTTACCTGGATATATGGGGAAATGTTACCCATGAAGTGCTTACCTGGTACGTAGGTGCGGTTCTGTTGCTGTTTTTACTGGGAGGGATTTACGGAGCAGGAGAGGAGAGCAACCTGATACCGCTGATCCGTTCTACCCGGAGAGGAAGAGAAGCTCTGGAGAGAAGTAAGGATCTGGCAGCGATCATATGCGTAGTATTTGTCTATCTGGTAATGGCTGCACCATTGTTTTTAAAGCTGCAGAATATTGATGGATTTGCCACAGCAGGGCAGAAAATGTGTAATCTGGTAAATTGGAACTGCGAAAGCAGCATAACACTGGGATGGTATGAGACTTTCGTATTTGTCCTGAAATTCGGAAGCTTTCTGGCAGTAGGAATCCTGGGGCGGACATTGTACAAAAAGTTGAAACAGAGAATTCCGGCACTGCTGATGGGAAGCGGCATATTGATTATTGTTGTATTGCTGCTTTTGTATTTTAAACGAAGCAGCCACATGATTCTGTTGAATATGATATAAAGGGTACATTATGGAATTAAAAATAAAAGATCTATACAAAAGCTATGATCATGGGAAAACGTATGCAATAAATGACGTATCTGCAGATTTTACACCGGGGATATATGGGATTCTGGGTCCCAACGGCGCAGGGAAAAGTACAATGTTTGGTATGCTGACGGATAATTTGCGCCCGGATAAGGGAAGCATAACGGCAGACGGAGAAGATATTTATAAGATGGGAGCGGATTACCGGGCGAAGATCGGGTATATGCCACAGCAGCAGAGTCTTTATGAAGCATTTACTGCAGAAAAGTTCCTTTGGTATATGGCTGCTTTAAAAGGAATGAACAGAAAAGATGCCAGAGAACAGATTGAAAATTTATTAGAGGTCGTCAATCTGAAAGAGGAACGGTATAAAAAGCTGAAATACTTTTCAGGTGGTATGAAACAGAGAATCCTGCTGGCACAGGCGCTATTAAATGATCCGGAGATATTGATTCTGGATGAACCAACGGCTGGGATGGATCCGGAGGAAAGAATCCGGATACGAAATTTTATCAGTGGCTGTGCAAAGGATAAGATTGTCCTTTTAGCCACACATGTAGTAGCGGATGTGGAAAACATGGCCAGAGAGATACTGCTGATAAAGAATGGGAAGATTGTCCGGAGGGATACTCCGCAGAAATTTTTGGCTGAATTGGAACATAAAGTTTATAATGTGTTGGTTACAGAGAGGGAAGGGGAAGAATACCAGAACAGTGGAGCCAGGATCATAAGTATTACATTAACAGAAAAAGGACATCGACTGAGGATCATCAGTGCCGATGCCTTGAAAACAGGTAATGTGGAAGAAGTTTATCCCTGCTTGGAAGATGTATATTTATATTGGATAGATAGAGAATGATCTACGGTAGTTGTAAAACAACTGATACATTTCCTTTAAGGAGAAGTTCTAAAATTCAATAGCAGACAGACTTGTCTTAAAACTGCCAGAAAATGGAATGATGCTGCGATAATAAAAATTGTATGAAAATCTAGTACTCAGCGGTCAGTCAGCATGGTAAACTCAAAGATATTTTCAATCTCTTTTTCTGTCAGGTACAGCGCATCCAGATAAGATTGGTGGCAACGAAAGACATGGAGAAAATGGAAACGGTTATTGCTGTAACTACTTGAGCAAAAGGAAATTAATACGATTAATGGGAAGTTTCCAAATGCTCAATTGTATTTCTAAAGAAAATCTGTTATATGTTAAGGCATCAAACATATTTGTGGGTTTTGAATTTAGAGGTAACTCAAGTGCAGCCGCATATGCAACTGTTTCTTACGATGGAAGATAAGTTGTAAAAATTTGGGATTAAGTGCATAATAAAGCATTTAATCCCAAGTTATATGAGGGAAATTGTATGTTAATAAAAGTGATTAAGAAGCAAACCATTTTTTTATTAAAACAAAAAGAAGCAAGTCTGACATTTATATTACTTCTGGCGGTAGTGCTGGGGAATTATATAACGAATGTTCTCACATTTAGAGGTACTGATGTTTCACAAATGTATCAGCCCATGAAGTTATTAGCGCTCAGCCTGAATAAAGTATATTTTAGTGCAAACATTCAATTATTAATTGTGATGATTTACCCTATCCTGGTTGCTGTACCTGCTGGTTTTTCTTATACCAAAGAACAGCAGACAAAAGAAGAAGTATACATGATTTATCGTTTAGGGAAAAATCGTTATTTACAAAGTAAATTGTGGGCATCCTTTTTTACAACAACAATAGTCTTTACGGTTCCATTTATGCTGGAAATACTAATGAATATGCTATCTTTTCCCATGAATGCAATAAGAGATTTATCAAATTTAAGCATTTACAATACAGATTATGCCACAATGGTTCATAATTACATAGGCAGCGCAATCTATATAGCATCCCCTGGTTTGTATGCAATTCTTACAACACTATTTTTTGGTGTCGTATCAGGAATCCTTGGTACGCTTCCCGTAGCAATCTCATTTGTTTTGACGGTTAAATATCGCACGTTGCTGATCTTACCGACTTTTGTTCTATTGAATGCGACTACATATCTTAATATTCTGGATAGAAATAAGAGTTCATTAAGCTGGTATAAGTATTTGCTTCTTTTTGATGATACCCCTAAAAATATTATCGTTCCACTGATGGGGGTAGGAATTATAATAATAACAATATTCGGTTTTTACCTTTATGGAAGGAATAAGGATAAATGGTAATATGCATCATGAAAAAAGAGTAGTAATTTTAATTGGAATACTTTCCGGAATTTGCATATCGCTTGGTTTTATCAGACCGTTTGACGGAGTAATAACGCTGCCAGAACTGGTATTACAATTAAGTGGATCCAGAGGTGAACTCAGCATGAGTTGCAATTTAGTGGAGTTAATTGGATTTATGCTTCGTATGATGCCAAACTATATTATGATATTGGTTTTTGGGAATAAGCTGTATGGTCATTTCTGCACAGCCAGTATCTATGTGTTTAGTCGGTGCCCGAATCGAATGAAATGGTATGGAAAGGAAATGTTACAGTTAATTAATTTAATATGTATATTTGAACTGGTATTTCTAAGCACAACCGCTATTGCTTCTGTATTGCGATATCAGGTGATTTTTAGCGTAGGTGGATTTATTTTATTGGGATGCCATGCTCTGATTTTTATGTTATGGAATTTTACCCTGGTGCTGTTAGTTAATTTACTTGCGATCAATATTGGAAGCAGTGCTGCATTCACATTGGTTATGGTTGTGCAAATGATTTGTACCGCAGCACTCAGTATCATAAATATATTGACGAAAATGCAAATCAAACAAGACATCATAGATGTTTTTTTGTGGTTGAATCCAGTAGCACATACCGTTTTAGGATGGCATCGCAGCACATTGTTAGAAGTTGAGTTAGTCAACAGCCGATATTCTTTGAATTTAGTTACTTCGATATTGATTCCGGCTCTATTCTGTATAGTTACTGTAGTGATGGGAGGACTATTGATACAGAAGAAGGATTTACTGGCAGAGGACATGGAAATGGAGACATTTGATATGAAATTAATTGCAAACAATATTCATAAAAAAATAAAGGGTAAGACAATACTCAATGACATCAGTCTGGAAATGGAAACAGGAAATATATATGGATTTTGGGGTAGAAATGGATCTGGAAAAACCATGTTGTTTCGGGCATTATCGGGTCTGATGAAGATTGATTCAGGTAATATTTATTGGAATGATAAAGAACTGCACAAAGACTTTGCTGTTTTACCAAGTCAGGGGATTGTTTTGGAGCATGCCGGCTTGTATCCCAATAAGACAGGAGTGGAAAATTTATTATATCTTGCGCAGTTAAAGGGAGTGATTGGTAAGCGGGAAGTAGAAGAAGCAATACAACGGGTTGGACTTGACCCGGCTGACAAAAGGGTATTTGGTAAATACTCAATGGGAATGAAGCAGAGACTGGTGATTGCACAGGCCATCATGGAGAAGCCAGATGTTATCATGCTGGATGAGCCTACAAACGGACTGGATGAAGCAGGAATAAAGGAAATAAGACAATTAATTGAACAGGAAAAAGAAAGAGGAGCCTTAATTCTTTTAGCCAGTCATAATCAGGAGGATATGAAGATATTGGCAGACCAGGTATATAAAATTGCAGATGGCCGCATTGAAAGAAAGGGGACAGAACTGTGAAATGCAAATGGGGTTCATGCTTTATCTTATTAATTGTTATAGTGATAACTGTATTTGGTATATTTGAAAAAAGAACGTATACTAATATAGCAGAAGATAAGTCATATTTAGATGAGCTTTACGTAGCACAGCTTCCAGAAAATATATGTCTTGAAGAGACAGAGAATTTATCGGTAAATTTACCGCAGGTCCCAGTTATTATACGGGTATCTGTACTGGGAGATGTGGAGCATATAGGAGGAACAAGCAGGCAACTGGTCAAAGTGGAAGATGTTTATAAGGGAACAGAGCCTGCGGTGGGACAAGATATATATCTTACTTGCAGCCGTTGGTCACTTAGTTTATATTCAGAGCCATATTCCATCGAAAGAGGATTTGTTAATATAATGGAAGTGGGAGGGGAATATTTAGTTTTTATCGAAAATCAGGTAGATGGTCTTGGAGAGAAGATTCCTGTATATCAGGTGTATGTGGAAAATGCATTCACACCAATATTTTCATATCAAGAGCATGAAAATAATATTTGTGAAACAGGTGGTGAATCCACATATGTAAAATATAATCAAGTTTGTGAAAATGAATTTTTTGCTACAACCCAGAAAGGAATGGATGCGTTAGTTGGCCTAAAAAAAGAAATGATAGAAAAATATAATGAAAAGTGAAAACTATAGTTTGATGAATCTGGAGAAACTGAATATTCAGGAAGAAATGAACTATAGCTGTGATACCATGCTTCATATCTATCCGACTGCCAATATGGACTATTCCGTATTGACTGACAGAGAAAAGAGCATTCTTGACAAGGTGATTACGAAGTTTAGTGCTTACAGAGCAAAAGATATTGTAGAGTATATGCATAAGGAAAAGGCATATACTGAGACAAGACCGGGAGAAATCATTCTGTTTAGTCTGGCAAAAGAAATAAGAAAATTTTAATTGATTCCCATGTGCATTTGTTCATGGAAATTTTATGCAGCAGTATGATCATTACAGGTTGGGGGATTGTAATATGAAGACAAGCAAAAAATATTGGCAGATGAAAAGTCTGACCGGAGTGATTTTAGTATGTATATTTCTTACAGCCTGCGGCGGAGAAACGCAGGAAGCTGAGAGGAAAAGCAATGTGCAGGAAAATGAAACGGTAAGTACCACTACCATTGAACAAACAGCCGAACAGTCGCAGGAGACAACGCAGGAAGCGGAAGAGTTTGTGCAGACAGATACTATCCTGGAAAATTTGAAGGGGAATAGAGAACCACAGACGATTTTGCAGGAACTGTCTGAACTTCCATTAAGTATAGAAGAGCTGAGGGCTTATCCGGTATATGTGTTAAGTACTCAATTCGAGGAGTGTAGTGGGGTAGAACTGCTGGATGAATTCTATGAGCAGTCCACACAGGGGAATCCGGCACAATTGTTGATGGCAAATTACCTCTATAATGAAAAATGGATCCTTTCTTATATTGAATTTGACGGAAGTACATATTATATGCTTAGGGGTGATGTGGATGCCGGGACTGCAGAGGAAGACTATACGGAAATGTATTTTCGTTCCCTGAATATTATCGAAAAGAAAGATATAGAACCGGACATGGCACTCATCATGATCGTATTTACCAATCAGGAAAATGTATCCGACGAACAGGCGGAGCAGTATGTGAAATGGTCGGAAGAGGGAAAACGGCCTGATGACATAGAAATATATTATTTCTTAAACCTGAGATACGGTCTTATGAGCGGTGATGATGAACTGAAAATATTGGATGAAGTGGAGAGAACAGCAGACAGAATGGCTGTGTACCGGATCGCAAAGGATTTCACAAATACATATTTTCAGGAGGAATACACAGGCGAAGTTGAGATCATGGGCATCAAGGGACTTTCCGGGGTGGATACGGACAGCAAGGGTGACTGCACGGTGGAAGTAGAGTTCCGGCCGGTACAGGAGGATTCGCTATCGTATCTGTTTATGACGTTTGGATATGATGAGATGGGATGGACAATCCGCAGTTACGGACTGGAAAAGTAGGCGGACATAGGATACAAAAATTGTATGAAAATCCTACAAAATTTTGTTGACAAAAGAGTATTGCCTATGTATAATAAGTCAGTGTGTGAATCAACACATCGTAGGAGACTTGTGTTTTCTACGCAACATATTGCATAGGAGTCGCTATGTTAGTAAGTTTATCTGATGTATTAACATCCGAAGGCAAGGTAGAGACTGTTGCCATTCCGCTTGAGATGACAAGCTTTAAGAGCCGCCAGGGAGAATTCCCCATTACGGAGAAGACACCCGTTACCCTTACTTTTACCAACATCGGTGTGAACAAGGCAAAAGTAACCGGTACTGCAGAGCTTACCTTTGATACGAAATGTGACAGGTGCCTTACTGAAGTACCTACAGCAATGAAGCTTAAGTTTGACAGAATCGTTTATTCTCCGGAAGCGGAAGTAAGTGAGGAAGAAGATACCGAGCAGAGCTTTATGGATGGATGGCAGCTGGATGTAGAGGCTTTTGTGTACGATGAAATTCTGGTGAATTGGCCGGCAAAGATCCTGTGTAAGGAAGACTGCAAGGGTATTTGCCCTGTATGTGGTCAGAACAGGAATCTGAAGGAATGTGGTTGCGATACTTTCGTACCGGATCCTCGTATGGCAGCAATCCAAGATATCTTCAACGCGAATAAGGAGGTGTAACGATGTCTATTTGTCCTAAGAATAAATCTTCCAAAGGTAGAAGAGATAAGAGAAGAGCAAACTGGAAAATGAGCGCTCCTACATTGGTAAAGTGCAGCAAATGTGGTGCACTGATGATGCCTCACAGAGTTTGCAAGGCTTGCGGTTCTTACAATAAGAAGCAGGTCGTAAGCGTTGATTAATTTATAAATCAATGAAGCGAAATTAAGTGAAAAGAAAAGAGGAGATTCCGAAAGGAGTCTCCTTTTGCTTTCACAAAAAAATCACTTGCTTTTTATATACGCCTTTAGTATAGTAAGAATGAATCTGCCATCATCAAACTGTTTGGTGCGATCCACGGAGCGGTTTGATGATAAGCGGATAAACACAAACAGGTAAAGGAACGACGAAATGGCAGAATATGTAAATGTTGCTGTAGATGCGATGGGAGGAGATAATGCTCCCACCGAGATCGTAAAGGGCGCTGTAGAGGCTGTCAATGCGGACAAACGTGTCAAAGTATTCCTGGTAGGTAAGGAGCCGGTGATTCGGGAAGGATTAAAGGCATATACCTACGATGCAGAACAGCTGGAAGTCGTACATGCCGAAGAAGTCATCGAGACTGCAGAACCTCCGGTTATGGCGATCCGCCGTAAGAAGGATTCTTCCATTGTCAAAGCCATGTATATGGTGAAGAACGGTGAATGCGATGCTTTCGTATCCGCAGGAAGTACCGGTGCAGTACTGGTAGGCGGACAGGTGATCGTAGGCCGTATCCGTGGCGTGGAGAGACCTCCTTTGGCTCCCCTGATCCCTACGGAGAACGGTGTCAGCCTTTTGCTGGACTGTGGTGCCAATGTGGACGCAAGACCTTCCATGTTAGTACAGTTTGCCAAGATGGGCAGTGTCTATATGGAAAGCGTTATGGGCGTTAAGAATCCCAAAGTCGGTATTGTGAATATCGGTGCTGAGGAAGAGAAGGGTAATGCGCTGGTCAAGGAGACTTTCCCTCTGTTGAAGAATTGTCCCGAGATCAACTTTATTGGAAGCGTAGAAGCCAGAGATATTCCGGCAGGTGTGGCAGATGTCATCGTCTGTGAAGCGTTTGTCGGCAATGTGGTACTGAAAATGTACGAGGGCGTCAGCTCCGCACTGCTGCATCAGGTAAAGCAGGGAATGATGTCCACACTGCGCAGTAAGATCGGCGCACTGTTAGTAAAGCCCGCGCTGAAGAAGACCTTGAAGAGCTTCGATACCTCCCAGTACGGAGGAGCTCCGCTGCTTGGCTTAAACGGTCTGGTAGTGAAGACCCACGGAAGCAGCAAGGCTGTGGAAGTGAAGAACTCCATCCTGCAATGCATCGCATTTAAGGAAGAGAAGATCAACGAAAAGATCAAAGAGCAGATCGGTCTGGAAGATAAGGCTGCAGAAAATAATTAAAATTACAAAATATTTGGAAAGAAGGAACTGTTATGGAATTCGAAAAGTTAAAGAAAATTATTGCTGAGGTATTAAATGTAGATCCCGATGAGATCACCATGGAGACCACCTTCCAGGATGACCTGGGTGCTGATTCCCTGGATGTATACCAGATCATCATGGGTATCGAGGAAGAGTTCGATATCGAGATCCCTGCAGAGTCTGCAGAGCAGGTTACTACTGTAGAAGAAGCAGTAGAGATGATCAAGAACGCAGTGAACTAGTAAAGCTACGAGCCATGCAAAAATAGAGGGAATGACTCCGGTGAGAGCTTGCTCGCACAAGAGGTCATTCCCCTCTGTTTTTATACGATGTGTTCCGTAAAACGGGACACACTTGACAGCCATTTATGAATAGGCATGGTGAGGGTAATTATGTAGTCCAGTAGGCACGGCTATGGTTAAGAATAAGCGCGCCGTAAGCAGACGTCGGTACCATAGCGTCCCAAGGGACGCATTGCGTGGGTATTTTCCACGCCTATGTACCGTTACGCTCTGCGACATGAGTGCATCGTACTAAAGTACGAGCGTGCCGCGTTTCTTACCATAGCCGGGACTACGGAATATAGTGAGGACAAGAAAATGTTGGATGGTTATACAATGGACGTGCTGGAGCAGCGCATCGGCTATTGCTTTCACAACAAAGCATTGCTGAAGCAGGCTCTGACCCACAGCTCCTATACCAATGAACAAAAGATCAACAAGACAGAGAACTATGAGCGCATCGAATTCCTGGGAGATGCCGTACTGGAGCTGGTATCCAGCGACTTCCTGTTTCGGGAACACCCGGATGTTCCCGAGGGCGAGCTGACCAAGATGCGCGCCTCCATGGTGTGCGAGCCTTCCCTGGCATTCTGTGCCAGAGACCTGGAACTGGGACAGTTTATGCTTTTGGGAAAGGGCGAAGAGAATACCGGCGGCAGACGCAGAGACAGCATCACCTCTGACGGTATGGAAGCCATGATTGGTGCCATTTATCTGGACGGTGGCATGCAGCCTGCCAAGGCTTTTATTGACCGCTTCATTCTGTCGGATTTAGAGGACAAGCGTCTCTTCTACGACAGCAAGAGTAATCTCCAGGAACTGATTCAGGGGAAACTCAAAAAAGAGTTCGAGTACCGGCTGTTAGAGGAGAGCGGACCGGAACACGACAAGACTTTCGTGGTAGAGATCGACATGGAGGGAGAATGCCTTGGCCGTGGGCAGGGAAGAACAAAAAAAGCGGCAGAACAGCAGGCAGCTTATGAGGCGCTTCTGCTATTGAGGGATAGAGGATATGTATTTAAAAAGTATTGAGATCCACGGGTTCAAATCATTTGCCAATAAGATCGTATTTCAGTTCCACAACGGAATCACCGGTATCGTAGGACCTAACGGCAGCGGTAAGAGTAACGTTGCGGACGCGGTAAGATGGGTGCTGGGAGAACAACGCATCAAGCAGTTGCGTGGTGCCAGCATGCAGGATGTTATTTTCTCGGGAACAGAGACCAGAAAACCGTTGAGCTACGCCTATGTTGCCATTACTCTGGACAACAGCGATCACCAGCTGGCGATCGACTATGACGAAGTTACAGTGGCGAGACGGATCTACCGTTCCGGAGAAAGTGAATATCTGATCAATGGTACTCCCTGCAGATTAAAGGATGTCAATGAGCTGTTCTATGATACCGGTATCGGTAAGGAGGGCTATTCCATTATCGGACAGGGCCAGATCGACAAGATCTTAAGCGGTAAACCCGAGGAACGGCGTGAACTGTTCGACGAGGCTGCTGGAATCGTGAAATTCAAGCGCAGAAAAGCAGCAGCCCAGACAAAGCTGGAGAACGAAAAACAGAATCTGGTGCGTGTGAATGATATTCTGTCCGAACTGGAAAAGCAGGTAGGCCCTCTGGAGAAGCAATCCGAGGTGGCTAAGGTCTATCTGAGGAAAAAGGAAGAATTAAAGACTCTGGATATCAATGTCTTCTTATTGGAAAATAAGAAACTCAGAGAACAGCTGTCTTCCATGGAAGAAAAATATAATCTGGCCAGCAATGAACTGAACGAGACCAGTGAAAAGTACGAAGGTATCAAGGAAGAATACGAGCGGATCCAGCAGGAGATCGAAAGCCTGGATGCAGCCATTGAAGCCGCCAGAGAGCAACTGACGGATACCGGCCTGATGCGGGGCAAACTGGAAGGTGAGATCAATGTCTTAAAGGAGCAGATCAATTCCGCTCACGGCAGTGAGAACCATCTGAACAATCGTAAGGCAGCCCTGGAAGAAGAAATCGCCGGCAAAGAAAAAGAAAAACAGGATATTTTAACCGATAAAAAGGATACGGATACTCAGGTGCAGGAGATCGCAGAGGCGGCAGCCATGGCAAAGGCCGACCTGGAAGCTATCCAGAACAAGATCACCGAACTCAATAATAATATTGAGGCCGGGAAAAATACCATCATCGGCGAGCTGAACCAGCGGGCTACCATCAAGTCCAAGATGGGACGTTTCGATACTATGATGGAGCAGATCAATATCCGCAAGGCAGAGTTGAATTCCAGACTGCTTCGTGCCAAATCCGATGAGGCTGCCAGAGAAGAGACAATCAAGAAGTTGGAAGAGACCTTCGAGACTGTGACCGAAGAACTGCGGCAGATGACCGAACAGGAGGCAGCATCCGAACTGGAGCTGGGCAATATTCGTGAGAATCTCACAGGCTTAGATGCGAAGCTGCGGGAGACACAGAACCGTTTCCATCAGGAGCAGTCCAAACTGGAAGCCCTGACCAATATCACCGAGCGGTATGACGGCTACGGTGGCAGCGTCAAGAAGGTCATGGAGCAGAAGGAAAAAGAAAAAGGTATCATCGGTGTTGTAGCGGATATTATTCAGGTAGAAGCCAAATATGAGACCGCTATCGAGACCGCTCTGGGTGGTAATATTCAGAATATCGTAACGGATAACGAAGAGACCGCCAAGCATATGATCGGATTCTTAAAGCAGAACCGCCTCGGAAGGGCCACATTCCTTCCCCTGACCAGTATTACCAAACCTCAGGAATTCAAAAATCCCGAGGCCCTGAAGGAAAAAGGTGTCATCGGTATGGCGGATGAACTGGTAAATACGGAAAAAGAATACCGCAATGTGGCCAAGGCCATGCTGGGACGTATCGTGGTCGTAGACAACGTGGACAATGCCGTGAAGATCGCAAGAAAATTCGATTACGGCATCCGTATGGTCACATTGGAAGGCGAACTCTTAGTTCCCGGTGGTGCCATCAGCGGTGGTGCATTTAAGAATAACAGTAATCTCCTGGGAAGACGTCGTGAGATGGATGAACTGGAGAAAAAGGTGAAAAAACTCTCCGATGACATCAAAACCTATAACCAGAAGATTGAAGACGCCAAGAGCAAACGAAATAAGCTGCGTATGGATCTGGAAGCATTGAAGACCGAGATGCAGCGCAAGTCCATTGAGCAGAATACCGCAAGATTAAATATTTCCCAGGCCAGAGAACGTATGGAAGAAGAGGCAGAGAGTGCACAGTCCCTGAAGCTGGAGGAACAGGAGATCGAGACCAAGATCTTCGAGATCCGTTCCAGCAAGGAAACAATCGTACAGGAACTGGCTGCAAGTGAAGAACTGGAGAAAACCACTCAGGAACAGATTCTTGTCTTCCAGAAGGAACTGGAAGGCTGCAGACTGGAAGAGAGTGAAGCTTCCGCCCATGCCGGAGAATGGGAAGTAAAAGTCGAGAAGATGCGTCAGGCTCTGGATTACAAACAGGCCAATGTAGACCGTATAGGCGGCGAACTGGAGCGTGCACAGGCAGAACTGAATGAGATCTTACAGGCACTGACTGAAAACGCACAGGAAGTGGAACGCAAGAAAAACAACATTCTGGAGATTGAGAAGACCATCGCGGCTTCCCATGAGAATCAGGATGCTTCCAAGAAAAAGCTGGACGAGGATATTGCAAAGAAAGAAGAACTGTCTGCAAAGCAGAAAGGCTTCTTCCAGAGCAGAGAAGAAATGTCAGAGCGCATGAATGCTCTGGACAAAGAAGTCTATCGTCTGAGTGAACAGAAGAAAAAGCTGGAAGACAATATCGAAGGCCAGATCAATTACATGTGGGATGAGTATGAGATTACCCTGAGTGATGCGGCAGGCCTTCGCAATGAAGAGATGAATGATCTGCCCGCCATGAAGCGTGAGATCAGCGGTCTGAAAGATGAGATCCGGAAGTTAGGTAATGTCAATGTCAACGCCATTGAGGATTACAGGAATCTGATGGAGCGTTATACCTTTATGAAGACCCAGCATGATGATCTGGTAGAGGCGGAGAAGACCCTGGAAGGCATTATCGAGGAACTGGATACCGCCATGCGCAAACAGTTCACGGAGAAATTTGCGGAGATCAGCAGAGAGTTCGATAAAGTATTCAAAGAACTCTTTGGTGGTGGTAAGGGAACCCTGGAACTGATGGAGGATGAGGATATTCTGGAAGCAGGCATCCGCATCATCGCACAGCCCCCCGGAAAGAAGCTTCAGAACATGATGCAGCTCTCCGGTGGAGAAAAGGCACTGTCCGCTATTTCCCTGTTGTTTGCCATCCAGAACTTAAAGCCCTCTCCGTTCTGTCTGTTGGACGAGATCGAGGCGGCGTTGGATGACTCCAACGTAGGCCGTTTCGCTAAGTATTTACATAAGCTGACCAAGAACACTCAGTTCATTGTCATTACCCACAGACGCGGTACGATGGAACAGGTGGACAGACTGTATGGTATCACCATGCAGGAGAAGGGTGTATCTACTTTAGTCAGTGTTAACCTCATTGATAAAGATCTGGATGATTAGAGTATGAAAAGAACTTCTAATCACTCAGAGCAAAGGATCTTTCGTGAAGAAGTTCTAAGTTTCATACAAGAAAAACGCAAGCGTTTTTCTGGATAGAATGCTGATTGGAGGAAATCGGATGAGTGAGGAAAAGAAAGGCTTTTTTGCCCGGTTAAAAGAAGGACTGACCAAGACCCGTGACAACATTGTACGGGGAATTGATTCGGTCTTCAGCGGCTTCTCCGCCATTGATGATGATTTCTACGAAGAACTGGAAGAAATCCTCATTATGGGAGATATCGGTGTGAATGCCACCACCGCTATCGTGGAGAGACTGAAACAGCAGGTGAAGGAAAAACATATCAAGGAACCTTCCGAATGCAAACAGCTTCTGATTGAAAGTATCAAGGAGCAGATGCAGGTGGATGAGACTGCCTATAATTTTGAGAAGGAACAGTCCGTGATCATGGTCATCGGTGTCAACGGTGTGGGGAAGACCACTTCCGTCGGCAAGCTGGCCGGTAAATTAAAGGATGAGGGCAGGAAAGTCCTTATTGCCGCAGCGGATACTTTCCGTGCCGCAGCGGGAGACCAGCTGGCAGAGTGGGCATCCCGGGCGGATGTTCCCATGATCGGCGGAAAAGAAGGTGCGGATCCCGCCAGCGTGGTGTTTGATGCCGTGAATGCGGCGAAGGCACGAGGCGTGGATGTGCTTCTTGTAGATACCGCCGGCAGACTGCACAATAAAAAGAACCTGATGGAAGAACTTCGTAAGATGAACCGTATCATCGACAAGGAATTCCCCAATGCCCACAGAGAGAATCTGATCGTTCTGGACGGCACCACGGGACAGAATGCTCTGGTGCAGGCAAGAGAATTCGGTGAGGTGGCAGATCTTACGGGTATCATCCTGACCAAGATGGACGGAACGGCCAAGGGCGGTATCGCTGTGGCCATCCAGTCCGAACTGAAGGTTCCGGTAAAATATATCGGTGTGGGAGAATCCATCGAGGATCTCCAGAAATTCAATTCCGATGAATTTGTAAATGCGTTGTTTGATGTGAATATGGATGACATCGGAGAACTGCATCTGCCGGAGGAAGAAGCCGGAGAGACAGACGCGGAAGAATAATAA
Source organism: Lachnospiraceae bacterium GAM79 (assembly GCA_003584705.1). Lineage (GTDB taxonomy): Bacteria > Bacillota > Clostridia > Lachnospirales > Lachnospiraceae > Acetatifactor > Acetatifactor acetigignens. Next base: position 1,856,974 of record AP018536.1, read on the forward strand.
ACAGGCAGACCAAAGAAAGTGTGACAGAAAGGCATGGGAAGAAAAATGCAGGAAGAAATGTTGACTTTAGAGAAATTTGAAGAAGCAAGTGAGATCGTTAAAAAAGTTACTTTAGAGACCAAACTGGTATACAGTGATTATTTCAGTGCCCAGACCGGCAACCGCGTATACTTAAAGCCCGAGAACTTACAGTTTACCGGAGCTTACAAGTTAAGAGGCGCTTATTACAAAATGAGCACTCTGACCGATGAAGAGCGCGCCAAGGGACTGATCACCGCCTCTGCAGGCAACCATGCCCAGGGCGTGGCTTATGCGGCAAAATGCTATGGAAGCAAGGCAACCATCGTAATGCCCACCACGACACCTCTGATCAAGGTAAACCGTACCAGAGGCTATGGAGCAGAGGTAGTACTGCATGGCGATGTCTATGATGAGGCATGCGCAAAAGCATATGAACTGGCAGAAGAGCACGGTTATACTTTCATTCATCCGTTTGATGATCTGACTGTGGCAACCGGTCAGGGTACCATTGCCATGGAGATCTTCAAGGAGCTTCCTCTGGTAGACTACATTTTAGTTCCTATCGGTGGAGGCGGACTGGCAACCGGTGTCTCCACACTGGCAAAACTGCTGAACCCGAAGATCAAGGTCATCGGCGTGGAACCTGCAGGAGCTAACTGCATGCAGGTATCCTTAAAGAACGGCAAGGTTACCACATTGCCCAAGGTCAACACCATCGCAGACGGTACCGCGGTAAAGACTCCTGGCAGCAAGATCTTCCCGTACTTACAGAAGAATCTGGACGATGTGATCACCGTAGAGGATGAGGATCTGGTAGTAGCTTTTCTGGATATGGTAGAGAATCACAAGATGATCGTGGAGAATTCCGGTCTGCTGACGGTAGCAGCCTTAAAGCAGTTAAATGTGAAGGATAAGCGTATTGTATCTATCCTGAGTGGCGGTAACATGGATGTCATCACCATGTCCTCCGTAGTACAGCAGGGCCTGATCTTAAGAGACCGTATCTTCACTGTATCCGTACTGCTTCCCGACAAGCCCGGTGAGCTGTGCAGAGTATCCGGTATCATTGCCGGAGTCAACGGTAATGTCATCAAGCTGGAGCACAACCAGTTCGTATCCATCAACCGCAGTGCTGCTGTGGAACTGCGTATCACACTGGAAGCTTTTGGCACCGAGCATAAGAATGAGATCATTGCCGCTCTGGAAAAAGAAGGCTATCAGCCCAAAGTGGTAAGAGCCAATATCTAAGTTTTAAGATTTGAAAAGAAGTGAATGTATCACCGATAAAAGCCGCATATTATAGATATGCGGCTTTTGTATGGAATGGAGAAAAAAGTTATGGCAAAGAAGACAGAAAAAGAACTGGAAATACAGAGACTGGACAAAAAGACACCCTTACAGATGCTCTGGGATTATGTGATGATCACGGTGGCATCCTTTGTCTATGCGGTATCCGTCAGTTTATTTTTGGATCCGAACTCCCTGGCACCCGGTGGAATCACCGGTATCGCTATTATCTTAAATCGTCTGTTCGGCATTGAGACCGGTACCTGGATGCTGCTCATCAATATACCGATCCTTTTGATCGGTATCTGGAAATTCGGACTGCGGTTTATTCTGTCTACAATCTATTGTACGGCAATGACCTCTTTGTTTACGAACCTGCTGACACCAGTGGGAGCAGTGACGGTGGATCCACTTCTGGCCTCCCTGTGTGGCAGTGCCCTGATGGCCGTATCCATGGGATGGGTGTTCAAGGCAGGCTCCACCACCGGCGGCACGGATATCATTATCAAGCTGCTACGGATAAAGTTTCCGTTTCTCAAGACCGGAGCGCTGTTTTTCCTGACGGATGCTGTCATTGTTATCGCTTCAGCATTTGTCTTCCAGAATATTGACAAGGCACTGTATGCCGGTATCGTGGTCATTGTTACCTCTGTAGTGCTAGATGTGGTACTATACGGAAGAGATGAGGCAAAGCTGATCTATATTATCAGCGACCATGCGGAAAAAATCGCAGGGAGACTTTTGGAGGAGCTGGACATTGGTGTAACTTATGTACAGGGCAGTGGTGCCTACAGCGGCAAGGAGAAGAGCGTCATCATGTGTGCCATGAAGAAAAACATTTCTCCCAAGGCGGAAGAGATCGTAAAGGAAGAGGATCCCCTGGCATTTATGATCGTCACCAGTGCCACGGAGATCTTCGGGGAGGGCTATAAGAGCTATTTTAGTGAGAAACTGTGATGCTGAACATAAAATTTAAGTAAAAAACAGCTGAAAGGGCTTACATTTTCAAAGAGAATCATCTATAATAGCGTCGCGCCGGAAGGGCAGACGCTATTTTTCACTGTGGTGCACCCGCAGCGCACGTTTCTAACCGGTGCAAGTCCGGAATCCGCCCGGCAAATCTCTGTTCCGATGTAGTAATCGCATATCAGGCTATGCATGAGGGTAAGACAGCTGCTTAGGTCAAAACTCAGTAGCTACACCGAATCATGCATGGAGATACGGTAGTTGGATTGAGAGAAAGAAACATATAATAGTAAAAATAAGCAGATAGAGAATCGCATGGAAAAATGTGCGATGACACTTATAGGAGTCAGGGAACATGAACGATACAACTTTGACAAAAGAGGAGAAACAGTATAAACGGCTGACTGAGGAACCGGTGGCGCGGCTGATCCTGGAGCTGGGACTGCCCACTACCATCAGTATGCTGATCACGAATCTGTATAATATGGTGGATACCTGGTTCGTAAGCCAGTTAGGCACCAGTGCTACCGGAGCGGTAGGCGTGGTGTTTGGCTTGATGGCAATTATTCAGGCGTTCGGATTCATGTTCGGTCATGGCGCCGGAAGCAATATCAGCCGGTTGTTAGGAGCTCATGAAAAGGAGCGAGCGAAAGCTTTTTCCGCAACGGGATTTTATCTGGCGGTGGGAGCCGGAGTGTTGATCGCAATTATCGGTATTTTGGATCTGAACGGATTGTGCAGATTGCTTGGAAGTACGGAGACCATCCTTCCCTATGCGAGAATCTACGCTTTCTATATTCTGGTGTCGGCACCGGCAATGGCATCCAGCTGTGTGATGAACAATGTACTCCGGTATGAAGGCTATGCCAATCTGGCGATGGTAGGACTGGTCTCCGGCGGTATCTTAAATATGGTGGGAGATGCCATCTTTATGTGGGGCTTAAATCTTGGTATCCGGGGAGCGGCACTTTCCACTATGATCTCTCAGTACATATCCTTCGGAATCCTGTTATTCTTTTTCCTGCGTGGAAAGACACAGAGCAGCCTGGCACCGAAATATTTTACCTGGGAATTTGCCGTGCATAAGAATATTCTTACAGCAGGCTTCCCCAGTATGATGCGGCAGGGACTGAACAGCGTGTCCACCATGGTGTTGAATGCACAGGCAGCTGTCTACGGAGATATTGCCATCGCTGCCATGAGCGTGGTATCCCGTATTTTCAATTTCGTATTCAGTGTGGCCCTGGGTATCGGTCAGGGCTTCCAGCCGGTATCCTCCTTCAATTATGGGGCAAAGAAGTATTCCCGTGTAAGGAAAGCGTTCTGGTTCACCCTGTGCGCCAGCCTGGTGACCATGGCAGTGTTTGCAGGGGTGGTGTATGTGTTCCGCAGAGAGCTGTTGCTGGAATTTCTTACGGATATGGATGCCTATGAGATTGCATTTTATGCGTTGCAGATCCAATGTCTGACGCTACCGTTTATTCCGGTATGTATCTGCGGCAACATGCTGTTTCAGTCCATCGGAAAGGGCGGCAGGGCGACGATCTTAGCCTCCTTCCGAAGTGGCACTATCTATATCCCGGCTCTCCTGATCCTGACAGCCTTCTTCGGACTTCGAGGCATCCAGTGGTCACAGCCGGTGTCCGATATTTTATCTGCGGTTTTGTCATTGCCGGTGGCAGTGGTGTTCTTAAGGGGACTGCCGGAAGATGGTACGTAAGTATAGAGAAGAATGAGATCCCTTCGTCATAAGACGGAGGGATTTTTATGTACAGATGTATCCATACGCAGGAATAAGTATCTGCCTTGATCTGTGAAGCTGTTGACATTAAATAATCCACATGATACAATATATTTAACAATTAGGTTAAATGTTAAACGATTGGATGAAAGGATGTGATTCACTTTTTGGGAATACAGGATACATTGAAAGCGCTGGCAGATCCTATAAGGCGTGAAATACTAAATCTTCTGAAAAACGGTCGATTGTCGGCAGGAGAGATCTGCGAACATTTTCCGGTGACGGGGGCTTCCATATCGAGGCATTTGTCGGTGCTAAAGGAGGCAGATCTGATCCGGGACAAGCGGGAAGGAAAGTTTATTTATTATGAACTGAATGCTTCCGTGCTGGAAGAAATCATGTTATGGATCACAGATTTGAAAGGAGCATCGGATAATGAAGGAAATGATACAGAAAAATAAAGGCAGGCTGATCTGCTCGGCATTTGTTATGTGCGTGGGCATTATATTGGGATATACCTTTGAGAACAGTCTGTGGATAAACGGCACTTTTGCAGTGACTTATGTGGTAATAATGGCAGTAACTTTTTACGACAACAGAAACAGGCAGCAGAGTGACAAGGTCATAAGAATGGTTACGTGGATCGTGCCGGGAATGACATTGCTCTATAACGGTATCGCCAGATGGATTGATATGGGTGTAAAGAAAGAGAATCTGCTCATGGTAATTTTGTATGTCGGAATGGGATTGCTATTTGTTATTGTGGGCAATTATCTGCCCAAGGTGAAACCGAACCGCACCATCGGCATCCGCGTCATATGGACATTGCAGGATGAGGAGAACTGGAATGCCACGCACCGCTTCAGTGGGAAAATATGGGTGGCAGCAGGACTATTGAGCATGATCTGTGGACTGTTCAGTGACAGCATGGCTGCATTATTTCTGTTTATTTTCGCTATCACGGCAGCAGCTTTTGGCAGCATCCTGTATTCTTATCTCTATTATAGAAAGAAGTTGCGCACCGGAAAAGGGCTGGCAGTACACTACAACCATAAAGTGGTTGCGGTCTATGTGTTTATAATGCTCGCGTGTGTGCTATTTACGGTATGGACGTTATATACGGGAAAAATCGAGATCTGTTACGGAGAAAATGAATTTACTGTTCAGGCGGAAGGCTGGCAGGATTACACAGTGAAATATGACGCTATCGAAAGCATTGCTTACGAAGAGAATATGTTCCGGGATACGAATACAATCCGGACGAACGGTTTTGGCAACTTGAAATACTCCATGGGACATTTTCGCGATGAAATCCATGGAGATTACATTCGCTATACCCATAACGACTGTGATATTTATGTAGTCATGGAAGTGGAGGGGAGCACCGTTATTCTAAACGGTGCGGATGATGTGCAGACCTGGGAAATCTACAATAATATCAGAGAACGGATGGAAAAATAATATTTGTAAATATATTTCCCAATTGCTTTTATATTTTTTAAAAATGGTATACACTAAACTTATGTAAGTTAGTAAACGAGGATTTCGGGAAAGGGTGGTTACAGTATGCTGAAACAGTGGATTCCGGCGGTGAAGCCGGAAAAAGAGGAACTGGAAAAACGACTGAATGCGGCGCAGGAGGAGCTTGGTAGACTCCAGATGCAGATCAAGGAGCATAAGCTCCCGGTGCTGGTGCTGATCGAAGGCTGGGGTGCGGCCGGTAAGGGCAGCACTATCGGCGGAATTATTAAAAATATCGATCCCAGATTCTTCAAGGTGGCTTCCATGTCCGCACCGACAGAGGAAGAGAAGCGGAAGCCTTTCCTGTATCGGTACTTTGTAAAAATTCCGGAAGCCGGGAAGTTTGAATTCCTGGATTCCGGCTGGATGGATGAGGTGACGAAGGGAAGACTTCGGGGCGAACTGTCGGATAAGCAGTATGCGGAGCGTATTGAGAGCATAAAGCGTTTCGAACGACAGTTGACGGACAACGGTTATCTGGTGTTGAAGCTCTTTTTCCAGATTGGAAAAAAGGAACAGAAGAAGCGGCTGGAAGAACTGGAAGGCAACAAGGATACCGCATGGCGTGTGGGCGAGAACGACTGGTGGCAGAACAAGCATTATGACAAATGTGAGGAAGTCTACGACAAATACCTCACAGATACGAACGCTTCCGTAGCTCCCTGGTACATCATAGATTCCGGGGACAAAAAGTGGGCGGAATTACAAGTGCTGGAGACATTATGCAGCGGTATCCATGTGGCCATGCAGAATGAGAGCCTTGCTGTGCCTATTTTGCAGAATGTATTCCCACTGGTGAAGATGCCGAGGCTGTCCGAGGTGGAACTGGACAAGGAAATCTCCGAGGAAGAATACAAGCGGGAACTGCGCCATCTGCAGAAGAAGCTGAATGCCCTGCATTACCGCCTTTATCGGAAAAAGATTCCGGTAGTCATCGCCTACGAAGGCTGGGACGCCGCAGGCAAGGGCGGAAATATCAAGCGGATCGCGGGAGCACTGGATCCCAGAGGCTACGAGGTACACCCCATCGCCAGCCCGGAACCCCACGAGAAAGCGAGACATTATCTCTGGCGATTCTGGACGAGACTTCCTAAGACCGGACATATTGCCATTTTCGACCGTACCTGGTACGGACGCGTCATGGTAGAACGGCTGGAAGGCTTCTGTAGTACCAACGATTGGCAGCGGGCTTATAACGAGATCAATGAGTTCGAGAAGGAATTGTCCCAGTGGGGTGCAGTGATCATCAAGTTCTGGGTGCAGATTGACAAGGATACCCAGCTGGAACGCTTCACAGAGCGGCAGAATACTCCGGAGAAGCAGTGGAAGATCACGGACGAAGACTGGCGCAACCGGGATAAATGGGATCAGTACGAAGAAGCTGTGAACGAAATGCTCCGGAAGACCAGCACGGAATATGCTCCCTGGCACATCCTGGAATCCGTAGATAAAAAATATGCCAGGATCAAAGCATTGAAGATTGTCATTGCCGAACTGGAAAAGGCTCTGGGATAGGAAAAGAAAGTAGAGAACGTAAACACCGTCTTGTAAAAAGGCGGTGTCAGACTGTAGACAAAGCTCCTTCCTGTGAGGGAGCTTTTCTTGTGTCATGACTGCAAAAATTATGTACTTACAAGCATATAAGAAGTAGTGAAAATGCCGTATTTACGGGACTTTTCACTACTTTTTTGGTATAATGAAAGTATCAAAATAAAGGCGGTGTTTCCTATGATGACACAGAATGCAGATAAGAAAAGAGAGCAGATTCAGATGTTCTGCATGGATGACCTTGTTCCGCAGGATCATCTGCTGCGCCTGATTGACCAGGCAATCGACTGGAGTTTTATCTATGATCTTGTGATCGATAAATACAGTGCAGACAATGGCCGCCCCAGCATGGATCCGGTCATGCTCATTAAAATTCCATTCATCCAGTATCTGTACGGCATCCGAAGCATGCGCCAGACAGTAAAAGAAATCGAAGTCAATGTCGCATACCGATGGTTCCTCGGTCTGGAAATGATGGACAAGGTTCCCCATTTCTCTACGTTTGGAAAGAATTATACCAGACGCTTTAAGAATACTGATCTTTTTGAACAGATCTTTTCCCGTATCCTGCAGGAATGCTATAAATACAGACTGATTGATCCTTCCGAGGTCTTCGTGGATGCCACCCATGTAAAAGCACGGGCAAACAGCAAAAAGATGCGGAAACGGATTGCAGATGAGGAAGCACTGTTCTTCGAAGAGCAGTTAAAGAAGGAAATCAATGAAGACCGGGAAGCGCATGGGAAAAAGCCTCTGAAAGAAAAGAAGGAAGATCCCAAAGATCCCCCCTCCTGTGGTGGCAGCTCTGATGGAAAAGAAGAAAAAACGGTCAAGGAAAGTACAACGGATCCGGAAAGCGGATGGTTCCGAAAGGGTGAACATAAAAATGTTTTTGCGTATTCCGTGCAGACAGCCTGTGACAAAAACGGATGGATTCTGGGTTATAGTGTAAATCCCGGCAACCAGCATGACAGCCGGACATTTAAATCCCTGTATGATAAGATAAAAGACATTGGCATTCAGACACTGGTAGCCGATGCAGGATACAAAACACCAGCGATAGCAAAGTTACTTCTGGATGATGGTATCACACCGCTTCTGCCGTATAAACGCCCCATGACCAAAGATGGTTTTTTCAAAAAAACCGAGTATGTGTATGATGAATATTTTGACTGCTATGTATGCCCGAACGATCAGGTGCTGGCTTATCATACGACGAACCGTTCCGGATACCGGGAATACAAGAGCTGCGGAATCGTCTGTGAAGGATGTCCATATCTGAAGCAGTGCACAGAAAGCAGGGATCATGTGAAGGTAGTGACCCGGCATATCTGGGAGCCGTACATGGAAAAGTGTGAGGATATCCGGCATACGATTGGGATGAAGGAAGTGTATGCGCAACGGAAAGAGACCGTAGAGCGCCTCTTCGGAACAGCAAAAGAAAACCACGGATTACGCTATACACAGATGATAGGAAAAGCCCGGATGGAAATGAAAGTCGGGCTTACGTTTGCCTGCATGAATCTGAAAAAACTGGCAAAGATGATAGCCAGGAAGGGAAAAAGGGGAACCCAAAAGTGTTTATTATTGATCAAGTACACACTTTTTGAACCCAAAACAAGAAAAACGCTTCTGGAGTGCTGACCAAAAGCGTTTTGTCTACAGTCTGACACCGTCTTGTAAAAAGGCGGTGTTTCTATATGTGATGAAACCGTTGACAATGTAAGATTCATAAAATATAATTATTTCATCGAAACGGTGAAAAGGGGTGAATTGATGAAACAAAATTTATCACAAATACAATATGAGCAACTGGCCAGAGAACAATTTTGCAACCGGCTGAAAGAAATTCCGTTTGTTTCGGATATCGAGGTGTTATTGGAAAAGAAGAATGCACCGTTGGGGGATTTCAAGGCAAAGGTGTATTTGGAGGACAGCGATGAGCCTCTTTTATTTGTGATTGAAGTCAGGTCTAACGGAGAAAAGAGATTCGTTAATCATTTTATGGAAATCGTGATGCGGCAGGATGATAAAACGCATTATATTTTTATGGCACCATATATTTCGGAGCAGTCAGCCAGAGCGATGAAAGAGGAAAAATGCAGTTATATGGATCTGTCCGGAAATTGTTATATCTTAACGAAAAGATTTCTGCTCTATGTCAGTGGACAGGATAACAAGTTCATAACCCACAGGGAAAAGAAAAATTACTTATCCAAATCGTCAAGTGCTGCATCAGCAATTATTCGTACCATGCTGAATGAACCGGAGCGAAAATGGCAGGTGAAAACGCTGGCTCAGGAGAGCAATACGGCATTGGGAACAGTATCTAATGTGAAAAGTTTTTTGCTTGCCAGAGACTGGATAGATAAGAGTACTACGGAATTCCGTTTGCAGAACATTAGGGAACTGTTTTATACATGGGCAAAGGATTATCATCAAAAAGAAGCGAGAAAATTACAGTTTTATTCTTTGGATACGGTTCCGGAGATAGAACAATCAGCCGCTGAATGGAGTAAAACACATGATAATGGAGCTATATTAGGTGGCTTTTCGGCTGCGGCACGATATGCGCCGACAGTACGTTATCAAAAAGCCGAAATATATGTAGAACCTCAATTTGTTCAGGAATTTGTAAAAGATCTGGAATTGCAGCCGGTCAATACCGGAGGAAATGTTGTGATAACGATACCGCATGACGAAACCCCCTGTATGTACGCAAAGCCTGTTCATGATACATTAGTAACTTCTCCGGCACAAACGGTAATTGATCTGCTGGGGGATGCCGGAAGAGGGGAAGAGGCTGCGGAGGCAATCCTGCGCAGAGAATACCCGGAGAGGACAGAGGATGAAAGAAGAACTGAAAAAGGCAACTGACTATTCAGAGGGACAAAAGACAGCCGCATACATGGTACTCGGAGAGATCGTAAATCTTTTGAATGAGTTTTCAGATAATATCAGAATCATAGGAGGATGGGTTCCGACACTTTTATACCCGGCCGGTGACCATATAGGTTCTATTGATGTAGATGTTCTGCTGAATCAACTGGAGATCAAAAAGGCAGAAAGCTATCGGACGATTAAACGGATACTGACACAAAATGGGTATAGAAGACATGAAGAAAAATATTTTACATTTATAAAAACAATAGTTTTAGATGGAGTTTCCTATGACGTAGACGTGGATTTCCTGTCCGGAAAATATGGCGGCGATGGCGGAAATGTAAGTAAACATGTGGATGGTATTAAAACCTTACCGGCTACGGGAGGAAATTTTGCATTTGATTTTCCGCCAACGGATGTGAAAATAGAATATATGCGGGAGGATGGAGCAAAGGACAGTGGACATGTGAAAGTGATTTCTGTGGTGCCTTATCTGGTCATGAAGACAGCAGCACTGGGGAGGGGAAAACCGAAGGATGCGTATGATATATATTACATGGTTGACAAATATGAGGGAGGCGTAAGAACACTTGTTAAGGAATTTATGCCTTATACAGACAGAGAGTTGATCAGAGAAATGTGTCAGAAGCTGGATGAAAAATTTGCTTCGCCACAGCATGCCGGACCAACAGATGTAGTGACATTCATGGGAATAACAGAGGAAGAAGAAAAAGAACAGATCCGACAGGATGTTTACCAGAAGATACACTATTTAACAAATAAATTGAAAACAATGTAAGCAAAATCTTGTGTTGGCAGACAGGTCTGTTATAATGATACATAGTTGTATTTCCCAGATAGTATTTACAGAACGAGAGGAGAAATCATGGGCGAGAACCGTAAGATATATGCAGCATTATTGGGAGCAGGAACCGTTGGAAGCGGTGTGTACAAGCTGGCAGGGATGCAGGAAGAGGATATCTGCCTGAAGACAGGAGCACATCTGGAGATTAAAAAGATTCTGGTGCGCAATCCGGGAAAGGTAAGAGAAGGAATCCCACAGGAGTTGTTCACAGATAGCTGGCAGGAGATTTTAGAAGATCCCGAGATTCAGATCGTCATCGAAGTCATGGGCGGCATCGAACCGGCCAGAACCTATGTGGAAGAAGCCATGAAGGCCGGCAAACAGGTGGTCACCGCCAACAAGGATCTGCTGGCGGAATATGGGGATCCGTTGTTTGAGATCGCCACGGAGAATAAATGCGACTTACAATTCGAGGCGGCAGTGGCAGGAGCCATTCCCATTATCCGGCCTTTGCGTCAGAGCCTGGCGGGAAGTCAATTGACGGAGATCATGGGAATCGTCAACGGTACGACAAACTATATTTTGACCAAAATGTCCGAGGAAGGTATGGGGTATCAAGAAGCTCTGGATATGGCTACGAGACTGGGCTATGCGGAAGCAGATCCCACAGCAGACGTGGAAGGCTATGATGCGGGACGCAAGATCGCCATTATGGCATCCATCGCTTTCAGCTCCCGCGTGACGTTCCCTCAGGTTTATACGGAAGGCATCACGAAGATTACAGCAGAGGATATCCGGTATGCGAAAGAATTCGGCTATGTGATTAAACTGTTGGGTATTACAAAGCTTACAGGTAAAGGAATTGAAGTAAAAGTACATCCCACATTGATCCCGGACAGCCATCCTCTTGCCACGGTCAGAGATTCCTTCAATGCCGTATTTGTTCATGGTCAGGCTTGTGATGATGCCATGTTCATGGGACGGGGCGCCGGACAGATGCCCACTGCCAGTGCGGTATTGGGAGATGTCATCGATGTGATGCGTAATATTATCCATGGAAGTTGCGGCAAGATTGGCAGTGACAGCCACAAGAAACTTCTCGTACTGGATGTGGAGGAGACGAAGAGCCGTTTCTTCCTGCGCCTGCAGGTAGAGAACCGTGCCGGAGCATTGGCCAATATCGCCGGAGTTCTTGGTAACAACGATGTCAGCATCGCCCAGATGGTACAGAAACGCAGCCACGACGGTATTGCCGAGATCGTGGTCATCACCGATCTTGTGACCGAGAGACATTTCAACGACGCCATCCGCATCATGGAAGGCATGTCTGTTGTGAGAGAAATCTCAGGCATAATCCGGGTCTACTAAAGTTTGTAGAATTGAAAGTTAGTGAAACAAATCCACGAACGCCCATGGCGGACGGAATGTCCTTCCTCGATGTAAGGTCTCCCGGTGGGAATTTTCTGACGAAAAGTGAGTAGCGGTTCTAAACCGCACGGGCACGGCTCCAGTTGCCATCCATGGCAACGTCCGCCTGTCGCAAACGTCCTGTTCGCTCCACCCTGTTTTTCTACACTTTTCGAGAAAATATCACCACCTCCCGACAAACATCCTCGGAAGGACATTCCGTCCGCCATGGGCGTTCTGCATTTTGGAAAGTTTTAAAAAAACAGTAGCCCCGGCTGGGTATAAGAATAAGCAGTGCCGTAAGCAGACGTCGGTACTTAGCGGTCGTATTATGACCGCTTATGTACCGCTACGCTCTGCGACAGAGTGCGAGCGTGCCGCGTTTCTTATACCCTGCCAAGGGCTACGGGGATTTGATAGCATTTCTTTACTAACTCTCAATTTACATAAAAAGGTGTAAAGAAAAAATACTTGACACCTATACTTTTCTATAGTATGATAGCCAAGGTGCATATCGCATGACCTATAGAAAGGCACTGGATAAGATGGACAGGATTTTGGAACAGAATCTGTTATATGATTTCTACGGTGAACTTCTCACCGAGCATCAGCAGAGAGTGTATGAGGATGCAGTATATAATGATATGTCTCTCAGTGAGATCGCGGGAGAACAGGGCATCAGCAGACAGGGCGTCCATGATCTGATCAAGCGCTGTGACCGGATCCTGCAGGATTACGAGAGCAAGCTTCATCTGGTGGAACGTTTCATGGCGGCCAAGGAGAAGATCGGTGAGATCGAACAGCTGACGGCAGAGAATGATACGGATCCCGGAGAACGGATGGAACGCATCCGGGAATTATCCAGATCCCTTTTAAAGGAATGGTAAGGAGCAGCAAATGGCATTTGAAAGTTTAACAGACAAACTCCAGAATGTTTTTAAAAACTTAAGAAGCAAGGGCCGCCTGACGGAAGAGGATGTCAAGTCTGCACTGAAGGAAGTCAAGATGGCACTGTTGGAGGCAGATGTTAACTTCAAGGTAGTCAAGCAGTTCGTGAAGGCAGTGGAGGAACGTGCCATTGGCCAGGACGTCATGAACGGTCTGAATCCCGGACAGATGGTGATCAAGATCGTAAATGAAGAGATGGTAAATCTCATGGGCAGTGAGACCACAGAGATTGCCATGCAGCCCGGCAAAGCCATTACCGTTATCATGATGGCAGGTCTTCAGGGTGCAGGTAAGACCACCGCAACGGCCAAGATCGCCGGTAAGCTGAAACTCAAGGGCAAGAAGCCCTTGTTGGTAGCCTGCGATATTTACCGTCCCGCAGCCATTGAACAGTTACAGATCAATGGTAAGAAGCAGGAAGTTGATGTGTTCTCCATGGGAACGGATCATAAACCTGCCGAGATTGCGAAGAAAGCCATTGCGTATGCGGAGAAAAACGGTCATAATGTAGTGATCCTCGATACTGCCGGACGACTTCATGTGGATGAAGACATGATGGCGGAATTACAGGAGATCAAGGAGACCGTGACCGTGCATCAGACACTTTTGGTAGTCGATGCCATGACCGGTCAGGATGCCGTAAATGTGGCAAAAGAATTTGATGAAAAGGTAGGCGTCGATGGCGTAATCCTGTCCAAGATGGACGGTGATACCAGAGGCGGTGCGGCACTTTCCATCAAAGCAGTCACCGGCAAGCCGATCCTTTTTGTAAGTATGGGAGAGAAATTGTCCGATTTAGAGCAGTTCTATCCCGATCGTATGGCAAGCCGTATCCTTGGTATGGGTGATGTGTTATCCCTCATTGACAAGGCACAGGCCAACATCGATATTGACGAGGAGAAGAGCCGTGATATGGCCGGCCGCATGAAGAAAGGTAAGTTTGATTTTGAGGATTACCTGGAGAGCATGAAGCAGATGCGTAATCTGGGCGGTCTGTCCAGCATCTTAGGGATGCTTCCCGGAATGGGGATCAAGGCATCGGATCTGGAAGGTGCCATTGATGAGACGCAGATGAAGCGTACGGAAGCCATCGTATTATCCATGACAAAAGAGGAACGCAGGAATCCCAAGATCCTGACCCCTCAGAGAAAACACCGTATTGCAAAAGGTGCCGGTGTGGATATTGCAACGGTGAATCGTTTTATCAAACAGTTCGAGCAGACACAGAAGATGATGAAGCAGTTTGGCGGCGGCAAAAAGGGCCGCGGCGGCATGGGTGGTATGTTCGGCGGCGGAAAATTTCCCGGTATTGGCGGCAGATTTTTCTAGCACTGTTTACTTAACTTAAGTCCGATATGAACAATCAGTTCTTATCATATAAATTATTTTATTTTTAATTAATGGAGGAAAAAGAAATGGCAGTAAAGATCAGATTAAGAAGAATGGGACAGAAGAAGGCTCCTTTTTACAGAATTATCGTAGCAGATTCCCGTTCCCCCAGAGACGGTAGATTCATCGAGGAGATCGGTACCTACGATCCTTCCACCGATCCTTCCACTTTCAAGATCAATGAAGAGCTGGCTAAGAAGTGGTTACAGAACGGTGCTCAGCCTACCGAGCAGGTTGCTAAGCTTTTCAAGGTTGCAGGAATCGAGAAATAAGTTCTAAATATCTATTCATCGGAGGTGGATTATGAAGGAACTAGTAGAAGTAGTTGCAAAGGCACTCGTTGATAATCCGGATGAAGTAGTTGTAACTGAGAAGACAGAAGGAAAAAATATCGTCCTTGAACTTCATGTAGCTGCGTCCGATATGGGTAAGGTGATCGGTAAGCAGGGACGTATTGCAAAAGCAATCCGCTCCGTTGTGAAAGCAGCATCATCCAAAGACAACACAAGAGTGGACGTTGAGATCGTTTAATTTCGAATTGAGAGATCCCTGACGTTGAGCGGAGAAACATACAGGCGTGTGTTTCTCCGTTTTTTGGCTAAAGCCGGAATGGAGTAAAACTATATGGAAGATCTGTTGCAGGTCGGCATTATCACTTCCACCCACGGGGTGAGAGGAGAAGTAAAGGTATATCCTACCACGGATGATCCCAGAAGATTCCGCAGATTAAAGGAAGTCGTTCTGGATACCGGCAAGGAAAAAATGAATCTGGAAATTGAGGGTGTCAAGTTCTTTAAGCAGTTTGTGATTTTGAAATTTAAAGGGCTGGACAACATTAATGATATAGAAAAATATCGTCAGAAGAGCCTGTACGTGACCCGCAAAAATGCAGTGCGTCTGCAAAGGGACGAGTATTTCATCGCCGATCTGATCGGACTGAAAGTGCAGGATGAAGACGGTAAGGAACTGGGCACGGTAAAAGATGTGATCGAGACCGGTGCCAATGATGTCTACGAGGTGGAAATGGCAGACGGTAAGAGCCTGCTTCTGCCCGCTATCAAACAGTGTATCCTGAATGTGGACGTGGAAAATGGCACAATGCAGGTACATGTACTGGAAGGACTGCTTGACTTATGATGAAGTTTCATATTCTGACCCTGTTCCCCGAAATGGTGCAGCAGGGGCTGGCAACCAGTATTTTAGGCCGGGCAGCGGAGAAGAATCTGATTTCCATAGATGCGGTGAATATCCGGGATTACACACAGGATAAGCACGGAAAAGTGGATGATTACACCTATGGCGGCGGGGCCGGAATGCTGATGCAGGCACAGCCGGTCTATGATGCCTACCGGGTGGTGGCAGGAGACAGAAAGGTACGCTGCGTCTATCTGACACCACAGGGAGCCCCTTTTACCCAGAAAAAAGCAAGAGAACTGTCCGGGGAAGAGGAACTGGTATTGCTCTGCGGACATTATGAGGGAATCGATGAGAGAGTTCTGGAAGAGGTCGTGACGGATTATATTTCTATCGGCGATTATGTCCTCACCGGTGGGGAACTGGCAGCCATGGTCGTGGTGGACGCGGTGGCCAGACTGGTGCCCGGGGTACTCAATAACGACGAATCTGCCGAGACAGAGAGCTTCCATAACGATCTGCTGGAATATCCCCAGTATTCCCGCCCGGAGGAATGGCACGGAAAGAAAGTACCGGAGGTACTTCTGTCGGGCAATCATAAAAAGATCAATGCCTGGCGGCTGGAACAGTCCGAGAGACGGACGGAAGAACGCCGCCCGGATCTCTATGCGAAATATCAGGAAAAACAGAAAGTCATAAAAAAACTTTCCGCGAAGAAACGTATTTTTATTCATATGATGGAGACACTGTCCAGAGGATTGGGAGAAGTTCTCTATGCGGAGGGGAAAAATGTACTGATCTATCTGCCGGAGATCGGCAATGCCATGCTGAATGCGGAGGATGAGGAGCATTTGGAGAAAATGCTGCCGCTCATTCCGAAAGCCGTGTCGGGGCATAGTATCGTGACCGTGACAGACCGGTGGAATGAACGTGTCAGTGAAATTTTAGGGTATCATGGCAGTATGCTATGTTCCCAGGCGTGCTATACCAGAGGGGAACCACTTCCGGTGAGGCACAAGGACATCCGGCAGCTGACAGTGGAAGAGGTTCCTTATGTGGCGGAGCATTATCACCTGGGAGACGAGATTTATGTCCGGGAGAGGATTACAGCAGGAGATGTCTTCGGCATCTATATCGAGGGAAAACTCTGTGGTTTTATCGGATGCCACAATGACGGCAGCATGGGAATGCTGTATGTGGAGGATGCATACCGCAGACAAGGACTTGCAGCATCCCTGGAAGGTTATCTGATCAACAAACAGAGAGAACAGGGGATGATCCCCTACGCCCATATTGTGAATGGAAATGAAGCGTCCATACAACTGCAGGAACGGTTGGGGCTGAATCTGTCGGATCCCGCGATCTGGTGGCTATATAATTAAAAAAAGCTTGCTTTTTATATGGCCTTATGGTAAAATCTGAATGTTGTGAAAACGAGATGGTCCTCTGCTACCAATAAGGGTATTAAGAACATCCATTTTATGAAGGAGGCTCATTATGAGTAACATTATCAAAGAGATCGAAGCAGAACAGTTAAAAGCAACCGTTGATCAGTTTGAAGTCGGCGATACCGTTAAGGTATACGGCAAGATCAAAGAGGGTAACCGTGAGAGAATCCAGGTATTCGAAGGCGTTGTACTGAAGAGACAGGGCGGCAGCAACAGAGAGACTTTCACTGTTAGAAAGACTTCCAACGGTATCGGCGTAGAGAAGACTTGGCCTTTACATTCTCCCAACGTAGAGAAGATCGAAGTTGTAAGAAAAGGTAAAGTAAGACGTGCTAAGCTGAATTACTTAAGAGATCGTGTTGGTAAGAAGGCAAAGGTTAAGGAATTAGTTAAATAATTACATTGACCGAAGAGGGGCAGCTGTTTCTGACAGCTGCCTTTTATATTTATTTGAAAAAGGAATACGGATATGGTACACTGAGACTTATAAACACTATGCGAGATAGGACAGAACATTGAGAAATAAGGGACTAAGTTTTTATAAAAAAAAGAAAAAGATCAGTCAGGAACTGCTCAGGGAAATTTTCAGCTGGATCTTCGGCATTGCACTGTCAGTCTTTCTGGCTGCAGTGGTGGTTATCTTTCTGGGAAAGTCCACCAGAGTTGTGGGCATGTCCATGGAACCGACACTGGAGAATGGACAGCAGATATTTATTGACCGTTTTCTGTATGTTTTATCTTCTCCGAAGGCGGGAGACATAGTAGCATTTCTGCCGAATGGCAATGAAAATTCCCATTATTATGTCAAGCGTGTTGTGGCAGGGCCGGGAGACAAGGTAAGGATCGCGGACGGAACTCTGTATGTCAACGGGCAGGAAAGCAAATGGGTGACGGAACGGATCCTGGATGCGGGTATAGCGGAAAACGAGATCATCCTTGGGAACAAGGAGTATTTCTGCATCGGGGACAACCCGAATAACAGCGAAGACAGCAGATCCGCCAATATCGGACCGGTGGAGGAGGGCGATATGATCGGCAAAGCCTGGTTCCACTTAAAATCCGGGACGGATGGCATCGGCTTTATCAAATAGAAAGTATGGTAGGAGAATAGAAAAATGAATTATCAGTGGTATCCCGGTCATATGACCAAAGCAAGGCGTATGATGCAGGAAAATATCAAGCTGATCGATCTGGTGATTGAACTTGTAGATGCCAGAATCCCCATCAGCAGCAGAAATCCGGATATCGATGAACTGGGAAAAGGTAAATCCCGTATCATTTTGTTGAATAAATCAGATCTGGCAGATCCAGTGTGGAATAAGAAATGGGTCGAGTATTTTTCAAATCAGGGAATGGGTGTACTGGAAATCAATTCCCGTACCGGTATGGGAATCAAGTCGATTCAGGGGCTGGTACAGGAAGTCTGCAAGGAGAAGATTGAACGTGACAGAAAGCGAGGCATCGTAAATCGACCGGTACGTGCTATGGTAGTGGGAATCCCCAATGTGGGAAAATCCACTTTTATCAATTCCTTCGCGGGAAAAGCCTGCGCCAAGACGGGAAATAAACCCGGTGTGACCAAGGGAAAACAGTGGATCCGTCTGAATAAAGGACTGGAACTTCTGGATACCCCCGGTATCCTGTGGCCCAAATTCGAGGACCAGCAGGTAGGAATGCGTCTGGCATTTATCGGATCCATGAACGATGAGATCCTAATTCCGGATGAACTGGCCTGTGATCTGATCGGAGCCATCAAAGAACTTTATCCGAAGGCTTTGCAGGAACGCTACGAGGCAGATCCTGCGGGAAAGCCCATAGAGATACTGGAAGCAGTGGCAGAGAGCCGCAAATGCTATGCAAAGGGAGAACAACTGGATCTGGGGAAAGCCGCCGGCATCCTGATCGATGATTTCCGGAGCGGCAAGCTGGGACGAATAACACTGGAGAGGATATAGACAGATGAACAGAATCATGAGAGAATTATTAAACACAGCGATCTACCTGCTCTGTGTACTGGGAGCGGTATGGCTGGTGATCACCTTTGTAGGACAGCGTACGGAAGTGGAGGGAGCCTCCATGGAGAATACCCTGCACAACGGGGATAATCTGATCGTGGATAAGTTAAGCTATCGTTTTCATGATCCGGAACGCTTTGACATCATTGTCTTCCCGTTTCAATTCCAGGACAACACCTATTATATCAAGCGTATCATCGGACTGCCGGGAGAGACGGTACAGATCATGGATGATGGCAGTATCTACATCAACGGGGAAAAGCTGGAAGAGAACTACGGCATGGAAGTCATAAAACCGGAGACCATCGGCCGGGCGGCGGAACCCATTGAACTGGGGGATGATGAATATTTTGTCATGGGAGACAACCGCAACAATTCCAGCGACAGTCGTACGGATATGGTGGGTAACATAAAAAGAGAAAATATCATCGGAAAAGCCTGGCTCCGGATCTGGCCGGTTTCTGATTTCGGTGTATTACAACATCAATAACCATAAATGGGGATAAACAAATGGAAAGTGCAGCAAAGATCAAGGAAATATTACAGGCAGCTTCAATGGAAAAGCTGCCTGAATTTATAGCAGAATATGAGAATGATCCCAGAAGCGGTGTGCAGAAGCTGGTGTCTAGCGCAAAGAAAAAGATAGATGCTCTGGAAAAGGAACGTCAGCGGATCGAGAATCTGAAAAAATACGAGAAAGAATACGCACAATATACCTATATCTGCGGAATTGACGAAGTGGGAAGAGGTCCTCTGGCGGGACCGGTAGTGGCAGGTGCTGTCATTCTGCCGAAGGATTGTGATATTTTATACATTAATGATTCCAAGCAGTTATCCGAAAAAAAGAGAGAAGAGCTGTACGATGTGATCACGAAGGAAGCGGTGGCCTGGGCAGTGGGCTATGCTTCTCCGGAGCGGATCGATGAGATCAATATTTTACAGGCAACCTATGAGGCCATGCGGGAGGCTGTCGGCAAACTGGATCCGGCACCGGATCTGTTGTTGAACGATGCTGTGACGATTCCCGGAGTGGAAATCCGACAGGTGCCGATCATCAAGGGCGATGCCAAGAGCATTTCTATCGGTGCGGCCAGTATTGTGGCCAAGGTGACCAGGGACCGTCTGATGGAGCAGTATGCTGATGTGTTTCCGGAGTATGATTTTGCATCCAACAAAGGGTACGGCAGTGCGGCACATATTGCGGCACTGAAGGAGTATGGACCGACTCCGATCCACAGACACAGCTTTATCAAAAATTTCGGATTTTAAGGCATTTTAGCGTGCCGGGAGAGAAAATATGAAGCTGACAGGATGGTTCTCACAGGATAAAATAGCGGATAACAGCAGAGTACAGACTCCAAATAATGCGAATACCGAACAGGTAAACCGGCAGATCCGTGCACTGGTTCCCGGGCAGACCCTCAGAGGAGAGGTGGTCTCCAGGGAGGGCAATAATGCGCAGATCCGTCTGCTGCAGGATGTCCTGGTGGATGCAAAAGTGGATGCGGATATCCGTCTGGAACTGGGGCAGAACATTACCTTTCAGGTAAAAAATAACGGGCAGACACTGAATCTGAGTCCTCTTTTTACCAATATGGCAACAGAAGGAACCGTACTGAAAGCGTTGGATATGGCATCGCTGCCGGTGAACGAGAATACGGTAGCCATGACAAAACAACTGATGGATGCGGGGCTTCCTATTGATAAGAATACGTTGCAGCAGATCTGGCATGAAAGTAATGCGTTCCCGGATGCGGAGATTCTGGATCTCGTGAATCTTCACAGAGTGGAACTTCCGGTGACGGAGGAAAATATCACACAGATGGCATCCTATCGCAATCTGACACATCAGCTGACAGCAGGAATCGCAGAGACCGGAGAAAGTCTGACAAATATGCTGCAGGGGCTGGTAGAGAGCGGAGACATAGAGCAGGCCGCCACAATCTACAGTGAGGTTCTGGAACTGTTGGCTTTCGAAGATGCGGACGGAGAGACGGTAACAGGACAACAACAGACCGAGGGACCTCTGCCGGAGCCTGGCGTGGATGTGACAGTGACCCCGGAAGAGGCAGAACAGATGCCAGTACAGTCTTCGGCAACAGCACCGGAAGCTGTGCCGGGGCAGAAGACCATCATAGAGGAACCGACGGAGACGGCACCGGGCAACGGTCAGACGATAAAAGAAAATCCCGGTGCAGAAAAAACACAGGAGGCACCACAGCTGCAGAATCTGCAGAAACTGTTAAAGCAGGGGCTGGAGACGAAAGATATTCCCTTGCTGCGCAGTATTCTCCATAATTCCAAAGTGGCAGAGCTTCCGGCAAAACTCCTGGCGGATCGGTGGAGCATAAAACCAGAGGATGTGGAATCTCCGGAGAAGGTGGAGGAACTTTACCAGAAGCTGGGAAAACAGTTGAAGGGGTTGAGTAATCTTTTGGAAGAAAACGGACAGCGTGGTTCAAGTGCTTATCAGAACGTGACGAATTTAAGTCAGAACGTGGATTTCCTGCAACAGATCAACCAGACCTATGCCTATATCCAGCTGCCGCTGCATCTACGGCAGGGAGAGCATAAGACGGGGGAACTGTTTGTATATACCAACAAGAAAAATCTTGCCAGAAAAGACGGACAGGTCAGCGCACTGCTGCATCTGGATATGGAACATCTGGGACCGCTTGATGTGTATGTGACTCTGAAGGATACCAAAGTCAGCACCAAATTTTATGTACAGAATGATGCAATCCTGGATTACCTGGAGGCTAATATGGATGTGCTGACAGAGCGGTTGCAAAAAAGAGGCTATGATTGTAAATGTGAGACAACACTGCGTACCGAATTACAGCAGACGGCGCAGGCCATGGCACCGCTTCTTAAGACAGAAGGAAGTGTTCCGGTAGCACAATATGCCTTTGATGTGAGAACATAGCTCATCCATAGGAAACAGACGTGACTGCTAGCAGGCAGCGGATGTTTCCTATGAGAGGAGCGGACAAACATGAGTATGCAGGACGATAGTCCGGAATACGAATGTTTGTTACGATTTCGAGAGTGCGTAGCACGGAGAAAACGTATATGTTTTGTAAGGTCAATGAAGAACAGACGTGACTGCTAGCAGGCAGCGGATGTTTCCTATGAGAGGAGCGGACAAACATGAGTATGCAGGACGATAGTCCGGAATACGAATGATTGTTACGATTTCGAGAGTGCGCAGCACGGAGAAAACGTATATGTTTTGTAAGGTCAATGAAGAACAGACGTGACTGCTAGCAGGAAGCAGATGTTTCCTATGAGAGGAGCGGACAAACATGAGTATGCAGGACGATAGTCCGGAATACGAATGATTGTTACGATTTCGAGAGTGCGCAGCACGGAGAAAACGTATATGTTTTGTGCGTCTGAAACCATGTATGTTAAGAAGGCCATAGAGGAAACAGAATGAATGACGAGAAAAAGAAAGTAAAACAGGCCGTAGCACTGGAATACGATCCCTCGGATGAGGCACCCAGAGTCATAGCCAGCGGCAAGGGAATTCTGGCGGAGAAGATCATAGAGAAGGCCCAGGAGAGCAGTGTGCCGATCCATCGGGATGACAAGCTGGCGGATACACTGTCCCGGCTGGACATCGGCGAGATGATCCCGCCGGAGTTGTATGAAGTGGTGGCGGAGATTCTGGTATTTGTGGATGCTGTGGATCACCGCATGGTAAAGGAAAGTGTGGCAAACGGGGGAAAACATAAGGGTTGAATACCAGACAGACGGGGAATGTATATGAGCAGATGGCTGCGGACTATCTGGAGAAACAGGGAATGCGTATCCTGGAACGGAATTTCCGCAGAGGCAGGAACGGTGAGATCGACATTATCGGCAGAGACGGAAAATATCTTGTGTTTGTGGAAGTGAAATACCGTTCCGGTGATGAAAAGGGAAATGCGGCGGAGGCCGTGACAACGGCGAAACAGAGAACCATTTGCAGAGTTGCGGATTATTACCGTTATCTGCATCATTATGGGGAGGATACCTGGGTGCGCTATGATGTGGTGGCAATCCAGGGGGAGGCACTTCACTGGATTCCAAATGCTTTTCCGCATCATTATAGTGCAAGGAGTTAGAAACATGTATCCATTGAGCAGAACAGACAGCAGAGACACAGACAGTATACAGCAGAGACAAAAAGGGGAACTGGAGTATCTGGTATTCCCGAAGCTGGAAGAGACCGGTGTGGTGGAACATCTGTTTACCACAAGGACCGGTGGTGTCAGCAACGGAATCTATTCCACTATGAACCTGAGTTTTTCCAGAGGAGATGACCTGGAATGTGTCAGAGAGAATTACAGACGGATTGGTGAAGTACTGGGAACAGACCCGGAACATATGGTGGCATCGAAACAGACCCATACCACGAATATTCATCTGGTGACGAAAGCAGATGCCGGAAATGGGATCACCAGACCATCGGTCTATGACGATATAGACGGTCTGGCTACGGATATCCCCGGAATCGCACTGGTGACTTTTTATGCAGACTGTGTTCCTCTGTATTTCGTGGATCCGGTACACAGGGCCATCGGACTGGCGCATTCCGGCTGGAGAGGAACGGTAGCGGGAATGGGAGCTTGTATGGTACGATATATGCAGGAACATTTTAACAGCCGCCCGGAGGAGCTGGTGGCGGCCATCGGACCGTCCATCTGTGTGGATTGTTATGAAGTGAGTGAAGAAGTGGCGGAACAGTTCCGGGAAGGCTTTCCGGAGGATGTGCTGCAGCCGGGCAAAGCACCGGGTAAATATCAGCTTGATCTGTGGAAAGCCAATCAGAGCATTCTGTTAAGGGTGGGGATCCCGCCGGAACATATGGCGGTAACGAACGTCTGTACCTGCCACAATCCGGAGTATCTGTTTTCCCACCGGGCAAGTCACGGACAGAGGGGAAATCTGGCGGCATTTTTAATGCTGAAGGAGTCCTGAGTTCCTGAGTGCCTGACGGGAATTAAGAAAATTTAAGAAAAAACACGAAAATATTTAAAAATATTATGTTTAAATAGAAATAACGAAAATGATGGGGAACCGGGAAGTAACGGAGAAATGAGGAAAGTATGGCAAATATTCTTGTATGTGATGATGACAGAGAGATCGTGGATGCCATCGAGATCTATCTGAGTCAGGATGGCTATAAAATATATAAAGCGTATGATGGGGAACAGGCAATTCAGATCCTGGACAAGGAGGATATCCATCTGTTGATCATGGATATCATGATGCCCCGGCTGGATGGCATACGGGCTACATTGAAGATCCGGGAATACAGCAGCATTCCCATTATTATCCTGTCGGCCAAATCGGAAGACACGGACAAGATCCTGGGGCTGAATATCGGTGCGGATGATTATATCTGCAAGCCTTTTAATCCGTTGGAACTAGTGGCGAGAGTCAAATCCAACTTGCGCAGATATACTTCCCTGGGGAGCCTGACCGGTGAGAACAAAGCAATCTATCAGGTGGGTGGACTGATCCTCAATGATGATATCAAACAGGTGACAGTGGACGATGAACCAGTAAAAATGACACCTATCGAATATAATATTTTATTACTTTTGATGAAGAACCAGGGCAGGGTATTTTCCATCAATCAGATCTATGAAAGCATCTGGAATGAGGATGCCATCGGAGCGGACAATACCGTGGCGGTACACATCCGGCATATCCGTGAAAAAATCGAGATCAATCCCAAGGAACCCCGGTATCTGAAAGTGGTATGGGGAGTAGGCTATAAGATCGACAAGGAGCAGGCATGAGACGACCTACATTGAAACGGCTGATGCTGGGACTGGTGCAGCAGACGGCGGCTTTGCTTTTGCTGGTGGCAATCGCGGCGGTTTTGTTCAATTCCTATCTGGCGGTAGACACAGCGGATGGCACAAAAGTATATGAATTATCCCCTCTGGATGCGGAAACGCAATTTGAAGATTCCGTGATTTTCCATGATCTGTTCCAGAGCTCGGTATCGGATATTATCCAGCTTATGGTGATCAAAGGACAGATGGAGACCAATGGAAGCTTTGATCCGCATAAGCATGTTGATATCACGGAATTTGCTTCAGGGAAAACCGGCGGTGCAGATTGCCCTGTAACAGCAGTTTATGAGCTGGAAGATCTGATCAAATGGGGAAAATACGGTGCGGAATATACAGATCGTATTATGAGTATGTCGGACTTCGTGAATTATTTCGGACCGATAGACCTGGAGTCGAACTTCCGCGTGGATGCGGACGGACAGCTGGTGTTCGTGGCAGGCGGAGAGCAGACGGAGGAGCAGAAGGAAGCAGTCGCACAGGCAATCGAGGCAATTCCGGAGAGCCAGAGAACCGATCGGCTGGAAGACCTGGCTTTCACATACATTGTGAAAGAGAGTGTACAGGATATCCGGGTATCCAGAGAAGACGATGGTACGCTGACGGTATATTTCCCGATGCTGGTGAACCGTTATGCCACCGTAGACGGAGAGAAGCAGCTGACAGCCTGTGCGGACAACTGGATCGAATATATTGCGCTGCAGAGCAATCTGGAGATGACGATCCAGACGTTGTCAGCCAACTATGAGCAGTATCAGAACTGTAATGATCTGTATAAAGAAGATGCGGGCAATCTGAAATATGTGGTCCGTATGATGACAACAGATGGAGTTAGCAGAACCTATACGAATGTATCGGAGTTTGAGAACAGTTCCGATAATGATATTACGGATTATTTTTCGGAGTACAGACGGTATCTGATCTATTATCCGGACAGTCTGGAATTTACCGGCAACACAGGAATGACTGAGGGCCAGATCTATCAGTATCTGAAAGAGTATGGTTATGTGCATCCGGATATGACTCATATCTGGATCGCAGTGGATACCAATTATCCGGTGGAGGGAGATTCCTTTTACAATGCCAATGTGGTGTTCCAGAGAATCGTTCCGAATATCTGGTATCTGATCGGCGGAGGGATCCTGCTGGCAGTATTGTGGCTGCTGGTGGGTATTTATCTTACCGTAACGGCCGGCGTGGCTTACGATGAGGAGGATGAGCCGGTTCTGTACCTGAACGGTATCGATCATGTCTGGATCGAGTTCATGGCGCTTTTGCTGGTGGGATTTATCTATGGCGGAAGAATCGGATACGATTATCTGATGAATGTGGCCAATAAGGTATATCTCAGCCATTCCGAGATCCAGGGGCGGGAGATCACACGGCTGACAGCCTACGGTGTCTTTGCGCTGTATGGCTTCTGCGTAAGCATGGGAATCAATGTTTTCTGGTACAGCCTGATCCGCAGGATCAAATCCCACAATATGTGGAGTGACAGTTTCCTGCACTGGATCGTCACAAGCTTCGGTAAGGCGGTACATTTTGTGGTTTCCCACAGAAATTCCGCCATCAGCTCACTGATCCCGTATAATCTGTTTCTACTGGTGAATCTGGCAGGAATTTTCGGAGCTTATCTGCTACGGGGAAAAAGCGCTCTGTGGGTGCTTCCGGCACTGGGGGCTATTGTGTTGGACGGCATTGTGGGGGTACTAAGGTTCAAGCAAAAAGCGGAGCAGATCGATATCGTGGAAGGAATCCGAAGGATCCGTGATGGAGAAGTGGATTATAAGCTGGATGTGGAATCTCTTCATGGGGACAACCGTGAGATGGCGGATGCAGTCAATAACATCGGAGAGGGTATCCGCAAGGCGGTAAGCACCAGCATGAAGGATGAGCAGATGAAATCGGATCTGATCACCAATGTCTCCCATGATATTAAGACACCGCTGACTTCCATTATCAATTATGTGGATCTGTTGAAACGCCTAAAGATCACGGAAGAACCGGCCAGAAGCTATATTGAGGTGCTGGACAGCAAATCCCAGAGACTGAAACAGTTGACGGATGATCTGGTGGAGGCTTCGAAAATCTCCTCCGGTAACATTGTGCTGAATCTGGAACAGTTGAACCTGACGGAACTGCTGAATCAGGCAGTGGGAGAATTCTCCGACAGAATGGAAGAGAAAAAGCTGCAGGTGATCTTTGACGGAAATGATGTGGCCGGCATGATCTATGCCGACAGCCGCAGGATGTGGAGAATCATTGAAAATCTGTTTCAGAATATCTGCAAGTATGCCCTGGAGGGAACCAGAGTCTATCTGGAGATGCAGGTAAAGGACGGAAGAGTCATCGCTTCTCTGAAAAATATTTCCGACCGGCCCATGAATCTCAAGGGTGAGGAACTGTCAGAGAGATTTATCCGGGGAGATGCTTCCCGTACTACCGAGGGAAGTGGTCTGGGTCTGTATATTGCGAAAAATCTGACCAAGGCACAGCACGGAGAATTCCAGATTCAGCTGGATGGAGATCTGTTTAAGATTATATTGGATTTCCCGGAATACCATAAGCCGGAAGAACCCGCCACTGAGCAGCTGAAGGAGACCGTGTCGAAAGAGGTTTAGAA
Source organism: Lachnospiraceae bacterium GAM79 (assembly GCA_003584705.1). Taxonomy (GTDB): domain Bacteria; phylum Bacillota; class Clostridia; order Lachnospirales; family Lachnospiraceae; genus Acetatifactor; species Acetatifactor acetigignens. The sequence goes on from AP018536.1 coordinate 1,884,559, forward strand.
ATGGCGAAATAAGAAATACTGAAATAAGCAATATAACTGAAAAACGCAGAAACCATAACGGCTTCTGCGTTTTTTTATGCGTTGTCAGATCTGTTGGAAATTAAAAATGAAATTCGCTCATTTCCGTACGATTGTTGTAGACTTCTACAATACCGTGGATCTTTTCGGTGGTAGCCATGACATTGGACAGAGAAGCGTCATGGTTCATAAAGTCGATCAGGGAAGCAATGAACTTGCTCATATCGGCTTCCACGAAATAAGGTCTGGTGTAGATCTCAGGCGGCAGATAGGTAAGGTTCGTAGTAATGACCTTATCGAAATCACCATGCTCGTAAGCAGCGTCGAAATTCTTCAGACCGTCGGTGAACAAGCCGAAAGTACAGCAGATATATACGCGTCTGGCTTTCATGGCCTTTAACTGTTTTGCAGTATCCAGCATACTTCCACCGGAGGAGATCATGTCATCGATGATGATGATATCCTTACCTTCAATATTGTCACCTAAGAATTCGTGAGCAACGATAGGGTTCTTGCCGTTGACGATGGTGGAATAGTCACGTCTCTTGTAGAACATACCAGTATCGACACCCAGAACGCTGGCAAAATAAATGGCACGATCCAGAGCTCCTTCATCCGGGCTGATGACTAACAGATGATCCTTGTCCACGATCATATCGTCCTCGGAATTTAACAAGGACTTGATGAACTGGTAAGGGGTGGTAAAATTATCAAATCCATTCAGCGGAGTGGAGTTCTGTACTCTGGGATCATGGGCATCAAAAGTGATAAAGTTATCAATTCCCATATCCCGTAACTCTTCCAGTGCATAAGCACAGTCCAGGGATTCTCTGCCGCTGCGGCGATGCTGTCTGCCTTCATAGAGGAAAGGCATGATGACGTTGATACGTCTGGCCTTGCCGTTGCAGGCGGCGATGACACGCTTCAGATCCTGGTAGTGGTCATCAGGAGACATGTGGTTGGTATAGCCGTTCATGTTGTAAGTAATACTATGATTGCATACATCGGTGAGAATGAACAGATCCTTACCGCGGATGGTCTCGCTGATCTGCGCTTTGGCTTCACCGCTTCCGAAACGGGGCACATCCACGTCTACGAGATAGTTGCTCTCGATATAGCCGTGAAAGGCAGGATCGTTTTTCACTTTGTCATTATGGATACTCTTACGGAATTCTACCATGTAGTCATTGATGCGGCGTCCCATTTTTTCTGCGGAAGGCAGAGCGATGATCTTCAAAGGAGCCACGGGCATGGCATTTTCCAGTTCGTGTAAATTAGGCATGATGTCCCTCCTGGACGAGCTTTATTGTTCGTAAAAATATGCAGATCTTCCTTCGCAAAAGCGCATCTTCGATGCTTAATTTTGCGGAACTATTCTGAATATAACAATTAATTTATAACATTATGCTAGTGACACGTCAAGGAATTTCTTGTACAATGGATAGGAGAAAGATGGTTAGGTGAATTAGAATGAAGAAAAAAGAACATATTGTAAAAACAGTAAAGCCGGGAAGCATCGCGGAGGAACTGGAGATCGCTCCCGGAGATAAAGTACTGGCCATAGATAATACAGAGATCGAAGACATTTTTGATTATCAGTTTCTGACACAGGATACTTATATTGAGATGCTGGTAGAGAAGCCGGACGGAGAGCAGTGGCTCTTAGAGATCGACAAGGAATTTGATGAGGATATGGGCATCGAATTTGAGAACGGTCTGATGGACGAATACCGTCATTGCCATAACAAATGCATTTTCTGCTTTATCGATCAGATGCCGAAGGGCATGCGGGATACCCTGTATTTTAAGGATGACGATTCCCGTCTGTCTTTTTTGCAAGGAAATTATGTGACACTGACAAATATGTCAGACCATGATATCGACAGAATCTGCAGATATCATCTGTCGCCCATCAATATTTCCTTCCAGACCATGAACCCGGATCTGCGTTGTAAGATGCTGAATAACCGTTTCGCCGGGGAGGCACTGAAAAAGGTGGATATCCTGAATGAAGCCGGAATCCGGATGAACGGACAGATCGTACTCTGCAAGGGTGTAAACGATGGCAAGGAACTGGAATACAGCATCCGGAAGCTGATGGAATATCTGCCAAATGTGGAAAGTGTCTCGGTGGTGCCGGTAGGATTATCCAGGTACCGGGAGGGATTATATCCGTTAGAGCCGTTTAATGCGCAGGATGCTGGTGAGATCATTGATCTGATCGAGAAATACCAGAAGATCTGCATGGAAAAATATGGGACACACTTTATCCAGGCCAGTGATGAATGGTACATTCTGGCGGGCAGAGAGGTGCCGGAAGAGGAACGTTACGACGGATATCTGCAGTTGGAGAACGGTGTTGGAATGATCCGCCTGCTATTGGATGAATTCCACGACGGACTGAAGAGGCGTACCGCAGAAAAGGAAGCGGGAAAAAAGCCATCCTGGGAAGGCACCAGAGAGATCTCTCTGGCTACGGGAAGACTGGCGTTTCCTTATTTAAAGAAGATGTCGGAAGAAATGATGTCGGAATACCCCGGCCTGCAGATACATGTCTATGAGGTCATCAATGAATTTTTCGGAGAGCTGATCACGGTGTCCGGACTTCTGACGGGACAGGATATCGTAAAGCAGTTAAAGGACAAAAATCTGGGAGAAGCATTGTATCTTCCCCGGAATGTACTCAGAAGCGGAGCGGATCTGTTCCTGGATGATTATACGCTGGCAGACGTGGAGGGGGCTTTACAAGTGCCCGTGAATATTGTAAAATCAAGCGGATATGATCTTGTGGATGCCCTGCTTGGAGAAGATGCATCTGAATAGATTTTAAGATGGTAAATAAGAAACGGAGGAAATTATGGCAAAGAGAAAAACCAAGCCCATCGTTGCGGTGGTGGGACGCCCGAATGTCGGTAAGTCCACCCTGTTCAATGCACTGGCTGGCGAAAATATATCTATTGTGAAAGATACACCCGGTATTACCAGAGACCGTATCTATGCGGATATCCACTGGCTGGATATGACATTTACCCTGATCGACACCGGAGGTATCGAGCCGGACAGCAAGGACGTGATCCTGTCCCAGATGCGGGAACAGGCAGAGATCGCTATGGAGACTGCAGACGTGATCATTTTCCTGGTGGATGTAAAGCAGGGACTGGTGGATGCGGATTCCAAGGTGGCAGACATGCTGCGCCGTTCCCACAAGCCCGTGGTACTGGTGGTCAATAAGGTGGACAGCTTCCAGAAGTATATGGCGGATGTCTACGAATTCTACAATCTGGGTATTGGCGATCCCCATCCGATCTCTGCGGTGAATCGTCTGGGAATCGGTGACATGCTGGAGGCCGTAACGGAATATTTTGATAAGGAACAGGCAGAGGAAGAAGAGGATGACCGCACCCGTGTGGCCATCGTCGGAAAGCCCAATGTCGGCAAGTCTTCCCTGATCAACAAACTGCTGGGTGAGAACCGTCTGATCGTTTCTGATATCGCGGGTACCACCAGAGATGCGGTGGATACCGAGATCACTTATAACGGCAAAGAATATGTCTTCATTGATACTGCCGGTCTTCGCCGGAAGAACAAGATCAAGGAAGAACTGGAGCGTTATATGATCGTCCGTACCGTCAGTGCCGTAGAGCGTGCCGAGGTGGTGGTACTGATGATCGATGCAGAGGAAGGTGTTACGGAGCAGGATGCGAAGATCGCCGGAATCGCCCATGAGAGAGGAAAGGCTACGATCATCGTGGTGAACAAATGGGATGCTATCGAAAAGGATGACAAGACCATTTATAAATTTACCGAAAAGGTGCGTAATACCTTATCCTTCATGCCCTATGCAGAGCTTCTGTTCGTCTCTGCGAAAACAGGACAGAGACTGCCCAAGCTGTTCGAGACTATCGATATCGTCAGTGAGAATCACGCCATGCGTGTGGCTACCGGTGTGCTGAATGAGATCATGGCAGAGGCCGTGGCCATGCAGCAGCCACCTTCCGACAAGGGTAAGAGACTTCGTCTGTACTACATTACTCAGGTGGCGGTAAAACCCCCTACCTTTGTTATTTTCGTAAATGATAAGGAGCTGATGCATTTCTCCTATACCAGATATATTGAGAATCAGATCCGGGAGACCTTTGGTTTCAAGGGGACGCCCCTCCGGTTTATCATCAGAGAACGAAAGGAAAAAGATCAATAATGGAACGTGTTATCTGTTTACTCATCGGTTATGTGTTCGGCCTGTTTCAGACCGCATACTTTTACGGAAAGGCAAAGGGAATCGATATCCGTAAGTACGGAAGTGGCAATGCCGGTACCACCAATGCTCTGAGAGTGCTGGGAACCAAGGCAGGACTGATCGTACTGGCGGGAGACTGCTTAAAGTGTATCGTTGCCGTATGCATCACCAAGGCATTGTTCACTACCGGACATCCGGAGAATATTTATCTGCTGTGCCTGTACACCGGTGCAGGAGCCATCATCGGACATAACTTCCCGTTTTACATGGGATTCAAGGGAGGAAAAGGAATCGCTGCCACAGCAGGACTGATCCTGTCGTTCCATCCTTATTTTATCGTGATGGGCGTGGTATTGTTCTTCGGAACCTTCCTGACCACCCATTATGTGTCTCTGGGATCATTATTGGTATATGCAGGATTTATGATCCAGATGGTGGTCTGCGGACAGACGGGGCTGTTCGGCACCATGCCGCAGTCACAGCTATATGAAATGTACGCCATCACCGCATTTTTAACAGTCATGGCATACTGGAAACACAGACAGAATATCGTGCGTCTGATCCACGGGAACGAGAGGAAGACTTATCTGTTCAAGAATAAGAAATCAGCCGAAGCGCAGACAGAAATCTCAGGGGAGGACAAATAAGCTATGGCAAAAGTATGTATATTGGGTGGCGGAAGCTGGGGCATCGGCCTGTCAGTGGTATTACATAAAAACGGACATGAGGTGACGGTATGGTCTGCGGTTCCCGCAGAGATTCAGATGCTTCAGGAGAATCACGAGCATAAGATGCTGCCGGGAGTAAAGCTTCCGGAGGATATGATCTTTACGACGGATGATAAACAGGCCATCGAGGGCAAGGACCTGTTGGTCATGGCAGTGGCAAGCTCTTATACCAGAAGCACAGCACACCGCATCAGCCCGCTGGTGGCACAGGGACAGAAAATTGTCAGTGTCTCCAAGGGAATCGAGGAGCATACCCTGATGACCCAGGCGCAGATCATCGAAGATGAGATTCCGCAGGCACAGGTAGCGGTGCTGTCCGGACCTACCCACGCGGAGGAAGTCAGCCGCGGGATTCCTACAACGATCGTAGCGGGTTCTAAGAGCAAAAGCTGTGCGGAATATGTGCAGAATCTGTTCATGAACGAAGTGTTCCGTGTCTATACCAGCCCCGATGTACTGGGAATTGAGCTGGGCGGTGCACTGAAAAATGTAGTGGCACTGGCTGCCGGTATCGCAGACGGACTGGGCTACGGAGATAATACGAAGGCTGCGCTGATCACCAGAGGCATTACCGAAATCGCAAGACTTGGTACTGCCATGGGTGGTAATTTTGAGACTTTCTGCGGTCTGACCGGTATCGGAGATCTGATCGTGACCTGCGCCAGCATGCATTCCCGCAACCGTCGTGCCGGTATCCTCATCGGACAGGGCAAGACCTACGAGGAAGCCATGAAGGAAGTACAGATGGTGGTAGAGGGCGTGTATTCCGCTAAAGCGGCCATGGAACTGTCGAAAAAATATGATGTTCAGCTGCCTATTATCGAGCAGGTAAATGAAGTGCTCTTTGATGGTAAGCCCGCGGATCAGGCGGTAAAAGAACTGATGCTTCGTGACAAGAAGCTGGAAGTATCCCACCTGCCCTGGCCGGAAGAATAGACCCGTAAGGCGGCTCCTGCCAGCAGCAAAATTTTAAGTGTTGACAGAAAAACGCAGACTGGCTATAATAAGGTCATGTTTAGCGCAAACATAGGATAAGAAGAATGCGATGAAGGGAAGAAGTACTGTTCCTCCACTTCTGACAGAGAGCAGCCGGTCGGTGAGAGGCGCACAGAAGCAGAGCAGGAATACATCCCGGAGCAGCCGGTGGAAAGAGAAGGATCAGTAGATTTTATGAGAGGATCCCGAACGAGTAGATCAGGACGGCAGGCACCGATATCGGCCGAAGTATTGATAGATACTTACTGAGCTGTCAGATGTGAGTCTGGCTGGAACATTAGGTGGTAACACGAGTGATTAAGCTCGTCCTTTTGAAAAAGGGGCGGGCTTTTTTAGTGCCTTTGGAGCCGATTCCCCCAAAATGTAAAAAAGGTATACAGAGTAAAAAGAACCCAAAAAGGAGAAGAGAAAATGACAGTATTTGACGAATTAAAAGCAAGAGGACTGCTGGCACAGCTGACAGATGAAGAGGAGATCAAGGAACTGATCAATAACGGAAAGGCTACCTTCTATATCGGTTTTGATCCTACTGCAGACAGTCTTCACGTGGGGCATTTCATGGCCCTGTGCCTGATGAAGAGAATGCAGATGGCAGGCAACAAGCCCATCGCTCTGATCGGTGGAGGAACTGCGATGATCGGTGATCCCTCCGGCAGAAGCGATATGCGTACCATGATGACCAAGGAGACCATTCAGCATAACGTAGACTGCTTCAAGAAGCAGATGAGCCGTTTTATTGATTTCAGTGACGGCAAGGCACTGATGGTCAACAATGCGGACTGGCTGTTGAACCTGAATTACGTGGAACTGTTGAGAGACGTGGGAGCACATTTCAGTGTCAACCGTATGCTGACCGCAGAGTGCTACAAGCAGAGAATGGAGAAGGGCTTAAGCTTTCTTGAATTCAACTACATGATCATGCAGAGCTTTGACTTCCTGACCTTATATCAGAAATACGGCTGTAACATGCAGTTCGGCGGTGACGACCAGTGGAGCAACATGCTGGGTGGTACGGAACTGATCCGCAGAAAGCTGGGCAAGGATGCTTACGCCATGACCATTACCCTGCTGTTGAATTCCGAGGGCAAGAAGATGGGTAAGACCCAGAAGGGTGCCGTATGGCTGGATCCCAACAAGACCACTCCCTTCGAGTTCTACCAGTACTGGAGAAACGTAGCAGATGCCGATGTTCTGAAGTGCCTGCGAATGCTGACCTTCCTGCCCTTAGAGCAGATCGATGAGATGGACAAATGGGAAGGCAGCCAGCTGAATCAGGCGAAGGAGATTCTGGCATACGAACTGACCAATCTGGTACATGGCGAGGAAGAGGCTAAGAAGGCACAGGAGAGTGCAAGAGCACTGTTTACCGGTGGCAATGCTGCAGAGATGCCTACCAGCGAGCTGACAGAGGCTGATTTTGTGGATGGTAAGATCGATATTCTCGGTGTTCTGGTAAAATCCGGTTTGTCTGCATCCCGCAGTGAAGCAAGACGTGCTGTAGAACAGGGCGGTGTTGTCGTAGCGGATGAGAAAGTTACCGATGTAAAGACTACTTACGCTCCCGAGCAGTTTGATGGAGAGGGCCTGGTAGTCCGCAGAGGTAAGAAGAACTTCAAGAGAGTCGTTATGAAGTAATAAAAGATAAGAATAACAGAAAATTCTAAGGATGGGATCTTTCACGTAAAAACGGTGTGAGATCCCATTTTTATTGATATTTTTCTTGCATTTATGGATATGATATGGTTTAATATGGTTAGTGTGTTAAAAAAATATCAAAAGGCGGTAATTATGATATGAGCAGCATGAGAGGGATCGATACTCCGGTAAGACAGCGGAGAAGAAGGGTATTTAAGGAAGTGGCTAATCTGGCTTACAATTCCACAAATCTGAAGGATGATATGGAGGCGCTGCCTTATAAGATCGTAGACTATGAAGAGTCGGAGTTCTGGGAGAGCGTTTATCGTGACAGAGCGATCATCCGTGAGCGCATCCGTCTGGCCATGGGGATGAGTTTACGCCCGGAGAACCGCGAACATCCCGGACATCTGACACAGGGATTGGAAGAGAGTAATATTGATGAAAAATATTATGAGCCCCCTCTGATGCAGGTCATTCCGTCGGCTTGTAATGCCTGCCCGGAGAACCGTTATGAGGTGACCAGCTCCTGCATGGGGTGCCTGGCACATCCCTGCCAGAGTGTCTGTCCCAAGGGTGCGATCTCTATGAAAAACGGCAAGTCTGTTATTGATCAGGAGAAATGCATCAAGTGCGGAAAGTGTCGTGAAATCTGCCCTTATGATGCAATTTGTCACAAAGAGCGTCCCTGTAAGGCTGCCTGCGGTATTGGAGCTATTACATCTGACCATGTGGGAAGAGCCGTGATCGACAATGAGAAATGTGTATCCTGCGGTCAGTGTATGGTAAGCTGTCCTTTTGGAGCGATTGCTGACAAGTCTCAGATCTTCCAGTTGATCCGTGCCATGCAGTCCGGACGGAAGATCATAGCCCAGGTAGCACCTGCATTTGCCGGACAGTTCGGTCCGAAGGTGACACCTGAGATGTTCAAGACAGCGTTGAAGGAATTGGGGTTTGCGGATGTCTATGAGACAGCGTTGGGCGCTGACATGGGATGTATGGCGGAAGCGGAACACTACGTGAAGGAGGTTGCTACCGGTAAGCAGCAGTTTGCCCTGACATCCTGTTGTCCTTCCTGGTCTGTGATGGCGAAGAATCTGTTTCCTGAGACCATTGATAAGATAAGTAATGAATTGACACCTATGGTTGCAACAGCCCGTCTGATCAAACAGGAACATCCGGATGCGTCCGTAGTATTCATTGGCCCCTGCGCTTCCAAGAAGCTGGAAGCCAGCAGACGTACCGTTCGTTCCGATGTAGACTTTGTTATCACTTTTGAGGAACTGACCGGTATGTTCGAAGCTAAGGGAATCCTGTTAGATGAGATCAAGGCCATGGATGAGATGAAGGATGCTACCGCAGCCGGAAGAGGTTACGGCGTGGCAGGCGGCGTTGCCAATGCTATCAAGGACTGCATCGAGAAATATTATCCCGGTACACCTGTGAATATCCAACATGCGGAGAGTCTGGCGGAATGTAAGAAGGCCCTGCTCCTTGCCAAAGCAGGTAAGATGAACGGCTGCCTGATCGAGGGTATGGCCTGCCCCGGTGGCTGTATCGCCGGAGCCGGCACCAACATCGCCATCCCCGTAGCTGCCAGAGCCGTGGACAAGTTCAAGAACGAAGCTGAGAAGAAAGTGCCTGATGAAAGTGTGGATCAGGAAATGGTGGAACTGGAAAAAGAATAAACACTGCAACAGAACAGATATATCCCGAAAACGAAACCGTCACATTACCGTGGCGGTTTTGTTGCGCGCATAGAGATAAAATTAGAGAAACTATTCAGAATAGTTACAAATGGCATATTGTTATTTCGGGAAAGATACTATAAAATAGCGTGGAGAACTTTTAGGAGAAACTATTTTATGAACATTCAGGACAGTATTATATTTTTCATGGAAATCTTAGGAACCATCGCTTTTGCAGCATCAGGTGCCATGGTGGGGATCCGGAAACGGATGGATATTTTCGGCATCTGTGTGCTGGGCGTGGTGACGGCTGTAGGCGGTGGTATGACCAGAGACGTGATCCTTGGGAAATTACCTTCGGCACTGGAGAAACCGGTATATGTCGGTGTCTCGGTGGCTACAGCACTGGCTATTTTTATACTGCTTTATATCAAACAGGATCTTTTGAGCGGCAGACTGGGAACCTTTTATGACAAAGCGATGTTAGGCATGGACTCTGTAGGACTGGGAATTTTTACTTCCCTGGGTGTGATGTCTGGCATCGACAACGGCTATCCGGACAATACCTTTTTGCTGGTATTTATCGGCATGCTCACCGGCGTGGGCGGCGGTCTGATGCGTGACATGATGGCGGGAGAGGAACCGTATATTTTCGTAAAGCATATTTATGCCTGTGCCTCTCTGGTAGGCGGTATCTGCTGCGTCTGGCTGTACCGCAGTATCGGCAGACTTCCCGCGGTATTTATCGCTGCCTTTGTGGTCATGGCGATCCGGTTTCTGGCGGCACACTTTCGGTGGAATCTGCCCCATCCGAAAACCTTGTCTTAACTGTTGCAGTTTTTGAAAAAAGGCGGTAGAATAAGGAAGTAGTTCTGCCTTCTGAGAGAGGGCGAACAGGAATATATAAGCAGGGAAGCGTAGGCCGGAAGGTACAGAACGGATACGGATCGCCTGCGGAAATGAGGAGAAAATGACAAAGATCAGAACAAGATACGCACCCAGCCCTACCGGTAAAATGCATGTAGGTAATCTGCGATCCGCATTATATGAATTTTTGATTGCAAAGCATGCCGGCGGAGATTTTATGCTCCGCATCGAGGATACAGATCAGGAACGTTATGTGGAAGGTGCTACCGAGATCATCTATCGTACCCTGGAGAAGACCGGACTGGTACATGACGAAGGCCCGGATAAGGACGGCGGTTATGGTCCTTACGTGCAGAGTGAACGTATGAAAACCGGTATTTATATGAAATATGCCAAGGAACTGATCGATAAGGGAGAAGCTTATTACTGTTTCTGTGACAAGGAGAGACTGGCTTCCCTGAAGACTGAAGTTGTGGATGGTAAGGAGATCACCGTATATGACAAGCACTGCCTGTCCCTGTCCAAAGAAGAGATTGAGGCAAATCTTGCCGCAGGCAAGCCTTTTGTCATTCGCCAGAACAACCCCAAGGAAGGCACCACGACTTTCCATGACGAGTTATACGGAGACATTACAGTAGATAACTCCCAGCTGGATGATATGATCCTGATCAAATCCGACGGTTACCCTACCTATAACTTTGCAAACGTGGTAGATGACCATACCATGAATATCACCCATGTGGTACGAGGCAACGAATATCTGTCCTCCTCCCCAAAATATGTACGCCTGTACGAAGCTTTCGGATGGCAGGTACCGGTATATATCCATCTGCCGCTGATCACCGATGAGAACCACAAGAAGCTGTCCAAGAGAAGCGGACATGCTTCCTTCGAGGATCTGATCGATCAGGGATTCATTACCGAAGCCATCGTGAACTATGTGGCACTGCTTGGATGGAGCCCGGAGGATAACCGCGAGATTTTCTCTCTGGATGAATTGATCAAGGAGTTCGATTACCATCGCATCAGCAAGTCCCCGGCAGTCTTCGATATCGTGAAATTGCGTTGGATGAATGGTGAATATCTGAAGGCTATGGATTTCGACAAGTTCTATGAGATGGCAGAGCCTTACCTGAAGGCAGCGATTAGCAAGCCTCTGGATCTGAAGAAGATCGCAGCCATGGTAAAGACCCGAATCGAAGTATTCCCGGATATTGCCGGACTGGTAGATTTCTTCGAGGAGCTTCCGGAATATGACGTGGCAATGTATACACACAAGAAGATGAAGACTACCGCAGAGACTTCTCTGGAGGTATTGAAAGATCTGCTTCCGATCCTGGAGGCACAGGAGGATTACAGCAATGACGGGCTGTATCAGACTCTTGTAAAATATGTGGAGGAAAAAGGCTGTAAGAACGGCTATGTGATGTGGCCGATCCGTACCGCCGTATCCGGCAAGCAGATGACACCCGCCGGTGCTACGGAGATTATGGAAGTCCTGGGCAAAGAGGAATCTCTGGCAAGAATCCGCAAAGGAATCGAGTTATTACAGGCAAATGTCTGATCTGACATGCTTAAATGCCTCCCAGCGGGAGGCTGTCACGTTCGGAGAGGGACCGCTGTTATTACTGGCGGGCCCCGGCTCCGGCAAGACATTTACCATCACCCAGAGGATCCTGTATCTGATCCGGGAACGCCGGATCACCCCGGAGAAGCTTCTGGTGATCACCTTTACCAGAGAAGCGGCTCTATCCATGAGGCAGCGCTTTGCGCAGATATCTCCACAGGAAGTGCATACCGTCAATTTTGGAACATTTCATTCTGTTTTCTATCAAATCCTGCTCCAGTCGGGCAGAATTTCATCAGGCAATATTTTAAACGACAGACAAAAAAGAGATCTTATCCTTCCCATTTTGAAGAAAATAACAGACTGTAAAAAAAGATCCGCAGAGGAAGTAACGGAGCTTGCCGGGAACTATCTTGCTGCCATCGGTTATTACAAAAATACCGGCGATATTGAGAACAGCAGAAAGAAGCTTCCGGAAGAAGAAAAACAACATTTTTCCAGGATCTATGAAGCTTATGAGGAGGCGAGAAAAAATACCGGAGGCCTTGATTTTGAGGATATATTAAAGGAATGTGAGGAGTTTCTGCAAAGGGATCCGGGGCAGCGTACATACTGGCAGAACCGGTTTGAATATATACTGATTGATGAATTTCAGGATATCAATTACAGACAGTACAGTATCGTGAAAATTCTGGCGGAAAAACATAGAAATATTTTTGCAGTGGGGGATGATGATCAGGCCATTTACGGATTCCGCGGAGCCAGACCAGCCTGCATGAGACAGTTTGTAGAGGAATTTGGTGCAAAGCAGATCCTTCTTCGGACGAATTATCGCAGTCATCCGGATATCGTGGAGGCATCCCTGGCGGTGATAGATGAGAATAAAGACCGTTTTCATAAGGATCTGGAGCCTTGCGAGGCGCATAGACGGCAGGCAGGGGGTCATAAGACTGACGCCGGATACCGGAAGGAATATCGGGTAAAAATCAGGGAATTCAGTGAGGCTTCGGAACAAATGAGTTATCTGGTACAAAGCTTGAAAAATCGGATAAATGGGGAGACCTGTGCTGTATTGTTCCGGACAAATCTGGCCATGCAGGGCGTGGCGGCGAGACTTACCGGGGAGGGGATCCCTTTTTCCATGAAAGAGAAGGGGAGAAACATTTACGACCATTTTATCGCACAGGATCTTCTGTCCTATCTGCGGATCGCGCAGGGGTGTGCTACAAGAGCGGATTACCTGAGGGTGAGCAACAGACCATATCGGAATATTTCCAGAGAGGCTTTTGGTGCCGAAGCATCTTTACCGGCTTTGAAGAAATATTATGAAGATCTGACTGCGGGAAGTTTGGACGCGGGGCAGCAAAAGGCGCAGAAAGCGGTCGGAGTATGGATACGACAGATGGAATTTGTAAAAAATACGGAACTGAAGCTTGCAATGGCATTTTTGCGTAAGGCGTGCGGCTATGAGAGATACCTGCGGGTGAGAGCTGCACAGGAGGGAAAAACAGATCTGACGGAATGGCAGGAAGTGCTGGATTTTATCACGGAGGATGCGGGACGATACCGAAGCCTTGAAGAATGGCAGGAAGCACAGGAGCTTTACCGGGAACAACTGCAATGCAGGGAAACTGTAAGGAGTGGCATGCAGAAGAAGCAGGAAAAACAGGAAAACAGCGGGATCACTCTGCTGACGGTACATGCGGCAAAGGGACTGGAATTCGACCATGTGTGGATCCCGGACTGTAATGAGAAGACCTTTCCCCACGGAAGCTCCCGGGAGCCGGAGCATTGTGAAGAGGAACGACGGATCTTCTATGTGGCGATGACACGGGCAAAAAAAGACCTGGAACTTCTCTGCCTTACAGGCACGAGAGAGCGTCCCAGGTTCCCTTCCAGATTCCTTATTCCTCTGAATCGTTATCATCGATGATCTCGTCAAATTCACAGCTGTCGAGATACTCATCAAAAGCATCGGCAACCTTTTCGTAGACATCATCATCTTCAATGTATGCGAGAATGGGTTCTTCATTCGGGTCATCCGGATTCTCGGAATATCCGTAGAACCATACTTCTCCGTCTTCGTTTTCGCCGTCCTCGTCCAGAGGCAACAGTACGATATAGTCCTTGGCCTCTACGGTGAGAATGGTAATGATGGCACAGTTGACAACAGTGCCGTCTTCCAGCTCCAGCTCAACGGTCATTTCTTCATCTTCATAGCTTTCTTTTTTACCCATGGGAATCCTCCTGTTATGTTTATTGGGTGTAACAGTACTTTGTTCCTTTATTATAACCGCTTACGGATATTCTTGCAATGCTTGTTTTTCTTACACTTACAGACTATAATAAAAATGGACAAAGAGACTGTAAGTGATAGAAAACTGGAAGATGGGGTATGACAATGACAGAAAAAAAGCATGCAATAAAGCCTTACCCTCTGGGGGCGCATGTGGAGGACGGAGCCATCCGTTTTGCCTATGCGTCCGGGAAAAAGGATTGCGGCATTCTCATATATGATAGAAAGAGTGGAAAAAAAACGCACAGGGTTCCGTTTCGACAGGAGGAGCGGATGGGAAATGTGTACTGTAAATATCTGGAACTGGAGCCGGAAAATGTCGGGTATCAGTTCTATGAAGGGGAGCGTACTGTGCCGGATCTGCATGCACAGGGGTTCCTGCGTAAGCCTGCTTATGGGAAAATACGTAAGCCTGCGGATCGCATTGCAGTATTTCCCAACGAAGATTTCGACTGGGAACAGGATATGCACCCTATGCTTCCCTATGAAGACAGCACCTGCTATTGCCTTCATGTGCGTGGCTTTACCATGCATGCCTCATCTCAGGTAACACATCGAGGTACCTTTGCAGGGGTTGTGGAGAAGCTGGACTATCTGCAGGAAATCGGTGTGACAACCGTGGAATTCCAACCGGTCTATGAATTCGATGAGACACCGGAGAAGACGGTGCCGAAGACCTCCGGAGAGCTTGTGGCCGTGGCGGGGGAAAAGAACGGAGAAGGTAAATTGCCCGGCTACCGGGTGCTGAACTATTGGGGCTATCGGGAAGGCTTCTATTATGCGCCTAAGGCAGCCTATGCGGCAGGGGAAGACCCGGCGGAAGAGTTTCGTCTTATGGTAAAAGAATTCCATAAGCGAAAAATGGAAGTGATCCTGCAGTTCTATTTCCCCCGGGGAATGGATGCGGCAGAGATCGGGAATATTTTAAGATTCTGGGTATTATCCTATCATGTGGATGGTTTTCATCTGATGGGGGAGGGAGTACCGGCTCAGATGCTGGCTGGAGATCCGGCATTGTCCGGGACAAAACTGTGGCATTATTCCTTTGATACGGAGCAACTCTATGATCCGGCAGTGAAGCCGGAATACCGGAATCTGGCGGAATACCGGGACGATTATCTGTATACCATGCGTCGTTTTCTTAAGGGAGATGACAATATGCTATCGGGCGTATTGTATGAGATGCGTCATATCCCCGCCAATATGGGACGGATCCATTATCTGTCCAATTATTACGGCCTTACGCTGATGGATATGGTGTCCTATGATCACAAGCATAATGAAGCCAACGGAGAAGGTAACCGGGATGGCAATGATTATAACTGCAGCTGGAACTGTGGGGAGGAAGGACCGTCCAGACGGAAAAAAGTGCAGGCACTTCGGAAAAAACAGTTACAGAATGCATTTTGTATGTTGCTGCTGACACAGTCCACCCCGTTGATTTTCATGGGGGATGAGTTTGGCAATTCCCAGCAGGGCAACAATAATCCCTATTGTCAGGATAATAAAATTACCTGGCTGAACTGGCAGGATAAGGAGAAAAATGCGGAATTATTGAATTTCTGGAAACAGATGATTGCTTTCCGGAAAGCTCACCCGATCCTGCACCCTGTCGAAGAACTGCGAATCCTGGACAGCCTGTCCTGTGGTTATCCGGATCTGTCCTATCACGGACAGAATGCCTGGAGGCCCCAGACAGAGAGCTATAACCGGCATGTAGGCATTATGTACTGCGGAAAGTATGCAAAGACACCACAGGGTGGGGAGGATTCTTTCCTCTATGTTGCCATGAATATGCACTGGGAGCCGCAGAAACTGGCATTTCCAAAGCTGCCGAAGGGTATGGAATGGAATCTTGTGCTGGCAACGGAGAAGGCGGAAGATACTCTGACAGTGCAGGAGAAAGAAGAACAGTCCAGAGAGCAGACGGGGATCATTGCCCCCAGAAGTATTGCAGTATATGAAGGCGTTGTGATGGCAGCATCACAAGACAAGGAGAAAAAAGTTTCGGCAAGATCTTTAAAAAAGAAAACAGATGCTGCCGGAGAAAGATGATAGAACGAAATGAATATCTGGAAACATTTTAAAACGATCACACATCATAAGATCCTTGTGGCAAAGGGCTGCTTTAAGGTAGGTCTGTATAAACAGGGATTGTTGCATGATATGTCCAAGTATAGTCCCACAGAGTTCTGGGTAGGGGCAAAATACTATCAGGGGACACGCAGCCCCAACAATGCGGAACGAGAAGACATCGGTTATTCCAGCGCCTGGCTGCACCATAAGGGCCGGAATAAACATCATTACGAATACTGGATCGATTACAGCATGCAGGCACTGCCCGGTGGAATGGCTCCGGTGCCGATGCCGGATAAGTATATTGCGGAAATGATCATGGATCGGATCGCTGCCAGCAAGGTCTATATGGGAGGCGAATACACGGACAGGTCTCCTCTTGATTACTATTATCAGGGGACAGATAGGGCACCCATTCATCCGGAGACGAAGGCAAAACTGCTATATGTGCTGGAAATGCTGGCAGAGGAGGGAGAGGAGAAGACCTTCCGGTTTATCAAAGAGGAACTGGTGCAGCATAAACGGTGTATGGACTGGCACCAGCTGGAGAAAGCGGAATAGAATAGTAAAAAACAGTGGTAAGCAGAGGATCCTATGAACTGTATCATTCTGTTATTGTTACTATTTTGTGGTGGAAATTCCTGTAGCAACGGCTGTAGCTGTATAGGAAACAGCAATCGCAGTTCCTGCGGAAACAACAATTCCTGTGGGAATTCCAATAACTCCTGCGGAAGCAGTAGTTCCTGTGGCAGCTCGAATGCCTGCGGCGTACGTTGTCTGGAAGACGAGGGACGCGGTGGAGACAGAGACCGCAGACCGCCCAGACCGGATTTCCCGAATTTCACACCGGTGGATGATCCGGCATTTTCCAGGAGAAATGACGGAAGATGCGAGACCTGTGGATGTGAGCAGAATTCCTGAAAATATGGGTAACAGGAAAGCCCCTGAACTGTCTTGGCAGTTCAGGGGCTTATTTTGTCTGAAAGACTAGTTGGACATAACTTCTTTCCAGTATTTGTTGTAGAGTTCTTCGCCGTCCTCTCCGAGGTACAGGAAGGTCTCCAGATTGTTATACTGCGTCAGATCCGGGAAAGCAATGGGAGAATTCTTCAGATCTTCATCCTCGATCAGCTCTCTGGCGGCGGTATTAGGAGTACCATAGGTGATGTACTCGAAATTCTTCAGTGCTACATCCGGATGACACATGAAATCGATGAATTTCTCCGCATTTTCCTTGTTGGGAGCATTCTTCGGGATTACCCAGCCATCGATCCAGACATTGGTGCCTTCCTCGGGAATCACGAAATCCAGATCCTCATTTTCGCTCATAACATAAAGAGCATCGCCGGAGAACATAACACCCATGGCAGCCTCGCCACCGATCATTTTATCACGTACCTGATCTACTACATAGGCCTGTACCAGAGGCTTCTGGGCAATCAGATCCTCTGTGGCAATCTGCAGTTCGGATTCGTCCAGACTGTTGGAAGAGAAGCCGTTCTTTTTCAGTGCCACCATGAAGCAGTCCTTGATGGAATCCATCATCAGGATTTCATCGGAATACTTTTCATCCCAGAGATCAGCCCATTTGGTGGGAGGGGTATCTACCAGAGTCTTATTATAGATGATTCCTACAGTTCCCCAGCAGTAGGGAACACAGTACTTGTTGCCGGGATCGTAGGCGGCAGCCTGCTCATAATACTCGGCACCGATGTTTTCCTTGGCATTGGGGATCCTGTCATAATCCAGTTCCTGGATCAGGTCGTTTTCAATCATTTTCTGTACCATGTAATCGGAAGGACATACCACATCATAAGCGGAAGAACCAGCTTCTACCTTGGGATACATGATCTCGTTGGTCTCGAACTCATCGTAGACCACTTTGATTCCGGTCTCTTTTTCGAACATGGTGATCGTATCGGGATCGATATATTCACCCCAGTTGTAGACGATGACTTCACCGTTTTCACCACCGGCGGAAGAGGACCCGCAGCCGGTCAGAGCAGTTGCGGTAAGGATACCGCACAGAAGCAGTGCAATAAATTTTTTCATTTCTTTTCCTCCTGAATCTATTTTCAAAGAATTATTTCTTCTTCTTTGCCATGGGCATGTAGTTCACCAGTAAAAGCAGAACCAGTACCGTCACAAAAATGATGGTGGACAATGCATACATTTCCGGCTTGATGCCCTTCTTTACCTCAGTGTAGATTTTGGTGGACAGTGTGTCGACACCGGGACCTTTGGTAAAGTGGGTAATGATAAAATCATCCAGTGACATGGTAAATGCCATCAGGAAACCGGAAAGGATACCCGGCAGGATATCCGGAAATACCACCTTGAAAAAGGCGTAGGTCTGGGAAGCGCCCAGGTCAAGGGCGGCCTCATACGTGCTGGGGTTCAACTGCTTCATACGGGGCATTACGCTTAAGATCACATAAGGAATATTAAACGTAATGTGTGACAGCAGAATCGTACCAAAACCAAATTTGGCTCCAAGGCTTAAGAACAGAAGCATCAGGGAGATACCGGTAACAATCTCTGCGTTCAGCATGGGAATATTTGTGATTCCCATAAGGATCGTACGGCTGGTACGCTTCATGGATTGCATGGCAATACAGGCAATCGTACCAATGAAGGTGGCAATCAGTGCAGACAACACAGCCAGCGCCAGTGTATTCCACAGAGCCTGCATGATCTGTTCGTTCTGGAACAGGGCAGCATACCATTTGGTCGTAAAACCTCCCCATTTTGCACGGGTCTTACTGGCGTTGAAGGAGAGTACGATCAGGGTAACGATGGGGGCATACAAAAAGATAAAGATCAGCCCCAGATATATTTTCTGTGCCGTTGTTTTGATCATAATGTGTTCGCCTCCCCCTCTTTATCCGTGATTACGGAGATCACCATATTGAAGATAATGAACAGCATCAGTACGATGGAAAGTCCGCTTCCCAGATTCCAGTTGCCGGTCTGGGTAAATTCCTGTTCGATGACATTACCAATGAGCAGGATTTTGCTGCCGCCTAAGATCTTACTGATCACGAAAGTGGTCAGGGAGGGGACAAATACCATAGTGATACCGCTGAACATGCCGGGCAGACTTAAGGGGAAGATGATCCGTACAAAGGTCTGCACACCGTTGGCACCAAGATCATAAGCGGCGTTGATTACGCTCTTGTCGATCTTGACCAGTACATTATAAAGAGGCAGTACCATAAAAGGCAAAAAGTTGTATACCATACCCAGTACGATGGCAGAGGGTGTATTAATAATATTTAACGCCGGCAGATGCAGGGTGGAGAGGATGCTGTTGATGACACCTGTCTTCTCAAGCAGTGTCTGCCATGCCAGGGTACGAAGCAGGAAGTTCATCCACATGGGCAGGATAAAGATCAATACCAGAAACGAGTTCTGGTTGACATTCATGTTACACAGGATCATGGCAAGGGGATATGCCAGAAGCAGGCAGATCACAGTGCTGATCACGGATAACTTCAGCGCTTCCCACAGAGCCTTGGAATGCTCGGCGGTTGCGATCGCCAGAATATTATCCAGCGTAAAAGCACCGCTCTTATCGGTCAGACCATAGTAGAAGACCATGCACAGGGGCACGATGACAAACATGGCTGACCAGAAGATAAAAGGGAGCGATAATAATTTTTTATTCATTGACTCCAATCGCCTCCTCATCCTCGGATTCCGGCTTCTTCATGATCTGGATGTTGAACGGATCCACTTTGATGCCGACTTTGGTCCCGACAGGAACCATTTTCGTGGACTGTACCAGCCACTCGAAACCGTTAGCCATAACTTCCATTTCGTAATGGACACCTTTGAAAATGGAATGGGTCAGTGTACCCTGGATAATACCTTCTTCCGGTGCTACCAGCTCCACGTCCTCGGGACGGATGACTACGTCGACGGGTTTGTTTTCTCCGAAACCGGTATCCACACAGTCAAAGCGGGCACCAAGGATCTCTACCAGACGATCTCTGATCATGGTTGCACCGATAATGTTACTGTCACCGATGAAGTCGGCAACGAAAGCGTTCTCCGGCTCGTTGTAGATACTTTCGGGAGTGCCGATCTGCTGGATATAGCCCTGGTTCATGACCACGATGGTATCGGACATGGTCAGAGCCTCCTCCTGGTCGTGGGTGACATAGATAAAGGTAATTCCCAACTCATTTTTCAGACGGATCAGTTCGTACTGCATGTCCTGACGCAGTTTCAGATCCAGTGCACCCAGAGGCTCATCCAACAGCAGAAGCTTGGGCTCATTTACGATAGCACGGGCAATGGCGATACGCTGCTGCTGACCGCCGCTTAAGGAATCCGGCATACGGTTCTCGAAACCGTCCAGATTGACTAACTTCAGGGCATATTTAATTTTATCATTAATATAAGATTTACTTTTACCGCTGATCTTTAATCCGAAAGCAATGTTCTCCGCAATGGTCATATGAGGGAAAAGAGCATACTTCTGGAATACGGTATTTAAATTGCGCTTATTGGGTGGAAGGTTAGTGATATCCCGGCCTTCGAAAATGACCTGACCTTTATCAGGGGTCTCGAAACCGCCCAAGATACGGAGGGTTGTAGTCTTTCCGCAGCCACTGGGGCCCAACAGAGTCAGAAACTCGTTCTCGCGGATGTACAGATTGAGATCATCCAGAACCATCTGATTGTCAAATGATTTTGAGATGTTCACTAAATTGACTAAAGCATTTTTCATCAATTTTTTCCTTCCTGATGTAAAAAATCCTGCAAAAAATCTTCGAAAAACCTAAATGAAAATTTTTTGCAAGTCGAATTAATATTATACGTAAATACACGGAAAGTCAATGTGAAGTTTTGCAATTTCTGGCCTAATTTACATAAACTTTACCCTGTGGAAAAAACAGGAGTATTTTTCGGGAATTTTGCAGAAAAAATGTTTCACAATTTTCAGAATTGTGCTATATTTATAAACATAAAAAAAGACATAGAACGCTAAGGAGGATCCGGTCATGAGCAAGGGAAAATATGTTGCCTACATTTCCAGTTACACACAGGGGGACAGTCATGGCATCAGAATATATGATGTGGATATGAAAAACGGCCGTTTTAAGGAGAAAGATAAGGTAGAGATCACGAACTCTTCCTATCTGACCATTTCCCATAACGGAAAGTTTCTTTATTCTATAACGGATTTTGGTGTGGAGGCTTATACCATCCAGCCGGACGGAGATCTGGAGCTGATCAACTTTGCACCAATCAATGGTATGAGAGGCTGCTATGTTTCTACGGATTATACGGATCAGTATCTGTTTGTAGCCGGTTATCATGACGGTAAGCTGACAGTACTCAGACTGAAAGAGGACGGTTCCATCGGCGAAATCACTGATGAAATCTACCACAAGGGTCTGGGCAGTATGGCAGAGCGGAATTTCCGCCCCCATATCAACTGTGCCCGCATGACACATGATAATAAGTATCTTCTGGTGGCAGATCAGGGTATGGATCATGTCAATGTATATCGTTTTGATGTGGAGAAGGGCAAGGTAAAGCTGGAGGATATCATCCGCAGTGAGATGGAATCCGCACCCCGTCATATCAAGATTTCCGAGGATGGCAGGTATATTTACATTCTCCATGAATTAAAGTGTTATATTGATGTATACGAATATGCGGACAATAATAACGACCCTACCTTTGAGAAGATCCAGACGGTAGAGCTGATCAAGCTGACCAGAGGCAATACCAACAGTGCCAGCGCCTTCAGTTTTTCATTGGATTACAATTATCTGCTCAGTTCCATTGCAGGGGATAATTCTGTTATCGTATTTGATGTAGACAAGAAGACAGGACTTTTGAAGAAGAACTTCCTGCTGCCGATCAGCGGTGAGTATCCCAAGGATGCAGAGTTCTTCCCGGACAATAAGTTTCTGGTGTCTTTGAATCATGAAAGTAATACGATGACCTTCTTCCATATTGATCTGGAGCATGGAACGATGATCATGAATGGACCGGCAATGAAGGTCAATATGCCCAACTGTATTTTGTTCCATAAGTTGGGGTAGGTATTATTTTAGTAATAATCCCCCGCAGCCTCGGCTGGGGTAAGAAACGCGGCACGCTTTCGCTCTGTCGCAGAGCGCAACGGCACATAAGCGGTCAGAATACGCCCGCTAAGTGCCGACGTCTGCTTACGGCCTGCTTATTCTTACACCCATCCGGGGCTGCTTGCTTATTTTAATAACCTTGTGATATGAGATGGGATTTGGTAAAATAAGAACATATAGAAATTGGGAGGTAGGAGTATGGCACAGATCAGACCATTTAGGGCATATCGTCCCTGTCAGGGGATGGAGAAAAGGATTGCGGCGCTTCCTTATGATGTATATAACAGGGAGGAAGCGTGTGAAGTGGTGAAGAAGAATCCGGACTCTTTTCTGGCGGTTGATCGGGCGGAGACGCAGTTTGGCGAGGAAGTAGACACATATGCGGACTGTGTGTATGAGAAAGCGGATCAGCTGCTTCGGGAGAAAATTCAGGAAGGAAAATTTGTACAGGATCCGACACCATGTTTCTATCTGTATGAACTGACCATGGACGGGAACAGCCAGACCGGTGTAGTGGCTTGTGCCTCTATTGACGATTACCGGAACAATGTGATCAAAAAGCATGAAAATACCAGAGCGGATAAGGAGGAAGACCGTATCCGCCATGTAGATACCTGCAGTATGCAGACGGGGCCCATTTTCCTGGCATATCGGGCGAAAGAGGAACTGCAGAACAAGATCGGAGAGATCAAAACACAGACACCGGTATACGATTTTGTCAGTGAGGACGGCATCGAACATCGTGTGTGGGTGATTTCGGAGGCTGCGGATGTGGCAATGATTGAAGAGGCGTTTGCAAAGATCCCGGCTATTTATATTGCGGACGGTCATCATCGTTGTGCCTCAGCGGTAAAGGTGGGATTAAAGCGCAGAGAGCAGCATCCGGATTATACGGGAGAAGAGGAATTCAATTATTTCCTGTCGGTGATTTTCCCGGATGAAGAACTGCAGATCCTGGATTATAACCGGGTGGTGAAGGATTTAAACGGTATGGATGTCGATGCGTTCCTGGCAGCCATCGAAGAACATTTTATGATAGAGAAAAAAGGACGTATTCCTTACCGGCCGGAGAAAAAAGGAGCTTTCGGTATGTTCCTGGAAGATGAGTGGTACTGTCTTACAGCGAAGAAGGAGATTCGGAGCGAAGATGCTGTGGAAGGACTGGATGTATCTCTTTTACAAAATTACCTGTTGAATCCTGTTCTGGGAATCGAAGATCCAAAGACCGATAAGCGGATCGATTTTGTGGGAGGTATCCGGGGACTTGCGGAACTGGAGCGGAGAGTACATACCGATATGAAGGTGGCATTTTCCATGTATCCTACTTCCATCGGGGAACTTTTTGCAGTGGCGGATGCGGGACGTCTGATGCCTCCGAAGTCCACCTGGTTCGAGCCGAAGCTGCGCAGCGGTCTGTTTCTGCATGAGATAGAGCGGTAATACCTGCGACCGGATAAGCAAAAAAGTGACAGAATAGAATGCAGCAGACTACACGCCGCAGAAAAGAGGGAATATGACAAACAAACTTTATAAACTGATGAACTGGGCAAAGATAGAAGAAATCACTTATGCTGAATGTGATAATCCCCATGAACTGTTAGGACCTCATAAGCAGGGAAGTAAAATGCTGGTACAGGCATTCTTCCCGGGAGCAGAAAAGGTGACGATCCACTGGAAGAAGACAGGACAGGTAGGCGAAGCTTTTCTGGCAGATGTCCCTATGGAACTGGCAGACGAAGAAGGTTATTTCGCAGCCCTGATAAATGCCGGGAAGATGGCACCTTATGAATATGTGGTGGAATATGGAAAGACAGAAGAGCGTGAAGCCCACAGAATGATCTGCGGTGATGCTTACCGGCATGTTCCCCAGATCACGAAGGAAGATATGGATCGTTTTGCCGCAGGCATTCATTATACGATCTATGAAAAGCTGGGGGCACACCCTATGGAACTGGATGGGGATAACGGCACGTATTTTGCTGTGTGGGCGCCGAATGCCATGCGTGTCAGCGTAGTAGGTGATTTCAATGAATGGGACGGGCGGATCCATCAGATGAGACGACTGGGTGATTCCGGCATTTTTGAACTGTTTGTTCCGGGGGCGGAGGTCGGAGACTGCTATAAATATGAACTGAAGATCAAAGGCGGATTGACCTATCTCAAAGCAGACCCTTACGGTAATGCCGCACAGAAGAGACCGGAGACGGCTTCTGTTATCACTGACTTGCGAGACTTTTCATGGGATGACAGTGAGTTCTTGAAAAAAAGGGAAAGCTACCAGTGTGGAAATGCTCCGGTCAGTGTGTATGAAATGTATCTGGGAAGTTTTGTGACGCCGGACGAGGGACAGGATTATGCGAACTATCGTGAGATCGCTCCGAAGGTCATTGATTATGTAAAAAAAATGGGATACACCCATGTGGAACTGATGCCGGTCATGGAGCATCCCTTAGATGCTTCCTGGGGATATCAGGTGATCGGTTATTATGCACCGACTGCCAGATACGGTACACCGGAGGACTTTATGTTCTTCGTGAATGAACTGCATAAGGCGGGAATCGGTGTGATCCTTGACTGGGTGCCTGCGCATTTCCCAAGGGATTCTTACGGTTTGTCCGCATTTGACGGCACCTGTCTTTATGAGCATCAGGATCCCAGACAGGGCAGTCATCCGCACTGGGGCACCCTGATCTACAATTACGGTCGTCCCCAGGTATCGAACTATCTGATCGCCAATGCATTGTTCTGGGTGGAGAAATATCATGCGGACGGTATCCGTATGGATGCGGTAGCCAGCATGCTTTATCTGGATTACGGCAGACAGGACGGGGAATGGATCCCTAATATGTACGGTGGTAATGAGAATCTGGAAGCCATCGAGCTGATCAAACACTTTAATTCAATCCTCAAAAAGAGAGATCCCGGGGTATTGTCCATTGCAGAGGAAAGCACGGCATTTCCCATGATCACCGGATCGCTGGAGGAAGGCGGACTGGGATTTGACCTGAAGTGGAACATGGGCTTCATGAATGACTATCTGGATTATATCAAATACGATCCCTATTTCCGCAGCCACCACCACGGAGAGCTTACTTTCAGCATGATCTATGCCTACAGTGAGAAGTTCATGCTGGTATTTTCCCATGATGAAGTGGTACACGGCAAGGGAACTCTGCTTGGTAAAATGCCTGGAGACAGGGCACAGAAGCTTGCTAATTTACGTCTGACTTACGGTTATATGATGACCCATCCCGGCAAGAAGCTTCTCTTCATGGGACAGGATCTGGCGGAAGAGAAAGAATGGAACGAAATGCGTCAGGTAGAGTGGCAGCTGGAGGAACAGAAGGAAAATGCCGGTGTCCAGAAACTGGTGAAGGATCTGAATGTACTTTACAGAGAGAATAAGGCATTGTATGAATGCGATGATCAGGCCAAAGGCTTCCAGTGGATGAACGAGATCTCTGCCAATGAATGCTATGTAAGCTTTGTACGTAAGGGAGAAGAGGCAGAGGAACTGCTTCTGGTCGTAGCAAACTTCTCCGGAGTACCCAGAGAGATCACCACAGGTGTGCCTTACGAGGGAAAATACAAGGAGATCCTGAACACGGATGCTGTGCAATATGGCGGTACCGGTGTGGTCAATGACCGTGTGAAACGTGCGGAGGACGTGGAATGGGATGACAAAAAGCAGTCCGTTACCGTGAAAATGGCTCCCCTTTCCTTAAGCATTCTGCAGTTTATTCCTTATACCGAGGCAGAACTGGAAAAAGTGATCGAGAAGCGTATCCGCAAGAATACACCGATCCGCAAGACCGCAGGCAAGACTACAAAAAGAAAACAGGAGAAATAAGGCAACATGGATCTGACAGATAACGTAATTGAAGAGGTGCAGAAAAAAGAAGGACTGATCGCATCTTTCCTGGATACCCTGCCGGAAAAGGCACTGAATCTTGGCATCCGGATCGGACTGGCACTGGTATTCTTTTTCATTGGAATGCAGCTGATCAGGCTGATCCGCAAGATCATCCGTAAATCTATGAACCGGGCGGGAGCCGAGACCGGTGTGATCCAGTTCGTGGACTCTTTTGTAAAAGCTTCTTTATATATAATACTGATCCTGACACTGGCGTCCTCCTTCGGCGTGGACGCAGCCAGCATTGTTGCGTTGCTGGGATCGGCCGGCGTGGCCATCGGTCTGGCAGTGCAGGGAAGTCTGTCTAATCTGGCGGGCGGTGTGCTGATTTTATTATTGAAGCCGTTTAAGGTGGGAGATTACATTGTGGAAGGCTCCTCCGGTAAGGAAGGTACAGTAAAAGAGATCCAGATCTTCTATACAAAGCTGTTAACCTATGATAATCAGACGATTATTCTTCCAAACGGCAATCTGGCAAATAACACCATTGTGAATGTCACTGCTGCCGAATCCAGGCGATGTGATGTGAAGGTGTCTATTGCTTACAGCGCAGATATTAAGAAGGCAAAGGAAGTTCTGACAAAGGTTCTCTCTGAAGATCCCGATACTATAAAGGAAAGAGAGCATTTTGTATTTGTAGATGAACTGGCAGACTCCGGAATCAACCTATGTGTACGCTGCTGGTTCAAAAATGAGGATTTCTGGCAGGGAAAATGGCGTATTACCGAACAGTGTAAGTATGCACTTGATAAAGCAGAAATTGAAATACCGTTCCCGCAGATGGATGTGCATATGCGTTAATTAAAAATAGATATTGAATTTTACAGACTATAATGATAATATTACCGTTGTGATTCAATGTTTTAATATTTACATTTTTAGGAGGAAAAAATTATGAAAAAGTTTCTGGCACTTGCACTTGCATCTGTCATGGCTGTTTCTCTGGTAGCATGCGGCAGCACCAATGCTGACACCAATGCAGAATCCAGTGCGGCAGCTACCACCACTGCAACAACTGCAGAGAGCAGCAGTGAAGAACCCGGTCTGAAGATCGCTATCGTATCCAGCCCCTCCGGCGTGGATGACGGTTCCTTCAATCAGGACAACTACAACGGTGTTCTGAAGTTCATTGAGGAGAATCCGAATGCAACCGTAACCCCCATCCGTGAGGAGACCGGTGACAGCGCAGCAGCTGTTCAGGCTGTAGCTGATGTTGTAGCTGATTATGATGTTATTGTATGCTGTGGTTTCCAGTTTGCAGGTATCGGCAATCTGGCACAGGAGAATCCGGATACCAAGTTCATCCTGATCGATTCCTGGCCTACCGTTGATGGTACCGAAGTAACCGCAGATCAGGTGATCGACAACGTATACGCTGCTTACTATGCTGAGCAGGAGAGTGGTTTCTATGCAGGTATGGCTGCAGCTCTGTCTACCACCACAGGTAAGGTAGCAGTAGTAAACGGTATTGCATATCCTTCCAACGTGAACTACCAGTATGGCTTCGAGTGCGGTGTTAAGTATGTGAACGGTACCGAAGGCATGAACGTAGAAGTAGTAGAGCTTCCTTCTTACGCAGGTACCGATGTTACCGGCGCTAACGTAGGCGGTAACTATGTTGGTAACTTCTCCGATGAAGCTACCGGTAAGGTACTGGGTAATGCTCTGATCGCTGAAGGCGTGGACATCCTGTTCGTAGCAGCAGGTGGTTCCGGTAACGGTGTATTCACCGCTGCAAAGGAAGCTGAAGGCGTTAAGGTGATCGGTTGTGATGTTGACCAGTATGATGACGGTGCAAACGGTGACAGCAATATCGTTCTGACCAGTGGCCTGAAGGTAATGCATGATACTGTTTACAACGTACTGAACGAAGTAAAAGACGGTTCCTTCAAAGGTGCTAATGTGACTCTGACCGCAGCAGATGATGCTACCGGTTTCGTAAGTGAGGAAGGCAGATGCCAGCTCACCGCAGAGGCTATTGAGAAGATCAATGTAGCACAGGCTCTGTTAAAGGAAGGCAAGATCGTTCCTGCGGCAAACTTTAACGGTGTAACTCCGGAGACCTTTACCTGGTAGGAAGAATGGATTCACAAGAAGGTGATGGTGAGGAACTGTCACCTTCTTCTTGTTTAAACTGCTGTTTAGGCAGGAAAATGTACAGAAATGAGGATGAACATGTCGGAATATATTGTTGAGATGAAACACATCACCAAACGTTTTCCCGGGATCGTAGCCAATGACGATGTGACGATCCAGATCAAAAAGGGAGAGATCTTTGCCCTTCTGGGAGAAAATGGTGCAGGAAAATCCACCTTGATGAGTATGCTGTTCGGAATGTACGAACCGGATGAAGGAGAGATCTATATCCGGGGTGAAAAGGTGAAGCTGGAATCTCCCAATCATGCCACCAAATTAAACATCGGTATGGTACACCAGCATTTCAAACTGGTATCCAACTACACCATTGCTGAGAATATCGTAATGGGTATGGAGCCGGTGAAGAAGGTGCTGGGATGTATTCCGGTAGTGGATATGAAGAAGGCCAATCAGGATATCCGGAACCTTTCGGAAAAATACGGACTGGCAGTGAACCCCACCGATGTGATCAGCGACATTAATGTCTCTACACAGCAGAGAGTAGAGATCTTAAAGATGCTTTACAGAGAAGCGGAGATCCTCATTTTTGATGAACCCACAGCGGTTCTGACACCGCAGGAGATCGATTTCCTGTTGGATATTATCAAATCTCTGCGGGATGACGGCAAGACTATCATCCTGATCACACATAAACTGGAAGAAATCAAACGGATCGCGGACAGATGTGCCATCCTGAACCGCGGACGTCTGATGGATGTCATGGATGTGGCTACCACGTCCACCAAAGTTATGGCCAACAAAATGGTAGGCCGTGAAGTGAATTTTGAGACAGAAAAAGAGCCTGCAAAACCGGGTAAGACCATACTCAGTATCGAGAAACTGAATGTTTACAATAAACAGGATTTCCAGGTGGTAAAGGATGTATCTCTGGAGGTACATTCCGGTGAGATCGTTGCGATCGCAGGTGTGGCAGGCAACGGACAGGTAGAAATCGCAGATGCTATTGCGGGACTGGTACCGGTGCGTTCCGGCAAGATCCTGTTAAACGGCAGAGACATTACGAACCTGTCTATCAGAGAACGAACGACCGAAGGAATTTCCTATATTCCCGAGGATAGACAGAATTACGGACTGGTCATGGATTTTACCCTTTCGGAGAATCTGGCGCTTCGTAATTATTACAAAGAGCCGTTCTGTCATAAGGGAGTACTGGATCAGAAGATTTTTGAAGACAACAGTGAAAAACTGATAGAAAAATACGATATCCGAAGCGGCCAGGGCAGCAAGACAGTGGTACGTTCCATGAGTGGTGGTAATCAGCAGAAAGCCATTATTGCCAGAGAAGTGGAACAGGATTCCTCCCTGATGATCTTTGTGCAGCCCACCCGTGGACTGGATATCGGTGCCATAGAGAATATCCACAAGCAGATCATTGCAGAGAGAGACAAGGGCAAGGCAATCCTTCTGATCTCTCTGGAATTGGATGAGATCATGAATTGTGCGGATACCATCGCAGTTATTTATAACGGAAGCATACAGAAGATCGCCAAAGCCAGTGAACTGACCACCAATGAAGTGGGAGAGTTCATGATGGGCGTAAAAAACAAGGAGAAGGAGGCATAAGACCATGAAAAAATTTACAAAATTATGGAATGCGGTAAAGATTCCTCTCCTTGCGATCCTTTGTAGTCTTGTGGCAGGTGGTGTGATCATCGCTGTGACCGGTTCCAATCCCTTTAAGGCTTATTACGCACTTCTACAGGGAGGCGGACTGGCACCCAAGTCCTCCTACGCCAGCTACAAGAGTATGCTGACGGACTTTATGAGTTATGTGAACTATTTTACCCCCATGATCTTCGCGGCACTGGCTGTGGCGGTAGCACTCCGCGCCGGACTGTTTAATATCGGCGTCTCCGGACAGATGCTGGCAGCCGGATTTACCGCAAGCATCGTTGTGGGCTACAGCAGTCTGAACGCCGTGCTGGCAAAGCCGCTGGTAGTAATCATCGGCCTGATCGTCGGTGGTCTGGTGGGAGCACTGATCGGCTTCCTGAAATACCGGTTTAATATCAATGAGGTCGTTTCCTCTATTATGTTAAACTATACGTTCCAGTATGTGATCAGTTTCTTCATCAATACCTTTTTCGTGGATCCGGTCTCCAGACAGTCAAAGGAAATCTCCGCAGCTTCCAGACTGACACTGATGGATACCATGGTGGGCAATCTGAAAATGGATATTCCGCTGGGAATTATTCTGGCTCTGCTTACGGTGGTGGCTGTATGGTTCCTGTTAGAGAAGACAAAGCTTGGTTATGAACTGAAGGCTGTGGGCTATTCCCGCAGTGCTGCAAAATATGCAGGTATCAAGGTAGGCAGAAGCATGGTACTGTCCATGACGATTTCCGGTGCACTGGCCGGACTTGCCGGTGTGACTTATTATCTGGGCTATGTGGGATCCATTCAGCCAAAGGTATTGATCAGTACCGGATTTGATGCCATTGCGGTATCCCTGCTTGGTAACAACAATCCCTTCGGTATTGTATTTTCTACTATGCTGATCACCCTGATCAGCAAGGGAAGTACTTATATGAAATCTGCGGCCGGCGTGGATGCGGAGATTGCATCCGTTATCACCGGTATCATCCTTTTGTTCAGCGCATGTAATGCTTACATCAAGTGGAAAATGGAGCGAAACAGAAGAGAGAAAACCAACAAGACAAAGGAGGACAAATAAATGGATATTGTGATCATTGACGGTTTATCCTTTGCACTGCCTTTATTTATTATGGCCATCGGTGGCATCTACTGTGAGAAATCCGGTGTGACCATGCTGGCGGTAGAAGGCTTACAGGGTTTTGGCGCCTTTATCGGTGCATTCGTGGCGGTTGCCATTGCGGGAAACTTTGCCGGAGACTCTCCGGCGCCTTTCTACATTGCCATGGTTATGGCGGCTGTGGGCGGAAGTCTGTTTGCACTGATCCATGCCATGTTATGTCTGAAGTTCAAGGCCAATCAGGTTATCAGTGGTGTGGTAGTCAATATTCTGGCCATGGCGCTGACCGCATATTTAACGAAGCTGTTCAACAGAGTGGTATTTGGTGCTACGTCCGATAAGTTCGTACTGACTGTTTCTTCCAGAATTACCATCTCGGGAATCTCTAAGATTCCGGTACTGGGAGCGGTATTTACCAATCTGTATCCTTTTGAACTGGTGATTGTGGTAGTGGCTTTCGTGGCGTGGTTTGTGATGTATAAGACCCGCTTCGGCATGCATCTGCGTGCCTGCGGTGACAATCCCCATGCAGTGGATGCGGCCGGAAGACAGGTGGGACAGATCCGTCTGGCAGCCATTATGATCTGTGGTGCGTTGTCGGGACTGGGAGGTATCTGTTTCGCGTATTCCATTTCCGCAAACTTTTCCTCCAGTATTTATGTAGGTTACGGTTATCTGGCTATTGCGGCACTGATCTTCGGCAACTGGCGTATCCTGCCGACTCTGGGAGCGTGTCTGTTGTTCGGATTTGCCAGATCCGGTGGATACCGTCTGGTACAGGTGCTGCAGATGCCCAGCAGTTATCAGGATCTGGTCATGATCCTGCCTTATGTACTGACTTTGCTGCTTCTGGTATTCTTCTCCAAACAGAACGGTGCACCGAGAGCACTGGGAGTGATCTACGACAAAGGTGCAAGATAAGCAGACATTTGCAGAACGCAGCTTTGCATGGCTCTGAAGAGTTACTACAAAAAAAGAGAAAGCGAAAAGCTTTCTCTTTTTTAATACATATAAGCTGAAAATGGGACTCGAACCCACGACCCCTTCATTACGAGTGAAGTGCTCTACCAACTGAGCTATTTCAGCGGACTAGGTTATTATATATGTTCTTGGGAAATTTTGCAACTGTAAAATTTTTTATTTTCGCAGAACGTTTCACAAAGCCGTAAATTATGTAGGAGACCGTAAGACAAAAACGCCTGCGGATCTCCGAAAGGTCAGTTGCGGTGCTTTTTGCTGTAATGTTCCAGAGACTGTGTCAGCAGATAGAGCAGCATGGCAATCACACATAGCAGTAAGATGGAACTGATTACCATATCCAGCTGGAAGACCTGGGAACCGTAGATGATCAGGTAGCCCAGTCCCCGTCTGGCGGCGAGAAATTCCCCGATGATAACACCTACCAGGGACAGCCCGATATTGACTTTGGTGGTACTGAGCAGGGTGGGAATGGATCCCGGCAGTACCACTTTGAAAAAGATATCCCTGCGGTTTCCACCCAGTGTGCGGATCAGAATCTCCTTTTCCGGATCTACCTGATGAAAGGCGGTGTAAAAGCTGATGATGGATCCGAATACTGCCACAGAGATTCCAGCAATGATGATGGTGTTGATCCCGGTGCCCAGCCAGACAATAAACAGAGGAGCCAGAGCGGATTTCGGAAGGCTGTTGAGCAGTACCAGATAAGGCTCTAAGATCTCCGACAGCTGCCTGGAAAACCACAGCAGAGTGGATAACAGAAGACTGACGAAAAATACCAGCAGGAAACTCAGGATCGTTTCTAACAGTGTGATACCGATATGCATCGGAAGGGACCGCTCTGTCCATAATTCGCCAAGGCACAGAATGACTCTGTGGGGACTGGAGAAAAAGAAACTGTCGATCCAGTCAAGATCTGCACTTACTTCCCACAGGAGTAAAAAGATTCCCAGAAGAAAAAAGCGCAGGAAGGAGACCTGTCTGTGATGGCTTTTGTGTTTTCGAAGATATTGTTCCTGAACGGTCAGAGGTTGTTTAGTTTGTGGTCTCATCCGTTAATTCCTCCCAGAGTTGTTTGAAATAATATGGAAATTCTGGCGCATTTCTGGCAGCCAGCGGTGATGCATCCGGAAGCGTGAGCCGGATGGGGAGAACGGCCTTGATCGTCGCCGGCCTCGCAGACAGTACATAGACCTTGTCGGCCAGACTGATGGCTTCCGACAGATCGTGAGTGACGATGATCATAGTCTTACCAGCCTGCCGGATCAGCCGGCAGATATCCGCGGATACCATGAGCCTGGTCTGGTAATCCAGGGCGCTGAAGGGTTCATCCAGAAGGAGCAGCTGGGGATCCAGGGCAAGGGTACGGATCAGGGCAGCACGCTGCTTCATGCCGCCGGACAATTCGCTGGGACGTTTATCCTGAAAGCTTTCCAGACCATAGTCGGACAGAAGCTGTTTCACATAGTCGGTACGCTCTTTGGTAAGAGCATGATGGATCTCCAGTCCCAGAGTGACATTCTGGTAGATGGTACGCCATTCGAAGAGATGATCGTGCTGCAGCATATAGCCGACACGGGGATAGTGAAGGGATCCGTCGGGATTGTTGACTACGATGGTGCCGGTCTCCGGAGCAAGCAGTCCCGCAATGATAGACAGCAGCGTGGACTTCCCGCAGCCGCTGGGACCTACTAAAGCGACAAATTCCCCTTCCTCCACCTGAAAGGAGACATCTTTTATGGCACCGGTCTCGCCCGCCAGATTATGATAGGAGTAACCTATGTTTTTTAATTCGATGAGAGCTCCCATAAAAAGGCATACTTCCTTAACTTGAATATTTATTGTTATAGTATGAATTTAAAAGAAAAAAGTGTTTTTGCTACCCGAAAGTGATGAAATTCACTGTATTGCATTAAAGTGTCGTTTGTGATATGATTAATTGCAATCAATGTCTATGAGAAAAATTGTCTGATAGGCTGCTGACAGAATAAAAAGATGGGAGAATGACCATGGCACAATTATGGGGAGGACGCTTTACGAAACAGACCGATCAGCTGGTATTTGATTTCAATGCGTCCATAACATTCGATAAGAGATTGTTTCATGAAGATGTCACCGGAAGTATCGTACATGCCACCATGCTGGCAAAGCAGGGAATCCTCACCGAGGAGGAGAAAAAGAGCATTATCGAAGGACTGACCGGTATTTTAGAGGATGTGGATGCCGGAAAGCTTACAATCGACGAAACCCAGGAGGATATCCACAGTTTTGTAGAGGCAACCCTGATCGACCGGATCGGTGATGCAGGTAAAAAGCTTCACACCGGACGCAGCCGTAACGACCAGGTGGCGTTGGACATGCGTCTCTATACCAGAGCGAGAGTGGCAGAGACAGACGGACTTCTGGAAAAGCTTCTGGAAGCCATTCTGGACACCATGGAGAACAACTTAGAGACCTATATGCCGGGATTCACCCATTTACAGAAGGCACAGCCCATTACTCTGGCTCATCATTATGGTGCCTATTTTGAAATGTTCAAGAGGGACAGACAGCGTCTGGCCGATATTTACAAACGTATGAATTATTGTCCTCTGGGAGCAGGAGCACTGGCCGGTACCACGTATCCGTTAGACCGTGAGTATACCGCAAAGCTGCTTCGTTTTGAAGGACCGACATTAAACAGTATCGATTCCGTGGCGGACAGAGATTATCTGATCGAGTTCCTTTCCGCACTTTCCACGATCATGATGCATTTAAGCCGTTTCAGCGAAGAAATCATTATCTGGAATTCCAATGAGTACCAGTTCGTGGAACTGGACGATGCCTATTCCACTGGAAGCAGCATTATGCCTCAGAAGAAGAACCCGGATATCGCCGAACTGGTAAGAGGCAAGACCGGAAGAGTCTACGGTGCCCTGATGGCGTTACTTACCACCATGAAGGGACTGCCCCTTGCTTATAATAAAGACATGCAGGAAGACAAGGAGATGGCTTTTGATGCCATGGATACCGTAGCGGACTGTATTGCCTTATTTACCGGCATGATAAAGACCATGAAGTTCCGTAAGGACCGTATGGCAAAGAGTGCCATGAACGGATTTACCAATGCTACGGATGCCGCAGATTATCTGGTAGGTAAGGGTGTACCTTTCCGGGATGCTCATGGCATTATCGGACGCCTGGTACTGTATTGTATTGAAAAGGATACTTCCATTGATGCCCTGAGCCTGGAAGAATTACGTTCCATCAGTGATAAGTTTGATGAGGACATTTACGATGCCATTTCCTTAAAGACCTGTGTGGAAAAGCGGCTGACCATCGGTGCTCCCGGTGCGGAAATGATGAAGCAGGTCATTGAGAAAAATAAAGAATACCTGAAAACAAATGCCATAGAAGTATATCAACAGGCTTTGGAAGACCGCATTCAGTAAGTGGAAACTGAACAGGTCTTTTGCAGATAAAATAAAAATGCACAAAGATGAGGAGGAAATGAAAAATGAGTGAAAAATTACGTGTAGGTATCCTGGGCGGAACCGGTATGGTAGGTCAGAGATTTATCTCTCTGTTGGAGAACCATCCCTGGTTCGAGGTAACGACCATTGCTGCCAGCCCCCGTTCCGCAGGCAAGACTTATGAGGAGGCCGTGGGTGACCGTTGGAAGATGACCACTCCCATGCCCGAAGCTGTGAAAAAGCTGGTAGTCATGAATGTCAATGAAGTAGAAAAAGTAGCCGCACAGGTTGATTTCGTATTCAGTGCGGTAGATATGACCAAGGATGAGATCAAGGCCATCGAGGAAGCATACGCAAAGACCGAAACCCCTGTGGTATCCAACAACAGTGCCCACAGATGGACCCCCGATGTTCCCATGGTAGTACCCGAGATTAATCCCGAACATTTCCAGATCATCGAGGCACAGAAGAAGAGACTGGGAACCACCAGAGGATTTATCGCTGTAAAGCCCAACTGCTCCATCCAGAGCTATACACCTGTTCTGACCGCATGGAAGGAATTCGAGCCTTACGAAGTGGTAGCAACCACTTATCAGGCAATCTCCGGCGCAGGCAAGACTTTTAAGGACTGGCCCGAGATGGTAGGCAATATCATTCCTTACATCGGTGGTGAGGAAGAGAAGAGTGAGAAAGAACCCTTACGTATCTGGGGTAAAGTGGAAGGCGATAAGATCGTTCCCGCAACTTCTCCCGTGATCACCTGTCAGTGCATCCGTGTTCCGGTATTGAACGGACATACCGCAGCCGTATTTGTTAAATTCCGTAAGAAGCCCACCAAGGAGCAGCTGATCGAGAAACTGGTCACCTTCAGCGGTGAGCCTCAGAGACTGGGACTTCCCAGCGCACCGAAGCAGTTTATCCAGTATCTGGAGGAGGACAACAGACCTCAGGTGGCTCTGGATGTTGATTTCGAGAACGGTATGGGTATCAGTGTAGGTCGTCTGAGAGAAGATACCGTATATGATTACAAGTTCGTAGGTTTGTCACACAATACCTTACGTGGAGCAGCTGGGGGAGCATTGCTTTGCGCAGAACTTTTGAAAGCACAGGGTTACATCACCAAAAAATAAAGGGTGAGTGGGGTTATGAACGAGTTACGCTATCAGCTGGATCTTATGCGCGCAATGAATCAGAAACTGAGCGCTAAGGAGAGAATGTATCGTCTGTTGTGCGATACCATGGATTATGCTTATATCTACTATTCTTTTGAAAAGAATACGGTCACTACGCTGGGAAAATGGGATGATTTCTTTGACTTCCAGATTCTGGACAGAAGAGATTTTGTAAAACTTCAGGAGATGGTGGACGAACCGTATGTGCTGGCACTTCGGGAAATGCTGTTTTTGGAAAAGAGCGGTCGGGAGACGGACTCTGTGGAATGTATGCAGAGGGGAAAGAAGACCTGGCTGCAGTTTTCCAGCAGGATTTTCTACGAAGATGGCAGGCCGACGGATCAGATTATTGTGGTACAGAATATCACCAAACAGAAAACACAGAACGAAGAGCTTCTCTACATGGCGTATTACGACAGTCTGACCGGACTGTACAACCGTAATTATTTTGTGCGTCTTCTGACCGAATTTCTTCGTCGGGCC
This sequence comes from Lachnospiraceae bacterium GAM79, assembly GCA_003584705.1. Taxonomy (GTDB): domain Bacteria; phylum Bacillota; class Clostridia; order Lachnospirales; family Lachnospiraceae; genus Acetatifactor; species Acetatifactor acetigignens. The sequence continues at coordinate 1,921,639 of AP018536.1, forward strand.
AAAGAGGATAACCGGCTGGTCAGCGTTCTTGTTATTGATATTGATGATTTCCGCAAGGTAAATGACGGACTGGGAATCGTGGCGGGGGACGAACTGGTACAGCAGTTTGGCTCTTTTCTGAAGGAATTTAACGGGGATGATGTGATCGTCTGCCACCTGACCAGTGATGTCTACTGCATGGCCATTTATGATCCTTGTGGGAACAAAAGTGTGGAACATATTCATAAGGAGATCGTTAAGCGCACCAGGGAGCCGTTTTATCTGGTGGGCGGGCAGGTCCTGAACATCACCGTAAGTGTCGGTGTGGCGGAATATCCGGAGGCTGCGACTTCCGCACTGGAACTGATCAACTGTGCGGAAATCGTAATGTTCAAGGGAAAAGCCATGGGCAAGAACCGGATCCAGTATTTCGATACGCCGATCCTGAACGATTTCCTGAAAAATGTAGAACTGGACAGCAAATTAAAAGAGGCTGTTTTTGAGAATAATTTTCTGCTGTATTATCAGCCCCAGTATTATGCGGGCAACCGTAAACTGCGGGGCGTGGAGGCACTGATCCGCTGGAAGGATGGCAACGGCAGAATGATCAGTCCGGCAAAATTCATTCCCATTGCGGAGAAGAACGGAACGATCATTCCTATCGGCAACTGGGTACTGGAACAGAGTATCCGTACTTTTTCCGAATGGAGGAACCGTTACGGAGTTCCTTTTGTGCTGTCAGTGAATATTTCCGCGTTGCAGTACCAGAAGGAAGATTTTGTGGAAACCCTGCTGAATATCATTCATAAATACGATGTGGATCCGGATGAAATCGAACTGGAGATCACAGAAAGCATTTTGATCGACGATTTCAGTGCAGTTACCGAGAAAATGCAGTTGTTGAAGGAGTACGGGATTCGCATTTCACTGGATGACTTCGGAACAGGATTTTCTTCCCTGTCTTACTTAAAGAAGCTGCCTATCAATACGCTGAAGATTGATAAATCATTTACCGACACGCTGCTGACGGATTCTGCGACCCGGATTATTACGGAGTCTATTGTAAGTATGGTGAAATCCCTGGGATTTGAGTCCATTGCGGAAGGCGTGGAGGAAGAACAGCAGTATAAATATCTGCGGGCCATCGGGTGTGATATCATTCAGGGATATCTGTTTGGAAAGCCGTTGTCACAGGAAGAGATCGAACAACTGTTGCAGAAGATGTACTGATCTGCTGGGTCAGAAAGAAAGAGGCTGCCATGCTGACTGGAAGGGAACAGGAAACAGCTTTTTTGGAAAATCATTATAAGAGAACAGGGAGTCAGATCCTGGTGGTGTATGGACAGAGAGGCGTTGGCAAGACGGCTCTCTTAACCTCTTTTACGGAGAAAAAACAGACGTTGCGTTATAGTGCGGGAAACTGTTCTTCCAGAGAACAACAATATTTGTGGGGACGGGAACTGCGAAGCCGGGGAAAGGAGATTGCAGAGTATCCTTCCTGGCGGGAATTGCTGGAATGCATGACAATACAGAAAGGCGAAACGACAGCAGATAAGAAAGTACTTATCATAGAGAATTTTCAGTATCTTTTAAAAGGGGATACTTTGTTTTTGCAGGAACTGATTCGGTTCCTGAAGGAGAAAAAAGAAGCACTGTTAGTGATCCTGACCACCTATGCCTCCGGCTGGGTGGAGAACAGCATGATTTCCAAAGTGGGAAATCTGGCATTTTCCGTCAGCGGATTTCTGAAGGTGAAGGAACTGCCTTTTTCCGCCATGCGTAAGATATTTTCCGACTATACGGTACAGGAAAGTATTTCGCTTTATGCGGCATTGGGAGGGCTGCCGGGACTGTGGCGGCTGCTTTATCCGCAGAATTCGGCAGAAGAAAATCTGATCCGGCTGCTTTTACAGAGGAACAGCTTTCTGCCGGAGCTTATGATAAAATGGCTGTCGGAGGAATCGCGGGAGACGGCAGTTTATGACACCATTCTGGCAACGCTGGCAGACGGAAGACATGGAAAACTGAACGATATGTATGCACATACCGGATTTTCCCGGGCAAAGATCAGTGTATATCTGAAGAATTTGATGGAACTGGAGCTGGTGGAGAAGGTGCTGCCCGGTACATATGAGATCTGTAATGCGTTTGTCCGGTTTTATTTTTGCTTTCTGTTTCCGCATCAGACGTCTGAGCGGACAGAAGGCAGTACATTTTATGAAAAATACATCCGGGAAGAATATAATGATTTTCAACTGTTGACCTATCGCCGGATCTGTCAGGAAGTGCTGCAGGGACGTTTCCGGACGGTTGAACTCTGGAACAGCAGACAGGGGAAAATCTATTTTCTGTGCAGGGAGGACACCGGCAGAAAGATCGTGGTGGATTATTCCGGCACGGTATGTTATACTTCGAAAGATTATGATGTGCTGCAGGCATCCATGAAGAGGGAACATGTGACTGCAGACAGCATTCTGATATTTAGCGAGAATGGATATGAGAAGACATTAACGGAAGGAACGGTACAGATACTGGTGCATTCCGTGGATGAGAACTCGTAAGACAGGAAAGATGGTATTACGTGGGTAAAAATTTATTTATTGCAGAGAAACCGAGCGTGGCAAGAGAATTTGCCAATGCTTTAAAATACAATATGCGTTCCAAAGACGGCTATCTGGAATCGGAAGAGGCTATCGTTACCTGGTGTGTGGGACATCTGGTGACCATGAGTTATCCGGAGGTGTATGATGAAAAGTTCCGGAGATGGAGCTTTGACACCTTGCCTTTTCTACCGACGGAATTCAAATACGAAGTCATTGAAAGTGCGAAAAAACAGTATACGATCGTAAGTTCCCTGCTGAACCGGCCGGATGTTACGACAATTTATGTCTGCACCGACTCCGGAAGAGAGGGAGAATACATCTATCGTCTGGTGGAGCAGATGTCGGGCGTACAGGACAAGGAACGGAAACGTGTATGGATCGACTCCCAGACGGAGGAAGAAATCTTACGTGGAATCCGGGAGGCAAAAGATCTCTCAGCCTACGACAATCTGGGAAATGCTGCCTATCTGCGGGCCAAGGAAGATTATCTCATGGGTATCAATTTTTCCAGAGCCCTGACGTTAAAATACGGCAACACGGTAAAAGGGTATCTCAAAAGAGACCGGGCAGTGATTTCTGTGGGTCGTGTCATGACCTGTGTCCTTGGAATGATCGTGAACAGAGAGCGGGAGATCCGTTCGTTCACCAAGACTCCCTTTTACCGGGTGATCGGTAATTTTAAATTACAGGAGAAGCCCTTTACCGCAGAGTGGAGAGCAGTGGAAGGCTCGAAATATTATAATTCTCCGGCACTGTATAAAGAGAATGGCTTCAAGAAAAAAGAGGATGCCGAGCGTCTGATCGCAGAGCTTACCGCAGAACCGGCAGGCCCGGTGACTGTCACCGGCATTGAGAAGAAAAAAGAGAACAAGAATGCACCGCTTCTGTACAATCTGGCGGAGTTACAGAATGACTGTTCCAAATACTTTAAGATCAGCCCGGATGAGACTTTGCGGATCGTACAGGAACTGTATGAGAAAAAGATGACCACTTATCCCCGAACGGATGCCAGAGTCCTGTCTACGGCGGTGACAAAGGAAATCCACAAGAATATCGGTGGCTTACGCAGCTATGCTCTGGCCACTCCTTTTGCCAAAGAAGTGTTAGAGCAGGGGACCTATAAGAATATTGCGAAGACACGTTACGTGAATGATAAGCAGATCACGGATCATTATGCCATCATTCCAACGGGACAGGGACTGAACAATCTGGCAGGTCTGGCCCCTACGGCGGCAAAAGTGTACGAGGTCATTGTACGCCGGTTCCTGAGTATTTTCTATCCTCCGGCAGTCTATCAGAAGTTCTCTCTGACAGTGAAGGTAAAGGAAGAAAACTTTTTTGCCAGCTTTAAGGTACTGGTACAGGAAGGGTATCTGAAGGTGGCGAACTTCTCTTTTAAGAAGGAGAATACGGCACCGAAGGAAGATAAAGAGAATGAGAATGAAAGCGCTGATGAAAAATGTGATGCAGAGCTTACCAATCTGCTGATGCATCTGAAAAAAGGAGATTCTCTGACTGCGGATACCTATGAGATCAAGGAGGGCGAGACTTCGCCGCCCAAGCGTTACACTTCGGGAAGCATTATCCTGACCATGGAAAATGCGGGCCAGTTTATCGAGGACGAAGAACTGCGGGCCCAGATCAAGGGAAGCGGCATCGGCACCAGCGCCACGAGAGCGGAGATCCTGAAGAAACTGGTGAATATCGAATATCTGGCACTGAACAAGAAGACCCAGGTGCTGACTCCCACCCAGATGGGAGAGATGATCTATGACGTGGTATCGGATTCCATAAGACCACTTTTAAATCCGGCACTGACGGCCAGTTGGGAAAAGGGGCTTACCATGGTGGCGGATGGTGTGATCACACCGGAAGAGTACATGGGAAAGCTGACGGATTTTGTGGGAAGGCGAACTACCGCTGTACGCAGCCTGAACAATCAGGGAGTGCTATGGAGACAGTTCCAGGCTACAGAAGAATTTTATCAGAAGAAGACAAAGCAATCCAATGCCAAAAATAAGGAATAAAGATGAGGAGAAATTATCATGGAAAATATTACGATTGAGAATCTGTATGATCTGAAGGAGACCATTGCGGCAGATCTGTTCACCGAGGCAGAATATCCCTGGGAGGTGCTTCCCAGAATCCACGATTTCATTCTGGAACTGGGTAAGAGACTGCCGGAAGAAATTTATGAAAAAAGAGGCGAGGATATCTGGGTGGCAAAGAACGCAAAGGTAGCTCCTACCGCCTGCCTGAACGGTCCGCTGATCATTGATGAAGAAGCGGAGGTCCGTCACTGTGCCTTTGTCCGTGGCAATGCCATTGTGGGTAAAGGCGCGGTAGTTGGCAATTCCACGGAACTTAAGAACGTGGTTCTGTTCAATAAAGTACAGGTGCCTCATTATAATTACGTGGGAGACAGTGTGTTGGGCTTCAAGTCCCATATGGGAGCCGGTTCCATTACTTCCAACGTGAAGAGCGACAAGACGCTGGTGGTTGTAAAGAACGGAGAAGAGAAGATTGAAACCGGGCTGAAGAAGATGGGGGCCATGTTGGGAGACCATGTAGAAGTGGGTTGCAACAGCGTACTGAATCCCGGAACAGTCATCGGACGCAATTCCAACGTGTATCCTACTTCCTGTGTCAGAGGGGTGATCCCTGCCGGACATATCTTCAAAAGACCCGGAGATGTGGTGAAAAAAGATAATATCTAAAAATTAGATCATTATTATTCAAAGCATCGATGAATTTTGATTGACGAATGTCCTTTTATGGGTTATGATATTTATCAGTGCAACGCTTTGACGGGGTAAAGCGTCTGCGCATTACAGTAAGCAGATCGTAAGATCCGCAGAAAAGAGGACATTTATTATGAAAAAGAAATTATTATCTGTAGTACTTACCGCAGTAATGGCAGCATCTGTCCTGACAGGTTGTGGCAGTACCGATAACGGAACTGCTTCCACCGCAGCAGCTACCGGCACAGCTCAGAGTGAAGCAGCAGCTACTAGTGCCGCTTCCACAGATGGTAAGGTATATAACATCGGTATCTGCCAGCTGGTTGAGCATGAAGCTCTGGATGCAGCAACCCAGGGATTCCAGGATGCTTTAAAAGAAAAGCTTGGTGATAATGTAAAATTTGATCTGCAGAATGCACAGGGTGAGCAGACCACCGCAGCTACCATCTGTAATGGGTTCGTATCTGATGGTGTGGATCTGATCCTTGCCAATGCAACCTCTCCTTTACAGAGTGCAGCAGCAGCTACCACCACGATCCCCATCTTAGGTACTTCCGTAACGGATTATGCTACCGCACTGGAGATCTCCGACTGGTTCGGTGCTACCGGCAGAAATATTTCCGGTACTTCTGATCTGGCTCCTATTGAAGAGCAGGAAGCTATGTTAAAGGAACTGTTCCCGGATGTAAAGCAGGTTGGTCTGTTATATTGCTCCGCAGAAGCTAACTCTCTGTATCAGATCCAGCTTTTTGAGGCTGCTCTGGACAAAGATGGTATTGCATATAAAGAGTATGCTATCGCCGATACCAACGAAGTACAGTCCGTTACCACGGCTGCCGCAGGCGAGTGCGATGTTCTGTACATCCCTACCGACAACACACTGGCATCCGTAACCGAGACTGTATATAATGTCGTAGCTCCCGCTAAGATCCCTGTTATTGCAGGTGAAGAGGGTATCTGCAACGGCTGTGGCGTAGCAACCTTATCCATCAGCTATTACGATCTGGGATATGCTACCGGTGAGATGGCTTACGAGATCCTGGCTGAGGGCGCAGACATCACTACTATGGATGTACGTTATGCTCCCAATGTTACCAAGAAGTACAATGCCAAGATCTGTGAGGAGCTGGGTATCACCGTTCCCGATGATTACGTAGCAATTCAGTAAGAGTTATACAGGTATTTAAGTACGGTTCTAACAAAATATACTTCGATAGGGATAGCGCGTAACAGCGATATCCCTATCTGGAGTTTTAGGAGGAAAAAGAAATGTCTTACTTTATGTCACTGAATCCCCTTTCCCTGTTCAGGGCAATGCCGGGATCGATAGCACAGGGAATGATCTGGGGAGTCATGGCACTGGGAGTGTATATTACCTTCCGCCTGCTGGATTTCGCTGATCTGACCGTGGATGGTTCCATTGCAACCGGTGCTGCGGTATCCGTTATGCTGATTCGTGCGGGAGTTTCTCCTATAGCTACGCTGCCCATTGCTTTCCTGGCCGGAGCATTGGCAGGCATGGTAACGGGACTGTTGAACACCGCACTGGGAATCCCCGGAATTCTGGCAAGTATTCTGACGCAGATATCCCTGTATTCCATTAATTTGAATATCATGGGCAAGGCAAACCAGCCGGTCAGCGTAGATAATTATCCGCTGGTGGTATCTCTGCGTTATGTGACGGACGGTTCGGTGAGCAGACTTCTGTTTTTCCTGGGAATGATCGTATTTTTACTGGCACTGATCGCTGTGATGTACTGGTATTTTGGAACAGAACAGGGTCATGCTATCCGTGCTACGGGCTGTAACGGTAATATGGCAAGAGCACAGGGCATCAATACCAACTTCATCAAAGTGCTGGCACTGATGATCTCCAACGGTCTGGTAGGACTGTGTGGTGCACTGTACGGCCAGTTTCAAGGTGCAGCGGATGTCAATATGGGACGCGGTGCTATCGTTATCGGTCTGGCAGCTGTTATCATCGGTGAGGTTCTCTTCGGTAAGTTTGCCAGCAAGAGAAAGCTTGCGTTCGCATTTACCCTGGCATCGGTTATTCTGGGCGCTGTGATCTACTATATGGTATATCAGTTCGTACTGTGGCTGAAGATGCCTTCAGAGGATATGAAATTGTTCTCCGCTATCGTAGTTGCCATTTTCCTGGCAATTCCTTACTTGAAGGAGAAGAGAACACTTCGGAAAGGAGCGTCAAAGTAATGGCTTACGCATTGGAGATACAGGACGTACATAAAGTATTTAACAGAGGCACCATCAACGAGAAGGTGGCCTTGAATGGAGTAAACTTAAATCTGAATCCCGGGGATTTCGTGACGATCATTGGTGGTAACGGCGCGGGTAAGTCCACCACGCTGAATGCTATCGCCGGCGTATGGCCCATCGATTCCGGCAAGATCATCATTGATGGTACGGATATTACGAACCTGCCAGAACACAAGAGAGCAAAATATCTGGGAAGAGTATTCCAGGATCCCATGACAGGAACCGCAGCTACCATGGATATCGAAGAGAACATGGCGATTGCGTTACGTCGCGGTGAGAAGAGAACCCTTCGATGGGGTGTTTCCAGAGAGGACAGAGAGTTATTCCGCGAGAAGCTGCAGACTCTTGGATTGGGACTGGAAGACCGTATGACCAGCAAGGTGGGGCTGTTATCCGGTGGTCAGCGTCAGGCCATCACACTGCTTATGGCAGCATTGAAGCAGCCCAAGCTCCTTCTGCTGGATGAACATACCGCAGCACTGGATCCCAAGACCGCAGCCAAGGTACTGGAGATCAGCGACAAGATCATCGCAGAGAATCAGCTGACCGCCATGATGGTAACTCACAACATGAAGGATGCCATCGTTCACGGCAATCGCCTGATCATGATGCACGAAGGCAAAGTGATTTACGATGTGGCTGGGGAAGAGAAGAAGAATCTTCAGGTGAAGGATCTGCTGGCAAAGTTCGAGGAAGTCAGCGGCGGAGAATTCGCCAATGACCGCATGATGCTGGCGTAAAAATAAGAACGGGACACGCTGCCGATTTAGGCAGCGTGTTTTTGCGTTAAATGGAAAGTTAGTTAAATACATTGGCAAAATCCACGAACTCCCGGAGCATGCGATACACATGTCTCGATGTAAGGTCTCCGGATGTGAATTTTCTACGAAAAGTGATGAGTAGTTCTCGTCATGACGGGGCCGCCTACAGTCGACATCCATGTCGACAATCGGCTGACGCGGACATCGTGTCCGCTTTCCCCCTGCCTTTCAGCACTTTTCTAGAAAATATCAACATCCTCCGACAAACATCTTCGACATGGCACCGCATACGCCGGGAGTTCTGCGTTTTGGAAAGCTTTCAAAAAAACCAGTAGCCCCGGCTGGGTATAAGAATAAGCAGTGCCGTAAGCAGACGTCGGTACCATAGCGTCCCAAGGGACGCATTGCGGTCGTATTGTGACCGCTTATGTACCGCTACGCTCTGCGACAGGAGCGCATCGTACTAAAGTACGAGCGTGCCGCGTTTCTTATACCTTGCCAAGGGCTACGGGGATTTGATAGCATTTCTTTACTAACTTTCCAGTTAATTCATAATTGCTTGCATCCTGCATATACATATAACACCAATGGCAGGAGGTATTTTTATGGACTATGCAGTGAATACATACGATCTGTATCGGGATATACATCAAAGGACGGGAGGGGAAATCTACATAGGGGTACTGGGACCGGTGAGGACCGGAAAGTCTACATTTATCAAGCGCTTTATGGATGAAATGGTGCTGCCCTATATGGAGGATGAACATGCCAGAATGCGGGCGCAGGATGAACTGCCTCAGAGCGCGGGAGGTAAGACCATTACCACTACGGAGCCAAAGTTTATTCCCAACGAAGCGGCAAAGGTGCGACTGAATGATGATATTGAAGTATCGGTACGGCTGATCGACTGTGTGGGATATATGATCGACGGTGCGGCGGGACACATGGAAGAAGATGCGGAGCGCATGGTGAAGACTCCCTGGTCGGAGGAAGAGATTCCGTTTACCCAGGCGGCAGAGATCGGCACGGATAAAGTCATGCGGGATCATTCCACCATCGGTCTTGTGATCACTACGGACGGCAGTATCGGGGAACTTCCCAGAAGCAATTATCTGGGAGCGGAAGAGAAGACAATCCTGGCGCTGAAAAAGTCCGGAAAACCCTTCCTTGTGCTGGTGAACAGCCAGAAACCTTATTCCGAGGAGACCAGACAGGTAGCGGAGGAAATCGGGAAGAAATACGATGTGGCCGTGATGCCGGTGAACTGCGAGCAACTGAAAAAGGAAGATATTAATCGCCTTCTGGAAAAAATCCTGTATGAATTTCCTCTGACGGCAGTGGAATTTTATTTCCCGAAATGGATGGATATGCTTCCGGTGGATCATGCGGTAAAACAGGACCTGTTAAGACAGATCCGGGAATTGATGAACAGCTATGACCGGATTCGGGATGTGGCGGGACACCCTGTGGAATTGCAGGGAGATTATATTCAAAGCTGCAAGATGGAGCCGGTGCAGTTGTGGAACGGTATTGTTCCGGTACAGGTAGGAATCGACGACAGGTATTATTACGAAATGCTTTCCGGAATGTTAGGAGAGAACGTAGAGGATGAATACCAACTGTTGAATAAACTAAAAGAGTTGGCAGAAATGAAAAAGGAATATACGAAGGTGCAGGATGCATTGTCCATGGTGAAAATCAAAGGCTACGGCGTTGTGACTCCGGACAGAGAAGACATTGCACTGGAGAAACCGGAATTGATCCGCCATGGCAACAAGTTTGGTGTCAAAATCAAGGCCAGCAGCCCCTCCATACATATGATCCGCGCAAATATCGAGACAGAGATCGCTCCCATCGTGGGCACAGAACAGCAGGCTCAGGATCTGATCCATTTTATCGATCAGGCGGAGGCGGAGCACGGTATCTGGGAGACTAATATCTTCGGCAAGACTGTGGAACAGCTGGTGGATGACGGCATCACCACGAAAGTTGCTTCCATCGGAGAAGAGAGCCAGCTGAAACTCCAGGATACCATGCAAAAGATCGTCAACGACAGCAACGGTGGCATGGTTTGTATTATTATATGATTCCATAACCCACCCATGGAAAGTCTGCAAGACTGCCTGCAGGCAAAACAGACTTTCTATGAGGGGAGTAAACACACATGAGCAGGGGAGGACGATAGTCCGAAATGCGAATGTGGGTTACAATTTCGAGAGTGCGAAGCACGGAGAAATTGTATGGGATGTTAGCTTTCCATTGCTTTTTTCCCGTGCATTTTGTATAATACCTTTGTTGACTTTGCTTTATTTTTCTGAAAAACAGGAAGAATATTTGCTAAATTGCATGAAAATACGGCTAAACGGAGGATATAGATGAATCAGGTATATGCAAAATTACAGAACTGTTATGAGTGTGTGAGAAAAAAGACGGATTTTGTACCTAAGGTGGCGATTGTTTTGGGATCGGGCCTGGGCGATTATGCGGAACAGATCCGTGTGGTGACAGAGATCCCTTATGCGGAGATCGAGGGATTTCCTGTTTCCACCGTACCGGGGCATGCCGGTAAATTTATCTTCGGTTATCTCGATGAGATTCCTGTGGTGTGTATGAAGGGAAGAGTACATTGCTACGAAGGTTATGATGTGACGGATGTGGTACTGCCCACCAGACTGATGAAACTGTTAGGCGCTGAGATTCTGTTTCTGACCAATGCGGCAGGCGGTGTGAATACTTCTTTCCATGCCGGTGACCTGATGCTGATCAGAGATCATATTTCCGTGTTTGCCCCCAATCCTCTGATCGGTGCCAACATGGATGAACTGGGACTGCGTTTCCCGGATATGAGCCATGTGTATGACAAGGACTTACAGCAGATCATCCGTGAGACCGCGAAGGAGAACGGTATCTATTTACAGGAGGGTATTTATACCCAGCTGACCGGCCCGTCCTTCGAATCTCCGGCAGAGATCCGTATGCTCCGGACACTTGGCTGTGACGCGGTAGGCATGAGCACAGTGGTGGAAGCAATTGCTGCCAACCACATGGGAATGCGGATCTGTGGCATCTCCTGTATCAGTAATCTGGCGGCGGGAATGACAGATCAGCCTCTGAATCATGAGGAAGTACAGGAAGCTGCGGATATGGCAGCTCCCAGATTCAAGAAGCTGGTAACGGAATCTGTGAAGAAATTTGTATAGACACAGAGAAAAAGGAGATGCGGATGATCCAGGAGACAGAAGAAAAGGCATTGGTCAGCCAGGCATTGGAAGCCAGAAAACTGGCATATGCTCCTTATTCCGGTTATACGGTGGGAGCGGCACTACTGACTGCGGATGGACACAGATACCTTGGCGGTAATATTGAAAACGCTTCTTACGGAGCTACGAACTGTGCGGAGCGTACCGCCTTTTTCAAGGCGGTCAGCGAGGGAGAACGGGAATTTACAGCCATTGCCATTGCCGGAGGAATATCCGGAGAGGCACCGGTGGAATATGCGTATCCATGCGGTATCTGCAGACAGGTGATGCAGGAATTTTGCAGGGATGATTTTGTGATCTACGTGGTAAATAGTGAACAGGATTATCAACGCTATACCTTAAAAGAATTACTTCCCTTTGGATTTGGAGGAGATGCAATCAGATGAATATCAGATTATATAATGCACGAATTCTCACCATGGAACCCGGCAGAGAAGTCTTCTATGGTGAAGTATGGGTAAAAAATGACAAGATCGCCTATGTGGCGGAACAGAAAGAACTTGCGGAGGAATGGGACAAATCCCAGTTCCCCAGAATTGCGTGGGATATTGAACTGGATTGCAAGGGAAACCTTCTGATGCCCGGATTTAAAAATGCACATACCCATTCCGGTATGACTTTCCTGCGCTCCATGGCAGATGACCTGCCTCTGGATCAGTGGCTGAACAAGCAGGTATTTCCTCTGGAAGCAAAACTGACCGGTGAGGACATCTATGAACTGACCAGACTGGCAGTGCTGGAATACCTGACCTCAGGAGTGACTTCCATTTTCGATATGTACCTGACACCGGATACTATTGCTGAGGCCTGTCTGGACACCGGAATGCGTTGTGTACTGGTATCCGGACTGAATAATTTCAGTTCTTCTCCAAAACAGGTAGAAGAGGAGTTTTTAAAATGGAATAAGAAGAATTCCCTGATCAGTTACCAGCTGGGATTTCATGCGGAATATACCTGTTCCAAGGAACTGCTCTGGAAAGTGTCGGAAATGGCACATCATTACCGGACACCGGTATATGCCCATATCTCCGAGACGGAGAAGGAAGTGGAAGAGTGTAAGGCTCGCTACGGAATGACACCGCCCATGTTCTTAGACTCTCTGGGAATGTTTGATTTTGGCGGAGGAGGTTTCCACTGCGTTCATGTGACGGAACAGGATATGGATGTTTTCCGCAGACATCGTATGTATGTGATCACGAATCCTGGCTCCAACACGAAACTGGCCAGTGGCATTGCACCCATTGCTGATTATGTGCGGCACAAGATCCCGGTAGCCATTGGAACCGATGGACCGGCCAGCAATAACTGTCTGGACATGTTCCGGGAGATGTTCTTAGTCACCGGCTTAAGCAAACTGTTAGAGAAGGATGCGTCCAGCATGGATGCCGTGGAGGTACTGAAGATGGCAACGGTGAACGGTGCCAAGGCAATGCGCCTGAACCGCGCAGATGTTCTTGCAAAGGGAAAATATGCAGATCTTATTATGATCGATCTGCACCAGCCCAATATGCAGCCCATTCACAACATCCCCAAGAATCTGGTTTACAGCGGTAGCAAGTCCAATGTCTGCATGACCATGATCGGCGGCAAGATTTTGTATCGTAACGGAGAATTTAATGTGGGAGAGAATCCGGAACGTATTTACACAAAATGCGAGAAGATCGTAAAGAGACTGTTGACTGAGTAAGAAAAATAACTCAGAAGACATAGAACGGAGCTCCCCGCATGGCTCCCAGAATACTTAGGAGGGAAAAGATGTTAGAAAAAATCTTCAAACTGAAGGAAAACAACACCACCGCAAGGACAGAGATCATTGCCGGACTGACCACGTTCATGACCATGGCTTATATCATAGCCCTGAATCCGAACCTGCTGACCGGTTTTGGCAAGGATACCATGCCGGAGCTGTGGAACGGTGTTTTCCTGGCAACCTGTATTGCATCCGCCATCGGTACCATCGTAATGGCATTTCTGGCAAACAAGCCTTTTGCTATGGCACCCGGCATGGGACTGAACAGCTTTTTTGCAGTCGTAGTAACCAATATCGTAGCCCTGACCGGCATGACCTATGTGGCATCCTTCCAGGCTGCCCTGTGTATTGTTCTGGTGGAAGGTATTGTATTCCTGATCCTCTCCGTGCTGAATATCCGTGAGAAGATCGTGGATGCCATTCCTTTGGGCGTACGTCTCGGTATCGCACCGGCCATCGGTCTGATGCTGTTAAACATCGGCGTCGGTTCCAATGCAGGAATCTATTCCGAGAACGGCGGACCTTTCTATGCTATGAGAGACTTCTTCGGTGCACTGACTCCTTCACTGGCTAAGACCAATATGGGATCCGGATATTCCGCAATGGTGTTGTCGGTTGTTACCATGTTCGTAGGTCTGTTTGCCATTGTTGTTCTGGCACAGAGAGGTGTCAAGGGTGCTGTTTTACTGGGGATGCTGATCGCCAGCATCATCTACTGGGCAGGAGAGGCCATTTTCCTGGGAACAAATCCCTTTGCTTCTCTGGCAACTGCATCCTTCGTACCGGCCTTCGGAGATATGGCGTCCACTACACTGTTTAAGTTTAACTTCCAGGGATTTGCACAGATTGGCTGGTTTACTGCAATTACTCTGATCGTTACATTCTGTATCATTGATATGTTTGATACTATCGGTACTCTGGTAGGAACCGCAAGCCGTGCGGGAATGCTGGATAAGGATGGAAAAATGCCTAACATGAAGCAGGCACTTTTGTCTGATGCAGTAGGCACTCTGGCAGGTTCCGTAACCGGTACTTCCACCGTTACCACCTTCGTAGAGTCTGCCTCCGGTGTGGAAGCAGGCGGACGCACCGGTCTGACCGCACTGACCACCGGTATTATGTTCCTTGCATGTATCTTCATCGCACCCATCGCCGGTATCATTCCTGCGGCAGCTACTTCTTCCGCATTGATCTATGTGGGTGTCCTTATGGTAGCAGGTCTTAAGAATGTAGATTTTGATGACATCTGCCAGGCGCTTCCCGTGGCTCTGATGATGATCGCCATGCCGATCTCCGGATCTATCGGACATGCCATCGGTATCGGTCTGATCACCTATACCGTTATCAAGGTATTTACCGGTAAAGCTAAGGACGTATCCGTACTTACCTATGTATTATCCTTGATCTTCCTGTTAAAGTTCTTTATTGTCGCATAAAGAGTTTTACAAATAAGAAATATAAAAAACAGGTCAGAATATGGGGGCGGGCACTGCACAGGGCGGTGCCTGCCTTCTTATATCCGGAAAAGTGAGAAAAAATATGGAATTTGTTGTATTTGCGGGCGTATTGCTTTTGCTTTTTATATTTATGATAGTGCAGGAGCTGATACAGACGAAAAATCAGGAAAAACTTTTCAAGAAGTATCTTCGTGAAAATTACGGAAAAGAACCACCGAAGGAATATTCACTGGAGCGGTTTGCAAGACTGGGCAGCTATCTGGAACGGCATAAGGAAGAGAAGCAGCTGGATGATATCACATGGAACGATCTGGGAATGGACGAGGTCTTTCGCCGGATCGACCGGACCTATTCTGCGGCGGGAGAGGAATATCTGTACTATACGCTCCGGAATATTTCCTGCGGGAGAGAGGCACTGGAACATCTGGAAGAAGTGGTTAACTGGCTGCAGGAGCAGGAGAATATAAAAGTAAGGATCCAGCTGTTGATGAAACGGCTGGGACATCTGGGAAAATATTCTCTCTACGATTATCTGGATAACCTGGATTATCTGGGGGAGCGTTCCAACCGTAAGATTGTGCTGGGAAATCTGCTGTACCTTCCATTTCTCCTGTTATTGTTCGTACAGCCTGCGATGGGTACCATAGGAATCGTCTTGTGTATGCTCTGGCATATCATGACATATTTTCGGGAGAAAAAAGTGATCGAACCGTATATTATCAGCTTCGCTTATGTATTACGGCTGATCGATGTATGTGAAGAACTGGAGAAGCAGAAAATACCGGTATACAGGAGAGAATTGGATGAACTTCGGGAGGCACTGAAGAGCCTGCGGGAGTTGAGGCGGGGAGCCTATTGGGTCATGGCTGGAAATCAGGGAAAGATTGGTGGAAATCCTCTGGATATCCTTGCGGATTATCTGCGGATGATATTGCATCTGGATATCTTTCAGTTTAACCGGATGCTGGAAAAGCTGCGGAAAAAGACCGGACAAGTGGAAAACATGCTTGCAATCACCGGGTACCTGGATATGGCCATATCCGTAGGCGGATTTCGGAAATCTCTGGAAGGGTACTGTATTCCGAAACTGGAAGAAGATACGGAGAAAGCTTTTCTGCATATGAAGAAGGGCTGGCATCCGCTGTTGTCACAGCCGGTGAAAAACAGTATCCGGGCGGACAGAGGAATTCTGCTTACGGGGTCCAATGCCTCCGGTAAATCCACGTTCTTAAAAATGGTGGCGGTGAATGCCGTTCTGGCACAGACGATCCATACCTGCGCGGCGGAAAGTTATCATGCACCGATATTTCAGATATTTTCCTCCATGGCCCTGCGGGACAGCATGGAAAACGGGGAGAGTTATTATATTGTGGAGATCCGGTCATTGAAACGAATCCTGGATGCGGCCGGGGAACGGAGAACTCCGGTGCTTTGTTTTGTGGATGAGGTGCTTCGGGGAACCAATACGGTGGAGCGGATCGCCGCGGCAACGCAGATCCTGATCCGTCTGGCGGAGAGCGGAACGCTTGGTTTTGCCGCTACCCATGATATTGAAATGACGGAGCTTTTGAAGGAATACTATGACAACTATCATTTTGAGGAAGTGATCCGGGACGGTGATATCCTGTTCCCCTATCAGCTGCTGCCGGGAAAAGCATCCACCAGAAATGCGATCCGTCTGCTTCAGATGATGGGGTATGAGGAACAGATCATAAAGAAGGCTTCCGGACAGGCGGAAAATTTTCTTAAGACAGGAAAATGGATAAATACCCCGGCGGCCATATCCGAAGGGACCACTTGACGATACGGGGATTTCGTTGGTATACTTCTAATACATGCAATAGTTTCGGGATACAAAGATATCGGGAAAAGGAGAAGACATTATGGCAGTAAGCTTTTTGAATTCATTTTTATCTTATCTGGTAGTACTGGTAGTCATTGCGGTTGTAGGTGCAGTGGCCATTACGTTGGGAATCACTCTGCGCAAGAAAAAGAATGCAACAGAGGAAAAGAAACAGACAGAAGAATAATCCATGGCAAAATCTTCGGGACAGAAATTAAAACTTTTATATCTGATCAAGATGCTGCGGGAGAACACGGATGAAAACCATCCAATGAGCACACCGGATATCATCAAATATCTGGAAAATCAGGGAATCCATGCAGAGCGCAAGAGTATCTACAACGATATGGAATGTCTTGCGGATTTCGGCTATGATGTGGTTCAGGTGCAGAGCAGACTGGGAGGCGGATATTATCTGGGCAGCCGGGAGTTTGAACTTCCGGAATTAAAGCTGCTGGTGGACGCGGTACAGTCTTCCCGGTTTATCACCACGAAAAAATCCAGAGAACTGATCCGGAAGCTGGAGCAGATCGCCGGGAAAAACGATGCCGGTAAACTGCAGCGACAGGTCTATGTGGCCGGAAGAGTCAAGACGGAGAATGAGAGCATTTATTACAGCATTGATGCGATCCACCGGGCTATTCAGGAAAATAAGCAGATCTCTTTCGTCTACCTGGACTGGAATCTTAAAAAGCAGCTGGTGCCCAGACCAAACGGCAACAAATGCGTCAGTCCCTGGGCCCTGATCTGGCGGGAGGAAAATTATTATCTGGCCGCCTACGACAGTGAAGACAGAGTGATCAAGCATTACCGTGTGGACAAGATGGGACAGGCGGAAGTGACGGATCTGCCCAGAGAAGGAGTGGAACAGTTTTCACAGATCGATGTGACCTCCTATACGAACCAGACCTTCGGCATGTTTGCCGGAGAGGAGAGCGTGGTGACCATGGAGTTTCCGGTGCGCCTGACCGGCGTGGTACTGGACCGCTTCGGAAGGGAGACGGATATCCGTCCCATGTCGGAGGAAGTGTTCCGGATCCGGGCAAAGGTGGCGGTCAGCGGACAGTTCTTCGGATGGCTGGCCGGTATCGGACAGGGGGCCCGTATCGTAGCGCCGGAAGCGGTACAAAAGCGCTATGTACAGTGGCTTTCAGATATTTTACGGGAACAGTCACAGGAGGCGGAATAAAAAGTTACCCAAAATTTGAAAATCTTTTTTGTATAGTTTTCTAAGGGATCCCTCGTTGACAAGCCAGGGATTCTTTTTTATACTGGTACATAGCACCCACAATATATTGCTTTTTGATGACTACAGATACCATATATGGTATCTACAAACGTTATCGTAAGTGAGGGGAATACAGTAAATCCGGGCAACAGCCGGGGATTATCAGATGAAGGGAAGAGAAAGATGAGCAGTAATTTTGAACATGCCCATGAAGAAAATGAAGATTATGGCAAAAAGTTCAGACCGGACAGAGAGATCTACGTCGTTAAAAAGGACGGGAGCAAAGAGCTTTTTAATGTACAGAAGGTGATCAGCGCTGTAGGCAAGAGTGCGTACCGTGCCCTGACAAAATTCACCAGAGAAGAAAAAGAGCAGATCTGCCGGTATGTGGTAGAAAAAGTAAATGAACTGGAAGTGGATGAAGTACCCATTCCCATTATGCACAATATTGTGGAAAGTGCCTTAGAGCAGGTAAAACCGGTCGTTGCAAAAAGCTACCGCGATTATCGTAACTATAAGCAGGATTTTGTACGGATGCTGGATGATGTCTACAAAAAGAGCCAGTCCATCATGTACATCGGAGACAAGGAAAATGCCAACACGGATTCCGCACTGGTATCTACCAAGCGCAGCCTGATCTTCAATCAGCTGAACAAGGAACTGTACCAGAAGTTCTTCCTGACCACGGAAGAGATCCAGGCCTGCCGGGACGGTTATATTTATGTCCATGACATGTCCGCCAGAAGAGATACCATGAATTGTTGTCTGTTCGACGTGCAGAGTGTACTGACCGGCGGATTTGAGATGGGCAATATCTGGTACAATGAGCCGAAGACACTGGATGTGGCGTTTGATGTTATCGGCGATATCGTTTTAAGTGCAGCCAGCCAGCAGTACGGCGGATTCACCGTACCCAGCGTGGATCTGATCCTGGAGCCGTATGCGGAGAAGTCTTATAACAGAGCGCTGGCAAAATATGAGCGTCTGGGTATTGCCGCAGATGTGGCGGAAGCAGAGGCACTGGCAGATGTCCAGAAAGAATTTGAACAGGGCTTCCAGGGGTGGGAGTACAAGTTCAATACTGTGGCCAGCAGCCGTGGTGATTATCCGTTTATTACCGTGACCGCAGGAACCGGCACCGGTAAATTTGCAAAGATGGCGACTATTACCATGCTGGATGTCCGCAGAAAGGGACAGGGCAAAAAGGACCACAAGAAGCCTGTATTGTTCCCTAAGATCGTATTCTTATATGATGAGAATCTGCACGGCCCCGGAAAGCCGCTGGAGGATGTTTTCGAGGCAGGTGTGGAATGCTCTGCCAAGACCATGTATCCCGACTGGCTGAGTCTTACCGGCAAGGGCTATGTGGCAAGCATGTACAAGCAGTATGGCAAGATCGTATCTCCCATGGGATGCAGAGCATTTCTGTCTCCATGGTATGAGAGAGGCGGCATGCATCCTGCAGATGACAAGGACCAGCCGGTATTTGTGGGACGTTTCAACATCGGTGCGGTATCCCTGCATCTGCCTATGATTCTGGCCAAGGCAAGAAAAGAAAGCAAAGACTTTTATGAAGTGCTGGATTATTATCTGGAACTGATCCGTCAGCTGCATATCCGGACCTATGCTTATCTGGGAGAAATGCGTGCGTCCACGAATCCTCTGGCATATTGCGAGGGCGGTTTCCTGGGTGGACATCTGAAGCTGACAGACAAGATCAAACCGTTACTGAAATCCGCTACGGCCAGCTTCGGCATTACGGCATTAAATGAACTGCAGGAACTGTACAACGGCAAATCACTGGTGGAAGACGGTGCATTTGCGGTAGAAGTTCTGGAGCATATCAACCAGAAAATTTCCGAGTACAAGGAAGAGGACGGCAATCTGTATGCCATCTACGGAACCCCGGCGGAGAATCTGTGCGGTCTTCAGGTCAAGCAGTTCCGTGAAAAATACGGTATTATCGAGGGTGTATCCGACCGAGAATATGTCAGCAACAGCTTCCATTGCCATGTGACAGAGGATATTACGCCGATCCAGAAACAGGATCTGGAGAACCGTTTCTGGGATCTGAGCAACGGCGGTAAGATCCAGTATGTAAAATATCCCATTGATTACAATACCGAAGCCATCAAGACACTGATCCACAGAGCCATGGATATGGGCTTCTACGAGGGTGTCAATCTGTCTCTGGCTTACTGCGATGACTGTGGCCATCAGGAACTGGAAATGGATGTATGTCCTGTCTGCGGCAGCCGGAATCTGACCAAGATCGACCGTATGAACGGCTATCTGTCTTACTCCAGAGTACATGGAGATACAAGACTGAACGATGCCAAGATGGCGGAGATCGCAGAGCGGAAAAGTATGTAGAGACAGGATGGACAGATAAATGAGATATCATAATATAACCAAGGACGATATGCTGAACGGCGATGGTCTGCGGGTCGTACTGTGGGTGGCAGGCTGCAACCATTGCTGCAAGGAATGCCAGAATCCTATTACCTGGGACCCTGACGGAGGACTCTTATTTGACGAAAGCGCAAAACAGGAGATCTTCGAACAGTTGGAAAAGCCGTACATTTCCGGTATTACCTTTTCCGGCGGAGATCCGATGCATCCCGTGAACCGGGCGGATGTCAGAGACCTCATGAGTGAAATCCGGGAAAAATATCCCACGAAAACGATCTGGATGTACACCGGGGACAGCTGGGAAGACATCTGTGATCTGCCGGTGATGCAGTATGTGGATGTGGTAGTAGACGGTGAATTCCATGTGGAGGAAAAAGATGTAAAGCTCCTGTGGAAGGGCAGTAAGAACCAGCGGGTGATCGATGTGAAGAAGACCCTGGCCAGTGACCATAGACGGGTGCCGGTATTGCACTGCGGGGATTACGCATAGGAAGGGGCTGGTTTCAGCCGGTAATGTAAGAAGAAAAAGGAAAGAACAGACAATGCACAGAATAGCAAAATTTCATTTTGTAAGTCCGGGGCAGTTTTTGACTGCCATGCAGGAGGGATATCCTCAGTATACGGAAGCACAGATCAAGGAAATGTATGAAAATTTAAAACTTCCCAGGAGAGCCACGAAAGGAAGCGCAGGCTATGATTTCTTCGCACCGTTTGCCTTTACCCTGGCCCCGGGAGAGACCATCAAGATTCCTACCGGCATTCGTGCTGAAATGAAGGAGGACTGGGTATTACAGATTTATCCGAGAAGCGGACTGGGCTTTAAATACCGTTTGCAGATGAACAATACCGTGGGCATCATTGACAGTGACTATTTCTTTTCAGATAATGAAGGACATATCTTCATGAAGATCACCAATGATTCCAATGAAGGCAAGACCGTGGAGGTTCCTGCGGGAACCGGATTTGCACAGGGAATCTTTATGCAGTATGGCATCACGGAAGATGATGATGCGGAAGGAATCCGTAACGGCGGCTTCGGAAGCACCACGAAGTAACAGGTAAAACAACAAAATAGCAGAATAAAATCCCCCGAATGGGACATGATGAAATTTAGATCATAGACCCAAGGGGGATTTTTTATGCCACAGAACAAACAACCAAAGCTCGTCAGAATATCGGAAAAGCTTCAGCAGAATATGCAGTATGTGGATGAACTGATGGGACTGGAAACCAATTTCGATATTATTCACCGGGTGATCCGTCTCGGTGACACCGATGCCTGCATGTATCTGATCGATGGTTTCTGCAAGGACGAACTGATGCAGAAAATATTACAGTATCTGATGGATCTGAAGGCGGAGGACTTCCCAAAGGATGCCCATGAGATGTCCAAAATCGCGATTCCCTACGTGGAGGTGGATCTGGACGATACCTGGGAGAAAATACTGGGAGCTTTGTTGTCCGGCGTCTTTGTCCTGTTATTGGACGGTTATGAAAAGGCGGTGTTGATCGATGCCAGAACCTATCCCACCAGAGGGGTGGAGGAGCCGGACAAGGACAAGGTACTCCGGGGGTCCAAGGACGGCTTCGTGGAGACAGTGGTATTCAATACAGCATTGATCCGCCGCAGGATCCGTAGTACGGATCTTCATATGGAAATGCTTAATGCCGGTGAGAATTCCAGAACAGATATCGTACTGTGTTATATGGAGAGCCGTGTGGATCCGAAACTTCTTACGCAGATCCGGGAACGGATCCGTTCCATTCAGGTGGATGCTCTGGCCATGAATCAGGAAAGCCTGGCGGAATGTCTGTACCAGCGGAAGTGGTACAATCCGTTTCCGAAGTTCAAATACACGGAGCGGCCGGATACGGCGGCAGCCCAGGTGCTGGAAGGCAATCTGGTGATCCTGGTGGACAATTCCCCTTCTGCCATGATCCTGCCCACCACGATCTTTGATGTGGTGGAAGAGGCGGATGATTATTACTTTCCGCCGGTCACCGGAACGTATCTGCGTCTGACCCGTTTCCTGATCGCACTGCTCACGTATTTCGTGACACCCACATATCTGATCCTTATGAATCATCGGATGTGGATCCCAGAGAATCTGGAATTTATTATTCTGAAAGAGGATCCCAATGTGCCTCTGATCCTGCAGTTTTTACTGTTGGAGCTGGCCATTGACGGACTGCGGCTGGCGGCGGTCAACACACCGAATATGCTGAGTACTCCCTTGAGTGTCATGGCGGCGCTGGTGCTGGGAGAATTTTCGGTGGAGAGTGGGTGGTTCTCCAGTGAGGTTATGCTTGCCATGGCATTTGTGGCCATTGCTAATTACACGCAGGCTAATTATGAATTGGGTTATGCCTTGAAATTTATGCGGATCCTCAATCTGATTTTGACACAGCTTTTCGGAATATGGGGTTATATTGCCGGACTTATTATATTTGCGCTGGCGCTCCTTACGAATAAGACAATCTCCGGACAAAGCTATCTGTATCCGCTGATTCCTTTTGACAGAGCAAAAATGAGAAATCGTTTCTTCCGTGGAAGAATGCCAGGAACCAGAAAAATGTGACAAAATGTATCACTTTTGTCAGCGAAAATTGAAATGGGTGCCCTTTTGATGTATGCTTAGGAAAAATTGATAGCATCAGGAGGGTAACAAATGTTTAAAATCGTTACAGACAGTACTGCTGATCTGCCGGTAGAGTATCTGAAGGAACATGATCTTGGATGCATGAACCTTAGCTATATCATGGATGGTGTGACTTACGGACAAGGACAGGAACTTCCCGAAAAAGAATTCTATGCATTGATGAGACAGGGCAAGATGCCGACTACATCCCAGGTCAACCCTGAGGAGGCAAAGGCTCATTTTACGGAATATCTGAAAGAAAATAAAGAGATCCTCTGTATCGCTTTCTCCTCCGGACTGAGCGGTACTTACAACAGCATGCGGATCGCGGCGGATGAGATCATGGAGGAACAGCCCGATTGCAAGATCATCGTGATCGACAGTCTGTGCGCTTCTCTGGGAGAGGGACTGCTGGTCCACAAGGCAGTGACTTTGAGAGATCAGGGCAAATCCATGGAAGAAGTGGCAGAGTGGGTGAAGAATAATCGTCTGCATCTGGTACATGTATTTACCGTGGATGATCTGTATCACCTCTACCGCGGCGGACGTGTCAGCAAGGCTACGGCATTTGTAGGAACACTGGCCGGTATCAAACCCAAGCTTCATGTAGATAACGATGGACATCTGATTGTCATCGGTAAGGTAAGAGGACGTAAGAAATCTCTGCATGCACTGGTGGATTACATGGAGGAGAAGATGGGATCCTACCGTGACCAGAACGATATTGTTTTCATCAGCCACGGTGATGATCTGCCTGCGGCGGAACTGGTGAGAGACTTGGTAAAGGCGCGTTTTGGCATGGACAGCTTCCTCATCAACTATGTGGGCCCCACCATTGGTTCTCATTCTGGCCCCGGAACACTGGCATTGTTCTTCATGGGCGAAGAGAGATAATACCTGGCGAAAAGAGATAATTCTGAAAATTGAAAAAAGGCTGCCAGTTTCGAAGCGGAAATTATAGGATTCGGAACCGGCAGCCTTTTCTAAATTGTTTTGATACAAAATTGGATTCTGGAAGCGTGCATGGTAAAAAAGTTATCAGGTCTCGCAGGAATCACAGCGGTCAAATCCGGGATTGAATGCATAGAAGTTCCTGGAGTTCAGGTGATCCTGGGCAATGCGCAAGGCTTCACCGAAGCGCTGGTAGTGGACGATCTCCCGGGCTCTGAGGAACTTGATGGGTTCACAGACATCCGGATCCTTGATCAGGCGCAGAATGTTGTCGTAGGTGGAGCGGGCTTTCTGTTCCGCAGCCATACTTTCGTGCAGATCTGTGATGATGTCTCCTTTTACCTGAAATTCACAGGCATTGAAGGGCACACCGCCTGCTGCCTGAGGCCAGACACCAATGGTGTGATCCACATAATAATTGGCAAATCCGCTTTTCTCGATCTCTTCCATGGAGAGGTCACGGGTCAGCTGGTGAACGATGGTGGCAACCATTTCCAAATGTCCAAGCTCTTCAGTTCCGATATCCGTCAACAGTCCTGCCACTTCCTTAAAGGGCATGGAATAACGCTGGGACAGATAACGCATGCTGGCACCCATTTCCCCGTCGGGGCCACCGTACTGGGAGATGATGACCTGGGCCAGTTTGGCATTGGGTTCCTTGATATTTACAGGGAACTGTAATCTTTTCTCATAACTCCACATCAGTTACATCCTCCTTCCCAGGGTAAGGGAGCGTTGCCCCAGCGCCACTCCTTGTTACTTTCTGCCAGATCTTTCCGCAGGGGGTAATATTCTCTGGAGAATTCCCGCTCCATCTGTGTCTTGATTCTGGCATAATGGTTGAAATACTCCATGGCATTCCGGTCTGTGGGGTGAGTGTCCAGATACAGCATCAGATCCGTCAGAACGAAGTCGGCAATGCCGATGTCGTGCAGCATTTTTTCTTCACTGTTCATTTTACGCATCTCCTTCCGGTAAAAGGTTTGTCAAGCTCCGGAAAAATGGTACCCGCCTGGTAGCCTTTTTCCAGATTCTCATACATTTTGGTGAAATGCTGCCAGGGAACATAGGCCATGGCCAGTGGATATTTTTCAAAATGTTCTTCAAAAGAATAGTCTTTCATAGCAATCCTTTCCAATAATTCATTTAATATATGGTATGATCGGACGAAAAAATAGTGCCAAATAAATAGATGATACAAATTGGATACAAAGATGAGATATGCTATAATAAACTCACCCATAGAAAGTCCACATGACTGCTTGCAGGCAAGGTGTACTTTCTATGAGGGGAGTAAACAGACATGAACAAGTAGGACGGTAGTCCGGATTGTGAATGTCTGTTACGATTTCGAGAGTGCGATAGCACGGAGAAATCGTATTATAAAACAAGCGGCTGCGAAGCAGACATTTGTTTTTCTTGCACTATTAGCGAACGAATATCCTGCGAAGCAGGATGCAGAGTGCGATAGCACGAATTCGTGAGCTTATGAAATGTGGTCGAGGGACAGGGAAATGCTTAGAATATTAATTGCAGAAGATGAGGAGCCCATTGCCAATCTGATCCGGATCAATCTGACGAGAGCCGGGTACCAGTGCACCTGGGCACCGGACGGACAGACCGCAGCGGATCTTATGGAGCGGGAGAAATTCGATCTGGCACTTTTGGATATCATGCTGCCGGGAATCAATGGTTATGAACTGATGGATTATGCGAAAGCCTGTGAGCTTCCGGTGATCTTTCTGACAGCCTTGGGTTCTACGGAACATAAAGTAAAAGGGCTTCGCATGGGCGCAGATGATTATCTGCCGAAGCCTTTCGAGATCGTGGAGCTTCTGGCCAGAGTAGAGGCAGTGCTGCGCAGATATCATAAGACGGAGACGATGATACAGGTCAACAATGTAACTATAGATACGGCATCCCACAGAGTGACACTGGATGGAGAAGAAATCTATCTGACACCGAAGGAATTTGATCTTCTGTTATTGTTTGCAAGAAATAAAAACAGGGCTTTGTACCGGGAGACTATATACGAGACCGTATGGGGCGGTGAATATATGGGACAGAGCCGCACGGTGGACCTGCATGTACAGCGGCTGAAGAAAAAACTGCACTGGGAAGAGATGATCGTGGCAGTATATAAAGTGGGGTATCGGTTGAATGAAGTTCGCTCATAAATTGTTTTTTTCAGTGATTGCGCTTCTTACAGTGATTTTTCTGCTCTTTGGAACTTTCATGCTGTCTTCCTATTTTGACCGGATGCTGGAACGGGAGACAGAACAGGGAAAACGGGAAAATCTTTTGTTTCAGACCATATATGATATGGTGTATCAGAATATGGAAAAATACGGCGCGGAATTTGCGGGGATCCAGGCTGGAAATTCCGCTACAGAACGGATGACGGATCAGAACGGTACGGAATGTATGATCCTTGAAACAGATGGCACGATCACTCTGGAGGGCAGCCTGAAACTGCCACAGGATGAGATCAGGAGGCTTGCGGAGGAAATGCTCCGGACTATGGATCCCGGTGCAGATCAGGTCTACGGAGTCCGCAAGGTAGGAACGTGTTATTATCTGCTCAGCATCATCACAGATCAGGCGACGGATTCGGCAGATACGGTATATCTAGGGATCCTGAAGGATCTGAGCGGCATTTATGAAGAACGGAGTAGTATGATGCGGCAATATGGTATTGCGCTGGCAGGTCTGTTGGTGATCGGTGGTCTGGCAGCTTTTTTGCTGTCCAGATATCTGACCCGCCCCATAGAGCAGTTAAACCGCACTGCGGGAAGGATTGCAGGAGGGGATTTTGAGAAGAGAGCTGTCTATCAGGGCACAGATGAGATCGGAGAACTGTCCAGAAGCTTTAACCGGATGACGGACAGACTGGTACGTCAGATGGAGGAAAAAGAGCTGGAAGCAAAACAGAAGGAAGATTTTACGGCGGCATTTGCCCATGAACTCAAAACACCGCTGACTTCTATCATCGGATATGCGGATATGCTGAACTCCTATGAACTGACAGAACAGGAGCGGGGCGAAGCCACTTATTATATTTTCAGTCAGGGAAAACGTCTGGAAAGCCTCTCTCACAAATTGCTGGAGCTGGTGGGAATGGATAGACAGGAATTAGAATTCAAGAAGCTTCAGACGAAAGAACTGGAGGAAAATATTCGGGATACGATGCGGATCCCCTTTGGACGTAAAAGGATCCGGGGGAAGATCGATCTGGAAAGAGGAGTGATCTGGGGGGACAGGGATCTGCTTCTGTCACTGTTATATAATCTGCTGGATAATGCCGTAAAGGCTGTGGAAGAAGGCGGATTTATTCTGATGAAGGGAAGTAAGCGCACACAGGGATATGAGATCAAGGTGGTAGACAACGGCAGGGGGATCCCTCAGGAAGAGATCGCGAGGATCACGGAGGCTTTTTATATGGTGGATAAGTCCAGATCCCGCAAGGAGGGCGGAGCCGGTATCGGAATGGCTCTCTGTCAGAAGATCATTACCCTGCATCAGGGGGAACTGAAGATTGACAGCAAGCTTGGAGAAGGCACGGTAATGCGGTTATATTTTCCCGGGGAAAAACATGCTGTAAAAAATAAAAGCAACAGGGGAGCAAAAGGCGGAATATGAAAAAACAGGAGAATAAGAACCGGCGCAATTTCCTACTATGTATGGGCGGACTGCTCGTGCTGATCGTATTTGCATTCGCAGGACCGGAAGGGCTGTTACGATTGCAGGATAAAAGCAGGCTGACTGGGTCAGTCAGTATATCGAATACAGGAACGGATTATACCGTCTGGAAGGAAGAGTATGAGACAGACACCGTGCGCAGACTTCAAAATCTGGCAGACGGTATCGCTTTGGGAAAACAGTACTATATCTCTGAACAGGATTATGAAGCTGCAACGGATGGTGAAATATATAGTCTGATCGATGAATATATTTTAAATACGGAATGGAATTACACTTTTCAGGATATGGGTGTGATCCCGGAGGATTATTTTTTCAAAAATATGGATACAGATCATATTTCCATCAAACGATATATTTTGTATGATGAAAAGCTGTCGGATGGAGTCGCGATCATGGCCTATGACATCTGTATGCGCATGAAGGAAGAGGAGGTTACGGGAGTCAGTATAGAGTGTGTCGTGGATTCCGAGACCGGAACACTCTATGCCATGAAGGTTGTATTGGAAGATGAGACAGAACCTGTCACCTGGGATGATATTGGTGCGGATGCCCCTTATTATTTTATCACCGATTATATGCAGTCTTATCTGCATGATTATGATTCCGGGACCTATATTGAAATCGAAGGAGAGGAGCCTGATGATACCAATGCACAGATCATGTGGGATAAAAAGGCTGAAATAGAAGCGAAGGAGCAGACAACCATGGGAAACGACAACGGTGAGTATACGTGTGAGCTGGAATACGGAGAGCATAAGCTGCATCTGACCGCAACACTGCTCAATGCTTCCGAAGGACAACTGGAGAAAGGCATCGGATATCTGTTCGGGATCCGTGAGATCGCAGAAAAGATACCGGGTTTTTTGCCGGATATCCAGTAAATACATTCCGGAAAATACAGGAATCCGGAAAAGCAGCCGGACAGTGATAGCAACGGTATAAAATAGAAAAATAAAGAATATATTTTAGAAAATAAGTCGGGGAGATACGACTGTTTATGATCACAGGAATAAAAAAACTTTTACAGCAGGCAGACCGGATCATATGGGGACCCTGGCTTATTTTTTTGTTGCTGGGAACCGGCTGTTATCTGATGCTTAGCTTACGATTTCTTCCCTTGAAGAATCTGCCTGCTGCACTCAGGCGTGTGTTTTTGCCAGAAAGCCGGAAGGGAACAGAGGGCAGGGGAGTATCTTCGTTTTCTTCCCTGACCACGGAACTGGCGGCCACCATTGGAACGGGAAATATTGTAGGGGTAGCCACTGCCATGGTACTGGGAGGGCCGGGTGCTCTGTTCTGGATGTTACTGTCCGGGATCATCGGGCTGTCGACCAAACTGGTAGAAAGTACACTGTGTGTCAGGTATCGTGTCCAAAACTCAAAGGGGGAACCGGCAGGCGGTCCGATGTATGTACTGCAAAATGCATTCCCACAGAAAACGGCAGGCAGGATCCTCGCCATGCTGTTTGCAGCATTTGCTGTGCTGGCTTCCTTCGGCATGGGAAATATGACACAGGGAAATTCTATTGCGGAGGCACTTTCGGTGACGTTTCAGGTAAAACAGACAGTCACGGGAATTGTGTTAAGTCTGCTTACGATTCTGGTGATTCTGGGAGGGATAGGAACCATTGCGAAGGTGACGGAATATCTGGTGCCCTGTATGGCAGTGTTTTATCTGTTTGGAACAGGAATGGTGATCTTTACCCATTTTAAGAATCTTCCCGCCGGTGTGGTGCAGATCCTGTGGGGAGCTTTCTGCCCGGAGGCTATGACAGGAGGGGCGGCAGGGACGATGCTTGCAGTGGAAAACGGAATCGCCCATTCCGGAAGAATGGCGATGCGCTATGGGGTCTCCAGAGGTGTTTTCTCAAATGAAGCGGGACTGGGGGCGGCGGGAATCAGTGCTGCTGCCGCAGATACGTCAGATGCGGTGCATCAGGGATATATCAGCATGACGGGTGTCTTTATTGATACCATTGTGATCTGCTCTCTGACGGGGCTTGCCATTGCGGCCAGTGGAATGCTGGGGCAGAGGGACCCCCGGGGAGAAGTCCTGAACGGTACAGCTCTCATGATCGCTGTTTTTTCAGATACTTTCGGCAGAACAGGGGAATGGATGCTCACAATCTCCATTGTACTGTTTGCATTTGCCACGATTATCGCCTGGGAATATCAGGGGGAGAAAGCTTTTGAGTATCTGACGGGCGGCTGTGACCGAACCCAGTGGTATCGCCTGGGCTATGGACTGGTCACTTTTTTGGGAGCGGTCTGCTCGCTGGAAGCGGTGTGGGATTTTTCGGATATTTGTAACGGACTGATGGCAGTACCGAATCTGCTGGCGGTACTGATGCTGTCAAGAGGGATCTGTCGGGAAATACGGAAATATAATTTCCAAGAAATATAATTTCCAAGAAATATAAAATTTGAAATTAATGATTGAAGGGTTGCCGACACCATGATATGATAAATAAGATACAGCTGTCCGCGTTTATAAGAGCGTAAGAGAGGACAGTTGTATTTGTGTATACGATGAGCCAGGTACAGGTTTGTGCTTGCACAAGGATCTGTATTTGGCGAAGGTACATCATCGAGCTTTTAAGCGAGATGGTGTATAAGTTAAGGAGTGAGATTATGGACAAGACCATTGAAAATTTTTTACGATATGTAAAGATCGATACCCAGTCCAGTGAAGAAAGCACCACCATCCCCAGTACCATGAAACAACATGATCTGGCCAGACAGCTGGTGAGCGAACTGGAGGCCATGGGGGCCGCAGAGATCACTTATGACAAGGAGCACTGTTATGTCTATGCCACGATTCCGGCATCTGCAGGCTGCGAGAAAGCTCCGGTACTTGGCTTCATTTCCCATATGGATACCTCTCCGGCGGTGACGGATACCAATGTGAAGCCCCGGATCGTAGAGCATTATGACGGAAAAGATATCGTACTGAATACAGCAGAGAATATCGTTATGAAGACAGCGGATTTTCCGGAACTGTTAAATTATGTGGGGAAAGATCTGATCGTGACCGATGGGACGACTCTGCTTGGCGCGGATGACAAGGCAGGAGTGGCTGAGATCATGACTATGGCAGAAGACTTGTTAAAACATCCTGAGAAAAAGCACGGCAAGATCCGCATTGGTTTCACCCCGGATGAGGAAGTCGGTGCCGGAGCGGATCATTTTGATGTAAAACTGTTCGGTGCAGATTATGCGTATACCGTAGACGGTGGTGCGCTGGGTGAACTGGAATATGAGAATTTTAATGCCGCCGGGGCAAAGCTTCATGTATATGGCAGAAGTGTGCATCCCGGTTCCGCCAAAGGCAAAATGAAAAATGCCATTCTCATCGCGCAGGAGTTCCAGAAGCTGCTGCCGGTAGAGCAGAATCCAATGTATACCGAAGGCTATGAGGGCTTCTTCCATCTGGATGCCCTAAGCGGCAATGTGGAGGAAGTTACTGCGGACTATATTATCCGTGATCATAACAGACAGCTGTTTGAACAGAAAAAAGAGTTGTTCTTGTCCTGTGCGGATTTCCTGAACCGGAAGTATGGGGAATGTACCGCTATAGTGGATATGAAAGATTCTTATTATAACATGCGGGAGATCATGGAGCAGCATATGCATCTGATCGACAACGCGAAAGCTGCTATGGAAGAGCTGGGAATCGAGCCCAAGGTATCGCCCATCCGCGGCGGTACCGACGGCGCCAGACTGTCCTTCATGGGGCTGCCCTGCCCGAACCTGTGCACCGGCGGAGAAAATTATCACGGCAGATATGAGTATGCCTGTGTACAGTCCATGGAGAAGACTACGGAACTGCTGATCGCCATTGCAGCAAAATATGCGAATCGATAAGATGAGAACAAAAACTGATTTGGAAAGGCAACATTTTTTATATGACGAATGTAACACAAATGAACGAAACGGAGAGACAGTATTATTTTATGGAGAAAGCCTCCGGTCATGTGGCAAAGCTTGGAGAAGAACTGGGCAGAAGGCCTACCTGCTGTGTGACTACTTTTGGATGTCAGATGAATGCCAGGGATTCGGAAAAACTGGTGGGAATCCTGGAAAAAGTCGGCTATGAGATCATTGAAGATGAGAATGCGGACTTTGTGATCTATAATACCTGTACGGTGAGAGATAACGCCAACCAGCGTGTCTATGGAAGACTGGGAGTATTAAACGGCTATAAAAGGAAAAATCCTCATATGAAGATCGCATTGTGCGGCTGTATGATGCAGGAACCCACCGTGATCGAGAAGATTAAAAACAGTTACCGCTTCGTGGATCTGATCTTCGGAACGCATAATATTTTCAAATTTGCAGAGCTGTTATGCTCCCTGTTTGAAAATGAAGGAATAGTCATCGATATCTGGAAGGATACGGACAAGATCGTGGAGGATCTTCCGGTGGAGAGAAAATATCCCTTCAAATCCGGTATCAATATCATGTTTGGCTGCAACAATTTCTGCAGTTATTGTATCGTGCCTTATGTCCGCGGCAGAGAACGCAGCCGTAATCCGAAGGATATCATTCGGGAGATCGAAGGCCTGGTGGCGGACGGTGTGGTGGAGATCATGCTGCTCGGACAGAATGTGAATTCCTACGGCAAGAATCTGGAGGAACCCATTACCTTTGCGCAGCTTCTGCAGGAAGTGGAGAAGATCGAAGGCCTGGAGCGGATCCGATTCATGACTTCCCATCCCAAGGATCTGTCGGAGGAACTCATTGAGGTGATGAAGCATTCGAAAAAGATCTGCAGACATCTGCATCTGCCCTTACAGTCCGGTTCCACGAAGATTTTAAAAGCCATGAACCGTCGTTATACCAAGGAACAGTATCTGGAGTTGGCGGAGAAGATCCGCAGGGAGATCCCGGATATGGCTATTACCACGGATATTATCGTAGGCTTTCCGGGAGAGACGAAGGAAGACGTGGATGAGACCATTGATGTGATCCGCCGTGTGAAATATGACAATGCGTTTACCTTTATTTATTCCAAACGTACCGGTACTCCGGCGGCAGCCATGGAACAGGTGCCAGAGGAGCAGGTGAAGGAACAGTTTGACCGGGTACTTAAGACCGTGCAGGAGACTGCCAGAGAACAGGTTAGCAGATATCAGGGACAGATTGCAGATGTGCTGGTGGAAGAGATCAACGAAAACGACCGCTCCATGGTCACCGGAAGAATGTCCAACAATACATTGGTACATTTTCAGGGGGATGCATCACTTGTGGGGAAGATAGTGAATGTATCGCTGGATGAATGCCATGGATTTTATTACACAGGTCATCAGGTGTAAAAGGAAAATAAAATGAAACAAGAGAAGAAAAAAGAACTTTGGGGAAATTGTGATATAGAGAAGGATATGTCCTGGAATATGTATCAGATTCTTGTGAACACGGCCGTAAGCGCAAACCTGATTGGGACGATTTGCAATTTCTGTATTCATGGGACGGAACTACCCACCATACTCTGCGGAGTATGCCTGTTGATGATCCTGATCATCGGATGTGCCGGATGGATTACCCAAAAGGTGCAATTATCTGCGGTTGTGATCATTTTAATACTTTCCTGGTTTGAGTTCCCTTATCTGTATTATTGCTATGGGAACACAGCCATTGTATATCTGATTCTTGGAATTGTGGGACTGGCAGTATTTTTCCCCAGAAGCATGGTGATTGCTTCTTATGCATTCACCCTGCTGGAATATCTTGTAATCATGATGATCAGTTTTGAACGTCCTTCCAGATGGAGCAATATGGATGAAATCGGTATAATAGGAACAACGCTGGGATCTTTTATCATCGTAGCACTTTCCGTATTTACCATGATATTTGTACTGCTCAAAAGGTATGAAGAACAACGGAAACAATTGCTGACGCTCAGTGAAAATCTGGAATTTGCAGCAAATCATGATCCACTGACCAGGCTGTATAATCGACGCTATCTGGTAAAACAGGTGGATGAGTGGATGCGGATACCAGGCAGGAATTTTTGGATCATACTGATGGATGTGGACGATTTTAAAGTAGTAAATGATACCTATGGACATGGATATGGTGATGATGTGCTAAGGGAAGCCGGCAGACTGATGCTGGAGGAAATGCTGGGAAAGGGAATTGCCTCCCGATTCGGCGGCGAGGAATTTATGCTGGTATTCGAAGAAGACAACCGTGAGCAGGTGCTGCAGGCGTTTCAAAATATTCAGGAGGGGTTAAGGAAATACTCTCAGGCAACCAAACAAACGGATATTACGATCAGCGGTGGAATGGAACGTTATGAGGCAGATAAACAGATGGATCTGTTGTTTACTTCTGCAGATCGTAAGCTATACACCGCAAAAAATAATGGAAAAAATCGTATTGTAGAATAATTTGGCCAAAAAATCTTGCCAAGAAAACGAAATAGCGATATGATAAGGCTCGTGTGACTTTATAAAAATTTTATAATTTCACACGAGTTTTGTATTATTAAGGAGATTGTTATGGAAAAACTAAAACCCAAGCTTTTCTCTGTGATGAAAAGCTACACAAAGGAACAGTTTGTGAAAGATGTGATTGCAGGTATCATTGTGGCAATCATTGCCCTGCCCTTATCCATTGCACTGGCACTGGCTTCCGGAGTAACACCGGAAAAGGGTATCTATACAGCAATCACCGCAGGCTTTGTGATCTCTTTCCTGGGTGGCAGCCGCGTACAGATCGCAGGTCCTACTGCGGCATTTGCCACTATCGTAGCCGGTATTGTGGCGAAGAACGGTATGGACGGACTGATCATTGCGACACTGTTAGCCGGTGTGATCCTGATTCTGATGGGATTATTCCGATTGGGTAATCTGATCAAGTTCATCCCGTATACGATCACCACCGGTTTTACTTCCGGTATTGCTGTGACGATCTTTATCGGACAGATCAAGGACTTCCTGGGACTGACCATTGTCAGCGAAGAGCCGCTGATCGAGACCATGGACAAATTAAAAGCGGTATTTCAGTTTATATCCACCACCAATCTGCAGGCCCTTCTGGTGGGTGTGATCAGTCTGCTGATCCTGATCGTATGGCAGTATCTGCCGGGCTTCTGCAAGAAGATTCCCCCTTCACTGATTGCAGTACTGGTGGGAAGTGCCATGGTAGCACTGCTTAATATGAATGTAAACACCATCGGAGATCTGTATGAGATCTCCAATAAGCTCCCGACAATTTCTCTGCCGTCCTTCAGCCTGAAGACCGTACAGAATGTCCTGCCGGATGCTTTCACCATCGCTATTCTGGCGGCTATCGAGTCTCTGCTTTCCTGTGTGGTGGCAGACAGCATGGTGAATAGTAGACACCGCTCCAACATGGAATTGATCGCCCAGGGTGCCGGCAACATTACTTCCGCATTGTTCGGAGGAATTCCGGCTACCGGAGCCATTGCCAGAACCGCAGCCAACGTGAAAAACGGCGGACGTACCCCCATTGCAGGTATGGTACATTCTGTGACACTGCTGTTAATACTGGTGGTGCTGATGCCTTATGCGGCACTGATCCCCATGCCTACCATCGCAGCGATCCTGTTCATGGTGGCATACAATATGTGTGACTGGCGGAAGTTCGTAGGACTCTGCAAGACTGCACCCAAGAGCGATATCATCGTTCTGGTGGCCACGTTTGTACTGACCGTTGTGTTTGATCTGGTGGTAGCCATTGAGGTAGGTATCCTGCTGGCAGCCATTCTGTTCATGAAACGTATGAGCGATGTGACGGAAGTGGAAGGCTGGAAATATGTGGACGATGAGGATGATGCGGACAGCCTGTCCTTAAGAGTCGTACCGCACAACACTATGGTTTATGAGGTCAGCGGCCCTCTGTTCTTCGGCGCAGCGGACAAGATCCTCAAGATCACGCTGGATGAGAAGATGAATTGTCTGGTACTGCGTATGCGCAGCGTGAGCGCTATCGATGCCACAGCTATGCATAATCTGGAACAGCTATATACAGACTGCAAGAAGAAAAATATCCAGATCATTCTGTCCCATGTAGGGGAACAGCCCATGCACGTCATGGAGAAGAGCGGTTTTCTGGACAAGGTCGGCAGAGAGAATGTGTGTGCACATATTGATGATGCACTGGAGCGCGCCGCACGGTTGGGATAAGGGGCAAAAACTATCATTTGTGGACGGGTTCTTTAATTTACAACCTCAATATTTTGTGCTAAGATAGATGCGGATACGCAAGCTTTTGCGTGTCCGCTTTGTCGTGTATTCTTTTACAGAACAGGAGAAAATCATGGCTGAATTGACACCAATGATGCAAAAATATATGGAGACCAAGGAGCAGTATAAGGACTGCATCCTTTTTTATCGCCTGGGAGACTTTTATGAAATGTTCTTTGACGATGCTATAGTAGCATCCAAAGAGCTGGAAATTGCACTGACCGGAAAAAGCTGTGGACTGGAGGAACGTGCTCCTATGTGTGGTATTCCCTATCATGCGGTGGAGACATATCTGGCCAGACTGGTCAGCAGGGGCTATAAAGTAGCCATCTGCGAACAGGTGGAGGACCCAAAGCTGGCAAAGGGACTGGTGAAGAGAGAGGTTATCCGTGTGGTGACCCCGGGGACCAACCTGGATGTCCAGTCATTGGAAGCCAGCAAGAACAATTACCTGATGTGCATTGCCTATACCTCGGATGGAATCGGCATTTCCGCAGCGGATGTCACTACCGGAGATTATTATGTGACAGAGGTAGAAGACCTGCGGAAACTGAAGGACGAACTGATGAAATATGAGCCCTCGGAGATCATCTGCAATGAGGCCTTTCTGGTCAGCGGATATGATGTGGAGGACTTGAAGTCCCGGTTACATATGTCGGTCAGCTCACTGGAGTCTCACATGTTCGATGATGACGGCTGCCGGCGGATCCTTATGAGACATTTTAAGGTGAATACTCTGATCGGCCTCGGTGTTGAGGAATTTCCTACAGGAATTCTGGCAGCAGGAGCATTACTGCAATATTTATATGATACCCAGAAGACGGATCTGGAACATTTTACTCATATTTCTCCCTATCTTACCAGCAAATACATGCTGTTGGACAGTTCCACCAGAAGAAATCTGGAACTGACAGAGACACTGCGGGAAAAGCAGAAGAGAGGGTCTCTGTTGTGGGTACTGGACAGGACGAAGACGGCCATGGGCGGCAGACTGCTGCGAAACTATATTGAGCAGCCTCTGATTGATAAGGAAGAAATGGAGAAACGTCTGGATGCAATCCAGGAACTGAATCAGGATTCCATCTCCCGGGACGAGATCAGAGAGTACCTGAATCCGGTTTACGATCTGGAACGACTGCTCAGCAAAGTAACTTATAAGACGGCAAACCCCAGAGATCTGATCGCTTTTCGTAACTCTCTGCAGATGCTGCCGCCTATCAAGACGGTGTTGGCGGGCTTCCAGAAAGAGGAGTTGGCAGCCATCCGGGAAGAAATCGATGGACTGGAGGACATTTATCAGCTGATTGACGAGGCGATCGTTGAGGAACCGCCCATATCTATTCGTGAAGGCGGAATGATCAAGGATCAGTTCGATGAGACTATAGATCATCTGCGTGCAGCCAAACATGACGGCAAACAATGGCTGGTCCAGCTGGAGGAAGAAGATAGAGAACGTACCGGAATCAAGAATCTCAAAATCAAAAAAAATAATGTGTTCGGCTACTTCTTTGAGGTGACCAATTCCTACAAGGATCTGGTGCCGGAGGATTATATCCGCAAGCAGACCCTTGCCAATGCGGAGCGGTATACCACACCGAGATTAAAAGAACTGGAAGATACGATCTTAAATGCGGAGGACAAGCTTCAGACACTGGAGTATGATATTTTCTGCAGAATCCGGGATACCATCGCACAGGAACTGGTACGTATCCAGAATACTGCCAAGGCGCTTGCAAAGCTGGATGTTTATGCATCCCTGTCCCTGGTGTCTGAGCGCAATCACTATGTACGCCCGAAGTTAAATGAAAAAGGTGTCATTGATATCAAGGATGGCAGACATCCTGTGGTGGAACAGATGATCACTAATGACATGTTCATTGCCAACGACACCTATCTGGATAATGGAAGTCATTGTATCAGCATCATCACCGGTCCGAATATGGCGGGAAAATCCACATATATGCGTCAGACGGCACTGATCGTGCTGATGGCACAGATCGGTTGTTTCGTGCCTGCCAGAAGTGCCAACATCGGCATTGTAGACAGAATCTTTACCCGTGTGGGTGCGTCGGATGACCTGGCCAGCGGGCAGTCCACGTTCATGGTGGAGATGAATGAGGTGGCGAATATTTTACGGAATGCCACATCCAAAAGTCTCCTGATCCTGGATGAGATCGGAAGAGGCACGTCCACCTTTGATGGCCTGAGCATTGCCTGGGCAGTGATCGAACATATCAGTAATCGAAAGCTTTTGGGAGCGAAGACACTGTTTGCCACCCATTATCATGAGCTGACCGAGCTGGAAGGCAAAATGAACAATGTCAACAACTACTGCATCGCAGTCAAGGAATGCGGAGACGATATTGTATTCCTGCGTAAGATCGTAAAGGGCGGTGCAGACAAGAGCTACGGTATCCAGGTGGCCAAACTGGCCGGTGTGCCAGATATGGTCATTGACCGTGCAAAAGAGATCGTGGAACAGCTGTCCGACAATGATATCACCGAAAAGGTGCAGAGTATCGCCATTGATAATAAGGGCGATGGGAAAGCAAAAAAACAGCCAAAATACGATGAAGTGGATCTGGCGCAGATGTCTCTGTTTGATACGGTGACGGACGAGGATGTGCTGAAGGAACTGACGGAGATCGAAGTAACGACTCTGACACCGCTGGATGCACTGAATACTTTGTACCGCCTGCAGAATAAGTTAAAGAACCGCTGGAACGGCTAGAAAGCATAAGGGAGGAGATTTATGGGAATACATGTACTGGACTCCCGGACGATCGACAGGATCGCTGCCGGTGAGGTGGTGGAGAGACCAGCCAGTGTGGTAAAGGAACTGGTGGAGAATGCCATTGATGCCGGATCTACAGCAATCACGGTGGAGGCAAAGGAAGGCGGCATTGAATTCATCCGCGTGACGGATAACGGCTGCGGTATCGAGAGAGATCAGCTTCCTACCGCGTTCCTGCGCCATGCCACCAGTAAAATAGAGGATGCGGATGATCTGAACCATATTGCGAGTCTGGGATTCCGTGGTGAGGCTTTATCCAGTATCGCGGCAGTTTCCCGGGTGGAGATCATTACCAAGCGAAAGGAAAATCTCACGGGTACCCGCATGGTACTGGAAGGGGCGCGGGAGCAATCCATTGATGAAATCGGTGCACCGGACGGCACAACGTTCCTCATGCGGAACCTGTTTTTTAATACGCCGGTACGCCGGAAGTTCTTAAAACAGCCTGCCACAGAGGGCAGTTATATCACGGATCTGATGGAACATCTGGCATTGTCGAGACCGGATATTTCGTTTAAATTTGTACTGGGAAACCAGACCAGATTCCATACCTCCGGAAACGGTGACCTGCGGGAGGTAATTTACCGGATCTACGGCAGGGAGATTGCCGCAGAGCTGGTGCCTATCCAGATTGAAGAGAACGGCATCAAAGTCGAAGGATATCTGGGCAAACCGGTACTGGTGCGTTCCAACCGTAACTTCGAGATCTATTTTATCAACGGTCGTTTTATCCGCAGCGGTGTGATCGCCAAGGCTATCGAGGAAGGCTACAAGCAGTATCTGATGCAGCATAAGTTTCCACTGTGCGTACTGCATATCACCATGGATACGGAGACGGTGGATGTGAACGTACATCCTTCCAAAATGGATGTGCGGTTCTCTGACGGCATGGCATTTGCCAGAATGCTCAGTGAGAAGATCACCATCACTTTGCGGAACCGGGAGATGATCCCGGATGCTTCTCTGGAGGATGAAAAAGCAATCCAGAAGAAAGAACAGGAAGAGAGAAGAGCTTCCTGGAAAGAACACACACCGGAAGTGTTTGAAAAAAAGAGAGAAGAAAGCTATCGTGTCATGGAGGCAGCAAAATATGAAGCGGCTTCCAGGGACCGGAGAGAATTTATACAGAAACCTGTCTGGCAGGAAAATCATGACGGGGTACAGACCAGTATCCGCAAGCCGGAGCTAATAGAGAACTCCACAGTGGGTGTTGCAGGAACTGTGACGGTGAAAAAAACGCAGTCCGTCCTGTACGGTAATACACCAGAAGTTTCCAAAGCAGTCAGCACCACAGCCGTACCGCAGGAAGATGATTTCTTCGTGGAGGCAGTGCCGCCGGAAGACAGGAAGAACCCGGTACAGGAACAGATGGCCACAACAACTGCTTCCGGACAGCCCACGGCATCGTCGCAGGATGCAGCTGCCGCCCCGGAACCGGAGATCAAAAATACCCAGCAGTTGAATCTGTTCGAGGAAAAACTGTTGTCCATGCAGAATCGCAGCCGTTACCGGATTATCGGTCAGGTCTTTGATACTTACTGGCTGATCCAGTTTGAAGACAAATTGTTTATCATTGACCAGCATGCGGCTCATGAAAAGGTAAAATATGAACGCCTGATGAAACAGTTTTATGAAAAGAGTGTGGTGTCCCAACGTCTGATGCCGGCGATTATTGTCAGCCTGACAGGGCAGGAGGAAGGCATTCTGCACACCTATGAGGATGCTTTTGCACAGCTGGGATTTGAGATTGATGCTTTCGGAGGCAACGAATATGCCCTCCGTAGTGTACCAGTGGATCTCTACGGATGCAGTGAGAGGGAACTGTTCCTGGCAGTGCTGGATGAACTGTCCCAGGAGACCGGCAATCGCGGAAGTTTTCAGGTCATTGAGGAAAAGATTGCATCCATGTCCTGCAAGGCGGCGGTCAAAGGCAATAACCGTCTGAGCTTTCAGGAGGCGGAGAAATTGATCGACGAACTTCTGACCCTGGATAATCCCTACAACTGTCCCCACGGCAGACCCACTATTATTACCATGACGGAGACAGATCTGGAGAAGAAATTTAAGAGGATAGTATAATGCGTTTACTGATCAAACAGAGAGTGTTTTCCTGGACAGATTCCTATGATGTCTATGATGAAAATGAAAATCCAAAATATTTTGTAAAAGCGGAGTTTTTCTCCCTGGGACACCAGCTGCATGTATACGACAGAAATAACCATGAACTGGGAGTGATCAGACAGCGGCTGCTTACCTTTCTTCCGGCCTTTGAAATCGAGATCGGTGGCCGGGTCCGTGGTGAAATCCGCAAACAGTTTTCTTTTTTCAAGCCCAGATATGAGATCGACTATAACGGCTGGCGCGTGGAGGGAGATTTTCTGGGATGGGATTATGATGTATACAATGGATGCAGCAGTATCATCCATATCTCCAAAGAACTGTTTCACTGGGGAGATACGTATACTATTAATTTCTCCGATCCACAGGATGAACTGGAGGGTCTGATGCTGGTCATCGCCATCGATGCAGCAAACTGTACCCAGAACAACGGATAGCAGGATAAAAAGAGTAAGGAAAAAATAATGTCGGTAATACAGAATAAAAAGAAACCACTGGTGGTCCTGACCGGGCCGACAGCTGTGGGAAAGACAAAACTGTCCATCGCGCTGGCAAAAGCCATAAACGGAGAAATCCTGTCGGCAGATTCCATGCAGGTATATAAACATATGGATATCGGTTCTGCCAAGATCCGTCCGGAGGAGATGGAGGGGGTGCCCCATCATCTGATCGATATTCTGGAGCCCTGGGAAGAATTCAATGTAGTAGTGTTCCAGAAACATTGTCTGGAATGTATGGAGCAGATATATGACAGGAGCCATATCCCTATTCTGGTGGGAGGCACCGGATTTTACATTCAGGCGGTGCTTCGGGGCATTGATTTTACGGAAAACGAAGAGAACACCGAATATCGAAAAAAACTGGAACTTCTGGCAGAAGAACAGGGACCGGAGAGTCTGCATGAGATGCTGAAGAAGGTCGATCCCGTATCGGCGGAGAATATTCATGCCAATAATATCAAGAGAACCATCCGTGCTTTAGAATATTATGAACTGACAGGAGAACCGATCTCTGTACACAACGAGAGGGAAAAAGAACGGACAAGTCCCTATAATTTCAGCTATTTTGTGCTGACGGACGACCGGGAAAAGCTGTATGCACGGATCGAGGACAGAATCGATGAAATGATGTCACAGGGTCTGGTGGATGAGGTAAGACAACTGAAGGATATGGGATGCCGTAAGGGCATGACGTCCATGCAGGGACTGGGCTACAAGGAGATTCTGGAATATCTGGATGGAGAATGCAGCCTGGAAGATGCGGTCTATACCTTGAAACGGGATACCAGGCATTTTGCCAAGAGACAGCTGACATGGTTTCGCAGAGAGAGTGAAGTCACCTGGATCGACAAGGGCCGGTTTGATTATAACGAAGAGAAAATATTGGAATACATGATCAGAGAATTAGGAGAAAAAGAGATTTATGAGAAGCAGTAATGAAGAGATCTACCTGTCTATGGGAATCAGCAAGACCGTATATGATTACGGCTGCACCATTGAGAAAAGTTTAAGAGACCGCTTTGATGAAGTGGATAGTAACGCGGAATACAATCAGTTAAAGGTGGTAAATGCCATGCAGCAGCATCAGGTCAGTGAGGCCTGCCTGTTGGGCACTACCGGTTACGGATACAACGATCTTGGAAGAGATACCCTGGAGGCTGTCTATGCAGCGACTTTCCATACGGAGGATGCACTGGTGCGCCCTCAGATCACCTGCGGCACGCATGCACTGGCATTGGCTCTGATGAGCAATTTAAGACCTGGAGACGAACTGTTGTCCCCGGTAGGCAAACCCTATGATACGCTGGAAGAAGTCATCGGTATCCGCCCGTCGAAGGGATCGCTGGCAGAATACGGTGTG
Organism: Lachnospiraceae bacterium GAM79; assembly: GCA_003584705.1. GTDB lineage: Bacteria > Bacillota > Clostridia > Lachnospirales > Lachnospiraceae > Acetatifactor > Acetatifactor acetigignens. The sequence continues at coordinate 1,964,224 of AP018536.1, forward strand.
ACTTATCGCCAGGTGGATCTGCTGCCGGACGGAAGCTTTGATTACGATAAAATCCGTGAGAATATCAATGAGAAAACTCATCTGGTAACGATTCAGCGATCCAAGGGCTACCAGACCAGACCCACCCTGTCCGTACAGCGGATCGGCGAACTGATCGCCTTCATTAAAGGTATTAAGCCGGACGTGATCTGCATGGTGGATAACTGCTACGGAGAATTCGTGGAGACTATAGAACCTTCCGACGTGGGTGCGGATATGATCGTAGGATCTCTCATCAAGAACCCCGGAGGCGGACTGGCTCCTATCGGCGGATATATTGCTGGAAAGAAAGAATGTGTGGAAAATGCGGCATACCGTCTGACCTCTCCGGGGCTGGGCAAGGAAGTCGGCGCTTCCCTTGGCATTTTGAAAGATTTTTATCAGGGATTTTTCCTGGCTCCCACGGTGACGGCGGGAGCACTGAAGGGTGCGATCTTTGCAGCCAATGTCTATGAAAAAATAGGTTTTGCGGTAGTACCGAACGGCAGTGAGAGCCGACACGATATCATTCAGGCAGTGACCTTCGGTCAGCCTGAGGGGGTTATCGGCTTCTGCCAGGGAATTCAGGCGGCGGCACCGGTAGACAGTCATGTGACACCGGAACCCTGGGATATGCCGGGATATGATGCACAGGTCATTATGGCAGCGGGAGCATTTGTTTCCGGTTCCTCCATTGAGCTGTCTGCGGACGGCCCCATCAAGCCTCCGTATGCAGTGTATTTCCAGGGCGGACTGACCTGGCAGCATGCCAAATTCGGTATTCTGAAATCCCTGCAGGTACTGGTACAAAAAGGTCTTGTGACGGAAGAACAGATCCGGAAAGCATGTAGAACTACATTGAAAAATACGAATCCTGTAGAAAAAGCGCAAAATAAAATCTACTAAATTTGTGTACAGAAGAAGCTTTTTGTGATAGTATAAAAAGACGTATGGAAGACAGGCTCACGGGGAGACTGTTCAGCCATGGAGAGTACACAGAAGAAAGAAGAGGAACTACCTTGAAGAGAATTAACTGGGTTTTGATCGTCCTGGTACTGATCGGATTTGTGATCGGCAGATTTATAGGGACTTATTTCGACGGTACTTTTCTGAATTACGGACAGAATTTCGGCCTCAGCAGTCCAGTGGAACTGAATCTCGGTTTCATTATTCTGACTTTCGGGCTGGAGTTTAACATCACGATCGCCAGTGTGATCGGTGTGATCATAGCGTTCGTGGTATACCGTTTTATCCGTTAGGCAGCATACGTCGGAGCAGGCAGAAGGAGACTTATGCCCGAGAAGAATGTACAGGTAAATACAGACCGGGGACTTCCCTATGAGAGATTTCTGCAGTTCGGACCGGAGAATCTTACGGAGGCGGAATTGCTTGCGGTGATTCTGCGAACCGGGACGAAGGAGGATTCCGCGGTGGCGCTGGCTGAGAAGGTACTGGCACTGGCCACCTATCCGAGAGAAGGACTGCTGGGTCTGCATGATGTGAGTGTGGAAGAACTGATGGAGATCCGGGGCATCGGCATGGTGAAAGCGGTGAAACTAAAATGCATCGCCGAACTGTCCAACAGGATGAGCCGGGCCAAAGCCAGAGAGGGGATCTGCTTCACCAGAGCGGATCATGTGGCGGAATATTTTATGGAAAAGCTCAGACACAGGGATACCGAATGTGTGTATCTGCTCTGTCTGGATGCCAAAGGACAGCTGATCCGTGAGAAGAAATTGTCGGACGGCAGCGTCAATATGGCACTGATCTCTCCCAGAGAGATATTTTTGGAGGCGTTAAAGGACAAGGCAGTCAGTCTTATCCTCGTGCACAATCATCCCAGCGGAGATCCCACTCCCAGCAGATCCGACAGGGAGCTGACGGAAAATGTGGCAAAGGTGGGAAACCAGATGGACATTCCGCTGTTAGACCACATTATTATTGGCGATAACAGGTATACTAGCTTCAGAGAGCAAAAATTTTTGATATAAGAAAGGGATAACGACAGTGGCAAACAATGCATTTGGTATCGACCTTGGTACCAACAATATAAAGATCTATAACCGCAATGATGACAATATCATGATCGAAAAAAATATGATTGCCATCGAGAATAAGAATACTTTATTTGCTTATGGTAACTCTGCATTTGAAATGTATGAGAAAGCTCCCAGCAATATTCATATTTCTTATCCGCTTTCCAATGGTGTGATCGCGGATATCAAAAATATGGAGACGCTGGTAAAGTATTTTATCGGTGATCTGCAGAAGGGCAATACCAAGCCTTCTGATTTCTTCATTGCAGTGCCTACGGATGTTACCGAGGTGGAAAAAAGAGCATTCTATGATCTGATCAAAGGAGCTAACGTAAAGGCCAAGAAGATCATGGTAGTGGAGAAGGCCGTGGCAGACGGTCTGGGTCTGGATATCGATGTAAAAAATTCCCAGGGCGTCCTGGTGGTGAATGTCGGCTATGAGACCACGGAAATCTCCATCCTGTCACTGGGCGGTATCGTACTGAGCCGTCTGATCAAGGTGGGCGGCATGAAATTTGATGATGCCATCCGTGCGGCAGTCAGAAGAGAATTCTCTCTGATCATCGGTGGCAAGACGGCTGAGAATGTGAAGATTGCCCTGAAGGAACTGGAAGAAGAAGGAAAGGGTGCTGTAGTATACGGCAGAGACATTGTCACCGGTCTGCCGGTGGAGCGTGAGATTCCCACAAGAATGGTGGACGAGTCTCTGGAAGAGCACTTTAATACCATTATTGATAATGTAAAGGTGATACTGGAGAGAACACCCCCTGAACTGGCAGCGGATATTTACCGTCACGGTATTTATCTGACCGGAGGAGCATCCCAGGTAAGTCATCTGGCAGAGAGACTGGCAACCGGTACCGGACTGCATGTGAATGTGGCTGAGAATCCGCTGACCAGCGTGGCAACAGGACTTGCCAAGATCATCAAGGATGATAACTATAAAACGGTAGCTTATGCAATTGAAGGGATGAGTAAATGAGCCCAGTCGTAAAAAGAAAAGGGGAGAGGTTTACTTTACCGAGTAAATATCTCCTTTTTATTTTAACTATCCTCTGCACCATCATGATGCTGGTGACCTTTGGAACCAATGTATTTAACCGACCGTTCAACAGAGTGGTGGGATATGTGATCGTACCCTTTGAACAGGGGATCGCCAAGGCCGGAGAATGGCTGGCAAATCGTTCCGATGAACTGGTGCAGATCCGGACACTTTTAGCGGAGAACAGTGCCCTGAAGGAGCAGGTGGCTTCCCTGACGGAAGAGAACACTCTGCTGCAGCAGGACAAATATGAACTGAATGAACTGAGAGGGTTGCTGGAGCTTGATGAAGAATATGGGGACTACAATAAGATCGGTGCCCGGATCATCAGCAGAGATTCTGGCAACTGGTATTCTTCTTTTGTCATTGACAAAGGCTCTAATGATGGGCTGGCGGATGATATGAATGTGATCGCCGGAGGCGGTCTGGTGGGACGCATTACGTCCGTAGGACCGAACTGGTCCCGGGTGACTTCCATTATTTCCGACAATTCTAATGTCAGCGGTATGACACTTGCCACGGGTGACAATCTGATCGTATCCGGAGATCTGCAGATGATGGCCCAGGGAGTGATTCCTTTCAGCAAGCTGGTGGACAGCCAGGATGCAGTGGCAGAGGGAGATAAGGTAGTTACATCCGATATCAGTGATAAATACCTTCCCAATATCCTGATCGGCTATATCAGTACCATCAATAAAGATACCAACAATCTGACGAAATCCGGATACCTGACTCCGGTGGTGGATTTCGAGCATCTGAGTGAGGTGCTGGTGATCACGGACAAGAAACAGCAGGTTCCGGGAGGAGGCGCAGATGGAGAATAACAGCAGCTTCCTGCGCAAGATTGTAGTGGTTCTTCTGATCCTTTTATTTTTTGTCTTGCAGTGCAGTGTATTTAACAGCCTGGCAATGGGCGGAATCATTCCCAATCTGATGATCATTCTGACTTCTTCCTTCGGATTTATGAGAGGGGAGAAGGAGGGACTGCTGATCGGATTTTCCTGCGGGCTTTTATGTGATATTTTTTTCGGAAGTTTCCTGGGATTTTATGCCATGGTCATGATGTACATAGGCTTTGTTAACGGGAAATTCAGCCGGATCTTTTATCCGGAGGATATCAAGCTGCCGTTGGCGCTTATTATTGTCAGCGACATTTCTTATGGATTGATTTGTTACATTCTGATGTTTCTTTTGAGAGGGCGTTTTCATTTCCCGTATTATTTTACAAGTGTGATCCTGCCGGAGGCACTTTACACCATCGTTGTTACGATTATTTTGTATCCTCTGATCCTGAAGATTAATCAGAAACTGGAGGAGAAGGAAAAAAGGAGCGCACAGAAATTTGTTTCGTGAAATTAGAGATCACATTATTAATATTGTGACCAGCAGACTGACAGTACTTATGATACTGTTTGCTTTTTTTGCCGGTGTTCTGCTTTACCGCTGTTTCAACCTGCAGATCGTAAACGGAGAAGAGTATCTGAACGACTTTATCCTTCAGATCGAGAAGACCAGGGATATATCCAGTACCAGAGGACGGATTCTGGACAGGAACGGCAATGTACTGGCGGAAAATGAACTGGCTTATTCTGTGAAGATCGAGGATGTGTTTGAGTCCAGCCGGAATAAGAACGCAAAGGTCAATGACGTTGTCTATCGGCTGATAAAGCTGATCGAGAAAAACGGTGACAGTGTGATCACGGATTTTAAGATCATTATTGATGAAGACGGCGATTATGCCTATTCCGTGGATGGCACGGCGCTGCTTCGTTTTCAGGCGGATGTGCTTGGATACAGAACCATAGACGAGCTTAGTGAAGAAGAAAAAGCCATGACAGCCCAGGAACTGATAGAGTACTTAAGCCGTGCCAAGGGCTTTGCTATCGGTCAGTACGAAGATCCCGAGAACACCAAGACCCCTTTCGTGCCGGGGAAAGGTTATACCAAAGAGGAGTGGCTGCAGATGGTAACCATCCGGTATGCCATGAATCTGACCTCCTTCCGGAAATATGTGGGAACCACTGTGGCTACCAATGTCAGTGCGGAGACAGTGGCGGTGATCATGGAGAATTCCGACCAGCTGGACGGTGTGTCTATCGTAGAGGATACGGTGCGCCACTACATAGACAGCAAATATTTCGCCCATGTGCTGGGATATACCGGCAAAATCTCTTCCGATGAACTGGCAGAGTTAAATGACCAGGTGGTGACGGAAGGCGGCCTGGAGGATACCTATACCATCAATGATGTGGTAGGTAAGAGTGGTATTGAGGCATATATGGAGACTACCCTGCAGGGTACCAAGGGCAGTGAAAAAGTGGTGGTGAACAATACCGGTAAGGTGATCACTATTTTAGAGCGGAAAGAGGCACAGCCGGGAGCGGATGTCTACCTGACCATCGATAAGGATCTTACGGAGGCGGTATATAATATCATCGAACAGAAGCTGGCCGGTCTGGTGGCAAGCAAGATCATCAACGCCAAAGAATTCAATCTGCCGGAGAATGCCAAGAGCTCGTCCATTAAGATCCCGATCTATGACGTGTATTTTGCCATGATCAACAACAATATTCTGGACAGAAAACATTTCGAGGCAGAAGATGCCGGAGAGACGGAAAAGGCAGTCTATGCCGCTTATCTGGAGTATAAGCAGGGCGTTTACGACAGACTGACTTACGAACTTACAGAAGGGGCAACTCCCTATAGCAAGCTTTCCAAGGAATATCAGGTTTATCAGAGTAATATCGTAAGCCTCCTTCGGGAGGAAGGCGTGATCATGAAGGAACTGGTGGATGATAACGATGCTACGCAGACGGCCTGGGCGAAGGAGGAAGTGATCTCCTTAAAGGAGTATCTGCAGTATTGCATCGCCATGAACTGGATCGATGTCAGCAAGCTGGATCTGAATGACAAATATTCGGATTCTACAGAAGTTTATGACAAACTGTTGGATTACACCATTAATGCCATCGACCATACCACGGAGTTCCAGAAACGTTTCTACAAGTATATGCTTTTAAATGACAAGATCACCGGGAAACAGATCTGTATGCTCCTGTGTGAACAGCAGGCGGTGGACATCCCGGCTGAGGATGAAGAAGCACTGTATTCCGGTAAATTGTCGGCATATCAGTTTATGATGAACCGGATCAATAATCTGGAGATCACACCGGCCCAACTGGCACTGGATCCCTGCAATGCCTCTGTAGTCATTACGGATGTCAATACGGGAGATGTGCTGGCTATGGTGTCTTATCCGGGATATGACAATAACAAAATGGCGAATACCGTGGATGCGGAGTATTATGCGCAGCTGAATGCGGACAAGTCCAGCCCACAGCTGAATTTTGCCACCCAGTATAAGGCAGCACCCGGTTCCACGTTCAAGATTGTATCCGCTACAGCGGGACTTCTGGAGAATGTGATTAATCTTCAGAGCCGCGTGAACTGTGTCGGTACTTTTACCGAGATCACACCATCCCCCAGATGCTGGAAAATTTCCGGACATGGCTATGAAAATGTGACATCTGCCATCAAGGATTCCTGTAACTACTTCTTCTACAATGTGGGCTACCAGCTGGCTACCAGAACCGGAAGCTATAATGAGGAAGCGGGTCTGGATACCCTGAGCAAATATGCGGATCTGTATGGACTGACAGATAAATCGGGAGTGGAGATCGGAGAATATGCACCGGATGTATCCACCAAGGATCCGGTACGTTCTGCCATCGGACAGGGCAGCAACAGCTACACTACCGTTGGACTGGCCAGATATGTCACTACCATTGCCAACAGTGGGACCTGCTATAATCTGACCCTGTTGGATAAGACAACAGATTCCCAGGGCAATCTGTTGAAAGAGTACCATGCAGGAGTGAGAAACCAGATTGACCTGCCGCAGGAATACTGGGATGCGTTCCATCTGGGAATGCGTCAGGTGGTGGAAAACAAAAAGTACTTTAGTGATCTGGCGGTAAATGCCGCAGGTAAGACCGGTACGGCAGAGCAGACAGCTTCCCGACCAAACCATGCGCTTTTTATCTGCTATGCGCCGTATGAGAATCCGGAGATCGCCATTGCCACAAGAATACCTTTCGGATATTCTTCAGACTATGCAGCCCAGTTCACCAGAGATATTATCAAGTATTATTACGGACTGGCGGAAGAGGATGATCTGATCACAGGTACTGCGGATACTCTCGACAATGCAGTATCCAATGAGATGTAACTATCCGGAGTCAGATAACACAGACAGATGAATGCCAAATGTGGGACTTCGGATATTAAGAAAATAAAAAGACAGGTATAAGAAAATGAAAGATGCAGTATTGATCAAAAGTTATCAGAGCGGGATCACTCTTCTGATGAGGGAGGATGCTTCCCTGGAAGAAATCCTGCAGGAACTGGCGGTGAAATTCACAGAGGCGAAAAACTTCTTCGGTACGTCCACCATGGCATTATCCATGGAGGGACGGGAGGTGACCGAAGTGGAAGAAATCCGCATTCTGGATACCATCCGGAAGAACAGCAATGTGAGGATCGCCTGTATCGTGGGCCATGATGAGACCACGAACAAGAACTTTATCAAAGCTCTGCAGCATATGGAGAAAAAGCTTTCCACCGGGGACGAGGGGCAGTTCTACAAGGGAACCCTCAAAAACCGGGAAGTCATAGAAACCGAGAACAGCATCGTGGTCCTGGGGGATGTCTACCCGGGCAGTGCGGTGATCTCCGCAGGCAACATCATCATTCTGGGAGGACTGTACGGGGAAGCTTATGCGGGCGGATCTGGCAGAGAAGATTGTTATATTGTAGCGCTTGAAATGGAGCCGGAAAGATTAAAAATCGGCGATTTCAAATATAAAACCAATGCGAAACAGTCGAAATGGGGCATTCGTCCCAAAGTACAACCGAAAATTGCACACCTGAAGAACGGGAAGATCGTATTTGATCCCCTTACAAAAGAATTACTGGGTACTTTTTAAAAGAATCCAGGGGACGACAAAATCAAACAGGAGGAATCCAAAATGGAACAAAACGTTTCCACGGAGAAGAAAAGCTCCGAAGTCATTGTCGTCACTTCAGGAAAAGGCGGTGTAGGTAAGACCACTACATCCGCAAACGTTGGAACAGGTCTTGCAAAAGCGGGCAGCAAAGTCTGCCTGATCGATACGGATATCGGTCTGCGTAACCTTGACGTGGTCATGGGACTGGAGAACCGTATCGTTTACAATCTGGTAGATGTGGTCGAAGGGAACTGCAGAATCAAACAGGCACTGATCCGGGACAAGAGACATCCGGGACTGTATCTGATGCCGTCGGCACAGACCAGAGATAAATCGGCAGTCACCCCGGGACAGATGGTGAAGGTGATCGACCACTTGAGAGAACAATTTGATTACATCATTCTGGACTGCCCGGCGGGAATTGAACAGGGCTTCCAGAATGCTATTGCCGGGGCCGACAGGGCACTGGTGGTAACAACACCGGAGGTCTCGGCCATCAGAGATGCAGATCGTATTATCGGACTGCTGGAGGCCAACGGCTTCAAACAGATGGATCTGATCATCAACAGACTGCGCATGGATATGGTAAAGCGCGGAGATATGATGTCTGCGGATGATGTGGTGGATATTCTGGCGGTACCGCTCATCGGAATCGTTCCGGATGATGAGAATGTAGTCATCGCCACCAATCAGGGAGAACCATTAGTCGGAAGCGATACACCGGCGGGTAAGGCTTACCGCAATGTGGTGGATCGTGTGCTGGGAAAAGAAATTCCGTTCCTGGATTTCGAAAAAGGAGTATCTTTTTGGACAAAAGTAACCGGTATTTTTCGGAAAGCATAGGAAGGGGACGGGATGAATATGAAACATTTTTTTCGCAGGAAAAGCTCCTGCCAGGTGGCAAAGGACCGTCTGAAAATCCTGCTGATATCGGACCGGGTGAACTGTTCTCCGGAGATGATGGAACTGATCAAGGCGGATATTACAAAAGTGATTTCGAAATATATGCGGATCGATACGGATCATATGGAAATCGAGATACAGGCAAAGGGCAGTAAGGGCGGACGGAATAAGAGCCCCAGCCTGATTGCCAATATTCCCATTATTGATTTACAGAAGACTGCGAAAATGCCATAAGGAGCATAAAAAACAGAAAGGTCAAACGGATGTTTAAGAATTATAGATTACGGGATTATGACTTTAAACTGATCATACTGATACTTGCACTGTCCATCATCGGCATCATAACCATCGGCAGTGCGGAACCTGCCCAGCAGACCAAACAGATGGCGGGTGTAGTTGCGGGGCTTGTTATCATGATCGCCCTTTCTTTTTTTAATTATTCCGTGATCCTGAAGCTTTACTGGCTGATGTACATAGGCAATCTGGTACTGCTCGGACTGGTAATCCTGATGGGTGAAGAAGGCAACGGAGCCCAGAGGTGGCTTAAGATCGGTGGACTGCAATTTCAACCTTCAGAACTTGCAAAAATTTTATTGATTTTATTCTTTGCACAGTTTATTATGAAATATAAGGAGAAGCTGAATACTTTCCCTGTGATCGCATCGATTGCGGTACTTATGGGTGTTCCCTGGATCATGGTAAAGGAACAGCCGGCGCTGTCTACCAGCCTTGTGCTGATCTTTATTTTCTGCGTGATCCTGTATGCCGGAGGCATCAGTTATAAGCTGATCTTCGGAGCATTGGCGGTGGCAATTCCTGCAGTGATCATACTGGTATCTCTGGCAATGCAGCCGGACAGTACCATATTGGAGACTTACCAGAAAAATCGTATCCTTGCCTTCGTCAATCCGGAGGAATATTCCACGGATCTGGCTTACCAGCAGTTGAACTCTGTAATGGCCATAGGCTCTGGAGAACTGGACGGCAAGGGCTATAAAAACAATGAGATCACATCGGTAAAGAATGGCAATTTCCTGTCTGAAGCGGAAACCGATTTCATATTCGCTGTTATCGGTGAAGAGTTTGGTTTTAAGGGAAGTATCGTAGTGATCATACTGCTGATGCTGATGGCAATGGAGTGCGTTTCTATCGCGGGAAAGGCGAAAGATACCGCGGGGACGATCATAGCGGCGTCAATGGGGGGACTGATCGCTTTCCAGAGCTTTGTGAACATCGGAGTGGCTACGTTTATTTTACCGAATACAGGACTTCCGCTGCCTTTTGTAAGCTATGGCCTGACCTCGCTGATGAGTCTGTATATTGGAATGGGTGTTGTACTGAACGTACGATTACAGGCGAAGAGAAGCTAGACAAAAGAAATCATACATTACACAGAGAAGGGGTATGGACTATATGAACATTGCACTGATCGCACATGATGCCAAAAAGAAACTGATGCAGAATTTCTGCATTGCATATCGCGGAATTTTAAGTAAAAATGAATTATATGCCACAGGAACTACCGGCAGGCTGATCGAAGAGGTCACTAACCTGAATATACACAAATATCTTGCTGGACATCTGGGAGGAGAACAGCAGATCGGTGCACAGATCGAACACAACGAGATCGATCTGGTGATCTTTTTGCGGGATCCACTGGCACCCAAGGCCCATGAGCCGGATGTAAGCAATGTAATGCGCTTGTGTGATATGCATAATATTCCGTTGGCAACGAATCTCGCCAGCGCGGAACTGTTGATCAAGTCCTTAGACAGAGGAGATTTAGAGTGGCGTGAAATGTACAAATAAAGTTCGTCGGATCTGCTTCTGCATGTCCTTGATCCTCTGCATGAGTCTGCTTACCGGATGCGGTAATGTGGCGTATACATTTCCGTACGATGTCAATTCCAGTGTCAGCAGTTTCAATGTGCTGGCAGGAACCGGAGCGGGCAGGGCAGAGCCCTTTGCTGCGGATCTGTGTGTGGTGACGGAGGACCAGACGGGGGATGGCAGCGTAGACATGTCACAGGCCTTGGCCGCTGTACTGTTCGACGTAAACAATAAAAAGGTATTATATTCCAAAAATGCACATGAAAGATTGTATCCGGCTAGCCTGACCAAGGTAATGACGGCACTGGTGGCATTACAGAATGCGTCACCGGATACTGTGCTGACAGCTACGGATAGCGTAAAGATCACGGAATCCGGTGCACAGCTGTGCGGATTAAAAGCCGGAGATACCATGACATTGGATCAGGCATTACATATTCTGCTGATGTATTCCGCCAACGACGCAGCAATGCTGATCGCGGAGAATATCGGCGGCAGTGTAGATCATTTTGTGGAGATGATGAATGAGGAAGCACAGAGACTGGGGGCTACAAATACCAGTTTTGCCAATCCTCATGGTCTGTCGGATGACAATCATTATACTTCAGCCTATGACCTGTATCTGATCTTTAATGAAGCAATCAAATATGATTCCTTTAATGAGATCATTCACATGACAAGCTACCAAACCGCATATTATGACAAGGACGGAAAAGCCAAGGAACTTACGGTGAACAACACAAACCGTTTTTTGCGGGGAGATTTTCAGGCACCGGAGAACATTACAGTCATCGGCGGCAAGACAGGTACGACCAACGCGGCGGGACATTGTCTGATCCTTTTATCCAGAGACACAAGCGGAGCTCCTTATATATCGGTAATCCTGAATTCCTCAGCCAGTGATGTGCTGTACCCGGAAATGGTACAACTCCTGGAGCAAATCAATAAATAACTGTTGTTTTTTGAGGGGTTATAAACTATAATAAAGTAAATAGGTTGCGTGAAGTTCCTATAAATTTTACGACAGGAGGGTTACACCAATGGTTCAGTTGATTGTAGGCAAAAAGGGCAAGGGCAAGACAAAACAGCTGTTGGACAAAGTCAACAGCGAGGTAAAGGATATTGCGGGAAGTATCGTATATCTGGACAAAAGTACGAAACATATGTATGAACTGAACAACAAGGTGCGTCTGATCGACGTTTCCCGTTATATGATCGAGAATGAAAGCGAATTTCTGGGATTCGTATGCGGTATCATTTCTCAGGATCATGATCTGGAGCAGATGTATTTTGACAGCTTTCTGAAAATCGCAGCACTGGAAGACAAAGACATTTCCGCAGTTGTTGAAAAACTGGAGAGAATGAGTGATTTCTTCCAGGTGGATTTTATCCTCAGTGTATCCAGGGACGAATCCGAATTACCGGAGTCTGTGAAGGATAAGATCATTGTATCTTTGTAAGAAGAACGAATTATAATTTTCACGTATGAGAAGCCTCGGATGCCAACCGGGGCTTCTCAAATGTAAGGGAGAGGAAAGGAGGTTTTCCAATGGCAGAACAACCGAGAAAAATAAAAAAATACAGAAAACCTTTGAACCTCAATATCGGTATGCTCATCTTCGGAGCTATTTTTATTTATGTAATCATTTGTGTGATACTGTATTTTCAGACAGACCACATCGTGCGCTATGAAGTAACGGAAGGATCACTGGCTACCAATAATATTTACCGTGGAGTGGCAATCCGCACAGAGGAAGTTGTAAGTACGGATACTGCCGGATATGTGAATTTTTATGCAAGAGAAGGCGAACGGGTGGCCAAGGGAGACACTGTTTACATCGTGGACGAGACGGGCCGGCTGACGGAAGAACTGGAGGATGCCAGCCTTGGAGAAAATACCCTGAGTGACCAGGAACTTTCGGAATTCCGTAATGAAATCGTGAATTTTATGCATGGGTATGATGACAAAAATTACGAGAGTACCTATGATTTTAAATATTCTTTGAAGAACACGGTGCTGAAACTGGCCAATGTAAATATGCTGCAAAGCATTGAAAACGAAAATAACGGTTCGGCTGCAAATATTGTAAATTTCTGTTATGCGCCCACCACCGGTATCGTGGCTTACTGGACGGACGGTTATGAAAATCTGACCGTGGAAGGTGTTACCCAGGAAGTATTTGATAACAAAAATTACGAGAAGAAACAGATGCTCGGTAATGAACTGATGGCTGTGGGAGATCCGGTGTACAAGCTTTCCACGGAGGAAAACTGGTCGGTGGTCATTCCCATCGATGCAGAGCGAGGCGCAGAGATCCAACAGGAGGATTATGTCAAAGTACGTTTTCTGAAGAATCAGTATGAGTCCTGGGGGCAGGCAAAGCTGTTTACCGGCAGTGATGGCAATACATTTCTGTCACTTACCTTTACAAATTCCATGGTTACGTTTGTATCCGACAGATTTCTGGATATCGAGCTGATATTAAATGATGAGACCGGACTGAAGATTCCAAATTCTTCCATTGTGGAGAAGGAATTTTTCCTGATCGATGAAGATTTTGTCACGACCAATGAAAATACGGGAACCCAGGGTGTGATCAGACAGTGCTACCGGGATAACGGGGACATTTCCAGTGAATTTGTGGAGACCGGTGTGTACAGCTACGATGAAAATGAAGGCATGTACTACATGGATACTTCGGTGCTGAAGGCCGGAGATGTCCTGTACAAGACAGACAGCCAGGAGACCTATACGGTAAGCAAGCGTGCAACACTGATCGGTGTGTATAATGTGAATAAGGGATATGCTGACTTCAAGCAGATCAATATTCTGTATCAGAATGACGAGTATTCCATCGTAAAAGCCAATACGACCTATGGCCTGAATGTATATGACTATATTGTATTGGACGGTTCTTCGGTATCGGATGATCAGATCATCACCAATATCAAGAAGACAGATACCGGCAGGACGGATATTCCTACAGACAGTGTAGAACCGGGAGTAAGCGATAATATACCGGAGAGCACAGAGCCACTTCCAGCGGAGACCGGAGAGGAACCGATGCAGGAGACCACACAGGAAGCAACACAGGAAAGTCAGACACCGGAAAGCTAGAAAGGATGGCGGATACTATGGAAGAGACCATACAGAGCATGGAACTGGCACAAAATTACAAAACGGTAAAAGAGAACGTCACAAAAGCCTGTGAGCAGGCGGGCAGATCGGAGCAGGAAGTGACGCTGCTTGCAGTCAGCAAGACCAAACCGGTGGATATGCTGATGGATGTCTACCGTGCGGGAGCCAGAGATTTCGGGGAGAACAAGGTTCAGGAACTGGTGGACAAGATCCCTCAGATGCCTTCGGATGTCAGATGGCATATGATCGGCCATCTGCAGCGCAATAAGGTAAAATATATTGTAGATAAGGTTTACCTGATCCACAGCGTGGACAGCCTCCGGCTGGCGGAAGAGATCAGCAGAGAAGCCGTGAAGAAGCAGGTGGAAGTCAATATCCTGATCGAGGTAAATGTTGCACAGGAGGAAAGCAAGTTCGGAACTACGGTAGAAGAAACTGCAACACTGATCCGTGAGATTGCAACGCTTCCGGGAATACATATCAGAGGATTGATGACGATCGCCCCCTTTGTGGAGGATCCGGAAGAAAACAGGGGCTATTTTCAGAAACTTCGGCAATTAGCTGTTGACATCGGAAATAAAAACATTGATAATATTTCTATGAATATTCTTTCCATGGGAATGACCGGCGATTATATGGTGGCCACGCAGGAAGGAGCCACGATCGTCAGAGTCGGAACCGGTATTTTCGGAGAAAGAGATTATAGTAAGACGATCTAGAAAGAGATTGAATAATAAAGGAGACACACAACAATGGGTGTAATGGATAAGTTCCTGAATTATATGAAACTGAACGATGAAGAGGATGAAGGTTTCTATGATGACGATTATCTGGATGATGAGGAAGAAGTAGAACCGGTAAAGAAATTCAGCCCGGCCAAGAGCAGACAGCAGGCACAGGAGGATGACGAACCGGAAGAGAAGAGTAAGCGTTCCTCACAGCCTAAGGTAACACCGATCCACCGCACCGTGACCAAGAAAATGCCTGGAACCGGCATGGAGGTCTGTGTGATCAAGCCTACTTCCGTAGAGGATGCAAGAGAGATCACAGAGACACTGCTGGCCAACCGGACAGTGGTACTTAATCTGGAAGGCCTGGACGTGGATATCGCCCAGCGTATCATTGACTTTACTTCCGGATCCTGTTTCGCAATATCGGGTAATTTACAGAAAATATCCCATTATATTTTCATTATTACGCCGGCCAGCGTAGATATCTCCGGTGATTTTCAGGATATTTTCGGCGGCGCCGGATCTTTTGAAATGCCGATCAAAAATGGAATGTCATAAAATGTCAAATGCCATTAAAATGTCAAATGCCATTAAAATGTCATATGAAGATAACTTCCTGTAGGCAACTGCAGGAAGTTTTTTAAAAACAGATATAAATTATACAAGAAAGAACAGTTTATAAGGAACTGAAGGGTGAACAACATGGCACAGAGATTACCGGTGCTTTATAACAAAAAGCCTTGCTACGATATTGTATTCCAGCAGTCTTTTGACGGCCTGTGGGAAGAACTGGCAGAGCTTGGCGCAGCAGACAAGAGATTATGCATTGTGACGGATTCCACCGTAGACGGACTGTATGCGGCACAGATTCTTAAGTTTCTTGAGGGAAAATGCCGTAAGGCTGTGAAATATGTGTTCCCTGCAGGAGAAGAACACAAGAATCTGGATACCGTGAGGGACGTGTACCGTTTCCTGATTGAAGAGGGTTTTGATAGAAAAGATATGCTGCTGGCACTGGGCGGCGGCGTCTGCGGTGATCTGACCGGATTTGTGTCGGCTACTTATTTAAGAGGCATTGATTTTGTACAGATTCCAACTACATTGCTGGCACAGGCAGACAGCTCTATTGGCGGTAAGACAGGTGTGGATTTTGACAGCTATAAGAACATGGTAGGCGCATTTAAGATGCCCAGACTGGTATATATGAACCTGTCCGTATTAAAAACGCTGGAAGAGAGACAGTTTTATTCCGGATTTGCGGAAGTAATGAAATCCGCACTGATCAAGGATGCGCCCTTCTATGAGTGGCTGATCGAGAACATGTATGAGATCTGCGAGCGGGATCTGAATACCCTGGAAGAAATGGTGATCCGTACCTGCTCCATCAAGAAAATGGTGGTGGAAAAGGATCCTACCGAGCAGGGAGACCGTGCTCTCTTAAATCTTGGACACACGATCGGACATGCTATCGAGAAATACAAGAATTTTGAATTGTATCATGGAGAGTGTGTGGCACTGGGTACGGTAGCTGCAGCATATATTTCCTGGAAAAAAGAAATGCTGAGCATGGAAGAATTTTATGAGATCCGTGATATGTTTGTACCGTTTTATCTGCCAATCTCCGTGGAAAATATCGATCCGCAGGAGATCTTGAAACTTACAAAATCCGATAAGAAGATGGAAGCCGGTACGATCAAAATTATTCTGTTAAAGAAGATCGGAAAGGCAGTTATCGACAGAACCGTTACGGATGAGGAAATTCTGGCTGCCATCGAAGAAATCAATTTTAGTGAAGAGGATGCTCATGAATAAGGAAAAGAAAAGTAGTCGAGTTGTTATGCTGATCATAGATGCCCTGATTGCAGCCGTACTTCTGGTACTGGATCAGTTTACCAAGCATCTGGCGGTGGTACATCTGAAGAACCAGCCGGCCTATGTGATCATTGACGGAGTTCTGGAATTGCAATATCTGGAGAACAGAGGATCAGCATTCGGTATGCTGCAGAACCAGAAGGTATTTATTCTGTTTGTGGGAATCGTATTTCTTGCGGTGCTGTTGTTTTTCCTTTTCAAACTTCCGGAACAGAAGAAATTCCGAATCGTGCATGTATTGCTGGCAGTGATCGTTGCCGGAGGCATCGGCAACATGATCGACAGATTCCGACTGGATTATGTAGTGGATTTTATCTCCTTCGTACTGATCAATTATCCGATCTTTAATGTGGCGGATATTTATGTGGTAGTGGCTACCATTGGCCTGTTTATTCTGTTTTTGTTCGTATACAAGGAAAAGGATCTGGAATTCCTCAACTTTAAGCAGAATCGTTATCGGGAGATGAAATAATGGAAGAACTCCGATTTCAGATAGCAGATGAGATGGAAGACGAACGGATTGACAAATGTATGAGTCTGCTTGTGGAGAATCTGTCCCGTTCTTTTATCCAAAAGCTGATCAAAGACGGAAATGTGCTGGTAAACGGTAAGCCGGTAAAGGGAAGTTATCGTGTCAAATGTGATGATGAAGTAGTCTTCTCCGTGCCGGAATCTGTGGAACCGGATATTGAACCGGAGAACATCCCTCTGGATATCCTGTATGAGGATGTGGATCTGATCGTGGTGAACAAGCCGAAGGGGATGGTGGTGCATCCGGCGGCGGGACATTACAGCGGCACTCTGGTTAATGCACTGATGTATCACTGCGGCAGGGATTTGTCCGGGATCAACGGAGTACTGCGCCCCGGTATTGTACATCGTATCGACAAGGATACCACTGGATCTGTCATTGCCTGCAAAAATGACAAAGCCCACCGGTGCATTGCAGAACAGTTGAAGGAACATTCCATCAACAGAAGATACCGTGCCATCTGTTTCGGAGAGCTGAATCAGGAGGAAGGCACCATCGACCAGCCCATTGGCAGGCATCCGAATGACCGTAAAAAAATGGCGGTGAACCACCAGAACGGAAAACGTGCCGTGACCCATTACCGGGTATTACAGAGATTTCAGGGATATACTTATATAGAGTGTGTGTTGGAGACCGGAAGGACGCACCAGATCCGTGTGCATATGGCAAGCATCGGGCATCCGCTTCTGGGGGATGAAGTCTACTCCAACCGGAAAAGTCCTTTCAAATTACAGGGGCAGACACTTCATGCCAAGACACTGGGATTTATTCATCCCACTACCGGAGAATATCTGGAGATCGATGCTCCGCTGCCGGAATATTTTGAACATCTTCTGACAGTGTTGGAGAAATAAAACTTATAGCTTATGTTTCGTACAGAAATGAGGCGCCTATGAATCTGTTTGATATTTTAGGACCCGTAATGGTCGGCCCCAGCAGTTCTCATACTGCGGGAGCGGTTCGGATCGGTTATATTTCAGGAAAATTACTTCAGGACCATGTGGTGAAGGCGGAAATCCTTCTGCATGGTTCCTTTGCTACCACGGGCATCGGACACGGCACGGATAAGGCGCTGATCGCAGGCCTTTTGGGAATGCGGCCAGATGATATCCGGATTCCGGACAGCTTTTTCCTGGCGAAAAAGGACGGAATGGAATTCTCTTTTTCCACCATTACCCTGAAAGATGCCCATCCCAATACGGCGGTTCTGCGGCTGACCGGAGAACATGGGCGGAAAATAGAAGTGCAGGCGGCTTCCATTGGCGGCGGCCGGATCCTGATCGCAAAACTGGATGGAATCGAAGTAAATTTCTCTGCGGAAAAGCCGACTTTGATTGTACACAATGTGGATCAGCCGGGACATGTGGCACAGGTGACCTCCATGCTGGCTGAAAAGCAGGTGAATATTGCAACTCTGCAACTCTACCGGGACAAGCGGGGCGGCTACGCCGTTATGGTCATAGAGACAGATCAGGAAGTGCCGGAGGAATCGGTGGCCTGGCTGGAACAGCTGGACGGCATCATTAAGGTGACCTATATCAATGTGGAGGAGTAACTATGTCCTATCAGTCATTTGAACAGGTATTACAGAAATGTCATACGGAAGGAAAAGAATTCTGGCAGGTGATTATGGAAGATGATATGGCGGAGCGGAATGTGTCAAAGCAGGACAGTATGGAGCATATGCGGACTACCTGGGATGCCATGCTGCTGGCAGCGGCTACTTATGAAGGAGATATTAAGTCCTCCAGCGGACTTGTCGGCGGTGATGGCCAACGGATGGAGGAATACACACACAATACCGGTAAGGAGTCACTATGCGGGGAATATGTAGATGAATGTATTGCAGGAGCGTTACAGATGGGAGAATCCAATGCCTGTATGAAACGGATCGTGGCAGCACCTACTGCTGGAGCCTGTGGGGTATTGCCTGCGGTGCTGGTTCCCTATTTTCAAAAACGGTGCAGGGATACCGACAAAATTCTGAAAGCCATGTATGTAGCGGCGGGGATTGGACAGATCATAGCCACCCGTTCTTCCATCAGCGGTGCTGCGGGAGGATGCCAGGCGGAGATCGGATCCGCCAGTTCCATGGCGGCCGGAGCTCTGACATATCTGCAGGGAGGCAACTGCGAACAGATTGCTACAGCGGCTGCCATGGCCATGAAGAATCTGCTGGGACTGGTATGCGACCCGGTAGCGGGACTGGTGGAGGTTCCATGCGTGAAACGAAATGTGATCGGTACTGTGAATGCCATGGCCTGTGCGGATATGGCAATGGCGGGGATCGTAAGCCGGATTCCACCGGATCAGGTTATGGATGCCATGAAAGAAGTCGGGGATAAAATGGATGCTTCCCTGAGGGAAACGGCGTTAGGAGGCCTGGCACAGACGGAAGAAGGCATGAAAATAGCAGAAAAAATGCATGCATCATATGAAAATTAGTAATAAACGGCTAAAAAGACTGATAATTGGTTGATTTTTTGTTAAATATCACGTATAATAAAAATACAAAAAATGCTAGTTATCAAGTACAGCAGAAAGTGGGTGTGTGTATGAATACGATTATTACCATTGGACGTCAGTTTGGTTCTGCAGGCCGTGAAATCGGGGAAAAGGTTGCAGAGTATTTCGGAATTAAATGCTATGATAAGGAACTTCTTACCAGAGCGGCACAGGAAAGTGGTTTCTGTGAGGAAATGATCCAGAACCATGATGAGAGACCTACCAATTCTTTCCTGTATAATCTGGTGATGGATACTTATTCTTTCGGCTACAATGCATCCTCTTTTGTAGATATGCCTATCAGCCACAAAGTATTTCTTGCACAGTTCGATACGATCAAGAAGATCGCCGATGAAGGCCCTTGCGTTATTGTAGGCCGTTGTGCAGATTATGCTCTGGCAGATTACAAGAACTGCATCAATCTGTTCATCTTCGGCGATGACGACGTGAAGACCAAACGTATCATGGCCAGATATGATCTGACGGAAGCCAAGGCAAAGGAAATGATCACGAAGAAGGATAAGCAGCGTCAGAGTTACTACAACTATTATTCTTCCAAGAAGTGGGGCAGAGCTGATAGTTACGATCTGTGCATCAACAGTAGCATCCTCGGCATCGAAGGAACCGTAAAGCTGATCATTCAGTATGTGGAAGACTTCGAGAAGAAAAATAATGCAGATATTCTGGAAAAGTAGATATCTGAAATATTTTTCAAAAAAAAATTCAAAAAAATAAAATTATATCTTGACGATTAGGGCGCCTCATGTTATTATACTACGGTATGCCGCATAACTAGGTATAAGTGTGTCGGATTTTAGGATCCTTTACCACCAAAGTTAGCGAGTAAATAATAGGAGGTGCCTTATTATGTACGCAATTATTGCAACAGGTGGAAAGCAGTACAAAGTTTCTGAAGGTGATGTGATCAAAGTTGAGAAGATCGATGCAGAAGCTGGTAACACTGTTACTTTTGACCAGGTGATCGCAGTAAGTGACAATACCCTCAAGGTTGGTGCTGACGTTGCTAACGCAACTGTTACCGCAACCGTTATGGAGCAGGGTAGAGGTAAGAAGGTTATTGTATACAAGTACAAGAGAAAAACCGGTTACCACAAGAAGAATGGTCATAGACAAGCATACACTCAGGTTAAGATCGAAAAGATTAACGCGTAATCGTTATGACAACTATTATCATTCGTAAGAACCATGAAGGGATCTATCGTGGATTCTACTGCATGGGGCATGCGGAATATGCGAAGAAGAGATTGTTCGGTAAGGAACCGGATATCCTCTGTGCAGCGATTTCCGTGACCGTACAGAGTACGATCATGGCGTTGGACGAGATGGTCGACGAAAAAATGCTGCTGACGCAGAATGAGGAGACGGGATTTATCAAATGTGATTTCGAAAATTCCATTCCGCAGGACAAGACCGTATTTCTGATGGACTTTATGGTGTTTTCACTGCAGAAGCTCAGCAGACAGTACGGGGAACAGTATTTGCAAGTAAAAATCGAGGAGGTGTAGACCATGTTTAACTTTAACCTTCAATTTTTTGCACATAAAAAGGGAGTTGGTTCTACCAAGAACGGTAGAGATTCCGAATCCAAGAGATTAGGTGCGAAGAGAGCTGATGGCCAGTTTGTAAAAGCTGGAAATATTCTTTACAGACAGCGCGGTACTAAGATCCATCCCGGTGTCAATGTTGGTATCGGTGGAGATGATACTCTGTTTGCTTTAGTTGATGGCGTTCTCCGTTTTGAGAGAAAGGGCAGAGACAAGAAGCAGGCTTCCGTATATCCTGTAGAGAAATAAGTTGATTTAACCAGGGCTTCAAACATACTGATTGTTTGAAGCCCTTTTAGTCCGTAAAGAGTTTTATGTCGGAAAGGAGAACAAAATGTTTGCTGACAGAGCTAAAATTTACGTAAGAAGCGGTAAAGGCGGAGATGGTCATGTGTCCTTTCGCCGCGAAAAATATGTTCCCAGTGGCGGCCCTGACGGTGGCGATGGTGGTCACGGCGGTGACGTGATCTTTGTTGTAGATGAGGGGCTGAATACCCTGATCGATTTCCGGCACATCCGTAAGTACAAGGCCGGAGACGGGGAAGAGGGCGGCAAGAAAAACTGCCGCGGCAAGGACGGAGAAGACATCATTATCAAAGTCCCTGCGGGAACCGTGATCAAAGAAGCACAGAGCGGGCAGGTAATTACGGATATGTCGGGGGACAACAAACGGGTTGTTCTCTTAAAAGGCGGCAAGGGCGGTAACGGCAACCAGCATTATGCTACCAGTACCATGCAGGCACCCAAGTATGCACAGCCGGGACAGGCTGCACAGGAACTGGAACTTCTGCTGGAACTGAAGGTTATTGCCGATGTAGGACTGGTGGGATTTCCGAATGTAGGTAAGTCCACTTTTCTGTCCAGAGTGACCAATGCCAGACCCAAGATTGCCAACTATCATTTCACGACCCTGAATCCGAATCTGGGTGTAGTGGATCTGGAAGGAACCGGTGGTTTCGTTATTGCGGATATCCCCGGACTGATCGAAGGTGCTTCCGAAGGCGTGGGACTGGGACACGAGTTCCTGCGCCATATTGAGCGTACCAAGGTGATCATCCATATCGTGGATGCAGCAGGTACAGAAGGCAGAGATCCTATTCAGGATATCTATGCTATCAATAAGGAACTGGAAGCTTATAATCCGGAGATTGCAGCCAGACCTCAGGTGATCGCGGCGAATAAGATTGACGCTATCTATACGGAGGATGGATCCGATCCGGTAGCTGCAATCCGGGCAGAGTTTGAACCGAAGGGCATCAAGGTGTTCCCTATGTCTGCAGTAACCGGTCAGGGCGTAAAGGAACTGTTATACGAAGTGAACGATATGCTTGCTAACATCGGAGAAGAGACCACTGTCTTTGCGCAGGAGTACTTCCCGGAGAGTATGACAGGATCTGTGGATGATGCTTACACCGTAACCTATGATGAAGAAGAGGACGAGTACGTAGTAGAAGGACCCAAGATCGAGAAGATGCTGGGATACACCAATCTGGACAGTGAGAAGGGATTTACCTTCTTCCAGAATTTCCTGAAGGATACCGGTATTTTAGAGGAACTGGAAGCACTGGGTATCCAGGAGGGCGATACGGTACGCATGTACGGTCTGTCCTTTGATTACTATAAGTAAGTTTGTGAAAGGAAAAGATAGATTATGACAAGCAAACAGAGAGCTTATTTAATGAGTCTGGCCAGCAATCTGAATCCCATTTTTCAGGTGGGTAAATCCAGCCTGACTCCGGAACTCACCGCAGCTATTGGTGAATCCTTTAATAATAATGAACTGATCAAGATCGGTGTTCTGAAGAACTGTTTTGACGACCCCAGAGCTATTGCGGAGATGGTGGCGGAGCGTACCCATTCCCAGGTCGTACAGGTGATCGGCAAGAAGATTGTATTGTACAAGCCCGACAAGGACAAGCCGAAGATCGAACTGCCCAGATAAGGTTAGAGCATAGCCGACGAGAACCAATCAAGAATGATAACTGCGTGCAAAGGGATGAGGAAGCATGAGCAGAATAGGCATTATGGGTGGCACCTTTAACCCAATCCACATAGGACATCTGATGCTGGCTGAACAGGCGCTGGAGTCGGCACACTTAGACCAGATCTGGATGATACCGACGGGCTGTTCTTATCTGAAGACAAAAGAGGGCATTACGGTTCTGCCCGGGACAGAACGTTATGACATGGTACAGCGTGCTATCGCAGATAACGACAGATTCCGCTGCCTGGACATTGAGATAAAACGTCCCGGAAATTCCTATAGCTATGAGACCATGGAGCAGCTGCACAGAGAATATCCGGAGCACCTTTTTTATTTCATCTGTGGGGCTGACTGCCTGTTTACCATGGAACAATGGAAATGCGCAGGCCGCCTGTTTGCTGCCTGCGAGATTATAGCTGCGGTACGGGGAGATGCGGATATGAAGGGAATGCAGGAGAAGATCAGTCAGTTGGAGGAACATTTTTCTGCGAAGATACAGTTGCTCTCTTTTCGAAGAATTGAGATCTCTTCTTCGGAAATCCGAGCGAGAAGATCCGAAGGTCTTTCTGTGCGCTATCTTGTGCCGGAAACAGTGAGGGAATATATGGAAGAAAAGGGGCTTTACCTGGATGAGTGATATCTTAAAAAAACTGACCAAAGAGATGCAAAAAGTACAGGATCCCAAGCGCTTTACCCATACATTGGGGGTAGAATACACAGCGGCGGCCCTTGCCATGCGATATAGTGAAGATGTGGAGCGTGCACAGATCGCGGGACTGCTTCATGATTGTGCCAAATGCATGGAAAATGATAAACTGTTGTCTGTCTGCGAAAAGTATCATCTTCCGGCGACGGATGTGGAAACGCGCAATCCCTATCTTTTACATGCCAGAGTGGGAAGCTATCTGGCGAAAAAGGAATATAAAATCGAAGATCCTGAGATCTTAAGTGCAATTTTATATCATACCACAGGGCGTCCGGGTATGACACTTCTGGAGAAGATCATTTTTACCGCAGATTATATTGAACCGGGGAGAAAACAGGCACCGAACCTTACCCAGATACGCCACCTGGCATTTACGGATCTGGATGCTGCCGTGACGAAGATTTTAGAGGATACGCTGGAATATCTGAAATCGGGGGACGGTGAGATGGATCCCATGACAGAAGAAACCTATAACTATTATAAGAAGAATGGATAAATAAAATAGAAAGTGTGAGGAGTTAGCATGAGTGAAGAATCCAGAAAAATGGCAAAACTGGCCGTAGAGGCGCTGGAAGATAAAAAAGCAGAGGATATCAAAGTAATAGACATCAGTAAAGTATCTGTGATCGCAGATTATTTTATTATTGCCGGCGGTAATAATTCCAGTCAGATTCAGGCATTGTGTGATAATGTGGAAGAGAAACTGGGAAGAGCCGGTTTCCCTGCCAGACAGACCGAAGGCTATGAGACAGCCAACTGGGTACTGTTAGACTTTGGCGATGTGATCGTACATGTCTTTGACAAGGAAAACCGTCTGCTCTATGATCTGGAACGTATCTGGAGAGATGGCGTACAGATTCCCGTAGAGGAACTTTAAGCTTCGCTGTCTCCCAGATGGAGAAAGAAGCTGATGAGATAGAGTCCGCTGATTCCCACCAAAACATATACAATTCTGGAAAACCAGGACATGTCACCGAACAGGAAGGCTACAAGATCAAAGCGGAAAAGCCCGATCAGCCCCCAGTTCACTGCACCTATTATAGCTATGGTGAGAGCGGTTCCGTCCAAATATTTATTACCCATAAAATCTCCTTATCCTGTCTGTATGAAATTTGCTGCTGCAAAATCCATACAGACATTTTTTTGAAGTTTCTATTTAATGATTGTTTCATAGATAGTCTTACCCCCAAAAATAAAAAATATACTACTTTTAAATAAAAATTAAGCTTTGTTGATCTATTTTAATGTCAAAAAACATCAAATTAGAAAATAAAGTCCATTGACAAAGGAAATAGAAGCGAGTAATGTACAAAAATAACAATTATACATTGTATATTTGTATACATTGTTAAAAAGGAGGAAGATATTATGAAGAAATTCAACAAGGTGTTAAGTGTTGTTGTAGCATCTGCCATGGTTATGGCTATGGCTGGTTGCGGCAATACAGACAATGGTTCCGCTGCAACCGGTACTAACGCAGCAACTGAGAGCACAGCAGCTGACAACGGTGCAGCATCCGGCAGTGTATTCAAGATTGGCGGTATCGGACCTACCACCGGTGGCGCAGCAGTTTACGGACTGGCTGTACAGCATGGTGCAGAGATCGCAGTAGAAGAGATCAATGCAGCAGGTGGTATCAACGGCTATCAGGTAGAGTTCAAGTTCCAGGATGACGAGGCAGATGCTGAGAAATCCGTAAATGCTTATAATGCATTAAAGGACTGGGGCGCACAGGTCCTCGACGGATCTACCACCAGTGGAGCATGTATTGCGGTTACCGACAAGACCAAAGAAGACAATATGTTCCAGATCACTCCTTCCGGATCTGCAGTAGAATGTGTTCAGTATGATAACAACTTCCGCGTATGCTTCTCCGATCCTAACCAGGGTCTTGCATCCGCACAGTATATTGGTGAGAATGGTCTGGCTGAGAAGATTGCTGTTATTTATGACAGCTCCGATGTATATTCTTCCGGTATTTATGAGAAGTTTGTAAAGGAAGCTGAAAACCAGCCCTTTGAAGTAGTAGCTGCGGAAGCATTTACTGCTGATAACAAGACGGATTTCTCCGTACAGTTACAGAAAGCAAAGGATGCCGGAGCAGACATGGTATTCCTTCCTATTTATTATCAGGAATCCGCACTTATCCTTACACAGGCAGCTGCTATGGGTTATGCTCCCAAGTGGTTCTCATGTGATGGTATGGATGGTATTCTCGGTGGTGTAGATAATTTTGATGTATCTCTGACCGAAGGCGTTATGCTGTTAACTCCTTTCGCAGCTGATGCAACCGATGATCTGACCCAGTCTTTTGTAACTAAGTATAAGGAAAAATACGGTGAGACTCCCAACCAGTTCGCAGCAGACAGCTATGATGCTATCTATGTGATCAAGGCTGCTATCGAGAAGAGCGGTGTTACTCCTGATATGAGTGTTTCTGATATTTGTGATGGTATGAAGGCTGCCATGACAGAGATCACTGTAGATGGTCTGACCGGTAACGGCATGACCTGGACCGCAGACGGTGAGGCTAACAAGGCTCCTAAGGCTGTTGTGATCGAGAATGGTGCTTACAAGGCTATGTAATTTTGCTGATAAAGTTTCCAAAGAGGGTTACCGCAGGGTAGCCCTCTTTGCTTAATGTCAGAGACTTTGCAATAATGGGAGAGCAGTTGTTTTTCCCGGTATGTTCTGTTATACTTTATTTTATATGATAATTTGTGCATTCGCATGAATGGAGGTAGTTCACATGAGTTTTATCAGTTATCTGATCAACGGTATCAGCCTTGGAAGTGTCTATGCGCTGATCGCATTAGGCTATACCATGGTATATGGTATTGCCAAAATGCTGAATTTCGCACATGGTGATGTCATTATGGTCGGTGCATTTATTACTTATACAATGTGCAGTACCATGGGACTTTCTCCTGTGATCGGTGTTCTGGCAGCTGTTATCGCCTGCACCCTGTTGGGAATGGCTATTGAAAAAGTAGCATACAAGCCTTTAAGAAAGGCTTCTTCTCCGTTAGCGGTTCTGATCACCGCAATCGGTGTCAGCTATCTGCTGCAGAATGTAGCTCTTTTGATCTTTGGTGCAAATGCCAAGGCATTTACTTCTGTAGTATCCGTTCCCGCTGTGAAGCTGGCAGACGGACAGATCAATATTACCGGAGAGACCATCGTTACGATTGTTACCTGTCTGATCATTATGGCAGGTCTGATGCTTTTTATCAACAAGACCAAAGCAGGACAGGCAATGTTAGCAGTATCCGAGGATAAGGGGGCTGCACAGCTGATGGGTATCAATGTGGACGGAACCATTGCACTGACTTTTGCCATCGGATCCGGACTGGCCGCTGTAGCGGGAGTTCTGTTATGTTCCGCATATCCTTCCCTGACACCGTACACCGGTTCCATGCCCGGTATTAAAGCTTTCGTGGCGGCTGTATTTGGCGGAATCGGATCTATCCCCGGTGCTCTGGTTGGTGGTATATTGTTGGGGATTATCGAAATCTTTGGTAAAGCCTATATTTCTTCCCAGATGGCTGATGCTATTGTATTTGCAGTTTTGATCGTTGTGCTTCTGGTAAAACCTGCCGGACTGTTTGGCAAGAATATTCAGGAAAAAGTATAAGGGAAGAGGCAGGTACATAATATGAAGAAATTATCGAATAAGAAAATAAATAAAACCTTCCGGGATAATCTTATTACTTACGGAATGGTGATTGCAGCTTATGTCATCATGCAGATTCTGGTGTCTGCCGGCAGTGTGAGCAGCTTGATCCAGGGACTATTGGTTCCGCTGTGTACTTATGCAATTCTGGCGGTATCTCTGAACCTTACCGTAGGTATTCTGGGAGAACTGAGCCTTGGACATGCAGGATTTATGTGTATCGGAGCATTCACCAGCGCATTTTTCTCCAAAGTAATGGAGAATAGCGCAATGCCTTCCGGACTTCGCTTTTTCTTTGCTATTCTGATCGGTGCATTTTTTGCAGGTGTGTTCGGACTGCTGATCGGTATCCCCGTACTTCGTTTGAAGGGTGACTATCTGGCAATCGTAACACTGGCTTTTGGCGAAATCATTAAGAATCTGGTAAATATTATGTTTGTAGGCCGGGATGAGAATGGATTCCATATCTCCTTTACCAATACCATGGATCTGAACATGTCAGAGGACGGAGACGTTATTATCAAAGGTGCACAGGGTATCACCGGAACCCCTCATGATTCCAGCTTTACCATTGGTATTGTGTTATTGCTGATCACATTGTTTATTGTATTGAACCTGATTCATTCCAGAGACGGACGTGCCATCATGGCAATTCGTGACAATACCATTGCGGCGGAATCCGTAGGAATTCATATTACAAAGTATAAACTGATGGCATTCTCCATTTCTGCGGCACTTGCAGGTGTAGCAGGCGTACTGTATGCGCATAATCTGTCCACACTGACGGCATTACCCAAGAACTTTGGATATAACATGTCTATTATGATACTGGTATTCGTTGTACTGGGTGGCATCGGTAATATTCGCGGTTCCATTATTGCTTCTGTAATCCTTACCCTGTTACCGGAGTTACTGCGTGGTCTGAACGATTATCGTATGCTGATCTATTCCATCGTACTGATCGTAATGATGCTGTTCAACTGGGCTCCGAAGTGTATTGAATGGAGAGAAAAAGTGGCAGCCAGATTCAAGAAGTCTGTGAAAAAGGAGGCTGAATAATCATGGCATTATTAGAGGCAAAAAATTTAGGCATTTCTTTCGGCGGACTTCGTGCGGTAGATGATTTCAATATTAAGATTGAAAAAGGTTCCCTGTACGGACTGATCGGTCCCAACGGTGCAGGTAAGACCACCGTATTCAACCTTTTGACAGGTGTATATAAGCCCACAGAGGGTATTATTACGCTGGATGGAAAGGATGTTACCGGTAAAAAGACCATCGAAATCAATCAGGCAGGAATTGCAAGAACCTTCCAGAATATTCGACTGTTCAAGGATCTGTCTGTGATAGACAATGTAAAAGTAGGTCTGCATAATCATATGAGCTACAGCACGGTTACCGGTATTTTACGTCTGCCGAAATATTATAAAGTAGAAAAGCAGATGACGGAGGAGGCCATGGAGCTTCTGAAGGTATTCGGATTGGAAGAGGAAGCGGAAACACTGGCGGACAATCTTCCCTATGGTAAGCAGAGAAAGTTGGAGATTGCGAGAGCACTGGCTACCAAGCCCAAGCTCCTTCTGTTAGATGAGCCTGCTGCAGGTATGAACCCTAACGAGACGCTGGAACTGATGGAGACCATCCGTTTTGTCAGAGAGCATTTTGATATGACGATCCTTCTGATCGAGCATGATATGAAACTGGTAGGCGGAATCTGTGAGGAACTTACGGTTCTGAACTTTGGCCGTGTCCTGTGTCAGGGCAAGACCAGTGATGTGCTGAACAATCCGGAAGTCATCAAGGCTTATCTGGGTGAATAGGAGGACAACAGCTATGGCAATGTTAGAAGTAAATGATATTAAAGTATATTACGGCATGATACAGGCCATAAAGGGTGTGTCCTTTCACGTAGATGAGGGAGAGGTCATTGCACTGATCGGAGCCAACGGCGCCGGTAAGACAACGATCCTGCACACCGTATCCGGTCTGCTGACACCGAAGGAAGGAACCATTACTTTTGAAGGTCAGGATCTGGTCAAGATTCCCGGACATAAGATTGTATCCATGGGTATGGCGCATGTTCCGGAGGGAAGACGTGTTTTCGCACAGCTTTCCGTATTACAGAATCTGATGATGGGTGCCTACACCAGAAAAGATAAAGAAGAGATCACACAGACTCTGGAGACCGTATTTGACCGCTTTCCCCGTTTGAAGGAACGTCAGAATCAGATGGCGGGTACCTTGAGTGGTGGTGAACAGCAGATGCTGGCCATGGGTAGAGCATTAATGTCTCATCCCAAGATTATTTTAATGGATGAGCCGTCCATGGGACTGTCCCCTATTTTTGTAAATGAAATTTTTGATATTATCCAGGAAGTAAGCAAGAGCGGTACTACAGTTCTGCTGGTAGAGCAGAATGCGAAGAAGGCATTGTCCATCGCAGACAGAGCTTATGTATTGGAGACCGGTAAGATTGTTCTGGAAGGCAAGGCAAGCGACCTTCTGAATAATGATTCCATTAAGAAAGCATATCTGGGTGAATAACTCTTGATTTAAGCCGCTGCGAGTGGAAGCAGCAGAGACAGAAAGGTATGGTGATCGAAATGAATAATGTAGTCATTACCATTGCAAGACAGTATGGAAGCGGCGGGCGAACCATTGGTGAGATGTTGGCGAAGAAGCTGAATGTTCATTACTATGACAAGGAGCTGATGAAGCTGGCAAGTGATGACAGTGGCATCAATGAAGCGCTGTTCGTAAATGCAGATGAAAAAGTGAAGAGCACGAAGCTGTTCCATATTGCGAAAAAGGAGTATCACGGGGAACTGATTCCTCCGGAAAGTGATGATTTTACCTCCACGGACAATCTGTTTAACTATCAGGCGAAGATCATCCGGGATCTGGCAAAGGAGGAATCCTGTGTCATTATCGGACGGTGTGCGGATTATGTGTTGAAGGATTATCCGAATGTCCTCAGCGTATTTATTCATGCCCCGAAGGAATATTGTCTGGAAGGCGCAGCGAAGAAGCATAGCATGAGCCCGAAGGAATTGGAGCGCTTTATCAATAAGACGGATAAGCACCGTGCGGAGTACTATAAGTATCATACCGGACGGGAATGGACAGATGCAAGAAATTACGATCTGTGTCTGGACAGCTCCAAGCTGGGATATGAAAGATGTGTGGATGAGATCATTTCTTATATGAAAGTAAGATTCCCAGAGAACTAAATGTAAAATATAGTTAAAAACAGCCTGCAGCTAATCATGCTACAGGCTGTTTTGCTTATCTGTAAAAGCGGAATACGCCGAACACGGTGCCAAGGATCTGGCAATTATCTACTATGATGGGATCCATGGTGTCGTTCTCCGGCTGGAGACGGATATGTCCCTTCTCCTTATAGAAAGTCTTGACGGTAGCGGAATCATCGATCAGGGCCACAACGATCTCACCGTTATTCGCTGTGTTCTGGACATGAACGAAGACACGGTCACCGTTGAAAATACCGGCATTGATCATGGACTCTCCGCGGACATTCAGAATGAAGGATTCTCCCTTGGGTACTACATCGGCGGGAACAGGGAAGTAGTCCTGAACGTTCTCTTCGGCCAGAATAGGCTGCCCGGCAGCAACATTACCGATCACGGGGAGGCTGACCATCTCGGTACGCACCATCTGGAAGCTGTCGTCGCAGATCTCAATGGCACGGGGCTTGGTGGGGTCTCTGCGGATATAGCCGTTCTTCTCCAATGTCTCCAGATGAGAATGAACGGAAGAGGTGGATTTTAAGTTCACCGTCTCACATATCTCACGCACTGTGGGGGGATAGCCTCTTTTTAAAATCTCATCTTTGATATAATCTAATATTTCCTGCTGCTTGGCAGTAATTTTTCCATAGCCCATAAATGACCTCCGTAAAACATCTGTTCTTACTGATTTATATAACGATTATAGCATAGCAAAAAGTAAAAAGCAAACATATATTCCAAAAATATGTTCGATTTTTAACTTGACGGGTCTTCGACACTTGCTCAACCCTAAAATCCCTACAAGCCGCAGAAATGCGGTATTTTTTTTGTCAAATTCTCTTAAATTATAGAAAGAAAACATTCTCCTTCAGCCGGATCACATAGCTTGTGCCGTTTTCCTCACACTGCTTATAAAGATCAGGCGTAGAAAAACCGCTATCACCACGAAGTAGAATAGGGATTTCCGGATAGTCATGCAGATATTCACCCAGTACCGGCTGCAAAAAATCAACTACTCCGGTGTAGGAATACTGTGTTCCATCACGCAGCTGGATCTTTATCAGATCCCCGGTCATTCCATCATAACAGACAAGTGGATGATAACCATTGCTCTGATAGTGAAAGTTAAAGGCTCTGCCTTCCTGTCTGCCGTATGCATCAAGAAGAGTGGAATCCAGGTCCAGAATAACAGCCTGTGGCATCTGAACACTGTAAATTTTCCTCCGAAGTACTCTGGCAATCGCAAGGAACTAGTTTAAAGTGTCTTCATCCATACGGTTAAAGAATCTTGATACCGTAGGCTGTGATGCAAGCGCATCTTTTTCAAGTACAGACTTGAATACAGGATCATTGGTTTTAAACGCTTTTTCTAAAAGCGTATCAATACCAAGTTTGCTTATGAATTCTTTGATAAGAAGCAAGCCTGCATCGGATGAGAGATCTCCCCCATCAAAATTTATTTTAATCTGTCTATTGCTTTCTAAGGCTAAGGTGTTTACAATACTCATAAAGGGTTCCTTTGTTTGGGATAGTTAAGACTTTGAACACCTTAATTCTACCACAAATGGATGCTCTTTTTCATTCACTTGATAGGTGAAAAGCAATATTCAGCTAAAATACAGTAACTATGTGGCTTTCAGCCACTTTCACGGCTGTGCCGTGAATAATATAGGATTATTTATATAAAAAGAAATGTTCATAAGGTCGGGATGGAGACCGAAAACCCATTCCCATTGCAGAATAAACTGTGAAAAGTTAGTAGATGGAAGTTTAATGGAAGAATAAATAGTTATAAAAGCGTAATGGAAAGAAGAAGGAAAAATGATAGAAGCACTCTGGGATTTCTTTGGATTGTATAAGGCGGGTTCTGATTATTTACCGGGCTTTTGGCTTACGATGCTACTTCTTTATCTGAATGCAGGTCTGTATCTTGCTGACCTGTACCATCTGGTGAAACGTAAGTCAAAAGCGGAAACAGTCAGTCTGATGGCGATACCGGGAATCTTTGCGATACTTTTGGTGGCGGTGGCATCGTTTTTCACACATGTGCCGAATCTTCTGAGAGAAACTTCACGGGCAAAATGTCTGAGTCTGCTTATAACGACAATGTTGCCGGAAACGAACCTTGCGCTGCTTCTTGTTGTGTTTCTTTATCCGGTTCTATGGGGAATCGGGTTCTGGCGTCAGCGGAAGCACGAGCATGGCAGCTGCAAACGCTGGGCGCTGTCCAGTATTCCGGATTATATTGCATGGATTATACTGGTGTGTGGTATAGGCTATCACCTGATTTTCGGGGAAAATATCCTGCATAGTGTTCTGGAAAATGCAAAGGACGGAGATTTGCTGGCTCTTTATGGCTCCTCCCACGGAATAGGGTTATACATATGGATGTATGGGACTTATATACTTGTGTGTAAGGAAGTGGTGCTGCTTGTCGGTCTTTTGTCTGAGCTTTTGCTTATGCGGATTCCGCTTCGCTACCGCAGTGGAAAAAATGCTGTTACCTTTGTCGGCTTTTATTATCTGTTTTGCCAGAATGCCGTTTTTCGGGGTACCTTTCTGATGGAAGCCGCGCTGGTGATTCCCCTTTGCGGAGTGATGCTCAGGGAAGCGGCGTCGCCTTTCAGCGATAATGCATCGATTATGCTATACGCAGCCTTTTTGCTGCTGACAGGAGCAGTGTTTGTCGTTCTTATTGTCATTCATCCAATCATGCGGACACTTTCCTGCTTTGATGCCTGGGGACAACGTAAGCAAATCAGAGAGCTTTTCTGTACGGAATATTTTCTTATGCAGCCGGTTTTCAGGAACAGATTGTTCACGGTCACTTATCATTTTATCATTGATGAACAGGACGCAGCCGGTGTGTACTATCTTCCGCTTCTCACAGACATCAGCGGATGGACTTACTCGAAAAATAAGAATGGAAGATGGAAAAGGATCACCTTTGCAGATGGCAGGACGCTTGAGGTGTCGGAGCAGGAGGCAGAGGCGGCAAAGGAAATGCTTACTTATGCGTCAAACCGGCTCTGTGCTCAGAAGGAAACCGGAGGAAATCGGAGCAATATAAACAATATGCCGGGAACAGAGGAAACATGGAACCCGGTCATAAATCCGGCGAAAACGACATACCAGAAACTGGTTAAAGTATTTATGTGTATGTTGGTTATTCTTTTCATGATGAGTTATCAGATATTGAAATAATGTCTGAAAAATGACTATATTTTCGTTGCTATCAATCTGAATACTTTCAGTCAGCTTCGTTCAACAGATTCCAAATGTCTGATATTGTGAAGTTTGGTGAAAATATCAGTATTATTCAAAAGAGAGCAACTTTTGAAAAAATATCAATATTAGAGGTGTATTACCGATGGCAGGCATCAGGAGGAAGAAAGTGCGCCGTTAGTTGCCGCATTTTTTTCCGGGCTGCCTGTGGAAACGCTGAATGTTGCGCGCATCATAATCCGACTTTCCACCGCGAACCTTTTGTCAGGGATGCAGGGGGAAAGCTTCTGACGCTTCTGAAATGCCTTTGCAGAGGATGCTCAGAGGTGCCGCATGGCGGGTATGAATGAGCACTTGTCGAAGCCGCTGGAAATGGACAAGGTTGTTTCCGTTATTGCGAAATACAGGGGGTAAAGGGAAGATGGAGAAACTGTTGTTTACGCTTATACTGGTTCTGACCGTCGGTATCATTTATCTGATAACGGGCAGAAACCGGCGGCAGATAAATAAAATCCCGGAGGGAATGGCAATATTATGTCAGCCGCCGGGGAAAAGGTATGTCGTATATGCGCTGGGAGTGCTGGCAGTTGTTTTTGTGGGAATTTTCAGCATCCTTTACATAATGGACGGAGCCCCCGGGGAGGCGAGGGGGATGTGGAGCCTGTGTGTGGCAATGGCAATTCTGCTTTTAATAGTTACCATATTTGCGGGAAATATCATGGCGAGGGAATGTATTTATTTTAATGGAGATACAATACAGATAGAAAAAGCCTTTCAGAAGCCCCGGACAGTCAGATGGCAGGAAATCCGGAAAATAGACGGCAGCTTTGATAATATGGTTAATTTATATCTTTCGGATGGAACAAAAATCCTCACAGTGGGTATCGGCATGTTGAATTATGAGCTATTCTGTGACGCACTCAGGAAGAAATGCCCTGAAACGGTTGCCGTGTATTACCGCTCTCAGGTCTACGAAAGTCCGCAGAAGCGGATTCTGCGATATGGGACGGAGTACTATATTCTGGCAGGATTGGGAATTTTAATCCTGCTGGAATATCTGGCAATGCTGTTGCTTTCGGGGGAGGAAAATCCATTGCGGGGTTTTTCACAGAGTGAGCCTTCGGAATGGTTTTCCCTGTTGTTTGCGCCGATTTACGGTGTGGCATGTTTGATCCTTCTGTTTATCATGTGTAATACAAGAGTACGGTATTCGGAAGAAAAAATGATGATAAAACATCCTATACGAAAGGAAACGGAGTTATACTGGCGGAACATACAGAGAATCGAAGCAGTTACAGCAGTAAAGCAGGGGAAAAGAACCTGGAAAAAGCTGCGGATTTATACAAAGGAGGGGGTATACAAAATTAGTTTTGCATACCTTACCCATGGAAAAGACGATTTTATGGCGGAAGTTCTGAAAATGGTTGAGAAATATGAAATTATAATCAGTGAATGACAGAAAGTTTAAAGTATGCTATATTTAAAACACCGTTTTAAAAACGGTGTTTTAAATTGCAAGGAATTATGGCAAGCCGTATTGAGGAATTTGATGAAGTGATTTTATGTCATGCAAGGATATATCAGGGAGCTGCGTTCCTTTTATTATAACGGCTGGAAAGAGTATTTCTAGGAAAAAGCGGTCAGATGCATGGATTATCAACCGATAATTTGTGAACACAGGAATCATAAATTGTCGGTTTTTTTATGAGATATGATTAGTTAAAACTAACAAAAGGAGGACAGATATGGATACAAAGAAACAAAATCCGGTTGCTGTCTGCCGTATGCATCAAGAAGAGTGGAATCCAGATCCAGAATAACAGCCTGTGGCATCTGAACACTGTAAATTTTCCTCCGAAGTACTCTGGCAATCGCAAGGAACTGGTTTAAAGTGTCTTTATCCATACGATTAAAGAATCTTGATACCGTAGGCTGTGATGCAAGCGCATCTTTTTCAAGTACAGACTTGAATGCAGGATCATTGGTTTTAAACGCTTTTTCTAAAAGCGTATCAATATCAAGTTTGCTTATGAATTCTTTGATAAGAAGCAAGCCTGCATCGGATGAGAGATCTCCCCCATCAAAATTTATTTTAATCTGTCTATTGCTTTCTAAGGCTAAGGTGTTTACAATACTCATAAAGGGCTCCTTTGTTTGGGATTGTTAAGACTTTGAACACCTTAATTTTACCACAAATGGATGCTCTTTTTTCATTCACCTGATAGATGAAAAGCAATATTCAGCGAAAATACAGTAACTATGTGGCTTTCAGCCACTTTCACGGCTGAGCCGTGAATAATCTAGGTTTATTAAAATGGCAATACCAAACGCAGGACAAGGATTTAAAACCGGATTTTATGCCAGAGAGAATGGATGGATATTGTGATATCATGGAATTTAAGATGCCGCATTTGGATGGCAAATGTATTGTGGGTACAAATGAGAGAATATGTCTGATTATGTTGTGATAGATATTATTGTATATGAGAGAGGAATGTAGGTTGTTGTGAAAAGAAAGATTGTGAATATGGGGACGATAGGAATAGTAGTTATAATTCTGCTGGTTGGTGTCTTAAATTATAAACAGGCGGCAGAAACCAAAATGAAAAAGATTGAAACAGAGGAAAACAGCGTAAGAGAAAACAAAACAAATTATACAAACGAACAGGACAGCAACATATGTGAAATGACAGAGGAAGAAGCGGCAAAGGCTGTTTTTGATTACATATATTCAGATTGTGACTATGATTATGACGCAAAGGTTATTTCTACTATGCAGCAGGGAGAAATGGTATATTTATACCAAACGCAGGAAAAAAGTGACTTGCAGTATGAAATGTTACAGAGCAAAGATAGGACAGAAGATGGGCAATATTATGTCTTTGCACACGATACACGTTATGTAACAGATGCCCTTTCGCAGGGCTTCTATGATGAATATCACACGGATTACGCAGTTGATAGGAAGACAGGCGAAGTTCTTCGGGAGTCTCAATGGATAGAGACTGATGCAGGTTATAAATTGCTTTATAGTGAAGCATATGAAAAGGCGGTTAATCAGTTATATTTTAATGAGGATGTTTCAGATGGAAAGATGCTGGAGGAACAAGCTGCAAGAGCTCTTTTTTATTATATGTATTCGGATGAGGGGGATTATGATTCAATAGTTGTAAGAACATATAAACAGGAACAGTCGGTATATGTATATCAGTTTCCAGAAGATCAGGAGTTTCCTTGTGTAAGAAATTTTTCATGTAGAGGTATGACGGAAGATCAGGAATATTATATTTTTGCAGATTATACAGACTATTATACTCATGGTTATGAACCTGTTTTTACTCATTATCATTATCTTACAAGTTATGCTGTTAACAGGGAGACGGGCGAGGTGCTTCGGGAACGGGAATGGAGTGATATAGAGTGTGAGTGGTTGTATAATGAAGAGTATAGAAAAGCAGTTAAATAGTGGAATCTATTTATAGGTAATTGCGAAACAAGTTCGCAATTCTGATTGAAAATACGGAAGAAATATAACGGAAGTTTTATATAGGGAGAAAGTTTTATGCCGGAAGAGAAGGTACAGAAAAATGGAGATGCCATTATAGCAGGAGATTTTACTTTTGAACTGGAAGGAAATTGCCTTCGAAAGTTTTTGAAAGGAATTTTTAAAAAACAATACCAAGATATTGCGTGTGATATGATGGTGAAACACTATGCTTTTTACGAAGAGTTAAGTAAAGTAGGTATTGTAAAAGAAGAGGAGTATGTCACAAGAGAGGCTGTTATTCATTGTGATAAAGTAAAGATGTAAAATTACTTCCTCATCCTGGTCCTCGCCGTTATGAATCTTACAAAGAAAGTATAGTTGACCATTCAGATATTTTATTGGATGAGAGGTATGCGGAAGCATGGGAATATAAGGACAATCCATTTATTTATGTATCTATCATAGGACCTATTTATGCAACGGGAAGTGACTATGGCGATACGGCGGCATCTATAATGCACGATTATTTTATGTGGGATGACGAGGAAAAAGATTGGGAGGAGTATATCCTATGGAGGGAAGGAAAATAAGTTTTGTGGTACTGGCTATGGCAGGTCTGCTGACAGCATGTGGCAGCCGTGTGTGGGGTGATGACAGTGAAATTTCCACAGCATTAGCCTTCGGAGAAGCAGAGGAGTGTACGCAGAATGCCAAAACACGGGAAGATACGATTGTTAAAATATCAGACTGCCTTTCGGAACAGGTGCCGGAGATTGATGACTGGGCTGCTTATGTAGATCTGAAGAGTGATGGGCAGGCGTATTTATATCAAACATATGATCTTGAAACAGAGGAAGTATACAAAGATGGGGCGGGAAGTGAATATTTGGGAGAGTATTATTCCGTTCATGTGA
The DNA here is from genome assembly GCA_003584705.1 of Lachnospiraceae bacterium GAM79. GTDB lineage: Bacteria > Bacillota > Clostridia > Lachnospirales > Lachnospiraceae > Acetatifactor > Acetatifactor acetigignens. The sequence goes on from AP018536.1 coordinate 2,002,640, forward strand.
GCGAGATGTGGGAGGATCACAGTGTGAGCTGGAGCACGTTTTATGTGAGTGTCAATTTTGATAAGGTTTTATGGAAGGATATGGTAGGACTGGCAGACAGTGAGTTTGAAGTGTATACATTAGAGGAGTGGAGAAATTCGTCGTATTATCCAAGCCTTGATGACTAAACGGCGTTTTGCATAGATCCTGGGAGGAAAATAATATGATAAAAAATTTTCTTTCATCCATTGTAGTAAGCTTGTTTTTGATCCTTCTTGTGATTTTGTGCAGTGAAAATGATAAAGAAGAAAGCAGACATGAGCCTCAAAATACATGGTTTTATATGCCGACACAGAAAGAAGTAGAATATGAAGGATATTTTTATCCATATAGCTATCGGGATATTTGGCAGGATATCAGTTTGCATATAAAAGAACTGAAATCCTTTCAAAATGGCAGCTTATATGCTTTAGAACTGGATCAGCTGAATGTGACAGATCCGTTCGATCAATTCGCGTTGGGGAGAGAATATCTGGGATATTACTATGTTACGTCTGAGGATATTTATTATATGCCGTCAGACACCGGTGGGTATACGGAGGAGAAAAATGAGATCATAATTTCCGGTCTGGAATCAGATGAGGATTTATTTTTAAAAGAGTGGACGATTGTCTGCTGTGAAAACGGAACGGCTGATGTAGTGGATGATGCCGGATATCATGCATTTGTAGAAGCAGATGGAGAAAAAAGGATCTTTCGTTATTATAATGATTATTTTTACGGTTCAAAAGATTATTTATTGATGGTTTGGGAAAAGGGAAAAGGAATTGTTTATTATATGCATGGAAATGGTCAAAAAAACATGCATGTGGAATTTGGAACAGACTTGAAAAAACAGCAGAAAGAAGATTATGGGTATCCATATAAATTGTTTCATTAACTCTGTAAGAAGTACGGGAGGTGTTTGCACAACATGATTATGATGAACGAAGGGCAAAAGAAGCAGAGGTGTTTATCAATGGCTATCAGTAGGATGAGAAGATATGCAAAGGTGATAGCGTTTTTGGCCATATGTACGGTCGGCATATCAGGATGCGGGAGAGAAAAAGGCGCAGCAGAATTACCATTTTTTGGGACATGGTACATTGAAAAGGTGGCGGTCATTTCAGAAATGTATACAGGAACAACCAAAGATGGAGTGGCGGAAGAGGATTTATATGATTCCGAAGATTTTGTCGGATATGAGCTGGAGTATACTGCAGATTATTTCCGGATAGGGGAAAATACATACACGGATCCTGAATACGGTATGTTTTTTGAAGACATTTTTACTGTGAACGATGGGGGCAAATTTTGGCCACATGTGTGTGATTTTATGGAGGAAGAGGGGATTGACTGGCATGATGATAAATATTACGGTCAAAGAGACGGCATGGAACTGCATTTACTGGTTTATATAGATTTTGAGGAAACGGTGTTTTATGAAACGTATGATTTTATTCCGGTGGGAACACGCTTTACACTTTTGAATGAGGACACTATGCTCGTAGAATTTTGGGGAAAGACGCTTTTGGCGCGGAGAGTTGCGTAACCGTTGTAAAAGCAGTCTAAAATATGGCTTTTAGGAGGGAGGTATTTATAAATGATTAGGTGCAAAATAAGAAAACACACAAAGGCGGTGGCAGTTCTGATCTTATGTGTAGCCGTATGTATCATTCTTATGGCAGCATTTGGCGGAGAAAGGAAAATTCCGTTTTTTGGGACATGGCGTATTGAAAGAGAGGTAATCATTCCGGAGCTGACTCCGGAATTAACATCGGGAATGCCTTTAGAAGAAGCGATGTTCGTTACCACAGACTTTATCGGATATGAACTGGAGTATACCGGAGAATATTACCGTGAGGGAGAACCAACTTCCCGCTATCCTAATAACCCTGTATTGCAGGAACGGACAGCTGAAGACCCACATTACGCCATAAAATATATAACGCTGTCGGAGTTTAATCATTGGGGAATCCTTCAGCCGTATCTCGAACAACTGATTGAGGAGGAAGGAATTAAAATCAATAACATGGAGGATTATGATGAAGAGGAGACATTGCTCTTGCAGGTCAGACACCGGCTATGGGGACATGAGGAGCTGGAGAAAAAATGTACGCTTTTGAACGATGATATGATGCTCATAGAAGATCGGGGAAGGATTTTCTTTGCACGACGGGAAGGGTGGATGTCAGGACAGGGGAGAGCAGGTCGATGGAACAAAATGTACTGGAGCGGTCTGGACTTATGAAAGATTTTTTGTCTGAAAAATAAACGGGTTGAAAAGGGAACGGTTAAAAGAGATCAGAGAAAAATTTGAAAGCAATGTCGGAAATGTGCGAAAGCAGTTTGAGAGTGTTCTAGGGGCGATCACGTCAGAGGCAGAGCAGGAGATTATTGTGATATCTTACCTGCGCGCAAGTTACATCACAGAAACCCATGAGTTTTATGTGGGCGTCTATAAGGGAGAACCTTTTGTAGAAGAAATAAAGCATGGTTTTATTAGTGTCAAACCTTTGCTGGGAAATGTAGAAAAGGATTTCGTGGAGCTGGATCAGGCACTGGAAAGAGAGTTTTTCCGTTTGATTGCAGCAGAGAAAGAGGAGATTCACCGTTGGTATATGGAACAATTGTACCAGGAGTTTGGTAAGGTATGGAGATTCAAAGGAAAGAATATTTATTTTGGCGGATTTATGGATGAGATAAGCTTGATTGGAGACGGATAGCAGGGAGGGGGAATGAAAAATCTATGAAATATTAATTTGTTAATAGTATCGTTAGATGAAGAGGCAAGTGATGAAAAGGAATAAACTAATATTTAATAGTACCATAGCTTTTATTCTGTTAATTACAGTTATCTTGTGCGAGGAATGGTCTAAAAAAAAGAGTGAGATGATAGATCAGACATCGTTTTTCTTTGATTATGGAACTGAGACGGCAGCGTTTGAGGCGGAGTTCGCAAGCACCCCTTTTGGAGAGTATGAACAAGTAAAGATACAAGTGGAACAGGTGGAGCAGTGGGAAAACGGTATTTTGTATACAATGATGATAGAGAGTGATACAGAGGATGACAGCAGATATTTTTACGGCAGGGATAGATTTTTTCTTGGATATTTTTATGTATCGGAAGATAAAATTTACCGAATAGATGAGAATAAGATGGAGGAAGTCAATATAAAAAATGAGGAGGATTTCATCGCAAGAGGGACGGTAGTCTGTCAGGAGATGGGGAAAGAGGATTCACTGAAGGAAGAAAAGGGGTGGCACGAGGAGATTATGGTAGAGGGAACAGTGTGTACCTATCGCAGTTATAATGATCTTACAGAAACAGGATATTATGAGAGGTTTGTTTGGGAAAAGGGGAAAGGTCTGATAGAATATAAGAGTGGCTTCGGTGCAGAAAGAGATCGAATTTATCTGTGGAGAGAGACATGAAAAAAGTAGCAAAGAAGGGTTGGTGCATAACAGCCGCAGTGATGGCAGTGTCGGTGATAGTTTGCATATTCTGTTTTGTGAGATGGGAGCGGAAAAATTCGGATCTCTCCTTTCAGTTTGAGGAAACGACTTATACGTATAAAGATGAATATTACGACGTGGACAAGCTTGTATATCTGCAGATGGTTGGAAGCAGAGATAAGGAAAAGGAAAGAAAAATCAATCAGCTGCTCGAAGATGATAGAAAAAAAGTGATGGAAATGGAACCACCTGATTCTTATCCTGATGATGGGTGGGAATATCGTTTTCATGTAGGAACACATCGATGCGATGTAGAATATGCGGATGAGAAGTTTATAAGCATCAGTTACTCTGGATGGGTAGTGCGTCAGCGGAAAGGACCGTATGGATTACCAACCACAATGATGGCAACGACGATTGACTGTGAGGAGATGAAGGTTCTCGAACTAAAAGATGTTGTATCCGATTTGAATGGTCTGTGTCAAATGCTGATGGAGGATCGATTTAAGCATATCACAGCATGGGATGGAGAACCAGATTTAGATTTCTATAAGGTAAGCACTACATATAGCCGGGAAGGGGCAGAGCGTGATCTCCTGGAGACTTTGAATGGAAATGACAGAGAGATAGAGTGGTATATAAAAGAGAGGAAGATGTCGTTTTCAGAGAGGTGGAGTGCGTTCTGGGGAGATGAGGTGGACAAAGCTTTGGCAGGAAAGGATTTTGTGATTGTTATTTTAAAGGACAATTACAACGAGTATGCTATTGATATGCGGCAGATACGTGAACTGTTAAAGGAAGACTTTGTGGAAAGCATGCTGCAGGCAGATCAGGGAGAAAGTGAGGAGATGACTCAGACATCATTTTGAACAGGCAAGGATATAAGTGGAATAAGACGATTGAGGCGAATGGAGTAGCAAGTACCTGCCGTAGCTATAATGATTTGATGCAAGAAAGACGGATACCGTCAAGGCCGGATATCCTGCCATAGAAGAAAATACAGAGAGAAAAAGTTAGGAAAGGATTTAAAAATATATGAGAGGTCTTTGATAATGAAGTTAAGACAGAATAGAGAGATTAAGAAAAGTATAAAAATATATAGGAAAGAGGTATTTTGCGGAATAGTTGGTATTTTGCTCATAAGCTTGATTGTTTTTTATACAGTATTAAACAGCATGGAGAATAAGCGAACTTTACAAGTGAAGAATGATGTATACTCTCTTGGAAGGGAAAGAAATGAAACAAATATATACAATATAACGATAAATTATCCACAATTGGAAGATGGTATCGGTTTGAACATAGACATAAATAAAGTGAACTCACTTTTAAAAGATGCTGCATTTTCTGTGTATGCGAAAACATATGTGAAAGCCGTTGCACAGCTGGAAGAGGAAGTTCAAGATGCACATGCCTATGCAGGCGATGTAATTGATTATGATCTTCTGTGGTTGGATAATGATTATATAAGTCTAGTTTTTTCTATAGATTCGTGTGTGGGAGGACCGTCCTATATGCATCAATATCCGGTTACTATTGATATAGAAAAAGGGCAATACATTTACTTTAGTGATTTTGCAGACATTAATGAGATACTGCAAGCGCTGCAGACGGGAAATTTTGAGGTATATGCAGGAACTTACAGTGAATTTAGTTCCGAAGATGCGCATGCCCCGGATGTAATTAAACAGTTTTCGGAAACGTTTCAAGAACAAGTTAGTGCAAGTACGACAGGAGAAGGTTTTGACCGTTTTAGTAGTCAGAATATAGGGTTAGATCAACAGTATTTACATATTTATTTCCCTTTTGAAAAAGGAATATCTTTTCAGGGATATTATATTTTAGGTATTCCAAAGAATAAATTGGAGAACGAGAATTGAGTGATATGGCGATGATAGAGATATAGAGTGGTACATAAAAGAGAGGGAGATGTCGTTTTCAGAGAGATGGAGTGCATTTTGGGGAGATGATGTGGACAAAGCTTTGGCAGGAAAGGATTTTGTGATTGTAACCTTGCGTGATTACTATTACCACGAGTATGCGATTGATATGCGGCAGATACGTGAACTGTTAAAGGAAGACTTTGTGAAGAGCATGCTGTAGGCTGGTCAGGGGAGAGTGTGAAGAGATGACTCAGACATCATTTTGAACAGGCAAGGATATAAGTGGAATAAGATGATTGAGGCGGATGGAACAGCAAGTACCTGCCGTAGCTATAATGATTTGATGCAAGAAAGACTGATACCGTCAAGGGCGGACATCCTGCCATAGAAGAAAATAAAGAGAGAAAAAGTTAGGAAAGGAGGGGAAGTTACGATGCCCATGTGGTCTTTGATACCAGAGTGGTAAATACTCTGTTGGAGATGCTACTTTTATGGACGCTGATGATGCGTTTGTTAGTAATATTAGTCGTAGGACAGATGTGGATACGAATGGTTATTTAGATGTAATTGCACATGGAACACCTAATGGCATACAGATTACTCATAATGGGCAACATATGACAGTTGATCACAGAACGGCTTCTAGATTAATACAAAATTCAGATGGTTATAACGGACAGACAATTAGGTTATTGTCTTGTAATACTGGTGCTTTGGATAATGGATTTGCACAGAATTTGGCAAATAAGCTAAATGTTGAAGTTTATGCACCGACAAATTATTTATGGTCTACACCAAATGGTAATTATTTTGTTGCAGGTATGAATAATTTGAGATTGCCAGACATGAATAATAGAGAGACATTTAAATTATTTTCTCCAAGAGGTAATTAGGAAATGATATGTGAAAAATGTAAAGGAAAAATGAATTGGAGTATCGAAGGTGCTACTCAAGGATGGAGATGCCCTATGTGTGGGTGGAATATAATAACAACATACATTGAAGATATAGATAGAGATGAAACGGAATACAGTCTGTATATAAAAAATGTAACAGAAGTTGATGTAGAAAAAATAAAATTTGTTGCAAAAACAGCTAATGTTAATTTTGTTATTGCGAAGCAAATGCTTGAAAAAAGAGAAGTATGTATATTAAAAGCTAAGGCACCTAAGATTAAACCAGTAATTACAAAATTACAAGAATTGGGGATTGATTTTAATGTAAATCCTTCATTCAATTATTGAGAATGTCTTAAAGATAATTTGCAGATTGTAACTAACTGGTAATTAGTAAAAGCCAGCAAGGATAATCATAACGATTTTCTGCTGGCTTCTATGTCATGTGGTTTTACCATTTCCAATCTGCTAATTCCAAAAGCAGTGCAAAGCAACACTGCATCGCCATACGGAAAACAACTGCGGTATAATAAATGTTCTACAAAGACCTGCGAGACAATCTTAGATGTGGTAGCTGGTGATAAAGTGAAAAATAATGCTTACCAAGATGCAGAGATATGGTAGCACTCAGCATTGTCAGTGCTTTACAGCACTATGCTAAGCAGCTTGCTGAAGTAGACAAGATGCTGGAAAAAATGTATGAGATGCCGACGTGTACACTTACAACTATTCTTGGTGTAAATGTTATCACAGTAGTGAAAATTCTGTCAGAAATTGGTGACATCAAGTGTTTTGGTAATGCGAACAAACTGGCACAGTTTGCTGGAATTACACCGCTTCATCTATCCTCCAGCGGTAAAGGTAAGGATATGGCTACCAAGCAAGGTAATAGAAAATCGCAAGCGACGATATACTTTTTTGCGGTTCAGATGATACAGATATCCTCAAAGGGTACACCCATCCAGCTTTTTGTGCGTATTACGAGAAGCGTAAAGAAGAAGGTAAATCAGTATTATATATGGAATGTTAAAGTTGTGGCGATGTAATAAGGCGACGAATGAGTGTGAGTTTTTGGGGGATATGTCGAGTGATGCGAGACTGAACATTCATGAAAATTATTTATTCCTTGCGTTTGGGAAAGACAAGGTGTGGTTGATGCCGGTAGAAGGGGATCTTGGGGAGAGGATCAATCTGGCAGAACAGTTGGCAGAAAACGATGGAGATTCAGGAAGATACGAATTGGATATTGCTGGTTATCATGGCTGGAACATCTATTCGTATGATGGAGATATTATAGCGGTGACAGATCAGGATGATCATAGCGTTGCCATAAGTAATGTTTTGTCGATTGATGTGCGTGTAGATAAACACTGGTATTATAAAGATGGAGAGAGTATTGAGTTTCGGGATGACTATTTTCAATATAGGAGAGCGGGCGAAGACGAATGGCATGATATTTGTCCAGAGTATTTTGGTAACATATTATGGTTTAAACTTGGAATTAGGGAGGTAAATTTTCTCCCAAAGCGCATTGTGAAGGAAGGGGAGAAGCTTTATCTGTCAGTTGAGATAGGAAGGACGAAGGTGACTGAGATGTCACAGAAGCATTTAGAGAGAGAACTGCTGGTCGAAATCGATCTTGAGACGGACACGAGCCGTATGCTATACGATACGCGAAATAATAGGACAAGAATCGTCGGATACCGGGAGCGAAATGTTTATCTGCTGAAAGATCATATTGTATACAAAAACGTGTTGAAAACTGGAGAGCAGAGGGAAATGTATGATTTGGGTCAAGAAAGCATGCTCTGGTATGAGGAAGATGGAGAACATAAGGATGTTCATTTTGAATGGTATGGAGATTATATGGTTGTATGGAGCTATAACAATGGGGATGGGGAAAATCTGGTGACGATAAAAAGCCTGGATATGACGAGGTAGGAAATATTAGGAGAATGGTAATCTGAGAGAGAGGGCAAACAATAAAATAAAGGAGATGATTGTATATGATGGGGATGAGAGCTAAAAAAATCTGCATGGCAATGCTCCTTATCGTGGGCGGTATAGTGGCAGTGTTTCTTGCACATAGAAAAGTGGCAGAGAAAATCACAGAGGAAGAGTACCAACGTTTTTTAGATGGGGAAGTGCCTGCTATGAAAGAGAATGGAAAAACTTATTTTCTGGAAGATTTGTTCGGGGAAGATGTAAGTGATGTTGAAACTTTTTTATCTGATATTGACGGAGATGGAGTGAAGGAGCTGCATATCCGGAATGGCATTTATTATATTTTAAAAGAAAAAAAGGGGAAACTGACGATTCTATATGAGGGTACTGCTATTTACGATGAGCCGGTAGAAGCGATGTCCGGCATTCTGTATTATAGGGAGGGAGGGGCACCATATAATGAGGCTTACTATTTTACAAGATTTGAAAAAGATGGAACAATGGTGAAAGGACCTACTTATCAATGCTACGACAGTGACGAGGATGGAGAGATTGGGGTGGAAGATCTTTATTTAAAGGACGGCGTAGAGCAGGATAGGACTGCGTGGGAGAAGGAAACGGAGATATACAGAGCAATAAAAAATGAGCGGGGCTTATAGTCGGGTTGTTTCGATGGGGAAAAATCAATGAAGTATATTCAGAACAGAACAAACTGGTGCTGGGTGGTGGCCTGTAAAGTTGTCGGAGAGCAGTATAAGAAAAATTTTACGGAATTTGCGTTTACACTGGAAAGTCCGGAGACGGAGGTAGCGGTCAGCAATCTGGATGGACTGCGTACAGATATTGTAAAAAGAAGAAATGGAATATATTTTGTGGATGCGTGGCAGTCAGCTATTGCCAGGAATGCAGACTTTCTGCACGGAGGTTTGGAGGGAAATTTTCCGGGAAATGATCAGATGAAGATGCGAGGCTTAAAGAAGAGAAAAGGCGTTAACGTCTCCTCTTTTACCTGATAACTCTTAATTATCGTTACCATATTAAAAAATGAACCTAGATTATTCACGGATCAGCCGTGAATAATCTAGGTTCATTTTAAAGTGATGTCTCCATACAACATACTCTAAGACATCAAAAGTGGCAGAATCCAAGTAAAATCAATGGATTCTGCCACTATACTTTTCTTTAAGTGTCAAAGATGGGATTATAGCATAGCAAAAAAGCAAACATATATTCCAAAAATATGTTCGATTTTTAACTTGACAGAAGAATGCATGTTCGATATAATACAAGCAGAAAGAACAAATGTTCCCGAACAGATTTTCTTATGTGAGGTGTGTTATGAGAGTACAGAAGAGTGTATACCATATGACGGACAGAGAGTTAAGATTATATAAGAGACAGTTAAGAAGGAGGATGCAGATGCAGCGCAGGATCCTTACCATGATTGCTACGGTCTGTGTGATTATTTTCTGTGCGGTATCCTATCAGGGAATCCGTTCTCTGGCAAGCTCCGGGGAAGAACAGGTAAAGTTCAAATACTATACTCAGGTGACGCTAGCTTACGGAGAGACCTTATGGGATCTGTCCGAGGATTATATTGATTATGAAGAGTATAAGGATAAGAAGGAATATATAGATGAGGTTCAGAGCATCAACCATCTGGCGGAAGAGGACAGCATCCGCGCCGGACAGACGTTGATCGTACCTTATTATTCTTATGAGTTTGTGAAGTGATAAGAAAGAGTATGATAAATGGAAAGTTAGTAAAGAAATGCTATCAAATCCCCGTAGCCCTTGGCAAGGTATAAGAAACGCGGCACGCTCGTACTTTAGTACGATGCGCTCCTGTCGCAGAGCGTAGCGGTACATAAGCGGTCACAATACGACCGCAATGCGTCCCTTGGGACGCTATGGTACCGACGTCTGCTTACGGCACTGCTTATTCTTATACCCAGCCGGGGCTACTGTTTTTTTTGAAAGCTTTCCAAAACGCAGAACTCCCGGCGTATGCGGTGCCATGTCGAAGATGTTTGTCGGAGGATGTTGATATTTTCTAGAAAAGTGCTGAAAGGCAGGGGGAAAGCGGACACGATGTCCGCGTCAGCCGATTGTCGACATGGATGTCGACTGTAGGCGGCCCCGTCATGACGAGAACTACTCATCACTTTTCGTAGAAAATTCACATCCGGAGACCTTACATCGAGACATGTGTATCGCATGCTCCGGGAGTTCGTGGATTTTGCCAATGTATTTAACTAACTTTCCATTTTATGCAGAGATGATTAACCTAATACACCAAAAGTGTTGGGTATCTTTTCTAATTGTCATTTGTCCGGCTGGTCCGAATGTCTATTGCTGTGTTCCCGTAGATGAAAAGCATTGGCGGCCTGCCGACGGCGTTGTTCTTCCAGTGCGGCATAGTGTTTTCTTGTGGTATTTACATCTTTATGACCCAGAACATCTGCTACCAGATAGATATCCCTGGTTTCTTTATAGAGTTCGGTACCGTAGGTACTGCGTAGTTTATGGGGCGTGATTTTCTTTAAGGTGGTTACCCGGGAGGCATATTTTTTTACCAGATTCTCTACGGAGCGGACGGCCATCCGGCGACTCTGCAGGGACAGGAACAGAGCATTCTCATGTCCTTCGGCTGGAATGATATGTTCCCTTTGCTCCAGATAGTCGAGCAGAGCGGTTTCTACTTCATCGCCGAAGTAGACGATTGCTTCATAACCACCTTTTCTCCGGATCTTGATGCCGCCGTTATTGAAATCCACGTCGTTAATATCCAGACCTACACATTCCGATACACGGATGCCGGTTCCCAACAGAAGCGTCAGGAGGGCAACATCCCGGAGCTTTGTTTTCTTGTGGTATTCCAGTTCCTTTTTGGTCAGCTTGGTGCCGTCCTCCACCTGATCTAACAGAATAGCCACCTCATTGGGTTCCAGACGGATGATCTCTTTTTCATGACGCTTCGGCAGAGGAACCAGTGCCGCTGTGTTTTTCTCGATACGTTCGCTCTGAAAATAGTAATTATAGAAGCTTCGAAGAGCAGCCAGTTTTCTTGCCTTTCCCCGTTCCTCGTTCGTAATATTTTTCCCATCCTTCTGATACAGGCTCATATAGTCCAGATATTCTTCGATATCCGTCCGCTGTACCATATCCAGAACGGAAAGGGGAAATTCAGTAATCTCCATTTTATGGCAATAACTGTTTTTCTCATGGAGAAATTCAAAGAAAAGTCGAATATCATAGGCATAAGCCAGTCTTGTTCTGGTGGAAGTATAAGGCTCAATTCCACGGAAAAAATCTCTGCAGAAGCTGGGGAGCGTATCCAGAACCTTGCGGAGTTTTAAGATATTGTTTTTATTCTGTTCATCGTGATAATTTTCTTCGTTAATGACTGCCAAAGTAATCTGACCAACCTTCCATATTTCCTCGTTGGATCGCGGTGAAAATACGATCCTTGACACCGGGATTTTCCCGATGAATCTGTTGCAATAGTTCTTTTATGTATTCCCGCGTGGTATGCCCATCTGCAGGACAGGGACTTTTGACCACGGGTACCTGATATTTGTTCACAAAACCGATAACTTCGGCTTCCCGCATATAGATCAGCGGCCGGATCACGGTCAGACCGGTTTTATCCAGATGCGTTACCGGAGAAAAGGTATGCAGTCGGCCCTCGTAGAAGAGGGAGAGCAACATGGTCTCTACTACATCATCTTCGTGATGTGCATAGGCAATCTTATTGCACCCCAGCTCCTTAATCGCATCGTTCAGTGCACCTTTACGCATTTTCGCACAAAGAGAACAGGGATTGTCCTCCTTGCGGTCTTCAAATACGATTTGGGCAATAGAAGTCTCCACTACGGTATATGGGATATTTCTGTCAGCACAAAGTGTACGGATTTCATTCAGATTCAGATTCTGAAATCCAAGATTGACTGTGACTGCAATAACTGTAAAATGCTTCGGATAAAACTTGCTGAGTTCATATAAAGCCAGCAGGAGAGTAAGACTGTCCTTGCCTCCGGAAATCCCCACAGCGATCCGGTCGCCTTCTTCGATCATATGATAGTCAGCCACAGCCTGTCTGACACGGCTCAATACTTTTTGTAATGTCATTGCTAACTCCATTCTTTTACTGGTATCTATTTTATACTGCCGGGAATTCTTTTTCAACAAAAACGACAGATTTCTTCTTGTGGTGAGCGAAAAACCATAGTATATTAAAAGAGATAAGATTTTATGAAGAAAGGTGTAGTTGAATGAAATACGACTTAAAAAACAATAAGTATTTTCGCTGGGGTCTGACCGCATTTCTGACCATTGCAGCCAGTATTTGTTTCTATTATCTGTTATTCCACGGAAGCAGTATCAAGACAGGCTTTCATACGATCATCGGGATTCTGATGCCGGTGGTATTCGGACTGGTGACGGCATATCTGCTGACCCCGGTACTTAATTTTATAGAAACCAAACTGCTATTTCCTTTGTGCCGGAAAATGAAGGTGAAGGAGAGCAGGAAGCGCAATTCCATTGTCCGTGGTATTGGCATACTGATCACGGCATTTTTGTTCGTCACCCTGATTTATAGTCTGGTTGCCATGATGCTTTCCCAGATTGTTCCCAGTATTGTAAATATTGCTTCCAATTTTGACACCTACATCAGCAATTTTACAAAATGGATCAGCAAGCTTATGGATGACAATCCGGAGCTGGGCAGTCAGATCACTTTTCTGATTGATAAGTATTCCGTAGAACTGGAGAATTGGTTAAATAACACAGTACTGACCAAGACCAGTCAGGTGATCATGACAGTATCTTTGAGCGTAATCAATATTCTGAAGAGTCTTTGGGATTTTATCATCGGATTCGTTATTTCCATTTATGTACTGGCAAGTAAGGAAAAATTTGCCGGACAAGCGAAAAAAATGGCCTATGCTTTCTTTGAACAGAAAACAGCCAACCGCCTGATCAAGAGTTTTCGCTTTACCCATAGCACTTTCATCGGATTTATCGGCGGCAAGATTGTAGATTCCTTTATCATCGGATGCCTGTGCTTTATCGGAACCACGTTATTGCAGACACCGTATGCGGCACTGGTCAGCGTGATTGTGGGTGTGACCAATATTATTCCCTTCTTTGGTCCTTATCTGGGAGCTATTCCCAGTGCCATCCTGATCCTTGTGGTGGATCCGATGCACCCTTTAAACTGTGTTTATTTCGTCCTGTTCATTCTGGTGTTACAGCAGTTTGACGGAAATTTCCTGGGACCCAAAATTCTGGGCAATTCCACCGGGCTTACCGGTTTCTGGGTGATTTTCGCCATCACGGTATTCGGTGGATTATTCGGTATTCTCGGCATGATCGTCGGGGTGCCTATCTTTGCAGTGATCTATGCGGCTATCAAGGCAGTAGTTAATACGTTCCTTCGGAAAAAGGATCTGCCGGTAGAGACAGAACAATATTCTTATCTGAAAAATATTGATGAAGAGGGATTCCATACACTGAATTCCAGACTGCAAAAGGATCATGAGCTTAAAGATCAAACTGATTTCAGCCAGGATAAAAAAGATCAAGAAGAGAAAAACGTAGGAGAGAAGTAGACAAATGCGATTTGTAATACAACGGGTACAGCATGCAGAGGTAAAAGTAGATGGAGAGGTAACAGGCAGCATCGGCAAAGGTTTTCTGGTACTGATCGGCGTGGCCGAAACAGATACCAGAGAGATTGCCGACAAAATGATCAAGAAGCTTCTGGGGCTGCGGATCTTTGAAGACGCTCAGGGCAAGACCAATCTGGATCTGCATGCGGTGGAGGGCGAATTGTTACTGGTGTCACAATTTACTCTGTATGCGGATTGCAAAAAAGGCAATCGTCCATCCTTTATCAAAGCCGGTAATCCGGATATAGCCAATGAACTATACGAATACATTATCGACAGATGCCGTGAAAGCATCGCCACCGTGGAAAAAGGAATCTTTGGCGCCGATATGAAAGTATCTCTGTTAAATGACGGGCCTTTTACCATATTGCTGGATTCCGAGGAAATCTGTTAAAAATAGCTTTCGAAAGGCGTATTATAGGATTATTTCTAAACACAACTATTCGTTAAACTTGTGTTTTGCGCATAGTTCTGCGTCTGCTATCGTAGTAAGGGCTGATTTGTTCCTTAACAGACCGGAATGTGTTGGCTCTGCATGGGCGGTACACATTCCGGTTGAAAAATGTGCTTGGTGAAGTAGTTATCTATTCGCATAATCAATCAAAATCTTTTTGCAACTATTGCAACGATAAGCTTCACAATGAGGGATTCCTTCTGAACCTTTACTCAATTCCAGATCGTCCGATTTTTTAATGCGAAAAACTTTTGTCAGATTATCAACTGCAAAAGTAATGTCTCGTGAGCTCATTAGGTATCCTCTTATCATTTCTTCACCACAATATGGACATTTCATTCTGCTTTACCTCCTATAAATATCGATTTTCGTTCTCTGTGACTTCCCAATAAACGGGAATTTCTCACTTCTTCATTTTAGGAGCAATAAGCAGCACTACTGTCACAAGAAAATATACACCATACAGTAACCACGTAATTGTATTGTTCCAAGGAAAACTCTTTTCTGGATGGTTCAATGCAAACATTATAAATACAAAAGCTACAATCAGCATTATCACACCGATAATCCTTGATATACTCTTATTCATGTAAAGCACCTCCTCGTCAAACTTGAATTTAAGGTTCTCTTTTATTTTCAAAATAAGCTTCAATCTTTTTATCTACAACAATTCCTACAGGTATCAAAACCAATAAAATAATTACCATTATTATCAATGTAAAAACCATCGCCCCATCAAAACATTTATCAGCAATAAGTTATTTTTCTTCTATAGATTCTGTTACATTAGTTCTATATTTCTCTTCACATGCTTTTAAGTAATCAAAGCATAATCCACCATCACATCTATAGAAAAATGGATCTTTACAAATTGTATTATCACTATTGAGAATAAATACAGGTATGATATCTTTATCGTTGCTGTTTATATAACTAATTTTAAAACTGTATCCTGTTCTTCCAAGTGAAATGCCATCTCTTTTCATTGAAATACCTTGAATATTCGCCACTATATATTCGATATCTTCTGAATCGGTAATAGTAAAACCAGTTCCTGTATTTCCATCGAACACATTTATATGGTCTACCTCAGAAGGATTTACATTCTTACCGAATTTCTTTGGCATGAAATAGTAACCTACTGTTCCTACCAATAACACAGCAATTAAAATAACCAGAATACGCAGTTCCTTTTTCATACACTCTTTACCTCCACAAATATCGATTTTTCGTTCTCTGCGCCTTCCCAATAAACTGGAATTTTTCTATTTTTTCTTCTCCTTTTTTAAAAAATAAACAGCAATAGCTCCAACTAATAGTGGAAAGATAACCCTCCCATAATTTACACCACCTATTCCTCTTGCACTAATACCTGAAATCAAATAACTAATACCATTCAATAACCCTGTAATTGCTAAAATCAAAATTACTATACATACTATCTTTTTCATACAATCACTCCTTTATCAAATTCTAATTTAGTTATCTTTCTTAAAATACTCAATTGCCATTAAAACAATCCCTAAAACCACCATTGCAATAGAAACACCAAACCACACGGTAAGGTTTGATTCTGTTATCTGCATCAAAAGTTTTCCAGGTGGAGTTGACCACCCGTCGATAGGATAATTGTTTGCAGATATAATAACAGCCAATGTCCAAATGCTTCCGATTAGCGAAATAAACCCGCCAATAATTGCTCGCTTCAAGAATATCACCTCCAATATTAAATGTTTCTTTTCAGTCTGACAATTCAAAGTTTCTGTTCCTTACAAACTTCGATTTGTTAAGCTATCTATATAATATACAATATCATCTCTCTCTGATTATTACAATACCGACCGCCCTCGTTAGTTTTCAGGTCTAACGAAAGTGGTCGGTACATAAAAAAGCATTATTATTTTTATTCCACTGCTTCCATAAAGTAAATTCGGGAGGAAAAATCCGGGAACAGTCGGGTGTCGGAATTATATCCGGTACCGGCGAAAGCGGGTTTCAGGGCAATTCCCGCACGCATCAGGGTATCTCCATAAGCAGTCAGGTCTTCTTTTTCCCCATCCATATTTACAAATCGCGAAAGAATCTCCTGCAATGCAGATCCCTGCTTGATATGAATCGGAGAAACGGTGTTCACAAGGTCTCCGAAGTCTTTCAGATTGTATTTGATATTCCTACCGTAGAAATGATATTTCACATCCGGAAGTAACCCCACCGGGCGATACCAGTCATGGGATTGGTTCGGAACTGTCAGGCGCCGGAAGAACAGCCCCACTGCTCTTCTGCCATCCGGGGACACGCAGGTCCAGGATAAGGTTTCCGAGTCGGAAGCTTCGTTTTCTGCTCCACGATAAAAGGATCCAAACTGGAAAACATCCCGCCATTTTTTATAAAGTGCAATCTGCTCCCGGATTGCGTTGAGATCACTTCCGGACAGATCCTTTAAATTACATTCATATCCTAAGACACCGAAGGAAGCCACCTGAAAACGGGTCTCAAGGGGCGTGATCCTTAAGGTCTGATGATTTGGACAAGATGACACATGTGCTGTAAATACCGATAAGGGATATCCATAGCTGTAACTGTTCTGAATCCCGGTACGGCACAGTGCGTCAGTATTATCGCTCGCCCAGATCTGCGGGAAATAACTTAATATTCCCAGATCAAAACGATTTCCACCTGAACTGCAGCCTTCAAACAAAATTTCAGGGAAACGTGTGGTCAGCTCATTCATAATGTGATAAAGCCCCAGCACATAACGATGTGCCGTCTCTCCCTGTTTCGCAGCAGGCAGATAAGGGGAATAAATATCACTGAAATTACGGTTCATATCCCACTTCACATAACGGATGTCTCCGGAGGAAAATACCTTCGTCATGGAATCTATTACATATTGCTGTACTTCGGGATTGCACAGATCCAAAAGGCGCTGATTGCGCCCCTCAGAGTGGGGATGTTCCGGAATCATCATTGCCCAGTCGGGATGCTCTTGATAGAGACGGCTGTTTTCACTGATCATCTCCGGCTCTACCCAGAGACCGAAATCCACCCCCAGGGCTTTGATTTTTTTACTGAGGGAAGCAATTCCTCCGGGCAGCTTCTTCGGATCCGGTTCCCAGTCTCCCAGGGAGGAGGTGTCATCATTTCGCCCGGAAAACCACCCGTCATCCATGACGAACAGTTCGATGCCGACATCTGCTCCCGCTTTTGCCAGCTGCAACAGCTTTCTCTCATCAATCTTAAAATAACAGGCTTCCCAGCTGTTTAACAGAACCGGACGAGGTCTTCTCTTCCACACTCCTCGGACAATATGCTCTCTGATAAAGGAATGTAACTGTCGGCTGAGTCTTCCATACCCCTTCGAAGAATAACTTAAAACAGCCTCCGGTGTATCAAAGTGCGCTTCCGGAGTCAGCTCCCAGGAAAAACTTTGTGGATTGATCCCACTTACAAAGCGTAGCTTCCCATAAGAGTCTTTCTCAAGGGCTTCATAATGATTTCCACTGTAGATCAGATTGCAGCCGATACAGGAGCCAAAAGTCTCACAGGTGTTCTTATGTCCCAGGATCATAAAAGGATTCGAGCGGTTCGAAGAGGTTCCTGTATAAGAAGCATTTACAAATTTGCCGGAACGTAAGGAAATCTGTTCTCTGTGCATTTCTCTTGCCCAGGCACCACTGAAATGAGTGATCATGGAATAATCCTCTGTCAGATCTAATTGTGCGCTGAGGCATCGATTCAAGGTGACAGATGCGTCACTATGATTGATCAACCGTGCGCTTCTGGTAATGACATCACATTCTTCGAATACGGTATAAAACAGCTGCAACTCCAAATGATTCGTAACATCCTGCAAAACAATCTGAAGGCATTCCGCGGAATCAGTTCCCACTTCCGAATAGCTGTGAGGAAGTCCGGAATCCTGCAGGCACTGCTCTCTTTCCTTTAAAGTAATAATTTCATAGGAATCAAAAGTAAAGTCAGAGGTGACACTTCCGTCGGCAAATCTGACTTCCAGAAAAGGTTCTCTGATATCTCCCTTTCCCAACGTACCAACCTCCAAGCAGACATCTTCCATGGAGATCTGCGGATGTTCCCTGTCGTAGGTACAGGTGTTGCCCGGAGCGAAGGCTCTCTGTATGACAAGGGGCGCACAGGAGGAAGGATCCTGTGAATCCACAGTGATCCGCTCACCGTAATACAGATGTTCTAAATGTCCGGTCTCCATGACCCACATTCCGTAAGTTGTGTGGGCTGTCTGTAAAAAGAACCATGGTCTTGTATCGGAATCTTTTAAAATCTGAATCATGCTTTAAGCCTCCTGAATCTCTTTTAATCGTTCCTCGGTCAGCTGATACTTCTTATGAAAGAAAATGACACCGATGACAAGGAGCAGAATGGGGAACAGTGTCATCGTCATACGAAGTCCCACTACAGAACTTCCGGAAGCTCCTGCAGCTGCCACAGCATCGCTGGTATCAGAGCTTAAGTTGCAGAGGTTCAGGCACAGAGAAGCCACTAACGCAGCAACACCGGAAGCCAGTTTTACCACGAAGGTCTGCATGGAGAAAATGACACTCTCGTCTCTGCGATGATTTTTCCATTGACCGTAATCTACGGTATTGGCTAAAAATACGGTGGTCAGTACTGTCAGCATACCATTGGCGGCAAAGATTAAGAAGCCGGGAATGAATAGTAAAAATACATTACTCATATTCGTAAAACATAAAAGAAGCAATACAGCATATCCGGCAATTGCCATCAGGAAGCTGACGTAGAAGATCCGGATGGTACTCATAAACTTACGAAATAACGGGAACAGAAGCATCATGGCGAGAATCTGTACCGCTCCACCGAAGGTGTTGAATAGTGTATAGGAATTATACCAGGTATCTCCGCCAAAATCGTATTTGAAGAAATAAATTACCAGGTTGGAGGTGGTATAGACCGCGCAGTTGATCAGTACAATGGTAATTACCACTGCCATCGCCTGATCGTTCTGAATTAACGCCTTGAACATCTGGCCGATGGAAGGTGCGTCCACATCTACCGTAGATTTTTCCTTGATATTAATACAGGTAATGGCAATAAATATCACGAACAGCACAGCAATGATCAGGGTGAACCGGGAAAATCCGACACGCTCTTCTCCTCCGCCCAGGGCATTGACGCAAAGCATGGTGATCACGGTGATGATGGCAGAGCCGACACCGGCGCAGGAACGTCCCAGCGTAGACAATCCTTCACGTTCTTTTCCGCTGTGAGTAAATGCCGGTATCATGGACCAGAAGGGAATATCCATCATGGTATAGGTCACGCCCCAGAGAATATAAGTGACTGCCGCATAAGCTACCAGTCCATTGCCATCCAGTGCAGGCGGTGCCGAGAACATCAGATACAGAACAACGGCATTGGTCACGGTGCCGATCATCAGCCAGGGGCGGAACTTCCCCCATCTGGTCCTGGTCTTTGCCACGATGACACCCATGAAGGGATCGTTAAACGCATCGAATACTCTTGCAACCAGTAGAATGATACCCATGGCTACGGCGTTCACGCCTAAAATATCCTGATAATAATACAAAATATAGCTGGCAGACAGCATGTATACCATATCCTTGCCTACCGCACCCAGTCCATAAGAAAATTTTTCTTTTCCACTTAAACCCATAATGTAACCCTGATCCTTTCTCTTTGATTTTCACCTGAAATTAAACCGTAACCTGAAACGGTATCTTTATTTCCCCTGCGGTCTGGGACCGTAATAACAAAGTTCCCTGACCGGATCTCCCAAGACTTTTTACATAAGTGCCACCCATGCCGCCCTGTAAGGCAATGGTGTCAGGTCCGATGATGGCAATGTCACCTTCCGCGGTGATCCGTACCGGCTCCTGATAAAAAGGAAGCACATTGCCGTGGGCATCCACAGCCCGGATCCGTACCAGTGCCACGTCGTAGCTGTGATGCTCTGTCAGATTCGTGTGATCCGCTTCCGCCTGCAGCCGGATCCCATTTACCGGCTCTTTGGTGACAGACTTTATGACTTTGCCGTTTTTGATGGCATCAAAACGGTATACGGTGGCGGTACCGCCCCAGTCACCGATGTATTTCGTGTAAAGCTTTGTCACCTCCGCAAAATCAATATGATACAGCAGTACCAGCTTTAAGGCGGTAGGATACAATCTCTTCGGAATATGGTTCAGACTGCCTCTGGCCACGATATTCATGGCATCCGCCATTTCTTTCGCATGTTTCGGACGGAACCGTTCGTTCTTCTCCAAAGCATCACCGATAAAGTCATCGATGAGAATGGGACCGTGCTTTAAATGCTTATAAGGGGACATTTCTGGCCGGTATTCCTTGATAAAACGGTCGTTTTTATACATTCTCACACTGTCGGCATTGGACAAAATATACAGGTTTCCGCGGTTGCAGCCGGGATGCTCTCCGATATCCATGGAGGAGGTGATCTGAAGCACGGGGATCTCATCCTGTTCACAGGCATAAACGGAAGCTGCGAGCTTCGGATTACGGAACATATCCATGACACCGTGATAACAGATCCGGTCACCGCTTCCGAAGTCTTTATGGGTATTGTAGTCGAACATACACCAGCCGAAGCTTCCGGCGATATCCTCCTGCCCCGCTATGGCATCCAGTACGTTGGCATGGCGGATCGCATGTTCACTGCGGCGTTCCTCATTATCGAAGGCTTTTGTGGGATACATGTGTCCGTTGTATTCGCTGATCAGGTAAGGCTTGTCGGTATCGGAAGTGACCTTTTTCTTCGGGTCACAGCCGGGAGTCTCGCCGTCGTGCAGAAAATCGTTATAAGTATAGACGTCCTCCAACAGATGGCTTTTCTTAATAGCCCGGACACCGCCGGTAGGTCTCGTGGGATCCAGCTTATGTGCCACGGCATTGGTCTTTTCGTAAAACGGATCATCATCCGGGGATTCATTGATCCGTACACCCCACAAAATAATCGAAGGATGATTGCGGTACTGACGGATCATGTCCTCTGCATTGACCACCGCCTGTGCTTTCCAGGTGTCATCTCCAATATGCTGCCAGCCGGGAAACTCTGTGAAGACCAGAAGTCCCAGTTCGTCGCACCGCTCCAGAAAATAATGACTCTGGGGATAATGGGAAGTCCGCACGGCATTCAGTCCCAGCTCTTTTTTTAACAGATCCGCATCCAGCTTTTGCATGCTCTCCGGCATGGCATAGCCTACATAAGGATAACTCTGATGGCGGTTCAGACCCCGGATCCGCAGTTTTTTGCCATTGAGGTAAAAGCCGTCTTTTTTAAAAACTGCATCCCTGATACCGAAGGTGACCTCTGCTTCGTCCAGAAGCTGTTCTCCCTGCCAGAGCTGGGTCTTTAACAGATAAAGATGAGGGTGTTCGGTATCCCACAAAAAAGGATGTGGAATCGTTCCCTGAATACGAAACGGGGTCTCAGCCATAGTGCCTGTGGGGACATTCTGTTCGCAGAGAAACTGCCAGCCATTATCTGATGTTACATCTGATACCACACCCGACATTACAGCATCGCTCTTTAACATATAATATTGTCTGACATTAAGGTCTTTTGCAACTTCATAAAAAGTGATTTCAGAAGTTACCTGAGCCTCATCCGGTGTGATCAGCGTGTGTACGAAAATATCCTCAAGGGCAATCTGGTCTTTTACTTCGAGATACACATCCCGGTAGATGCCGCCGTAGGTCATATAATCGATCACGTAACCGAAGGGAGGCACATTTAAGTCTTCTCTGCTGTCCAGCCGGACACACAGCACATTGTCCTGTCCGTAGTTCGCATATGCCGACAGATCTACAGTAAAGGCGGTGTAGCCGCAATGGTGCTCTCCCACCTTACTGCCGTTGAGATAGACGGTACTGTCATGACCGGCCCCTTCGAAGGTGAGCAGGATCCGCTTGCCCTGCCATTCGGTCGGAATATGCAGATGGCGTCTGTAGCCGCTGACCATCTGGTAGAGAGATTCGTCAAAATAGTGAAACGGGGTCTCCTTACAGGTATGAGGGATTCGGACGGGCTGCAGGGTCTCTTCCGGGTATTCTGTTGCAGTCATCCCCTCCTGAAAGTTCTCGTTAAAAAGCCAGTCTTCGCTTAAATAGATCTTCTGATTCATGATTCGTTCCTCTTTCTTTGGGATATTATGGATTAATTCTGGATTATTCCATTGCCTCATTCTGATCTCTGTACGATGCCATACATGAGGATTTCCACAACTTCCTTCAGGGCATCTGCATAAGTCAGCTGATTTCGAGAGAGAATATCTCTCTGGAAGAACTGCTCAATGGAAGCTTCTAACATCATTTTCACCAGACAGATGGGAACCGGGCGGATGCTGCCCTCAGCCATGCCCATCTCGATCAGCTGGATTGTAGGCTCCCAGCCAGTGGAAAGTCTGAGTTCTACCTTCTGGTAGATCTTCGGGTATTTGTCCCGGAGGGAATATAATTTTCGAAGATCGATATTCTGATAACCTTCCGGCAGCACTCCCAGGATGCGGTGCAGTTTTTCCACTACACTGAGGGAAGGATCGGTCAGGATCATCTGCTCGCTTTCCTTGATGGAGTCAAAGATATAATCTACCATGGCAAGAAACAGTGCTTCTTTATCATCGTACACGGTATAGATGGTTTTCTTGCTGATCGAGAGTTCCTTCGCCAGATCATCCATTGTGAATTTCAGCCCTTTTTGATCGAAGACACGCAGGGTGGCGTCGAGAATATTTTTTTGCAGACCTTCTGTGGTATCCATCGCTTCTATTCCTCCGTTCGGTAAGATTGTAATTACAGTATGGAAACTGAAAAGTAAATTGTGGTTTCCTATAAAACAGGGTAGCATTTTTGAAAAAAAGATTCAAGAAACGTTTTTGCCAAAAAGAGTTTCCGAGAATTGTGAAATATAACAAAAAACCAGCCAGTAAAACGGTTGACTGGTGAATGACAGAGTCTATAAATAGTTTTTCATGATGCATTCTTTTTCCGGAGAACATTTTTTCCATGGGATTTTAAAATACAAGAGAGGGATGCAAAGATTTTATAGATAGAGGTTTGTCATGATAAAGTATGATCCGTTATGGGATACCTTGAAAAAAAGGGGGATCAGCCAGTACTCTCTGATCAAAGATTATGGAATTGATAAAGCGCAGCTGCAACGCCTGCGCAGCAATATGGTAGTAAAAACAATGATTTTGAACCGGCTCTGTACGATCCTGGACTGCCGGATCGAGGACATTATGGTATATGTGCCGGATGCAAAAGAAACCGAACAAAAACAGTAAGAGGTATCAGAAAAAAAGTCTGATACCTCTTATGTTTAATTTTATTATCTCTTGAATTGTTCTGCCAGCGTGGGATGAGATTTTTTGCGGGTGATCTCCACCAATCCTAAAGGCGTCATATCCACGATGCGGGGATGCTGGCGATCCCCTGTGGTCAGATTCTTTAATGTCTCCAGTAACTCCTTCTGCCGTTCCTTTTCCGCCATATTGATGAAGTCCACAATGATGATACCGGACAGATTCCGCAGGCGCAGCTGTCTGGCTACTTCTTCGGCAGCCTCCAGATTTACCTGATAATAGGTGTCCTCTCCTGCTTTTTTCGCTTCGTTTTTACCGGAATTGACATCGATCACCGTCATGGCCTCCGTAGGCTCGATGACGAGATACCCTCCGCATTTTAACCAGACTCTCGTATCCAGTGCTTCCTCCATGCCGCGCTCCAGAGAATACAGCAGGCGTAAAGAGATCGCTGGATCATCGTAGAACCGAATGGACTTTTGTTTTAACAAAGGGTGATCTCCTTCCGACAGCTGACGATAGATCTGAGGATCATCGGTAAGGATCTCAGAATATTCCGAAGGATCCGCCATCTGCTCCAGAACCTCGTAAACGGCCTCAGAAGGCTTCAAAAGGCAGGTGAAGTACACTTTATGGTCTGCCTGCTCCAAAAGGCTCTGAAGGGCTTCAGAAGCGTTCTCAGGGGTGCTCCCGTTTTTACAAAGCAGCTGCTTCATCCGGGCAGGATCCGCAGTGGCGGAGGCACGCTTTGTCTTCTGGGCATCTCTGGTGACCATGACTACCAGCTCGTCTCCAGCTTTCAAGGTTCCGTCTGCCTTACGATTGGTCAGATACGCCGCACCTGCTTCCCGCAGGGGTAGAAAGCACAATTCTCCGGGCAGGATCTCCACGAAGCAGGCATCAATATTTTTTGCCACATTCTGTATTTTCCCCAGATAGATGCCACCGATCTTACTGGCATCTGACCGCAGTACGCGTATAGCAGCCACGCCCCGGGCATTGACAAGCAGAGCTGCCCTGCGTTCCCGCAGACAGGTGAAGATCAGTTTTCCCTCCGTGCAATCCGTGGATTTACGGATCTGATTTAATTCTTTTTCTCTGGCCGGTCGTCCGCCGGTGAGACTGCGGCTCATTCCGTGTCACCGGAAGCTGCCCTGTAAGCTTCCTCACTGTCGAAACCTATGGCATCCAGGGGGAGAAGGGCGTCTGTTTCGTTTCTCAGATAGGTCTCTTCTCTGTTGACCAGAAGGGCATTTTCCTGCAGGGTCTCACCATTTTCGGAAAATAATGCTTCAATGACCTGAATGGGTTTGATATTTCCGGCACTGGAGGCATCCACCAGCAGATAAAGCTTTTCGGACTCCACCACCTTCATCTCATAGATACCTTCTTTTAAATTGATCTCCCGGCTTCCCTTTTTTGTCTCTTTGGTAATGAGGATCTCATCTTTTGCAAGAAAACGATCCACCGCGGAGCCCAGATCAAAATGAGGCCCTCTGCCCTCCCGGAAAGCTACCGTATATTCGGCGGCAGCAACGCTGGCCATGGCATTGCCGGCCTTGTCCGGCAGAATTTTCACCGAAGTGATCTCGATTCCCGGTACGGAAGCGGCATTCAACCGCTGCATTACATCCTCACAGGAGGTCAGGGAATGCACTTCCAGGTCCATATATTCTCCGTTGCTGGTCAGTCCCACGCCTAAGGGTGCGGCGAAGGACATGATCTGATGCGGGCTGAAGCCGCCGGTGTATGCCACATCCAGTTCTGCTCTGCGGTTGGCTTTCTGGAAGAAGCGCATTACATCCAGATGGCCAATGAAACGTACCGGTCCGTATTTTCTGAATTTGATTCTTAACTTCATAATTTCTGTCAGATTTCTATGAGGCCTTCCGTGAAAGACCTGAAATTTCCCTTTCTTCGTATTTTTCTACACTCTATAATGTGTCACAAAAGCATGCCCCTTACAATCATCCTCTGGGCTCCACACAGATACCGCAGCCGAATCTGGCGGCACCGCAGCCCTGACATGCCTGTTTGCAGTTCGGTGAGATCGTCTCGTTTTTCGCTTTCTGCCATTCTCTCTCCAGAAAGGCTCTGGATACACCGCAGTCCAGGAAATCCCAGGGCAGGATCTCGTCCAGAGGCCGTTCTCTGTGGGAATAGAAATCCGGGTCCAGACCACAGGCTTCAAAAGCTTCCATCCAGACATCGTTGTGGAAATACTCACTCCAGGCATCGTAGAAGCAGCCCTTGTTATAGACATATAAAAGCACCTGGGACAATTTTCTGTCACCTCTGGCCAGAACACCCTCCAGAACACTGACATCCGCTTCGTGCCAGTTGTACTTGATGCTCTTCTGGTTCAGCTGCTCGGAAATGGCCTTTCTGGTCAGATATGCCTTTTCCACGAACTCTTCCTTGGTACACTGGGGCGCCCACTGGAATGGCGTAAAGGGCTTCGGCACGAAGAAGGAGGTACTGGTAACAATCTGCACTCTGCCGTTGACACGTTTCTCCTTCGGCACCGTATCGAAGAAAGTGGCCGCAATTTTGTTGGAAAGCTCAGCGATTCCCCGGATATCCTCTTCGGTTTCCGTGGGATGTCCCAGCATGAAGTACAGTTTGACTCTGGTCCAGCCGCCTTCGAAGGCAAGGGCGGAACCCTGTAAGATCACTTCTTCAGTGAGTCCTTTATTGATGACATCCCGCAGTCTCTGGCTGCCGGCTTCCGGCGCAAAGGTCAGACTGGATTTCTTCACATCCTGTACTTTGCTCATGACATCCAGAGAAAAGGCATCGATACGTAAAGACGGCAGGGAGATATTGATATGTCTCTTATCACACTCTTCAATCAGGAAGTCAATCAGCTCCGGCAGCTTGCTGTAATCGCTGGAACTTAAGGAACTTAAGGAAATCTCCTCATGACCGGTGTTTTTCAACATTTCCATGGCGTACTTTTTCAGAACTTCCACATCCCTTTCTCTGACGGGACGATACAGCTGTCCTGCCTGACAGAAACGACAGCCGCGGATACAGCCTCTCTGAATCTCCAGAACGACTCTGTCCTGTGTGACTTTGATATAAGGAACTACCGGCTTCATAGGATAAAAGCTGTCGGTCATATCCGTTACCAGCTCTTTGCGGATCCTTGCGGGAATTCCCTCTTCCGTGGGTCGAAAGGAAGCAATGGTGCCATTTTCATGGTAAGTGGTCTCATAGAACCGGGGCACATACATTCCCGGCAGCTTTGCCGCCCGGCGTAAGAATTCTTCTCTGCCTGTCTTCTCCGTCCGGCATTTCTTATAGAGATCGATCAGCGGCCGGTACTGGGTCTCGCCTTCTCCGATATAGAAAATATCAAAGAAATCGGCAATGGGCTCAGGATTATAGGTGCAGGGACCGCCGCCGATAACGATGGGACAGTCCTCTCCACGTTCGGTGGCAAGCAACGGGATCCCCGCCAGATCCAGAACCTGCAGAATATTCGTATAACACATTTCGTACTGAATGGTGATTCCCAAAAAGTCGAAGTCTTTTATCGGATCCTGACTCTCCAGGGCAAACAGCGGAATGTTCTCCTTACGCATAATTTCATCCAGATCCACCCAGGGAGAATACACACGCTCACACCAGACATCATCCCAGGAATTGAGCATGCCATACAGGATCTGGATTCCCAGGTGGGACATACCGATCTCGTAGACATCCGGGAAGCACATACAGAAACGGACATCAATGCTGTCCCTGTCCTTAACTACGGCATTGACTTCGTTGCCGATGTAGCGGGCCGGTTTTTCGATCTTCATCAGAATATCATCATTTAACGCTAACTTTTCGTTCATATTTACCTCAGGTTATTGATTTTTACATATATTTTTTCATCTGCCGGACATCTCCGTCTGTGCAGGGGACATCGGAATAACGGGCTTTTTCATAGATTTCAGCCATTCCTTCCACATCCAGCGATTTTTCGGCATCTCTAGCAGTATAAAATGGCAGGCTCATCTTTGCAAGCCCGCTGGCATTTATTTTTTTCTGATACATCCGCCTTATCTTCTGGCCGGCATCTAAGAAAGCAAAAGAAAACCATTTCTGCTTCTGCTTTGCGGCAGTATTTTCCGGTGCAGCCTCCAGGTGTTCCCGCTTGTCCATGCTCTCCGGCTGTTCAGAAACAGTGCCGGGGAGGGAAAACTGCATTCTGTCCCTGAGAAATGTGATCAGCTTTCGAATTCCGCGGTACAGCAGAAATACGCAGACGATCAGAAGTGCGATCATGGCCACATATTCCAGAATGACCCATAAAATAAAAGGATCTTCCGCTTCCATGGGAGGCATATCGCCACCGCCTGCCTGCTGTTCCACCACTACCGCTTCTGTCCCGGAATCCATGGGGAGCAGTCCGAACAGGAAACGAAGAATCGCAGCCAGACCGTTTCGCAGTAACTGCAACAAGGGCTTTAACCAGGCAAACTGTGACACTGCCAGGAGCAGAAGCCCCGATAACAGCACGAAGGCTGCGGTGCTGTGGAGACCGGAACGAAAGATCTCCTGAAACGGGATCTTGCCGGTACTCAGCCTGTTTACCGTAAGGAAATCCTCATAGGACTGCAAAAACAAAATGACAGCATACAATAAAAACACCAGGATCAGACTCATACGATAATAGAGATCCCAGACGTTGTTTCCCTGATAATGCTGCAGAAAAAGACACAAAAAGGCAATTCCGGCGGCTAACGGCAGAGGCAGCGGATCGGAAGCAAAGTCCTCCGTCCGAAAACGCAGCCAGAGGGAATAGATCACAAAGCCTGCACCTACCAACAGCCGGATACCACGGTTTACGCCGTTGGCTGCCGGAATGATATAAAAACATGCCAGTACCAGTCCGTGCAGAAGGAGCAATACCGACAGATGCTTACAGCGTTTTCTGGCATAATACAGAAAAAACACCGGCAGCGCCCCGAGCATCCACAAAGCCAAGGACGGACGGCTCGCCGGAGCCAACGCGGCCAACAACGTGGACGCAGTCAGCGCCAGGGGATAAAAACATAATTGATTCATTAGATCAGTCAAAATTTCTTTCACATTCAGACGCTTTCTTCCCGTAGGGAGATAAAAGTGATCAAAGACTTTAACGCTTCCCCGGGATCAGGAGGTGTACTTTCGGAATAAGGATAAAACCATTTCATATCCGGGTGTTTTTCCTGATATTGCAGAAGTAATGCTGCAAAGTCTTCATAGGCATTGGGTGATACAAAGCAGGTATAGAGCGCATTGGACGCATCGGACATACGGGCGGCAAACAGCTCGGAAAAAGACTGTACCGGTTTAGCCGTATCGATTCTTGCAAGCGTCTGCAGACAGACATTCCGCTGTCTGACTCCGCCGCCGGCTTCCAGAATACAGGGGTCTCCACTGATTGTGTCAATACCGTTGCAATACAGGGCAACCTGCATCCCCTGTTCCAGAAACAGCAATAACAGTGCCGTGGCAATCTGCAGGCAGGCTTCCACGCAGTCCTCTTTTTTCAGAATACCGGTGTCCTCTAAGTTCACAAAAATCCGAACGGATTTCTGGGAGGTATAATTTTTCTGGTTTACCTTCAGATCCCCGGTACGGGCCGTGGCTTTCCAGTTGATGCTTTTTAAGTCATCCTGTGGTTGGTAATCCCGAATGCCCCGGTATTCGAAAGGGTCTTCCAAAAGATGTCGTTTTGTCAGAACTTCTCCGTTTAACTGTTTTAAAGACCGTTTAAAATCCGGATGGGAAAAGGGCTTCGGGTACACATAGAGACTGCAGTGTTCGATGGGTGTCGTAGCCGTATACTGTGCTGTCAGGAACAGATCGGACGCGACAAGATCCGCCTCCTGTATGGTGTAATAACCTCTTCTTCCGCCGGTAAAGTGCAGCGCTCTGGTGACCTTCTCCAGACGACCAATCTGGAAAATATCATTGCGGTAATAGCGATCCGTGGTCCGGGAGCCTTTGGTATCGGCAAACACCAGATGTCTGTCAGTCTGGAATTTGACCTTCAACATGGTAAGGGGCAGCCGTTTGCGATTCTCAATGATCTCCGACAGCTCGCTCTCCTGTCCTTCCCAGATGCCATCCTCCCGGAAAGAAAGGGAAACCTTCAGATCCCGCTGCCATATTTTCGCGTATACATATTTCTGCCCCAGATACAGAAGCAGGGCAAAGACAATGATTCCCAGCAGTTGTATCATGGCTCAAACCTTTCTGTGGGAACAGGAACGGTGGAAAGGATGTTTTCCATTCTGCCTGCTGCTGAGCCGGTATCGGAACCGAAGCTGCATACCAGTCTGTGGGCCAGCACCGGAACAGCCAGGGTACGAACGTCATCCGGGATCACATAGGAACGTCCCTGCAGATAAGCATAGGCCTTGACACAGCGTAAAAGCCCAAGGGTTCCTCTGGGACTGACGCCTGCCAGAATACCGTCTGCCCGTCTGGTGGCTTCTGCAATCTGTACCATATATTCCCGGATGCAGGGATGAACAAAAATCTTCGCAGCCTCTGCCCGGGCAGCCAGAAGTTCCTCCAGAGAGACCACGGCAGTCAGGCTTTTCAGGGGATCTTCCTCCATGTACAATTCCAGAATCCTCAGTTCCTCTTCTTTGGTGGGAAGGTTCATGGACAGTTTTATAAGGAAACGGTCTAACTGCGCTTCCGGCAGAGGAAATACGCCGGCACTTTCGATGGGATTCTCTGTGGCAATGACAAAGAAGGGTTCGCTCGGTGTATAAGAGACACCCTCGATGGTTACCTGACGCTCTTCCATACATTCCAACAGTCCTGCCTGGGTTCTGGGGGTGGCACGGTTCAATTCGTCTGCCAGTAAAATATTGGTAAATACTGGCCCCTTTCGCAGGGTGAATTCATTCTTCTGTCTGTCATAGACATTGATGCCGGTAATGTCACCGGGCAAAAGATCCGGGGTAAACTGCACCCGGGAAAACTTGGCATTTAAAGATTTTGCCAGTGCCTTGGCCAACTTCGTTTTGCCGGTGCCGGGGACATCCTCTAATAGTACATGTCCGTCAGCGATTAAGGCCGTCAGAAGAAGTTCTGTCACTTCCTCTTTTCCGACCAGGACTTTTTGAATATTGTTTTGTATTCTGGATGCTAATTCTTTTCCGTTTTGTTCAGCCATAATTGTTACCTTTTTGCTCATGAAGTTTACTCGCCCTATAAGCATTCCAAAATATTCTTACGAATACAAGTATTCGACGAATATTTATGAAATGCTTACATGGCTCTGAATAGTTATCATTATACCTTATAAAATTAAGTTCTGCCAGTACCAAAAGGCACATAAATATGAACTGCGAAGATTGCAGATACCAGAAAGGAATGTAAAAGAGCATGGAAAAACATGATCACAGACATAAGGAAGAACTCTTACAGCAGATGCGCAGACAGGCAGAAATACGGCCAGAGCAAAACGATTCGGAACCTGCCGCATCTTCCGATTCCGGTACGTTCAAAATCCGCCTTGCTCTGGCCGGAGTATTATTATTGACGATCATATTGCTGGATCAAAAAGGCAAATGCTTTGCCGGGATCTCCATGGATCAGGTGCTGCACTATATCACTGACGCAGATTACGGCACTTATCTTAAGACCTGGGTGGAAACAGCGGTTAACGGTTCGCAAGCTCTGTAGTGATTTCTTCCCAGGTGACATCTTTTTCTGCCATCAGGACCATCATATGATACAGGAAATCACTGATCTCATATTTGACCTCATTGGGGTTGGGATTTTTGGCGGCGATCACAATCTCAGTTGCCTCCTCGCCCAGTTTCTTGAGAATCTTGTCAATGCCTTTGTCGAACAGGTAATTGGTATAGGAACCCTCCTTGGGGTGAACCTTGCGGTCCTTGATCACATCGAAGACTTCCTCGAATACCTGTAAGGGATTGTTGCTTTCCTCATAATCCTTTTTCGTGATCTCGTTGAAGAAGCAGCTTCTGCTTCCGGTATGGCAGGCTGCACCGACCTGAGATACTTTCGCAAGGATTGTGTCCATATCACAGTCCGCCACCAGTTCCTTCACATACTGGTAATGACCGCTGGTCAGACCTTTCAGCCATAATTCCTGACGGCTTCTGCTGTAGTAGGTCATCTTGCCCAGCTTCAGGGTCTGTTCATAGGCTTCCTCATTCATATAAGCCATCATCAGAACTTCCTGTGTCCGGTAATCCTGTGCGATAACGGGTACCATGCCGTTACTGTTCTTTTTGAAATCTTCCCACTTGTAGGCAGCCTGGAAGGATTCAATGGGAATATCGTTCTCCCGGCACAGATCCTTCAGGGCTACGATCTCTTTCACATTGTCATTTATCGTATTGCCGGTGACACCACAGACATTCTCATAAGCAAAAATCTCCAGCAATTTATTCAATGCCACCTGATTGATCTGCACGAAAAACGGAAGGGAAAGAATGGCCTGAGTCTCCCGGATCTGATGAGGGTTCATCAGGATCATGGCAGAGATATATTTCTCAATCTTCTCCTTATGTAATTCCAGAACGGACGGGTCGTTGTAAGAGATCAGAATCTTGTCCTTACCGAATTTCAGAGAGACCTCTTCGGTAATCTCAATATTACTCTCTTTCTCATAATCGAGAACTGCTTTTTTACATCCGGCATAAAGTAATTTCTTAATGTCCTCCATACGCTTGACATTGCCGGCACCGATGACATCCACTTCCGCCCTGGTACAGATCTCCTTGATGATATCCAGTGCGGCATCATGCTCCGCGTCACCTTCGGACATATCGAAAACGATCAGCTCATCCGCATTGTGCTCACAGTAATAACCCGCCAGACGGACGGGATCCGTATCCACGATGGTGGTATCCGTGAGATTCCGCACCGCATGCTCATGATATAAATAAATACAGGGAACAAATTTCTTGATGATCATAGTAATCCTCACGTCTTTCTATACCTGCAAAGCCTATGCCGCAGGCACGTATTTTTTACAGACTTCCTTTGGTACTTAAAACATCCGTTACCTTCGGATTATAGGAAACGGCCTGATCCAGCGCCTTGGCAAATGCCTTGAACATGGCTTCGATCATATGGTGATTATTGCCCGGAGACAACATTTTGATATGTAAGTTCATTCCGGCACTGTAGGATACGGCATAGAAAAATTCCTTTACCAGCTCCGTATCCAGTTCACCTACCTTCGGTACAGTAAATTCACATTCAAAATTAAGATAAGGCCGGCCGCTTAAGTCAACGGCGCACAAAGCAAGTACCTCATCCATAGGCAGAATAAAATAGCCGTAACGATTGATGCCCTTCTTGTCTCCTACCGCTTTTTTGATAGCTTCACCGAAGACAATGCCGGTATCCTCCACCGTGTGGTGACCGTCCACCTGCAGATCGCCCTTCACCTTGCATTCCAGGTCAAAAAAGCCGTGCCTCGCAAAGCCGTCCAGCATATGGTCAAAAAATCCGATGCCGGTAGACAGATCCGCTTTTCCGGTGCCGTCCAGATTTAAGGTGATGGCAATGTCGGTCTCTTTCGTTGTACGGGTCACAGTTGCAATTCGTTCCATAATATCCGATGACTCCCTTCCCAGAGGAAATGATTAATCTTCAAATCTAACTTTAATACTGTTTGCATGTGCGGTCAAGCCTTCACTCTTGGCGAAGGTCTCGATCTGGTTGTGCACCTTTTCCAGTGCCTGCCTGGAATAAGAGATAATACTGGTCTTCTTGATGAAGTCGTCCACGTTTACCGGGGAGAAGAACCGTGCGGTACCGTTGGTGGGCAGAATGTGGTTCGGACCTGCAAAATAATCACCCAAGGGTTCGGAAGCATACTCTCCCAGGAAAATAGCACCGGCATTGCGGATACGGGTCATGGTATCAAAAGGATTCTTTGTAATGATCTCCAGATGCTCGGAAGCAATGGCGTTGGCGGCATCAATAGCATCTTCCATGTTGTCGGCTAACAGAATGTAGCCGTAATTGTCCAGAGACTTCTGGATAATGGGAGCACGCTCCAGTACTTTTACGAAGCCGTCCACTTCCTCGGAGACTTTCTCCGCCAGTTCCTTCGAAGTGGTAATCAGAATGGCACTTGCCAGTTCGTCATGCTCTGCCTGAGACAGCAGATCTGCTGCAACGTATCTGGGGGTAGCGGTCTCATCTGCCAGTACCAGGATCTCGCTGGGGCCCGCAATGGAATCAATGCTGACATAGCCATAAACAGCTTTTTTGGCAAGAGCTACGAAAATGTTACCGGGACCGGTGATCTTGTCGACCTTAGGTACCGACTGGGTTCCGAAAGCCATGGCTGCGATAGCCTGGGCACCGCCGACCTTATAGATGGTATCCACGCCTGCAATATCAGCGGCTACCAGAGTTCCGGGATTGACCTTACCGTCTTTTCCGGGAGGGGTGGTCATAATGATCTCATCCACACCGGCTACCTTGGCGGGGATCACATTCATCAGTACGCTGGAAGGGTAAGCGGCTTTACCGCCGGGGACATAGACACCGGCTCTTTCGATGGCGGTGATCTTCATGCCTAAGATCGTACCGTCGGGCTTGGCATCGAACCAGCTGTTACGAAGCTGCTTCTGGTGAAAAGCGCGGATGTTTTCCGCAGACTGTCTGATCACATCGATCAGATTCTCATCCATCTGTGCATAGGCTTCGGCGATCTCTTCCTTTGTGACACGGATATTCTCTGCGCTTAAAGCGAACTTATCAAACTGTAAGGTATAATCGAACAATGCCTTGTCACCCTCGGCACGGACTTTTTCGATGATCTGGTTTACAGTGCTCTCATACTGGGAATAATTGTTCGGACTTCTCTTTAAAAGGTCGTTCAAAATACTCTGCTTTGATTCTTTATCCAATGCTACGATTCTCATGACGGTACTCTCCTTTAAATACTTTTTATGACGATGCTTATCGTCTCGGTCAGGCCTGTATTTTTAACTGCTCCCGGATCGCACCCACCAGCTTGCGGATACGGTCGGCTTCCATCTGCATACTCACCGGATTGACGATCATACGGGCGGACAGAGGACATACCTCTTCCAGAACCTCCAGCCCGTTTTCCCTTAAGGTGGAACCGGTCTCAACGATATCCACGATGACGTCAGACAGCTCTACCAGCGGCCCTAATTCTACAGAACCGTTTAATTTGATGATATCTACGGTCTGATGCTTTTTATTATAGAAATACTCTCGGGCGATATTGGGGTATTTGCTGGCTACCCGGATCCGCTCATGGTGTTTCAACAACTCTCTGGCGGAAGCAGGACCGCAGACACACATCCGGCATTTGCCGAAGCCAAGGTCCAGCACTTCGTAGACATTCCGGTTTTCTTCCAGAATGGTGTCCTTGCCGACCACGCCGATATCAGCAGCACCATACTCTACATAGGTGGGAACGTCGGGACCCTTTGCCAGGAAAAAGCGTAATTTGTATTCTTCATTGACGAAGATCAGCTTTCTGGTATCTTTATCCTTCATTTCTTCACAGGTAATGCCGATCTGTTCGAAAAGCTCCAGTGTCTTTTTGGCAAGTCTGCCCTTTCCCAGAGCAAACGTAAGATATCTTTCTTCACTCATTACTGATCTGCCTCCTCGTTCTCTGTGATCTCGGGGGAAAGCACGGTGGGAATCCCTTCTTTCCTCAGGGTTATGACTTCGGAAAGCTTCGCAAGATAATCTGCTTCGTCTCCTGCCCGGTAATACACGGTTTTGCCGGAAGCGGGAATATCGATATTCACTTTCTGGCGGGATAATGCTTCCAACAGGTCGTCAATGACGATGACGAAACCGATAGCTGCGGCATTCTTGCCAAATTTCCGAAGCAGATTGTCGTAACGGCCACCCTTTACCACGGCATCACCGATACCGTAGGTGTAAGCCTTGAAGACAACGCCGGTATAATACTGATATTTGCTGAGCATTCCGAGATCAAAGGAAATGTATTCCGCCACACCGTACTGCTCTAAGCGCTCTTTTAACTTTTCCAGTCTTGCAATCGCCTGTAAGGATCTTTCATTTTTAACCAGTGCTTTGGCAGCCTCCAGAGACTCTATATTTTCGAACATATCCGCCAGCTTTAACAGAATGCTGTGATAAGGCTCGGGGATCTGCTTCTGCTCCAGTAATTCCTGGGCAGCGAAAAAGTTCTTGCCGGAGATACAGGAACGAAGTTCCTTTTCCGTATCCTCATCCAGACCGGCTTCCTCACAGAGGCCGCGGAAATAATCCACCTCACCGATAGTCACCTGGAATCTGGTCAGTCCTGCGCTTTTCAGAGCTTCGATCACCATACTGATTACTTCGGCATCAGCCTCTACGGAAGGATCTCCGATGAGTTCTGCACCCATCTGGGTCACCTCTTTTAATTTACCCTGCAGATTGGAGGTGTTTGTAAACGTATTGCCGTTGTAACTGAAACGAAGCGGCACCTTTTCCTCCATAAAATACTTCGCTGCGCAGCGGGCGATGGACGGCGTAAAGTCTGGCCGCAGCACCATCGTATTACCCTCTTTATCAAAGAACTTATACAGCTCCTTACTGGGAGTGGTTCCGATCTCCTTGGAGAAAACATCGAAAAACTCAATGGAAGGGGTCTGGATATCTTCGTAACCGAAACAATGGATCGCCTGCTGCAGTTTCTGTTCTATAGCCAGCTTCTTTGCATATTCTTTGCCGTAAATGTCCCGGACGCCCTCCGGCGTATGTAAAAGTCTGTTGTTCATAAGCGTTCCTCAATTCATACACTTTAATATATTAACGTGCTACCATATTATCATAGTAGCATGCGAAACTATTTGTAGTATACTAGGAGACCTCTCCGCTGTCAAGAAATTATTATTTATTATTCCTCCCGGTCTTCCAGATCCTTTTTCAGAATATCCAGATAGGGAACCAGGATTCCCTGATGCTTCGGGATAATATATTCCGGGTTCAGTTCCTCGAAACGGAAGCTTTTCCGGCCGCCCTCCTGTGCCCTGTCCCAGAAAAAGCGGAGCATTTCATAGGGAAGGTAATATAACAGATCCTTATGGCTGTAAAATATCAGGAAAAAGGCGATACCCCCCTGTTTCTCGAACTGATGCATGAACTCCACCTGATGGGGATGGATATTTTGCAGGGAAAAGGTGTCCACCGCACATTCCTTGGCATCAAAGCAGACCGGAATGCCCTGTACGACACCGATATAGTCTACGGTACTCTTCTGTTCGAAAAAGGCCAGGGTGATCTGGCGGCTCTCCTTATCCATTTTGACCGGGGTAATGGGGGTGGGGATCTTCTGAATCAGGGCCAGACCGGCCTCGGCATATTTTTCATTGGTGCGGTTGACCATATCCTCCAGAGTAGATCCACGAAGCCCTCTGGTATTCCATGTTGCCATTGTTCTTAGTTTTCCTTTCTAGCAGGCGAAATCCGGTGTCAGATTCAGAGCCTGTAAGATCTCTGCAAATTTATGGGGAAGCGGTGCGTCAAAAGTCTGACCGCTCACCTTTGCAAGAGGTCCTTCCGCTTCTTCCGGGAAACACACTCTTCCGGCATGCAGAAGCTGGTGGTGCAGAGAGTATTCCGATTGCATCCTGCGATTTAATTTGCTGTCTCCGTACTTGGTGTCACCAAGTAACGGATGTCCGGTGCTGGCCAGATGGGCACGGATCTGGTGGGTTTTGCCGGTGACCAGTTCTACGGTCAGCAGGGTATATTCCCCAGCCACCGCACTGGGAGTGTAGATTGTTTTTATAAAGGAAGCATCTTCCGGAGCCTCCGCCATATCTGGAAATACCTGTACCGTATTGGTGCGTTCGTCCTTGTACAGATAGCCTTCCAGGGTGCTTTCCTGTAAAATCTTGCCCTTACAGACGGTCTGATAATATTTCTTTACGGAACGATCCTTGATGATCCGGCTGAGTGCCTGGGAACCGGCCAGCGTCTTTCCGCACAATACGATACCGCTGGTATTGCGGTCGAGGCGGTTGCAGACCGATGGATGGAAGGTGGCAAGATCGGTTTCTTTTATGGCATCGGCAGCCAGCAGGTGGCCAATCAGCCATTCGTTCAGGGAAAGATCTTCCGGTTTGGCTTTCTGGGTCAGAACTCCGGCAGGTTTACTCAGCAACAGGATATTTTCATCCTCATAAAGAACGCTGATATCCTTTAAGGAACGGTAAGCCTTACGGTAATCGGAAGTATCTTCCGCTACCCCGGCACCGGACAGAGAGGCATAAGTTTCCTCAGAGAAAAAACATTTTACCTCGTCTCCCTGGGCAAGGATTTCTTTACCTTCAGCCTTTTTCCCGTTCAACGTAATATTTTTCTTGCGAAGCATCTTATATAAAAATCCGGTGCCTGCATTAGGTAACGCTTTTTTTAAAAATTTGTCCAGACGTTGTCCCGCCTGATTTTTGCCAATGGTAAGCAACTGCATAGGACACCCTCCTTTTGAGAAGTAAGTTATAGAGATACGCTCTTTAAGGTCTGGCAGATCCCGGCAGACAGTTCCGGCTGTGAGGAAAGCTCCTTTAACTGATCACATCTTGTCAGATACTTGTCCAGATCGTTAAATATTTTCACAGAGACTTCTCTGTAATTGTCTTTTTTCAGAATGTCCTGAATGTGCTTGTAAAAAGCCTGTTCCGCAAATTTCGGATCCGTGGTGTAGCCGCAGACCGTATTACCGCAGACTGTCAGATGATAGATAACATAATTCTTTTCATAGGAAGTAAATACCATATCGTAGAGAGTGGTAAGGCCTTCTGTATGTGCCGCGATTTTTGCAGCTACCTGCTCGTCACAGCCCCGGTAGCGCAGGAACATGAACATTTCTACCAGACTCTTGCAGGCCGGAAGACATCCCAGTACCGCCACGATGGTCAGGAGATTCTCACGGCTTCCGGTGCTGACCCATCCGGCGATAAACAGAGACAGAGAGATGGCAAAATAAAGCACGGTTCTTAAAATCTCATAAATTTTCTGTGTGCGGAGATACCCGCGGGTTCCTCTATAGGCATCAGTGGTAAACATTCTTTTGAATTGCATGAAAAATAACTCCTTTATTTATGATTTCTTTCCAGCGGCAGACAAGACTTCGATCTCTTCTTCCGTCAATGCCCGGTATTCCCCTCTTTGCAGGGAAAGATCCAGGGACAGGGGGCCGAAGCTTACCCGCTCCAGTGTAAGTACCTGATTATCAACCGCCTGCAACATCCGTTTTACCTGATGAAACCGGCCTTCATGAATGGTCAATAACAGATCACCGTTTTCTGTAAGTCTGGCTTTGGACGGGGCTGTCGGTTTCTCATCACCGATGTCAAGCCCGTTTTCCAACCGGTGGATATCTTTTGCGGAAAGCGGCTTTTCCGGCTTTACCAGATAGGTCTTATCCACATGTTTTTTCGGTGACAACAGATCATGGGCCAGAGCACCGTCATTGGTCAGGAGCAGCAATCCCGTGGTATCCTTGTCCAGCCGCCCTACCGGGAACAGATCCTTTTGTTCCGGGACAGTAAGGAGACTTACCACGGTTGGGGCTGTATTATCGTTGGTGGCAGAGACAACCCCCTCCGGCTTATTTAACATATAATAGACATATTTCCTATAATGGATCGGCTGTCCCTGACAGACCACCGTATCGGTCTCTTCATTGACTTTTGTCTCCGGCTTTTTGATTATCTGGTCGTTTACTGTCACCTGACCTTTTTTGATGTACTCTTTCACCTGACTTCGAGTGCCAATATTGTTATCGCATAAAAATTTATCCAACCGCATGGGCTTTGATCTCTTTCTTAGACTTAATTTTTCTTCATCGGCATATAGTATACAAACCTTTCAAGGCAGACAGCCATGAAAAAAATATTCGGAATCTGTTTCTTTGTTCTAATGACCGGCTGTATTCTGACTCATTCTTCCCTGAGCCTTGCCTATGCTGCCTTGGGTCTGAATCTTTGGTATGAAAAAATGGTACCGGTGCTTCTGCCGTTTATGATCCTGTCCGGCACTTTGATCCGTATGGGCATGACGGACAGCCTGATCCGCCCAGTAAGACCTTTGTTCGGAAGAATCTTTCGCCTGCCCGGACCGGGAATCTATGTGATCCTGGTGGGCTTTT
Organism: Lachnospiraceae bacterium GAM79; assembly: GCA_003584705.1. Taxonomy (GTDB): domain Bacteria; phylum Bacillota; class Clostridia; order Lachnospirales; family Lachnospiraceae; genus Acetatifactor; species Acetatifactor acetigignens. The sequence continues at coordinate 2,042,439 of AP018536.1, forward strand.
TGTGCGGATTTCCCATGGGTGCCCGGACGATTGCGGATTTACGGAACCGACAGGAACTTTCTTCGGAGGAAGGACAATATCTGCTGGCCTTCTGCAACAATCTGGGACCGGTATATTTTCTGGGTTTTGTACTGCCGCTACTGCATAGGAAGCTGGTGCTCCCCTATGTATTTGGTATGTATGGCATTCCATTGCTATATGGTATTTCCCTGCGTTATAGCGTATACAGAAATCGGATTCCAGAGAAAACAGACCAAGCTTTCGGAAGAGACAACGCAGCGAAGTTTTTGGAACCGGCCGGTCTGGCTCCCCTTCCTGCCATGTCCCTGCCGGATGCCCTGGATGATGCTATTACCGCTGCCGGAAGAAGCATCTTACAGTTGGGAGGCTACATGATCTTTTTCAATCTGTTGAATCTTCTGCCAAGACTTTTACTTCCCGACAGTTTCCGGTATGCACCGCTTTTGGAGATCAGTGGGGGCCTGAAGCTGCTGGGAGACAGATTCCCTTTGTATACGTTATTGCTTTTGCCTTTTGGCGGCTTAAGCTGTATCGCCCAGACCGGAAGCTGTATCCGCAATACCGGGCTTTCTCTCAAGTCCTACATCCTTCATAAAATGGTACTGACAGTGCTTACTGCAGCTTATTATCTGGGATGGTTTCTGTTGTCTCCGGATACTTTTCTGCTTTGATTTTTCCGTCTTCGTTTTCTGTGTCTGCCCTGTTGGATCTGGTATAACAAAAAGACCAGTAACAACAGCACTACCAGAATCCCACAGATCACCAGAAAAACACCGAAATTCACTTCCGGACTTTTTTCGGAAGGCACCGGAGTATTTCCGGCGGCATCGGCCATGGTGATCACGGAACTGCCAGCTTCTGTGATCCGTTCCTCTGCAGCCCGGGAAGCTTCCGCTGCCTCCTGTGCCGCAAGACTTTCCTGTAATGCCTCTTCGGCAGCTTTTTCCTGATCAATAAAAGGCTGTGCAAAGGTGACAGGATCACTCTCTGTGAACAGATCCGCCTGATTGTAACCGCGGACGGTGATCACCGGCTGTTCCCCCTTTGTGAAGGTCACGGAAAATGTGAAGGTATCGGGATAGGTCCCGGCCATAATATCCAGTCCCGGCCAGGGAAGCAGTTCGGTATAAGTCCTGCCTCCATCGGTACTGTAATCGTAATACATCATGGGGCAGTCATAGTCGGCTGCCGTCACTTCCAGAGAGACTTCTCCGGTCTCATAGTCTGCATTCTGCAAAGTCAGCTGGCAGATATCCGGTTCGGTCTTGTCCCGCACAGTGGCAGGCAGAATGGATTGCAGCGAGACTTCCGGAAGAGCGTCTGCCTCTCCACTGTAGTCCACACCAAGACTTGCACTGGATAATCCGAAATATTTTGCAACAGACAAAGCATCCTCCCTGCCGAATTTCTTCCAGTCCTCTTCTGTCTGGCAGTAAGGAGTGTCTCTGCTCTCATCCACATGACAATGCTCGATGATGGCGGAGGGAATGGATCTGGAGGTACTTTCTCTTATAATTCCGTAATAGTCATCACCGTTATCTTTAAGTTTCGTCTTGACTCCCCGTAGAAACAGTCCCATGTCCTGCATCTGCTGCATCTGTTCCCAGCCGAACTGATAACCGTAAGCGTTGTAAGGCTGTACGGAAGAGATCCAGACTTCGGATCCGAACAGATCATGATCCATGGAAGCGTTGTAATGAATACTGAACAGGAAATCCGCATTCCGGTCTGCAGCAAATTGTGCCCGGTCTGCCAGAGACATGGTCACATCATCCGTATGAGTCAGATAGACATCCACATTATCGTATTTTGTCAGTTCCTCGTACATGGCCAGCGCGGTCACCATGGTCATTTTTTTCTCCTGTGCAGGGCCTTCCAGCGTTCCCTCGTTATCACCGCCATGTCCGGGATCAATGACAATGATGACCCTTTCTCCGGTCTCCTGCGCTCTGGGAGCCGCCTGTGCAGGCAGGGAATTTCCATAAAAACAGGCTGCTGCAAGACTGACCGCACAGATCATTGTCCTGACTAACAGCCCTTTTTGCTTTTTCCATACTTTCATTTATCGTATTCCTTTATTTTTAAAAAACCAGCTTTCAGCAGAAAACTGGTTTTTCGTACTCGTTGTTTGGACATGCTTTACATAACGTCCAGATTGTCTTCGGCATCCGCAGCAGTATCTACGTCATCAAGATCCTCATCTACGGGGTGCAGCTCACTGCGGTTGGACTGGATAATGTCACGATACTGGTTCAGATTGCCGATCAGAGCATCGTAATTGGCGCTGGCCTGCTGTGTGGAGGAAGAAATAATATTCTCCAGATGTGCCAGCATATCATCCATGTACTGCATGGCAGCGGATTTGACATTGTTGGCCTCAATAGTGGCATTGTCCAGAATCTCCTGGGCCTGCTTACTGGCCATGGTAACGACCTCGTTGGCCTGGGCGTAAGCCTGCTGCATGATCTCATGCTCGTTGATCAGCTCGTTGGTATGCACGGTAGCCTCGTTGATCAATGCTTCTGCCTTGGCTTTGGCATCGTTTAGGATGGCTTCCTTGTTGCTGATGATCTTCTGGTAGCGCTTGATCTCATCCGGGGTCTTCATACGCAGTTCCCGCAGTAACTCATCAATCTCATCCTTATTCACGATGATTTCGGTACTGGACATGAACTTCGGCTTGCAACCCTCGATGTATTCTTCTATTTCATCAATTAACTGTTCGATTCTGCTGCTCATGAAACTCTCCTTATTTACACATCACTATGCTCTGAAAGCTTTTTCTCGCGATATTTGTCGTAGATCAGTTTCGCCACAAAATCCGGAACACAAGGGGTGATATCTCCATCAAAACTTGCAATCTGCTTGATGGCGGAAGAACTGAGGTAGGCATATTCCAGACTGGTGGTCAAAAATACCGTATCAATTTTGCCATGGGACAACATCCGGTTGGTCTGTGCCATCTGCAGTTCATATTCAAAATCCGTAATGGCGCGTAAGCCCCTTACGATAACATGCAGATCTTTTTCCCTGGCATAATCCACTAAAAGCCCACTGAAACTGTCAATCTGCACATTAGGCAGATCTTTTGTGGCTTCTTCTAGTATCTTAACACGTTCCTCTACAGAAAACAACGGTGTCTTTTCTTTATTGTTCAAAATGCTGACGATCAGAACATCAAATATTTCGGATGCCCGTCTTATGATATCCATATGACCGTTGGTGACGGGATCAAAGCTTCCGGTGTAAACAGCTCTTTTCATAAAAATCATGCCTTTCAGTGTTACTTCTTGCGAAGGAACACATGCTTGTTGGTTTTGTATTTTTTCTCACGGATCACTTCAAACCCTAAGTCTTCCGCATAGGAGAAATCGGTATGCAGAGAGGCTTCTACCAGGATCAGAGTCTCTTCGGAGACATATTTGGCATAGCGCAGCTGCTCTAAGACTCTGCGCTCCTGCTCCTGATCGTAGGGTGGATCCATGAAGATCACATCCACGTGCTTTTCATAGATGCCCGTCAGTCCTGCGCAGGCATCCTGTTTTAATACTATAGCACGGTCTTTCATTTTCGTAAATGCCAGATTGTCCTCGATACATGCCAGGGCTTTCGGCGCATTTTCAATAAAATAGGCTTTTCTGGCACCGCGGCTTAATGCTTCGATGCCGATGCCGCCGCTGCCACTGAAAATATCCACGAACACACAGTCCGGAATATAGGTCTGCAGCATATTAAAAAGGGTTTCCTTGATCCGGTCGGTGGTGGGTCTGGTATCCATTCCTTCCGGAGTCTTAAGGGGCAGACTTCTTGCAGTTCCCGCAATGACTCTCATATGATTACTCTCCGTTTTCTCTATAAATGTTGTATGAATGATTCTGTTTAAAAAGTTACACTCTCACTTTGGTGCCCTTGCTGTCACGTTTGCCGAGTTTCAGATTATTCAGGATGAGCTCCTTGCCCTTATATTCAATGGTGGTCTCTACGGCATTTTTGGTATAATATACGTTTTCCACTACATCCTTGTCAGCCAGTTTCATACCGCGGACACCGATGGCACCTTTCTTTTTCTCGGGGATCTCATCGATGGAGAAGCGCAGGAAAAATCCTCCCCTGGTCTGCAATACGATGTTCCGCTGGTCAGTCAGGGCAGCAACGTTTACAACGCAGTCACCCTCCGCCAGCTTCGTAGCGGCAACGGTACGTTTGGTCACATCGAATTCCCCGCCGTCTACCACTTTTAACATGGACTGGGCGGTGGCGAAGATTACCCGGCACAGATTCAGCTCCTTCTGGCTGGTGATGTATATGATCTCCTCGTTCTTCTGACTGAAGTTACTTACATTGTCAATGGGTGTGCCCTTATCACGGAACTTGCCGTAAGGCAGATCCAGCACCTTGATGGTATGCATCTGTCCGGTGCTGGTGAACAGGCAGATCCTTCCGGTATTTTTACAGGTGAAGACGTATTTATTTTCTGCATCTGCAGCTTCTTTATTCCGCTCGTAGGTGGAGACATCCACAGTCTTGGCATAGCCGAATCGATCCATGAGAAATACCACATCCATCTCTTCCAGTTCTTTTTCCTTGTAGACCGCTTCCTGTCCGTTCTCGATGACAGTTTTGCGGGGATGGCTGTATTCCTTCTTGAATCCGTCCAGTTCATTCATGATGACCTGGGCCATGGAATCTCTGCGGTCCAGAATATCCTCATAGCGATAGATGTTTGCCATGGTCTCTTCGTGTTCGTTGATCAGTGCTTCCAGTTCCAGACCGATCAACTTATACAGACGCATCTCTAAGATGGCATTGGCCTGTTTCTCGGTGAACATCAGCTGGGCTGCCATGATCCTGGATTCCTTGGACTTGAACTTGATGCCATCGACCTTACCCTCTACGAGACAGGCTTTTGCCATGGCACGATCCTTGGATCCGCGTAAAATTTCAATGACCAGATCGATCACATTGCAGGCCTTGATCAGACCTTCCTGAATCTCCTTGCGCTCCTGCTCTTTGGCCAATAGATTGGTATATTTTCTGGTAGCCACTTCAAACTGGAAATCTACATTGGCCTTGATGATCTGCTTTAAGCCCATAGTCTCTGGTCTGCCGTTTGCGATAGCCAGCATATTGACACCGAAGGTATCCTCCAGACGAGTCTTTTTATAGAGCATATTTACAAAGTTCTCGGGATCGGCATCCTTACGAAGTTCGATGACGATACGGATGCCTTCCTTGGAAGATTGGTTGGAAATATCCACAATATCCTGTGTCTTCTTCGTCTCGGAAAGAGCGGCCACGTCGGATAAAAACTTTGCAATATTGGCACCGATCATGGTATAGGGGATCTCGGTGATCACTACATTGGTCTTCCCAGCTTTTCCCTTCTGGAATTCCACTTTGCCCCGCAGCTTGATCTTGCCGGTTCCGGTCTCATAGATGTCTTCCAGTTCATCCTTATTGATAACGATGCCGCCGGTGGGAAAATCCGGCCCCTTCAGGTAACGCATCAGTTCTTTTGTTGTGATCTCATTATTGAGCATATAAGCCTTTACGGCATCAATGACTTCCCCGAGATTATGAGGGGGAATGCTGGTGGCCATGCCTACGGCGATCCCTTCGGAACCATTAACCAACAGGTTCGGAATCTTTACCGGCAGTACGGATGGCTCTTTTTCCGTCTCATCGAAGTTCGGAACAAAGTCTACCACATCCTTGTCCAGATCTGCCAAAAAAGCTTCCTGCGTCACCTTCTGAAGTCTTGCCTCGGTATAACGCATGGCTGCGGCACCATCTCCTTCAATGTTGCCGAAGTTACCATGGCCGTCGATCAGGGGCATGCCCTTTTTGAAATCCTGGCTCATGACTACCAGTGCCTCATAGATGGAACTGTCGCCGTGGGGGTGATATTTACCCATGGTATCACCTACGATACGGGCACTTTTACGGTAGGGGCGGTCGTAACGGATCCCCAGTTCGTGCATATCGTAGAGAGTTCTGCGCTGTACCGGTTTCAGACCGTCTCTGACATCTGGCAAAGCTCTGGCGATAATAACGCTCATGGCATAGTCGATGAACGATTTCTGCATCTCCTCGGAGTATTCTGTTTTTATGATTCTGCTGTCGTCCATTTCTGGTCCTCGCCTTTCTGACATTACATTTCAGGATCTTACGATACTAGATGTCTAATTCCGCATCTGTAGCGTGATCATAAATAAAGGCTTTTCTGGGCGGTACATCTGTTCCCATGAGAAGCTCGGTCATCTCGGAAGCCATGCGGGCATCCTCGATCTCTACTAATTTCAACAATCTGCGTTCCGGATCCAGTGTGGTCTCCCACAGCTGTTCGGCATCCATCTCACCCAGACCCTTGTATCGCTGTAAGGTAAAGGGACCCTTGTGGGTCTTGCGGTATTTTTCCAGTGCCTTATCATCATACAGATATTTTTCTTCTCCCTTGGAGGGCATGGCCTTATATAAGGGAGGCATTGCTATGTATACGTGGCCTTCGAAGATCAGATCCGGCATGAAACGATAGAATAAGGTCAGCAGCAACGTGGAAATATGTGCGCCATCCACATCGGCATCCGCCATGATAATGATCTTGTCATAGCGCAGCTTACTAATATCGAAATCGTTGCCATAGCCCTCGGAAAATCCGCAGCCGAAAGCGTTGATCATGGTCTTGATTTCGGCGTTGGCCAGTACTTTGTCAATGCTGGCTTTCTCTACGTTCAGGATTTTACCGCGGATCGGAAGGATGGCCTGATACATACGGTTTCTGGCAGTCTTGGCACTGCCGCCCGCAGAGTCACCCTCTACGATGAAGATCTCACACTTGGAGGGATCTCTGGACTCGCAGTTTGCAAGTTTTCCGTTGGAATCAAAGGAGAACTTCTGCTTGGTCAGCATATTGGTCTTGGCTTTTTCCTCTGTCTTACGGATCTTGGCTGCCTTTTCCGCACAGCCGATAATGCTCTTCAAAGTCTCCAGATTGCGGTCGAAGAACCGGACGATCTCTTCGCCGGTCACCTTGGCCACGGCCTTGGCGGCATCCTGGTTGTCCAGTTTCGTCTTGGTCTGGCCTTCGAAACGGGGATCCGGGTGCTTGATGGATACCACTGCCGTCATTCCGTTCCGGACATCGGCACCGGTAAAGTTCGCATCCTTTTCCTTTAAAATGTTCAGCTCTCTGGCATAGGTATTGATCACATTGGTGAACTGGGTCTTAAAGCCAGTAAGGTGGGTACCGCCTTCAGAGTTGTAAATGTTATTACAGAAGCCCAGTACATTCTCATGAAATTCATTCACATACTGGAAGGCCACTTCCACAGAGATTCCTTCGCTCTCGCCGGAAAAGAAAATGACATCATGGACGGTCTCTTTGGAACGGTTCATGTCTTTTATGAAGCCAATGATGCCTTCCGGTTCATGGTAGGTGACTTTCTCGGGTTCTTCTTTTCGCTTGTCTTCAAAAATGATCGTAAGCTTCGGATTCAGATAAGCGGTCTCATGCAGACGACTCTTTACTTCATCTTCCTTGAAACGGGTCTTGTCAAAGATGGTGTCATCCGGCAGGAAATTGATGGTCGTACCGGTCTCTCTGGTCTTGCCCACTACGGGAAGCAGACCGTCCACCAGATCCATGACGGGGATACCTCTCTCGTAATGATCCTCATAGATGCAGCCACCGCTCTTGACTCTTACAGTCAACCTTGTAGAAAGTGCATTTACTACAGAGGAACCTACACCGTGCAGACCACCGCTGGTCTTATAAGCGGAGTTGTCAAATTTACCGCCGGCATGCAGGGTCGTGAATACCAGACGTTCCGCACTGATCCCTTTTTCGTGCATTCCCACGGGAATACCACGTCCGTTGTCTTCTACCGTGGCGGAGCCATCCGCTTCTAATGTTACTTTTATCGTATCACAGTATCCTGCCAGATGCTCGTCCACAGAGTTATCTACGATCTCGTAGATCAGGTGGTTCAGACCCTTGGTGGAGACACTGCCGATATACATTCCGGGTCTCTTTCTTACCGCTTCCAGACCTTCCAGAACGGTAATACTTGAGGCATCATAATTATTGTCTTTTGCCATGAAATGGAACTCCTTATCAACACATGATTGTCTTTAGTATAGCATAGATTTTGTGTTTGGAAAAGAAAAAAATACAAGGGATAGCATAGCACCCTGCCAGAAATAAAAAACCACCAGTTCCCTGATTCTGAACTGGTGGTCAAAATTATCTGTTAGGAAATTCTTAAATTACACCGTGATCTTCTTACAGCAAGCCAGTGCCAAGGCACCGGGTCCGATGTGGCAGGCAACGCTTAAGGACAGAGGATCGATATGAATATCATAGCCGGGGAATTCCGCCTCTACCTCGGTGCGAAACTGTTCTGCTGCAGCTCGGTCGTGGGTATAGGCAATCTGCAGCCAGATATGCTTGTCCTCCGTCATGCCGCCAAAACGCTCGTTGATGTCCTTTTTAATAGCATTGATCATCATGGTTTTGCCCTGTGAGGTGGTTCTTGCCTTTGCAAAGGCATCCAGCTTTTCACCCTGAATGGTCAGCACCGGTTTCAGGCGAAGCATGGTACCGATGGCTGCGGCCGCCGGAGTGATCCGTCCGCCTTTTTTCAGATAATACAAGGTGTCCAGCATAATATAGATACTGCTGTTGAATTTATCATTTTCCAGGAATTCTTTGATCTGGGCCGCGTCTTTATCGGCTGCCGCAAGCTGCAGGGCATCCAGTGCAGACTGACGCTGGGTTACGGAGATTCTCTGGTTGTTCACGACCTGAACTCTGCCATCATAATCTGCCGCAAAGGCCATGGCACTCTGACAGGAACCGGACAGACCGCTGCTCATGGGAATGTGTACAATCTCGTCATATTCCTGCAAAAGCTTGTCCCACAGACTGGTGACACTGTCAGGAGACGGCTGGCTGGTGGCAATATTGGCACCGGATTTCAGCTTTTCATAGAACTGCTCCTGTGTCAGGTCAATATCTTCATAATAAGTGACTTCATCAATCATAAAAGGCATGGGAAGTACATAAATTCCAATTTTTTTCCCCTCCGCCTGCGTAATACCGCTGTTACTGTCTGTTACAATTGCTATTTTTGCCATTTGGTATCTAAACCTTCCCTTTGCATTATTTTGCAGAAATTACCCGATTCGCAGTTTGAAACTTTGAACCTAAAAGTAATTTTACTGTCAGATGGTCCGAAAGTCAACCATATTTGCCGAGCGATGTTCCTCAAAATATTGCCGCAACGGCAGCGTGTCTTCGCTGCTCAGTTCCGGATCTGAGCATAACAGCGTATCTACGGCTTCAGAAGCCTCCTTTAACAGTGATGCATCCGTATAGATATCTCCCAGTACAAAAGAAAATTCACCGCTCTGCCGGATTCCGAAGATATCACCGGGGCCTCTCAGTTTCAGATCCTCGGAGGCGATATGGAAACCGTCGTTGGAATGGTTCAGGATCTGCAGACGTTCCATGGTCTCTTTGGCCTCGGAAGTACTGATGAAAATACAATAGCTCTGGAATTCTCCACGTCCTACACGTCCCCGCAGCTGGTGCAGCTGTGCCAGACCGAAGCGCTCTGCGTTCTCCACCATCATTACCGTGGCATTGGGAACATTGATGCCGACTTCAATGACTGTGGTAGAGACTAAGACATCAATCTCTTTGTTGGCAAATTCTTCCATGATACGGTTTTTGTCCGCCGGTCGCATCTTTCCATGGAGATAAGCTACCTGTACAGATGGAGGCAGAGCTGCCCGAAGCTTTTCCGTATAGTCCACGACGTTCTCCAGATCTTCAGATTCACCCTCTTCCACCATAGGACAGATGACATAAGCCTGTCTTCCCGAGGCCACTTCTTTTGCAATAAATTCATAGGCCTTGGGACGATAGGAAGTTCCTACGACGCAGTTCTTGATCGGCAGACGATTTGCAGGAAGCTCATCCACGACAGAAACTTTCAGATCGCCGTATAAAATGATGGCCAGCGTCCGGGGAATGGGGGTGGCACTCATGACCAGTACATGGGGTTCTTTTCCTTTGGCGGCCAGTGTCTCCCGCTGTCTTACTCCGAAACGGTGCTGCTCGTCCGTTACCACCAGTGCCAGGGAGGCATATTCCACCTTCTCCTGGATCAGGGCATGGGTCCCAATGATCAGATTGGCCTCACCGGAGGCAATTTGGGCGTAAGCCTCCCGCTTCTCTTTTGCCGTCATGGAACCGGTTAGAAGCACCGGTCGAAAAGCAATGCCGTATTCTTTTACATATCCTGAAATGGTCTCAAAATGCTGGACTGCCAGAACTTCAGTAGGGGCCATCATTGCTCCCTGATAACCATTAGCCGCACACATGAGAAGTGCCAACACTGCCAGGATCGTCTTACCGGAGCCTACATCACCCTGGATCAGCCGGTTCATGGCATAAGGACTTCCCATATCCTCTCTGAGTTCTCCCCAGACCTTTTTCTGGGCTTTTGTCAGAGGAAACGGCAGCTGCTCCAGAAATCTTACGGTATCCGCAGTCTCATACATGGGAAAATGATTCTCCGTCTTCGCCGCCAGATCTTTATTTTTCCGAAGAACCAGTAAAAAAGAAAAGAATTCTTCGAATACGATACGATTCCTTGCTGCCAGCAGTTCCTCCCGGTTTTCCGGGAAGTGCAGTGAATTGACAGCTTCCCTGTGGGAAAGCATGGGTATTTTTTGCAATACGGACTGCGGCAGATATTCTTTTTCCGGGGGATAATATTCCAGTGCCTGGGCTACGGACTTCTGCACCGTCTGGTTGGTCAGTCCTTTGGTCAGGGCATATCTGGGCAGAAGCCGACCTGATTTTTTCTGATATTCCTCCCAGGTAAACATTCTGGGCTGCTCCATGATCTTATGAGTGCCCCTCTGCTGTACCAGACCACGGAACAGATAGAATCCGCCGGGTTTTAACACCTTTTTTAAAAATGGCATATTGAAAAAAGTTAGCTGAATGGAATCTCCGTTGTCATCCGTCAGCACAGCGTTCAGGATCGACAGATTCCGGACCTTCTTCACATTGGGAATGGCCGTGATCTGCCCATAGATGGCCTGCACACTGCCGGCAGACGCCTCCCGGATGGGTACCGGAGCATCATAAGTCTCGTAATCCCTGGGATAATGTCCGATCAGATCCTCCACGGTAAAAACATTGATCCTACCAAACAGAGCCGCCGTCTTCTCTCCCACACCTTTTATTCTGTTCACAGGTATTGCATCACTCATCCCAGTCCCTCTTTTCTATTTAAATGGAAAGTTAGTTAAATACATTGGCAAAATCCACGAACTCCCGGAGCATGCGATACACATGTCTCGATGTAAGGTCTCCGGATGTGAATTTTCTACGAAAAGTGATGAGTAGTTCTCGTCATGACGGGGCCGCCTACAGTCGACATCCATGTCGACAATCGGCTGACGCGGACATCGTGTCCGCTTTCCCCCTGCCTTTCAGCACTTTTCTAGAAAATATCAACATCCTCCGACAAACATCTTCGACATGGCACCGCATACGCCGGGAGTTCTGCGTTTTGGAAAGCTTTCAAAAACCAGCAGCCCCGGCTGGGTATAAGAATAAGCAGTGCCGTAAGCAGACGTCGGTACCATAGCGTCCCAAGGGACGCATTGCGGTCGTATTGTGACCGCTTATGTACCGCTACGCTCTGCGACAGGAGCGCATCGTACTAAAGTACGAGCGTGCCGCGTTTCTTATACCCTGCCAAGGGCTACGGGGATTTGATAGCATTTCTTTACTAACTTTCCATTTACTCTACAGAAACAGTATAGTAATAAATAGGTTGTCCGCCATACTGCAGTTCAATATCGCATGCAGGATAAGCCTCTTCCAGATCTGCACGCAGTGCTTCAGCAGCATCTTCTGCCACATCACAGCCATAGTATACGCTGATCAGTTCGGAATCCTCATCTACCAGCTCGGCGATCATATCACGGGTCACCTTTACCATATCGGTGCCAACGGCTACAATACCCTGATCACCGATACCCATGAAGTCATCCTTCTTGATCTCCTTGTCATCGATCACGGTATCACGTACCGCATAGGTAACCTGGCCGGTCTTGACATTCTTGATCTCACGAAGCATGGTCTCTTCATTCTCTTCCACAGACAGCTCAGGAACAAAGTTGATCACAGCAGTGATACCCTGAGGAATCGTCTTGGTGGGAATGACTAAAAGCTCCTTGTCAGTCATCAGTTCCGCTGCCTGATTGGCTGCCAGAATGATGTTCTTGTTGTTCGGAAGCACGAAGATTGTCTTCGCATTCACCTTGTCTACTGCATCCAGAATATCTGCGGTACTGGGGTTCATGGTCTGTCCGCCCTCGATGATATAATCCACACCGAGGCTCTTGAACAGTTCACTCAGGCCGTCACCTACAGAGACTGCCAGAAATCCTACTTCCTTGGGAGGCTGTGCAGCCTTCTCTTCTTCCGCTTTCTTCTGCGCTGCTTCTTTTTCGGAGAGCTTGAACAGCTTCTCCTGATGCTCTAAGCGCATATTGTCGATCTTCATGTTGGATAATGCACCATACTTCAATGCCTTCTGGATAGCCAGACCGGGATCATTGGTATGTACATGTACCTTGACCACATCGTCATCCGCAACACATACGATAGAATCACCAATGGACTCTAAAAATGCCTTGAAATCCATCTCTGCTTTTACGTTGAAAGGCTTATTTAACAGAATGATGAATTCGGTGCAATAACCGAACTTGATCTCTGCCTCTGCCTGTACTTCCAGAGAACTCTTGGTATCCTCTGCCTTCGCAGTAGCTGCGGGAGCTACGGTCAGATCGATCTCCTTACCTAAGAATGCGTCATACGCACCACTTAAAACTTCTACCAGACCCTGTCCGCCGGAATCCACTACGCCTGCCTGCTTTAATACGGGCAGCATCTCAGGCGTCTGGCTCAGTACGTAACGGGCATGTTCGATCACAGATCCTAAAAACTGCTCCAGATCCTCTGCACCATCTTCACACAGCTCCTTTGCCTTATCGGAAGCACCTCTTGCTACCGTAAGGATCGTACCTTCCTTCGGCTTCATAACAGCCTTGTATGCGGTCTCCACCGCTTTATCAAATGCACGGGTCAGAACAGGAATATCCAGAACCTGCTCTTCCTTGATGCTCTTGGTAAAGCCACGGAACAGCTGGGACAGGATAACACCGGAGTTACCTCTGGCACCACGCAGGGAACCGCTGGAAATAGCCTTGCACAGGGCAGCCATATCTGCATCCTCGCCCAGTGCGGACACTTCTCTTGCAGCAGACATGATCGTCATGGTCATATTGGTTCCGGTATCTCCGTCAGGAACGGGGAATACGTTCAGTTCGTTGATCCATTCCTTTTTATTCTCTAAATTCTTGGCGCCGGCTAAGAACATCTTGGAAAGCATCTTAGCGTCGATTTGTTGTAAAGCCACAATTACTTCCTCCTTAATCAATCACTCTTACACCTTCAACAAAGATGTTGATCTTTTTGATCTCAATACCGGTAAACTCTTCCACTTTGTATTTTACGTTGCTGATCAGATTGTCGGTGACAGCCAGAATGCTGACGCCGTAAGCTACGATCACGTGGAAGTCCAGAACCAGTTTATTGTTGTCCAGGGACACATTGATGCCTCTGGTGATGCTGTCCATCTTAAGCAGCTTTACCAGACCATCCTTCATGCTGACTCCGGCCATACCTACGATACCAAAGCACTCTACCGCCACGCTGCCGGCATACTGTGCAATGACTTCATTATCAATGACAATATTTCCCATATGGGTATTCATAGAAGAACCTTTCATATAGAACCTCCTTCATATTCGGATCACTTGTTTCTTCCGATATGTCTGCCTGAAAATCTACAGTTCAGACATATATAAATGTATTTTAACAGCTTTCCTTTGAAAAAGAAACAAGAAAATAAAAAAAATAAATATTTTTTGCTTGCTTTTATTTTGGTTTTCTGTTAATATATCAATGTTGTGAGCATTTCACATGTATTTTATTGAAAAAAATTGTTTAAAAGTAAGCGTAAGATGCGCGTTAGATCGAGGAGGTGTCAAGATGGCTAAATGTGATATTTGCGGTAAGGGCGTTCATTTCGGTAACAATGTAAGCCATTCTCATAGAAGAAGCAACGCAATTTGGAACTCTAATGTTAAGAGCGTTAAGTGCAAGGTTAACGGCGGAGCTAGAAGAATGCATGTCTGCACCAGCTGCTTAAAATCTGGTAAAGTTGAAAGAGCTTAATCTTCTGCGATAATATTGGATTTTAAAAAGCCAGAAATGAAATTCATCATTTCTGGCTTAATTTTTTGCTTGTAATTTTCCATGCAGTTACCAGAACCGCTCTTCCTGTTTCCGTTTCAGATATTCCTTGTTGATCTGTCCGGCCAGTTCACCGTCACCGAACAGGTTGTCCGGATGAAAGATCTTGATCAGATCCCGGTATCTCTTCCGTAAAGCCAGCGGATTATTGACTCCCCGGAATAAAAGCTGTACCGCTGTAAAACTGCCTTCTCCGGGATCCTGCCCTGTGGCCTGCTGTTCTCTGGCTTCCTCTATGAGTATCTGCCGTTCCTGTTCGAACTTCTTCCGGTCTTCTTCCAGCTGTCGGAACCCCTCCTGTAAAATGGCCATTTTCTTCTCAAAAAACAGATTCTCTTCCTTCAGCCGTTTCCGTTCCATGATTGTACGGCGGTTTAATTCATCCAGCTCGTCCCGCAGTTTCACCCGCTCATCCAGAAATTTGTTCCGGGCCTGTTCCAGTTCCGTACGCTCCTGCTCCAGCTCTGAGCGTTCCTGTTTCAGACGCATATTTTCCTGGAAAAGCCACAGTTTTATTTCTTTCAGTTCTTCGGTACTCTCTGCCTTAATGACCTCTTCCCAATCAATCATACTGCACCCTCTTACTCGCAACCACAGAAAAGATAATACCCTGCAAATAATAAAAGTGCTACCATGATCAAGCCGATAAAACGGTTATGGATCACGAGCATGAGCAGCATGCCGACAGCCACAAAAAAGAGTATCAGACCAATGATCTTCTTCATCTATCAAACGGATCCAGACTGTTCTCACTTTATTATATGCAGAGTATTTTAAATATTACTTGTCTTCTGTAGTTTTCTCTTCCTCTTCAGGAAATGCGATATCTACCACTTCCGCATCGGACATTTCTTCTTTTTCCTTCGGCTGGGTAAATTTATCTACGATATCGGGAATCATATCCAGAATCTTGGTGACTGTATCCTGATTCTTGATATTTACCAGCTTGGTGGAACCGTTTTTGATGACCAGAACCGCACTGGGGGTCATCTTACCGCCTAAGCCTCCGGCTCCGGATGCGGATTTTTTCTCGGAATTATTGCCGGCTCCGGCACCGACACCAAAGGTGACATCCACAAGCGGCAGGATGATCGTATCGCCGATCTTTGTAGCCTCACCGACTACGGTTTTAGTGGATAATACGGTATCCATACCCTTCAACAGGGATTCTACAACGCCCTGAAACTGATTCTCTTTGTCTGCCATAACAAACCTCCTGTTTTACACTGTTATTTTTTCTGTGTCTTCTGATATTGTCTGATTTTATGCAACAATTCCCGTAATCGCCGATCTAAAAGTAGTCGGACGGAATGGAATAATACACAGGCCGCGGTAAAATGTCCGGAAGCCTTGAAATCCCCTTCCAGAATCGCCTGTTCAAAATCCGGGGTAATGCAGATCCCCTTTCCCAGCTTCGGAAGCACCATTCCGTAGATACCATACAGATATCCCGTAGTATCCGGAGAACCGGTGCCGACCGTGGCATTGACCGTAAGCTTTCTCGGGCGCAGCCGCTTCCAGATATGTCCGAAACGTTTCCCGGCATGTTTCAAAAGTCCCTGGGTATCCGGGTCATTCCACAGGTTCTTGTAAAATGCAATGTTTTCCAGAATATTTTTGATTTTATCACAAATCTTTCGGACTGTGTACCGGATTCTTGTAAAAAATCCGTACAGACGATCCGTAGTCTTCCCGGGAGCTTCTCCCGCTGGCTCCGGCGTTCTCGGTTCCGGGATTCCGGAATCCTCCCTTTCCGCAGCAGACTCAACATCTGCGGCCGTTGCCGAGAATGCCGTGGGATCTTCTGCTTCGATCAGCTTAGGCGTCCCGACAGATTCCGGGGTATGTTCTTCTGTTGTCTGCTCCGCAGAAGCGGGTGTTTTCTCGTTCCCTGTCGTTTCCGTCGATGTCCGGTCTGTTTTCTCCGGCTTCTCTACGGAAGAATCATATAGCGTAAAGAATAAAAACTTTACGCAAATTTTCCCGGGATCAGGATAATCGCAGTTCATCCGCAATAGACCGAACAGCCATTTTACTCTCGCAGTGATCCAGAATTCCTCTGCCGTACGCTTTCCGGCAGCTTTGTAAGAAATCGGAAAGAACAGAACCAGGAGAATTACCACCAGTGCGATTCCCAACAGGATCAGAAGCACGATCCCAAGAATACTCAATATTTTAAAAAGAATCGTCAACATAGTAAATACTCCCGCAGATTACAGTCCCCTCTGGCTTTCAGGCACTCTCCGGTGATCCGTTCGATCAGCTGCAGCGCATCCTCGTAGCCGGAAGCCATACCGAGAACGAGAAATTCTTCGTCCTTATAATGAGGCTGTACCAACTGTCTGGCATCAAAAATATCCAGCTGATCCGCCGGATTTCTGGCCGGAGTGATCAGATATACATTGGCCAGAAGAGGCTTTTTATTCAGCCTCTTTTTTAGTTTATCCAGTTTTTCCGGCGCGATGCCCTCTCCAAGATAGAGATTTTGCGCAAACTTCAGCTTTCCTGCCATACACAAGTTCCTTAAATCTTTTTCTCCTAGTATAGCATAGTTTCCTTTATATTACAATTTTGTTACTTGACTTTTTAGTATGATATTTTATACTTGAATTAGTACAAATGAGGAGGATACAGCCTTGAAGGTTATTACTAAAATGGAGTTACAGCCGGATATGGTCCTGGGGGAGGACATTCTGGATCAGGATCGTGTGATCTACCCTGCAGGAACCACCATCACTCCGCAGATCATTGAGAAATTGAAACGGTACAATCTGGTATGTGTCACCATAATGGAAGATGTTGATTTCGCCACTACACATTATGCCAAGATTCGTTTTGAT
The DNA here is from genome assembly GCA_003584705.1 of Lachnospiraceae bacterium GAM79. Taxonomy (GTDB): domain Bacteria; phylum Bacillota; class Clostridia; order Lachnospirales; family Lachnospiraceae; genus Acetatifactor; species Acetatifactor acetigignens. The sequence continues at coordinate 2,059,704 of AP018536.1, forward strand.
TCTAATTTCAAAGCATTCGAACGTGCTTATCCGTTGTTTTTGGGACAATATAAATTAGCCATGAAACAACTGCTGATCATGGGAAGAAAACCGGCGGATATTATTCTGCTGACAATTTACAACGAATTGTATTATTATATTACTTCCGGCCCGGTACTGTTAGACTATCTGTACAATCTGATGCCCAGTGAGGATGAACTCACCTATACCCAGGGACTGAATGCCGCTCTTCTGGCGGGGACCTTCGCTGACTGGCTGGGAATGAGCGAAGAAGAGAAAAATACCCTGATTCTCTGCGGTTTCTATTATGATATCGGCAAGCTGCAGCTGCCCTATGAACTGTTATGGAAGCCCGGCAAACTGACGGATGAAGAATTCAAAGTTATCAAGACTCATCCTGTAGTCGGTTATACCACCGTACGTAATCAGGATCTGAATGAGCATGTGAAAAATGCTGTGATCATGCATCACGAACGACTCGATGGCAGCGGCTATCCTTACCATATGTCCGGACAGAGAATTGATGTCTTCGCAAGGTATATTGCCATTATTGATGCCTATATTGCCATGGCGTCTCCCAGAACCTACCGTAATGCGTTGACACCGTTACAGATTCTTGGGAATTTCGAAAAGAGTCTGGATAAATATGACGTGGAATTATTGATGCCGATCATGAAACGTATTGCAGATGCCCAGATCGGAACCAGCGTGGAACTGAATGACGGAAGCATCTGGGAAGTACTGATCATTCATCCCAACAAATACTCCCGTCCCATTTTAAAAAATGATAAAAACGAATTTGTAGATCTCTTGCAGAGACCGGATCTGGAAATCGTCAAGAATGTTTAAAAATATTTCAGAAAAGCAGGAATAATCAATTTTTCCATTGATTATTCCTTTTTCTTTCCTGATAATCCGCATAGGCTTTTTCCAGAATCTGCTTTTCATTGGCAAATTTCAGAAGATGGTATGCTTCATGATATTTGTAAAAGCCGGAATCCACAAAATACTCTTCTCTCTGGGGCTTGCTGTAATAGCTGTCCGTTCCCATCAGATACCAGTGGACTTCCTTCTCCACCACATCTTCCGGTACGGTAAAAGAATACTCGCTTCTGCCGATATAATCTACAATGTATGCCTTGGAACCGCTTTCCTCCAGCACTTCCCTGAGTGCGGTCTCCTCATGGGTCTCCCCGGCTTCGACGGTACCCTTCGGCAATACCCAGCCTTCATATTTATTCTTAATGTTCTTATACAGCAGCAGGATCTTCCCACGGAAGATCACAACGCCACCGCAACTGGTAGCCTCTATCATGATTCTTTTGACTCCTCCGATCACTCTTTCTGGTTGAAGTAAGCATCAAACAGACGTCTTGCAATGGGAACTGCGTAATCACCGCCACTTCCTGCACCCTCTACGATAATGGTGACACAGACTTCCGGGTCTTCTGCGGGAGCAAAACCGGTAAACCAGGCATGGCTGTCACCCTTGATATTATTGTATTCCGCAGAACCTGTCTTACCGGCAGCCGTATAGTTTAAACCTCTTAACTTGGAAGCAGTTCCCTCTTCCACAACATCGGTCATCAACTGTTTCAGAATCGCAGATTCGTCCTCTGTCATCAGACGGCCGTATTCCGATGCCTTAAAGCTTTTTACCACAGTACCTTCATCATTTTCCACATGATCAATGACATAGGGTTTCATCAGAACACCATCGTTGGCAATGGCACAGGTGATCATATTCAGATGCATCGGTGTGATCTGGGTCTTACCCTGACCGATGGAGGTCTGCATCATTTCCGCGGAAGGTGTACTTTCGGAGACGATAGCCGAGCTTTTGGCATAATTCAGCGTAAGTGGCAGATCTTTATTGAACAAAAGGTCATTCAGTGTCTCCTGAAAAGCCTCTCTGTCCAGGCTCATTCCAATATTGGCAAAGGACGAGTTACAGGATTTTGCAAAGGACTTCTGAAAGCTGACCTGTCCGTGACTGGAACCGTGATAACAACTGATTTTGCTGTCTTCCACCCGGAAAGAACCATTACAGTTATAAGAATAATTCTGATACGTGGTGGGATTCTCCCGGATATATTCCAATGCCGTTACGATCTTGAAGGTGGATCCGGGCGGATAAAGTCCCTGGGTGGCGCGGTTCAACAGTACTGTACTGGAATCATTGTCGATCAGATCATCCCAGATCTCCGGAATGGTATTCGGATCAAAATCGGGATGCGACACCATTGCCAGAATCTTGCCGGTAGACACTTCCGTTACAATGATGGCACCACGGTAAATATCCAGCTGGTCGTTGGCCACCTGCTGGATCTGGACATCCAGTGTGGTATATACATTATCTCCGGGATTCTTTTTCCCGGCAGTATCGTTTTTCACTTTATTGCTCAGGGAGGTATTGGTGTTGATCAGATAGTAATTGGCCAGAGCCTCCACTCCCATGCGTCCCTGAGTGGAATAACCTACGATATGAGAAAACAGATTCTTATACGGATAGTTTCGAGTCTCCTCTTCATCCGCATCCAGTATCGTCTCTGCCAGAACATCCCCATCCCTGGAATAAATGGATCCGCGGTAATTGCGGGACAGCAGAATCTGCTGACGGGAATTATAACTGTTGTTGATCATATCCTGTTCGCTGGTTGCCACAAAATGACACAGATAGACCAACAGGCACAAGAACAGGACACCGATGCTTCCGGCAGAAAGCCAGATTTCCCGCTGGTTGCCCATACGTTTTCTGTTCCGGGCGTCCTTTTTGCTGTCGGCATCTTTTTTCTGTGTATTTTTCTGCGTATTCTGCGCCTTATTTTCTGCCACCTCTGCGCTCTCCTTCCTTCTGCAGGCGAATATAGATTCCCTGTATAATGAAAAACATGATCATGGTCGTCATGACGGAACTTCCTCCATAGCTGATGAAAGGAAGTGTCACTCCGGTCAGTGGAATGAACTTGGTACCGCCGCCAATGGTCAGGAATATCTGGAAAATATACATAATACCGATGCCGTATACGATCAGCTGATAGAATCTGTCATGAATGCATACTGCCACCCGCATCATTTCCAGAAAACTGCTGACACAGATCAGGATCAGACATATTCCGAAGATCACGCCCAGTTCCTCGCAGATGGAAGAAAAGATAAAGTCCGCTTCCACATAAGGAATCGCTGTGGGATTACCTTTTAACAGTCCCATGCCGAACCAGCTTCCACTGCCGATGGCAAATAATGACTGGGTGATCTGATAGCCTTTATTGTCAATATATTTCCAGGGATCCTGCCAGGCCAGTACTCTGACCCGTACATGATCAAACAGCTGATAAGCCAGATAAGAAGCCGCACCTCCGCCGACAAGTCCTGCAAGAAGATACAGATAATTTCTTGTGGCAGCAAAAACCACAAAAACAAAGCCCACGAAAAAGATCAAAGCACTTCCCAGGTCCTTGGATACTACCAGGATCACCACATGGGCTCCCGCAATGATCGCCGTCAGAACGACTCTCTGGAAGGAGACATTTTCCCACAACGCTCCCGCCAGAAAGAACAGGAACAGGATCTTGACGAATTCCGAAGGCTGGAACGTGATTCCTCCCAGGGAAAATGAAATCTTGGAACCATGGGTCACCTCTCCCAGGATCAGCACCGTACTGAGCAGCGCAATTCCCAACGTGGCATACAGCCAGGTGATCTTCTTAAAAAAGTGGATCTTTCCCAGCAGATACGGAACCAGCAGGGAAAAGATCAGAGATACCAGTACGATCACATATTGCCGGATGGCCTTGTCAAAAGATAATCTCGATACGATGCAAAGACCGATTCCCAGAAGCATACACATATTATTCAGCAAAAGCCTGTTAATATTCTCGTAGATCAGCGATACCATCGTGATCGTAGCAAACAGAAAGATCAGTATAAATGCAAAGAAAAACAAATACTGAAAATCTCCGCTGACAAGGGACAGGTTCAGAAAACAGAGGACCTGCACCAGAAACATCAAAAGACCCTGTATAATAAATACTCCACGATGCTTCTCTCCCACCGGATACCGAAAGGTATAAAAACAGCTTGCCGTATATAACACCATAAAAAAGGCGATAAAATATTTGGATAATTCAATCACATATTCCTGCATGGATCCAAAACCTTTCTGTCTACTCTACTCCACGTTTTTCATGACCGGTGGTATATTCCCCATAGGGCAATTCCTTACGGGTACCGGCAAAATACTCCAGGACTTCCAAAGTCTCGGTCTCATTTTCCGTGGTAAAATCCAGCCGTCCGGTCACCAGGCCGCTCCATTTACATAATTCCTTGTGCAAGGAAAGCGGAACACTGTTATAGATCACATTAAAACAGTGGGTACAATTCCGCTGAACCGGAAATCTTTTATGATAGCGGTCGATCAGATCCAATGCCTTCGGATTCTCCTGCGGCTGACACCGGTCAGTGGTCTTCTGCACGCAGTTGGCGGTGACCATCATAGGGATCCTGCCGTATATTACTTTTTCCGCAGGAAACGCAGGATCCAGAATGTCCCTTTGCTCTGCGGCATTCAGCTCCAATGGCAGACAATAGCCGTCTAAGAATGCCTTCCAGAAATCCCGGCTGGTCCGGTTCCAGAGATACAGACTATGATCCCCATAGATTTCTTTTCCGGTAAAATTCCATTGTTTTAATAACGCGATATGTTCCATATTTGCTGCCTGAAAGCCATTTATATATGCCAGATTTTCCAGCAGCAATTTCCGTAATTTTTCAAGATACTGCCCATCCCGCAGGCGCAGGATCTTCGGCAGAGCGATCACAGATTGGATCTCTTTTTCAGTAAGGCTTCTCAAAATCTTCTCCGCAGCGGACGGATCCTGTAACAGGAAATCCGCATCCAGATAGAGTCTGAGTTGTCCGGCGGTTCTGACCGGATCTTTCCAGAAGGATGAACTGCAAAAGCCCTGCCATTGTTCCGGGGTCCGTATCGTGATAGCCCATTTTTCATCGGATTTTTGAGACTTTATACTATCGTTTTTCCGAAAATCACCATCGTCAGCCAGTGTCGGAGCTTTTTCGGAAGTTCTCTCATAAAGGAAGCCGTTTGCAAGGATCACTTGTTCTTCCAGCAGGGAAAGTCCCTTTCGGCGTAACTCGTTGATAGCTTTTAACGGGTAGAAAGCATTGTCACTTACCCGGATTCCGATGGAGTCCTCCAGATGGAAGTGACTGTCGCCAAGTTTCCCCAGCTGTTTTGCTATATTTTCCTGTGTGATGGGCTGTCGGGAAGCTTCTTCTACCACATTCCCTTCTACGGTGACGGCACTCTCTCCGGTCCACAAATACAATTTTGCGGTCTCCCCGGTCAGAAATTCAGCCTGCATGGATACCGGAAGGGTCAGCCTGTGTTCCAGATGCTTCTTCCGGATATTCTGAAGCAAAGTCTCATCACTACCGCTGTAAGCCGGGCTGTCCAGAGTCACCATCTCCCCGCCGTTGTGCTTGTGATAATAACCATCCTGTCTCTCACTGCGAATATAGAGGCAGGAAAGCGTATGCATATCTGCCGCAGAAATCTTCTGAGGAGCTTTTGAATCCGCATAATACTGGTCAATATATTTGCGATAAATTGCCGTAACTCCGGCGGCATATTCCGGCTTCTTCATACGGCCTTCGATCTTAAAGGAGTCGATCCCTGCCTCCAGAAGCTCCGGAATATATTCAATGGTACACATATCTTTCAGGCTTAAAGGATAACATTCCTTCGGATGTTTTCCAGTGGTATAGGGCAGGCGACAAGGCTGGGCACAACGTCCTCTGTTGCCACTTCTGCCCCCCAGAATACTGCTGAACAGGCACTGTCCGGAATAGCAATAACACATGGCTCCATGGATAAAGCATTCGATCTCAAGCCCTGTGACTTCCTTGATCCTGCGGATTTCCGCAAGGCTCAGCTCTCTGGCGGGAACTACACGACAGGCCCCCTGTTCCTTCAGAAAAGCTGCCCCATACTCCCCTGTAATGGTCATCTGAGTGCTTCCATGGAGTTCCATCCCTGGAAAATGTTCTCTGAGATATGCAAACACTCCCATGTCCTGGATAATCACCCCATCCAGTCCGGCCCGGTAATAGGGCAATACATATTCATACAGTCCGGAAAATTCCGATTCTTTTACCAGTGTGTTTACCGTCAGATATACTTTTCGCTGAAAAAGATGAGCATACCGGATACAGGCAACCAGTTCTTCTTCCGAAAAATTTTCCGCATAAGCTCTGGCCCCGAAACGGCTGCCACCCAGATATATAGCATCCGCACCGGCATGGATAGCCCCGTAAAAGGCTTCCGCATTTCCGGCAGGTGCCAGTAATTCTACTTTTTTTGCTGCTTTCATAGATTTCAGATTTCCTCTATTGCATTCGATTCATATAAGCAAATAGCTGCCCGAAAACGGACAGCTATCAATTTATTTGTCTTTTAATTCTGTCTCCAGACGTACAATCTTCTTGGCGTCTTCATTTAACTGCTTTTGCAGTTCCTTCCCCTGCTTTTCTGCATTTTCCAGTTTGATCTGTGCTGAAATCAGTTCATGCTTCAGATCATAAAGCTCTTTTTCCTTGCCCTGCAGTTCTTCCTCCAGAATGGAGATCTGCTTCTTGGCTTTAAAATAATCATCTGCAATATTCAACTGGAGCAGAATGTTCTGCTTATCCAGAGGTTGTCTGCGAAAGCCGTCCAGCTTCCCGTATTCGGTAATCTTTCCATTGATGTAGGAAGCAATTTTCTGCATATAATCTTCACTTTCATAGCCGCTTAAAGTAAATACTTTTCCGCCTATGATCACTTCTGTATCTGTCTTAGGTGACATCTCCACACCCCTCTTAACACTCTTTTGAAAAACACAATATATGCCATTTACGCAAAAATATAATACAAGATTTATTATATATCAGAATGTATAGGGTGGCAAGTAAAATTTCGTAAGCTGCACGTATCAATTCAGTCCCAGATGATGATAGGTAAGATCTGTGACTACACGGCCTTTGGGTGTTCTGTTCAGAAATCCGTTCTTGATCAGATAGGGTTCGTAGACATCCTCTATCGTACCGGCATCTTCACTGATGGCAGCTGCCAGGGTATCCAGACCCACGGGACCTCCGTCGAATTTCTCAATGATCGTGACCAGAATATTGCGGTCGATATGGTCCAGTCCCATCTTATCGACATCCATCAGATCCAATGCCGTTCTGGCTACCTCCTCGGTAATGATCCCGTCGTATTTAACCTGTGCAAAGTCACGGACACGTTTTAAGATCCGGTTCGCCAGTCTCGGTGTACCGCGGCTTCTTCTGGCCATTTCCTTTGCTCCGGCCGGTTCGATCTCCACGTCCAGGATCCGGGCGGAATGCATGATGATCTGCTGTAATTCCTCTATGGTATAAAATTCCAGATGATGGATCATGCCGAAACGATCCCGCAGAGGTGCAGTCAGAAGTCCGGCACGGGTGGTCGCTCCCACCAGAGTGAATTTCGGCAGCTCCAGACGCACAGATCTGGCACTGGAACCCTTTCCGATCATAATATCGATGCAGTAATCCTCCATGGCCGGGTACAGTACCTCTTCCACCTGACGGTTCAGCCGATGGATTTCATCCACGAATAACAGATCTCCCTCCTCCAGATTGTTCAGGATCGCCGCCATTTCACCGGGCTTTTCAATCGCAGGGCCACTGGTCACCTTCATATGCACACCCATTTCGTTGGCTATGATTCCTGCCAGCGTGGTCTTGCCCAGTCCGGGAGGTCCATAGAACAACACATGGTCCAGTGCATCTCCGCGCTGCTTTGCTGCGGTAATATACACCTTCAGGTTCTCTTTGATCTTGGACTGGCCGATATAGTCGTCCAGTGTCTGGGGCCGCAGAGAGCCTTCCAGTTTGATATCTTCTTCTGTGATATTTGTCTCTATCATTCTTCTAGGCATAATTTATCCGGTTCCTTAAAACAATTTTTTCAGGGCAGCTTTCAGAATCGCGCCGGAATCCATGGTCTCCACATCCTCAAGGGCATTGACAGCCTTGAGGCTCTCTGCCTGTCCGTATCCCAGTGCCACCAGTGCTTCCACGGCTTCCTTTTTCTTCTCACTGTCAATGTGCAGGCTGCCGGCAGTCAGGATTCCCTGGGCTCCGCCTGCGGCGATCTCTCTGGAGATCAGTGTATCATCAATGGAGAGCTTATCTTTTAATTCCAGAATCAGGCGCTGCGCCGTCCGGGCTCCCACTCCCGGGGCCCTGGAGATTGCCTTGGCATCCCCGGACATAATGGCAAACCGCAGAGCATCTGCATCCATGACCGATAATATTGCCAGCGCTCCCTTTGGACCGATTCCGCTGACTGTAATGCACAGCTTGAACATTTCCAGATCACTTCGGGAGAGAAAACCATATAGTAAAAAGGCATCTTCCTTCACATAGGTATAAGTGTAAAGCCGAACTTCTTCTCCGATTCCCGGCAGCCTGGAGGCTGTATCCGCAGAAATCCTTACATTGATACCAAATCCGTTGACATCGATCACAGCGTTATCTACCGTGGCATCTTCCAAAAAGCCATTCACATATGCAAACATATATACTAAGTCCTCGTCTTTCCTGTCCTGCAAATAGTAACCTGTAAAAATCGGCTACGATATGTTTATCATACCATAGCCGAACATATGTTTCAAGCAACTTTTCTGTTTTCTGTTTTCCATCAGCTCTGAATCTGTTTCAACTGATAAAATTCTCCCTGCAGAGCCATAAGTTCTTCATAAGTGCCGTACTCTGCGCAGCGACCGTCTGCAATGACCGCGATCCTGTCGGCATCCCGGATAGTGGACAGTCTGTGGGCCACGATAAAGGTGGTACGCCCTTCTGTCAGATTGTTCAGCGCCTGCTGGATCAGCTTTTCTGAAATACTGTCCAGAGCCGAGGTGGCTTCATCCAGTACGATCACCTTCGGATCCCGGATCAGTGCTCTGGCAATGGAGATACGCTGTCTCTGACCGCCAGACAGTTTGCCGCCGTGCTCTCCCACCATGGTATCCAGACCCTTAGGCAGTGATGCGATCAGATCCGACAGATTGGCAGCTTTGATCACTTTCTGCAGTTCTTCCTCCGACACATTTTCGCAACCGTAAGTGATATTGTCACGGATCGTTCCGGAGAACAGGATCGAAGTCTGGGGAACTACCGCCAGGTGCTTTCGGTAGGTGCGTAGATCGATCTTACTGATATCCTTGCCATCGATCAGGACTTTTCCGCTTTCCGCCTGATTAAAACCGATGACCAGATTCAGGATCGTAGACTTTCCGGCGCCGGATTCTCCCACCAGTGCAATAGTCTCTCCCGATTTCACATGAAGATTCAGATGGTTCAATACATTATGTTCGTTATTTTTATAATGGAAACATACGTCCTCAAAATCAAAAGTACCGGTCACCTGTTCCAGTTTTTCCTTGCCCTCATTATCTTCGATATCTTCAGATAACAATACTTCACCGATGGAATTGACGGATTCAATACCCTTGGCAATGGTAGGCAGCAGGGTGACGATGGAGGACACCTGATTGACTACCGTGGCAAAATAACTCTGGTACAATGTGATATCGCCTGCCTGAATTTTGCCGCCAATGGCCAGATATCCGGTAAATGCCAGACAGATCACCTGGAAGATCTGGAATACTGCCCAGCCCACCGAGCCAAACAATGCCTGGATCAGATCCAGTTTGTAGCCTTTTTCCGCCACAGAAAAAAGCTGGCCGCTCATTTTTGCCACTTCTTCGTCCTCCAGGGCATGTGCTCTGGTCACAGGCACAAGTTCCACCATTTCCATGACTCTGGCGGAAGTCTCTTCCATTTCCTTACGGAATTCAGTGTTCCGTTTTTTCATGATATTCCGGAAAGTGACCATGGTGATGGCTGCTACCGGTGTGGTCAAAAGGAAAAAGATAAATACGATCCGGCTCTTGCTGATGGTGACCACCAGCGCCACACCGATATTCAGCGCAATGTTCAGAATGCTTAAAAATAACTGTGTGGAAAGCCCCTCTACCGCTTCCACATCACGCATGATCTTGGACTGCAATCGCCCGGACTGAGTCTCCACATGATAGGAAATGGATAACTGCTGAAGCTTTCGGATCAATGCTTTCCTCAGTCCCGTCTCCGCATAGCGGGTGGCCAGACTCTTGTAGGAAGTATACAGATAGTTCATCGGAATGTTCAGCAGGATCAGCCCTGCTTCCAGAATACTGTAAAAAATAATGTTCCGAAAAGTATACGGGTTGTGGGATGTCACATCATTGATGATATTGGCCGTAATGATCGGCAGTACCCAGACGCAGGCATGCTTTGCAAAAAAGCAGATGACTGCCAGAACAAATTTATGATAATTTCCCTTGTACAGATGCACTAACGTCCGCAGAGGATGCCCCTGATTGTTCCGGTAACATTCGATAAACCAGCTTTCGATATCCATTTTCTGCCTGGGGGATGTTTTTGCTTCAAAATCTTTCATACCGCTTTTCATGCCTTTCCGTGATCTGCGCATTTATGTCTTTTCCTGTCCGCAGATCTGTTTCATGTTTCAATGCCACGTTTCTATTTTCCGGGCTTACTTATTCATTTTATCGCAATTAATATGTATTTTCCAGTTTGTTTTTGCGGTTTTCCTTTGAAAACAACTGATTTTTTGCCAAAAAAGGCTGTGTCAGAACTTTTACATTCTTACACAGCCCTTTTGTCATAGCATTGGATTTTTTACAGTTGATTAGTTGTTGATCAGCTTATCACTCTCGTTGTTCCAGCTGTAAAGCTTACGGATCTCTTCGCCGACCTTCTCGGAAGGATGCTCAGCAGCAAGCTTTCTCATAGCCTTGAAGTGAACCTGCTTGCCTGCGGGAGACATATCTAACAGGAATTCCTTAGCAAAAGTACCATCCTGAATATCAGACAGGATCTTCTTCATGGTCTTCTTGGTCTCCTCGGTAATCAGCTTGGGGCCGGTGATGTAGTCACCATACTCAGCGGTGTTGGAGATAGAATATCTCATGCCTGCGAAACCACTCTGGTAGATCAGATCTACGATCAGCTTCATCTCATGGATACACTCGAAGTATGCATTTCTGGGATCGTAACCAGCCTCAACCAGAGTCTCGAAACCAGCCTGCATCAGAGCACATACGCCGCCACACAGAACTGCCTGCTCACCGAACAGATCGGTCTCGGTCTCGGTTCTGAAAGTGGTCTCCAGAACGCCTGCTCTTGCGCCGCCGATACCCAGTGCATAAGCCAGTGCCAGATCCTGAGCCTTACCGGTTGCATCCTGCTCTACAGCGATCAGACAGGGAACACCCTTACCAGCCTGATACTCACTTCTTACGGTATGTCCGGGTCCCTTGGGAGCGATCATGGTAACATCAACGTTCTTGGGAGGTACGATACATCCGAAATGAATGTTGAAACCATGAGCGAACATCAGCATATTGCCCTCTTCCAGGTTGGGCTCGATGTCGTTCTTGTACAGATCAGCCTGCTTCTCATCATTGATCAGGATCATGATGATGTCAGCACGCTTTGCAGCTTCTGCAGCGGTGAATACTTCGAACCCCTGTGCCTCAGCCTTTGCCCAGGACTTGGAGCCCTCGTACAGACCGATGATAACATGACATCCGGAATCCTTCAGGTTCAGTGCATGTGCATGACCCTGGCTGCCGTAGCCGATAATTGCGATAGTCTTACCCTCTAATAAAGAGAGATTACAATCTTCCTGATAAAAAATCTTAGCCATTTTCTTCTCCTCCGTTATGAGACATAAAATTTATAACTGATAGGGATCTTCCCTAGAGCTAACATAAAGTGTGAGGTCTTACGCCTGTCAGTCCTCAATCTTCAATATAGGTAACGTTCTCGATACCTCTTCCCAGACCTGTGATACCGGTTCTGGCAAGCTCCAGTACTTCGTACTCTTCCGTAAAACGCTGGATCAGCGCATTGACCTTGCTGTGATTACCGGTAAATTCAACGATCAGATTCTCCGCACCTACATCAATGATCTTCGCACGGAAATTGTTGGCAAGGAATTCTACCCCCTGGCGAATCTCCAGACGCTTTTCGGGATCTACTTTCACCTTGACCAGTACCAGTTCGCGGTACACGCTGTCATCCGGGTCCAGTTCCTTAATATCCCGGACATCCACAAGCTTTCCCACCTGCTTCTCGATCTGTTCCAGAATATCGTCATCTCCCGATGTCACAATGGTGATTCTGGTAAAACGGGGATCGGCGGTCACACCTGCCGTAATACTTTCGATGTTGTAACCGCGACGGGAAAACAATCCGGCAATACGGCTCAACACACCTGAAGTGTTGTCAACCAACAGCTGAAATACTTTTTTCTGCATGAATATCTACCATACCTTTCGTATTTCTACAGCCGTCCTCCCTGACGGAGCAGCAACTGTATTCTTAATATAGCAAGATGACTACAGAATGTCAATTAGTGAATTTAACATTATGATTGATGTATTTTAATCATCATTTTCCGTGCATTTTGATAATGCCAAGGTTCCTGTTCGAGCTACTTCCACAATACTGATGGTCTGAAGCATCTTGATCAGAGTGTCGATTTTCTCCGGAGCATCGCAAATCTGCAGCATCATAAAGTGTTTTGACATATCTACGATCTCTGTTTTCATAATGTCACAGATTTCTATAATATCCCTACGATTATTCTTGTTATATTTAACTTTTAATAACATTAATTCCCGGGTATAGCACTGTTCCTGGGACAAAGTCTTCACTTTGATGACATCCAGTTTCTTATTCAGCTGCTTTTCAATCTGCTCTAGGGTACGCTCATCACCTGAGCTTACAATGGTCATACAGGAAACTGCATGGTCATCGGTCTCTCCCACGGCAAGGCTGTCAATATTAAAACATCTTCTGGAGAACAGACCGGCTACCTTGCACAGAACACCGGAACGGTTCTCTACCAATACGGAATATATTCTCTTCATTTTAAGTACAGCTCCCTTCCGTTATTTTACCAGATCCATCGGATCGATCAGACATTCTAACAGCATGGTATTGTCTTCCGCCAGAAAAGCGTCCAGAATCTCATCCACGTGTTCCATGTTGTTCAATCGCAGATACGGAATATCATAGGCCGCAGATAATTTCTCCAGATCCGGGCTTCCGGACAGATCCACGACGGAATAATGATCTTTGTAGGTATAGTGCTGGTATTCCCTTACCATACCCAGATAATTGTTCTTTAGCACGATGATCTTTACCGGGATATTGTGCTGTCTGATCGTAGCCAGCTCCATCATGGACATCTGAAAGGAACCGTCACCGCATACCGCAATAACCTGCTTATCCATGACCGCTGTCTTGGCTCCCATGGCTGCCGGAATAGAATAACCCATGGTTCCCATACCGCCGGAGGTCAGGAATTTGCCTTTTTTCACAATGTGATAGCCACAGGACCAGATCTGATTCTGTCCCACGTCCGCCACATAGACACCGTCCTCCTGCATCTTCTCGGAAAGTCTTGTAATAAATGCTGCAGGATCCACATAATCGGGATTGGGGGTTCTCTTCTTCTCCATGGTAGAACGATATTCATTCAATGTAGTGAGCCATTCCTCGTAGTTACAGTCAAATTCTTCTTTCTGAAAATCCTGGAAGATGTGTTTTGCATCACCTACCAGTGGAATGGAAGGACCCGCATTTTTGCCGATCTCCGCAGGATCCACGTCAATGTGCACCAGCACTTTGTTTCTTGTGATGAGATCCGGCTGACTGACCGCGCGATCTGCCACTCTGGCTCCCACCATGATCAGCAGATCCGATTCGTTCATGGCACGGTTGGCATAAGTCTTACCGTTATTGCCCACCATTCCATAATAAAGCGGATGTTCGGTAGGCATAACACCGATACCCATCATGGTGGACACCACGGGAATACCGTGTTCTTCCGCAAAGCTGCGCAGCTCCTCCTCGGCCTCACTGAGCAGGACTCCTCCTCCGGCACAGATAATGGGACGTTTCGCCCGCTCCAGCTCTTTGATAACCTTCTTGATCTGCACGGCATGTCCTTTGACGGTAGGCTTGTAGGTACGTAGATTCACTTCTTCCGGATAATGGAAATTTTTGATCGTTGCATTCTGGATATCAATGGGAATATCGATCAATACCGGCCCTTTTCTACCGGTATTGGCAATATAAAATGCTTCCTTGAACACTCTGGGAATATCATTTACATTTTTCACCAGATAGCTGTATTTTACAAAAGATTCCACGGCGCCGGTAATATCCGCCTCCTGGAACACATCACTGCCCAGCAGTTCACTGTTGACCTGACCGGTAATGCAGATCATGGGGATACTGTCAGCAAATGCCGTGGCAATACCGGTGATCACATTGGTGGCACCGGGGCCGGAGGTCACCGCACATACACCGGGTCTTCCGGTCATACGGGCAACACCGCTGGCCGCATGGGCCGCGTTCTGTTCTGTACGGATCAACACCGTTTTGATGTCAGAATCCAGAATGCTGTTGAAAAAAGGACATATGGCAACACCGGGATATCCGAAAACAGTACTTACCCCCTCTGCTTCCAGACATTTAATAATCGCATCTGCTCCAATCATTTTGCTTTGCTCCTTTATCTATACTCCATTATTTCTGTTGTTTCAGACTCTTTTACATCAGGCTTTTGGCCAGTTTAACGGCATCCGCCGCATCCTTGGAATAGCCGTCGGCACCGATCTCATCCGCATATTCCTGCGTAATGACAGCGCCGCCGATGATGATCTTGGCGGTGATGCCTTCTTCTTTTGCGGCTGCCACGATCTCCCGCATTCTCTGCATGGTGGTGGTCATCAGTGCTGACAGGGCAATAAATTCCGCATGATGTTCTTTCGCCGACTCCAGAATTTTCGCCTGCGGCACATCCTTGCCCAGATCGATCACATGGAATCCGTGGTTTTTTAACATCAGTGCCACCAGATTCTTGCCGATATCATGGATATCTCCTTCCACCGTGGCAATGACCACCACCGGCATTTCTTCTCCGGTGCCTCCGGTCTGCAGCAACGGTTCCAGCACCTCGATGGAATTCTTCATGGCTTCCGCACTGGCAATCAGCTGCGGCAGAAAATACTTGCCCTGATCAAAGAATTCACCTACCTGATTAATGGCAGGAAGCAGTACCTGATTCAATAGCTCCGCAGGTTTCTCTCCGCTTTCCAATGCTTCCTTCGTGATCTTTACAATGCCGTTACGGTTGCCTTTCAGTACCGCCGTCTTCAGCTTGTCCTGCATTTCATTGATCTGCGGACCATTATCAGTAGTCGTTTCTTTGGCGGCATTGCCGGCAGTGCCTGTCTTGGCGGTTGTTCCCTGATTTTCCAGCAGTGCCAGTTTTTTTGCCAGTTCCGCTTCTTTCTCTTCTCTGCGCTCCCTGACGCCACCGGCGTACTCGATATAGCGAAGAGCGGCTTCTTCTTTGTTCAACAGCAGATCCGCAGCCAAAGCACAGCTCATCAGAAGTTCCTGGGAAGGATTGGCAATAGCCATGGTCAGTCCCGCCTGAATTGCCAGCGTCAGGAATGCGGTATTAACAAAACTTCTCTCCGGCATGGCGAAGGAAATGTTGGACAGACCGCAGATCGTGGCAAAACCGTTCTCTTTGCAATAGCGGATGGTCTCCAACGTTTCCAGTGCAGCTTTCGGATTGGCACCTACCGTTGCCACCAGACCGTCCACCACGATATCTTCTTTGCACATTCCCAGAGAAAGTGCCCGGTCATAAATCTTGTGAATAATCTCTTTCTTCTCTTCTATATCCTTGGGCAGTCCCGCATCCGACAAAGGGAGCAGGATAAACATAGCACCGTATTTGGCTACAATGGGAAGTAGTTTTTCAAATTTTTCCGTCTCCAGAGATACAGAATTGACCAGAGCACGTCCGGGATAATTACGCAGTGCAGCTTCTAAGACTTCCACGTAGCTGGAATCCAGGGAAAGAGGCAGGTTCGTGACACCGCTGACTTCCTCCAGAGCCCGAAGCATGCTGGCTTTCTCGTCGATACCGCTCATGCCCATATTGATATCCAGTACCTTGGCACCGCAGGCTTCCTGTTCTTCGGCAAACTGTATCACCTTTTCAAAGCTGCCCTCACGAAGCTGTGCCTGAAGTGCTTTCTTGCCGGTAGGATTGATACGTTCTCCCACAACGAAAAAGCCGTCATCCAGCCCAAAGCTGTGGGTAATACGTTCGGAGGTCAGATACCGAATTCCATCCGGTCTTCGGGATGCTGCAACCTTCGCATCTGTACCAAATCGTTCATGGATCTGTCTTATGAATTCCGGAGTGGTACCACAACAGCCGCCAAGAATCGTAGCTCCGGCATTGACCAGTACTTCCATCTCTTCTGCAAACTCTTCTGCTTCCATGTTGTAGCAGGTAGTTCCGTTTTCATCCAGAAAAGGAAGTCCGGCATTGGGTTTTGCAATTACAGGAATTCTGGTATGGGATACCATCTCCGAAATAATGCTCTCCATCTGAGCCGGACCTGTGGAACAGTTGGCTCCGATAGCACTGGCCCCCAGGCTTTCCAACACAATGGCCGCCGTTTTCGCATCCGTACCGAACAAAGTTCTTCCATCCGCTTCAAAGGTCAGGGTAGCGATTACCGGCAAATCACAGACTTCTTTCGCCGCGATCAGTGCCGCTCTGGTCTCCGCCAGGCTCATCATGGTCTCCACCACCAGAAGATCCGCCCCGGCGTCCACCAGACAAAGAATCTGCTCTTTATAAATATCGATCAGTGTTTCCAGCTCCATTTTTCCCATGGGCTTTAACTGTTCACCAGTCATTGTGAGATCACCGGCCACATAAACCGGATGTCCCGGAGTACTCTCTGCCGCTTTCTTCGAAATAGCCACCAGATCACGAATCATGGAAGTCATATTTTTTTCCAGATGATATTCTGCCAGTTTGACGCGATTGGCGGTAAAGGTAGGGGCATACAGGATATTGGTTCCCGCCTGCACGTAATCCTTCTGTAATTGCAGCATGACATCCTGATGCTCCAGGATCCACTGCTCCGGGCAGACGCCGGAAGGCATTCCTGCCTTCACCAGATTGGATCCTGTAGCGCCGTCCAGATATAAAATATGGTCTTTACTTAACGTAATAAATTCTTCTCTTGTCATAGTTCTCTTTTCCTGTATCTTGATTCTTTTAATCATACCACAATGTCCTTTTATTCGTAAAGGGGACGTTTTAACATTATAAGGTTGCGTAAAACTGCAGAATATGATAAATTTTTAGATGGATCAAATGATTTGGAGGATATAATTTTGAAGAAAAAAATACTTGCCCTTACGGCCGGACTGCTGACCGCACTTACGCTTACCGCCTGCGGAAAGGATCCTGCGCTGACACAGTTTAAGGAGGAAATAGATTCTTTTTGTACCGAGATCTCCGATATAGATACCGAGATCAACAACGTAGACGCAACATCCGAAAATGCCACCGATGAACTTCTCGGTTATCTGGATCAGCTGGACAGTGCTTTTCAGGATTTTGCAGCGTTGGATTTTCCTACTGAATTTGATTATCTGGAATCTCTTGCCGATGAAGCAAGCGAATATATGACCACTGCGGTAGAGAGTTACCACGATGCCTATGATAACGGTGGTTACAATCAGCTGACCGCAGACTATGCAAAGGAAAATTATGCCAGAGCTTACAAGCGGATCCAGATCATCATCACTTTCCTGCACGGTGAACAGCCCGAAGATGTGAATCTGACCACTGCAGAGGAAACAGCGGCTGCTTCTGCTGCAGAATAGTTACATTTTTTTAATAATCACAGAAACGTGCGCTGCCAGGCGCACCCATAAAAAGAATCCCCAATGCAATGAACATCGGGGATTCTTTTTATGACTTATTGTCATTTTTATTATTTTAAAATCTTGATCTGACCAATCAGGGGAACTTCCTTCTCCTGCTCCTGGCAAGCATAAATCAGACCCATGAGCCAGCATACGAACAGGAAAATGCTCAGGATAGTGCCAACAATACCACCTACGTAAGGAATGTAGTTGATTACTGCTGCAACGATCTGACCGATCAGAATCACCAGAGCCTGATTCAGATGGAACTTAGCACCCTCTTTGTCACCTGCGCAAAAAGCAACGATCCAGCCGATCCAGGTAATGTAAGCAATGATACCCGTAGTTTTTTTATTCATGTTTTCTCCCTCTGCACTTTTGTGCGATAAAATATTCTGTATATGTAAAAAATGCAAATACAGTCATAATGTAATGTGAAACTTCAGAAGCAAAATATTCTTCAGAATAAAGTTCCCTATCATGATCCCTACCGCCGCATACAGATGCCATTCATGAAAGCGCCAGCCTTTGATCCTGCCAATATGTAATCTGGCAAGGGTCTGACTTAGCATAAAACCTCCAAAGATAACAACAGTATACGTAACCAGTGGATGATACCAGGTGGCCAGTAGCGGATGTCCAGTAAGCAGTGCACTTACCGCTCTCGTTCCACCACAGCCGGGACAGTAAATCCCAAATAATCGATAGACCACGCAGGTATATCCCTGCAGTCTCGGAACGATTATATGAAGATACAGAAAGCTTCCGATGCTTCCGGCCAGCAGAAATATCCATCCTGCAATATAAAGCTGATCTTCCAGGCTCCGCTGGTTTTTAGTAGTAGTTTGCAAGTTCACTCATAAATGCTACAGAAAATACAGCAGCTAAGATTGTAATGATAATTCCCAGTACAATACCAATGATAGAACAGATCAGTCCAGCCTTTGCCAGGCCGGTCTTGCCCTGCTTGTTGGCAAATACTGCGCAAATGATACCACCGATTCCAAACAGTGCGCCGATCCATCCGGTGCAGCATCCAAGTACGATGGAAAGGATACCCAGTACCAGGCTGACAATAGCCAGTACATTGGTTTCTTTGTTCTCCGGCTGCTGTACAGGAGCTGTTGCAGCTGCCTGAGGCTGTACATTTGCGGTATAATCCTGATAATTGTTCACAGGCTGTTCTGTTACCGGGGTCTCCTGTACAGTTTCTGCTGCGGAGCTTACTTCTGTTGCAGTAGTATCTACTGTAACATTGTTTTCATTTTCAAAATTCTGTCCGTCCATTTTCTCCTCTTTCTGGCCTGGAAAAGGCCTGATATTAATCTGCCAGGGGATTACCCTTGCCGTCTGTGTCGATCTTGCCGGTCAGGATCATGATACCTTCTACCAGTCCCCAGATACCTACACCCATAACAATGAATACGCCGACTACCACACAGCATAAAAGGATTCCCACGATGGAAAGTACCAATTGGGTAACTGCCTTACCGGTATAGCCCAGATAGAAATTATGTACGCCGAACGTACCAAGGAAAATTGCCAACAGACCGGCTACCAGTTTGGATTTTGCATCCGGTGCCGGTGCCTGCTTATTGGCTACGCCACAGTTTAAACATACTGCTGCATCCGGAGCTAAAGGCTTACCGCAGTTATGGCAGTAATTATTCCCCTGTCCCTTGGCCACACCGCACTTTACGCACATTACAGCTTCGTCTGTCATATAAGGCTCGCCGCAATTCTTACAAAAGTACATTTATTCTTCCTCCCTCTTTTTTGTTCCTGACTCATTTCTCAGTCATTACTGTACATTATACAGGATGTTTGTATATTTTACCAGTGTTATTTTCACATTATAGGCTCTCATAACGTGCAATTTCTACCGGAAAACGAAGTTATTTCCGCCTTTTGTCACAAAATATGAATAATTTCCGATACAATTCGTAATATCCAAAAACTGCCATGACAGAGAATACCGGAATGGTATTATATAGATATCTGGCTCTTGCCTCGAATAACATAACAAATAAAAACATACCGATAAATGTAACGATCATCACAGTAGAAAGACACAGCCGGTCAGACAGGTTCTCTTCTGTCCGGTATTTGGGTCTGCGGATTGTTGACACCGCCGTCCACAAAAGCATACCAGCCTCTGTTATGACTCCCAACAGTACAAAAAGCCATAATCCCTGGCTGATCGTCGTAAACCAGATATAATTGCTGCCGTCCTGCCAGTAAAAAGCCCTCAGAGGTTCTTTCCAGGAGCTGTCTATGTTCAACGGATATTCCCACGCCTGAAAATACCCTTCCTGATACCAGCTGAACGTCCCGTCGTTAAAATTCATGACCTGCTTACGCAGCCAGAACCGGATTGTACCCCAAATACCACGATCACCGATTCTTTTGCGGATTCCTTCCATCTCATATTGTATCCGGGTATTTTTATCCGTACCAGCAAAAGATCGTACGATCTCAAGCCCCTCTCCGGAACAGGCCCCGGTAGTATCCTCATTGAGGCCGTTATACATATAATTACTCCAGCCGATCTCCATATCCGCATTATAATCATACTGTACGGAACAGTAGATTCCCTGCTTACAGAAAGCCCCAAGTCCGAAAGCCGCTATCAGAAGCAAGATTTTTAAGCCGATCTTCTGCAGCCGCTTACGCATTGGCACCTCTTCCCAGGCAGACCATACCAGATCCACCAGTACTACCGCAATCAATGTGACATAGCAGGTGGCTTTCATGATTCCGCCAAAGCACCCCAGAAACATTATCAAAAACCATAAAAGGTATTTCCGTTTTCTCCCATTCTTCCGGAACAATGAATACAGTAGAAGAATCAGGATCGGCATGGCAATGGTGCTTCCGTCCGTATAGGGAATGATCTTCCAGGGAGAGATTCCCAGAAAGATGCTCTGAAAGACCAGGGCAATCACGGAAATTCCAAGGTTCCTGCTGACCTGAAGGACCAGAAGTACCGAACAGAATACCGCCAGTGACAGCATGACGCACTGGAACTGGATCCAGATAAATTCCGGATTGTAGGGATACCCCTTAAGTCCTGAGGCAAAAGAATACAACTGATACAAAAGCCATGTAACGGGAATATTATTACTGTAGATCGTATAGTAATCGTCATACCCCAGTGTCTGGCCCTCATAAAGCCAGCGGGCGGAATTGGCCACCATGCCGCAATCCCAGCCACCGTAAAATGCAATGCATTTGGATATTTTTATATTCACAAGACAGAACAGAATACAGACTGCCAGTGTGATCCCGGTAAACCAGACTGCTATGCGTCCGGTGTAAGGAATCTTTCGCAGAAAATAGTACGCTGCCCCCAGTACAGCCACTCCGATCACCGCGCACAGGGATAGTACTTTATTTCCCTCCACGGTAATGATCTTATGCATTTCGTTGTAGTTCATATTGGTCCCGTAGAATACTATATAATAGAAAACAGGAAGAAACAGTACAAGCAAAAGCACTGACAGTGTTGCTGTACTGATACATTTTTTCTTCATTGTCAGAAATTCCTTTCCATTCTTGTTCACAAAATGCTATTGGTAATATTTTAGCATTTCTCTGAACTATTTACAATGTAACTACAGAAAATCGATCCCGTAGATCCTCTCTACCGGAATTTCTGTTCCCTGTATCCGAAGGCTTTTTGTGTTTTCATCGATTTTGCGTACACAGCCTTCTACGGCAGTATAACTGCCGCCGTCCTTTTTCTCATCCGGCACAAAATAAATAATTTTCACCGGCACTGTGTCCAGCAGATGCTGTTGCAAATAAGAAATCTGGCGGTCGATCTCCTGCTTCCTGTCCTCATCCAGTTCCACAAAACGGTCTGTCCGGCGGGCCGTTTCTCTCAGAGCGTCATCATATCCCGCCAATGCTGCAAACGGTGAAAACTGTGCAGCACGGTCCTGTAAAGCCATTCGGGGATGGGTGGCTGACACCGGGTGAGGCAGATGGAGCATGTCCTTATATTTTTCATTCATCTTTTTACCCTTTTCCTGTTATCGGATTTTGTGGTCCGATAAATATTATGCCTTATGTCCGCCAATCTGACGGTTCCTGTCTATGGTTGTGGCTCCCTCCTGCAGATCGGCAGCCTTCAGAATCGCATTCTTTCCATACTTTGATTTTACGTTTAGCATTGCTTCCTGCAAGTGTTTTTCTTTTTCCAGCCGTTCCTTTTCCAGCTGCTTTGTTTCCCGGGAAGTTTCTTTCTGCCCCGTTTGCAAAAAGCCTCCGGAGAATAAATCCAGCTGTTCGTAGAACGGCTCTTCCTTTACGCTGTCCGCATCCTTTAGATGATTGGCCACCAGAGTGATTCTTCTGGTCAGCAGCATGGGATCTACAATCCGTTCATATAATCCCATTGTTGTCTCTGTAATCCTGCTGACTGACGCAGTCATTGCATCAAGGTTTCCAGTGCCGTGGGCATGCTTCGGCACGCTTCTGCCATAACGATCTACCGTGATTTCACCATGATAATGATCTGCGATCTCCGGAATCTTCAGGTTGTCAATATCATAGCCAACAGTCAGCACGATCTGATCTGTGACCAGCTTTTTTTCCACCAGATCCATTGCCAGCTGTTCTGCCATTTCCCGGACTACGATCTTGGCCTGCATAAAATCCGTGGCGCAATGCAGTACCTGACCGGAGCTGATACAGTTAGTCTCCGGTCGATAGGATTTGATCAGGTCCATGGTCACCGGCTCATACCCCCAGGCATGATCGATCAAAAGCTCCGCATTGATGCCAAACATCCGGTACAGCAAATCTTCGTTATAGTAATCTCCCGGTCCTCCGATAGAGCATCTGGCCACATCGCCCATGGTAAACATTCCGGCGGCTTCCAGCTTCTTGCGGTATCCGACGCCGACTCTCCAGAAATCCGTCAGCGGCCTGTGATCCCACAAAAGTTCCCGATAGCTGATCTCATCCAATTCGGCGATCCGGACTCCGTTATCATCCGGTTCCATATGCTTCGCTACAATATCCATGGCAATCTTGCACAGGTACAGATTGGTTCCAATTCCTGCTGTGGCGGTCAGCCCTTTTTTCTCCAGAATCTCTGTTGCAATTCTGGATGCTAGTTCTCTCGCTGTCATACCATAGGTCTTCAGGTATTGTGTCACATCCAGAAACACTTCATCAATAGAATAGACATGAATATCTTCCGGTGCGATATATTTCAAATAAATATTATAGATCTGGGTACTATATTCCAGATATCTCGCCATCCGGGGCGTGGCGGTCACAAAACCAACTTCCAGTTCCGGATGCCTCTGCAATTCATCCGCAAAGGTGCTTTTTCCCAAAAATCTGCCGCCAGGGGACCGCACTTTCCGCATGGCATTTACTTCTCTTACTTTGGAGATCACTTCGAACAGTCTTGCCCGTCCCGGGATTCCATAGGATTTCAGAGAGGGAGATACCGCCAGGCAGATGGTCTTCTGCGTCCGGGAAGCATCCGCCACCACCAGATTCGTATTCAAAGGATCCAGCCCTCTGTCAACGCACTCCACGGAGGCATAAAAAGACTTCAGATCCATGGCAATATAAGTATGGGATTGTGATTCCATTGCTGCCTCCTTTCAAACACTTTCTATAAATGATTATAGCAGAATGCATGTTCGATTACAAAGTAATTTTGTGGAAAAAAAGACTCCCGAACAATGTCGGGAGCCTTGAAATCCTTGATTTATCTGATTTTATGTTTTAGAACTTACCAGCCTTAGCTGCTTCCTCAATGGATACAGCAACAGCTACGGTAGCACCTACCATCGGGTTGTTGCCCATGCCGATCAGACCCATCATCTCAACGTGTGCAGGTACGGAGGAAGAACCAGCGAACTGCGCGTCAGAGTGCATACGGCCCAGAGTATCGGTGAAACCGTAAGAAGCGGGACCTGCAGCCATGTTATCGGGATGCAGAGTACGTCCGGTACCGCCGCCGGAAGCTACGGAGAAGTACTTCTTGCCTGCTTCCAGTCTCTCCTTCTTGTAAGTACCAGCTACGGGATGCTGGAATCTGGTAGGGTTGGTAGAGTTACCGGTGATGGATACGTCTACGTTCTCCTTCCACATGATAGCTACGCCTTCGGGAACGCTGTTAGCGCCGTAGCAGTTAACCTTAGCACGAAGTCCCTCGGAGTAAGCGATTCTCTCTACTTCGGTAACGGTGTTGGTGTAAGGATCATAAGAGGTCTCAACAAAGGTAAATCCGTTGATACGGGAAATAATCTTTGCAGCATCCTTACCAAGACCGTTCAGGATAACACGTAAAGGCTTCTGACGAACTTTGTTAGCCTTCTCTGCGATACCGATAGCACCTTCTGCTGCTGCGAAGGACTCATGTCCCGCCAGGAAACAGAAACAGTCAGTATCCTCTTCCAGCAGCATCTTGCCCAGGTTACCATGGCCAAGACCTACCTTACGGGTATCAGCAACGGAACCGGGGATACAGAATGCCTGTAAACCTTCGCCGATAGCTGCAGCTGCTTCAGATGCCTTTCTGCAGCCTTTCTTGATTGCAATTGCAGCGCCTACAGTGTAAGCCCAGCAAGCATTTTCAAAACAGATGGGCTGGATCTTCTTTACCTGATCGTATACATCCAGGCCTGCATCTTTTGTGATCTTCTCTGCTTCTTCGATAGAGGAGATGCCATAGCTGTTCAGTACAGCGTTGATCTTATCAATACGTCTTTCATATGATTCAAATAAAGCCATTTTTTCTGTCCTCCTGTATCTTATTGTTTTCTGGGATCGATGATCTTAACTGCATCGTCTACACGACCATACTGGCCCTTAGCCTTCTCCCATGCAGTGTTGGCATCGTCACCCTTCTTGATGAAGTCGGTCATCTTGCCCAGGTTAACAAACTGGTAACCGATGATCTGATCATCCTTGTCCAGAGCGATACCGGTTACATAACCTTCTGCCATCTCCAGATAACGGGGACCCTTCTTCAGAGTACCGTACATAGTACCAACCTGGCTTCTTAAGCCCTTACCAAGGTCTTCCAGACCTGCGCCTACAGGCAGACCTTCCTCAGAGAATGCACTCTGGGTACGACCATAAACGATCTGTAAGAACAGCTCTCTCATAGCGGTATTGATTGCATCACATACAAGGTCAGTATTTAAAGCTTCCATAACGGTCAGACCGGGCAGGATTTCAGCAGCCATAGCTGCGGAGTGAGTCATACCGGAACATCCAACGGTCTCAACCAGAGCCTCCTGGATGATACCTTCCTTAACGTTCAGGGTCAGTTTACATGCACCCTGCTGAGGTGCACACCAGCCCACACCGTGAGTCAGACCGGAAATATCCTTAACTTCTTTTGCCTGCACCCATTTTGCCTCTTCGGGAATGGGAGCACAACCATGATGTACGCCCTGTGCAACGGGACACATTTCTTCAACTTCTTTTGAATAAATCATGTGAAATCTCCTTTCAATATGTACTTATAATACTATTGATAAAATAATATCATAATGGTCGTGTTCATTCTCTCATATTTCCTTTAAAAAATCTAGGGGTTTTGACAATTTTTTTCAATAGTTTATAGAAATAAACACCGTATCCCCCAATGAACTGCATGGGAAATACGGTGCTTTGTGATTGTTGAAAATCAATTATCAACAGCTTACCAACTCTTGATAAAGGTATCAATGTAATTGTCCAGACACTTTTTAATGACTTCAATTGCCTCATCTCTGTTGCCCTTTTCATTGACAGCAGTGGTCTTGTTCTCCAGTGCCTTATATACTGTGAAGAAATGCTCCATCTCGTCCACCACATGACTGGGCAGCTCGGAAATATCATGATAGCAGTTGTAATTGGGATCATTGAAAGGAACTGCAATGATCTTCTCGTCATTTTTGCCGTTGTCCAGCATGGAGATCACGCCGATGGGATACGCTCTTACCAGTGTCATGGGCTGTACCGGCTCGGAACACAGTAACAATACGTCTAACGGGTCACCATCATCACCGTAGGTTCTGGGAATAAAACCGTAGTTCGCAGGATAATGGGTGGAGGTATGCAGGATACGATCCAGGATCAGAAGGCCTGTCTCCTTGTCCAGTTCATACTTGTTCTTGCTGCCCTTGGAAATCTCGATGACACAGACAAAATCTGTGGGAGTGACTCTCTGGGTGCTCATAGTGTGCCAAATACTTCCATTTACTTCTTTCATAAATCTTCTCCTCTTCCTCTATAGTTATTTCCGACAGATGTCTTTGCATACAGGACAAAATATCCAGCCGGAGAATACGCAGATTATCCGCCTGTGGCGGGTCGCAAATGCTTATCTGCGGATCTGACCGTTTCCATGTATCTTGTATTTATAGGAAGTCAGCTCCTTCAGGCCCATGGGGCCTCTGGCATGCAGCTTCTGGGTGCTGATACCGATTTCTGCGCCAAATCCAAACTCGAAACCGTCTGTAAATCTTGTGGAGGCATTGACATAAACACAGGCTGCATCCACTTCGTTTAAAAAACTCTCTGCAGTCTCCGTATTTTCCGTCACGATACATTCGGAATGCTTCGTATTGTAACGGTTGATATGGGCAATGGCCTCTTCCACGCTGTCCACAGTCTTGACAGACAGAATATAATCCAGATACTCCGTACCGTAATCTTCTTCTGTAGCGGGAATGCAGTCCGGCAGGATCTCCCGGGTGCTTTCGTCTCCCCGCAGTTCTACGTTCTTCGTCTTCAGGGCTTCCGCCATCTTCGGAAGGAACTTATCCCGGACGGCACGATGCACCACCAGAGACTCACAGGCATTGCAGACACCGATCCGCTGGGTCTTGGCATTCATCAGTATTTTTACCGCCATATCCACATCCGCATCCTTGTCCACATAGACGTGGCAGTTGCCGGTTCCGGTCTCTATGACGGGGATCGTGCTGTTCTCCACCACGCTGCGGATCAGTCCCGCACCGCCTCTTGGGATCAGCACATCCACATATTCCTTCATCTTCATAAACTGCGCAGTGACCGCACGATCCGTATCTTCGATCAGCTGTACGGCAGTCCTGGGCATACTGCAGGCTTCCAGTGCATCCTGTAATACTTTGACAATAGCGATATTGGAATGAATGGCATCGCTGCCTCCCTTTAAGATCACTGCATTTCCCGTCTTAAAGCACAATCCGAAGGCATCCGCCGTCACGTTGGGACGAGCCTCATAGATAATGCCGATAACCCCTAACGGTACTCTGACTTTATCGATTTTCAGTCCGTTGGGACGTTCGAAATGTTCCATGGTCTCACCGATGCAATCCGGAAGAGCCGCAATCTGCCGAAGGCCCTCTGCAATCTGCGCGATTCTCTCTCCGGTAAGCTTCAGACGATCCAGCAGTCCCGGATTCATTCCGTTGTTTTTCCCGTTTTCCAGATCCAGTACGTTGGCTGCAAGGATCTCTTCCTGTCTTTCACACAGATCATTTGCCGCTGTCTGCAGCGCCTTGTTTTTCTCTTCTGTAGTAAGCTTCTGCAATACATATTTGGCATCGCAGGCATTTTTTCCCAGTTCTAAAAGTTCCGACATTCCTTCCCCGCCTTTCCAAAACCAAAGATTTATACCAAAATCACCTGATAGGGCTTTACATCTGTCTCTTCCACAGGAACACTTTCGACCTGCTGGCAGCGGAACCCGACAGCAATACTGCGAAGTCTTAAGGCTTCCCTGTCTGCCAGATAGCGGTCATAAAATCCGCCGCCGTATCCCATCCGGTTGCCCAGGGGATCAAATACACTTCCCGGCATCAGAAGCAGACAGTTTGCTGCCTCTTCGGGAGCATATTCATAGCTCTCCGTATTGCCTTCCGGCTCCAGGATTCCCTTATAGCCCTCTTTCAATTCCGCCAGGGATTGAATCCGGTAAAAACGCATTTCCTGACCTTCCACCTTCGGAACATAGACACGTTTGCCATCCTGCAGAGCATTCTCCAGAATCTCTGTCGTGCAGATTTCACTTCCGTAGCTGACAAAGCCCAGAATCGTATCCGAGAGGTAATACCACTGATGCCCCAGAATACGTTCCGTGATCAGAAGCTTTCCTCTGTTTCTCTCCTGCTCTGTCAGTGCCTCTCTGCGTGCCAGCACTTCTTTTCGGAGTTGTTTTTTCTGTTCTTTGATCATTCCTTTTTCTTCTTGTAAGAGGGTTTCAGTTTCTCGATGGTGCCGTCAGGCCGTTCAATTTCGATATTATCCAGCTGCGCCTTCATGTTCCTCTTTATGCTGTCTACGTATTCCTGACGCAGAATAGATTGCTCCAGCTTCTCTTCGTCAGTCAGTCCCTCGTTCTGTGATTTATGATAAAGCGCATTGATGCGCTTTATTCTCTCATCCATATTCATAATATTTCCCTGCCTTTCCCGTTGTACCTGCTTTTGCCTGCCACCTAATTTTTATGCAGATTCTGGACAAACTCCGGCAGATCAAAGCTTTCATCCTTATGTGCCACGAATAAAGTACCTTCGTTTTCACCGGATAACAGACGATGAAGTACTCCGATGTCCTTGCTGTTGGCAATGATCATATCCACATCCGAACTGGTGGCAATCTTCGCCGCGATCATTTTGGTATTCATGCCGCCGGTCCCCACATTGCTGCCGGTACTGGCCTTGCCCATATGCATGAATTCCTCCGTGAGTTCATCCACCTGTTCGATAAATTCCGCATTGGGATTCTGCCTGGGATCATCGGTGTAGAGGCCATCGATATCTGACAACAGGATCAGCAGATCTGCATCGATCAGTGCTGCCACAATAGCCGACAGGGTATCGTTGTCACCGATCTCAATCTCGTAGGTCGCTACCGTATCATTTTCATTGACAACGGGAATTGCTCCCATTTTCAATAGCTGGGTGAAGGTATTATGGGCATTGTAGCGGTTCAGATTGTCCACGATGGTATTTTTCGTCATCAGGATCTGTGCTGCCACCTGATTGTACTCCGCAAAAAGCTTCTGGTAGGTCATCATCAGTCTTGCCTGGCCGATGGCGGAACAGGCCTGCTTGATCGCCATGGATTCTGCCTGAGTCTGTCCCTCCGTAGTCTTTAAATGCACTGCCTGTTTTCCGGCGGCGATAGCACCGGAAGTCACAAGTACGACTTCTTTCCCCTGATTGCTGATATCGCAAAGCTCTCTTACCAGCTTTTCCAGACGGATATAATCCAGGTCTCCCGTCTCGGCATGCTGTAAGGAGGAAGAACCGATCTTAACGACGATTCTTTTCTTATCCTTGATTTGTTCCCTTATGTTATTCACGTGATTGCCTTTCTAAGTCCATATTATGATGCCAGGGTCAAAAGGTCTAAGCCCACATGAGCTTGCTCATAGTTGGGTAAAAGACCTTTTGACCCGCCCCGATATGAGCATAAAAGTGGGATGATAATCCCACGATATGCGAATATTGGGTGGATTGTGGGAGTGCGTAGCACGGAGCAATCCGTAGGCATCAAAGTCGGGGGCTTTTGACCCCGACATCATATTATTAGGTTAATATATTCAGCGCCTCCCCCGAAAAACCGATCTGCAGGATGCAATCTCTGAATATTTGAATCATATAACATTTTCTGCCATACGTCAACGCTGTAGCGGAGCAAACTGTGAAGCGATCTGTTCTGCTACGCGGATACCGTCCATGGCGGCGGAAGTGATTCCTCCGGCATATCCGGCCCCCTCTCCACAGGGATAGCAACCCCGGATGGCAGACTGTAACTCTTCATCCCGTTCGATCCGCACCGGGGAAGATGTCCTGCTTTCCACACCGGTCAGGATCGTTCCCGGAGAGGCAAAGCCGCGGATCTGTCTGTCAAAGCTGTCCATCCCCTCCACGAAGGCCCGGTTACACTCTGCCGGAAGAATTCCGGTAAGATCCGCCCATTCATAAGCACCTTTACACTGTGGTTCCAATGCTTCCGGGCCACTTCTTTGTACTCCGTCCGTTTCCGCAGGATGCTCTCCGGTGACTTTCTCCCTGAAATCTCCGTACCGCTGTACCGGCAGTTTCCCATCGCATAATTCATAAGCTCTCTGTTCCAGTCCCCGCTGGAATTCGATTCCTGCCAGTGGATGATCGGAACCGTAATCCGCAGGAGTCACCGCAACGATAATGGCGCTGTTGGCATTTTTCCCGTCACGGCCGCTGTAGCTCATACCGTTCACCGCCAGTCTTCCCGGCTCGGAAGATGCGTTGACCACATAGCCGCCCGGACACATACAGAAAGAATACACTCCTCTGCCGGTGCTTGTCTTAGCCGTCACCTTATAAGCCGCTGCACCCAGACCTTTTACCGACTCAGCGCCATACTGGCTCATATTGATCAGGCTCTGGGGATGCTCCACACGGAATCCCACTGCAAAAGGTTTCGCCGACATGGGAAACTGCTTCCGGTACAGCATGGAAAAGGTATCTCGGGCACTGTGCCCCGGTGCCAGTACCACCTGCTCACAGGGGAGCACTTCCGTGTCATTCACCTTTACTCCTGTGACCTGCCCGTTCTCTGTAAGGATCTCCGTCATCTGACTATGAAATCGGACTTCCCCACCCATACGCAATATTTCTTCCCGCATGCTTTTTACCACTTTGCTCAGGACATCCGTACCAATATGGGGCTTGGCCTGATAAAGAATTGCCGGATCAGCACCGTGCTTTACGAAAGTTTTCAATACTTCCGTATTTCTGCCGTATTTGTCCTTTACCAAAGTATTCAGTTTACCATCCGAAAAAGTTCCGGCACCGCCTTCTCCAAACTGCACATTGGAATCCGGCTTTAATCTGCCCGTCTGCCAGAAAGCTTCTACATCCGCCTGTCTGGCATCCACGTCTGCACCCCGTTCCAGAATGACAGGTGCATAGCCGTGCTGTGCCAGATAATATCCGCAAAAAAGTCCAGCAGGACCCATTCCGATGATCACAGTGGGATGCTTCTGCTGCGTTGAGCCTTCTGCAGGAAAAAGATATTCCGTTTTTTCGGTCAGCAGAACATTGGCTTTTCCAAGTCTGCGGCAG
The DNA here is from genome assembly GCA_003584705.1 of Lachnospiraceae bacterium GAM79. Lineage (GTDB taxonomy): Bacteria > Bacillota > Clostridia > Lachnospirales > Lachnospiraceae > Acetatifactor > Acetatifactor acetigignens. The sequence continues at coordinate 2,090,708 of AP018536.1, forward strand.
GCATCCTTATATACTTTTTCTTCCTTTTTCACCGTTACATTCACACTGTAACTGTAAAAAAGTGCCGGCTTTTTTCTGGCATCCAGAGACTGCCTTACGATCTGCAGTTCGAGGATATCCGCCGCCGGGATCCGTAAGTACTGTGCCGTCTTATGTATAAGCTGCTCCCGGGTATGATCTACCGGAAGCTTCAGCTGATTTAATCTGATCATTTTCATCCTCATATCTTTCAATGACCTGCCGCCTTTCCGGAGCTTTTGCACCTTACGCAGGCATACGTCACGTGTAAAAAATTATTTTATGCTAACGTAGCGTGGTATCCCGCCAGATAACCACTGCTCCAGGCCCATTGGAGATTATAGCCCCCGCATCGGCCATCCACGTCCAGGATTTCCCCCGCAAAATAGACCCCAGGGCAGATCTTTGATTCCATAGTAGGCTTTACTTCCCGTACATCCACGCCTCCGGCGGATACCTGTGCATTTTCGTAAGGATTGCTCTCTGTGATATGCAGTTTCAGGTTACGGCAGAGATTATAATAAGCATGAATCTTTTCCTCCGGGATCTCCTTCATAGGAGTAGCCAGACGAATCCCTGCCATTTTTAGCAGCGCAGCGGTCAGTTTTTTATGTAACATTCCGGTAAAGAATTCCTCTGCTGTCCGGTCTCCCTGTAAAAGTTTCCGCCCTGCCTGTAATTCTTCATAGCTTTCCTGTGTCAGATCCGGCAAAAAGTCAATCTGTGCTGTCACGTTCCGCCTGTCCCTGAGCAGATAGTTCACCCTGCGGCTTAGCTGGAAAATGGGAATGCCTGAGATGCCGTAATCCGTCAGCTGTAGTTCTCCCCGTTCCCGGCATATTTCCCCGCCGTCACAGAAGACCCGGATCTCACTGTCCGCCCGGACACCGGCAATCCCCTTTAGCAGGTCGGTCTCCTGACAGCGCAGCTGCACCAGTGCGGGCACTGAAGGAATGCAGGTGTGTCCCATTTTTTTTGCAATTTTAAATCCACTGCCGTCCGATCCGGTAGCCGGTGCGGCTTTTCCACCACAGGTCACAATCACCGCATCGAACTGCCATGTCTTTTCTCCGTCACTGACCTGCAGCTTTCCGGAGGCCAGCCTTTCGACCTTTGTGATCTTGCACTGATACTGTATCTCCACACCGAGTGCCTGTAATTCATAACGCAGCACGTCCAGCACCGCAGCCGCCTGCTCACACACGGGATAGAGATAGCCATTTTTCTCCTTTACCATCAGACCGATACTTTGGAAAAAGCGTATCGTATCCTCCGTATCAAAATGTTCCAGCACATCCCGGATCCATTCCAAATCCCCACCATGATAACACTCCACGGAAAGCGCACGATTTCCCAGATTGCATTTCCCGTTTCCTGTCTGCAATATTTTCTTTCCCACACGGTCATTACGCTCCAGGATCGTCACCTGTGCACCTTCTTTTGCCGCGGTTATGGCTGACATCATTCCGGCAGCACCGCCGCCGATCACACCGATCTGTTTTTTCATCTGCATCACCTTTATTCAGAATTCTAGGACGAATACGTCTCCAGAAAATCATACAATGTTTCTTCATCCGGAACAAACAGCATGTCCATGATCTGGAGCTGTATCTGTTCCGGCAATTCTTCCAGCGAGATCCCGGTATTGATATATACCGTGGATCTGTCTTCCAGATAGACCACCACTTCATTGTCCGACACCGCCAGATAAAAACTTGCGCTGGGCTGGACATAACGGTAATCCATACGGACCATTACTTTTTCCCGGGAAAAAGACAATACCTCCAACCCAACAAAGCCCCGCTCGATCTCCGACAATGGCGGATGGGCCGCATAGAGTTCCATGGTCTCCAGAAAATTTTCCCTGTTCATCCCAATATATTTATGTGGGATCTTCCATGAGGTCTCCACTGTGGTACCCCGTACAATATCTGCCTCTTCCAACACATATTCGGTGTCCGCACAAAGTGTCTCCCCGGAGGCTGCCGCCTCCACACTGGGTGCCGCCTCATAAGGATCTGTGTCTGCCGCAGTCTCCTCTTCCGTGAGCGGCAGGGCAAGTCGGTTCTCATTCAGATCCTGCCATTGTCCGGGATAGAAAAAATGAATGCCCCAGACACCAAGAAAGATTCCAAGAATTAAAAACACAACCGGAATCACAAAAAAGTAACTGATACGTTTTACAAATTTCATACTGCCTCACATCCATGATGTTTCTATTGACTCTTTGTATCAGTATCAGTTATTTTATCGAAAATATACATCCGTAAAACAGTTTTAGAGCAGCCGGAGCGTTTTTCCGAAAGCACGCAGCACTTTACCGCTGGGAACATAATTCAGATCCTGTCCACGGAAACTGCGTAACATCAAAAGCAAAAACCAGTAGACCGCACCGGTGATCACCAGTTCCAGCAGCACCGTTACCATTGCCCCCAGATGGGGCAGGCAGATCTTCTCCAGCCCAAAAGCCAGCAATCCGCAGGCACAGCAGCTTCCGGTGGGAATTGCCAGTGTCCGCAACAGATCCGGCCAGGTCTTCATTCGAAGGCAGGCAAGTATGCCGAGAACAATTCCTCCCGCTGCCGTCCCCAGCACAAGGCTTAAAGATAATGCCGTTGTTGTATTTCCCGTATTCAGAAGAATCAGCAATACCACGATGCTCACGATATCCAGAATGCCGTATCCTGCCAGGAGCAGATGCTTTTCCCCCCGAAGCTCCAGTATCTCCGAAAAATAAAACAAAAGCAGAAGCCACAGAATCAGCGAAGATCCCGTAGTGAACAAACCGGTAAGTGCCATTTCCGCAGATTTATCCAAAGCCTGTGACAGTGGTGTTGACAGTACCGCGATCCATGCCGTGAAAAAGAATCCGTGTACCACCATCCCCTGTACTCCTGCCTGAAATGCAGTTCTGGCGTATCTTTCTTCTTTTTTGCGGATATGGCTGCCGGTTCTGGCCACCCCCGGCAGAATTCCCGCACTTAAAATTGCTACGGGCATCAGGATCGTGATCAGATATCTGCCGACGAAAATACCATACGCAGAAACGGATGCATAAATATCCGCCGATCTTTTCTGGAAGAAAAGCAGGCCGATCCACAAAGGCAGTAATAAAAACATGTCTCTGAGAATATCCCCACCCATAGGAATCAGTAATGTACGCAGCTGCGAGGAGAAAGAGTCCGTTCCCTTCATACCGCTTTCCGCTTCTCTTCTGCCTGCCATGCTGCCACGGTAGATCACAAAGACAAATAGCAGTACCAACACCTCCGAAAGCAGCATTCCCACTGCGATACCCATGGCTCCGTACATGGATGTAAAGTCTGTCCTTTTTAATAAAAGACTTACTTTCTCCCCGTAGTTCCGGAAAATCCCCAGGAACACCAGACCCAGGCCCAGAAAAAATACCTGCCGCAGCACCGAAGATACCGCAGATGGCATTTCCGAACCTTCACTCTGAAAATATCCTAAAAATACAGACTGGATACAACGAAGAAAAAGTGCCGGGCTTAAGATCCACAGGATCATGCTTCCGTAAGGCACCAGAAAGACTTTTTCCAAAAGGATCCAGCCCAGACTCATGCACAAAACAGTCCCAAGAAGTCCCTCTGCGATCTGGAACAGCATCATGTTCTTACGCATTCTGGAGACATTCCGATACTGCCCCCTGGCATTTCTGCCCCGAAGCATTCTGCCCATTCTGTCCGGCAGATTTTTCCCGGTAAGCACCCAGAACAGGGCAAATACCAGAACAGCCGCTGCCAGATATCCAAGGCCGTTATCTCCGATGCTTTTCCCGAACACCCAGATATTGATACAGGCAAGGACATAGGAAAAACTCTGTATTTGTCTTCTTTTTACTTCCACCTGATTCATGTAAGCTACCTTTACGTGTATGACACGCCCTTTTTAATCTCTTGTAATTCCAAGGGATGCGAGGACCTGCTCCTGCTTTGCCTCCATTACCTTTGCCTCATCTTCTTCCATATGGTCATAGCCACACAGATGAAGCATACTGTGAGCGACCAGAAATGCGAACTCTCTCTTCTGGCTGTGTCCATAGCTTTCCGCCTGCTCTTTGACCCGGTCCACAGAAATAATGATATCCCCGAGGATCAGTTCTCCTGTATCCGGATCAAAATAATCTGCCTCTCTGTCCTCAGAGATCTCAAAATCCCCAGGCTCATCGAAATCCAGATTGGGGAAGGACAATACATCAGTCTCCCGGTCAATCTTCCGGTATTCCTTATTGTAAGCATGAATACCGTCATTGTCTGTCAACAGTACATTTAACTGGATCTCATAGGGACATCCCTCCATATCCAGAACCGCCGTGGCTACCTGCTCCACGGTCTCCTCTATGGGGAAACTGTTTTCCCCATTTGAAAATGTCTCATCGGTTTCATTTTCAACGTAAAAAGTCATAGTATAATTTCTCCTCCTTGAATATCTTCTGCATCCGGTTCCAGTCCCTTAAGGACAGGTCACATTCGCTGAAAATACCTTTTTCCCGGATTCTCTCAAAAATCCTGTCAATCACCTGCTCATAATCCGGCTTCTTCTCCGGTTCCTTCTGCAACAGCAAAAGGATCGCACTGACTACCGCATCCGAACAATACAGCACTGCGGTCTCCGCTTTTTTGTATTTCCGGGTTCCTTTATATTCTTCCAGGATCTCCGATGCGCCTGCCGGGAATTCCATATCCGGCGTCTCCTGCATAAGATCCCAGCCTTTTCTGTGATATAATCCGGCACATTTCAGGGCATCCCTGTCCAGTTCCAGTTTATTTGCGATCCGCTCACAGAAATAGGCTGTATGTACACACAGGAAATATTCGGATCGGTCTTCCTCGCGGTACTTTACCAGTACCTGATTCTCGGTGTCATTCAGTTCCAGATATTTTACACGATCCCTGAACACCACTGTACCCGAAAAAATTTTCAAAATACCCAGAAGCAGTATTCCCGACACGATCAGATTTGCTGCCGGAACCAGAAACTGTTCCAGACTTAAATGTTCATTGGCAAGCAGTACCACATTTGCGGTCTCGCACAGCAAAAGGCAGAACAGAGATAAGAACAGGGGGATCCCGATGGCAAATTCCTGCTCTAAATGCTGGAAAAGACAGGCTGCAAAAACACCGCTGATAAAATACAGGAAAAAAATGCCCACCGACTGTCCCCACAGCGTGGCAATCATCAGAAACACCCCGGAAAACACAATTCCCACTGACAGATTGCTGAACAGGGACAATACCACAAAGACCGTCAGAAACGGCCATCCTCCCGCCGGAAGGAATGCACAGGCCAGCGAAAACAAAAGGCTGCACCAGACAGCGGTCCAGAATCTCATCAGGTGCTCTCCGTTATCATAATCCAGGCGGGAATCCACTACTTCCCTGCGCAGGAAAAATCCTGACACTGCAAGTCCCAGTGCTGCCATCACGGCATCCCGCAGGGCATTTTCCACAGACAACTGTTTTCCCAAAAGTCCCAGTCCGTAGACTGCGGCACCTCCGATCAGTACCGTAAGGATCTCCGGCAGCAAAAGCCGCGAAAATCCGTTTTTCTCTTTGTTCTTCATATTTATCTGTTTCCTTTATCCGGACGTTTGTTTCATCTCGGACTTCTTTTGCTTTTGATCGTCCGGGCTTCATAGTCATCGTAAGCTTTTACGATCTTCTGTACCAGAGGATGTCTTACCACGTCTTTGCTGGTCAAGGTACAGAAGGCAATATCATCGATATTTTTCAGAACTCTGGCTGCTACATCCAGACCGGATTTTGCTCCCACGGGAAGATCCTTCTGGGAGGAGTCACCCGTTACGATCACTTTGGAGCCGAAACCGATACGGGTCAGGAACATTTTCATCTGTGCCGGTGTGGTATTCTGTGCTTCATCCAGAATAATATAGGCATTGTCCAGTGTCCGGCCTCTCATATAGGCAAGCGGTGCCACTTCGATCAGACCCTTTTCCATATTTTTAGCAAAACTTTCCGCTCCCATGATCTGATACAGGGCATCGTACAGGGGACGCAGATACGGGTCTACCTTACTCTGCAGATCACCGGGCAAAAAGCCCAGCTTTTCTCCGGCTTCAATGGCCGGTCTGGTCAGGATGATACGGCTCACCTCGTTGTTCTTAAAAGCGGTGATCGCCATGGCCATGGCCAGATACGTCTTACCGGTACCAGCCGGTCCCAGTCCGAATACGATCATGTTTTTCCGGATGGCATCCACATAAGCCTTCTGCCCCAGGGTCTTGGGCTTGATCGGCTTTCCGCTGATGGTATGGCAGATGCAGTCCGCATCCATCTCCATCAGTTTTTCCTCCTGGTCTTCTTTTCCCATTTCAATGGCATAATCCACGCTCTGTTCTTCGATCTCATTGCCGTGATCCGACAATGCGGTCAGCTGTCGTAATACCCGGGAGGCCTTCGAAACGTTTTCTTCTTCCCCGGTGATCATTACACTTCCGTTGCGGTCCACAATAGTTACCTGAAAATCCTGTTCCAGCTTCTTGATGTACGCATCCTGCATACCGAAGATCTTCTGCATCTGTTCTGTATCCATTTCCAGACGGATTGCTGTCACACTCATTTATGTCTTAATCCTCATTTCTGTCCAAATCTTCTGCTCCGGTATCCTCCGCCCGGGAATCTACCAGACTGACCGCCGCTTCCCGCAGCAAAAGTTCCCCGTGTGCGGTCCAGCCGGCGCGCTTTGTTTCTATTTTAACATCTTTCGAGATTATTTGTACCCCTTTTTCATCTAAAGTTTCAAGAAAATCCATGATTTTTTTCTGTAAAACCGTTTCTGCTTCCGACACTGTATAATAATATTCTGTTTTCTGATACTCTCTGTACGTGATCCTGCCTACCATGCAGGGGATCTGCAGATACTCCAACGCTTTTACGGGACATGCTTCCAGCACGCTGTCATATTGCAAAAAATCCATTTTTTTCTCCGGTTTCCACTCCCGGTCACCGAAATGGATAAAATAAAATGTCTTTTGTCTTCCGGTGTATTTTTTCCGGATATAATCTGCCGGAAGATATGCCTGAAAGGTTCCGGTATGCTCCAGCACTATATCCGCATCCGGGGTCACCGGCCGATATTCCCTGACGGTTCCATCCTCGGCATAAATGGGGATCCTGCCTTCCACCAGAATATCTCCTTTTGCCACTTCACTGCCTATGGATACTTTCGGGACACCACAACGCACGATCATATCCGTGATCACCCCGTTGCATTCTGCCACCAGATCTTTTCCTGCCCCTGCCGCATCCTGCACGACTTCTGGAACCGACATATCGTTTTCCTTTATTTCGATTACCAGTCTGGTCCCGTCCAGACGGCCGGAGGTCCAGGTAACCTGCGAAAACTTCCGTCTTATCTGTTTTTCCAGCTCACCTATATTCAGTTCACTCCTTCGCATTCCGGTGTGAATGCCCTCCTGTTCCAGGAAGGAATAGAACACGTCATCCGTCACCTGATAATTGCCAGTCACCTGAATATCCCACACAAATAAAGACGAAATCAGCCAGAAAGCCACCGCCAGAAATAAACCTGCCAGAAACGCTTTTCTGCGCAGCATTCCCGGCACAAAAAAGGGTAGTCCATATCTTTCCGATATGACTACCCTTACTTTTGTCTTTCTGGCGATGGTCCGCAGTTCGTAAAAAGACCGCAGGCCGATGCACATGGTATAAACATCTTCCTGTTTTTCTATATTCCACAGCAATATTCCCTTATTACTGCACAGATTGATAAATCGCTGCGGTGCAAAGCCCCATACCCGGATCTTCACATAACCCTGCAGACGTTTGACCCATTCCGTCATCCTGTTAACCTCTCATCCAAATGATTATTCACGCAAATATCGCAGTGCACTGATATTTCCGCTGATCTTCATATCTTCATTGGTATAATAGTCGATGGAAAGTCTGGTTCCCTCCAGGCACACCTGACAGGTCTTGGCCTGCAAAAGGATCCGCTCTCCGGTATATTCCAGGATTCCTCTGTAATTTTCAATCCAGGCTTCGGAGTTTCCCGTCAGCGTCACCCGCAGTGCTCCCATACAGACATCCTTGGGTAACTGCAGGGAATCGATCCATTTTTCTTTTTTCGATGGCATTCTCTTCATTTTCATATAAAACTATATGAAAGCGGATGCCGGAATATGTTACTGTAAAATCCCTTTGATCAGAGGTTCTGCCTCCGGCTGATGGCCGGTGATGAAATAGGCACTCCGGAACTTTTCCTTCGCCGCTTCCAGGCGTTTCTCATCATTGGCATGAAGGTATCCCAGTACCTCTCCCTTTTTCACCGCATCCCCTTTTTTCTTCTCTAAGAGGATGCCAACAGACAGGTCGATCTCACTTTCCTTGGTCTCTCTTCCGCCGCCTAAGAGCAGAGAACAAATTCCGATATCCTCACAGGCAATTTTTTCTACAAAGCCGTCTCTGTCCGCACAGACAGGAACCACCATGGATGCCTTCGGCAGAAGCTCCGGATCCGTTACCGCCGCAGGGTCACCGCCCTGGGCCTCCACAAACTGCTCCAGCTTCCGTAAAGCACTGCCATCTCTGATGACATTTGTAAGCATATTTCTGGCCTCTTCGACACTCTCCGCCTTACTACCGGCAAGTAACATCCGACTTCCCAGTACCATACAAAGTTCTTTGAAATCTTCCGGGCCCTCTCCCCGCAGGGTTGCAATGGCTTCCTTCACTTCCAGGGCATTTCCCACGGCCCGCCCCAGCGGCTGATCCATATCCGAGATTACGGCAATAGTCTTACGTCCGGCATTCTTACCGATCTTCACCATTTCCTCCGCCAGAGCAAAAGCATCCTCCCTGCTCTTCATAAAGGCACCGCTTCCGGTCTTGACATCCAGTACAATGGCATCTGCACCGGCTGCCAGTTTCTTGCTCATGATGGAACTGGCAATCAGGGCCATATTATCTACGGTAGCTGTCACATCCCGCAGGGCGTACAGCTTTTTATCCGCCGGTGCCAGATCTGCGGTCTGTCCCATAATGGCAATGCCGATCCGATTCACATTTTCAATAAACTGCTCCGTGGTCAGTGATGTGGAAAATCCTGGAAAGCTTTCCAGCTTGTCAATGGTCCCTCCGGTATGGCCCAGGCCTCTGCCGCTCATCTTGGCCACCGGGATCCCACAGGCAGCCACCATGGGTGTCAATGCCAGAGAAGTCTTATCCCCCACACCTCCGGTACTGTGTTTGTCCACCTTGCAGCCATGGATTCCGGACAGATCCAGCATCTCACCACTGTGTGCCATGGCCATGGTCAGTTCATAAGTCTCCTTCTCGGTCATCTTCTGAAAGTAGATCGCCATCATCAGCGCGGATACCTGATAATCAGGAATCTCTCCACGGGTATAGCCCTCGATAAAAAAGTGGATCTCTTCTTTCGAAAGCTCTCCGCCGTTTCTTTTTTTCATGATAATGTCATACATCCTCATAGGCTTTGCTCCTGTCTGCGGCAGTAGATTTCCCTGTCCGCCTTTTATATGCCGACTTTTTTACAGATGTCACTGATACAGCATTTTTCGCAGTAAGGATGGGTTCTGGCGGTACACACTTCTCTGCCGTGATATACCAGTCTGTGGCAGAAATCGCTGCCTTCTTCGGGCGGAATGATCTTCCACAGCTCCTTCTCCACCTTTGCCGGTTCCCTGATCCCGTCCACAAGTCCCATACGGTTCACCAGGCGGATACAGTGGGTGTCTGTCACAATGGCAGGTCTGCCAAAGACATCCCCCATGACCAGATTCGCACTTTTTCTGCCCACTCCAGGCAGAGACAATAATTCGTCAAAATCGTCTGGAACCTTTCCGTCATATTTATCCCGCAGAATCTTCATGCAGGCACTGATATCTCTGGCTTTGCTGTGACCCAGGCCACAGGGCTTTACAATGGCCTCGATCTCTTCCACCGGAGCCTCTGCCAGGGCATCCACATCCGGGAACTTCTCATACAGCTTTTCCACTACGATATTTACCCGGGCATCGGTACACTGAGCTGCCAGGCGGACACTGACAAGCAGTTTCCATGCCTGATCGTAATCCAGAGTGCATCCGGCATCCGGGTATTCCTTTTTCAGACGTTCTATAATTTCTAATGCACGTTGTTTTTTTGTCATATACTTCTACTTTTACTCTTTATTTATGGTAAGGTTCGTGCTGAATGATCCGGAATGCACGATAGATCTGTTCGCACAGGATCACTCGCATCAACTGATGAGGAAATGTCATTTTGGAAAAGCTTAAGGCCAGATCCGCTCTTTTACAGACACTTGGATGCAAACCAAGCGATCCGCCAATGACAAAGCAGATATGGCTTTTTCCTCTGACAGTGCAATCTTCAATCCATGCCGCAAATTCTTCGGAAGAAAAGTTTTTACCGGCAATCTCCAGCGTAACGATCAGGGCATCCTGTGGCAGTTTCGCCAGGATCCTCGCCCCTTCTTTTTCACGGATCTGATCTTCCAGAGCCGCACTGGCTCCATCCGGTGTCATTTCATCCGTCACTTCGATGATATTTAACTTCGTATAACGCCCCAGACGTTTGCTGTATTCTTCTATGGCGTCCCGGAAAAATTTCTCCTTGATCTTCCCTACACATACGATGGATATTTTGATCATTCTTCTGCTCCGTTTGTATCCGGGAAGATCTGTTCATAGATCTTTGTGTCAATAAGGTTCTCCAGCATCTGCTGATCCAGATTCATAAACTGATGATTCATCTGGCTGCGGATTACTTCGAATCTCTTGTAATAAAGAGCCTCTTCCGGTGTATCTGCAGCATTTTCAATCTGAGCGTCAATTTTTTCCGCCGTCAGATTTTCTTCACTCCACTTCAGAAGAGTATCCACCAGAGAGTTCTCGGACTCTGCCTTTTTCTCAAAAAGCTTTGCATTCCGCATGGATACCACGCCCATGACAATGAACAGAATGAAAACAGCACTCATCACTCCGTAGAACATATAGGGGTTGCCGATGTTCAAAGGAAGTACGCCGGTAATTCCCAGGATCATGACAAGCATTCCGAGGATTCCCACCACCAGCAGTACCCAGGCAGAGGAACGATTCTCCTCTGCTTTGGCTCCACTGTTCATATAAGTAAGTCCACCCTGGGCGGAAGCTGTTTTCAGCAGTTCTCCGGGATTGACTTCCTCCGATGCTTCTTCTGTCTCCGGCATCAGGAATTCATCTACCGCAGCCTCTTCCTCAGCAGCATTTTCCGTCCGCTCTTTTTCCTGCTGTTCCAGAAATACCCGGGCAATCGTCTTCGCCTGTTTTTCCTCTTTTGCATCTACAAACAGTTCATAGACCTGCTCCGCCTCATCGAAGGAAAGTTTGCTCTTGCGGATCCCATTGTATGTAAGGAAGTCTTTCAGTTTCTCCATTTCGTCCTGTTCACCGAACAGCACGGAAGTCCAGTCCGTCAATTCTTCCTCGCTTACCAGCGTTTCTCCGCAATCGGGACATACGGTGATTCCTTCCCGATATTCGTTTTTACATTTCGGACACCATGCCATATACCAACACCATCCTTAATACTCGTAATCCAGGCAGGCTCTGTTGCCTGCCACGGATCCAATATATTCCTTTGCTGCCAGATGATCCGGATGCACCTGATAGGCAGCCAGCGCCTCAGTATCTGTAAACTCAGAGATCAGAGCCACATCCCGGTTGCTGCTGTCCAGTTCATTGATGATCACTTCCACCTTTACGGCACCGGGAACCTTCTCTTTGATGGGCTCCAGTAACTCCTTGATCTTCCCGGCGGTCTCTTTCTTTTCCTGTTTTGTCAGATTGCCTTCCAGACTCCACATAACAATATGTCTTACCATGTAATCCTCCATTCCATCCTGTCTGTGGACAGGATCCGGGGTGTTTATTTTGTACTCAGATATTCGTCAATGCCTTTGGCAGCAGCTTTTCCTGCGCCCATGGCCAGAATAACGGTCGCTGCTCCGGTTACCGCATCTCCGCCGGCATAGACACCTTCCTTTGTGGTCTTACCATTGTTCTCGTCCGCAATGATGCACTTCCACTTGTTGGTATCCAGTCCCTTGGTTGTAGAAGAGATCAGAGGATTCGGGGAAGTACCCAGAGACATGATCACGGTATCCAGTTCCATCACGAATTCAGATCCCGGAACCTCTACCGGACGGCGTCTGCCGCTCTCATCGGGCTCACCCAGTTCCATGCGGATGCACTTCATACCGGTCACCCATCCCTTATCATCGGAAAGAATCTCAGTAGGATTGGTCAGCAGATCAAAGATGATGCCTTCCTCTTTTGCATGATGTACTTCTTCCACTCTGGCAGGCAGCTCCTCTTCGCTTCTACGGTATACAATGTGTACCTCCGCACCCAGACGAAGTGCGGTTCTTGCTGCATCCATCGCCACGTTACCGCCGCCGACAACGGCTACCTTCTTACCATGCATGATAGGAGTTCTGGAGTCGGGATCAAAAGCCTTCATCAGGTTGCTTCTGGTCAGGTACTCGTTGGCAGAGAAGACACCGTTGGCATTCTCACCGGGGATACCCATGAACTTCGGCAGTCCGGCACCGGAACCGATGAATACAGCCTGAAAACCTTCCTCATCCATCAGCTGGTCGATGGTCACGGATTTACCTACCACCACGTTAGTCTCAATATGAACGCCGAGAGATTTTACATTCTCGATTTCTTTTGCCACAACACCGGTCTTGGGAAGACGGAACTCGGGAATACCGTATACCAGTACACCGCCTGCCTCATGCAGTGCTTCGAAAATGGTCACATCATATCCCAGCTTTGCCAGATCTCCGGCACAGGTAAGACCAGCAGGGCCGGAACCGATCACAGCTACCTTCTTACCGTTCTTCTGTGCTGCGGGAGTGGGCTTGATGCCATTCTCTCTTGCCCAGTCAGCCACAAAACGCTCCAGCTTACCGATGGAGATCGGATCTCCCTTGAAGCCACGGATACATTTTCCTTCACACTGGCTTTCCTGAGGGCATACACGGCCGCAGACAGCGGGAAGGGCGCTGGATTCACTGATAATACGATAAGCCTCTTCAATGTTGCCGTTCTTCACCTGTTCAATGAACTGTGGAATCTGGATTGCTACGGGGCAGCCCTTTACACACTGTGCATTTTTACAGTTAATGCAGCGGGAAGCCTCTTCCATTGCTTCTTCTTTGTTATATCCGAGACAAACCTCTTTGAAATTGGTAGCACGTTCCTTCGCATCCTGCTCTCTGACAGGAATTCTCTTTAATACATCCATTTTATTTTAACCATGCCTTTCTGATTTATCGTGTTCAAACTTTTGTATGACTACTGGCAGTTGCCGCAGCCACCGTGATGGGTATCTCCCTCTTCCAGGGCCAGCATTGCACGTCCTTCTGCAGTCTTGTAGATCTGCTGACGTCTCATTGCCTCATCAAAGTTTACTTCATGTCCATCGAACTCCGGTCCGTCTACACAGGCGAACTTTACCTTGCCGCCGACAGTTACACGGCATGCGCCGCACATTCCCGTACCGTCTACCATAATAGGATTCAGACTGACAACTGTGGGAATCTCCAGTTCTTTGGTTAAGAGACACACGAATTTCATCATGATCATAGGACCGATGGCAATACACAGATCGTACTTTTTACCTTCTGCCACCAGATCCTTGATGGTCTGGGTTACCATACCGCTTCTTCCATAGGAGCCGTCATCGGTGGTTACATACAGATTTCCTGCGACAGCTTCCATCTCCTTCTCCAGGATCAGAAGATCTTTGGTCTTGCTTCCCACGATAACATCTGCAGCAACGCCATGCTCATGCAGCCATTTTACCTGGGGATATACCGGTGCCGCACCGACACCACCAGCCACGAAGAGGATCTTCTTTGCCTTTACCTCATCCAGAGGCTGTTCTACCAGCTCGGAAGGACATCCCAGAGGACCTACGAAATCATGGAAGTATTCTCCCTCGGAAAGCTGTGCCATCAGTTTTGTACCGGCACCAACGGTCTGGAACACAATGGTTACTGTTCCTTTTTCTCTGTTGTAATCACAGATAGTCAGAGGGATACGCTCACTCTCGCTATCCATTCTTACGATGACAAACTGACCGGGTTCACAGGTCTTTGCCACTCTGTCTGCTTCTACCTCCATAAGATAGATGTTGGTTGTCAGCTCCTGTTTTTTTACGATCTTATACATTTCTCTTTTTCCGTCCCTTCTGTTAGGATTATATATCTAAACGATCACCAAGCGTATAATGGCGGCCGCTTTCGTCGGTCTGCAATTTGTACAGTTCCCGGGTATAGGCATTTACGGCGAACAGATTCCCCGTCTTTGTGACTGTCCCATCTTCTCCCCGGTAGATCTCGGCAACAACATAGAAATCATCTATCTTGTTGATGTTCGTCACATACTGATACTGATAGAGATATGCGGCAGCGGATTCATCAAAGCTTCCGGATGCTTCCGTTATTTTACCACTTTCTATGGCATAATTCACTACTTTTGTCACGGCATCCTCCGGCATAAACTCCGTGTTCATGACCAGATTGTAGCTTTTCTCCACGATCTCGCTCTTTCTTCCTTCCGCAATGCGGATAAACCGGAAGACTGATTTGCCAAGAGGCATGGGGATGGGTCCATTATACACCGTGGAATTCTGCGTAGGATCGGAACCATCCGTTGTGTAATAAACATCATATCCGTCGGTCACCTCGATATTGATTGGGAATTCATAATCCCCACTGACCGCCGTTACCTCCGGAGCACTCAGTTCCTCGATCTCAATATGGTAATTTTTGGTAACCACTGGACTACTGATCCCATTCTCATTGATGTAGACGGCTTTGATACAGTAATCACCGCTCTCTAAAAGGATGGGTGCCGTATACAGCAGACTGTGTTCTCCCGGTTCGGTTTCGTCGGTAGTATAGTAGATCTTACCACTTCCGAAAGTTGTCAGTTTCAAAGGCTGGAGGCTGGTATAATATCCCTCCTGCAGACTGAATTCCGGTTCCATTGCCATATAGCTCTGGTATTTACTCATAATATTTACATTACCACAGTTCAACAACAGATCATTAATGGTCTTATAATCTTCCCTGGCCGCATAGATGGCGATCAGCTTTCCATAAGCACTTTCCAGTTGTTCGGAAGTAGCTGCGGCATCCGCAACAATCTCCCGAAGCAGATATTCATATTCCATTTTGTTGTTCTTCTGAAAATAAATATCCGCCAGTTCAAATTTTAAGGTGATGTTCCCCGGATCGATTTCCAGCGCACGTTCATAACAGGTGATCGCCTGATCGTATTCCCCGGAAGCTACATACTCTCTCGCACTCTTTATCTGATATTCAGCGGAATGATAGTGGGAATAAGAGATTCCGAAACCGGTACATACCACCGCTACTACCGCAAGCACCAGGATCAGCACAATGAATTTCCAGCGAAATGGATGTTTTGCCGTATTTTCCAGCGGTTCTTCATCCCAGTCCTGCAATTCCGTCATGCTCTGCTGTACATCCTGATCGTCCGTGGCATCTTCTTCCGGTGTCATTTCCCTGGCAATATCATGCAGAGTCTGCTCCATATTGTATTCAATTTCCGGTTCAAAATCGGGAACAATATGGATATCCTCCCCGCAGTGCTCGCAGTAAAGCGTACCTTCTTTCATTTCCGCCCCGCAATTCGGACACTTCATATAATTATCCTCTTACTGCCTGCAAGGATACCGATTCCAGGCAGTTATTCATCAGCATAGCTATGGTCATAGGACCTACGCCGCCGGGAACCGGAGTAATGGCGCTGCATACAGGCTCCACACTGTCAAAGTCCACATCACCGCACAACTTGTTTTCTTCGTTGCGGTGAATTCCCACGTCAATGACAACCGCACCCTCTTTTACATATTCTGCCGTGATCATTTTCGGCTTGCCGACAGCCACCACCAGAATATCCGCTCTTTTGGTTACTTCTTTCAGATCTTTGGTACGGCTGTGAGCCACCGTCACCGTACCGTTCTCCCGAAGCAGCAACAATGCCATGGGCTTGCCGACGATATTACTTCTGCCTACCACCACACACTCTTTTCCGGCGATCTCAATACCGGAACGCTTCAGCAGCTGTATGACTCCTGCAGGAGTACAGGACACAAAGCCCGGCTTGCCGATGCAGAGTGCACCGACATTCTGGGGATGAAATCCGTCTACATCCTTTAAAGAAGAAATGGAATCCAGTACCTTTTCTTCGTCAATATGTTTCGGTAACGGCAGCTGCACCAGAATGCCGTTGACATCGGTTCTGTCATTTAATTCCCGGATCAGCTCCAGTAATTTTTCCTCTGTTGTCTCCTCTGGAAGTTCATATGCCAGAGACCGGATACCTACATATTCGCAGGCCTTTTTCTTGTTGCGGACATATACGGAAGATGCGGGATCCGCACCTACCTGGATCACCGCCAGCGTTACTTCGCAGCCCTGCTCTTTTAACCCTGCGACTTTTTCTTTGACTTCATCTTTAATCTGTGCGGAAATAACTTTTCCATCTATTAACTGTGCCATGAGACACTTTCCTCCTTACTAGAACAAGCCTACGATCCTACCGCTGTCATCCACATCGATATTGTAAGCAGCTGGAGCCTTGGGCAGGCCGGGCATGGTCATGACCGCACCGGTGAGCACTACAACAAAACCGGCACCTGCAGACACATAGACCTCTCTTACATTCAATTCAAAACCGGAAGGTCTTCCCAGTAACGTAGGATCATCTGACAGAGAATACTGGTTCTTTGCCATACATACCGGCAGATCACCAAAGCCAAGTTCCGTCAGTCTCTTTAACTGTTTTGCTGCCGCCGGAGCAAACACTACATCAGACGCTCCGTAGATCTCCTGCGCGATCTTTTTGATCTTATCCTGAAGAGACAGTTCATTTTCATATAAAACATGGAAATGATTCTCTTTTTCGTCGATTGCTTTTAATACTTTCTCAGCCAGAGCGATTCCACCCTCTCCGCCTTTCTCCCACACTTCGGAGAGTGCAAACTCACAGCCTCTTGTCTCACAGAATTCTCTGACATAAGCGGTCTCCGCCGCACTGTCGGTGATAAAAGAGTTCAGGGTAACCACTACAGGCACACCATATTTCTGAAGATTCTCAATATGTTTCTCCAGATTCACAATACCTTTTTTCAACGCTTCCAGATTCTCTGCTCCCAGATCCGCCTTTGCAACGCCACCGTTGTATTTCAGTGCACGGATGGTTGCTACCAGTACCACTGCATCAGGAGTAAGTCCTGCCTTACGACATTTGATATCGAAAAATTTCTCTGCTCCCAGATCCGCACCGAAGCCGGCTTCCGTGATGCAATAGTCTGCCATCTTCATGGCTGCCTTAGTAGCTCTGACGGAGTTACATCCGTGAGCGATGTTGGCAAACGGACCTCCGTGTACCAATGCGGGAGTATGCTCTAAGGTCTGGATCAGATTGGGCTTGATGGCATCCTTTAACAGTGCTGCCATGGCACCGACTGCTTTCAGCTGGCCGGCGGTCACCGGCTCACCCTGATAGTTGTAAGCCACAACGATTCTGGACAGGCGCTCCTTCAGATCCTTCATATCGTCTGCCAGACACAGGATCGCCATGATCTCACTGGCTACGGTAATGACAAAATGATCCTCTCTGACAAAGCCGTCTGTCTTGTTGCCAAGTCCTACCACAATATTACGAAGGACTCTGTCATTCATGTCCTCACAGCGCTTCCACACAATCTGCCGGGTATCGATGCCCAGATCATTGCCCTGCTGGATATGATTGTCCAGCAGCGCAGCCAACAGGTTGTTGGCAGAGGTGATGGCATGAAAATCACCGGTAAAATGCAGATTCAGTTCATCCATAGGCACTACCTGTGCATAGCCGCCGCCGGCAGCTCCACCTTTGATACCAAAGCAGGGGCCTAAGGACGGCTCTCTGAGCGCAATTACAGCCTTTTTGCCCATTCTGCCGAAAGCTTCTCCCAGCCCAACAGTGGTCGTGGTCTTACCCTCTCCTGCAGGAGTTGGGTTGATAGCTGTTACCAGAATCAGTTTTCCATTGGGACGATCCTGGATCTTACGTAAAAATTCTTCGGAAAGCTTTGCCTTGTATTTTCCGTAAAGTTCCAGGTCATCTGCTTCAATGCCAATACTTTCAGCCACTTTGGTGATGGGCTCCATTACCGCTTCCTGTGCGATTTCAATATCTGTTTTCATGTCCTTTTTCCCTCCGTTTATTCAGACAGTCTCGAACGAATGTCAGATTTCCTCCAACAGCTGTTCGAACTGTTCCATGCTCATAAGTACTTTTCTGGGTTTAGTGCCTTCTTCTTCACCTACCACGCCGTATTCGCAAAGCTGATCCATGATTCTGGCAGCACGGTTGAAACCGATTTTCAACACACGCTGCAGCATGCCGATGCTGGCCTTATCTTTATCAATAATAAACCTTGCGGCCTCCTCAAAATATTCGTCTCTGTCGTTACCGCCACCAGAGCCGCTTCCGGAGGAACCACCTGACGAGCCGATATTTTTGATCTTCTCTTCAATATCTTCTGCATAGTTGCTATAGGTATTGCCCAGTGCCTGGTTCTTGAGATAATCCACCACATCGGATACTTCCTTGTCGGACACAAAAGCGCCCTGTACTCTGGCCGGTTTGGAATAACCCTGCGGGTAGAATAACATATCGCCTTTACCAAGCAATTTCTCCGCACCGTTCATATCCAGGATCGTTCGTGAATCCACACCGCTGGATACGGAGAATGCCACACGGCTGGGCATATTGGCTTTGATCAGTCCGGTGATGACATCCACACTGGGTCGCTGGGTAGCGATGATCAGATGGATACCCGCGGCTCTGGCCAACTGTGCCAGACGACAGATAGATTCCTCCACTTCGCCGGGGCATACCATCATCAGATCCGCCAGCTCGTCCACGATAATGACGATCTGCGGCATCTTCTTCGGTGCTTCCTCTCCTTCCGGAACAGGCATAGTCTCTATTTTCTTGTTATACCCCTTCAGATCACGGACATTATAATCGGCAAACTTCCGATAACGGTCTTCCATCTCACTGACGCCCCAGTGCAATGCAGCAGATGCTTTCTTGGGATCTGTCACTACCGGGATCAGCAGATGAGGAATGCCGTTATAGACACTCAGTTCCACGACCTTCGGATCCACCATGATCAGTTTCACATCATCCGGATGCGCCTTGTACAAAATACTCATGATCAGCGTATTAATGCATACGGACTTACCGGAACCGGTAGCTCCGGCGATCAGCATATGAGGCATCTTGGCAATATCCGCCACCACAGTCTTGCCCGCGATATCCTTACCTACGGCAAATGCAATATTGGAATTAAACTCCTGAAACTCTTTGCTCTCTAACAGATCCCGGAGTGCTACTGTCATGTTCTCTTTGTTCGGGACTTCGATACCGATAGCTGCCTTTCCGGGGATCGGTGCCTCGATACGAATATCCGTTGCCGCCAGATTCAGCTTGATATCATCTGCCAGGCCTACGATCTTGGATACCTTTACGCCCTGTTCCGGCTGTAGTTCATAGCGGGTAACACTGGGACCCTGGCTGATATCGGTAATCGTTACCTTTACACCGAAAGTATTTAACGTCTGCTGCAAGCGCATGGCGGTCTCTTTCAATTCTCTGGAGGAATCTCCGGTAGCTGCTTTTCCCTTCTGTAACAGGCTCAGAGGCGGAATCCGGTATTCTGCTGGAGGCTGTTTGGCCGCTTTCGCAATATCCTTATGTATCTGATCCTCTGCCAGAGAATTACCCTTTGGCGGCTCCGGTGCCGTGATTTTCGGTCGTATGCGGCTTTCCGCCGTTGCTGTCTCTGCAGGTTCCCGCACGACAGGCTCAGGCTCCGGTTGCAGCTGCCGCATATCGGAGGATGACTGCCATTCCGTAACCGGTTCCTCTACAGGCTCCGGGATATCTTCCTTATGAATCCGGATAGATTCCGCCTGAGGTGTCAGGAGTGCTGCCTCCTCCTGCCAGGATTCTCTGCGTTCAAAAGGTTTTTTGAAGGTAGCAGCACTGGTCAATTCCTCCACGGGGATCTCCTCGTAAGGTTCTTCCGCTGCAGCCTCCTGCATGGTCACCTGATGCATTCCCGTTACCTTGATCTTATCAAAATCGCTGGAGGTCACTCTGGTCTCTTCCACAACAGGAATCTCCTGTGCATCCTCCTCATAAACGATCTCATGAATATCTTCCCGTCTTCCCACAGGCTGTGCCTCCTGCTTTTTCAGGGAAGTGTCCATCATTACACCGCTGACTTTTTTCTCTCTGCGGGGAATGGCGTTTAAGATCTGCTCATTCTCTTTCTCTTCCGCACGAAGTCTGCGCTCTTCCTCACGGATCCGTCGTTCCTCTTCCCGGATACGACGGGCTTCCTCTCTCTGGGAATTACGTTCTTCCTGTTCCTGTCTGCGGATCTGCGCATTTTCCCGTCTGCGCACTGCATCCTCTCTGGACAGTTCCCGGATCCGGTCACCGCCGTTTCGCATGCTGTTTAAGAAAGAACGCTCCGTTACCAGGATCAGACTGATCACAGAACACAATAAGACCACCAGAACCGTTCCTATCGTCTCCAGATAATGCAGCAACAGATAACAGATACTTCCTGCCAGAATACCTCCGCCCTTTTTACCGGTACTGCAGTTTGTATATAACAGTTTGATATCATACTGTTCCATAGAGCCGGCAGTCCTGGCGATCAGATCACAGATCACACCGAGCATCAGAAACAATACAACACCTGCAATCATTTTGCGTACAGCGGTAGGATTCCCCTCATTGGCGAACCAGAAAGCCACTGCCAGAAATATCACAATAGGTGCTATATATGCAGTAAATCCAAAGATACCGAATAAAACCCCGCTGATCGCATTGCCGACCGGGCCGATAATACCGAAATTACAACAAAATAATATCACCATTACCACAAACAAAACGATCAGACCGATCTCATGGAACAGTTCACTGTCCTGTGCTGTTCTCTGCGCCTGCCTGCTGCGGCTGTTTGTGGTACTTTTTCTCGTCCTATTGGAAGATGATGTTCTTTTGCCTGATGAAGATGCCATGTCATCATACCCCTAACTTCATTATAGTCATAATTAGAAGTATATCATTTTTCCATGGCCTTGTCATCCCTTTTTCTATTCCCTTCGATCATCTTCCGAAGCCTGCAGATGGCCCGGTCGATACCTCCTACTTCGTCAATAATACCGTGGTTCACCGCTTCTTCTCCCACCAGAATGCTTCCCACATCCTTCGTTAAGAATCCGGTCTCCATCATGAGTTCTTCCAGTTTTGTCCGGCTGATTTTACAGTGTTTGCATACAAAGCCCGTGATCCGGTCCTGGATCAGTTTAAAATATTCAAAGGTCTGGGGCACACCGATCACCATGCCATTCATTCTTACCGGATGTATCACCATGGTTCCAGTGGGTACGATGAAGGAATAGTCACAACTCACCGCAATAGGCACCCCGATGGAATGACTGCCACCCAGCACCAGGGATACGGTGGGTTTGCTTAAAGATGCCAGCATCTCTGCAATAGCCAGTCCCGCCTCCACATCTCCGCCCATGGTATTTAAAAGCACCAGCACACCGCCAATTTCTTCACTGTCTTCGATGGCTGCCAGTTGTGGCAGGATATGCTCATATTTCGTGGTCTTCGAATTACCGGAGAGATTATCATGCCCTTCGATTTCACCGATAATGGTCAGCAGATGGATCTTTTCCCCGGATGCCGCATCCGACAGCGTCAGTTGTCCCGTTTTTTCAATTCTTTCGTCTCTGTGTTCTTCCGCCTCGGTCTTCGGCGCTTCATTCTTGTTCTGATTGTTATCTTTCTGATTCTGCATGGCCTGTTTCCTCCCTGTTCCGATGATTATAAAAACAAAAAGACGATATCCGGGCTTTTGCCTTTCGTATCGTCTTTTAGTATATCCGCTTTTTTATTGTTTATGTTTAATGATCAAAATCATCGTCATCCGCTACCGGATAATCAAAATCACTGTCATCATCACCGTTCAGCTTATAATCCAGTACCTTAGGCACATGCTTTTTCGGCAGGGGCAGTGGATTTTCGATCAGCTGTATTTTTTCCGTTTCTACAGGTTCTTCCTGGAAATCCGCTGGCTCTTCCTCCGGGAATTCCTCGGTCTCCAGATCTTGTACTTTCAGTCGGCGTTTTGTGGAAGCAGTTCCCACAGGAACTGCCTCAACGGTCTCAGGCAGCACCCCTTTGACTTCCCGCAGCAGTTCCATTTCGTACGGTAGAACCGCCTGTACACCTGCGCCGGCAGCCACTGCCAATAACAGATACAATAACGTAAGTCCCGGCATATCTTCACTCAGCATTCCGCAGACGCTTAAGATTCCAAGTGCCAGCGCCAGAGCAATCCACACGGACTGTCTCTCGTGTTCTTTCCTGCACCAGTAACTGAATGCGCCGCATGCAAGGATCGTAACCATAACGGCAGCTATAATGACCGTGGCCACCTTATCAGGCACATATGTGTGAACTGCCGGCTGTTCATAGAGGGCAATCCATGTGAATCTTCCCGGGGAAAAGACTTTCCACCATGCCAGAAGTACATTTTCCATCTGCTTTCCGCTGCCCACGGCATCCAGAGCGATGCAGACAAAAAATGCCACCACTGTACCAAATAATCCCAATGCTCCGGCACAGATTCTGCGCATCCATTTTACCTGTTGCTTTGTCTCCAGAAAAAGTACAGAAAACACTACGAGTAGCAAGAGCAGTCCTGCGACATCCAGGTAGCCCAAAATTCCTATAACAATACCGCTTAAGAAAAATCCACCCACGGAACGGATACCGGGGGTGTCTCCCCGCCCCCTGAAACTATCCAGTGTTTCCACGCACACACACAGACCAATCATCCACAATAACTGATATAACGGTTCCGGTCCCAGAATCACTGCTCCAGACAGAACAGGGCATAACATCCAGTACGCAAGAGACACCACTGCAGCCACCATACCGGTCAGTTTCCGTACCGCAAAATATAAAAAGATTCCGGTCAGGATCTGCAGCACAATCTGCAATACCAGCGCCGCTGTCATTTTATTACCAAAAAATACCAACAGTCCGTGCAGCACCTGCAGATAAAAGTATACCGCACCGTGTACCACCTGAGGAATCCGCGTGGTCTCGGTGACTTTCACCGCATCGAACCAGATGTTACCGGCCGTCCCGGAGATATCGTACTGCATACTCTCTCTTACACGAAGTGTGATTCCCACAGCAATCAGAGCTACTACAGCCAGTCCCTCGATAATCAGTTTCACCTGCCCTGAGTCTTCACCGTTTTGTGCCCATTTTACCCGCAGAAATCTATGTAACAGAAAAACAACCAGCCCTGTCATCGCAAGCCATACACCTGCGATAACAAGGCCAATTGGGCGGGGACCACCTTCCGGCAGGAGCATGACCATTGTCGTGCCCACCAGTACGGTTCCCGCTGTCAATGCATAAATGAACCACAATATAACACTTAAAATGCCTTTTTTATAATTCATTATTTCAGTACCTTTTCGATGTTATATCTGGGACGATGTTTTACCTCAATGTAAATCTTGCCGATATACTGGCCCACCAGTCCGATGGCCATTAACTGAATACCACCCAGGAACCAGATGGACAGGATCAGGGAAGTCCAGCCCGGTACCACATGTCCGGTACAATAAGAGATCAGCGCATAAATAGCTGCCAGAAGGCTTAAGGCCACAATGATCATACCGGCACCCAGGATCATACTGATAGGCTTCACACTGAAGGAAGAAATACCGTTGAATGCCAATGCAAGCATCTTCTTCAGAGGATACTTGGACTCACCGGCCACTCTTTCCTTACGGTCATAGTATACACAGTCCGTCTGATAACCGATCAAAGGCATCATACCTCTTAAGAACAGATTGGTCTCCTGATACTTGGAGAACTGTTCTACCGCGCGCTTGGACATCAGTCGGAAATCCGCATGATTGTAAACAGTCTTGACCCCCATCATTTCCATGACTTTATAAAATCCCTGCGCCGTGGTACGTTTGAAGAAAGTATCGGTCTTACGCTCCTTACGGACACCGTATACGATATCACAGCCGTTGTGGAACTTATCGATCATTTCCTCGATCACAGCTACATCATCCTGCAGATCTGCATCAATGGAAACCGTCACATCAGACAGATCCATGGCAGTGATTAGTCCGGCAGTCAGTGCGAACTGATGTCCCACATTGCCGGCCAGCTTTACACCGCATACCTGCACCGGATGTGCCTGATGCTCTTCTTCGATCAGCTCCCAGGTACGATCCTTACTGCCATCATTTACAAACAGAATAAAACTGTCTTCCGCGATCTTTCCCTTATGGATCAGATCATCCAGCACACCCCTCAGTGCCTCGGAAGCAATCTTTAACACCTCTTCTTCATTATAACAAGGAACTACAATTGCAAGTTTCTCCATGCTGTTACCCCTAACCTTTCAATTTATTCGTCCCAGTTATGATATACTGCCTGAACGTCATCATCATCTTCCAGCAGTTCCAGGGTTCTCTGTAAGTTCTTCACTGCAGTCTCATCGGTCAGTGTTACATAATTCTGGGGAATCATGGTAACTTCTGCACTGATCATGGGAATTCCGGCATCTTCCAGAGCCTTGCGTACCTCTTCGAAGTTATCGGGATCAGTCAGGATCTCGAAGCTGTCATCCTCTTCGGAGAAATCTTCCGCTCCGGCATCCAAAGCGGTCATCATCAGATCGTCCGCTTCCATATCACATTCTTCCTTGTCCACGATGATCTGTCCCTTCTTATCGAACATAAAGGATACACATCCGGGAGTACCTACATTACCCTGTCCCTTGGTGAATGCGCTTCTTACGTTGGCAGCGGTACGGTTGGTGTTGTCGGTAAGTGCATCTACGATGATGGCGATACCGTTGGGGCCGTAACCTTCGTAAGTCACATACTTATAGTTTACATTGCCCACATCTCCGGCTGCCTTCTTGATACCGCGCTCGATGGTGTCGTTGGGCATGTTGTTGGCTTTTGCCTTGGCAATAACGGTTGCCAGTTTGAAATTGTTGGCGGGATCGGGACCGCCCTCTTTTACAGCGACTGCGATCTCACGGCCGATAATGGTAAAAATCTTACCCTTTGCAGCATCGTTCTTTTCTTTTTTATGCTTAATATTAGCAAATTTGGAATGTCCTGACATTTTTGTTACTCCTTTGAACTTAAAGTTTCTTTCTCTTTGTATGCGTAGTCTTTACGCAATAACGCTCTTTCTATCATAGCATTATTTTCTTTTTTCTTCAAGCACTGATTGTCCGTCTTCTGCATTCTGCGGTGTTTTTTCCTCCGGAAGCTTCCGGACCAACACACTTCCTATCATTTTTTTGACCACGGAAAGGATTTTAAAGTTGTATCCCTTATAGTCCACATCGAACTGCTCGTCCGGTTCCGGGATCCGGTCCAGTCTGGAGATCAGGAAACCGTTCAAAGTCTCGAATTCTTCCTCGTCGAAGGTAATACCCAGAAGCTCTTCCACTTCCTTTAACGGAGTCTTGCCTTCCATGACATATTCGCCCTTGCCACGGTTCTTGATGTATTCCTGATCCTCATCATACTCATCCATGATATTGCCGACGATCTCCTCCAGAATATCCTCCATGGCGATCAGTCCGTCGGTCTGTCCGTATTCGTCTACCACAATGGCCATCTGCAGCTTCTGGGACTGCATTTCCTTGAACAGTTCATCGATATTTTTCGTCTGCGGCACAAAATAAGGCTCTCTGAGCAGTCCGTCCAGTTTTGCGATAGGCAGGTCCAGCTTGTCATCACTGATATGGAACCGCATGGCATCCTTCAGATGCAGGATACCGATGATATGATCAATATTCTCCTCATACACAGGATAACGGCTGTTCTTGCCTCCCAGCATGGAAGCAATGGCATCTTTCAGTTTCGTCTCACCATCAATGGCCACGATACTTCCACGATGTGTCATGATATCCTGGGCTTCCTTATCTCCGTATTCGAAAATGTTGGAGATCATCTCCGCCTCACTGGCCTGAATGACACCCTGCTCATGACCTTCCTGCACCATATTGATGATCTCTTCCTCGGTCACATCATTTTCATCCGTATTGTTGCGGACACCGAAGAGGAACAGGATTCCCTTGGCTGTCAGATTCACCAGCCCCGTCAGGGGTGCCAGCAGTCTGGTGATAATATAAATCGGGTCAATACAGGCATACGCCCACTTCTCCGGCTGTCTGGATGCCATTTTCCGGGGAATCAGCACACCGAAAGTCAACAGGATATAGATCATGGCAATAAAAGACAATACCGTGGCAATCCCTGAAAGCACTCCCGTAGGCACATTCTCCAGAGACATGCCTCCCACATTGATCACATGAAGTCCCTTGTCAATGGTCTGCAGCCAGATATTCAGATAAAAAGCTCCCATTAAAATATTGATCAGCGTAATAACCAGCTGTACCGTATTGATATAGATCCCCGGACGGCTGATCATTTCACTCAGCCGCATGGACCGGCGATCCTTTTCTTCCTCTGCTTTATGTAGGATCTCCTTTTCATTCAGATTGTCGATGGCGGCATCAAATCCATAGAAAAACATATCCACCAGCAACAGCAGGAAAAAGAGAAAAATGGCCACAGGCCCACTCATGTCCATATTTTATTTCATCCTTTCGTATTTTATCCTATTTTCGGATACACTATGCATCGGGCTATGTATCCAGCTCCAGGCTGACTTTCAGTGCCCGGTTCACTCTCCGCATAATGTCTCCGTCCAGATGGCATACCTTATCTTTCAGCCTCTTTTTATCGATGGTGCGCAACTGTTCCAGCAGCACTACGGAATCTTTATCCATATCGTAGCGGCGGGCATTCAGTTCAATATGCGTAGGCAGCTTCGCCTTGTTCATCTTTGAGGTGATTGCAGCGCAGATCACGGTGGGACTGTGTTTGTTCCCCACATCGTTCTGGATGATCAGCACCGGCCGGATGCCGCCCTGCTCCGAGCCGATGACCGGTCTCAAATCTGCGTAATAGATATCTCCTCTTCTCATTTCTACTCCTTCATCAGCGATTTAACATAAGTATTGCCGATTCTTCCGGAGTTATACGAACACTTTAGATCCGTCAGAAATTTTCAAAATAATCTTTTACTTCTGTGATCTCACCATTTCGACGGTAGACTCTGGGAATTCGTTTTCCCAGTGTGCAGACAAACTCATAATTGAATCTGCCGGAAAGTTCTCCCAGTTCTTCCGCCGTGATCCGCTCCTGACCATCCGCGCCAAGGAGCGTCACCTTATCGCCCTCCATGGCTCCGGGAATTCCGGAAATATCCACCATGAACTGGTCCATGCAGACCCTTCCGAGGATGGGGGCCTTTTTCCCGTGGATCAGCACGTAGCCTTTTCCCGACAGGCTTCTGGGATACCCGTCTCCATATCCTACAGGGATGGTGGCTACTCTGGTATCTTTTGTTGCGGTAAACAATCCACCGTAGCTGACACTCTGCCCCGCATGGATCGTCTTGCAGTAAATGATATGACTGTAGAGAGACATTGCAGCCCGCAGAGGTACAATATCCTTACTTACTTCTTCGGAAGGATATAAACCGTAGGTCGTGATTCCCGCCCGTACCATATCCATGTTGGCCTGGGGCATTTCCAGAATTGCCGCACTGTTGGAACAATGCTTTACCGGAATCTCCAGTCCCAGTTCCGACTGTATTCTATCAATAAAATTCTGAAACAGTTCCAGCTGATGGTTGGCAGAAGTCTTATCCGCTTCATCCGATTTTGCAAAGTGGGTAAAGATACCTTCCACTTCCAGTCCGGGATGTTCCATGACAAATTTTACAAAATCCAGCCCTTCGTCATCCGGAGTGATACCGATCCTTCCCATGCCGGTATCCACTTTGATATGCACTTTGGCTTTCTTACCGGCCTTTGCTGCGGCCTCTGCCAGTTCTTCCACGGTATCCCTGCGATACACTGCCGGGCGGATCTCTTCCCGGATCATTTCCTCATAACAATAAGGAAAAGTATATCCCAGGATCAGGATCGGTTTCTTCACACCGGCTTCCCTGAGGACATGTGCCTCCTCGTAGGTAGCTGCCGCATAGCCGAACATAAAATCCACATCCTCCAGCATTCTGGCAATGGGAACACCGCCGTGTCCGTAACCGTCCGTCTTTATGACCGCCAGTATCTTCGTCTCCGGGGCAATATTTTCCTTCATATGGATCATATTCTCCCAAATGGCATCCAGATCTATTTCCGCCCATACTCGTTGGTAGGAATTCATCTTTTCCTGTAGTTTGCTTATCATTTCTTCACACTTTCTTTCTCATCATAGTCTTTCATCAGGCAATCCGCAATATCTCCCGCCATTACCCCATACTCCGTATGGAGCTTTGCCGCCAGCTCACCGGCTCTGCCATGGAGATACACACCGTTAACAGCTGCATCAATTGCATTCATACCCTGAGCTAAAAGTCCCAGGATCACACCCGTCAGGACATCTCCGCTGCCCGCAGTGGCCATACCGCTGTTGCCTGTAGTATTCAGATAAAATTCTCCCTGTTCTTTACATACAATCGTTCTTGCATCCTTGGCAACCGCCACACCGTGAAACCGTTCTGCCAGTTCTCTGCCACACTCCGGAAGCTCCTTCTTGCATTCCGGGATGGTCTTCGCAAGCAGTCTGGACAATTCTCCCACATGTGGAGTCAGAATGATAATTCTGCCTTCTGCCCCCTGGGTACGCAGCTTCTCTGCCAATTCCTTACCGTTTTCTTCCGCCAGAAGATTCAGTGCATCCGCATCCATCACTAATGGTTTTCTGCTCTTTTCCACTACTTTTTTCAGGCATTCCAGTGCCTGTTCCTCTCTGCCGATGCCGGGACCGACAGCAATAACATCCGCCCATTCCATGCTCTCGGACAGCTGTCTGCAGGATCCGTACAAAGCCTCCGGAATTCCCTGCTGTAAGATCTGCCGGTTCTCCTCTGCGGTGATTACTTTTACCATACCGGCTCCGGTACGATACGCCGCTCTTGCCGCCAGGATTGCTGCTCCGGCCATGCCGTTGCTCCCGGCCACCAGCAAAGCTTTGCCGAAGGTTCCCTTATTCCCGGAGGATGTTCTGTCCGGCAGATGCTGTTCACAGCTGTCATAAGTATACATCTCCGGGCTCTGTCCCAGAAAGCTCTCCGGTCCGATCCCCACATTTGCAATGTGTACCTGCCCGGCATAATCGGTTCCCGGATACATTACAAGGCCTCTCTTACAGAAACCAAAAGTAATCGTTGCATCTGCCAGGAAAGCACAACCAAGCACCCGTCCGGTGTCCGAGCAGATCCCACTGGGAACATCCAGTGCCAGCTTAAATCCTTCCGCCACATTCATCTCTTCTACGGCTTCCGCATAGATGCCTTCCACCGGGCGGCTCAATCCTACACCGAACAAGGCATCTACAATCACATTATATTCATCTGCCTGCGTATTACTGTCTGTCTTCACCGGAAAATGTTGCAGGGTCTGCCACTGGCTCTTCCATTGCTCTGTGGCTTTCTCCGGATCTCCCACAAGTCGTACCGCTACCGTATAACCGTCCGCCGCAAGAAGTCTCGCCAAAGCCAGACCGTCTCCTCCGTTATTTCCCATACCAGCAAAAATGAGCACTTTTGTCCGTTCCTTCACGGCATCAAAGCGCTCTTTCAGAAAATCCTCCGCAGCCAGAGCCGCTCTTTCCATCAGAACCGGCCCCGGGATGCCGAGGTACTCTATGGTATTTTTATCGTATTGCTTCATTTCCTGTGCAGTTACCAGATATCTCATACTATTTTTGCTCCGGATTATATTTCATGTCAAACAGATTGACCACTTCTGCACCAAAAATATCATGCATGTAGTTGTAGATCTCCTGATTCTGCTGTTCCATCTGCTGTTTTTCGATCAGACGTTTTTTCAGTTCGATACGGATCGCACCCACCCACTCCGCAGTCTCTTTGATCTGTTTGTCATTATCCTTCATAATATCATAGCAGCAGTCCATAGTAAACATCATAAGCTGAAGATTTATTCTTTCGATCTCTCTGGGGATATCTTTTAACTCATCTTCGTATGCTTCCAGCTTCTCATTGCATTCCTCGATCAGGCGCTTATGATCCTCGATCTGTTTGTTCAGCTTACTGTTTTCGCCCTGCTGTTCCGCCTCATCCACCATAGGGACGATCTCTTTCATCAGCTTCTTTTTCAGATTCCGGATATCCTTCGACTCGGTATTGAGCTTACCTTGTCGTTTCAACAGCTGATTCAGGGCATCTTCCGTTTCTTTTAGCGGAACGGAACCGGTCTTATTCAACAACCGATACCATTTATTATCCAGTGTGAGTACGGGCAGATGCTTTCCCGTCAATGCACTTTTGAAAGCAGCCTGTCGGTCCTGTGCATTTTCTTCTGCGTTACCGTTGCCCATAATATCACTCCTTTGATGCCTTACTTCATGTTGTATTATTTCTCGGTGCGCTGAAATCATAAAAGCGGCTGCTTCGCATCCGTCATCGCCTTGCGACTTTTCCTTTTATTCATTTTCAGACACTCCGCCTATGAAATAAGCAATCATACGCTTGCTTATTTCATGTCTGAACTGTAACGGTTAATATTATAGGATAGCTTCATTAAGCTGTCGGACAGATGCACGTTCTCCACCTGAATTCCCTCGGGAACATTCAGATCCACATGAGCGAAATTCCAGATAGCACGGATCCCGTTAGCCACCAGCTTATCTGCCACTTCCACAGCACTGGTCTTTGGAATCGTCAGCACAGCGATATCGATGTCATTCTCCCGGATAAAGGATTCCAGCTGATCCATGGGCATGACCTTCACACCGCGGACATCCTTACCCACCAGTTCCGGGTTCGCATCGAACATTCCCTTGAAGATAAATCCACGACGTTCGAAGTTCATATAATTGCCCAGCGCTCTTCCCAGATTGCCGGCTCCAATGATGACGAAATTATGCTGCTTATCCAGTCCTAAGATCTTACCGATCTCACGATACAGAGATTCTACATTATATCCATAGCCCTGCTGGCCGAAACCGCCAAAATTATTAAAATCCTGACGTATCTGGGATGCGGTCACCTTCATCAGTCCGGAAAGTTCCTGCGAAGAGATGCGTTCCACACCTTCATCCTTCAATTCCCCCAAATATCGAAAGTATCTGGGCAGTCTGCCAATCACAGCCTGTGAAATTTCTTTTACTTCCAATACTTTCACCTCCGTTTTTTTAGTATACACCATATGTTAAAAACTTGTCAATGAATTGACAGGTTTTCTTCTTTTCGTTACAATGAAATTTAAAAAGCCCGGTCTCCGTGGGTTGGAAATAAAGGATACTTACTACCATGATATTATCTTGTCAGAATATTTCAAAAGCATTTGTAGAAAATCAGGTATTGAAAAATGTCTCTTTTCATATAGAGGATCATGAAAAAGCTGCCATCGTGGGCATCAACGGTGCCGGGAAAACGACACTGCTCCGCATCATCGTAGGGGAAATGACTCCCGATGACGGGCAGGTGGTTCTGGCGAGGGACAAGACCCTGGGATACCTTGCACAGAACAGCACTGTGGACACCTCTCACACCATTTACGAGGAACTGTTATCTGTCAAGGCGGATCTGCTGCGCCTGGAGGAAAAGATCCGGGAATGCGAAAACAATATGAAGCATGCCGAAGGAGATGCGCTGGAAGACCTGATGAAGCAGTACACCTCTCTCACCCATGCTTTCGAGACCGGCGGCGGCTATCTCTACCGTAGCGAGCTGGTCGGTGTGTTAAAGGGACTGGGTTTTACCGAAGATGAATTCTCCAAGCCGGTTGCCACGCTCTCCGGCGGTCAGAAGACCCGTGTGGCGTTAGGACGGCTTCTGTTACAGAACCCTGATCTCATTATCCTGGACGAGCCGACGAACCACTTAGATATGAATTCCATCGCCTGGTTAGAGACTTATCTGTTGAATTACAAGGGAGCCGTTCTCATCGTTTCCCACGACCGGTATTTTCTGGACCGGATTGCCGGGAAAGTCATCGAGATCGACCAGTCCAAGGCTACAACCTTTATGGGCAATTACTCCGATTATGCCGTAAAAAAGGAACAGCTGCGCGTTGCTGCCTGGAATGCTTATATGAACCAACAGCGTGAGATCAAGCATCAGGAAGAAGTTATCGAAAAATTAAAGTCCTTCAACCGGGAAAAGTCCATCAAACGGGCGGAAAGCCGGGAGAAAATGCTGGACAAGATCGAGGTCATCGAAAAACCCTCCGAGGTCCGCACGGATATGAAGCTGACTCTGACGCCCCGGATCTTAAGCGGCAATGATGTGCTGACTGTGGAGCATCTGTCCAAAAGCTTTGACTCCCATAAGCTTTTTACTGATGTTAATTTCGAGATCAAGCGCGGCGAACACGTGGCGATCATCGGTGATAATGGCAGCGGCAAGACCACTCTGCTTAAGATCTTAAACGGTCTCGTTCCTGCAGATCAGGGTACCTTCCGATTAGGTTCCAATGTGGAGATCGGCTATTACGATCAGGAGCATCATGTGCTCCACAGCGAGAAGACATTGTTCGAAGAGATCTCGGACGATTATCCCTACCTGAACAATACCCAGATCCGCAATGTACTGGCGGCTTTCCTCTTCACCGGGGAGGATGTGTTCAAGCGCATCAGTGATCTGAGCGGCGGTGAGCGCGGACGTGTCTCTCTCGCCAAGCTGGTACTCTCCAACGCAAACTTCCTCATCCTGGATGAGCCGACGAACCACTTAGATATCATGTCCAAGGAGATTCTGGAGGATGCCCTGAACGGTTACGAAGGAACGATATTGTATGTCTCCCATGACCGTTACTTTATCAACCGTACCGCCCACAGGATCCTGGATCTGACAGAGGGACAATTCGTAAATTATGTTGGAAATTATGACTATTATCTCGAAAAGCACGACACCGTGATGGCTGCAATAGAAGCCAGTGTTCCACAGAGTGCTGACGCAGATAACACAGTTGCCGCTAAGGTTGCAGAATCCGAAGTCAAATTGGACTGGAAAGCCCAGAAGGAAGAACAGGCGAGACTCCGCAAGAAAGAAAACGACCTGAAAAAATGCGAAGAAAAGATTGCCGAGCTGGAAGCCCGCATCTCCGAGATCGACACTGAAATGTCCGATCCCGCCATCGGCACCCAGGTGGCAAAGCTTCAGGAGCTGTCCAAAGAGCAGGCAGCCTGCCAGGAACAATTGGAAAAATTATATGAACAGTGGGAAGAACTGGCAGAGTAAATTGAGAGTTAGTAAAGAAATGCTATCAAATCCCCGTAGCCCTTGGCAGGGTATAAGAAACGCGGCACGCTCGTACTTTAGTACGATGCGCTCCTGTCGCAGAGCGTAGCGGTACATAAGCGGTCACAATACGACCGCAATGCGTCCCTTGGGACGCTATGGTACCGACGTCTGCTTACGGCACTGCTTATTCTTATACCCAGCCGGGGCTACTGGTTTTTGAAAGCTTTCCAAAACGCAGAACTCCCGGAGTATGCGGTGCCATGTCGAAGATGTTTGTCGGAGGATGTTGATATTTTCTAGAAAAGTGCTGAAAGACAGGGGGAAAGCGGACACGATGTCCGCGTCAGCCGATTGTCGACATGGATGTCGACTGTAGGCGGCCCCGTCATGACGAGAACCACTCATCACTTTTCGTAGAAAATTCACATCTGGAGACCTTACATCGAGACATGTGTATCGCATGCTCCGGGAGTTCGTGGATTTTGCCAATGTATTTCACTAACTCTCAATTTACAGCAGGCTGTCCAGTGTCTCTCTGATCGCCTTGATGAAGTCCAGGCTGTTGAGGATCACGGGATGCTCACAGGTAGAGATCAGGGACAGGCTCTTGGTCATCTTGCCGTCCTCGATGGTCTTGATGCATGCCTGCTCCAGCTTGTCTGCGAAGTTGCACAGCTCGGGGATCTGATCCAGTTCACCGCGCTTTCTGAGAGCTCCGGTCCATGCGTAGATGGTAGCGATGGAGTTGGTGGAGGTCTCTTCGCCCTTTAAGTGCTTGTAGTAATGACGCTGTACAGTTCCGTGAGCAGCCTCATACTCATAGACACCGCTTGGAGATACCAGTACGGAAGTCATCATGGACAGATCGCCGTAAGCGGTAGCTACCATATCGGACATTACATCACCATCATAGTTCTTGCAGGCCCAGATGAATCCGCCCTCAGAACGGATGACACGGGCTACGGCATCATCGATCAGGGTATAGAAATATGTAATGCCCAGTTCCTCGAATTTTGCCTTGTACTCGTTATCATAGATCTCCTGGAAAATATCCTTGAAGGTATGATCGTATTTTTTGGAAATGGTGTCCTTGGTGGAGAACCACAGATCCTGCTTCGTATCTACGGCATAGCTAAAGCATGCTCTTGCAAAGCTCTCGATAGACTTATTCGTATTGTGGATACCCTGAATGATACCTGCTCCATCAAAATTATGGATCAGTTCACGGGTCTCGGTGCCGTCTGCTGCGGTGAATACCAGCTCTGCCTTACCGGGGCCGGGTACCTTGATCTCAGTATTTTTATACACATCGCCGTAAGCATGACGGGCAATGGTGATGGGCTTGGTCCAGTTCTTGACATAAGGAACGATACCATTTACCAGAATCGGTGCACGGAATACAGTACCGTCTAAGATCGCACGGATGGTTCCGTTGGGACTCTTCCACATTTCCTTCAGATTATACTCTGTCATTCTGGCAGCGTTGGGGGTAATGGTCGCACATTTTACAGCAACGCCGTACTTCAATGTGGCATTGGCAGAATCCACGGTTACCTGATCATCGGTCTCATTACGATGCTCCAGTCCAAGATCATAGTACTCTGTCTTCAGATCGATGTAAGGCAGTAACAGTTCATCCTTGATCATCTGCCAGAGGATTCTGGTCATTTCGTCTCCGTCCATCTCTACGAGAGGGGTTGTCATTTTGATCTTTTCCATAATGATTTCCTTTCCGGTATTTATTCTTTTACTTTGCAATAGCTATCCAGAACCACATTGGCAAAATCGCTTCTGCAAGGCTTCACCGAATAACATGCCTGCATGTTATTTGCTCATGTGGTTACTTCGCCCATTGGCTCTGAATAATTACATTCTACAGTAATTTTCACAGACAGGCAACCTATTCCTGCGGCTTATCCTGCTGTGCATAGGCCTCGTTCAGACCGTTTTTCACCATGTTGTCATAGGCGTTGATCATGTGCTGGTGTGCCAGCTGCTCTGCCAGATCGGCATTGCCTGCCTTGATGGCCTCCATGATCTGCTCATGCTCTTCATTGGATTTGGGACCGCGGTTGGCACTGGCCAATGTTTTCTTGCGGACACGCAGGACATACTGATGGAAGTCCTTCAGCTGATGCTCCAGCATCTTGCTGTCACATGCCTCATACAGAATATCATGGAAACGATTATCTAACTCCGCCAGCTGCTCCAGATGCCCCTTCTGGGCATGGAACTTGGACAGATAGACATTCTCTTCCATCTCTTCCATCTGCTCCTTGGTGATATGTTCCGTAGCCCAACGAGCACACAGACCTTCCAGCAGGGAACGGATCATGTAAATATCCTTCACATCCTTCTGAGTAATACCGGTGACATAGGCTCCCTTGTTGGGGATGATCTGAATCAGTCCCTCCAGCTCCAGCTGACGGAACGCCTCTCTGACGGGGGTTCTGCTGACTCCCATCTCCTCGCCGATAGCCACTTCCTTCAATTCTTCATGTTCCTGGTATTTTCCGCTTAAAATGTCCTCTCTCAGCTTGTGAAATACCCGTCCCCGCAGGGAGAACTTGTCCGTTACTTCCTGCTTTACATCATACTTACTCACTATAATCCTCGATTCCAGACAACGCTGTTACCGTTGTCATGCTCATTCTATACTTACTCGCCGATCTTCAGATTCTTCTCCAGACAGATCCGATTGACACATGCCACAATCTCTTCATCCGTAAACACGGTAACACGACCGCCGGCGTACTCCTCGTCTACCCACTTTTTGATCTCCGCTACCAGTTCGGAAGTCTTCTGTACCTGCTTGTCTCCCTTTAACTTATAATAGGTGTTCAGCCAGTGTGCGATACCTGCCAGACCGGAGGTGTTGGAAATAGCGCACAATACCGGACGATTCAGGAATTTCTCGGTATCGAAAATGTTGTAGATCTCTTCGTTCTTAAGCAGACCGTCCGCATGGATACCGGCTCTGGTCACGTTGAAATTCTTGCCGACAAACGGGGTTCTGGGCGGGATCTGATAGCCGATCTCCTTCTCATAGTACTCTGCCAGCTCCGTGATGACACGGGTATTCATACCGTTCAGATCACCCTTCAACTGTGCATATTCGAATACCATTGCCTCCAGCGGTGTATTACCGGTACGCTCACCGATACCAAACAGTGAGGTATTTACACCGGAACAGCCGTACAACCATGCTGTGGTGGAATTGGACACCGCCTTGTAAAAGTCATTGTGACCATGCCATTCGATCAGCTCATGCGGCACACCTGCATGGGTATGGATTGCGTAAATGATACCCTGTACACTACGGGGAATAACGGCACCGGGATAGTTGACACCGTATCCCATGGTATCGCAGGCCCGGACCTTGATGGGGATCTGATACTCCTTCATCAGTTTCATCAGTTCCAGGCAGAACGGAACCACATAACCGTAGATATCCGCTCTGGTGATATCCTCCAGATGACATCTGGGGCTGATACCCTCCTCCAGGCAGTCACGGATAACGCTTAAATAGTGATCCATGGCCTGTCTTCTGGTCATTTTTAATTTCAGGAAAATATGATAATCGGAACAGCTGACCAGAATGCCAGTCTCCTTCATTCCGATCTCTTTTACCAGCTTAAAGTCCTCCTTGCTGGCACGGATCCAGCTGGTAACTTCGGGGAACTTGTATCCCCTCTCCATACATTTATAAACAGCGTCTCTGTCCTTCTTGCTGTACAGGAAAAATTCACTGGCACGGATCATTCCGTTGGGGCCACCCAGTTCATGCAGATAGTCATAGATCTTTACGATCTGCTCTGTGGTATAAGGTGCTCTGGACTGCTGTCCGTCTCTGAAGGTAGTATCTGTGATCCAGATATCCTTTGGCATGTTATGAGGCACGATACGATCATTAAAAGGTATTTTTGGGATTTCGGAATAAGGGAACATGTTACGGAACACGTTCGGCTTCTCCACATCATCCAGTATGTACATATGCTCTTCAATCTCCAAAAGGTTGTTCTTCGGATTCATGGAGACCGGACGATTCTGAAATGCATCACTTTCTCTCATTGGTATACCTCTCTTCCCTGACATTCGATATCTGCAAGATTTTATA
Source organism: Lachnospiraceae bacterium GAM79 (assembly GCA_003584705.1). Lineage (GTDB taxonomy): Bacteria > Bacillota > Clostridia > Lachnospirales > Lachnospiraceae > Acetatifactor > Acetatifactor acetigignens. The sequence continues at coordinate 2,128,369 of AP018536.1, forward strand.
ATTTTTACTCTGCGCAGTAAAAATACATTTTGCAGTTCTCGTATCATTGTATACAATCATACCATTTGTGTCAATATCTTTGGTATTTATTTTATTGACTTATTTTAATCATATTTTTTATTTTTCCCAGTGATTTTATCCTTTTACTTGTTTTCTAATAATCTCCGTACATTAAGCATGCCGAAGCCCTGCTTGTTCCACGACTCTCCCAGATCGGTAGCTGTAAGGGACAGCAGACGAACAAATTCTTCATTGGTAATTCCCGGATATTTTTCCATAGCAAGGGCTGCCGCCCCGGATACAATGGGTGTTGCCATGGATGTGCCGCTTTTTGCTACATAGGGTCTGTAGATTCTGCCGTTCCGGTTCTGCCAGAAAGCATTACAGGACAGAATCCTTGTCCCCGGAGCCACAATATCCGGTTTACGGGTCACATCATATCTTCTGCCCCTGCCGGAGTATGTCTCACACCTTCCGGGATCATTTTTACAATATCTTCCGTCATGACAACCCACCGTCAGAACCTTTCTGCTACTGGCCATCTCCGAAATACTACCGTCCTCCGGACCGGTATTACCTGCAGCGCAGACCACGAGAATATTATGATCCCACAACAATTCCAGAGATTTTCGCAACATCTGCTCCTTGTAACGTTCCTTCAGGTCTCCGATCCCCACAGAGATATTCAGAACACGGACTCCATACCTGTTTTTCACCCGCAGTACCCATTCCAGAGCTTCCTGCATGGAATCACAGGAGCCCTCCCCCTGTCTGTCCAGCACTTTTCCCACCACAAGCTTTGCCTCCGGTGCCATTCCGCGAAATCTTCCTCCGGACAGTTCTCCGCTTCCGCATACAATCCCGCAGACATGTGTCCCGTGTCCATTATCGTCATACGGAAAGGAACGGCCTTCTACAAAGTCGGAAAAAGCAAGCAGCCGTCCTATCAGATCCGGATGATAAGCAATTCCGGTATCCAGCACAGCAACAGTCACAGACTTCACACGTCCTGCCCCACTATGCAATTGTTCCGGCACCTGTACCTGTTCCCTTACCCGCTGCATCTTGTTCCTTCCCCGTAAAATAAGACAAAACCGGCATAAGACTTATTCTATCTTATGCCGGTTTCTTATCCTGGTGTCGGTAAAATCTGACCCTTATTCATTTATAATTTCGATTCCCTCCGGGAATGCGCTGTCACCAATATTGGTGACACTTGCAGGCAGATGCACCTTTTTCAGTTCCGTATGGCTGCGGAACACTTCATCAGCGATCACACGAACACCATCCGGTATGGTCACTTCGGGAAGGTCCCCCTTGTAAGCCACCAGAATGTCCCCGCTGATCAGGTAATCATCCATGCTGTTTTCTTCAAAATCATCCATCCATCCGGTATGCGTAAATGCCTTGGCTTCCACCCGGGTCACCGTATCCGGCAATATCACACTATTCAGATCATCACAGTGATAAAATGATGCATAATCAATAGTGGTCACACCTTCCGGGAACGTCACACTTTCTGCCGAGCTTCTGGAAAAAGCAAAGCGTCCGATCTCCGTGGTTCCTTCTGGTATACTCACTGCTCCTACCGACTGGTTCCTGTAATATTTCCATTCCGGAATTTTGCCATCTTCCGTTTCCGCCGTAATATCCTGTGATTCCCCACTGGTCTCTTGTCCGGTTTCCGGTTCTGTATAACCCTGTTGTACTGTTTCTTCCTCGGGCAGCATCATTACCATCGCATGATTTCCTACGACAAAGGTACTGCCAATCACATTTCCGGGCACCGGTGTCGGTGCAGGAGTCGGCGTTTCAGTGGGGGCAGGCTCTGTTGTTGCCTGTGAATCCGAAGTTCCGTCTGCCGCCGGTGTCGCCATCGGCGCTGCCGTTACCAGAGGACTCTGACTTTTCTGCTCTGCCAGCTTCTGTGCAAACTTTGCAGCCACGCTGCCTTCGTCCGCATGAATCGTTACGTTATCACAATTTAAGAATGCATCGTCTGCAATGCTTGTCACCGTGTCCGGAATATAAATATCCGTAAGGTTCGTACATCCGGCAAATGCCTGTGCATCAATACTCTGTACATTCTCAGGGATCGTGATCTGTTTCAGTCCGGTGCATCCTGAAAAAGCATATTCATCCACTGCGGTAAGACCTTTGCCAAGTACAACCTCTTCCAGATTATCACAGCCCCAGAAAACATAGGCATCCATGCGTTTCACCGACTTAGGAACCACAACAAGCTGTACCTTCTGGTTATTTTCAAAAGCACTCTCACCCACGACCTCCACCGTATCCGGGATCGTGACACGCTCATCAGTGCCTCTGTATTTTGTCAATGTACTGCCTTCGATCAGAAAATCGGAGGCAGACGCTGCCGCATCTGCCTCCGACACAGGAAGATGTGTCAGGATCAATGCGGTAGCTATCAATGCCAATGCAACTACCAACTTTTTATGATTCATAAACCTTCCCATCCTTTATTTTCACTAGGCTCTTGCCTTGCGCAGAGTCTTCTTATCCTTCTTCATGAAGAATACTATGGACAGACATGCAAGACCCAGAGACAGGAACCACTTCGGATGAATGGCATCTCCGGTCTTAGGAGTGCTGTCTGCGATTGTTCCGGCTGTCAGGTTGTTCGTATCCACATAGATCACATACGGTGAGAAATGCTCCGCCGTAAAGGTAATGCAGGATACTCCGGAAATCGTGGAGAACTTCGGTGTCAGCTTGTCCAGCTTACTGTTAACAACTCCTGCCACCTTGTTGTTACCTGCATAGGTGATCAGAGAATCCGGGATCGGCAGGGTAATGCTGATGGACAAACCTGTAGTATCCGTGATCTTGTTATTGCCGGTGGAATCATAGAGACTGATATCCATCGGGAAATACTTGATGGCACTAATATCGTTGCCATACTCTGCCATCAGCGCCTTTACTACTTCCTCGGAAGCAGATGCGCTCTCAGTGATCTTGATCACAAAGTTATCGGAAGATCCGTTTACCGTAGCAGATACCACGCCGGTATTGGACAGACCGTTCTTGTCAATGACAACGGTGGTTCTGCCGCCGGAGACATTTCCTGTTGTAGTACTGTTCGGTCTTCTGTTGGAATTGGAATTCGTGGAATTACCGCTTCCTGTAGATTTATTTGTTTTATTACCTGAACCGGATTTTGCAGTATAATTTGCAGTTACCGTTACATTAGCTTCCGGCATAGTGATGACCGTTGCAGACAATACCTTGCTGGCAATCTTCGTATTGGCCGGATCTATTGACCAACTACTGAACTGTTGGTTCGCCGCAGGGTCATTTGCCACGATGATCGGCTGGGAACCTGCCACATAACTTCCTGATCCGGAACCGTTTTTAACCGTCAGAGTATACATCTTGGCAGTAGTTCCGTTGTTATTATTGCCTCCCGGACTGGTGCTTGCTCCGGGACTGGTGCTTGCTCCGGGGCTGGTGCTGGTACCCGGACTGGCCGTTCCTCCATTATTAGAGCCGCTTGCCTCATATACTGCATAGAAATCTGTATTTTCTGTGATAGCTGTAGCAATATCCGGCAGCCATTCCTTGAAGGTGTAACCACTGACCGTAGGGGTCTGGATACTGGGTGCAACCGTTCCCTTCTTGATCGTTGTCTGATAGAACACTTCCTTAGTCACACTGTTGATATATCTGACTACAATATCATCTTCACTCAGCGCTTTATATTGTGCCATGGTGGTAAAAGACTCTGTAATATTGGTCAGCGGTCTGTCCCATCCGATGAAGATATAACCGTCTCTCACAAGATTAGATGTATTGGGCAGATCCGCATCTGCGATGCTGCCGCCAGAGGATACCTTGATCTCCTTAATTACCGTACCATCCCAATCCTGGAAGGTTACGGTCAGCTTGTTGGCATCTGGATCTTCCTTGCTATACATAGCTGTAATTGTAACATCTGCTGTGATTTCACTGGGATCCGGATCCCAATACTGGAACACCTCTCCACTCTTACCTGCCGGAGTTGGAGGCGTTGCAGCTTCACCGCCCTTAACTCTCTGCTCTGCATCAGGTACCAGAGCATAGCTGCCTAATTCTTCATTCCAGTCTCTGAAGTTAACGGTAAAATACTCTACCAATGGAGTAGTATCTACTGTAAAACCCTTTAACTTTGCGTAATTATACAAGTAACTGTTTTCCGGACTGCAGATCACCACATCCTTTGGATCCGGATTTGCCTTGAGCAGATCATCAAATGCATGCTGGCCGATAAGGTTCAGATACTGACTCGCCTCCAACCGCTCCATACCACTGTTCTTGAACGCATAATCTTCAATAGTGGTACAGGTAGTGGGCAGCTTAATCGTACGCATTTCCGCTGTATCTGCAAAGGCATATTCAGGCACCGTTGTAATCTTACTTTCCGTAAGATCGATTTCTCTCAGGGCATCACATCCCTGGAATGCTCTGGGTGCAATGGAAGTAACTCCTGCCAGTTCAGAAGGCTTTACATATTTACTGGTTCTGCCTTCCAGGCACTCAATAATCCTTGCCTTGGCACCACCGCTCATTCCATAAATAATGGACTCATCACAGCTGAAATAGTCATTTCCCAGGAATGCCACATTGCTCAGCTGATTGCATCCGGTAAACGGAATCAGTCCCAGACTGTTGATCGTTCCGGACAATGTCACATCATTCAGGGCAGGACAATCCTTAAAGACGTAGTCCCCGATGGAACTCATATTTCCGGTGATATTGACTGTTTCCAATGCTGCACAGCCTTCAAAAGCATTTGCTGCAATGGATGCCGTATTACCAAGTATATTAACTGCCTTCAGATGTTGGGCAGCATCCGTACCATCCTCGCTTCTGAAGTCGTTTGCTTCAATGGTGTCCAGACCATATATGGTAACGGTCTTATCTTCCTTAAGGCTGGCTGCAGCTACATCCGCATTCTCTTTCTCAACGAACAGTCCGTCTTTAATTGCCTGAATACCCTCAGGTATTACAACATTCAGTGCAGAGTCGATAAACTGCTTCTGGTCTTCTGTCAGAGTCTGGTTGTGCGTATATTTATCCAATGCTGTCCCTGCAGCTTTTCTCTGAGCATCTGTCAGATAAGGATAGTTTGTTTCATTTGTATATCCGCTCAGCTGCGAGAAAGCAGGGAAATCAATCAGTTCACTGACACCCTTTTCCTCATTGTACTGTACCACCAGATTGGTCGGCCAACCACTGCAATATCTGACATAAGTCTTCAGCTGACTGCCGTTATTATATCTTCCATCCTCACTCATGGCATACAGGTAAGGAGTGGAGGTCGGCGAAACCTCTCCTACAAAGGTAAGTTTTACACTGGGTGAATTGTCACTGTCATTTTTCACACCGGTACAGCTTCCTCTATGAGCCGCACCTGTATAATCCTGTGTCTTAAAAGCATCTGTTCCTATTGCAACAGAACTGTTATTGAAGATCACTGTTGCCAGATTATGACAACCCTTAAACGCATTGGCTCCTACAGATACAACACTGGCGGGTAAGGATACCATGGTCAGATTACAGTTGTTGGCAAAAATGTTGGCTCCAATATTATAAATATGGTAAGGTCCGATAGGATCCGGAATCTCCAGTGTCGATACATTTTCTCCTACCGTACTGGATATCAATTCATTGTTGGAATTTACCACATAAGTAGATCTACCTGTCTTCCCGGTCACATTAGGATCCTGAACCGTAAGTTCATATTTGTCCAGTTTCTCATATTGTGTAGTCTCGGAATTATAGTCAATATAACTAAATGCAAAACAGTTCTCTCTGGTAAAGCTATGGATTGTGGAATCGTCTCTTCCCTCGAAGTAGAAAGTTCCGTTTACCGGATCACCTGACAGCATTTCCTTAAAGCAGTCAAAGCAATAAACATCCCCGTCTTCCTTCTCCGTAAATGTCATTTTCTTGCTGCGGGCAGTGATATATCTTAAGTTCTTGCATCCCTTGACCAGGGAAATATCCACTGCTTCATTGTAGTTTGCCGGGAAGGTCAGAGAAGAAAGGGTCTCACAGTTTTCAAACACATTCCAACCCAGTTCTGTCAGATTGCTTCTGTCATTGGCATCGCCATAATTACACATTACAAAGTCGCTTAAGAAACGGCACTCCGCAAAAGCATAGTCTCCGACATAGCTGACATTGATGGGCAAAGTAAACTTCGTCAGGTTCGTACAACTGTAAAAAGCATGATCTCCAATCTGTCCCAGACTACATAAATCAGGGATTGCAACATCTCTTAAGCTTCCGCAACCGGCGAAAGCATAGTTACCGATTACTTTGATACCATTACCGAAAGAAATGGAATCCAGACCGGTACATTCATAAAAAGCACAGTTACCGATACCGATCAGATCTTCTCCAATGATCAGAGTTCCGATGTTACCTGCCTGAGCAAAAATACCCTTGGATGCGTTAGCCTCGGTGATATAACCGCCACCGGAAGGAATACTCCATTTATATGTATTGGAATCCGGATCCAGTGTAGAATCCAGATACTGGTTACCGATATATCTTACCTTACCATCCTTAATCCACTGATGATCACTGTCCAGTGCATTGGCATAGTTCGCATAAGTTGCCGGATCACCGCTCTCATCCTCAGCATTAAATACAGTTTTGCCGGTAGCGCCTTCTTTATAATAGAAGAACTGTGTCAGAACATCCATGTTTTTCCATGCATTATCTGTTGCATAGCAGGGCTTGATCTCACCGGTATAATAGGTTTCTTCCACCTGTACATATAACAGTTTGCCTGTAATAGGGTCTTTTGCCTGAGTGACTCCATCATCCCCCAGAATTGGCTGCGACGTATCGTCTACCATTCTGATATGTGGCGTAACTGCTTCATAATACAGAGGATTTCCCAATCTGTTGGCAGCCACGTAACCGTTACCGGTACCCAGGTTACCGGTAGGCTGTATGTAAGCATTAACCGTGTTCGGAATGGTCAATGTATTATTGGGCAAGGTATTGTCCTTGTTATATCCTAACAGGATTGCAGACCAGTCACCTCCGTTCTGGATATAAGCGAACTGGTAGTTACTGCCGTCCGTTTCGTTGGTACCGGTCGTATAAATAGTCGTTCCTTCCGCAACCTCCGGGATCAGATTATCCATTGTGGGTATATTGCTTCCCGTCAGCAGATCACTCTGCTTTTCTGGAGCATTTCTGCGAATGGATACCTTATATTTTGCGCCGGTATGCGTATCCACATGTGAATGCGCAGCCTGCGCCACAGCATCTTCCTCCGCACGCAGCCCCTCTGTAGGAATTGCCGCTACTACGATCGCCGAGACCAAGAACAATGTTCCCAGGGTTTTCCTTACTGTCCTTTTTAATCTTCTGTTAGTCTTCTTTTTACCCTTAGTCATCCTTTACTCCTTTGTCGTCACCTTTTTGGCAACCACTACAAATCTGCCGTTTTTCTCCTGGTAATCACAGGTGGACAGTGTTAAAAGCTGGTCACCGAACGAAGCTGTGACTCCTGTGTCATATAATGACATCTCTGCCATATCATTCATATAGGAGTCAAATTCCTGCTCGCTCTGGGCGTCTATAAACTGATAATATTTAAATACGATTTCATCTTCACTATAGACCCGGGATCTGAATACATACATGATCTCATACAGGCCTTTTTCATAGATGGTGTCAAACTGTATGTAGGGATGTTTCTCACAATAGCTCTGGTCGCTATATGAAGATAAGCTTCCGAACATCTGCCCGCTCTTCATATGATGTCCATATAGAATGAAGTTCGTGCTGGGCTTGAGCACATCACAGTCCTTGTCCATAAAAATGGATCCGTTCTTATCATACTCCTGATTCAGATTATGATCCAGATAATATTCATTATCCGTTGTCTGCATTACAGGGTAATCTATATTAGTATCGTCAATTTTTACCCATCCGATTAGTCTTTTGTTCTTATTTAATAAATTTTTATATTCATCCAGTACCGGAGGGGGCGTACTCTGCGTTTCATCCGCGGTGTAATGGATCACAGGATCCTGATTCTGACCGGTTGCCGGCTCTTTATCCTTCAATTCACTTAATTGCTTGTAATTATCGGCAGTACGGATGTTATACCAGTTATAAATTCCGAAATAGCCAAGGCATGCCACTGCGATCACACTGCAACAGACCACAAGAAGTTTCCTTCGTTTCTCCTGTTTTTTCAATTCTTCCTGAACGATTTTGTCAATCTCTGCCTCGTCAAACTGCGGTTCTGCTTTCTTCTTCACAGAAGTCTTCTTTTTTGTTGTCGGCCTCTTTTTGGGAACTTTTTTATCAGGACTTTCTTTTTTTACAGTTTCTTTTTTCTTTGATGCTTCTTTTTTATTTTTGGGAGTTTGGGCCTTCCCGATTGTTTTTGTATTTTCTTTCTGAAGAAAATGTCCTTTCGCCGGAGATGTTTCCGGTACTTTTCCTTCCTGTCTTTGAATGTCCTCCGACAGCTCTTCCATGTAATCCTGTCCCAGAATACTATGGAATCTACACCTGCCGCTGCGGATCACTTCCAGCAGTTTCTTCTGATCTGCCAGGCTCATCTTCTTCGTCTGTACCCGAAGATTCTCGATCACCTGCTGATCCTTCAGGGCATTCTGATAATCCGCCTCCGTGCGGAACTTTCGCCCCTCTACCACATATATCTTCTGTGCCATCTATCTATCCTTAATTTAAAATCTGTCTTTTCACAATCTATGCATGTCTATATAGATATCTATATTTTACTATATCCGGAAATTATTGCAAGTCTTTTCCGGAAACATTGACAGGCTCCCCCGCATACAATAGAGCATAAATAAAATGTGGAGGCACTAAAAATGAGTGACTTAACTGCTACAAATTGCGGCTGCAATAATTCCTGCGGCAATAACAACTGTGGTAACGGTATCTTCGGCAACAGCTGCATCTGGATCATCCTGTTGCTGTTCTGCGGCGGTGGCTGCGGTAACAACAACGGCTGCGGGCTGCTGGGCAACAACAATGGCTGCGGTGGCAATGACTGCTGTGAATGGCTGATCTGGATCCTGCTTCTGTCCTGCTTCTGCGGCGGTGGCTGCGGTAACAACAACGGTTGCGGTTGCTAATCTCTGATACTGCTTTCCGGGATCTCCCGGAGCTTTGTAGGCACGATCACTCCGGGGTACGGACTTTTCTGTACCCCGAAGGATTGATCGGCATAAGCATGCTGCCGCTCTCATAAAATACTAGTAACTCTTTTGCAGGAAGGTATCGGTACATGGATGATAAGAGAATCGACAAGGCGGCGGCCTTTGACACATTATTCACTTCCAACCGCATTCAGATTCTGAAAATACTGGCTTATTATATGGATCCCCGGCTGCTGAAAGGACTTGCTGTTTACATAAAAATGTCGGAGTTGCAATACACGCTAACACTTTTTCGCAGGCATCCGGAGACTTCTCTGTGCATTGCTCCCTCTTCTGCAAACGAAGAAACTGCCACTGAACTGTGTAATGATCTCATGCCCTTGTGCGACGAGACTCAGAAATCAGCTCTTCGACAAATCACACAAATGATGGACAATATTCATAATTTCCAGGAAATGATGGAAATGGTGCAGACCATGCAGGAATTGTTCCCGGAGGGCTTCTCCGATCTCTCCGGCATGGATCCGTCTATGTTGTCCGGTCTTTTTTCCACTGCAAAATCAGACACAGGAGGTCAGAAAAATGGACTATTCCAAGACACCCCTCTGGATGCAGGATGATCTCGTGAAGGACATCCCCAGAGAAAAACTGGATTTTCTCTCGAAACTTTTTGCCCAGGGGCACGGTAAAAGTCAAAAAGAAATGATGGCACTTCTCATGCCCGCCATGCGTAAAGCAAAACAGGAGCACCTGACTTTTACCCCGCAGGAAATGCAGGCTGCCATCACCGCTATCAAAAAATACAGTACGGAATCGGAACTTCGTCAGATTGAAAATATTCTGGTGAAAAGCCGATCACAAAAAAATAACTCCCGGCAGGCTTAATGTCTGTCAGGAGTTATTTTATTCAACGTTCAGCCAACGCCATTCGCAAAGTCGCGTTATCACGCTTTCCATCACTACGTGACTACCTTTGTTCATAAGACGGCATTTACCTCATGGACATATTCGATCATAAAATCATGCTTGCATGATTTTATTTCACTTATTTGTCCATGGCTGAACTATTTTGCTACGATGTTGACGATTCTACCGGGAACATAGATTTCTTTTACAATGTTGCCGGTCAGCTTGTCACCCAGAGCTTCTTTTGCCATAGCGATGACGTTTTCCTTGGTCTCATCCTTGGAAACGTTAATGGTCACACGCATCCTGCCGTTGACCTGAACACCGATCTCTACTACGCTCTCCACGGTCTTCTCTTCCTCGTACTCAGGCCATGCTGCCTGATACAGTCTGCCTTCGAATCCGGCAGTCTGCCACAGTTCCTCGGTGATATGAGGAGCCACGGGGTTCAGCAGAGTAAGCAGTGTCTTGTATTCGCCTCTGGTAATAGAGTTCTTCTTGTAGAACTCATTGATCAGGGACATCATAGCTGCGATGGCGGTGTTGTACTTCAGGTTCTCGAAATCGCTGCTGACCTTCTTGATGGTCTGGTGCATCTTGGTCTCCAGATCTGCGCTGTAGCCTTCCTCGGATGTTAATATATCCTGTAACTTCCATACTCTCTCCAGGAATCTGCGGCAGCCCTTTACGCCTTCCTCACTCCAGGAAGCGCTCAGATCAAAGGCACCGATGAACATCTCGTAGGTACGCAGAGTATCTGCACCGTAATCCTGTACGATGTCATCCGGGTTTACAACGTTGCCACGGGACTTGGACATCTTCTCACCATTGGAGCCAAGAATCATACCGTGGCTGGTTCTCTTCTGATAAGGTTCCGGAGTAGGTACTACCCCCTGATCATACAGAAACTTGTGCCAGAAACGGGAGTACAGCAGATGCAGTGTGGTATGCTCCATACCGCCGTTGTACCAGTCAACCGGCAGCCAGTACTTCAATGCTTCGGGACTTGCCAGTGCCTTGTCATTGTGAGGATCGGTATAACGCAGATAATACCAGGAAGAGCCAGCCCACTGAGGCATGGTATCGGTCTCTCTCTTGGCAGGACCGCCACAGCAGGGACAGGTGGTATTTACCCAGTCGGTCATGGCAGCCAGAGGAGATTCTCCGGTATCGGTAGGCATATAGCTCTCTACCTCGGGTAACTGCAGAGGCAGTTCGCTCTCATCAATGGGAACATATCCGCACTTATCGCAATGCACAATAGGAATCGGCTCACCCCAGTAACGCTGTCTGGAGAATACCCAGTCTCTTAATTTATAATTGGTCTTGCGGTTACCGATGCCCTTCTCTTCCAGATAGTTCATGATCTTCTCTTTGGCTTCTGCCACAGACAGGCCGTTCAGGAAATCGGAATTGACCAATGTACCATCAGCAACATCGGTATATACAGCTTCTTCTACGCTGACAGGGCTCCCTGCAACAACTTCAATGATAGGCATACCGAATTTCTTCGCGAACTCCCAGTCTCTCTCATCGTGGGCAGGAACTGCCATGATAGCGCCGGTACCGTAAGTCATCAGTACATAATCGGATACCCAAACAGGGATTTCCTTGCCATTCACGGGGTTGGTAGCGGTCAGACCCTGAATGCAGACACCGGTCTTATCCTTTGCCAGTTCGGTACGTTCAAAATCGGACTTCTTCGCAGCCATCTCGCGATATGCCACGATGTCATCCCAGTTCTTGATCTCATCTTTATATTTATCCAGAACAGGATGCTCCGGAGATACTACCATGTAAGTAACCCCGAACAGAGTATCCGGTCTGGTGGTGTAAATGCGCAGCTTCTCATCCTTGCCTGTCAGGGTGAAATCAACCTCGGCACCCTGGGACTTACCGATCCAGTTCTTCTGGGAGACTTTGACACGCTCGATATAATCTACGGTATCCAGTCCCTGGATCAGCTTGTCAGCATATTCGGTGATCTTTAACATCCACTGGCTCTTGACCTTACGGATGACTTCGGAACCGCAACGTTCGCAGACGCCGTTCACTACTTCCTCATTTGCCAGACCTACCTTACAGGAGGTACACCAGTTGATAGGCATCTCCGTTTTGTAAGCCAGTCCTGCCTTGAACAGCTTTAAGAAGATCCACTGGGTCCAGTGATAATACTCGGGATCTGTGGTGTTGATCTCTCTGTCCCAGTCGAAAGAATAACCTAAGGAATGCAGCTGATTCTTGAATCTTGCCACGTTGTTCTTGGTTACGATCTTGGGATGGATATGATTCTTGATCGCGTAGTTCTCGGTAGGGAGACCGAATGCATCCCATCCCATGGGATACAGCACATTATAGCCCTGCATTCTGCGCTTACGTGCTACGATATCCAGTGCGGTATAAGGTCTCGGATGACCTACATGTAATCCCTGTCCTGAAGGATAAGGGAACTCTACCAGTGCGTAATATTTGGGCTTGGAGAAATCGTCGGAAGTCTTGAATGCTTTTTCATCATCCCAGACAGTCTGCCATTTTTTCTCTACCTCTCTGTGATTGTAAGGTACTGCCATAATTATTTCCTCCTAAACTATGAGAAGCTTTCTATTTAAATTTTTTGTTCTCAAGTCGTTAAAAAACTATCGATTATTTTATCGTGTTTTCCCGATACTGTCAAGGACTGCGGCTCTATCCGCATGGTTTTTTGCATATTTTCGTCTGCCGGGGCATATGCTGTATACGAGAGGTGATGAATCATGTTTGCATGGATCACATTACTGATCAATCTGATGCAGCGATATCGATGATATTTACTGCACAATACCGAAAAAGAGACCGGAAAGCCAACCGGTCTCTTTTTGCTGTGTATGTTATGTAATTACTCGTTAGTCTTCTGCATTGTTCTCCGCAACCTTTGCTGCTCTGGCCGCTACTTCCTTCTCCTGTACGTCGGAAGGTGCCTGCTCGTAGCGGGCAAATTCATAGGAATAATCCCCTCTGCCTCCGGTCATGGAACGCAGATCTGTGCAATAACCGAATAATCCGCTCATGGGAATATCCGCTTCGATGATCTGCTTGCCGCCGCTCATGGGTGTCATGCCCAGCACCCGGCCTCTTCTCTTGTTCAGATCTCCCATGATGTCTCCGGTATAGGCATCCGGCACGGTAACCTTTAAGGACATGATGGGCTCCAACAGAACGGGGCCTGCTTCCATGACACCTTTTTTGAAAGCCTGGATAGCCGCGGTCTTAAATGCCATTTCCGAAGAATCTACCGGATGATAGGATCCATCATACAGTACCGCTTTGACACCGACTACCGGGTAGGCCGCCAGAGGTCCTCTGCCTACGGATTCCTGAATACCTTTTTCCACCGCAGGGAAGAAATTCTTCGGTACCGCGCCACCTACGACTTCTGTTGCGAACTCATAGGGTTTGGTCAGATCGCCGGAAGGTGAAAAACGCATTTTTACATGACCGTACTGACCGTGTCCTCCGGACTGTTTCTTGTACTTATATTCCACATCGGACTGTTTCTTGATAGTCTCTTTGTATGCGATCTTCGGTCTGGACAGCTCGATCTCTACTTTGTATTCGTTTAACAGACGGCTGACCACGATATCCAGGTGCTGGTCACCCATGCCGTAAAGTAAGGTCTGGCGGTTCTCCGCATCGTTCACCACCCGGATGGTCAGATCTTCATGGGTCATCTTCTGCAATGCCTGGGAGATCTTATCCACGTCCGCCTTATTCTTCGGCTTATACCGCATATAGGTATAAGGAGTGGAAATATCGAACTTGCCATATTTGATGGTCGTGGCCTTGGTAGAGAGACTGTTGCCGGTTCTCGCTGCAGTCAGTTTCGCCAGTGCTCCGATATCTCCGGCATGCAGTTCGCTGACTTCAATGGGCTTATTGCCCTGCAGTACATAGATTTTGCCGATCTTTTCCTCAATGTCACGGTCTACGTTGTACAGCAGGTCGTCGGTCTTAAGTACACCGGAGTTTACCTTGATCAGAGAGTATTTTCCGATGAAAGGATCCACTATGGTCTTCCAGATATAGGCGGATTTTGCCTTGGCGAAATCGTAATCCGCATGGTAAATCTCATTGGTCTTTAAATTGATGCCCGCCACTTCTCTATTCTCGGGGCTGGGCATGTATTTGACAATATCATCTAACAGTGTGTACATACCCTGACACAGGATGTTGGAACCCATGGTCATGGGAACGATGCTGCCATCGCAGACATTGGTACGGAGTGCAGCACGGATCTCTGCCTCAGAGAAGGTCTCTCCGCCGAAATACCGCTCCATGAATTCTTCACTGGTCTCGGCTACGGCTTCCATCAGAGTATCACGGCAGATCTGCAGGTTGGCCTGGCTGTAATCCGGTACCTCACAGGGAACAACTTCCTTACCCTCCCAGCGGTTACCGCTCTCAGTGATAACATTGATGTATCCTACGAATTTCTCGTTCTCACGGATTGGCAGATGAAACGGTGCCATCTTCTTGCCGTACAGATTAGTCATATCTTCCACTACCTGACGGAAGGAAGCATTATCCACGTCCATGTTGGAGACATAGATAAAACGGGGCAGCTTGTATTTCTCGCAAAGCTCCCATGCCTTCTGGGTGCCGACTTCGATGCCGGACTTGCCGTTAACTACTATGATGGCTGCTCCTGCGGCACTGACTGCCTCTTCCACTTCTCCCACGAAATCAAAATAACCCGGTGTATCAATAATATTGATCTTGTATCCTTCCCACTCAATGGGGATCACGGAGGTACTGATAGAGAAATGACGTTTCTGTTCTTCTTTACTGTAATCGCTGAGGGTATTACCGTCATCTACCTTGCCCATACGGGAGGTAATACCGGACAGATAACCAAAGGCTTCTGCAAGACTGGTCTTGCCACTGCCGCCATGGCCCAGTAATACTACGTTACGGATCTTGTCTGTTGTGTAAATATTCATATCCCATCCTCCATTTATTCTGCATTTTGGGTATTTTGTCCAGCCGTTGGATTGGATTTTTAACCCCTTACGTGTATTTTACTAAATATATGTTACTATTACAAGTAAATATTGTTAATTATTTCATATTTTTGTAAGTTGTCAGAACTTTGCAGCATGAATAATTGGACAAGACAGGTAAATTGAAAGTTAGTGAAACAAATCCACGAACGTCCATGGCGGACGGAATGTCCTTCCTCGATGTAAGGTCTCCCGGTGGGAATTTTCTGACGAAAAGTGAGTAGCGGTTCTAAACCGCACGGGCACGGCTCCAGTTGCCATCCATGGCAACGTCCGCCTGTCGCGAACGTCCTGTTCGCTCCACCCTGTTTTTCTACACTTTTCGAGAAAATATCACCACCTCCCGGCAAACATCCTCGGAAGGACATTCCGTCCGCCATGGGCGTTCTGCATTTTGGAAAGTTTAAAAAAACAGTAGCCCCGGCTGGGTATAAGAATAAGCAGTGCCGTAAGCAGACGTCGGTACTTAGCGGTCGTACTGTGACCGCTTATGTACCGCTACGCTCTGCGACAGAGCGCGAGCGTGCCGCGTTTCTTATACCCTGCCAAGGGCTACGGGGATATTTCGCTAACTCTCAATTTAGTACTCTTCCGCAATATCAATCTCTTCCTGCTCGGCAACTGTAGTATCTGCAGAGTACGGGGTTCTGTGGAGGTATGCCAGCCAGTAGCCGCATCCTACGATCCCAGCACCACCAACGATGTTGCCAAGGGTAATAGGCAGCAGGGCTTTTACGAGGAAATTGAACCAGGTCAGGCTCTCTGCTGCAATGCCGTAGACCTGCGCTGTCAGAAGACCGCATACACCGAAATACATATCTGCGATACTGTGCTCGAAGCCGCATAATACAAATAGCATCACGGGCCAGTAACTGGTCAGAAGCTTGCCGGAGACCCGCTTCGCAGCAAAGGACATCCATACCGCGATGCACACCAGAATATTACACAGGATACCTCTTACGAAAGCCTCACCCACACTTAAATTCGTCCGGGATGCCGCGGCATTAACAATGGCCTGTGCCAGCTGCTCTCCGAAAAGATCCGGTGTCCGTCCCACCACTACCAGTACTGCCACAAAAGCAGCACCGAGGAAGTTGCCGATGTAAACAAACAGCCAGTTTTTCAGCATCTTCCATACCGTGACTTTCTTCTCCAGCACTGCCAGTATGATCAGATTGTTGCCGGTGAATAGCTCGCTGCCCGCTACCAGTACCATAGCCATACCCGCTGGGAATACCGCAGCGCCTACCAGCTTCGCCACCGATGCGATGCCGATGGTGCTGGATGCCGTAGTCGAAGCAATTCCTGCAAAACCGATGAACATACCGGCAAAAAATCCCAACAGAATCGTCTTAAAGATCGACAGATTTACCTTATGGATCCCGACTTCTATATAATTTCTTGCAATTTCCAAAGGTGAATGCATAACCAAATTCCTCCTTATCCTTTTTGAACAGTTCCATCTTGCCATATTTCCAAAACTCTTGCAAGCAAATCCGAAAAGAATATTTCCCTCTCTTGATTTTCGCACGTTAATTTGCTATAGTGTTTAAAGGACAAACGGCCATCTTCCGACTTTGTCATACTATTTATTAGCAGCAAATAGCAGAATCGAGGAAATCTACATGAGTACTCTTACATTTGGTTTTATCGGTCTGGGTCTGATCGGCGGTTCCATCGCCCGGGCGATCCGTCAGAATCTCCCTCAGTCTCAGATCATTGCATACGATATCAATGCAGATACCCTGCGGGAGGCTGCCCAGTGTGGTGTTGCCAACGTGATCACCACAAGGATCGATGCTTCCTTCTCCGACTGCGACTATCTTTTCCTCTGTGCTCCGGTACAGAAAAATGACGAGAACCTCTCAGCTGTAAAAGAAATTCTCTCACCAAAGACCCTGCTCACTGATGTGGGAAGTGTCAAGAGTGAGATTCATACAGAGATCAAAAAAGCCGGTCTGGAAGGACAGTTTATCGGCGGTCATCCCATGGCCGGAAGTGACCGTATAGGCTTTATCAATTCCAAGGCCGTTCTTTTGGAGAATGCCTATTACATTCTCACGCCCACGGATTCCGTTCCGGAAAACAAAGTCACGGATTATAAAAATCTTGTACAGCAGCTGGGTGCCATCCCTATGATTCTGGAGCCGGCACAGCATGATTACGTTACTGCAGCTGTCAGTCATCTCCCCCATATCATTGCCGCATCTCTGGTAAATCTGGTGCGGGACAAGGATTCTGCGGACGGACTGATGAAGATGATCGCTGCCGGAGGTTTCAAGGACATTACCAGAATTGCCTCTTCTTCCGCTGCGGTATGGCAGCAGATCTGCCTGACCAATACAGAAAATATCTCGACACTGTTGTCCTCCTACATTGCTTCCCTGCAGGGGATCCAGCAGGAATTAAATGCCAAAAGCGGTGATGACCTGTATGAACTGTTCGACAGTGCCAGAATCTACCGGGATTCCTTCATCAACACTGCCAGCGGTCCGTTAAAATCTTCTTATGCAATCACCATTGACATTGCCGACGAACCCGGTGAGATTGCCGCCGTGGCTACGATTCTTGCCCTGAAAAATATCAGTATCAAAAACATCGGCATCGTCCATAACCGAGAGTACGAAGGCGGCGTTCTGCGCATTGAATTCTATCAGGAAGAAGCCATCGAGAGATCCACAAAGATTCTTTGCGAAAAGGGCTACAGTCTGCACAACAGGAAGTAGAAACCCTGTACCTGGCTCATCGCACTACACAAAAAGAGATCACCTACAAAGTGATCTCTTTTTCCTTATCTTTCCGCTTCTGTTTCCTTCGCCGCACTATTTTCTCCACACAGACACATACGAGCAGTCCAAACGCACCGCCACAGGTATCCAGCACCACATCCGCAAAACACCCATAGCGTCCTGGGACAAATAACTGATGGAACTCGTCCGCTCCGGCGGAGACAAACACCCAGAGTACGATCAGCAGATACAGTTTCCGGTTCCTCTCCTTCCAGGGTCTCCACACACCGTACAGCAGCACTCCCATACATGCATACTCGGAGAAATGAGCCAGTTTACGGATTGGATGTTCAAAATAAGCTGCCATACTGTCGATCACATTCTGTGTCCAGTGTTTCCCGGAAATAGCATTCAGAAGCTCCGCACATTTTTCTGAGATCATAGAACTCAGTGAGCCTGATTTCTCACCGTCCTGACCAGAAAAAGCGAAAATCAACAGATATAACAGTACAAGTAAAATAGCAGCCACAACACTGACTGCTATTTTTTTCTTATTGTTTTTCATCGTCATTAATCGTCTGGTATACGCGGATTCTTGCTGCATCACTCTCCGACATTCCGATGAAGACAGCCCCGTACGTATAAGAATCTCCCTTCATTTCGATCCTGACGATCTGTAAGAACGCATGCAGCACTTCATGCGTCCAAATCCTCAGTTTCGATTCATACACTGCACCGATACTTAACACTTCCTTGCACAAAAAGCCCACTCCGTTGGGAGATACATCTACGATGTCTATGCTGACTTCCTGCATGTCTCCCTGGTCCAGGCGCTTTACCATCAGGGTGGAACTCATTTCTGTACGCCTGCTTCGTCTTCTTTCTTCCATTATTTTTCTCCTTTTAAGTCAGCGATAAACATAGCGTCTCCAAAGCTGAAAAATCTGTATTTTTCACGGATTGCTTCTTCGTAGGCGTGCAGGATATGTTCTCTTCCCGCAAGTGCCGATACCAACATTACCAGTGTGGACTCCGGCAGATGGAAATTCGTGATCAGTGCATCCAGCACCTTGAAACGATATCCGGGATAAATGAATATCTCGGTATTGTCACAGCCGGGCTGTACCATGCCCTGCTCGTCCGCTGCGCTCTCCACGGTACGGCAACTGGTGGTACCCACGCAGATCACACGCCCCCCATTTTTCTTCGTCTCATTGATGGTGTTCGCCGCTTCTTCCGTCACCTGATAATACTCAGAATGCATATGATGCTCCAGTACGTTCTCTTCCTTTACCGGCCGGAAAGTTCCCAGTCCCACATGCAATGTCACATAAGCGATCTTAATGCCTTTGTCCGCAATCTGCTGCAACAATTCCTGCGTAAAATGCAATCCCGCCGTAGGTGCTGCTGCGGAGCCTTCATATTTGGCATAAACGGTCTGATAACGATTCTTATCCTTCAGCTTATGGGTTATGTAAGGAGGCAGGGGCATCTCTCCCAGCTTGTCCAGCACTTCTTCAAAAATACCCTCATATTCAAAACGTATCAGACGATTACCTTCTTCCACAGTCTCCAGGACTTCTGCCTTTAATAGTCCATCCCCGAAGGTCAGGCGCTGACCGGGCTTGCATTTCCTGCCGGGCTTTACCAGAGTCTCCCAGACATCCGCTTCTTTTCGTTTTAATAGAAGGACTTCCACATGTCCGCCGGTACCTTCCCGTTCTCCCAAAAGTCTCGCTGGAATCACCTTGGTGTTGTTTAACACCAGACAGTCTCCGGGATGCAGATAGTCGATAATATCCCGAAAAATGTGATGAGAGATCTCTCCCGTATTTTTATCCAGTACCAGCAGTCTGGAGGAAGAACGATCCTCAAGCGGGTCCTGTGCGATCAGCTCCTGGGGAAGATCAAAGTAAAAATCGGATTTTTTCAGTTCGGTCGTCTCTGCCATTACAGGCTCGCTCCTTCCACAAATGCTTTATATCCGCGATATGCCTCATATACATCGGCCTTGCTGGTAGCTTCCCACGGTGCATGCATGTTCAGCACTGCCACACCACTGTCGATGACATTCATGCCATACAGTGCCAGAATATATGCGATGGTTCCACCGCCGCCCAAATCGACCTTACCAAGCTCTGCAGTCTGGAAGTTCACCTCTGCTTTGTCGAAGATATGGCGCAAATGTGCCAGATACTCCGCATTGGCATCGTTAGAACCGGACTTGCCTCTGGCTCCGGTGAATTTGTTGATGACCATACCGCCACCTAAGTATGCCACGTTCTTTTTATCGAAGCTGGACGCATAGGCAGGATCAAAAGCACTGCTGACATCGGAAGACAGCATACAGCTATGTGCCAGGCATCTTCTCACGTTCAGTTCGCTGTATTCGCCTGCCAGATTCATCACCTCTGCCACGGCATTTTCAAAAAAATGAGACTGCATGCCGGTAGCACCTACGGAGCCGATTTCTTCCTTATCTACCAGAATACAGCACATGGTACGGTCGGTCACATTGCTGTCCAGCATCGCCTGCATGGAAGTGTAAGCACAGACCCTGTCATCCTGACCGTAAGCCAGTGTCATGCTGCGGTCAAAGCCTGCTTCTCTTGCTTTTCCTGCAGGAACGATCTCCAGCTCTGCGGAAACGAAATCCTCTTCATGAATATCGTAGGTCTCTTTCAGAATATCCAGAACACCTGCCTTTACTGCTTCTTTTCCGGCTTCTTTCTCGTCCTTCTTCTTATCTTTCTTATCGATCAGCAGAGGCTTATTGCCTACGATGATATCCAGAGCTTCACCCTCGATAACCTTTGCTGCCTTTTTCTCCAACTGCTCCTGTGCCAGATGGATCAACAGATCGGACACGAAGAATACAGGATCATCCTCGTTCTCACCAATATTGATTTCTACACAGGTGCCGTCCTTTTTCACGATGACTCCGTGGATTGCCAGTGGAATGGTCACCCACTGGTACTTCTTCACGCCACCGTAATAATGGGTGTCCAGATAAGCGAATCCACCATCCTCATACAGGGGATTCTGCTTTACATCCAGTCTGGGGCTGTCGATATGGGCTCCGAGGATGTTCATGCCATCTGTCATGGGCTTACGTCCGATCTGGAACATGGCGATGGATTTGTTCATCCATACGCTGTATACCTTATCTCCGGTTTTAAGAGCAGCGCCCTCTTTGATCAGACTCTCCAGTTCACGGTAACCGGACTTCTCAATAGTATTGACAATGGTGTCAATGCACTCTCTCTCGGTCTTACCGTTGTCTAAGAAATCACGATACTGTGCGTTTATTTTCTCCAGCTCTTTTAACTGTTTGGAAGAATAGGTCTCCCAGGTGTTTTTCTTTTCCATATTTATCCTCATTTCCGCATCCGTCTTCCGGATACTCTTTTACTATAATCATAACAGGAGAGGTTCCTCGCCCTCTCCGTATCAGTGTACTACATTTGTGTCCGCAGTTCAATTCCTGTCTGTCAGATTTTCATCCTGCCCCTTAGGATCCCTGTCAATCTCCGTATAATGTTTTTTTCTGCGCTGGATCTTCTTGATCTCCCGGATGCGTCTACGGTTCTCTCTTGCCAGTTCGCTCTTACTGCTGGCATGATTCACCAGTACCCGGTTCACCGGACGGAAATAACGGTTCAGATAAGCACCGATCAGGATGATATACATGCAGAAATACATCCACAACATAATGATCACAATAATGGTCAGACTTCCGTAAATACTATACCCATTTCCATAAGACACATACATGGAAAATCCCCAGGAAAATATACTCCATACTACCGCAGCAAAGCAGGCTCCCGGAACCTGTTCCGTGAATTTCAGCTTTGTGTCCGGGATATATGTATAAATCAGGCCAAACAAAAGAATCAGCACCGCCCATACGAACAGAAAGCGGAAATTCATCAGGAGACTCACAAACATCTGCAGCTGCGGAATCCTATGTAATGCAATATCCACCAGCTGATTACCAAATACCATGAAAAACAGTGACAAAATCAACACTACAAGCATGATCAACGTATAAAAGCTTGCAATAAAACGGATCACGAAGTAATTACGCTTCTCGTCCACACCATTGACCGCATTTAATCCCCGCATCAGTGCCATGACACCCTTCGCCGCCGACCAGACCATAGCGATCAGAGCCACCGGCAGAATTCCCACAGAACTCTCATACACATCAACGACCAGACTCTCCACCATGGCATCTGCAATATCCGGCGTCACATCCGTCAGCGCCGTGACCAGATTCTGCTCCGTCACCGGGGTATAAGGAATCACCGCACAGACTACCATCAGCATCGGAATCACCGACAAAAACAGGAAAAAGGCTGTACTCGATGCATAAGCGCTGATATTCTGTTTTTTCATCTGGCTGGAAAAATCACGCCAGATGCTGATTATTGTCCTGAGCATATCTCGCATCCTTCATAGAAAAAGTTAAGGATCTGTTCCGCGCCAAGCCCCTGTAGTGCCATATTTTTGGCACCGTTCTGGCTCATTCCAACGCCATGGCCGAATCCACCGCCGATAATGTTATATCCTACCACATTTTTCTTATCATGGCTAGGTTCAATCACAAAAAATGCACTGGGAAGGAGATTCGGCATGGCCACCTCACTACCATCCTGCCTTACCACCTTCGTAACCCCGTCACAAAGTACTGCTCTGATATTATATTCCGAGATCACCTTAAAGGTTCCTTTGTCCGTGACAATGACCATTTCGTCTGCCACACCACCGGGGCCACGTTTTACAACGGAGATATCGTTTACTTTTGAAAAAGCTTTTATATTTTGACTGACATAGTCATCGTCCTTCAGAGTCAATATTAACTTTCCGTTGGCTTCATAACGTTTCTTCAGCGTCTCCACTATCCGATCCACATCAATCTCTTTTACCGTATATGTCCAGCGGTACCAGCCTTCCTGCGCTTCATAATCTTCCGCATGTGTCTCCGTGATAAAATCCCGGAAAGCCTCTTCTTCCCTCAGGTCCTCTGGACCTGCATCTCCGTTTACCTCATTGCTGTCTGCCGCGATTACCCCACCGTCCGTCTGCATCAGGCTCTCCGGATTCAGCCGGCTACTCTTCAGATAATCAAGTGCCTCCGCCTCCGCTGTCTTCCATACATTTGCCGTAGTTCCCACGCCACAGGAGGTAGAGTAATAATAAGTGTTCGCCACCGTTCCTTCATCTGTCAGGATCATCTGTCCGTAGGTCTCCTTCACCGCCGTGGTAGCACTGTCAGCTTCTGTGATATTATTGTAGACCTGATAGGAAGTGCTGTCGTCCACATGGGCGCCGTACCGGGGATAGCCCGCCCGCAGCATATGTCCGTAGGCATAGGTCCTGGCACAGATAGCCTGTGCTTTCAGGGCTTCCAGTGGGTAGGATGCCGGCATTTCACTTGGCACTACACTGTAGAGATATTCTTCCAGCGGAAGCTCATTTACCACTGCAATTCCGTCTGCGGTCCGCAGCAGCTCTATATGCCCTCTGTAAGAAGGTGTTCCCTGACTTCGATTCACATTGATCAGCCGTACCCGGCCGGTCAGCACTGTCGGTACTATACGGATCCGTTCTCCCACGAAATAATCGCTGTCCGTGTCAATGGTCACCTCGTCTCCCCTGGAAAACAATTCTTCCTGCATTTCCTCACCGGTTCCGTACTGTAGTAGAAAATCACTTTCCGCCGTCAGTGTCACCGTCTGGTGCAAAACATCCGAAAAATCCGAAGTTTTGATCAATACCCGGATTTTGTCCATGTTATCTTCTCTGGCCAGCAGGATACCGCAGATCTCGTCATTTTCACGAATAAAGTCCGCATCCATATAGCCGAATCGCAGATCTTCAATGGTACACATGGTAAGCTCCCGGTACAGGCGATACCCTTTGTAATCCTCAGCCAACGGGATCCGGCCCCTGCCCTCGATCTCGATACCGCTTTCATCTGCCGACAGCACCCGGCCTGTGAACTTCTCTGTTTTCAGGATAACGGCACTCACAAGGTCATCCGTAAGTTCCACATCTGCCAGCTGTTCCCGCATCTGGTCCGCTGTCGGCAGCCTGCCTGCCTCATTCGCCTCTGTATCCAGATCATAGGTCTCTCTTACTCCGTCACAGAATAAAGTGATCTGCCCAGCTTCCGCCTCCGTGATCCAGACGTTTTTCAATTCCCGTACTACTGGAATATGCTGAGGCAGGGCCTCTTCTGTCTCCGGTGCCCCCGGCTCCTCCCGACCGCAGCTATGTAACAAATTTATCAGAAGTAAAAAAAGAAGAAATGCCGTACCTAACACACACAGGTATTTCTTCCACTGTATTCTCTGTTCTCTGGAAAGTTTATAATAATTCTCAAGCAGTCTGTTTTTCTTCAAATGATTTCCCGCCTATTCAGAATCTGTTTTATGACTTTAAAAGAGCAGTCCCAAAGGACTGCTCTCTCTTTTGTATTGTTATCCCCAAAATGCCGCCTCTTACCTTTTGACTCCTAGCAATGCTAGGTGGGTAACCGCAACCAACCTTTTGCCTTCCCTTCCAATCCTCCTTGCGGAGTGAGGGCTTGACAGCCACTTGGCAATATAGGAATCCCGTTTAAAGTAAATGTAGGTTCAAAACTGGTAAGAGTTATCGTACATCTCAGGTTAAGTATATTATAGCGAGTTGAGATCCATTTTACAACTGAAATTTTTACCAATATTATTATCTGCAAAAAAGGCTGTCTCCGAAGAGACAGCCTTCCATATTTGCATTTGTCTGTAAAGTAAGATTACAGCTGAGGACCAGCAGCAACCAGAGCCTTACCAGCATCATTTCCTTCGTATTTAGCGAAGTTCTTGATGAATCTCTGAGCCAGATCCTTTGCCTTCTCTTCCCACT
Organism: Lachnospiraceae bacterium GAM79; assembly: GCA_003584705.1. Classification (GTDB taxonomy): domain Bacteria; phylum Bacillota; class Clostridia; order Lachnospirales; family Lachnospiraceae; genus Acetatifactor; species Acetatifactor acetigignens. The sequence continues at coordinate 2,153,110 of AP018536.1, forward strand.
GGGAAGGATCAGCGTAGGTATCTCTGGGATCCAGAATACCGGTGTCAACACCAGCCAGCTCGGTAGGAACTTCGAAATCGAAGTAAGGAATCTTCTTGGTAGGCGCGGTCTTGATCGCACCATTCAGGATAGCATCGATGATACCACGGGTATCCTTAATGGAGATACGCTTGCCGGTTCCGTTCCATCCGGTGTTAACCAGGTATGCCTTAGCACCGTTCTTCTCCATCTTCTTAACCAGCTCTTCTGCATACTTGGTAGGATGCAGCTCCAGGAATGCCTGACCGAAGCAAGCAGAGAAGGTAGGGGTAGGCTCGGTAATACCACGCTCGGTACCAGCTAACTTAGCTGTGAAACCGGACAGGAAGTAGTACTGGGTCTGCTCCGGAGTCAGAATAGATACAGGAGGCAGTACACCGAATGCATCAGCAGACAGGAAGATTACGTTCTTAGCTGCAGGTGCGGAAGAAATAGGACGTACGATATTCTTAATATGGTTGATAGGATAAGATACACGAGTATTCTCGGTAACGCTCTTATCGTTGAAATCAATCTTGCCGTCAGCATCAACGGTTACGTTCTCAAGCAGAGCATCTCTCTTGATTGCGTTGTAGATGTCGGGCTCGGAATCCTTGTCCAGGTTGATAACCTTAGCGTAGCATCCACCTTCGAAGTTGAATACGCCGTTGTCATCCCAGCCGTGCTCGTCATCACCGATCAGCAGACGCTTAGGATCGGTAGACAGGGTTGTCTTACCGGTTCCGGACAGACCGAAGAAGATTGCAGTGTTCTCACCGTTCATATCGGTGTTTGCGGAGCAGTGCATGGAAGCAATGCCCTTCAGAGGCAGGTAGTAGTTCATCATGGAGAACATACCCTTCTTCATCTCTCCGCCGTACCATGTGTTAACAATAACCTGCTCGCGGCTGGTGATATTAAATGCTACACAAGTCTCGGAGTTCAGACCCAGCTCCTTGTAATTCTCAACCTTAGCCTTGGATGCGTTGTAAACTACGAAATCGGGCTCGAAGTTCTTCAGCTCTTCCTCGGTGGGTTTGATGAACATGTTGGTTACGAAATGAGCCTGCCAAGCTACCTCAACGATGAAACGGATAGCCATGCGGGTGTCCTTATTAGCACCGCAGAATGCATCTACAACGAACAGTCTCTTGTTGGACAGTTCCTTCTTAGCGATATCCTTTACAGCAGCCCATGTTTCCTGAGACATACGATGGTTGTCGTTCTTGTACTCATCAGAAGTCCACCATACAGTGTTCTTGGAGTTTTCATCTTCAACGATGAACTTATCTTTGGGAGAACGTCCTGTATATATACCGGTCATAACATTTACCGCACCGAGTTCGGTCTCCTGACCTTTCTCGTAGCCTTTCAGTTCAGGCTTCATCTCTTCTTTGAATAATTCTTCATAAGAAGGATTGTGAACGATTTCTGTGGTTCCGGTGATGCCGTACTTGCTTAAATTGATCTCTGCCATCTTACATTAACCTCTTTCCTTTAAATTTATGTGTGTCTTTATCTTCTGCCACATCGTCTGTATTATCTCAAACCCCAGTAAAAAAGTCAAGAAACCGCTAAAAATTTTATACTGATTTTATATTCTCTTTACTTTACCCTGGTTTCCTTGGCCAGCCACTCTTTTTCTTCCTCATTCAGATAGGGAGAAATCTTCTCGTATACAGTCTTCTGATACTCGTGCAGATACTTTTTCTGGGTATCGTTCAGATACTTTTCATCAATGGCTTCTCTGTCGATGGGTACCCATGTCAGGGTCTCGAAATGCATGAACTGACCATACTCGTTCTTCACATCATTTTTCGCCACCATAACATTCTCGATGCGGATACCGTGGCTGCCCTGAATATAGATGCCGGGCTCATTGGTGATATCCATACCATCCTCAAACACTGCCTCCACCATACCTCCGGTGAATCTCCAGCGCATGTTCTGGGGACCTTCGTGCACATTCAGAATATAACCTACGCCGTGTCCGGTACCGCACTGGTAATCAATGTCCATATCCCAGATAGGCTGTCTTGCCAGAATGTCCAGATTCCGTCCGGTACAGCCGTAGAGCCAGTGGGCATGGGTCAGCTGCATCACTGCCGCTGCTACCATGGTGTAATGCTTTTTGATCTCTTCGGAAATGGGACCTAAAACGATGGTTCTGGTCACATCGGTGGTACCTCCCAGATACTGTCCGCCGGAATCTACCAGAAGCATTCCTTCCGGCTCCAGAGTCGCACAGTTGTCCGGGGTTGCTTCGTAATGCATCATGGCTGCATTGGACTTGTAACCTGCGATGGTCGGGAAGGACAGATCTAAGAATTCCGGGATCTCTCTTCTCTTCTGTTCCAGATAGTCCGCTGCGGTCACCTCAGTGATCTTCTCTTTGCCCACATGGGTCTTCAGCCAGTAGATAAATTTCGTTACGGCCACGCTGTCCTTTAAAAAGATCTCCTGCATTCTCGCAAGCTCTACCGGATTCTTAATGGCCTTTAACAGTTCGGTGGGGTTCTTGCCCTCTACTAACTTCTGATTCTTCTGCAATGTCTTGTATAAAGTATAGCTGCAATATCTGTTGTCCACGAGGATCGCATTGCCCGCAGGGAGTGCCTTCAGGAAATCTACGACGGTGTCGTATTCCTTTACCTCGATACGATGAGCTGCCAGGTATTCCGTCACCTGTGCATCCAGTGCTTTCTGCTGGATAAACAGAGTTGCGGACTCTTCTGTAATATAGGCATAGGACATTGCTACCGGATTGCATTCCACATCACAACCGCGGATATTGAAGAGCCACATCAGATCATCCAGTTTGGTCAGAAGCAGTGCATTGGCACCGTCCTTCGCCATCTTTTCTCTGGTCTCTGTCAGTTTTTCCTCTACGCTCTTACCGGCGATTTTCTCATCCAGTACGGTTACTTTTCCGGCAGGAAAATCCGGTCTGTCTGTCCAGATGCTCTCTGCCAGATCCTTCTCATAAGCGATGCGGATCTGCTTCTTTTCCAGTACCTTTTCGTATTTTTTGCCGTCCATGGCAGCGATAACTCTGCCATCAAATCCTAAAGTCTGTCCCTGCTGCATGTTCTGCTCCAGGAATTCCTCGATGGTGGGAACTCCCTCCTGTAACATACGGAACAGTTCTACGGTCGTTCCTTCCAATTCTGCTTCTGCCTGGATGAAATATCTGCCGTCAGTCCACAGTCCCGCGCCGTCTTTCCAGACTACCAGTGTGCCGTTGGAACCGGTAAAATTGCAGAAATATTCTCTTACTTTAAAATAATCGTTTACATATTCGGAATTATGAAAATCCGCTGTGGGCATCATATAGAAATCAATGCCCTCTTCCTGCATCTTCTTCCGAAGAAGTGCAAGTCTGTCCTGAATCACTTTGTTTTCCATGTTATCTCCATTCTATATATCAGTTAATCAATACCCTTCCGTAAGTTCACCCTTGCAGAGTCCTACAGCTCTGGAAGTACCGATTCTTTCACAGCCAAGTCCTAAGAACATTTCCAGATCTTCCATGCTGGATACGCCGCCTGCCGCTTTGATCTTTACGTTAGGGCCAATGTATTTCTTGAACAGTTCCACATCCTCCTTCGTGGCGCCGCCGGTTCCGAAGCCGGTGGAAGTCTTGATAAAGTCCGCTCCGGCATTGGTCACTGCCTTACACATGGCGATCTTCTCTTCCTCGGTCAGATAGCAGGTCTCAATGATCACCTTGAGGATATGATGTCCGCACTCTTTCTTCAGTGTACGGATCTCTTCCTCCACCTTGTCAAGCAACCCGTTCTTCACATCGCTGATATTCACTACCATATCGATCTCGTTGCAACCATCCTCCAGTGCCTTACGCACCTCGGCCACCTTGGCTTCCGTCACACTGTATCCTAAGGGGAATCCTACTACGGTACAGATATTGATTTTGTCTCCGTAAGTGTCATGGATTCTCTTGATATAGCAAGGGGGCACACATACGCTGGCGGTATGATACTGAATCGCCTCATCGCATAATTTCTGGATGTCCTCCCAGGTAGCAAAGGCTTTCAACTGGGTATGATCCACTTTTCCAAGCATTTCTTTTGCAGTCATGTTGTTCTCCTTCCGGTATCTATTTTCATATTATTGTTACAGTCTGCTAACCTTACCTATTATAGCAAAGAACCCCCGCAAGATAAAGGATAAAGTTTTTACACAAAAACAATACCGCCCAGAAAGCCGTTGACGTGACTTGGGCGGTATCTCACTAATTTTTAATTCTTAACTACATTCCAAGAAAACTCTTCACCGTGTCTTTCATCTTGTCCACGTCACACTGGGTATCGTGCAGCACCGGTGCGGTACGGATTTCTTCGATGGCATTGGGTACTTTCACCTTGGCAATCTTAGACAGTTCATCCACCAGTTCAAAGTCACCCATGGCATCATACTTGATGTCAATGGCATCCATAACGCTTCTGGTGAACTTGAAGGGGCTTGCGGTGGAAGCGATCACGGTGGTCTTGTGATCTCCGGTCTCAACCACATACTTGCCGTACACTGCGGAAGCTACTGCGGTATGGGTATCGATGACATAACCGCATTTTTCATACAGACGGCGGATCTCTGCGGCGGTCTCCGCTTCGCTTGCAAAGTTGCCGTAGAAGTCAGCCAGCTGTGCCTTCATCTCTTCGGTGATCTCGTATTTGCCGTTGCCGGACAGAGCGCTCATCAGCTCACGGTTCTTGTCTGCATCATTGCCTGCAATACGGTAGATCAGACGCTCCAGATTGCTGGAGATCAGAATATCCATGGACGGTGAAGTGGTCAGTACGAATTCTCTGTTGCGGTCATAGGTGCCAGTGCGGAAGAAATCATACAATACCTTATTGTCATTGGAAGCACAGATCAGCTTATCGATGGGCAGTCCCATATTCTTCGCATAAAATGCAGCCAGAATATTACCGAAGTTGCCGGTGGGAACCACAACATTGATCTTCTCACCCTCTGTGATCTTACCATCTTTTAATAATTGTGCATACGCATAAACATAATAACAAATCTGAGGTACCAGACGTCCGATGTTAATGGAGTTCGCAGAGGAAAACTGGAAGCCCTTCTCATCCATTTCTTTTGCCAGTTCCTTGTCGGAGAAAATCTTCTTCACACCGGTCTGGGCATCATCGAAATTACCGTGAATGCCTACCACAAAAGTATTGGCACCCTTCTGGGTCACCATCTGCTTCTCCTGAATCGGGCTGACACCGTTCTTCGGGTAAAATACGATGATCCGGGTACCCTTGACATCGGCAAAGCCTGCCAGAGCTGCCTTACCGGTATCACCGGAAGTAGCAGTCAGGATCACGATCTCATTCTTGATATTATTCTTACGGGCGGAAGTGATCATCAGGTGAGGTAAAATGGAAAGTGCCATATCCTTGAACGCAATGGTGGAACCATGGAACAATTCCAGATAATAAGCATCATCCGCCTGTACCAGAGGAGCGATCTTCTCCGTATCAAACTTGGAATCATAAGCGTTGTTGATACATTTTTTCAGTTCTTCCTCGGTAAAGTCTGTCAGGAATAATTTCATAACTTCATAAGCTACCTGCTGATAACTCATTCCGGCCAGTTCTGAAAGACTCTTGTCCAATGCAGGAATATGATCCGGTACAAACAGTCCTCCGTCATCGGATAATCCCTTCAGAATTGCCTGGGATGCGGTTACCGGTTCGCTGTTGCTGCGTGTGCTGCGATAAATTACTTCCATTTCCTCTCCTCCGTGTCTATGTATGAATGTATGCTGGAATATCTCCCTAGCATCTCCATCTATATTTTCGAAAAGTATAGCATACTTTAAACACTGTTGCAAGGTGAATCATTGAAGCGCTTTTTTATCCGAAAAAAATTCATGTCCGCCATGTCGGAATAATAGCGTCAATTTTTCATCGAACCAGCGCATACTTTCACTGTCGGCATATTTTCTGGCGGCAAAATACAATGCTCCCCTGGAAATGTCCTCGCCCGCCAGAGCCCGTCCGACAGCTTCTACCGTCTCTTCACTGACACTTACTTTGTAATAACTGCCGTCGGCAATGGGAGAAAACTGTGACACCCCGTTTTCCCGCTGGAATACGATCTCCGTAATGCTGTCCGGAAATTTTTCGGAATTCAGACGGTTCAGGATCACATTGGCCACCAACAGCTTCCCATCCTCGTCTTCGCACCCGGCTTCCGCTTCCACGATCCGAAGCAGCACTTCCAGATCCGCCTGTTCCAGCTGGTACTTACTCTCCCGCTGTAATTCACTGCAATCCACTACTCTCTGTCCGGAAGAAGTCCGGGAAGCAATCCCCATCATGATGCTTTCCTTGTCCGCCAGCAGGCTTTCTTCCATATGTATCTCCGACACCGTCTGCTGCAATTTCCTACAGATTTCTTCCATGCGGCAGAGACTTAAAACACCGATCAGAAATATCAGATTTATTACAAGTAGTCCGCTTAATGCTCTTTTATACATACAGGCTTTGTTCCTTTCCCCAATTCTCATTTTGGCTCTAACTTCATTTTATGCAGCTCGTCCGAAAAATATATCTGTTGTTCTCCGGAGAAAAATGTTACTATAGAAATATGAGTGAGCAAAACATTGAAAAAGAACAATTATATAAAGGGGTCTTCCGGGCCGGGAAAAAAGACGGAACTGTCTATTACCGTGCTTCTCTGACCAAAAACGGCAAGCATATCAGTCTGGGCAGTTTCTCCGATGCCTTACAGGCCCATCGGGCCTACGAACAGGGGCTTCTCCTGCTGTCCGATCCTTCCCTGACACTGCAGTCCTACGAGAAGGTGTCCCCTTTGTCCTTCGAAAAATGGGTCAGTCTGATCAATCTGCGGGACAACGGACTATACATCGGCAATCCGATCTATCTGGGGCAGCAGCTCTTCTATTATTATTTGTCCCCCCACCATGTCTTAAAATTCGACATGGAAGACCTGTTCTATTATTCTTCCCATAAGATCATGTGCCGGGGAAATCATTATTTTGTGGCCGACTACGGAATGCAGCAGACACTGACCTCACGCTATGGCATCAAAAGCTACGGAGTTCCCGGCGTGGATTATTGTTTTGTCAACGGAGATCCTACGGACTTCCGCAGGGAAAATCTGCAGATCCACAACATCTATCACGGTGTCCGGAAAACGGCAGCAAAAAACGGACAGTACGTTTATACTGTCCGCATTCATATCCGTGGTAATTATATTGTGGGGCGCTACGCTACTGATATCGAAGCAGCCATTGCCTATAACAAGGCCATCGATATTTTGCATAGCAAAGGAGTCACCAGTAATTTTACCCCCAACTATGTGGAAGCCATCACTCCCCGCCGTTATGCCGAGATCTATTCTACGCTCGACATTGCACCGGGAATCCTGAATTATGAGCCTATTTCTCCGAATAATCAATAAAACTGATATTCATATTGGCATAGCCTGCAATGCCGTCGATGGTGACATCATTGGCATATTGCCACATGGTAAAACGATAAGGATAATCCGGCACGTCTTCCATCTGGGAAAGCCATACGTCATATGCCGATAATTTTGACAGGTCAATTTCTTTGATCAGCCACTCCTTGTCTCCGTAAAGCAGGGGCTTATATCCGGCTGCCTCTATGGTATCCAGGAAAGCCTTGGTGATCTTCGTCTTGTCAGCACGACTGACAGTCTCGATTCTCGTCGTATCATTGTCCACAAAACTCATATCAAAAGCCACCGGATAGGTGATCTTGTAGTCTTTGATATTCTCCAGAACGATATTGGATTCCTCCACCGCCTCTTCTTCCGTGATGGCCTGTGAGGTAAAATACACCCCGATCTGTAATCCAGCATCTGTGGCTCTCTTGATATTGTCTACGAAATAATCATCCAATACGATCTGTCCGCTGCCATAGCCTCTGGCACCTACCCGCAACATCACAAAATCCACTCCGGCTTTTTTCAGTTTCAAAAAATCCACATAATCCTGATATTTGGAAATATCCACCCCGACATAGGAAGTCAGTTTGCCGTCCTGATAATATTTCATCAGGTCGGACTGGCACACCAGTTTGGTGAAATCATATTCGTGCTTGGGAAGGTACGGGCTGATCAGCACCCATTCTTCCTTGCCGTCCCGGTTGGTCACCAGGGTATGTTTTCCATCGGTGGAGGGATCCGCTTCCGCTGTTTCCTTTTTGTTATCCTTTTGGGAAGGCTCCGCAGACGGCAATGGTGTTGCCGTAGTCTCCGGGTACATGTCCCAGAAATCCAGATCCGAAGGAGTCAATGTGCTTCCGGTGATCAGGTCCTGCGTGTCCGGATATTTGTCTGTCTGATTATTTTCTGCCTGTTGTACATTCTCCGTCTGTGCAGCCGTATTGTTCTGTTGGTGGGAAGTGGGCTGTCTGTTCATGATCAGCACCACCGTAAGGATCACTGCCACGAAAATTGTAACAGCAACGATGGCACTGATCACCGTAGGTGTCAGCCCTCCTCCGTGATCTTCATAATCGTCCGGAAGACGCATATCTTTTCTCCTCTTGTACTTTCTTTATGCTTTTACGATACATTTCTTCGGGCATTTCTCCATGCAGGCACCACAGCCCACACATTTCTCCGGATCAATGATTGCATGGAAATTCTCGACCTTCACAGCATCGTGCTGGCAATTCTTTACGCAGATACCGCAGCCCACACAGCCGGTCTTGCAGGCCTTCATGGTAACAGGGCCCTTGTCCGTAGAACTGCAGGCTACCTGTACCGTATTGGAATAAGGCCGTAAGCTGATCAGATGCTTGGGGCAGACCTCCACGCACTTTCCGCAGGCCTTACATTTTTCCTTATCTACTACAGCCACACCGTTCTCTACATGAATGGCATCGAAGGGACAGACCTGTGCACAGGTTCCGAATCCCAGGCAGCCACTGTTGCAGGATTTCGGCCCGCCTCCAGGCACAAAGCTCATCATACGACAGTCCTTGATGCCATAATAATCATAATCCGTTGTGGTCCGCTCGCAGTCACCCTGACAATGCACATAAGCTACCTTGCGCTCGGAAGCCTCTGCTTCTACACCCATGATGGCGGCGATTTTTTTGCCGACTTCCTCTCCGCCTACGGGACAGGTGTTCACCGCAGCCTCTCCCTTTGCAATGGCAGCTGCCAGACCGGAACATCCGGCGAAGCCGCAGCCACCACAGTTATTTCCGGGAAGGGCAGCTAACACCGCCTCTTCCTTCTCATCTACTTCTACTTTGAATTTAATGCCGGCCACGCCAAGGAACAGTCCCACAAAGATGCCGACGATTCCGACACAAGCCGCAGCAATCAGAATTCCTGTTATACTCATCTATGTTACTCCTTCCTAGATCAGACCGGAGAATCCGCAGAAAGCAATGGCCATCAGTCCTGCTGTCAGCAGTACCATGGGCATTCCCTTGAAAGATTCCGGCACTTCATTGTATTCCATCTTCTCACGCAGTCCTGCCAGGATCACGATGGCAATGGTAAAGCCAAGCGCTGTGGCAAAGCCATTTACGATACCGGTCAGAATACCGTATTCCTTCTGCACGTTGGTAATGGCTACACCCAGCACCGCGCAGTTGGTGGTAATCAGAGGCAGATAGACGCCCAGTGCCTGATACAGGGAAGGCATTGCCTTTTTCAGGAACATTTCCACGAACTGTACCAGTGCAGCAATGACGAGAATGAACACTATCGTCTCCAGATACTCAATGTGTAACGGCTGTAAGATAAATTTGTAGATCACACCCGCTACCGCACTGGCCAGCGTAATAACGAAGATAACCGCCGTTCCCATGCCGCCCGCCGTCTTGATCTTGCGGGACACGCCTAAGAAGGGGCACAGTCCCATGAACTGGCTTAATACGATATTGCTGACGATGGAGGAACTGATCAGTAACAGAAGCATATCTTTTACACTATCCATTTATTTGTCCTCCTTATCTAAATCGATGGTCTCCAGATCATCCTCTGCCGTCTGAGGTTTTGCTGCCGCTTTTGCCGCATCCTTCACAGCCTCTTCCGTGGTATTGGTATTGTCATAAAACCGCTCCGAGCAGCCACTCTCGCCACAGTGCAGACAGTCATGTCCGCAGCCGGACTGGATCTTCTCGTAATCCTTGCCAGCTAGCTTTCTCTTATTCTTGATATAGTTCTGCAAAGCGGTCAGTGCAGCCAGTACGAAGAACGCACCGGGAGCCAGTCCGAAAATATTGATCGTCACATAGGAATCCGGCATGATCCGAAATCCGAAGATGGATCCGGCCGCCAGGATCTCACGTACTGCACCGATACAAGTCAGTGCCAGAGAGAAACCAAGTCCCATGCCAAGTCCATCGAACAGGGAAGGAATGGGCGGATGGGAATACGCATAGCTCTCTGCTCTTCCCAGAATGATACAGTTTACAACGATCAGAGGAATATACACACCCAGAGCATCGTTCAGTGACGGCAGATACGCCTGCAACAGCAGCTGTACCGCAGTTACAAAGGATGCAATAATCACGATAAATGCAGGGATTCTCACCCGGCTGGGGATCACTTTCCTAAGCAGCGAAATGATCAGGTTACTCATGGTAAGTACCACTGCCGTGGTCAGGCCCATGCCAAGTCCGTTCATGGCCGATGTGGTCACCGCCAGAGTCGGACACATTCCCAGCATCAGTACAAATGTAGGATTTTCCTTGATGATACCGTTATAAAGTCTTTCACCTGCTTTATTCATTGCCAGCACCTCCCTGTACATAATCATTAAATGCCAGAAGGCTTCCGTTGACAGCGTTAGTCACTGCTTTCGTGGTGATGGTCGCACCGCTGATGGCATCGATCTCACTGTCAGAAGTGGATCCGGTCTTGGTGTAGGCAAAGCTCTTCACGTTCTTGTTGTGGAACTGCGGCACCAGCACATCTCCCGCTTTCATGCCCAGTCCGGGAGTCTCGGAAATACTTAAAATAGAAATATCATTGACCGTACCATCCAGACGGATTCCCACATACAGCACAATATTTCCGCCATAGCCTTCGGAGGTCGTGGTCTGGATCACATAGCCCAACTGCGTTCCGGAAGCATCCTGCGCTTCATAGACGGTACCGATAGTGATTCCGGTATCTGCCAGCTTCTGCGCCGTATCCGCAGAAGGTGTATAAGCATCCAGTTCTTCAAAATGCTCCGCATCCGCAAAGACCGCCTGACAGGCTTCCTGCACCGCTTTTTCCTCCTGCTGACGGATGGGCTCCTTGGTCAGTTCATAGACAAAGCCAAGCAAAAGTCCAGCAATCAGAGTAATTGCGAACAAAATGCCCGCTTCTTTTAACATTGCCTGAATATCATTCTTATTTTTCACGTTTCGCACCTGCCTTTCTGCCAAAAGCCACCGGCATGGTGAATTTTTCGATCAGAGGTACCAGAAGGTTACCTAAAATGATGGCATAGGACACTCCCTCTGCTCCCGGTCCGAAGATACGGAAGATTCCGGTAAGAAGTCCCAGTACCGCACCGTATACATACTGTCCCTTGATGGTAATCGGTCTGGTGACATAATCCGTTGCCATGAAAAAGGCACCCAGGATCAGGCCGCCGCCTGCTAACTGTGCAGACAGATAGGCAGGATCAAAGCCGTGCCCGCCGAAGATTCCCGCAAACAGGATCACGGTCACAATATATGTACCGGGGATCCGAAGGTCGATCACACCGATCAGGATCAGGAAACAGGCACCGATCAGCAGTGCGATCACGGAAGTCTCGCCGATGGTACCGGCGGTCTTACCTACGATCATGTTCATGACATTGACACTCTCTCCTGCCTTCAGTGCTGCCAGCGGTGTAGCCCCGGTATAGGCATCACAGGCAAAATTCGTCATCTGGGACGGGAAAGAGATCAGCAGAAAGCATCTGGCTGCCAGTGCCGGGTTCATAAAGTTCTGACCCAGACCACCGAACAGCATTTTTACCACAAGGATGGCAAACACACCGCCCAATGCCGCCATCCACAGCGGAATGCTCACCGGCAGATTCAGCGCCAGCAGCAGTCCCGTTACCACTGCTGACATATCGGAAATCGTGATTTTTTTCTTCCAGAGCCAGCCGAATAATAACTCCGTCAATACTGTACTGGCAATGGTCACAGCCATGACTGCCAGTGCTCTGGGGCCAAAGTTATAGATTCCGAAACCGGCAGCCGGCAGCAGTGCGATCACCACGGCTGTCATAATGCTGCTGGTCGTTACTTTTGACCGGATATGAGGATTTGAAGATACTTTTAAAAGTCCGCTCACTGTTCTTCCCTCCTACTTCTTTTTCTTCTTGGCAAGCTGGATCTTACGCATGGATTTGATCTCCTGCGTCAGAGGACGCTTTGCCGGGCATACAAAACTACAGCAGCCGCATTCACAGCATTCCATACCGTTATGTTCCACGAAAGCCTCTTCATCAAAATGCTCCGCATAGGTTGCCAAAAGGCTGGGAACAATACGTCCGGGACATGCTTCCACGCAACGTCCGCAGTTGATGCAGGGACTGGGCTCCATAGCGGATACATCGTCCTGGGTCAGTGCCAGTAATGCGGTAGAGGTCTTTGTGGTAGGTACATCCAGCTGGAACATACCGAATCCCATCATGGGACCTCCGCAGATGACCTTCTCCGGCTCCTGCTTAAATCCACCGGCTATATCCAACAGTTCCTGATAGCTCATACCGATAGGAACACGAAAATTCCGGGGATTGGCCACAGCATCTCCGGTAACAGTGATGATACGTTCCATCAGAGGGCGTCCTTCCGTCACCGCTCTGTAAATGGCAACCACGGTATCTACGTTATCTACAATACAACCTACGTCCGCAGGCAGCATGGAGGAATTGATCTTCCGTCCCGTTGTGGCATAGATCAGCTGACGCTCCGCGCCCTGAGGATACTTGGTCTTCAGTGCCTTCACCGTGATCTGAGGATCGTTCTTAGTCATCTGTTTTAACAGAGAGATACAATCCGGCTTATTGTCCTCCACGGCCAGAATACCGTGGGCATTGTCAAACAGCTTCAGCATGATCTTCAGACCACCGATCAGCTTGTCCGGCTCTTCCATCATTCTGCGGTAATCGGAAGTCAGATAAGGCTCACATTCCGCACAGTTAGCAATTACATATTCAATTTTGTCAGGATCCTTGGGAGACAGCTTGACATGCGTAGGAAATCCGGCACCACCCATACCTACGATACCGGCTTCCTTCACAATGTCGATGATCTCTTCCTTCTGCAGTTTGTCCACCGGTGCATAAGGATGAAATTCTTCGCTCTCATACAGACCGTCATTGTCGATCACGATACTCTGTATCAGATCTCCTGTTACCACACGTCTCGTCTCAATGGTTTTCACCGTACCCGACACAGATGCATAGATGGGTGCCGACACGAAGCCACCGCTTTCTGCTATCTTTTGTCCCGCCAGTACCCGGTCTCCTTTTGCCACGATGGGCTTCGCCGGAGCGCCGATGTGCTGGGACAACGGATAGACCATTTCCCCTTTGGGCAGGACATCCTGGATCGGTTTGTCCTTGGACAGATCTTTTCCATCATAGGGATGTATTCCGCCTACAAATGTCAACTTTGCCATTTCCTAACATCCTTTCTAAATAGTTACTTGTATTGCAAATTACATTATGATAATTGTACTATTTTTATCAATTTTTATCAACTTTTATCAACAAAATGCTACTGCAAATTCTAAAATTATGGTAAAATAAATTCACCCATAGAAAATCTGTGCTGCCTGCAAGCAGTCACACAGACTTTCTATGAGGTGAATAAACAAACATAAGTAAGTAGGGAGATAGCCCGGATTACGCATGTTTGTTACGCTTTCGAGAGTTCGAAGAACGAAGAAAGCGTTTATTAACTTGCCCACACGGCAGAAAGAGGTCATACATGAAAAAATCAGAAGAGACTCTGGAGGATTTCGCGATCTCCTATCCCTTGGATAAGCTGGCGCCTCTGGAACAAATCCTTTTTCTCGATATTGAGACCACGGGATTCACTTCCCGTACTTCTTATTTATATATGATTGGCTGTGCCTACTATCAGGCCGGCAAATGGCGGACCATCCAGTGGATGGCGGATGACTATTCCCAGGAAGGGGATATTCTCACTGCTTTCTTTGATTTTGCAAGAGACTACCGCTATCTGGTACATTTCAACGGCAATAATTTTGACCTTCCCTTTATCACCCAGAAATGCGCGCAGTTAAAGCTTCCGTTCTCCTTTGACGGATTTCAGGGTATCGACATTTACCGCCGGATCTCCCCTTATAAATTCTTCCTAAAGCTGCCGAACTGTAAGCAGAAAACTTTGGAGCAGTATCTCGGAATTGCCCGGACCGATGTTTTCTCCGGCGGAGAACTCATTGGTCTATACCATGATTATGTAAAAAATCCTTCGGAATTCACAGAAAAAGCATTGTTTTTGCATAATGCGGACGACCTGAAGGGAATGTTGGAAGTTCTTCCGATTCTGGCCTACTATGATCTGTTCAACGAGAAATGTGTGAAAGCCAGAAAAGTACAGGCCAACTATTACAAAGATGTCAGCGGCGCACAACGCAAGGAACTGTTGATCACCCTGCAGATTCCCACTTCCCTGCCCAGACTGGTAACCGCTTCTGCGGCCAACTGCTATTTCCGTGGAGAAGGAGAATCGGCTACTTTAAAGGTTCCCATTTACGAGGAAGAATTAAAATATTTCTATTCCAACTACAAGGACTATTACTATCTTCCTACGGAAGATGTGGCATTGCACAAATCTGTAGCCGGTTTCGTGGACAAAGAGCACAGGCTCCAAGCCTCCGCAGCGAACTGTTACACCCGGAAATTCTCCTGCTATCTTCCCCAATGGGAGATTCTGTTCACGCCATTCTTCAAGAGAGATTATAAGAGCAAGGAATTATTCTTCGAGTTGACGGATGAAATGAAGAAAAACAGAGAAGGATTTACACAGTATGCCAATCATGTTTTGTCCATGATCGCATCTACTTACTAACCGGAACGAAATGAGACATCGTCCCTTAGATGTACTTATAGTACTTATAGCACTTATAGCACAGAAAGTACAAAAAGTACAAAAAGAGGAAAGCAAAACTGCTTTCCTCTTTCTTATTTTGTCATTTTCTGTACTCACTACATCGGTTTCACATAATAGAAAGAACTCTTTCTGTCAAATCCGATTTCGCGATAATTCATGATCTGTTCGGTACTTCCGATAAACAGCATACCACCCTTGGCCAGTGACTGGTAATACTTCCGGAATACTTCATCCTTTGCTTCTTCTGTAAAGTAAATCAATACATTTCTGCACACGATCAGATTACAGTCGGTAGGATAAGTATCCTTCAGTAAATTGTGCTGGTGAAAATCCACTCTTGCCTTGATCTCATCTGCAATCTTGTAAGAAGGACCAATCTTCGTGAAGTATTTCTTCTTCAGATCCTCCGGCACGCCTTCTATGCTCTTTTCTCCATACAGGCCGGTCTTTGCCTTTGCGATAACCTGTTTGTCCAGATCTGTAGCATAGATACGAATCTGCTGTAACGGAATGTGCCGTGACAGAGCCATTACAAGAGAGTAAGGCTCATCTCCCGTGGAACATGCCGCACTCCAAACCTTCAGGTTCTTGCCGAAGCGTTGAATCAGTTCCGGGATCACGGTCTCTTCCAGATATTTCCACTGTTCAGGATTACGGTAGAATTCTGAAACATTGATAGTAATGTATCCTACAAATTCCTCAAAAAGTACTTTATCCGTCTTCAGTGCCTGTACATACTTGTCATAACCTACGATCTTATGCTTGGCGATCAGAGTATCGATACGCCGTTTCATCTGCTTCTCTTTGTAAGCATTCAGATCGATCGTAGTCAGAGAATAAATCTCCTTTTTAAAATACTCATAATCATATATCATGAATATCTACCACCTAACGGTTGATTATTTCTCAGAGTTCTCAGCCTCTGCAGCGATAACAGCGTCAATATCTACAGATACAACATCTGCATCGGACTCTTCCTCTGCCTCAACGGGTTCTGGAGCTGTCAGAGCTTTAACGCTCAGGGAAATCTTGTGATCAGCCTCATTGAAATCTACAACCTTAGCTGTAACTTCATCGCCAACGCTCAGTACATCGGAAGGTTTCTCAATGTGCTCCTTTGCGATCTGGGATACATGAAGCAGAGCATCTACACCGGGCTCTAATTCTACGAAAGCGCCAAAGTCGGTCATTCTTGCAACCTTACCGGTTACTACATTGCCAACTGCATACTTCTCTGCTGCATTCTTCCAGGGGTTAGCGTCGTCGAACTTCAGGGACAGTGCAATCTTATTGCCGTTGATCTCTTTGATCAGGACTTTCAGCTTATCGCCAACCTTGAATACCTTCTTGGGATGCTCGACTCTGCCCCAAGACATCTCGGAGATGTGAAGCAGTCCGTCTGCGCCGCCAAGATCGATAAATGCGCCGAAATCAGTTACGTTCTTAACAACACCTTCTACGATATCACCTTCTTTGATCTTCTCAAAGAGTTCCTTCTGCAGCTCAGCCTTCTTGGCTACGATCAGCTGTTTGCGGTCACCAATGTATCTTCTTCTCTTGGGATTGTACTCGCTGATCACGAATTCAATCTCCTGTCCTGCATACTTGGTCAGATCCTTCTCATAAGTATCGGATACCAGGCTTGCGGGGATGAAGATTCTTACTTCGTCCACGATCACACTTAAACCACCGTCCAGTACCTGGGATACGGTTGCCTTAAGTACCTCGTGATTGTTAAATGCTTCTTCAATTCTCTTGTTGCCTCTGTCTGCAGCAAGACGCTTGTAGGTAAGGAGAACCTGACCCTCACCGTCATTTACTTTCAGAACCTTGACTTCCATGGTGTCACCAACCTTGGCAACCGTGGTAAGATCCACGCTGGAGTCGTTGGTGTATTCGTTCTTGGTAAGAATACCGTCAGATTTGTATCCGATGTTCAGAATGATCTCTTCCGGTTTCACATCGATGACTGTACCTTCGACTACCTCTC
This sequence comes from Lachnospiraceae bacterium GAM79, assembly GCA_003584705.1. Taxonomy (GTDB): domain Bacteria; phylum Bacillota; class Clostridia; order Lachnospirales; family Lachnospiraceae; genus Acetatifactor; species Acetatifactor acetigignens. The sequence continues at coordinate 2,170,234 of AP018536.1, forward strand.
CTGCATGTATTGTCTTTAATGATTCTTCCAGCATTTGTTCAAAAGTTAATTCTGACATAATTTTGAACCTCCTCAATTAATTTATTTGGGGTGGAAGCCCCCGCGGTAATACCCACTAGTCGAACAGCTTTAGGTAGATCTAAATGCAAGTCATCCAGTGTCTGTATAAAATAGGTGTGCACACATTCCCTTTGGCAGATTTCGTAAAGTTTTCTGCTATTAGAACTGTGCTTCCCTCCTATTACAATCATAACGTCAGCTTCCGCTGCAATGGCCTTTGCCGATCGCTGTCGCTCTTCTGTAGCATTACAGATAGTGTTCACAACACTATCATTGTAACCTTTTTTTTCAAAAATTTCAACTATATATTGAAATTTATTGTAGTTATATGTCGTCTGAGACACAATACAAAGCTTTTCGCCTTCTGTTTTCACAAAATTTTCTGCCTGTTCGGGAGTTTCCAGAACGGTTACCGGGCCCTGACACCAGCCGACGATACCCTCTACTTCCGGATGTTTCGGGTCCCCCACGACGATCACATGATACCCTTCTGTGCTTTTTTGTTCCACGATACGATGGATCTTTTTCACAAAGGGGCAGGTGGCATCAATGCACTCCAGACCATTCGCTTCCATGATATCATAGATTTCTTTTGCCACTCCGTGGGCACGAATGATCACAGTGGGAATATTCTCCCCGGCTTTCAGGCTTTTTAGTTCTTCTTTGCTTTCCAGAACTCTTACTCCTTTTTCCGCCAGTTCCCGGACCACTTCCTCGTTATGCACGATGGGACCATAGGTATAGATAGTCTTCCCGTTTTTTAATTGTTCATACACAGTATCTACAGCACGCTTTACGCCGAAGCAAAAGCCCGCGCAGTCTGCCAGTCTTACTTCCATATCAGATCTCCTGTTTAACCGATCAGTTCCACGATCCGGTCGATGACCTGCTCGATCGTCATATCGGAAGTATCCACCAGCACCGCATCGTCCGCCTGTTTTAACGGAGAAGTCTCTCTGTGCATATCTCTATAGTCTCTGTCTTCGATATCCTGACGGATCTTCTCCAGATCACAGGTCTCTCCCTTGGCGGTCAGTTCATCATATCTTCTCCTGGCTCTCACCATACTGCTGGCGGTCAGATAGATCTTCACCTGAGCATTCGGAAGAACCACTGTACCGATGTCACGGCCGTCCATGATCACATCGCTTTTAGCTGCAAGTGCCTGCTGAAGTTCTACCAGCTTGGTGCGTACTGCGGGTTGTGCACTGGTATTGGATGCCATATTGCCGACTTCTTCGGTACGCAGATAAGCATTAACATTCTCTCCGTTTAATAAAACGACCTGCTCACCGTCCACATACTGAATGGTGATATCCGCCTCCTTGCATTTATCGGCGATGGTCGCTGCATCCGTGGGTTCCACGCCCTCTCTTAACATAAACAGTGCCATGGCACGATACATTGCTCCGGTGTCCACATAGATAAATCCTTTTTTCTTTGCCACAGCTCTTGCAATGGTACTTTTTCCGGCACCTGCCGGGCCGTCGATTGCTACATTAAAACTCATAGTCTAGTCCTCTTTTCTTTATTTCTATTAATTATAATTGATTTCTATTAATTATTATTTTTTCACAAATCTTCCGGTTTTCATTCGTAAAATCTCTCTCCGGACTTTTTTGTGCGCGAATTTATTGTATGCTGTCCCCCGCCAGATGTCCCGTAGACCAGGCGATCTGCAAATTAAAGCCCCCGGTCATGGCATCCAGATCCAATACTTCCCCTGCAAAATACAAATGCCGTACACGTTTGGATTCCATGGTGGAAGGATTGATATCCTTTACCGAGATTCCCCCCTGAGTGATGATTGCTTCCGCAAAAGATCTCGTCCCCGTCACCGTCATGGGTAGTTCCTTGATCAATGAGCCGAAAGCTTTTCTCTCTTCCCGGCTGATCTCGTTCACTTTCTTCTCCGGGGAAATGTCGGACAACTCTATCATAACAGGAATCAGCTTTGCAGGGAACAGATGGTCCAGCGCATTTTTAAATTGTTTGTTCTTTGCTTCCTCAAAATCCCGAAGTAAACGCTTGTCCAGCTGTTCCGGTGTCAACGCAGGTTTCAGATCTAAGAAAAGCTTTACCTCATCGCTGCCTTTACGCTTCGAAAAATTTTTTGAATAAAAACTGCTGGCTGACAGGATCAGGGGGCCGCTGACGCCAAAATGGGTAAACAGCATCTCGCCGAACCCTTCATACCAGGTCTTTTTCCCGCACTGCATCCGGATCTCCACATTTTTTAAGGAAAGGCCCATCAGTTCCCTGCACCAGTTTTCCCGGATCTCCAAAGGCACCAATGCCGGTTTCCTCTCCGTCACCTTATGCCCTGTCTCTTCCGCGAAACGATACCCGTCCCCCGTGGATCCGGTGCTGGCATAGGAACAGCCTCCAGTACAGACAATGCAGTCATCCGCCGCGATTTTCTCATGGTCTGCACATTCCACGCCACAGAAAACAGGATTGCCATCCGTTTCCTTCGTTAGGATCTTTTTCACCTCGGTATGCAGATGAACATCCACCTGATATTTGCGAAGTTCTCTCTGGAGGGCGGCGATCACGTCCGAAGAATGATCGGATACCGGAAATACCCGGTCTCCCCGCTCCGTTTTCAACGGGCAGCCTGCCTGCTCCAGCAGATCGCATACCCGTGTATTGTCAAAGCCGTAAAAAGCACTGTACAGAAACTTTTCATTGGTACAAATATTCTGAAATAAGACATCCATGTCCGCCGCGTTTGTCACATTGCAACGGCCTTTTCCAGTGATGAACAGTTTTTTCCCCAGCTTTTCGTTCTTTTCCAGAAGTATTACCTTATGCCCTTTTTGCGCTGCCGCAATGGCAGCCATCATGCCGGCAGCACCGCCACCGATCACAATCACCTTACTCATTTCTATCCTCTTTTGCCGATCTGTCCGTCCATCATTTTTCCTTGCGCCGCAGGGAATAGTCCAGCATCGGTTCATCATCTATAAAGTCGATCTCATCATTCAGATATACCTGATAATTATTCCAGGTCTCTTCCAGTGTCTCCAGATTTTTACGCACCTGCTCCGGACATTTCAGGCACAATGCCACTACCAGCGCATTGATCACGCTTAAAGGTGCCACCAGAGAATCCACCACCGACACCATGTCGCTTCTGGCCAGCAGATTGCAGGAAGAATACAGATTCATGGGGGAATGGATGCTGTCGGTAATAGCGATCACCTTGGCATTCCGGTCATTGGCAAACTCCATGGCCTTTAACGTCCGCATGGAGTATCTGGGAAAACTGATACCGATGAAGCAGTCCTTCGGGCCAATATGGATCATCTGTTCAAAAGTCTCACTGACACTGGTGGTATTCAGCAAAAAGACTTTGCCCCGGATCATATTCAGGTAAAAATGCAGAAACGCTGCCAGCGGCTCATTGCTGCGAAGTCCCATGATATAAATGGTCTCTGCCTCCAGAATCGTGGCAACGGCGGATTCAAAGGCCGCCGGATCCAGATTGTCTATGGTATCCTGGATCTTTTCGATATCTGCGCTGAGTACGGAGGTCAGGATCTCCGACTGGGAGCTTCTTCCGTATTTGGCATCCATTTTCTGAATGCCGTTGAGCTTTCCCTGCACGCAGCTTTCCAGTGCCTTCTGGAATTTCGGATAACCGTCATAACCGATTCCCGCTGCAAAACGCACTACGGTAGATTCACTGATTCCCAATGTCTCACCCAGCTTTGCTGCGGTCATAAATACTGCCTGATCGTAATGTTCCGATATGTAATCCGCAATGGCTTTGTGGCCTTTGCTCATTTTTGCATAATGTTCGTTGATTCGGGTAAAAACATCATATTCTGCCACGGTTCTTAACCTCGCGTTGTCTCATTGTAAAAAGCGTAATAGGAATGCTCTAATAGCTGCATTGTCTGTAAGTCTGTCAGATCATAATCTCCGGTCAGAGACATACAGGCAGCTCCGTGAATGAAAATCCACATTTTCATGAACAGATCACCGGGATCCGGGCAGCCCGCCACTCTGGCCAGGTTGATCTCGTAGACCACGTTTCCGGCATCACCATTCAAGATCTCATACATACTCTTTTTCTTATGTTTGCCATCCTGGTTATCCGATACAAACAGAAGCTCGAACAGGTGTCTCTCTTCTCTAGCAAAAGCTATGTAAGCCATGCCCAGATTGGCGAAAGGTGTCTTGCCGGTACGGGGATACAAGCTGTAATAATCCAGAAAATAAGCTGTAGCTCTCTCATAGACCGCATCCCACAGCTCTTCCATATTCTTATATACCCTGAAAATAGGCTGTGTGGAGCACCCTGCTTTCGCTGCTACCTTTCTGGCTGTCACATTGGCAAATCCCTCTTCTCTTGTCATGGCAAATGCCGTATCCAGGATTTTATCAATCGTGATCATCTCTTTACGAGCCATAATCCCTCTCATTCCGCTGTATTTACAGCAAACAATGTGTTCTTCTATAACACTTGTTATTTTAGTGGGTGAAGAGGTGGTTTGTCAATATGTAAATAAACTCATTCGCATATCGGGCTGACTGGGGGCTGACCAGGGGCATGTCTAAATAACGGCTTCTACGCGCTTCGCGCTCTCGAAGCCGCAACCACATTCGCAATCCGGGCTATCGCCCCGATTCGACCGGGAACATGTCTAAATAACGGCTTCTACGCGCTTCGCGCTCTCGAAGCCGCAAACTCATTCGCATATCGGGCTAATGCCCTACTTGCTCATGTGGTTTTGTTCGTCTAATAAAAAAGTCGCACTGACTGCGAGCTTGCATCTCCGGGTTTCTGTCTAAATAACGGCTTCTCCGCGCTTCGCGCTCTCGAAGTCGCAACCACATTCGCAATCCGGGCTATCGCCCTACTTGCTCATGTGGTTTTGTTCGTCTAATAAAAAAGCCGCACTGACTGCGAGCAGTCGTGCGACCTTTTTATTGACGAATTATTTAGACAGGGTATGCACCGTTCTTGGTGTCAGCCTGGGTCATATCAACCTTTTCCTGCTGTGCCTGACGATACTTGAAGAAGTCGGTAGCAACCTGAGGGAACAGAGCGTAGCTCAGAACGTCCTCATCCTGCTGTTTCCATTCCTTCATTTCGCCTTCCAGCTTATCCATCTCATTGTCGAGCAGATCAGCGTAACGGCAGGTAATTCTCTCCTCACCGGGGATAACCTTGTCGATAACTTCCTGGCTCATGGGCTTAACGGTCTGACCGTACTCACCACGAAGAACTGCCTTGGTCTCCTTGGTAGCCATCTTGTAACGCTCACCAAGCAGTACGTTGAAGACTGCCTGAGTACCAACGATCTGAGAAGAAGGGGTAACCAGAGGGGGCTCACCCAGATCCTTACGAACCTTGGGGATCTCCTTCAGCACATCGTAGTATCTGTCTTCTGCATTCTGCTCCTTCAGCTGGCTAACCATGTTGGAAAGCATACCGCCAGGTACCTGATACAGCAGAGTCTTGATATCAACACCCATAACCTTGGGATTCAGCAGGCCGTTAGCCAGGCACTCATCTCTGTAAGGTCTGAAGTAGTCAGCGATCTCAGCTAACAGGTTCTGATCCAGACCGGTATCGTAAGGGGTTCCCTTGAAGGTCTCAACCATAACCTCGGTAGCAGGCTGTGAAGTACCCATAGCAAAGGGGCTCATAGCGGTATCGATCACATCAACACCGGCCTCTACTGCCTTCAGGTAGGTCATGCTTGCAACACCGGAAGTATAGTGAGTATGCAACTGGATGGGAAGCTTGGTAACTTCCTTCATCGCCTTGATCAGTTCAGCAGCCTTGTAAGGTACTAACAGACCGGCCATATCCTTGATACAGATGGAATCTGCACCCATCTCTTCGATCTTCTTGGCCATGCTGGTCCAGTACTCCAGAGTGTAAGCATCACCCAGAGTGTAAGCCAGAGCAACCTGTGCTTCACCTCTGCCTTCCTGTGCCTTGAACTTGTTGGTAGCATTTACCGCTTCCTGTAAGTTGCGCAGGTCGTTCAGACAGTCGAAAATACGAATGATATCAATACCGTTGGAGATGGACTTCTGTACGAAGTAATCTACCACGTCATCTGCATAAGGTCTGTAACCCAGAATATTCTGTCCACGGAACAGCATCTGTAACTTGGTGTTTTTGAAGCCGTCACGCAGCTTTCTCAGTCTGTCCCAGGGATCTTCCTTCAGGAAACGAAGGGATGCATCAAAGGTAGCACCGCCCCAGCACTCTACGGAATGATAACCAACTTTATCCATCTTATCTACGATAGGAAGCATGAATTCGGTCGGCATTCTGGTAGCGATCAGAGACTGATGTGCATCACGTAAAACAGTTTCCGTAATCTTAATCGGTTTCTTTTCAATTTCTGACATTACGAATATCCTCCATAATAATATTTTCTATAGTTAGTATGACGCGATGCGTTATTCTAAGTCCTTCGGACTTATTTCATCGCGCTTTGCGCGAAATACATCTTGGGCATTCGCTTTAAAATACACCGAAGATAGCCATGAATGTACCGGCTGCTACGGCAGTACCGATAACGCCTGCTACGTTAGGACCCATAGCATGCATGAGCAGGAAGTTGGTAGGATCGGATTCTGCACCAACCTTCTGGGATACACGTGCTGCCATAGGAACTGCGGATACACCTGCGGAACCGATCAAAGGATTGATCTTACCACCGGAAAATACACACATCAGTTTACCAAACAGAACACCTGCGGCGGTACCGAACATGAATGCGATCAGACCCAGAGCTACGATCTTCAAGGTATCTGCATTCAGGAATGCTTCTGCGCTGGTGGTAGCACCTACGGAAGTACCCAGCAGAATAACTACGATGTACATCAGAGCATTGGATGCTGTCTCAGTCAGCTGACGAACAACACCGGACTCACGGAACAGGTTACCCAGCATCAGCATACCCACCAGAGGAGCTGTGGTGGGAAGGATCAGACATACAACGATGGTAACAACGATGGGGAACAGGATCTTCTCCAGCTTGGATACGGGACGAAGCTGACCCATCTTGATCTTTCTCTCTTTCTCAGTAGTGAGAAGCTTCATAATAGGGGGCTGGATAATGGGAACCAGTGACATGTAGGAATATGCTGCCACTGCGATAGGTCCCAGGATCGCCGTCTGTCCCAGCTTACCAGCAAGGAAGATGGAGGTAGGGCCGTCAGCACCACCGATGATGGAGATTGCTGCAGCTGCCTTGTCGTTGAATCCCAGCCAGATTGCTCCGAAGTATGCTGCGAAGATACCAAACTGCGCAGCAGCTCCCAGAAGGAAGCTCTTGGGGTTCGCAATCAGAGGACCAAAGTCTGTCATGGCACCTACACCCATGAAGATCAGGGAAGGCAGGATTGCCAGTTCATCCAGCTTGTAGAAATAATACAGTAAGCCGCCGGCACCGTTTGCTGCATTTTCAGGGTGCAGCATGATATCGGGATAAATGTTTACCAACAGCATACCGAACGCTATCGGGAGTAAGAGCAAAGGCTCGAACTCATGACGGATAGCTAAATAAAGGAAAAAGCATGCAACCAGAATCATGACATAGTTTCCCCAGGTCAGGTTAAAAAACGCTGTCTGATGAATCAGGTTGTTAAGCGTACTAGCTATATATTCCATTTGATGACCTCCTGTTGTTTATAGAGCTGATGTAAAATGCCTAGTTCAGAGTTGCCAGAACTGCACCAGCCTCAACAGTATCACCAACTGCAACGTCAATGCTTGCTACAGTGCCGTCTTCGGGAGCTACTACAGGGATCTCCATCTTCATAGCTTCCAGAATGATGACAGCATCACCCTTCTTAACAGCCTGTCCAACACTTGCCTCTACCTTGAAGATTTTACCAGCTGCACCGGCCTCAACCTTGATGCTGCCTGCTGCGCCGCTTGCCTTGGGAGCTGCTGCGGGAGCCTTGGGTGCTGCCTTGGGAGCTGCGGGAGCCTTTGCTGCTACGGGTGCTCCGGTAGATGCGCCCTCTTCTACTACTACATCATATACGTTGCCATTTACGGTAATGGTATAATTTTTCATTTTAATATCCTCCTAACGTTTTTACGATTATCTTACTTTGCGGATAGAACGAACTACAAATCCGTCAGTGCTTGCCGCACCTTCGCTTGCTGCGATCGCAGCTGCAATAACAGCGACCAGCTCAGTGTCATCTGCCTCGGGCTCTTCCTGTGCAGCGATCTGAGTTACAGCCTTATCAATACCTGCGTTCTTTGCTTCCTCCTCCTTATCCCTCTTGCTGAATGCAGCCTGGATCTTCGGAATGAAGTTGAACAGGGAAATGATCAGTGAGATCATGATCAGCATTACGAATACAGTTCCCATACCGATCAGAGTGTTCAGTGCAGCTTTGGTCATCAGGCCACCCATGGACTCCACGGGGTTCAGCGCTGCAGACTCCATGCTCAGGAACATATCGTTGGTGAAGATCACTTCTGCCTGTGCATTCTGTTTGGCACCGGTCACATCTACATGTACAATGATCTGATCATCATCGATGGCAGCTTCTGCATCACCGACAGCGGTAATGCCGCCAATGGACTTTTTAGCGGAGTTGAAGGACTCGATAGCAGTTTTGTATGCATAACCATCAACGGTGATACCTACATTTTCCTGTACCATATATGCCACTTCATCAGCGGTATACTCAGAGAAGCTCTCCAGTGCAGCTTCGTCTTCAAAATTCTCCAGAGAAGGAATCACATACTGGGTAGCTATCTGGATTGCAGTGTCCATCTTGCGCTGCTCATAATCCGTATAGGTCTCCTCACTGCCGCACGCCGTCAAACCAAAGATGCAGGTAATCATACATACTAAGCTTAAAAATTTCTTCATTTTATAATCACCCTTTCTTATACAGTTCCGTGTTTCTTGGCAGGACGGTCTTCACTTTTGGTGAATAACATCTCAAATGCGCCGATCACATATTTTCTGGTATCAGCTGCATTTACGATCTGGTCCACATATCCTCTCTTGGCTGCACTGGTTACATTCAGAGTCAGAGCTTCGTACTCTGCAGCCTTCTCATTGATCACATCAGCGCCCTGACCATCATACATGATCTTGGCAGCAAGCTTGCCGTCCATAGCACCGATCTGTGCATCCGGCCATGCCATAGTGATGTCAGAACCGATTGCCTTGGAGTTCATTACTACATAAGCGGTTCCTAAAGCCTTGCCGATCACAACGTTTACCTTGGGAACGGTAGCGTTAGCGAATGCGTAGGTCAGCTTTGCAGCAGCCTTGGCGATGGTCTTCTCGGAAGCTAAAGTTGCCTCATAACCCTTGACATTGGTCAGAGTCAGTACAGGGATACCGAAAGCATCACAGAAGTTCACGAACTCTGCAGCCTTCTCGCAGCCGTCTGCGGTCAGCACAGCGTCTAACTTCTCTGCTACTTTGCCTTCCTCATCGCAAATCTCGGAACGGTTAGCTACCGCACCTACGGTAACACCATCGAGACGTAAGAAACCGGTTACCATATTTTTAGCATATCCGGACTTTACTTCGAAGAAATTGTTGTCATCTGCCAGAATGGACAGAGCAACGGAAGTGTCGCCGACACAGCCTGCGATCTCAGGATTCACACGATTCAGATCATCGGTGCAGTCCTCTAAGAAGCTTGCATCATCTTCGTTGTTGGCAGGCAGGAAGCTTACCAGCTCTCTTACCTTCTCCAGAATGGTTGCTTCGTCAGCTACCACATCAACGATACCGCTCTCTTCAGCCTGGAACTTAGCGGAAGAAGAATCACACTTGGTGATCACATTGCCGTCCAAAGCGTTGGGAGCATTCACGAACAGCTTGGCATTCTTCTCTTCCATGAAAGTAAAATCCGTCATGGTAGGGAACAGACCTAAGCCACCGCCACAGGTTCCGAATACAGCGGTGATCTGAGGGATCACGCCGGAAGCCATGGTCTGCTTTAAATAGATCTCACCAAATGCAGCCAGTGCATCGGTTGCTTCCTGCAGTCTTAAACCTGCAGATTCGATCAGTCCGATTACAGGTGCTCCGGTCTTCATAGCCAGATCGTAGAGATTGGTGATCTTCTTTGCATGCATCTCGCCGATGGTTCCGTTCAGTACGGAAGCGTCCTGGCTATATACATATACAAGATTACCATTGATCACTCCGTAGCCGGTAATACAACCGTCCGAAGGAGTTTCATTGGGTTTCAGATTGAAATCCGTAGCTCTTGCGGTTACAAGTCCGCCGATTTCAACGAAACTGTTGTCATCGAGTAAAGCTGCTATTCTTTGACTCGCTTTTGAAGTAGTACTCATATGTTTTCAGCCCTCCGTTGATAATATAATAAAATATAATAGAAAACGTTTATTAATATAGAAGCACAAATGCCCCCATGATTAACAGTTTGTAGTATAACATAAAATCTGCAACTCGCAAAGAACGAATTGCAGATTTTTACATTTTTTATATATTGTACCTCATTTTGAACAATTTCCCCGTCATTTTTTCCATTCCATTTTTCTGCAATCCCTACGGGAATGCTACCAGAAAACGTTTCAGGATCTGTCTGCCGCACCAGGAAAGATCCACGGCCTCCACTGTCCAAGCAGCATACAGCCGCTCCCTGCGCCAGATTTCGCCATCCACCAGATAACAGATTTCTCCCACCGTCGTTCCTTCCTTTACCGGTGCCTTCAGTTCTTTCTCTTTCCGGTAGAGAATCTCCACTTTCTCGTCTGCGCGCATAAGCAGGCCTTCCGCTCCTTCCGCCTCCGGATCCAGTTCCACTGCCAGCTGCACTTCTCCTGTCAATTCCTCATCCTGTGCCTCCGTCACCGGGATCGGCATAAGGTACTGTTCCCGTCCGGAAAATTCTTCCTCTCCGAACTTCCGGTAAACAAAATTTTCCAGTCCATATCCAAACAACTCTCTGCTGTCACTCCATTTATAGGTCTTATGATTCGGCCACCCACAGGCCAGAAGTGCCACAATCATACATTTTCCATCCCGTTCCAGTGCTCCCACATAGCAGTACCCCGCCTTGTTCGTAAATCCGGTCTTGCCGGTAAAAGCTCCGTCCATCATCTGCAAAAAGGCATTGTGGTTGTGGCACTGAAAGGAGCGTCCGTTTTCCGTGAAACAATACTCCTGTGTCCGGGTGATCTCCCGGAACAGATCTCTCTGGGAAGACTCTCTGATACAGTACCGTAAAATACAGGCCAGATCCTTTGCTGTGGTATGGTGCTCCTTTTCCAGAATACTCCCGTCAGGTAATGTCAATGTCTCTGTGGCATCCAGCCCGTTGGGAGTGATAAACCAGGTATCCTCGCAGCCGATCTCCACCGCCTTTTCATTCATCGCCTGTGCAAATCTATGTAATGCTGCCTTACTCTCTTCTGTAGTATGCTCCGAAGCCTCTTTCGTCTCAACCAGAAGCTTTCCGCCGATATATTCCGCCAGTGCCGCAGCAGCATCATTATGGCTTTCCAGCATCAGGGAAAACAGCAGTTCTCTTACCGTATAATGCTCCCCCTTTTTCACATAGAGCTTTACCTTGGGCATAGTGGCTGCATAGGCGGAAATACTGACCTCTTCCTCCACCTTTGCATTTTCCAGCACCAGAATGCAGGTCATGATCTTGGTGGTGCTGGCCATTGCCATGGGAGTCTCTTCATTTTTTCCATATAGTACCCGCCCAGAGTCGGCATCCAGAAGCACCGCCGCCTGTGCATACAGGTGTAAATCCTCCTGCAGCTGCCCGGCTTCCTTTTCCGCTGTTTCATTAAAAAGGTGCGTAGCCTGTTCCCGGATTCCCTCGCTGACATACCCCTGCCGACAGAATCCGCCTATACTTTCCAGACACAGAATTCCGGCGAAAAGGGTACAAAAAAAGCCTCGCATAATCATCACTCCCAAAAGAGTCCCTTATTACTATGATTATTATGAGGCTGATTCTTTGTCCTATTCTATTATATGTTTAATGTGAGCTGTACTTCCTGCTCCGCCTGCTGTTTGAATTCCTCCACCTGCACCGGGTTCAGTTCCGGCAGTTCCTCCAGGCTCTTCACACCAAAGCAGCGAAGGAACTGTTCCGTTGTGCCGAACAGCAGAGGTCTTCCGGGAGCATCCAGCCGCCCTAACTCCGTGATCAGATCGTATTCCAACAGCTTATTGATGGCATGATCGCAGCTGACCCCTCTGACTCTCTCGATCTCCAGTCTTGTTACCGGCTGCTTATAGGCAATGATGGACAGGGTCTCCAGAACCGTATCCGTCAATGTCATCTTTCGGGGAGTCTTGGCGATCTTGATCAGGTATTCATACATATCCGACTTGGTACACAGCTGTACCGAATTGTCAAACTGTGTCAGTCCGATGCCACGGTTCTCTTCCTCATACCGCGCCGCCATATCTTTTAAAATGGATTTTGTGGTCTTCACATCCTCTTCGATCACTTCCGCAAGTCTGCTGATCTCCACGGAATCCCCCATGGTAAAAAGGATGGCTTCTATTACTGCTTCTGCTTTACTGCGTTCCATGTTCCGACCTCACTGTATCTTAAACGTTAGATGTAATCATAATATCATCGAATATATTTTCCTGACTGATGTTGATCTTGCCGGTCTTCATCAGCTCCAGAATGATCAGGAAAGTAACGATGACCTCCATTTTGCTGTTCTGCTTCTCCAGAAGCTTTCGGAAACTGAAGGTCTTATGTTCTCTGGCATAAGCTTCCACATACAGCATCTTGATGTCCATATCCACCTCGTCCTTTTCGATATTGCCATACTGGCTGCGGACAGGGTCGATCTTGTCCTCCTGTTTCTTCACAATAGATTTGAATATTTCATGAAGCTTGTTCAAGTTCATATCGCCGATCAGCTCTTCGTAATCGATGGGCTGTCTGTAGGCTTCCACTTCCTTCGGAAGTCTCTGTTCTCTGTACATATTTCTGGCAGCATCCACCTGCCGGTCTCTGAGTTCGAAGGACATATATTTGTACATCTTGTATTCCAACAGCTTCTGTACCAGCTCCGCTCTGGGATCCTCTTCCTCGCCGTCCTCGTTCACTTCCTTGGGCAGCAGCATTTTGCACTTGATATCGATCAGTGTTGCCGCCATTACCAGGAATTCACTCATGACGTTCATATCTTCCCGTCGCATCTGCTTAATGTAATCCAGATACTGGGCCGTGATCTCCACAATAGGAATATCATAGATGTCTATTTTGTTTTTCTCGATCAAATGAAGCAACAGATCCAGAGGACCTTCAAATGCTTCCAGTTTTACAGATATTGCCATGTAATAAAACTCCTATTTCCCCTCATCGCTCCCACCGGCCTCTTCTCCCCCCGGCAGCAGATCCACTTCCAGGACCTCTCCAGGATTGAACAGCCGGATCGGAATCGTATGCATTCCCAGTCCTCTGCTGAGCAGCATTCTGGTTTTCCCCAGTGTGAACTCTCCGCCATCATATTTTGGAAAAAGTCTCACATTGGGAGACACCACGCCTTTTCCCCAGATGGGGACTCTCACCATACCGCCGTGGACATGGCCGGCCAGCACCAGATCTGCTCCCCAGTCCGCGTATTTCGGAAAATAATCCGGATTGTGGGCGATCAGGATCGTATACTTTTCTGCGGAAGGTTGTCCCAACAGACTTTTCAGATACTCCGGATCCATGGGCTGGATCCCGAAGCGCTTGTAATACAGCTTGTCGATCTCCGATCCGTAAATGCAGATCCCGGATTCTTCCAGAACGGTATGTTCATTCACCAGCCTCCGGATTCCGATCTTCTGCAGGGCCTCCTCGTACCGCTCCGCCATATCTCCGTAGTTCTCCGGGTACAATTTCAAACGGTGTTCATGATTGCCGTTGCCGTAGTAGATCGGATATTTCCCGGCAAGCTTCGTAAGCAGGTCCACCGCCGTCTCCAGACTTGCCTTCGGCTTTGCCGTCAGAATATCTCCGGCGATCAGGATCATGTCCGGCCTTATCTCATCAATGGCCTGCAGCAGGCGCTCATTTTCTTTTCCGTATCTCTTATTGTGCAGATCCGCCAGAACCACTGCCTTAACAGGCTTTTTGATTCTCTGATCCCGCAGGAAATAATGCCGTACCACAAAACGATTGCTGTCGTACAGCATTATCCATACAAGAACCACCAGGATCACTGCGATCACGGTAATCACCACATCCAAATTCTTTGCCCTCATGGTCTATTTCCAGTTAATTGCCAATATGTTCTATAGTATAACATATTTTTCGGGCTTACAAAAGATAAAATTCCATTATTTTAAAGAGGTAGTCCTTGTATACCGCTTTCGCCACATCATTTTCATACAGGATCGGAACGCTTCCGATCTCCACTCCGTTCAACAGATAGACCGCTCTGCCTGCCTCTGCCCCCTTTGCGACAGGCGCCTGTGCCTTCTCCGGTAATTCTATGGTTTTCTTCACTCCGTCCAGCGAATTGCCTTCCGTATCCAGATACCGGAATTCGCTCTGGTATCTGACAGGTACAGTATCTTCCACGCCACCTTCTATCCGAAGGTCCTCCAATGCATCCGTATTCTCATCCAGATACAGGTCACTGACATTGAAACCGTAACTTAACAGTGTCTGAGCATCCTTAAAACGTGCCTTGTAGTCCGGGGCTCCCATGACCACGGCAATCAGGTCAATACCATCCTTCGTGGCAGTGGCAGACAGGCAGAATTTAGCCTTGGAGGTGGATCCGGTCTTCAGTCCCGTAGCCCACTGGTACTGTTTCAACAGCTTGTTGGTACTGTTCAGGGTAAATGTAGAGCTGCCCTGTCTGGTCTCATGGGTGATGTCTTCCATCCAGATACCGGTATATTCAAAGACCTGGGGATATTTCACCGTAAGCTCTCTGGACATAATGGCCACATCCATGGCTGTCGTATAGTGTCCGTCGGAATCCGTCAGTCCGCAACAATCCTCGAAATGTGTATCCACCATTCCCAGTTCTGCCGCCTTTTGATTCATCTGATCCACGAAAGCCTCTTCACTCCCCGCTATGTATTCTGCCACCGCCACACTGGCATCGTTGCCAGAAGCTACAGCAATACATTTGATCATGGTCTCCAAGGTCTGTACCTCGTTCTCCGCCAGGAATACCTGGGAGCCTCCCATGGAACTGGCGTAAGCACTGACGGTCACCGGATCCTCCAGTTTTATCTTCCCCTGATCCAATGCCTCGAATGTCAATAGCAATGTCATGATCTTGGTAATACTGGCGGGACTTCTGCGCTCTCTGGCATTCTGTTCAAAGATCACTTTCCCGGTAGAGCTCTCCAGAAGCACGGCACTGGGAGCTTCGATTGCCGCCGGCTCCGCAGATACACTGATCCCGTCCCACCAGAATACCTGTATGCTGACCGTAAAAAGTAAGATCCATGTGAAAATCCTTTTCCTGTTTTTTTGCATAAAAAAGCCACACTCCCTTATCCTTTCTTCTAAAAGATATGGTCGTATGGCCTTGTATATACCTGTAATCCAACCGCCCGGAACACTACAGTCTGGTGATCAGTGCCTGACAGCGTTCCTTCAGGGCTTCACCCTTGCTGCGCACATCGATGTGAAATACTTTGATCAGCTGGACCACATAATCCACAGCTACAATCGCCAGAATTACCTGAATCAAACGGATGCCCACCTGGATCTGTACTCTGTCAATAATGTGATACATGGCATCGTGAACGAACTGTACGATTCCTATTGCATAAAAGCCCCAGGCAACAGTACTTTCCAGGCAGATGATACCACGGTAATTGAAGGGCTTGTTGTTATAATCCCACCAGAGTTCTCCGAGGAAACGGATCATACCGATTCCCACCAGATATTCAAAAGTGGTGGCCAGAATGGCTCCAAGAAAATACAGCTTTACCAGTTTCCCGCGCAGGGGACTTAAAATCAGATATCCCAGCACTCCGCCGAAACCGTAGATCGGGCAAAAAGGGCCTTTGCCAAAGCCACGGTTGGTCAGCTTGTGATTGCAAAAAGACATATAGGTAGATTCCAATGCCCAGCCAAGAATACTGTACAATACAAACGCTGCTAACAGATGATAGATATCTGTTCCCAGTATTTCATAATTCCACATTTTGTTTCCCTCATAAGTACAAAGTCCCCGGTGATTACGCCGAGGACTGTTGTCTTGCATTAGTTATATTTACGTTTTCTTGCTGCTTCAGACTTCTTCTTACGTTTTACGCTAGGCTTCTCGTAATGCTCTCTCTTACGAATCTCCTGCTGGATACCAGCCTTAGCGCAGCTTCTCTTGAAACGACGTAAAGCGCTATCTAAAGTCTCGTTCTCTTTTACGATTACGTTTGACATCTTACACCCGACCTCCCTTCAGTCCCTTCAAGTAACATGACTGACTGGGTTATTCTAATGCGCAGTTGTTCTACACACATTTGATATTATAGCATAAAAAATACATTCGTCAACTACTTTTTTAATTTTTTATTATATTATAGTCTCCGTAGCCCGCATGAAAATAAGGACAAGCAGACCCGCGCGTGCTTTCTTTCGCACGATTCGCTTGCGGACGCTTAACCGTAACGGTACATAAGCGAGGAAAATACCCTCGCAATGCGTCCCTTGGGACGCTATGGTACCGACGGTTGCTTAGAGTCTGCTTGTCCTTATTCTTGTGCAAGCTACTGGATCTTCAAAATCTTATTTAAAAAACTTATCGTAGATACCAAACAGGAAGATGAAGATCACGATCAGGGGCAGTCCATAGGTCAGATAACCGCGCATCCAGTCGTGGACTTTTAAGCCTTTGCCGGTATTTACTTCTGTCTTATAGTTCTCCCATCCCCAGCCGTATCTGGTCACACAGAACAACAGATATACCAGAGATCCTAACGGCAGGAACAGATTACTTACCAGGAAATCTTCGAAATCCAGTACTGCTCCGCCGAAGATGGAGAAGCCGTCCCAGCTCCATACATTGTAGCCCAGTACGCAAGGTACGGACAGTACGGTGATCAGGAACAGGTTCACCAGGGAAGATTTCTTACGGCTGGCACCGGTCAGTTCCATACCACAGCAGATGATATTTTCAAATACCGCCAGTACTGTAGACAGAGCTGCGAACGCCATGAACAGGAAGAACAGGCTTCCCCACAGGCGGCCGTAAGGCATATTTGCGAAAATATTCGGCAAAGTAATAAAGATCAGGCTTGGCCCGGAAGTCTGATCCACCCCATAGGTAAAACAGGCGGGGAAAATGATCAGTCCTGCGGTAATTGCCACGAAAGTATCCAGTACCACAACTCTGACGGACTCACCCATCAGGGAATGATCCTTGCCGATGTAGCTTCCGAAGATCGCCATGGCACCAATGCCAAGACTTAAGGTAAAGAATGCCTGATTCATGGCACCTACCAGTGTAGATACCACACCAACCTCCTGCATGCGTCCAAAATCAGGTACCAGATAGAACTTCAGACCTTCCTTTGCTCCCGCCATGAAGAAGCTGTTGATGGCAAGTACTACCATGATGGCAAGCAGTGCGATCATCATGACTTTCGTCACACGCTCCAGACCGTTCTGCAGGCCACCGGCACATATGACGACACCGATGACTACCACCAGTACCATCCAGAACATCATGACCCCTGGATCTGCCAGCATCCGGGTAAACTGATCCGCTACCGCATCTGCGGAAAGACCGGAAAGTTTACCGGTAGCCGTCATATAAAAATAGTGTAACATCCAGCCTGCTACGGTAGTATAGAACATCATTAACAGATAACAGCCTGCCAGCGTGAAATACCCGTGGATATGCCACTTCTGTCCCGGCTTCTCCAGTGCCTGGTAAGCCTTTACGGGACTTTTCTTACTTGCTCTTCCCACAGCGAACTCCATGGTCATAATCGGCAGACCAAGGAGCACCAGGAAGATCAGATAAAACAATACAAATGCGCCACCGCCGCCCTGGCCGGCCATGTACGGGAACTTCCATACATTGCCGATACCAATGGCACAGCCGGCAGACAACAGTATAAAGCCTAAACGGGATTTCAGATTCTCTCGTTCCATTATGCGAGCTGACCCTCCAGTACTTTGGACGCTTCCGCGATCGCTGCGGGAATGCCTGCGGGATTCTTACCGCCGGCCTGCGCCATGTTCGGACGTCCGCCGCCGCCACCGCCAACCAGTGCAGCAATTCCCTTGATCAGGTTGCCTGCATGGGCACCGGCCTTTACAGCACCGTCTGTTGCCATGGCGATCATATTGACCTTGCCATCCTGTGCAGAGAGCAGTACGACAACGCCTTCACCAAGCTTATCCTTGAGTTGGTCACCCAGGTCTCGCAAGCCATTCATATCCACACCGTCTACGCTGGTTGCCAGAAGCTTTGTTCCCTTGACTTCCACTGCCTGATCCATGACATTGCCCAGTGCGGACTGTGCCATCTTGGCTTTCAGGGATTCGTTCTCAGCATTCAGAGCCTTCAGTTCTGCCTGCATATGCTGGATCTTCTCGGTCAGGGCTGCCGGAGCTGCCTTTGCGGCTGCGGCTGCCTTATTGAAGTTCTCTTCCATAGCCTGATAGTATGCCATCACGTTGGCACCGGTCAGTGCTTCGATTCTTCTGACGCCGGCAGCGACACCGCTCTCGGACAGGATCTTGAAGTAACCGATCTCACCGGTATGCTTTACATGAGTACCACCACACAGTTCCTTCGAGAAGTCTCCCATGGATACCACGCGGACAGTATCGCCGTATTTTTCTCCGAACAGAGCCATAGCTCCGCTCTTCTTCGCATCCTCGATGCTCATGATATCAGTAACAACTGCAATATCCTCTGCGATCTTCTCGTTGACCAGAGCCTCTACTTTAGCGATCTCTTCTGCAGTCATAGCCTGTCCGTGGCTGAAGTCAAAACGGGTTCTTGCGCCGTCCTGGTAAGAACCCTGCTGTTCTACATGATCACCCAGTACGATCTGCAGTGCCTTCTGTAACAGATGGGTTGCGGAATGGTTCTTACATACGCTCTTTCTGTTGTCGGTATCCACTGCCAGCTCTGCCTTGTCTCCCACAGTAACTGTTCCGGATACGACCTTACCCACATGTCCGATGCGTCCGCCTGCGATCTTCACGGTCTCAGTCACTTCAAAAGTACCGTTTTCGGTGCGGATCACACCAAAGTCACCCTTCTGTCCGCCCATGGTAGCATAGAACGGAGTCACATCGGTGATCAGTGTACCGGTCTCACCTATCTTTAAGGTGTTTACCAGTTCAGTCTCGGTGGCCAGTGCTACTACTTTTCCTTCTGCGGTCAGCGCATCATAACCTACAAATTCGCTGATGATCTTGTCATCCAGTCCATCGAATACACCTGCTGCGGTGGTAATCTTCTGGGAGAAGTTCTGTCCTTCTCTTGCCTTCTGCTTCTGCTCTTCCATGGCAGCGGCAAAGCCTTCCTCATCTACGGTCAGATTCTCTTCCTGTGCCAGCTCTACGGTCAGCTCCAGAGGGAATCCGAAGGTATCGTATAAGTAGAATGCGGACTTGCCATCGATCTCCTTTTTACCTTCACTTCTCTTCTGCTCCAGAATCTTCTGCAGCTCCTTCATGCCGTTCTCCAGAGTGCTCTCGAAGCGGGCGATCTCTTTCTGCAGCTCGCTTAAGACGAACTCGCGGTTCTTCTTCATCAGAGGATAGCTCTCTGCATAGATTTCATCAATATACATAGCAGCAATATGCAGTAACTGCTCTGTAGTCATATTCAGGGTACGTCCGTGTCTTACCGCACGACGGATCAGACGACGGAGAATATAACCGGCACCGGTATTGGAAGGAAGCAGCTTTGCTTCGTCACCGATCAGCATCACGCTAGTACGCAGATGGTCTGCCAGAATACGCATGGATCTGGTCAGCTTCTCATCCGCATTGTATTTCACACCGGAAGCCTCTTCAATGTAAGCGATCACCGGGGCAAACAGGTCTGTCTGGTATACATCTCTGGTACCGTTTAAAAAGGCCAGAATACGCTCCAGTCCCCAGCCGGTATCCACGTTCTTCTGCTTTAAGGGGGTCAGATGACCGTCATGATGCTTCTCATACTGCATAAATACATCATTACCCAGCTCCGTGTATTTACCGCAGTCACAGCCGGGTCCGCAGTTCGGTCCGCAGTCCGGTCTGTCTGCAATATAGAACATCTCACTGTCGGGACCGCAGGGGCCGTATTCCAGTCCCCACCAGTTGTCATCGGCAGGCAGATAATATACATTCTCCTTCTTGAAACCGGAAGCGATACGGTAGTGTGCGCCTTCCTCATCTCTGGGTGCATTCTCGTCACCGGCAAATACAGTAGCAGCCAGATGGTCGGCATCAAATCCGAATACCTGTGTCAGTAGTTCGAAACTCCACTGGCAACGCTCTTTCTTGAAATAATCTCCAAGGCTCCAGCTTCCCATCATCTCGAAGAAAGTCACATGGCTCTTGTCACCTACGGAATCGATATCGTTGGTACGAACGCAGCCCTGCACATTGCAGAGTCTGGTACCCAGAGGGTGCTTCTGTCCCAGCAGATAAGGCATCAGAGGCTGCATGCCCGCTACGTTGAACATAACACCGGTGGATCCGTCAGATACCAGGGATACTGCTCCCACATCTACGTGACCACGGTCTATATAAAATTGTTTCCAGGCTTTTCTCAGTTCATCAGAAGTGAATTGTCTCATTCTCTCGGTCTCCTTGTCTAAAAATTACATCTTTCGGAAAATAAACCTACATTTCTACATTATAATGTTATCGTTTCGCCGCGTCAAGGATAAAACATCACTCATCCTCGTCTTCCAGGATCTCGTTCAATGCCTCTCTGGCCTCCTCGATCTCCTCTTTTTTGCCCTTTTTCAATGCAGCCTCGAAAACAGTGATATAACGATCCAGTTCTTTTCTCCGGTCTCCCAGTGCTTCCTCATACATCCGCTCCGCTCTGAGAAGCACCAGACGGTTCTCCTCCAGGTCTCTGGGCTGGATCTTCAGGTAGGACAATTCTTCCATTCGCTTCTGGATCTCATCATCCGTCATCTGGTTGTCCTGTCCCTTGATGATCATTTTCTGGGTCAGTCCGGTGGATACCACCTTGACTTCCACTTCCAGCAGGGAATTGATGTCATAGGTGTAAGTCACATCCACGGCTTCACTGCCTCTGGGCCCCTTGGGAACATCAATGTTCAGTTCTCCCAGAAACAGATTATTTCTGGCGAAACGGCTCTCTCCCTGCAGTACCCGGACGCGCACCTTGTCCTGATTGTCTCTGACAGTGTACAACCGCTCCGTATGACTGGCGGGGATCACGGTGTTGCGCTCAATGATGGGACAGAAACGGCCGTCTTCAAATTTGCCTTCCTCGTATTCCACCACGACTTCCGTTCCCAATGTAAAGGAGCATACATCCGTCAGAATGACTTCCTTTACCTCCTCCCGGCGTTCCTTCATGGCCGCCTGGATCGCCGCGCCCAGTGCCACGGCTTCGTCCGGGTTCAGTCTTGTATCCGGGAATTTGCGGAACAGCCTGATCAGGAAATCCCTGACCACCGACAGTCTGGTGGCTCCGCCGATCAGCAATACCTCATCGATGTCCGACAGCTTCAGTCCTGCATCCGCCAGACTCTTCTTCACCGGTTCCCTGATCTTCATTAGCAGTTCTTCGCACTCTTCCTCATATTCTTTTAAGGTGATCTCTGCCGTTTTGTTCTCTTCACCCAGCATAAGTTCCATGGTCACCGCAGTCTGATCACTGATTCCCCGCTTGGCTTCTTCTGCCTTTTTATAGAGACGCACCTGTTCTTTCTCCGACAGATCCTTATAATGCAGTCCTGTCTTTTGCAGAAAAAGTTTCGACATCACTTCCGTGAAA
The DNA here is from genome assembly GCA_003584705.1 of Lachnospiraceae bacterium GAM79. Classification (GTDB taxonomy): domain Bacteria; phylum Bacillota; class Clostridia; order Lachnospirales; family Lachnospiraceae; genus Acetatifactor; species Acetatifactor acetigignens. The sequence goes on from AP018536.1 coordinate 2,192,213, forward strand.
TCTTCACCGCCAAGATAATTGTCTCCGGCTACCGCCCGCACCTCCAGAATATTGTGATACAGCTCCAGAATGGAGACATCAAAAGTTCCGCCGCCCAGGTCAAATACCAGAAATCTGGTGTCTTTTTCTTTTTCGTACAGGCCGTAGGCCACCGCCGCTGCAGTAGGCTCCGAGATCATACGCTCCACCTTCAGCCCGGCCAGTTCTCCGGCCCGCTTGGTGGCTTTTCTTCTCTTGTCGTCAAAATAGGCCGGTACACTGATCACGGCCTCTGTGACTTCTTCCCCCAGATAGGCTTCCGCATCTTCTTTCAGATAACGCAGGATCATGCTGGACAATTCTTCTGGGCGGAACTTTTTGCCGGACAGGTCATAAGTGCGATCCGTTCCCATGCTGCGCTTAAATGCCTGCGCCACACTGTCGGGATAGAGGTTTCTGCGTTCCTGTGCCGTCTCCCCCACATAGACATTGCCGTTCTCATCCACGCTGACCACAGAGGGGGTCAGATGTTTTCCCAGACGGTTGGGGATGATCACAGGTCCTTCCTCCGTAAATGCTGCCACCAGACTGTTGGTGGTTCCCAAATCGATTCCGACTATCATATGTTTTCTTCTCTCTTCATTTTAATTTTTTACTTCTTCCCGAACAGCCTCTGCCAGAATCCCCGTTTCTCCGGCTGCGGCTTTTCCTTGTGAAAAGCGGCTACGGCAGGATCCGTATCCTTCGTCACCTGTTCCGAATGATACCGGTGCCAGATGGCCTGCAATCCCATTCCGGGATGTTCCTGCATCTGCTCTTTCAGCCGCTCCAGTGCTTCTTTCTCCCGGCCCTTTTTCAGCATCTGCAGTATCCGTACCATCTCCAGTTCCTCGCAGACGGGATGTACACAGCCATGGCAGAAGGAACAGTCTTTGTCCAGTTGCAGGAGCGTATCCTGTTCCTCATCGGTGGCCGTATAATATCCCGCCAGATATTCGTGTACGATCCGAAGCTTCGGATATTTCAGATACACATCCTTGCCGCTTTTATCTTCTCTTTCCATGCAGGCTTTCAGCGCCTGTGCATAGTCAGCACCTTTCTTCTTATCTCCGTACAGGATGCATGCCAGGATCAGGTCCGCAATGTCATCCTTTTTGCTGAGATCCTCCTTATTGAAGATCAGTGCCTTATCCATATTCTCGATGGCCACCTTTCCGGAACCACAGATCAGCCCATACCATCCCAGATGGAAAAAGTAATCTTCGAAATACTCCTGGGTATTCCCGGTATTTTTCCCAAGCAGTTCGATCTTCTCCGGCCACGATGTCAGAATATTTCCGGCGATCGTCTTTTCCCCGCACCAGACACACAGATCCAGCTTTTCTCCTGCCGCATCCAGTACATTGACGAATGCCTTCTCCAGAACTTTTAATCCCTCCGTAGTCTTGTCATTGCAGGCCAGACATCTGGCGAAATCCCTCATACGGTTCCGGTCCCGGTCTCCGGCACTTCCCATCATCTCACGGTATCTCCGGTAAAACTGTTCCGCCATTTCCGTATTGCCCAGCAAAAAATAAATTTCTGCCTGTTCCGCAATCAGTTCCGGCCAGGCATGATTCTGTGTTCCGCTCTTTTCATAGAAAAAAACACATTTTCTCAGGCAGATCATGGCTTCATCGTATTTGCCGCGGCATCTGTGGATCCGTGCCAGTCCTTTCCAGGCAAAAGGATTGGCCGGGTTCGTGGAAAGCGCCTTTTCATAATCCACTTTTGCCGCCTCCAGACAGCCTGCCGCATTATGAAAATCTCCCCGCTCCACCAGTAAAAATTCACAAGGGTAGGCATACAGATATTCCGTAATGATCGGAAGTCCTCTCCGGTAAAATATGGTCTTGCCCGCTTCCAGTCTGCTCAGATATTCCTTCCGGAATTTATCTATGGCGTGGTTCATCTGTTCCTGGGGAAGCCCCGTATTGGTCAGCTGCCATTCATAGGCATCCAGGATCACACTTTTGACATTATTATCCTTCGCCTGTTGTAACAGTTCCTTCAGTTCCTCCGGATGTGCCAGATCCATGTACACCTTTGCCATCATTTCATAGGCCTTGACATAGGTTGGAAAATAATTTAGACAGGCTCTGCCGTTCTGGATCACCCCTGCTGCATTCCACTGCCTCTTCGCCGCTTCCAGTTCGTTGGCATATGCAGCGTAAACCTGATAATCCCCGATCAGTTTCTGGGATATCTCCGCACAGCGTTCATACTCTTCCATCTCCACATAGATCTGTGCCTTTTCGATCAGCATACCGATATCCTTCGGTGTTCCGGTCTCGGCTTTTTCCGCTTCCGCAATGGCTTCGGCGAATTTTTCCGGCTGTACATAGCCATAAGCCCGATAGCACTGCATCCGGATCATATGTGACTGTCGGATCCGGTCTCTGTCTTTTTCCTCCTCTTCGGCATCTGTATCCCGGAGGATCTTTTTCTCCAGGCTTTCTTCCCATTTGGCTGCCGTGGAAATTGCCTTCTCATATTCTGCCGCTTCTGCCAGCAGTTTTGTCATAAGTCCCAGATATTCCTCACACCTGTCCGCAGGAACTTTTGCTTCCAGTTCCCTGACCGTGCGGATTCCCAGATCGGTCCTGCCATCCTGCAGATAACACCAGCCCAGATCCAGTCCCAGACCGGGATCATGGTTCTGCGCATATTCCCGTTTCATTTCCCGTTCCAGTTCGGTGTTGATCTTCTGCAGTGTCTCCAGAAATGTGTCGTCTCCGCCTACGGAAAGAATCTCTTCCGCACATTTTTTTGCCTCTTTATAGTTCCCCTGCTCATAATACCAGTCCGTCAGGCGCAGGTTCGCCATGTAGTGTTTCGGCAGCTTCTCCCGAAGACTCTCATAAATAGCAGACGCTTCTACGCGCCCTTCATTTCTCCACAGTATTTCCGCCGTATTGTAAGCGATCAGATCATCCTCCGGATATTTTGCAGACAGTTTCTTTAACAAAGTAATGGCTTCTGCGGTCTGTCCCTTTCCTTCATAGAGGGACGCACGGCAGATCTCCATAACAGGGTGGGTAATCCCCAGAGCATCCCCACATCCGATCATCTGCTCCGCTTCCTGTAATTTTTTCTCCTGCAGCGCCTGATAAGCTCTGTCATAATATTGCAGAAACTGATCGTAATCCGCATCTTCCGCACCACGGAACTCGGAAAAATCCACTTCTTCCCCGGATTCGCACTTATGTACCATATAGCTTACAAACTGTGCCGGAAAGCGCTCTCTGAAGGCCCCCGCATTCTGTACAATGTGGATTTTCTCATCCAGAAGCTTCCAGATTGCGGTCGGCAGCTTATAATGTTCCATCAGAAAACGAAGCAGATAAGTGGTGCAGTTTTCCTCTTCCTCCAGAGAAAGAAAGTCATCCGCCTCAAAAAGCGCTTTCCATTTTTCCACATCACAGCGGTCCGTAATATTCTCATAGACCTTCCGAACACCACGTACCCACTGTCCTGCCGGAGTATCGTCCTCCAGCGTCGGTTCCGCCTCCTCGTTCTCTTCTGCATCCGGCGTTCCGGCATAGCGGCAGGCCTCCTCATAAGCCATCCGCAGTCGCTTGAAGCCTTCCGGATCATCCTCCGGATTCGTTACCGTCAGCTTGTCACGATAGGCATTCTTCAGTGCCCTTTCGTCTTTTGTCTGTTCGATTCCCAGAATCTGAAACACTTCGATCGGTTCCACGCTGTCCCCTCCACTGTAAGTATCAAAGTTTTCGTACCAATAGAAAAAGATATTGAAAAGGAGCAGAAAAATCTTTCTGCTCCTGAATAGTGATCTTAGAATGTAAACTTATCTGCAAAGTAAGCATCCAGATCTTTGATAGCAACACGCTCCTGCTCCATGGAATCACGGAAACGTACGGTAACGCAGCCATCTGTCTCGGAATCAAAATCGTAAGTTACGCAGAAAGGAGTTCCGATCTCGTCCTGACGACGATATCTCTTACCAATGTTTCCTCTGTCATCAAATTCACAGTTGTATTTCTTGGAAAGCTCTGCGTAGATCTTCTCCGCACCCTCGTTCAGTTTCTTGGACAGAGGCAGCACACCGATCTTTACCGGTGCCAGTGCGGGATGGAAATGAAGCACAGTACGAACATCGCCGCCCTCTAACTCTTCCTCGTCGTAAGCTGCACACAGGAATGCCAGAACCACTCTGTCTGCACCAAGAGAAGGCTCAATAACGTAAGGGATGTATTTTTCCTTCTTCTCATCATCGAAGTAAGTCATATCCTCGCCGGAGGTATTGGCATGCTGGGTCAGATCATAATCGGTTCTGTCCGCAATACCCCACAGTTCGCCCCATCCGAAGGGGAACAGGAACTCAATATCGGTGGTTCCCTTACTGTAGAAGCACAGTTCCTCAGGAGAGTGATCACGAAGTCTCATCTCGTCTTCCTTGATGCCAAGAGACAGCAGCCAGTCACGGCAGAAGCCTCTCCAGTACTGGAACCACTCCATATCGGTGCCGGGCTCGCAGAAGAACTCCAGCTCCATCTGTTCAAACTCTCTGGTACGGAAAGTGAAATTGCCGGGTGTGATCTCGTTACGGAAGGACTTACCGATCTGTCCGATACCGAAGGGAATCTTCTTGCGGGAAGTTCTCTGTACATTTTTGAAGTTAACAAAAATACCCTGTGCGGTCTCGGGTCTTAAATAAACCGTGTTCTTGGCATCCTCGGTAACCCCCTGAAAGGTCTTGAACATCAGGTTGAACTGACGGATGTCGGTGAAGTTGTGCTTGCCGCAGGTAGGACAGGGAACATTGTGCTCCTCGATGAAATTCTTCATTTCTTCCTGGCTCCATGCGTCCACACTGCCTTCAATGGCAATGCCGTTCTCCTCACAGAAATCCTCAATCAGTTTGTCTGCACGGAAACGCTCATGACACTCCTTACAGTCCATCAGAGGATCGGAGAAACCACCCAGATGTCCACTGGCCACCCAGGTCTGGGGATTCATCAGGATCGCACAGTCCACACCTACATTGTAAGGGCTCTCCTGCACGAACTTCTGCCACCATGCCTTTTTCACATTATTCTTCAGTTCTACACCAAGATTACCGTAATCCCAGGTATTTGCCAGTCCTCCGTAGATCTCGGAACCGGGATATACAAAACCTCTTGCTTTTGCCAGGGCTACGATTTTCTCCATTGTCTTTTCCATGTCAGTACCAAACCTTTCTTGCTCTATATTTGTATTACTGTAAAGCCTATTTTTTCATCAGTATCGTAACGACACCATCGGATTGGGAGGCATCCACATACCCATCCTCTCCCATGACCACACCCTCGCTGATATATAGCACCGGATAAGGACAGTATATATATGCGCTTGCATTTGTAATGATCAGATGATTCTTTTCCAACGCCTTGTCCAGCTTCTCAGAATCCGCCGGAGTGCCGTCCGCTGCGTTTACAAGTTCCCGATTCACCGTGAGTCCCTGTGCCAGCGCTTCCACTCTGGTCCCGTAGAACAGGTCCTGTTCGTTGTACTCGGCATAACTGTCCGTATCGGCGAACTCCTGTACCACCTGCACCATGGCTCCGTCTCCCAAAACCTGCACCGTTTTCACATTCATGGGATTCTCTGTAGCCTCTGTATGTGTGGCATTGAATTCCTCAGCCTCTTCCTCCACCATCTGTGTAAGGCCGTCCAGATTGTAGAAGTCTTTGTCAAAAGTATTCACCAGATAAGAGGTCACTTTGCCGTCCTTCTCCACCACCAGAGAGGTATTCTCTACAGTCTCGGGAAGCTTTGCCGCCTGACCGCAGCCTGTGAGGGACAGTATCAAAAGCCCCGACAATCCTGCCGTAAGAAACTTTTTTATTCTATTCTGCCTCATAAATGAGTCTCCTTTTTTGGCATCAGCCATAACCGATTTTAACATAGAGTTTTCAGTATTTCAAGACTTTTGAACGACCTGTCCATGAAACGCTTCCGATATTCCGACGCGATCTGTGAAAGTTCTGCAAGAACCTTGTCCGATACGGTAAAGGTATATAACTTTTCCACAGAACTCTCCGCTATGTAATTCAGTGCATACCGTGTGGATTCTTCCAGTTTGCGCTCCTCCGGTACTCCCGGATATTCTCCGTTGACAACGATGGCCTTCAGTTCAAAAATACTGCGCACCAGTTCATTGGGAAGTGCCGGTGCACACAAAGCCCGCAGCGACTGGTAGACCAGTTTCATCATTTCTTTCTCATCGTTGTTCTCCCGGCAGTAAAAATCCGCCACTTCCGCAAAATACATACCGTAGCATGCCCCCACGTAGTCCGTCATCAGTTCCGGAAAATAGTTCCGGATCTCTGCTTCCGATATCGTATAAGAGTTCCGTCCTTCATACAGACGAAAAGAGCCAAAAGCAAAAGGGTTGGTCGCTGCAGCCAGCCGGTTACCGGGCTTTCTGGCCCCTCTGGCAAAAGCAGTGATCTTCCCTTTTTCTCTGGTAAGCAGGCATACACGCCTGTCATATTCACCGAAAGGTGTCTGTTTTAATACAATTCCCGTTACATACAGGGATTCCTGCATGATCCAACCTCCCCTGCGGACAGGTCTGTACGCCCCTCCGCTCTGCAATCCACCAGGGGGCTTTTACATTCCGCACCAGCCAAAGGTTCCTCCTTTCCCGCGCTCTGCAGGTATTTCAGGTAATCCTCCACTCTGCCGGTATGTTCAAATTGCTGCCAGTAATTCGTGAATTGCATCTTACGCATCCCCCTCTTCTATCAGTGTATTATCCTCTGTAAAAATAGGGTCTGCAAATTTCGTTTTTCTATTCGCCCATCTCAATGTCTTTCGGATTATATCCGAAGTTTTTCAATAAGATGTCGCTGTCTCTCCAGTCCTTCTTCACCTTCACCCAAAGCTGCAGATTGACCTTCATCTCCAGCATATCCTCGATCTCCGGGCGGGCCTGGGAGCCGATCTTTTTCAGCATTTGTCCGCCTTTGCCGATAATGATACCCTTGTGGGAATCTCTCTCACAGATGATCGTGGCCTCGATGTCACAGATCCGGCCTCTCTCCTTCATGCTTTCCACCGTCACGGCAATACCATGGGGAATTTCTTCGGACAAAAGTCTCAGAGCCTTTTCACGGATCAGCTCCGCCACGATCTGACGCATGGGCTGGTCGGTGATGGTATCTTCATCATAAAATGCCGGGCCGTAAGGCAGATATTTTAAAATACACTGGATCAGCACATCCGTGTTGTCTCCCTTCAGTGCGGACACCGGAACGATCTCCTGGAAATCCAGTTCTTTGCGATAGGTATCGATGAACGCCAGGATCTCTTCCTTTTTCACGGTATCCGTCTTGTTGATCACCAGAATCACGGGAGTCTTGGTCTTCTTCAGCTGCTCAATAATATGACGTTCTCCGGCACCGATAAAGTTCGTGGGCTCCACCAGCCACAGGATCACATCCACGTCGTTCAATGTATGCTCCGCAACATTGACCATGTAATCGCCCAGCTTGTTTTTCGCCTTATGGATACCGGGAGTGTCCAGAAATACGATCTGTCCCTCTTCCAGTGTCAGCACCGTCTGGATACGGTTACGGGTGGTCTGGGGTTTGTTGGATGTAATGGCAATCTTCTGTCCGATCAGTCGGTTCATCAGTGTGGACTTTCCTACGTTGGGACGTCCGATCAGTGTGGCAAAGCCGGATTTGTATGCCGGATTTTCGTTCATTATCATTTCTCCTGTTCTTGTCTTTTTCCCTGACACTTTTCTGTCAGCCGCCGGTCCGTCCGGCTTATCTTATAGATTCTCACTCATTGCTGTTTTGTGTGGCTACCGTATTCTCTGCTGTATTCTCTGCCGTGTTCTGCAAAGTCTTCTGCATTCTTGCTTCCTCTTCGGCGAATTTTTTCTGTTCCTCCGCCCGGATCCGCTTCGTGCGCTTCTTGATCTTTTTCAGGATCAGTACAATGATCACGATCACGATGGCCCAGATCACCAGATAGGGGATATGGATCACGAACCAGATGGCTGCTTCCTTAATACCCTCGCCGATACTCTTTAAGCTGTCCATAAAGCCTGCAGAAATACGTTCCCATGTGGTCTCTTCCTCTACCGGAGTATAGACCTCTACTTCATCAATATAGAGGTATACGGTGCTGTAGTCAACCTGATTATCATAACTTCTCAACTGGGATTCCATACTTTCCAGCTGGTATCTCACATCGGACAGGCGCTGTTCGATGGTAATGATGTCTTCGATGCTCTCCGCCTGTTCCAGCAGCTGCAACAGTCTCTCCTGTTCTGTCTGCAGGGCATCCCTGTGACTTTGCAGATCCACATAGGTCAGTGTCACATCCTGTACATTCTCCGAGCGACTGGTCACATTGCCCAGCTCTGAGACCGTATTTTGGAACTCCTCCAGTCTGTCCTTCGGGATGCGGATGGTCAGATTGGCATTCCTTGTAGAACGATAACTATAATATGTACTGCCGTTATAGGCATCCAGACTTTCGATATAGCCGCCGAGCTCTGTTACTTTATTCTCTACCGCGCTTAACAGCTTATCATACTCCCTGGTCTCGACATCCATATTCACGGTCTTGATCAGTTTCCGGTCTGCTGTGGCTGCAGTCTCCTCAGGCACTGTAGTACTTGTGTCCTGAGCATTTTCTGCGGAATCGTACCCTTCTGTCATGCCAAATCCATCTTCATAAGCGGACGCCTCCGGTGCAGCTGCCTCCTTGGAAGCAACAGCATAATCCGCATCCATGAGATCACTGATTCCGTAACTGCCGTTCGATGAGCTGCCGCAGGCGGTCAGCGATAATATCATGCCGGCAGTGAGCAACCCTGTAATGATCTTTGTTTCAAAATTTCGTTTTTTCATAACCCTCTCCGTTCTGCGGACGGCATCCTGACAGCCTGTCGGATCCGCCTGCTGTTGACTTTTTATTGTTCACCTCTATAAACGAAATAATATCACAAAAGTTCTTTATTTATTTGATCTTTTTACGATTCAGAACCACTTTTGCAAAATCGCAGCTTTCCTTTTGCCGTTTTAAAAAAGATTTTCCACCTTCAGGAATCTCTCCTGTTCCTCCTTTATCTTAGAAGCCGTACCTACCACACAGAGCAGATCCTCCTGCATAAATGCACGGATATGTGCGGACAATGCACGGATATCCTCTTCGGTAGCCGCCAGCAGTTCGTCGCGTTCTCTCTGTAAAGTGGCATTATCCAGTCCTGTCATATAGGCACTCAGGGAATACAGTCCCTTTGCCGCCGGATTCATGGGTACGTCCAGATCACTGACCGCACCGATGATATACTGGGTCATGGTACGTTCATCTGCTGTGAACTCTGCAATGGCATCTGCAGCTTTCTCGTAAGTTTCAATGGTCTTGCCCAGATTCGGATCTCTGTAGGAGACAAAGTAGCTGTCACCGGATCTGCCGAAGCTGCACATGCAGCCGTAGGCACCACCCTTGACACGGACATTAACCCACAGATATTCATACCCCATCATGACTTTGAGTACTCTTAATGCTCCCGTATATTGCAGTCCACTCTTGCGGAAATTACCGGCACGGCATACGTAATTGACCTGACCGGAGGTTAAGAAACCTTCGTTTTTCCGGGAGGTTTCCGGAATGTAATGTTCTTTTTCCACGTTTTCCATATAAAGTGCTGCTTTGAAAGCCTCCACCGGAGCATCTAAAAGAGCCACGGCTTTTTCCTCACCTACGAAATCCACCATGAGGTTTTCCGGACGGAAGATCATTTTCACTAAGGTTTGTAAGATTTCCACCAATTCTTCTTTTTTCTCGTCAAAATGAGCTTCCAGATCCGTGATCAGACGATAGAACGGGATACCGGAAATCTCTTCGCTCACAGCTCCGGGAATACTGCCGTAGGATAAGGCTCTTCCAGCCGCCACACTGTGTCCTCCGGAGGTCATCTGTGCCTGCATCCGGGACTTGCCCTCCGCCAGAATCTCATACAGTCTCTTGGCATCCGTAAAATCACTGGTCATTACGATCTCACGCATCAGATCGATTGCTTCCGCAAGGCGGTCATAAAATACCTTCGTCTTCAGTTCCAGAGTCAGTGTAAACTGATCCGTATCCTGCAGCTTGCCATAGACATTATTTACCGCAGCCATGCCGCCGGTGACCAGATTCATCTCGTTAAACAGATCTCCATAAGCATAATGCTCCGTATTTAACAGTCCCAGGCAGCCCTTCAAAATGCCGATATACGGGAAATATTTACCGGGGATCTGATCCAATCTGAAGATCAGACGTAAATAGCCGATGCCGTTTGTAAACAGATCATGATACAAAAGTGTGGTATCTCCAATGCTCCGCACTTCGTTCACCGGCAGATTTGCCTCTTTCTTCATATCTTCCCGTTTTAACAGAGGGATTTTCTCCAGATCTTCCTTTGCGTCTTCGCTCTCCTGGAATTCGGTCAGCTTCTGGAAGGTCTCCTTCACGTTCTCGATCTCTTCCGGACTCATGGCAGCTTTCACCTGTGCCATCTTTTCCCGCTGTTTCTGCTCCTGCTCTTCCAGAAGTCGCAGCTTCGGCTGCAAGATCACCACGCTGCGATGGGTATTGTCCAGCAGATATTTCTGTACCAGACCCTCAAAATATCCGGTCTTCACTTTCCCTCGAAGTTCAGCGAAAGTCTCGTTGGCCTCAATGTGAATGAACGGCAGTCTGTCATCGTACAGCCAGCTGTCCAGCACCTGTAAACCGTACATAAGTCCCTTGGGGTAGGAACCGAAATCCGCCTCTCTGTATTTGAATTCATAATAATTGATGCCGGCAAGCAATGCCTTTTCGTCGAAGCCGTCCTTTACCAGCTTTTTCAGCACTTCTTCCGTTACCTGTAAAAATTCCTGTTCTTTCTCTACGGAAGTGTCCTTCGCCACCACACTGAAATAGGGCTGGCGGATACCATTCTCATAGATGCTGTAGACATCCTTACCCACACCACAGTCCACCAGGGCCTGTTTTAAGGGTGCTCCTGGAGCGGAACACAGGGCATAGTCCAGGATCTGGAACGCAATGTAAAGCTTCGGGTCCAGACTATTGCCCACGCAGAAGTTCTGGGACAGGTAGGTATTCTCCTCCTCGTCCTCTCCCTCGCCGATGGGACATTCCCTGACAATACGATTCGGTGTGGTAAATGCCGCCTCTTCCGTCACTTCGGAATCCACCTCAAGGGCATCGTAGGCAGACAGATAATGCTCATCGATAAAGGTCAGTTTCTCCGCCATATCCATATTGCCATAGAGATAGATATAGCTGTTGGAGGGATGATAGAATTTCCGGTGGAAATTCAGGAATTCTTCGTAGGTCAGCTCGGGGATTGCTTCCGGATCACCTCCGGATTCGCAGCCGTAGGTGGTGTGAGGATACAGGGAATTCATGATCTCCCGCTCCAGCACATCATCCGGAGAGGAAAAAGCACCCTTCATCTCGTTATAGACCACACCGTTGACTTTCAGCTCCTCGTTGTCACCTTCCAGCTCATAATGCCAGCCTTCCTGTCGGAAAATAGATTCGTTTTTGTAAATATTCGGGTAAAAAACCGCATCCAGATAGACATGCATCAGGTTCTGGAAATCTTTGTCATTGCAGCTGGCCACGGGGTATACAGTCTTGTCCGGATAGGTCATGGCATTTAAGAAAGTGTTCAGAGACCCCTTTACCAGTTCCACAAAAGGATCCTTCACCGGGAATTCCTTCGATCCGCATAATACGGAATGTTCCAGAATATGGGCTACACCGGTGGAATCCTTGGGTGTGGTGCGGAAACCGATATAGAATACCTTGTTCTCGTCATCATTGGATACAAGTGCCACCCTTGCTCCGGTCTTCTTGTGACGGCACAGATAGGTCACGCTGTTAATGTCCGGGATCTGCCGTTTCTCTATAATCTCATATGTGGATAAATCTTCTACTCTCATTTCTGATGTGTCCTCTTTTATTCTATCTTAATCGATTTCTCCGTGCTACGCACTCTCGAAATCGTAACGACCATTCGCAATCCGGACTATCGTCCTTCTTGCTCATGTTCGTTTGCTCCCCTCATAGAAAGCCTTCGCCGCCTGCAAGCAGTCGCTCATGCTTTCTATGGGTGAGCTTCATCTGTCAAAACGCGGCCAGTGCCAGCTTGCTCATGGAGATTTCCTGAATCACGACACCCTTCGCCTCTTTCTCCTCCGGTGTCATGGCAACTAATTCCCGGATGTTCAATTCCTTCGTGACATAACGCTTTTTGCCTCTGCCGAAAATCCTTTTTTTCTCCTCGATGATATTGATCTTCACCCGAGCCTTGATCCGGTCGTAGATCTTCACAAGAAAACTGTCCGGCTTCAGATAATACAGATGAGTCTCCAGCGTATCCTGAGGATCCACCTCTTTTTCCGCTAAAATATAGCGTTCCACGATCAGGCGGAATTTAAACGCCACCTCGTCCTGATCCAGCAGCTCTGCAAAGGTATATTTTGCGCCTATGTAGACCTTTGCCGTATCCTGCAGGCTGTATTTATAATTCTCATAAACTGTCTTTTGCATTGTTGTCGATATCCTCAATCTTGAAACCGCTCATTCTTATGGCATCCTCGATCATCTTGCGGGACATACCGGTCTCTTCCATCAGTTCCTCCGTGGTCACCTTGCGGTGCAGTTCTTCCGCCAGTTCTCTGGCCTTATCCGCTACCTTGTTGACCTTATCTTCCACTCGCTTGTCGATCTTGGAATTTTCTGCATGTTCGGCAATGTATTCTTCCATGGCATCCATGATCATTTTGCCGAGCATTCCCTCGACTTCGTCCGGTTTCTCCAGACTGCCCAGCATGGTCACACCGAAGGAAAGCGCCAGATTGCCTTCTCCCACCAGATCTTCCAGCAGGACACCCTGTCCGGCATAGAGTTTTGCGATCTCTGCCACATCCGCCAGATGCAATTCGATCAGGCGCTGCTGCGCATCCGTCTCTCCCGCCATGGCTGCGATGGAAAATGCCAGTTTTTCACCGTCACTGTAGGTCGGTAATGCTGCTACTTCATCCAGATATTCCTGTAAGTAATCCTTTTCTTCCTCCGTCAGGAATTCATCGGGATCCATAGGCTGCCCAATACCGATTTTATGTTTTAACAGATAGTCAAATACCATCTGCAGCTGTTCATTGCTCAGATCCAGCTCGGCGAATGCTTCCTTTACCTGTTCTTCGCTGATGCAGTTGCCCTGCTCCTTGGCGGTCTTGCGGACCTGCTCTAAGGTCTGGGCAAATAATACTTCTTTGTTCATATAGGGTCTCCTTTATAATAACATCACTTTCTCCGTGCTTCGCACATTGCCTGCAAGCAGTCATGCCGTATGCCTCTTGCAATAATACACTTTCTCCGTGCTTCGCACTCCCGAAAGTGTACAGACATTCGCAATCCGGACTATTTTATGTGCTCATGGGTAAACAAATGATACTGGCAATATTCGTAGTTGCCGTTACATTTGGAGCAGAAACGGAACTCCAGATTCGGATCGTCCTCTTCTGTCCGTCCGCAGACGGCACATTTGTGTCTTGTGACTTTCGCCCGTCCAGCATTGGATTTTCGTTCGAACTGCGCCTTGCGGTGCATCTGTTTCGGCGAGATACGGCTGCGATGCAGTCTGTAAAAGTATAACACAAAGTTCAGCAAAGATGCCACTACCGCGAATTTAGTAAATAAGTTTCCTGCGATCACGGTATAGATCATCAGTACCGCATCCAGGATTCCCATCCATTTTACTTTCACCGGTATCACGAACATCAGCAACACCTGCATATCCGGATACGTAGCAGCAAAGGCAAGGAAGATCGACAGGTTGATATAATACGTGCTGAACGCATAAGAACCGCTGTAAAATACCAGGGAAGCCGCTTCCGTACTCATGCCGCCGGTGATCAGATATGCCACACCCATGCACAGGAAGCTTCCGATAATCGTAAACAGCATGCCGGAAAAGATATACACATTATAGCGATAAGTTCCCCAGGTACGCTCCAGCGCCGTACCCAGACTATAATAGAAAAACAGCATAATGATTGTGAAGATATCCAGACTTTCCGGAGGAACGATCACCCAGGTCACCAGTCTCCAGACTTGTCCGTGCAGGATCCGGTAAGGGTCCAGTGTCAGAAATCCCAGCAGATTATTGCCGGCTGCTTTTCCCATCAGTTCGATCACATATCCCGCCACATAACACATGATCAATACCATGGTCAGGTTATGGATCGCATATTTTCCAAACTTTTTTTCGAATTTGCTCATAAAACAATGTCTCCATAAATAGTTATATTTTGATTTTTCTCTATCGAGATTGTAACATCCGGAAGAGAATAAGTAAACTGCACGTTCTCTTTTTTCAGAGTTTTCCCGAAAAATTTAAGTTACATTTTACAAAACTTTAACAACTAAACTCCCCCATTATTCGTTGCATTGTGGTGTTTTTTGTCGTATAATTAGAATGTTTTGTTGATGAAAAAAATGCATTAAATAAGTAGATTTATTTTTATTTCAGGAAGGATGTATCACATGAATTCACAGGAAAAATACGCAACTCTCGGCATAGATATCGGTTCCACCACTGTCAAGATTGCTATTTTGGACGAAGAACACAATATTTTATTTTCCGATTATGAGCGTCACTTCGCCAATATCCGGGAAACTCTGTCTGAGCTCCTTAAGAAAGCTTATGACCAGCTGGGAGAATTGCAGCTGCACCCCATGATCACCGGTTCCGGCGGTCTGACACTGGCCAACCACCTCGGCGTTCCCTTTACTCAGGAGGTCGTAGCCGTGGCTACTTCCCTGCAGGAGCTGGCACCCAAGACCGATGTAGCCATTGAATTAGGCGGTGAGGATGCGAAGATCATCTATTTTGAAGGTGGTAACGTGGAGCAGCGTATGAACGGTATCTGCGCCGGCGGTACCGGTTCCTTCATCGACCAGATGGCCAGTCTGATTCAGACGGACGCTTCGGGCTTAAACGAATATGCGAAAAATTATAAATCCCTCTACACCATTGCTGCCCGCTGTGGTGTATTTGCCAAAACCGATATCCAGCCTCTGATCAACGAAGGTGCTACCAAGGAAGACCTGTCTGCTTCTATTTTCCAGGCAGTGGTGAACCAGACAATTTCCGGTCTGGCCTGTGGTAAGCCGATCCGCGGTCACGTAGCTTTTCTGGGCGGGCCTTTACATTTCCTGTCTGAACTGAAAGCTGCCTTTATCCGTACCTTAAATCTGGATGACGAGCACATCATTGACGTGGACAACTCCCATCTGTTCGCAGCCATCGGTTCCGCACTAAATGCGAAGGAGGAAGTCTGCATCAGTCTGTCTGACATGGTGAAAAAGCTGTCCTCCGACATCAAGATGGAGTTCGAAGTAGAACGTATGGAGCCTCTGTTTGCGGACAAGGCTGCTTATCAGGAATTCGTGGAGCGTCACAGCAAGCATCACGTGACCACTGGAGACTTACAGTCCTATCAGGGCAAGGCTTTCCTGGGTATCGATGCCGGTTCCACCACCACGAAGATCGCTCTGGTAGGTGAAGATGGATCACTGCTGTACTCTTTCTATTCCAGTAACGACGGAAGCCCCTTGAAGACAGCGATCCGTTCCCTGAAGGAGATCTACTCTCTCCTGCCCGAAGGCGTGGAGATCGTACGCTCCTGCTCCACTGGTTACGGCGAAGCGTTGATGAAAGCTGCTTTTCTGCTGGATGACGGCGAGGTAGAGACCGTGGCCCATTACTATGCCGCTGCTTTCTTTGACCCCAGCGTAGACTGTATCTTAGACATCGGCGGTCAGGATATGAAGTGCATCAAGATTAAAAACCAGACCGTAGACAGCGTACAGCTGAACGAAGCATGTTCCTCCGGCTGTGGCTCCTTTATTGAGACCTTTGCCAAATCCCTGAACTATACCGTGCAGGATTTCGCTCAGGCTGCCCTGTTTGCAGAGCATCCTATCGATCTGGGTACCCGTTGTACCGTATTCATGAACTCCAAAGTAAAACAGGCGCAGAAGGAAGGCGCTTCCGTAGCAGATATCTCCGCAGGACTTGCTTACTCCGTTATCAAGAATGCTTTATTTAAGGTAATCAAAGTCTCCGATGCTTCAGAGCTTGGTAAAAATATCGTGGTACAGGGCGGTACTTTCTACAATGATGCTGTTCTGCGCAGCTTTGAGAAAATTGCAGACTGCCAGGCGATCCGTCCCGACATCGCCGGTATCATGGGTGCTTTCGGTGCGGCGCTGATCGCCAGAGAGCATTACGAGGACGGTTATGTCACCACCATGCTGGATTACCAGAAGATCTGCGATCTGCAGTTCGAGACCAGCATGGCGAAATGTAAGGGTTGTACCAACAACTGCCGTCTGACCATCAACAAATTCTCCGGCGGCCGTCAGTTCATCTCCGGCAACC
This sequence comes from Lachnospiraceae bacterium GAM79, assembly GCA_003584705.1. GTDB lineage: Bacteria > Bacillota > Clostridia > Lachnospirales > Lachnospiraceae > Acetatifactor > Acetatifactor acetigignens. The sequence goes on from AP018536.1 coordinate 2,208,705, forward strand.
GCTGTGAACGTGGTATCGGCGGTCAGAAGAATGCCCATAATGTGCCGAATTTATACGAATATAAATTACATAGATTATTCTCCTATGAATCCCTGGATGCCGACAAGGCTCCCAGAGGTGTGGTAGGTATCCCCAGAGTATTGAATATGTACGAGGACTATCCGTTCTGGTTCACTTTCTTCACCGAACTGGGCTACCGCGTGGTGCTCTCTCCCAGCTCCAACCGCAAGATCTACGAGCTCGGTATCGAGTCCATCCCCAGTGAATCCGAGTGTTATCCGGCAAAGCTGGCACACGGTCATGTGACCTGGCTGATTCGTCAGGGAATCAAGTTCATCTTCTACCCTGCGCTATTCTATGAGCGCAACGAGTTCGAGGATGCCAACAACCATTACAACTGCCCTATCGTTACTTCTTATTCTGAGAATATCAAGAATAACGTAGAGGAAATCGCCGGCGGTGAGATCACTTTCCGCAATCCGTTCATGTCCTTTAGAGATCTTGGTACCGTGACGGATGCACTGACGAAGGAATTCACCGAGATTCCCGCCGCAGAGATCGCCGCAGCCTGCGAAAAGGGTTGGAAGGAACTGGCAAATGCCCGTCACGATATGGAGAAAAAGGGCGAAGAGACTCTGGAATACTTACGCAAGACCGGCAAGCGCGGTATCGTGCTGGCAGGCCGTCCCTATCATGTAGACCCGGAGATCAACCACGGTATTCCCGAGCTGATCACCTCCTACGATATGGCCGTACTGACAGAGGATTCCATCTCCCATCTGGCAAAACCGGAACGTCCTTTGATTGTATCCGACCAGTGGATGTACCATTCCAGACTTTACGCTGCCGCAAGCTATGTAAAGACGGTGGAGAATCTGGATCTGATCCAGTTGAATTCCTTCGGCTGCGGTCTGGATGCCGTTACCACCGATCAGGTGAACGATATCCTCTCCGGCTCCGACAAGATCTACACCTGCCTGAAGATCGATGAAGTCAACAACCTGGGTGCGGCCCGTATCCGTATCCGTTCCCTGTTGTCTGCAATCCGTGTCCGTGAAAAGATGGGCAAGCACCGCAACATCCGTTCTTCCGCTATCGAGAAGGTACCGTTTACCGAAGAGATGCGTAAGGACTATACCATCATCTGTCCGCAGATGTCCCCGATCCACTTTGAGATCTTGCAGCCTGCGTTCAATGCCTGCGGTTACAATTTCGTGGTATTGGACAACGATAACAAGCACTCTGTGGATGTGGGTCTGAAATATGTTAACAATGATGCCTGCTATCCTTCCCTGCTGGTAGTAGGTCAGATCATGGAGGCTCTGCTGTCCGGTAAATATGACCTGAACAAGACAGCCATCATCATGAGCCAGACCGGTGGCGGATGCCGTGCAACGAACTATATCGGCTTCATCCGTCGTGCCTTGAAGAAAGCAGACATGGAGCAGATTCCCGTTATCTCCCTGAACCTGGCAGGTATCGAGAGCAATCCCGGCTTCCATCTGAATGCGGATCTGCTGTTACGTGCCGCTGTGGGTGCGGAATTTGGTGACATCTTCATGCGTTGTGTATATCGGATGCGTCCTTATGAAGCAACTCCGGGTTCCGTGGATGCTCTGCACAAAGAATGGCTTGCGAAGGTACAGAAATTTGTCTCCGCGAAGCATATCAGCATTCCGAAGTTCCGCAGGATGTGTACCGAGATTATCCGGGATTTCGATGCGGTTCCGGTACTGGATATCAAGAAGCCCCGTGTCGGCGTGGTCGGTGAGATTCTGGTGAAATTCTCTCCTGCAGGCAACAATCATCTGGTAGAGCTGCTGGAGAGCGAAGGTGCGGAGGCTGTAGTACCCGACCTGATCGACTTCATGCTGTACTGCTTCTACAACCAGATCTACAAAGCAGAACACTTAGGTACCAGCAAGAAGACTTCAAAGATTTCCGCGCTGGGTATCTGGGCCATCGAACATATCCTCCGCGGCTCTGCCGTGAAGGCTTTTGAAGAAAGTAAGCATTTTGATCCGCCTACCAGCATTTACAAGATCGTCTCCTATGCGGAACCGATCGTATCCATCGGCAACCAGACCGGTGAGGGATGGTTCCTGACCGGTGAGATGGTGGAACTGATCAAGGAAGGCGTACCGAACATCGTATGTACCCAGCCCTTCGGCTGCCTGCCGAACCACGTGGTAGGTAAGGGCGTTATCAAGGCTCTGCGGAAGGCATATCCTTCCTCCAACATCGTAGCCATCGACTACGATCCCGGTGCCAGCGAAGTCAACCAGCTCAACCGAATCAAACTCATGCTCTCCACCGCCCAGAAGAATCTGAAGAAGGGCGAAGGAAGCGCGGAATAAAACATTTATAGTCTGAAACCACTGCCCGCGGCAAGGGATTCCATTGGAATTCCATGCCGTGGGTGTTTTGTATTCAGATCTCTTTTCCCAAACAAACATCTTCTCAAAATCTCCCCTGTCATGTTATAATACACTCAGATATGCTTGTGCCTTCAAAAGTGCCCGCTCTATTGCTTATCTGCATGTCCCACAATGTTCATTTATCTCCATTTTCGCTAAAAGCTGTTTTCCGGCTATTTTAGTACAAAATTTCTCATATTTTTTCTTTTTTTGTATCTATTTTACCCTTTTTCTTTATTTTGATACAATCATCCCTTTTTCCACTTGAAAATTAGACTTTTTTGTATTTTTTTCTGGTATTTTATCCTATTTACACCAAACCATTTTGAAAGGAGTTTTTTATGATTCAGAATTTAGACACTCGCCTTAATAAATTACAGACACAATGTGACTACCTACGCCGCAAAATTTCCGCCTTTCCAGAAGGAGAATTATCCATTCAAAAAAATGGATCTTACCAACGCTGGATTATCAGAAAAGAGGAACAATCTGTATATTGTCCTAAATCAAATCGTTCTCTTGCAGAGATTATGGCCTTGAAAAAATACTACTCTCTTCTGCTACTGGAAGCCGAAGAAGAATTTTCTCTGCTAAGTTCCTATAAGAAAATTTCATCCTCACAAAGCCGCTCCAGGAAATTATCCTCCTCTGACCTTCTAGAGGAATCTTCACCATATTATGAATTGCTGCAAAGTCATTTTGCGAAGGACAAGCTTCCGGTATCGATGCAGAAATGGTGTGCGGAAAGCTATGAAACAAACAGTTCTCACCCGGAAAATCTAATTCATACTACACTGGCGGGACATAAAGTCCGTTCCAAATCCGAGGTTATCATCGCCAATCTTCTGTACACAAATCATATTCCATATCGTTACGAGGCAGCTCTGGCCTTAAATGAGTTGACAGTCTATCCTGATTTCACGATCCTGCATCCCACCACGCAGCAGTTCTTCTACTGGGAACACTTCGGGATGATGGACAAGAACAATTATTGTGATGCTGCCTGCAACAAACTCAAGTCTTACTGCTACAACGGAATCTTTCCGTCCATGCAGCTGATCACCACTTACGAGACCGGCAAGGTTCCCATTCGTTCAGAACAGGTACAGCAGATTATCACGCAGTACTTTTTATGATATGATGAAGCAAAATCACTTGCTTGCAAGTGTGATTTTGCGAAATGCATTGAGTGAGCTGTGCTCACGATATAATGAGCGCAAGAGAGCCAACATGCTTGCATGATTGGCGATAACCAAACGGGCACAAAAAAAGACCGGGCGTGTATCGGCCTCCAGTCATTAGATTGATTCTGTTTCTAACTTTTGGGCGGTACAGCTCCGGTTCTTTAAGGTGAGCAAGCTCTCTTTCACCTGCAATCTCACGATGCATTTGCGCTGCGGTTCTCAATGTATTGTTGCAAGACTTCGGTGACTTCCTCCGGTGCCAGGCCGGCATCCTCGATCAGGTCACTTACTGCCTCCAGTTCTTTGCGCCTCTTCTGCTCATATAATTCTTCCAGTTCCCGTTCCTCGGATTCAATGCGGATATTCAGCGCATTGATCAACTCCTGTTTTGCCTGGATCTTTTCCTCCAGGGATTTTCTCTGTCCTCTTGGCATATACTGTGTGCTCCTTTCCTTATGGCAATACTATCGAAAAGGCCATTCATCAGGGATCACAAGCGTAGCATAAGCTGCCGTGATCAGTCATGAATGGCCTGATATGTTACAGTATATGGACAACATTGTAAAAATATACCATATGTCTGTTAATATTATACCGCTATAATTTTTGTCCTATCGGAACAAGCGTCCACAGATATTTTTCTTTGCTCACATCAAATCTGTCGGACCTAGCCCAGGTTGTCTACTGCCGCCTTCAGCTTGTCCAGTGCAAGCTCTAGAGTTGCTCTGGGGCAGGCAATATTCACTCGCTGGAAGTCTGCTCCACTGGGTCCGAACATTGCTCCGCCATCCAGCCAGAGTCCCGCTTTCTCTACGATAAACTGATCCAGTTCCTTGCCGGAAATCCCAAGTTCACTGCAATCCAGCCATACCAGATAAGTACCTTCCGGCTCTACCAGATGAATCTGTGGAATTTTCTCCTGCAGATATGCTCGCAGGAAGTTCAGATTCTCAAGCAGATAAGCTCTCAACTGATCCAGCCACTCCTGTCCGCCACGATATGCAGCCTCGCAGGCTACCGCTCCCAACGCATTCGGCTCATCGTATCCGGTCTTGTCGATTTCCTTCTGGAATGCTTCCCGCAATGTCTCATTTGAGATAAAAATATTGGAAATCTGTAAGCCTGCCAGATTGAAGGTCTTACTGGGTGCGGTGCAGGTCACGGTGAACTCCGCAAAACGGGGATCCACATTGGCAAACACCGTATGCTCAAATCCGGGATATACAAAATCATTGTGAATTTCATCACTGACTACGATCACATGATGGCGCAGGCAGATCTCTCCCAAATACTGCAGTTCCTCTCTGTTCCATACTCTTCCCACCGGATTGTGAGGATTGCACAGGATAAACAGTTTTATATTCTCCTGCACAATCTTGCGCTCGAAGTCTTCATAATCTATGCTGTACTGCGACTTTCCTTCAGTTACCCTTTTTTCGTATACCAATGTATTATCAATCACCCTACGGTCATTGTCCCTAATGATATTGGTAAAGGGATAATACACCGGATTTTGGATCAAGACCGCATCTCCCGGCTTTGTGAAAGCTTTTACCGCTGCACCCAGTGCAAATACCACACCGGGGGTCTTCATGATCCACTCTCTCTTCGTCTTCCAATTATGGTTTTTTTCCATCCAATTGGTTATGGCATTATAATAAGCATCCTTAGGCTGGGTGTATCCGTAGATTCCATGATCTACCGCCGCGTGAAGGCTTTTCGTAATCTCCTCCGATACTGTAAAGTCCATGTCTGCGACCCACAGTGGCAGCACATCCGCAGGCTTGCCTCTCTCCACGGCATAGTCGTACTTCAGGCAGTTCGTTCCCTTACGATTTATAATTTTATCAAAGTTGTATGTAGCCATACGAATCCTCTTACCTTTCGACAACCTGCAAGCTTTCTGCCTGTGGCCCCAAGTTGCAGGTTAAATTTTTCTGTCAATCGTACCTATTCTACCAGGACCTTCTGCACGTCCTGACTCGTTGCGTCTGTTGTGGGACTTCCGTGAAACTTTCCGCGGAACTGGCTAAATTACTATGTATACCAGTCAACCCCACTCAGGCAAAGGCCTGCTCCAAGTCTGCCAGCAGGTCATCAATATTCTCAATACCAACAGACATTCTCAAAAGCTTTTCATCCACACCCAGAGTTTCCCTGACCTCTACAGGTACATCTGCATGGGTCTGCTTCATGGGATAGGTCAGAAGACTTTCCACGCCTCCCAGGCTTTCTGCAAAACGGATCAGCTTTACGCTCTCCAAAATTTTAACAGCTTTCTCCGCAGAATTCAATCGGAAAGAAATCATTCCGCCATAGCCGCTGCACTGTCTGTCAATCAGCTCCTTATCCGGTCTGGAATCCAGTCCGATATAATAGACTTCTTCCACTTCCGGTCTCTGTTCCAGCCAGTGTGCGATGGCCAGAGCATTCTTCTGGTGCTGTTCCATGCGGACTGCCAGTGTCTTGATACCGCGGAGTAACAACCAGCTGTCAATCGCAGACAGACAGGCTCCTGTAGTCTTGTAGATATTATAGAGCTGGTCATACAGAGCATTATCCTTCACCACCAGAAAACCGGACAAAGTATCATTATGTCCTTCCAGATATTTGGTTCCACTGTGTACCACGATATCAGCTCCTAATGTCAACGGCTTCTGGAAATAAGGAGACAGAAATGTGTTATCCACGATCAACAGGCATCCATTCTCATGCGCAAGATCTGCAATTGCCTGAATATCCGCTACTTTCATCATCGGATTGGACGGTGTCTCCAGATAGATAGCTTTTGTCTCCGGGCGCAACGCTGCCTTCACCGTATCCACGTTGGAAGTATCTACACAATCCACGGAAATACCATTCTTGTGACTGATCATGTTCCACAGTCTCAACGTACCGCCGTACAGATCATCGGTAGCGATCAGATGATCTCCGGGAGAAAAGATTTCCATCATTGCAGTGATTGCCGCCATTCCCGTAGAAAATGCCAGTGCCTCTGTTCCCTGTTCCAACAGAGCAACCGTCTTCTGCACTTCGTCTCTGGTGGGGTTGCTGCAGCGGGAATAATCATATCCCGTACTCTTCCCCAGTCCCGGATGCGCATACGCCGCATTCTGATAAATGGGCATGCTGATGGCGCCGAACGGATCCTTTCTCTCATTACTTCCCTGGACACATATGGTCTCTGCTGCAAATGCCATCTTTTTCTCCTCCTATGTCTATGTATACTATATTATTCCCTTTATATTTCCTACTGTTCCAGTAGGTATAGTATATATTTATCATAGTACATAGAAAAAGTCAAGTTTCTATTCCATATTTACCAATAAAGTTTCATTTCTTTCTCAGCTTCCTGCTCTGAGATATTCAGTTTCAGTCTCACCTTTTGTAAAGTTTCTTCATAACTGGTATTAAAATCCTTGCACATTATAATAATCCCTTGCGCAACTCCCTGAGAAATCCCCTGCGAAATTCCCTGTGCAATCCCTTTTCTTGTATACTGATCAAATAATTCACACACCCTGATCTCATCCTCCTCTTTGATTCCCATTTCTTTTAATGCATCTCCGGTATCATCAACATTTGTATCTCCGGATAATACCCGTAGCATCTTAACTGTTGCTTCTTTATGAATCACTTTTCGGTCCGACCGATAGCTATCTCCCTCTGCAAGATAATCCACGATGATTCTCATATCACTTTGAAAAAGCTCTCGTATTTCTCTGGGTAAATGACGCATTTCCCAAACATGAAGTTGTACATCATCTACATACTTCCATATAATATCTGCAGTCGCCCCTTCTTCATCAAATAACCGGTGCAAACTGCATCCCCCTTTCCACCTGCTCTTTCCCCAGTATAACACAATTTCTATCACAGGATATAGGCTCGGATTTTGTTTTTCATATTGTCTGCGGTATTCTCCACCTGCATACCCGGCCTTGCGCAATACCATGCCCTTATCCACCTTTGTCTGATTGGCAAATAAATACAATACCTTAGGCACCCCATTTACCACATGGTACTTTGCTACATCTTCCAATTGATTTCGCAATCCATTTTCTTTATCCAAGTAAAGACTCTCAGTAGCCGCCGACAACATTTCATAATCTTTAACCCTTCTTCTCCCTTCATGTAACAGAACATTAATTATGTCCGCCGCCACATCCGCATAGCTTTCAAAATTTTTCGTCACAATATCGTTTGTTTCCAATAGTTTCCTCCCTGTCCGATTGTTCTGTCAATCCATGAATTCGCGGCGATCCGCCATCGACTGCATCTACGCATTAAAACTTTTTCAGAATATTGCCTATATAGACTTTCTTAAGATGTGATTACTATAGCATACATATATTGATTCTGCAAGAAAATCCCGCCCAAAAACTCTCACAAAAACAAGGCTGCGGAAATTGGTTATTTTCCACAGCCCTGCTTTTTGTGCAATTTGTCTTTTCTGTTTTGAGTGCAAATTCTTTAATCCAGGTCAAACAGTTCCGCTGCGCTGACGGTCAGGCTCTTAACAGCGCCTTCGGTCCGCTTGGCTCCGTTGTCGTAAACGGTTGTCGCCCGGATGTAGATGGTGGCGGCATCCTGATCGTTAAGCGTCATCTTGCCGCTGCCGGAGAACAGGCCCATCTCCGATGCAGGGAATGCCAGCGTGTATACACCGTCACTGGTCACAGAATAATACGACGTACCTGTGACATAATAGTCCTTTCCACCTTCCGTAAAGTGATTGTCTCCGCCGGCAATCACATGTGCTCCCACTTCCGCTTTGGAAGAATTTGTCACTGTAAGTCCGGTCAGAGGCTTCACCTTCAATGTGCCCTTGCCGTATGCGATCTCCATAGCATCCGCATCCGTGGACTCCTTGAAGAACTCTACCCGGATCTCCGTTGCCGAAGACAGGATGTTGTAATCGGTAGCCTTGAAATCCACCTGAATCTTATTGCTGCGATCCAGGATCATCTTGTTGGCAGCATCATACATCATATATACGGAGTCAATGGTGTTGCCGTTGTCATCCCGGAAAAATACGGAAGGTGCCTTGGTTCCGGCATTGTAAGCTGCTACCATGGTGTTCACAAACAGCTTCTTCTCCGCCATTCCTGTAGGCTCCGTATGTCCCGCACCGGAATACGTGACATTGCCCATGCTGTAAATATAATAGTTATTTACCACATCTTTGGGGCTGACATTATACAGGTTCACACCATTGTCATTGCCCCGTCCGTTGTTCCTCTCAGTCTGTGTCTTTCTGGTCTTGGCATTGTCGGACAGGTCAGACAGACAATACCATACCACAATATCATTTTTGCCGTCTCCATCCTTATCCAGCTCCATGTTCGGCTGCAGCCACTGATAATGTGTTGCCGCCACTGTCAGAGTCTGCTGTTCTTCTGTAGTGATCTGATAAGGATAATTAGTGATCTGTCCCTGATTTACCTGCGTAACGATCATATCAGGACCGGCACCGTCTCCGAATTCCTTGTAATCTCCCAGCACCGTGATCTGCCCCTGAGAGTTCGTCGTCTTATCCATACCCTGATAAAACAGAGAATTGCGAATCGGAAAATAGAAACTCGTATAAGACGTTCCCTTCCGCAGGATCGCATTGATCCGATTCTGCACATACCGGACTGTCGTATATTTGGTCGTGCCCTCGATATTTCCGACCGTCTGATCACTGCTCCGGTCCGTTCCCGGCTTCCATGCCGTATCGTAATTGTACTGCGTGTCCAGAATATTGTAATAAGCATCATAACGCTTTCTCTGGGCATCGGATAAACTGGAATTGTTCCTCTGGTCATCATAATATTCCAGCAACGCACCATAACGATCCAGCCCTACCGCCGCACGCATGGTCTTGTTGAACTCGTAGCCCCAGTACCAGCCTTTACCGCTACCAGCCTTACTGTTGATATAAGAACTGCTGTCATGGGTAAACAGGACACTCTTACCATCTTCGATATAATCACGGATGGCTTCGGATACTGCCATGTTCTTCAGGCTCTGATCCTTGCTTCCGAACTGATAGTTGTCTCCGAATCCCAGGATCAGCATATCGTACTGCTGGAAAGTATTGTATGCCGCATTGTAATAAGCCTCAGACTTCTGTTCATCGGTCTTAAGCTTTTTCAACTGATCGTCTGAAATCAATCCGTTGATAAAAGTTGAAGTCTTCACGGAATCAATAGATACATTAAATTCCCGGATACCGCTTAACAGTGACTTTACATCACTGTCACTTTCCAGATCCCACAGTGTCTTGTCATTAGATGCTTTTCTGTCGGACATCAGCTGCAATACCTGAATATCCACTCTGGAACCTCTGTCCACTGCCGTATAACCGGACACTGCGGTTCTCACCAGTGCATCAGAATTATCAAAGAAGATCATCTTCCAGGGCAATACTCCCTGATAATCATCCGGTAGCACTCTGACTACCTTATAGGTATATCCGGTGCGCAGCTCGTAATGGCCACTGTCATTCTTCGCCACTTCCTTCCATTCCTGCCCGGATCTGACATACAGATTCAGTCCGGAAAGCTCCTCCGTGGAGGAAAGTGTCTGCCCGATCACATCGGAACCGGAAAAGCGACCGTCGGAGTTCTTATCAATATACAGCTTGCAATCATACGTCGTGCTCACCTGGGAGGCAGCCGCATCATTGGACAGAGCAAAAATATACTGCAGATAGAACTTACCGTCCGTCATCTTCAGGAATGCATCGTTGATACCGTCATCGTTGTAATGCAGCTCGGTGGGCATATAGTCCTCACCCAGATTCTTTACCCATTCGATCTGCAGCTTGGACAGATTCAGATGGTTGCCAAAGTTTCTCTGTCTCTCTTCTCTTGCTTCCTTTGCCGCCTTTGCGGCAGCCAGCGCCTCTTTGCTGTCATCCGCCGCCTTTTCTGCTGCTCCGGGTACTAACTGACTCTCCGCAAATACATTCTCCTGCCAGTATTTGTAATTGCCGCTTTCATCCGTGGACAAGGCAAACTGTATCAACTGGTAAAAATAGGAACTTTCGTCCACTGTTGCCGTATTGGCACTCACCTTACCGTCAATTCCCGTCAGAAGTGCATCCGCAAATACTACCGGATACCCGGCGGAAATATACTGCTCGAACTCCTTTTCTCTGGTGGAGTTCATATCATTTCCCGGGCCACGGTACTGATTGGAAGTGTGACTTAAAGAATCATCCTTCAGACGGTTCTTGTTATCATCCGATTCATCCTTATAATCATACAGATCCCCGATATGCGTATAGATCAGCCCATTCATGGAACCGTCATTGTAAACGGTCTGATTGTTTTTCACATTCATGGTTCCGGTGCGGGCACCCACATAGATCATATCATATCGATCGTTGATATCCTCTATCTTGCCAATGAATTCTGCGGAAGCCATCTGGGTAATGGAAATCCTTCCACCGTAACTGCTCTGCCCCAGAAATCCTTTCACGGAATCTGCAGATAAAGCTCCGGTTCCGAAATCATAACAGGGCTCCAGATCCAATACCGCAAGGCTGTCCTTTACCTGGCTTCTGTGCAGATACCAGTTCATAATATATCTGGTGATGGAAGCTTTGCTGATCTCTTCATTCAAAGTGACCGCCGTGGCATTTTCCTGTGTGATCAGAAAATTCTCGTAGCGGATCTCTTTCAGGACATCCGTGTAGATCCATGCTCTTGTCTTATCTGACTTCAGATCCGTCAGATAATCCTCTGCCGCATAAGCTTTGGAACTGTCGTTGTTCAGGTATACATTTTCGTTCAGGTATTCCTTCAAGGTATCCAACGTCAGGGTATCCGCATTTGCCGCCTGCATTGCAGACGCATAGGATCTGATATTTCCCTCTGCCGCGCTTTTCAGCGTATCGACACTTACATTTTCCCAATAGGAATCTCCCTGACTTGCGATTGCGTTTGCCACATTGTCATCCGACACCTGCAGCAGAGTCAATGCCAGTTTCGTCAACACTTCATTGCTCTGGGTGCTGTTCTTGGCATAAAAATTATAATCCATGATCACCGGCACTCTGGCTGCAGCGGTTCTGATCCCGCTGTCGTCCACGCCAAATGCCAGCTTTGCGATCACGGTTGCCGCAGAGACCATATTGGACGGCTCTGCCCCGTAATTTCCCTGACCGGAAAAATAGAACAGATCCACATCTGCCAGATCAATTCCACAATAAGAATCCTCCGCTGTAATGGAAGCATCTGCCAGATCAGCCAGTTCCTGCAGGGTAAGTGTTGTCACTTCGATCTTCAGTGTATCGATATCGTCTCCGGTGGCTGTACCACTCTCATAACGACTGGTACCGGACAGATTCAGGACATTTTTCTTGAACCATTCTTTGTTGTAGAAACCGCCGTTATAGGCAATAGTCTCCGTAGCATCCTCTCTGTCATCCCCTACAAAATCATAGCTGTTGGCGGTGTCAAAGCCCGCTTCCCCCTTGTAAGTAACCTGAAGGGAACCCGGTGTCACCATAGTGTAGCTGCCGGCCTCATCCTTACGATAGGTATCGATCAGACGGTAATCACCGTTTTTGTCACTTACTGTCATTGCAGATACATAATAGTCGCCGTTATCATTTGCTGTGAAATCCACAAGATAGGCACTGGCTATGGTCTCAAATGTATATGCCTTCGAAACATCATCCCATTTTGCCAAAAGCTGTGCGCTATCCGGCTGTGCATGATCCAGGATGTAGAGATTCTGGGTAATATCTCCGGCAGAATAGGCTGCTATCGCATCTCCTCCGGATGTCGTGCGTGCCTGCACAGCAGTACCTGCATCATTTCCGGATACCCCCCTGGACGTAGTCTTTAATCCATCCGGCAGTGCCGCATCGGTACCGTATACAATCTGTCCGAGATAGGTATAAACGGCAGTCTCACCCGTACCTATCTTCTGATAGATTGTCCTGTCCACATAATCTTTTGCCTGAAAACTCGTTTTATCAATAGCGGCCAGATCCGTCTCCGAAATTGCATATAAGCCCTGCGCATATCCCCTGGCGCTGTCTGAACCATTGATAATCGTAGTCTCCAGTCCGTTGCTTCCTCCGGTAGATCTATGGGAAAATACCGGAGTCACGCTTTTGGCATCCCGGTTACTGTCTCCAGCGGCCTCCAATGCACTGTATCGGTTATAACGTTCTCCTGCTGCTACCGTCTCCCCATTGGCAATCTCACGATAGACCGCATCGATATGTTGGTAATTGTATCTGCCGGATCCGTCCTGTCGGAATACAAAGCGTCCTCTTACGTCCTCGGTTCTGGAAGCTCCGGTGCTTTCGCTGTAGGCAGAAAAAGTAACCGGACCTGTCGTCGGAAACTTTGCAGCATCCAGACTGTCCATAGCTGTCTGACGCTCTGTGGCTGACGGCATCTCGGAAAGCTTTCTGCCCTCAGATACCGGCTCCTCGCCGCCTGCCAGATAGCCGATCGTGGCATTTTCCCTCGCCGGAACAACCTCCAAGATATGGAAAGTACCGTCAGAAGAAGCCACCGTATCCTGTACCAGTTTTTCAATACCCGGAAGGGTTCTTTCCTGCGCACTGACCTCCATAGAGCCATAGCTCTGACCGGCTCCGACGGCCAAAGCTATGGTGAGGATTCCTGCTATATACTTTTTTGAATTGCGTTTCCAATTCATGGTCATTTATTATCCTTCCATTCCCACCACTCCGGATTCTTCTCTACTTCCAGTAAAAGATTTCTCTTATGATCCGGATATCGTTCATCATAAATGGTCATAATTAAATAATCATTTTCTTCATGTGCGCCAATATCAAACTGTACCTGCGAAAAAGGAAGATGCATATTATCAATTTCTGCAAATTTCGTGTTGGAATCCAACGGAAGTTCTCCCTGGAAATATCCTGCCAGTTTTGCTGCTCTATGCCCTTTCTCTCTTCCAGATTCAAAACCATACGCATGCAGATCATAACGATTCGTCCAGGTAGGTCTCAGCACCGTAATCACATGCTGATCATTGGCAAATAAGATATCTACTACCGGCACCAGTATTACCGTTTCGGCCACTAATGTGGAATCATCCAGGCTCCATGCCTGAAGCTTCAGACGATATTCGGTATCCCAGGAAATATAGCTAAGTGCTCTTACCTCTGTAGATTCTCCCGTATTTTCTGTTGTCAGATAGCCTTCCTGATGAACATCATCATATGCTCCGTCATAGACTTCAAAACCGACCTGATATGATTTTTGTATTCCGTTCCATACCTTGAAATCATTATTCAGCTCACTGGGAATATCTGCAAATCTCCAATTTACTTCCCCTTTATAATTTCGAATCTCGCAATTAATTTTTCCATTACGGTTTAATACAAACTGACTGGAGTAAATATACGGTTCCTTCGCGTTTACAACCGTCTTCAGGGGAGGGATTGTAATATCGATTTCTCTGGTAATCTTAATATCTGCTGATAAAGCTATCACCGCACGTACACGTACTACCGTATCCGTCATATTTCCACATTCCAGTTCTGCCTGGAACTGTCGACCATCAGAATCTGTCAAACCGGTTATTTTGTAATTATTGGCATAATCACCTACCACACTCCACTCAATCTGTGGATAACCATTTCTGTAATCCGCCCAGGACGGCAGACATTCAATCAATGCCTTATAACCGATCTTTTCCGTACTTCCTTCGGTAAAATCATATGTGGTCAGATTCTTGGCAATCAGTGTTGCATCATATTTTCCGTCAATGTTGGTATAGGGTAATACCGATACCTTTGTGGATGCAGACATTCCGGGATCCGCCACGGAAGTACAGGTTACCTGTAGCACAAGTGTTCCGGTCGGCTCATATCTGTCAGCCGCCAAAAGACCGCTCCCATTTATCGTGGTTCCTGCCTTAAGTCCAGTTGCGTCCACTCTTGCCACGCTCCAGGTCACCCCGGCATTTTTAGCCTCTTCTGTTCCTTCCATAGTATAAGAGTACTGCAGGCTGTCCCCCTGAATCACCAAAGCATCTTTCGGTTCTATATCCAGAGAATCCACCATATGCTTTTGTACCGTTACGGTAGCCGTTGCCGCTATGGTAGGATCCGCTACGGCGGTACAGATTACTGTCAGGATATTCTCTGCTATGGTCTCATCCGCTGCCACACTCAGTTTACCGTTACCACTGATGGTGCTCTTACATGCGCTGCCATCCTGATAACTTACGGCCCAGGTCACACCCTGAGCAATGGCTTCCTCGTCTCCGGTGATCTCGTAATCGAAGACGAAAGCCTGTCCCTGTTTCAGATCTTCGTGCTCGGGAATGATACGGATGCCGCTGATCCAGGAATAGATGCGGGACGGCTCGGAGCTCAGATCATTTCTCAGCTTGATGGTCTCGGAAATTTCATAGGACTTGTCCTGATAGGTAAAGGTCATGTTCAGAACGACTTTCCGCTTATCCAGTTCACTGAGGTCCACGCTGAAGCTGCTGACATGCTCTGCCATCAGTGCGGGCTTAGCCACGTCAAAATCTCCTACCACAAGTTTGCCCTCGGCATCCTTGCTATTTGTCACCTCATAAAGATACACCTGATTGGCATCGGCATAATCCGCTCCGGCACCACCCTGCCAACGGATCATATAGCTGTTGTCGTTATTGATCAGACGCAGTTCACTGACACTGGCATTCGTTACGTCCAAGCCGTTAACGTCTTTTGCCACATTACCGTCCATATCCACAGCTTTCTGATCCGTCAGATTAGAAAAGCTGATGCCCTTCTCCACATCTATGATCAGATCGATCATCTGGTTGGCAGTCAGCTGGGCTTCTTCCTGCAGAGTCAGTTCCTTGTTTCCCCGCATATAAGAATTGTTGCCGGCGATCACGAATGCTCCCACCGCACCTGCTACTATGGTCATGATTGCAAGAGATACGATGATCTCTACCAGAGTAAATCCTTTCTTACCAATACCCATGGTCAACCTCCTTACTTCGTCAGGATCTTACCAGTCTTGCCGACCGTTGTAATTTCTATGATTCTCGTTCCGTTTCTTACGACGATTTTCTGACAATATTCCTTCAACACATTGTTTGCCGTACAGGTATCCTTCTCAAAGGCCCCGGATGCACGGTTAAACACCAGATGCAGCCCCTTTGAAGATGAAACATAAGGTAACAGGCTGTCGGATCCTTTCAGTTCCGTCAGGGAATATCCCCTGGAATCTCCTTCAAAATATACCTTGATATCAATAGGTTCTTTTCCCAGTACCCTGTTGGATACCTCCACATCTCCCTGCCGGATCTGTGCCGTATATTCCCTGGTCGTATCATTATAGCTGATAACACATTCCACCTGATTCTGTTCTTTTCCCAGTGTCAGTACTCTGGTCCGCTCCAATGTCGTCACGATCTCGTCCGCACATTTCCGGACTCTCCTTCCGGTCAGGGATGTAATGGATGTGGCCATCACACCCACCAGCACCGCCATGATCGCAATGACAATGACCAGCTCCACCAGGGAAAAACCACTGTTGTTATTCTTTCTGCCAGTTTTCATAAACTATCAAATCTCCCAGATTTATATCACTGTTCTTATAGGACTTACCGTTACTGCTCAGGTAACCGTCTCCGCCATTTAAAAAATCTACCACATGATATTCCTGTGTCTTACCGGCAGCATCTACGATCGTTCTGGAATAGGTCAGGGCATGAAGCACCGCATCCCGGTCAGGTTCCACATTGACATTCTGATCCAGTGTGATCGTTCCGCCGGACAGGATCGTTCCCTGGAATTCCTTTGTCACTTTGACATCTCCGGTAGCAATGATCAGTCCACTGAACTCGCCGAATCCGGCTTCCGGATAGGTATAATCACCCTTTACAATAACTGCCTTATATCCCTGCTCCGCAAGGCTTCCTGTGGTATTGCCGAAATATTTTGACTCCACCTTATTTCCGGTACTGCCGTTTAATACAGCATGGAAGGTCGTTATCTCCCCTTCATTTACCAGATTGGTATAAGCATTGGCTGCATCCGTCTTCTCCGAAGGAAGCAGCTGCTCATAGACATCGATCATCTTCTTGGACAATGCCTGGAATTTCAACTGATCCGATGCCAAAAGTGCCTGATATCCTGCATTGGCACCATCACTGGTCAGTGTGGCATCCAACAGCTTCTCCTGACTTTCCGCAGCCGCACTGCTGTCATACATGGCCACATTGCCTGCCAGATGCATGATGTACGCTCCGTTCTGCTGTCCACGCACCTGAATGGCTTTGGTATACAGACCGGTATAGGCTTCCATGGTCTGCTGGTTGGCACCGTAATAATCCTGAAAATACCGGTTGGCATTGGCTCTCGCGGTATCAGAGGTGCTGTCAAAGCTTACATAATAATACACCAGCGTGATCTTGCTGTTGATCCGCTTGAAAATCTTCTGGATATTGTTCTGGGTCAGTCCGTACTCGGCCAGCGTATGACCATTCAGGGTAGCGGACGGAATATTCAATGCCACTTCCGTTACATCCGCCTGGTCCCTGATTTTGTCCTTATACTGCTCCAACGTGATCGGGTTGCTGGCACCGTTTAACACGGTCTTGCCGGAAGCATCCACGCCGATACACTGCGCCGGAACGAGGTAAGCCAGCTGGTCACTCTTCACAGCGATAGACTGTCCCATCATCACATCCTGTACTCCGGTGTTGCTCACACCATCCTCACTGGTAATTCCATCCTTGGCTTTCGTCAGAGAAATGTAAGAATTTCCCGCCAGCGTAAGATTCTTCAATTCATTCAGATAGATCTCCGTATCCGTGCCGTTGACCAGAATGGCGCTGCTGTCCACGCCCTTTCCATTACCGAAGCCGATATACTGTCCGGCATATTCTCCGTCGATCTGTGCTCCGGCGGTAAATACATTCCGTTCCCCGGTCATCCTGAGGTCTCCGGCCACATATACGTTGTTTCCCTGAAAGCTCAACGTTCCGTTGCTTCCCGTATTGCCCGGAATCCCTCCGTTCATGGCAATGGAACCGGCCCATACTTCACCGTACTGATCTGTGGTAAGTGTGGCTCCTTCTCCCAGATATAAGTCGGAAGCCATCACCATACGCTTGTCTTCGTTTTCATTGCCGGTGGTCTCTTTCCATTCCACCGTCACACCGTTGCCCTTGCCGGACTCTTCGCTGCCCACGATAAAACGTTCCGCATAAAAGCTGCCGCCAATGACATTTTTACTGATCAGCGTGGAATCAGAAGGAAGTGCCTGAATATTCTCCTGCGCCACCATGGAGATTCCCGTAATGGAAGGCAGTGTCACTGCCTGTGCAAAATCCATATCCGGCATCTTCACCCGGATATCGGTCTGGATCACGGACACATAGCCATCGGTATCCGTATAAGTCACTTTCAGGCCGCAGAAAGAAAGTCCGTCGGTGTACAACTGAAAACGTCCGGTAGGAATATCCGTGGTCTCCACTCTCTCCTTGTTGCCCGTCACCGGATCCGTTGTCATTACATATACCTTCAGACTGCCGCTGCTGTCCAGAGCCATCCGGTACACTACTTCCCCGGAGTCATTCAATGTCTCTAGCACCGTCCCCCGCTTTATCTCCGAAGACAGGCTGTTGAACAGCTTGGTCAGATCATAGTTGTTGATATTCATACTTCCTGTCACTGCATAATAATCCTGCATATCCTTCAGGAAATAATATCTCAGTTTGTTCTGCTTCTCCTCTGCGGAGGTTGCCTCATAATTTTTCAGGACCAGTTCATAGGCACTTCCGACAGAAGCGGACACCCGCTCTCCCATAGCCGTCCGGATCTCATCCAGCACAGTCTCTGCAGAGTAAAAATTGTCCTTCGCCTTGAGATTGTTCACCTTCATCTGATAGTTCAGCAGTGACATATACATCAAAACACTGGCTAAAATGCCAATAAAGGCCATGGCAATGATCACAACGACCATTGCTGAGCCCTTATTGTCCGTTCGTCTGTGGAATTGTCTTACCTTTGAAAATATTTTGGGATTTCTTCCGCATATCTTCATGTTTCTCGTCTTCCTTCCGGTATCTCCTCTATCTTGCGTCCGTCAGATCATTCGATCACGGTTCCCGTCATGGTAAGTACGGGGGACTGCACTCCAATCATATCTTTTACATACACCTGTACCCGCATGTCATAGATACGGTTGCGTCGCTCCGTCGGTGTCAGACCGCCGCCCGCACCCATAATATCCTTCGCCACGTCTCCGGTAGCATTTCCTGCCGCACCGGACACGCTGAGATCATTGAAAATGTATTCCGTATTGCTGCGGTCTATCAGATTCGTCCGCAGTCTGCAGGCGGAATCAATGCTGGCTCCGGCAGAGGACATCCAGCCCGGCCAGGTCTCCCGCAGTTCAAATGCCGCCTTGTAATTGTTGTTCCAGGAGGAATACGGGTTAAAACCGGTGCTTTCGTCCGTGAAGCTGTCTATTCTCTCCGCTGACGGAGTCTGCTCCACCAGGAACAGATTTGTCTGTACATTCTTCGGGTTATTTACGATCACTTTGTCTACCGCAGAAGTCACCGCACTCTGGGATGCCTCCACTCTGGGCTGCAGGCACACAATGATATTGGCCAGCTGGGAAATGATCTCCTCTGCATCCACCGGATTCCCGCTCTCCTTCTCCTTCTTAAGCTCCGCTGCTTTGGCTCTTACCGCCTCTTCATTGGAAAAGATCACATAATCCGAGCCGTTCTGGGGATAATCTCCGCTGATGCCCGTAAGGATAGCGGAATTACAATGATAGACTGTGGAAGCCGTCACCAGATACACATCTGTCTCTGCACTCTCTCCGTCTCCCAGATCCAGTAAAATGCGGCTGCTGTCTATGGATATTTCGATGGTCTTGGTAGTATTCCTGGCAATCTCCATAACGTCTCTGCCGCCGGAATACGCTTCAAAATAACCGTAAGCCTCCTGTGCGGCATCTTCCGATTCGGAATATACCGCATTCAGATTGCCTGCCAGGTTCTGGATATTTACAATATCCTTCTCATTCAGTGCCGTGTAACCGTTAGGATCCAGTGTTACTACCACATCATAGGTGCCGGAAGTCGTCTTCTCATCACGGAAGGTATATTGCCAGATACCATCTTCTGCGGAGCCGTCACCGTCCACATCCAGAGAAGCATCCTTCTGCACGCTGTTAGTAAAGCCGGTAGGGGTTGCCGCCTCATAGGTGTCTGCCATCTCCTCCAGTGTATGTGCCTCGAACTGCTCCATGACATCCTCTGCGATGGCCGTGGCATGCATGGTGTTGCGGGACTTGGCATTGGTTCTGGCAGAAGTCACAAAGCTGTGCAAAAGCGGCACAACGATGATCGACAGGATCACGATGGCGATCAGCAGTTCAATCAGAGAAAAGCCTTCGTTATTCAGTTGTCTTCTCTCCGTGTTCTTCTGCATGTGAGTCGTCCTTCCTGCTTCTGACTAATACCGGTCTCTCCGCACTCCGTGCTCCCGAAACCGGACAACCATTCGCATTCCGGACTATCGTCCTCCCTGCTCATGACTAATACCGTTTTCTCCGCACTCCGTGCTCCCGAAACCGGACAACCATTCGCACTCCGGACTATCGTCCTCCCTGCTCATGGTTGTTTGATTTGCTAATCATAGCAGTATCCTGCCTGCAAGCAGTCGTATACTGCTATGATTGCAAATCTATTATTCCACGTTTCCGAAAATAGTGTCTACGCCCATCTGCATATCCGGGATGTAAGGTGAACTGTATACCTTATCGGTTCCCAGCAGATAATAGGTGTTCATGGTCATGTTGCCGGTGAGCATTCCGTCGGTCTCGTTGTAGTTGATGCTGACGCCCTGGATGCTCTCACGTTCCTGCTGATTGTAGATGTATCTTACCAGTCCCTTGAAATCGTCATAGGTACAGGAAATGCTGATACTCAGGGGTACCTCATACATATGGGTATCTGCATAAGCAGTACCGTCCGTAGATACCGGACTTGCTACCGTCGTTGCGGCAGCTGCTGTGGTATCTGCCGCAGCATCTGTTGCTGTCGTATCCGTGGTTGCTGTTGCATCCGCAGTCGTCGTTGCCGCATCCGCTGCAGGAGTATACACCACCTCTGCTTCGGAACCGAATGCAATATTTGCCACCTCGGTACGAGTATAATCTTCCAATGTCTTTACCATCATAATGCTGTCTTCCGGTAAGATATCTGCCGGGAAACGGTTCTCAAAATTCGTGATATAGGACTGCATCTTCTCAGTAGCCTCAATGTAGTCCGCCTTACGCTGATCTAATATCTCCAGCGTTGCCACCTGGGATGACAAAGTGGCATTCTGTGCCTCAAGGGCATCTGATTTTTCATTAAAACTGGAATATACCAGAAAATACGTACACACAGCAATAAGAACACCGATCACTGCGATCAAAAGCTGAATTTCACTCTTTTTAACCTTCATCTTCCGCTGCCTCCTACTGTGCTGTCTGGGTATCGGCCTGCGCCTCACCGCTCTCTTCGGTCTCGTCCGTCAGATCCTTATAGCTTCCGGTGATGGAAAATGTCACCGCAGATTTGCCGGTCTCGTCCTTGCTGTCCGTAATATTGCTGATCTCTACATCATCAATGCTCTTCATGTTGCGGATATTCAGAATCGTACGGGCTGCCGCTGCTTTCCCCTCCACCGTCACCGACATGCTGATTCCGTCCAGATCGGAGCTGAAGCTGTTGGTGTAGAAGCTGCTGGGAAGGATCTGTTCCAGTTCATTGATGAAATCCACCAGATTCTCGTTGGGGTTCTCGGTGTATTCATACAGATATTTGTATTTGTCATACTGCGCTGCCGCAGTCAGATATTCGTTGTATACTGCCTGTGCCGGCTGCAGCTCCTGTACCCGGTTCTGCAGATACACATTCTGCGCCACATTTCCCAGATATCTGGTCACAGAGGTGGCTGCCATGGCGATGGACAGGATCACGCCCAGCACCAGTACCGCCACGCTGACAAAGGTATAATTCGTGCCACTGACCACGGTCAGTCCCTTGGACTTCTGGGTGCTCTTGTCGATCAGTCCCACAGGAGCCAGTACCGCACCCAGACAGGAAATATAGGCTGCGGGTCTGGTGGAACGGATGGCCTTGCTCATGCCGATCTTGTCATCCATCTCGGACAGGGTATGTACCTTGCGCTCCAGACAGTTGGTGAACAGCTTGCTCATGCCGCTGAAGCTGCCGCCCAGACCGGTAACATAGGACTTTTCAATGGGATTTTCACTGTTCCTGGAATCATAGAAGTCAATGACACGGCTGACACCCACGATCAGAGGCTCCAGGGAAGCGGTGATCTTCTGTCTTGCTGCTGTGACCTCCACATTACCGGCATCCTCATCTTCCCAGCGTCCGGCATTTTCTTCCCAGACTTTGTCTCCCTGATGCAGTACTCTGTTCAGACATGTTTTCTTCTGGAAACGTTCTACCGCACTCATGGGATCGTTCACGGCATAGGCTCCGGAAGCGATCATAGTATCAATAGCATCCTGCACACCGTAAGCCACCGTTCTCTGTAATAACACCTTACCGGCGGAAAGCACGGTCACAATGGTGCTGTTCTCGTCGATCTTGATAACCATGGTGACCTTCTCGGATTTTTCATCACGAAGCACCTGGTATAAGCTGTTGCTGCTGTAGTCGAAACACTCGATCTCCCAGCCGCACATCTGTGCCAACTGATAATAGCTGTTTAAAAGAGCCTTGGGTACGGCCAGAGCCATGACACGAAGCTTGCCATTCTCTGCCAGACCGCCTGCCAGATAATGTCCGATCTCATATTGGGTCAGATCCACCGGGAAATAGTCACTGGCATTGGTCTTCACCAGTGCCTCGATCTTGTTCGCCTTGACATTGGGAATCTGTACCTCACGGCTTGCCACTCTGGTAGAAGAAATGGTAAACAGCACTTTCTTCGTACGGATGCCGTTCGTTCCCAGTGCATTCACCAGATGGTCTGCGTACTCCTGTGTGGGCTGCAACATACCATCCACCACGATGCCTTCCGGTGTCTCCACCGTCAATACCTTGTAGACCTTCGGCTTCTTCACCTTATAGTCCATCTCGCAGATCTTCGTAAAAGAGTTGCCGATCTCAATACTCAATACGCGATTGTTCATTGCCATATTTCTACCCTTCCTCTTCCCGGTATTTATCATATTTCAAAAGCCTTCCGCCATCGCGGAATCTTTGAAGAACTTTCTGAAATCATGTTCGAAATGCGGATATCTTTTATAAGTAAAAATGCAGATACCACTGTAAGAATTCATTGCCCCACAGGACGGCGATTGCCACCCCCGCAGAAAGATACGGTCCCATGGCGAGGACATGTCCTTCGCCGCTTACTTTCATACGGATCAGATGAATCACGGAACCGATGATACATCCCAGTAAAAATGCGAAAATAATCAATTTCCAGCCGAGCAGCAGTCCACAGACCGCCATCAGCTTTACATCACCGCCGCCGATGGCTCTGCCTCCGGTAGCGTAATACAGAATAAGCAAAAATACACTGACACACAGGAAGCCGATCAGGAAATCCAACCACTTTGTATAGTGGAAAGCTCCGTGGATCAGCCCCAGTGCCAGTATAAATAAGTTAAATCCCACAGGGATCTCATATGTTCTGAAATCAATCACACTTAAAGCAAGAAGTGTACTAAACAACAAGCAGTAGACTAGGGAATCCACGCTCATCCCATACTTCCAGAATACGAGCAGGTACAGCACTCCGTTCAGTGCCTCGATGACGGGGTACTGAACGGAGATGTGTGCCTTACATTTCCGACATCTGCCTCCCAATGTCAGGTAGCTGAACAGCGGTACGAGGTCGTACCACCGCAGCTGGTAACCGCAGTTCATGCAGTGAGACCTGGTCGTTACAATATTCTCTTTGTTAGGAATGCGGTAGATCAACACATTGAGGAAGCTACCGATCACGATGCCATAAAGGAAAATCACTATGTAGAGAAGAATTGTTGGGAGCATGTCAGGTGCCTTTCATTGTTCTTACTAGCTAGTTGTAGGTTCCTGTAAGAATATTGTTAGTACCATCAAGTGTTGTGTCACAGGTAACAGTAATTGTCCCATTGGATACAGCAACGTTAAGGGTAATTCCAGCACCAGCTGTACTGGTCCAGTTACCGGACTTCAAACCAATTGCGTTAATTCCAGCTGCTGCCAATGCCTTGTCAGTATTTCCAGTGCAGTTTGTAGTAGACACAGTAGTCTGTGTAGTTGTAAGTGTAATCTTTCCTCCGTTAGTCAACTGATTTGTAGTTTCAACCATAGGATCTGCTGCATAAGTCTGTAACGCAGTAACAATAGAAGCTACGTTCTGAACATCAGTAGACTTTCTGGATCTCTCAACATACTTCAGAAACTGAGGTGCCAGTACACCAACCAGTACTGCCATGATAGCAATAACGATGATCAGTTCTACCAGGGAGAAACCTTTGTTTGTTAAGCTCTTCTGTTTCTTGTTCATAATTACATTCTCCTTTTTATGTGTTTTTTAATTTCAGGGTAGTGAGTTTTCCGCCCCATTTATTAATTATCGTTCTGTCCCTACACAGAACGGATAATCCTATTTTATAAACTATCGAGTGCCTCATACATGGACATCATAGGCATCATACATGCAGCGATCAGTCCACCGACCACGACTGCCAGTACAATAATGATCATAGGCTCCATAGCTGCCATGAGGGACTGTACGGACATTTCTACTTCTTCATCATAATAATCCGCCAGCTTGTCAAGCATTTCCTCTGTATTACCGGATTCTTCACCGATACGGATCATCTGATATACCATAGGAGGGAATAGTCCACTCTCCTGTAAAGGTCTGGATAGCGGCATACCAATGGTGATCTCTTCCTTGGCATCTTCCATTGCTTCCTTAAAATAAATATTACTCATAACACCTGACACAATCTCCACCGCTTCGATCAGTGGTACACCGGCTCCGAGTAAAGTACTCATGGTACGTGCCATCATAGAGGATGCTGACTTTGTGGTCAGTTTTCCGAACAAAGGTGCCTTCAATGCAATCTTTCCAAAGAAGTGCTTTCCGGCATCGGTTTTGGCAAATGCACGGATAGCGAATACCAATGCAATAATTACCGGGATAATAATAAACCAGTAATTAATAATTCCATGGCTCAGATTTACATAAAACTGTGTGATCCAAGGCAATTCCGTTCCCAGGTCCTTAAACATATCTTCATAGTTAGGAATGACCACCACCAGCATTACGATCGTAACAATAATGGCCACGACACACACTGCTATCGGATAGATCATTGCTTTCTTTACCATTGCCTGGGTCTTGTGGGAACGCTCTAACTGGGTTGCTACACGTTCCAATGCGATCTCCAGACTACCAGATGCTTCACCCGCAGCCACCATGTTCACCATAATCCCCGGGAATACCTTCGGGTGCTCTGCCAGGGAGTCTGCCAGGGTCTCACCCTTTTCCACGCTGATGCGGACTTCCTTCAGTGCATCCTGTAATCTCTTGTTCTCTGTCTGCTCGCAGAGCATTTTCAGGGATTCGAGGATACTGACGCCCGCTTTGGTCATGCTGACGAACTGGCGGCACATGACGCTTAGATCCCTGGCCTTGGGCCATCCGCCGATCTGGATGTCGATGTCTTTCGTCAGGAAGCTCTGTTCTCCCAGATCGATAACGGTCAGTTCCTGCCTTCTCAGTTCTGCCATTGCCAGATCCTTGTTATCCGCTTCCAAACTTCCCTTTACTTCTTTTCCAGCCTTTGTGATGGCCTTGTAGCCATAGGTTGCCATGTGCCTTCCCTCCAATTACGTCTCTATCTTTAACTGTCTCCCCAACTATGTAAGACGGACCCCGGTCCTAGAAAGGCCCAGGTTTTTGAAAAATTTTTATAAATTTTGATAAATTTCTATAAAATCTTGCGGTTTTTATAGAATTATACGTCAAATGATACCTTTACCATCTCGGAGAAGGAGGTGGTGCCATCCAGTACGTAGTCCGTGGCACTCATACGCAGGGTATGCATTCCTTCTTTTAATGCTTCTTCCTTTAAGATATCGGCACCCTCCCGCTTGCTGATAATGGTTTTCAGTTTCGGAGTGATCTGCATGATCTCATAGACACCGATACGGCCTTTGAAGCCGGTATTGTCGCATTTGCTGCATCCACAGGGCTCGTAGATGGTTACATCTTCCTCTTCCCTCATGCCCATGAACTCTTTTTCATCCCTGGTGGCCTGCTTCGGCTTTTTACAGAAAGGACAGAGTCTGCGTACCAGTCGCTGGGCGATAACGCCGATGACGGAATCTGCGATCAGGTAGGATTCGATGCCCATATCCTCCAGACGGGTGATGGTGCTGGCGGAGGAATTGGTATGCAGGGTACTTACCACCAGGTGTCCGGTGATGGACGCCTGTACGGCAATGCTGGCGGTCTCCTGGTCTCGGATCTCACCGATCATGATGATATCCGGGTCCTGTCGCACGATGGAACGCAGTGCCGTCGCGAAGGTGAGGTCTGCCTTGGTGTTGACCTGTACCTGATTGATGCCGTCGATATTTGCCTCGACAGGATCTTCTACGGTGATGATGTTCACGTCTTCTTTATTCAGTTCGCTCAGTGCGGTATACAGGGTGGTGGACTTACCACTTCCGGTAGGTCCGGTTACCAGGATGATACCGTGAGGATTTTTCAGAATGTAGTCAAACTGTTTTAATTCGTAGGGTTTGAAGCCTAACTGGCTCTTGTCGCGGTTCAGTGCACTCTTCGCTGCAAGACGCATTACGACTTTTTCCCCGTATACGGTAGGCAGGATGGATACACGGATATCGTATTCCACACGGTCTACCACCTGGGTGATACGGCCGTCCTGCGGCTTTCTCTTCTCGGAGATATCCATGCCGCCGATGATCTTAATACGGGCGATGATGGCAGACAATACATTGACACCGTATCTCGCTCTCTCATACAATGCACCGTCGATACGGTAACGGACACGGATGATATTTTCCATGGGTTCGATATGGATATCGGACGCACGCTGGCGGACTGCTTTTTCGATCATATCCTTTACCAGCATTACGATAGGGGAACTGTTGATGTTCTCCTCCGTGGCGATGTCTTCCACCACGTCCAGTTTCTTCTCTTTGGCGTAGGCCGCCAGTGCCTCGGTTACTTCCTCCTGACCGAAATATTTATCGATGGCCAGCATGATGCTGCGGGTGGTGGCTACTACGGGCTCTACCTGGAAGTTGGTGATGATGTTGATGTCATCGATGGCGTTGTAATCCAGGGGATCCGCCATGGCGACCATGAGAACGTTGAAGTTATTTTCTTTGTAGGCGAAGGGGAATATCTTGTTCTTCTTCAGGACGTTGACCGGTACCAGATTCAGTACTTCCTTGTCCACATTGACGCTCTGGAGATCGATCATATCCAGATCCAGCTGGCGGCTCAGTGCCTTCGCCAGATCATCCTCCGATACGATGCCTTCATCTACCAGGAATTCTCCCAGCTTCTTGCCCTGACGATTGGGGTTGTCCAGTGCCTGCTGCAGCTGCTCTGCCGTGATCACCCCACTGTTTACCAATAATTCACCTAAACGGACTTTTTTTCTGCCTGTTTCCATAAACTCTCTCACCCATTGCTTTTGTCGATAATTGGAAATATGTGTGAAATTGTAGTGTTTTTTGGCTACAACTCACAAATATTTTGTCTCAATACGGAAATATTATAGCATATTTTAGATTTATGTAAATTGTTTTTAGTACTTTTGTTTCAATTTCTGAGAAAAACATTTTTGTTGCTTTCTTTCCTGTTACACAGTACAATTATTTCATTTTATTTTGAAAGTTTCTAAATACGCCAATTCTTCGGCGAATTTTCCCAACATTTATTGACTTCACGTATTATACGTGTTACCTTAAGAAAGGAGAGATAATCCATGCGTTTTCGCGAATTAGAGCGAATCATCCTTGACGATGGCTGGGTTTTGTCTGATATCAGAGGTTTTCTCATCATCAGTACAAACATCCTTCAAAGTCAGGGAAAGTAACCATTCCCAATCACAGAGGCGATATTCCTTTGCGAGTTGTTAATTCTATTTTTAAACAGGCTGGACTAAAATAATATGGAACAGCCTTTGAAAGGAGTGATCTTATGAATTATATATATCCAGCTATTTTTTACCCGGAAGCGAATGGGAAATACTCTGTCATTTTTCCCGATCTTAATGATCTTGCCACTTATGGTGACAATCTTGCCGATGCTTTTGCAATGGCTCAAGAGGCATGTGGGCAATACCTGTTCACTTCCCTGAGAGACGGCGATGTTCTTCCTGCTCCTACTGCAATTAATGCAGTGAAATCAGACGATCCCACTGCATTAATAAATCTAATCTGTGTGAATTTGGATAATTATGCCCGGGCCTATGATGACAGGGCCGTCAAAAAGACACTGACTATTCCGGCATGGTTAAACACTGCCTGCGATAATTGCGGTATCAATTATTCCAAAGTTCTAAAGGATGCTCTCATTGCCAAGCTGCAACAAGTGCAAATGTGACCGTATCACAAAGTCACCGCGTATTCACTGTCGTACATTTTCTTCAGATTTTCTACGCTGTTATATTTTTCGCTGATGCAGAATTCCTTGGACCAGGTCATGTAGTAAGCCCAGGGGATTCTGCTTTTTTGCAGGAGATCCACATCGGGAAGGTAGCCCACTTCTGCCAGGGCAGCCACTTTGTCACGGGAGGTGGCTGTCTCCAGCTTCTCGTAGGCATTCGCATAGTCTGTGGCCTGATACTCCGGGAGGTAGACATCCATGGATACTACATCCACGTATTCATCTCCGGGGTAGGCTTTTGGTATATCGCTGTTCCATACCCAGAGAAGGTTGTGCAGGTCTTTCTCACCTGTGTAGTAATCGAACATCAGGTGATACAGGTTTCTCGCCACTTCCGGGCCCTGCGCTCCCCACCAGAACCAGGTACCGTAGGATTCATGGAACGGGCGCCAGAGAATGGGAATCCGCTCTTCCTGAAAGCGCCGCAGGATCTCCGCAATCACATCCATGTCATGATAGAATGCCACTCTCTCTGGGGTTCCCTCTTTCAATACTTCCTTTGCATCAAAATCCGTGTGTTCGGTATAGAAACTCTTGTCTCTGCCTTCCAGAGGCGAGAACCAGTGAAAGGTAAAGGTGAGAATACCACCATTTCCGGCTTCCTGCTGTTTTCTGGCCCATTGCAATGCCGTCTCCACGGTCCCCTTATTTTCTTCCACTTCCTGGATGCATTCCGGGGAAGCATCTTCATAATTGATATTCGGAGAATACGCCAGCAGTTCAAAGCCCCGCAGCTTCGGTTCCTTTCCGGTGACCTGCCTGATGTAATCTATCTCTTCGCAGGGAATGGTCTGGGTGTGCTGACCGGTAATGATCTGTTTACCTGCTACGGCATGTAGGTAATACCATAATTCTACTGTTTCTTTTGTCGCCTTCGGATCTGCTGTTGTCATCTTTTCTTCCTTTTCCACTTTCATCTTCATCCCCCGCCCGCAAAAGCAAGAGGGTACAGAGACTTTTATTTTGTCTCTGTACCCTCAGTTTATGACATTCTGTCGCTTATCGCAAGTATTATTCCGGCTTTACCTCATGGTAATCGGCATTTGCTGTAGAACCAGTCTCTTCAGACTTTGTTTCTTTTGCAAATCCCTTAGCCAGCATCTCGTTGATATCCAGTCCGGTGGACTCCTTGATACCATCGGTGACCTGGGTCACGGTGGTCATGATATCGCCTGCCAGCTTGCTGGAATCGCCACCGAACATCTTGATGGAATCTACGTTCATGTAGCCCTTAGCCACAGCCTCGGCGATCTTGGGCAGCTGCTCGAAGTATACTTTCAAAGTATCCAGCTCCATCTGCTGTCTTGCAGCATCACCGTACTGTTTCATAGCTTCCGCTTTCTTCAGAATACCGGCTGCCTCTGCCTCTGCTTTTGCCTGAATGGCTTCTGCTTCCGCCTTACCTTTGGCTGCAACGGCTGCTGCCTCTGCCAGGCCTGCTGCCTTGACTGCCTCTGCCGCCTGCTCCTTGGCGAATCTTTCTGCCTCGGATTTTGCCTTTTCTGCCTCTGCCTGTCTCTGGATCTCGAAGAGTTCGGCCTCCGCTCTCTTCTGTCTCTCATACTGCTCGGCATCTGCCTTCTGCTGTGCTGCGTATTTGTTTGCTTCTGCGGTCTTCTTGACCTCAGCTTCCAGAGCTTTCTCCTTGATGGATACTTCTCTCTCCTTTAATTCCAGTTCCTTCTCCTGACGGGCCAGGTTCGCATTCGCTGTGGTGATCTCCACGGTCTTACGCTGTTCCTCTTCCTGGATCTTATATGCTGCGTCAGCTTCTGCCTTCTTGATATCGGACTCTTTCTTCAGTTCTGCCTTCTTGATCGCCAGTTCGGTCTGCTTCTGGGCAATCTCGGTCTCTGCGATGACCTGTGCATCGTTGGCATCCTTCTGGGCCTGTGCTCTGGCGATGGCCACATCTCTGTCAGCCTGTGCCTTTGCAACGGAAGCATCCTTCTGGATCTGGGACATGTTATCCTGTCCCAAAGCAGTGATCAGGTTGTTCTCATCCTCGATCTTCTGGATATTACAGGACTCGATCCAGATACCTAAAGCGTTCATATCCTTCTGCGCCTTTGCCTGTACCTCATCACCGAAAGTCTTACGGTCATTACACAGTTCCTTCAGGCACTGGGTACCGATGATCTCACGCATGTTACCCTGTAAGGAATCAGTCAGAGCATCGCGGATCTGATCCTCGTTCATGTTCAGGAAGTTCTTCATGGCTGCATTGGCCATCTCGGTGGTGATTCTCTTGTTCGCATCCGCACCTGCCACGACTTCACCCTTCGCATTTACGGTGACATCTCTCTGGGTCAGGACTCTGACCTTTGCCACGGCGTCGATATCCACACCGATGAAATCCTTGGTAGGTATATAACCGTTGGTCTTGATGTCGATACTGATCTGCTTCAGGATCAGCTCATCCTTCTTCTCCAGAAAAGGAATCTTGATGCCTGCACGTCCGATCAGAACCTTGGGCTCTCTCTTAATACCGGAGATGATGTAGGCTTTGTTCGGTGATGCCTTCACATAACCGGATGCCAGGATGGCCAGGATGGCAATGGCCAATACAATAATTGCGATAATACCAATGTTAATTTCCATATGTACTCCCTCATTCTTTCTGCTTTTGTAATATATGAAAAGCTGCTTGTATGGTATGTATTTTACCATACAGGCAGCTTGACGAACAGTGATATCTATTATTTTTTTCTCATTTTATTGTAGCAAAATGTGCACGATATTCCACGTGTGTTACCGGTCATCGGCATTCCTTCAGGTATTCCATGAAGTTCTGCTTGTTCTCCAGTGCCGTGGTGGTGGGTCTTCCGAGATCTTCCCTTGCGCCGATACCACATTTTACTTCGATAAAGGTC
The DNA here is from genome assembly GCA_003584705.1 of Lachnospiraceae bacterium GAM79. Lineage (GTDB taxonomy): Bacteria > Bacillota > Clostridia > Lachnospirales > Lachnospiraceae > Acetatifactor > Acetatifactor acetigignens. Next base: position 2,239,864 of record AP018536.1, read on the forward strand.
AGGGTCTCTCTCTCTTTTGCAGCGGTCAGTTCCCGGTCCAGTTCCTCATAGGTGGTAACGGATACTGCATGGGGATAGCCGCAGGCCTTTGCAATGGAGACAAGATCAATATCGGCTGCCACGGTAGGCATACCGCCCACGGTCTCATGGGCACCGTTATTGATGACGATGTGTACCATATTTTCCGGGGCCGTGCTACCCAGTACTGCCATGGAACCCATGTGCATCAGCACTGCGCCGTCACCGTCCACGCACCATACCTTCGTCCCGGGCTTCTGTACTGCCACACCCAGGGCGATACTGCTGCTGTGTCCCATGGAACCTACGGTCAGGAAATCATACTTATGGCTCTGTCCGTTGTGTTCTCTGATCTCGAACAGTTCTCTGCTGGCTTTGCCCGTGGTGCTGACAATGGGATCCTCGCCGGAAGCCTGCACGATGTGGCGGATGATCTCTTCCCGGATCATGGGATTGTCGTTGCGATACTCCACCTTTTCCTCATAACTGAGGGCACCCTTCCGGATCACGAACGCTACATCCTCACCACGATCCAGCTCCTTGCGGAACTCCTGCATGGCAGCACTTACTTCCTCTTCCGTTGTGTCTTTTCCGATGACAAAATAGCGGATTCCCATATCCTCCAGCAATTTCAGAGTCACTTCTCCCTGATAGATATGCTGGGGTTCGTCGTGGATCCCCGGCTCTCCCCGCCAGCCGATGACGAAGATCATGGGAATGGCATAGACTTTATCATTCAGCAGGGATGCTACGGGGTTGATGATATTTCCCTCGCCACTGTTCTGCATATAGACTACCGGGACTTTTCCGGTAGCCAGATGGTAGCCTGCCGCAAGAGCCGTGCAGTTTCCCTCGTTGGCTGCGATCACGTGATGCTTTGGGTCAATGCCATAGGTGTGCATCAGGTAATTGCAGAGGGCTTTCAACTGGGAATCCGGCACCCCGGTATAAAAGTCCGCATTTAAAATTTTCGCAAAGTTTTCCGCTTTCATGTAAGTATTCCTTTCCTGCCCCTGTCAGTTAAATTTCGTCTATTAAAGTTATAATATCTTTGATCGGCATCAGTCTGCTGTCCACTTCCTGTGCCCTGTGATACCGCAGGATGTCCTCGGCGGTCTGTTGCATGGCGGGGAAGGCACTTCTGGTCAGCTGGTTCGCATAGATCACGATATTGACGCCGTGGGCGGCCAGTTCGTTTTCCGTAATGCTGTTAAAGGAAGACGGCACCACCACGATAGGTGTCTTCGAATCCTCTGCCCGGAATTTATCACAGAATTCCAGAATCTCATCCGGGGATTTCTTACGGCTGTGGATCATGATGCCATCCGCTCCCGCTGCTACGAAAGCTCTGGCACGGTTCAGTGCATCTTCCATGCCTCGCTCCAGGATCAGGCTTTCGATTCTGGCAATGATCATGAAATCATCCGTCAGCTGTGCCTTTTTGCCGGCTGCGATCTTGGCACTGAAATTCTCGATGCTGTCCTGGGTCTGCACCACATCGTTTCCGAAGAGGGAATTTTTCTTAAGTCCGGTCTTGTCCTCAATAATGATGGCGGAAACACCCATTTTTTCCAGTGTTCTCACTGTGTATACGAAATGCTCCGTCAGTCCGCCGGTATCTCCGTCAAAAATAATGGGCTTCGTGGTCACTTCCGTCACGTCATCAATGGTACGGAAACGGGAAGTCATGTCCACCAGCTCGATATCCGGCTTGCCTTTCGCCGTGGAATCGCACAGAGAGCTGATCCACATGGCGTCGAACTGGTCCAGCTCACCATCATGCTCCACGATGGTCTTCTCTGCGATCAGTCCGGTCAGGCCGCTGTGAACCTCCAGTGCTTTGACAATGGGACGGATCTCAATGAGCTGGCGCAGGCGCTTTCTGCGGTATTCCGGCATGGCAAGCTTTTCCTTGATCCTCGTATCAATTCTTTTTACTTCTTCATTATATGTATAAGGGACATCTATGATCTCACCGCCGTATGTCTTCAGCAGTCCTTCCACGTTGTCACGGATAGCCTTCAAAGCTCCCTCCTGCCAATTATCCCCATGGATCACGTAGTCGGGGCGCAATTCTTCAATGACCTTATCATACATTACATCATCCTGCACGACCACATTGCTGACTTCCGGGATATCTTTTACCAGCTGCATACGCTCCTCGAAGCTGATGGTGGGAAAACGGTTAAAACGGATCATTGCCGCATCACTTAAGACGCCGATGGTCAGCTCGCCGTATTTTCCGGCTTCTCTGATGATATTGCGGTGTCCCTCATGAATGACATCCGTACAGAAACAGGTATATACTCGCTTCATTTGATCTTATGCCTCCTTATATTTTGCCGGAATCTGAATTTTATTGACTTCCAGTGCTTCTCTGAACACTTTGAAAAAGGCTTCGATATCCGGTCTGTCAATCGCACCCAGCGCACACAGGCGGAAGGTATTGGTAGTGGAAATCTTGCCGGGGTAAATGGTAAATCCCCGCTCATAGCAATAATCATGTACTTTTTCAAAATTCCAGTTTGGATCATCGGGATACTTCACAGACACAACCAGTCCCGACTGCCATTCTCTGCGGATCACATCGTGGAATCCCAGTGCATCCAGTCCCTCATGGATAGCTTCGAAGACTCTGGTGTGTCTCGCCCACTTGGCTTCCTCGCCCTCTGCCCAGTATTCCTTTAATGCCTGGATCGTGGCGTAAATGGTCTGTACCGGCGGAGTAAAATGCATCTCCCCGGTTCTCTGGAAAAAGTCATACTGCTGATACAGGTTACAGTAATAAGAGCGCTTCGGATAGTCCTTCGATGCCTCTAAGACTGCCCGGCTTCCCACGACAAAAGAAAGTCCCGTCATGGCCATGAGACCCTTCTGGGCGGAAGCCATACAGAAGTCAATATTGTCTTCTTCTATATGAATGGGACGCATGGCGTAAGTAGAGGTGGTATCCACGGTAAAGACAGCATGATATTTATGAGCAAGGGCTCCGATCTCACGGATCGGATTGAGAATGCCGGTGCCGGTCTCGTTATGAGTGGTATGTACCAGGGCAATGTCCGGATTCTCTCTCAGAGTCTGCTCCACTTTTTCTAAGTCTGGCAGTTCGTCCACCGGGAATTTCAGGTCAATATAGGGAAGTCCGTAATACTGGCATACTTCCACAGCTCTGGTGCTGTAGGCTCCGTTATCCACCACCAGTACTTTGCCGCCCTCCGGCAGCAGGGAGCTGATGCAGGCATCAATATTGATGGTGCCGGATCCACAGAACAGGACGCTGGTATACTTTTCCAAGTCTCCATGCACAATTTTTACAAGGTCTTCTCTGAGCCCCTTCATCAATCCGCCGAATTCTTTCTCTCTGGGACAGATGTCCGGCACGACCTGTGCGTATTTTACGGTATCAGTGGTGGTAGACGGTCCGGGATTCAATAAAATATTTCTTTTGACGGGTTTTTGTAACAACTGCTCCATTATGGGATTCCTCCTTTTTTTGTTCACGTTCTTTTCCCAATCGTTCATTAATGTATGATATGTTTCAATTCTTTGAACGGTTTTCATAGGTTTTCGGCTAAAATAAGTACACAAAATGTCTGCGTTCCATTCGCAGACACTTTGTGTTAAATATGAACATATAATAATACCATTCGCACAAAATAGCAATACTTATTTTTCCTTAAACATCATACGTCTTGTCGATGGCTTTCAGTTCCCGGAAAGTATCGATCTCGATAATGTCATTTTCCCGGCATTCACGTACTTCTACCTTATAATGCTTCTTGCAGAATACCAGAGGCACCTGCTCCCAGTAGCGCTCTTTTCCGCCGGGTTGCTCATAGGTCATCTTGATATCGTCTGACAGCTTGTGTCCATCCTCTTCGTTCCAGTAAGAGATTCCCACCATCTGCCAGCAATCCAGTCCGCCGACCTTCTCCTCTACGATGACGCCGTCCTTCACTATGAAGCACCAGTCATCAGTTCTGTCCTTTTTAATAGCCAGGAAATCAGAGGTGTAATGATACTTGGTAATGATCTTCGGATTGGAGATCAACAGATCCGCCTCGAAGACATAGGCATTGGAAAGCATGTATCTGGCCACCATGGCGGAGGAAATATTGTTAGCTTCATTGTAAACCGGATTTTCCAGGAATCTGATCATGGGATATTTGTACAGCAGCTGATCAAACTGCTCTGCCAGATACCCCCGGACAATATAGATTTCATTAATCCCGGCATCCAGACAGGCATCGATCAGGCCGTCAATAATACGCTGTCCATGCACACGTACCAGTGGTTTCGGGGTGTTAAAGGTAATGGGCACCAGCCGGCTGCCGAATCCGGCTGCAATAAAGATGGCGCGCTTTGCACGGTAAGGCTCCAGTGCGGAGATTCCGGCACCTGTGATCTCTCCCTCTGTCACATACTGTAATTCGGTCAGTTCCTGCATGACACGGTTGACCGTTCCCAGAGAGTGTCCGCTCTTTTCTCCCAGCTGTCTCTGGGATAAAGTACCTTTTTCCTCTGCCAGTATCGATAAAATATCAAATTGTTTTCTTGTCAGTGTCTGATTCATCTTCTGCTTCCTTTCTTTTTTCCATTCTCCATGACCATCGTCCTGTTTCTATCGAAATTATCGAATTTCCGTTAAGTCATATGGTGTTGTCTGGTATACATAGTAATTGAGCCAGTTGCTGTAAAGGTTGTTACAATGAGATCTCCACTGTAACAGAGGTCTCTGCTCCGGGTCATCGTCCGGGTAATAATTATAGGGGATCTGAATGGGCAGTCCTTTGTCCAGATCTCTATGATATTCGTTGTTCAGTGTATAACGGTCATATTCGGGATGGCCCGCTACAAAAATCTTTTTGCCCTCTTCCGCCATTGCCAGGAATACGCCGGCCTTCTCCGATTCCGCCAGGATCGTCAGATCCTTACAGGCATGAATGGCCTCCGACGGAGTCTCGGTATGACGGCTGTGAGGAGCCATGAAAATATCATCAAATCCCCGGACCAACGGAACTTTCCGGTTGGATACCTTATGCGCATAGACGCCGAACAGCTTCTGGGACAGTTGTCTCTTGTTGATTCCGTAATAATGATAGAATCCGGCCTGTGCCGCCCAGCAGATATGTAAGGTGGAGGTCACATGGGTCTCCGCCCAGTCCAGGATCTGGCAGGTCTCCTCCCAGTAATCCACTTCCTCGAAGGTAATATCCTCCACCGGTGCTCCGGTAACGATCAGTCCATCGAATTTACGATCCCTGATCTCATCAAAGGTAGTGTAAAATTTGTTCAGATGGCTGGCCGGGGTATTCAGTGACACGTGGGTCTTGGTGTTCATGAAAGTGACATCCACCTGCAGCGGTGTATTGGACAACGCCCGCAGCAGCTGCAGCTCCGTATCCTGCTTTACCGGCATATTGTTCAGGATCAGTACCTGCAGGGGACGCATGTCCTGATGTACCGCACGAAATTCGTCCATGACGAATATGTTTTCATTTTCCAGTATCTCTTTGGCAGGCAGATCATTTTGTGTTTTGATAGGCATTTTATTTTCCTCCGGGTCTTTCTTGCTTATTCCTCGTAAGGAATATTATAGGTTCTCAGAAATTCCTCTTCTGTCAGAATGGGAACCTGTAATTCTTTTGCTTTTTTATTTTTCGATGATGTAGATGTAATATCATTGTTGATCAGGCAGGTGGTCTTGCCGGTGACACTTCCGGTCACCTTGCCGCCTTTTTCCTCAATGACCTCTTTCAGATCATTCCGGCTGGCATAATGGTTCAGGCTTCCCGTCACCACGAAGGACATTCCTGCCAGTGTCTGTGCACTCTCATCGATCTGTGGTGTCTCTATCGTCAGGATTTCCTTCAGATGAGCTATTTTCTCCAGATTTTCCGCATCCCGCATATAATCCGTAAATGACGATGCCAGCACCTCTCCCACACCGGGAATGGCACTCAGTGTTTCTTCGTCCGCTGCCTGCATTCGTTCCAGATCGTAATCAAAATACCGGCACAGCACCTTGGCATTGGCCACGCCGATTCCTGCGATCCCCAGTCCGTAGATCAACCGGGGCAGCGTGGTATGTCTTGCAGTCTCGATACTATCCATCATATTCTGATAGGATTTTTCTCCGAATCCTTCCATTCCGGTAATGACCTCCTTGTAACGGTCCAGCCGGAACAGATCCGCATATTCATGGATAAAGCCCTGATCGATCAGCTTCTCCAATGTTGCCTCGGAGAGTCCATCAATATTCAGCGCATCTCTGCTGACGAACAGAGTGTAGGATTTGATCTCCTTGGCCGGGCATTTCTCATTGGTGCAGTACAGAGACTGTACCTCATTCATCTGTCGGATCTCCGTGGGCTGTCCGCACACCGGACACACCTTTGGAATCTCCACATTATCACTGCCTGTCAGATTCTCAGCGATCTGGGGAATGATCATGTTGGCCTTATAGACCGTGATATGGTCTCCGATTCCCAGTCTGAGGGATCTCATGATACTGATATTATGCACGGAAGCGCGGCTCACCGTTGTGCCTTCCAGTTCCACCGGCTCAAAAATAGCTACCGGATTGATCAGACCGGTACGGCTGGCGCTCCACTCGATCTCTTTCAATGTAGTCTCCCGCAGTTCATCCGCCCATTTGAAAGCAATGGAATCTCTGGGGAACTTCGCGGTTCTGCCCAGGGACTGTCCGTAGCTGATACTTTCATAAGTAAGTACCAGACCGTCGGAAGGAATATCGTAGTGCTCGATCTTGTGTTCAAAATCTTCAATGGTAGATAAAATGTTCTCTTCCGTTACTGCCACATGTTCCACCACTGCAAAGCCCTGCTCCTGCAAAAAAGCAAACTGGGCTTCCTTGGAATCATGAAAATCCACACCATCCGCCTTTACCAGCGTAAAAGCAAAAAACCGGACATTCCGTCTGGCCGTGATCTCATTGTTGAGCTGCCTCACAGAGCCGCTGCACAGATTTCGGGGATTCTTGTATTTTGCCTCTGCATCTGCGATCTCCCCGTTGATCTTCTCAAAATCACTGTAGGTGATCACCGCTTCTCCCCGCAGGATCAGTTCTCCGGTATAGGAAATATTCAGCGGAAGATTCTTAAAAGTACGGGCGTTATTTGTAATGACCTCACCGATCTCGCCGTTGCCACGGGTAACCGCTTTTGCAAGTTTTCCTTCACGATACGTCAATACAATGGTCAACCCGTCCAGTTTCCAGCTGAGAATTGCAGGATTGCCTTGCAGCCAGTCCCGCAGTTCTTCCCGGCTTTTCGTCTTGCCCAGAGACAGCATAGGACTCTCATGGCGCTCCTTGGGAAGCTCATCCACCGCTTCGTAGCCTACGTTTACCGTAGGACTGTTGGCCAGGGTAACGCCTGTCTCTTTTTCCAGTTCCACCAGTTCATCATAGAGCTTGTCGTATTCGTAGTTGCTCATGATCTCCTGATCCTTGGCGTAATAGCTTTCGGAAGCTGCATTCAGTTGTTCTACCAGATCTTTGATCCGGTCTATTTTGGAAGACTGCATCTTGTATTCCTGCCTTTATATATTTTAATTGCGATTTAACATTCCGGTATCTCTTTGAAGCTGTTCCAGCTCTTCTCCGGTGACCTCGCGCCACTTTCCCGGCTTCAGATTCCCCAGCAGAATGTTCATGATCCGGATTCTTTTCAGCGCTTTTACCCGGTATCCACAGGCTTCACACATCCGCCGGATCTGTCTGTTGACTCCCTGAGTCAAAACGATACGGAAGGTAAATTTCCCGATCTGTTCAATCTCACATTCTCTGGTAGTGATGTCCAGATCTTTCAGATAAATACCTTTCGCCATTTTCTGCAAAAAATCGGGTGTTATTTCCCTATCTGTCTTTACGATATATTCTTTTTCATGACGGTTGGCGCCCCGCATCATGGCATTGATCAGATCTCCATCATTGGTGAGCAGGATCAGGCCTTCGGAATCTTTGTCCAGACGTCCCGCATAGGTCAGCCGTTCCGGATAGCGGATCATATCCATGATCTTTTTCTCTGCATGAGGATCTCTCTCCGTGCAGGTCACTCCCACCGGCTTGTAAAATGCCAGTACCTTCTGTGTCTGCTTTCCCTGCAGAATCTTCTTACCCACCTGCACGGTGTCCGTTTCTTCCACCTGTTGTCCCATTCCGGCCACCTGACCGTTGACCAGTACTTTTCCCTGTTCGATCAGCTTATCCGCATCTCTTCGGGAACATACACCGCACTGTGCCAGATATTTATTCAGACGCATTCTATTCCTCATTCCTTTCCGAAGCCCTTAACTTCCGGGCTACAGACACACGGCCGCAAGTATATGTTTTCACGCTTCCACACCGTCTGCCGCTTCGAAGTCACTGAGACTTTTGACTTTGGGAATACCGTTTCCGTTTGCCACACCCAGCTTTGCGGTCTCATCTGCCAGCTCGTTGTATTTTACCTTCGAATGAGCCGGTACTTTGGTAAAGCGGATCTGAATCTTCTGTCCCCAGCCCCGCATGGTCTGTGCATATTTTTTCGTCAGATCATTCTTACTTTTCCAGGCACCGGTGACCCATTTCTCGATTCCTTCATAGTCGTAGCGGATCTCGATGACTGTAAAGCCGCTGTTTAAGGCAAACCGTACCGCATACATGGCTCCCAGCATCTCTCCGGAGACATTCCGCTGTTTCAGAGAGTCCGGATTGTCACCATTACCGTATTCTGTATAGATGCGTCCATCGGGAAGAATAAAAATACAGCCGAAACCGTATTTTTTCAGTGCATCCTGATAGCTTCCGTCCACATAGGCCAGCAAGGTACCCTCTTCCGGACGATCATTCACATCCGCATCCTCCGGATATCTTCCCAATCCATTCCACTCTGCCATAATTCATCTGTCTCCTTATCGAATAAAGTTGGTCTTCTGCGCCGGTTCTCTCTCAGGGAAATCCACGCCCGCAGCTTTTCCTGCGGCAATGCATTTGAGCAGCCATGCCATATTGTTACCCAGGGTACGCATGGTCTGCATGCCTTCCAGATCCTGTTTTACCTCTTCGGGAGTATTGCCGTGTACCTGATTCCAATACTGGCTGGATACCACCGGCATACAGTTGATGGTAAAATATTTGTTCAACTGGTCAAAGGCTGCGGAAGCCCCACCGCGTCTGCAGCTGACGATGCAGGCACCGGGCTTGCCCTGGAACAGGGCGCTCTTGCCGTAAAATGCTCTGTCCAGGAAGGAAGTGATCATACCGGAAGCAGATGCATAATGCACCGGAGATCCGAAGACGAATCCGTCTGCTGTCTTCGCCTTTTCCACGAATTCATTCACGCCATCCTCCCGGAAACACTTTCCGTTCTTCAGACAGGCATTGCAGCCGATACATCCGGCGATGGGCTGTGTGCCCACCTGGATGATCTCCGTCTCAATACCGTTTTTCTCCAGTACTCCCGCTACTTCCTCCAGAGCTGTGTAGGTACAGCCCTTCGCATGTCCGCTTCCGTTTACCAGTAATACTTTCACTGCTTTTACCTCTTTTTCTCTTATTGTTTCTCTTCTCTGTTATTACCACCCGAAATGTGGTATGCTATCTGATAGATTTTGATATCTTTATCAGCATTTTAACAAACCGGAAAGGATCCCTTATGAATCATCGCACCCGTTCTTATCTGCTTTTTGTATTGCTTATCGGCTGTATCTGTTATCTGGTGTCCCATTTTGTGGTACAGCTGTATTTTGTAAGCGGTTCCTCCATGGAACCGACCTATACCTCCGGCCAGCCGGTCCTCCTTCAGAAATTCGGTCTGCCAGACTGTCTGGACGATAACGATGTCGTTGTCATCCGCCACGAGACGCTGGGACGCGATATCGTCAAACGGATCGTGGCCCTGCCGGGAGATACGGTACAGATCACAGAGGGAATCCTCTATGTCAATGGGGTTCCCCAACCGACCCCCGATGGCTTTTCTCTCATGGAGGATGCCGGCAATGCCGCCGCTCCCATAACGCTTGCACCTGGAGAATATTTTGTCCTGGGTGACAACCGCAACCACAGCATTGACAGCCGCTTTGCGGAAGTCGGGATCATCCCCGCCGCTTCTATCGCAGGAAAAGTTATTACCGGTCGAACACCCTTCCGGTAGGCACCATAGTTGTCAGATCCTGTGCATGGCCTTTCTGGAGATATTCTACCATGTGTTTCTCGTTGCCGGGAGCGTATTCCAGAAAACGTCTCTCTCTGGTATCTCCCTCTTTCCAGTCAAACACCGCGTCGCTCTGCGCGCCATCCAACAGTCGGACATACGCCTCCTGCAGGTCTTCGTAGCTGATGGGTGCTTCTGAAATCTGCATGGTATCGTGCTGTTCATTTCTTCCTTTGATCAGAAGCAGCGCTGCCTGCCGCAGAAAGTCCTCTTCCTTTTCTCCCATGCCGTTGTATCCGTGATCCGCCATTACGATCAGAGCGGTGTTGTCATAGGCACCACTGTCTTTCAATGCCTGAATATAATTTGCTGCCAATGTAATGGAAGCTTCCATGCTCTGACGGTAAGATCCCTGTTCCACACCGATAACATTGGCGTCCTTGTCATAGATAAAAGGTGCGTGGGCCCCGTTCAGATGGATGAACTTGAAACGGTTTCCCGTCTCATCCATCACCACACCCTGGGCTGCCAGCCCCTCCTTGAAAGCCGTATTATCCGCAGTAAACGCCTTGGAATCCGAACCTTCCGGATGAGATTCCCGTAATTCATTAAAATAGACTTCTTTGATCACGCAGTATCTTTTCAGATCATACGGTGCATACCGGAATCCAACGAGCTTCAGCTCCTGCTTTGCCAGTTCCAGATAAGAAACGGGGGTGACCTTAGTAAAATAGACATTGTCAAAATTGTCCACGATGGAAGCATCCTGTGCACGGATATCATCCTCATAGAGATCGATCTGATAATTTCTGCTCTTCAGTTCCTTCCACAACGGTGCCTCTCTGTAGACTCTGTCCAGATAGTCCTGAAAAGATCCCTCATTCTCATACCATTCACCGGATAAAATAAAAGGAATAGCATTCAATGTGCTGGTGTAAGCTCCCGTGGTATTCTCAAAATAAGTAAAATCTCCAAAGATCTCCCGGTACTCCGGATGTTCCTCTAACAGTGAGGTAAACTCTCTGGAATCTGCCGTATCCAACACAAGGATCACAAAATTGTTGTCCGCAGACATCTCGAATTCTTCTTCCACGCTGACATGCAGATGCAGTTTGGAATGCAGTGCCCCGCTGGTAATCACGGTGCTGCATGCGGTAACCAGAAGCATCAGGGTCATGCATCCGCTGATGAACATTACCACATGGACAAATTTCTGCTTTCGCAGCACGATCATTGCCGCAATTACAACGATCAGCACTACTACCCAAAGAAGCAATGTATCTTTCCGGAGAATATCGTATTTGCCCCACCAGATTGAAGTTCCGTCCAATGGCGGCAGTCTGTCGATCATAAAATTCCCCTGGATATAGGTGCAGATAAAAAGTGCAATTCCTCCGGCCAGTGTGATCCGGTACACATATGGATGAATCAGCATAGCAATCAGATACAACACCGCCAGTACGGCGAAACAGGCTGCAAACATCCCCAGTGCAGTGATCAATAACGTGGAAAAATCAAACCAGAATTCCGCTGTATTCGCACAGTACAGATCGATCGGAGCATACAGAAACAGCAGGAAACTGATGGCCAGGGATATGAAAATCCCCGGCATCAGCTGTCTGCCTGTTATCTTTTTTCTCACAGTATTTTTACTCACACTTATTCTCCCTGTCACATTGTTGCATTTCTTTCTAACGATTATACTCTCTTCCGGTAGCCTTCATGGTATTCCTGTCAAACGCATATCCCGTCTGCACATATTCCTGCATGTGATCCTCATCCAGAAAAGAATATTTTAAGAACCGGCGCTCCCTTACATCGCCTTCCTTCCAGTCGAAGGCGGCCGTGCTCTGCTTTCCGTCCAACAGACGTGTATATGCTTCCTGCAGATCTTCAAAGCTTATGGGTGCCTGTGAGATCTGCATGGTATCATGGGTTTCCCCCATGCCTTTTATCAACAGCAGCGGACACTGACGCATCCAGGCTTCCTCTCCGCTCTCATCTAGGCTTCCGTTGTATCCGTGATCCGCCATAATGATCAGCACCGTATTGTCATAAGCTCCACTTCCGCGCAGCTTCTCCACATAGTTCCCAGCCCCGGAGAGCACCGCCAGCATCGTCTGTTCATAAGTTCCTTCCTCTTCATCAATAATATTCATATTTTCATCATAGATGAAGGGGACATGGGCTCCATTCAAATGAATAAACTGGAATTTTGCCTGTGTATCCTGTTCACTGATCCCTCTTTGGTCCAGTTGACTCTTAAATATATGATCTTGCTGGCTGAAACTGTATTTTTCTTGTGCATTTTCCACTTTGACCAGTTCATCGATAGCCGCCATCTTGAAAATACATTTCTTCTTCAGTTCAAAAGGGGCATATCGGAATCCCACCAGTTTCAACAAAGGTTTTGCAAATCTGACATAGGAACTCAGTTCAAAATCCACCCGGTATACATTGCTGAACATCTGGGCTATCTCGTCATCCAGATAAAGTTCTTCATCATAAAACTCCATCCGGTATCCCCGTTCCTGTAATGTCCGGAACAGTGGAGATTCTCGGTACATCCGGCGCATATAATCTTCAAACGGTTCATCATTCTCGTACCATTCCCCTGACAAAATATAGGGTACGGCTCTCTCGGTACAGGAATACGCCCCTACGGTATTTTCAAAATAAGTAAAATCCTGAAACTCAGCTGCATATTCCGGATGTGTCTCCAGCAATTCTGCAAAAGTTCTGGAGTCCACGGTATCCAATACCAGAATTATAAAATTCTGTTCATCAGACATTACGAATTCGTTATCTCCGCCAAGCTGATAACGCGCTCTCTCCTGCAATGCCCCGCTGGTAAATACTACGCTGACTGCCGTGATCAACAGCATCAGGGTAAGTCCACCGCTCAGATACATTACGGTTCTGGAAAACAGATCTTTTTTCAGAAAAACGTACATAAGAACGACGATCAGCAAAGCAACACTCCAGAGGATCAGATCTTCTGTCCGCAGTATCGTATAATTCTCCCATTTGATGGTCGTTCCATCCAGCGGAGGCAGCTTGTCGATCATAAAATTGCCCTGGATATAGGTACAGATAAAAAGTGTCAGCCCTCCAGCCAGTGCGATCCGGTACACATACTGATGAATCAGCATGGCAATCAGATATAACACCATCAGTACAGCAAAACAGGCAGCGAACATCCCCAGTGCAGTGATCAATAACGTGGAAAAATCAAACCAGAATTCCGAAACATTCGCGCAGTACAGATCGACAGGTGCATATAAAAACAACAAAAAGCTGATAGCCAGGGATATGAAAATCCCCGGCATCAGCTGTCTGCCTGTTATCTTTTTTCTCACAGTATTTTTACTCACACTTATTCTCCCTGTCACATTGTTGCATTTCTTTCTAACGATTATACTCTCTTCCGGTAGGAATCATGGTATCCATATCAGAAGCATACCCCGTCTGTATATACTCCTGCATATGATCGTCATCCAGGAAAGAATACCGTAAGAACCGGCGTTCTCTTGCATCGCCTTCCTTCCAGTCAAAGACCTCATCACTCCGCCTGCCGTCCAGCAGACGCACATATGCCTCCTGGAGATCCTCAAAGCTTATGGGTGCCTGTGAGATCTGCATGGTATCATGATGCTCATTTCTTCCCTTGATCAGAAGTAATGCACACTGACGCATCCAGGTAGCCTCTCCGCTTTGTCCCAGGCTTCCGTTATAGCCATGATCCGACATCACAATGAGGACTGTATTGTCGTAGGCTTCACTGTTGCGCAGATGTTCGACATAATCCATTGCACCGACCATCGTGGCCTGTGCGCTCTGTTCATAGGTGCCGTCCAGTTCATTGATGATATTCATATCCTTATCATAGATATAAGGAACATGTGCTCCGTTCAGATGAATAAATTTGAATTTTTTGGAGGAATCTTCCACGGTAATTCCCTGCAGATCCAGCTGACTCTTAAATACATGATCCGATTCACTGCAGCTGGTTTCCTCAGGTGTATTCTCTACCTGGAGCAGTTCTGCGAATGCAGCCTTTTTAAATGTACACATTTTCTTCAGTTCAAAAGGCGCATACCGGAAACCGATCAGCTTCAACAGTGGTTTCGCAAATTTCGTATAAGAACTCAGTTCGAAATCCACTACGTGAATGTTGCTGAACATATGCATCAGTTCGGTATCCATATACAATTCAGAATCACAGAGTTCCATATTGTAGCCACGTTCCTGCAATGTCTGAAACAGTGGGGACTCCTGGTACACCCTCTTGCCGTAATCATCAAAGGGTTCATCATTTTCATACCAGTCTCCTGACAGAATATAGGGAACGGATCTCTCTGTGCAGGAGTATGCTCCTACCGTATTTTCAAAATAGGTGAAATCACGAAATACCTCACTGTATTCCGGATGCTCGTCCAACAGTTCCGTGATCGTTCTGGAATCCACCGTATCCAGCAGAAGGATCACGAAGTTCTGGTCTTCAGACATCACAAACTGTTCGTCCGCACCATATTGATAATGTACTTTTTCCTGCAGTGCACCACTGGTAAATACAAAACTGACTGCTGTGATCAGCAGCATCAATGTCAGTCCACCGCTTAAATACATTACCGTTTTGGACAAAAGATCTTTTTTCAGGAAAATATACATGAGCACTACAACAACAAAGCCGATGCCCCAGAGAATAAAATCCTCTGTCCTCAGAGATGCATATTCTTCCCATCGAATCGTCGTTCCATCCAGGGGCGGCAGATTCCTGATCAGAAAATTTCCCTGAATATAGGTACAGATCAGCCCTAAGAATCCACCTGCCAGTCCGATACGGTACAGCACCGGATGGATCAGCCACAAGACAATATAGATCAGAAGCAGCACAACGGTGCTGATCAAAAACAGGCCCAGTGATGCCCTGATCAGAATTCCGAAATCAAACCAGAACTCGGATATATTACTACAATACAAATCTACCGGTGCATATAAAAACACCAGGAAACTGATGGCAGCCGCCACCACGATTCCCGGCAGCAGTTGCTTTTTATCCCGCTTTTTCATGTCAGATTACTTCTCCTGCTTGTCCTCTGCCTGATCCAGCATAATGTCATCGGATTCTACTTCTTTGTTTCTGTTCTCATCGATTCCCAGACTCTTGTCGATCTTCTTCTTGGCCTTTCTCCAGTAGATACCGGCTGCAGCGCCTACGGCGATGACTACACCGGCTACTGCCTGAATAGCATAGTTCATAACAGAAGGGTCAATATATGCATCTGCAGTTCCGGAAAACAGTACTGCGAATGCTGCTGCAAAAAATGTTACCTGTGCGATCTTGCTTAATTTTTTCATGTTTTTACCTCTTTCTTTTACTCTTTTTGTATTTCAGATTTTTATTGTTCTTTTGCTTTTTTGATCTGTTCCTGGACTGCCTGTACAATGTACTTTGCACCTACTTCGGCACTGTTGCCCAGATTGTATACATATTCTTCCACGAACTTTTCGATTCTGTCATGGTAAGCATCCTTCTGCTCCAGCAGATTTCTGACCTTGCTTTCGGTCTCCTCTGTCTTTGCAGGATCCAGACGGTCTCCGATGACATCCCTCATCCAGATATTGATAGGTATGGTGTCGATCTTCTGGTATTCCGGATTCATGACCTTCATGGGAGTATCCACGAACAGAACCGGCTTCTTGGTCGTAAAGGCATATTCATACGCGATACCGGACCAGTCAGTCACCAGCAGATCCGCCTCGAATACCGTGCTGTTGGATGAGAAGTCTGTCTGAATGTCAATATCCGGGTTCTTGGCATAACGCTCTTTCAGGCGATCCATCTTATCCTGCTGCAGACGCACCTGTTGAGGATGAGGACGTACTACCACTTCATAACCCTTACCTGCCAGATCATCCAGCATGCCTTCCAGACAGCTGTCCACGATATTGTCCTTCTGCCAGGAAGGCGCGATCAGAATATGCTTTTTCTCATGAGGCGTCTTATCCGCTTTCCTGTAATCTTCGATCATACGATCCAGCAGGCAGTAGCCCCAGTCGATCAGTTTCTTGGGCGGCAGACCGTAAGCTTCCTCTGTCTTGCGGATTTCCTCAGTATGATGCTTACCGACGCAGTATACGGTATCGTAGTGATCCATGGAACCGGTACGCATGGTCATATTCAGACTGTCCATACAGTGAGGAATATAGATATATTCAATATCCTTCCTTATATAGCTTCGCTTAATATGGAAGTTCTCAATATCCGGCATAGTCATGACCACTACGTCTGCATCCATCTTCATCATCAGTGTGATCAGACGTTTTTCTCCGATATAATACGCCCGGATCTTGTCTTCTTTTTCCGCCAGTGCAAAGATCTGATCTTCCGGATCACTGGTGATATAGTGGATAGTCAGATTGGTATGTGCCAGGAGCCATTCGATAATGCCCTGATAATATTTATAGAAGCCACTGCTCTCGGAATAAAATACCAGATGCTTGTTCACTACAGAGAAGAAACGTTTGAAATCTTTCTTCTCTCTCTTGGCATAGGGATTTTTCTCGAAGAGTTTCTTCTTGCCACCAATGGACTGCAATTCCTCCAGTTCCTGTTTGCTGGCCTCCAGTTCCTCATAATCCACATAATCCTTGGGATTGATGGCCCAGTTCAGCAGATACTGCTGTAAAATTGCGAACAGGTTGCTGGCGATCCAGTACAGAGCCACACCTGCCGGAACAAACCAGCCCAGATACAGGGACAGGCCTACCGAAAATGCCATCATACCGTATTTGTTCAGCTTGGACTGCTCTGCCTGAATGACATTGGCTGCATTCTGTGCCACACACAACAGCCATGCGGAAATACCGGCTGCAATGGGAACGATGATATCAATGCCCCCCACTTCGGAAGGTACCCAACTTAAATTCATGCCGCAGAAGTTCAGGGAAATTCCCTGCACCTGCTGTAATACAGACGCAATGTCCACACCTGCCAGTCCTGACTGCAATGCTGCGAACTGTTCTGCATAATTACCACTCTTGATCATCTCCACTACTGCCAACTGAATAGAGGAGCTCTCCGGATTTGCTCCGGCCAGGCTGACAGCCAGGCCATTGAATGCCGTGATCACATCCTG
The DNA here is from genome assembly GCA_003584705.1 of Lachnospiraceae bacterium GAM79. Lineage (GTDB taxonomy): Bacteria > Bacillota > Clostridia > Lachnospirales > Lachnospiraceae > Acetatifactor > Acetatifactor acetigignens. Next base: position 2,257,181 of record AP018536.1, read on the forward strand.
TGGCAGATGAAGCAGATAATCCAGCGGGTGATAGATAACCTCTACCAGTCCCATCAGCAGAATAATCTGAACTGCCAGCGGAATCAGGGATGCCAGCGGATTGTACTTCTCTCTCTTGAAGATCTTGGACTGTTCGTCCGCGATCCGGTCTGCATCCCCGAAATGTTTTGCCTTGATCCGGTTGATCTCAGGCTGCATCTTTACCATTTTAATGGAATTCTTCTGTACCCAGACGGATACCGGCAGCAGTACAATCTTGCTGATCAAAGTGAACAGAATGATTGCCAATCCATAATTATGCACCAGATAATAGCAAAAGTACATTACATATCCCAGTGCTTCTGATAGTATTCGCATTTTAATTAACCATGCCTTTCTCAAAATCTGCAAAGTTTGGGCCGCAGGCACAAATTTGCGTGTGAAATTTATTTTCACACTGTTCTCCTTTTAGTCAATAGTACTAATTATAACATAATCGTATGTTTTTTCAACATGGAAAGCAATTTTCCGTTCAAAAAACAGGCAGAACCCTCTGTTATTATAACAGCAAATTTCTGCCTGCTTCCCTATTTTTCTGTATTCTTTGTTCTATTTCCGTTTTATTGCGTATTGTCCGTTGTTTCTTCCTCTGGCTTTTTATAGAATGCAAAATCATTCTTGCCGTTCTTCTTCACCTGATACATGGCATCATCCGCACACACGATCAGCTGTTCCAGATTATCCGTATCCTTAGGATAACTTGCAATACCAATGCTGCCGCCGATCTTCCGCTTCGTACCGCAGAGCACCACATCCTTTGTGAATACCTGTCTGCACTGGTACGCTGTCTTCTCCACCAGCATATTCTGGCTGCTGCGCAGGATCAGAATAAATTCATCTCCGGCGAAACGGTATGATGTCAGTATCTGGGACTGCATCTCTTTCAGGCGGTTTGCCACCTGCTGCAGCGCTTCGTCTCCTGCCGTATGTCCGTAAGTGTCGTTGATCTTCTTGAAATTATCAATATCCAGCATCATGACGGTACAGGGAACCTTCGCATCGATCATCTGCTCCAGATCCTTCATGAATTTGCTGCGGTTCGGAAGTCCCGTCAGGAAGTCATGCTGTGCTGCCGCCTCCATAATTGCACGTGCCTGCTCCAGTTCCTGCAGCAGCTTTCGTCTGCGGTAATTATCGAAGCACACCCAGCAGATAATAACATTGAGTGCAGTGATAAGTATAAGTGCCGGTATCAAAGCCTCTCGGTTCCTGACAAAAAAATTCTCCCGATGATTTACAAATTCGGTATCTTTGGGAAACTGTGATGCCTCCAGCCCGAACTTCCGCATGACGTCTTCATCTACACAATAAATGTTGGGACTGTCCTTTACCACATTGATCTCTGCACTGTCGGTACCATTTGCGATATCCATGGCCATCTGTGCTGCGATCTCTCCGGACTTATACATGGATACCACATTACCGCCCAGCAGTCCGTCACCGATTCCGGCCTCCACCATGCGGTAAACCGGTACTTTGGCATAATCCACAATCATACACAGCGCCTGGTCACTGGTATATTGTTTGCCACTGCCGTCCTTAGACATAACGATATAGATCAGTATCGTCTTATCATCCACCTTACTGATAGCCTGCTGCAATCTGGCTGTTTCCAGTTCCGCAGCATTGATCTCAGAAAATTCCAGCTCCGGATAGTTTTCCGCTGAGTTGTAAAAATTCTTCCGTTCTGCATCTGCGGTCACTGAATCATCCAGTATCGCCACTACTTTATCGGCTGTCGGATTCACCTTCAGCGCCATGTCTATGTTCTTCTCTACGGACAGTTTTTCAATAATTCCCGTCACAAGAGGATTCTCTGCCGCTTTCATGGCATATTCTTCATCGTTCACACCTTCGAAGACAACCGGTATCTCCGGGAACAGTTCTTCCCGGTATTCCATGGCAAACTGCAGCGCCGCATCATCTCCCACGATCACCACATCATAGGGATCCGTATTCTCCAGATGGTATTTCAGCATATCATGAAACATATTCAGCCACTCATCTGTCCGAAAACGCTTCGTGTCCATAAATTCATAGTCGATAGTGGTATTCTCGTCCACCCCCGCCTTGATTCCTTCGATCTGCGTCTGGACTGTGTCCCAGCCATAAGAATACGAGCTGATAAACAATACCCGCTTTCCCTGATTCAGATTCTGTGCTTCTGCCGTTACTGACACCGTCCCAATAGTCCCAATGCCTATGAGAACAGCCAGCGCAAACAGCCATGCTTTCCACTTTCTCATATTCCTTCCCCCTAATTCCAACAGGTATGCTACCGGGGTCAAAAGTCTGAACCCAATACCACGATATGAGGAATTACATTACTGGTACTATTGTACCACATTGTCTGTTGAAAGCAAAGAGCTTAATTTAATCTTGCGATAATACCTTCTTCTTTTTTCTGTTTCATTTTTCCGATAACGGTAGGGATTGCTCCGAGCGCCACAAACAGATACTGTAGAACCAGATTGCCTATGTAGCTTCCCATATCAATAATTTCTGCGGAAAGTGCCGCAGGGATCAGTCGATAACACTCGAACAGACTATAACCTGCTTCCGCACCGCCGCCCTGATTGAACAAAATAATCGCCCAGTCCACACGGTCTGCAAAATACGTCATAAGGATCATGATCACAGCGCTGATGACTACTGCCTTTTTGGTCAGTTTTCCGCCCAGCAGCTCATATCCCTTCAGAACGCACACCGCCATGATCACACCGGATAATGCTGCTACATATCCCAACTGGCTTAAGATCAGAACACTGAGCATTCCCAACAGGGATCCTAACAGGGCACCTACAATACCGCCTACGATGTTTTCTTTCTTCTGCGCCGTCTGTTGTGCATTCATCGCGATGTCACTGCGCATCTTCATCTCGCAGTCCGGACATAAATGATAGTATTCACCGCCCATTCTGAACGCTCCGGTCTCTACATTCTGACCGCACAGATCACAGCAGGGGCTGTAACTGTTTGTACGCAGGAATGTCGTTGTAGCTGCAAGTGCTTCGTTCAATGTATCCTTACATTTTTCCGCATTGGACTGTGCCTTCAGTGATACTCTGATATCCAGATTCTTCTGACCAAAACTCGCGATCTTCTTGCTGCTTTTCTGAAACCCTTTCACTGCCTGCTTGTCAAATGTCGACCCGTCAGCGCTTTTTGCCGCCGTATGCAGTACCATCATATACGGATATCTTGCATCGGGTGCATAGACGATAAAGTCAAACCCATCCCGTTCCCCATGAAACAAGTCATTGGTTTCATCATAACGCAATCCGGTTCCCATGGCAATCTGCTGATAATTTTCAATCTTCTTTTTCTGATTCATTTTTCTTCCCATCCTTTGTAATAGAAAATTAGTAATCGCTCTGAAAAGTTACGAAAACCACACTTTTCCATTTTACACTTTACCGTGTCAACATGCAACCCTATTAGGGGGTTTTTAGCCGATTAACCTATTTTCTATGAAAAAACTGTAGGCACATCTGTGTAACCTACAGTTTTTGAACTTCCTTATAAATAGAACAAGGTAATCGAAATCACGCAAATACGGATTTGCATTCCATCAGCATTTGATCTCAAGGTAACCTAACAGCTTGCTCATATCATACTCTTCCATTACGCCCAGATTGGAATCGTAGAACTTGCCATCGTAATGTACCAGATAGTGGCAGAAGCGTCCCATCTTCTCCATCATGATGCAGCACTTAGGCAGTACAGCGGGTCTGCCCTCGGTATATACGATGATATCGGTATGGTCAATGCCGTAATAGTTCAGTGCAGAGATCACGCGGCCCATGGTAGCCTGCCACTCTCTGCAGTCCATAACGCTGATAACTTCTGCAATGGTAACACCAGCTAACATTGCCACACATGCCTGACCGCACAGACCGTCTTCGGGCTGGATGATCACATTCATGCTGTCGATCTTACGGATGGGCTTCTCGAAACTGTAAGGGCTGTTCTGGTCCATGCGGATCAGGGAACCATTGACATGCAGCAGAATCTTATGTGCTACACCAAGCTCTACCTTTACAGCATTCTCATCGGTGATAACGATCTCGTAATTGCCCTTTTCCTTGGGATGAAGTTCACACTCGATGATGTTGTTGTCCAGAACAATGTCTCCTTTGATGACTTCTCTCTGCTTACATACTTCCCATACATTGAAAGGGATCTGGATGGTATATCCGGCATCCTTTTTTTCTACTTTAGATTCAAAAAAATATCTCATGACTTATTCCTCCGTTGCTTTTGCTGTTCCCGAGTATTCTCTTAAGAAAGATATTTACGAAAGCGGTTACATTTGCTATTTATCTTGATTCTAGCAAAAATTTCCGTCCTTGCAAAGGGCTTGTCGGAAAGTACTGAAAAAAAAACATCCTGTCAAATTTTTATCATAATAACAGTGTATAAAATAAGCCATGCTCCACAAAAATGCTTCTTTCGCGGGTGCATGGCTTATCCACAATTTCACATATTTAAATCATTCGAATATTGTCTGATATCTATAGTCCCATGATAGCGGATGCCACACGGAAGTATACCAGCAGGGACAATGCATCCACAATGGTAGTGATAAACGGGCTGGCCATAACCGCCGGGTCGAAGCCCAGACGCTTTGCCAGAACCGGCAGCAGACATCCGATGATCATGGCGATCACTACTGCAGCTACCAATGTCAGGCACACGGAAGCTGCCACCAGCACTCCTACCCTGTCCAGTATCAGAAGTTTTACAAAGTTTGCCGCAGACAGCGTAATGCCGCACATCAGAGCCACCCGGATTTCCTTGAAAATAACCTTGGGCACATCCCGGTATTCGATCTCATTCAGAGACAGTCCACGGATGACTGTAACACTGGCCTGGCTTCCGGCATTACCACCGGTGTCCATCAACATAGGGATATAAGCCACCAGTACCGCACAGACACTCAGAGCATCCTCAAAGGAGGAAATGATGGCACCGGTAAAGGTTGCGGATACCATTAAAAGTAACAGCCAGGGAATACGCTTTTTAAAGGTCTCGAATACTCCCGTCTTCATATAGGGCTTATCGCTGGGCACGATAGCCGCCATTTTTTCCATATCCTCCGTGGTCTCTTCTTCGATGATATCCACGATATCGTCCACGGTGATAATACCTACCAGCCGGTTCTCATTGTCCACTACCGGCATGGCTGTAAAGTCGTATTTTTTGAACTGTCTGGCAACTTCCTCCTGGTCCATCAGGGTATTGATGGAGATGACATTTTCATGCATGATGTCACCGATGATCTCGTCACCGTCCATGAGCAGCAGATAACGCAGGGCCACGGTTCCCACCAGTCTTCTCTGGGCATCCAGCACATAGCAGATATTGATGGTCTCACTGTCGAGGCCTACCTTACGGATCCGCTCGATGGCCTGATTCACCGTCAGATTCTCCTTCAGGTCTACATACTCGACCGTCATGATGCTTCCGGCGGAATCTTCGGGATAACGCAGCAGATGATTGATGTCTCTGCGTACCTCAGGGCTTGCGTTGGTCAGAAGTTTTTTGACAATGTTGGCAGGCATCTCTTCCAGCAGGTCAGCCGCATCGTCTGCCATCAGGTTGTTGATGATGTTCGTTGCTTCCTTATCTGACAGGGAGGTGATGATCTTCTGCTGATTGTCCATATCTAAATAGGAAAAAACGTCTGCCGCCAGGTCCTTGGGAAGAATGCGGAAGACTTTGAGCATATCCTCTTCTTCCAGTTCTTCCAGAAGTCCTGCAATATCGGCATCGTTGAGTTCAGCCAGATACTGGCGCAGCTTGGTGTACTGCTTGGTGTTAAGAAGCTCTAATACCTCTTCCAGTTCTTTGATCTGTTCCATGATGATCCTCCTTATGATGTTTTCTATGGGTGTAACTTACATGGCAACTTCGCCCCGGAAGTGGGTTGTCAGAGCTCTTCTGTGTACACTTCATAAAAACCACCACCTTTCTGTAGGATCCATCCAGAACCCCATTCGCAAAATCGCCTCTACGAGGCTTTCCTTTTGCTCTTGACATATATTCTTACGAATGTAAACATTCGACGAATATCCGTCAATATTTAATGGTTCTGAATTGTTAATAATATTTTAACTTTATGACTATTCTTTGTCAATGAAATAAGTTTCTTTCAATTTCTCAATTTTTACCTTTCCGCAGGTGGTTTCTGTCAGGTTTTTCCTGAGACTATCCTCTTTTTCCACCGGGACAAGTAAAATAAATTTTACATTTTCCGCATAGATGCTTTCCGTAGGAACGATGCCCTGCTGTCCGAAATAATACTGCAGCTTTCCAACATCATTATAATCCGTTGTCACTTCCAGCTCGCAGCCTTTCCGCATAATGCCGGTCTCACAATGATCCAGCCCCTCCTTCACCGCCTGGGTATAGGCCCGCACCAGGCCGCCGGTGCCAAGCAATGTGCCACCAAAATATCTGGTCACTACCACCGCAATATTGCGGATACCGGATCCGGTCAATACTTCCAGCATCGGACGCCCCGCCGTTCCGGAGGGTTCCCCGTCATCGCTGCACCGGGTCAGTTCGCCTCTGCTTCCTATTATAAATGCAGAACAGTTGTGTCTGGCATCCCAGTATTTTTTTTTCATTTCTTCTATAAAAGCCACTGCTTCTTCCTCGGTTTCACACTTGCGGATCGTAGAGATAAAGCGGGACTTTTTCTCCACGATTTCGCCTTCCCCGCCGGACAAAAGGACTCTGTAGCTGTCTGTTGCTGTCATGTTGTCCATGTATGACCTCTCTTATTTTCTGCTTTATAAATTCTTATTTTCTTTTACTTTCTTTTCCAGTGTAGCATAACTTCTCCAAAATGTGAAACAATTCTAAAAAGCCTTTATTTACATAGCATTATTTGGTATAATGTCTTCGTCTGTATCTCAGACAGAAAGGACTTGTTTTATGAATTATGGAAAAAAAGGTGTCCGTGCGAAGCAGAAGACACTCAACTCTAAATCACAAAAATGGGGAAGAAAAATCGCTCTGACCTGTGTCAAGGTCATGCTGGCAGCTGTCGTAGGCATCGGCATCTGCGGTGTAGCCGCCGGTATCGGTGTTTTCCGCGGCATCCTCTCCTCCACCCCCACGATCCGTCTGTCGGATGTCGTGGCAGTCGGCGAAGCTACCATCGTCTATGACAGAGAGGGCAACGAGATCGACCAGTACGTCAGTACCAACTCCAACCGTCTCTCCGTCGGCATGGACGAGATTCCCGACTACATGGGCAAGGCTTTCGTAGCCATTGAGGATGAACGCTTCTATCAGCATAACGGGATTGATTTCAAGAGTATTATCCGTGCCGGTTACCAGTTTTTTAAGACCGGTGGTGAAGAAGCCCAGGGTGCCAGTACCATTACCCAGCAGCTTCTAAAAAATACCGTCTTTACGGACTGGACCTCCGAGGGTAATAACAAGATCAAAAAAATCAAACGTAAGATTCAGGAGCAGTACCTGGCACTGGAGATTACAAAGTACTACTCCAAGGACGAGATTCTGCTGCGTTATATGAATGCCATCAACCTGGGTCAGAACACCCTGGGTGTGGAATCCGCCTCCTTACGTTACTTCGGTAAACACTGCAGCGAACTGACCATTTCCGAATGTGCGGTCATTGCCAGTATCACGCAGAATCCTTCTAAATACAATCCCATCCGTCATCCGGAAGAGAATGTAAAACGTCGTGAGAAATGTCTGACGAAAATGCTGGAGCTTGGCTTCATCACCCAGGCGCAATACGACGAAGCCATGGCAGATACCGATGCTGTGTACGAGCGGATCGGCCTGTACGACATCGATTATCAGGAGGCCAATGCCACCACAGGTTCCTACTTCTCCGATGCGGTATATGAACAGGTAAAACAGGATCTGATCCTGGCCGGTTACAACGAGAACATGGCCGAGACTCTGCTGACCTCCGGCGGTTTACGTGTGGAATCCACGTTAGATCCCAAGATCCAGAATATTCTGAACGAGGAATACGCAGATGCTTCCAACTACCCGGAGAATGTAAAATGGTATCTGAACTATGCTCTTACCATTATCTCTCCCGACGGTACCAAGAATAACTTCAGTAAAGAAAATATGATGACGTGGTTCAAACAGAACCAGAATAAGAAATTCAACCTGATCTTTTCTTCCCAGGACGATGCCTATGCGGCTGTAGACACTTACCGCTCCGCAATGCTGGCGCAGCTGGGTGTGGAAGACAATGCGGACAATTACGAAGAAACTATTTCCATGACTCCACAGCCCCAGTCCGCTATGGTCATTGAGGAGCAGAACACCGGCTATGTGGTAGCCATGATCGGCGGCCGCGGTGCCAAGGAGGGCCGTAGAACCCTGAACCGCGCCACCAGTGCCAAGCGTCTGCCGGGATCCACCTTCAAGGTAGTGGCCTCCTACGCTCCCGCTCTGGACAGTGCCGGCAAGACTCTGGCTACTGTATACAACGATGCACCGTTTAACTATGCAGACGGTACTCCCGTTCGTAACTGGTACAAGACCGGTTACCGGGGCATCCAGAATATCCGAAGTGCGATCCGTGACTCCCTGAATATCATCGCAGTTAAGAACATCACGGTGATCACTCCGAGACTTGGTTATGATTATCTGCTGAACTTTGGATTTACCACTCTGACCGACGGTGTGCAGGTCGGCAACGAGATCAAGTCCGACGTGAACCAGTCCCTGGCTCTGGGCGGTCTGACCTACGGTGTTACTCCTTACGAACTGACTGGTGCCTACGCAGCTATTGCCAACGGCGGTACTTATGTCACCCCGAAGCTGTACACCAGGGTCACCGATTCCGATGGCAATGTAATTCTGGACAACACCAATCCGGCTACCAGACAGGTCATCAAGGAGACCACCGCTTTCCTGCTGACCAGTGCTATGCAGGATGTAGTTACCTCCGGTACCGGTGGCCGTGTAAATTTCGGCGGTATGGCTATCGCCGGTAAGACCGGTACTACTACCGGACCTACCGATGCCTGGTTTGTAGGATATACCCCTTACTACACCGCTGCTACCTGGACCGGGTACGACAACAATGTTGACCTGAACAGTGCCGAGGACGGTGTCTCCAAGACCTTATGGCGTAAGGTTATGAAGCGTGTTCATGAGGATCTGCCTAACACCCAGTTCCCGGTTCCCTCCGGTATTGTACAGGTAGCGGTATGTTCCCAGTCCGGCAAGCTCCCGATTCCCGGTCTCTGCGATGGCTGTGTATATACAGAGTATTTTGCTGAGGGTACGGAACCAACGGAAAGCTGCGATGTACACTATCAGGGCGAGATCTGTGCTTACGACGGATTACCCGCAAGCCCTGACTGCCCGTTCAAGTACACCGGTGTTGCCACCATGCCTCTGGTAGAAGATCCTGCATTACAGCAGGGCTCCACTGTCATCATCAACAATCCGGATGGCACGCAGACTGTCAGCACACCGAACACCAGAAGTCAGTGTCAGCATGATGCAACCTTCTTTGCCAATCCGGACTACGAATCTGTGATCAACCAGCAACAGGCCGAGATCAATGCCCGTAATGCTGCAGCGCAGCCGCAGACAGAAGAATAATATGTGAACCATAGAATACCATAGAAATAACAATACCCGCCCCTGTACCACTGCTCCACGCAGCTACAGGGGCGGGTATTTTTTGCATAAAAAAATCACCGGATCAAACGTTTTCACATTCGATCCGGTGCTCATGATATACCTTATGTTTTCAGATGTTCCTATACAATACCTTGTGCAGTCATAGCATCTGCAACCTTCAGGAAGCCTGCGATGTTAGCACCTGCTACATAGTTACCTTCCATGCCGTACTTCTTGGCTGCATCATCCAGATTGTGGAAGATATTAACCATGATGGTCTTCAGCTTTGCATCAACCTCTTCGAAGGTCCAGGAAAGTCTCTCACTGTTCTGGCTCATCTCCAGAGCGGAGGTAGCAACACCACCTGCATTGGATGCTTTGCCGGGGCAGAACAGAACGCCGTTCTTCTGGAAGTACTCGGTAGCTTCCATGGTGGTAGGCATGTTAGCGCCCTCTGCTACAGCGAATACGCCGTTAGCAACCAGCTGTTTTGCATCCTCCAGATCCAGTTCGTTCTGGGTTGCACAGGGAAGAGCTACATCACACTTCACGGTCCATACACCATGCTCACCATTCTTCTTCTCATGATACTGTGCGCTGGGTCTTGCAGCAGCATACTCGGTCAGTCTTGCACGCTTTACTTCCTTTACTTCCTGCAACAGTGCTACATCGATTCCTTCGGGATCATAAATCCAGCCGGTGGAATCGGAACAGGTAACTACCTTGGCACCTAACTGCTCTGCTTTCTGGATGGCGTAGATTGCTACGTTACCGGCACCGGATACAGCCACGGTCTTGCCTGCGATATCCTTGCCATTGCACTTTAACATCTCCTCGGTCAGATACAGCAGGCCATAACCGGTTGCTTCAGTTCTTGCCAGGGATCCGCCATAGCTTAAGCCCTTACCGGTCAGAACACCTTCATACAGGCCGGTCAGTCTCTTGTACTGTCCGTACATATAACCGATTTCTCTTGCGCCGGTACCGATATCACCTGCAGGAACATCGGTATCTGCTCCGATATATTTGTAAAGTTCTGTGATGAAGCTCTGGCAGAAAGCCATAATCTCTCTGTCGGATTTACCCTTGGGATCAAAATCGGAACCACCCTTACCACCGCCGATAGGCAAGCCGGTCAGAGAGTTCTTGAAGGTCTGCTCGAAACCAAGGAACTTGATGATACCTAAGTTAACGGAAGGATGTAAACGTAAGCCTCCCTTGTAAGGTCCGATTGCGGAGTTGAACTGTACACGGAAACCGTTGTTTACCTGTACCTGACCCTTATCATCCACCCAGGGTACACGAAACAGGATCTGTCTCTCGGGAGTTACCAGTCTCTCCAGCAGAGCATCCTTACGATACTTTTCCTCATTTGCCTCGATCACCACGCGAAGAGATTCCAGAACCTCTTTGACTGCCTGGTGGAACTCGGGCTGTGCAGGATTCTTTGCGACTACCAAATCAAATACTTCATCAACATATGACATTTGAATGTCCTCCTTCAATTGGTATACAGATTCATGACAACCTGGTTGCCATATGCTTTATTATAAAACGACTTTTTTAATTGTACAATAAACTTTATTTCACTAAATCGTAAAAGTTTTTGGCCATTTTCTATAAAAATTGCACAAAAAGGTATGCAAGTATACAATTTGTGCGTTATGGTGTACGCTAAATTGCCGAAAGCGGTCGTTTTGTATGCTATAGATATTCTTTCAGAGTCCGGATGTTGGCATTCTCCATCTCGATCAGTTCCTTCGCCAGACTGCGGCAGGGGCTTCCGGCAAACTCTTCATTGTGTGCCAACACCTTCTCCATCTCCAGCACACCGTTATTACTGCCCTTGATGATCATTTCTGCGATATGACTTGTGCTGGTGTCGAGCAGGGTGTTATAACCGATTCCAAAGCGCAGCATCATGTTCTCCATGGCATTCTCCCGGTAGGTCTGGGCCTTGCCCTCCACCAGATTCTGCACTGCCCTGTCATGCAGCCTGGAGTACTGTAATTCCTGTTCCGCCACCACGGCTGCCAGCCTGTCGTCGTAGATTTTGTCCGTAACGGCATCCAGGGCCTTCATGGCCATTTCCGTGTTACGCTGGATCTCCCGGTAGATGTTGATCTCCTGTTTCTTCAGATTGTGATTTCCTGTTTTATTCATAGAAAAAGCTCCTTACCGTTTTTGGTAAGAAGCTTTCCCTGAATTTTCTTATTTTATTCCAAGCCCGCAGTGCACCGCTCAAAAATGCTTCGCATTTCTTCGCTGTCGGGCATTCGCCCTATCATTCGCCGCGCAATACGAATTGCTCCGCAGCCTTCGCTGCTCTCGCAATTCTACCTACATTCGGATTCCGCTGATTTGCTTCCGCAAATCGCTTCTTCCTCATGTAGGTGCGATTTTCTCAAGTTCATAGGTCGCCGTATGCAAGCATCCGCGCCCCTACGAACTTGGAAAATCTGTTATTGTACATATTCACTCTTGACGTATCCGATCTGGCCATTGTACCTGATCTTGCTCCAGTCGCCTTCTGTGCCGACCAGTTCCGCGGAATCGCCACCGGAAAGAACTCCCAGACGATCTGCAGTCTCACTGGCGGATGCACGTACATTGATATTGGTGGTAGCGGTCACGGTTCCGATGGTCTCGGCACCGGCTGCGCTCTCTGCCAGCTGCAGGAACTCTGTCTTGATATAGCCTTCCTTACCTTCATAATCTACCTTGGTCCAACCGTTGGCGCGCTGCTCCAGTACCTGAAGCTTCGTACCTCCTGCCACTTTACCCAGCTTATCCGCCTGCTCACTGTCGGAGCTTCTGACATTTACGGTAGTAGTTGTCGTCACATACTGCGGTCCCTGCTCTTCTGCGGGCTGCTCTGTGCCTTCGGCAGAAGTATCCTGACCGTCTGCCGCCTGATCACCGCCTTCCGCAGAGGTATCTGTATTCTGATCTCCGGCTACCTGATTGGCCAGCTTCTCTCCTACGGCAATGCTTACCTGAGAATCCAGCTCACTGATATACTGCAATACTTCCGGATGATCTACCATCAGTTCATTGTATTCCACTGTGATCTTGTTGTTAAATTCCACAACATCATCCTGCGTGCTTAACGTCTTGATATAATCGTTGACTTCCTCACTGTTCTCGCCGCGCTTGATATACATTTCTCCCTGATCATTGGTGCAGATATAAAGTGCCTGATAACCGGGCACCTCTTCCTCATGACCCACAAATGCAATCTTGTAATATACATAAGCGATCACCGAACCCTCTTCCGGGCCGGTCTTGGTATAGATCTCCAAAGTCGGATAATAATCAATATACTGTGCCAGTTCCAGATAACGATACATGTCTTTGTCGGAGATCTCATCACAAACGGAACGTAACGTTGTCTCATCACCGGTCGCCATGGCATTATAATAAGTAGCTACCAGAGTATATACCGCACCTTCCTCATTTGCTACCAAAGGTACATCCTCTGTTGTCGGTTCCGTAGCAATCTCACTGGACACTGCCGCTGCGCTCTCTGCGTTCTGCTGCTCCTCACGGTGACGGTTGTTCATACTCAGGCTTACGGATACGGTGACTGCCACTGCCACAACAACGACAGCCGGCAAAACTACTTTACTATGCTTTATGATATAGTTTCCAAGAAAATGTAATTTTTCTTTCCACATATTGCGTCCTTTCCAAATTCTGAAAAAAAGTTCTTTAATCGCAAAAAGCCGCAAGCGGCTTCTCTCATCTCTCTCCCTATAATCAAGGTGATGTAAATGCATCCGACAGGAATCGAACCTGCATTAAAGGCGTCGGAGGCCTCCGTTCTATCCATTAGACTACGGATGCAAATATTACAAATTTGTTACATCACCTCGACTATAATATCATAAAACACTACATATGTCCAGTTTAAATTGTTGGAATTATTTAGGAATTATTTAGTTTTTTTCAAACATAATATTCACTCCGGTATTCTACACTATCCTTACTTCCCTCTCCCGGCTGCAATACAGATATAAATGGTCCGACAGAACTTCCTCCGGCGGCAGCTCCGTCCGGTTCACTTCTGCGATCATTTTCTTCAGTTCTTCCCTGTCCTGTTCCCGTTCCCTGGGAACCAGCAGGAATTCATGAACAGAACTGGGGATCATGTAATAATCGCCGCCGATACGCTCTGCCAGCTGCTCCAGCATCCCGGGATACAGGATGCTGCAGGCACCGTAAGTCTTGCGGGAATTCGTCAGGATCATCATGGATACCTTCCTCAAAAATTCCCTCCGGACTTCCTCCGGAAGTTCCTGCAGTGCGTCTCCCAGCACATCCTCCATGGGAATGGTCTCACCGGGAAACAGTCTGGGGGTATTTTTCACTGCAATCTCCAGCAGATCCCTGTCTGTCACCTTCCAGTTGTCCAGATGGGATCTGTAGATGGGGATCATACCGTTGTCCACTCCTGCTTCGTCAAACGCATAGTAGAAGCAGATTGCCAGATCAAGTATCGGAATATACGGCACTTTTTCCAGCTGCTCCCGGTTCTTCTCCCGGTTCACCAGCCGGAAGCACAGTTTCTCCTTTACCTTCTCAAAATCCTGAAAAAAGGAAACATCGATCTTCCGGCCGATTCCGTCCTCCTTATAGATACTGATGATCTTCTTAATAATATCTGCAAAGGTCACGCCACCCTCATAAGCTTCCCAGAAGGAATTAAGATAAATCGTAGGTGTCACATTGTCCTGTCCCTTACGGATCATCAGTCCCTGAAGCAGCACTCCGTTATTCTTCTGCACTTCCCGCAGTTCCACTGTATACTCCTGTCCCAACACTTCGCTGACAGCCTTCTGTACCTTTACTTTAAATGTAGAAATCTCCATAGAATACCTCCATGCCTCTCCGAAGCAGGCTCCCCTCCTGCTTTTTCCCATGTGGTATTTCCGGTGTAAAAATGTAGAAAATAACAAAAGCAATAAGCCATCCCGAAACAGGATAACTTATTGCCTTACAGGTTCTCTTATCGGATATTGCTCAGAACAGTGGTAGTCTCAACAATTATGCACGAGACAGATATTCACCGGTTCTGGTATCGATCTTGATCTTGTCGCCCTGGTTAACGAACAGAGGTACTGCAACAGTAGCTCCGGTCTCAACGGTAGCAGGCTTGCTGGCACCGGTAGCGGTATCACCCTTGAATCCGGGCTCGGTCTCAGTGATCTCCAGTTCTACAAACAGAGGAGGCTCCACGGAGAATACGCTGCCATTGTGGGAGCAGATCTTGCACATCTCGTTCTCTTTTACGAACTTCAGTGCATCGCCTACAGTCTCAGAGTTCAGTGCAACCTGATCGTAAGTCTCGGTATCCATGAAGTAGTACAGATCGCCATCTTCATACAGATACTGCATATCCTTTCTATCAATACGCGCCTGAGGGCACTTCTCAGTAGGACGGAAAGTCTTCTCGACAACACCGCCACTCTTGATGTTCTTCAGCTTGGTTCTTACGAAAGCTGCGCCCTTTCCCGGCTTAACATGCTGGAATTCGATAATCTGGTAAACATTGTTATCATACTCAATGGTAATACCATTTCTGAAATCACCTGCAGAAATCATAATGTATTCCTCCTAAATATTTTCACGTCATAATTCTTTAACATTTTAATATAAAAACATGCACATTTCAACTACTTTTGAAAAATTTTTTCAAATTTCTCGGGAAACTACTGCCTGTTCTCCCGCAGGAAATCGATAGCCTGCAGATAACCGTCCAGTCCCTGTCCGTAAATCTGCCTGTTACATACCGGTGCTGTCACAGAAATCTTGCGGAACTCTTCTCTGCTCGTAATATCGGAAATATGAATCTCCACCTTGGGAATATCCACGCTTGCCAGAGCATCCCGGATGGCATAGCTGTAATGGGTGTAGGCACCGGGGTTGATCACGATCCCCTCCGTTCCGTCAGAATAAGCCTCCTGGATCCTGTCGATGATGGCTCCTTCATGGTTGCTCTGGAACACCTGGATCTCCTCTCCGGTTTCTTTTGCTTTTTTGTCGATCAGATCCAGTAAATACTGATAGTCCTGTGTTCCGTAGATCTTTTTCTCACGAATTCCCAGAAAATTCAGATTCGGTCCGTTGATCACCAGAATTTTCATCTTTTTTCTCTCCTTTTTTCTCTGTATGTCTTTCTGCTTCCGTAACTGCAGCTGTAACTCTTCCGCCAGTTCATCGGAATGCCTGTTATCCACATCCAGTATAATGTCCGCACATTCCGCATAGATTTTGTCCCGGATCTCCAGCAGTTCCCGGATCCTTGTCAGAGGATCCTCACACTGCAGCAGGGGCCTTGTAGTGTCATTTTTCAGCCGCTCGTAGACCACTTCCGGCGACACTCGCAGATATACCACTGTTCCGCACTGATGCAGCAGGGGCCGGTTCACCGGATTGACCGGAGTGCCTCCTCCCACAGACAGGATACGTTCGTATTTCTGTTCCCCGCATTTTCGCAGCAGTTCCGTCTCCAGTTCCCGGAAATAGGATTCACCGTCATCCGCAAAGATCTGTGTGATGCTCCTGCCCTCCTGTCTCTCGATCAGCTTGTCCGTGTCTTCTACCGGCATCCGTAGCAGATAGGACAGTTTCAGTCCCAGTGTTGTCTTCCCCGATCCCATAAAGCCGATCAGGACGATATTCCTTCGTTTGTGTTTCATTTTTTTATTTCCCGTCCTCTGTCTTTTTTGCTTTCTGCATCCGTTCATAGACTTTGTCTGCAAGCCAGGGTTCCACCTGGCAGCCTGTCCACAATTCAAAAGCAATGATTCCCTGATAGAGAAGCATCTTCGCACCATTATAGGCTTCACCGCCCTGTGCCTCCACCAGTTCCATAAACCGGGTCTTCGGTGGATTGAAGATCAGATCATATCCGGTGTGTACTCTCTTATAAAATGTGGGATCCTCGATCACCGCCGCATCACAGTCCGGATACATACCCACACTGGTGGCCTGTATTGCCAGATAGCGTTCTCCTTCCGGCAGCGTATCATACGCATCTATAGACAGGGCTTTTGCAAATTTCCGTTTTTTTCCGGTGAGGTGATTCACCTCGTCCGCTATGCTCTGTGCCTTTTCCACCGTACGGTTCAGGATAATGGCCTCTTTCGCCCCCTTATCCAACAGCATCATGGCTACCGCTCTGGCTACTCCTCCGGCTCCCAGGATCAGCACTTTCTGTCCCTTGACTTTGACGCCGTCCTCGCACATGGCCCGGTACAATCCCGGCATATCGGTATTGTAGCCTTTATAGCCCTTTTCCGTGCGGACCAGCGTATTTACAGCACCGATATTTGATGCCAGCGGATCTATGTCATCCAGGTACGGGATCACATCGCTTTTATAGGGAACCGTTACATTTATTCCCAGCAGATTCAGTGCAAAAGCACCCTTCACGGCATCCTCCAGTCTTCCGGTCTCCACATGGAACGGGACATAGGCCAGATTTTTCCCAAGCACCATGGACAGGGTATTGTGGATCACCGGAGACAGGGTGTGCTCCACCGGGTTTCCGATCAGTCCGCAGGTTCTGGTATAGCCATTGATATCATTCAGCATTTTGATTTCCTTTCCGACGCTTTTCTCTATGGTAGAAAAACAGTACGATCTTTTCCAGATATCTCTTGAGTACGATCTGAATCTCTTCTTTCGGATGAATGGGTTTCGTCAGATAGGTCATGATCCCGCATTTCTTAGCTCCCCACACATCGGTGAACAGCTGATCCCCCACAAAAAGTGTGGTATCCGCCCCGGTATGCATCTGTTCCATAGCCCGCAGATAACCTTCTCTTCCGGGTTTCCCGGCCTTATAGATATAGGAAGCACCTACTGCATCCGCAAAACTTTTTACGCGGGGCTCCTTGTTGTTCGATAACAGCAGTGTCTGAAATCCCAATTCCCGCAATCTGCCGAAGAACTCTGTTGCCTGCGGTGTTGCCGGTGCCCCGTGCGGTACGAGTGTATTGTCAATATCAAAAATGATTCCGCGATACCCCTGTTCATATAATGTTCTGTAATCTATGCCATAGGCGGAATCCGCCTCATAATCCGGGTAAAACTGATGCAGCATCTGTCTCGCCTTTCGTCTGTTTTATAATGTAATCGGTATTCTCCTCTAGGGAAAATGCCTGAAAATATGCTTCTTCCAACGGAATCCACAGCTGCAGGAAGTCCTGTAGTATGTCCTCTCCGTTCCTCGTGCGGATCCGCTCCGTCTGCGTCTCATGGTCTATATCCAGAAATACTTTCCGGTCCATGTATTCTCCCAGTACCGGATGGCAGCTGTAAGCGCCTTCCACGAATACAAAACCGTTATTTTGTACCGGGAGCCAGTCTCCCGGTGCCATGCGGGAACAGTCAAATCTCTGATAGGAAAATGCTTGTCCCGATGCAAGCTTCGGTATGACTTCCGTCAAAAATCGTTCATAGTGCACATTTCCGCCGGGCTCGCTTCTGCGCTCCTGCGTCCGAAGTGCAGGCGGCAGAAAAAAATCATCCATATGGATCACATCTCCGCCCAGTTCTTTTGCAAGTCTGGCAGCCAGTGTTGTCTTCCCTGCGGCGCATCTGCCGTCAATGGCAATAATGCGCATTCCGGTGGGAAGCACACGCAATTCCTCTGTCAGCTCAGAAACAGTTCTCAGCGATCTCATCCACAGCCTCCGCAATGTATTCTCCCAGGCGTCTGCTCTCGACTCCCACGATAGTGGCATGGCATTTACTCATGGGGATCAGGATCAGTTTTGCATCATTCGAAGCTACCGCTGCTGCCATGGTGGGGGTGATCTCACCTAACATGGCATCCGCCATGACGATTCCCACCGGTCCTACGATCACGTCTACTCTCTTACTGTTATATACCACGGCATTCTCCCCGGTGGCACCACTTGTCACGCCGCTCTTCATCATATTCGCCGTAGCTGTGGCGTTGGTTCCCACTGCGATCAGTTCCGCCTCCGGAAACCGTTCCTTCAGAGCCTCCAGCAGGCTTCTGCCTACGCCTCCGCCCTGGCCGTCCATTACCATAATACGCATAACTTTACTCCTGCCAAAAATAATACATACATGTTCCATGATAGCATGGCAAATGCTTTTTTGCAATTTATCTTGACAAAAAAATGCCCACCCTTTATTATGTATTATGCTTCAGGAAGGAGCTTAACGCCAGAAGGCATATTTATCCCAGAAGGGAAAAGTGTGCCGTTCTGGCTTTTTTGTTACTGTTCAGGTTTCTCCGTCTCGGAGAGGCTTTTTGCGAATGGAGACTCTGAACAGTTATATCTTATCAGGAGGTTTTCCATGAAAAAATTAACTGTTTTAAACAAAAGCATCCTCACTGCTCTGTGTATTGCCTTATGTGTGGTTCTGCCCATGACTCTGCACGCCATTCCCAAGGGCGGTGTCCTGTTCTCCCCCATGCATCTGCCCGTGCTTCTGTGCGGTCTGGTCTGTGGAGCACCTTTCGGTCTGGTCTGCGGCATTCTCGGACCTCTGGTATCCAGTCTGCTTACCGGTATGCCCGTTTTCGGATATATGCCTGTCATGATGATCGAGTTGGGACTCTATGGTCTGATCAGCGGTCTGGTCATGCAGTTTCTCCGCAGCGGTAAGCTGGTCATTGATCTGTATGCGGCTTTAATCATCGCCATGCTGGGCGGCCGTGTGATCACCGGAATCCTGCGTGCCTTGATCTTCGCAGGCGGCTCCTACAGCTGGTCTGCCTGGGCTGCCGGATATTTCGTATCCTGCCTCCCCGGTATCATTATCCAGCTGATTCTGATCCCCATCATCTATGTTGCACTGGAACGCGCTCATCTCCTGCCGGTTCGTTACGCTGCTGTTTCTGCTGCCGCAGAGACCGAAGCTGCATAAATCCATACACCCTCGAGCCGGCCGGCTCATCGCATTACAGCAAAATGGCTCTTCTGTCTTACGACAGGAGAGCCATTTTCTGTTTGTATATCCGTATGAAATAGAGGATTTCCGCCACTGCGGTGATACTCCAGGAGAAAACATACAGCAGATACAGGGACGGTATCGTATGGAAATAGGCAAATACGGTGTAGACCCAGATTACACGGAACACGCAGGAGCCCATGATGACAATGAACATAGGTATAATGCTCTTGCCCATGGCTCTGGCCGCCGCAATGGTACAGTCCATAAATGCCGAAATACAATACGAAAATCCCATGATTGTCAGACGGTACATACCGGCATTCATAACTGCCGCATCTCTGGTAAACAGGGACAAAAACGCTCTTCCGAAAAATACCAGTGACACTCCCAGGATCATACCGATGCCGAAGGAATATGCCAGGCTGATGAGGTAACTGTTCCGCACCCTTTTCTTCTTGCCCGCACCGTAATTCTGTCCCATAAAGCTGCCGCAGGCGGTATAGAATGCTGCCATGACATCGTATACCATGGCATCTGCATTGGTGGCTGCGGAATTGCCTGCCACCATGGTGGCATCAAAGGAATTCACACCCATCTGCACAAAGCTGTTGGCAAACTGGAAAATTACGTTCTGCAATCCGGAGGGCATTCCCAGCTTCAGGATATCCTTCGTAAGTTCCGGATCCAACCGCAGCTTTCCCGGATGCAAGGCATAAATGTCTTTGCAGCGAAGCAGCTCCTGCAGGATTAATGCTGCAGATACATACTGGGAAATGATACTGGCCAATGCCACTCCTGCCACATCCATATGACAGACGATCACAAAAAACAGGTTCAAAATAATATTCAGCACTCCGGAAAAACCAAGATAATACAGAGGCTTCTTCGTATTCCCCACTGCGCTGTACACCGCATTACCAAAGTTGTAAATGGCCAGCGCCGGCATTCCCAGATAATAGATCCGCAGGTACAATACTGCTTTGTCCAAAAGTTCCTCTCTGGTCTTCAGCATTGTCAGCATCCACTCGGATAAGCCGACTCCCAGTACCAGTAACAGCACTCCCATGATCAGGCTGACCAGTGCGGCGGAATGAATCGTCTTCGACAGGCTTTCCCTATCCTTTGCCCCGTAATACAGTGCCGTCAGTACATTGATACCGCCGGACAGACCAATGAGGAATCCGGTAAACATGGTGACCAGTGTGGCTGTGGACCCTACCGCTCCCAGCGACAGGGAACCGGCGAACTGACCGATCACCGCAATATCCGCCATGTTGAAAAGCACTTGTAACAGATTGGACAGCATTAACGGCACGCTGAAGATCAGTATTTTCTTTCCTAAGGGTCCTTCCGTCAGATCCTGCATATTCTGTTTCATTTTCAATCCTATCCTTTTATCTTCTTCCCATATTTGTATCTCTGTTATTACTCTTCCCATCAGCGTCCACTCTGACGAAAAGAACGGTCAAAGAGTTTTTTGCTCCTTGACCGTTCCTTATTCTAGCATATCTTATCTTTCTTTTCTACCGGAAAATCAATTTTTTTGACAACTTATGCTGCCTCTTTTTCTGAATTTTTCCCGGCACCGAACAGCTTGCGGATGCAGCTGTAAGCAACCATAACTCCCAGTACCATAAGCAGTATGGCTACGATCAGCTGTAAGCCGTCTACCAGGAAGGTTGCCTGTCCGGATGCCACATTTTTCACCAGGGCAACTGTCTTCTGGATCAATGCAGTAAAGGTTACGACCAGCATCATTCCCATAGGGAAGTACAGTGTCCAGCCGGTACGACCGGTAGTCTTTAAGAATACGGCCAGGGCGATCAATACCAGTGCTGCCAGCAGCTGGTTCGCAGAACCGAACAGCGGCCATACATTGTTGTATCCGCCAAGAGTCAGCAGATAACCGAAAAACAAAGTGATCACAGTTGCAAAATACTTATTGGTCAGAACTCTCTGCACGGGAGTCATCTTTGCGGTATCTGTGGTGTCTCCCAGGAACAGCTCCTGGAAGGACATACGCCCGATTCTTGCTACGGAATCCAGAGAAGTCAGTGCCAATGCAGATACACACATGGTCATGAATACAGTTGCTACGGTTACGGGAACCCCCATCTTCTCCAGGAATCCTGCGACACCGGAGGAGAAAATGGAGAACGGTGTACCATCGGGCTTCGTGCCATTGACTGCAACTGCACCGACAACTACCAGTGCAACCACACCCAGCAGGCTCTCTACGATCATGGCACCATAACCTACCATGGGCATATCTTTTTCATTGCTGATGGTCTTGGATGAAGTACCGGAGGATACCAGGCTGTGGAAGCCGGATACCGCACCGCAGGCGATGGTGACGAACAGAGTCGGGAACAGGCTGCTGTTACCTACCTGAAAACCGTTAAATGCATTCAGCTCCATATCGGGATGAGCCACAACCACACCAAGTACGGCACCGATGATCATACCCAGCAGCATAAAGGTGGTCATGTAATCTCTGGGCTGCATCAGAAGCCACATGGGCATTACGGATGCAAGGAACAGGTATGCCATGATGATGTAGATCCATGCAGTCTTGGAAGCATAGATGGGAAGATGCATACCTACAGCGAACATTACTACCAACAGACCGATGGCTACGACTGCCTTGACCCACTCGTTCATCTTGCCGACCTTTTTCTGGATCAGACCGAAGATCACTGCTACAACGATGAACAACATGGAAATGGATGCCGCACTGCCGTTGGCATATGCCACACTGGCATCTTCCAGTCCGGTACCTACGAAGGTACCTGCCACCATATCGGTAAATGCTGCAATGACTAACAGAGTGAACAGCCAGCAGAACAGCATGAACAACTTTCTGCCGGTTTTACCAATGTATTTTTCAATGATCATTCCCATGGATTTTCCTTCGTTCTTCACGGAGGCATACAGCGCACCGAAATCCTGTACGGCACCGAAGAACAGACCGCCGATCAGAAGCCACAGGAGCACGGGAACCCATCCGAATACCGATGCGAGGATGGGACCCGTCACAGGACCTGCTCCGGCGATAGAGGAAAACTGATGAGAAAATACAGTGAATTTGGAGGAAGGCACGAAGTCCTCTCCGTCTTCATGGGTAAACGCAGGCGTCTTCGCCTTCTCATCGATTCCCCACTTTTTGGCAAGCCATCTTCCGTAGAAGACATAGCCTGCTACCAGCACTACCATTGCGATCAGAATGATTACCAAACTGTTCATTTTTGTTTCCTTCTTTCTTGTGTCTTGTTGTTTTGTCGTGACAGAAAGAAAATTCTGATTGCCCGTAAAACAAAAAAGCTTTCCGTCTCCAGTGCTTTATAAGCACTCAAAGACGAAAAGCTCTAAGCTCTCCGCGTTACCACTTTGCTTGCCATGTTTTATCACATGACCTCTTGTTCCCATCTCCATGAAATACAAATATCTCATTTCCAACAGGCTTCTAAATAACGGTAGAATACCGGTGACACCTACTTAACTGCTTCAGTGTACTTCTCACAGAGGATAGTCTGTCATACTCACATGCCGTCTCACACCAACCGGCGGCTCTCTGAAATGCTTCCGTATGCAGATCTTGTTCTGCTCATCGAATTTCACTTTCTGTTCGATAGCAAAGATACCACTCTGATTTTATAATGTCAATAGTTTTCTTTTAATTTTTTGTTGATCTATTTTATCATTTTCCCTTTTTATCCGCGATCAGAGGTTTGATAGCGGAATAAATCTCGCTGGTACGTTTGCTGTCCTTGAACTCTTTGTTCAGGGCATTGTTGATTCCCTGTTTGGTCTTGTACTGGCGGATGAATTTTACCACCTGAGGGACGATGGTCTGGTCGGAAAGCACCTTTTCCACTGCCTGGGCCAGTTCATCCGGTTCTTCTGCTGCCTTCTTCTCTGAAGCCTTCTTATCAACAGTTTTCTCCGTCGTTTTCTTTTCTGTCATATTTGCAGTATTCTTCTTCCGGGTATTTCCGCTCTTTTTCCTTACCGTTTTTTTCACGGGTTCCACAGGCACAGGTTCCAGTATCTCAGGCAACGGTTCTTCCAGGATCTGCACGCTCACAAATGCTGGCTCTGCAATCTCCTCTGCATCCACTTCCGCCTTCGGTTCCTCCGTCATTACCGCTGTTGCGTTCTCTGTCTCCTGTTCTGTGATTTCCACTGCCATCGGCTCTGCTTCTTCCAACGGCAGATTCTGCACACTCTCCCGTTCCACGCTTCCCGTTATTTCCTCCGCATTTTCTTCGGCCGCAGGATTCTGTTCCGCTGTCGGGTTCTTTCCCCACAGAAGATTGCGGGTGATCCGCACGGGAACTCCCTGTGCTTTCCAGTATACCATCAGACTGGTGAATCCATTGTCCTTGGTCACGATAAAGTAATCCGGGTGTATCCCTTCCCTCTGCTGCTCACAGATCAGGTAACCGAGATACGTTGCCAGCTGGAAATCCAGTGCATTCTTGGTGCCAACTGCCACCTTGTGGTAAATGATCTGTGCCTTCGTCTCATTCAGCTTCCGGTGCAGGTCAAAGGTCATGCTGTCCGCATTGTCACTGTAGAAAATGCAGACGGTATCCTCCTCCGCCAGCAGTTCCACTCCCTCCATGCCTCGGCTCTTTACATTTTCAAAATCAATCAGATAATAGGCCATTATTTCTCCTCCCCATTTGTTGTATCAATTTCTTCCGCTTTACCAGTCTCTTCCGGTGTCCCCTGCTCCGGTTCCGCAGGTGCATCCTTCTGTTCCACAGTCTCTACAGGCTCTGTGTTTTCTACCGGTCCGGTTGTCTCCGGCGTCCCGGACTCCTCTGCACCTGCCTGCGGCTTTTCCTCCGTCACGGCTTCCGGCTCTTTTGAGATGCCTGTCTCCGTTCTGCTCTCCTCTGTGGCTTTCTTCTTCGCCGGAAGCTTTTCGCGAATGCTTTCTTTCCAGCCGGTGAGCTTCTCATCCCTCCGGTTCTTCCGTTCCCTTCGCTTTGCTGCCCGTTCCTGTCTGGCCTCTTCCTTAAGTTCCAGTTTTTCCTGTTTTCTGGCCTGTTTTGCCAGTGCCTTTTCTTCCAGTTCCACTTCCTTGACAGCGGCTTTTTCTATATCCCGGATATAGCGGTCCGCCTTTTTGTGGTTCTTACGGTCCAGGCGGTATGGGTCATACACAAAGTACGATACCGCTCCCAGCACCAGAATCACCACACCGGCAATCGTCAGTACCGGTACGACGATCCCATACTCCGTAAATCCCAGTTCAAAACAGACAAATACGATCAGCATGGCCGGAAACAACAGCAGATACAGAATTCTTGTCACCATATCCAACAATGCATGCTGTCTTTTCCCATTGGTCAGAAGTGTTCCCTCAATAGCAGTATAAAATGCCATAAAAATACACAATTCCGAACCGAAGCCATGAAGATATCCGCAGATTCCGGTCAGAATCAGCGACAGAAAAAACATGCCGAACGCCGTTCCCTGATACCAGGCATTGCGGTACTCCGTCATTCCCTGCAGCTTGTCCTCACTGATGCCGTGCATCCGATAGACATCCTTGCGGATCAGCCGTTCAAATTCTTCGTTATACCGCTGTTCCTCTCTGGTATTGCGCAGGTGGTCTTCCACCGCCTTGCTCATCTGCTCGATATATTCCTGCTCCTTGCGGATCCGTTTGGTTCTGAGCTGCTCCAGCTCATTCTGGCGCCTGACTTCCTCTTCCAGTTTCCGTACCTTTCCGATCCGGGGATTCTTTACCATAATCTCCGGATTCTCCGGAAGCACAGTTGTTTCGTTCTTCTCCTGATTCTCCATTGGGTCCTCTTTCCGTTTATATTATCATCCAATAGCCTTATTATAGATTTTCCGGCCCAGAAAAACAACCTTTTGTTCCCTGTTTTCATTGCTTTGGCTCTTCATCCTGTCACTCGAGAAAAATGCCGCAAGTACCGGCAGCATTACCATAATGGGGAATAAATAACGTACCTGCACTACCGGCCCCAGCAACATAGTCCCAAAGTATAAAAACGGTAGTAAGCTCATCTGGAAACACCAGTATTTTCTTCGATACAGGCACAACACCATCAAAAAGAACAGGCTCCAGCTGTATAGAGATCCATGAAAAATAACGGAAAACACCGGCCATTCATTAAAGCAGTTACCACTGACGATCTTTTCCAGCACTTTTTCCAGTGCCGGGAATTTCGACCGATGTTCAATACTGCCATAGCCTTCGATTTCCGAGGAAGTATAGGTAAAGAGCACACCATACCTTGTGTCTGTGCCATAGCCCAGATTTTCCGCCCAGGAGAAATCATCCCAGAACCAGTATCCTCTGGTCAGTTCCAGAAAAGCATCCAGGAACTCGTTCGGATACCGTTTGCCCACTCGTAGCCAGTCTCTCAAAAACTGCCTGGAATTCTCCGTATATGCCGAAGCATTTACCGCGCCCTTGATGGTATCCGCCAGCGGCGCATAATAAGCATCCCAATGATCTCTCGGCACATATTTTTCCAGCAATGCCGCCAGCTCCGGATCCTGCGCCTCCAGTTCCTCTCCATGATAATATGCCACTCTGGCAAACTGCTGGATGGGAACGCTGTAAGCCTCGATCTTCGGAGCCTCCAGCTGGGTCCCTATGACTGTCTGGATCACATTTCGCATTCCGGTCTCTCCCAGTACCAGACAAATCCCCAGAATCAGAATACCCAGTTTTTCCTTTTTCGGCCGCAGGATCAATAACAGCAGCATAAATACCGCCACCGCATATACTGCATTATTACGAAACTGCATCATCAGACAGCCCTCAGCCACCAGAAGAATGTTCATGAGGATTTTCTTTTTTCCATTGCTGAAATAATTTCTCTCCAGAAAAAGTAAAAAGAACAACGTAAACAATATGGTAAACAAGGTATCCTTTGTGGTACACACCACTAAAACCGTGTTGTATGGGAAAAGCGCCAGAAATAGTGTTGTTACCACCACCGACCATTTTTTAGCAGTCATCCGCCAGATCATGGACGTTGCATAACCCATGACCAGAGCATACAGCACCATCTGGAATACCGCCATACAGGCTATTCCCGCCTCGTAGGATCCGATGGCCGTTCCAATCTGTAAAAACAGCCGGATCAGCCATGTATGTGCAATGGGCTGCAAGGGATAAAACCATTCCAGGCCCTTATACGCTTCGTTGACCTGTCTGTGAAAATCGTAAGACATGATGATCGGGTAATAAGCCAGCCATACCGGAATCAGGCACAGGAAAATAACGACTGCCGTTACTGCGAATACAATGCCGGACTTCCAATATCTCCCCGACATCGTTGCTTCTCCTCTCGCAGAGAGTCGGTCTATCCCGTCAAGCAACAGATTTGCAAAAGGAAATGCGGCAACACTTAAGCACAGCGCACGGATCAGGATCATCCCTTTGCCCCGGACTCCGCAATCCGTCATTCCCAGATTCTGCAACTGATATCCCATGACCATGGACAAGGCAAACAGGAAGCTGATCACTGCCACGTAACAGATTCTGCGCTTCCTGTCCCTTTTCTCCTCTATTTTCCGGAGATTTTGCTCCGTCTGCTGCAACATAGAATAGATTCCCACAGCCAGCAGCACATTCAGAACACTGTAATAGATCCGGTTCACCGGCTGTAAGCTGAACAGATATGCTACCCCGTAGACACCGCACAGAGTCAGAACCGCTCTGCCTGAAGTTCCTTTGTATTTCATCCATTTATCCTTTGCAATATTCAATCGTAAGATGCCTCC
This sequence comes from Lachnospiraceae bacterium GAM79, assembly GCA_003584705.1. Taxonomy (GTDB): domain Bacteria; phylum Bacillota; class Clostridia; order Lachnospirales; family Lachnospiraceae; genus Acetatifactor; species Acetatifactor acetigignens. The sequence continues at coordinate 2,284,571 of AP018536.1, forward strand.
ATACATTTATTTCCATTTCTTCCACTATATTGAAATTTACACTTTCTGTCAATCATTGTAAGTTCTTTTCTAATTGATATATTGTATATATTCAACAAATATAGTAATGATTCCTATTATTATATTTATGCTTTTCGTGCATTTCTTTTTTTTATAAAAAGAGATATACTATATACAGAAACAAGGAAATGTTTCCACAAACTCATAAACCAACAGAAAGGATGATAGATTATGGCAAAATTATATACGATCACTTTAAATGGCGTTACAGAGGAAACTTACAATCAGGCTACCGATTATATTCAGAAAAACGCACTGCGTCTGAACTACCGGCCGGTTGCTTCCACCATTGATGTGGAATTTCCCGATGACATCGATCCCGCGAAAGCTCCGGAGCTTACCGACGCAGTGATCCGCGAGGTGCATCAGACTCTGTAATTTTTTGATTTTTACTTTTGTAAAACAGCAAAGCAAAAGTCCGTCGATGCTTTAACGCACCGACGGACTTTTTTTGCTTTATTCATACTCCGGTTGTCCTATAAATTCCATAAGTTCTTTTGTATCTCTCACTCCTCTTGCCTTATGCTTGTCTATCAGAAACTGATTTCCCTCCGGAGACAACTTGCCATTCGTCTCAACAAAATTTAAATATCTTCATCAGGATTAACCCCTATGCTTCCGATTTGCACTCTAATATCACGACTTCCGTCATATGCCAGTTTATCAATCGTTTTGTTTCTGATCAGATAATTAACTTTATCTATACGATTGTTCTGTGCCAATCTGCGTGCTAATTCAGCAATTCCAGACTCATTCGTCTCTCCTTTGGTATGGGAAGGCAACACACAAATACTCACATTTTCACATATTTCATCATCTAATTGTTGAAAGAAATAGGATATGTTCCACTAAACATGTATTTTCAGGTATTCATCATATAAGATATCCATGTGCAGCCAGTCATAGTGGTTCCGCATATAGTAACAATGCCCCCGGTATCTGCCACTTATTCTGAATCCTGCCTTCTCGTAACACTTAATGGCAGGGGTGTTCGTTTCCAGTACATCCAGATGGACACTATACACTCCCAGCACCATAAAGCAGTACCGCAAGAGTATCTGCACGACTTCGGTTCCAATGCCTTTTCCACGCACCGACTTTTCTCCGATGTTAATGGATAACCAGGCTGACATATCCTCAGTTCGATGGTCAATATGACAATATCCAATCAATGTGTCTGTCTCTTTCAGGACAATTCCCATCCGCATGACAGAATGGTTTCTTACCCAACCGGGCATCCGGGTGATGTCCACCACAGAATGCGCATGCTCTATAAAGACACAGGTGGTTTCATCCGACATCCACTTCGCGTATAAGCCGACTGCCTCCTCATCATCCCTCAGTACGGATAAAAAAATTTGATTTCCATCTAATCTGCATATATTTTTACTCATCATGCCACCTTACATCTGCTCTGTGTGTTGCGAAGTCCTTGATGTTATTTGAATTATAACATAGAACTTCCTTTTTGGGCACTATATTCTTCGAACATCCGCCGCTTACGCAAAGCCCAAAGTCTCCGCAGACAATCACATAGTCCTGTTCGCCTTCACAATCTCATTCAGGCGTACCGGTCCGTATCCATATAACATGCAGCCCACATTATAAGCGTTCTCCCCCTGATTCATATATTCCCATGTTTCATCCCTCTTATCGTGAATATGACCATAAAAGTGCAAGTGACCTCTGTAAGAGCCATTCCATTCCGACATCGGATAATGGTACAGACCCAAGAACCAGATGCTTATGTCCCTTTAGTTGACTCAGATACCATTCCGCACTTTTTTCGTTTCTATAGCAGAAATCCCCCAAAATATACACATTGTCATCATGATTTACTCTTTGATTCCATAAGGATATCATTGCCTCATCCATGACTTCCACATTTTTAAAGGGGCGATGGTCAAAGTCAATTACTCGCCCTGCATCTTGGGCATAAAGGGATACCCGCAGGGTGTTTTCTTAATTTTGCCCTGCTTTCTGGGCATAGAAGTATGCCGCAGGCAAGGGCGGAAAAAAGGAACTGCCGCATAGACAGCCCGAAAAACATGGATTCCGTGTAATTGCGGATTTCTTTATTTATCTTTACTTCCAATCCATAAACACCTCCTTTTTAGCACAAAAAAATCGCCATCTTTGGAAAAATGACGATTCTTCAAGTTTTACTCCGTTTACTTCCAACTCATTCTTGCGTTATATACATTGTTTACAGCTTCAATATAGCATATGAAAGAGGGATGGTCGTGGTCGTTCTGCCGCAGGTATCTGTTTTTGATATTCAAATACTGCGTTCTGACAAGCTGCCATTTTCCCCTTTTCTTAATATACTTAGCCTTTTTCTGTATTCCTGCGGAATGAGGGGCTTTGTTCCAATAGTATTCATCCCGATAAGTGAACCCTGTTTTTTTGTGAATAAGTCTGTAAAAATCTTCCTCTGTATCTCTGCATACAATGCAGACATCCATTGAAAACTCAGTAGGATTTCCTCTAACAAAATGAATTTCCCCCGTAGTCAGAGAAGATGTTGAATCCTCACAATCTCCTAAATCACGCTCGTTTAACGCCTTATTAAAGGATTTCCTCGCACATTCTTTTAGATTTCTGCAATCCTCAAAATCTTCACATCTTACAATCTCAAGGTTGTAATCCAAATCTATCGACAACGAAGCATTTTGTACCCCGTCCTTAAATATATATACACGTTTCATCCGCTTTCTCCCTTACAAGCCCATCATTTCACGCACGACACGGTCTGCCATCTTGACCGCACCGACAAGGATGAGCATATTGAATACCAGTTCCCCGATATAGCTCCACACCATCGTGACCGCAGCCGCATCGGGATTGACCACGGGCGGGGAAGCCGCAAACACCGAAAAGATAATGCAGACAAGCACGATGATTGCACCCTCAAGGCACACGGCACAATAACTCTTGATAAAGCTCCTGCCGACATTCTGGCTCGGCTCTCCCGCAAAGAAGAAAGAGGGACGGGAGCGATTGCGGTATAAAGGTACAGCTTGAAAAACCTGCCGTACACCGACATTATCATAATGAACGACAGCACTGTGATGAACAGCCCGCCGATGAGCGTCACCGCCCATAGGGGAATGCTTTCAAAAAAGCCGCAGTCCTCCACGGCTGTCACAATCTCTGTCGGCAACACCGTCTTTTTGCGATTTGACATAGATGCGTCCTCCTTTCGCATAGTTTTAGCCACTTTGTCAAGGTGGCTATGTAAACAAGTACAAGAGAACGCAAAAAACCGCCTACTCTTAAAATCAATAAGAATAAGCGGCTTTGTAATTTGCCTTAGACATATTCAATTTTCATTCTCTTGGTCGGTGCATTTATGACCTTAAAAATAAGCTCGTCAACAAAATCCGTATCTTTTCCTGACTTAATATCCTTCATCATCTGATTAAATGAAACTCTTCCCTCCCATAATATGAATACCGAATTTTAATCCAAGTTCATGTACATAAGAAGCAGGTGTGTAAATCCGCTTCCGTCTGCTGATGACGGAAATCTGCCGGGACTGGGCTGAAAACATGCCCAGTCAATCTTTCCACCTTCACACATCATAAAGAATCCGGTGTCATTATCCAATACTTCAATACCCTTTTGTACATAGTCAGATAATGCCCATTCTCCATCTGCACAATCCATATCATAATCCATAGCGTCGGAATCTGACAGATGCTCATCCATCAGAATAACCCTTCCATCTTCAGCCGTAACCGCTTCTGCATCAGCCTGTGTATAGGTAACCTTGTATCCTGCTTCCGGTCCGTCCAGTACTGCTCCTCCACGGTCTTCATAGCTATTGCTCGGAAGTGCCTTGACATAATCTTCATCTGCTATTGCTCCAAGATAGTCAGATGCTGCCTGAAACTGGGGATAGCTCATACCATCACCAATAAACAGAAAACATATTTCGGTGCTTTTGCTGTTTCTTCTTGCGTCTGCGTTTCTGCAGATACTTCTGTTACGATTGTTTCCTGCTCTGTTGCTGCTGTACTTTCTGTCTGTGCCGGTGACGGTGACTCAGAAGAAGTCTGGTCTGCTGCAGGTGCTCCGGAGCATGCTGCCATAGACATTGCCATTACAACAGCAAGCATACCCTTCATCATGCTCTTAATTCTCATAATCGTTTCTCCTCTCTGAAACATGTTTTGTTTTTCCTCTGCTTCACTATACAATACCGTTGTAAAAACCAATGTCCAAAGTAGGAAAAATTGAGTAAATTCCGACACTTATTTTATGCAGTTCTATCTTTATGAGATTTCATCAACATCATAATACTTAAAATCCCGGAAGCAGGCACTTCCTCCTGTTTCCTCTGCCGCATAGCAGAACAGACCAAACCGGCAACCAGTAAAATGATCCAGTTTGAAGTACAGCTTATGCACGGTTCCGATGGGTAGCCAGTCTCCCTTATTTACCCGATAATAGCAGCGTGCTTCATCCTTCATGTTACAGAAATCTGCTTCAAGACGAAAATCCATCTGGTGTGATTCAACAACAGTTCCTTCCGTCATATCCAATATACCATCTTCTTTTTTATCCAGCATAAGGACTTCATATTTTCCATGATGTTTTGTAATGCCAACTGCAGCATAACAGCTCTGCAACGCACACAAACCTGCGATATCTCCCTCTTTCAATGCAGAAGCATCAACAGTAACCTCAGCTGCGCAGGACGGATAACTCATCCTTTGCGTAAGCGTATTTACTGCCTGTGTAAGCTCTGTACAAACTTCCCGTGTTGTAATTGTATAGGTTCCCTGCAATGCATCCAGATGATAGTACCGTGGATCTGGATCATGATTAAACTGCCAGCGCGGAAGTAGCCCATTACAGAAATCATCACTTCCCACTAATGGCTGATAAATATATCCTGGTCTGGTACTGTGAACCTCTATTTCTTCCGGCACATGTCCGTTCTGTCCAAAAAACGGAAAATGATCCTTCCAGGTAACCGGAAGCAGAATAGGAATCCGCCCAACTGCTCCGGAATCCTGAAACAGCATTGCATACCACTTTCCATCCGGCGTATCCACTATTCCTCCCTGTGCCACGCCCTGTCCACAATATCCACGATCATCACAAAGTACATCTCCACCCGTGAATTCTCCTTCCAGAGAATCACTGTAAAAGCATGCTTCCGTCCGCATCCAGCGGTCTCTCAGGGAATGAATCAGAAAAATATAATAATAGCCGTTTATTTTTTGAATATGAGAACCCTCATAGCCTAGCTCCGGGTTCTTATGATCACTGACTAAAAGACGATGTAATCCGTCCTTCTTTGGTGCAGTCAAATCTTCATTCAATTCTGTAATCCAGATTTCATCATTTCCATATACAATATAGTTTCTGCCATCCTCATCAAATAATAAAGAGCCGTCATGATAAAAGCCTTCTATCAGCTGCTTTTTCCATGGACCATCTATTTTTTCCGAAGTATACAAATAAGTCTTACGGGTATCATTTGCCACAAAGCAGATACAAAATCGGCCTTCATGATAGCGCAGGGAAGCTGCCCACATGCCCTGTCCGTAAATATTCTGACCGCTTTTCAGTTGCTGCGCATCCGTATGATCCAGCGTCTCATAGACATAAGTCACATGCTCCCAGTGCACCAGATCAAAAGACTGCAGAATCTCACAGCCCGGCATAAAGTGCATGGTTGTGGATACCATATAATAGGTGTCTTCTACGCGGATCACGTCCGGATCTGGATAATCCAATCTTGTTATAGGATTTACATTCATTGTTTATTCCTTTCTGTTTTATCTCCATATTCTTTCTTTGTTCTATTCTATTTTTACTATTTTATCTTTGTTTCTTATCCGTCTGCCTTTTCAACTCTTCTCTGCCCCATTTCACTATTGCTAATATCACAATCTCACAGTAAAATATAATAATCGAAAACGATCCTGCACCATGTTATTCATCAGAAATTTCCGGTTTGCACAGATTTACCGGGAATAAACAGAAGGAGACCAGCATGAAGGAAAACCGCAAACTATTAAAAGAAGTGCTTAAAGAAATTCGCCATGATATGACCAATGAGGAGGTCCTGAATCTGCTTGCCGTCAAAGCCTTTGATCCATTCCCTTTTATCCTGCTTAATCTCGTGCTGTCCTGTGTAGCTGCGATTCAGGCACCTCTTATCATGATGAGTCAGAACCGGCAAGAAGAAAAAGATCGCCAACGTGCTGAAAATGACTATAAGGTTAATCTCAAAACTGAAATCATGATTGAAGATCTCTATACATTAACAGTAGTATGCTTTTTAGTTGTACGTAAAATGATATGCCCTAGCACCATGACTCTTTAATGACACACTAAGGCTCTTTGGCTCTTCCACGTGCTCTCCGCTCCAAAGCTCCGTTCCATTTACTCCATCATAAATCTCCAGATCGGCAAGCGGTATGGATATGTCACTGTCTTTATCACCCAGATTAAATACCGCGACATAATATCCACCCTTTGTATCTGCTGCAATCCACAATGCATGCTCTATACCATCGATTTCACGTCTCCACACCTGATGCGAATGCCGTGCATTTGCATGCATGGCAAGTATTTCAGAATTGGTTACCAGATTCATAGTGAATTCGTCAAACCCTGTCAGCTCTCCTCCCAGCATCAAAGGAGAACGCATGATACTCCAGAGTGTCAGCATGGTGATCTGCTCATCCTGTGTGAAATTCGTCCAGTTATTCACATCATATACCTGCCGTATCGGTCCGACCGGAAGCATATCGGCATCCGGCCAGTGCCCTGCACCTGCATGGGTGCACCATTTTTCTGCTCTTGAAAACATATCATATAACAGTTCCCACTTATCCCAGAAATCATCGGTGATTCTCCACATATTGGAAATCTGCTTATAAAGCTCTGCCTTTTCTAAAAGAGCAGGTCCCGGCGACAGACTTAAAACCATGGGTCTTCCGCAACCATGCAATGCTTTGCTCAGCATAATCAGTTCGGATTCCTCATGTGGCAGTTCCCGTGCAATATCATCACATTTAATAAAATCCACACCCCAGGAAGCATATAATTCAAAAATACTGTTATAGTATTCCCGTGCCCCGTCTTTCTCAGGATCTACACCATACATATCCGTATTCCAGGCACAGATACTGTTTGTTTTGGCAATTTCCCGGGCATGTCTGTCACTGTTCATGATTTTCGTGTTCTGATGTACAGCCTGTCGTGGAATCCCTCTCATAATATGAATGCCGAACTTCAATCCAAGAGAATGGACATATTCTGCCAATGGTCCAAAGCCCGCACCGTTTGCTGCGGAAGGAAAACGATTTACTGCGGGAAGCAGTCTTCCATACTCATCCATTACTACATCCGCAAAAGGATGATACTCATTGGTTGCAGCATAAGGCTCATACCATTGGATATCCACCACAATATATTCCCAACCGTACTCCTTCAGATGCTCAGCCATAAATTCAGCGTTCCGTCGTACGATATCTTCTGTAACAGCCGCTCCATAACAATCCCAGCTGTTCCATCCCATAGGTGCTGTTTTCATCTTCATCTGTTTTATACCCTCTCGATATCCTGTTAATTCTGTCCGTAATATGCATCTGCACCATGCTTACGGAAATAATGCTTATCCTGTAATTCCTGCGGGGCAGGTGCTACCTGCGGATGAATCAGCTCCAGCATGACCGACTTTCCGCAGCGGCGGATACCGGTCATAACCTTGATCAGCTCCGTTCCACTTCGGTCCGCACTGAGCAAAGGTCCACCGGACCTTTAGCGCCCTTGGAAAGCAAGACAACCGTCTCGACATTTGACTGTAGGGTAATTTAGATACATTTTCCAAAGTCATTATCGTACTTTGGAAGTAAAAACTATTTCACTCACCGCTGACAAAGCTGCAAAAATGAGTATGCCACACTCTTTTCTCCCTACATAGAAAATAACTGCATATTTTATGTAACAAAGAAGCCTTTGAAACATACAACCTCAAAGACTTCTTTAATAAATCTTAAACCATTCCGGATTTTAATAAATACTTCAAGGAACTCGGTATTACGCTTTTCCTTACTATATCTTCATTATCTGAGAAAAATTGACTACTAACTTTTTTAATTACGTCATCAATGCACTCCACTATTGCACAAGATTGCAACTGACTCTTTCCTGCTTCATACTCGCACTTAATGTACCTATTTCTGTCCACTCCATTAATAAGAGTTAAATCAAAAAGTAAATTGGCTTTCTGCACTTGTATTTCATTCCCTATTTCCTCAAAAGAGTTCAACGGATTCTCATACGATGTCGCAATAATAAGGAAATCATACGGTTCATTATTCAGTTTTAAAATTTCAAAATTATTCTTCATAACGAACCTCCTTTACCAGTCACTACTTATTTATATTCACATATGAAGTTTCAATTAAATTAATTACAGTGTTGATGATTTCATCCGCTTCATGTTTGTCTTCTATTAATTTTGTTCCTATTAATATCTGTTCGGCATGAAAACGTACATGTCTATTACTTTTTAAATATGCAAACAATTTTTCCAATTCATTTTGATAAGTAACATCGTTAATCTTTTTAGCAACAGAAGGGCATAAACTTGTATTATTAAATATCTTATAAAAAGTATGACCAACGGTAACACCCTTTAAACCAAACAAGTATTTGATATATCCCTCCAACGCTCTAAGCGCAGGAAAAGTATAACACGAATAGTCCTCTAACTCAATATTAACTTTCCGTAATGATATTGAAGGAGACAGTAATTTCAAAATCATTTCATCTATATTTCCGTATGCCCTGGGCATAAGTACTTCCATATCATTTCGCACTTCACTTGTCTTTACACTCACATTATGGAATGTGTTAATACTATCTACAATATCATCTACAGATATATCATTGCAATAAGACAAAAATGAAATTGCCTCACCATATAAATATGCTGGTTTTCCTTGTAAGGTTAACGTTCCAGTTTTATAGATATTTACTGTTAATTTATCTCCGATTTTACTTGTAAAAACATAAGAATCATGGGCAGGAACAGTTTCCACACTAGTCTCTTCCGTAGCTACACCTTCTAATGACTTCAAATAGTCAACAATTTTTTCAGACCACTCTTTTGGCAATTTCTTGATGGAATAGGTTTTTCCTTGAGCATCCCCAGAAAATGTACATTTTTCTTCAATCAACGCTTTCACCACAGAAGAAATTTCAGGATTATTCCCTGTAGGCGTAATTGTTGTGGAACCGTTGCTATTAAAATACAAATTTAACATTGCTGTATTTCCATCAGCGGTCAATACACAGCGTTGTGCTGTTCCTACTGTTGTAAGTTCACTTGCAGTAAAATTATCCCATTGTGTAGCACCTACTTCTCTAATCAAATCTACAATTTCATCTCTATTTACATAAACCCCTTTATTCTTAGCCAAGTGTTTATCCTCCGTAATCACACTAGTGTCTTCTGCAATTTCTATTCCAAGTGCATTTTTAGCTAATCTATCTGCAAGATCATTATATTTATCTCCTGAGTGCCCCTTTACCTTGACAAACTTTATACATACTTTAGAACTGGCTTTTTTGCAAAAATCTGCATACGCCATTGTTCCTGCTTTTTTTGCTTTCCACTCTCCAGTACACCATCTTGCAATTCCCTCATAATCATGGTATATGGTAACCCCTGGGATGTCATGATCCAAGCAATACTGAATTGCTGCTTCGGCTCCCTTGATTTCTCCAGCAACATTATTCATCTCTGACAAATCTGATTCAGAAAATTTTTCAGAAAAATGCACTTCTTGCCCATCAATAAAAAGTACCATCCCATAGGAAAAGGAATTGGTCAATATGTCATAACTTCCATCAACATATGCAATAGCTGGGGTCATTTCTGGACATTTGGATTTAACTTCTGTTTCCGTATTTTTTAGAAATACCATAGCTTCTTCCTGTGTAGAAAATCCCCTATATATCGCTCCAGAAAATCCACTAATCTGGCTTTGACACTCTGCCCATGTTTCATATATTCCAGGCTTTTTTCCAACTTTTACCGCATAAAACTTCTTCGCCATTTGCATCTCCTTGTTTGGAATTCTGTAATATATCATATATTTATAGGTATGTCAATTACTTTTATGATTTTCATTATTTTCATTTTATGATTTTATAGCATTCCGCTATTATCATTCAACGAATATATATGCCCTTTTGACTTCAACCATTCAATTTCGCTTTTCAAATTGTCTAATTTCTGATTATAACATTCTTTATCATACTCAGAAATTAGTCTTTCTATTTCCTCTAAAATCCCATCAGCCTTTTGTGAATTACTTCCATAAACACTACAAAGCATATCATGTTCAGCTAATTTACAGCATATATTGTCGTACATTTTTTTCTCTTCTTGCTCAACAGTTTTTAATTGAATTTCCTTTTGTGTTAAGAGATTATTATATTGTTCATTAATTCCATTAGAAAATCTTTTATAATCTTGTATATTTATATCAGACATTTTATGCGTCCTCCTTTTATCACTTTCTCATTAGTAGCTAGTACTCTATAAGTTTTGTTTTCATCTGTCTCTAAGAATTCGACATGCATCTTCATTCAGCAGTATGAATCCACTCTCTTCCATACCATCTGTTCATCTATCAAAATAGGAAATTATCGCTTCGCTACCTCTTTCTTTTTCCAACGTCTTCAAGTTTCTTTCTGCAGTTCTCATATAAATAATACTCTTTCCTTTAATTTCAATTTTATTATAGCCATCTTTAGCATAAAAGTACAGATCATTCATAATTCTCCTTTACCTCCACCACTCGCCTATAGAAATCTGCAATCTCCTCAATCTTATTCGTCCTGTTCTTTATTGGCAGTGATTCCCATATAATATGCTTATAGGGTGCTTTCGATTTCTCTCCAACTCTGGAATCAATAATAGATACAATACCTTTATCGTTCTCGCTCCGGATCAGTCTGCCGATTCCCTGCTTCAGCTTTATGATCATTTCTGGAACAGATACTTCCATTAAACCATTGTTGCATTGCTGATACTTATAATCTATAATCGGCTCTCTCACCGGGAATGGTAATCTAAAAATAATCACATGGGATAGCGATAAGCCTTCAATGTTAATTCCCTCCCAGTAGCTTCCAGTCCCTAATAGAACAGAATTTGTATCCTTTCTAAATTTTTCCAGGGTTTCTGACTGTTTTGAATTTCCCTGCTGCATCAGTATCTTGAATGGTAATTTTTCTTCCTTCAATTTATCATATACCGCATTCATATCCGTTTTAGCCGTAAATAGGATTAAGGCTTTTCCATTGCTGATCTGAAGCAGTCTTATTATCTCCTTCACACCTTCCTCAATAAATTTATCTCTTTCGTTTGTCGGATGCGGCATATGTTCCGTATAATAAATCATTGCGTGTTCATCGTAGTTAAACGGAGATATTTTAGGTTCGCATATCATTCCACGTTTTGCCGGGAAGCCTGTATTCTTCATGAAATACGCATAGCTTTTTATGTAGTTTTCACTTTTACCGCTTGTGATAGTTGCTGAAGTCAGAACTACAGACAATTCTGACTCCTCAAACATAATTTTATCTATGATCCTGTCTACTTCTTTAGGACAGCTATATAGACGGATCCACTTTACTCCCCGTAGTCCCCTGTCTCTCTCCATCCAGAAAATATCATTACTACTATTTTCTTTATTCAGTGATTCAAAAAATTGAACATAATCTTCCAATTGTTCCAGTTCTTCGTCATAGTTTTTTCGGTGACGATCACCCGTAAAATCACCGAATGCCATAGAAGCCTTAAAACTAATATCTTCCAACAGTCTTGTAAGTTTTTTGCACTCCGCTCCAATCATCTTCACATAATATCTGTCAACATCTTGTCCCCTTTTTTCCGCTTCTTTATCCTGCTCATCCATTTGTTTTAATAGGGACTTGAAAACATTATTTGCTAAACTCTCTGCATTTTCCAGTTCTTTGTTAAATTCATTATCATAAGCATTTACTGCCTTTCCAGCAGCAAGCATTGCATCTTTCAGTTTGCTGAGTGTAATATAAGAAGTCACGGAAGACCGAACCTTACTTTCCAGATTATGAGCCTCGTCTACTACAATAATACCAATATCTTCACTCATAAGCTGTCTTCTGAGACTTGCCCTTTTATGCATGTTGACTGCCAGCAGATCCTGATTACATACAATAATCCCATGAGTGTACATCATTTTCTGCCGCAGATCATAATAATGGCAGGAATCTCGATAACTGCATTTGTCTCTGCAAAACTGAGCTTTATATTCCTTTACATTAATCCGGTTCCATATTGCATCTGGGATAGCAATATTCCAATCGGACTTCTCTTTGCCGAATTTCCGAACCGTATTATAAATTATTTGATGTTCTTCTTTTTCTTCAAGAAATTCTCTTGTAAAACATTCCTCCAGCCGATTCTTGCACAGAAAATGGTTCTGCCCTTTTGCTATGAGAACTTCCACATCATAATTCAACATATCCATAATTTTATCTATGTCGCCTATCAGCTGTTCTTGCAATGCAATCGTAGATGTAGCAATTACGACCGGTCTGCGGTATGTTTTGATGTAATATAAAATTGGTACAATATATGCGAAAGATTTTCCAATGCCGACTCCAGCTTCCACAAGCACATGTTTTTTGTCCCGCAATCCTTCTACTATTTCACAGGACATTTCCCATTGTCCTTCTCTTTCTTCAAAGCCAGCCTCGGTGGCTTTATCCATAAAAAAGGAAAATACGTCTTCTCCTATTTTTAGAAATTTCTTTTTTCTCTCAGCTTGTCCAGTTTGCAATCTTTCATACTCATCCCAGAAAAACATATCAGCACCTGCCTTTTACACACTTTATGTTATTCGACATATTGTCTATATATTCCCATATAAAAATTGTACCATAATATCACTCCTTCCCCAAGTCCCTATTTTCTCCGCTCATGCATTTTTATCGTTCACATTCTCAGCATTTTCTGCCCTTGCTCTTCATCCTCTCCGGTGCTTCCTTCCTCCATTTTCTCGCCCTCCAGCGCCTCTATTTCCCCTGTATTTTGCTTCTGCCCTTCAGTTATATCCATACCACTCTGACAGTTCCTCAATAAGGCTGCTACACGCCTCAATATCCGCCTCATAACCGGTGCAGTGTTCTGTAATCATATCCTTCCGGTATCTTTCAATTTCGCCTATTGCTTCCTTTATGCGTTCACCGGAAATTCCATTTTTTCCAATCCATTGTTCTTTTCTCCTTCCTGTGTGCATTTGCAGCAACAATAAAACGCCCGATCCGCATCGGGCATTTTATTCTTACCGCAACCGGCAGGAATAACGTTTCTTATTCACTTGCTGCCATTCCCGCCGTAATCTCAGTCGTATCGGATCTCCTGTTCTACTACGATACCTGATTTAAACTGTATCATCAGTTTCTCCTCAGAGATTATTTTTACCGTAGAAATCAGTCTCCTTACGAGATCATTATCGAATTCCGGTATCCGGCAGGTAGTCGTTCTTAAAAAGTCATCAATTTCATACATTCTTTGATTGCATTCCCTTAATGTCTCCTCCCTTTTTCTGGTTTCTGTTTGATTTTTCTTAATCGACTGAATCTCCTCTGCAATTGCATGGTATCTGGCATCAAATTCCTGTGTATATTCTCCCGCCTTTGCATTTTCCATGATCAGGGCAAGCATTTCTTCCTGCTTATTTTTCAGAAGTGTGTCATAGTCTTCTTCCTCCCGCAGTGCTTCCTTCGTATTTATCACACTTATGACATTCTGCCGGAATGTCTCTATGAACTCTCTGTCGTCACAGGTTATCTTATGGATTGCCTCCATTACCGCCCGATTTAATGCTTCTTCCTTGATAGTCTCAGAGTTTGGGCATTTCTTCACGCCGTTTGTCAGTCTGTTTGAGCATCTCCATACAATTTTCTTTTGGCCGTTCCTCGACCATGTGACTCTTCTGTATTCGTGTCCACATTTTCCGCAGATCACTATGCCGGTCAGTGCATAGAGCGAAGAGTATTTGCTTTTCTGATTTTTCTTCCGTGTTACCGCCGCCTTACACAGATTTGCTCTCCGCATTCGTTCTTCCTGTACCCGGTAATATATTTCTTTGGGGATAATGGCTTCATGATCGTTTTCGACATAATACTGTGGCACAATTCCATTATTCACTACTCGTTTCTTTGTCATAAAGTCTACTGTATACGTTTTCTGCAGAAGTGCATCTCCCATATATTTCTCATTACACAGCATATTATCAATGACTGTGGTATGCCACCGTTCCTGTCCCGTAGCCGTTTTAATTTCTCTATCCTCAAGATATTTCTTAATCTTGACAGAACTGTATCCCTCCAGATATAACCGGTAGATCAATCTTACGATTTCTGCCTCTTTAGGTACTATGATCAGATCACCGTTCTCATTCTTGGTGTATCCCATGAACTTTGCACAGTTTACAAGAACCTTTCCTTTTTCAAATTTTCTTGCAATCCCCCACCGGACATTCTCACTGATATTACGGCTTTCTTCCTGCGCAAGGCTGCTTAAGATGGTGATAAGGATTTCTCCCGTTCCCTCCAGCGTATTCACACCCTCTTTTTCAAAAACTATGGCAATGTTTTTTGCCTTTAGTTCACGGATTGTTACCAGCGAATCTACCGTGTTTCTTGCAAACCGGCTTACGGATTTGGTAAGGATCATATCTATTTTTCCATTTAGGGCATCCTTTACCATAGTCTTAAAATCTGCTCTTTTTTTGGTGTTAGTTCCGCTCTTACCATCATCCGCATAAATTCCTGCGAATTTCCAGTTAGGATTATCTTGTATTTTGTTGGTATAGTATTCCACCTGCGCCTCATAGCTGCTGTCCTGTTCTTCTTCGTCTGTACTGACACGGCAATATGCAGCTACCTTCAGCATCTTATCTGAAAGTTTAATGCTGGTATCGAACTGTACTTTTGCAGGTATTACAGACACCTTTTTAGCTGTTGTACCCATTTGCCTCCTTTCCGGGCTTTTTATCCGTGTACCCTACCTTCATTCGTCCACCATTCAGGAATTCTACTTCTGCCATATTCCCGTTGCATAAATAAATCTTCCGAATCAGCTTTTTGTATAATTCCCTGTCGAATTCCACTATCTTTTCCCGGCCAGCAAGAATATCCCTGATTTCTTCCGTTTTATACAAAGCATCTTTTACTGTTAATGTCCGGTAGCGTTCCTCTGCCCTTTGGTACAATGCCTGTATGAATTCTTTTTCCGAGACCGCTTTTCCTTTCATCTCTGCTATTTTCCGATCCATTCTTCGGTATTCAGGACTGATTACATCCTCCGGGTCTTTCTTATATAAAAGTCCCTGATTTTGAATGGCTGCATTAATTGCGTCCACGCGCACCTGTTTTATCTGATCATCTGTGATAGTTCTGTCTCTGCATTTCTCCTGTTTTTTGTATAAGTAACCTTTGCACTTCCAGTTCACATTTGTACCATATCCAACACTAATTTTCATTTTCCGCGAGAAATCTCTTTTACTTTCATATGTTATTCCGTAATACTCTATTTTGCATTGAGGCTTATTCCTTCTCCTGATCGGGCTGAACAATGCTTCTTCCAAATTCATTCCATTTGATAACCTCTCCCATATCAATGACACATCCTGGCCATAATAACAGCTAAGCTCCGTCAATCCGAGAATTTCTTTTCCTTGAAAAAAAATCACTTCTTTTTTGAGTATTTCTGCGAGAGCTTCCTCAACTGTTTTTCCCTGTTTCAATTTTTTTGAAATAGTTGCTGGACTAATTCCATACTCGTTTGCCATCTTTGAAACGCTACAATATTTCTTTCCCCATACAACATAAATTTCTGCTTCCTTTGCCTTCTGTGCTATTTTCACGGCCTTATCTACATTTTTCGTTCGATAATAATTATGCACAATTGAAGAATACGGTAATTCTAAGTCTTTACTTAGTTCACTGAGGGAATCATATTTCTTTCCCTGGTATTCTACCTGATGCCCTTTTCTTCGTTTCATTTATCCTCCCGTTTTTTTTAAATTTACTGCATAAAAATAGCGGTGCTTATTTCATTTCTAAAATAAGTACCGCTCCTATTTGATATTATAACATCTGTTGCGTTTTCCGCCACTGCTCTTCGTTGATAATCGATTCAACATAGCATCTATTTTCTACCATTTTTCTCTAATGTATCTATGAAAAACGAATAAAAAAATAGGGCAAAAACTGGTTTTTTTCTCTCCATTTTTTGCCCTCAAACCACTATATATTGTGGTTTACTATATTATTTATGCTTGTTTTCCACAATTCCGCATCAGAATTACTACTTCAACAGTTGTTTCAGTTTCCAAGGGAAGTTCTTTCACTTCCTCACCATCAACAGGCACAGGAAAATTGAATACGATCTTCTTTATCCAGCTTCCGTCTTTCCTTTTCTCCGGGAACATCTCAATTCGCTCGATAAAGGCCTTCATAAACTCCTTCTGCTCCGCTTCCGTTGCGGAATGGTAGACTTCATCAAATGCCAGTAACAAGCGATAGATATTGTCACCGGAAATCTTCTCCTGCTGTATGTTGCGGATCTGACTTTGCAATTCGCCAATCTGAACTTCGATTTCCTCTATGGTATCATACTGCTCATCATAGCGGCGCTGCAAGTCTAAAATCTTTCTGTCATAGTGGACATCGTTGATGTCCAAGGTATCCATCTGACGCTCCAAGCGACTTTTCGTTCCAAAGGCTTGCTTTAGCTGCCCTTGCAGAACGGCGATCTGCTTTTCCATATCCTCTGTATCAACCGCCGTTCCGATTTTCGCTTGAATCGCTTCCACAAACCGGGGATTGTTGACCATAGCAGAAATAATCTTCGCCACAAATTTATTGATTTCCGTCTGCTCGATATTCAGACGGAAGCTGCACTCATGCCCGGTGGGTGTAACCGTATTTTTGCAGTAGTAATAATACCGTGTTTTTTTGTCCTTGCTGTGCGCCTTGGCGATATTGCCGTACATACTCTTACCGCAGCATGGGCATTTCAAGATACCGGACAGGATGTGTGCATGGTCTGGATTGTTGACCTTTTCCCGCTTGAAAGAATTGATCTTGCGCTTTTCCTGTGCCAGATACCAATCTTCTTCGGAAATGATAGCTTCGTGCTGTCCTTCATAAACCGGGAACTCCGACTGCTCAACCACGTGCATCTCGTTTCTTGTACCCTGTTTCTTTTCTGTTCTTCGTCTGCCGTAAGCAATCTTTCCCATATAAACAGGATTGTACAATACATTTTTCACAAAATCTCTTGAAAATCCCGGAATGGTATTATTCTGTCTTAGTTTCTTTACATAACCATTGCGGTTCAGATATTTTGCAACTCCTGTAACACCCTCGTTTGTATGAATATAACGATCATAGATTACTCGGATAACTTCCACTTCATCCTCTGCAATGACAAGGTTTCCATTTTCCAGTTTGTATCCATATGGAGCGAAACCGCCGTTCCATTTGCCCTCACGAGCCTTTTGCTCACGTCCTGCCATTGTCTGTGTGCGGATATTTTCTCGCTCAATCTCTGCCACCGCAGACAGCACAGAGATCATCAGCTTTCCTGCATCCTTGGAGCTGTCAATGCCATCCTCCACGCAGATCAGATTGACACCGAAATCCTGCATGAGTTGCAAAGAGTTCAGAACGTCCGCTGCATTTCTGCCAAATCGGGACAGCTTAAAGACCAACACATAAGAAACATCATCTTTGCCGTCCTGGATGTCATTCAGCATCCGTTGAAACTCCTGCCGCCCTTGAATGTTCTTGCCGGAAAATCCCTCGTCAGAATACTCCCCGGCAACGATCATATCCTCGTATGCCGCATACTTCCGTAGCTTGTCACGTTGGGCATCCAAACTGTATCCGTCAACCTGCATCGAGGTGGACACTCTTGTATAAAGATAGCATTTAAGTTGTTTCTTTTTCAGAATCTCCACCTCCCTCATTCCTTCCTTTTACCATAAGTCCCTCGTTGCGGATATAATACTCCAAAAGCCACAGCACATAATTCGGTGCATGGCGGTTGTCCAATTCCCATTCAGTCATAGTCCGGTAAGGAATATGGACGAGCTTGCAAAAATCTTTCCGATTCAGTCCTGTACTTTCACGCAACTTTATAATTCTGTTTTTACAATCCATCCGTCTTTTCTCCACAAAAGCAAAAAATACACGTTGCGTAATCATTATAGCATAGCCATAGCGAATACGCAACGTGTACATTGCAAATTTTACGCAGCCTTATCCGTCAAAAGCTGCGCTTGATTACTTTCCTCGGAATGCTCCACTCCCTGCGGTGCGTCCTGTTCCAATTTATCCAAAACCTGATGTCCATATTTCTGGAGCATCTGGCTCATAACATCCACACAGCGGTCAAATGCCGCATTATATTTCGCTTCCTCATAATATTTCTTCAATAGGCGATTCCTCCATCAAAGTTCCATATCCTGTCCACGCTTCCGGGCAGGGTGTTCGTGTTCCTGTGTTTCCTTTCCTCTGATGAGGATAGAATTGATAAAAGCCCGAACCTTTTCGGATGCGATTTCAAGTGCATCCAGAAAGGGTTGGGCTTTCTGTTTGAGTTCCATATATTTTTCGTTTACCGCTTCATACCGCTGCTTCCAGATGGAAACCGTCTTTTCTGCGGAAGCCAGTTTTTCTTTCAGACGCTTGTTGTCAGCATTGGCGATAATGCCATTGACCGCATAGCGTTTGAGTGTGTCGCATTCATCCGGTGTCAGCGTGATATTGTTTCCGAATGTGGCTTTTTTGCCCATTGCTTCAATGTCCTGCACTGTCAGCGCAATGGTCTTTGCCGCCTTGGTTTCCTTTTGCAAAGATTCCAGTTTCTTTTTCTGTTTTGCTGTGGCAGCTTTGGCATCCTCCAAATTCTGTTCTGCCTGTGCCACCTGCCCGGTCACAGCTTCCAGCCGCTGCTGTTCTGCCTGCACCTTGAACTGGGTCACAGTCAGATGTTCCTCGGTGCTTCCACGTTCTCCACGCTCCAGATCGGTATATCCGGCAACTCGCATGAAATGAAAAAAGTCATCCTGCAACACACTGTAGGATGACCTCAAAATCTTTTTTCCTTTTGCGTTCAACATTGGATTACCGTCCTCGTCAAGCACCGGCTTGGACTCCCATTTCTTACTGCGGCTGACCTGTGTGATGACCTCCTTAACGGTTCCCCGGAGGGCTTCATCCTTGCATCGCTTCGACCAAAGGATTTGCTTTTCCACCACCGGGATATAAACCACATGAAGGTGGTAGTGGTACACCTCCTCGCCCAGAGCTTCGGACATTGCCCGGTTGCGCTCATCGGCGTGCATCACAGCGGAGAGGATATACTGCTCACCACCTACGATCTCCGCAGCAGCTTTGTAGGCATCGGCATAAAACTGTTTCGCAAATTCATAGCCGCCATGATTGTAGAAATAAGCGGAATTCACATCAAATACCAACTCACCGTATTTGACGGCATCCGGTTTCAAACCTCTGGTGGAGATCACGCCGTCTTGTTCCATCTGCTCAAACATTTTTACATAATCGTCCGTGGGTGCTTTGAAATGGACGTTCAGAGAAGTGCGTTCCGGCACGATGTCCTGATTGCTGTAGCTGTCCTTTTCACGCTCATTGTGTTCCTGTACCTTAGCCACATCTGCCGGGTTTCCCAAGTCCTGATTTCTGGCTACGGTATGGTCTATTCCATCATTTCTTGCCATGGATTTTTTGTCCTTTCTTTGGAATTTGCAGACAGCGGGGAGCTACGGAGAGGCACTTTTTCAAAGTGTAATAACCCACTATGACACTTTCATCCATACTGGCTGCAAAGTGCCGTGGGCTCTCCGAGGGCTCTCCCGAGGGGGAATGCGGACACTGCGGTGACCTCTGCTGACCAAGGCGAAAATGTCTGCAACTTTTCTTGTGGTCAGCCCGTCTGCATCAAGCCGTTTTGCGAAACTTGCTCTCGCAGACGGCAGCAGTGAAAACCGTATTTTTCACTGCCCGTCCACGGTACTTTTTGCAAAATCCCGTGGACATAGAAACAGCCCAAACAGAAGAAATGTGCTGTTTCTATCACGAGCGTTTTACGCTCTTTTGCTGCGTACATACGTACCAGCCAATGGGATTTACTCGACCTGCCGCCATTCCTCCGGAATGTCATCCGGTACGTACGTACACGGCGAATTTCCGTAAAACCCATTTATATGAGATCTTGCCACAGCCTCCACACCCATAAATCCCCATACCCGCCGTCCAGCAGAGTTGGTGATGTTGTTGCAATGCTCCAGATTAAATTTCTTGGCATTGGCAATCATGGCGTCGCTGAAGCTACGGGCTTTCAGCGGAGCAAGGGAATTTTCCTCGCACCACATCCGGTAGATTTCATAGAAATCCTTGGAGCTGATGGAGGCATCCGCTTTCAATCGGATGTATCCCTCCGACTCCATGAAATCAAAGATATTGTTGTTGTCACGCTTGACCGCTTCCCGGTTTTCCCGGATACGGTCACTCTCCGTAAACTTAAAGTTGTTGGCAACAAGCCGCTGTAAGCCTTCAAATGCCCACAGGAAGATACCCTCGGCTTCAGCTTTCATCTTCTCTGCAAGGTCAGGATCATCGGCTCTGTCCATGGGCTTTTCTTTGGTGGTCAGCACAAGTTGTCTGCGGTAAAAACCGTCGCTGCGGTCATACAGAGCTTGCAGATCGCCGTTGCTGAATGCCAGCAACCGGGCAAACATCCAGCCCTGATAACTCTGCTTTCCCTTGCGTTCCAGATCCATCTTGCCCTGTGCAGTCACAATGGATTTTACATAGTTGGTCTGACGCAGAGCTTCCATCCGCATATCATCATCCACGCACAGCAGGATGTGTTCCAGATCAGCACGGGCGAAGCGGTTTTCGGAAATTTTTCCGATGCTGCCGTCTTTCATATTCGTGCCGAACATAGCGGACAGCACCGCACCGATTTGGGATTTGCCCTCGCCGCCGTTGCCCTTAATCACCATCATGCGCTGCCCCTTGTTGGAAGGAATCAGGCAGTAGCCGATGAATTCCTGCAAGGTAGGAATGTCCTCCGCATGGAGCAGACCATCCAGAAAGTTCAGCCAGATCACCGGCGCAGGAGCATCGGGCTTGTAGGCAATCGGCAGACGACTTCTTACGATAGCCGGTTTGCCCTCGGTGAAAGTTCCGTTCAGCATGAGCGTGCCGTTGGCAACATGGATGCGATCCTGTTCCGGCGGGAAGTCAGGCTCTTGCGCTTCCAGTTTCAGCACTTCCAGAATGTTGGTGATCTTCCGGGGAATGTTGTTCACGGCACAGAATTTCAGCTTTTCGTAAATCTCACCACGGAGAGGAAGATCATCCGTCACCCGACCGTCGGGCGTGAAAAAAGCTCCGTTTGCGAAGATGATTCTGCGCTCCTGCAGAAATTCATCACAAAACAAAGCTTCGTTAATGTTCTGCCCATCAAACCACATGGGCAAGTTCATATCAGGCGTTTTCCGGTTCTTCGCCACGGTGTGCCACCTCCTTTTTCTTTCGTGTGATGTACTCTTGCAGAAAAGTAATTTTTCCCTCCTTCATCAGCTCGTCCACCAATGCCACCCGCTCTTCCAGATCACCCACGGTCAGCACATCTGCCATATATTCGATAGGACAGTGCATCTGGCAGGCTTCCACAAAACGATCATCCAGAGCCTCCTCCGGTGTTTTGGGTGCATACCGCACTTTCCAATCTTCCAGCAGATGCAGATAATCCGTCAGCACCCGGAAACACAGCATTTCATCCTCCCGGAACTGACGGATATAAGGACGCTTTGGCTTGGCCATAGCTGCGGCAGTGGGCGGTTTCGGGTCAAGTCCGAAGTCCGAAGCCAGCTTTTGCGCTGCTTCATAGCTGCTCATATTGAACAGCCTTGCCACAAGGTCGATCACATCTCCCTTTGCTCCACAGCCGAAGCAGAAGAAATAGTCCTCATTCAGCTTCAAGCTCGGATGCCTGTCATTGTGGAACGGGCAGCAAGCCATACCGTTTCGGTTGACTTTCAGCCCGTAGTGTTCGGCGGCTTGCTTGACACTGATTGCCGCTTTGATGGTTCCATAGATTGTCATAAAAAACCCTCCGTTCATAATATTCTGGAAAGCACGAAGCACCCGCAGTGATTGGCAGGTGCTTCGCTCCTTCTATTATGGTTATGACGGATTTCTCAAAAAACAGGCTAATCGGAGGACAACTCCGTTTCAAAAAACAGGACAACTTATTGATAGATGTAGATTTCTTTACATTAGCATGATACAATTAAGAAAGTGAAAAAACAGGACAGGAGGTAAGCATGAACCAAGAATTGATGACATTGGACTTCTGGCAGGATACGGTCATATATGAGGGCAAAACATTCCCTGTCGGCACGCTTGCCTGTGATGCGCTGAATGTTCCTGCGGATACTATTACAAAAATGAACGAGCAATGCGAGAAAATCAATCTGCTGCTCGGGATGCTGAATGCCGGACAGGATACTTCTGCACTCTTTCCTATGGCAAAGGAAGCTGCATTGACAATGTTAGAGATTCTCAGCAAAACGCCGCCGTTCTCCTATATGGATATACCAAAGCACCGGGAACGAATAGAAAGGGGCTTTACTGCGGACAATGCTCTGAAATATGTGGAGTTTGCCATAAAAGCCGTAACCAATTCTTTACCGTTCGAAGAAGTTCCGAAATATGCTGATGCGGTGATGCTCCAGCGCTATACCGCAGTTTTCGGGCATCTGGCATACTCCCTTGGGGAATACCAAACGGCCATGCTTGATTTTGCAGAAAAATCGGATTGCAACGAAGCAGACCGCACCGCAGAGGGCTTTGCCAAAATGTTCGGTAGCTATTTCACGCCGGAGTTCTCCATCGCTGAGGGCAATGCCTGGATGTCTACCCTGAACAATTCCGTTCAGTATGTATCCGTCATCCGTCCCGGCGAAAAAGTTGCGAAGCTGGTCAAGCGGATGCACTATGTATCCTTTGTGGGGATGTTCCGGTCTGATCTCTTTGAGGGCCTGTGTGTTGGTCATGCACCGAAGAAATGCAAAATCTGCGGCAAGTGGTTTCTGACCACCAACGCACGGCACACCAAATACTGTGGCGGCTATGCACCGGGGGACAAGCTGCACCGCACCTGTCGGCAGATCGGCAACCTGAAAGGCAGAGAACAACGGGAGCTTGCGGACGATCATCCGGTGAAACAGATTTATGAGAAACGACTGAACACCATAAACCGCTATGTGAAGCGTGGTACTCTGGACGCTGATCTTGCAGAGGTTATGAAAAAGCTGGCAAAAGATAAGATGCTCCGGGCATTGAGCAATGTAGCCTATGCCAAGGGAGCTTATGAAAAAGAAATGGATCAGGCGGCTTTGAAAAAGGAAGCAAGTGCAAAAATATACAAAGAAAGGGACAAACATGAATAGAAAAGAACTTAGTCAGAATCATTGGAAATACTACTTAATGCTCGAAAAGCGTTTTGTTGAATCAATAGAGTTTGTAGAACTACATGAGGACAATTTTGATGCATTTTCTAACGGATATGCCCTCTTAATTCAAGCCATAGGGGCAGAGTTGGATACTGTATTCAAAGAGTTTTGCAGTTTCAATACAACGGATCGAAAAACGGTTGCAGACTATGCACAGTATATTTTGACCAACACACCGGATATAAAAAATCAAAAAATCAGTGTACAGGAATACGATATCGAAATACAACCGTTTATGAATTGGGATATTACCCAGCCCGCACAGTCGTTGCAATGGTGGGGAGCATTTACAGATGTCAAGCACAACCGCTATGAGCAGTTGAAGCAAGCAAAGCAGGAGAATGTACTAAATATCTTGGGAGCTTTGTATTTGATAGAAATGTTGTACTTGAAGAAAATCACTGATGGGACAGACGAATTTGATGTGTTTGATGAATCTTCCAACTTGTTTAGTTTGAAAAACTGGACTTCTAAGGCTGTGCCGCTGAGCCAAGCTTTTGCCGTGCTAAGTGATATGATGGACGACGAAAATAATACTACTAACAAAAAGTTCGATGCATAATTACTGTCGATATTGATAGAGAAAGAACCGAAAGGAGGTGCGCTATGCTGAGTGATTTTTCATGGGACATGACCGGATACATACCAAAACACGCTGTCAATCCGCACGGTGACGGCATCATTCCTTATGCGGCAGAGCGCATCTTCCAACTGGAACCGGAGCCTCCAGCGGTGGGCAATCTGAACGAATATATCCTGTCTGCCTTGCAGGAAAAGAATTTGATATATTTCTCATTCTTCCTACACCACTACGAGCCGCAGCTTAACAAGCGCATCAAAGACTTTCTCGGTGTGGATGGCGGCGATCTGTACGACACAAACCGATTTATAGATATAAAGCTCTCCTGCCGGGAGCAAATGCTCCAAAAGCTGATGGACTATGACCTTGCCAAGGGTGCAGAGTATGCTACATACATTTTCCCGTTCATCCGGGATGCTATGCTCCGTTTTCGCATGGGCGAAGAAAAATGGTCGGTGTCCTCTCTGACCAATTACAAAATGGTGCGGTCAATGGCTTGGCTGTACCACAATACCAAGGATGCGGTCAACGAATTTTCCAAGAAATACAACTGCGATCTTGCCCTTGCGGAAGAATATCTGAAAGTTGTCCGTGGAATCCGCAATCAGCAGCCTTTCTATGTCACAGACGAGGACGGCGAAGAAACAGGCGAGGATGTAGCCCTTGACGATAGCTGGAACTATACCGATATCCTCTGGAACGGCATACAGGCAGAAAAGGTGCAGCGGGCATTTGAGAAACTGAATTACCGGGAACAGACCTTGCTCGAAAAACGGTTAGCAATTTGCATGACCTGTGGGCGTGTCAGCTCATGGAAAGACCGCCCCACCTTTGAAGAACTGGCGGTTATGTTTGAGGGCAGTACAGCCAGCGGTGCAGAACGAGCCTACCGAAAAGCAGTGGACAAGTTGACGGAATTGTTGGTTGCCGAGGGCGCAATCCATGCAGTCCGGCTAAAACAGAAATCCAAGATCAAGCGAAAAAAGAAAATCGCCGCCGCAATCTACGAATATCAGGCAGACTGCGACGGCGAATGGGGCGAAGTATCATTAGATTTTGAGAACGGCAAGGCAGAGGTCATTTTGCTTGCCGATTGGGATACAGTGAAAACAAACAAATTTGCAAGCAGAGCAATCGCCTATCTTCTGAACTGTGAGAACGAAAAATTACCCAAGGAAATAATGGTGGCCTTTGAATAACGAGGGAGTGAGATACATGGAACAATTATTGATTATTGAAGATGATATAGGGTTGAATCAGGGTTTAAGTAAAGCACTGAAAGCAGATGACCGTCAGATCATTTCCTGCCAAGACCTAAAAGCGGCGAAGGAACAGCTGCTTTGCGGCGGTGTATCCCTGATCCTGCTGGATATCAATCTGCCGGATGGCAGTGGGCTTGAGCTGCTCCGGGAGGTCAAGGAAAACACACCCTATATTCCTGTTATTCTGCTGACTGCCAATGACACCGATCTGGACATCGTAGACGGACTGGAGAGGGGCGCTGATGATTATATTACCAAGCCCTTTTCTCTTTCGGTTTTGCGTGCAAGGGTGAATACCCAACTGCGAAAGCAAGTGTCAAACCATAAAAATGCGCCGTTCCATATGGATCTATTTCACTTTGACTTTGAGGCTATGACCTTTTATGTGGGAGATTCAAAAGTTGAATTGAGCAAAACAGAACAAAAATTACTGCGTCTGCTTGTTGAAAACCGAGGCCGAACCATGACCCGTGGAGACCTTGTCGACCGGATCTGGACAGATGGCGCAGAATATGTGGATGAAAATGCTTTGTCTGTTACGATCAAGCGTCTGAGGGATAAGCTTGGCGCACAGAAATACATTAAAACCATCTACGGAATCGGTTATAGCTGGGTGACAAAAGATGAATAAAACCGGCATTGTGATCATACTGCTATGTTTTCTGGCGGCGATAGCTGCTGTATTATGGGAGCGGAGGAAGATCAGAAAAACGATGGAAGAAATCGAAAGGATGCTGGACGCTGCCATGACCGGCTCCTTTTCTGAAACCAATTTTGATGAAAGCCAGCTATCTGCATTGGAAACGAAGTTTGCGCACTATCTTTCCGCCGCAGAAGCATCTTCTCAAAATGTAGCGCAGGAAAAAGACAAAATCAAGACCTTGATTGCGGACATTTCCCACCAAACGAAAACGCCGATTGCAAATCTGCTGTTATACAGCGAGCTTTTGATGGAGGAAACTCTGCCTGCATCGGCGAAGGCAAATGTGGAGGCGCTGTACAAACAATCGGAAAAGCTGCGATTTCTGATCGATTCTCTCGTAAAGCTTTCCAGACTGGAAAACGGGATCATTTCACTCTCCCCCCAGCCGGCAGCGCTGCAGCCGCTGCTTGAAAGCGTAGTAGAACAATATGCCGCCAAGGTTTCTGAAAAAGGATTGTCTTTGCAACTGCAAGATACCGATGCTTTTGCTGTATTCGACTTCAAATGGACAGCGGAAGCGCTGGCTAATATCGTAGACAACGCCATCAAATATACAGAGCATGGCACCATTACTATTTCTGCCGTAAGCTATGAAATGTTTGCAAGGATCGATATATCGGATACCGGTTCAGGCATACCGGAAACTGAGCAAGCGAAGATATTTGCTCGCTTTTACCGCTCGAATAGTGTGCAGAAACAAGAAGGGGTCGGCATCGGCTTATACCTTGCCCGACAGATCATATCCGGCGAGGGCGGTTATATCAAGGTTGCTTCCGTTCCGGGAAAAGGAAGTACGTTTTCCATATTTCTGCCGAAATAACAACAATTCTATCAAAACTGTTAGATTTCATTTTCCGCCGGAAAGAATGTGGAAAGATTCCTATGCGATAATCTGTATGTATCAAAGGATCATTTCCTTTCATACATACAGATTTTTTCATGGAGGTACTCATTTATGGAAGTTTTACAGGCAAAAAACCTGAAAAAGATTTATGGCTCCGGCAATAACGCAGTTCATGCGTTGGATGGAGTTGATTTAAGTGTAAAGAAGGGCGAATTTGTTGCAATTGTCGGCACATCCGGCTCCGGCAAATCCACGCTGCTGCACATGCTGGGCGGGCTGGATCGCCCTACAAGTGGCACGGTCATGGTGGACGGACAGGATATTTTCTCCCTGAAGGAGGAAGCGCTGACCATCTTCCGCCGCAGGAAAATCGGCTTTGTGTTCCAAGCATATAATCTTGTTCCGGTGCTGAATGTGTATGAAAATATTGTTCTACCCATTGAGCTGGACGGTGGCAAGGTCAATAAGGATTTCGTACAGCAAATTGTACAGACACTTGGGCTGGATGATCGTCTGGATGCGCTGCCCAATCAGCTCTCAGGCGGTCAACAGCAGCGAGTAGCCATTGCCCGTGCGCTGGCGGCAGCACCCGCTATCATTCTGGCAGATGAACCCACCGGCAATCTGGATTCCAAAACCAGCCAGGATGTATTGAGCCTTTTGAAAGTCACCAGTCAAAAGTTCGCCCAGACAATCGTAATGATCACTCACAACGAAGAAATTGCGCAGATGGCAGACCGCATTATCCGTATCGAAGACGGTCGGATCGTCTCCCAGAACTAACGGGAGGTGGCTACGATGAATGTCAAAAATCGAAAATGTATTCGAAAACTCAGCTTAAAATCTCTTTATGCGAACCGTCGTCGCAATCTGATCGCCATTTTTGCCATTGCGCTGACAACGCTGCTATTTACGTCCATGTTCACCATTGTCTTGTCGTTGAACGCCAGTTATGAAACCTACCAGTTTCGGCAGGTAGGCGGCTATGCGCATGGCACCTTTAAGGATGTTTCCCCCGAGCAGGCGGAACGCATCGCTGCCCACCCAAAGGTGAAAGCTACGGGGGCACGGAAGGTAATCGGTATCACTGCGGAGGGGGTCTTTGCCAAAATACCGGCAGAGATCAGCTACATGGATGCCAACTGCACTAAATGGAGCTATGCAACCCCTACTACCGGACGGATGCCCGAAAGCGGCAAAGAGGTAACCATGGATACGGCAGCGTTGCAGCTGCTTGGCGTAACGCCGGAGCTGGGCGCCGAGGTCACGGTTTCCTATTCCATTACGGACAAGGATCAAACCGCCTTTACTGTAACAGATACCTTTACGCTGGTAGGCTATTGGGACTATGATGAACTAATGCCTGTTCACTACATCAACATCAGCCGTGATTACGCAGATGACATCGAAGCGCAGGCAGTGAAAACAGGGCTACAGCCCTTCCGCACTGACCTGAATGTCATGATGGCTTCCAGTACAAACATTCAAGGGCAGATGGAGCAGGTGGATACCGATCTCGGCTACACATGGGACAGCTATACCGATCCCAACAGCGTTCGAATCGGCGTCAACTGGGGATATACCTCATCCCAGCTGGAGTCGCAGCTCGATCCGGAACTTGTGATCGCCATAGCAGCTTTTTTGCTGCTGGTGATTTTCACCGGGTATCTTATCATCTATAACATTTTCCAGATCTCTGTTGCGGGGGATATCCGGTTTTACGGGCTTCTGAAAACCATTGGCACAACGCCCCGGCAGCTCAAACGCATCATTCGCCAGCAGGCACTTCTGCTTTGTCTGATCGGCATTCCGGCGGGGCTGCTGTTGGGCTATGGCATTGGCGCTGTTCTGGTGCCTGTTGTCTTGCGCTCCACCCAGTTGGATGCAGGCATCACCACCATCAGCACTTCGCCTGTGATCTTTGTTGGCTCCGTGCTGTTTGCCCTGCTGACGGTGCTTTTGTCCTGCTCCAAGCCCGGGAAAATGGCAGCCAGGGTTTCTCCGGTGGAGGCTACCAAATATACAGATGCGATGCAGACCAAGAAAAAACAGCGCAGCACCCGGGGAGCGAAGCTCCATCAGATGGCCTTTGCCAATCTGGGACGAAACAAAAAAAAGACGGTGCTGGTGGTGGTGTCTCTGGCACTGTCGGTGACGCTGTTCAATGCACTGTGTGCCTTTGTGGGCGGCTTCAGCATGGAGAAGTATGTATCCTTCATGACCTGCGCCGATTTTATCGTCAGCACGCCCGACTATTTCCATTACAACCCGGCAGATGAATTCATCACGCCGGAACAGATCGAAGAGATCGCAGCAAACACAAAGTCCAGTCTTTCCGGCACGGGATATGCTGTGCGAAAACCCGTATATCTTTGGATGACGGAGGATGCTCTGCGGCAGGACTATGCATTGTTCGAAAGTGCTGAGCAGGTGGACAGCCATATGAGCCGCATGGAGCACCGGGGCAATATGGTGATGGGAAAGACCAGAATTGAGGCTTTGGATAACAGCCTGTTTGACAAGCTGCAAGTATTCGACGGAGATATTTCTCCTATGCTGGAGCCAAACAATAACGCTATTGCCATTGCGGTTTCCTTAGATGACTACGGCAATCTGCCCAATCCTGAATACTACCCCAAGGTGGGAGACACGATTACCGCTACCTATACGGACGATGTGAAATATATCGACAGCCGCACCGGGGAACTCTGCACCGAAGATACACCGGAGGAGTACCTTCAGGAAAAACTGTATGGAGCCAGAGATGTAGAGTACACGGTCTGCGCCTTGGTAGAGCTTCCGTTTTCCATGAGTTATCGTTATGATGGTATTGGATATGAGGCGGTTTTGTCTGTGGATACCGCACAGAGGGACAGCGGTGGTGCGGCCATTCCGATGCTCTACCTGTTCGACACAGCGGACGAAGTTGACGAGGCCGAAGCAGAGCAATATCTATCGAAGCTCACTGCCGGTGAGTTTTCGCCCTTGATGTATGAAAGCAAGGCCACGGCTCGCTCTGAATTTGCTCAGTTCCGGCAGATGTTCCTTCTGATAGGTGGTATCCTCTGTGCTATCATTGGGCTGGTGGGACTCTTAAATTTCTTCAACGCCATGATGACCGATATTCTTTCCCGCCGCCGTGAATTTGCTGTGCTTCAGGCTGTAGGAATGACAAACCGGCAGCTCAAAACCATGCTGATCTACGAGGGGTTGTTTTACGCAATGTCTTCTGTAGCGGCGGCCTTTATTCTGTCGCTGGCGGTGGGACCTCTTGCGGGAAAAATGCTGGGCAGTATGTTCTGGTTCTTTGAGTATCGATTCACCATTCTGCCTGTCCTGCTGACAATTCCGGTATTTCTTCTGCTGGGGTGGCTGATTCCTTGCATGATGTATGACAACGCAGCGAAATGCAGTGTTGTAGAGCAATTAAGGGATGCTCAATAACTGTTAAGCAAAAAACGGCCCTCTGCCAATGAAAAGGCAGAGGGCTGAGTTTTAATCTAAGGGTTTACATTCAGTTACAGTTTTTAGATAAATTTCGGGGTTTCCGTTCAATATCAAGTCTGCATATCCAATCGGGTCATTGTAGATTAGATAGTCCAGCTCTGACCGCTGATACATATTGTCAGCAACCTCATTCTCCACGGCTATTGTATCAATAGCAATCATACTGCCATCTAAGAATTTCAGTTCCACACAGGCATTATCCATGTTGAACTCACAAGAAATCAACCTATCCATAAGAAACCTCCACTTTGCTGGATGTTAGATCATCCCAAAATATTTGAATGCTTCTCGGATTGCTTTCTCTTTTTCCGGTGGACACTGGGGCTGTCTGGAATCCTCGGACTTCGGCAAATTATAGTTCTTACCAACCCCAATCCCACATTTTCGCTTAATTTGTGAGATATACAGGTTGGATACCTTTAACCCGCTATGCTCCAGCACATAGTCCTTAATCTGGGTGTAGGTTGCCCCATCTTGAAATTCGGACATATCCATATCTTCCAAAGAGAACTCAACCCGAATCTTTTTCGAGTCGACCTCACCCTTGGAAAGTAAAACTACCGTCTCGACATTTGCGGTCCAGGGGAACTGGTCCACGGCCACGGCCTTGTCCACGCGGTAACCGTTCTCCAGAAACACTTCCAGATCCCGCACAAGGCTGGTGGGTTTGCAGGAGATGTAGACAATATGATCCACGCCGTAAGCAATGATCTTCGGCAGTGCCTTGGGGTGGATGCCGTCTCTGGGGGGATCCAGGATGATCATATCCGGCTTCTCTTCCACTTCGTCCAGAACCTTCAGTACATCTCCGGCGATGAATTCGCAGTTATCCAGTCCGTTGGCAGCGGCATTTTTCTTTGCTGCCTCTACGGCTTCCTCCACGATTTCCACGCCGATAACCTTTCCGGCCGCCGGTGCCATGAGCTGTGCGATGGTACCGGTGCCGCTGTAAAGGTCGAACACAGTCTTGTCACTGCCGCCCAGGTCGCCCACATAATCTCTTGCCGTCTGGTACAGTACCTCCGCACTGTAAGAGTTGGTCTGGAAAAAGGAGAATGTGGAGATCTTGAATTTCAACCCCAGCAGTTCCTCATAAAAATACTCCTGTCCGTATAACAGCTCCGTACGATCACTCTGCACCACATCTGCAATGGAATCATTGGTAATATGTAAGATTCCTGCGAATTTTCCGGCTAGCTTCCTATCCTGTTCCAGGGAAAGCAGCAGATCCTTAAATCCTGTGATCAGCGCATCCACATCCAAGCTTCCTTCCACCGCCGTCTCTCCCTGCCAGGGATCCTGGGAGGTCGTCACCAGTGCCACCAGAATCTCTCCGGTGCGGGATGCCTTACGTACCAGCAGGTGACGTAAGTACCCCTCATGGCTCATTCTGTGGAAAAAGCTTACCTTCTCCTGGGCAAAGTAATCTCTCACTGTCTGTAAGATCAGGCGGTAATCCGCATCCACGATCTCACAGTCCGCTACGGTCACTATATCGTAGAAGCTGCCTCTCTTATGCATGCCCAGCGCCAGCGGTCCGTCCTTGTACTCGTCTCCGAAGGAAAATTCCATCTTATTACGGTATTCATAAGCCTTCGGGCTGCCCTTGATGCCCTCAAAAGCCCAGGCTTCCTCCTGCTTGTTTAACGCACTGTCCAGCAGGCGTTTTACCTGTTCCTCCTTGACTTTCAGCTGTTCTTCATAGGGAAGAGACAGATAGGTACATCCGCCGCATAACCCAAAAAGGGAACACGTCCGTCCGGTTTCCAGAGGTGACTTCTCTGTCACCTCTAAAAGCCTTCCTTCCGCCTTCCCTTTGCGTACTTTATTCACTGAGAACTTGACTTTCTGTCCGGGCAGGCTGTTCTTGACTACAGCAGTCTCTTCTCCCACACAGACGATCCCTTTGTTGGGAAAATCGACCCTTACAACAGATCCTTCATATACCTGTCCTTTTTTCATGGGTTAGTTCTCTCCTTCATCCTCGAAGAAGTCGTCGTCATCCTCTTCCACGTCATCTGCTTCATCTTCGAAATCATCCTCGAAGTCTTCCAGATAATCCTGTGCAAAGAAGAAACGATATACGGCATAAGCTACAGCTGCAACAGCTGCTACAGCGCCAATGATCGCCAGTACCCATACCAGGACATTGCGCTCCTTCTTCTCTTCCACTTCCTTACCCAACAGCTTGTTAAGCTTCTTCAGTTCGCTGACTTTCAGCTCATTTAATTTGTCAAGATCTACCAGATTTTCAATTCTGTTCATATTATTTACCTGCCTTTCCTGCATCTATTCGTATTTATGGATGCAAAGCATTTTGTTTTCATTCCTTTATATGATACCATATTTTCATCAAAAATACTATAGAAAAACCATATTTGAGGAAATACATTTCTTATTCCTATATTCTTATAATTTCTTACAACTGCTTTAGTTTTGCAAAAGACGCATACATAATCTTCTGCCCTGCCTGGTCGAATTCCACGGTCACTTTATAGTCTCTGGGTTCTCTCACGATATTTAGTACCGTGCCCTCGCCGTATTTGATATGGCGCACTCTGTCACCTACCTCGTAGTCCAGTTTCTCCGGTGCCTTGAACTCCGTGCCCCTCTGCAGTCCGGCCAGCTGGTTCAGTCCGCTGATGCCCTTGGAAATATAAGGTTTATCCGCCTTTGCCGTAACACGGGGTTTTAAGGTCGCCTTGGGTCTTGGATCAAAGCCGGTATTACCGAAGCCGCCAAAACCACTGTCCGAGCCGGATCCAGACCGGGGAGATGCAATCGCCTCCAGTCCCATGGCACGAAGAGCTGCTTCATTGGCTCTTCTCGCCTGAAAATCTTCCAGATCATCGTCCCGGTATCTTCTGCTGGGCGGCAGGGTATTATCCAATAATTCCTTCGGAATCTCCCTCACAAAACGGCTCACCGGATTGTACTGGGTCTCCCCACGCAGCATTCTGCTCTTTGCACATGTCAGCGTCAGATCCTCCTTGGCTCTGGTGATTCCCACATAAGCCAGTCTTCTCTCTTCCTCGATCTCCAACGGGTCATCGGAAGCAATGGTCATAAAGCTGGGGAATAATCCATCTTCCATGCCGGCGAGATACACCACCGGGAATTCCAGGCCTTTGGCACTGTGCAGCGTCATGAGCAGCACCCGGTTGTCACCGTTCTCCACATTGTCAATGTCTGCCACCAGCATGATTTCTTCCAGAAATTCCGACAGAGAAGGCTCGTCGTGAGTCTCCTCATATGCGGCCGCCTTGGTGATCAATTCATCTACGTTCCCCAGACGATCCTCAGCGGATTCCTCATCCTGATCCCGCAGATATTCTGCATAATCGATCCGTTCCAGCAGAGATTTGATCAGATCCGGCAATGTATACGAAGATAATCCGCTGCGAAGTACCTCGATCAGATTCACAAATCCACGGATCTTGGGCTCCGCTCTTCCCAGTCCCTTGATCTGATCTGCTTCACACAATGCATCAAATAAAGTAATATCCTTCATCTGTGCATAGTCTGCTACCTTTTCCAAGGATGCCGCACCGATGCTTCTTTTCGGCACATTAATAATTCTGCGCAGAGCCACTTCATCCCTGCCGTTATCAATAGTTTTCAGATATGCCAGAATATCGCGGATCTCCTGTCTGGCATAGAAGTTCACTCCACCTACCACATGATAAGGAATGCCCTCCACTACCATACGTTCTTCCAGAAGTCGCGACTGGGCATTGGTACGGTACAGCACCGCACAGTCCGCATAGGCAATGCCGTCATTTTTCACCTTGTCGGCAATATCGTCCGCAATGTATTCCGCCTCTTCATAGGCATTGTCAAACTGCCTGAAATGTACCCGGCTGCCTGCTCCTTTTTCCGTCCAGAGGGCTTTTTCCTTACGGCCTCTGTTGTTGCGGATTACCGCGTTGGCCGCATCCAGGATGTTCTGGGTGGATCGGTAGTTCTGTTCCAGCTTAATCACCTTTGCATCGGGATATACCTTCTCGTAGTCCAGAATATTACGGATATTGGCACCGCGGAATTTGTAGATGGACTGGTCATCATCACCTACCACACACAGATTGCGATAACCGTCCGCCAACAGACGGATCAGTTCGAACTGCGCTGTATTGGTATCCTGGTACTCATCCACCATGATATATTTGAAACGTTCCTGATAATTATAAAGTACTTCCGGGCAGCTTTTGAACAGTTCCACAGTCTTTACAATAATATCATCAAAATCCAGTGCATTACTCTTTTTCAAGGTCTCCTGATACTCTCTGTAGACCTTGGCGATCACGGATTTCTTGTAATCTCCCACGGATTTTACTTCAAATTCCCGCACATCCACCAGCTCGTCCTTGGCGGAGGAAATTTCCGATAACAGCGTCCGCTCTTTGTACATCTTCGTGTCGATGTTCAGGCGCTTGCAGATCTGCTTTATCACAGATTTCTGGTCATCCGTATCATAAATGGTAAAATTCGTATCATAGCCCAACCGGTCAATATGTCTTCTGAGGATCCTCATGCAAGTGGCATGGAATGTCGCTACCCATACCTGATCCGCACCGAAACCTGCGATCTGATCCACACGCTCCCGCATCTCCTGGGCTGCTTTGTTGGTAAAAGTGATGGCCAGAATGTTCCATGGATTTACTCCCATCTCATCGATCAGATAAGCCACTCTGTGGGTCAGGACACGGGTCTTGCCGCTTCCTGCGCCCGCCAACAGAAGGAGCGGTCCTTCCGTATGAAGCACCGCTTCTTTTTGTTCTTTATTTAAGGTATCATAAATACTCATGAATTATGCATTATCCCTTTCATTAAATTCCTGCAAAAACTTTCGGAAATCATCGATTGGCATAGGCTTTGCATAAAAATAGCCCTGTACGATGTCACAGTCCGCCAGACGCAGCATGTCTAACTGTTCCTTCGTCTCCACCCCCTCTGCCAATACCTTGAAGCCGAGATGCTTCAACATTTTAGTCAGATATTTGATAATTGTCAATGCCGTTTCTTCCCGTTCGCTGTTCATGGTGTCATCCAGGAACTGCTTGTCCAGCTTCACCGTATCCACCGCTACCTTGGACAACAGATTCAGGGATGAATAACCGCTGCCGAAATCATCTACTGAAATCTCTACCCCTTTATCCCGGAGAGTCTCCAGATTGTTGGTCAGTTTATTTAGATCCGACATGAAAACAGATTCCGTCACTTCCACTTCCAAAAGTTCACTGGGTACTTTGTAGTCTTTCAGGCGTTTTAAAATATTCGGTACGAAGTCTGTATATTCATTATGCCTTCTGGAAAAGTTCACCGAGATCGGCACCACTTCTTCTCTCTGCGCCAAAGCATCCTGCAAATATTCCAGTACCTGATCCAGAATGGCAAAATCCACCTTGGTCACAAATCCGTTTCTCTCAAAGACATCAATAAATCTCCCCGGCATTACCATAGAACCGTCAGCCCGGATCCATCTGACCAGTGCTTCAGCACCCACTACTTTTCCGGTGTGCAAAGAAACTTTCGGCTGCAGATACGCCCGAAATTCCTTATTATTGTATGCAGCTACCATACCAGATACGATCTCTCTGGTATTCTCCAGATTCTTACGGATCTTCTCTGTATAGATTTCCACCGCACTGTCTACCTTCTGGGTCTTGCACTGTTTTCTGGCCTCATTGGCGTTATCCATCATGGAGGACACCGACCAGTCATTCTCCAGGATTTCATACATTCCCGTGGCAATGACCAGATTGCACTGGTCGTAGCGGCTGTTGGTCTTCTGCACAAAAGTATTGGTGAATTCCAGATATTTGTCTCTGGCCTTCTCCACCGTATCTTCCTTCAGCACTCCCACGAAATGATCCGAAGTTACACGACAGAACAGTACGCCGTTCTGGCACTTTTCCTGCAAGGCTATCGCAAAATCATGCAGGATCCTATCTCCCACTTCATAACCGTACATTTCGTTCACATACTGGAAATTTGAAAAATCAGATGACACAAAAAACAATCCTGATTTCCCGTGGGCAGCCATATAGGCCTCCAGCTTATCCACAAACTTGTTATATAT
Organism: Lachnospiraceae bacterium GAM79; assembly: GCA_003584705.1. Classification (GTDB taxonomy): domain Bacteria; phylum Bacillota; class Clostridia; order Lachnospirales; family Lachnospiraceae; genus Acetatifactor; species Acetatifactor acetigignens. Next base: position 2,321,254 of record AP018536.1, read on the forward strand.
CGGCAGTCCGGTCAGAGCATCATAATTCAGTTTCCGGTTCAGATCACGCTGATCCTTCTCCGCATTCTTCAGCGTGCGCAGTCGGTTAAAAATCTGGTGAGAAATTCTGCACAGTGCATTTTTCTCTTCCTGCCAGCTTCTGTCTGTGTGGCGATTTGAGAAAATAACGCTGGCCTTTAATCCCTTAGCGGCCGTGGACATTACAATCATCACGGACTCCGCCTCTTCCTTGTAGACATCCGGAGTCTCTGACTGCCGGTAGATCACAGCACCGGATTCATCGGCCTTTTTCCGGATCCTGTCCCATTCGAACACGCCGGGATTCAGGATTCTTCTGGCAAAATCTTTCTTCTCTTCACGATTCCATTGATAACGGATTGTTGGTCCAGCCTCGTTGACTTCCACACAGATCATGTCATCAATTCCAAAAAAGCTACAGGTCCGCTCACAGATCACCTTTAGTGCACTGGTCAGATTCGGCACATTTTCCAACAGATCCATGCAAAATAATACCAAATCTTCCGCACTCTCAAACTGTGCCTCTTTATGGGCAATCTCGTCCTCCTTGTTCTCTTCACTGTCCAGATAACTCTTGCCGGGCAATGCCACACCTTCCTTGACATCCAGCAGGTAATAAGCACCCTTTCCTTTGCTCTTTACCTGATACAGGGCTGCATCTGCCCACTGGAACAACAGATTGTAATCCGTCACCGTGCCGTCTGTCACCGCCGCGCCCAGGCTACAGGAAATGTGCAGCCCTGTCTTGTCATCATCATAACGGTCAGACATGCAGCGGTTCAGCTGTTTTAATTTCTCCTCCAGCTGTTCTCTGTCCATGTCCTCCACATAGAAGACAAATTCATCCCCACCGATCCGGCCTTTTAACGCCTCGGGGAAAATATTACTGAGTTCATCCGCAAAGGAACACAATACCGCATCCCCAAACAGATGGCCGTTGGTGTCGTTGATCTTCTTAAAGCTGTCCACATCCTGTACGACCAGATACCCAGTCTGCCCGCGTTTCAGGCTCTGTAGCCTGGCACCGATCTGTTGTTTGATGGTAGAATTGTTCAGCAATCCGGTCAGGGAATCTTTCTGAGATTTTTCCCGCAGTTCCCACTCTTTTTTCTTCTGGTCATCAATGTCACAGACCTTTCCCAGAACCCGCTCCGGTTCTCCCTTTTCATCATAAAAAGTCTGTCCGATGACCTTCACCCACCGGGGCTTCCCCTGCGCATCGGTCTTGCAGAGTTCGATATAAATATCCGGCTTGCCACTGCGCAGTGCTTCTGCCAGCTGTTGTTCTACCGTTTCTGTCCGGTTCCCGGCTTCTTTGAGCAGCTGATCTGTATACCCCTCCGTGATCTGCCGGGAATACAGAATTCCCTCTCCCGGACCGGCATAATACATCTTGTCATTTACAATATCATATTCGAAAATCAGATCTCCGGACATACGGATCACAGCCATCAGCTTTTCCCTCTCCCGGTGCAGTTCTCTGGTGGTCTCATCCAGCTGTCTGTCCACATCCCCTGTCTGTTTTTCCTGCAATGCAACCTCTTTTTTCAATCCCATACATTTTTCTTCCATGCAGACCCTCTTTTGCTTTCTCTATACCTCTTCCACCCGGCTGAAATTCCAGACACGGAGATTGTATTCCACGATCGGCGTGTCACAGTAAATACATTTCTTGGCTCCCAGTCCCGGAAGCGGTGCTCCACAGTTCGGACAGTTCAGTCCCAGACCGGCATCCTCCTGATTCTCGATCATATCCTGATCCTGGATATAGACCAGTTCCACGTTATACTTGGCCTGTTCTTTATGCTCTTCACTGCCTCCTATTACTTTTCCGTTCTCTTTTAATGCATGAAAATACTCCACTGCCGTCTGCAGGACAATACTCTGTCTTCCCCTCTGCTTCCGGTACTGGTGGATCTCCGTTCTGTGAATATGGATATTTTCAAAGCTCTCCTTCTGGGACTGGTTCTGTAGCATTTCCAGCCGCAGTCTGAGCTGTTCTTTCAATTCTCTGGTTCCCTCCGACAACAGGGCCGGATTCTGTTTCGTAATACTCTGCAGATAGGAGGTCAGCACATTCTCCGCTCTGCTCTTCATCTCATCATAATGAAATTCCGGGAAATCCCGCATAATGGACGGCATGTACAGGTTGGTTGCGGAAGAGACCGACTTCGGTGTCATTTCCACTTCCTTTTCTCTCTGTTTCATTCCCTCGATCATGGAGTCCGTTCCGAATAACATCCGGGAGGTATCCCGCAGTTTTTTCCTGATGTTGCAATAGGCATAATAAATGATTCCTGCAAGCACCAGAAGTAATACCAATATGACGATAATTGCAATCAGATTTCCGCTCATTTATGTTTCTCTCTGTTTTTCATTCTGTTGTAATGTTTGTATAGCATAAGTTCAGGAACGCAGGTGCCAAAGTTGCACCACATAGCTGAACTGTTAACAGTTCAGCGCGCCATTCGCAAAGCCGCACTGTTACAGCAAAGTACAGCAGATGCCAAAAGGCATCCGCTGTACTGCTGTTTTGTAGAAATATTCTGCTGAGTATGTATTATACTCTGTCGTTCTCGTCAAAAGGATCACCGCACTCCGGGCAGAACTTGGGAGGATGTGCAGGATCTTCCGGCTCCCAGCCACACTTGTCGCATTTATAGATCGGTGCGCCGTCCGGCTTCTTTGCTCCGCATTCGGAACAGAACTTGCCCTGGTTTACTGCACCACAGCTGCAGGTCCAACCTGCATCGGAGGGCTTGGGTGCGCCACACTCGGAACAGAATTTGCCCCGGTTATCCGCAGCACCGCAGCTACAGGTCCAGCCCAGTACCGGTGCCTGCATCTTAGGAGCCTGCCCCTGCACAGGTGCTGCCTGTGCCTGCTGCATACCCATACCATTCTGCTGTGCATCCATCTGGTACAGTTGGCCGGCATTAATACCACCTACCATATTCGCCATGTTCATACCGGCAAATGCCATCATAGGTCCTGTGGAAGTATTAGATGCTGCCATCTTCATAGCTTCGGCCTGTGCAGCAGTCATGGTAGCTGCAGCCATTCCGGTATTGCGCAGTACTGCGGTTCTCTGCAGATCAGCAATAGTCTTCGCATCCTCATCGGGAATCTTTGCAGAGTTGATATTGATAGTAACGATCTCGATACCGCGAAGCTTGGTCCACAGATCGGAAAGTTCATCTTTTAAAGCCTCCGTCAGTTCCTCAGTGTGTGCGGGAATCTCACTGGGACGGACGCCTTTTGCGGAGATCTTGGCCAGTGCGGGCTGCAATGCAGTCAACAGTTCTGCCTTCATCTTCGCTACCAGTTCACTTCTGGTGTAGGACTCTGTTACGTTACCACATACATTCTTGTAGAATAACAGAGGATCTACCAGATGGAATGAATATTCACCGTTACAACGTAAAGAAGTATCCAGATCCAGTCCGATATTCTGATCGATCACACGGAAAGGAATGGGGCTTGCAGTACCAAAGAGATTGTTCATGATCTCCTTAATATTAAAAAAGTAGATTCTCTGATCCTTTGCCGCATTACCTCCGAAAGTAAAACGCTTCCCTATATTGGAAAATGTATTCTTAACGCTCTCACCAAGATTTCCGTAGAACAGGCTGGGCTCGGTGGAAGAATCATATACGAATTCACCTGCATCGGCACAGAACTCTACAATTCCGCCCTGATCCACGATGATCATACACTGTCCTTCGTTGACCGCCACGATAGAGCCGTTGGAGATAATGTTCTCCACACCCTTGGTGTTACTGTTACGTCCATTGGTTACACGCTGCTGTCCTTTTACTACCAGCACATCATTGGAAAGGGAATCACAATAAAAATACTCTCTCCACTGGTCAGCCATCATGCTGCTGACTGCATCTTTCGCTGCTCTGATTAAACCCATTACCGCACCTCCGTTTTATATATGAAAAATATGTTCTTTTTCACATCTCTTATATTTTAGCAAATTTTACACATTCCCTCAACTGCTTTTCGTAAAATATCGTCATTTTTCCTTTACAATGTGCCGTTTTTCTACTAAACTGTGATACTAGAGATGTTTGATTAAACTATAATATAAAAGGGTTGAAAGAAAAATGGGTAAAAAAGCTACAAAAGCCGCTGATAATATGTACTATCTCGCACGTTGCGAAGCCGCTGAGACGAATGCGGACTTCAGCAGTCGGGAAAAAGCCGCCGAACTGGTGGGCATCGACCGTACCAGACTGGCCAGGATCGAACTGGACACCATTGTTCCCTATCCCGAGGAAGTCAAGGCCATGGCCAAGGCCTACAATACACCGGAGCTGAACAATTCCTTCTGTGCCAGGGAATGTCCTCTGGGCCGCAGCAGTGTATCGGAAGTCGACATTGTGGACTTTGACCGGCTGGCATTGAAGGTACTGGGTTCCTTAAAGGATATCGACACCCTGCGGGCTTCCCTGATTGCCATCTCCGAAGACGGCATCATCTCCGAGGATGAGCGCCCGGCATTTCAGGATATTCTGGATTCCCTGGAGAAGATCAGTACCAATGCCAAAGCTTTGAAATTATGGGCCATCAAAAATATACACATCAAGGAGGAGGACGTCTGATCCTCCCCCTTTTTATCCTATTTTATTCTGCTTATCTTGCCGTTGCTTTCTCTGCGAATTCCGTAGTTACCAGTGCCTCGTAAGGTACTCTCTCTTTCAGTACATCCGAATCCTCCAGAATATTCTGCAACAGGTCAAAGGCATCTTTATGGAAGATCAAATCCTCTTTCCAGGTATCCTGTTCCTGATATCTGGCAACAATAGCTGTCAATGTGTCACTTTCGGTCTCGGCAAACTGGGGTGCAATACACTTGGCAATTTCCTCCGCACTATGCTCCTGTACGTAATCCATGCCTTTTTGCAAGGCATCAGTGAATGCCTGAATGGTCTCGGGATTTTTTTCCAGGTAACTCTTCTTTGCTGAGAACGAGGTATAAGGAACATAACCGGATTCTTCACCCAGAGAGGCCACCACATAACCGTCACCCTTTTGTTCCAACAATGTGGCATGCGGCTCGAACTCAATAGTAAAGTCTCCCTGTCCGCCGGAAAAAGCTGCTGCCGTGGAACCGAAGTCAATGCTCTGGTCGATGGACAGATCCGTTGTCGGATCCATATTATTTTTCTCCAGAATATATTCAAATACCATCTCCGGCATACCGCCCGCTCTACCGCCCAAGACGGTAGTACCTTTTAACATATCCCACGAAAAATCATCGATGGGTTCTCTCGCCACCAGGAAATTGCCAGCCCGCTGGGTCAGCTGGGCAAAATTCACCACATAATCTTCCGTTCCGCCAGCATAGGTGTAAATGGTGCTCTCGCTGCCCATAAAGCCGATGTCCGCCTCACCGGTCAGTACTGCCGTCATGGTCTTATCCGCGCCAAATCCCGTCACCAGCTCCAGATCGATCCCGGCATCTTCAAAATATCCTTCTTCGATTGCCACATACATCGGTGCATAAAAAATAGAGTGGGCTACCTCATTGAGCACCACTCTGGTCTTCTTTGGTCCGTTCGTCTGCTGTGCGCTGCCGCAGCCCGTAAGTGCAGCCGCTGCAAGCACTACAGACAATACTGCTACCGTTACTTTCCTTCTTTTCATAATCATTCATCCTCCCTGAGATTACATATTTATTCTATGTAACCTCAGGGAAAACGTTCCATATAATTACAGATTTGCCTTGATCTTATCGATCATCTCCTGATACTCCGCATCGGTCAGCAGAGTCTTGCCGGGGTTCATCTCGAAGGTTCCGCCCCACTCGAAGCCGTCCTTGTACTTCGGGCACAGGTGCATATGCAGATGGCAGCCGGTGTCACCGTAAGCGCCGTAGTTTAATTTATCGGGATGGAATGCTGCATGAATAGCTTTGGCTGCATGAGCCACATCCTCGAAGAATAATCTTCTCTCTTCCTCGCTGATGTCCACGATCTCGCTGACATGGTCCTTATATGCCACGATACATCTGCCGGGATGGCTCTGCTCCTTGAACAGGATCAGGCTGCTTACCTTCAGATCACAGATAAAAATACCGAACTTGTCTAACAGTTCTCCTCTCATACAATATCCACAATTTGCGTCTTTCATTTGTTCTCCTATCTGCCCTCTTACGGGGCCTGCCGTCTGCGGCTTAAATTCTTGTCCGGTCTTGCCGGGTGGAATCAGCTATAATGTTATGTTGATCAGCTTACGGATGTTCTCCGGATCATAGTTCAACACCAGTTCCTTCGGAAATTCCAGTTCCCGCATCAGCTGCTCTGCATCATCAAATGCTCCGATGGCAAAGCACATATGGCTGTCCGTTCCCATTATAACAGGCTGATCATACTTCATGCAAGTCTTTAACAGCTCTGTAATATTTTCTCTGCCTCCTTGTCTGGCCGACTGGGGATTCAGGGATGAATTGTTCACTTCCAACACCGCCTGTGCCTGTCTGGCCTCTCGCACCAGTTCGTCATAATCCAACGGAAATCTGCCGTCATCGGGATGCCCAAGTATTTTCACATAAGGATTCTGAAAAGCTCTGACAGATGCCAGTGTATTCTCCTTGCGGCTTCCCGCAGTAAAGGCAAAGGGATGAATGCTGGCAAGGGCATAATCCATTTTCTGCAGATAGCGCTCTTCCAGATCCAGTTCACCGTTTGTACTGCAGATATTTGCTTCTACGCCGCATAGCAGGCGCAGACTTCCATCTGGCTTCGGTATTACCCGGCCGGTGTTCTCTTCTCTGTCATATATTCTGGGAATCACTTTATAATTACTGAAAAAGAAATTATGCGGGCCTCCCGGGGAAGTCGGTCCGTGCTCACTCATTCCCAGGTACTGTAAGCCCATTGCCAATGCAGCATCTATATTCTCCAATAAGGTACTATACGCATGCCCTGCTGCCAGAGTATGCGTATGAAGATCCATGATTGCTTTCATTCTATTGTCCTTTTACTTTCCAAAACGGTCTAATTCTTTTTCTTATGAGCTTCCTTCTCCGGTTCCTGTGCTTTCATCGTATCTGCCAGATCCGCTACCAGCTGTTCCACAATCATCTTCTTCATATAGACATCAAAACTCAACAGGCAGATCAGGGCAAATTTCTGTAAAAACTCCTGCTCTTCTCCGGTCACTTCGGTAAAGGAATCCTCTGCTCTGCGGAATTTCTCCACAACATCCTTTTTCAGATTCTCCAGCTGTTCCTTCTCCAGCACCACCACTTCCTTGTAGACGCTCTCCAGGTCAAAGACCTGTCCGTTCTGAAAATAGCGGTCAGTAAGGGGCTTAAGCAGCGTCTGGATCTCATTCATGGGAATGATCCCTTTATAATAGTAGATAAAAATAAGAAGCAGCACATGCTCTTTGGAATATTTCTTCTTCACCGGCGGCGGCAGCAGATCATTCTTCGCATAATTGTTGATCATGGTCTTGGTCAGGATGCGGTCTTCGGTCTGGGGCCGCACTGCGGAACGCAGCTTACGATCCATAAAGGTCAGTACCTGATCCATATACAGATCAATATTCGGAATGTCTTCCGACTTGATATATTCTACTTTCTCCAGACTCTGTAAGATCATCTGAAGTAATTCTTCTGTTGTTGCTGCCATAATGTTCCTGCTGTCCTTTCCGTGAGGTAGTTTCCAAAAATATTGACTCGATAACCCGTGCTTCGCACTCTGCTGTCTGCTTCGCAGACGGTTCTCTTGTTAATGAATGCAAGAAAACAAATGCTCGCTCTGCGAGCGCTTGTTTTCTTTTGCATTCATTATATAGTATTCAAAACTACATGTCAACAGTTGCACCTTTTCTCTGTTCTCTGAATTTATAAAGATTTTATAACTATTTTGTTTCACTCCTTTACTTTACAACTTTAGTATGCTAAAATACTAATAGTTGCGTTGTATTGATTACAACTATGGAAAGGTGTGTCGATAATGAATAAAAAAATCAAAACGGACGCTGTAGATTCCCTTTTTGATGCGGTGTTGTGTCTGCAGTCCCGTGAGGAATGCTACAGTTTCTTCGAAGATCTGTGTACTGTCAACGAACTGTTGTCTCTGTCCCAACGGTTCGAAGTGGCTGCCATGCTGAAGGACGGCAAGACATATCTGGAGATTGCCGAGAAGACCGGAGCTTCCACCGCCACCATCAGCCGCGTAAACCGTTCACTGAACTACGGCAACGACGGTTACGAGCTGGTCTTTGGACGTATGGAGAAAAAGGAAACGGAACAGAATTCTTAACTTAATGAATAAAAATAGGAGCACTCAAAAACGGCGCTCCTGTTTTTATTTTATCTTTTATTCTTCTTATGCTTCGCTTGTATTGGCTGCTGTTGTTTCCGCAGCTGGAGTTTCTGTCTTCTCCACCGTCTCTGCTGTCTGTGAAGTCTTCTGATTTTCTCTCTTTTCTTCCTCTTCCACTTCCTTCAGAGCTTCTGCGATGGCTGCCTTGGCACTCTTGCGTCCTGCCCGGACCGCTTTGGCCGTTCTGGCTTTACCTTTTCTGTCAGGAACTGTCTGGTTCATATCGATTTTTCCCTGGAATACGGCATGTTCATCAATAACGATCACCTTTGTGGCAATGTCCCCCAGCACTTTGGCCGAAGCTGTCAGTTCCGCTTTCTCCGGTGCAGTGATATTTCCGGTCACTTCCCCGCCGATCAGAACAGATGCAGCCTGTACATCTCCTGTGACTATGCTTCCGGCTCCCAGGATCAGGTTGCCTGTCACCGTCACGTTACCACCAATCTTACCGTCAATTCTTGCGGAACCGTCCAATGTAAAATCTCCGGTCAACTCCGCTCCGGCACCGATCAGTGTGCTCATTTTTGTATCTGCATTCTTTTTTCCTAACATGTATCTTCCAAACCTTTCCGCAATCAACCACTGATTGCCAGCATATCCATAGGATTAATATAGCTTCCGTCTTTCTGCATCTGGTATCCCAGATCCGCGTTATCTTCGCCGATGACAAACAAGGTAGTTCCCTGTACTACGGAATCCCCCACATTCACTGTGGTATCTCCTTTATTCCGATAGATGGTGACATAACCGTTGCCATGATCCACCCACACGCTGTGTCCGTAGATCTCGTCATCATTTATGGCAATGACCGTACCGCTGGCCGCCGCCACAACCGTAGTTCCCACCGATGCATGGAATATGCACATGGGATCGCCCTCACTTACTTCCTCCATGGATGCAGAACCCGTCAGAGGGAATTCCGTAGGAAGGCTCTGCTTTTCCAGAGTTGCTGATAATTCGCTCTCACTCTGTACCTTCTGGCTTACGGTGTCGCTTAAGATCTGTATCTCTTCCGCCTGTTCCGTCACCTGCGCTTCCAGCTTACTGTTCTGCTCGCTCAGTGACTTGTTCTCTTCCTCCAGTGCCATAACCTGTTCATGGCTCCGTCTACTGGCGTTCTCCCAGAGCTGTCCCTCGTAGATAAAATAGCCGATCACTCCGCCGACCAATACACACAACAGAAGTACCACGACTTCCACGATCCATGCACGTACACGGAACTGCTTTACATTGGCATCTGCTGCGTCTGACGTAAGAATCAGCACATGGTTCAATCTTCGCTTATGTTTACGTCTTTTCATAGAGTCACCTCCGCTAAATATCAACCCATTTTACCACAGGAAAGCTCTTACAGCAATCATTTCTTAACATTTTTGTAATATTTTCCCAAGATTTTCTTCATTTATTCGTATTTAAAAGGGAATTACCTATAAATTTTTGTGCAATTTTACAGAATCGTCTATTTACTTTTACTACCTGCTGTGCTATGATGCACTTGCTGAGACAATGTTGTATACATTGCAAAAAGTAAATGACAGCAAAGAATTTGTGGAGGTATCTATTATGAACAAAGGTACAGTTAAGTGGTTCAACAATCAGAAGGGTTATGGTTTCATCTCCGATGAATCCGGCAAGGATGTATTCGTACACTACAGCGGTCTGAACATGGACGGTTACAAGACCCTGGAAGAGGGCGCAGCCGTTTCTTTTGATATCGTAGATGGAGAAAAGGGACCTCAGGCTGTTAACGTAACCAAACTTTAATCATAAACGAAAAATAAGATCCGCAGGCGCTATCACATGATAGTTCCTGCGGATCTTTCTATTTTTCTCTGCACACTGTCAGTACATCTTCCCATTTCATGCTGCCGCCGAAGAGATCCAGTGCACTCCCGATGGTCACATTCATCCGGTTCTGCCCCAGTTTTTTTAACAAATACAGATCTTCCATGGAGTGAACACCACCCGCATAGGTGATTGGATTTCCGGTATAATTTCCAATAAACTTTACCAGTTCCTGTTCAATTCCCCGGGCCTTGCCTTCCACATCCACTGCATGGATCAGGAATTCATCACAATAGGCAGATAATTTTTTAAGTAGTGCCTCATCCACTGCTTCTTTTGTCAGCTTCTGCCAGCGGTCAGTCACTACCAGATACTGCTCTCCCGCACGCTTGCAGCTTACATCCAGCACAAGGTGCTCTTTTCCGATGGACTGGACCAGTTTGTCCAGTCTGTCATAGTCGATCCGTCCCTCCCTGAACACATAGGACGTCACGATCACATGGGAGGCCCCTGCTGCCAGATACTCTGCCGCATTCTCCGCCGTAATGCCTCCTCCGACCTGCAATCCTCCCGGATATACACGCAGGGCCGACAATGCCTGTTCCTTCGTTGCCTCATAATAAGGGCTGTCCGAGGCATTCAATAAAATAATATGTCCGCCTTTTAAACTGTTTTTCTGATACAGTTTTGCATAAAAGGCAGCGTCCTGTTCTGAGACAAAGTTCTCCTGCGCCCGATCACCGAGATCTTTTAAGCTTCCACCGACAATCTGTTTTACTTTTCCGTTATGAATATCAATACAGGGGCGAAATTCCATCTTTTTCCTCGTTTTCTTCCAAATGATTTTTATTTTTTTGAATTATTTTCTAAAATCCGCACATACTACCCTCAAGCCGACCATCTTTGGTTCGGACTGAATATCCCTGACGGGCATCTTGAAATGGAGGACATTATGAAAAATAAGACAAATAACGTAACATCCCACATCGGGAAAAAATTACTGGTTCTGGGCATCATCACAGTCTACCTGTGTATGGCGACCGCCTGTGGCACCAACAAGAACAACAATAACTCCGGCAGCATGGCTGCCTCTCCTTCTCCGTCCACCTCTCCTGCTGCTCAGGGGAGCACAGAGGCGCAGACCACAGAGACCGGAACTGCCGCTACCGACAGCACTATGGGTGACATGAACGGCAACGGTAACACCGTAGGAGAAAATGATTCCATGCTGGATAATGCAGGCAATGCCATCGGAGAAGCCGGTGATACCGTAGGCAATATCGTGGACGATGCCGCAAACGGTGTCTCCGATATCACCAACGACCTGATAGGCAACGGTAATGATACTGCAGGTAACAACAATTCTACCACTGCCACCACCGGAGCCGGCCAGAGATAAGTTATACCTCTTCCATGATCGTACCTTCCCGGTAAGCCTCCAGGAGTTCTTCCAGATAGAAGATATTCTCCTGGATCTCCTTGCCGGTATCGGTATCGGCCACCAGTTTTCTGCGGGGGAAATTCTCCACCACCACGGAATCCGAGAAAATATCCGATTCCTTGATGATCGCCGCTTCCGTAGATTCAAAAGGTTCATGGGCTACCAGACGCATTCCTCTGGAATTACATACCAGCGTATATCCCGCAATTCCCGTCTTTTTCTGATATGCTTTGGAAAAGCCACCGTCGATGATCAGCAGCTTACCGCCGCATTTGATGGGTGATTCCCCATGGATCTGTTCCACGGGCACATGACCATTGACGATATGGGCATCGGCCTTGTCCAGGCCGAATTCCTCTAAGATTCTGCCGATGACTTCCTCATTTTCCAACAGCTTATAGTAACTGTTTTTCTCTTCTATATGAGTCTCCTTATCCTTCAGGAAATACCGCTCAAAGGTAGCCATTTTTGCCTTGCCGAACACCGGGGAACCGGGGCCCGCCCAGATGTACCAGATCATATCCTGTCCCAGAGCGCGCTCTTTGGCTTCCTTGGCATAATAACCTCTTCTGGCGTAATATTCCAGAATGTCGTACAGTGCTTTTCCGCAATACTCTTTTCCGCAGATCTCCACCTGCATGAAACTGCCGTCCGGATTCAAGGGGACACAGCCGTGATACAACAGATTGCCGTTGTAAATCTTGTACATGCCGCCCTTGGAAAACAGAAATTTTACATGGCGCTGCAGTTTCTCACAACGCATGAACACCTGCTGCAGGCGCAGCATGACCTTGCTCTCTTCCTCCGTGAGTTCGTAAGGATGTACAGGATCCACCGTAGGGAAATCCACGTCTTTCATGGGATATTCTTTGCCGTCCACGCAGATCGTCTTTTTCTCGAAATCAATCCGATGCAACAGCATCCGGTCTTCCATATGGAACTCCGGGTGTCTCATGATCAGCTGTCCTTCCAGCTTGAACTGCAAGATAGCAATTGCTTTATGCATCTTGGTGTCCAGCCCGAGATCCTTGGTATTGTAATCGGTATTGAACTTGATGGTAAAGGCATCGCAGTTGGTATTCTCATAAGTTTCCAGTGCAAATGTAGCCAGAGGCAGCAGGTTGATGCCGTAGCCATCCTCCAGAGTGGCGAGATTACCGTATCTGGCAGACATTCTGACCACATTGGCGATACAGGCCAGACTTCCGGCCGCCGCGCCCATCCACACCATGTCATGGTTGCCCCACTGGACATCCACGGAATGGTATTCGCACAAAGTATCCATAATAATATGAGGGCCGGGACCTCTGTCGTAAATATCACCGACGATATGCAGATGATCGATGACCAGCCGCTGGATCAGGTGGCTTAACGCAATAATAAACTGCGGCGCTCTGCCGATGCGGATGATAGTATGGATGATCTCATTATAGTATGCCTCTTTGTCCTGGATTTCTTCCTTCTCCGTGATCAGTTCTTCGATGACATAGGCGAAATCCTTCGGCAATGCCTTTCTGACTTTGGAGCGGGTGTATTTGGAAGAGACACGTTTGATGACCTGTACCAGACGATGAAGGGATATTTTGTACCAGTCCTCCAGATTGTCCTCTTCTCTTTCCACGATCTCCAGTTTGCTCTCTGGATAATAGATCAGGGTTGCCAGGCTTTTTTTGTCCTTGTTGCTGATGGTGTTGCCGAATTCCTCGTCGATCTTGCGGCGTACGGAACCGGAACCGTTTTTCAGGACATGGTTGAACTGTTCGTATTCTCCGTGGATATCCGTCAGGAAATGTTCCGTACCTTTGGGGAGGTTCAGGATGGACTGGAGGTTGATGATCTCTGTGGAGGCTGCCGCTATATTTTTGTATTGGTGTGAGAGGGTCTTTAGAACCTTCTGTTCCATTTCGCTCATGAAATTCACCTTTCTATGTTACTTCACGAAGCGTACGGATACCATGCCTCGGTGTAAGGTCTCCGAGTGTGAATTTTTTAGGAAAAGTGATTCATTTGTTCTACTTAACACGGGCACGCCTACACGCACCATCCGTAGTGCGGATCGGCTGTCGCAAACATCGTGTTTGCTCCACCCTGTTCTTCAACACTTTTCAAGAAAATGTCAACACTCTGCGACAAACATCATCGCCATGGCATCCATCCACTTCGTCAGTTCATGACTTTACCAGGTAATTACATCGCTGCATTGATCACATCAGACATGTTGTACATGCCAGCGGGCTTGCCTGCCAGGAACTTGGCTGCCTGTACGGCGCCTTTACCGAAGACAGCTTTGGAGTAGGCGGTGTGGGAGAAGGTTACAACTTCGTCTGCCCCGGCGAAGATCACATCATGGTCACCGACGATGGTGCCGCCTCTGACAGAGCTGATGCCAATTTCTTTCTTCGGTCTCTGCTCTCTGCGGTTGCTGCGGTCATAGACATATTCATACTCACCGTTAAATTCCTCGTTGATGGAATCTGCCAGTGCCAGTGCGGTGCCGCTGGGAGCGTCTACCTTCAGATTGTGGTGCTTCTCCACAATCTCCATATCGAAGCCTGCGTTGGCCAGCACTCCGGCAGCTTCTTTCAAAAGCTTTAACATCAGGTTGATACCTAAGGACATATTGGCGGATTTTAAGATGGCCACCTTTTTCGCTGCTTCGTCTACTTTCGCCAGCTGTGCCTCGGACAGACCAGTGGTACACAGCACGCAGGGAAGCTTTTTCTCCACGCAGTAATCCAACAGCTTGTCTACTGCCACGGCTGCGGAGAAATCAATGATTGCATCTGCAGCCACATCACATTTGTAAATATCTGTGAATACAGGGTAGGGATTGTGTCCATCGTCTCTGGCATCGATTCCCGCCACCAGTTCCATATCGGGGTCCGCTGCGATCAGTCCGCTGATCACCTGTCCCATTTTACCGTTACATCCATGCATGATTATTTTTACCATTTTTCTTTTCTCCCATCTATCATGATTTTTGTAATAACGATCCAGCAGCCCTCATATTCATTTGCAAAAGCGCACTATGAATCGTTACTTTTTGAAAAAAGATCCCGCCCATGATAAAAATTTCACAGGCGGGATTCTTCCACTCTTGCTCTCTATTTTCCAGCCTACAGGACACCATAATCCTTCAGGGCTTTTTCAAGCCTCTTGGCATTGGCCTCTTCCATTTCACACAGAGGCATACGGAACGCACCGGCTCCCATTCCCATCATGTTCAGTGCGGTCTTCACAGGGATCGGGTTCACTTCACAGAACAGTGCGTTACACAGATCCATGGCATCTAACTGCATCTGACGGCTACCTGCCACATCTCCGTCAAAGAACTTCTGGCAGATCTCGTGGGTCTGTGTAGGTGCTACATTGGAAAGTACGGAGATAACTCCGACTCCGCCCAGGGCCAGAATGGGTACGATCTGGTCGTCATTACCGGAATAAATATCCACAACGCCCTGTCCGATGGCTGCCAGGTGAGCGATCTGGCTGATGTTGCCGCTGGCTTCCTTGACACCTACGATGTTCTCCACGTCCTTACACAGCTTCACTACGGTCTCCGGCAGAATATTGCAGCCGGTACGGCTGGGTACGTTATACAGAATAGCGGGAACCTTCACAGAATCCGCAACGGTCTTGAAATGACGATACAGTCCCTTCTGGGTTGCTTTATTATAGTAGGGACTTACCAGCAGAATGCCGTCCACGCCGTATTTCTCCGCTTCCTGAGACAGATATACTGCAGTCTCGGTACAATTGGAACCGGTACCTGCTACTACAGGGATTCTCTTTGCAACTTTGTCCACACAGTATTTGATAGTATCCAGATGCTCCTCATGGGTCAGGGTAGATGACTCACCTGTGGTACCGCATACGATAATAGCATCTGTGCCGTTTGCGATCTGGAATTCGATCAGTTCACCGAATTTCTCATAATTGACGGATCCGTCCTCGTTCATGGGTGTGACGATTGCCACGCCTGCTCCTTTAAAAATAGCCATATGCTTCCTCCATTTGCAAAACGCCAGCGCACAATGGCGCCGGCGCTGATTATCCAAGCTTATTTGATAGCGCCCCATCTGCTCACGAGATGACAGTCATACGCTTCTTAAACGTATGCCCAAGATAACATATACAGGATACCTTATCTTTCGGCGTGTTCCCCTTTCTTCTTCCCTCATCGGTACCTGTTACCTCCGAAAAAATACTCTTGAAAAACGCAACCTCTATCTTCTTAAATATAGTTTTATGATAGCATCAACCCATGTGACTGTCAATCCCAGACCTTGAATTTTACCGTTTCAATCTTGGACACTTCATCCGCCAGAACACAGATCTCATCGTTCAGGGTGATTCCCGTCAGAATCACATCCGTATCTCCCCTGCATTCCAGTAATGCCTTCAGGTCATCTTCCGTAATAATATCCTTCTCCACCAGTCCCAGCACTTCGTCCAGGATCAGCAGATCGCATTCTCCAGTCGTCAGTACTTTCTTGGCAAAGCCGATCCCGTTACGGATGTTCTGGATCTCCTCCTGCTTCTTTTCCTCCGGTAATTCCACGAAATTACCGTCCGATTTCTCGAAACGGAACAGCTTGATCTCCGGCTCCATTCTGCGTAAAAAATCGGAATCCCCCAGTCCCTTTCCCTTCAGGAACTGAATAATAACGACCCTCTTGCCTTCTACCGCTGCCTGTACCGCTCTTCCAATCGCTGCCGGTGATTTGCCTCTGCCATCGCCGGTATAAATATAGATGCATCCTTCTGCCATTCCACACCTCATGGTCTATCTGCGTATCTGACGCTCCCTAGCTGTACACAGTTACTAATATCTATGCATTCTTTTATACCATATATTGTCACTTTTTGCAATCTTTTGTCGTTAGACGATGGATTCCTGCACCTGTGCCTCCTCCAGAAGTTCCAGTTTGCTGACGGATACCTCGAAAGCTACTCTTTTCTCCACATGCTCTTCATCCAGTTTTTTCATATATTCACGGCTCTGGATCCGTCCCCAGATCGCACAGCGCTCTCCTACCTTGAAATGCTCCGCATAACGGGCGTTACGTCCCCAACAGATACAGGGAATATAATCGGATTTTCCGTACGGACGGTTTACCGCCAGCAGCAGATCCGCTATTTCTCTTCCCAACGGTGTCTTACGATACACCGGTTCCTTACATATATATCCATCCAGATAAATCTGGTTCGTCTTCGAACTTTCTTCCATTTCTTCAATAAATTTCACTTCTCTGGCAAACACAGACAACACCAGTCTGTTCTTGCGCTCCTCATGACGATTGTAGGAACGAAACTGTCCGTTCACACACAAAAGCATTCCGACATAGCTGGCTGTCACGTCCAGTAATCTTTCTGAGACCATCACCGGTATAATGTCAAAACTGTCGCTCAGTCTCGTACATTTGATGTCCACCATGTAGAATCCTTCCCCATAGATCTCATGGCTGTAGGAAAAATTGCTTACCACTTCCCCCATCACCGTTACCTGATTGTTTTCAATAACCTTATCTGTCATTTTTGTTCTCCCTTCTACATCTTCTGACTCTTCTACAACAATCTTTATGTATTGCACTACTATTTATACTCTAAAATCCATCGTTTGAGTACTAAAACTCATCGCACAAAAGGGCAAATTACGCACAAAAGGGATTTCTTTTCCATACTTTTTCATATAGAAAACCACCAAAAGCGTTGATTTTCCACGGTTTTTTCTTGCGTCCGGAAATGATAAGTGCTATACTGAAACAGTTTGAAAAAAGATTGAATCAGTTGCACGCATTTTTAGAAAGGCAAGGATTTTTATGAGACAAAAAAGAGAAGATGTCAGAAACGTTGCAATCATTGCTCACGTAGACCACGGTAAAACCACTCTGGTGGATGAGCTGTTAAAACAAAGCGGTGTATTCCGTGAAAATCAGGAAGTTGCTGAGCGTGTCATGGACTCCAACGATATCGAGCGTGAGCGTGGTATCACCATTCTGTCCAAGAACACTGCCGTTATGTATAAGGGTACCAAGATCAACATCATCGACACCCCGGGCCATGCGGACTTCGGCGGCGAGGTAGAGCGTGTCCTGAAAATGGTAAACGGTGTTATCCTGGTGGTGGATGCCTTCGAGGGTGCCATGCCCCAGACCAAATTCGTGCTTCGTAAAGCACTGGAATTAAAGCTTCCCGTTATCGTATGTATCAATAAGATCGACCGTCCCGAAGCAAGACCCGATGAGGTCGTAGACGAGGTACTGGAACTGTTCTTAGAGCTGGATGCGGATGATTCTCAGCTGGATTGTCCTTTCGTATATGCTTCCGCAAAGGCCGGTATTGCCTCTCTGGATGCTGACGAAATGGGTACTGATATGGAACCTCTGTTTGAGACCATTTTAAACTACATCCCCGCTCCCGAAGGAGATCCGGATGCGGCTACCCAGGTACTGATCAGTACCATTGATTATAATGATTATGTAGGACGTATCGGTGTCGGTAAAGTAGACAACGGTACCATCCGTGTAAACCAGGATGTGGTCATCTGTAACCACCACAATCCCGACAAGATCATCAAGACCAAGGTCAGCAAGCTGTACGAGTTCGACGGTCTGAATAAAGTAGAAGTCAAAGAAGCTGGCATCGGTTCCATCGTTGCGATCTCCGGCATCAGTGAGATCCACATCGGTGACACCCTCTGCTCTCCCGAAAATGTGGTTCCCATTCCTTTCCAGAAGATCAGTGAGCCTACCATTGCCATGCAGTTCATGGTAAACGATTCTCCTCTGGCCGGTCAGGAAGGTAAATTCGTTACCAGCCGTCACCTGCGTGACAGACTGTTCCGTGAGTTGAATACCGATGTTTCCTTACGTGTGGAAGAGACCGAGTCCGCCGACCGTTTCAAGGTATCCGGCCGTGGTGAGCTGCATTTGTCCGTACTGATCGAGAATATGCGTCGTGAAGGTTTTGAGTTTGCAGTAAGTAAGGCTGAGGTTCTGTATCATACCGATGAGAACGGCAAGAAGTTAGAACCTATGGAGCTGGCTTACATCGATGTTCCCAATGAATTTGCCGGTGCTGTTATTGAGAAGCTTGGTCAGAGAAAAGGTGAACTTCGTAACATGGGTTCCATTTCCGGCGGCACTTACACCCGTCTGGAGTTCTCCATCCCCGCAAGAGGACTGATTGGTTACCGCGGTGAGTTCATGACCGATACCAAGGGTAACGGTATTCTGAACACCGTATTCGACGACTACGGCCCTTACAAGGGAGATATCCAGTATCGTAAGATGGGTTCCCTGATCGCATTTGAAGCCGGTGAAGCTATCACCTACGGTCTGTACAATGCGCAGGAGCGTGGTACTCTCTTCATCGGGCCCGGTGAAAAGGTATACTCCGGTATGGTCATCGGTCAGACCGGACGCAGTGAGGACATCGAGATCAATGTCTGCAAGAAGAAGCAGCTGACCAACACCCGTTCCTCCAGCGCTGACGAAGCTCTGCGTCTGACACCGCCCAAAATCCTGTCTCTGGAGCAGGCTCTGGACTTCATCGATACCGACGAACTGTTGGAAGTAACTCCTACCAACCTGCGTATCCGTAAGAAGATTCTGGATCCGACCATGAGGAAACGTGCCATGATCAATAAGAAAGCTTAAGAAGATTTATAAATAGAACCACCTTCGTGTACTGCCTGCAGTATGTGAAGGTGGTTTTTAACTGGGTTAACAAAGAATCCCAAATGCCCACGGCGAACGGAACATCCTTCCTCGATGTAAGGTCTCCCGGTGGGAATTTTCTGACGAAAAGTGAGTAGCGGTTCTAACCCGTACGGGCACGGCTCCAGTTGCCATCCATGGCAACGTCCGCCTGTCGCGAACGTCCTGTTCGCTCCACCCTGATGTTCAACACTTTTCGAGAAAATATCACCACCTCCCGACAAACATCTTCGGAAGGACATTCCATCCGCCGCGGGCATTCTGCGTTTTGGAAAGCCTGCGAAAAAACAGTAGCCCGCGTTGGGGTAAGGACAAGCAGACTCTAAGCAGCCGTCGGTACTTAGCGAGGGTACTTTCCTCGCTTATGTACCGCTACGGTCTGCGTCCGAAGTGGAAACGGGTCTGCGGTTCTTAGCCCCAATACGGGCTACGGGGATATTTCACTAACTCTTCAGTTAATTCCAGGTGGCTGTCAGGACATGCTCCCCGGTCATCTGGACGACGGTGTCTGCGGTAATAATCTGGCCGCTGTACTCCCATCCGCCGAAGGTACTGCCCTCTTTTACCGGGGTAGGAAGTTCACCGTAGGTCTCGCCGAAGGTCACCTGTTTGGATTCCACGGTGGAACCGTCGGCACCGGTGCCGCCGTCATAGTCGAATTTCACGGTGAACTGTGCGGGAACCCAGTGAGCGGTCAGAGTCATATCGCCGGTGACTTTCTCCGACTGGAAATACCACAGCACTGTCTCTCCCTCTTTTTCCGTATACCACCCGTCAAAGGTGTAGCCGGGCTTATAAGGGGTCTCGGGCTCTGTAAGGAATTCACCGTAGCGTACCTTCCGGGCTGCCACTTCACTTCCGCCGTCCGTATCGTACACAATGTTGAATCCACCGCGTAGCGCGAAGAAAATGATCATTCCCACGATCACCACGATCAGGACACCGATCAGGCCGTCCAGAATGCGGATGGGAACATCCTTGCTTCCGTAAATGCCGCGGCCGAACCATTTTCCTTTCGGACGGATTGCTTCCTCCGGCCGCTGCGTCGTTTCCGACTGCGTGGTGACTTCTGCTGCCTTTTCTTCTGTATTCTCTGTTGTCACTTGTTCCTGATTCATAATTTTTCCTTTTCCTAATCTATCATAAGCAATTTCTATGTGCTGCGCACTCTCGAAATTGCAACCAATATTCGTATTCCGGACTGTCGTCCTTCATACTCATATTGTTTTACTCCCCACATAGAAAACATCCTTTACCTGCAAGCAGTCACGGATGTTTTCTATGGGTGAGTCTTATGTCATTACTTTCTTACCAGGTACTTTCTCATATCGATCGCGCAGGCAACCAGAATGATGAGTCCTTTGATCACATACTGCATGTTCATGTTGATGGACAGGAAGTTCAGTGCTACGAAGATGATTCTTAAGAGAAATACACCAAGTACGACACCACTGATCTTACCGGTACCACCTACGAAAGAGACACCGCCGATAACGCAAGCTGCAATGGCATCACACTCGTAGTTCAATCCGGTATTTGCTGTGTTGGAACCGATACGGGAAGACTCGATGAAACCGGTCAGACCGTACATGGCACCTGCCAGTGTATGTACTAAAATGGTGGTTTTCATTACGTTAACACCGGATACCTTTGCTGCTTCGGGATTGGAACCTACTGCAAACATGTTCTTACCGAAGGTGGTCTTGTTCCAGATGAACCACATGATAACAACGATCAAAGCCGCCAGCCATACATAGTTGGGAATGGCGATTCTCGCGCCGCCGGCATTGAAGGAGATCACGCTTCCCTTTACCACATCGTTGAAGTGCTGATCCAGACCGGACAGAGGCTGACCGTTATTGCCGTTGATCATGATGTACATTAACAGTAAGCCGTATACGATCAACTGGGTAGCCAGAGTTACGATGAAGGGATGCAACTGGAATTTCGCTACGAAGAAACCGTTGACCCATCCCACGATACCGCCGACCAACAGTACGATCAGGATCACCAGAGGGATCGGAAGTACCGGAAGGTTCGGGAACATCTTGGTGGCATAAGTCACGGACTGCATCAGGGATGCCGTGATACATGCGGTCAGTCCTACCACACGTCCTGCGGACAAGTCGGTACCTGTCAATACGATACATCCTGCAATACCACAGGCAATGGGAAGGTTCGCCGCGGACAGGCTGATGATGTTGACAATGGAAGCCGCCGACAGGAAATTGGAGTTCTGGATGTAAGTGTAAATAATTGCTACGATCAGCAGGATGTATAAGGCATTGTTAAGTAAAAATTCTTTCCAATAGGTCTTCTTGTCTCTGCTGTCCAGCTTCTTGTAGTCTGCAAAATTTTGCTTTACGCCGTTAATTTTATTCTGAATTGCTTTGCCGGGATTCATACGCATATCCTCCTATACATATTTTGCAGCAAGAGACATGATCTCTTCCTGTGTCGTATTTTTGGCATCTACTTCTCCTGCCAGCTTACCGCCGCTCATGACAAGAATTCTGTCACATACACCCAGCAGCTCCGGCATCTCCGAAGATACCATCAGGACAACTTTGCCCTTATTGGCCAGATCGATGATCAGCTGGTAGATCTCGTACTTTGCACCTACGTCGATACCTCTGGTAGGCTCATCCAGCATCAGCACCTCCGGCTCTGTGAGAAGCCATCTGCCGAGGATAACCTTCTGCTGGTTACCACCGGACAGTGACCGGATCTTCGTCTTCTGGGAAGGTGTCTTGATATGCATGGCATCAATGGCCCATGCAGTGTCCTTCTCCATGGATTTATCACTCAGATAAAATCCTGCTTTTTTATGTTTCTTCAGACTGGAGATCACCGTGTTCTCCCGGATATTCAGGATTCCGAAGATACCGGTGGCACGACGTTCCTCCGTCAGAAGTGCAAAACCGTTTTTAATGGACTCTCTGGCATTGCGGTTTCTGACCTCTTTGCCGTCCAGTTTGATCACACCGTCTTTTCTGGTGGCCACACCGAAGATATTCTCCAGTGTCTCCGTTCTGCCGCTGCCGTCCAGTCC
Organism: Lachnospiraceae bacterium GAM79; assembly: GCA_003584705.1. Classification (GTDB taxonomy): domain Bacteria; phylum Bacillota; class Clostridia; order Lachnospirales; family Lachnospiraceae; genus Acetatifactor; species Acetatifactor acetigignens. Next base: position 2,343,616 of record AP018536.1, read on the forward strand.
GGCCAGACCTACGATCTCACCCTTTCGAGCCTTAAAAGATACATCCTGCAGCAAGGAATATCTCGCGCTTAAGTGTTCTACCTCCAATGCCACTTCACCGGGCTTGTTGGTCTTGGGCGGGAACTGGTTGGTCAGTTCACGGCCTACCATCAGTTTGATGATCTTGTCTGTAGTCAGGTTCTGTGCAGGCTCTGTTGCGATCCAGGTACCGTCACGCATGACGGTGACTTCATCTGCGATCCGCAGGATCTCTGCCATCTTGTGAGAAATATAGATAATACCGCATCCTCTGTCACGAAGCATATTGATGATCTTGAACAGATGCTCCACTTCTTCTTCCGTCAGGGATGAAGTAGGTTCGTCAAATACAATGATCTTACTGTTGTAGGATACCGCTTTCGCGATCTCTACCATCTGCCTTTGTGATACCGGCATCGTACTCATGATTCTCTTGGGGTCTACAGCGATCCCCAGTTCTTCAAAAATCTTGTTGGTGTCTTCCAGCATCTTGTGCTCGTTGACCATAATGCCTGCTGTCATGGGATAACGGCCCAGCCAGATATTATCCATGACATTTCTCTTCAGTGCCTGATTCAGTTCCTGGTGAACCATGGCCACTCCGTTATTCAGTGCTTCTCTGGAATTTTTGAAATTGACTTCCTTTCCTTCCAGTTCGATCTTGCCTGCATCCTTACTGTAGATGCCGAACAGACACTTCATTAAGGTGGATTTACCGGCGCCGTTTTCTCCCATGAGCGCGTGTACCGTTCCTTTTTTTACGGTAAGGGATACATGATCCAGTGCCTTTACGCCGGGGAATTCCTTGCATATGTCTGTCATCTGAAGTAATACTTCCTGTCCCATACGCATCCTCCTATACATAAAGAGCGGCCGCTGCCTGATGCAGCAGCCGCTTCTTTTATTTACTTGTTATTCAGATCATTCTCCGGTGTAAGTAGCGTAAGGGATGTAGATCTTGTTGCTAACCTTCTCAGAGATGTTGAAGCTGTCGGTATCTGCCATCAGTTCCTTACCGCCCTGGATGTTCTTAGCCAGGTAAGCAATACCGTTTGCCATACCTTCTGCATCCTGCTTAATGGTACCGGTCATCTTGCCATCTGCGATCAGCTGCTTGGCTGCGTCAGTTGCATCAACACCGAATACAGGAATGGTGGTGCAGTTGCCATCGCCTAAGTTGTAGCCCTTGTCGTTCAGAGCGGAGATAACGCCTTCAGCCATACCGTCGTTGTTGCAGATAACCAGCTCGATCATGTTACCAGCGGACTCATTGTACTGAGACAGATTGGTGGTCATGTAGTTGTTAGCTGCGGTTGCGGACCAGTTACCGTCCTGGTCAACCTGATACTTATCGGTATTGGATGCATCGAAGTACTCCAGAGCGGGCTTGCCTGCTGCGGTGATCACTGCATCTGCATCTTCTACGCCGTACTGGGTACGATAGATTGCTTCTACGTTACCTAACTGACCCATGAACATTGCGTAGCTGATCTTGCCATCGCCATTCAGATCAATAGCATCGAAGTTGTCTACTACATACTGACCAACCATCTTACCCTGCATATGACCTGCTTCGGGAGCATCGGTTCCAACGAATGCACACTTGTCATAGCTGCCTAATACCTTACCTTCATCCTCATCGGATTCTACCGCACGGTTGAAGAAGATTACAGGGATTCCTGCTGCGCTTGCCTTGTCAACGATGGCCTGGGAAGCGTCTACGGAACCGGATGTTACGATGTTGACGATCAGAAGGTTGGTACCCTGTGCAATAGCGGTATCGATCTGCTCGTTCTGGGTGGTCTGGTTACTGTTGCCGTCATAATTCTGGAACTTGATGCCTGCTTCGGTAAGCGCATTATCCAGTGCAGTACGCACGCTGGAGATGTATGTATCACTGTAGGTGTAATAGAATACTCCTACATTCAACTCTCCCTTTCCTCCGCCGCTCTTTCCGCACGCTACGAGGCTGAGCATCATAATGCCGACCAACAGTAGTGACATGAACTTTTTCATATAAAATACCTCCTTGTTTTGATGAAAATGTATGTGTTTCATCTCTTGATGAGGTAATTATATGGCATCTTGTACATAAAAGATATACAAAATCTTACGCATGGGGTTAAAAATTATACTATTCTGTACACATTTTGTTCATGTTCTGTACATAATTTGTAACTATTCAGAGCCGAAAAGCATTACATAATTTCGTCGAACGCTTGCATTCGTAAGAATTATGTAATGCTTATTCGGCGAAGTAACCACATGAGCAAAAGAATAGCTCTGAAAGAGCGGTTTTGCGAGTGGGGTTCTGAATAGTTACTTTCTCTCTTCAAAAGAGAACAATATCTTCTGGCTCTCCCGCTCGTACATGTTCTCTCTGGTCACAATAGTGGTGGCTGTGTCTATCACGCTGGGGCCGCCGGTCTGTCCGTTGATCAGGTTCGCCGCCGTCTCCACTCCCAGATACCCCATGGCATAGGGGTTCTGCACGATCAGGGCATCCACCTCCCCGGTCTCCAACATTCCCACAGAGACCACATTGGAGTCAAACGCCACCACCTGCGTCCTGTCTCCCCGGTCCAGATCCCGGATGGCCCAGCCCACACCGAGGCTGGTCCATTCGTTAAAGGTCACCACCACATTGATCCTGGAATCCGACAAAAGCATCTCTTTTGTTCCCGCTCTGGCATCCTCCGTGGTGGAAAGGACATTGATGGTGGTAATATCCTTTACTCTCGGGTCCTGCTCCACCGTCTGCCGGAATCCCAGTTCCCGTTGCTGCCCGTTGGCGGAATTCACATCATAATTCACGATACCGATATACAGTTCGTCTTCTCCCACCGCCAGAGCTGCTTCCGCCGCCTTCACACCGGCCTGCAGGTTATTGGTCCCAATGCGGCAGCTTACCATACTGCTGTTGACATCACTGTCAATGACAACGATCTTAATTCCTCTCTGGGCGGCCTGACCGATGATCTCCGCATTGGCATTGTAATCCACCGCAGAGAAAACGATCACATCCACTCCGTCCTCCATGGCCTGCCGCACCATCTCATTCTGGGTCACATAATCTTCTTCCGATTCCGGGCCGTTAAACGTAACATTCAGATTGTATTCCGTAGCCGCCGCCCGGGCACCCGCAAAGACACTTTTAAAAAAGGCGCTCTCCGTGGACTTCACGATCATAGCCACCTGGGTTTTCCCTGTCTCAGCTTCTTTTCCGCATCCACTCATGCTCATAAGAAGCAGGACACCCGCAGCCAGCAGGTACAGTATTTTTTTCATTTTCTGTTTTCTCATACTTTCTCCCATCCTGCCGCTGCATTTTCTTCCACCTTTGGCATCCGTATGATCACAGTAGTGCCTTCATCCAGTTCGCTTTCTATGGAAAGACCGTACTCTTTTCCGAAATAAATCTTAATCCTGTCGTTGACGTTCTTGATGCCGATGCCAGAATTATCTCCCGGCTCCTTATGAAGGATCGACCGACACTGTTCCTCTGACATACCGACACCGTTATCCTCCACCCGGAAGACCACATCTTCCCCTTCGCTGTAGATGCGGATCAGAATCCGTCCTTCATCCACCATGCGGTCCAGTCCGTGATAGATGGCATTTTCGATTATGGGCTGCAGGGTGATCTTGTTACAGTAATATTGCAGACAGTCCTCTTCCACCTGAAACTCATAGGAAAACTGATTCTTATAGCGGAAATTCTGGATCTTTAAATAGCTTCTGGCATGCTCTACTTCTTTTTCAATGGGGATCAATTCGTGCCCCTTGCTGATACTGATACGAAACAGTTTCGCCAGAGCATTGACCATCTCCACGGCATCCTGACACCTTTCTTCCTCGCAGAGCCACCCGATGGCATCCAACGTATTATATAAGAAGTGGGGATTGATCTGGGCCTGCAGAGCCTTTAACTCCGTTTTGCGCAGGGAAATCTCTTCCTGACGTACCTGCTTCATCAGTTTCTGGATCTTTCTTACCATGTGCTCGTAGGACTGTGACAGTGCCTCGATCTCCGTGGTGCCTTCCACAGGCTGATAAACATATCCCGCAGCATCCTTTTCGAACTCTTCCATAGCCCGGATCAGGCGCTGCACCGGATTGGTCACCAGTCTGGATACCAGAACACTGACCACCATGGTCGTCAGCAGAATGATTGTCAGCATGACACAGATGTTTCCCACCAGTTCCATCTCTTTGGCCGTCACCAGTTCACTGATATAGCTGACACCCACCACCTTCCAGTTACAGTTATCCAGCGCCAGGACACTACAGATCAGTTCTTCGGTCTCAAAGGAACCGTTGTGGCTCAGATCCAGTCCCTCCGTGGCTTCCGTCTTAAGACCCGAATACAGCAGCTGCTGTTGGGGATGATAGATGATCTCTCCGTTACTGTCTGTGATAAAGCAGTAGCCATGCTGTCCGATTCCCACATCGTCCACATAATCCGATATTTTGGAGAAACGGATATCAATGACTACCCGCAGCTTCTGTCCGTCTGCTCCGGGAATCTCCTGTAAGACCGATACCACCCAGGGATAATAGTCCTGCAACAGAGATTCCACATGTGGTTCCGACAGATAGAGTACCCCGGGGCTGTAGGAATCCAGTTCGATATAAGACAGATCCTTCAGATAATGTTCCTTCAGAGTATGAGTTCCCGTATGGGAATCCACCAGCTTCCCCTGCTCATCATAGATATAGACCGCCACCAGATCCGACCGGACACTGCAAAGAGTCTCCAGTGTCTGCCCGGTACTTCCGCCGCTCTTTGTCAGATCCTTCTCGATCAGACTCATGATCTCCTGCATATCTCCGATGTAGTTAGAAATGGTATTGGAAGCCTGAGTCACCGCCTGTTCACTGCTGGTATGTGCCGCCTGTTTCATACTTCCGACATAAAGAGAAAAAAAGTAAAAAGTGGACCACAGCAAAAACAGGGTAACCAGTCCCACCACTAATGTCGTAATGATAAAAGAAAGGGACGTTTTTTGCTTCTTCATATCTTATTCTTTCTCCTGTCGCATGGCATTGGGAGATACCCCGCAATACTTTTTAAAGCAGTAGCTGAAATAATGCTGATCGCTGTAACCGCAGCGCTCCGCAATCTCCCGCATCTTCATGGAACTGCCCAGTACCAGTTCCCTTGCCGTTTCGATCCTCTTTTTCGTCAACAGATCCACGAAGCTTGACCCGGTCTCTTTTTTGATCAGGGCACTCAGGTAATTGGGGCTCACATGAATGCTGTTGCTGACGCCCACCAGAGACAGGGACGGATCCCCATACTCCTTGTCGATGATCTGCTTGGCCTTTTCACACAGGATCTGGCTGCTCTTTTTCTTGCCCGCATTGACCAGTTCCCATACTTCCAGGCAAAGTGCCGTGAAACGATCCCTGGATTCCCGTATCGGACCTTCCAGCATGGCAAAACGCTGGAGCAGGGCGGAATCTTCTGTCACCGTATAGGCAATGCGGATCAGCGCCGAGGACATCCGGAAGATCAGGAATTTGCATTTCAGGGCAGCATCCTGCTGCACCTCCAGTTTGCCGAATACATCCTTCAGATAGTTTTCCAGTTCCTCTCGGGAACCACCACGGATCAGATTCTCCATCTGAGTAACACATTCCGCCGCCAGCTCCATGTCCATGGTGTTATCCCGCTCTTCATCGGCAATATAATGGATGCCGCTCTCTCCCGGAGTGCAATATCCCAATGCACTCATAGCTCCTCTGTAGGCCTCGTGGCATTCTCCCAGATGTTCTCTGATACGGCTGACACCGATATGACAATGCATTTTCAGAATGCGTTCCGTACTCTGTACCATCTCTCCCACGGCAATATGCAGATACCGGTCGAAGGTCGACGTGGTGGCCGCCAGCACTGCAATGATCCTGCCGTCCATGGCAAAAGAATAATGCTTCATATATTTTTGCAGTATCATATCCACGGAATGTACCAGTTCCGGTCTCGTACGGTTCTTCCCGTTGGTATCCTCCACCGTGATGGCCAGCACCGCATACTGAAAGGCATTATTACGATCCTTCAAAAAGCCGTTGCCAACCGCCTGTTCCTGTAAAAGTTCCTCCCGGTCCTGCCCCTCAAAGCTGGCATAATCATCTAGCAAAAGGGGCAGAAAAAACTGTTGCAGATCCGGATTATCATGTTTTCTGGCATCAAATTCCGCAAAGATTCCGTCGATCTTAAGCTTGATCTTCTTCAGTTCTTCCGTCAGATCCACCATAGTGATAGGTTTCAACATATAACTGATGATATTGTACTGGATGGCCTGCTGGGCATAAGAAAATTCATCGAAGCCGCTTAAGAAGGCGATCTGTGTGGTAGGACGTACCTCTCTGACCTGTCTTGCCAGCTCGATTCCGGAGACAAAAGGCATCCGGATATCCGTAAGCAGCAGATCCGGTTCCATCCTCTCCACCAGTTCCAAAGCTTCGATGCCGTTCTCCGCTTCCCCCACGACTTGAAATCCGATGCTCTCCCAGTCGATCTTCCTTATGATTGCTCTGCGTAATTCCTCTTCGTCATCTGCCACTACGATTGTATACATTGCTGTCCCTCTCTGGTATGTATTATTTTAAGGTAAGTATCTTCCCGGAAAACGCAATGGGAAGGGATATTTTTCTGGTACTGTTTTCGCCTGCAAACAGAATCTGGGCAATGCCGTCAGCCGATACGGACGCAATCCTGCCGGTTCCGTATTTCTGATGCTGTACTTCCCGTCCGGACTCACAGGCTGCGATGCAGGCCTCCACTTCCCGTGGCGGCAGCTTCTGCACCTTTTTGTCCGGTGTCTTTAGCAGCGAGCCTCTGATCCCGACAGCCGTACCGGTCTTTCTTACAGCGTTTAACGGCTTCGTTTTCTCAAACACTTCTCCTGAAAAAGCAGAGGTCAGATTCGGTCCAAAGGTAAATACATACAGCTGTTCCTTCGCTCTCGTCATTCCCACATAATAAAGCCTTCTCTCTTCCTCATAGGCATTGGCCTCCGGGGAATCCGGTACACAGCCCCTCCCCGGAATCTGGGAAGGGATCACTCCCGCCAGCATATCCGCCAGATACACTCTTGTGTATTCCAGTCCCTTGCTGGAATGGATCGTTGACAGGATAAAATTACTCTTCGGATCCCCGTAGCCCTCTCGCATCATCTCCTGCAGCTTCTGTAATCTTGCAGGGAAATCAAACAGGCTGTTCTCCTGATCTCCCAGGGCCTTTAATATCTCCGCCTTGCCACTGTCCAACCCGTGGGTATCCATGAATTCCTGATATCCCATATAATTCAGGATCCGGTAGATAGCTTTTCCTGCTGACTCATACCGCATATTGTCCAGATGGGTAGCCAGTGCCTTGCACTGTTTTCTGGTGTAAACGGATACCTCATCCATTTCCGCCACCGTATCCAACAGTGTCAGTCGTCTGGTATTGGCATCCACCGCCTCCATGGCCGCCTTTTTGCTGATACCGGCTCCCATTTTGTAATAGATCCGAAGAAATGCCTCCCCATCCCATGGATCCAGAGACAACTGAATAAAATCACAGATATCGTTGACCACCGGATGGGAAAAGAAGGTCATATCCGAATTTTTCACCCGGCAGGACAATCCTTTACGTTCCAACAGATCAATGATGGGAAGTGCACTTTCGTTATTCCGGTATAATACTGCCGTCTCCTGTTCACAGTCCTGGGCTACTTTCAGCAGATAATTGTACTGTCCCTGTCTGGATACTGCCTTGATCTCTGTAACGCAGCCACCACCTTCTCTGGCCGCGGTCATCTTCTTCGGATGTCTGTTTTTATTCTTCTGGATCAGAGTATCCGCCGCCCGGACGATCTCCTGCCTGCTGCGGTAATTGGTCTCCATGAGAAGGATCCCTGCTCCCGGATGTCTGTCCTCAAAGGAGACAAGTGCCTGCGGGTAAGCTGCCCGGAAGCCGTAGATACTCTGGTCTTCATCTCCCACCATAAACAGATTCCGGCTCTGCGCCGCCAGCAGGTCGATCATATCATGCTGTATTTTCGAAGTATCCTGCGCTTCATCCACACAGAAATACCGATACTGCTCCCTGAAATGTGCAAGTACCTCAGGATACTGTTCCAGAATTCTGAGGGCGTAGATCATCTGATCATCGTAATCGATCATCTGCATCTGCCTGAGTTTCGCATTATAAGTACGGAATATCTCCGGGAATTTCTCCACATCCGTGTCCATATCCCGGATTTTCTCCGGTGTCAGACGCATATTTTTCGCATAGGTGATATCCAGCTGGGTCTCTTTGATATCATTTTCCGTGGCGTATTTCCCCGTTACTTCCAGAAAAGACTGTTTGACGGCCGCCGAGGCTTCCTTATCTGCCACCTGAAAAGGCGTTTTCCCGGTACGGTAGGCAAAATATTGCAGTACCTTCTGGGAGATGCCGTTGATGGTGCGAAACTCCAGCCGCTCTGCATCCGCTTCTCCGAACATCCCCGCAAACCGCCTGCGCATATCATTCGTTGCCGCCACCGTATAGGTCACTGTCAGGATCGACTCCGGTGTTATTCCCAGGCAATAGATCATATAGCCCAGTCTGCTGACCAGTACGGTGGTCTTACCGCTTCCTGGAACCGCAAGAAGCAGTACCGGACCTTCCGTGGCCTGTACCGCCTGCATCTGCTGTTCGTTTAACTGTATGTGATAGTTCCGTACAAATTCCGTAAAATTCAATTCATTGTCCCACTTTCCGCCTCTGGCGTTTTTCTGCCTTCCTTTGTCGCTATCGGCTCACCGTCCAGTACTGCATCCAGAAGGATACCATTCTCATCGTAAGACAGTTTTAAGGAGAAAAAGGGGCGGTTCTCACGAAGCAGCCGGAAAAATATCTTGTCCCCTTCCCAGAGATCCAGTTCCTCCACCTTATTGATCTCCACCCATTCCAGCGCTCCTTCGTCACACTCCCTCGGTTCCCCCGTAAATCCATCCGCCGTATACAGGCACATATACTCACAGACGTCCCGGTATAAAAAGGTGATGATTCCCCGGAACCGGTAGGCCGTCAGAGTATACCCTGTCTCTTCCTTTACTTCCCGGAGCACACAGTCCTCCGGGCTTTCGTCCGCCTCGAAATGACCACCCACGCCGATCCATTTGTCTTTGTTAATGTCATTTTCCTTCTTCACCCGGTGAAGCATCAGATATTTTCCGTCCTGCTCGATGTAGCAGAGCGTGGTCAGATTTCTGAGCTGCTGTATACTCATTTTCTTTCTCCTCTATATCCCTATCCTCTGAAAAATCTGTCCAAAATTATTATTTCTTACAATGTTCCGCAATGGCTGCGATCGCTTTCTCCATCTGGAACGGTTCCGCCAGATGTGCATTCCTTCCGGCGGTCAGACATTTCTTCGCATCTTCTTCATACGTCAGTGCATTTTCCCTATTCCTCACATTACAAATCCATTTTTGCATTTGAATGCATATTTAATTTATTTTACCATATTGACTGCCGGACGGCAACCTTATTGCTCCAGCATATTCTCAATAAAAATCCCATATCCTCTGGTACTGTCCTGCACGAGAACATGGGTGACGGCCCCTACGAATTTACCGTTCTGGATGATAGGTGCACCGCTCATTCCCTGGACGATTCCTCCGGTCAGGGCGATCAGGTCAGAATCTGTGACTTTCAGTTCGATTCCCCGGTTCACGTTGTCATGATCGAGATGAATGTCGGTGATCTCGATATCATAGTATCTGGTGGTGCCGTCTACAGTACACAAAATCTGCGCCGGTCCCTTTCGGATCTCCTGTTTTAATCCAATGGGCATCGCCTCTTCCGTTCCCAGTGCCAGTGCTTTGTCATTGCACTTGCCGAAGATTCCCCGGACACTGTTGCTGGTAATATCCCCCAGAATCCTGTCATCAGAATAGACGATCATTCCCGTCATTTCCCCCGGATGACCGGCCGTTCCCTTCTGAATGGAGATGATCTCCGTCTGGTACAGGGTTCCGTCATTCATTTCCATCAGGTTGCTGGTGTCCACATCATTGATTCCATGCCCCAGTGCTCCGAAATTTCCCTGACTGTCAATGTAGGTCATGGTTCCCACACCCTGGGCATTGTCCCTGACCCAGACACCGATCTTATATTTTTTCGTCTGATCCTGTACCGGATCGATTTTAACATCAAAATATTCTTCGCCCCGCCGGATCGTCAAAATCGCTGCTTCTCCACTACCGTTTTCGATCCGGGTGATCAGATCATCCTTGTCCGCCACTTCCGTGCCGTTTAGTTTCACCACATAATCGCCGCTTTTCAAAATATGTTCCGCCGGAGCCACCTTCTCCCCATTGACAGAACGGAACTCTCCGGTACCTATGACCATTACCCCTTCGGTCTTGACATAGATTCCGATGGGAACACCTACCGGGATCAGCTCCTGATCCTCGATCACCCGGATCCCCACCTGCTTAAAAGGCAGGATCCCGAACAGCTTCACCTGCATCTCAAGGCTGTCCGCCGTCCCGGTCTTCATAGTCACCGGCTGACTCAGATCCAGTGTCACGGCACCTTGGGGAATATTACTGGTTCCCTGTTCACTGACGCTTAAAATCTCACCTTTTGCGGGAATATCCAACGCCAGTGATTCCTCCGATTCCGCCCGCATATAAATAACAGAAGGAATACTGCTGTCCACCAGATAATAGCTGTAGCCCAAAAGTCCCATACCGGCCAAAATAAGGACAGCACAAAGGCAGGCCCGGTAGATCCGCAGCCTGCGCACCTTCTGTTTCCAGAGCTGCAAAATGATGACTGCATCTTCTCCTGCCTGCCTTTTTACTTTTTCCGTTTCCGTGATCCATAGTTTCATACACATTCCCCCGCTATACTTCTGTCATTGCTGTATAGGGTATAGTGTACGTCACATTCCTATTTTTAGTCTGTGGTCACCGGGAATTGCGGTTTACAGTTTTCTCCAGTTTAACCACAAATGACCACATTCCCGCTGCTTTTATATTCCTCCGGGCAGCCGTCCGTCAGAATCGTTCCACTCTGAAACGCCCCGAAGGTCACAGAGCTGACATTTCCGAACTTAGAATGATCTGCCAGAATAAAACATTCTCTGCATTGTCCCATGGCAGTCTTTTTCACCATGGCCTCATTCATATCCGGTGTGGTCAGGCCACTCTGCCTGCTGATCCCATTGGTCCCGAAAAAGCCTTTGGTAAAATGATAACTCTGCAGATTCATCAAAGCCTGATTACCTACCACGGCCTCTGTGGAACCCTTCAATTCTCCGCCGACCAGATACACACGGAATCCCGCTGCTGCCAGTGTTTTGGCATGAGCTACTGCATTGGTCACAAAGGTGGCACTTTTCTCTGTCAGATAAGAAAGCATACTTGCTGTGGTCGTACCTGCATCCAGATAGATAAAATCCTCCGGCTGGATCAGTGCTGCCGCTTTGGCAGCCACCAGCTGTTTGGCTTCCACATTGACTTCTGCCTTCTGTTCCACCGTGGGTTCATGTGTTATCACCGTCCGGTCACATGCCACAGCACCTCCAAAGACCTTTACCAGCTTCCCGGCATTATGCAATGCTGTGATATCCCGGCGTACCGTGGATTCCGACGTATTTAACAGATCTTTTACCTCGGCCACCGTAATGCTGTTTTTTTCTTCCAATAATTTCAGAATGATCTCATAACGTTGTTCTGTCAGCATAAATTGTTATTTTCTCTTTCCTTTGTCACATCTGTCTCCAGTATGATCTTACGCACGGGAAGAATACTTCCGGGCGACATGGATAATTCATCCACACCCATTGCAAGGAAACGTCTGGTCAGTGTCTGGTCTGCTCCCAGTTCTCCACAGATGCCCGCCCAGATACCTGCCTTGTGGGCATTCTCCACGACCATCTGTATCATGCGAAGCACTGCTGGATGGTGCGGATCGTAAAATGCATCCAGCTTCGGATTCTGCCTGTCGATGGCCAGTGTATACTGGGTCAGATCATTGGTGCCGATACTGAAGAAATCTACTTCCTTCGCCAGCTCTGCGCTCATCATGACGGCAGCCGGTGTCTCGATCATTATCCCCTGCTTTGGTTCTCCGAAAGACACACCCTGTTCCGTCAGTTCCTGTTTTACCTCCGCCACAATTTCTTTGATCCGGTGGACTTCTTCCACGCTGATGATCATAGGATACATAATGGAGATATTACCAAATGCACTGGCACGGAACAATGCACGGAGCTGTGTCTTGAAGATCTCCGGTCTGGTCAGACAGATACGGATGGCACGGCATCCCATGGCTGGATTTTCCTCCGGCTCCATTTCGAAGTAATCGCACTTCTTGTCTGCACCGATGTCCAGTGTACGGATGATCACAGGCTTTCCCGCCATGGTCTCCGCCACAGTGCGGTAGATCTGAAACTGTTCTTCCTCGGTAGGGAAGGTTTCTCTCTCCAGATATAAAAACTCACTGCGGAACAGGCCTATACCGCCGGCATCGTTCTGCAATACGGCCGCCAGATCCTTGCTGTTACCTATATTAGCATAGAGCATGATCTTCTTACCGTCAATAGTGATATTTTCACGTCCCTTTAAGGTCTGGAGCAGTTCTTTCTTCTCCTGCTCCTCCTGCTTTAGCTGCTGCATTTTCGACAGAGTATCTTCATCGGGATCCACATAGATGCAGCCGTTTCGTCCGTCCACGATACCAAGTTTTCCGTCTATGGCATCGGTCAGAGGGATATCGGTGCCGATCAGTGCCGGAATACTCATGGTGCGGGCCAGGATCGCCGTATGGGAATTCACAGATCCATGTACCGTTACAAAGGATAATACCAGATCCTTGTTCAACTGTACCGTCTCGGAGGGTGCCAGGTCGTCTGCCACAATGATCACGGGTTCTTCCGATGCTGCCATGCCTGCCGTTCTGCCACCCAGCACGCTTAATACGCGCTCGGAAATGTCTTTGACATCCGCAGATCTGGCTCTCATGTAGTCATCCTCCATAGAGGCAAACATCTGTGCAAAATTGTCTCCGGTGGAAGCCACCGCATACTCTGCATTCACCTGCTGCATATGAATGATGTTCTCAATGGACTCATTGTAATCATCATCCTCCAGCATCATCTGATGAATCTCGAAAATAGCTGCATTGGCTTCTCCCACTTCTTTCAAGGCTTTCTGGTACAGATTCTGCAGCTGCTCCATGGCGGTTTGTCTGGCCTGTCTGTAACGGGCGATCTCCCGGTCGGGATTCTCGATCTTCACACGCTTTACCTGCTGCTCATCCTTCTTATGAACACTGATCCTGCCAATGGCAATTCCGCCGAATACACTTTTTCCCTGGTAGACTTCCATGACTTTTCTCCTCTCCTGACGATAATATTATGATTACTTAGAGGTTTGCTTTCACAAATTCCGTAACAGCTGCATAAGCTGCTTCCTCATCCTCACCGTCGAAGGTCAGGGTGATCTCGTTGCCGGCCTTAACAGCCAGACCCATGATGCCGAAGATTCTCTTGCAGTCTCCGGTCTTGCCGTCCTTGGTCAGAGTGATGACACTCTGGAATTCCTTTGCTGCCTTTACCAGTTCTCCTGCGGGGCGAGCATGGATACCTTCGGGATCTGTGATAACATATTTAAATTCTTTCATTTTCTTATCTCCTCTTCTGATTTTTTATATTACGATAACTATTCAGCACCCGCATTCGCAAAACCGCTCTTTCAGAGTTTCCCTTTTGCTCATGTGGTTACTTTTTTCTTCAATACACCCAACAGCAGTGCGGACACTACCGTACCTGCCACCAGTGCCACCAGATACATCACTGCGTTACCTACTACAGGGAATACGAAAATTCCGCCGTGAGGTGCCATCAGTGTGCAGTGGAATGCCATGGACAGGGCGCCTGCCAGTGCCGAACCGATGATGCAGGAAGGAAGCACATGCAGAGGATCGGATGCTGCAAAAGGAATCGCACCTTCGGTGATGAACGCCAGGCCCATGATGAAGTTGGTGGGACCTGCGTCTCTCTCTTCCTTGGTGAATTTATTCTTGAATAACAGGGTTGCCAGTGCAATGGCACAGGGAGGAGTCATACCTCCGATCATAACAGCTGCCATGATGTCGTAGTTGCCTGCGGTAATTGCTGCGGTTCCGAATACATAAGCTGCCTTGTTGAAGGGGCCCCCCATATCGATAGCCATCATGCCGCCCAGGATCAGTCCCAGTACGATCCGACTGGAATCACCCATACCACTCAGGAAATTATTCAGTCCTGTATTGATGCCACCCATGATCGGTTCTACCACGAAGTTCATTGCCAGTCCCATGATCAGGATACCCACTACCGGGTAGATCAGTACCGGTGCCAGCTTTTCAATGGCATCGGGAAGCTTATCGCAGATCTTGCGAAGTCCCAGGATCAGATAGCCTGCCAGGAAACCTGCTACCAGTGCACCCAGGAATCCGGACTTTCCGTTGGCTGCCATCATGCCACCTACAAAGCCAAGCGCCAGCGCCGGTCTGTCGCCGATTGCCATACCGATGAAGCCCGCCAGTACCGGAAGCATCAAACCGAATGCCACGCCGCCGATATTCTTGAACATTGCGGCTATGGGAGTAATCGTACCAAAGTTACTTCTCTGATCTGCGGGAAGTGCATTGATATCAACGTTCAGTCCGTCGATCAGGAAGGCAATGGCGATCAGAATACCTCCGCCGACTACGAAAGGAAGCATATGGGATACGCCGTTCATCAGCTGGGTATAGATCTTATGAGCTGCGCTTTCCTTACCGGTTACGGCTGCCTTTGCCTCTCCGTTCTCACCGTGGAAGACTTCCACATTACCGTTTACTGCCTGTTCTACCAGCCGTTCTGCCTTGCCGATACCGTCGGACACCTGACAGCTGATAACCTTTTTACCATCGAAACGATCCATGGGAACCTTCGCATCCGCTGCCACAATGATGCAGTCCGCTGCAGCAATCTCTTCTGCAGTCAATACATTTTTCGCTCCTGCAGAGCCTCTGGTCTCGATCTTGATCTGGCATCCTGCTGCTTTTGCTGCCTTTTCCAGAGCTTCCGCTGCCATATAGGTATGAGCGATTCCGGTCGGACAGGAGGTCACTGCCAACAGCTTAAAGCCTTTCTTCTCCTCGGTGGTAATACCGGTATCACTTAATCTGTCATCAATGCTCTTGGCACTTTCATCTGCTGCATCAATGATCTGTAAAAACTCATCTACGCTTTTTGCGTTTCTCAGGGAAGTGGTAAAATTTTCATCCATCAGCATCACGGACAGTTTGCTCAGCACATCCAGATGTACATTATCCTTTGTATTCGGTGCTGCAATCAGGAACAGCAGTGTCACCGGTTCCCCGTCCAGAGATTCATACTCCACACCGTTTTTGATCACCATGGCTGCCAGGCCAGGGGCTTTTACCGCATCACATTTTCCGTGAGGGATCGCAATGCCCTCTCCGATTCCCGTGGTACTCTCTTCCTCTCTTGCATAGACCTGTTCACGATACTTCTCCACATCAGACAGCTTTCCGCTTTTTGCCATCAGTTCCACTGCCAGATCCAATGTTTCCTTTTTGTCAGCCGGTGCCGCATTCAGGGAAATACTATTTTTGTCCAAAAGATCTGTAATTCTCATGTTGTGACCCATCCTCTCTTTTTATATTTATCATTGTTATTGTTCTACCTGCTGTAATACCTGCAAGACTTCTTCTCTGGTGGCCAGATTCTCGGAAAATGCACTGGCGCTTCCTGCAGCAATTCCCATATGGAACGCATGTACATAATCTTTCTTTTCCATCCATCCGGTCAGGAAACCTGCCACCATGGAATCGCCTGCACCCACACCATTGACCAGTGTTCCCTTCGGTGCCGGAGCTCCCATGCTCTGTCCGTCCGCTGCGATCAATACTGCTCCTTCGCCTGCCATGGAGATCAGTACATTCTGTGCTCCCATCTCCTGCAGTTTCCTGCCGTATGGAACCACCTCTTCCCTTGTGGAGAGCTTCACACCGAAGATATCCCCCAATTCATGATTGTTTGGTTTTACCAGAAAAGGATGATACGGCAATACCTTTACCAGCAGGTCTCTGGTGGCATCCACTACGGTGAGAACACCTCTTCCCTGAATTCTCTCCAGAATTCTCTGATAAATGTCATCCGGCATGGTATAAGGAATACTTCCTGCCAATACCAGGACATCTCCGTCTCCCAGTCTGTCAATCTTTTCCATCAGCTGTTCCAAAGCTTTTGCATCAATATCCGGGCCACAGCCATTGATCTCTGTTCCGTCAATACTTTTCAGCTTCAGATTGATTCTGGTCATTCCGTGATCGATTTTGATGAAATCAGCATTTACGCCAAACTCGTTCAATCTTCGGATCAGTTCCTCTCCGGTGAATCCCGCCGCATATCCCAGGGCTGTGGAATCCAGTCCCAGATTCTTCAGTACGATAGATACATTGATTCCCTTTCCTCCCGGGAGAATCAGCTCTGATGAGGTTCTGTTCGTCATCCCCAGCTGAAAGTCATCCACGGACACGATGTAATCCAGTGACGGATTGAAGGTCACGGTACAAATCATTTCTATCCCTCCTGTCTGTCATCTTTCTTGTTCTTATGATGTTATTATATCTTCACATTCAGTCAAAATCAATCAATTTAATTCACAAATATGGTGCTTTATTTTGGTTGAATTTGCACAAAATAAAAGGATGAAGTATTTCTTCATCCTTTTTCAATGTTTCTTTCACTATAGCATTTCCCTTATCTGGCTTCTTTAAACCCGTTTGCCTGTTCTTTCATTTCCTTTGCATTGGAAAGCGCCGCTTCCGTCAGTGCATCACTGCCTAACAGTCTTGCCAGCTCCGCCAGGCTTTCCTCTTCTGCCACCTTGTGAATGTCCGTAATGGTCATATCATCGGTACTGCTCTTTTCAATAATGAAATGCACATCCGCCATGGCTGCGATCTGAGGCAGATGAGTGATACAGATGACCTGATGGGCTCCTGCCAGAATACTCAGCTGCTCCGCTACTTTCCATGCGGTTCTGCCGCTGATACCGGTATCGATCTCATCAAAGATCAATGTATCAATGGCATCTTTCCCTGCCAGTACCGTTTTGATCGCCAGCATCACCCGGGACAGTTCACCGCCACTGGCCACCTGGTTCAAAGGTTTCAGACTTTCTCCGGGATTGGTGGAAATCAGGAATTCCACATCATCATAGCCTTTTGCTGTAATGGCCTGACCGGGTCTGACTGCGATGTCAAATTCCACCGTCAGGAAATTGAGACCTATCAGCGCATCTTTCAATTTCTGCGTCAGTACCGCTGCATTTTTTCTGCGGATCTCAGACAGTTCTTCACAGGCTTTCTTCAGTAACGCCTGTTTTTCCTCCCACTCGGCGTTCAATTTCTGCATATAGGCATCATAATCCGCCAGTTTTTCCAGATAAGCTTCTTTTTCCTCTTTGTACCGCAGGATCTCTTCGATCGTGTTGCCGTATTTTCCCTTGAGGTGATTGATGGTATTCAGACGATCCTCTGTACTGCGAAAATCCTCTTCATCAAATTCCAGATCCGACATATATTCGGAGACATCATGATTGTAATCTGACAAAAGACTTTCCACCTCTGCCAACTGTTCCTCCATCTGTTCCAGTGCAGGATCATACATGGTCACACTACGCAATGCCCGCAGTGCCCTGCTCAAAGAATTCCCGGCACCGTCTTCCGCGTCATTGCCACTGAGTTGATAGCTCTCCGCCAGGCTTTCCGCAATTTTTCGGCTGTTGGACATTTTGCGGTACGCCTGTTCCAGTTCCTCATCTTCTCCGGGCTGCAGGGAAGCATCCGCGATCTCCTTTTGTTCAAATTCCGCCAGAGACTGTTCTCTGCTTCTGGAGGTATCATCCAGAGTTTCCTCTGTGATCTTTTTCTCCAGGGCAGTACACTCATGATAAAGTGCAGCCACCCGCCCTGCGCATTCTGCAAATTCCGCTCCCGCATAGGCATCCAGGATCTCCATATGTTTTTTCTTGTTTAGCAGAGACTGGTGCTCATGTTGTCCGTGAATATCGATCAGCAGCTCCGAAAGTTCCTTCACCTGCTTTGCCGTCACGGTCTCTCCATTGATACGGCAGATGCTTTTCCCGGAGGAAAGTTTTCGGCTCAGGATCACGGTTCCGTCTTCCGAAGGTTCCAGATCCATGCTCTTTAATTTTTCCGCCAGCCTTTCTTCCTCGCAGTCGAAGACCAGTTCCACCAGACCGTTCTCTTCTCCCCGTCTGAGCATGTCTTTCTCGAACTTTCCTCCCAGTGCCAGATTCACTGATCCAATGAGTAATGATTTACCGGCACCGGTCTCACCGGTCAGTATATTCAGTCCTTCTCCGAACTCTACCTCTGTCTCCCGGATAAGAGCCAGATTTTTCACGCGTAAACTACGAAGCATGTATTTCCCCCTGTCTTACCTTTCTATCATCAGATGGATCTTGTCCATAAGGATCTGGGTATCTTCCACGGTCCGCACTGCCACCATGATCGTATCATCTCCGGCGATACATCCCACCACTTCGGAGAATTTCAGGGCATCCAGTGCCGCCGCCACTGCCATGGCCATGCCGGATACGGTCTTGATCACCAGAATATTCTGTGCCATGTCCATGGAGATAAAACCGTCTCTGAGGACGCGGATGTATTTATCTCCCATATGACTGTCATCCTGTTTTAAAATGACGTATTTCTGTTTGCCGCCACCGGTGGGTACTTTGGACAGCTTCAGTTCTCTGATATCTCTGGATACGGTAGCCTGTGTCACAGCAAAACCGGCTTCCTTCAGATAGCCCGCCAGTTCCTCCTGGGTCTCCACATCTCTTTTTTCTATAATCTCCACGATCTTGCGATGTCTTGTTTTCTTCATCTTGACCTCATGCCTTTCTCACAACAATTCGTCAGGAATCTCTCATTTTCCGATGCAATACATCCAGGAAGCTTACCTGATTCAGCTGAATAAACTCGGTGATCTTCTCCGACTGCACAATACGGATCCGGTCTCCGGTACACATGGTCACTTTGTGGCTGCCGTCATAATTGGCTTCCACGGTCTGGCTTTTGCCCTCTCTGCCACCGGGAATCTCTATAACGATCTCATCTTCCGGGGACAGAATAATGCTTCTCTGGTTCAGGCTGTGGGGGCAGATCGGTGTCAGGGTGATCAGTTTCGCCTTGGGCTCCACCAGCGGCCCGCCCGCCGACAGATTATATCCCGTGGATCCTGTCGGTGTAGTCACGATCATTCCATCTGCCTTGTAATGATTCAGAAGCTGTCCGTTGACATAGATGTTGAATTCTATGATCTGCAGGGATCCGCTTCGGGAAATGACGATGTCATTCAAAGCCCAGCCTTCCGACACGGTTCCATCCGCACAGCAGACTTTACCGTTTAACATCATTCTGCGTTCTTTCTTAAAATCATCCCGGATCAGGCGGTCCAGAGATTCCTCTAATCCAGACAGTTCGATCTCCGTCATATAACCTACGGTTCCCAGATTCACTCCGATGATGGGGACAAGGATCTTCTTCGTCTCTCTGGCTGCCTGCAGCACCGTGCCGTCGCCGCCCAATACGATCATGCAGTCCACATCTAACGGAATGTCCGTTGCTTCCTCTTCCGCCACGGAATCCGCTTCTTCCTTCCAGTCGGATTCCTTGACCTTTAATTTCACCGTACAGCCTTTGGTTTCCAGATAATTCTGGATCCGTTTCGTGGTCGCAAGCTTCTGATCCTTATGCTTGTTGGTATATATCAGAAAATGCTTCATAGCTTCGCACTCCTTGTCTGTTACAGGGTATGAGAGTTGTCTACGATACCTTTGATTACGGCATCCCATTCAGGGGTATAGGACAGTCCGGTCTTTTCCTCTATAATAGTCTGTAAGGCGCTCTCCGCTTCATGCTCGGTCAGCGCCAGCTTTTCTTCGGAGATCTCCTCCGGCTTACGGATATGCAGCAGATATTCGATATTGCCCTCCGGTCCCTTGATGGGGGAATATTCCAGATGCAGTACTTCGAAACCAATGCTGTCCGCATAGTCGATGATCTTGCGGATCACTTCCTCGTGGATCTGAGGTTCTCTCACCACACCGTTCTTGCCCACCTTGCCTCTGCCGGCCTCGAACTGGGGCTTGATCAGACACACCATCTGTCCGCCGGTCTTTAACAGATTTCTCGCCGGGATCAAAATCTTGGTCAGAGAAATAAAGGACACATCCACGCTGGCGAAATCCAGAGCATCCGGGATATCCTCCGGGGTCACATAACGGAAATTGGTCTGTTCCATGCATACCACCCGCTCATCATTCCGCAGTTTCCAGGCTAACTGCCCCTGTCCCACGTCCACGGAATACACCTTCGTGGCTCCGTTCTGGAGCATGCAGTCCGTGAAGCCTCCGGTAGATGCACCGATATCCATGCAGATCATGCCGTCCAGCAGAAATCCCCACTGTTCCATTGCCTTTTCCAGCTTCAGGCCTCCGCGGCTGACATATTTCATGGTATGATTTCTGACTTCCAGTTTGATCTTGCTGACATCAAATCCGGTGCCGGCCTTGTCTTCCTTCTGTCCGTTGACATAGACATTGCCGGACATTATGATGGCTTTTGCCTTTTCTCTGGAAGGAGCATACCCCTGCTCTACCAGAATCACATCCAGTCGTTCTTTCATCTTCGTCTCCTAATTATTTATAATCTTTCCAGAATTTTCTCCGTGATGCTTTCCGCATCCAATCCGATCTCCTTTTTCAAAAGCTCTACATTTCCATGTTCCACATAAGCATCGGGAATAGCTGCCATGACACATTTGATCCGTTTCTCGTGGTCATTCAGACAATCCAACACCTTTTCTCCGAATCCTCCGCTTTGGACATTTT
This sequence comes from Lachnospiraceae bacterium GAM79, assembly GCA_003584705.1. GTDB lineage: Bacteria > Bacillota > Clostridia > Lachnospirales > Lachnospiraceae > Acetatifactor > Acetatifactor acetigignens. Next base: position 2,364,604 of record AP018536.1, read on the forward strand.
CTTCCATGGTCACGATCATCTCATGATCTTCGCAGGCCGAAAGTACTGCCTCTTCGTCAATGGGCTTGATAAATCTGGCATTGATGATACTTGCCTTGTAACCCTTTTCATGCAGAAGCTTCTGGACTTCCTCCGCTGTCTTTACCATACTGCCTACGGCAAACAATGCGATACCGCCCTCTCTTGCGATCCACTCCGCCTTGCCCAGTTCAATGGGGGCACGGTGTTCGGCAAGTCCGGCATAAGCCGTTCCTCTGGGATATCGCACCGCAATGGGCGCATCCAGTGCCACGGCAAACTTCATCATATCCGATAATTCCCATTTGTTCTTCGGCGCACAGATATGCATATTGGGAATTCCCGACAGATAGGTATAATCAAAAATACCCTGATGGGTCTCACCGTCACTCCCCACCAGCCCTGCACGATCTATAGCAAACACTACCGGCAGATTCTGAATACACACATCATGCAGGATCTGATCGTAGGCTCTCTGTAAAAATGAAGAATACACCGCAACAATAGGCTTCATGCCTCCTGCTGCCAGTCCTGCTGCGAAGGTCACCGCATGTTCCTCCGCAATTCCCACATCAAAGAACCGGTCCGGGTACATATTCCGGAAGCGCTTTAAGCCGGTGCCGTCCGGCATGGCTGCCGTAATTGCCACTACCCGTTCGTCCCGCTGGCCCAGCTTGCACATAACAGTGGAAAACACATCCGTATAATTGGCCACGGTGCGGGGATGGGAAGGAATTCCCGTCTCGATGTCAAAAGGCTCTGCCCCGTGGAATCTGGCGGGATGTTTCTCCGCCGGTCCATAGCCCTTGCCCTTCTGGGTAATCACATGCACCAGCACAGCTCCCTTGACTCTCTTGGCTTCCTCAATGACCTTGATCAGGCCTTCGATATCATGTCCGTCTACTGGGCCTAAGTAAGTCACTCCCATATCCTCAAAAAACATCCCGGGGATCACCAGCTGTTTGAAGCTGCTCTTGGCCCGGCGGATACTGTTGACAATACCGTCGCCACCGGGTTTTCTCTTGAGAGCGTTGTATATGCCCTCTTTCAGATCCAGATAGCCGGTCGCCGTACGGATATTGTTCAGATATTTGGAAACACCGCCCACATTTTCGGAGATGGACATATTGTTGTCGTTTAATACCACAATAAAGTTCGTCTCCAGTTTGGCTGCATTGTTCAAGGCCTCGTAAGCCATGCCTCCTGTCAGAGAGCCGTCTCCGATCACGGATACAATGGTGGTCTTCTCCCCTTTGAGATCTCTTGCCTTCACCAGTCCCAGTCCTGCGGATATGGAGGTAGAACTGTGTCCGGTATCAAATGCGTCATAATCACTTTCTTTTCTCTTGGGGAACCCACTCATGCCATGGAACTGGCGTAAGACATCGAAACCGTCCTTGCGGCCCGTTAATATTTTGTGGGTATAAGACTGATGACCTACATCCCAGATGATCTTGTCCTCCGGGAGATTCAGAGCAAGATGAAGTGCCATGGTCAGTTCCACCGCTCCCAGGTTCGAACCCAGATGCCCCCCGGTCACACTGATCTTTTCGATCAGGAACTGCCGAATCTCCTCCGCCAGTTCCCCATAGTCTGATTTATCTATTTTTTTGATATCGTTTGCTTTCTCGATCTTATCCAGTAACATTGGCTTTTCCTCTGCTATTTCGTTCTATGGACCAGGTGCAGCAACAGTTCCTTCAGGAATTCATGTTCTCCCGAAAAGCTGTCCAGAATCGCTACCGCTTCCCCGGTCAGCCGTTCCACTTCTCTGCCGGATTCTTCCAGCCCGTGTAAAGTCACATAGGTCTGCTTATGATTCTGTGCATCACTTCCGGTAGCTTTTCCCAGCTCCTTGCTGTCCCCTATCACATCCAGAATGTCATCCTGGATCTGGAATGCAATGCCGACATTGTAGGCACACAGTTCCAATGCCGCAATCTCTTCATCGGTTGCCCCTGCCAGCGTAGCTCCGATAGTCATGGCCGACTGGATCAGGGCTGCCGTCTTGTTGGCATGGATGAACAGGATCTGTTCTGTGGTCAGAGGTTCTGCCTGTTTCTCCGCTTCAATGTCTGCGTTCTGGCCGCCGATCATCCCATAGATTCCTGCCTTGCGGGCTAAAATATTCAGTGCCGCCGCCACTCTCGGGTAATTCGGATCTACCGGTTCTCCCGATGTGCATGCCGGAAAAGCACGAAATGCAGTCTCAAAGGCATAATTGAGCAGTCCGTCTCCTGCCAGAACTCCCATTCCGTCTCCGTACACAGACCAGGTGGTCTTGCGGCCTCTGCGATACTCGTCATTATCCATGGCCGGCAGATCATCGTGTACCAGAGAATATGTATGGATCATCTCGATCGCCGCCATAAAAGGCTCTATAATATCACCGTCGCCGCCGAACATCTTATAGGTCTCCTGCATCAGCATGGGACGCAGACGCTTTCCGCCTGCCATAAGGCTGTAATTCATAGCTTCAATAACGGTCTTCTGGTATCCTTCCTCCGCCGGAAGATATTCCTTAAGCAATTCTTCGATTGCTGCCGTTCTCTTCTGCAATTCCTGTCTGAATAACGTTTCTTCCATGTCTGATGCCAACCTTCCTCTACCTGCCGGTATACTTGTATGCTTACTGGGGATCCAGCGGTTCCAGTCCGCCCTCTTCGTTCAGCTTCATGACCTGTTTTTCCACCCGGTCGATCTGTTCGCTGCACTGTTTCAGCAGCTTCATGCCCTTGCTGTACGCCGTAAAAGCTTCCTCCAGAGAAATATCCTCTGCTTCCAGCTGTCCGATCAGTTCTTCCACTGCGGAAAAATTCTCTTCCAGGCTCTGTGGTTCCTGTGCTTCCGTTTTCTTTTTTCCTGCCAAAATAGCACCTCCGTCTGCTGCCCGCATCTATCTGCATCCCCCCGGATACCGGTAAATGCTATCCGGGAAGTCTTTCTTCCTTCTGTATCTGTTCCACCCGGGTATCGATCATGCCGTCACTCACCCGGATCCGCAGGCGCTCCCCTGCTTCCACCTGGATCACGGAACGGATATTTTTCCCATCGGTATCCTCCACATAGGAAAAACCACTGTTTAACTTTTCCAAAGGAGAGACCGCTTTCATTCTCTCAATATACAATGCCAGATTATGTCTGCGTTCCCGCAGGATCGCCTGCAGCCGGTTCTGCAGCCGGTCTTCCAGCTGTATGCTGTAAGTCCTCTTCTCCCGTATCCGGCTGGCGGGGCTTAAATATTTCAGGCGCATTTCCATCTGATCCGCCTGCTGCCTCTTATGCTGAAGCACTCGTCCCATCCGCTGATACAGCCTGTCCTGTCTGTCCAGAATCTCATTCTCAATATCACTGACCTGTGTCACTGCCAGTTCTGCCGCTGCCGACGGGGTCGGTGCCCGCAGATCCGCCACATAATCAATGATCGTGGTATCCGTCTCGTGTCCAACCGCCGAAATAATGGGAACAGAGCAGTCGAATACTGCCTGTGCCACCATTCTCTCGTTGAACGCCCACAGATCCTCAATGGAGCCGCCGCCGCGTCCCACGATCATGACATCCACGCCCTGTCTCTCCAGTGCATGGATTCCGTTCACAATGGAAGGAGCCGCCGAAGCCCCCTGTACCAGCGCCGGATACAAAATAATCTGCACATAAGGATTCCGTCTGGAGGCGATCTGTATGATATCCCGGACAGCAGCGCCGGTATCTGCCGTGACTACCCCAAGGGTATGGATATACTTCGGAATCTGCTGCTTATACTCCGGAGCAAACATGCCCTCTTCCGCCAGTTCCCGTTTTAGCTGTTCGTATTTTTCATAGAGGGCTCCGGCACCGTCCTGCGTCACTTCCTTCACATACAGCTGATATCTGCCGTCACGCTCAAATACACTCACACTGCCCTTCGCAATTACCTGCTGCCCTTCCGTCAGCCGGAATCCCAGACCTCTCCGGTCTCCGGCGAACATAATGCAGTTCAGGGCACTGGCAGAATCCTTTAACGTAAAATAAATATGTCCAGAGGGATGGTATTTACAGTTGCTTACCTCACCCTTTACAGATACCATCTGTAAAAAGTAATCCTGCGTGAACATATTTTTGATATAAGTATTCAGTTGTCGTACGCTGATTACGTTCTGTATCCTACTCACCGGATTTCATGATCTTGGCAAGGATCGCATTGACGAATCCGCCAGAGCTTTCCTGTCCGTACTTTTTGGCAATCTCGATTGCCTCGTTAATAGCAACGCCATTCGGGATATCGTCATCATAGCGCAGCTCATATGCACCAAGGCGCAGTACTGCAAGCTCCACCTTTCCCATACGGGTGGTATCCCAGCCTTCGGTATTCTCATTCAACAGCCTGTCAAGCTCGGGGATTTTCTCCCTGATCTTCTCAAAGCGGGCCGCAATGGCATCTGCATCCTGCCAGGAAGGAACTTCCTCATTATTCTCGCGGAACAATGCGATCTGTTCCGGCATATCCTCCGGTGCATGAAACTCCACGCGGTATAAAAGTTTGAAAACCTGTTCTCTCTGCTCGTGTCTTCCCATAATATCTTCCTGTAATTCCTCTTATTTATCCTTCTTCATGTTCACACCGGCAATACGGATGTTCACATCAGAGCAGGTCAGTCCTGTCATATTCTCAATGGCATTTTTCACCTTCTGCTGTACTGCCTGACAGGTAGCGGGAATATTGTAACCGTACTCCATGGTCACAGTCAGATCCACGGTCACATTCTTGTCCAGCACCTCTACTTTGACACCCTTGGTCAGGCTCTTAACGCCTACCTTGCTCATGAGTTCGTTGGTAACATTACCAGCCATGGCGCTGACACCGTCTACCTCGGTAGCTGCTAAAGATGCGATCATAGCCACTACATCATCGGCGATCTGTACGGTACCGATGCTCTCGTCTTCCCTTAATACCAGGTTCTTCTTATCTATTTCTTTTTCCATGATAGCTGATCCTCCTAATAATAACTAATTAGTTACAGTATACCAAATCCTTATTCATTTGTCACCCAAAAAGTCAAGGATAATTGTTTCCCGTTCTGGGCATAAGTGACGGTATTGCTGTTCCCCTGTATCTGCATATAGGAAAAAATCTCCTGCTCATCGATCAATGCATGACAGATTTCCTGATAACAGAGTTCATCTGCACATTTTATCGTCACTTCCGTTCTGCCGCCCTCTATGGCTCTGTCGAAGACCGCCTGCATCTGTTCATGGTCATAGGAAGTAAAGTAGGAACCTTCCCGCACATAATAATTTGCTTCCGTCGCCGTACATTCCGGCATGGGGATCACCGCTTCGATACGATGCGTCCGTAGCAGATCCTCTGTAGTCACGCACAGATAATCATAATTGATCTCCGGCAGGCTCCTCTGCTCGCTGCCATTCTCCATGCGGTAAGAGGCATCTCCCCAGGTGGTATCTACATAATAATAGTCCCCGTCCACCTGTACCAGATTCCAGGCATGAGCTTCTCCGGTATCCACCGTTCCCTGCACCAGGGTGCACATCACCCCCAGATGATTCAACAGATACTGGGTGGCTTTGGCATATCCCTGGCAGACAGAGGCTCCTCCTAAGAATACCGAGGCAATGTTCTGATTATCCGCCGCACTCAGATCATAATTTGTGGAAAAGATGACCGCCTCATACACCGCTTTTACCTTATCGTACTCAGAAGCCGCCTCTTCCATACCGGACAGCCATTCCGCCGTCACACTGCGAATGGCCTCCGCCCGCGCTACGGCCTCTTCCTTCGTCTGATCGTAAGTGCCTGCGAAGTCGATTCCTACGGTTTTCTCCCCTCTGGAATATTTGGTATAAGTATATCCTGTGGTGTAAAAAATCTCCGGATGATCTATCAGCACGCACTGAAATACTTTGTCAATGTCCTGTTCATCCATTCCCTGTTCCAACGGTTCCGTGGACAGTTTGATCGTGTCATCCATAGACCCAATCGCCTGCTCGATCTCCTGATACCAGATCTGTTCCTGCGCATCCAGACTCTCATATGCAAAACGAGAGCCTCCCTCCTCTAAAAGGGAAAAGCTCTCTGTATTGTCATTTTCCGCAGCCGCCGTCTCCTGCACAGGCATAGTATCTATCTGTGACTCGGGCAGCACGATGGTCTGGGGTACTTCCTGCAGAACCTCCTGTGAGGAGCATCCTGTCAAAAGCAGTAACATCAGAATTCCGGCACATAACTTTTTCTTATTCCGCATTCTATCCCCCTACACACTTTTTGTTTCCATATAATTACTAATTGCGTCCGAACTCCGTCAGCACCAGTCCCTTATTACGGTCCAGAGTCATGCCGATGCTCCAGGAATTCACAAACAGCAATAAAGGATTACCCTTCATGTCCTTGACCTTCTTCATATCGGAAGTACCGGACAGCTTGGCCAGGTCGATCTCATCCTTATTCTCGATCCAGCGGATATGCTCATAAGGCAGGTTCTCCAGACGGATCTCCACGTTATATTCGTTCTCCAGACGGTATTTCAGTACATCGAACTGCAGCACACCTACCACACCGACGATGATCTCTTCCAGACCGGTATTGAACTCCTGAAAGATCTGGATGGCACCTTCCTGAGCGATCTGCTCTACGCCCTTGACGAACTGTTTTCTCTTCATGGTATCCACCTGGCGCACTCTGGCAAAATGCTCCGGTGCGAAGGTCGGAATACCTTCATACTGGAACTTCTCCCTGGGCATGCACAGTGTATCTCCGATGGAGAAAATGCCGGGATCGAAGACACCGATAATATCACCCGCATAAGCCTCGTTTAAGATCTTACGTTCATCCGCCATGATCTGCTGGGGCTGGGATAATCTCATAACCTTATTGCCCTGCACATGACGCACTTCCATGTTGGCATCGAATTTACCGGAGCAGATACGCATGAATGCGATACGGTCTCTGTGAGCCTTGTTCATGTTAGCCTGGATTTTGAAAACAAAGGCACTGAACTCATGCTCCGTCGGGTTGATCATGCCGATGTCTGCTTTTCTTGGCAGCGGCGTGGTAGTCATATTCAGGAAATGCTTTAAGAAGATCTCCACACCGAAGTTGGTCAAAGCAGATCCGAAGCATACCGGGGTCAGGTTACCCTTCTGCACTTCCTCCAGATCAAACTCTGCGCTGGCACCGTCCAACAGTTCCACCTCGCCAAGCAGCTTGTCCGCTGCATCCTCTCCGATCAGTTCCTTCAGATGTTCTTCGTCCTGAATGGGGATCTCGGTGGAAGTTCCTTCCTTCGTTCCCTTCTCCGTATCGGAATATGCAATCACACACTTTTTCTCACGGTCGTAGACACCCTGGAATTCCTTACCGGAACCGATGGGCCAGTTGATGGGGCAGGTGGCAATGCCAAGCTCCTTCTCGATATCATCCAACAGTTCAAAGGTATCTCTTGCCTCACGGTCCATCTTGTTGATGAAGGTGAAAATAGGGATCTTGCGCATCACGCAGACCTTGAACAGCTTTCTCGTCTGGGCCTCGACACCCTTGGAAGCATCGATAACCATAACTGCGGAGTCCGCTGCCATCAGGGTACGGTAGGTATCCTCAGAGAAATCCTGATGTCCCGGGGTATCCAGAATATTGATGCAGTAACCGTCATATTCAAACTGCAATACGGAAGAGGTAACGGAAATACCTCTGTCTTTCTCAATCTGCATCCAGTCGGATACCGCATGTCTGGCCGTTGCCTTACCCTTTACGCTTCCTGCCAGGTTGATGGCTCCTCCGTAGAGCAGGAACTTCTCGGTCAGGGTCGTCTTGCCGGCATCCGGGTGGGAAATAATGGCAAACGTCCGGCGGCGGTTGATCTCTTCTGTATAATTATTACTCACTACTATAGTCCTCCAAATATATCTCTTATATCTCTAAAAATCTATTTTCGCAGTTCTTCGGGATCTGCTATCTATGATGGATCTGCCTTTAAAACAGAGCTTCCTTCAAACTCCGGTTGGATTCCGAAATAATCCAATACCGTAGCTCCGATATCGGAAAAAGTCGGTCTGGTTCTGCGATTTCCCGGCGTCACAGGCGCACCGTACATAAGAAACGGAGTATATTCTCTGGTGTGATCCGTGGTAGCCGTATATGCGGGATCACAGCCATGGTCTGCCGTGATCATCAGAATATCTTCCGGCTTCATGTGTGCCTGGATTTCCGGCAGCTTTTCATCAAAATAAGCCAGTGCCTTCGCATAGCCGTCCACATCTCTTCTATGGCCGTAGAGCATGTCATAATCCACCAGATTGATAAAGCAGAGTCCTTCGAAATCCTTGTCCAGATATTCCAGTGTCCGCTCAATGCCTTCCGCATTGCCGGAAGTGTATACATGCTCGGTAATGCCCCTGCCTACGAAAATATCCTGGATCTTACCCACAGCAATGACATCCTTACCGGCAGCCTTCAGCTGATCCAGCATGGTCACTGCGGGAGGCAGCAGGGAAAAATCGTGTCTTCTGGGAGTACGGGTATAATGTCCGCTCTCACCGATAAAAGGTCTCGCAATGACACGGCCCACGCCGTGTTCTCCCTGTAAAATCTGTCTGGCGATACGGCAATAATCATATAACTGCTCCACAGGAACCACATCCTCATGGGCAGCGATCTGAAACACACTATCTGCGGAAGTATATACGATCAGTTTACCGGTGCGCACATGCTCGTCCCCGTAATCCGCAATGACCTGTGTGCCGGAGTACGGCTTATTGCACAGCACATCTCTGCCGGTGCGGATCCGGAACTCTTCCAGCACATCCTCGGGGAAGCCGTCCGGATAGGTAGGCAGTGGCTTGGGAGAATAGATACCTGCGATCTCCCAGTGTCCGATGGTCGTGTCCTTTCCACGGGAACGCTCCGTCATGCGGGTATAAGCTGCCGTGGGATGGTCCGTTTTCTCTCCCACTTCCACGCCGTCAATATTAAACAAACCCATGTTTTTCATATTTTCCATATGAAAAAAAGGGCTCTTTGACACGCTCCCCAGTGTATTTACATTGATGTCACCGTAAGCTGCGGCATCCGGCATCTGTCCGATACCGAAGCTGTCCAATACAATTAAAAAGACTCTCTTCATTGTTTCTTCCTTTTGTCAAGTTTTCCAGGTTAAGTTATGATACCATCCAGATTGTTCCGTGCTTCGCACTCTCACAATCTGGACCGCATTCGTAATCCGCTCATTTTTCCGCGAAAAATGGCTCCTTACTCATGTGGTACGGCTCTCGAATCTCCGGATGCTCCCGCAAGCGAGCTTGCATCGCACCGTCGTCTCTCGACCCTTGGTATCATAACATAATTTTTCCCCTATGTACACAAAAATATCACTGTGCAATGGTGCTGATGACGATATTTTCCGCCGCAATATCCGTCTTTCTTTTTACGATATCTTCAATCTGTGCCCGCTGCACATCTGTCAGTTCTGCGGCATTGACCACCACATCCACGGCATCCCCGTTGATGCTGACCACAGCTTCACTGAAACCTTTCGCCTGCAAAAGCACCTCGGCCGCCGCTTCCTTTTCCGCGATATCAGTCATGCGCACCATGCTGTCCACCGCTTCCTGTTTCTGGGCATCGCTGAGCTCAGTACTGTTGATAATCTCCAATAAGGTCTCTTTATTCCGGGCTCTGGTCTGCTCCTTGGAAAGTCTTGCAGCAGACAGTACCTCCACACCGTTCGTTCCGGTCAACACTGCTTCCCCGGGAATCTCACCTTCGTCCGGCGTAGCCTCTGCCACCTGCATATCTTCATCCAGATAATCTTCCATGACGATCTCCACATCCGAATCCAGGCTTTCCATATCTGTGACAATGTCTGTGGAATCTACTGCACTGAGATCTTCTGTATTATCCGACGCCAGATACTCCTTTTCCAGGTTGGTCCCCGCAAACTGCAGATAACCTGCAATGGCTATCATGATGGCAAGTGCGGTAATCATAAGCTGATTCTTCTTAATTAAGTTTTTCACTGCGTTCCCCTTTTCCAAAGGCCTGTATCTGCCTTCTTGATTTTATACTCTATTGTATGTACCCGTCTGTGCGGATATGTTTCCTGTGACTCATTTTTCCAACACCTTGACTTTGTGGGCTTCCACACCGAAAAGTGCCTGTGCGATCTGCGTGATTTCACTGGTCATATTGCCTTTTCCGGCTCCTTCCGCCACCACCAGCACCCCCTCCACTTTGGGTGTGATCGTCTTCGCTACAAACGGTGTGCCCTGACTGCCGTCCTGATAGACGGTCTGGTATCCGGTATTGGAAGAACTCACGGTGCGGGTTCCTCCGGCGGAGTCCTGTTCTTCTGTCTGGGAACGATCCGCAGTCATGTCTTTTTCCACAATTCTTTCCTCCGAGGATTCCAATGTGATCATGACTTCCACCTCTCCCAGTCCCCGGACGGATTCCAGCATTTTCTTCAGTTTTCCCTCCAGATAGGCGGTATATTCCTCCGCGCTTCCCGCTGCCACCGCCCGGGTTTCGGTATCTACCGCCGTCTCCTGTTCCCCGGTTGTCTGCGAAGGAGAAGTGAAAATTCCGGCATTGTACTGTTCTGCAGTCTCTGTGCCGACGGAAGCTGCCTGTGGCTCCTCCTTTTTCACCGGCAGGGCAATGATAAACAATAGGACACCCAACAATACCAGAATCAACAGGTTGTCCCGACGGAACCATTTCGGAGGGCCTGAACCGCCTGCACCGTTACCTGTACCAATGCTGCCTGTGATCTTTTCCCAGAATTCACCCATTGCTTCTCACCTCTTTTTCTTCCCTGGCTCCGGTTTTTCTACCGTCATTTTCCTTAACTCTCCGGCAGACTTCTCCATCATTCCAGCCGGATTGGTGCAATGTCCACATGGATCCCCTCCGTTTCTGCATTTTCCCTATCTGTTTCCTTCTGATCCGATACTTCCCCACTGTTTTCTCCTGTAACAGCTCCCTGTGCAGAATCTTGCTCCCACACATTTGCCGGGTCATATCCTTCCCCGGCTTCCTGCGCCACAGCAGCTGCCGTATTCCCGATCTCTTCCTGCGACTGTTCTGCCTGTTCGGAGGCCCGGGTCAGCACGGTCTGCAATTCTTGCATAAATCCTGTCACCTGTTCTTCTGCATTCCAGCCGTCTCCGCCGCCGAACATGGTCAGAACAGGCTGTAACAACTGCAGCAACAGCATAACGGATAATAACAGTTTCAAATATTTATCGTAGGACTCCTTCGGTCTGAAATGCACTACGGTCTGTGCACAGATCAGGAAGATCCCGGCCTGTCCGATCACCCGGTATAACCATTGCATCCTCTTACCTCCCCCTGCTTCCGATAGCTAATAGTGCCAATGTGATCAGAAACAACAGCATGGCTGTGCCCGCAGTACGAAACAGAAGCATCCCTGCATTTCCCATATGATCCGTACAGTTGGTCACTCTTTTATCGCTGACGATCCCCATAAAAGCTGCCGCACACTTGATCAAAAACGCAGTAAACAAAATCTCCAGAAGCGGAGCCGCACACGCCGCCAGAAGCAGTAACAGCAAAAGTACGCCGATGCTGTTGCGGATGACAACGGCTGAACCCACCGCCAGCTCCAGAAGCCCGTCTGCCGCATTTCCGATCCCCGGCAGTGCCGAAAGTGCCTTTTCCACGGCGGAGGTCTTCACGGAATCCAATACCGGTGTGATCAATGACTGGAACACGCTGATCCCCGTGACCACTCCCAGAGAAGCCTTGAGAATCCAGCCCACCGCCTTTTCCAGAAGTTCCGTCAAAAGTGTCAGCTTTTCCTCCACCCAGATCCCGTTGATCATGGTCAACAGGCCATAGCAGTAAATCAGTGGTAGTACCACACCCAACAGTATTTTTTCCGTACCATAGATCAGAAGTAGCATCAGCTGATACCCGGCTCCCACTGTAGCCGGCCCCGAGGCCACTCCCACCGCAAGAAGATACGTAGGTACCATCAGCCTTACAAACAACACGATATTTTCCACCGTCTCTCTTGCGGTTCCCAGAATCCCGGAAAAACATTGCAGCAGGATCACTCCCATGAGCAGATAGATAAAGTAAAAGCTTAAATCCGCAATCTGATGTTTGTCGAAAACCTCCACGAAATGAATCAGCAGTGCAGAAAGGATTCCCAGTACAATCAGCCAGATCAGAATATTTTTCCTGCCCGCAGCAGATGCTCCCATTCCCTGTATCACTTCCTGCAACAGGGTTCCCGCTGCCCCCAGCACATCTCCCTGCAGCAGCTGTCCCATCAATTCCGCCACGGAGATCCGGGAGGCCGGAAACAGCTTCTGCATCCCTTTTTCCAGTTCTTCCATGCCATATTCCTGCCACATTGCATCCATTGCTCCCTCACTCTTATAAAATACCATAGATCTGTCGGATCACCGTAAGCAGAATCGGCAGTCCCGCAAACAGTACCGAAAGTTTTCCCAGAATCTCGATCTGATCCGATACCGCTGCGAATCCGGCATCCTTGCAGATTCCGGCGCTGAATTCACACAGGTAGGTGATCCCCACCACTTTCATCAAAATACCGAGATACCCTTTTGCATCCCCGAGGTACTGCTGTAATCCCGCAAACTCCTCCAGCAACTGTCCCGTCAGCCCCAGCACATAGGAAAATACCAGCACACTCAGGGCAAATCCGATCAGCAGCGTATATTCCGGCCGCTGTTGCCTAAATTGTATGGCAAAAAGAACTCCGGCGATTCCAAGCAATGCAATCTTAATGATCTCGGACATATTTCCTCCTATTAAAACGAAAACAGAGTCTGTACGGTATCAAACAGATCATAGATATACGGAACGATCCAGCTAAGAACCAGGATCAGTCCCGCAAGGCTGACGAGAAAAGCATGTTCCTCCCTGCCGCTGTGTTTTAAGACCTGGCTGAGTATCGTTACAAGGATTCCTACCGCAGCTATTTTAAAGATCAGTCCTATTCCCATCTTTCCCCGTCCTTTTCTCTTCTCTCTGTGGTCTCCGGAACCGGCATCAGACTAACAATAACAGTATCAGCAGACCGCTCATGGCTCCCAGTCCTACGGAGAGCCTGCATTTCTGTGTAATTTCCCGCTGCTGCATATCCGCCGTATGTTCCAGTCCCTGTCTGGACAATTCGATACTTTTTATCTGCATCGTTTCATCCGCATAGCCCTCTTTTTCCGCAAAACGCAAAAACTCTTCAATGTCTTCTTTTTTCAGAGGAAGCATCCGCAGCTGTCTGCGAAAGCTTTTCTCCGCCAGTTCCAGAAAACCAGCATCCTCCGTCTCCGCATATTCACGGTATACTTCGGTGCAGATCTCTCCCAGCCTGTCTTTCCGTTGTCTGCCGGTCTGTCGGCAGCATTCCGGAAGTGTTGACCCGTTGTACCGGATCTCACTGATCCACTGTTCCAGAATGCGGATGAGTTCCCGGATTGTATATAATCTTCCTAAGAATTGCTGCCGATACCACAGTCCCATTCCAAAGCATCCCAACAGAATCAGAAATCCTCCGAGCATCTGCATTCCATCCGTCCCCTTCCTTTTAAGATCACTATGCGGTCAAATATCTGTCGCAGGCAGGATTCACCCAGGCGCTTTGCTGCGTCCGTCTCATCCGTTCCATGCAGAGTGGCCAGCAGACCGCAGCCGCAGGCCGCTGCTTTTTGTAAGGCCAGCCTGTCCGTTTCCTCCCCCAGTTCATCCACTGCAATGACTTGAGGTGACATGGAACGCAAAAGTAATAACATCCCCTGGGCCTTGGGACAGCCATCAAGCACATCCGTCCGCATCCCCAGATCATTCTGAGGTCTTCCCAGATAGCTTCCCGCCAGCTCCGAGCGCTCGTCCACCACTCCCACCCGAAGTCCCGCACCATACGTATTACCATCGGAAATCTGGCGGATCAGATCCCTGAGCAGAGTGGTTTTGCCGAATCCCGGAGGCGATACAATCAGGGTATTCTGAAATTTTCCTTTCTTATATAATTTTGGCAGGATACCGTCAGCTGCTCCCCGGATCTCATGGGCGACCCGGATATTGATAAACGCAATATTTTTCAGAGTGCGGATCACTGTTTCATTTTCCAACACAGCCTGTCCGCACAATCCGATCCGGTGTCCGCCTTCCACAGTCAAAAAGCCCTGTCTGATCTCATCGGCATAAGCATACACCGAATCCTGACACAGCCAGGCGATCAACTCCCGTATCTCCGCTTCCGTCACCAGATGCGCTCCGTAAGGATGCTCCTGCCATTCCCCGCCGTTATTTAAGAAATAATCTCCTCTCGATGTTTCCACGATCACCGGCCTGTCCACACGTAGGCGGATCTCGCAGATTTTTTCCCCATTATCCGCTGTCTTCTGCCAGAATGCTCTTCTCTTTTGCGGAAAAATACGAAGCAGGCTGTCCATGTTTCTCCTCCCGTAACTATTCAGAACCTCATGCGCAAAATCGTTCCTTCGGAACTTCTCCTTTGCGAATGCAGGCATTCATCAAGACTTAGCTGATATTTAATGCTCTGAATAGTTACAATATATGTCTCCGTGGACAGGATATTCCTTCCAATCTTCTCTTTTTTTCTATAGTGTGGTATAATAAGCGATAACTGTTTTTATGACTTTTGTTTTGGAGGTTTTTATGAACATAATCATTGTGGGCTGCGGCAAGGTTGGCTACACCCTGGTAGAGCAATTAGGCGGTGAGAATCACAATATCACCGTGATCGATACCAATGAGGAAAAGGTGAATTCCATCACGGATGATCTGGATGCCATGGGCATCGTGGGCAATGGTGTCAGCTTCCAGACACTGTCTGAGGCCGGCATTGACCATGCGGATCTGCTGATCGCCGTGACCGGATCCGATGAGCAGAATCTTCTGTGCTGTGTCATTGCGAAAAAGGCGGGACATTGTAAGACCATCGCCCGTGTCCGCAATCCTATCTACAATAATGAGATTGCTTTTCTGCGGGAAGAACTGGGGCTTGCCATGATCATCAACCCGGAGCTGTCCAGTGCCGCCGAGATTGCCCGGATCTTCCAGTTTCCTTCTGCAGTTAAGATCGATACTTTTTCCAAGGGAAGGATCGAGCTTCTGCATTTCCGCGTGACCCATGACTGTCTCTTAAATAATTATGAACTGATCCACATCCGTACCACCTTAAAATGCGATGTACTGGTATGTATGGTCACCAGAGATAATCAGGTGCTGATCCCCCGGGGTGATTTTGTCTTCCGGGAAGGCGATGTGGTAGCTATTGTGTCCACTCCTCCCAAGGCTAATGATTTCTTCAAAAAGATCGGTATCGGCGCCGGCAGGGCGCGTACTGCCATGATCGTCGGTGGCGGAACCATTGCTTATTATCTGGCAAGAAGACTTTTAGAAGTCGGCATCCATACCAAGATCATTGATCAGGATCCCGCCCGCTGCGAACATCTGAGCGAGCTGCTGCCCAAGGCTTCCATCATCTGCGGTGACGGTACGGATGAACGTCTTCTGATACAGGAGGGGCTGGAGAACGTGGATGCTTTTGCTGCACTGACCGGACTGGATGAGGAAAATATCCTCCTGTCACTGTATGCGAAACGGACTTCCCGCGCAAAGGTAGTCACCAAGATCAACCGTATCAACTTCAGTGGTGTCTTAAGTGATATCAAGCTGGATACGATCTCCTATCCGCGCCTGGTAACTGCAGATATGATCATTAAATATGCACGATCCATGAATGAATCTCTCAACAGTAATGTGGAGAATCTGTATAAGCTGGAAGACGGTCATGCAGAGGCACTGGAATTCTACATCAAAGAGGATTCTGCCGTTACCAATATACCTCTGAACCGTCTGCACATCCGGAAAAATATCCTGGTCTGTTCCATCGTCCGCGGAGGACAGGCTATTATTCCCAGTGGTCAGGACGAGCTTCATGTAGGCGATTATGTGGTCGTAGTACTGACACATGCACGGCTGAATGATATTAAAGATATTATTGAAGGGTAATTTTATAGAAGGACATTATCATGAATTTTGCGATATTGAGTTTTATTATCGGATTTATTTTACAATTTGAAGCTTTATTCTTACTGCTTCCCTGGATCGTGGGTATGATCTACGGAGAATATCATGTGGCACTGATCTATCTGGTGACCGCAGCTGTTTGTTTCATTTTAGGAAAATTGTTAAGTTTCAGGCACACAGGACGTTTTAAGGAATTGTACGTCAGGGAAGGCTTCACTGCCGTTGCACTGGGCTGGTTTGTCATGTCTGTTTTCGGTGCCATTCCCTTCGTTCTCACCGGAGAGATTCCTTTTTATATTGATGCTCTCTTCGAGACGATCTCCGGCTTCACCACTACCGGTTCCAGTATTCTGTCAGATGTGGAGGCATTAAGCTATGCCAGCCTGTTCTGGCGCAGCTTCACCCACTGGATCGGCGGTATGGGTGTATTCGTATTCATTATGGCGATCCTGCCGATGATGGGTGGCTCCACTATGAACCTGATGCGTGCGGAGAGCCCGGGGCCTTCCGTCAGCAAGCTGGTACCGAGAGTCCGGGATACGGCGAAGATCCTCTATGGAATTTATCTTGCCATTACTATCTTAGGTGTGATCGCCCTGTGTCTGTGCGGCATGCCGTTATTTGATTCCCTGTGCACCACCTTCGGCAGCGTCGGCACCGGCGGCTTCGGTATCAAGAACAGCAGTATCGGCGGTTATTCCCCGTTGATCCAGAATGCGGTGACGGTACTGATGATCTTAAGCGGTGTCAATTACACCATATATTTCTGCCTGCTCAGTAAGCAGTTTAAGGAAGCCTTTTCCATCGAAGAGGTTCGCTGGTATTTTGTGATTATTCTGGTCAGTGCGCTGACGATTGCCTGGAATGTCCGTCCTCTCTATGCAACATTGGGAGAGACCCTGCGGCACTCCTTCTTCCAGGTGGGAACGATCATTACCACCACCGGATTTGCCACCACTGACTTTAACATGTGGCCGCAATTATCGAAGACGATCCTGCTGTTACTTATGATGATCGGTGCCTGCGCCGGCAGTACCGGCGGCGGTATGAAGGTCTCCCGTGTGCTGATCCTTTTTAAGGCGATCCGCAAGGAACTGTCCATGATGATACATCCCCGTATGGTCAAGAAGATCAAGATGGACGGGCACAACCTCTCTCACGAGACGTTGCGCTCCACCAATGTCTATATGACGGCTTATTTTATCGTGCTCTTCGTCTCTCTGCTGATCGTCAGCCTGGACGAATACGATCTGACCACGAACTTTACTGCAGTACTGGCAACCCTGAACAATATCGGACCCGGACTGGAGCTGGTCGGCCCCACCCAGAACTTTGCATTATTCAGTCCTCTGTCCAAATGTGTGCTGATGTTCGACATGCTGGCCGGACGACTGGAACTCTTCCCCATGCTGGTGATCATGCTGCCGTCCTGCTGGAAGAAATATTAATTCCTTAATCACAAAAATGAGTCTGTGATGACATTTTTAATCGTCACACAGACTCATTTTTTCATGCATACCTCTAATCAAATGTTGACCGAAATGAGAACGCTACATATCATTACAATCATTATATGATGTCGGGGTCAAAAGCCCCCGACTTTGATGCCTACGGATTGTTCCGTGCTACGCACTCCCACGTCTCCGCTCCGCTTCGGTCCGTGCTAGACATGTGCCACTGGCACATAGCACCCTACCCAATATTCGCATATCGTGGGATTATCATCCCACTTTTATGCTCATATCGGGGCGGGTTCTAAGGTCTTTCACCCACCTATGAGCAAGCTCATGTGGGCTTAGACCTTTTGACCCTGGCATCATTATATATGAATCTTCAGACACTTCTTGCCGGTCAGTTCCTTCGTCCGTTCATCCGGCTGTCCAAAGCCAACATAAATATCTGCTCCCCTACCGGTATGTACAAATTTACCTTCTTCATCTACAACGGTAAATGCCCTCATCGGAATTTCCAGTGTCACCATCTTTTCTTCTCCCGGTGCAAGCTGTACGCGCTTAAACACGACAAGTTTAGGATTGGGCACTTCGTTGATATCCTCAACCTGTACATAGACCTGCAATACATCCTCTGTAAAAACATCTCCGTGATTTGCAACGGTTACTTCAACACCTACACTCTGTTCTTCCGTCTGTGCATATACCACATCTTCCGTCAATTCCGCCCTCATAACTAGTGTATCAGCATAATTCAGCCCATAACCGAATGGATAAAGCGGAGCTTTTTCCACAAAGCGATATGTCCTGTTCTTCATGGAATAGTCATCAAAATCCGGCATCCCCTGTAAATTGCGGTAAATGGTAACCGGCAATTTACCCGAAGGTGATATTTCTCCAAAGAGTATATCTGCAACTGCCTTTCCACCTCTTGCTCCCGGATACCATGTCTGAAGAACTGCATTCGCCCTGTTATCTGCCAGGTTCAAATCCATAGCACTTCCTGCCATCATACATACAATAAACGGAACTCCCATTTCTGCCACGATTTCCAAAAGCCTCTGCTGTGAAGGCGGAAGCATCAGCCCCTGCTTGTCTCCGGATGCATATGCATTGCCTGTATCGCCCTCTTCTCCTTCAAGACTTTCGTCCAGTCCCAGACACAGAATAACAAGATCCGAATGTTCTGCAACTGTCATTGCCTCAGAGATACGGTCATCCTCTCTTGCCAGTTTTTCTACCTGATCTAAAAACAAATGGCAGCCTTCTGAATAAAGTACCCTGACATCATCGCCTACATAGTCCTGAATACCTTCCAGTACAGTAACATACCTTGAAGCCGTCCCATGATAATTTCCGATCAGGGCTTCTCTGGAATTGGCATTGGGACCAATGACTCCGATTGTTTTAAGTTTCTTTTTATTTAAGGGTAAAATGCCATCATTTTTTAACAATACGACACTCTTGCATGCTGCCTCTATGGAAAGCTCAATATGTTCCCTACATTCAACAACTTCATACGGAATATGATCATATTCTGTCTCATCAAACATTCCCAGCAAGAATCTGGTCGTAAATAAACGAATGGCTGATTTCTGCAGTAGTTCTTTGGAAATAAGCCCCTCTTCATAGGCATTCAGGATTTTCTGATAAGTACATCCGCAATTAACATCGCAGCCCATCTCCAGAGCCAGTCTGACGCTTTCCTCCGGTCTGTCTGTCACCTTATGGTGTTCATGAAAATCACGGATAGCCCAACAGTCTGAAACATAATGTCCCTGAAATCCCCACTGTTTTCTCAAAACCTCCACCATCAGATAACTATGAGCACAGCATGGTTCACCATTGGTTCTGTTGTATGCGCCCATAACCGCTTCGACTTTTCCTTCCCTGACACAGGCCTCAAACTGCGGAAGATACGTTTCCCAAAGTTCTTTCATGCTAACCTTTGCATCAAAATAGTGACGTTTTTCCTCCGGGCCGGAATGTACTGCAAAATGCTTGGCACACGCTGCCGTGCGCAGGTATTCTCCCTCTCCCTGCAGACCTTTGATAAATGCAACACCCAGTATTGCAATCAGTGTCGGGTCTTCTCCATAAGTCTCATGTCCACGCCCCCAGCGGGGATCCCGGAAGAGATTGACATTGGGCGACCAAAGTGTAATTCCTTTATAAATATCACGGTCTTCATGTTTTTCATTTTCATTATATTTGGCTCTCGCCTCCGTAGAAACGGCAACTCCTACCCGCTCCAGCAGTTCTTCATCAAAAGTTGCTCCAAGCCCGATTGCCTGTGGAAAAACAGTTGCTGTACCCGCTCTTGCAACACCATGCAGGCCCTCATTCCACCAGTTATACTCCGGAATATCCAGATGTGGAATTTCATCTGCGTCAAAGCGCAGCTGTGAAGCCAGTTCCTCTACGCTCATCTGCTCCACCAATTCAGTAGCTCGTCTGACTGCCTCTTGTCTGTTCATAAATTCCTCCATAAGTTTTTTCTGATTATTAGCTATATAGGCTTAATAATCTTGCCTCTGCCACACAGGTATCATAATCTGCCGAGTAAGGAACTTTCTGCTTGGATCTGAATCATTAGAAAAGCTGCGCTGTCATTTTCTTTTTGTCTTCTCTGATACTCTGTTGGCAGAATACCGTATTTCTCCCGGAACAGTCTGGAAAAAGCCTGACTGTTGGGGAAACCGTTCTTTAATGCAATTTCGCCTATGGTCAGATCCGTTTCCTCCAGTTCCCGCAATGCATGTTCAAACCGGATGCTCCGCAGATAATCTTTATAGTTGATTCTGCCATACTGACGGAACATTTTCGACAAGTAAGTAGGGCAATATCCAAATGTTGCTGCCAGGGTTTCCAGTGAAATTTCTTCTGCATAATGTTCCCGAAGGTATCCAGTAATTCTTTCAAGATGTCCTGAATGAGTATTCCCCGGATAATAATCCTTCTTTTCCTCAGGTATCCGATAAGCGGTTACCAGAAGATATTTCAGCTGATAAAAGATACTCTGCATCAACAGTTCATAGCCGTACTCTTTTCTGATCTGCTGTCTGTACATTTTCTCAAGTAATGCAAAAAGTTTTCCATCCTCTTCCTTTTTTTCACCGGAAAACCGCATTATCTGTTTTTCCATTGGGATCTGTAAAACAATTGCCTCATTTCGTCCCGATGTATGAATGGAATGCACTTCATTGCTGTTCACAATTATAAACTTTCCTGCCGGAAGGACATATTTTTTATCGCCGAGATAAAAATCTACCTTTCCCTCCCGCAAGGCAAATATTTCAACACAGCTATGTTGATGCGCCTCACATATATATTTTCCGTCTGCACCTTCGAAACGGAATAGCTTAAAGGGCAGTCCCCGATCCGGCACCACTGCTTCCTGCCGGTATATCTTCTCTTCTTTCATAGTCATCCCTAATATTCCACACCGGAAGATTTTCTGTTCCATGATAAAATCTCACCGGCAGTTTCCCGGAGGGGGAAAATTCTCCAAACAGCATTTCGGCAATTACCTTACCACCTCTGGCTCCCGGATACCAACAATCCACGATGGCTTTCACATTCGGGTTGTGTTCCGCCCCTGGCAGATCTATGGCGCTTCCTGGCATATTCATTCCCGGCATCGCCCTGTTCTCCCTCTATGGTTGCATCCAGTCCAAGGCACATTACTGCCACATCGGCATGTTCCACGGACAGCTTTACTTGCTCCGTGGTACGCACTCCCACTTCTCCGCTGCGGTCCGTGCTAATCATGTGTCACTCTCTTTATTTGTAAATTCTGTAATTTCCCGAAAGTGCCAGCATGGCAAACAGGTACAGGAAATTATCATAATATCGTCTGTCCCCGGTGCGGAGCGGAGTATTCCAGAAGCGGTCTACGCATTCCTTTATATGAGGACCGTCTGCTGCCAGTGATGCCTGTGCATTGACTGCTACAATGGCAACCGGATGCAGTGCCTTCTCTTCCAGTCTTGTTCCATCAATCAGGAACACACCGTCCCAGTGTTCTCTCTGCTCTTCACAGTAAAATCTCTGCAGCCGGTTTGCGATCTCCGTCTGCCACGGATCTTTGTCATACCAGAGATGATCCATAGCAATGTTGGCTATGGTGCGGTATGCATCACTGTAGTACCAGTCATGCTTTCCGAAGATCTCCTGATGCCCAGCATGGGGTGTCCCGTCATAGTCTGCGTATTCTGCGCTGAGACCGGTTTGTGGATGACATGCCTTATGCAGATATTCTCTGCTGGCTGCCGCAGCCTGTCTCCAGAATTCCCGGTCTTCTTCCTCCACCTTCTCCGCAAACAACTCATAAAAATGAGGCAGATGATATGAGGGGTCAGAAAAATCCATGTTTGTGACAAATTTGATCAGATGATTGGAAGGCTCCCACATAGGTTCTCCCGGATGTCCAGGCTCCCCTTTGTGGATACATTCCCGCAGGATTGCTTTTGCCTCTTTGCTGTAAGCAAAAATACCTTCTCCGTCCCCCCAGCGGGCAGATGCAAAAAACAATGCCATGGCAAAATACTCTTCTCCGTCCGGTGCCGGTCCCTCTGCATTGTGCGTTCCATCCGTGCTGCAGGACCAGGCAAAATAGTTGCGGCAGGGTCCTGCCGGAATATACATATAAGTCCGCACCCACTTCCAAAGGCGGTCGAATTCTGCCTTCTTATCCAGCTGTACGCAGACCATCATGCCGTAGGACATTCCCTCTGTGCGTACATCATGATTGCCGGTATCCTCCAGATACGCCATATCACCGCCTGCCTCATGATAAAAACGTTGTGCCTCCGTTCCGTAAAATATGGTTTCAAAGGTCTGTTCCAGTCTTTCCCCGATTGCGGTCTCATCATAACCGCACTCTTTCAATACATTTCGATAAATTCCAGTCTGATATGCTCCTGCCATTTGCTCGTTCTCCGATTTTTATTCTTTGACGCCACCCAAAGTAAGTCCGGCTACAAAGTACTTCTGTAAGAAAGGATAAATACAGATAATGGGCAGCATGGTAATGATCGTTGCCGCTGCACGCACGGAAGTCGGTGTTACGGTTCCTGCGGCATTCTTCATTGCCTCCGCTGAAGTTCCCTGATTGGTTACGGAGGATAACAGCTTCATCAATTCATACTGCAATGTGGTCAGATTACTGCTCATGCGATTGTAAAGCATGGCATCAAACCAGGAGTTCCACTGTCCTACCGCCACAAACAGGGCTACTGTGGCATAAACCGGCTTACACAGCGGAGAATAGATCTTAAGAAAAATAGTGCTGTAACCGGCACCGTCCAGCTGTGCAGATTCTTCCAAGCTGTCAGGGATTCCGTTCATATAAGTACGGATTACCAGCATGTTAAATGCGCTTACCATTCCAGGGATCACATATACCCAGAAGTTGTTGGTAAGCCCCAGCCCCTTATATAAAAGGAATGTCGGGATCATTCCACCGTTTACATACATGGTGATGACCCAGAACAGGGAAACCTCTCTCTGGAACAGGAATCTTTTGCGGCTGACAATAAAAGCAAGGATCGCATTGGCTGCCAGAGACAACAGGGTTCCGATCAGTGTTCTGGCAACTGTGATATAAGCGCCTGTGATCAGATTATCTTTATGTAAAACCGTCGTATAGTTTTTCCAGGTGAATTTTCTCGGCCACAGGTAGATTCCTCCCCGCAGGGCATCCGTACCATCATTCAAAGAGATTGCCAGAGTATTCAGCACCGGATATAACGTTACGATCACAAACAGGACCATGATGATGCCGTTTATGAACGGAAAAATGTCATTTTTTTTGGATTTGATCTTATACTTTGTATCTATCATTGTAATTACCATCTCTTTCTGTTTTAGAATAACTGCTCTTCGCCGTTATGTTTTGCAAACTGATTGGCCAGAACGATCAGGATGATACTTACCAGGCTCTTGAAAATACCTGCGGCTGTACCTATTGCATAATCTCCCTGGCTGATGCCCCATTTCAATACATAAATATCAATCGTCTGGGAGAACTTCTGTATCAATCCGTTTCCTAACAGATACTGAATTTCAAATCCTGCATTTAATACATTACCCACATTCATCAGCAATAAAATTACGATGGTCGGTTTGATTCCCGGAAGAGTAACATATTTAATTTTATTCCATCTTCCTGCGCCATCAATGGCAGCAGCTTCATACAGGGAAGGGTCAATGGATGTGATGGCCGCCAGATAAATAATGGCATTCCATCCTGTCTCCTTCCAGACATTTGCAAATGCTACAATCGGCCAGAAGTACCCAGGATGGGCAAAGAAATTGATCGGCTGGCTGAGCACATGCAGATTTACCAATACTTCATTTACAATTCCGGTACCAGACAACATATCATGCAGGATACCGGTTACGATGATCCAGGAAAGAAAATGTGGCAGATAAGAGATCGTCTGTACTGTCTTTTTCCCACCATTACTCTTGATTTCATTCAATAGAATTGCAAATACAATTGCGGTAACGAAAGTTGCCACAAGGTTGATCACGCCCATGGCCAGTGTGTTCCTGATGACCCGCAGGAATGTCACATCCGAGAATAACATCTGAAACTTCTGAAGTCCCACGAATTCGGAGTGCAGGATTCCCAACTGCGGCTTATAATTCTGGAATGCCATCGTCCATCCGGCTAAGGGAAGATAGTAAAAAATCACTCCATAGATCATCATTACTCCTGCCCAGAAAAGCAGAACTTTTTGCCTTTTGATTTCTTTCCATGTGATAGGTGTTCTGGTTTGTTTTACTTTTTGTTTCGATTTTGTTCTCGTTAACGACATATCCTCGCTCCTTAAAAAACGGGCAGATGAAATTTTACCTGCATCTGCCCATTCTCAAATTTCATTTATATGTTTTTATTTGAACTTTGCTGCCAGTTCCATTCTGCTGTCCAGTTCTGCCTGTAATTCACTGATAAAATCTTCCGGCTTGCAGGCATTATATGCATCCATATAATCCGCCCATGCTTTGTCGAAATCAGCTGCCATAACTACCTGAGGAAGATACTCATGCTTTACTTCACCGATCTTGGTCCATGCCATACCACCGGGTGTGCTGGTATTGAAGTTATTGGAGAAGGACCACATAGGATACCATTCACCGGGTGCTTCGTTGGTGCCCAGCATTTCCACGTAAGTCTCCGCACCGTATGCCTGGAATGCTTCCTTCACATCATCGTTTAATCCATCGAAGAATTCCCTCGCCTGGCCATCTGGCTTGTTTGCATTGATACCATCATCACTGGTTCCGTTGTACTGAGGGAAATAAGAATAAGAGCACATATGGGATGCCTTATACTCTGTATCGGAAGCCTGCATTCTCTGCTCCGGTGTTCTGTAGAATTCACCGTTCTCATCTACTTCATAGTCAACACCTTCCACACCCCAGAAACGAAGGTTATGGATATCCTGATCCAGCAGATCATTGATCAGCTTCAGTGCGCCGGGAACATCCTTACAGCTTACAGTAATTGCAAGTCCGCTTCCGGAATTGAATGCACCACCGGCATTATGCCACTGGTTTTTTACACTTTCATCAATTGTTATAGGCAGTGGAATATAGTCGCATCCCTGTGCATCCAGTCCTGCCTGCTTGATGGCATCGCCTGCTGTGTAAGCGAAATCCCACCACTGATCGATCATACCCAGGACACGTCCTGTAGAAAGCTTGGAAATATACTCATCATAAGACTGGGTAAAGGACTCGGGGTCTACAATGCCTTTCTTGTATTCTTCATTTAATTTTCTAAAATACTTTACTGCGGTATCGGAAGTGTTGTAATCCAGTACCGTCAGCGTCTCAGGATCTACCATACAGCTTCCGTCATTGGGATAACCATCCAGGAACTGAGGTGCGTTCTCCAGACAGAAGTATCTCCAGTCATCACAGAGAATGGTATAAGGAATATTGGCTGTTCCGTCTTCCATAGTAGGATTTGCTGCATTATACGCTTCGATCAGATCAAAATACTGATCCATGGTCCGGATCTCGGGATAGTCTGCCCATTTCAGAACTCTTGCCTGAATCCAGAATGCTTCATCATTATGTGCACATACCTTCTCTTCGTTCTTGATGCAGCTGAACTGCGGGATCCAGTAAATGTGGCCGTCTTCCTGACGAAGCTTCTCCCACTCCAGATCAGTAAACAGATTCTTGATATTAGGATAATCATCCAGATAATCATCCAGTGCTACCAATGCTCCTGCCTCATACAGCTGTGTGGTTCCAGTCTGTCCCTCAATGAAGTCCGGATACTCACCACCGGCGATCATGGTACCCACAGCTTCATCTGCAGTCTGTCCGGTCAGCCAGGTCTCTTTTACTTTGGCGCCTACCTTCTCTGCAATCAGCTGCTGTACTTCATTGTCGTCATTGATTTCAGATCCCGCTACCCCAAAAAATGCGGTGAACTCTTTGATACCTGCTTCTTCTGTGGTACTGTCGGTTCCTGCGCTCGTTGTACCATCTCCGGATGTCTGGTTACCGTCACTGCCACATCCGGTGAACAGTGCCGCTGTCATTGCTGACACAAGTAACATGCTTACAAGTCTCTTTTTGTTCATGTTGTAACTACCTCCCTTTCGATAAATCTATTTTACCTTTTTGAGAGGAACTAACAATCAGAGGAACTATAGCAAAAGACAGGGGAAATTATAGGTGGTTCTGTAATTTCCCCTGTCTTTTATTCTCTTACTCTCCCTGTTGCATCTTTTTACGGAATCTTGCGGGAGTGCAGCCCTTGATCTGAATAAAACGGTTCGTAAAATAGTCCAGATCATGGTAGCCCACATCTTCTGCGATCTGAACGATCTTTTTATCGGTACGCAGCAGGGCATCCGCAGCCTGCTCCATCCGGTAATTGTTCAGGTAGTCTTTAAAGGATTGTCCGTACTTTTTCCGGAAAAGCTGTCCAAGATAAGCACTGTTGACATAATACTTTTCACTCAGGCTTTTCAGTGTAATATTTGAAGCGTAATTTTCCCGGATCTCTTTTTCCACCATACCCAGAATTCCTCTGGATACATTCTTCCGCAGCTGTGACAGATAATCCGCATATTCGCAGGCAAATCTGGTCAGATGTGCCTTACTTCCGCGCTTTACCCCGGTCTCAAAGCTGCTCTCACTGATGACCCTTAAGATTTCCTCCTGGTTCACGTCATCATCCTGTTCACAGGCTAAGTGGATCAGCTGAAACAACAGATAATTAATATTCAGGTTCATCGTCTCCCCGCAAATACCGCGTTTACACATTTCTTCATAAAAGAAAGCCACCGCCTCCCGGATTTCCAGATGATTGTTCTGTTCGATTGCCTTCAGCAGGCCATCCAGGCTCTGCTTACACAGGATCAGTCCTTCCGGAGATACCTGGACCTCCTCCTCATAGAAATAGATATCCTTCTTTGTCCGAAACCCCTGAAAAGAACGAAGCATACAGGTATTGCCGTAAGACTTTGCTATGCTGCTGATATCCTGCACTTTTTTTCCTGCCAGCATCACCACATTTGTCTGTAAATTTGATGCAAGATATTCCCGGAATCGTTCCAGATACCGTTTTACATCCATCCCGTTTTTTTCCGGAACATAGTCAAACAAAATCAGTCCGATATCGTAGATTTTTTCATTGACAGAAACATCAAACACACTCAGATCTGCATCTTCTTTCAGATATTCCCTGCTGTATTCATACAGCCGCCTCTGTAATGTCCGCATTTCCCGATCTGTCGTTCCCTCATCATCATAGGATCCTTCCGTCTGGATCTCCACATATCTCACACCGGTTCCGCATCGCATGTGTTCATGTATATATCTGACATTCAGGTCATCAAACTTCCCCTGGATCAATGCAATCATATGTCTTGCCAGATAAGCCTGCTCCAGCTTCCGGTTCTTTTCATGATCCAGCTCCTCTCTGTTGCGCAGAGCAAGTACCTTATTCAGTACTTTGCACAGAATCTCGCTGTCTACCGGCTTTAGCAGATAATCCGTGCAGTCATTCTGCATTGCCTGTTGTGCAAAACTAAATTCCGCATATCCGCTCAGTATAACAAAATATGCATCTGAAATTTTCTCTTTACGGATGTGTTCCAGCAGTTCCAGTCCTGTCATCTGAGGCATTTTAATATCGGCAATAACCAAATCTACCTTTTCCTTCTTCAAAAAAGCCAGTGCTTCCATCCCATTTGCTGCTGTTCCCGCAATCCGAAAGCCTTCCTTCTCCCAATCTACTAAAAGTTTCAATCCCTGTAAAATAAACGGCTCGTCATCTACCAGCAATACTTTCAGCATCTGTTTTACCCTCCTGCAAACAGGGAATCCGTATCGTAACCGTGGTTCCCACTCCTTCTTCTCCTTCTACACGGAATTCCACTCTGTTTTCCGTTACCATTTTCAATCTGACACAGGCGTTAATAATCCCTACTCTTCCGCCGCCCTTGAGCATCTCAATGTCGGCATTGCACATGTTGTTCTGTAGCTCTGTAAGTTTGGCCTCCGCCATACCGCTTCCGGTATCTTCAATTTCTATCTCCAGCCCTTCTCCCTGACGGCCTATCCTTACAAATATCCATCCCGGACTGGATTTGCTTTCAATGCCATGCACACAGGCATTTTCTACAAAGGTTACAATCGTAAGCTTGGGTATCTTGAAGTTTTCACATTCTCTGTCTACTTCAATGTCATAATTCAGCCGTTCTCCAAAACGATACTTCTGAAGCGCCAGATAAGCTTTCACAAATTCAATCTCCTGGAAGATACTCACGGAATCATTGCCCCATTCCACATACTGTCTCTGCATCACCGCCAGTTTGGACACCATGTCGGCTGTCTCGTTTTCTTTTTTCAGAATGCTGTGCATCCGGATGCTTTCCAGTACATTAAACAAAAAGTGAGGATTGATCTGGCTGTGTAATGCCAGAAGTTCCGCATTTTTTCTTCCCACCAGTATCTCCTGCTCACGGATCTTATTCTTATATACAGTCTCGATCAGTCCATTGGTACGTTCCACCATGCGGTTATAATTTCGTATCATACTGCTGATCTCATCTTTACCGTCTTCACAGGGCATGGGAATAAGATGATCACTGTCTACCGATTTGAATACCCTGCTCAGTTCCGTAATCCTTTTTGTAAAGGAACGGTTGAAGATCTGAACGAACCAGAAGGGAAAAATAACGTTCGCCACAAGGAGCAGCAATATGATGGGAAGTTCGTTCCGGATGCTTGTAAGAAAACTGTTCTCTACCGGCTTTACATAAATCGTAAGATCTGTACCATACAGACTGATGGTATGTTCATAGGCATCTCTTATTGTTGCGTTATCCAGCCGCTGAAACTCGCTGCCGTAGCTGCCGTATTGTCCATTGGAAAGAAGGATCCGATCTCCTTCACAGATCAGAACCTCATTATCATAGTTCATGTTTTTAATGATGCGCACCATACTGCCATAATCAAACTCGATTTTTAAGTACTTTTCTGTCTCTGCATCATAGAAATCCAGCCGCTGTAGATAAATGACGCGCCGCTCCCTTGTGATTCTGGAACTGCTGTCATCATAGACAAAAAAGAGCCCTTTGCTTTTCGCCTCTTCGTTCAGCTGCAGATAGCTCTCTGTATTCCTGAGCTTATCCAGCGTATTGACCCTTCCTCCGTTTACAATGGTATCGTTATCCGTATACAGGGTAAATATCATACTGTTCATTCCCAGTGCATTTTCCAATAACGTCCCGCTCAGGAAATTCTGATATGCCGCCACATATTCTGCAGAATTAGTGTATCTTTTGGATAAGAACTCTTCAAAATCGCAATTGGTATAAATACTGTTGCCTATCTCCCCGGCATTTCCGATCATACTGCTCAGACTGTATTCCACCGCACTGGCAATATTAGACATCTCATGCTCCCTGCGTTCTCTGTCAAATTTTGCAGTCGTCAGGAACACAACACTGTCTGTTACAATCAGGGGAATCAACACACAGACAACATAGAAAATATAAAACTTTTTTTTGATGGTGAAATCATCCATCCAAAGATCCAGCTTATGTAATGCCTTCCCCATAAGATCCTCTCCTTATTTATGTGAAAAAGAGCAGACGTTTCTGTAGCCTGCTCTTCTTTATTATAGGACATCTGCGTTCTGTCCGCAATCCGTTTTTATATGGCATTCTGCACAAACCAGGCAAAATCAGCATAGTTACTGCTGTCCTGTCCATTGGCAGATGCGTACATTCCTATCGTACATCCCACAAATCCCCCTGCTTCCTCCGTGGTATAAGGAAGCAGACTGATATCCTCAGCAATCAGCCTCTCCCTGCCATCCCTGAAAAGCCATATCCGTGCCTTCTGCCTGTCGCAATGCATTCGTATTTTAAAGAATTGCCTACCTTCTCCTGCCGGCTTTTCGGTAAGGATTCTCTCTTCCCCATGGATGCAGGCTGTCACAACAAAACAATTCTCTTCAGCCCTTTTCCGGATCTCCATGCGCAAATGATTTTCATGATTTTGGTACAACACCATTCCCGCAGTCTCACATTCCTGCTTCGGTTCAAATTCCATCCCGGTCTCTGCATAGAATGCATAATTTTTCTGACGGATTCCGAAATAGGAACAATGATTGCGGTCAGATATTTTTTCCTTTTTTGTATAGAGCCGCAGCATCCCCGGCCGGTGACTCAGGGAATAGTTTTCTTCACGGATTTCTTCTACACTTACCAGCCGTTTGTCCGGTGTTTTCTCCCAAAAACTGATATGATCGGAAGTACTGCTTACTTCCTCTGGAAAACGGTATTCCTTTGTGGGCAGTTCCAATGTATCTTCCAGATGCCCGACGCCTTCTGCAATCACCGGCCATCCATTTTCCCATGTGACTTTCGCCAGAAAAGTCTCTCTTCCCATGCTGCTGTGTCCTTCACAAGGTCTGGATGCCAGCATTACCACGTACCAGTTCCCCTTACCATCCTCCACCAGATCTCCGTGTCCTGCGTAGATCACAGGATAGTTTTTCCCCAGATTCCTGTGGGTGAAGATCGGGTTTCTGGGGCAGCCCTCGAACCACTGGAACAGCTTTTTACTTCTGGCAATGCTGATGCTGTGCTCCGGTCCGGTTCCTCCTTCTGCATGCATCAGATAATAGTAACCGTCGATCTTATAAAGGTGCGGTCCCTCCGGCCAGATAACACCTTTTACAGCCCCTTTCCAGATTGCCATGCTCTCTCCCACAAGCTTCATCTGCCGAAGATCCAGTTCCTGTACCCAGATTTCCCAGTCCCCGTTATAGCGGACTCCTTCCGGATTCGGTCTCGTACCACAGTAATAGCATTTCCCGTCATCATCGAAGAAAAGACTGGGATCGATCCCCGGAGCGTCTTCGCCGAGATAACAAGGATCTGACCACGGTCCCGCCGGATCTTTTGCCGTTACAATGAAATTGCCTCCGTAGCTTACATTGGTAGTGATCATATAAAACAGTCCATCATGGAAGCGGATCGTTGGTGCATAAATCCCCTGTGATATTTCACTTCCCTTCACCTGAAGTTGTTCCGGTCTGTCAAGAATATTCCCGATCTGCTCCCAGTGTGCCAGATCTCTGCTGTGGAAAATCGGAACTCCCGGTGCATACACAAAACTGGAATTCACAATGTAATAGTCCTCTCCTGCCCTGCATATGGATGGATCCGGATAGAAACCGGATAAAATTGGGTTCTTTGCTGTAACCATTTTGTTTTCCTCACTCTGTTCTATATTGTGTATCCAAATCCTAAGATTGTAAATTTTTTATTCTGGTCTTCCTCTGTCACTGTAATCCGTACTTTATGGGATCTGCTTTCTGTCTCCCAAAACAGTAATACAGCATTACAATGCAGCCAATTGTTCTTATGGGGATCCGCCGTCATACAATATACATCATTTACAAATACATCGGCCTTCCCCACATCCATTTCTCCGGAATCCTTAAATATAAGAAACAGTGACTTGCAGGTAATCTCCATTTCAAATCCCGGCATCTGCGGTCTGCTTCCATCATACATCCAGTTATACGGAAATTCCGGTGTCTGTGTAAGGCTTCCGTCCATTTCCACACTCTGCAATTCTATATCTGTGGAAGTAAAACTACCCGTCCGGATTTTGGCTCCTACATAACGGTTCTTCTTATCAAGCAAAAAAATTCTTTCAAAATCAGCACCGATC
The DNA here is from genome assembly GCA_003584705.1 of Lachnospiraceae bacterium GAM79. GTDB lineage: Bacteria > Bacillota > Clostridia > Lachnospirales > Lachnospiraceae > Acetatifactor > Acetatifactor acetigignens. The sequence goes on from AP018536.1 coordinate 2,396,335, forward strand.
ACTGCCGGTCCGAAAAGCTTTTCCGACAGGATCTGTTCCTCCGTCATTCCTTCCACAAAAGTCCCAACTCTTGCAGGTTCTGCTGCATCACAACGCTCAAACAGATATTGCAGGCAGTCCGCCATAATGGTATGTCCGGTATTATTGGGATGAAACATATCATAAAAAAACTGATTTTTAGATAAAATTCTTCCCTCGCCGCACTTTAATGAAAACTGTGGAGTGACCGCATTGAGGATGCTCACCATGGGAAGATCATAAAGATCCCCCACCGGCCTTAACCGCTCCTGTAAATTCCAATCATTTGCAAATACCGAAAACAGGAGAACCACTGCTGGCTTCCATGGCAGTTTCAACACTTTCCGCACCAGGCTTTCATAACAGACACCCTTTGTCTCATCTCCCTCATCGTTTACTGCAAATTCAATAACCACAATATCCGGTCGTTCCCCTTCCCTGAGCACATCCCGGTCAAACCGGATCATTCCCAGTTCTGAAGGTGTTCCGCCGACTCCGGCTTTGATAAACCTGACATTGTTCTGTGTCGAAAAACGATTCTGAAACAGTTGAAAGGACTTATATGCATAGCATTCCGTATGGATTGGTATAGCTCCGGCTCCCTGCGTGATAGATCCACCGATATAGGCAAGCGTTACCTCTTTTCCTGCCTTAGATTTTTCAATAGCCTTACGGATACGATAAGGATTCCCCAGCTGCAACAGAGAGCGGCTGATCATGCCGCAGTATTCTTCCGAATGCATATCTATAACCAGATCCTCTTCCTCCGGAGGTGCTTCGTATCCGTCATTTAGGAAGAGTCTTACACTGACTTTTCCCATCCGCTCCGGCGCTGCAAACAGAATTTTAATCTGTCCCGGCACATGATCATCCTCTGTCCACCTGTAATCCGACAGATAGATTCTATGTTCCATGCCGTCACACTTAAGAGAAGTCGTAAGATTCGTTCCACCTCCGTATAGGTCCTTTTTCCCATACATCTGAAATACAAATTCTGCGGTTTCTTCCGGCCGGTCCGTCTCCACGCTTACGCCGATACTATGTACCAATCTGCCAAATCCCTCTACTGTCTCCAGAAGTGTCAGTTCTTCCTTATCCGTAACATTTCCCGTGATCTGTGCACTGTTGATCAGCCGTCCGTCGCTTTCATAGATAAACTGGATTCCGGTTCCGTCCTTTTGCCGTTCTCCAAAAATATCTTTGTCTTTTAATATATAGAAAAAAGGTCTTGCCTTTTCCGGATCCTTCGGTGCTGCCGGTCCTGTCATTTCTATCCCTCCCGAACTTTTATCAGTTCTATTATAGTCCGGCTCTCCTTGCACAAACACCCGGGAAAATATAGGAAATGCAGGTAATAATTTTATATCCGGCAGGCTGCAAATCGTCTCCGGAAGGAATTCCAATCTTCTCCGTCGCTTCGTTCCATGACAATTGCTTTTGCTTTTTGTCCATCCGGAATATATTTCTTTATAATATTTTGCATCCGTTCCGGTGTCTCTTCGGCATCGGTCATCACCAATATAGTCTCTACGGCTTTTCCTGCTGCCAGAAAATACTCCATAATGTTCGGTATTTTCCCCTGGTGCAGGAAACAAGACGCAGTCTCTGTGGGAAGCGCTTTTAAGAGCATCACTCTCCGTTCTTTTTCCGCTCTTTCAAAGTATGCTGGCGTATATACATAAATCGTACTCACCTTTTCTTCTTGTGTAAGGTAATCATAATGTATATGTAGCTGACCATGCACTGTGTCCACAAGTTCTGTCAGCGGGAACTCCGGATCTGGCATTTCCAGATAGTTCACAGCCCTGTCTCCCGAGTATCCCACCGGAGCATCCGGGTTGATTACATCCGTACCATTCGCCCTGAAATACACATTATGGTATCCCGGCGTGATGTTGTGGATTTCCCCTGTCCAATATCCTTGTCTTTCCTGATCTTTCCTGAGTTTTAGGAATTCTTTTCCGTCCAGGGCGGCTTCTACCGAGACTGCCTCCGGTGCCTCGAAGCATACGACTGCCCTTCCCTGTTCCGTAATGCAGATTCCGTGAGGGATGTCCGGGTATTTTCCTGCAGGCCTCCCTGCTTCATCAGTCTCAAAGCGGATCTGGCGGTATACCGGATCGAACATCAGCATCTGCTCTTCCATGGTCTGCATCCGGAGTCTCTGCCTTGTGATTCTGGCAGTTTTTTCTCCGGGGATATCATCCGCCTCCACACCCTTTTTCCGGAATAGCAGCGGCACAAAATCATACAGGCTTTTCCTCCAGACATGCCATTCGTGATATCCCTCATATACTTTGGAAATGCAATATTTTCCTGCATTTTCAAACTTTTGTTCTATCTGCTTCATTCCCGTTCTGATCTGATCCTCATAGCATCCACAGGACATAAATACGACATCCAATGTTTCCTTGCTGTCGCAGATCCGTTCCATCTCATGAATAGCAACTCCGGAAAATACACCGGCAGCAGAAAATAACTTCATATTTTTTGCCACAATATCCGTAGTCTGCGCCGATCCCAGGGAAAGTCCCGCCATCGCCCGGTAATCTCTTCCCTTTCTCACCCGGAAATTATTTTCAATATAAGGAATAATGTTGTGGATCAGTTCACTCTCAAAATTCCCAGGGTAAAATACAGGTTTTTCTCCATCTTTGAAGGCATAGCCACTGCTCATGACCACGATCATTTTCTCGCACTTTCCCTCTGCGATCAGATAGTCCATGATAAAGTTCGTCTTCCCCTGCCAGATCCATCCGGTCTCGTTCTCTCCTACGCCATGCTGCAGGTACAATACCGGATATCTTTCATCTCCTTCTTCATATCCATAAGGTATATAGACATAACATTCCTTCAAGTGGCTGCTCACCTTCGAAACGTATTTACAGATGCTGACCGTACCATGAGGAATATCCTTTGCAAAATAGAAATCCACATTCTTCTCCTGCACCTCAAAAGTATTGATCGCAGCAAAACACCCATAAGAAATTCCGGCGTACGGATTGCAGATCCGGACACCGTCCACATACCAGAAATAATAATGCATCCCCCAGTGAAAATCTTGAACTTCCGCAAAAAATCCGCCCTGCCCATCGGGCATCAGATTTATTTTCTTATTTGTAAAATATCCCCCAAGTCCGGCAACCTGTACTATTTTTGCTGCCGGTGCATACAGATAAAAAATGACTGCGCCGTCTTCTTTCACTGTAACAGATGGTCTTCCTGCTCTCTTTTTTTCTATTGGATATCTGTCCAAAGCTCCGTTTCTCTTCTCGTTCATAAAAAAATACCCCCAATCCTTTTCTTTAGTTTAAAGGAATTGGGAAGTATTTTTCTATTTGTTTTTTATACTTTTTTGTGAAAAACTTATCCTTTTACTCTTTTTTCCACCTCAAGCTGCAACATCTGATAATAAATCTCAGGATTACAGGAATCATATGCTTCCATATATTGCTCCCACGCAGTCTCAAAATCTTCTGCCATGATCACCTGGGGAAGCCATTTGTGTTTCACCGCTTCCATCTGATCCCGGATCTGTCCCGCAGGAGAATTAGACGACAGGGATGTGGTATAACTGTACATGGGATACCATGCCCCGGGAGACTCATTGTTGCCGATCATATCCACATAATTTGTCACTCCGTAAGCAGAAAAACATTCCTGAATATCTTCCGGTTGATTTTTAAAAAATTCCGTTGTCTGATATTCCAGGGAAAATGCGTTGATCCCATCGGGAAGCTTTCCTTCCACTCTGGGAAAATAAGAATAAAAACAAAAGTGTTTTCTCTTTTCCTCCGAAGTCATCCATCGCTTCGCCTGCTCCTCAGTCAGGTAGAACAATCCGTTCTCATCCACGCTATAGTCGACTCCCTCTTCGCCCCAGAATCGCAGTTTAATGATCTCCGGTTCCAGCAGATTACTGACAAACTGCAAAGCTCCGTCAATATCCTCGCAGGATACCGTAATGGATAAGCCTGTAGAGCTGTCCAGCTCTGCAGAGCGCGTTACATGCCATTGATTGGCGATTCCTTCCTCTCTGGTAATCGGAAGTGGAACATAATCGCAGCCCTGTTCTCTGAGCCCCTGCTCATCATAGGCAATTTGAATCGAATAATAGAACTGCCACCACTGATCCGGCATACCGCAGACTGCCCCTGTGGATAATTTTGCCAGATAGTCCTCATAGGTCTCTGTAAATACTTCTGCACCGAGAATATCTTTGTGATATTCCTCATTCAGCTTTTTAAAGTACCATTTGGCAGTATCTGTGGTGTTATAATCGTAAACCTGTAATGTATCCGGATCCACAATACAGCTTCCGTCATTTGGATAACCATCCAGAAACTGCGGAATATTTTCCAGACAAAAATACCGCCAGTCATCACACAAAATCGTAAACGGAATGTTCGGTGTTCCATCCTCCATTACCGGGTTCGCTGCCACATAGCGCTCGATGAGATCAAAATATTCATCCACAGTATGAATCTCCGGATACCCCGCCCATTTCAGCACTCTGGTCTGGATCCAGAAGGCTTCACCTGAGTGGGTCACCTCCACATCTTCGCCATGGGTCACACCAAACTGTGGGATCCAATAGATATGACCGTCCGGTCTGCGGAATCTCTCCCACTGTTCTTCCGTCAGGTAATTTTTGATATTGGGATAATTCTCCCAGTATTCATCTAAAGGAAGTAATGCCCCTGCCTCATAAAGACTGGTATCTCCGGAAATAAAATCCGGATATTCCCCACTCACAATATAACTGTTCAAGGCACTTTCCTTGGACTGTCCCACCAGCCATAGTTCTTCACAATCCGCACCTGTCAGGCGTGCGATTTCTTTTTTTATATCATTATTCTGGTCAATAGATTCTCCCTCCACAGCAAAAAAAGCTGTGAAATGCTTCACATTGTTCTGCGCCGCTGTCTGTGCATATGCAAAATATAATATTCCGCCCAAAAGTCCAAATACTGCTACTGCTGCAATGATTCTTTTTTTCAATCGTCTGTCCTCTTATCCATCTGTTTTGAGGCTTTCAGCCATGCAATCTCCTGCTTGTAAGGTGGAATGGTCTTCTTGTCTTCGCCCTCCGCACACAGCCATGGTGTCTCCAAGATTTTGGGCACGGCGGTAAACCGTTCGTCATGGACGATCCGATGCAGGGTCTCATAGCCGATGGTACCCTGTCCGATATTGGCATGGCGGTCCTTGTGGGCTCCTAAGGGATTCAGGCTGTCGTTCACATGGATCACTGCAATCTGGTTCAATCCCAGAATCTTGTCAAACTGCGCAAGCACACCTTCGTAATCATTCACCAGATCATATCCGGCATCGTTCACATGGCAGGTGTCAAAGCATACCCGCAGTCTGTCCTTCCGCTCTACTCTGTCATAGATCTTTCGCAGCTCTTCGAAAGTTCTGCCGACCTCACTGCCCTTGCCTGCCATGGTTTCCAGTGCGATATTGACCTCACTGTCATCCGCATCAAGCACCAGATTCAGTCCCTTTGCGATCTGCTCCACGGATGCTTCCACACCGGCACTTAAGGAAGATCCCGGATGCAGTACCAGTACCTTACTGTGAAAGGCTGCGGCACGCTTTACTTCTTTTGCCAGAAATTCCACGCCGAAATCAAACATTTCCGGCTTCTCCATGTTGCCTAAATTAATAATATAGGGAGCATGAATGACGATTTCCCGGATACCTGCTTTTTCGGCATAGGAAATCCCCTCATCAATTCTCAGCTCTCCGATTTCCTTGCGTCTAGTGTTCTGGGGTGCCCCGGTGTAGACCATCAGCACGTTGGCACCGTAGCTTTCCGCCTCCTTCACAGAGCCTAAAAACATTTCTTTTCCCGACATTCCCACATGGGAACCCAATAATATCTCAGCCATGATCTCTCCTTATCCGGAAATTCTTTTTTCAAAATTTATCATCTCACAGCTATCAGTTTGGCACAATCGGGAAGGTTTTACAAGAGTTTTTATTATACCGCCTATCTCCCATATTTCTTTCAATAATAGAATATCTTTTAAAACATTTTACGGTAAAATTGTTAGCAACTCTTCAATTTTTTTAATGTGGTAATCTGCTTTGGCGTACGAATATGCTTCACCAGTTCCTACCGCCTGCATATTTCCAGCCTTTGCTGCATCAATACCCGCATAGGCATCTTCTACAACAATACATTCCTCCGGTTGCAAATCAAGGTACTCTGCCGCCTTTAAAAACACTTCGGGATCCGGCTTTGATTTTGAGATATTGGTACCATCTGATATTGCATCAAATGCCTCTTCAAGTGCCACTTTTTTCAAAATAATCTTAGCTTTTCTACTGGATGAGCCCAGTGCTATTTTGTACCCTCTTTCATGTAAATCTGCCAACGTTTTTCGCACTGCATTGCTCACATCCGAAGGTACCATATTTTCAAGATAAATCCGTACCATACGATATTCCCAGCTGCTGAAAATACTCCTTAACTGCCATTATAGACCGGTTATATGTATAGATATCACTGTCAGAATCCACCCGTGCAAACGTTTCACTATCATAAACTGCCTGTTGCATTTCCTGATATAAATGAGAATACGATACCTCAATATTTTGCAGATATGCGGTTACGATATTGCTTTCCGCCCTTCTGTTCTTCCCCCGTACCCATTTCCGTCGATTCATCTTCTCATCCTTCTCTTTTCACTGACCAGAAAGGGGAACCTTTCCGCCTTTCGGTTTCAAAGTTCCCCTATTCAGGATTATCTTATAAAATTCGTTCGTATACGGCTCTCTTCTTCCGGCAGTTTCAATCCCATTTTCAGTCCCAGGTTCTTGCAGTTAATGAAAAATGCCATATTGTTCCCAAGGGTTCGCATGGTCTGCAATCCCTCCAGATCCTGCCGCACGTCTTCCGGGCAGGCCCCGTGTGCCATGTTCCAATACTGTGAAGTGACAATGGGCATCTGCATGAGACCGAAATACTTATTCATCTGGTCCCAGGTTGCTGTGGTTCCAGCTCTTCTGGCCGAGATCACGGCCGCTGCCGGTTTCAGCCGGAAGTGGCTGCTGCCGCCATTCAGATCCGCATAAAAGACTCTGTCCATAAAAGAAGTCATGGCTCCTGTGGCACCCGCCCAGTGAACGGGAGTTCCGAATACGAATCCGTCATAATCTCCGGCAATCTCCAGGAATTCATTAACCGAATCCTGGAACACACATTTCCCTGTGCCCTGACATTTTTTACAGGCAATACAGCCACTCAATGCTTTATTACCAATCCAGAAAATGTCCGTATCCACTCCGTTATCATTTAATGCTCTGGACACCTCACACAATGCGGTGTAGGTGCATCCCTCTCTGTGGGGGCTGCCATTGATCAACAATACTTTCATTGTTGCGCTTTCCTCATTTCCTTATTCATTCAGATTCAGAGAAGCCACCCAGTCTGCCGCATCTGCATCGGATGCACCGGAGCTAAATCTGTGACCTTCCTGCCAGTCACCGGTCCCTGCCATCTCTTCCAGAAGATTGCCGCTGTCACCCAGTCCGGAAGATGAAGAGGTGCAGAACGGAATCACGGTCTTACCCGTAAAGTCATTGCCTTTGACAAAATTGTCTACCGGCCATGCTGCGATTCCCCACCAGATCGGATAGCCTGCATCTGTCAAGACTGGGACAAAAAAAATTTTATTTTTTTCTGTACATATTCTATCAAACCCTTACTGATTTTTAAAGTACAGAATAGTTTATTACTCTTAACCTTTTCGTTACTACCCATAGAAGAAGCCAGCAGCTTTTTCACTACTGGCTTTCTATATTACTCATTTTGTTTACTACACTGCATTTCGGATAAAGTTCTCACCCTTAAACACAACCTCTATGTCTTTGTCGTTGTAAATGAGCACCTTATCAATTATGTTAGAAAGTACATCTCCGTCATACTGCTCCAGCATACTATACTGGGTTAGCTGTTCTATCTTCTCCTCTGCGTCAGGCTCCTGATTTGCAACTTTCTCCTGCAAATCTGATATCTGATTCTCCAGATCAGCTAACAGCTCTTGGTTTGTTTTTCTTAGCTGCACATATTCTTCTTTTGTGTACTTTCCCTCTCTGTATGACTGATAACAAGAAACTGTGCTGTTTGATATTCTGTCATACTCCGCTTTAAGCTCACTAATCAAATACTCATCGCTTGTCACCTTCCTTTTATCCTTTGATGCCTTTTTAAGTTCTTCTTCCTGTATAAGTGTTCTACAGATTTCCTTTGTGATTTCCAGCACCTTGTCCTGTGCTTCTGACTTCAGCATAAAAATCTGCTGACATTCGCCAGTCCTTACCATCCTGCGTTTTGGACAGAGGAGCTTCGGTGTACATACTGCACTGGAATTCATCAGCTTTCTTCCACAATAGGGACAGATAAAAAGATTTTTCTTACGTTTCTTTGTACTCTTTTCAATCCCTCTGGCTTCAACCCGTAGCATTTTATTGACTTCATCAAACATTTCATCGCTTACTATTCTTGGTATTGCACCTTCTACAACAGACCAGTCCTCTTTATTTCGTTTGCGAACCTTCTTATTATCTCCAAAACCAACAGTTTCACATTTATTCTGGATCATTATTCCTTTGTACTGCTCATTCTGGACAATCGCTATAACTTCTGAATTATCCCACATATAATCCCCTTTATTATGAACCGGAACATAATTGATTCCATTCTTCCACTGGTTTTGAACTCTTGTCGGGATTTTTCTCTCATTTAATATGCGGGCAACCTCACTTGCATTATATCCTGCAATGATCAGTGAAAATATCTCCACAACAACCTTTGCAGCTTCTTCATCTATTATCAGCTTATGCTTATCGTCTGGATCTTTCTTGTATCCATAGCAGACAAATGATGCCGTGTATTCGCCGCTCAGATTTCTTGTCCTTCTGGCACTCTTTACCTTTCTTGATAAATCCATACTGTAAAGCTGGTAAATCAGATTCTTATAAGCTACATCCATTCCTCCGGTAACACCAAAGATTCTGTCACTGTCATAATTATCGTTGACAGAAATAAACCTCATTCCCATTGCAGGGAATACAAACTCCAGATAGTTGCCTACTTCAAGGTAATCCCTTCCAAATCGTGAAAAGTCTTTTACTATGATACATTCAAATCTTCCAAGCTCTGCGTCCTGTATGAGCCTTTGGAATTCTGCCCTGTTATTGAACATTGTTCCCGAATATCCGTCATCAAAGTATTCCAGTACCTCAAAACCTGCAAATTCCTCTGTTTTCTTGATATACGCATACAAGAGTTTTCTCTGTCCTGTAATACTGTTACTTTCGTCTTTTGTTCCTTCTTTTACCTCCTCATCCGCATCCGAGAGACGGATATAAAAGGCTAATTTTCTTTTCTCAGCCATTATCCTGCCTCTCTTTCCATATTCAGTTCTGCGAATTTTTTCAGTTCATCTTCATAGTTCAAAACGATCTCAAGATTCTTGTTTTCGTATATGCGTACCTGTGCAACAAACAAATCGACCATTTCCTGCGTCAACTTGCGTTTTCCTTTAAAACGGAGCATTTCAGCTTTTAACTGGGCAACGGTCTTTTCAGCACTTTCATACTGACTTGCCGCCTGCCTGTATTCATCAGCCTGTATCTTCAATTTCTCAATACGCTGTGAATACTCCCTGTTCAGTTGCAGATATTCCTTTTCATCAAGCAAATCTTCCGTGTAATCAGCATACAGACCGCTCTTTAATTCCATAAGTCTGTCCATTTCCTTGACACACTTATTCACAGCTTCCGTATATACCTGTTCCTGTCTGATTACACTGCTGTCATTGTGATGTTCCTTTAATATTTTTTCCCTGTCAATAAAGACCTGTATCTGCTCCTTTATAACAGCAAGCACCGCTGCATATATATCGTCTACCTTTACAGGCAGGCAGTTGCAACTGTCCTTTCCATATCTTTTTCTATGCGTACACATATAAACCTTTCCATATTTCTCAGGGTGGATATGGATACTGCTTCCACAACAGCCGCAGGTGATTTTGCCTTTCAGCATATTCACGGTCTGCTTTTTTGCTGGCTTTATTACCTTTCTTTTGTTCTTCTGCACCGCATAGAACTGTTCCTTTGTGATAAGTGCAATATGATGATTTTCAAAAACATACCACTCATCTTTATTGGTAGTATGCCTCTTTTCGTGTCTGTACAAGCATACCCTGTCTTTACCTGTCACATATCTTCCAATATAGACTTCATTCTTTAAAATCTGTGACAATGTATCAACAGTCCACTTAACTCCACGCAGCTTTTCAAGTTTCTCTATATTATGCCTTACTTTGTACTGGGCAGGTGTAAGGATATGCTTCGCATTCAGTTCTGCCGCTATCACAGAATGCAGTGTACCTTTTTCTGCCTCATTAAAAATCCACCTTACAACATCTGCGGCTTCCTTATCCTCAACCATTACCCTGACTTTGTTTTCATCAAGAACCACCTTATACCCATAAGTCACTCTGCCAACTGGAATACCTTTTTCCATCGCTTCCTGCTTACTGGAAGATATTTTCTTTGAAATATCCTTAGCATACAGATCATTGGCTATATTCGTGACCGCAACCATAAGGTCTGCGTCTTTCTTTGAGGAATCATAATTATCCGTAATCGCTACAAAGCGGATATTCATCATCGGGAATACACGCTCTACCAGATTGCCCGTTTCAATGTAATCTCTACCCAAGCGGGACAAATCCTTTACGACAATGCAGTTGATCCTTCCTGCCCTCATATCTGACATCATACGCTCAAATTCCGGTCTGTCGAATGTTGTACCGGAAATTTCATCATCCATATAGATGTCATGGATTTCCATATCCATCTGCTGATCCACAAAGTTCTTAATGAGATTTCTCTGATTGATCAGGGTTTTTCTGTCTCTCGTTTCATCTTTTTCCGCAGACAATCTCACATATATGGCAGTTTTATACACTTTGGATAATACATTCAGTGTATCCGGTGATTGTTTCGGCTGTGTTCTTGACTTCCTTGCCATTTAGACCACCAGCCTTTCCGTATCCTGCTGTTTTTCCAGCTCCCCGGCTCTTGCAACGATTTTCCTGTATTCATCGTCACAATCCAGTACGATTTCTATATCACCGCCCTCATATACCTTTACGGACTGTATAAGGCTCACTACCACATTACGGGTAAGAGAAGGCATTGTTTTCCATTTCCTGTGTTCTTCCAGCCACTCGGTATCTCTTTCAATTCCGGCAGCAATGTTTTCTGCTTCTTTCTGTAACCTGTCGATTGCCTTTTCCGCTTCAGACCTTTTTACTTCAAAGCTCTCCTTGATAATCGCAAAGTCTGATTTATCAACGATTCCATCTTTGTAGTCCTCATAAAGTGAAACAAGCATCTGATTATATTTGGTTATCTCTTTCTCTTTTGCACTGATCCTCTCTTTTGTCTTTTTCTGGTCTATTCTGAAATTGGCATTGTTGCCAGCTTCCTTTATCACTTCATCAGCGTCCAGAAGTGTTGCTGTCATTTCCCTCAAGGTATCAAATACACGGCTTTCCAAGTCTGCCTCTTTTATCCTGTGGGAGCTGCACTTCTTATTCTTCTTGTTATTGGAACACATATAGTAAACATACTTTTTCCCATTTACCGTAGACACCTTTCGTGTCATAAGTGCTCCACAATCGGCACATACTGCTATTCCGGATAAAAGATAGATAGAGTCTTTCCCCGGTGCCATTCTCATATCCACTGACAACAGACGCTGTACAATCTGGAATGTTCTTAAAGATACCAGTGCCTCGTGATTGTTGTGGCATACTGCCCATTTCTCCTGTGGCTTTAATATCCTTGTTTTAACCTTATGGTTAGGTGTTGTGATTTTGCCCTGTACAAGCGTTCCTGTATAAATAATATTCGTTGCAATACGCCTTACAGCAACAGGAGTCCACAACAGCTCGTCTTTCTTCTGAAATGCTGTCTTATAATTCTCTCCCTTGCTGAGCTTATATGCCATAGGTGAGAGAATACCAAGAGCATTCAGCTTGTCACTTATGGCATCAAGGCTCATTCCGTTCTTTATCCAGTGGAAAATATCCTGAACCACCGGACCAGCATATTCGTCAGGAACAATCACATTATGGTCAATCTCAGATTTCTTGTAGCCATAGACACAGTAATTTCCTACAAATTCTCCGTTCTGTCTCTTTGTTTCAAGGTGGCTTCGGATTTTTATGGAAATATCCCTGCAATAAGCGTCATTGATAAGATTCTTAAACGGAATGATTATCTCGTTTCCCTGTGCCTGTGTATCTGCACTGTCATAGGCATCATTGATCGCTATAAATCGTATCCCCATTGCAGGAAACATCCGCTCAATGTATCTCCCTGCGTCGATATACTCTCTTGCAAACCTCGAAAGATCTTTTACAACGATACAGTCTATAATACCGTCTTTCACATCCTGCATCATAAGTTTAAATGCCGGACGGTCAAAAGTTGCCCCTGAATAGCCGTCATCCTCACGGATTGATACTATTTCAATATCTTCTTTGTCTTTTAAATAATTAAGTATCAGGGATTTCTGATTTGAGATACTGTTACTTTCAGCTTTTCTCACATCATCAAGATCGCCATCTTCCTTAGATAATCTAACATAGATGGCTGCTCTGTAAATTCTTTTAGAATTGTTCATGTCCACCACTCCTTCGATTTTCTAAGTTAGAAGTCCCAAATCAAGAGGAATGGAAACATAAATATGAAATTGATACCCTTTCGGGTTAGATGTCCTTATTTGTCTGTAATGATATCACAAATCCATCTGAATTTCCACCCCTAATTTTGGCTGACTGCTCTATACATTGGCAAGCATAGCAATATAATTGTCTTTCAGGCTTTCCCCGTTATCAGAAAATGAAATCTTAATTTTGCTCTTTCCTGATCTGCGGAAATACGGATTACCTGTCTTTGCAATCATTCCCGCAACCTTCTTTTCCACAGGCATTCCGTCAGCGTACTTTATGCTGTTTACTTCCACCAATGTATCAATATCCACATCTTCTAATCTCTGTGCCGATATTTTGTCCAACTGTTCAACTGTCATCCTATCCCTCCAATCAAATTAAGCCACCAGATATGCTGACGGCTATGTAACACCGGAGCTTTCGCCCCGGCTGGAATTTATGCGATTGGATTATTATGTTTTGTACTCATACCCAACTGGATCTGCATACCTTTTGTTATCTGTCTTAACTGGTTTTTGCTTACTTTCCCGATTTTTTCTATCAGGTCCGTATCTTTCACATCACATAACTGCTCACACTGAGCGATACTGTTCGTTCTTAATCCAACAGCCTTAAACGAACTGATAAAAATATGTGTTGGCAGATATGTCTTTTTATGAATCTTACTTGTAAGCGGTACTGCATGGAATACCGTGCTATGTCTGTTTGCACTGTCATTGCTCACAATCACTACTGGTCTGATACCGTGCAGCTTGTGGTCATTCTCATCTTCCGGTACTCCAAAATCAACCATCCAGATATCGCCCCGTCTTATTTCACTCATAATATTCACTTCCTTGTCTGTCAACTGGTATTTCCTGCCCACGGATATATTCGACAGCTTCCTGTTCCGTAGGGCAGGCAACAACTCTGTCTCCTTTCCCATCAAACACCACGGTTTCTGATGAAAATGTCACTATGCTTAATTCCTTTTTATCCGGCATTATCCTCCTCAAACGAGATGAGAGCAGGTTCATAGCCCCTGCTCTCGTCATTAATACTGATACCGTGCTCCGCTGCAAGCTCCATAATACCCTTTACCACATCTTTGTCCGATGAAATATCATAGATACTGCTTACCAGAATACTGATAATGGAATCTCTTTCGATATAAAATTTAAGTCTTTCCACAGACTTCGTATCTTTAAAGATTGTTTCTACAATCTCAAAATCCGCTTTCTTCGCATATGCTTCTATCCTGTCTGCGGCTCTGTCGGCATTCCTGCCTACACAGATAACACAACACTTACTCATAAAACCTCCTATCTGTCGGCTCTGAGACGTCTGAAAAATACTGCCATAAAATCAGCAAGTGAAACAATACCGTTATCTTCCTTTTTCCCTGCCTGCTCCATCTTCTGATAATATCCAGCCATATCATCGTTTGCTGTCTCAACCGTAATGCCGTGCTCTCCGAGCATAATGATGTTATCCATAATTGTTTCTTCACAATCACCGACCATATCACTCATAAGAGTAACAACCACATCAACATCTTCCACCTCTGCCATACCGACAAAGGCAAACTTCATAGGAAATGTCATTCCCTCCGGTCTTGCGTTCTCTGAAATGACTGCAACCACCTCATATCCATTCACAGTGCAATACTCCTCAAGAACCTGCATTACCATCTGATCCGCTGCCTCATTTCCTGTTGCTCCAAAATATATAACTGCTTTATTCATTTTAAAATCTCCATTCCTGTTTTTATTTTGATTTGATATCCTGTGCACACTTTATCTCCTCACATAAACTGACCTGCCAATGCTCTCTGCACTTATAAGCCCCGTTGTTGTCTGCTGGTTACTGCAAATCAGTTTGTGTGGGAAGATAAAATACTATCTTCCCGGTTTCTTAACCATCCCCGTATCGGGTAACATATCCTTTGCCAGCCACAAACACTTCGTAGTTTCCTGCCCATCTGGACTTACGAAAGTAGCCACTCTCTGAAAATGCGTTTTGCTGAAATTCAGGTGCACTTATTATCTCATTACCTCCGGCTGCTAACCCGGTAGGCACAACCCTCTGCTCTTATCCTTAAAGGCTCCTGCTGTTACGTTTCTCATAATCGGCTACAGCTCTGAGGATAGTCATCGCACGAAATGGGATTCTGCCACCCTGTCATAGACAAGGCGATATAAGCTCGTGGGATATGCGTGTCCTATTCTGTTTTCAATATTCAACGGTTCTTTTCTCAGAACCTGAACAAAGTATAACTGACACCACGCATCTTCTACAGTAACCGACACTCTTTTGAACTAAGAGTAACACTCCCACCTGTTCCAAATCCTTATAAAAAAAGCCGGACTGCATTATCAAAAATGCAATCCGACTTTTTTATTCTGTCAGAAGTTTCATATTGTCAACGGCATTTAATACCATATTCCGGATAAACTGTACTTCCTTCTCCTTCAGACCAACCAGCAGATCATCGACTTCTGCCTTTCTTTCACACCCACACACAAGATAATCCAACGTTATATGAAACAATTCAGCAATACTAATCAGCGT
Source organism: Lachnospiraceae bacterium GAM79 (assembly GCA_003584705.1). Lineage (GTDB taxonomy): Bacteria > Bacillota > Clostridia > Lachnospirales > Lachnospiraceae > Acetatifactor > Acetatifactor acetigignens. Next base: position 2,411,664 of record AP018536.1, read on the forward strand.
ATCTATTTTTGCTCCATTTACACCAGCTTCAATTTTCCGCAGAGCATCCACTGACAATCCAATCTGCTCGGCAAGCTGCTGTCTTGTCATTCTTCTTGCCGCACGCAACTCTTTTATTCTTTCTCCACTATTAACAATATCGTAGTACACCTTCCACTCTTTTCCGGCACCTTATATATTTGCTTAAGCTGTATTCATTGTACCGTAAGCGAATCTTTTGTAAGAGTGACTAAACCAGCTATTTCAGGTGGAATATTGTACACCTTAATACCAAGAATATAAATATTTGCGGATTAAAAAAGAGATATTTCCAAACTCTCATTACATTTTGGAAATATCTCTTTACTTAATATCCTCATCCGGCACAAACTCCATGATGTCCTCTATCTTACAATCAAGTATGGAACATAATCTGTTAAGGATTACCGTTTTTACGACCATATTCTTTCGCAATCGCTGTAACTGTGCTTTATCTATTCCATAATCTTTAATTAGTGCATACTGGCTAATATTTTTCTTCTTGAGTGTGATCCATAACCTGTCATATACTATCATTACAAAGACCTCCTCCTTGTATTCTACGCAAGAGTGTCCTATAATGATATGGTGCGTGTATGCACCATACTGTATGTATATGATAGAATAGAAAATAGCCATAATCTGCATAGAAAACAGCTCTCAAGGTTATTATGTAATATAGAACGGATTATCTGTTTTACTTTTATGGTATTCAACCGGGACAATTCAAGCACCTGACAATTTGACCGCAAATACCCTTCTCAGAAAGGATTCACAACAACACTATGAATGATAAAAACACATACTCTGTTGATAAATATTTGGAAATCATTGCCGAAAAAGAAGGAATCACAAAAGAAGAAGTCCAACAGGAAATTGGGCGGGCAGTTTCCATTGCTTTAAAAAGCCCTGATCCAAAAATGCAACGCTTCTGGACAGACTTTCCATGTGAAAATGATACTCCCACCATTGAAGAAATCATATACCATCTCGCTGAAAAATTTGCAAAAGAGTCATAGACAAAGGACAGGATAACTACCCGTCTATTCACTCAGATAATCTTCCTGTCCTCTTAATATTTGTTCAATCATATGTAATGCAAATTCTATTTCTCTTTCGTCACATCGATTCATCATAAATGCAAAACGCTCAATGTGTTTTTCTGGGTGCTGCTGGCTCATCAAAACCATAGGCGATGACTCCAATGCATGAACAATATTCAAATATGTATCAAGACTCATTGCCCTTCTGCCATTTTCAACACTTTTGATAGTATCCAATGATACATCTGCCCGTTCTGCAAGCTCTGCCTGTGTAATTCCAAGCCTTCTGCGTTCTTTTCTGATATTCTCTGCAATAATTTCGTATATGTGCTCTCTTTTCCCCATAGCCCCATCATCCTTTCTGACTTATCGCATTATATCAGAAATTATTATGGGTTTTAGGAAACTGTAATCCTTTGACATTTTCGTGTAATACTTTGCATATTCCTTCTAAACACCAATCTACTTTTACACTGAAATTTAAAATTTCAGCAAAATGTATATAACAACATGAGAAAAGCCCGTGGCAGATCCACGAGCTTTATCTCCAGTTTGAAGCATGGATATAGATAGTTCCCTGCTTTTATTTAGTGTAACATACACCTTTACTTAGCTACATGTGTAAAATCCCAGTGCGAAAATACGTCTACATAGCAGGTTTTTGTTTCAACCACATATCTCTCCATGCCGCCTAATGCTTCATTATATCTTTCTTTATATTTTGTCTCAACGACCTTATATGTATAATACATAGGACGATATTTGATTAAATAATGAGATCCTTTTGGAACAGTTACGGAGTATCCGCTACCTAAAGAATATGATTTTGATGCACCTAGTGTAACACCCAACTCACTTCCTATAGTTCCACCATTTGTATATCCACCGGAAACTGAAGCTTTAAAGGAAATATTATAAGAAGTATCTTGAGTGTAATTCAATGATAATTTTGCGCTAGATGTAGAACTACCACCACTCGTGCCATTTCTCCATGCACCACTTTTTAAACTACCTTTGGTATATTGATAACCATATACGGTAACAAAATCAGAAATGCGTTCTTCATTTTCCTCATCAGCTTTAATTTCCGTTTCAAAATAATCAGCTCCATCATGAGGCAAATTTTCAGTGTCATAGTTATGAGTCTCCGCAGCAAACGCTGTTGTCGAGCACCCCAAAATCAATATAAAACTTAAAACCATACTAATTATTTTTTTCATTAGAAGTCACCCCCGCTTTGCTTTAAAAAAACGTAACTATTCAGAACCACCCTTATTCAAAGATGAAATTAGGGTGACCTGAGATCGCATTTTTGATTGCTTCGTAAGCATTGTACCCCTGCTTATGTGCCGTACCAACGTAGGACATGATTTTTAGATAATCTCTGGCACCTTCCTCAGTTCGGAAGCATCCTGATACTTTTGTTTTCACCTTTATCATCCGCAGGTCTCGTTCCGCCTGATTGTTATCAAACGGGACATTGAAGTTATGGATAAAAAGACAGACTGAGGCCTTGTAATTTGCAAGGCGTTCTACCAGGGCAAGGATTTTTCCTTTTTTCTTCCGACCACGTTTTTTCTCTGTGGTTTCGGGAAGTGGATTTTCCTTCCGAGCCTGTCCGATAAGTTCATCATACTTTTTATCGAACTTATGATAGTGATAATAGCTCAGAAAGTCCTTACCTTTCTCTACAGCTTTGTCTTTGACCTTTTTCATTTCCAGTAAAAGGTCTATAAATGCAGATGCCCACTTCTGTTCAGGATGATTTTCATCAATCCCCGTTAATTCACGGAGAAGATGAGCACAGCAGACTGCATGCTGAATATCCGGATAATTCCAGTAGGAAGCCCAGCAGTCATGCATGGCAATCCCTTTGAATTCCGGGAGAACACCGCATTGTTCCATGCCCGCATTTCCACGTTTGGGACTGATATCAAGATAGGTGTATTCACAGTTTGAGGCATCATGAACCCACCAGAGTTTTTTATCCACTCTGGTTCCTGTTTCATCGAAATGTCCAAGTGCGGAATCGATCATTTTATTCTTGATCTTACCTACTGTTTCACTCAGACTGTCAGCGCATCTTTTTACCATGCTGCTGATTGTTCCTGTTGCAATCGGAATGTTAAATACTCCGGAAAGGATCTCATGGGTGCGTTTGATGCTGACTGCACCTACGGTATTCAACGCAACAGCTAATGACTGAAGGTTTTCGCCATACTGTACGGCTGCTTTTACATCAGCAGGGAACTCACCTCTGCGGGTATCCCCGTGCAGCATACAGATTGGAAGTTCCAGAACTTGATGTTCTGTTACATTTACTGTGACAACCGCATCGATGACATGTCGTTTCTCAGCAATGCAGGCGGTGCCTTTGCACATCTGGTAATGTCGGCATCCTTTACATGCGGATGGCATATGTATGACGATTTCATCCGGAGCTGTTATTACCGCTAAATGTGTCCCCTGATGTCCGTCCTGTCCACCAACCTTTTTTCCGGATAGTTTGCGGAGACTCTTAGGAGCAGGTTTTTTATAGCCATCACTTGAAGGTGGTTTGGAACTGTTTTTGGAGTTTTTATTAAGCTGTTCCTTTAGTCCCTGTATCGTCTGATTGAGTTGAGCGATCAACTGTGTTTGCGCATTGATTGTAGCATTCAAGGAATCTACAGTTGATGTTAAGGAATTAACCTGCTGTAATAACTGCTTGATCATTTCATCTTTTGTCAATCAGACCACCTTCTTCCGTTAAGATTTGATACATCTATTTTAACGGAAAATGTGCTAAAAAGCGAATTGTAAAGTTTGGATGTACTGTCAAAATGACGGTGGATAAACAGTAAAAATCAGAAAATAACTGCCGATAACACTCAGATAAAATCCACAAATAAAACGTTATTTGGCTGTAATCAAGGCCTTATTGTTTAGTAATTCACAGACAAAAAGTATTTGGCAGTCACATTGAAAAGTTATCCACTTTTCGCAATAAAGCAATGATAAAACAGAAATTATATTTTCTCTGTTTTGACCAAAAATTTATGTACCCTAAACGGGGTGCTGAATAGTTACAAAAAAACTATAAACCAGATAAATAATTGCCAAAATGATACTAAAAACAAAAAAGCCACCAATATAAATAAGAGGACTTTTAAAAAGATAATCCATGTTATTGGTAAGATATCCATTTCCTGAACTAAATCCAGTTATTGAGTCAATATATTGGACAATAATGGAAAGAAACGGAAGCGTACTTAAACCAAATATGCCAAAAATTATCATTATTATAGCTAAAATCTTCAAATGAAAATCTTTCATCAAAATCACCCCCTATTTTAATATCATTTTGTCGTTATATGCAGATCATTCTATAAGCATATTCATAATTATATTTACTTCTCCTTTCCTCAGTATTCAATGTGCCATATAGAGCAATCTGTTGTATATTCTAAGAATAGCAGGAATCAAAGCAAAAGAAAATATCCTATGCAGAAAGTGACCTGTTTTTGCAGAAAATGACCAACAGAACAAAAATTACTCAGAAATCAAGTAAAAAACACAGCATTGATACTATTTCAAAGCTACAGTTCTGCTCTAAAGAATATATTGAGAGTACGCTTTCAACAATATTTCCTAGTCTAAAAACGGTATTAGAAGAATTTTGGTAAAAATTTAGCAGGCAATAATTTGAATATTATTGCCTGCCAAATTAATGATGAAATCATATGATTCTTCTGTCAATCAGAACCAATCTGCTTTCTCCTATCGGAGTCCAAGCATACACACTCTTGCAATATAACGTATCATCAGCTCCGAGCCTGTGCTTTCTGTATATTGTCTGACCAATACTTATTGCTGAAAAAATTCCCATTTCTAGGCAAATTTCTGAACATATCCATAACAATATCATATGATAAGCCTGATGTGTCCACAAACATCTCTTTCCCATCTTTAGATTTAACTGCAATTCCGTTATCACCCACATACGCTACTGTATTGTCATCTAATTTCTGTATTAATCCCGTCATTTCCGCAAATTTCTTTAGCGCAAACTCCCCGGATTCTTCACAAAGTTTTCGGAACTTTTCTGCATCCTCACCTACCATATACGGATATTTTCCATCTCTAATATACCATGAAATTCCCGTTTCTGAATCCGTGTATTTAGGATCAGTTAATGCCCACTCTTCCAAAGGAACACCCTGATACCATACTGTCATTTTTTCACTGGAATCATTGCTTATTTCTGGTTCATCATTTTGAATTTCTTTCTCAGCAATTTCATCCTGCCCCTGTTCATATCCTCTACATGACACGTTACACTTTAGTGCCTCATAAATTTCTTGAACATTTGCATATTTGTTAACTGCTGCAACATCCGGTGTCTCTAACACTTCCTTTTGTTGAAAAGCCTTTGATTGGTTATATTTTGAACCTGATTTTCTTCCTGCGTAAATATTGTTATTTACAGCGGTATTTACCATATTTACCATATTTATAATCCCTCCAGCAGCAATATAATCTAATTTTCTTATTATAGTATGTTGCACTTTATGCCAGATTGCTATAAAATGCAACATACAATGAAAATATTCTGTTGCGCTTGCTTAATATCCCATATTCAAGCAGCTATTATTGTGCATAAGCAGCAGAAGCAATATAGCCTACCTGCGAAGACCCAACAGAATACAACTCATAATGGAAATGGTATCTAACGCCTACCTTAACACCTGTAAATGTCAGTGTCCATGAATCTCCTGAATAGTTAGCAATTTGTACCGGTGCACTTGTTCCGTCATTTCCTACAAGAGTAATTGTTCCCTGAAGATAATCTGTTCCACTTTCATTAGGCATATAAACATTTAAGCACAACTTTGTAACGCTTGAGTTATTAATGGTGTAATAATAATTTCCGTTGAATACACCGCTTCTGGAATTGCTTCTTGTAATGGTTCTATTTGCATCATACTGAATCGTATCTGCAAGAGCAACGGCGTCATCATAAGCAGGTACTACGTCCAAATCGCCACAATCGCTTACTTCTACTGCCTTATTTGCATTAGGGGCAGCCTGTCCCTGAGTGGATACTTCACTTGCAAACGCAGTTGTTCCCATTGCCAAACATAACATCAAACTCAACACCAACGCCTTTAAACTTTTTACTTTCTTCATTTTAAAATCTCCTTTCAAATTAACATCGTATAAATTTTCATTCCAACAGGAATCTATAAACAACTTTATGCTTTTTTCTGTCTTTCCAGATTTAGATAAGTATTCATATTTCGCATATAAAACATCTGCAAATCATACTTTCCTAATTTGTTCATATCCTGAATAACCTTTTCAAAGCTGGATATAAGGTCACATCTTTCATTTAATCCCATGTGACCAGTTTCTTGTGGAAAAGAGCTGAGACTATTACCCCTATCAACATCATAATATGCCTCCAAAGCACTCATTTCGACATAAGAAGCATTTCTCAAATCAATATCGTTAATATTAATCTTTTCTTCAAATTCTTTTCCATTTTCATCAATCCCTTTGGCTATCACTACAGGATTATCATCTGTTGACTCTTCTGCATACTTAATATAAAACGAAAGACCGGTTCCATTTCCGCCTGAAAACAACATATCATCCGTCTTTAAATACACTTTCATTGATGTCTGAGGAAATGCCTCATTTCCGTTAACAGATGTTTTGCTATTGTTTTGTCGCTTTCCAAATAATTCAGATACACTCTGCACTCCCGAACCAATACGCATTTAACCACCTCCATTCGCATTATAATATGTTATTTTGATATTGTCAATATTGGTTGACCTTGAGTTTCCGTACTTTTACCCACACTTTTCTGCTTTCACAGGCTCTGCTATAAACAACTTTCAAAAAATAACCAAAATATAAGGAATCCTATTCCTTTTTGATGTAAAATTAAGTCACCACAACAAAACTGTACTAAACAAAAAAGAGGAGGATTCCCTGTGGTTAATTTTACATCAAATACTTATCAAATGAAACGGGAAATTTTATCTTTTTCAAATAAAATCTCAAAACACCTGTCCAAGCCGGACAAAAAGTTTTCTGCCGATATGACTTACGGTATGCTTGCTGCTGGAAGCTGTCTTTTAACCGATGTTGTGGAGCAGCTTCATGAAGATACTAAAAAGGTCAATTCTGTTGAACGGCTGACCAGACATTTAAACAATGGCACTTCCTTCACAGCACTTAAATCTTATCTTACTGCCATCCGTAAATGGGCTCCGCAGGAACCTGTCATATACATCGATGACAGCGACGTTGTAAAGCCTGACGGTTACAAATTTGAAGCTCTCGGACTTGTCAGGGATGGCTCGAAAAGTACTGCTTCCAAAACAGTTTATGAAAAAGGATATCATGTAACGGAAGCCTGTGTTCTCACTAAAAATAATCATCCTGTCAGTATCTTCTCGAAAATTCATTCCTCAAAGGAAAAGAACTTTACGTCCAACAATGATGTAACCTTTTCTGCAATGGAACGTGGTGCAGCTCTCTTTGGCAAAGCAACCTTTGCCATGGACAGAGGCTACGATGACAACAAGATGTTCCTGAAACTTGATGAACTGCAACAGGACTATGTCATCCGTCTTACTGCCAAAAGAAAACTCTTCTTCCACGGAAAATGGGTTCCTGCCACACAGCTTCGTAATCAGAGGAAGGGTAAGATCAAAACTACCCTGACATACAAGGGGCAAAAGCACGAAGCCTGTCTTTCCCATGTGAAGGTGCAGATCACTGCTTCAAAGAAAGATATTTATCTCGTACTGGTTTACGGCATTACGGAACATCCCATGATGCTTGCAACCAATAAGAAAATCAAATCCAAAGAAGACGTGGTAAATATCGCCCTGACTTACTTTTCCAGATGGCGCATTGAGGAATATTTCCGTTGTAAAAAGCAGATGTTTCAGTTTGAAAACTTCCGTGTGAGGAAGCTCGCTGCAATCAATGCCCTGAATTTTTATATTACCCTGTGCATGGCATTTCTGGCACATATGTCCATGAAATCAGAAACGCATGCCCTGAAGGCTGCAATCATGCAGAAAGCAGATCCAATAAAAGAAAAAGTTCAGTTCAGCTATTACCGGTTAGCTAAAGGCATCTCCGGCATACTCTCGTATGCAAAAGAAGGCATCAGGCTGTGGTTTCGGACAAAACGTCCGTCATACCGTCAACTCTGCCTTAAGCTGACCGCTTAGATAGATAAAAGTATATTTCTCCCAAAGCCCGGCTCCGGTGGGGTTTATTAAAGTACCTCTATTCGTAAAACTGCTATTCCCAATGCTTCAAAAATCCGGCAGATTGGTGCTTTGGGAAGCTATGTTCATTTTAGAATTACATTCTGCGGAAACTCAAGTGGTTGACACATTTATCTCAAAGATATCATTTCCTATGCAGCCAGGCCCAGAGATTGGTAGTATCTCTGACGCTTAATCATAGGAGGAAGCCCACCGTTGGCAGAGCAGATCCTCCTGTTGTTCCAGTAACTGATGAAATATCTCCAAATAAGAACTCTCAGCTCATCCGTGGTCAGGCTTTCCGTATTGTAGCGGTCATAGAGAAGCTCGCTTTTCATTCTGGCCCACATGCTTTCACATCGAGCATTATCGTGGCACCTGCCACCATCACTGTTCATGCTTTGTATAATGCCATATTTAGAAAGCGCCTGACGGTAGGTTTCACTGGTATATTGTCTTCCTCTGTCGGAGTGCACAATGGCACCTCGCAGATCAGGATGCGCCAGATAGGCATTATCCAGTGTATGCTCACACAGAGTTGCCTTCATGTTTGTTTCCATTGCCAGTCCCAGAACGCTGGAATCAAAGCAGTCGAAGATGGCTGAAACATACAGTTTTCCATCTTTTGCCTTGATTTCTGTGATATCAGTTACGCATTTTTCAAGTGGCTTATCAGCCTTGAACTCTCTCTTCAGAAGATCATCTGACTTACGTGCTTCCCGATCAGCCTTGGTAATGCCATTTGGCTTGCACTTTGGCCGATGGACAAGTCCTATTTCATCCATAACCCTGTAAACGGTTCGTTCACTGGGGATCTTGATTCCCGTCGGATTCTTAAGGAGCAGTGCTTGGTACATGCGAATACGTCCATAGGTATCATTGCATTCATCCTCAGCATGGATCACTCTCATGGCATCAGCAAGATCCTGATATTTCCAAGGGCGATCTTTAATAGCAAGATATTTGTAGAAACCCTGGCGGCTGACGCCAAGCATCCGGCAATAGAATGAGAGTTTGCCCTTAATCACGCCGTCTTTCGTTTTTATGGCAATGAACATCATTCTTTGGTTCTTGCTGACTTCCGACGGCTGGCTGCGAAAAAAGCGCTTGCTTCCTCGAGAAATTCATTTTCCTCTTTCAGACGCCGGATTTCTTTGTCCTGATCTTTAACGCGTTTGCGGAGCATGGCAAGCTCCTCAGCAAGACTCATCGCGCTTTCCGGAGTATGTGCACCGTCGCCAATATCCAATGTGCCTGCTCTAACTGCTTTCAGCCATGTGTGGATGGTTCCTTCTGGGATACCTAATTCTTTGGCTGCCTTAGCACCGCCGATTTCTTTGGCAAGTTTGACAGCCTGGATCTTATATTCCTGGTCGTATTTACGTTGGGTTCGTGACATTGAGAGTTCCTCCTTATTCTCTTTTATTATACATGAATTCCTTGAGAATAAGGTGTCAACTTTATTTATACAACATCATTTATATGAATTAACATATATTAGTTTGCACTAAACGTGAATACCGTTGAAAAGGAACGTGTAGTATTAGGGAAGTTTGTTGACCTGAAAGTTGTATTAAATCTATAACTTCCCGCTTGCGTAATCGGACCACAATCATATGTATAATAGAAGCCATCTGCGCCTGTACCAGATATAATAAATGGCTCCTGATGTATCCACGAAATACTTCTTCCATCAAATGTTGTAGTATCGCTGCCATATCCATATACCTTGATCGTAACGCCAAAATTTCCATTTGTAAGCCAGCCATATTTATAAAGTGAAATGCTTGTCACCTGCGGAGCCGGTCCATCTCCAGGCCACCATAGCGGATTAATCCCTTCCTCATTACCACTGCCTTCAACTATTGTTCCTTCCTGATCTCCTGCAATATTCACCGTCATTCCACCATCATTGGTTTCAGAATATTCAGGAATACTACTCTCCTTTTCTGCTGCTGACACCATTGTTCCCATACCCATTAACATAGTCAATGCTAATGCAAATGCAATAACTTTCTTAATTTTTTTTAACATATCAGTACCTCCTTTTTATACTTGTCATCTTGGAATAAACAATTAAGTTCCTATAGCATCTATGGCTACAGATATAATAGTAAAACACGCCAGTTAACTATCTTTCACTTTTCTTCTGGATAATCGGACGTTTCGGCTGATGAAATATTCCCATGCATGCAGGTGGGAATCTATCTATTCCATATACAGCTTCATTTCTCATGACATGTTCTACAACCTTCAACACTTTCTTATTAACCTTCTTCATTCTTTCACCTCCTGTTTAAAAATGGTAGTGTCAAAAACTACCCATTTTATTGTTCTAAAATTCTTTTAAAACCTTGATTTATTGGAGGTTTGCAAATAAAAAGAGCATTGACCTCCCAAAAGAAGTATAATGAGTTCACCACAAACACCATTATCAACAAGGAGACAATGCTCATGGACATTATACTTTATTTACTTCTATTTATTCAATACCAACATAAACAAATCTGCTGGCTTTTTAATTTTATCTGCAGATATATTCCCCTTAAGCAGTGGGGCTTCGATGATTCCCATTCTCCCAAATATCAAAAATTCAAGATTGATAAGCTCCCAAAAATAATCTATTACGAAAAATGGGATTACAAAGACTACATTCCTTACCTCGAATGGAAGTATGGCAAGAAAATCAAACCTGTCAGCCGCCGTTCTGAATGTGATATTGATGACAACTGTGCCTGCCCACGTTGCAATGCTCCAAAGCCTTATCTCTACAAGAATAATGGTTCAAAAGGACAGATCCTGTGCAAAGTATGCTCCACCGCATTCTCTCCGGAAGAAAACCGTTTTTCAAAGTCCTACTCCCTCAAATGCCCGCACTGCAATCACTCGCTGGCTCATAAGAAAGACCGCAAACACTTTGTTGTCCACAAATGCGTAAATCCAAAATGTCCTTACTACCTCCACAATCTAAACAAGGTTGATAAAAAAGACCTTAAGGAGGACTATGGCAAGAACAAATATAAACTCCATTACATCTACCGGGAATTCCAGATAGATTTCTTTCGCATGGATTTAAACACTCTTCCCTAAAATTCAGTAAACATGACCAGCATGTCATGTCACTTTGTCTTACCTACAAAGTGAATCTTGGGTTATCGCTTCGTAAAACCGCTCAGGCGTTGAAGGACATACACGGCATCAGCATCTCACACCAGCAAGTTGCCAACTATTGCAAAACCGCCTCTGTCTGCATAAAACCTTTCGTAGACAACTACGATTACAAAACTGGCAATGTATTTACTGCTGATGAGACATACATCAAAATCCGTGGTATGTCTCCCTGCCACGGTCCTTCTCCGAGGGATGTAAGAACTGTAAATAACAGCATCAGCGGAACACTTCCCAGATAACCTGCCACTGCAACCATCAAACGGCATACTGTAGCAAGCATATAACTATACTTGTTTAACTTATACATTCCTTTCATTTTTGAAACCAGTGCAGGTGTAACGGCAAGTGCAATGATCAAAGGAATATTATTCGCCCATGAAAATACACCGAACAAATTCTTATTCAGCAATACATATGTCATAAAAAAGATTCCTACATTCACCATAGAAGCACGAAGCTGCTGAAGAATATAGATCACACAAATCATTGAAAAATATTTATTACTAAAGAGAAGTTTTATTGTCTGCTTAAAAGAAAGTTTGTCATCTTCCTCTCCTGCCACACTGTCATCTTTTAATTCTTCATCTGACAGCTCTTTTACCGAAAATACAGCAAGTGTATTGGTAATAATACCTATAATACAGTAAATAAATGCGATAGTTCTCCATGCGGCTGCACCGCCACCAAACATTTCTACTGCACCAACAGTAACAGACTGGATGACCAGATTTGTACCAAATGAGAACATGAAACGGAAAGACCCCATCTGAACACGCTCTTTACTGTTTTTTGTTACCAGTGATGTCAACGCTGCATACGCAATATTATTAGCAGTATAAAATACAGCATTAAGTAATGTATATGCTATAAAAAACCATGCATACTGCGCTGTTTTTCCAAGACTGGTCGGAATGGCAAATACACCAAACAGTGTGACAGCACAGCCAAAGAATCCGTAAAACATCCACGGTCTTGCTTTTCCCATCTTACTCTTTGTACGGTCAATCATTGTACCGAAAAATATATCCGTAACTCCATCAAATAATTTTGATACCGCTATCAATGTACCTACTATGCCCGAATTTAACCCAACTGTATTTGTCAGGTAAATCATGACAAATGATGATAGAAAAGCATATACTACATTTCCTGCAATATCTCCCGTTCCGTAACCTACTTTGTTATACCATTTCAGGTATGTTTTTTCTTCCATGAGAATTTCTCCTTCCACAAATACCTATTCTTTTGCCTCGTTTTGTCCCACAACTTTATTATGGTCAGTATATAAAAAATAAGCCAAAAATGACATATCATAAATTGGACAAAATATGCACAAAATGATAAAATTAATGAACATAAGGATTATATTGGACAGATTTTTAGCCATTTTTGACATACACTTTTTTATATTTCAATACAAGGAGGCACACATGTACACAAATAATGCATATCTCAATCACTCAACGATTGATAGAAAAGATAAATCCAAGCCGCTTGTTGTAACTATGTGTGGAACATATAAGCTATACACACGTCCTAAACTGCCTACCTGGAGACCTCGTGGCAGACTTGATTTTCAGTTAATTTATATTGCTGCCGGAAAAGCCCATTTTCATTTTGGTCGTAATAGTGAAGAAGAAACTATTGTTCATGCCGGACATATGGTTTTATATCGTCCAAAGGAGCCTCAAAAATATGAATATTATGCCGATGATCAGACTGAAGTCTACTGGGTTCATTTTACAGGCAGCGATGTAACAAATATATTACGCTCTTATGGATTGACCGATGACAAAAAGGTATTTTACTGTGGATCTGGTCCCTCCTATCAGAATCTTTTTCGTGCAATGATAAATGAATTACAGATGTGTAAGGATAGTTATCAGGAAATGCTTGAAATGTATTTAAGACAGATTTTTATAAAACTGCAACGATACTTTAATAACAGCATAAGAATAGATAATTCCCGTACTGCAGAAACTATTGACATGGCTATTGCCTATTTCAATGAACATTACAGTGAATCAATCAGCATTGAAGAATACGCTGAAAAAAATCATGTAAGCACAAGCTGGTGTATACGCAATTTCAAACTTTATGTTGGCTCTACACCAATGCAATTTATTTTGCAAAAACGCATTTGCAATGCAGAAGCCCTGCTCTTGAATACAGAATATAACATAAACGAAATTGCACAAATTGTTGGCTATGATAATGCTTTATATTTCAGCCGCATGTTCAAAAAAATAAAAGGCATATCTCCCTCAGAATACCGCAAAAATATATAAGAAACTGCAACGGACAGAGAATATTTACACACTCTCTGCCCGTTGCAATTTTTGTCTATTTATTTTTTTATTTTGGCAAGTAATATACCCCTTCGTGTTTTATAATGACAGCGTAAACAGAAAGGAGATGAACTTCCATGAGAAACAAATTCCACAACTTTATTGAAAACTTACTTAGCTTTTATGCAAACTTTTTCACACACAGATTTTACCCTATGTAATATGCAGTTGTCCCACAAACAGATCTTGCAGAACATTATGGTAATAGCCATAGGAAAACGAAAGGAGATAGACTTCCATGAAAAATAAACTTCACAACTTTATTGAAAATATACTTAGCTTTTATGCAACTTTCTTCACAAGAGGATTTTATCGTTTTTAAATATCATTCAATACTTTCCTCGATTCGCCCATCCGTCAAATCATAACTCATATCAAGAAAATCTAATATCTTTGCCTCTTGGACTGTCCCATCCAGAAGAATTATTTTTACTTTTCTGCTTATGTGCAAAATACTACATACAAAATCCAAATAATCTTTAGGAGTTATTCCTGTTTTTATAAATTCTTTGTGAACCGATTCTCTCCATTCGCTCGCTCCTTCACCTGAAAACGTGCTCCATACGCTTCGAACGACTGTAAGCACCTTAACTGCCCAATCAACATACTCTTTCCTATTCACATAATATATATGGGCATCATCAATCCCATCCTAGTTAGTAATTAGAATAGTATATACATTAGCGTCTTTTTCTGTTCACGTTTTTGGGGTATTACCAAATGGAAATAATTTAGTCAAAAAGATTGTGGTTAGATATTTGGTATCAAAAAACGTGATACAAAACAGGTGTTTAAAGCGATTGCACATCAACAAGGTGTTTCCGCATCAGAAGTAAAAGAACGTATTCAATCAACCATCTGCATTTACCACAAGCACGACTGCCGCAGAACGATTGCGGCGATTTCCGACGCACTGCCGGATATGGACGCAGCTATGCGTCCGCTGGCAGAGCAGACGATCCATAAACTGCAAAACATAACCGACGCAGCATTTGAGGAAGCGCAGTTCACCATGACGCTTTCAGACGCAGAGTAAAAGATGACGCGGGCGCGGCAGCCGATGATGACTGCTGCGCCCCGCGTTTTTTGTGCTAAGCTGTTTCCAATCGTAGGGATTGTTAAAAGTCAAGCCGCATCTTAGATAAGTTTGCCCAAACACCAATGATGTCAGAAGATGTAAAATAATAAAAATCAGAAGTTTCAGATTGTAGGTATCCCTTTTTTGTTGCAATACCAATGTAAACAAGTTCGTAATTCGTCCCATCTGAAAGATCAAACACGAATTTTATTGTACTACCGTCGTTAGTAGAATCTGAATTTGCATCTTTCACAGGCAGCTCAGAAAAAAACGTATATAGGTAGTCAATATCCGCTTCTTCTGTTAGCGTTTTTTCCTTGGTGTCTGCCTCTGAGTTAGAATAGTACGTTTCAATTTTCACAACATCTGATGCAGAAAAAGGAAAAACAATATATTCTTTCTTTCCACAACCAGAAATTCCAAATATAATTGCCATTGCGAGAAAAAATGTAAAGACTTTCTTCATACTTAACCTTTCACTTAATTATCTGAAAACATCCTGCTTTGTCTTTCCTAAATATGCGCATAGCAATATTTCATGTATAAACTATGCGCCTATCCTGCTGATTTTAAGTCGCAGCCTCCATAGTGGGCAGGAGAAATAAGCAGCCCCGCGCATAATCCTATGCAGAGTAGTAACCTGTGTCATCGCTTATTTCACCTCCTGGTATGATGTAGTCATAGACCAATAGCAGTCTTCTACATCATTATTTAATCTATATCAAGGTTGGTAGGAGGATTCTCCTCTGATTTCATTCCAACCAAAGATACGTGTATAAGTTACATGTTTTTAGTATAATTATTCACTCCTAGACTTCGTCTGTTACATAAGGTATTATATTCCATTGAATAGGGAAAAGGACGTTCGCCTCCTAGGGAGCTGGCTTATGTCCAGCAATACCCGTAACTTTAGACAGTCATTCCATCAATGAAAATTTATGTTTTAGGCTGGTTGGGAGCAATTAAGCTATACCCGTATCACGTGCCAGGTAGTGTATTCATTGTTTTTATGGAACCCTATCGGAAGGAGCTTACAATGTACAACAAAAACTATATTTCCGTCGGTATCGATGTCGGTTCTGCCTTTAGTTTCATGACCATCGTTGCACCTGACGGCTCTGTAATCCAAAAACCTTTTAAAATTACACACAATAAACCGGATTCTCTGGAAAAGGCCGTTTCTGCCATAAAAAAAGCAGAAGAGCTACATTCCTTAGAAAGTCGCACCTTTCTGGAATCCACTGGGATCTATCACTTCCCGCTCTTCTGCTACCTTGTTGATTGTGGTTTTCACGTCTCCATAATCAATCCTATTATTACACATTCTGCGAATAATACAAGTATCAGAAAAGTAAAAAATGATAAAGTTGATTCCATTGGTATTGCAAAGCTGGGATTATCCGGTGATATCCCTGTATCTCAATTCCCAGCAAAGCTGGTCCTTGAGATTCGATCCCTTACACGCAAGTATTATGATCTGACCGATGAACGGTCTGCTCACATCAACAAACTTAAGGGCGATCTGCATACCGTTTTTCCACAGTATCTGGACATCTTTTGTGATGTCACTGGCAAAACATCTACCATGATTCTCCGTCAGTATGGTACTCCGGATAAAATACTCCGTGGTCATAAAAAGACCATGATTGAAAAAATATCAAAAGCCTCAAGAAAAGGACTTTCAAAAGCTGCCGAGCGCTATGAAAAGCTCTGTGCCGCCGCAACAGCCGCAAAAACTTTCGGATGCCAGATTGATAGTATCTATTTCAACATCTCTCTGACTCTTGACCTTATCGAGAAGCTTGACTCTGCCTTGGATTCTATTTTGCAGCGGATCCATCAGCTGGTAACGTTCAATAAATCCGAAAAGTTTATCCAGCAGATTAAATGGCTTGATACCATTAAAGGGGTTGGATTTCTTACTGCTGTGACCATCATGTGCGAAATCGGTGATTTTTCAGCATTCCGCAATCCAAAACAGTTATTCGCTTACTTCGGACTTGATCCGGAAGTAAATCAGTCTGGTAAGTTCGTTGGCACTGAAATGCATATGACCAAACGAGGCTCCAGAATCGCCCGCCGCGCTGTCTTCGCAGTAGCACTGGCATCCATACGCACTAAACGCAATGGAGAAGGCATTAACCCATATCTTCGTGAATACTATGAGAAGAAATCCGGGCAAAAACCAAAGATGGTAGCTCTTGGTGCAGTAATGCACAAAGTGTGCAACATCATCTTTGCTGTTCTTCGTGATGAGAAAGAATTCGAATTACGGTCTCCCGAAGAACACTGCAGGCAGTATCAACGTCCTGCTTTACAGGCTGCATAAACATTCATCCTGTGCTGTATATAACCATCAACAAAGCGAAAATCCAAAGGATTTACGTTTATTAAAGTTACTCATTTTTAGGTTTCAATAATCAATAGAAAAAGTTCTATTTTTTATCATTTAGGGCTTGACTATAACTAGCTGGTCTGTCGTGTCCTTTTACTCATATAACGGTCAAGATCAAAAAAAGGGACAAACTTTTTTGAAATTATTTTTGATTATTTTTGATTCATACCTTGTTAATGGGTTGCCACTTTCCTGCGCAACATTCTTGTGGTATAATTTGAAACAAGCAGACGCTGTAACGAATACCCATAATGTGCAAGAATAAATTTACTTGCTCACTTAGAATGGATGGCTGCAGGGCTATCCATGAGGAAACTTATATGATGATACTCCTATTTAGTGTTTTGAATGATGAACAACGTGCGCTGGTAGAGCGGATATTCCATGAGCATCATATCCACTTCCAGCGCATTTCGTTTAATATTGTGAAGTCAGAGGAAGCCGCAGAGGATGTCGTGTCCACTGCATTTATAAAAATCATGGACAACATCGAAAAAATTTCTGATTTACCCTGTCCCCAAATGACCGCTTTCTGCGTTACCATAGTGAAAAATGCTTCTATTGACGTACTACGTCAATTACAACAGAGTGTTCACATTGATTACTGGGACAATATTTCGGACGAGGACACGGACGATATTGAAGATGAATGTATTCACAATGCAGATGTACATAGGCTGACTGAGGTAATAGATCAGCTTAATCCCGATGATCGGCATTTTATCTATCTTCGCTATACGCTGGAAATGGGATATAGAGAGATTGGTGAATTGCTGAACATTTCGGAGGATGCCGCAAAAAAACGTGGGCAGCGGCTCGTCAAGAAGCTCCAAAAACTGTATGAGGAAAGGTGACGATATGGATATGAATTGGCAAACCATGCTGCATGAAGCAGCAAATGCCAGCTTTGAAAAGGATATAGAAGTTCGCTCTGCCGCCGATAATGACGCCTACTCCTGTGTAGATTTACCGAAAGCAAAGATCCGAGAATTAAGCGAAAAGATTCTGCACTTGCCGCATCAGGGAATTGTTCTATTATTTAGTAGATACTGCTTCCGGCTATCTCCCCAAGAAACTGAAAAGTTTTTCCAAATGAAAAATGCAAAGGGTCGCTTCCGCTTTTACCGTGAACTACTTTCTACAAGCATGGGGCTTAGCTCGGAGCAAGTGATTTCGGATGCTTCTCTCAATCGCGCCTGTAAAATTGCTATGAAAGACTATTTACGCACGGAGCTAAAAGAGGATGCTGCTGTAAGTAGTACCGGAAAGAGCCGAACGCATATTGTGTTCAGACGGTTCGGCAAAGCTGTTGCAGTCGCAGCAATTACCATAACCCTGTTGTTCTCAACGGCTATGGTAACTAATGCAAAGATCAGGGAAAAAGTGATTGCGTGGATAGTCGAGACATTTGAAAAATACAGTATCTTTGAACTGCAAAGCGACGGGGAAAACACAAAGCCCGATTTGCAGAGCTATAAGCCTACCTATCTTCCCGACGGGGCGGAATTGAAGAATACGGTTGAACAGCCGGAAATGCTTGCCTATGAATATGCCATCAACGAATCGAGTTATTTTAATATTCTTCTTAGTAAATCAGATACAAGGATTTACGCCGACGCAGAAAATACAGAAATTGAATCGTTTGACAAGGATGGTGTGATTGGCTACTACTTCAAGAAAGATGATTTGAATTATATTTGCTATGAGCGGGATGGCGATTTCTTTTCTATATATGGCTCTATTGATATGGACGAACTGATAAAAATTGCCGCTGGTATAACAACAGAATGATATACTCATCTTAGCTGAACAAATCAAAATTTCAGACCAGCTAGTTATAGTCAAGCCCTAAATGATAAAAAATAGAACTTTTTCTATTGATTATTGAAACCTAAAAATGAGTAACTTTAATAAACGTAAATCCTTTGGATTTTCGCTTTGTTGATGGTTATATACAGCACAGGATGAATGTTTATGCAGCCTGTAAAGCAGGACGTTGATACTGCCTGCAGTGTTCTTCGGGAGACCGTAATTCGAATTCTTTCTCATCACGAAGAACAGCAAAGATGATGTTGCACACTTTGTGCATTACTGCACCAAGAGCTACCATCTTTGGTTTTTGCCCGGATTTCTTCTCATAGTATTCACGAAGATATGGGTTAATGCCTTCTCCATTGCGTTTAGTGCGTATGGATGCCAGTGCTACTGCGAAGACAGCGCGGCGGGCGATTCTGGAGCCTCGTTTGGTCATATGCATTTCAGTGCCAACGAACTTACCAGACTGATTTACTTCCGGATCAAGTCCGAAGTAAGCGAATAACTGTTTTGGATTGCGGAATGCTGAAAAATCACCGATTTCGCACATGATGGTCACAGCAGTAAGAAATCCAACCCCTTTAATGGTATCAAGCCATTTAATCTGCTGGATAAACTTTTCGGATTTATTGAACGTTACCAGCTGATGGATCCGCTGCAAAATAGAATCCAAGGCAGAGTCAAGCTTCTCGATAAGGTCAAGAGTCAGAGAGATGTTGAAATAGATACTATCAATCTGGCATCCGAAAGTTTTTGCGGCTGTTGCGGCGGCACAGAGCTTTTCATAGCGCTCGGCAGCTTTTGAAAGTCCTTTTCTTGAGGCTTTTGATATTTTTTCAATCATGGTCTTTTTATGACCACGGAGTATTTTATCCGGAGTACCATACTGACGGAGAATCATGGTAGATGTTTTGCCAGTGACATCACAAAAGATGTCCAGATACTGTGGAAAAACGGTATGCAGATCGCCCTTAAGTTTGTTGATGTGAGCAGACCGTTCATCGGTCAGATCATAATACTTGCGTGTAAGGGATCGAATCTCAAGGACCAGCTTTGCTGGGAATTGAGATACAGGGATATCACCGGATAATCCCAGCTTTGCAATACCAATGGAATCAACTTTATCATTTTTTACTTTTCTGATACTTGTATTATTCGCAGAATGTGTAATAATAGGATTGATTATGGAGACGTGAAAACCACAATCAACAAGGTAGCAGAAGAGCGGGAAGTGATAGATCCCAGTGGATTCCAGAAAGGTGCGACTTTCTAAGGAATGTAGCTCTTCTGCTTTTTTTATGGCAGAAACGGCCTTTTCCAGAGAATCCGGTTTATTGTGTGTAATTTTAAAAGGTTTTTGGATTACAGAGCCGTCAGGTGCAACGATGGTCATGAAACTAAAGGCAGAACCGACATCGATACCGACGGAAATATAGTTTTTGTTGTACATTGTAAGCTCCTTCCGATAGGGTTCCATAAAAACAATGAATACACTACCTGGCACGTGATACGGGTATAGCTTAATTGCTCCCAACCAGCCTAAAACATAAATTTTCATTGATGGAATGACTGTCTAAAGTTACGGGTATTGCTGGACATAAGCCAGCTCCCTAGGAGGCGAACGTCCTTTTCCCTATTCAATGGAATATAATACCTTATGTAACAGACGAAGTCTAGGAGTGAATAATTATACTAAAAACATGTAACTTATACACGTATCTTTGGTTGGAATGAAATCAGAGGAGAATCCTCCTACCAACCTTGATATAGATTAAATAATGATGTAGAAGACTGCTATTGGTCTATGACTACATCATACCAGGAGGTATAATAAAATGTCAGACGTATATGAAAACTGTCCAGCTTTTGAAAATGATAAATTTCTACTGAGGTTTTCGCAACTTGATGATGCCGAGGATCTTGTAAGCGTGTATAGTGATAAAAATGCACTACCGTTTTTCAACAGCGATAATTGTCATGGAGATAATTTCTATTATCCAAATGAAGATCGAATGAGACAAGCTATTAAGTTTTGGCTTAGTTCCTATTCATCCAAATGGTTTGTCAGGTGGACAATTATTGACAAAGAAAAGCATGAAGCTATCGGCACGATTGAAGTGTTTCATCGTAGTGCAAACGACAACTTTAATCATGTGGGTGTTCTTAGACTTGATTTGAAAAGTGAATATGAAACTTCAGAAGAAATTTTTACAATTATGAATCTTATTGTACCACCTACATTTGATTTGTTTGAGTGCGAGGAAATAATTACAAAAGTTCCTGTTTATGCAGTTGAAAGAATTGAAGCAATGAAAAGAGTAGGATTTAAGAAGTCAACGAAGCTGTTGGTTGGGACAATGGACGGTTACGCTTATAAGGATTATTGGACAATTAACAGAGGAGTATATATCCCTCTGGATGATTTGGAAGCAATCGAGTAGGAGGAATTTCTCCTAAATGAGAAATTCCGACCTCTCACACCACCGTGCGTACCGTTCGGTACACGGCGGTTCAATCAATTTAACAAGTAACACACCTTTCAGTATAGTAATCTAACATAGAAACTAATCCAAAACGGGTTAGTCTTTCTTTATTTATTGCAAAATTCATAACTCTTCGCTGACAAACATATGCTATTCGATTACCCGTATAGGCTGTAATCCTTGCTGTATCCTTATCTACTCCGAGTTTTATCAAGTTATTTATGCGGTTCTGCGGAGTTTTCCATTGTTTCCAAATGCACATGCGCAGTCTGCAACGAATTCTTGCGTCCATCTCTTTACAAAGTGTTTTCATACTACCTATCTTGAAATAGTTAATCCACCCTCTGATAAGCTGATTGAGTTTCATCACTTTATAACTGTTGCTAACGCCCCAGCTACGGCACGTGAGCTCTTTCATTCTCTTCTTAAATTTCGCTACTGATTTTGCATGCGGTTTCGCCTTGTATTGATGTGCTCTTGTATCAAAGTAGAATCCAAATCCAAGGTATTTAAGTCCTTGTGGTCTGTCTACCTTACTCTTGGTCATGTTGACCTTAAGCCCCAGTTTCTCCTCAATGAATCGTGAAATATTTCTCATGACTCTGTTGGCAGACATTTCACTTCCGACCATAATGATGCAGTCGTCCGCGTATCTTACAAAGTTAAGCCCACGCTTTTCCATTTCTTTATCGAGTTCATTCAGCATGATGTTTGCCAGTAACGGCGAGAGATTTCCTCCCTGGGGTGTTCCCACGATAGAGTCCTCATATTCATCATCAATCATGATTCCACTGACAAGGTACTTTCTTACGATAGAGATAACATCTCCATCTTTAATAGTTCTGCCTATGATAGTCATGAGCTTATCATGATTTACTGTGTCAAAGAACTTTTCCAAGTCGATGTCTACAATCCACTCATTACCGTCATTCATCATTTCAAGTGCTGTTAGAATTGCTTGTTGTGCACATCTGTTCGGTCTGAATCCATAACTGTGGTCATGGAACTGTTCCTCATAGATTGGCGTTAATACCTGTGCAATGGCTTGTTGTACAAATCTGTCTGTCACTGTTGGTACTCCCAGGTTTCTGACACCGCCATCAGGCTTTGGTATCTCCACTCTTCGTACTGGCTGAGGTTTATATTTTCTCGCCCTCAAACCATACCGCTAAGTGTTGTAGCCTGAGCTGTAAGTTCTTCACTCGTCGCTGATGTTTCCTGTGCCGCAGCCGAATTATTCTGAACAACTTCAGCAATTCTTTCTGCGGTTGCCTCTACCTGTTCCATACTGTCTGCCTGTTCAATGGAAATTTCTTTTATCTTTTTCGCACTGTCTGCAATCGCCTGTATGCCATCCACAACTTCTCTCAATGAAGTTGAGGCTTTCTCTGCATACATATTTCCATCTCCAACCTCATGAATAGCCGCTTCAATAAGTGCTTTTGAATCCACCGCTGATTTTGCACTCTGTTCTGCAAGGTTTCTGATCTGATCCGCAACAACAGCAAAACCTTTTCCGGCTTCTCCAGCTCTTGCTGCCTCAATCGAAGCATTTAATGAAAGAAGATTTGTCTGGCTTGCAATATCTTCAATCTGTGTGATAATTGCTCCTATCTTCTCAGAGGTTTCATTTATGCGTGACATAGCCTGCACTAATACTTCCATATCTCCACGACTGCCTTCTGCAATCTCCGCATACTTATAGGCTTCATCGTAAGCTGTTCCTAATTCTTCTGCTGTTGTTTTTATTCCGCTTGTAAGTTCATTGATAGTTGCCTGCATTTCCTCAACCGATGCCGCCTGATCCGTTGCGCCTTCTGCTAAAGACTGTGCCGCTTCTGCAAGGTTTGTGGAACCTGTAAGAACCTGCCCCGATGCATCATCTACCCCTCTTACAGTTGTATCAATCTCCTCATTCATTTTTCTTATGCCTGTCAGCAAATCGGTAAATGCTCCTGTATATACTTCCTCACACTCTGTATCAATCGCAAAATTACCTTCTGACATTTCATTTAACATTCTGCCAGAATCTTTAATTATAACTCTAATTCTGTCTGACATTGCAGATACACCAGATACAAGTTCCTTAATTTCATCCTCAGACTCAACCGTTGGAAGTGGAGAATCTATGTCACCCTCTGCAAATGTAATAAATCTGTCCTTTAATTCATTTAATGGTTTTTCAATGCTCTTTGATATTGCAACGGAAAGACTGTTTGAATAAATCGTTGATACTGCAATTACAATTATTATAATTGTCAATGCAGCTATCATAACCGTTCTCAACTGTGCACGTTTAGCGTTTCCAAGTGAAATATTCAAAGCCATAAGTTTCTGTAAAGCATCATCCAACGCCTGATACTTTGGTGCTGCTTCATCGGTCATCATCTGCTGAGCCTGTAATGATTTCGCAGTATCAGTCGTTGCACCGACCTCAATTACTTTTGCATCCACTTCCTTATACTCTGCCCATGCTTTATCAATAGCGTCCATGCAGGCAGTTCCCTCTTTTGTTATCATTGTTGGGCGTATTTTTTCCAAATATTCCTCAAACGATTTAACAGCCTGTTCATGCTGTTCTTTCATACTTTCAATGAGACTATCTGAATCATAACCTACAATACCTCTTGAGGCAGCCCTTACTTCCGCTGATTCATTCATTGCCATAGCAATGTCTCCCTGTGGATACGCATAATTATCCAGTATCGTTCCATAGTTGTTTATCGTATAAAGCATAATCACTACAACCAGTGCTGATAATATTCCAAAAATGAGAATAATCTGTCTGAAAGATTTTTTCAGTCGTGCACCAATCTTCATTTTGTTAAGTTTCTTAAACATTTGTCTTGTCTCCTTCCTAATGGATAAAATGGTTCTTTGTTGTCCCATCAATATGTATATACAAGTCAATATATGACCGTACATCAAGGTGGTTTCAATATAAAAGGCACATTTCAATTATGCACTAACGCATAACCAAAATGTGCCATATACAATCAGATCATGCCAAAAGAAAACAGACTTATCCTGTCTGTCTGTCTGTCTGTCTGTCTGTCTGTCTGTCTGTCTGTCTGTCTGTCTGTCTGTCGAGATTATATGTATCAGCCTGCATATATGCAACCCCTTTCTGTGTTTTTTCATATAAAATTTGTTACTTGCAAAATTTTATACATAACCACAGTCCATCTATCTTACTCAAAGGATAACTTATTCCTCGATAAATTACTCGCCATTTCTTGCATTTTTTTATATTTTCGCCATTTTTTGCCTGCTATTAAAACAAATAAAAAGGACGCAGGATTTTACTCCCACGCCCCTAAACTTATCTGGCTTTATCTTCTCTGACTTTTGGCAGCTCCTTCCCTGCCGTTTCCTGCTTTGCCTCCGATGTTTTTCTTGCCGCAAAAGCATCTGCATTATACTTGTACTCCTGTGGTTCAGCTACCATCGGTGAGTAGATGATCTCTCTTTCTGTATCCGGTGCTTTCTGTTCCTTATCCTTTGTCTGCTCCATACGCTTTTCCTTATCAAACTGCACATTCATAGCCAGATTATCCAGCTTATCAATCGAGGCATCCAGATGCAGCTCCATTGATACAAGCAGTTTTTTCACTGCTTTCATAGGGGCAAGCACCGCCTTTGTGAAAGGGTGTTTCTGTTCCTTCTGTGAATAATCCACCTCCGGCTTATCTGCAAAGGTATGGAACGCATTGTTTACGATCTGACCAGCTTCACGGAGTCCCTTTGCAAGAAGTGCTATCCTTGCAATATCCCTGTCTGTAGATACAATCATATCTTTTACCGCTGTTCTGACATTGAGAAGTCTTTTCTTAATTCCTACAAATTCTGTCACCCTGTAAAGTGCCGCCCTGCCCTTTGCCTTTGTTTCATCAACAATATTCTTGGCAGTAGATTTTACCTGTACTTTTATCTCAGATACCTGTGACTTTATCTGCTCACATCTGGCATTGAGTCGCTCCTGTGCTTCTGTTAATGCTTTTTTTGCATTATTGATAAGGGTATCTTCCTGCATTTTCTTGATCTGGTCCTGCATACTGGTAAGTTCTTCTGTCATAGACACAATCTTTTTTTCCAGACCATCCACATAGGTGCATATCTCAAATACATCATTTGCCTGTTCTTTCATAGTATTCTTTTTTAATAAATCGAGAAGTTCTCTTATGATCTCCTCATTAGTAAGTGTCTTTTCTGCTTCCATCTGCTTTTCCTCCTTATAAACAGGGCAGCATATGCCGCCCCTTAGCCTTAATTATCGAAAGGGTGTATCCTTTTTATCCCTGTCGGGATTTCCGTGGTTCTGTTCGGCATTCTCCCTTGCTTTTTCGTTGCTCTTATCCTTTGCTTTCTCATATTCTGCAATAATCTCATTATAGAGCTTCTCCCTGAAATCCTTTGTGACCGGATAGCAGACATCCTGATAAATCGGTTTGCCGTGCTCGTCCACCTGCTTTGTTTTATAAGAAGGCATTGATACAAAGATTTTCTCTTTGCCCTGAAGGATGTTTACATTATTTACAATGAAGCTGTTTTCAAAGTAAATACGGGCAAGTCCCTTGATATTACTGCCTTCCCTTTCATAAGGTGTTACCGTCACGGAAAACTCCGGCATTTCCTGAGTTTTTCCCTGTGTCTGTGTTTCTGCTTTCTCCGGCTCCCTGATTTTTGCATAAGCCTCAAGGATATTAGTATAGAGTTCCTCACGAAACTCTGCCGTGATAGGATTGCATACATCCTTATAAATCACGCTGTTTTTCTCATCACGCTCATTTGAACGGTATCTTGGCATTGATACAAAAAGCTCTCCCTTTTCCTTATTTTCAAGGATTGCGATATTGGTAATCTTGAATGAATCACCAAATACCACGGTCGCAAAACCCTTGATATTGCTGCCATCTTTTGCTCTTACCTCGTTTACCTTAATTGAATACTTCATACGCTGTTCCTCTCTTTCTTATACTTCTGAATTATCATTGTTTTCTGGTATGATAAGCTCACACCAAAGCTGTTCTATCTGTTCACAAGACAATCTGCCATTTAACCAGTTGCCAAGTGTAACAACCATTCCGTCCTGCTCATAGTAGAGCCATTCCTGTGTTTCGATGTTTCCCTCATACACGATAGTCACATCAAAATCAGGCATAAATAATCCTGCCTCCGTATCCCAGATACAGGCAACTCCCTGTCTGAGTGTCAGATTCAGCCTTTCGACATACACAGACCAGCCGCTTACGACAATCTGAAAGTCATCATCAATCTCTGCAATATCATCCTGAGTGTCGATCAGCTCCTCCATTTCCGATACTGCTTCTTCTATCTCCCCCAGTCGGTATCTCTTATTCATCTGCCGCCTCCTTATATCTGCACCTGACAATAAAACGCATTGTTCCCTGTCCCGGCATTCAGCATTTCACTTCCGGTTTCTTCCATTACCGGGTATCTGATATCTATTCCCGGTATCTCAATAATGCCGATGATACTGCCTTCTTTAAGAATGGCTTATTTTCATTGTAACGGTCAGGATTAAGAAATATAATTCCATCAAGTTCCTTTATGAGAGTATCCCTGTCTGCTTCATAAATGGAGAGCATATAAGGGATATTTACATATCCAAACTCATTGACCGATACATTAAGAGCCTCTACCGCAGTTTCTACCCTGTCCACCACGGACTTTGCCTTAATCGTCTGCTTATAAAACATATCAGCCTTCTTCACCTCCCCGTCCTCATTTACTTCTTCAAGACTGCAAAGAAGCGGATAATCGCTGTCATCCCTGAACGCTGTACGGTTTGCTTTGGAAGTGATTGCTCCATACTTTCCAACGAATTTATCATATTTTACATTCAAAAGCTGCTGTTTGTCTGCAAGCTCCTCATCACTACAGCCCTCCATCTGGATATCAATCAGCTCTCTTGTTATCTGTCTGATTTCATCAAGGCTCTTGATACGCTCCTCTGCTGTCGGTGATACTTTCTGCCTTACCATCTCTGAATTTTCCCTGTAATAAAGTTTTCCTTCAAAGAATGTGTAAGTATAATTTCTGACATCCGGATCAGCGGGAATGACTTCCTCTGTCTGTTCCTCATTATCTGCCAGTCTCTCAAAATCTGTCATCTGTGCTCTGATGTTACAGATTGCCTTATTGAGTGCTTCATACAGATTGAAGTTCTCATCATTATTCACACAGACGGTATATCTGCTGTCCTGTCCGAACATCCTTGTGTCATACTGCATTGTACCAAGCATCATCTCCGGGTGCTCTGCAAAATAGGAATTGACTGCTATGCCATCACCTGTGACACCAAGATGTACCCAGTCAGGCTCTATATCAATTTTTCGCTCTCTTTTCTGTAAAAAAAGAATGTCCGCAGTCACCTCAGTTCCTGCATTATCCTTAAATGCAGTATTCGGAAGTCGGATTGCTCCCACAAGTTCTGCCCTCTCAGCCAGATACTTTCGTATAGTCGGATTGCTCTTATCCAGTGTTCCCTTTGTGGTAATCACTGCAACCATGCCGCCCGGTCTTGCCTGATCGAGTGCTTTTGCCAGAAAATAATCGTGAATACGGAAGTTATACTTGTTGTACTTTGGATCGAATATCTTATAATCTCCAAATGGCACATTTCCCATAACAACATCAAAAAAGTTATCCGGATATGTGGTGTTTTCAAATCCCGTAATACTGATATTGGCATTCTGGTAAAGCTGTTTTGCAATCCTTCCTGATATGCTGTCCAGCTCCACTCCATACAGCTTACTTTGCTGCATTGGTGCTGGCATACTTCCGAAGAAATTGCCGATACCCATAGAAGGCTCCAAGACATTGCCGCCTTTAAAGCCAAACTGCACAAGTGCTGAGTTAATACACATTGCAATCTCAGGTGAAGTATAAAAGGCATTATTTACGGTTGCTCTTGCGGCACTGTATTCCTCATCGGAAAGAAGTTCTTTCAGTTCTGCATATTCTCTGGTCCACCCTGCATTATTCTCATCAAATGCCTGTGACAACCCGCCCCAGCCGACAAACTTTGATAAAACCGTCTGCTCCTCCTGTGTTGCAAGTCTGTTTTCTGCTTCAATCTGCTTTAGTGTACAGATTGCATCAATGTTCCACTGGTATCTGGTCTTTACACCGCCCTTTTCTGTTTCCCACAGGTTATAATGGAAATTGAGTTTTGTCTGGTCTTGTGTTTTTTCTTTTCCACGCAGACCTTCCGCTGGCGGTAATACTTCCTGTGCAGGTGTTTCAGGGGCAGCCTCCTGTGGTTCGGTATCATTCTGCGAAATATCTGCCGATACATTCTTATCCTCATCAGAAATTATACGACCATCCGTGTCAATCTTGGTATTCAAGCCATATGCAATCGCCCGTTCTCTGGTTTTAAGACGGCTTTCTCTCACACTGTCCTCAATATCAAAGAACTTGCGGTAAACAGGATTCATCTTTTCCCTGTCAATCTTATTTTTTATGGTCTGATAGATTGCCTTCTGGTCCTCTCCACAGTAAAATGGCTGTTTTACCATATAGGATAAGATTTCATATACCTCACGCCACGATACGGTATCCCCTGCCCTCTCTCCATTTCTGTTTTTGTAGCTTACTTTCACATCTGCACTGCTTAAAGTGTATTCTGTGAGTCCATACTGATTATTGCAAATAATACATTTCTTATTATCCAGCTTTCTGACCTCATCGGGTGTAAACAGTTCCCTGCCTAAAACATCATAATTCCTTGATGAGCTTCCCTGTCTGCCCTTTGTCTCTCCGCTTGATTTTTTATCAATCGTGCCTTTACCCAAAAGCTCCGAGACATACTTGTGTGTACTCTGCTCATTGCCTCCAAGATATATGAAGGTATCGCAGTTGCCGGGGATTGTTTCCCAAGTATCTTTGAAAAGTGCCTTTAGCTGGGCGAAATTCTGAATGATGATAATACTTGAAATCTCCCGGCTTCGCATTGTCGATAACAACGAACAGAAGTCATCAGGCAATGCGAATAGCGATAGGTAAGCCTCTGGCGTTTCCACCTCGGGCTTTTCCCCCGCTCCACACCGTGCGTGATAGTTTCCCATCACACGGCGTTCCACCGACTAAGATTACTTTTTAGTGCCTATATAGTCCTCGAATTGTATTTCCTCCAACTCTCTGTGTTTTCTGAGTTTATTGATTTTATCTTTCATTTCTTCGGTCAACTGTAAGTCTTTAAGCAACTTTCCAATTTTTACAGGATTCGTTGCTCCAACCAGTTCTGACACCTCTTTTGACAGGATAATCAAATTCCTGTAAGTGTCGTTTCGCTCTCCCTTACATGGTTTGATATGCACACATACAGTAATAGTTGTGCATTCCCATAACCATTGCATTATAAAGACTTATATTTCGGTCTATCTCGCTTTGTTTGCTCGGATTCTTTATGTCTTTCCAAACGTCACTTAGCTTTTTAATGACCTTTGCTTTACTCTTGTCTGCCATGTGGGAACGTATTACCCACTTACTGCCTTTTGGTACAACCTTAAATTTGATACCGAGGAAAGTAGTGTAATTCTTCCGCAAGTTTGTGATACCCGACTTTTCTCCACTGGTCTGTAAATGCAGATTTTCTGCCAACCAGAGTTTTGTGGCACACATTACCTTTTTCGCCGTTGCATAATCCCGACAGAATAGCTTAAAATCATCTGCATACCTTACGATATACATTTCTTTCAAATCGGTTTTTGCTCTCAGCTTATTCCATTTCTGCGTTCTGTCTACTGTGAGGACGTTTCCCTCTTTATCAGTCTTGTTAAACTCTAAACCTGTTTTACCCTCTTTGATTTTGAACATTTCCCACTGACTGGCAATCCACCAGTCCAGTTCATTCAATACAACATTTGCAAGAAGTGGGGATAGAATCCCCCCTGTGGTGTACCCGTTTCGGGAGTGATTATAATGTCATTGAACAGGATTTCCGCTTTCAGCATCTGCTTGATTATCATAATCAGCTTTCTGTCCTGTATGCCGATTCCCCACAACTGCCGAATCAACTTACTGTGGTCGATATTATCAAAGAATTCTCCTTGACCTGCTCCACACTGATAGCCTGTTTTTCCATAGCAAACATTCCCACTTTTTCAATGAGTCCGTCTATGGCAGAATTTACCTTATCCCCTTCTACCGTGTGGCTTTTCTCGTTTCCCTGCTGTTTTCTCAAAAAATCCATCAGCTTGCCGAGGGACTTTTCATCTCCATTCTTCAGATAGTCATCAAAGGTGGCAATCCTGCCAAATTTCAGCTTCTGTATCATCATATTCACACGGGGAACTGCCTCTGTATGAAAGATGACCTCACTCATACCGTCTGTCTTGTTACAGTCTGGAAGAACCGAATACAGGATTCCGTATTTCTTTGCCATTCTCTCAACCTTTCTCATATCTTCCGTTTTAAACTGCAATACCTGCAAATCCCCGCCCTTTAAGAGCAGCTTTCTCATAGATGTTTTTCCCAACGACTTTTCATAATCAAGCATCCCCTTTAAAAAGTCGATTGCCTTCTGCATGGCGGCAATACCGCCACTGCCTACTTTCATAGCAATCTCTATCCCGTCATATGCGACACGGATAATCTGTACCGCTTCCTGAATTTCCTCTGCCATTATCGCACCTCCGCTTTCTCTCTTATTGTTGTCCTTATTTCTTCCGCCTTTGTACTGCGGATTTCCTCTGCTGAAACATCAATACCATATGCTGTTAAAATATCAGACAGACACCGCAAGAACTTCGTGCACACTTGAAGGCAGGATATACAGATCACTTTCAAGGTTTTCTGCCAGTTCGTGAAGCTCATTCTCATAAAGCATTGATACTGCACCGTCAATTCCCCTGTTATTGGAGATTATCCACAGAGTCTGCTCCGGTGGAACTTCCCTGATCATCATCTCTGCTATCTCCTCCGGCATCCCGTCACTTAAAAACATCTCTTTCATAACATCATTCATATTTCTTATTCTTGGCGGTAAGATTCTTCTTGTGTTCTCAGCCGCATATTTAAAAAGCTGCTCCTCATTCATTCCAAGTCTTTCCGCAAGGCTGTTCGTAACCTTTATACTCTGAATACTTTCAGTATCCGCATTTACCACAAGTTTATAGATAATGGAAAGATCCTGAAATTCTCTATGTGGCACCTGCTCCAGAAATGACTTGTTCTGTTCCGTATTGATAAGCTGGAATACTACCTTTTCATCTGCATCTTTGTATAAGCTGTCAACATCAACAACTTGCGGTGTCTTTGCAAACTCCATTGCCATAAGGTCACATGCCGCCATCAGTGTTTCCTCCAGATCACCACAGCTCTGATATTTCTCATACATATCGTTGATATAAATAGTAGGAGAAATAGTAGTATCTTCCCCTCTAATATTGATAGCATCATATGTCATATTTACCTTTTCCGCAGGTCTAACTATAAGCTCCATACCTTTAAAACTGTCGGGCATATAGTCCATAAACTTTTCTTTTACTACTTCCTTAAAAATCTCATAATTCATCATATCTGCTTATCCTCCAAATAAAAAAAGCGGGGGAACATAAGTCATTGGCTTACATTCCCCCGCAAGGTTGATCGTTTTTATTTTCTCTTTGATATACCCGTCAGCTCATTCCGGACAATCCCGTATTCTGTGCATTTTAACCTCCTTGATTATAACAATTTCTTAAATTTAAAGAAATACTTCACAAGTCTTCTGTTTTTCCTGTAAGCAGGAAAGAAGCCTTTTACCTCCATAGTCTCACCTCCCCTCAAAATGTTCCCATTCTTACGAATGAAAGAAATACTCTTGCTATCAGACAGAATAGAAGAAGAACTAACCTGACAAGTCCCAAGAACAGCTTTAATGCTCCAAGAACAATTTTCAGCATCCACTTGAGTATCTGTAAAACAGCGGTTCCTACGGCTCCTGCAATTCTTCTCATAATAATCAATCTCCTTTCAACATCCATCCCATTGCCAATCCTGCAACATCTCTCTGCTCCAAATCGGGTAAGTGGAAGTCCTACTGCAAGAAATACCTTTGCATCTGACAATCCTCTTTTCTTCAATTCCTTTGCGACTGCTGCCAGTGTCAAAAGATAAAAGCTGTCATCTTCAACCTTTGTATCTTTCACTTCCTGCCTTACTGTTCCAATCTTGTAATACTTACCGTCGTACTCAAGAACATCTCCAAAAAGTGCCGGAGTAGTTGTAATCTCCTTTACCCCTGTGACAAATACCTGAGTTACGGTTTTCATCATTGACCAGCCGTGATCAATTCCTATTACTTCTAACTTGTTATTCATTTTTCTGTTCCTCCAAATCTTACTAATTTTGTTCATACAGCTACCCGTACCTTTCGGTTTGTGTTTCTATCCTATTTTCCTTGTCTCTGAAATATCTGCCAGCGATTTATATTCGATCACACTCTGCTCTTGCTTTCATAAGACAATACTTCCATATACAGCCACCTCTCTTTTTGCGAGATGACTTACATTCAGACCAAATCAGCTTCTTTTCTGCCATCTCCTGCTCATTTCCAATAAAAAAGGCAGGACAAACAGCCGGATACACTTTTCAGTGCAAAGCTAATTTAGTCCTACCTAAAATTATTACTATTCAATTTTCACCTCTCTTGGGTACACAAAGCACACTCAGCCCATGAATCTGAACTGCTCTATGTAATGGTCATATTTCGGATTGATATGTCAGCGCTGCCCTATCCTGTACCGATTTAAAGGTATAAAAATAAGGACTAAATTAGTTCCAACCCCTTGATTTTACTGGGTTTCTTCTAACTTGTCCCAATTATAACTCAAGCACCGATCAAAACGGTATCATAAGAATCCCAGTCTGCGGGAGTAATCTCTGTCAGTGCAATATCCCGAAGGCTCTCATCATCATGCTCTCTGGATACCCGGCTGGAGCTGTTAGTCCAGTTCAGGTCATCACTGGTATAGGGCTCTACCGGAGTGATCTCATACTTACTGTAATTTACCATATATTTTGCATCCTGATAGAGGGATTCTCCCGCCGCCGTCACCACAAGACCTCTGTGGGTTCTGGCAAAAAGCTGTACTCCAAGATTATTTTCCAACGAATTGATCTGCTTGATCACCGCCGGTGGGGAAATATACAGTTTGTCCGCTGCCTTGCTGAAACTGCCTGCTTCCACCACACAAATGAAGGTATCCAACTGGGGATTGTACATCATTTCTGTTACCTCCTTCTATTGAAAAGGTCTCTTTCTTCCTACGACCAACATTATTGCATCATATAGCGTGATTGTAGCAGTCGGTAGTAGCTACCGGTCAATGGTTTTTATATTTTTTTAGGAAAAAACGGTGAAGCCTGTTGACTCCACCGTCGTATTCTTACCCTTTATGTTATTTCAAACTCTATTTGCAAATCTGCCGATTTACAGGTGTTCCATCAATCCGCTGATCCCCTGTTCCTCATAAATATCCTTGTAATACGCTACTTCTTCCTGAATCAGCTGATCGATGACCTGCATGCCAAGAAGTTCTACAGGCGCCTTGTCATCGGTCATGAGGTAATCTCCGGTCACGTAGGCACTGCTGTTGTCCGCTACCCGCTGCATCATGTTCTGCAGTCCCGCATCTGACAGATTCTCCACATGATCGGATAATACTTCTATCATATCACTGTGCTGGGAAGCAAACAGTTCGCGGTTGGTGGAGCCTGCCACGTCTACAGTATAGACATTGTCAAATACGTTGGCAATGGTGTCGGCAAGGTACTGATTGATATCCCCTTCCTTGTTGCCGTGCATGTTCATATTGACTACCATGACACCACCGTCCTTCAGATGATCTTTGACCATGGTAAAGAATTCCACGGAAGACATCTGGAAAGGAATGGTGATGTCCTGATAGGCATCCACCATGATGACATCATAGGTGGTATCCACCGCCTGCAAAAAAGCCCTGCCGTCATAGGTAGTCACCTTCACATCCTCCGGCAGGGAAAAATATTCTCTCGACAGCTCCGTGATCTTTTCGTCGATCTCCACGCCCTCGATATTCATATCGCCGAAATATTTCCGGCACTGGGTCGCATAGGTTCCGGTTCCCATACCAAGGATCAGTACATCCATGTCCTCTACCGGTTTATCCGGCACCATAAGGGGCGCCGCCATGGCATAGTCATAATACATGCCGGTAAGTCCCCCTTCTTTCATATAGAGGGATTGGACACCGAACAGCACGTTGGTGGACAGGACCACCTGTCTGTCCGTCTCCGATACCTGCAGATAATTATAGATGGACTCTCCTTCGTAGGTCAGATCCTTCTGCCAGAAAGCAAAGGAATCCGAATATCCCAGACCACAGCATAAAATAAAGATCAGTACCGATGCTGCAATCTTTTTCTTTCCCGTATGCTGGCAGATAAAGTAAATCACAGACAGCAGGATCAGAATTCCGGAAAAGATCAGAAATGTAATGGAGGTTCCCACCGCCGGGATCGTCACGAAAGTCGGTACGAAGGTTCCGATGATGCTTCCCACGGTATTGAATGCACCTAAAGTTCCCACGGTCTGTCCGCTGTCATCCAGACTATCCACGGAATATTTTACCAGAGAAGGGGTCACAGTTCCCAGTAAAAATAAGGGGAACACGAAGATCACCATGCAGGCTGCAAACGCCGCAATGATGAGGAAATTGTTGCTGACGGTAAAGATCAGCAGTGCGGAGATCCCAAGGATAATGTACTTGCCCACCACAGGGATCAGGGCAATCCAGATGGCCGCGATCAGGATCCTGCCGTAGAGTTTGTCCGGGTTCGGGGACTTGTCCGCACTTTTACCGCCGTAGATATTGCCCAGCGCCATGGCGATCATGATGGTGCCGATGACAATGGTCCATACGATCTGGGAAGAACTGAAATACGGTGCCAACAGTCTGCTGGCTCCCAGTTCCACCGCCATGACGGACATCCCGGCGAAGAACTCTGTGAGATACAAGAACAGCTTATTTTTCAAAATTCCTGAATGATTCATAAGTGTTGTAATCCTTTCCGCATTGACAGTGCGTCTATTTTACGTTATGATTTTATCAAACGGTAGTAACTACCGGCAATACTTTTTTGTAACTTTTCAGAGCCATGCAAAACTGCGTTCTGCGAATGCTTGCATTCAGTCAGATAAGCAGTTTTATATGGCGAAGTAACCACATGAGCAAAAAGGAAGCCATTTTATGTATTCTATGAAAGAAGCCTGTGCCCTGACCGGCATGACCTATGAGAACTTAAAATTTTACTGCAAGGAGGGACTGGTACCCAACGTGAAGCGGGACAGCCGCAATTATCGTGTCTTCGATGACCACGATATCAAATGGATCCAGAGTCTCGGGTGCCTCAGAAACTGTGGTCTCTCCATCGCCGAAATGAAAGAATATCTGCATTTATGTCTGGAGGGCGAATCCTCCATTCCCGCCAGAAAAGACATCCTCTCCCGGAAAAAAGAAGCACTGTTAACCTCCATGCAGCAGCTGCAGGAGGCCGTGGACTACATCGACTGGAAACAAGGATTCTATGATGACGTGTTATCCGGAAAGACCGCTTATTACAGCAATCTTATCCCTGAGACGACACCGGATGCTTCCGAAAGCACAGCTTCCTGAAACTGTTTGCGCAATCTAAAAAGCGGCCATGCGATTAAAGCATGGCCACCATGAAAACTCATCTCTATTATTACCGGATCAGAAGCAGCCACGCCAGACCATAATAGGTCACTACCGCCACCAGATCGTTTACTGTGGTGATCAGGGGACCGGATGCCACTGCGGGGTCTACCTTTATCTTATGGAAAAACATGGGGATCACCGTACCAACAGCGCTGGAGATTGCCATTGCCACCAGCAGGGATACTCCCACACAGCCGGAGATCCCAAAGGCTCCCATCCAGGTATAACCCTTGAAGAAATGCACATAAATGCCAAGGCACAGAAGCGCCATCACGCCCAACAAAATACCGTTTAAGGAACCGGTCTTTACTTCCTTGACCACTAGCTGGAACTTCTGTTTTCCTGTCAGGTTCTCGTCCATCAGCACACGGATTGTCACTGCCAGGGACTGGGTTCCCACATTTCCCGCCATATCCAGCACCAATGACTGGAAGCATATCACGATGGGAAGCACTGCTACCACGTTTTCAAAAAGTCCCACCACAGAGGATACCGCCATGCCTAAGAACAGCAGGATGATCAGCCAGGGCAGTCGCTTTTTCATGCTTTGAAGTGTGGGCTCCTTCAGATCCTCTTCTGCGGTCAGACCTGCTAACTTTGCATAGTCCTCGCCCATCTCATTGTCTACCATTTCGATCAGGTCTTCGGATGTGATGACACCGAGGATTTTCTTATCTTCTGACAATACGGGAATCGAGTCCTCCGCATAATCCAGGATCCTGTCCATACAATCATCGATCTTCTCATGATCGGTCACATAAGGATAAGATTTCAACACCAGATCTTCCAGATGCGCATTTTCCCTTGCCCGGATCAGATCCTTCAGATCGATGGCTCCGGCGAAAACACCCTTTTCATCTACCACATAGATGGTCATGATATTGTCGTTTTCTCCGGCCTGCTTTACCAACTCGCTCATAGCCTGCCTGATGGTCAGGTTCTCCGGGATACAGATGTAGTTCGTCGTCATGCAGCTGCCGATCTCTTCTTCATCATAGGACAGCAGCATCTTCACATCTTTTTTCGCATCCTCGTCCAGCATCCGGACGATCTGTTCTTTCTCTTCCGGATCCAGATCTTCCAACAAATCGACGGCGTCATCAGAATCCATCTCGGAGATCACTCTCGCAGCACTCTCCACAGACAGTTCCCGGATATACTTACGGGGTTCCTCAATGTATTTGAAGATCTCTGCGACCTTCTGCGCTCCCAGCAGATGATACAATCGCTTCCGTTCTTCCTCTGTCATCCCCGCCATCATATCGGCAATATCGTTTTTATGATAATTCAATAAAAAATCCAGGATCTCCTCATCCGTTTTCTCGCTGCGAAATAATTCTGCCAGTTCGGAATATTTCTTGTTCATAGTCTAAGTCTCCTTTCTCGTTCTCATCTTTTAAATGCAACGTAAAGGGCAAAACAAAAGAAGCATCACACGATGCTTCCTCTGCATAAATCTCTATGCACAACAAATCAAAATACGGCCGTCACTTTCCACAGACAGCTGTACCCTGCTCGCAGGAAAAAAGCACCGTGTTTTCTACTTCGCCCATAACCATCGCAACTGTCCATGAAATTCACCTCCAACTTGTTTTTTTCGTGGTTATAGTAGCACTGTACCATTTGTTTTGCAAGCTGTTTTTCTTATTTTTCAATTGCATTTTTTATTGTATCATCATCTCTTTTTGTAAATAAGCACTTCCGGATCATCGCCTTTCTATCCATTCCTGTGCCATGCTACTGATCACGGATGCGAAATCATCCTCCGTCCAGTATGCAAACATAGACTTACTATATTCGACAAATTCCTCCAGAGACACTGTCTTGTACTGATCCGGCATACTCTCTTTATCATCTTCCGACATGTCATACTCTGCAGCCTGCTCGCTGTCTCCCTGCTCCATCCGCTCTACAATGCAGTCAAAAATATCTCTTTTACTCTTGTAATGGCGGTATAATGCTCCTTTCGTCATGTCAAGCTCTCCGGCGATCTTTTCATTCGCAAAAAAGTCATGCTATATCATACATCTCTCTGCAGATCTTTTTCCCAGTTTCCGTCCGGAAAATATTCCGATAAGCGTTCTGCAAGGCTTCTTCAGACAGTTCGTCCTCACACATGTTTACAAGGAAATCCGCTTCCACCAGAATCTGATAATCAATGCCGTCTATATTGTTGTAGGTATGATGATGGGCAATCAGATACTGTACCCGCTCAGAAACTTCTCCGGAAAAACCAAGATCTGACAGCAGCTTTTCAGCAATGACCGGGCCTTCTTTTTCCTGTAATTTTCCGTTACAGTTTCCGTATTTTTCTTCACACAGATGGATGCCGATATCATGAGTCAGTGCTGCCGTCTCCAAAATAAATAAGGTCTTAGCATCCACATTCTCCATTTCCGCAATCAGCTTCGCATAGCTGTGTACCTTGCAAAAATGCTGAATGCGCTTTGCATCTCCATGGTAAAGTTCGATCATTGCCATATGTAATTTGTTGATCATTTTATTTTCCTCCTACCGGGTTTCCTTTGTGATGCTTTCCGTTTTCACGGGCCTCCTGCCTCCGAAATATCCTACTGGATCTTTGATACAATGCCTTCTTCCGTCAATGTCTGCAAACATTCCTGTGCATTCTCATCATGCATCATCTGCCACACCTGCTCCATACCGGGCGCCAGCGGCTTCTTCAAAAACTGTTCTCCGGAGATCCAGTAGACCTTTCCCTCCTCGGATGAGATCAATTTTCCTTCATATTCCGACGTTTTATATAAAAATCCCACATTCCTTATATCCCCTGTCATCCAGTGATAAATGCCGGTCAGTCTGGGATTTTGGATCGTCAGTCCAGTCTCCTCATAGATTTCTCTGATCACCGATTCTTTGAAAGTCTCACCCGGCTCCACATGCCCTCCGGGAAATGTCGTTCCCGAATAATTCTTCCCCACCTTGTCCAGCGCCACCACATTACCTTCTTTATCATAGACCATACACATATTCATGAAAATCACTTTTTCAATTCCAGCCATTACTCTCTCTCATTTCTCTAAGATAAACTTAATATAACATAATCTCGTTATATCGGCAAATTGTGTTAGTGTAACTTGAGAGTTAGTGAAACAAATCCACGAACGCCCATGGCGGACGGAATGTCCTTCCTCGATGTAAGGTCTCCCGGTGGGAATTTTCTGACGAAAAGTGAGTAGCGGTTCTAAACCGCACGGGCACGGCTCCAGTTGCCATCCATGGCAACGTCCGCCTGTCGCGAACGTCCTGTTCGCTCCACCCTGTTTTTCTACACTTTTCGAGAAAATATCACCACCTCCCGACAAACATCCTCGGAAGGACATTCCGTCCGCCATGGGCGTTCTGCATTTTGGAAAGTTTAAAAAAACAGTAGCCCCGGCTGGGTATAAGAATAAGCAGTGCCGTAAGCAGACGTCGGTACTTAGCGGTCGTATTATGACCGCTTATGTACCGCTACGCTCTGCGACAGAGCGCGAGCGTGCCGCGTTTCTTATACCCTGCCAAGGGCTACGGGATTATTTCACTAACTCTCTATTTATTGAATCAAATCATAGCACATAATCTTCTGCTGTATCTGCGCATAAGCCTCCGGCTCCAGATCATAGCCCAGATAGGCAATTCCCTGATACACTGTTTCCGGAATGATCTCCGATGAACTCATTTTTTTACAAATAGCCTCAATCAGATCCCGCTTTGCCGCGATGATCTTCGCATCTGCTGCGTAAAATTGCGACATATCGCAATCTGAAGTATTGCCACAGGGGTTGAGACAGGTAGCGCAGTCCGGTGCAATGGCGAATTTCTCCGCATGAATCTTCTGAACTGTCTCTTCTTCGCTATCGCCATCTGTCAACCGCAGAAATGCTTCCCGGACCACACTGTCCGTCCGTTCTGTTTTGCCATTATTAGACATGGCTCCCACCAAGCCGATCAGGGCGCTGATGATTCTGTCTCCCTGCATTTTCCTACAAACCTCCATTTTTCAGATGCCTGCTTTCCGTACAGGCAATCCTGATTATTCCAAAATTTCTCCGTCAATGGAGATGGTCACTACCTGCC
Source organism: Lachnospiraceae bacterium GAM79 (assembly GCA_003584705.1). Lineage (GTDB taxonomy): Bacteria > Bacillota > Clostridia > Lachnospirales > Lachnospiraceae > Acetatifactor > Acetatifactor acetigignens. Next base: position 2,452,098 of record AP018536.1, read on the forward strand.
AGGGCAGGAACTTTCCGCTGTCCTGTATAGCCTTCTTTGCCGCCATTTCCAGTCCTCCGCAACAGGGCACTTCCATGCGCACGATGGTCACGGACTGAATGTCGTTGTTCCGCAGAATCTCCGTCAGCTTCTCGCTGTAATTCACTGCATCCAGCTTCGGACAGCCGATCAGCGTCACTTTGCCGCGAATGAACTCCTTATGAAAATTTGCATAAGCATATGCGGTACAGTCTGCCGCGATGAGCAGTTTTGCCCCGTCAAAATACGGTGCCTGCAAAGGTGCCAGTTTGATCTGGACCGGCCAGTTACACAACTGGGATTTCATTGTCGCACTACTCTCTGCCACAATTTCTGCGTTCTCCGTCCGGTTCATCTGACGCATTCTGCTTCCTGGGCATCCTCCATGGGGAATCTGCATACCTTCCCGTTGCATCTTTTCCTGTTGTTTCAGCTGCTGTGCCTGCTTTACTGCCGCCTCATCATAGGCCGGCGCCTCCCGCTCTTCGAAGGTGATGGCTCCCGTGGGACACCCCGGCAGGCAGTCACCGAAGCCGTCGCAGAAATGCTCCCTGACCAATTTTGCCTTGCCATCAATAATATCTATCGCACCCTCGTGACATGCGGTCGCACAAATACCACAACCATTGCATTTTTCTTCATCAATATGAATGATTTTTCGAATCATGTTGCCTCCTTAATTTTGCTGTTCTCTTTGTCTCTTCGAATACTATAGCAGACTTAAGCTGGTTGTTATGTTGTTTTTCCAACAAAATCATTATTTCCTTCGCATACAAAATCATCTTCTCCAGCGTCCTGCGATTAATCGTAAGCAGCGCTTCTCCTTCCAGCTTATGACCAATGGCCTCATAAAAAGAACCGATAGTGAACCAGTCCAACCTATGGGCACCATCATGTTCTCGCCCAGCTCCAGCGGTAAAATTCTGAACACAAAGGGCAAAAAAATACCGCCTGCATGAATATTAGTTCCACACAAGCGGTATATACAGCACGACTTATAATTTAGAAAGACACGGTCAGCTGCATCTTGAATCTCTCTTCACCGTATACTGCGTGAGGAATATCCTTGGGCATGATCAGTGTCTCGCCCTCTTCCACATAGAATACCTCGTCGCCTACGGTAAATCTGCCCTTGCCTTCCAGAACGGTCACCATGGCATCTCCGCCTGCTGCATGGGTAGATATCTCCTCGCCCTTGTCAAAGGAAAAGATTGTCATGCTCACATAATCGTTCTGTACCAGAGTCTTGCTGACTACCTGGCCCTCCTGGTATTCCACCAGCTCCTTCAGAGTTAATTTGGTCTGCTTGTCGATATTTTTATACATCGTTGTCCATCCTTTCTTAAACACATCGTTATTGTGCCTGCCCGGCATGCTCCCACCAGAGCTCTCCTTGACTTTCTGAGGTGATTATACTAGAATCATCCCATCAAGTATGTTGATTTTCCAACAAAAGGAGAATTCATTATGACTAGCACTCTTTTTCAAAATATTTTACCCGAAGATATCCCTGTTATGCTGAAGCGTCTGAATGCATATACGAAATCCTATCAAAAGGAAGAATACATCAAGCATGCCGGTGATCCTGCGGATTTCATCGGCATTATCGAATCCGGCTCCGTTCACATCCTACAGGACGATTATTACGGCAACCGCAATATCACCGCTTCTATCCCCCCGGATTCCCTGTTTGGGGAGGCTTTTGCCTGTGCAGGAATTCCATATCTTCCCGTGGATATTGTGGCAGCAGAGGACTGTACAGTGATGTTCCTAAATGGGAAAACACTGTTAAACACCTGCGACAACAGCTGCACTTTCCATCATACCCTGATACGCAATCTCCTAGGAATCGTAGCGCAGAAAAATATGTATCTGAATCAGAAGATCAAATATACCTCCCGTAAGACCACCCGGGAAAAACTGATGGCCTATCTTACCGATCAGGCAAAATTGAAAAGGAGCAACGATTTTACCATCCCTTTCAACCGGCAGGAGCTGGCGGATTATCTCGGGGTAGAAAGGAGCGCCATGTCCGCAGAGCTGGGCAAGCTCACAAAGCTTGGCATCCTCCGGACACAGCGCAGTCATTTCACCTTATTAAAACCACTGGATTAATTTTTGATCACCTTTTCAAAATCGGAAGCTGGGTGTTTGCACAGCGGACAGATAAAATCTTCCGGCAGTTCCTCGCCCACGTATTCGTAACCGCAGATGGTGCAGCGCCATACCGTCTGGCCGTCTGCGGCTTTTCCCACTTCCTCCGGCTTTGGCTTTACCTCTTCTTGATAGTACTCATAGTTTGCCGATGGCTCCTCGCTTAACACTTCCATCTCTGTCACTTCACCAATGAACATGGTGTGGGATCCCAGATCCACGGTCTGACTGACCTTTACCGCCAGATAAGCATTTGTGCCTTCTATGATGTAGGGCACGCCATTCTCCGCATTTTTATACGCTGTGTAGTCTGCGAATTTGTCCACTTCCCGGCCGGATTGGAAACCAAAGCGCTGATATAGAGGGAATAGTGCTGTCTTACTAAGCACCGATACGTTGAACACGCCGGTCTTTAACACCATATCATGGGTATAATTTGCCTTATTGATGCATATGCAGAGCTGATTCGGAGTGGATGCCGCCTGAATCGCAGTATTGACGATACAACCGTTTGCTTTCTCTCCATCTTTCGTCGTTACGATATACAATCCATAACTTAACTTGTGCATTGCCTTGTTATTCATTATATTCTCTCCTTTTCTCCTTCAGCCTGTTTCGCTTCCTTTTTAGTATCTCTTATCTACCATATTTTATTTGCTTAACATTTCTTATTTTCTTTATCCTGATAATAACACAGTTGGAATTATCTGTCAATAATATTAGTAATGATTCTTATTTTTATTTCTATGATTTAAAAACACCGATACCTTTCGATACCAGTGTTTCTTATCTGTTTCCTAATAGGTCACAACGTTATGATACACTCTGTAATATCCGTCTCCGATATCCACCAGCTGCAGCTGTATTGCAAAATACTCCATACCGAGATTTTTCAACACATCCACCACATATCCCTGCTCGTAGGCTCCGGTATGATAGGATTGCTCAATGGTACTCCACAGGCTCTTAGGCACAACATTGTCAAAATGCTGGTCACCACTTCCCAGGCCGGTCAGCTGCTTCCTGCAGTCTTCATAATAGGAACTTAAATCCGTCAGCGCATCGGCTCTGGGCTCCGGCGTAGCGGCAGTTGTGGTATTGCCTGCAGAGCCTGCGGTATTGCCGGAGGGATAACGCAACAGCTCCTGAGGATCCGGATTGATATAATCACTGAGAGAGCTGCCAGGCTGCTCCGGTTCCTGCGTACCGTCTCCCTGCTGTCCGGGATCTGTAACGCTCCCGTCTGTCTGACCGCCGGAGGGCGTGGTGCCTGCGTCCGGATCCGGTGTGGCTCCGCCTGCTTCAGACGGCTGACCGGTACCCGCTGCCCCTGTGGTATTTTCCTGTCTGTAAGCGGTACCGTTGCAGGCCGGCAGATACACCGACAGATTCTGTCTTACATGGGTGGAGGCAAAATCTGCATCCGTCTTGTTAAAATAGTCATATCGGATGGCCGCTGCGTCATCCCAGGTCACATCCACATTGTAATAACCATCCTCCAGCTTTACGATATTCCAGGCATGATCCCCACCGGAATAACCGGTGCAGTAATAACAGGGAATTCCCAGCTGCTGTAACAGATACTGATAAGCTCTGGCATAACCGGCACACACGCTCTTCCCATTCACCAGTGCACTGTAAGCACTCTGGTTCATATCCGCTGTCAGATCATAGGTTACTGCCGATGCCAGTGCATCATGCACATATTTCTCTTTTTCATAATTGCTGTCAAGGGACGCTGCCCCGGTAATCAGATTCTGTGCCGCCGCATCAAATCTTTGCTTTGCGCTCTCCAGATCATCTGCCGTACCGTTATATTTTAAATCGATCTCCACGCATTGCCCGTTGGCCAGATATTTGCTGGAATAACCCGTCTCCAGCCAGAACATTTCCGGATGATCACCGATCACCGCCTCAAACGCTGTCTTTACATCACTGGCAGACACGGTCTTCTCCGGTGCAAACTTTTCCGTCAGGTTCTGTGCGTTGGCATAAATCTGTCGGTATACGGACTGCTGATTCTCCGACAACATCTGATAATACGGATACTCCTCTGCGGAAAATGACAGCCCCTCTCCCGTTTCTCCGGAACCTAATGTTTCCTTCAGATTCTGTGCTTCCTGATCCGGAATCTGCTGTTCTTCCGGCTGCACGGGAGTAAATCCTGTCCTGCCGCTGACATCCTCCGGAATCTGCATCTGATCCATGGACGGCGCCACGTAGCCGTTCATTTCCCCCGGCATACCATTAGGAAGCGTCACACTGATATTTCCATTCCCGGAAGTCTGTCCTTCCCCGGTCTCTTCGGTCCCAGGGGGCATATCCACTGTATTGCCATACAGTTTCTGCGCCAGAGAACTGGTCATATCGGGGTTCAATGCGAATACCAGGATTCCGCCACACAACAGCAGACACAACACTGCAATTCCTATCATGATCTTATTGACTACTTTCATCTTATGCTCCTATCAGACCGGGCTCCTGGCCTGTGCTCCTGCCCGGATTTGTTATAAAGCCAGCTTCTGCCGCTATTGCTTCTCTTCTCCTGCGGCAAGTAATCCATCCGGAGAATAGCGGTTCGTTGCATTCCACAGGATCCATTCTTCATATCCCGCATCGTAGACTGCCTGGATCTGTTCTCTGATCTGTGTTCCGTTGTAGGAAATATGTCCCGGAACCCAGGTGGCCGTAAATGCCTGCAGCCATGGCCGTACTACAGCCCTCTCCGCTTCCGGAATCTCCTGCAATTCTTCTGCAGACCCCTGCATGGCGGTCGATACCGTTTCGTAAGGATGGGCATCCGGCACCTTCAGACCGAACACACCGTTAGCATAATGAGAGGGATATACCATAGGGCTGATGGCATCCACTGTCTGTCCCAGTGCCGTGTAATCCTGCCCTACGGTCTGCACATCCGTCTCGCTGCCGATAATAGTGCCGAAGACATCTGCCGTGACCACACAGCCCTTTTCATGAAGTCTGTCTCCCGCATAAGAAAGGAAATCCTGTATGGCCTGCCGCTTCGGATAAGCTTCCATATCTACACCGTAATCCGCCGCATCGGCATCCGAACCTACCGGGAATCGCACATAATCATACTGGATCTCATCAAAACCCAGATCTGCCGCCATCTCCGCAAGCTCTGTCAGATATTCCCAGACCTCCTGCCTGTAGGGATTTACCCAGGCCAGTCCATTGGCATCTGTCACCGGCTTACCGTCCGGCTTCGTCAGTGCCAATTCCGGCTGTGCCGCCGCCAGAATGGGATCCTTAAAGCATACGATCCGCGCAATGGTATATATATTATGATCTTTCAATTCCTGCATCATTGTCTGAATGTCCCGGATGTAACGTATTCCGGCCTGCATTTCGGATATCCGGTCCAGCACGGGAATGTCCTGTGGAATCTCCTCATTAGTCAGCCGGAACGTCAAATTTCCCTCGTCGTTTTTCACGTCGATGACCATGGCATTCAGTTCCGTCTCATCCACCAGGCGGATCAGATCTTCCATTCCGGCACTGCCAGCCTTCGGGCCGGTGACGTAGATTCCCTTTACCTTCGTCCGTCCCGCCATGCGGTCCGCCGTAGTCTGCTCTGCATCCCCGGTGGCGGCATCCCCATCCGTGACATCCGGTGCATTCTCCCCGGTGGCAGCCTCTTCTGTGAAATCCACCGTGGCCATTACTTCTATTCCTGTCTCTTCCGTCCCTGTCAGAGATAATTCATTGTCTGTTCCACAGCCGGTCATGCCTAGTATAAGTACAATCCCTGCTGCCAGAAGTCTCTTCCCCGGACCAGTATTTCGTATCATCGGTACTCTCCCTGCATACCGCCGGTCGCTCCTGTTTTCTTTATCCAGCGGTACAAAAGCTTCATAATTTCATAGTTCTGAATAGTTCCGTCGGAGTCAAAAGGTCTTTCACCCACTTATGAGCAAGCTCGTGTGGGCTTAGACCTTTTGCCCTTGGTATCATTATATTTTTAATTGTTGAAAAATGCAAGAAATGCTATACTATATCTATCGGCTCTGCCTACGGTTACAGAAAGAGCCTGCCGTTAAATTTCCTATGCATAAGCTATTCCATCGCAAGAAAAGAGGTTTCTATGTACCGGAATTTTATCTTTGATCTCTACGGCACTTTAGTAGACATCCACACTAATGAAAATAAAACTTCCCTCTGGAAAAGGCTTGCGCTGTTCTATTCCTTCCAGGGTGCTTCCTATACGGGGAGGGAACTGAGGAACAGATATCGCCAGCTGGAAACGGCTGCCCGCAAGGTTCCCTCATCTTACACCTGTCCGGAGATCTGCGCCGCAGATATTTTTCGAACTCTTTATGTCGAAAAAGGGATCCAACCCACAGAGGCTCTTCTGACCGCTACCGGTCAGTTCTTCCGGATCGAATCCCTCAATATTTTACAATGCTATCCCGCCACGATCGGCACACTGCAGCAGCTCCATGCAAAAGGCTGTGGGATCTACCTCCTGTCCAATGCCCAGCGGATCTTCACCGAATACGAGCTGCGCTCGCTGGGACTCTGGGATCTGTTCGACGGTATCCTTATCTCCTCTGACGAGGGGTGCTGCAAGCCGGATCCCGCTTTTTTTCAGATCCTGTTTGACCGCTACGGATTAGATTTCACCACCTGTCTGATGACCGGCAACGAACGCACCAGTGATCTGGCAGGTGCTATAGCTGCGGGGATCGACTGCTGTTACCTGCACACCGCCACCTCTTCCGGTTCCGCAGATGAGCCACCAAAAAAAGCCCGCTTTACAGTTATGGATGGTGACTCTTATGCGTTGCAAAAACTTCTTCTAAGTTTAGCGAGATAAGATAAAGCACCCGGAAGTCAGCTTTTCCCGGGTGTTTTTTCATCCATACAAAGGCTGCCACACAGATCACCACAGAGATCATGGAGCCTGTCAGGAACTGCATCAGGGCTGCTCCTCAGATTTTTTCCGTGGCATGCTCTTCCTCTGGATAAGTCAGTCCCCAGTCTTTTCGGATCCGGGTCATCATTTTCATAACATCCTCGGTAAACTCAAGCTTCATTAATTCCGGATGTCCGGCGATGGCCTGTTCCATATCCTCCACCTCGTATCCCAGTGCGTCTGCCGTAGCTCCCGCCACAATTTCCTCGGTGTGTCCGTCTTCCGTGTACGTGATCACTGCTTTCTGCCCTCTGGGATACTCATACATTTCCACGTAAGCCTTGTCAAAAGAGATCATGCCCCGTTTGGGCTGCTTGGCATGCAGGGACAATGTGACCGTTGCCATCTCCTGCTCCCGGTTCATCAGAAGTATTCCCGCCTGCTCGTCCACACCGGTAGGTGCAAGCTTCACCTGCGAAGTAATCTGATCCGGGCAGGAATTTAAGAACATTCTGACAAAGGAAAGGGCATACACACCGATGTCCAGCAGTGCTCCTCCGGCCAGATTCCGGTTGAAGAACCGGTTCTTCATATCGTATTCCTTATAACTTCCGAAATTCATCTGTATCACACGCAATTCTCCGAATTTTCCGGCATCCATGCGTTTTTTCAGCTCTTTATAAATCGGCATATGATAGATAGTCATAGCTTCCGCCAGCACCACACCATGCTCCTTCGCCAGCTGCACTGCCTCTTCCAGTTCTTCGGAATTCAGCGTAATGGATTTTTCGCACAGCACATGCTTGCCGGCTGCCAGCGCTTTCCGCAGAAAGTGAATGTGAGTGTTATGGGGTGTGGAAATATAAATGATATCCACCGCAGGATCCGCACATACATCCTGAAAGCTCGTAAACACCCTCTGCACACCGTATTTTTCCGCAAAGGCCACTGCCTTCTCCGGTGTCCGGTTTACAACGCCGTACAGCTTCTGTCCTCTTTTTTCCATAGCCTGCGCCAGTTCGTTGGCAATGACGCCACAGCCTGCACTTACCCAGTTTGCCATCCTATTTTCTGCCTTCCTTCTCACGTTTTTTATTCTCATACATCTTTGCATCCGCTTCATTCACAATCTTGCGGATGTCCATGCCACAGCCTTCCGCCCAGCCCACGGCACTGGAGATTGGTATCTCTCCCCGGCTGTCTTTCTCCTGCAATGCGGCATTGACAGATTCGATCATGGACTGGATCTCCGCTTCCACCGGATTCTCGATCAGCATGACAAATTCATCTCCGCCTATGCGATAGACCTTACGTCTGTCCGTGGATAATTCATATAATACGGAAGACAATGTCTGGATCAACACATCTCCGGCGGCATGGCCATATTTGTCATTGACACATTTCAGATTATTCACATCCCAGAAAATAGCTGCCAGTCTGTCCACCTGCGGATAGTAATCATTGATCATTTCCTCATATTTATTCTCGTTATATACATGGGTGCCCAGATCGGTCTCCTTACGATATGTCAGATCAGCGATCCTCTGTGCATCCTTGTGGCTGGTAATGCTGATATACCGCAAAATAATGGTGAATATCAGGAGTATCACCGCCCGGGGCAGCGCTCCGTAGAACAATATCACGAACACCGGATCCGGCTCAATGCCAAACTGCAGCGTCCCCGCCATCCACTGCTCCATATACCAGTCTCTGGAATGATTGCTTCCTAAGAGCATATTCAAATCACAGATTCCGTGATAGAATCCCGTCACCATACTGACAGCCATTGTCACGTCATTGACAACATAGGTGATCCACAGTGTCATCCGCTCCCTGTACTGTACCGCCAAAAGCAACGGCAACACATAGATAAGCACCGCATGGAATGACAAAAATGCCGCAATGACTGCCGATATCATACAGATCAGTGTCAAAAACACATACTTTACCCAATGCTTTGACAGATCCACCTTTTTATAAATGTATAAAACAGGAATTCCCATCACCGCCGACACCCCTGCTGCCATGGTAAAAATTCTGGCATCCACAATAAAGATTCTCACTAATGTCAACAGCCAGAGGAGCAGAATAGTCACAAAAATCCAGAAAAAGCCTTTTAGTGTGTGTATATTTGAGTTGATCTCCTGCTGGTGTAATTCTTTTTTATACTTTTCCTGATAATTTTCCATCATAACATCCCTATGTTCTTCTATCATTTGTTCTCTTCATTCAGTGCTCAGCGCATAACAGATACAGTATAACATATTATGATATTTTTTGCATTAAATGAGCTTACTTAGCATAATTAAAATCCTATTTTTCCACATTCTGTTTCATGCTGCCGGTGCCCCGGCAATCGACCTCTTTACTGGGAAATAATCAAGCTGCGGTTATTTTCCCGGTACTCTTTTGGGGAAATGCCATAGATTTTCCGGAAATTCCGCAGGAAAGAGGAGTAATCCGCAAAGCCGGTCATCTGCCAGCTTTCGGTAATACTCTTCCCTTCCGCCATGATCTGACAGGCAGCAATGATCCGCTTGTTCACAATAAAATTATGCACCGTCATTCCGGTGATTTCTTTAAATTTCCGCAGAAAATAGAACTTACTCATATGCACAGTCTCCGCCACATCCTCTACGGTGATCTCCTCACCGATATGGGCTTCGATATACCCTGTCACCTGCTCCACCAGAGGATGATCCACGATCTCCTGTGTGGAAGACAAATATTCCTCCCGTTTACACAACACATTCAGATACCCAAAAAACAGGCTCAAATTGCCTCTGTCCATGACCTTACGGATTCCGCAGTTCTGGACATCATCCCCCTCTAAGATCTCCGACATAGCAAGCTTTAGCAGAAATCCACGCAAAATTTCCTCATAATAAATGGGGAAATGATACAGTTTCGGCCCCGCTCCCCAGAAGCATTCTGCAAGAAACGGCTCTCCCGCCGCCAGCTCCCGCAGCATCTGATCACTAATCCACAAAATGATCCGGCGGGACGAATCCATTTTCTTCTCCGTGGGATGATATTTGTGCATGACATTCTTATCGATCAGCAGGAAATCTCCCTTCCGCATCCGCACCGCCCGGTCCTCGATCAGGGAAGAAAATTCCCCCTCTATAATATAGATCAGCTCATAAAAATCATGATAATGGAACGACACCGCTCCGACAGGCTCCCCTACCTTCTCATAGACCTCATAGTCACCGCTCAACATATATTGCCGTTCGTCCGCCGCATCCCGGCAGCGCAGGCTGCTTTTTCTGTTCACGACCATCCATTTTCTCTCCTGTATCATTCTGTTCAGTTTTTATTTTCCATGGTTTATATCCCCTGTCTTACTATATAGCAATTTTTGCACTATTTCAAGCAATTCATGCAGTTTTAATGCATTTGCAATTCTGTTATGCTTAAGACAGCAAAAAACGAAACCAAAGCATTCCCTACAAGGAGGATTTCTATTATGCAAATGACATTACGCTGGTATGGCAGCAAGTACGACACGGTTACCTTAAAACAGATCCGTCAGATTCCCGGTGTCACCGGAGTCATCTCCACTCTCTACGGCACCGCTCCCGGAGAAGTCTGGGAAATGGATGACATCCTGGCCCTAAAGACTGAGATTGAAGCTGCCGGCTTACAGCTGGCCGGTATCGAGAGTGTCAACATTCACGATGCCATCAAGATCGGTTCTCCCGACCGTGAACAATATATAGAGAATTATATCACTACCCTGGAACGGCTCGGTCAGGCAGGCATCCATATGGTATGCTACAATTTCATGCCGGTCTTTGACTGGACACGAACCGAACTTGCCAGAATGCGTCCCGACGGTTCTACAGTCCTTGCTTACAATCAGGCTGCTGTAGACGCTATTGATCCGGCCAAAATGTTCGACTCCATTGCCGGCGATATGAACGGCACTGTAATGCCCGGCTGGGAGCCTGAGCGTATGGCTCATGTCAAAGAACTGTTCGAAATGTACAAAGATGTGGATGACGAAAAGCTTTTTGCCAACCTGAAATATTTTCTGGAGCGTATCATGCCCACCTGTGATAAATATGACATTAACATGGCGATCCACCCTGACGATCCTGCGTGGAGTGTTTTCGGACTGCCCCGTATCATCATCAACAAGCAGAATATCCTGCGTATGATGAAGATGGTAGATAACCCTCACAATGGCGTTACCTTCTGTTCCGGTTCCTACGGCACCAACCTGGAAAATGATCTGCCGGATATGATCCGCTCCCTGAAAGGCCGCATTCATTTCGCCCATGTCAGAAACCTGAAGTTCAACTCTCCTACTGATTTTGAGGAGGCTGCACATCTGTCCAGCGATGGAACCTTCGATATGTACGAGATCATGCTGGCTCTTTATGATATTGGTTTTGACGGTCCCATCCGCCCCGATCACGGACGTATGATCTGGGATGAAGTGGCCATGCCCGGATACGGACTGTACGACAGAGCTTTAGGCGCCACCTATTTAAACGGTCTGTGGGAAGCTATCGAGAAGTCCCATAAGCAGAAATAATCATCGCACCTGAAAACTCATAAATCAGTTTGGAGGAAACCATTATGGAACTTACCTTAAAAAGTCTTCATGACGACCGGGACGCATTTCTCGCTGCCGGTTATCATCTGCCGGAATTCGATTACGATACCGTTCATAAAAACACCGTGGAACATCCCCACTGGATCCACTTCGGTGCCGGCAATATCTTCCGTGCCTTTCAGGCCAACGTAGCTCAGAATCTGTTAAACAGCGGCATTCTGGATACCGGTCTCATCGCAGCGGAAGGCTATGACTACGAGATCATTGAAAAAAGCTACCGTCCCCACGACAATTTAAGCATTCTCGCCACCTTAAAAGCCGACAACACCGTGGAAAAGACCATCGTAGGCAGCATCATGGAGTCTCTGATCCTGGACAGTAAAAACGAAGCAGAATACGCACGTCTCCGGGAGATTTTTAAAAATCCTTCTCTCCAGATGGCCAGCTTTACCATCACTGAAAAAGGCTATGCTACCGCCAATGCCAAAGGAGAATTCTTCCCCGCAGTAGCCGCTGACTTCGAAAAAGGTCCCGAAGCCCCCGAAAGCTACCTGGGCAAGGTAGTCTCCCTGCTTTATACCAGATACACTCACGGAGCGCTCCCCATTGCCATGGTCAGCATGGACAACTGCTCCCATAACGGTGACAAATTATATGCCGCTGTCAATGCGTTCGCCAAGGCATGGACCGACAACGGACTGGTGGAAGCCGGCTTCTTAGGCTACGTCAATGACCAGACGAAAGTCACCTTCCCCTGGAGCATGATCGACAAGATCACCCCCAGACCTGATGCCAAAGTAGAAGCTATGCTGGCCGAGGATCATATCGGCGGTCTGGATGCCGTAGTTACTTCCAAAAACACCTATATCGCTCCCTTTGTCAATGCGGAAGAATGCGAATACCTGGTCATTGAAGATGCTTTTCCGAACGGTAAGCCCGCACTGGACAAAGGCGGCATCATCTTCACCGACAGAGCGACCGTAGACAAAGTGGAGAAAATGAAGGTATGTACCTGCCTGAATCCTCTGCACACCGCACTGGCCATCTATGGCTGCCTTCTGGGATATACCCTGATCTCCGAAGAGATGAAGAACCCGTTATTGAAAAATATGGTGGAAGTCATCGGTTACAAAGAAGGACTTCCCGTAGTGGTAAATCCCGGCATCCTGGATCCGAAGAAATTCATTGACGAAGTGGTGAATGTGAGGATCCCCAATCCCTTCCTGCCGGATTCTCCCCAGAGAATCGCTACCGATACCTCCCAGAAGCTTTCCATCCGCTTCGGTGAGACCATCAAAGCTTACGAAGCTTCTCCAGACCTGCATACGGAAGACCTGAAGCTGATTCCTCTGGTCTATGCCGGATGGCTCCGGTATCTCATGGGAATCGATGATGAGGGCAGAGAATTTACGCCCAGCTCCGACCCCCTGTTAGAGGAAGCCCGTCAGTACGTTGCAGACTACGAACTGAGTTCCGCTCCCAAGGATCTGTCAAAGCTGGACGCATTACTTGCCAATGAGAAAATATTCGGTGTGAACCTCCACGCCATCGGCATGGATACTCTGGTAAAACAGTATTTTGCAGAATTAAGCTCTGGTGTGGGAGCCGTGGCTGCAGCCCTGAAAAAATATGTTCCTGAGAAGGTAACCCTTTGATCTTAGAAGTTACCACTTCTCATAAGGACACCGGTTGACGGCGATTACAGCCCTCAGTTCCACAAAGCAGCCACAGGCACCGCACAGGCCCTCATTCAGATATTTGCATTCCTTACATACAGCAAGGCGGTCTTCATAGACCGCCTTATCTGCTTTACTATCCTCTTCGATCCTGTCTATGTAGGCATACAGATTCTCCATATAGGCATTCTTGTCCATTTCCCGCAACAGACATTTCCGACAGGGATATTTTATTGTTTCTCTTATTTGTTCTTCTTCCATAACTGTTCTTATCGCTTATTTTATCCGGAACATAACAACACTGCATGCCGGCATGGTAAAGGTGATCCTGCCATCTGCGATCTTATACTCCGTAAATACTTCTTCGTGTACCTTATCGGGATCCTCAAAGGTGTTGTAAGCATGCATATCATTGGTTAGTATCGCAGCGGTCACGTGCTTTGGATCACACTCTGCGAAAGCGATCTCCACCTCTTCTGCCTTATCAATGGACAGGTTGTTCAGGGTGATGGTCACAACACCGTCCTTATCCACGGAAGCGGATTCCTGTAAATTGGGAACCTTGAACTTTTCATCTTCACCGATCTGTTCCACACCATCGATATAGCTTTCCACCAGATCCGCATCCTGATGGTATTTGTACATATGGAATACATGGTAAGTCGGGGTACGCAGCATCTTCGGTCCCTCGGTCAGGATCACTGCCTGCAGTACGTTGATAAGCTGTGCGATGTTTGCCATCTTCACACGGTCACAGTGCTTGTTGAAAATATTTAAAGACAGTCCGGCCACCAGAGCATCACGCATGGTACTCTGCTGGTATAAAAATCCGGGATTCGTGCCGGGCTCCACATCATACCAGGTGCCCCACTCATCGCAGATCAGTCCGATCTTCTTCTCAGGATCATATTTGTCCATGATCGTAGAATGCTTATGAATCAGTTCATCCAGCTTAAAAGCCTTTGCCAGAGTCTTATACCATGCTGCATCGTCGAAGTCCAGTGCACTTCCCTTGTGAGACCAGTCATCCTCCGGCAGTGTATAGTAATGCAGGGAAAGTCCGTCCATAAAGCCATGCATCCATTCCGGTGCATTTTCAAAACAGGTCTTCAGCACATTTTCAGTCCAATAAGTATCTCCCGCATTGGGGCCGCAACAGACTTTGAAAATTGGGTGCTTCTGATCATAATTTCTCACATAGGTCTGGTATCTGCGGTACAGATTGCCATAGTAGGATGGGGTCATATTGCCGCCGCATCCCCAGTTTTCGTTACCGACACCGAAGTAATCCACCTTCCAGGCTTTTTCTCTGCCATTTTTCCGGCGTAGGTCCGCCATGGGGGATACCCCGTCAAAGGTCATATACTCCACCCATTCGGACATCTCCTGTACGGTACCGCTTCCCACATTGCCATTGATGTAGGTCTTACAACCGATCTGTTCACACAGTTCGAAGAACTCATGGGTACCGAAGCTGTTGTCCTCGGTCACACCACCCCAATGAGTGTTGATCATTTTCTTGCGGTTCTCCTTCGGTCCGATACCGTCTTTCCAGTGGTATTCGTCCGCGAAACAACCGCCGGGCCAGCGAAGCACCGGAAGCTTCATCTCCTTGAGTGCTGCCACTACATCGTTACGCATACCATTGGTATTGGGGATCTCGGAATTCTCACCTACATACAGTCCTTCATAGATACATCTGCCCAGATGCTCAGAGAAATTGCCGTAAAGTTCCGGATTGATATGTCCCTTTTTGTTCTTTTCGTTAATATAAACCTTTGCCATATTGATCCTTTCTGTGGCAGGCATCCGTTTCCTACCACTGTTGCGGCATTACGCCGTTCCGTCGCAGTGCGATTCCTGCAGAGCGTTCATTATTGGAAGCCTTTCACTTCATGCCAGCTCTCCGCAGGCTCCGTACTTTCTTCCACCTGTACATTCTCATATACTACACTTCTTAACTTGTCTTCCGAAAAGTTATCCACTCTTGCCCTGATCCGCAGATCCTGCAGGGTAAAATCGGAAAGCAGATACTGGCTCTCATCCGGCATCACATCAAAAAAGGTATCACAGATGCAGTCACAGTCCTTCATCGTGATGTGATCTGCATAAGACAGCGGCCTGTCCTTCCGATCCTTCAGATCATAATACTGGGTCCAGGGATAAATCTTGAGGAACTCCTTTACCCGGCCTTCGATCTGCTCCACCGTGATATATTCATAGTGCTGCGGGGTGTCCGGCCGCATTTTCAGCCACAACAGTCTCGCTGCCCCCTTGATCTGAATCCTGCGCATGATGATATTGCGGTTATGTACTGATTCCGAACCGCAGGTGAGACACCCATGGCAGAAGCCATAGACGCAATCCTCCACCAGAATCCGCTCATTGGAGCCGTTCTCCGGCTGGCTGTCCGCCCAGGGGCCCTTACCGCCCTTTAGCACCACAGAGTCGTCATTGACTTCCATATAACAGCCTTTCACCAACACATCCGTACACGCATCGATATCAATGGCATCCGTACTGGGTGCCGCAACAGGACCTGCCGGGGAATAAATATGGCAGTTCAAGTATTTTACATGGTCACATTTATAAATATGTGTGGTCCAGAAATGGGAATTCTGTAAATTCAGACCGGCGATCCGCACATTTCTGCAGTTGGACAGATAGACCAGCCGGGGTCTCTGACCATCCTTGTTGGTGCCGTTACTCCATTTCCAGCGCAGCCAGCAGGCTTTCCAGGTCTTAAGTCCGTTACCGTCAATAGTGCCCGGTCCGCACATGGTAAATCCATTCAGACCGTCCGCATTGATCAGTGCCGTAAAATACAGGCAGGTCTCTCCCTCGATCCGGGTCTCGGCCAGATCATAATCCGAGATATCATCGCTGCCCTTTAACGTCGCACCGGCGGAAACATAGAGATTCACTCCCTGTTTGAAATAAAGTGCTCCCGTCAGATAGGTTCCCGGCGGCACCACCAGGACACCACCGCCCTCTTCTGCCGCCAGGTCGATCACCTTCTGGATCTCTTTGGTATAAACTTTTCCGTCGTCCCAGATCCCGTACTCTGTGAGGACATAGGGTCTGCCCAGTTCCTCAAGCTCCGGCATCCCTATATCATAAAACCAGTCATCTATGGGAGTTCCGTCCGGGAAATATTCCGTAGGTCTTTCTTTTTCGTTATGCATTCTCTGCCTCCTTTGCGTTCTGCTCCCTCAGAAAACGAACACAGGATTTCCGCCCTGATCGTTATCGTTGGTTATCTGATTTCTACAAAGGTAGTGTCGTAAGGTGCAATGGTTACCGTACATGCGCCCGCTTCCGTTGGGATAGTGGTGGTCTGCTCGGTGTCACTGTTGTTGATGACTACCAGTTTTTTACTCTCCGGGTAATAAGCACATTCCGTATACAGGTTATCCGTCATATAGCTGCCGGAGGTGCCTTCTCCACCGGCATAACGGATCAGCTGGTACAGCATTCTGGTATTCCACAGGTTCACCTGGAAGGAAGACAGATAGATTCCCAGTCCCTTGCCGAAATGATTCAGGGTGATTAGTGGCTTCCCGCCGTCTGCCAGAAGTACCTGTGCTTTTCCATCCGTCAGATACCGGTTCTCCTTCGCTTCCACACCTGCGCCCTCTGGGATCAGATGCTCCGGATCCGCTGTCTCAAAGGTCCATCTGCCGTGACAGACTCTTGCGCCGGTGTCCTCGTCAATTCCCAGCACATGTGCCATACGGAAATACGTATCATATCCTTCCACAGCGGAAGGCTCGTTCACACCGATAAAGCAGCCTCCCTCGTGTACCCACTTTGTAAGTGCAGTAACAAGCTCCTCATCCTTCCAGGCATCCCCGCCGCTCCAGGCGCTTCCGGCTCTACCTGCATTGATTACGACATCTACGTCCTTCAGTATACCATTTTTTACATCCTCAAAGGAAATAAATTTCACATCCACAGGAAGTCCGGACAAAGCTTCGTTGATGTGGATCAGGTCATGCATATAAGTCTCATGAAAGTGTCCGGACAAGGTCCAGGAACGTAAGCTTCCCCAATAATGCAGCACTGCCACACGGGTCTTGATGTGGTAAGGTTCTCCCGCATCGTGGAAGCTGCGGATCAGACGGAACTCATCTGCCACTTTTTCAATATAATCACAGAAATCCGGGAAACCCTCCACCAGATGAAGGTATCCGCCGAGACCGATCCGGTCGATCTTCGCACGCAGCAGGGCACGTCTTACGCTGTTCCAGTATTTTTTCGCATCCAGGGCAGGATCTCCGCCCTCCATGAAAGTCGGAGCACCGCCCAGCCCCACCGGGAACAGATAGGGGTGCAGACGCAGTTCATGTGTAGGCACATCCACGCCCGCACACAGTCTGGCTTCATAACCGGAGAATACACATTTGATCAGTCCGTCAAAACCAAACTCCTGAAATCTGCCATTATAAGGCTCCACGCCTACCCAGCTGTCGTCATAGAAGACATAAGCCTTTTTGCCGTAGGAATGCACCATATCGATCAGCTTCCTGCCAAAGGAAATAACGAAATCATTGATAAATGCCATCCAATCCGCCTTTTTCGCATTGCCAGGCATATGAGTCACATGCAGCTGTCCCTTATTGATAAAATCTTCCGCTGTCATGCGATATCCGTATTGTTTCTCGAACTCCTGTAAAGCAGGAACGCTCACAGTGAAATCATAGGAACCCCAGTCAGAGAACAGATTCCGGTTCCTCTCACTGCTGCCCCAGATCCATACGAAATTGTAGAACATGGAGGTAAAGCGCACCACCGTGGTATCCGGATGGGTCTCACACCAGTGCTTCATCCATCCCAGCAGATACTCCTGAGTCTCAGGATATCTGGGATCGATCTGCATCAGATGCTCCTTGTCCCAATGGTTCGTAGTATGATTGTACATAGAGATTTCTTCCCAGATACGATAGGCTAAGAAGCTTACTGTATACTTATGAAAAGGGATGATGCCGCTCAGGGACACGCTTCCCTTCTCTTTGTCATAGCTCCAGTCCGCATTGTCGATCTTCACATTGGTGGTTCTGTCATAAACCTCCCAATATTCCAGACTCTCTGCGCTATCATTGATCCGGAACTGCTCCGCAAAAAAGCTGTCCATCAGTCCGATGGTCAGGGTGTCACTCTCTGCTGCCTGGGGCGGTGTGCACAGGAAGGTCTGCTGTAATTTGTCCTGATTCTCCTTTGCCCAGGCATTGTGATCTCTGATAATACAAATGGTAGAATAGATTCCGTAACCGGCATGGGTGATTTCGTCGGAAAGCACGGTTCCATCACTGTCACGGATCACATCTGCTCCCCATTTTTCCGCCATTTTCAGAGTCAGTTCTTCATATCCTGATTCTCCCGGTAAGGTAAAACCACCTTTTCCCATTCTGAGTTCCTCCTCATATTCCTGCTTATTTTTCATTCCTGTCATTTCTTCACTTCTATTTTCCGGTACAATATCTGTCCTGTTACAGCAATTCCTCTTTCAGACACAGTCTGACCACACGTTCCAGCTGCTCTGCCTCAGACAACAGCACCTGATCTCCTGCAGGATCCGGAATGTCCTTGTATATCTCCGGTTTCTTAGGAACATTGATTTGTCCCACAGGCTCCCATGCGCCGAAACCGTCCGTCACGCACTCTGCCAGATAAGCGTAGGCTCTTTCAGAATGACCTTTGCATTTCTCCTGGATCTCCTGTGCCACATATCCTGCCATCTTATAAGCACCGAAGTCATTGGTATGAGTATAATCCCCTGGGAAAAAGATGGGTTTTGCATCCTGCAATCCCTTTTCCAGAACGTATTCTTTACTGTGGGCATGAAGATCCAACACCGGAATACCGTACTGTGTTCCCAGTTCCAGACACACATCTGCAAATTCCTCCAGCAGATCCAGATACGTCTGATCCCGCAGTCGCCAAGTATTTCTTGCAATGGGTGTCACCAATACCGGATAGACCCCCTTTGCCTGATTTTCTTTGATATAGCGTTGCAGATTCGCCCGGTATCCGCCCTTTGCCTGCAGCCCGGGAAGCTTCTGATCATTATGCCCGAACTGGAAAAACACATAATCTCCCGGCTTGCTGTACTGAGAGATCACCGCATAATGCCCTTCCTTGCGGAAGCTATCGGTAGTCAGTCCGGAGTGGGAATGATTCGACACTGCCACACGTGTGTCAAAATATGCCGGAAGCATCTGTCCCCAGCCACAGTAACAGGTGCCTGGATAATAGGGATAATCTCCGGGCTGATCTGTCACTGTGGAATCTCCCGCCAGATAAACCGTAGGACCGTTCACCTCTTCTACCGTAAGAGCACTGATCCTTGGTCTGTCCGCCAGTACTGCAATATCCACAGTCTTATCCGCAAAAATCCGGGAATAACCCACAGGTACAATATCGCAGACATTTGTAATCATTGTATAAGTGAACTCTCCGGCTCCCACTGTGCCATGAAAAGCCAGCCGTCTTCTTCCGGTGAAGATCAGTATCTCTCCCATTTCCTCTTCTGATCGGATGGTCAGGGTGATCCTGTAGTTCCCCTGCCTGGGCACATCCACCTTGAAGATCAGCGGAATCCTCCTGGGTGAGCCAGACATCGGTTCTCCCGACTGCCTCTCCAACGCTGCCACTTCTTCCGCAGAATCCAGATAGCAGCCGTTCTCATCTTCCTTCAGGAAGGACAGCTGTTCGTTTTGATACCAGTACATCGTATCAAAAGAGGAATTCAGTTCCCGGATCTGCAGCAACTTCTGCTCTCTTCTGTTTTTTTCTGTTACAAAACCGTAACCTTTGCCCGGCTGATAGAGGTCTTCGCTGCCCACATCGATCAGATTGGCCGTTCCTCCATCCTTTCCGAACAGGAAATTCCTGCGAAACATCTATAACGCACCATCCTTCTCAATATCATCGGAAATTAACAAGGTTGCAAAGAAGGAAAGTGCCAGTCCCTGTCCCCATCCCTGAATATACGCCTTGGGAATGCCTCTGTATCCTTCCTTGTCTCTCATGACGGCAGTTCCGCCGGAGACATTCATCACCTTACCATCCTCGCTGACATTGGCAAGCAGGCCCTTGATGGCCTTGTTGATATATTTGCTGTGTAAAGGATTGCCTCTGGTCAGCATTGCTGCGGCAATTCCTGCAGATGCGGAAATCTCTTCATAAGATTCCGGATCATCCACTACGGTTCTCCACAATCCATTCTCCGTCTGGTATACCTTCAGGGCTGCCAACTGCTCATTTAAGGAGCCGGCCACATCGATATACTTCGGATACAGATAGCACTGAGGCAGAATACCGCCTACCTGCGACATGGTAAATGCTGCCCAGGCATTGGCTCTTCCCCAATAGATGCCGGACATATGATCTCCGGCAATATTGTCATAGCCGTGATACCAGAGTCCACTGCTGGGATTCTGTAAATATTTGATATGCCAGTAGTACTGGTTCAAGGCATCATCGATCAGTTCTTCATCGTGTTCCATCACGCCCACACGCAGCATCAGGAACGCTGCCATGAACAAAGTGTCACACCAACACTGCTCCGGAAAATCGTTGTTGGCAGATACGGTGTGCTGCAATACATGATCTCCGAAACGCAGGGCATCTTTTCTTAAATAAGCGATCTTACTCATAAGAATGTCATGATACTGCTGCTCTCCGGTGGCCTGGTATAAGGTGATCAGGCAATGTCCCATGGCACAGGCGTTTACTGTCCATACCTTGGGCAGTCCCAGATCGATCAGTTCGTCGATACGATCCTTTAACAGATCCAGATATTCCTTCTTGCCTGTCTTTTCATAGGCATCGCTGATTCCGTAATATGCCACACCACAGGGCCAGTCCCAGGTGAGATCCATATTCATAGTCTTTTTGACGATCTTGTCAATGACTCCCTCTATTTCTTTCTTATCATATTCCAGTTTTAACATAGCTCCTCCATTTCTGCCTTTTGGCTCTTTATATTCTTTTCCCACAGTTGTTTTTATTGTAAAACAGTCGTCGGAAAAGGACATAAAGTATCTTCAACTATTCAGAACCCCATTCACAAAATCGCTCTGAATAGTTGCATTTTTAATATAGCCCCCAAGCCATTCATGCCTGGGGGCTGTATGTACTTCCTGTAATAAAACTTTTTACTTACTGAAGTCGGGTGGTGTTACCTGCATCCAGAGCAGCCTGTCTCTCATCGATAACTTCCTGATAACCTGCATCCAGGTACTTCTGGCTCAGTTCTTCATACAGAGAATCGAACTGGTCCTTAGGGCACATGGTCAGCTTGTCACGGTACTCAGTATACAGATCATACAGCGTCTGGTTGTACTCGGTAACAGCATCGATAGCGGTTGCGAACAGACAGTCGGAGTTAGCCTTGCCTGCTTCATAGATAGCAACCTGTCCGTTGTAGTTAGCCAGGATCTGATCATAGAAGTCCTGAGGAATACCCTGAGGGGTAACTGCCTGGATATCTTTCTCGATAGATCCGAGGGTCTTAACTGCGGTTACTGCACACCAGTAGTCTACGTTGTTGTTGTGTCCCTGCTGCTCAGCCAGACCGGTCTGATCTGCTACTGCTACGGGATCGCCGTTATCATCATAATTGAAGTTCACGCCTTCGATACCCCACTGCATAGTGAACAGATTCTCGGGCTGGTTCAGCCACTCAAGGTACATCATAGCTGCCTTTACTTCATCCTCGGTAGCATCGTTAGCGAAGCCAATCATCATACCGAAGTTGGTTCCGGGTCTGTAAGAAGCGGAAGATCCCCAGGTCTCATCCTGTGTCCAGGTGGAAGGAGTCACTGCTACTGCCAGCTTGGCATCGGGGTTAGCATCATAGAAGGAGTTCAGTACGTTCATGCTGGAGGAGATATATCCGGTCCAGGTAAATGCTTCACCGTTGATGAAGTCTGCCTCTGCCTCGGAAGCATCTCTCATATAGTACTCAGGATTGTAGTAACCATCGTTGTACAGCTCGTTCTCCCATTTTAAGAATCTCTTCTGAGCCTCGGTGGACAGAGCGGGGATCTGGTAGTCACCGGTGGTTGCCCATGTGGTCTCATCCTGAGGATAATCTCTGTAACCATAGTTCTGGTCAATACCTGCGCCGCTTACTTTCTTACCGCTTAAAGGATACTGATGGCCGTTCTCAACCAGTTTTGCATACAGCTCTAACAGCTTGGTGTTGTCGCCAACGGGATACTCAGAGAAGCCAGCTTCTTCCAGCCAGTCCTGACGATAGAAAGTGCACCAGGTATAAGTGGTGTTACCGTAAGGTCTGTAACCGAGTACCAGATAATCTTCATCATCCAGCTTGGTGTAAGCATCGTTGCCGTGTTCTACCATGGTCTCCCAGTAAGTAGGAGCGATCTGCTTGAACTCTTCTACATCGTAGGTCTGCAGATAGCCGTCTGCCTGCCAGCTTGCCAGCTTATCATAGTCATATTCCATACAGATGGTAGGAAGGCTCTGGCTTGCTGCCAGCATAGCGTAATCAGTCATAACGTCGCTACGGGTAATTCCTACATATTCTACCGTGATGTTGTACTTATCACCGAAGTTCTCCTGTACCCAGTTGGTCCAGTAGTTGTTCTCTACATCAGAGCATCCGTTTCCGGAAGAACCACGATCGTATACGGGGATCTGCAGAGTAACATTGTCTGCGAAAGCCTCCCATCCATCAATACCTGCTACTGCTGTGGATGCTCCTGCATCTGTGCTTGCTGCAGAACTCTCTGCTACAGATTCCTTTGTTCCGGCATCTGCGGTTGTGTTGTCCGCACTGCTGCCGCATCCGGTCAGAGTGCTCATTGCCATAGCACCAACAAGTGCTGTTGCCATTACCTTGTGAAGAGTATTCTTCTTCATAAATCAATCCTCCTTGTTTTTCCGAAGGAAAAATCCGAGTCCCTGGCGAGGAGAGGATTTTCCTCTTTAAAAATTATACATAGTTTTATGTGTACCCCCAGTTTTGGGGAAAACTAACTTGGTTGTTTTGTTCCTTTTAACTTTTAGCCCTTAACTGCTCCGATCATGGTACCCTGTACGAAGTACTTCTGCAGGAAAGGATAAATGATAATGATAGGAATGGTTACGAACATAATACTTGCTGCCTGTAATACTTCGGGAGTGGACTGGATCGCACTGCCGGTATCTGCCAGGGAGGAAGTCTGTGCTTCTGCTGCGGATGCCACCAGCTGATATAACTTGTACTGGATCAGCTTCAGGTTAGCACTCTTGGTGTAGTACATGTTGTCTGCGTAAGAGTTCCAACGGCCTACGGCGTAGAACAGAGACAACGTTGCCAGGATCGGTTTGGACAGCGGTAATACGATCTTGCTCAGGATCTGGAAGTTACTTGCGCCATCCAGGAAAGCGGATTCCTCTAAGCTGTCGGGAATCGTACTCTGGAAGTAGTTCTTCATGATCAGCATGTTGTACGGGGAATAGATCAGAGGTAAGATCAACACCCACATGGTATCCAGCACATGCAGCTTCTGATATAACAGGTAGCTGGGAATGATGCCGGCACTGAAGTACATCGGTACCATCAGCAGGAAAGTCAGTAACTTTTTGCCCTTCAGTCTCTTCTTGGAAAGAGGATAAGCGGCACAAGTACATACCAGCATTCCCAGAGCGGTGAAGATCACGGTAACGATCACCGAGAAGATCATGGAGTAGGTCATGGAGTTATCTGCAAATACCTTCTTGTAAGCATCGAAGGTGATGTCTTTGGGCCAGAAGTAAACGCTCTTGGACATTACTGCGGTATTACCGGATATGGATTTTACTGCTACATGTAAGAACGGTAATACACAGCTGGCGCAGAGGATGAAGATCACTGCCATCATGACGAAATCACTGATGCGGAATTTGTTGACCGCATGTGCTCCGCCTGCGGAGGTAGATTCTTCATTAATATTAACTTCTTTTTTCTTCATCTCTCTCACCTCCTACAGTAATCCGTCTTCGCCAAGCTTCTTTGCGAATTTATCAGATAACAGAACCAGGATCAATCCGATCAATGACTGGAACAGACCAACTGCGGTCGCCGCACTGAATTTTCCGGCTCCAATACCTTTGTTGTAAATGTAGACAGCCAGCTGATACTGGAAGTCCTTGACCTGTGAATTCTCCAATGCGGTCAGACGTTCCAAGTTACTTCCCATGACACGTCCGAGGTTCAGGATCAGTAGTGTTACTACTGTACTCTTGATACCGGGAAGTGTGATATGCCACATTCTCTTCCAGCGGTTCGCACCGTCGATCATGGCTGCTTCATACAGCTCTCCGTTGATACCGGTGATCGCCGCCAGGTAGAGGATCGTGCCCCATCCCATCGTCTGCCATACACCGATCAGCAGATATGTAACTGCCCAGTGCCATTTCTCATTCAGGAAAGGAATTCCTTCGGAGATCACTCCCAGGTTCGTCAGCAGGATATTCACCAGACCGGAGTTCGGACGAAACATTGTCATGGCTACGCTTCCGATGATAGCCCAGGAAAGGAAATGTGGCAGATACAGGATCGTCTGTGATACTTTCTTGAATCTGGGATATCTTAATTCATTCAGGATCAATGCCAGAATGATGGGCATCGGGAAACCAACTAACAGGTCTGCCAGATTGAACACTACGGAGTTGCGGAGCGCTCTCATGAAATCGGCATCCTTAAATATTTTAATGAATGTCTTCATTCCCACCCATTCACTGCCTGCATATCCCTTCGCCGGCTTGTAATCCATGAAGGCCATCCGTAGTCCCGGGTATGCTCCGTAGCTGAATACAATTACCATGATCAACGGAAACAATAACAGCAGATACAACTGCCAGTCTCTTTTAAAAGCTTGTTTCCAAGTGGTTTTTGTTTTCACACCCACCACATTGGCTGCATTCTTCTTCGCCATGTCGAACCTCCTCAAGTGTCAACTATATTTTCTCGTCATTTTGTACACTTTTTGTAACCTTGTAAGCATATTATCATACATGTTGTCATATTTTTCTAATCAATCAATATAGAAAACTATGCAAAAACAACCATTATAGATCATGGTCGTTTTTCGTAAGTATTGAAGTTTCGTTGCATTTTCGTAAATTTTACGTGAATTTTGGAGCGTTTTTGCTGTAGGATTCGCTGTTTCACGGTATTTTTAGCATTTTTTAATCTCTTCCACGGAAACGTTGCCAACCCTAAAAAAGTCATTTTCGCAACATAATGGTTGATTTTATCCATTTTAATTGTTATATATAATGTATAGACATTATTTCTACTGCAGCATGTCTTTCCGTTGCATCATCATACAGGATGCACAAAGCGATTCAGGAAACTCTGGAACAGGAGGCACACTATGGCGAAATCCAAACGAGCTGTCACAGAATACCGAAGTTATTATCTGCCAACACACTTCCCGGTACTGCTTCTGTCCGGTGATTATTGGAAGATTTCCGATATTCCCAGCGGAAGCCTTCATTTTCATAACTGTCTGGAGATCGGGATCTGTCATTCCGACAGCGGCACATTAGAGATCAATGGCGAAAAACAGACCTTCCATGCCGGTGATGTCACCGTATTGCCCCGTAACGTTCCACACACCACTTATAGTGCCCCGGGCACAAAAAGCCACTGGTCCTATCTGTTTCTGGATCCGAAGGAGTTGTTCCGCAATCTTCTCCCCGCTTCCTGGAAAAATCACGACCTCTCCACAGACGGCTTCCCGGGGTTCCGCTATATTTTCAGCAAAGAGTCTTTTCCCCACATCAACTATCTGGTGTCCCATATCATCCACGAACTGGAAGAACAGAATCCCTGTTACCAGATCAGTGCCAGAAGCCTGTTGTGCTCCCTCTATATCGAGCTGTACAGGATTGAAAGTCTCGGCGGTGCCAACCCCGCCACTGCGAAACCGGGTTCTCCCGAGATCCTTGCCTTACAGGGGCGCAAAAAAGAGGGCGAGATCGTCGAAAACTCTCTGGTGATCTCACCCGCTCTGGATTATATCGAAGAAAATTATATGCAGCAGTTTACCATTGAATATCTGGCGGAACTGTGCCATTGGAGTCCGACGCACTTCCGCCGGGTCTTCCACGATATCATGGGCACCTCCCCGTTGGACTATGTGAACAATACCCGGATCTTGAAATCCTGTATCCTGCTGCGCAGTACAGAACACTCTATTCTGGACATCTCCGAGATGGTAGGCTTCCATTCCGTATCCAGCTTCAACCGCTACTTCATCAAGCTGATGCAGATGTCTCCCAGAGAATACCGCAAGCAGATGCAGCAGAGCGAGAAAAAAGCGGAGAACCAGTCCATTTTGGAATTCGCCGGCTGGATGCGACCGGAATAGCTGCTCTCTGCACTCCGGCAGTTCCGGGCATTAAGCCAGCCTTTTATGTTTCCATCTGCCGGAATAATAACGGATCACCGGGATCACACAGCCGCAGCTCCAGGACAGGGGTGTGGCGATCCAGATTCCTGTAACTCCCAGAATTCCGGACAGCAGATAAGCAAACACGATCCTGCCGGACAGTTCCGTTAATCCTGCTACCATGCAGGTATTCACATCTCCGGCTCCCCGGATCACATTCTGGTAGCTCTGCATCACCCCCGCGATCACATAAGCCACGCCGATAATGGTCAGATAGGTGCAGCCGATGCCGATGGCTTCTGCCGATTCGCCGGCATCCAGGAACAGGCTCATCAGCTGTACCCGGAAGATCAGCACCAGTGTCGCAATACAGACGCTGGCTCCTACCATGACCGCCAGCGTCTTATAGAGGGCTTCCCGGATCCGGTCATATTGATTCTTCGCAATATTCTGCCCGGTAAATACCGACAATGCCGTTCCGATGGAGACAATGACCTGGATCGCCACGCTGTCCACACGGTTCGCCGCCACATAGGCCGCCATGGTAGAGGATCCGAAGGAATTCACCAGTCTCTGGACGCTCATTCCGCCCAGTGCGATCATGCAGGACTGGAATGCCGCCGGGAATCCGGTCTTCACCACCAGCTGAATATAATGGACTTCCGGTTTCCATTTCATCAGAGATAATCCGATCTCTTCTCTCACTTGTCTTACTTTCACAAAACAGATCACCGCCGAAGTACACTGTGCCAGAATCGTCGCATAAGCCGCTCCCGCTACTCCCATCTTACACACAATGATGAAAAACAGGTCAAACACGATGTTCACTACCGAGGAAGCGATCACCGCCCGCAGCGGAGTCTTCGAATCCCCCACACTGTTTAAGATCGCCGCACAGCCGTTGTAGACCACACTGCCGAAAGCAAAAGTATAAATGATATGCAGATACGTAGCAGAATAGCCGATAACATTTTCCGGCACGCTTAAAAGCCGCAGGAAAAATTCCGCACCGAAAATACCGATCAGTGACATGATACAGGTCAGCACTCCCGCCACCCAGATCAGTGCTGTCACCGTCTTCGCCAGACGCTCTTTATTCCCGCAGCCGAAACACTGCGCAGCCACCAGTCCTGCGCCGTTACACATGCCGCTGACCAGTGCCAGCAGAAAATAGGTCAGCGTTCCCGTGCTTCCCACGCCCGCCAGCGCACTCTCTCCCAAGAATCTTCCTACGATCACTGTATCCGCCACATTATATACCTGCTGAAAGATATTACCGATCAGCATCGGTATGGCGAAGCCGATGATCAGGTTTAACGGTTTTCCCTGTGTCATGTCTTTCATATACGTATCCTCTTTTTTATCCTTCTGTTTCCAAAGTGAGTCCTGCCAAACCGGGTTCCGGTCAACTTAACCACAGCAGTCTCGCCCCTGCCAGACGGTTCTCCTTTTTCGGCGGCAGATCATAATAGACATCCGGTTTGAAAGGATCCAGTTCCAGGGTCAGTTTTGTCGGATAGCCATAGCGTTTCAGTGCCACGCGCCATAACTCGCCGTTGGAGAACCAGTCATCCAGGAGTTTCCCGTCCTGATACAGTCTGGCGCAGTCTCCGCCAAAGTCCAGTTCCAACCAGACATCCTCTGTCAAAGTATCCGCCGGACGCTTTCCATATTTCAATGTTAATTCATAGACTTCCGGTTCTGTTCTGCCATAAACATTTTGTATGCTTTCGGCTGCCTGTCCGGTGTCTTTCATCTGCACCTCTCCGGCTTCTGTGAATTTCAGATCCGGCAGGAGACTTACCTTCCCGCCATCTTCATCCCCGGTATAGAGAAAATGTTCCGCATCGTGTGTCGTAAGGATCTTTACCGCTCCCGCATGGTCTTTGCCGTCGCTCCATTCGAAGTACACATTCTCCGGGTCTTCCTCTGTATAGAAATAATAGATTTCTCCGAAACATCCCAGGAAGGATGCATTCGTTCGGCAGAGTCGCAGTTCTTCTCCCTGTATCACCACAGGCAGATTATAAGGCAGCACCAGAATCGCATCTGTCCGTACACAGAGCCTGTCAAAAATGATCTGCTTCTTCTCTCCCTCACCGGACGGCACTGCAAATTTCAGCGGCGCTTCCGGTGTGATCTGTTTCTCCGTCATTTTCCGTTTTCTCTGGTGATTATTGATAAATAAGAACCCGCAGTCCGCCGTTTTATTATAGCGGAACGCTGCCCGCAACGTCTCCATATCTTCTGCACCCATGGGCTCGGGAATATTATCCGGCAGATACACTTTCGCCGGTGCCAGCAGTTCTTCTGTATTTTTGATAAAAATATGGTGTTTGCGCAGTCGATAATAACTTTCTGACGGCAGACCGTTTTCCCGCAGGCACGTCTGAAAATCATAGCTTTTCACAGGAAGATCATTGGCATAGCCGGTTGCCTTCGACTCCTGCAGGGTGGTATATTGTCCGTCGGGGTTCACGCCGCCGTGGTACATATAATACCCGATCAGATTTGCCCCTGCTCCCAACATGCAGATCGTTTGTGCCTCGATATCCTCCGGGTAAGGGTAGGTGCGTCTGCGCGCCGTCACCTGCAGTCCCCCACCCAGTTCCGCCGTCAGGTAAGGGAATTTTGACGTATCAAAGGTAAAACCACTCTGTCCTTCGGCGAAATCCGATGCAATATTTGCATCGTCGTGAAAAGGCTGAAACAGGAAATTCTCGCTTGCCGCAAGTTCGTGGGTATGATTCGCCCACGGAGCATCCACATACCCGCCAAGCACCGGCAGGAAGTTTTCCGGTACATAAGCGCCTCCCCATCCGGTCGCTGAAAAATAGGGAGCGGTCAGTCCCTTTTTCTCCGCCATAGCTCTGAGTGTGCGCATATGCGCCATGCCCTCTTCCCTGTCGGAAGGGCCACCGGCATGCCCGTACTCATTCTCGATCTGAATGCCGATGACGGGACCATCGTCCTTATGCATATACCCATCCGCCTGCTCGGCAATCTTGGTAAAAAAGAGGTCCACATACTTGAGATACTGCGGATCATCCGTTCTAAGAGACAGTTTACCCCGCTTTTCTTTCTCCACCAGCCAGTCTGGGAAACCGCCGTTCCTGCACTCTCCGTGTGCCCACGGACCGATACGCAGCCATACTTTCATCCCGGCTTCCTGACAGCAACTCAAAAACGCCTTCAGATTTCTTCTGCCGGAAAAATCCCACTCACCTTCCGCTTCCTCATGGTGGATCCAAAACACGTACGTAGCAACGATGTCTACACCGCCCTGTTGCATATTCTTAATTGCTGTTTTCCATTCCCCTTCCGGATAGCGGGAGAAATGGAATTCTCCCATGATGGGCAGGATCGGTCTGGCGTTGCAGGTTAAGTATTCGCTGTTATAGCTATATACTTCTTTTTCCATGTTTTTCATTTTGTGATCCTTTCCTCAAAAACCTTCCTATTCAAGTCTTTCTTTTCGAGCTTTTTTACAGATCATGTACCAGGATTCCCTGATGAGCATTGTCCATGGCAAGTAGTTCTTCCGCACACTTTTCCGCTTCGTCTGAACGCCCCAGTCCTTTAAGTCCCAGGCTCATCATGAACAGACAATGCTTCCGGTTCCGCTCGTCCAGGTTCTCCTCAAAAAGCAGCAGATCCGGCAGGGATACCGCAAAATAGTCTATTTTTATTTCATCCCCGATATGTTTTTTTCCATAATCCTCCAGTTTCCGGAATCTCTCCACTGCCTGCTCTTCGTCACCCAGTGCCCGGTACGCCAATCCCTGATAATAGATCATCTCGGGGGGCTGATCATTGTAATACATCATGCCCACCGGCTCCGACTCTCCGTGACAGGCTTTCGTAAGACTTGCGAAAGCTTCCTCTGTCTCTCCCAGCTTTTCCTGCACCAGTCCAAGCAGATAATGCAGATTATTCTCCTGTGCAGACTCCAATTTCCCTTCTCCCAGATTTTGGGGATATTCATCCACTGCCTGCAGGAGAATTGTTTTGGCTTCTACATATTCTCCTTCTGCCGCAGCCGCTTTTGCCAGCTGATACAAGGCGGTCAGGTACTGGGCTGCCACTTTGCCTTCGCCGCCTTCCCACTGATGGAACTTCCTTGCTTTGATCAGATTGAGAGCCTTCTCAGATTCTCCCAGAGTGTTTAAAAGTGTCACGTACTCCAGATACAGATCATCCCTGCTTTCCACCAGGTCAAAATGTTTTTCCATATCACTCCATCGTTCTTTCACGGGAACATTCAGACGCTTTTTTAGCTGATCCAGTTCCAGATACACTCTGGCATCCGTCTCATCCAGTGCAAAAGCTTTCTCCATTTCCTCGTACGCTCTCTGCGGCTGCTTTTTCACATTGTAATATGCCAGTGCCAGATTCCTGTGTACCGTCGGGAAATCCGGGTACCTAAGCGCAGCTTCCTCATAATCCGCTATGGCTTCGCCGTACGCTCTCCTGTCATAGAGCAGGCAGCCCATATAATAGTAAACCATATCCAGATAATAATCATCTGCCAGACTCTTTAATACGATATAATCTTCCGTTCTGTGAGGGAAACAGCCGTCCGCTACCGCATTTTCTCCCAGTGTCACATACGCTGTCATGTAATGATTTGTCTGTTTCGTATTTTCTTTCCTATGCAGGTTCTGGTATCCGTAAGCAATATAATAATATACCAGAGGATAAATATCCTCTTGCCGTGATACGTTCTGTTGTTCCACCCATTTTTTTGCAAGGGCGATTCCCTGTGCGTAGTCTCCTGCCTCATAGAGATCGATCATCAGCTCCAGCAGGGTGTTATGGTTGATCTTCTCCGGCTGTCTGTCATAGAGCGGATCGATCTTCAGGCTCTCCTTATGTAATTCTTCCGCTTCCAGCACTCTGCCCATTTTTCTTAAAATATTTTCCTTCAATGCCCGGGCTTTCATGCACTGGTACTGTCTGAGAATAGATTCGTTTACATGCTCCAGAGCCTCTGCAAATCTTCCCGCTTTCGCATCCAGGCAGGCAAGTTCATAGAATCCGGGAGCCTGGAAACTGTCGCCCCAGATGGCTTTGTAAAAAGCATCGTAAGCTTCTTTTTCTTTCCCCTGATATTTCAGAGAAAGTCCCAGATTATAGTACGGCTCATAATCGTAAGGGTTCGGATTGGAACGAATAGCCTTCTCCACTGCCTTCCGAAAATACTTTTCCGCCCCGGTAAAATCACACTTTTTAAGCAGACATCTTCCATAGGCATTGTTCAGGCGGATATCGGTAGGATTCCTACGCAGCCCCTCCAGATAATAATCCTCGGGATGATAAGTGGCATGCCGGTATTGTTCCACATGTAAACCGTAGAGGAACAGATCCTCCGTGGTTTCACAGTCTTCAGGAAGTGGTGCTGCCTTCGCCGGTTCCGGCACTTCTGCTTCAATTTTTTTCGGAAAATGGTAAGAGACCAGTTCTCTCCCATCTGCAGCACAAACACATACCCGCAGACCGCAGAGTACCTCTGTGCCATTCTGCTCTCCCTCTGTATATGCCGGTATCTGTTGCAATTTTTCACGGTCAATCTTCACTTCATAAGTTTTCTCCGGTGACAGATCTGAGGTTTCCTCATACAGTACCTTTTCCTGTCTGCCGTTTTCTCCCGGCAATGTCAGCAGTATCCGTGCTCCTTTTTGCACGGACGTGGTATAGGCCGATACCGTAAGCTGCCCCTTTGTCTCATCATATTCCGCATTTACCGCCGCATCGATCGTAGCATTTTTCACATAGCCGATATTTTTATAGGGCATAAAATACTGTTTGAAGTTCTTGGTCTCCTGAGGCTGGATCCAGGTGAAATCCGGCTGATTATCCGTAAAGCATCCTGTCATCAGCTCGATATACGGACCGTCTTCGTCGGTCAGTGCTCTGTCCCATGCCTTGCCAAATTCTCCGCATCCCCAGGTCCACTGTTTTTTCCCGGGGGCAATATGGTGATCCGCCACATGCAGAAGTCCTGCCTGTTTTCCGTAATCGTACTCCCCGATAAAATTGTAATCGGAACGATATGCCATATAGGAGGTGGGAACCGGAATATTTTTATACTGTGCGATATTCACATGATCGTATTTGTGCTTATAGTAGGTTCCCTCCGCATAGGGGAAACTGATAACATCCCGCTTGCCGTGGTCATATACCGCCGTCACATCCTCCGGAAATACGGAGATGGTGTCATCATTTACCGCTACTGCAGGGTTCGCCCACCATAGAAAAGTCTGGGGCATTTTCGTACGGTTGTAGAGTTGTGCAGATAATTCGATATATGCCTTATCCGGATACAAAGTCACGCCCAGCACGCCCTCTGTCCGGAACATATTCTCGATCTCTCCCATCCAGACTGTCGCACTTCCGTCCTCATTTTCCGCATAGGTATATTCCACCGGATCAAAGGTACTGGGTCTGTGATGCTGCGGCCAGTTGAACTCAATACCTCCGGATATCCAGGGTCCCGCCAGTCCCACTAACGCCGGTTTGATGACATGATTGTAATAGATAAAATCGTAGCCATTTGTCTTGTCATAAGCTCTCTGGATCCTGCCTCCCAGCTCCGGCAGCATCATTACTTTCAGATAATCGTTCTCCAGAAAAAGTGCTGTATACTCCTTATCCACTTTCTCATCGCTGATCTTCTCGATCACCGTGTGGGGATAGATCCTTCCCGAGCTTCCCTGATAGACACGTTTCTCCAAAAACATCGGATTCTTATCCGGCTTTCCTGCTTCGTATGTGGGAATGATCACTTTTTCTTCCCAGACCTGAACCTTATTCATGGTTTCCTCCTTTTATCTCCGTGCAGCTTTCTTTCCGCCGCCCGATATTATTTTAACCTCGCACCAGCATGCTTAACTCTTCTTCCGTTATTTCCTCCGCCGGCTCAAAATTCTCTTCCGACAGATACGTATAAATTGACGCCTGCAGTGCCCTCACCTCCGGATACTGCTGACTCTTATGCAATTCCATGGTGGATAGCAATACTTTTCCCTTCAGGCACCGAAACTCGATCAGCTGCGCCATAGGACGCAAGAATGCATAGCTGTCCATCTCCGTAATAATTGTCTTCATGGGGTGCGGCAGAACCGCCGCCCGCTTCGTTGCCATAATCCACCATTGCCAGTCTGTATGAAAATCTGTCGGGAATTCCTTGAAAATCGGATGCTCCGTATCGATCAGCTGCCCCATACCACCTTCCTGATCTGCAAAAGTTCCCACCGACCAGAAATCCGTCGTAAACTGTGTTTTTATGGAATACGGCAGGCTCTCTTTATCTGCATCCGGAGACAGATAGACTCTCCCGCCGTTTTGCAGAACTGCTCTCGTCTGCTCATCAAATACTCTCGTTTCATATACATTTTTCGGACATTCTGGGCTTGTTTTTTTATAGACCCACACAGGATAGGTACTGGTGCAGTCACCCATGCTCACCGTCAGCATGAATGCCGCCGATACTCCCTTAACCTCCAGAGGAATGTCCAGTCTTCCCAGTGAAGTATAAGTCCCCGGAGGACAGTTTTTTTGCCCGTCTGCCCGGCCGCATAGAAACTCCCCGCTTCCGGTATTCACGGCACAGTCCCGATACCCCAACGTCCAGACAAGCTCACCGCTGATGCTCTCTTTTCCAAAATTTGCCACTTCTACTTCCGCTGTCAGATATTCTCCCTCTTCATAGGTATAGCGGGGCATTTTCACAAAAATACGGCTCTCTGTGAAAAACTCCCTGAACCGCTCCGGTCTGGCAAAATCATAGGGCTTCGGTTCTAAATGGGAATTCATCATGCCTACCAGTGCCGTCCCCTGCCCCGGGAAATCCTGCAATCCCAATAGTGAAATGCCCGACAGCTCCCTTGTGCGCATGGCGGCTTCAATTTCCTCCCGGTAGGCCAGCCGTGACAGTTCTCCGGTGGCTTCCACGTATTTTTCCCATGTGGGCAAAAGTCCCCGTTCCTCTACACGTTTTTTGATCAGTTTCAGATTCACCGGATCCGATATTCCATGAAAGCTTTCCAGCTCCTCAAAATCCGGCAGCACTTCGAACTGCCCCACTTCAAAACTGAATACCGGCTTCTGATACTCTTTTCGTATCTCTGCCATCGCCTCATCATAGGTTCGATCTGTGGAGGGATAGTTTTCATTGAGATACCCCCGCATGCCGGAGAATGTTCCGCGGATCACCACATCCTTGCAACTCTGCGATGTATAGAAATCGCTCTCTGGGTCACATCCTTCTTCACCATAAAAGGCATTGGATCCGTTCGCATACAGTCTGGTCGGATCCATCCTTTTCGCCGTTCTGACCAGTTCCCGCATCCGTTCTCTGCCTTCATCTTGTGCCTGCAATTCATTGCCCAGTGTCAGCATTACAAAAGAGGGATGATTGGCATAGGTTTTCAATAGGTCCACAAGTTCTGCCCGGTAATACCGATAGCTTTCCTCCGTTCCAAAGGCATCCTTCGGATCCCAGTGAGACAGCTCCGGCTGCAGAAGCATTCCCAGTTCATCCGCTGCCGCAAACGCAGCTTCCGGCTCACAGTGGGAATGGAATCTTACAAAGTTGATTCCATAACTGCGATATTTTAATAACATTTCTTTCCATTCCGGAATTGTCATGGGTGGATGCCCGGTCTCCGGGTATTCTGCGCAATTTGCCTCACCCCGCAGAAAAATTGCCCTACCGTTCAGTGCCAGTCTGCCGCTGCCGTTATCACCAAAAGAGCGGATGCCGAAACGGGTCCTGCACTCAGCAGTGCTACCGCCTTTATCTTCTGCTGACATACCGTTGTCCAGGGTTACAGCCATCTCATAGAGATTGCCCTCATCTTCGTCCCACAGTTTCACATTCTCCCGCAGAGGCAGATCACGGAACCAGATTTCCATTGTTTTCGGATTCTCCTCTTTATCTGTTCCGGCTTCCGCTAATCCCTCCCCGGAATAGCTGATAATTTCCGTCAATGTCTGTGTGTCTTCTAACTCTCCTGCCGCCAGAGCCTCTGACTGTAATATGATTTTCGCATCTTTATATACTTTCTTTGCGCCAGGTGCCAGTTCCACACATACATCCAGCACATATCCGCCTGCTTTATTTTTCTCTTCCTTTTTCACCGCTCTCGGATATACCCGGAGGCTGTCTATAAAATTCTGCGGTCTGGTATACATGCTGCATTCGCCAAGTATCCCGTTCCAGTTTGTCTGTGTCTCATCCGTCGCTGCGGAAGAATAATAGATGGCAGCTTTGGGCATTCCCGGATAGCTGTTATCCGAAAGAAACGTAAATTCATGTTCTCCCGGTGCCGCCCCGGTGAGTTCAAAAATATAAGGTGTACTTAGTGTCCCCTGCCGGAACACCGCACACGCTTCTCCATCCACTAGCAGCCGGAGTGCCCGTGCCCGCTCCGCCAGTACGAACAGCCTGTCGGTTCCGTAATCCGGTACCGTTATCTTACGACTGATCCTGGCTTCTCCCTCATAGGTATGCCGCCTGGTAAATCTCGTAGCGATCGGTGCATCTTTGTCTATCTCTCCCGCCGCATTCCCCAGTACCGCATCCGGATGCCACTGATTCGCCCCCACATCTCTATGTCCGATCCCGTTCTCATCCAACGTCCCCGGCAGATCCATCTGTCCCGTGGTTCCGTCCTCCAGTACTACATGCCATTTTCCATTCAACAATATTCTCATATAAGCTCCATCCCACAGACCCTTTTCCATACAGAAAATCCCCTAGCGGATCCATAGTAAATTTTCTGATGTTTTCTCCTTGATCACGGAATCATTATATAGCTTAACTTTAGTGTTTTAAATTCACTATCATGAACTATTTTTTATATTCATTGCATTATTCTGAACCTTTTTGATATAATATGATGCCAGGGGCGAAAGGTCTAAGCCAATAAGCACGGAACAATCCGTAGGCATCAAAGTTAAGGGCTTTTGACCCCGACATCATAATACCTGAGAGGAGTGAATCAGAAATGACAGATAGAAGAACTTTTTTATGCGAAGATTTTGAAATTTCCTATGAAGATACAAAAAAAGGATGGTCCATGCCCTATTCGCATCACCACACCAACTATGAAATCTATATTCTGCTCTCCGGGGAGCGTCTGGTTACCATCGGCGATATCACCTACCGGGTAAAAGCCGGCATGGCAAGCCTGTTTGAGAGCAATATCTCTCACCGAAGCGTCGGTGACACGGATTATACCGGGATCTGCATCCATTTTTCAAAAGTCTATCTTGAAAAATACTTTTTACCTGCCGTAGTATCTTCCTACCTGACCTGTTTCAAGGCACCGATTATTTTCATTCCCGAGGATTACAGACAAAAGCTCGTCGACTGGAACGCAGCTTCCTGCTGCAAATCTCCCACTGCCTACCTGTTGCTTGCACAGATTCTTACAGATCTGGCAGCTTTTCGCTATCAGTATCCTCTTGAAAATGAAATTTCTGTCAGTGAGAATAAAGCTTCCGGTTTTCAGCGGATCATTAATTATATTAACGCAAACTATACAACGCTTCAGACCGTCCGGGATATCGCCGAATCCTGCGGTGTGTCCGAAAGCTATGTCCACCGGGCTGTCCGGCGGACAGAATCCCTCACCGTAAAAGAATATATTAATAAGCTTCGCCTCCGTCATGCCATACACCAGGTGGAACAGGGCGGCAATTCTCTCTCTGTCATCAGCAAGTCCTGTGGTTTCCAAAGCGTTTCTTATTTTTACCGGGTTTTTAAAAAACACTACGGCATGACCCCTACACAATATTTTTCCAAAAAAGAACCCCATTACTTTCTGCAGATCACTTAGTATCCTGATGGATGCCTTAATGGCAAGCCTTCAGGAAATCCTAAAGCTCAGCAATGAGCAGTTGGCTGTATTTACTGCTGATTTTGAATCAAGACTACCGAGATATCTGCGGAATGCACTTCATCCGGAAGCAGTAGCGGCTTAAACCACTATTTTGTTAGCTGAAATTTTCTTTTTGTTAACATTATCTCTTTTTATAAATCAGAAGCTCCGGATTTTCACCATTCTTCTCATATGTACATACCAGAATAAAATCCATACCTGCCAGAATGCCAAAGCATCTGTCTCCTCCGAATTCAGACTCCAGTTGGTTCCCCAGATAGGTTTTCTGATCATCAAGGAATTTCATTTTCTGTCCATTTGGCAGACTATATTCCAGATTCACATGTTTCCCCACAAGTGCATTTAGTTTATCTACCCTGGGAAGTCCGTCTATATGCAGATCATTTATTTCATTTATCAACTGCATTTTAAACTCTTCAAACTGCCCATTGTCACTAAGTTCATCATACCTTTTCCAGTAATCTAACTTTGGAAGCATTTCTTTCAGATAAGAACGTACCTGTTCTTCGGTAAAGTTTTCATTTACTATATTCTTTACACACACATCAATCAATTCATCCATATCATTATATGTGTACGTTCCATCTGCATAGCACCATTTACAATACTCCTCATTTAATGTGCCATCCTTATCACGTCCCAATATGGAATCATCATCAATTGGCATTCCGCAGCACTGACAGATCAGCTTTCTGGGTTCTCCCAAAAGCGTATTGATGGAGACATCAAATTCTTTTGATAAGAGCTTAAGTGTATCAGTATTGGGAACGGTATCACCGTTTTCCCAACGCGATACCGCCTGCCTTGTAACCATGATTTTATCTGCCAGCTCGTCCTGTGACATTCCTCTTTCTGTGCGAAGTTTCAAAATTATATTTTTTGTTTCCATAGTCATTACCTCCATAACCATATCATATAGATAAATTCATGTTATGAAAAGCAACCTGCTGTTGCCATACTCTATGCCTGTCATCCACCAAAATATTTTCGGCACTTTTCGCTTTTAGTGCCAAAAGTGTATTGACAAAATTATGATTATTTATTACATAATTTCAAATCTTTGTTACACGTTTTCATCTCCGCAATCTTGGAACTGCCCAGCAACGTTCCACACACCACTTACAGTACCCCGGCGTCTCGGCGGTGCCAACCCCGACACGGCGAAACCGGATTCTCCCGAGATCCTTGCCTTACAGGACCGCAAAAAAGAGGGCGAGATCGCCGAAAACTCTCTGGTGATCTCACCCTCTCTGGATTATCAACCGCTACTTCATCAAGCCTCCTCACAGATTCTTCCCACATTCCATCAGGTATGCATCCATTCCCAGACACATTGCACCGATGATTCCGGGGTTCTCGCCCAGTGCAGGAGCCACCACATACTGTGACATATCCTTCGGCAGGCTGGTCTCCGGCAGATAGCCATTCAGAAACTCCACCGCATTCTGTCTCACCATGTCGAAAACCTTCTCCTGGTGCATCACGCCGCCCCAGAGAATGATCTTCTCCGGCGAGTAAGTCAGCATGTAATCTGCCACAGCCTGTCCGATGTAGTAACTTTCCAGTTCCCAGACATCCTCTCTTCCGGCCAGTTCAGCTCCCTTTCTGCCATACCTGCCCTGAATCGCAGGACCGGAAGCCAGTCCTTCCAGACAGGCACCGTGATAAGTACAGCAGCCTTCATAGGTATCCTCCGGGTGCCTGCGCAGGAAGATATGTCCGCCCTCGGGATGCATCAGGCCATGCAGCAGTCTGCCGTTAATATATGCCCCTACACCTACTCCCGTACCAATGGTGATATAGAGCGCATTCTCACACTCCTTGGCTGCGCCGAAGCGTACCTCGCCAAGCACTGCTCCATTGACATCTGTATCAAAACCTACAGGGACTTTCAGTGCTTCCCGGAACGCTCCCGCAAAATCATAAAATCTCCATGCCAACTTCGGAGTGCTGGTAATATAGCCGTAGGTTGCCGATTTTTTATTCAGATCCACCGGGCCGAAACAGCCGATCCCCAGTGCCTCGATTCCTTTATCCTGAAAATATGCTATCATTTTCGGCACCGTACTCTCCGGTGTCTCCGTAGGGAATACTGCCCTATCGAAAATATTTCCCTGCTCATCTCCTATGGCACATACCATCTTTGTGCCGCCGGCTTCAATTCCGCCTAATTTCATTCTAACATCCTCCCATTACAACTTTTTACTATGCCTGTTCCCTGTTCAGGATCCGCTTATGGAACACCAGCACAAACAACAGAGTAAAGAGTATCATTGCTGCCGGCATGATCAGAAAGCTCCTGCCATATCCTGTTTTTTCAGCAATGTCTCCGTAAATATAGTTAAATCCAATATCAAACAGGGATGCCACACTGATGATCAATCCGGACATCGTAGACACCTGCGACGGATCATAAAGTCTCCCGATGGCCATAACCAGTGTCGGATAAATGATCGAGCAGAACAGTCCGGCCAGACTCAGCATCCAGAGTGCCCCACTGAAGATCCCTGCCGCATAAAGCACTGCAGAAATCACAGAAAACAAGGCAATGCTCGGGAATACCTTCAGCCGGTCAACCAACGGAGAAAAGACCAGTCTTCCCACCGTCATTCCGCCAAAAAACAACGCCATATAATTGGCAGCCTTTCCCTGCTCCAGTCCCAGCGCATTGGTTCCGTAGATCACAAACCAGTTCAGCATTCCATGTTCTGCAATAAAGTATACACCAAAGATCACCACCATGACAATCCAAAGGTAGTTTCCCTTCATTTTCCTTCCCTGCTGATCCTTTTCTGCCTTCTTCACTTCTCCGCTGTCCGGGATCTGCAGTTTTAAAATGATCAGAAACGCCAGAACGCCGATGGCAAAAAGCACCCCTGTCACAGCTTTCCATCCGCCAAAATCGTTAGCCAGATTTCCGATCAGACTCTGTCCTCCGCTGGTACCGATTCCCTGCGTAAAGAACAATACATTGACGATCATGGCCGGTGATGTGGCAAAAATGAACGGTGTGATCAGTGTAATGGACGTATTCAACAGCGTAGAAGCTCCCATTGCCAGGAACATTCCCACCAGCAATGCATAATAGTTATCTGTAAGCAGGAATACCAGCATTGCACACATCCATACTGCGAGAAATCCCAAAAAAGCCTTTTTGCGGTCGATCTTATCCATGATTCTGCCTCCGGCCAGCAGGAAGCACAGATTTCCCGCATAGCTTACGGCTATGATCGTGGACAGCCCCTTTGCCGTCAATGCAAAATGCGTCTGAAAAATGCCGGAGAAAATACCTCTCAGGCTGTCACTGATTCCCAGGCCGACCATCAGGATTGCAAATCCGATGAGAGCGATCCTTCTATTACTCTTCTCCATTCTGGCTCCCATCTTCCGGCTCTTCTACATCGATCCGTACATTTTCTACATTTCCCAGTGTCACGTCCTCCTCGTAAAAAGGCAGGATTCCTTCTTTCTTCGTGATCTGAATATCATGGAAGGAGACATTCTTCACATAATCCGCATAGATTCCGGAAATCTTTGTGTGGATCTCTCCCTCTCCCTGGCAGGGTCTCTTATCGTAGCCGTTGATCTCCCACTTGGATTTCTTATCCAGTGTCAGCCGAATGCCCTCAAAGGTCACATCTTCAATATAATTGTCTTCACTGCCCAGCAGGAAAATGCCGTTTTCTCCCTCGCAGGTAATATTCTGGAAGCGGATATTGCGGATCTTACCGGCCTTAACTCCGGGTTTGCGATCCAGCGCAGTCAGGCAGACAGCCTCCGCTCTTCCCCACCATTCATAAGAGAACCTTCTGGTCTCCATAATGATGTTGGAAAAGATTACATTTTCCACGTTGCCATTATCTCTGATCTGAATGGAAATTCCACGGTTACTTCTGGAAATACAGCAATTTTCCACCAGAATATTCCGGAAGTCAGACTCTCCCTCCGTGCCGAATTTGATGGCAGCACTGGTGGATACCAGGGTACAATTGGTGACCACGATATTTTCACAGGGACCGTATTTCTTATAATCCCCGGAATTTTTCAATACGATGGCGTCATCTCCACATTCAATGTGACAGTTACTGATCCGGACATTCTGACAGTGATCCGGATCGATGCCATCGGAATTCGCCATCTTCAGATTATTCAGCAGGCGGATACCGTCGATCAGCACATCCTTACAGCCTACCAGATGCACTGTCCAGAAGGCACAGTTCGTCAGGCGGACTTCCTTGATGGTCAGATGCTTTACATCCTCCAATAGCAGGAGCGGAACTCTGGGATAATAGGAACCCTCGATATGATAACCCGAGTCATCTCCGTAAAAGACAGATTCATTGCCATCAATGGTACCCTGTCCGGAGATCGTCACATTTTCCTGTCCCAGCGCATAGATAAAGGCATGGAACGGGCGTCCTGCATATTCACTGTTCAGGAAAGAAGGCAGGCCGGATTCATGGGCTGTGATTTTACCATTGTTGCTCAGCGGGTAATAATCTTCTATATTGCTGCTGGCTTTCCAGACAGCGCCCGGCTCCAGATGTACCTCCACATTGGATTTCAACAGCACATATCCGGAAGAATATGTCCTGTCGCCGGGGAAGAGGACTACGCCTCCTCCCTGTTCTGCACACGTATCGATTGCTTTCTGAATGACAGGGGCATCATTGGTCTGTCCATCGCCCACTGCACCGTATTCTAATATATTGATCATAATTTTCTCCTTCGTAACCCTCTCACTTTTTTTCATTCACAATACGCAGGGTCTTGATTTCATAAGGCTTCATAGTAAAGCTCCATCCGTCCTGTGCACGGGTCATATCCGCATTCTCCACCCCGGAAAAATTCTCCATGCAGTCACAGACTGTTACCTGTGCATCCGGAGCAAGTGGGAAGTTCACATGCACTTTGGTACGCATTCCCCAAGTCTCATAGATACGTACGATGATGCCATTGCCGTCCTCTGCTGCTTTCACAGTATCTGCCATCACATTTTCCTCTGCTATCTGCAGCATTGAGAAGCTGTCTTCATAGATACCCTGTACCTTCTCCCATGCCATCGGGCAGTTCAGATCGTAAGCTTCTCTTACCACACTGCCCTTGCGGAAATCTCCCTGATGAGGGAACAATGCGTAGGTAAATTCATGCTGTCCCTGATCTGCATCGGGATTGGGGAAAATACCTGACTTGATCAATGTCAGTCCCATCACACCCTCATGGACATCATAACCGTATTTGCAGTCATTCATCAGTGCCACACCATAACCGGGCTCGGAAAGATCTGCCCATTTGTGTGCGCATACCTCGAATCTTGCACGATCCCAGGATGTGTTCTTGTGTGTCGGCCGCTTTACATTGCCGAACTGGATCTCATAATCCGCTTCATGTGCCAGAATATCCACAGGGAAGGATACTCTGAGCAGCTGTTGATGTTCCTGCCAGTCCACTCTGGTCTGAAAATCGATCCTTGCGGTGTGCCGGTAGAAACGAATGGTCTGTTCGATCATGGAATCCTGGAACCGTCTGCGCACATGTAATGCCGCCGTCTCCGGTCCGTTCTCCAATACTTTGAATTCTTCCACATCAATGACATCCCAGGATTTCTCCAGATATCCCTCGTCAATATTCCAGGCATCGAATTCTGCCGGCCGATCCTCATATACGGTGAGACGGTTACCCATCCTGCCCTTTTGGATCAGTTCCCGGTCCTCCCTGATATCCACCAGGCTTGTGATCTCAGCATTGGCATCAAATCTTACGGTAAAATAGGGCGTTTTGAAGCTTACCGGTCGTCCGTTTTCCTCCATTACAAGCTCAGTGAAACAGTTGTCCTCTCCGGAGTTCACCGCTCTGCACACAGTAACACCGCTGGGTCCTGCTGTTATTTTCTGCCAACTGCCCTCTGCATTACGGATCAGTGCCGTACGTGCAAAGCTCAAAGGATTCCATACTGCGCAGACCTCCTCATTCTTCTCCGCACGATACCGGAACAGCTTTTCCCGGATGCTCTTCTTCGCTGTTTTCATCATTTCTTCATCCGCAGCAAAAATCTCTTCATACTGTGCGGCGGAATCCTCATACACTTCCTTAATAGAGGAACCGGGCAGAATATCGTGGAACTGGTTCAGCAAAAGCAGTTTCCAGCTGTGTTCCAGTTGTTCCTGTGGATAGAGATACTTTTGATCCAGAAGTGATGCCATTGCTGCATACAGCTCGGTTTCGCCGTTTTTGAACTCAGCCTTACGATTATATTTTTTATTCTGTGCCATGGAAGTATAAGTACCACGGTGGAATTCCAGATATAGTTCACCATCCCATACCGCCAGACGCTTTTTGTCCATTTTGTCTTCCAGAATATGAAAGAATTCCTTCACCCCTGTCTGTCTTGCTGCAGGACATTCCACGATGCTGTGCTCCAGCCTTCTGCTCTGCTCCAGCATCTCTTCTGTGGGGCCTCCACCGCCATCGCCATAGCCGTAACAGGTCAGCACCTCAGTGCTCACATCCTTATCCTGATACCGCTGCCAGGTACCCATGAGCTGGGAGGCATTCTGCAGACCATTATAAGTGGTGGAATGGTTTCCCACCATCTTCAGGTCACCCGGCTTCTGATAGTTTCTGGTAGAAATCAGATGTGTCAACACTTCCGTTCCGTCAATGCCCTTCCAGAGAAAGGTGTCGTGAGGAAACCGGTTGAACTCATTCCATCCGATTTTCGTGGTCATAAAATAAGGAATCCCGGATTTCTGCAGGATCTGCGGCAGCGCCGCACTGTAACCAAAGACATCCGGCAGCCACAATACTTCATTTTTTTCCGCACCGAGCTCTTGTTCAAAAAATCTGCGGCCATAGATGATATGCCGGATCAGGGATTCTCCGGAGGAAATGTTGCAGTCCGGCTCCAGCCACATGGCCCCTTCCGCTTCCCACCTGCCCTCTTTGATCCGTTCCCTGATTCTGGCAAATACCCCGGGAGCATCTTCCTTCACGAACTCATAGAGCTGTGGCTGACTGGACATAAAACGGTATTCCGGATATCTGTCCATCAGGTTCAGTACCGTCTCAAAGCTGCGCACTGCCTTTTGTCTGGTCTGACGCAGGGGCCATTTCCATGCCACATCAATATGGGTATGGCCGATACTGTGCACCGTCACCGGATTCGGTCTTCTGTCGGCATAATAAGTACCTTCCAGCTCCTGCGCCGCCATTTTCATGCTCTCAAAGCATTCTGCGGATCCGGGTCTGCGCAGATCC
The DNA here is from genome assembly GCA_003584705.1 of Lachnospiraceae bacterium GAM79. Classification (GTDB taxonomy): domain Bacteria; phylum Bacillota; class Clostridia; order Lachnospirales; family Lachnospiraceae; genus Acetatifactor; species Acetatifactor acetigignens. The sequence continues at coordinate 2,496,941 of AP018536.1, forward strand.
AACAGATTTATGCATCTTTCCAGTGCTTTAAAGCCCTCGATCCTGGATAGATTGTCCTCCGGCAGAAGATCCGCAGCTTCATAGACAGCCTGCATGTCATAATAGAGTCCCGCCGCCTCTTCCCGGTAGACTGCCAGCTCCAGGCGGAAGAAATTCGTACCGGTAAACGTGCCTGCATACGCACTGGAATACGCATAAAAAGCCAGTTCGTAAGTCTCTCCTGCTTTGGCATGCTCCGACAGAATGATAAACTGATGGTTCATATCCAGCGTAGCTGCAAATCTGCCGTTCACATAAGCCATGATCTGGGGATTGTCCGTATTCCAGATATCTGTGGCTCCGGTATTCAGCACGGCACGGACTGTATGCCCCTCCATCTGCTCCGGGACCGCCACATCTGCCAGGAAGAAATAATGCTGATCCAGCTCACCCCAGGTCTCATTGCGGCCGAAATCCCGGAAATCCTTTCCTTCTCTGTGGAATTCCTCCTCAAAATGGTAATCCGCTTTGGCGATCTTCACGGAAGTTACCGGTTGTCTGTCACTATATATCATCTGCTCTACGGCTTCGAGAACAGCTTTGATCCGATTTCTAACAGTGTCCATAACACACTCTCCTCTGATTTTTATCTGAAAACAAGAAAAGCGGGGAGAACCGGAACAGTCTCCCCGCCGGACAGCTTTAGCCCTTGATACCGGTGGATGCAATTCCTTCTACCAGATATTTCTGCATAGTCAGGAAAATAACAAATATAGGAATCAGGGACAAGGTTGCCATTGCAAACATAGCACCCCAGTCAGAACCTGCGGTAGGATCCGAGAACATCTTCAGAGCGTAACTCACCGGATATTTCAGCGGATCGCTTAAGTATAACAGTGCTGCCAGGAAATCATCCCATCTCCACATAAAGGAGAAGATTGCACTGGTTACCAGTGACGGTTTGATCAGAGGAAGGATGATACGGAAGAAGATCGTATAGGTAGAACATCCGTCCATTCTGGCCGCCTCATCCAGATCCATGGGAATCCCCTTGATGAACTGGATATTCAGGAAAATGAAGAATCCCTGACCGAACCACTGGGGAACAATGATAGGAAGGTAAGAACCGACCCAGCCTAATTTATTAAAAATTATGTACTGCGGGATCATTACTACCTGGAACGGAAGCATCATGGACAACAGCATGCAGGCGAACCAGAATCCCTTGAATTTGAAGTTAATTCTTGCGAAGCCATATCCGATCACAGCAGAGGAAGCCACTGCTCCGATGGTGGATAAACCTGCGATCACAAAAGAGTTTTTGAAGAAGGTTCCGAAATTGTATCCGGCAAATCCCTGCCAGCCTACCTTGTAGTTCTCCAGAGAGAAGTGTCTTGGGATCAATTCCGATGCCGTTCTTATAATCTCATTGGTATCCTTAAAAGAACTAAGTACCATCCATACTAACGGATATATCATCACGCAGGCAAAACAGAAGGTGAAGATATGATAAATCACTCCGATAGCAAATCTTTTTTCTTTATATCCTTTTTTCATACGCTCACCATCAACCTTCTGATTCATAATATACCCACTTGTTCTGGGTCTTGAACAAGATCAGTGTCAAAATTCCTACTACCAGAATCATAAACCATGCAAGTGCACATCCATAGCCAAGTTTGTTATAGGTAAATGCGTTCTGGTACATATATACAGTATAGAAAAGGGTGGTATCCCTTGGTTTTCCCTGTGTAATAATATAGCTCTGTGTAAATGCCATAAAGCCGTTGATCAACTGGTTGATCAGATTGAAGAAAATCGTGGGGGTCAGCATGGGGAGTGTGATCTTGAAGAACTTATGGACACCGCCAGCTCCATCCATGGTGGCTGCCTCATATAAGCTTACGGGAATCTGCTTTAATCCTGACAGGAAGATCAGCATGGAGGATCCGAACTGCCATACTGCCAAAATGATCAGGGTCCAGATTGCAGTATCGGAACGTCCCAGCCATGCGATATCCAGTCCGAACAGACCGTTGATCACACCGTCACTGGCGAACATTCTTTTCCACAGAATGGCAACCGCCACACTGGAACCGATAATGGAAGGAAGGTAATACACTGCTCTGTAAAAGCCGGACAGCTTGGTGCTCTTCACCAGAAGCATTGCTACGATCAATGCCATGATCAGACGAAGAGGTACGGAAAATACCACGTAATACATGGTGACACCGAATACCTTCCAGAATTTCGGATCATCCGTGAACATGGTAATGTAGTTTTCCAGCCCAATGAATGTCGGGGACTGTAAAATATTGTATCTTGTAAATGAAAATGCAAAAGATAAAAGCATGGGAACCATCATGAATGCCAGAAATCCGATAATGAACGGTCCGACAAACACATATCCGGATACGTTAGGACTATCCAGCCACTGGCCCAATGTTCTTTTTCTCTTTGGGGAAGTCTTTTCTTTGCTCATTTTTCCTCTCCTTCTGCCGTTTCTATAACAAGCGCCCGGCTCCCGCCCGATGCCGGATGGGATCCAGGCGCCCTTTGATTACAATTTGTTATAACGGTCTTACTTCAGAAGTCTTACTTCTCGTCTTACTTTGCCGCCTCGCTCAGAATCTTCTGAGATGTGGTTACGAATTCTTCTGCTGCTCCCGCTGCATCTGTATCTCCATAACGCAGGTTCTCAACAATGGTCTTGGCCTGTGCTTCTACTTCACCCTTACCGGAGGGATCGGGATCATCAATAGGAGTTGCGATCTTGGATACTTCTGCGATATAGTCAAATACCTTCTGGGAATTCTCATCCACATTAGGTTTGATTGCTTCTGCTACATCACTGTTCACAGGGATACCTCTCTCTGCCAGCAGGATATTGTTGCACTCAACACTGTTGGTGAACCAGTCCAGGAATTTTGCAGCTTCCTCTTTATTCTGGGAAGTCTCAGCAATAGAAAAGAACTGGCCGGGCTTTAAGAACATCGGTTGGGTGGTTGCATCGCTGGTAGTCGGATACATGGTGATTCCCAGATCTCTACCGGCTGTATTGGCAATACTGATGTACTGGTTGGAATAAGAAAAGTCATTCCATGTGGTTCCATCAATGATGGGCTTGGTCTCTACTACATCCGGGTTCTTCTCTGCCAGAAGATCAGGAGAAATAGCGGATTCAGCCTTGTTGAACTTATCTACATTAGCGAAGTGGGTTTCGCTTGCAGTCTTGGTTCCTGCTGCCAGTTCATCGAACAAATGAGATCCCTGGGTTCTTGCGATGACCTGCATCATATTGATGCCGCCATCGTAGTAGGTCTTCACACCGGTCTTCTCGTAAATGGTCTGTCCGATATCATACAGTTCTTCGATGGTCAGCTGCTCGGGAAGCTCTACACCGGCCTGTTCTACGATTTCTTTGTCATATACCATCATAGGAGCATTACTGCCAAGGCTTAATGCATAACAGGTTCCATCAATAGATCCACTATCGATAACGCTGTCTGCAATCTTGCTGGTGTCAATGACACCGCTGTCAATGAACTGGCTCAGATCAGCAAGCTGGCCGCTCTGCTGATACTGTTGCAGATAGGAGTAATCCATCTGGATAATATCGGGAAGGTTGCCGCCTGCTGCCATTGCAGAAAGCTTATCCCAGTAGCCGGACCAGTCGGTAAACTCCACCTTGATCTCTACATTGGGGTTCTGTTCCATGTAAAGGTCAACTGCCTTCTTGGTTACATCATTTCTTGTCTGGTTGCCCCACCAGCAAAGGCTCAGGGTTACTTTGTCACCACTGGCTGCCTGTGCTGCGCTGTTATCACCTGTGGCAGCGGAGCCTGTGCCAGATGCATCAGAACTGCCTGCGCTGCTTCCACATGCAGCCAGAGACATGGTCATCAATACAGCCATAAGACCTGCAATCATTCTTTTCTTCATTTGTTATACCTCCCATACAATCTGTCGGGTATGTGTCCTGCACATCCCTCGTTGTTGTTTTGATGAATTTATTTTATGTCCATTTTGCATAATGGTAAAGTTAAATAACGGTTCTGTCGATGCAAAAAAATGGCTTTTTAACCATAATCTTACATTTTTTTCGTCACATTTTCATACTTTTTTCAGTTTTTCCATATTCCATATGGCATTTTGCATAATTTCGTGTTCAAAAAAAGGTTTCTGAGTGTTCAAAAAACGGCTTTTTGTTTTCTTCCCACGGATGAAAATTGAACTTCCCATATTTTTACTATATAATAACCATGATACGGAGGTTTTTCCATGAGCAATTTATCACAGCGTTTTAATAATCTGTCTTTATATAAGAAAATACTACTGATCCTGTCAACGACATTGCTTTTTGTGTTCTTTGCTTTTGTTGTGGGCATTCAGCTTCTTTCCCAGTATTATGCCCGTGAGCTGTATACTTCCAATGCACAGTCTCTGAATTATGTATCTTCCTTCGTCTCTGCAAGAATGGAGACCGTGGAATCCGGTTCTGCCCGGATCCTGTCCGATACCATCATTCAGACGAATCTCACCGATATCATGGATGCTCCCACCAGTATCCGTAATGCCCAGAGAAAGCAGACGATATATCAGGCTCTCTATCCTTATATTTTTGATGACGACTATATCAAATCCATCAGTCTGGTACTTCCTGACGACACACTGATCTGTATGGGAAATACTTCCGCTCTGGATGCTTTTCCTCTGGAGGAACTGGCAGAAAATGCAGCAGCCTGCCAGGGGCGTGCCAGCTGGAGTGCACCGGCTTCCCCCGGGAATACCATCGTACTTTACCGGGATATCCGGCAGCTTCGCCATCTGACCCTGGATCATCTGGCTTACCTGTACATAGTGATCGACCTGGACCAGCTGATCAGTGATGCCCTGGAGAATGCCGGATATTCTCTTTCCACGCATTCCCGTTTTATCCTGTTTGCAGGAAATGCGCAGTTTTACCCACAGGAGACTTACCATCCGGAACAGTATTCCAGCCTGCTGCAGTCGCTGAATCATGGCAGCAGCCATTATTCTATTCTTTCCATAGATAAACGAAAGACCTTTGTCATCCAGGGAGATTTTCCACGTACCGGATGGAATTATCTGTATTTTCAGGATTACGATCCGCTCTTTTCTGCGATCCATACCGTTCTGATCCGGATGATCCTGTTCTCCGCCGTGGTCGTGATGATCGCTCTGTTTCTGGCACTGTTGCTTCTGCGCAGGATACTGCACCATCTGGATCTTCTGGTAGAGAAGATCCGCCGCTTCGGACAGGGACTCCCGGATCCGGAGGACACCGCTCACTACGATTACAGTCTCCGTACCGATGAGATCGGGCAGCTGCATGTCAGCTTTGACGAAATGAAATCCAATGTAAAGACTTTGCGGGATAAAAACTATGAAAAGCAGCTGTTGCTCCGGGATACCAATATCAAGATGCTGCAGCAGCAGATCAACCCGCATTTTCTCTACAATACCCTGGATACCATCAACTGGATGGCGCAAAAATACGGTGCCGATGACATCTCCACCATGGTCCGGTCCCTGGGGAATCTGTTCCGCGCTGCTGTCAACAGCAAAGAAGACCTGATCCCCTTAAAAAAGGAACTGGACGTTTTAAAGGATTATATCCGGATCCAGCAGATCCGTTTCGGAGACCGGCTGGACTTCCAGCTGCACGTACCGGATGACATTTCCCATATTTATGTCCCGACACTTTGTATCCAGCCTCTGGTAGAGAACGCATTAAAATATGCTCTGGAATTCAGTGACGATGTCTGTCATATCACCGTCACCATTTCCGAAAAAGACACCGTCTACCAGATTACCGTAGCAAATACCGGTTCCCATTTCGAGGATGATCTCATCTGGAAGCTGGAACACAGGCAGGTCACTCCCCAGGGTTCCGGTGTGGGACTGGTGAATATCAACTCCCGCCTGAAGCTGCTCTTCGGCGACCGGTACGGCTTATCTATATACAATGAAGACGGAATGGCCATTGTACTGCTGTCCATTCCCAAAGAAAGAGAGGATTCTTATGCTCAGATTGATGATTGTAGATGATGAACAGATCATACGTGAAGCACTTTCTTCCATGATCGATTATACCTCCCTCGGCTACAAGGTGATTGCCACCGCCAAAAACGGAATGGAAGCCTATGACCGGATCCGTGATGACTATCCCGATGTTGTGATCACGGATATCAAAATGCCTATTTTGAACGGGCTGGAACTGATCGAACGTGCCTCCCACATCGACTCCCGGATCACTTTTATCCTGTTATCCGGTTACGGTGAATTCGAATATGCCAAGCAGGCCATGAAATACGGGGTCCGCTATTATCTCTTAAAACCCACGGACAAGCAGGAGCTGATCAGCTGTCTGAATACAATCCGTGAAGAAAAAAAGCAAAAAGAGATACAGCAGAAGGCGGAGCAAGAACTTCTGCTGAAGGATATGCAGTCACCATTAGAACAGGGGCTGGTTATGGAAGCGTTGGATCAGCCTGACAATTTTCCCCAGGTATTCAAAAAGTATCAGGGGCTTCTGTCCTTTCCCGAAAAGGGACTATATGCCTGTATCTGTTCCTTTGTAGAAGAAACCTATCTGAAAAGCTTTCTAAAGGATATCGTGCGGATTCTGCTTTCCTGCGGAGCAGAAAGTGTCTTTTCTGTTATTTATGTAAAAAACAGTGCGCTTCTGGTCCTGTCCTCTCCCACCCTGGTCCATCAGGAAACGATCCGCCAGTCTTTGGAGGAGCTGCATTATCCGCAACAGTGTGTAACCTTTGAAGCCTCTTTTCTCCACGGTGACACTTCGGAAGATTTGTTTGCGCAGATCATATCCAAGATAGCCCGCTATGACCGGATCCTGCTGATCCGCCCCGAAACCGGAGAAACCAGGGAATTCCATAACAACATGGCCGCTCCCTGGCGGATTTCCAGGCTGCGTGAAGCATTTACCGCTTCCCCGGCCGAAACAGATATTCCATCTCTGCTGGATTCCGTCTTCACTCCTTCCATGACTCCGGATGTTGCGAAGAATATCGCCCTGGGACTTTTCCTGAATCCCGATAACTCCGGACAAGAGCCGCCGCTGGATATTGCCTGTGACTTTTTCCGCCGCCTGTATTCCTGTACCCAGACCTCCGAAATCCGGAAGCTGGCGGAGATCGTACTGCTGCAGGAGAAGGACGAGGCTGCCTCCTCTAAGGGCGGTGCCAACATCAGCCTCTTAAAAGCTTACGTGGAAGCCCATCTGGATTGTGAGACCCTGTCTTTAAAATGGCTGGCAGAGAACTATCTCTTTGTCAGTGTCGGCTACCTGAGCAAGCAATTTGTAAAGGAGGAAGGCATCCGCTTTTCCGATTACCTGAACAAAAAGCGGATGGAACAAGCCATCCGCCTTATGGTGTACTATCATAATGACAATATCAAAACTATTGCCAGGTCTGTGGGATTCGGCAATAATCCACAGTATTTCAGCCAGGTATTTAAAAAATATACCGGCTATACTCCCACAGAGTATATTGAGAAGGTGGGTGCCTCTGCGCCCTCCTGATGCAGTCTCCCTCATCGTAAGGGAATTACATGCAGTTGTCCAGAAGCTTCATCAAAGCATCATGCGCTATGGTAAATGTCTCAAGACCGCTGAGTACCTTCTTTTCTTTGACAGCAATGCTCCTGCCGTCCTTTTCCAGTGCATGGAAACCCTCAAACTCAAACAGGTGCGGTTCCAGTGACAGGAATCCATCAAATCCGGAGGCTGACAGACGCTTCAGGATCACCGCCACATTTCCGTCACCATAGCCTGCCGGAACTACACTCTGGTCTGACTTCAAGGCATCCTTTACATGGATATAAGCGATGTAGGATTTTAGCATCTCATAGGCTTCCAGCGTATCCTGCCCACACTGTACAAAGTTGGCAAAGTCAAAAATAGCTTTAAAATGATCCCCGTAAAAGGTATCCATGAGTTTTTTGCATTCCGGAGCCATTGCTCCATAGATATCTTTTTCATTTTCATGCAGGAGCAGTGTATCATTCGCAGAGGCATAGTCCACGAATTTACCGATCCTGTCGAAGACTTCGCCCTCATAGGCTGCCGGATCACTCTCCTGCGGAAGATAGAAGCTGAACATCCGGATCGTCGGGCATTCCATCTTATGGCTGATCTCCACTGCCCTCTTGAACTCTTCAAAATGGGGAGTGAAATCATCCGTGATCAGAATTTTACCCAAGGGAGATCCCAGGGCAGAAAGCCGGATTCCATTTTCATCCAGTGTCTTCTTGATCTGCGCCACTTTTTCATCCGTGTGATAGATCAGATTTTCTCCATCCACTCCGCGCATCTCCACATAAGACATTCCCAGTCCTTTCAGACCTGCGATCTGAGCTGTCAGCTCCGGTGCGATTTCATCTGCAAAACCTGTGATTTTTACTGTCATTCTTTTGTCCTCCTTAATATGTTCCTGTCATATCAAATACAATATCAGTGTCTTCCTTTTTTCTGGAAGTGGCACGTTTTTTGTTCAATTCTCGTAAAAACAATTCTTCATCCAACGGCAGTTCCACGGTGCGGTCCAGCCAGCTGGACAGATGCATGGCATTGGACAGAGTGAGCCCCCGGATTCCCTCCGTTCCCTCTGCCACCAATGGAGTTCCTCTTAAAATATGACCTGCGAATGCTTTCAATACACCAATATGCTGCTCGTTTTGTCCATCCGTCTCAATCTCAATTCTGGAATATTCCGGCTTTTTAAATCCTTCCTTCTCCGTTTTGCAGAAATCGCTCACATTGGTGGACAGTTTATCAAAAAATAGTCTGCCTTCCTCGCACACGATTTTTCCCATCTCGAAGGTCAGCTCCAGCCGGTTGGTTCCTGGAGCATCTGCCGTGGTAGTCACGAAGACACCGGTGGCTCCGTTTTCAAATTCCATATAAGCCGTCACATCATCCTCGACCTCGATATCATGCCATTTTCCTTCGTGGCAGAAGGCTCTCACCTTCACAGGCATGCCGCACAGCCATTGCAGCAGATCCAGCTGGTGCGGACACTGGTTCAACAGCACGCCGCCACCTTCTCCGTCCCAGGTTGCCTTCCAGCCCGCCGCATCATAATAGCTCTGATTACGATACCAGTCGGTGATGATCCAGTTGACACGTCGCAGCTGCCCAAGTTCGCCACTCTGGATCATTTCGTGAAGTTTTCTGTATACACAGTTGGTTCTCTGATTTAACATGATGGCAAAGGATCTGTCAGACCTTTCCGCTGCCTCATTCATCTCCCGTACCTGTTTCGTGTAGACTCCTGCCGGTTTTTCGCTGATCGCATGCAGTCCATGCTCCAATGCATAGATGACGAATTCCGGATGCAGATAATGTGGTGTTGCCACCAGAACGGCATCACAGCTTCCCGAATCAATCATTTTCCTGCCATCATCAAATACCTTGACCGTCTCCGGAAGATTGTTCCTTGCCCAGTCCAGGCGGCTCTGCCAGATATCCGCTACGGCGGTCAGTTCCATATCCGGCACCATCCCTTTCAACACATTGCCTGCATGACCGGTTCCCATACTCCCAATACCAATAATGCCCAGTCTTACCTTTTCCATTTAGACACCTTTCCTTTCATTCTCTGATGTATTTCTTTGATGTTCTTATTGTAACTTCTCTACGGTTGTAATAATATGTATATAAAATACTAATTTTATGCAAGATAACGACCTTTGGAGTGCCTATGAAAACCCAAATGACTATTCCCTATTTTACAATTGATGCACCCTATGAACTGGCTTACCGCAACAACGGAACCTCTTCTCCTGCCAGACCGCATACGCACAACGCTCTGGAAATATATCTTACAATGTCCGATCTCCCGGATGTCCTCTTAGACGACACTGTCTCCAGTGTTTCGAAAGGATCTCTGATCATCATTCCGCCTCACCATGTGCATCAGCTGTTCAATCAGAAGCTGACCATCTATGAGCGCTACGTCCTGAATATTAACAGCGACTGGCTGTATACTGTCCTTGGAGCCGGTTCCGGACTCATGCCTTATGCAGATCCGGCTTTCTCTCCTGCGATCCTCCGGCTTTCTCCCACCGGGCTTACCGGGCTCTGCAGTCAGTTGGATCACTATTTGCAGCTGCATCCTCAGCCCTCCCTTTCTGCCTATGCGGATTTTTTCTCTCTGCTAAGTATACTGGATAGCCGGATCCAGCACGGCCTACAGGCATCTTCTACCGGACAGCGTTCTATTTCCCAGTCCCAGAAAAACATCAATGAGGTCATGGCCTTTATCAACCGGCATCTGACAGAGCCACTGACCCTGGAAAGCATTGCTGCAGAATTCTACCTAAACAAGGACTATCTCGGGCGCCTGTTCAAGGAACATACCCATGCCACCATCGGGCATTATATCTCCGTGCAGCGGGCTAACCTCGCCCAGACGATGCTGGCAGAGGGCCGGACCGTCACCGAGGTACAGGAACTTCTCGGCTTCTCCAGCTATGCCTATTTCTTTAAATTTTTCAAAAAAATGACCGGGATCTCTCCCAGTCAATATCGTAAAGATAACACTATGCCTCTGTCGCATTCTCCGTCTCCACATTCCAAAAAAGGAACTGTAGCCTGTGTATAAACACACATTGCAGTTCCTTTTGCTTTTACCTGTCTACTTCACAAGCTATCTTATTATTTAGTCAGCAGCATCATAATGTCATTGCTTCTTGCCACGAACTTGGTCATGGCATCGGCAGACAGAGGTGCGTGCTGAAGCTTTGCCAGATCGTACAGCTGCTCGCAGATCATTTCTGCATTCTCACCATCCTGGTGCTCAGTAATGTACTGTACCAGAGGATGGCTGGCATTCAGGATCAGGGTCTCTCCCTCACCGCCGAAGGCACTCATGTCCATACCGGGCATGGAATACAGCTTGCTGATGCTCTCCGCCTGCTCTTCCATCTCTTTCTCGGCCTTCTTGGAAGTCTTGGACTTCAGGGCATCGGTCACATCCGCATCAATACGCTGGAACTTGATTCCCTCGTTCTTTTTCTTCCGCAGAAAGGGTGCTCACACAAGTTCCGTTGGCAATGGCGGTCTGTCTGGACTGTTCCTCTCTGTCTTTCCAGAGTACTCTTTCATATTCCGCAGACTCTCTGGCACATTCCCGCAGGATTTCTCCGTCCAATACCCTCCACATATGCTCCGAATCTCTGTACAGATACGGCAATTGCAGTACATTCATCTCCGGTGCCTGTTCTGCGATCTGCGACAGGGAAACTCTTGCAAAAGCGATCCCGCCGTATTTGATCTGTTCCAGTACTTCGCTTTCCGAACCCAGTTTTGCTTCACTCTCCACGATGATGTGGATCCGTCCTCCGGTACGCTCCTGCACCAGTTCTGCAAAACCTCAGCGTTACCCAGCGCCGCATCCGGGTGCCATTGATTCGCTCCGACGTCTCTGTGACCGATGCCGCTCTCGTCCAAAGTTCCCGGCAGATGCATCTGCGCTGCCGTTCCATCCGTCAATATTACCTTCCACGTTCCCACCAGTGAAATCCCCATCGCAATCCCTCTGTTCTTATATAATTTTTTATATTTTTCAGTCATCACGAAATATAGTTAGTTTCATTATAGACTTCACCTCAAATTCAATGCAACGGATTCTCCTTCATGTTCTATGCAAAAAAGAACCACATTACCGATATTTCTATCAGTAATGCGGTTCTTGAATTCTTATCAGTATGCCCACGGTTCAAATACAAAATGCCGCATAAAGCGGAACCACCTTTTTGTTGTCCTCAAACGCAAAGTTTTTCGCGGAAAGTTTGATCGCGTAAGCCGGCTTATAGGTATCCATATAGACCTTTAAGCTTTTGGCTCTGGTATTATCGGCGGATTTCACCTCAATCGGGATCAGCTGACCATCCCGCTGGATAACGAAATCTATTTCAGCCCCACGCTCGGATTCCCAGTAGTAAGTGTTATAACCATTGATGGCAAGCTGTACATTGACATAATTTTCTGTCATGCCACCTTTAAAATCATTCAGTTCCTCCACCATATAGAGAATATCGTTTGCAGCCAAATCCTTCTTGGCGCAAAGCAGCCCCAGATCCGAAACGTAAATCTTAAACGCATCAATATCCCGATAATTTTCCAAAGGCTTCTTGATCTGCTCTACCCTATAGACCTGTGACGCAATTCCCGACAGACAGAGCCATTCAATCGCATTTTCAAATTCAGAAGCACGTCCACCCTTTTTGATCAGCTTATATTGAAAGCGGGTATTTTTCTTGGAAAGCTGAACCGTAATATTATCATAGGCAAGTCTGGTTTTCTTAATTTCATTCAGATTATTGTATTTGCCCATATCATTCAGATAACTTGTCAGAATGGTATCCTGCGTATGGCGGATCAGGATATAATCCCCTGTCTGGACAAACTGCATCACACACTCTGGCATACCGCCTACCACAAGATACTGACGGTAAAGCTGCATGGCTACATCATGGAGTGCGGATGGCATCGGCCGATTCGTTTCAAAACATTTTTTAATCTGCTCTACAAGTTCATCCTCTCTCACAGCAATCATAAATTCTTCCATATCCATCGGATACAGCGTTTTCATATCAACCGTACCAACGGGAAATGAAAATTTTGCTCTGTTGACGGCAACGCCCAACAGGCTGCCTGCCACAATAATATGATAATCCGGGGCATCCTCACAAAAATATTTCAATGACGTTAAAGCCCTTTCGCAAAGCTGTACCTCGTCAAATACAATCAATGTTTTTTCTTTTACAATCGTCTGACCTGCAATATGAGATAAAATCGGTATCAAATAATCAGGACTGATCTTTTCCTCAAAGGTTTCATTCAGTTTTGGATTCGTTTCAAAATTGAAATAGGCTACATTTTCATAATGAATTCGCCCGAACTCTAAAATAGAATAAGTCTTCCCCACCTGTCTTGCCCCCTGCAAAATAAGAGGTTTGCGGTGTTCATTTTCTTTCCATGCTTCCAGAAAACCCATGATTTTTCTATACATGATCCATCCTCCTTAAAGGTCCTGAATATAGTATAATTATTATTCATGTAAAATTCAATATGTTTTTGTGCCGTTTTTGCATTAAAATGCATGAATATTTTTATGAAATCATCATTTTCCGACATGTTTGCTATGGTTTTTACATTTTTACATTTTTTACGTTTTTACATTTTTTTACAAGGAATCGCGTTTGCAGTAAAAGCACCCCCCGCCACAGGTTTTTATTCCTGTAGCGGGGGGTGCTGTAAAATATGGGATTCAACTATCGCAGATCAGTATTCCAATACATAGGTTGCTGTCTCGGTAATCGGGAAGCATACCTGTCCGCCTGCATTCGAAACTGTCTTGACAATGCGGGTTCTGCCGTTGGCATCTACCTTGTAAACCGTCACTTCTCCGTTTTTCACAGGTACTGTGGTATGGAATACAACGTTTGTACCCAATGCCTGTTTGTTGGTAAAGTCGATGGTTCTGGAATGCTCTGTAACAGTATCCTTATGTTCAAAGTTGGTTTCCTTGTAACCGGACAACTTGCTCTTTGCAAGGAAGGTTACTGCATCTGAGTTGCTGATGAATACATGCAGGCCACGCAGAGCTGAGGTGGACACTGCTTTCACTGTTGCTGCAGGAATTGTCTTGTCAAAGCCGCTGGCATCTACATGAAGCAGATCCTGGTTGGCACCGGATACATTCTGCTGCTTGTCTTTTGTCTGGGTAGAGATCACTTTTGTAATGGCATCCCATCCGGTGATCTGCTCTCCTGCGATATTTGTGGTGGTCAGTACCGGTTCAGGAGCTGATGAGCCGGAGTCAGAGGAATCACTGCTGGTGTCTCCGGCGGACGGTGCAGTTGTCGGGGTCACAGGAGCAGGTGCCGGAGTCGGGGTTACCGATGGATTTTCAGAATCATCCGATGTTGTGCCCGGAGTTCTCAAAACATAATAGGTATACTTACTCATCCAGTTTTGTTCCAGACTTTCCGGAACCGGGTTATAGCCTACACCTCCTTTTGCGGTGTTATAAGTAATATAACATACGGTATCAAAATTATAAATTCTTCCTATAATAACAGCATATGCATCATTTGGGTACGGATGTTGCACAAGATATTCATTCGCAAACTTTTTTGCTTCTGACAAGGTAAAGAAAGGCAGGTCAGCACTTTCCAGTTCTTTTATGGTCGTTGCTTTCACCCAGTCTTTACTTCCTTCAGGCCATTTTTTGCACCAGTGCGCATTAATTTCCGTTCTTCCATTATATACGCTTCTTAATGATATGTCCTCCTTATTACTTTGGGGGTCTTCACTCTGAGGATCTTCATACCACCCAGTAAATATATAGCCCTCTTTCGTAGGTATCGGAAGATCTGTAAATACTCCTGCTACCGTTGTTATAGTATCTGTCTTCCACTCACCGCCGTCAAGATTTAATTTAACTTCCTGTGAAGGGAAAAAGTAATGATTAGCTACAGAAATATCTATAGTATCAAGAGTCTTAGAACGAACTTCAATGTCCGCACCATAAAGGCATATATATTTTCCACCCTTTTTTCCTAATATGTAATACTCGTTTTTACTTGACTTAATATAACTATGAGCCCATTCAGCATTAAAAATAAAATTATCATATGTAGTCTGGCTCAAATTGTCCAAAACGGCTACCTTTGTGTCCAAGTCGTCTTTATTGTCCTCCGTCACCTGTATCCAGCCCGAGTTTTCACCCTCTGCTGCTTTCGTGCGCATCTCCGGCACCATACCTGCTATCAATGTAACAACAAGCGCCAGGCTAAGCACCTTTCCTAAAAATTTTGTTTTTCTCATTCTCTTTCCCCTTTCTTCTGTACTTCCGATTTCTATAAATCTGAGTTGTGTTTATTATAACAGCATTTCCAGAAAATAAGCGGCAGATTGCACCAATCGACCCAAAAACGACATCAATCGACCGGGACGGAAATATCGTGCTTTAATTCAGACGAAATAGTAACAAAAAAGAACCTCATTACTGATATTTCTATCAGTAATGAGGTTCTCATCTTATTCTCATATACCCCAATTTATTGCTTGCGCAATACCCTCTCAGATCTGCGTGTTTACCGCCAAATTACTTATCGGCGATAGCAGCCTGTGCTGCAGCCAGTCTTGCGATAGGTACACGGAAAGGTGAGCAGGATACATAATCCAGACCAATCTTGTGGCAGAACTCTACGGAAGAAGGATCTCCACCGTGCTCACCACAGATACCAACGTGCAGCTTAGGATTTACAGGCTTACCAAGCTTGATAGCCATCTCCATCAGCTTGCCGACACCGGTCTGATCCAGCTTAGCGAACGGATCGTTCTCGAAGATCTTGGTATCATAGTAAGCGTTCAGGAACTTACCTGCATCATCACGGGAGAAGCCGAAGGTCATCTGGGTCAGGTCGTTGGTACCGAAGCAGAAGAAATCAGCTTCCTTAGCGATCTCATCAGCAGTCAGAGCTGCTCTGGGGATCTCGATCATGGTACCTACTTCGTACTTCATATCTACACCGGCAGCTGCAATCTCAGCATCAGCTGTCTCGACAACTACCTTCTTAACGAACTTAAGCTCCTTCACTTCACATACCAGAGGGATCATGATCTCGGGCTCTACATTCCAATCGGGATGTGCCTTCTTAACCTCGATTGCCGCACGGATAACAGCCTTGGTCTGCATCTTGGCAATTTCAGGATAAGTAACAGCCAGACGGCATCCTCTGTGACCCATCATAGGGTTGAACTCATGCAGAGAAGCGATGATGGTCTTGATGGTCTCTACGCTCTTGCCCTGTGCCTTAGCCAGCTTCTCAATGTCAGCTTCCTCGGTAGGAACGAACTCATGCAGAGGCGGATCCAGGAAACGGATGGTAACAGGGTTGCCCTCCAGAGCCTCATACAGCTGCTTGAAGTCGTTCTGCTGATAAGGCAGAATCTTCTCCAGTGCTGCTTCTCTCTCCTCTACAGTGTCGGAACAGATCATCTCACGGAATGCTGCGATTCTGTCCTCTTCGAAGAACATATGCTCAGTACGGCACAGACCGATTCCTTCAGCGCCCAGCTCACGAGCCTTCTTAGCGTCTGCAGGAGTATCTGCATTGGTACGAACTTTTAACTTACGATATTTGTCAGCCCAAGCCATTACACGGCCGAACTCACCGGCGATGGTAGCATCAACAGTCTTGATCTCGCCATCATAGATGTTACCGGTAGTACCATCGATGGACAGCCAGTCACCTTCATGGAAGGTCTTGCCAGCCAGAGTGAACTGCTTGTTCTCCTCATCCATAGCGATATCGCCACAACCGGATACACAGCAGGTACCCATACCACGAGCAACTACTGCTGCGTGAGAGGTCATACCACCACGAACGGTCAGGATACCCTGGGAAGCCTTCATACCGGTGATATCTTCAGGAGAGGTCTCCAGACGAACCAGAACAACTCTCTCTCCTCTTGCATGCCATTCTTCTGCATCTTCTGCGGTGAATACGATCTTACCACATGCAGCTCCGGGAGAAGCACCAAGACCCTTACCGATAGGAGTTGCAGCCTTCAGAGCAGCGGTATCGAACTGAGGATGTAACAGAGTATCCAGGTTACGAGGATCGATCATTGCAACTGCCTCTTCCTCGGTTCTCATGCCCTCATCTACCAGATCACAAGCGATCTTCAGAGCTGCCTGAGCGGTTCTCTTACCGTTTCTGGTCTGTAACATGTACAACTTACCATGCTCAACAGTGAACTCCATATCCTGCATATCTCTGTAATGATCTTCCAGAGTCTTACATACTTCCTGGAACTGAGCAAATGCCTCAGGGAATTTGTCAGCCATCTCAGCGATCTTCATAGGTGTACGAACACCTGCTACTACGTCCTCACCCTGTGCGTTGGTCAGGAACTCACCGAACAGGCCCTTAGCACCGGTAGCCGGATCTCTGGTAAATGCAACACCGGTACCACAGTCATCACCCATGTTACCGAATGCCATAGACTGAACGTTAACAGCAGTACCCCAGGAATAAGGGATATCGTTGTCACGACGATAAACGTTTGCACGCGGGTTGTCCCAAGAACGGAATACAGCTTTGATAGCGCCCATCAGCTGTTCCTTGGGATCATCAGGGAAGTCTACACCGATCTTAGCCTTGTACTCAGCCTTGAACTGGCCAGCCAGTTCCTTCAGATCATCAGCGGTAAGCTCAACGTCCTGCTTAACACCCTTCTTCTCTTTCATTGCATCGATCAGCTGCTCGAAGTACTTCTTACCTACTTCCATAACAACGTCGGAATACATCTGGATAAATCTTCTATAGCAGTCCCAAGCCCAACGAGGGTTGCCGGACTTCTCAGCGATTACGTTAACAACGGTCTCATTCAGACCAAGGTTCAGAATGGTATCCATCATACCGGGCATGGATGCTCTCGCGCCGGAACGAACGGATACTAACAAAGGATTCTCGTGGTCGCCGAACTTTTTGCCGGTGATCTCTTCCATCTTAGTAATGTACTCGTTGATCTGACCCTGGATCTCTTCATTGATCTCGCGTCCATCTTCATAATACTGTGTACATGCCTCTGTTGTAATGGTGAAGCCCTGAGGAACCGGCAGACCAATGTTGGTCATCTCAGCCAGATTCGCGCCCTTACCACCAAGCAGTTCGCGCATGTTTGCATTACCTTCGGTAAACAAATATACCCATTTCTTCATACTTCTTTGTCTCCCTTTTTATAATATTTTTGACAAAACTTTGTAACCCAAACCATTACCGGAGCATTTCGGCCTCGGTTTTTAGTACTTTGATATTGTAACAATCTACCAATAGAATATCAAGCCGAAATTGATAATTTTTTGACAGACTACCGATTTTCGTGCATATTGTAAAATTTTGTAGTTGCGTTTTTGTATGTTTTATCTAGTACTTTAGTATTATGTAACCGCTTACAATTGTTCAACTTTCTTTACATGGTTTTTACAGAAGCTTTTTGCATAAAAAACTCCCACCGGTTTTTTCCGATGGGAGTCTTTGCACTTTTATTCCATATACAATTCTAATCCAGCATGCCGTCTTTGATCACATTGTGGTCACGCAGCAGTTTTTCCACTACAGTGCCCTTCACTACGCGAAGCAGCGGCTTCTTCAGTGCATTTAAAGGTCCGGGCAGTTCAATCTCCAGAGGAGACATGCCATCCATCAGCTTCACGCTGCTGTCCAATAACTCTCTGACATCATATACACTTCCCCATACCTCAGGCACACCTCTGTCTACACCTAACAGTCCGTAGACAGCCTCCATAGCGGTTCTCACGGAATACTCTGTGGTGAACACGGTGTCTCTCGGGGTCTCTGCAAACTGGCCTAAGAAAGCGAAGTTCACACAGCCGTCGGGAATGACATCGGGACGGTCACCCTTGGTTCTGGGCATGAAGAATGCGGTAATATAAGGCATCATGGTAGGTACGCAGACTGCGCTGTGCTCTGCCAGATCCTCGATATCTTCTACGGGCACACCTAAGTGATACAGCCACTCTTCGGTGATCTCTTTACCGGTACAATCCTTCATGGGCTTCTTAATATAATCGCCGGGTACGTCGGTAAACAGACCGTATACCCATACACATACCTGATTTTTGTCCTGTTCCTTGAACTGTCCCTGACGGTTGATTGTCCAGCTCATGAGCCACTTGGAATCCTGGCAGCTTACGATACCGCCGGTTACGACCTTACCGCTTCTGGGGTCACGCTTGCAGATATTGGTGATATAAGGAATGATCTTGTCATCCAGTGTGGTCACGGTAGCGGATTCCCAGTTAGTCTTGGAGACATCAGAACAGAACTTCTCGGGATGTCCGAAGGAAGGATCCTGTTTTGCGATATTTTTCCACAGGCTCCATACGCCACTGGTGCGAACCTCCGCGTCACCGTTGGGTGCATGGTTCTGGTCACCGTAGATAGTACCCTCGGTACAGCTTCCGTTGGTAACGAATACCAGGTCGTTCTCGGTGAGGACAATGCCCTTCTCTACACCTTTTACCTTGCACTCGATAGCCTTTGCCACCTTTTTGCCGTCATTGATATCGAAAATAACATTTGTCACTTCGGTGTTGAACTGGAAGTCCACACCTGCTGCCTCCAGATACTTCTTCATAGGAAGGATCAGAGACTCGTACTGGTTGTACTTGGTGAACTTCAGGGCACTGAAGTCAGGCAATCCGGAAATATGATGGATAAATCTTTGGAAGTAAAGCTTCATTTCCAGTGCGCTGTGCCAGTTCTCGAAAGCGAACATGGTTCTCCAATATAACCAGAAGGTGGAGTTAAATACTTCATCATCGAAAACATCTTCGATGGTCTTGTCATACAGATCCTCGTCCTTGGTCATGAACAGCTTCATGATCTCCATGCAGCCCTTCTGGCTTAGATTGAATTTGCCATCGGTATGGGCATCCTGTCCACAATCCTTCGTTGCACGGCACAGGGAATAGTTGGGATCTTCCTTGTTCAGCCAGTAATACTCATCCAGCACGCTGGCTCCGGGTACTTCCAGAGAGGGAATGCTGCGGAACAGATCCCACAGACATTCAAAATGGTTCTCCATCTCACGTCCGCCACGCATGACGTAGCCTCTGGCAGGATCAAAAATACCGTCACAGGCACCGCCTGCGATATCCATTGCCTCTAAGATGTGAATATGGGAACCGGGCATCTGTCCGTCACGTACCAGGAAGCACGCTGCTGCTAAAGATGCCAGACCGCTGCCTACGATGTAAGCGTTCTTCTCATCCACTCCTGCGGGCTTCTTAGGTCGTGCGAAGGCTTCGTAGTTACCGTTGGAATAATAGATGCCTTTGCTGTTTTTGTCATATCTGCCAAGTTCAGTGTTTCGGTAGTCCTGCTTTGCTGCCTTGACGGCTGCCTTTCTCTCTTCTTTCTTCACCTCTGCCTTATGTCCCTTGGTTACTGCTGCCACTGCGCCTGCACCTACTGCCAGCGCTGCCAGTCCCAGTCCGATATTATTCTTTTTTGCCATAATGATTACCACCTTTCTTTGATGACTCTCAAATGTTTTTCTGTTTACAAGTAGTATCCTACTTCTTTTTTATAAGAAAACCAATTTACAAAAGAGGATAAATGATAAAGTTTTTATCATCCTGCCCTTTTTGTAAAGTACTTATACTATTTCAGAATTTCTTTTCCGTGTGCTCAAAATTCTCGATGGAGCGGCTGATGTTTCCGTAAAGAGTGATTGCCAGTTCTTCAACGATCTTATGATAATCGTCCTTCATTCCCCGATCAATCCAGTCTAACATCACACCCACAAAACCGTATTTGTAAAATCCGGCAATGAATTCCTTGTGTTCCTCCGCTACCTGCATGCCGGTGCACTTTTCCTCCACCACGTCCGCAATGAGCTGGTAGGTCAACTTGTTTAAGTAGCTTTCGATCTTCTGGCGATCCACGCAGCGGTAGACATTCATAATGAAAGGTTTATTCTCCTGCACTGCCTCGAAAATCTGGCAGAAGCCTTCTTGCCAGTTCTCGTAGGTCTTCTTCCCCTGCAGTGCCTTCGTGCCGTCTTCCACGCAGACCCACTCTACCAGATCATAGATGTCCTTGAAATGATAGTAAAAAGCCATCCGGCTGATGCCGCAATCCTCTGCAAGTTCGTTAATGGTGATCTTATCCAGAGACTTCGTGAGAAGTTCTTTTTTCAAAGCTGCTTCCAACGCCAGTTTCGTTGTATTGGCCATAGCCTGTCCTCCACTGTTTTATGTATTATTTTCTGTTCTTCCTCGATATAGCTTATGTAATTCTATTATAAGCTCACGCATTCGTACCATCGTACTCTACATCTTACTTCACAGGATATTCATTCGCTAAGGTTGTCGTTCGTCAATCATGTAAACATGTAGACTTCCTTATACTCATTATATTGTACGACAATAGACTCAAAATGGGCAAATTAACTTTTTATAAAAAAACTCTTGCTTTTTGTAAAATTCCATGGTATTATCTTACTTGCGTTTCGGGGTGTGGCTCAGCTTGGTTAGAGCGCCGTCTTAGGGAGGCGGAGGTCGCGAGTTCGAATCCCGCCACTCCGATCCATGTATAGGCGTCAAAATCTTTTTACGAGGTTTTGACGTCTTTTGTTTTGTATTTTATTTGCTGCTTTGGAAAATTGTAGAAAAAATTTGAAAAATTTAAAAAATGGCTTGCTTTTTATAAAATTCTATGCTATGATAGTCTTCGTTCCGGGGTGTGGCTCAGCTTGGTTAGAGCGCCGTCTTAGGGAGGCGGAGGTCGCGAGTTCGAATCCCGCCACTCCGATTCATTGTAAAGTCCTTGATTTTCAAGGACTTTTTTGTGTTACATTTCATGTTGTATCATGGTACTTTTCTGATTTCCTCTATGTTTCCTTTTGGTGTTTCCCTATAGCCACATATGCGTATTGAATCTTTCTGCTTGGAAGTCATCGGGGTATACTGTAGAATTTTGGTAGATTACGCCCCACTATCGAAACACTAACGGGGCTTATCTGAAACATTTTAAAGATTTACGCCCCGCTTTCAGAACGCCAACGGGGCTTATCTGAAACATTTTAAAGATTTACGCCCCGCTTTCAGAACGCCAACGGGGCTTATCTGAAACATTTTAAGATTTACGCCCCGCTTTCAGAACGCCAACGGGGCTTATCTGAAACATTTTAAAAATTTACGCCCCACTTTCTAAGTTTCAACGGGGCTTAGCACAAAGAAATTATAAATTAAGCCCTAGTACTCAAGATTTAGCGGGGCTTAACAAACACAATTTCAGCATGCTTATGAGCTCCACTTAATCATCCAGACACTCCTTTCCCATCTACCTCGCTGAAAAATTTTTCTATCAGTCTGTTTACTTCATCCGGTTGGTCAGTATTGGAATTATGACCGGCATTTTTTATCCATTTAAGCGGTAAACCTTCTCTCTGATGCCATTTCTTATTATAGCTTTTTGCTGAACCTGCTTTATCCTTTTCTCCACAGATAAGAAGTGCCGGACAACTGATACGATATGGCAGATCTGCTTTGATTGCCTCAGCAAGCATCCTGTAACCAAAACCGGCGAGCCTTGCATATTCTTCAGGATCTGAATCATAGGACATCATCATCTTCCGCATAAGATTCTGACCATAATCCGTCTCTGCGCACCCTCTTGACCCTGCCCTAAGAAGCACTTTCCATGGATATATCTTATATAATGGCTCTGCTCTTTCAAGAAGCCATATTTCCACTGCGGTCATATAAGACTTTTGAAGAGGTGCGGAATCAATGGAGATAAAGCCTTTTATCTTATCCGGATATAATTCCATATACATTTGAGCCAGATATCCCCCCATAGACTGACCGATAATTATGGGATTATAAATTTCTTCTTTTACTAAGATTTCATAAAGCCATTCTGCCATGTCAGACAGACTGTAATTATTCGTAAATGGTCTGGATAATGCATGTGATGGTGCATCCCATACAAACACATTCTGTCTCTTCTCAAAATATTCTGTCTGCTTTTCAAAAAGCCTATGGTCTGCCGTAAGTCCCGGTAAAAACACTAACGTAATTTTCTGCTTGTCTATTATATTTACAAAATAATGAATGCAGCCACAGGGTGTATTATAACTGTTTTCTGTCATTTCCCGTCCCCTTTCCATAAACCATTTCCCAATGATTTATCCTTCATATGCCACCTTCATTGACCGATTAACAGAAGACCTCATTGGATATCGCATTGACCTGCCTTAGCTTGTTTATAAAGCAGACCGCTTTTAATAAACAATAATAAGAACATTACGGTTATCGCATACGGCTCTCTTGCCATAGCCAAAAACAAAACAGCAATTATACTAAGTCCTACAGACAAAGCGGTAATTATCTTTTTACCTTGTTCAAATTTGAAATAGACCATCAGTATTTTTACAATTCCTATAATCGTTAAACTAACAAACAATGCCCAATAACCACTGAAATGATGCTTAACTGAATGGCATTGGTCATTTCTTTATCCATGTGTTTTCTCCTCTGTTCTATACCTCATTGATTACTGATTTTTAAAATTCCGCAAACCTTTCCCGGCTTGCGGAATCTTCCAAACATATTATAATTTTTCCACGCACCGGATCAGTGCATCCACATTTTCTTCCTTCGTGGCCCAACCGGTACAGAATCGCACGCAGCTGTGTGTGGCATCGATCCGCTGGTCATAGCTGTACTCAAACTGTTCTGAAATCTTTGCCAGGTGTGCATCCGGAACAATGACGAAGATCTGGTTCGTCCGGTTGGGTGCCAGATATGTGTAACCCTTTGCCGTAAATGCTTCCCGCAGCTTCTCCGCCATGGCAATGGCATGGGCGGAGATCTCCTGATAGAGACCATCTGTAAAAAGCGCATCAAACTGCAGCCCCAGCAGTCTTCCCTTGGCCAGCATGCCGCCGTTCTGCTTGATGAGATATCGGAAATCCTGTGCAAGCTCCGGGTTTTTGATCACTACTGCTTCTCCGAACAATGCGCCGACCTTGGTTCCACCAATATAAAACACATCACAAAGCGCAGCGATATCCGGCAATGTCAGATCGTTGTCCGGTGCTGCCAGTCCGTAACCCAGTCTGGCACCGTCTAAGAACAGATACAGTCCGTATTTGTGACAGGTCTCGGACAGAGCGGTCAGCTCTGCTTTACTGTAAATGGTTCCCACCTCGGTAGGATTGGAAATATATACCATTTTCGGCTGTACCATATGCTCAAAGCTACCGTTGTGAATATGGGCTTCATAAGCCTCTGCTACCTGCGCTGCCGTGATCTTACCGTCAGGGCTTTCTAATCCCAGTACCTTATGTCCGCAGGCTTCCACCGCACCGGTCTCATGGACATTGATATGTCCTGTAACAGCGCAGAGTACGCCCTGGTGCCTGCGAAGTGCCGCATTGATCACAGTGACATTGGTCTGGGTTCCACCTACCAGAAAATGTACTGCCAGGCTGTCATCCCCACAGGCCTTACGGATCTTCTTGCGCGCCTCTTCACAGTATTTGTCCTCACTGTAGCCCGGTGTCTGCTCCATATTGGTCTGCACCAGACGTTCCAACACTTTCGGATGTGCTCCCTCATTATAGTCACACTGAAATAAAATCTTATCGCTCATTTTTTATTGACACCGCCGTGACAGTGTATTTCCTCCAACGTTATTTATATTTTAGCTTTTTCTATTTGCTAACTCTTTACATTTTCGATTGTTTCTATCTTATTTGATTCTCCAGACTTTCTGTTACTCAAATTCAGTCAGTCCTTTGTCTCCAGAACCCTTACCAGATATTCCCACACTCTCTTCGTGGAAGATATGCTTAAGGTCTCCTCGGTCGTATGAATATCCTTCATATCCGGTCCCATGGATACACAGTCAAGGTCTGAGATTTTGCTGCCTAACAGTCCGCACTCCAGTCCTGCATGGATAGCCTCCACCCTGGGCTCAGTGCCGTACATTTCCGCATACAGCTTCACCATTTTTTCCCGCAACGGAGAATGCACACGGTATTTCCAGCCGGGATAATCTCCGGTCACCACGTAATCGCCGCCTGTCAGTTCCACCAGTGCAGAAAGCTTTGCGATCAGGTTATCCTTCTCACTTTCCACGCTGCTTCTGACAGAATACTCTGCCCGCAAAACTTCCACATCTGCTTTCAGTATACCCAGATTCAGAGAAGTCTGTACCAGCCCCGGCATATCTGCGCTCATCGCCTGTACGCCGTTGGGAGTCGCCTGCAAAAAGGCTGCCACACGTTTTGTAGCTTCCGGCGCAGCACAGGTGATTGTCTCTGCAGTGTCTGCTAATCTTTTTGCGGTTACCTTTACGTCCGGATCCTTGGTGGCAAGTTCGTCACCCAGTTCTGCTTCCAAAGCTGCTACCTGCTGCTCTAAGCTTTCTGTATCTTTTTCCTCTACTACGACTACTGCTTTCGTCTGTCTGGGGATGGCATTGTCTGCCAGTCCTCCGTCCGCAGATACCAGTCCTACAGGCATTTTCTCAGACAGCTTCCACAGAAGTCTTCCCAGGATACAATTGGAATTGCCTCTTTCCTTATGTATCTCTCCGCCGGAATGTCCTCCTAAGAGGCCGGAGACTTCCACCTCATAGCGCACGCCCGTAAGCTCCTGTTTTTTCATCGGGAAACGGCAGTTCACTCTGGCACCACCGGCACAGCTGGTCAGGAAAATGCCTTCGTCCTCGGAATCCAGATTGATCATACGATGACCCTGTAACATAGACAGGTCAATCTCTCTGGCTCCGTCCATACCGACTTCCTCATCCACCGTAATGATGACTTCCAAACGGGGATGCCTGATGTCCTCGGAATCCAATAATGCCAGTGCATAAGCCACAGCAATACCATCATCGCCGCCGAGGCTGGTATTCTCCGCATAGACGCTGTCTCCGTCGATCCCTACCTTCAGTCCTTCCGTCTTCATATCCATGGTGCAATCCGGTGTCTGCACCGCTACCATGTCCATATGTCCCTGCAGGATCACCACCGGTTCCTTCTCGTATCCGGGAGTTGCCTCCTTGACCATAATGACATTTTTCATAGCATCCTGTATATAGAAAAGCTTATGTGCTTTCGCAAAGTCCACCAGGAAATCGCTGATCTGATCCACATTGCCGGAGCCGTGAGGGATCTTCGTGATCTCTTCAAAATAGTAAAATACTTTCTTCGGTTCTAAGTTCGATAAAACACCCATTTTCATTTCCTCGTTTCTGCGCTTTTATAGAGAACAAAGTGCACTTTCAGTATAAATATTTGTCATTTTTCTGTCAAGGAAACAATCCGAAGCATTCGCAGAACGCAGTTTGCATGGCTTTGAATAGTTATGCATAATGATATTTTTTTCTCTTGGCGATCAGGAATCCTATTGTCACAAACAGTGCCAGGAACTCTGCCAGTACGATGGACAGCCATACACCGGTAATGCCGATCAGTTTCGGCAGGATCAGCACGATGACGATCTGGAACACGAAGGTACGCAGGAAAGAGATTGCTGCGGATACGGCTCCGTTGTTCAGGGCTGTGAAGAAGGAGGAACCCCACACGTTCATGCCGCGGACCATGAAAGCAATGGCATAGATCCGAAATCCCCAGGTGGTCATCTCCAATAACTCCTGATCGTAGTTTGCGAAGATTTTTACTAACGGTCCGGCCAGAATCTGAGAAGCGGTCAGCAGAATCACACCGCCGGCCGAGATAATGACCAGACTTTTCCGGCAAAGATTTTTCAGTTCCGCATGATTGCCCGCACCGTAATGGAAGCTGACGATAGGAGCAGATCCCAGGGAATATCCCAGATACAAGGTCATGAAAATAATGTCCACGTACATGATGATGCCGTAAGCCGCCACACCATTCTCGCCTGCTGCTTCCATCAGCTGGAAGTTATACAGGATGCTAACGATAGAGGTAGAGATATTTGTCACCAGCTCAGAAGATCCGTTGGTCACAGTCTGCCAGATGACTTTTCCATGCCACTTCGCCTTCCCCAGCTGCAGTAAGCTGCCGTTCTCTCTGGAAAAATAGATTACAGGGATGATTCCGCCGACGAGCTGTCCCGCTGCGGTAGCCAGTGCTGCTCCCACCAGTCCCAAAGGAAATGCCACGATCAACACATAGTCTAACACCGCATTGGTCAGTCCTGCGATCACATTTACCTTTAAACTCAAAGTCGGCTTCTCCGCTGCGATAAAAAAGCTCTGGAACAAATACTGCATAACAAATGCCGGGGAGGACAAAAACAAGATTCTGGAATAACGCACGCAGTCCGCTTCCAGTTCTCCGTTTGCTCCCAGTGCCAGTGCGATCTGCGGTGCCAAAACAAAACAGATGAATCCCACCACGATTGACACCGCCAGTGTCACATATACGATCAGCGAAAAAAATTCGTTAGCCAGTTCCTTTTTCCCTTCTCCCAGCGTCATGGAGACCACGGCGCTTCCTCCGGTACCTGCCATGAATCCAAGAGTTCCCACACCCATCAGCACCGGCATCACCAGATTCAGGGCGGCGAAAGGCGTCTTTCCCACATAGTTGGATACAAAAAAGCCATCGACGATACTGTACACCGAAGTACATAACAACATTAAAATGGAAGGTGCCACGAAACGCAGCAGCCGTTTATAACTAAAATGATCAGATAACTGTATTTTCATAATAACCTCATGCCTTACTATTACCCGCATGCCTTCCGGCACTTTCTCAACAGATACTTCTGCGCATTATGCAGGCATCGTTTTCGTGTCATCATCGGAGGTTCCTGCGATCACGCGGGATCCCCTTGTCTTGTCAGTTCCTCTATTTCTTCTCGGAAAAATTCCGTATGTTTTTTCATAGTTTTCAGTAATATTTCTGCCTCCTGCTCTCCTATCGCCGCCAATGCCCGGCGCTCCGCATCCATCAGCGGAACCACGATCCTCTCCACAGTCTCTTTCCCCTTCTCTGTGAGATATATCCTCTTATTCTTGCGGTTGTCTTCCTCCGCCCGCAGAATAAGCAGACCTTCCTCCGTCATATTTTTCAGTGCGGAATTCACTGTCTGGGGCGTGTAGAACCAATAGTCGCAGATCTCCCTCTGGGTAAACGCCTCTTTTTCCCGTTCCCGGATACAATACAGAATCCAGAAAGCCGTCTCCGACAGATTACAGTTTTTTGCATAGACCCGGTACAGGTCATCCATCTCTTTGATCAGCTGATTGTACAATGTGATCTGCGCAAAAGATTTTCTGCTTTCCTCTTCCATATCGCTTTCCTCCTGTAACTACATCGTTGCATCTGTTTGTTTTTATCCGAAATCGGACTAAGCGGCATTATAATCCGAAATCGGATTATTGTCAACCCATAAAAAAATACGCAAAACTGACACTTCTCATTGTGTCCTTGAGCGTATCGTTATATAATAACTTTGGCATCAGTTCCGGGAGGAGTGCGGTTCGCCCGTATCGCCAGTGTCTAGGTTCACCTTATTGAATATCCCGTAGAACACTCGGCGGCTGATGCTATTCTGAAATATTCTGTTTTTCAAAATTACTGTTTTATATTACCCCAACACACTACTATTACTTCTTTCTTTTTATATGTAATATTACGTATTATTTATTGACATACGTAATATTACATATTACAATGGTTTTGAGGTTGAAAAGGAGATACCAAAGATGCCAATGACCTCACAGGAGATGATCAAACTCCTACTAAGAAACGGTTTTACGGTTACCAGCCAAAATGGCTCCCATGTAAAACTGAAGAACACAGACACTCATAAAACCGTTATCGTTCCTTATCATTGCAGAGGCATAAAAAAAGGCCTGGAACAGGCAATACTAAAACAGGCCGGCTTAAAATAACAGCCACAGTAAGGAGAATAAGAATGAAAAAACTTTTTTATCCAGCACTTTTCCATAAAGCGGAAGAAGGAGGATTTTGGATCACCTTCCCAGATTTTCCCGAATGCATGACGCAGGGGGAAAATATGCAGAACGCCTACGAAATGGCATGGGATGCGCTTGGTCTTGCCGTAGTCTCCCGTATAGAGAATAGGGAATCTCTTCCCCCCGCCACAGAGCCCTACGCCATCACCGCAGTTTCCGATACCTTCTGTATAATTGTGCCCTTTGACCTCATAGCATACCAGAAAAAGCATAACTCCAAAGCCATCAAAAAAACTCTTTCCATTCCTGAATGGCTGAATGAAGCTGCTACAGACATGAATGTAAATTTTTCACAGGTATTGCAGGATGCTCTTCTTCAAAAATTGAACCAATAAAACATGTTGCATTCCATGTTGCATTTTGCAAACTATTACGTCAAAATACAAAAAATCAAAATGCGCAAAGACCCATTTCTACAGGTTTTTGCGCATTTTCTATAAATATAAAAGCAGATAACGGGAATCGAACCCGCCTTTCCAGCTTGGGAAGCTAGCGTTCTACCGATGAACCATATCTGCAAAGGAACATAAGATATTATACTCCATGTTCCTTTATTTTGCCAGTCCTAATTTTTACTATTTTTACATTTTTACCATTTTACTTATTTGCTTATCCTTTTTACTTATCCAAGACTCCCAACCACTTCAGAGCGTTCCAAATGCCGTCTTTATCCACGTCCGTGGTGATATAATCTGCTGTTTCCAACACCTGTTTACTGGAATTACCCATAGCAATGCTGGTGTGGGCATACTTTAACATCGGCAGGTCGTTATTGCTGTCTCCGATGGCCACAGTGTCTTCCATGGGGATTTTCAAATAGTCCGTAATGTAACGGATTGCTGTTGCCTTGGAATATCCTTTGGGGACAATCTCGTAAAACCCTTGTTCTCTATCAATAAAATCCAGTATTTCCGACAGGTCACGCTTCATTCCATCCATTCCCGCCGGAGTCTCTGCATAGGCATATAATTTATCATAGTTGCCCGGTGCATTGGCATAGCGATCGTATTTTCGATTCTCAATCTCACGTGCCATATGGCGGAAAGTTTCGGTAAATACTTCTTCTCCTCTGGGAGCATAGTCTTCCCTGCTGCCTTCCAGAACCGCATCCACATGATATTTTTTCATTGCTGTCAGAATTGCCTTAGACTCCTCCATGGAAAATGTCTTGTGCATCAGCTGTTTTCCATGAAATTCAATCTCCGTTCCGCAGCCCAATAACAATCCGTCGAATTCCACCTGTCCGGTAAGATTTTCCCCTACCAGCCGTTTCGTACGCCCGGTGTTGATCATGCAGATATGACCGTTGGCTCTGGCGATGCGGATGGCTTCCTTCGTGCTCTCTGACATCAGTTCACTTCCTCCGCATATTAAGGTTCCGTCAATATCAAAAAATATTATCTTCATCTCAGATTCTTAAGCTCCTCTACCAGATCCAGATCGGATTTCTGTACCTTCAGATTCGTGGACACAGGCTCTTCACCGGGTCTTGTGATCGTGATCTCGATAATGGTTCCTTCCGTGATCGCTCCACCCATAAAAAATCTGCTTACAAACGCTACAAATTTGGGATGATTACTCTCGAAGGTATTCTTCGCATTCATCAGTTTCATCATCATTCCGGGATTTATCATAATGGTCTCCTTCCAAATAGTTGCAAAAAGAAAGGCTGTCCGCACCATCCGAAAACAGTGTGTCCAGCCTTAACAGTTGCTATTATTTACGCGATCTTGGACTTAGCCAGCTCTGCAAGGGTCTTGAAACCTTCTGCATCGTTAACTGCCAGGTCTGCCAGCATCTTTCTGTTCATATCAACGCCTGCAAGCTTCAGACCATACATGAATTTGCTGTAGGATAAACCGTTCATTCTGGCTGCTGCGTTGATACGAGCGATCCACAGCTGTCTGAACTGACGCTTTCTCTCTTTTCTACCTGCATAAGAGCTGGTCAGAGCTCTCATAACAGACTGCTTTGCTACTCTGTACTGCTTGCTTCTTGCGCCTCTGTAGCCCTTTGCAAGCTTTAATACTCTATTGTGTTTCTTCTTGGCATTTAAGCCACCTTTAATTCTTGCCATGTCTTATTTCCTCCTCGCCTGAATTATAAATAAGGTAAAATCTTCTTCATATTCTTAACATTAGTTGCATCCGTAATTGCAGGCTTTCTCAGATTACGTTTTCTCTTGGTAGATTTCTTGGTTAAGATATGGCTCTTGTAAGCTTTAGATCTCTTTAACTTACCGGTTCCTGTTGCTTTAAAGCGCTTAGCTGCTGCTCTGCTTGTCTTCATTTTGGGCATAACGAGTTCCTCCTAAACTTTACTTAATCTATCGTGCCGGATCCCGGCACTTTTTAACTGTACGAATTAACGCTTCTCAGTTAAAAACATGGTCATGCTTCTGCCTTCTACCTTGGGAGCTTTTTCCACTACCGCAATATCGGACAGGCTCTGTGCGATATCATCTAAGATATGCTTGCTGTTGTTCATGTGTGCCATCTCTCTGCCGCGGAATCTCAGGGTGATCTTCACTCTGTCTCCCTTGGTCAGGAACTTCCTGGCTGCACCGATCTTGGTGTTCAGATCGTTAGTATCGATATTGGGGGAAAGTCTGATCTCCTTGATATCGATGACTTTCTGCTTCTTCTTTGCTTCCTTCTCTTTTCTCACCTGCTCGTATTTGTACTTACCGTAATCCACGATCTTACAAACAGGAGGCTTTGCCGTAGGAGCAATCTTTACCAGGTCCAGTCCCGCTTCCTCTGCCATCTTCAGAGCATCTCTGGAAGAAACGATTCCGAGCTGTTCTCCGTCTTCTCCAATCAGTCGTACTTCTTTGTCTCTGATCTGTTCATTAATCATTAAATCGCTAATGGTTGTGTACCTCCATAAGAAAATGTGTTAAACAATAAAAAAAGCAGATAGCATAACTATCCACCTGTTCCCTTCACGGACTGCCCTCATTCAAACAAATTCCAAACGAGTTCTCTGTCTATGAAAAATCTGAACGCTTACCAGCCTGCGCCGTAAGGTGAGAGTGGATACTCTGCTTGTTGTGTCGTGTTCTTCACACGCTTAAATAGAATACCACGAAGTTTTCCTGATGTCAACCCCGTTTCCGATATTTTCTATTTTTTATTTTACCCTAGAATCTATGTACCGGCGGTCTCCCGCCGAATCCGATCACTTGCTCTATTATCCGCAGTTTCGGAACATTTGTCAAGCCGGAATACTGATTTACTTTTCCGTGATTTACTTTTCCGAAAAAGTAGCACAGGCGGTCTCTCTGCAGTCGCTGGCTCCGCAGCCCTTGATATCCACATGATCCGCCACACACTTGTAATTGCTGTTATAAATACATTTTACCGCCTCACAGTCGATACTGATGGTATGGCTTGGATGAGACAGGGAATTACTGAAAGACTCTCTTCCCTCTCTCTTCTGCGCAAAGCTCTCGCAGCAGGTGCCGTCACAATCACAGGCATGCTTACCTCCCACCATGATGTCTCCCTTGCTGCACAGACAATCCTTATTATAGGAACAATTTTCCACAACACATTTTAAATCTGCCATGTCTCCCTCGCCTTCTGCCGCCGTCCCGCGGCTCTTCGTCTTCTTTTTTCTGATTTTTAAAAATTTTAAAAGAGGACACGCGGCAAAAGAGCCGATGCAGTCCCGCCACGCGTCATGGATAGTCTGTGCAGATTTAAAAAAATTATTCATTTGTGGAAACTGCCGGTTTTGAAGTGGTTTCTTTCGAGGCACAGGCAAAAATGCGTGCCCATCTCGTTGCTCGTAAAAACTAATATCGAAATACTGTTTCTTGTCATACCATTCAAAAAATCGCCGTCTCCCTTTTTATTTTTATAAGGAAACGGCGATTTTCATATTTTCCTACTTGATTTTATCCGGCAATCAGCTTACTTGCTCAGCTTCTTGGTTGCGATCTCATCCTTTAACATAGCCAGGAATTCGTCTCTGGATACCGTAGTGGTGTTCTGCTGTCCGTGCAGACGATAGCTTACGGTGCCGTCCTGTGCTTCCTGTTTTCCTAAGATGATCAGGTAAGGGATTTTTTTCACCTGTGCTTCTCTTACACGATAACCCAGCTTCTCTGCTCTCTCATCGATGTCCGCTCTGATGTTATTGTCCAGCAGATAACCGTACAGATCATGGGCATAAGCATTCAGCTCTTCGTCATCGTTCTTGACCGGCAGGATCATAGCCTGTACGGGAGCCAGCCACAGAGGCAGGTTGCCCTTGGTCTCCTCCAGGATATAAGCCATGAATCTGTCCAGAGATCCCAGGATTGCTCTGTGCAGAACCACGGGAGTCTTCTTCTGACCGTCCTTGTCCACATAGGTCAGATTGAATTTTGCAGGCAGGCAGAAATCCAGCTGACAGGTAGACAGGGTGTACTCATTACCTACAGCGGGCTTTACGTTTACATCCAGCTTCGGTCCGTAGAATGCAGCTTCACCGATCTCCTCGGTGTACTCGATGCCCAGATCATTCAGAACCTTACGCAGAGCATTCTCCGCATTGTTCCACATCTCATCATCATCGTGATATTTTACCTTGTCCTCCGGATCTCTCAGAGACAGGACACATCTGTAATCGGTAATACCGAAATCCTTGTAGGTATTGAAGATCAGGTCTACTACCTTGGAGAACTCGGACTCGATCTGCTCCGGTGTTACGAACAGATGGGCATCATTCTGGCAGAAATGTCTGCCTCTTTCGATACCCTTCAGGGTTCCGCTGGCTTCAAAACGGAAGTCATGGGCGATCTCACCGATACGGATAGGCAGATCCTTGTAGGAGTGCTGTGTGTTAGCGTAGATCATCATGTGGTGAGGGCAGTTCATGGGACGCAGTACGAAGGACTCTCCTTCCATTTCCATGGGAGGGAACATGTTCTCCTTGTAGTGATCCCAGTGACCGGAAGTCTTGTACAGATTCACAGTACCGACACAGGGGGTCATAACATGCAGATAGCCCAGTCTTCTCTCTTTATCCTTGATATAATTCTCCAGCTCCTGCCATACGGTGTAACCCTTGGGAAGGAACATGGGAAGTCCGCGGCCTACCAGATCATCAGTCATGAACAGTTCCATTTCCTTGCCGATCTTTCTGTGGTCACGCTCTTTGGCCTCTTCCAGCTCTTTCAGATGTGCTTCCAGTTCCTCTGCGGTAGGGAAGCAGACACCGTAGATACGCTGCATTACGTGGTTGTTGGCATCGCCCTTCCAATATACTCCGGAGTGTTTTACCAGTTTGAAGTTCTTGCACAGCTTGGTGTTGTCTACGTGAGGTCCACGGCACAGATCGGTGAAATCACCCTGATCGTATACAGTGATGTTGCCGTCTTCCAGATTGCTGATCAGATCCAGCTTGTACATATCATCCTTGAACATTTCCATGGCTTCTGCCTTGGAAACTTCTCTTCTGTAGATTTTCTTGCCTTCCTTACAGATCTTCTTCATCTCTTTTTCGATGGCAGCGATCACTTCATCATTGACTACATCGTTGCCGAGATCGATATCATAATAGAATCCTTCCTTTACCACAGGTCCTACCCAGAATTTTGCATGAGGGTACAGATGCTTGACAGCCTGTGCCATAACATGGGCACAGGAATGATTCAGAGTTGTCAGTCTTTCGTCTTCCTTAAAATTAACCATTTTTGTTCTCCTTTTTGTTGTTTTCTAAACTATTCAGCACCTTCATTCGCAAAATCGCATCTGCGATGCTACTCTGAATAGTCGCAAAATAAAAGTCCCTTGCAACGATCTGCAAGGGACGTATCACACGCGGTTCCACCCTGATTGCAATTATCTAAAGATAACTGCCACTCATTTGCTCGTAACGGGAGCTGCCGGGCTGTATTAAAGCCACTCCGAGACGGTCTTCGTCCGCATCCGGCAAAACCGCTCACAGCGCCTGTCTCCGACAGGGCGGTTCTCTCTGGTGCCTTCACTGCTTCCTACTCTTCTCTTCAACGTTTTCTGATCTTAAATAATCATAAATTTCTGTTGCTTTAGGACTTATGTTGATATAATAGACCTTTTCACACGGATTGTAAAGAGGTATTTATATAGCTTTCCACATTTTCTCTGGACATATCCAGTGCCACCGCCAGCTCTCCGTACAACTGGTCCTCTGCGATCCGAAAATATCTGGCATCCACCGCCGTCTCCTTGCGTCCCGCCTCTTCTCTGGCCCGCTTGCGCAGGTAGATGGTCTTGATAATCCGGATCAGATCCTGGCAGTTACAGGCCTTCAGACAATTCTTATATTCCTGCTCCAGCAGTTTGTCATTGGCAATGGTGATCAGCGGGATCTCCGGAATCTGTCGGATCAGACTCTCCGCCTCCTCATGTGCAAGCACTTTCCGCATGGAACCTTCTGCCGTATCCACCGGAATATATACCGTACTGGAAGACAGATACAGAGGTTTTAAAATATAATACTCTCTCTTCTTGTCCACTCCTGCAATATCCAATGTCGTGATCTCTTCCACCACGCAAACGCCCTTACTGCCACATACTACACGTTCGCCCTTCTGAAACACCTTGACCTTCCTTTCCTCTGCCCATTGCAGAAAATTGAAAACACAATTTCCGTTTACTACCAATAGTATACCCATATTTTAACAGAAAAAACGCCGAAATGTCAGTATCTTTCGGCGTTTCTGATTATTTTCGTGAATATTGCTCATAAGAAATTGGTCAGGTGTTGTGCATTATTTCTGATAGGCGATGCGTGGATCTCCGTTTTTCAGGTAAATAATGCCTCTGCGTTCGAAGCTGTTCTTCTCTAATAAGTGCTGCATGGTGTGATTGTCAAAATGGGTATCCGCACGCAGGTAAGGTACTTTCTTCTCACAGAAGGCAACACATTTTGCAAACAGTCCCTTCACTTCCCCGTCTCCTGCCAGGCGATGGATCGTGCCGTAAGGTGTCTCCTCCCTCCAGCTGCCGTCCTCGATATAAGCATAGGTCGGTTCCTCCTCCAGCAGAAGCATGAATACCCCGTGGATGCGTCCGTCCTTTTTATACACATACAGCCGCTGTTTCTCTATATCTGACCGCAGCGTCTCCGGATCCGGATAAGCGCCGTTCCACTGGTTCGGATTCCCGTTTGCCCGCATGTAAGCCTTGGCGATGTCATAGATCTCCAGGATTCTGGGCAGATCTGCCTCTTTTGCCGTTACGATCTCCTCCATCCCGTCGCCATCTTTCCTCTCTTCCACTGCCTCCGGTACCGTTTTCCCCAGAATGTCCCTCACGGCGGTCTCCATCCGCTCTGCCAGCTGTCTGTGGCCCTTCGCTGTCAGGTGCACATGATCCGCCTTCGTCAGTTCACAGCCTCCTGCATCTAAGAAATCCGCCCGTTCAGCCACTGCCAGGAAAGCATATTCTCTTGCCAGTGCTCTCGTTGTCTCCACGCTTTTTTCATTAAAATCAGGATAAATCACACCCTCTTCGATGGGAACCGGTGCCACGATCAGGATCTTCGGTCCATTCTTTCCCCAACAGGGAACCGATTTCGCCTCTTCCAAGAGGATATGCATGCCCTTTGCAATCTTCCGCGCATCCGTATTGAATTTCACCTTGGAATCATTGGTACCTAACATCAGGATCAGCAGGTCTAACGGCTCGTGGCTGTTCAACAGGACATGCAATACCGGCAGCAGATTCACGGAATCCATGTCCGGATCATCATACACACAGGTTCTGCCGCTTAAGCCTTCCTCAATGACCAGATACTCCGCTCCCAATGCCTTCTGTAACAGGCAGGTCCAACGTTCCTCTTCATTATATCTGCTGCCGTGGTCGGCACTCTCCGACGGATCGGTGCAAAGCCCGTGGGTATTGGAATCTCCGATGCACAAAATATGTTTTTTCACTGTTTAACTCTCCGTTTTCTATTTCAGTCTGTAACCATCCAGGATCAATACGTCAGGCTTCAATATTAGGGAAAAATACAATAACATCATCCCCCTGGCATTCCACATACATGCCCTCCAGTTCCAGGTTCACATCATCCACATTGTGATCGTCGAAATATTTGGTCAGGTTCATGATCGTCTCCATATAGGAATTATCTCCCTTTACCAGGATCCCCAGACCTTTTTCCGGCTCCTGCTCATAGAACTCCAGACCTTCGGTTTCATTGACATATTCACGTATTGCTTCTGCTATGGTCATTTGATTTTTTCTCCTTCTACTGTTCCTTTGTTCATATTTGCTGCTTCTCTTTATTGTATCATAAGCTCACGAATTCGTGCTATCGCACTCTACATCCTGCTTCGCAGGATATTCGTTCGCTAATGAGCCCAGAAAAACAAATGTCTGCTTGCAGCCACTTGTTTTTCCTTGAGGCTCATTATATCATGATTCGCACCTTCGGTACTTGACGTTGCTTCGCAACTATCATGATCAAATTCGCCGTTCGCCAATCATGCAAGCATGTTGGCTCTCTTGCGCTCATTATATCATAAAAGGCGAACCCTGGCACCGCCAAAGTCCGCCCTTCATCATTTTCTTCTCTTATTCTTCATTCATCTTAGCCAGCTTGGCTGCCTGGTCGGCTGCGATGCAGGCATCGATGATCTCTTCGATATCTCCGTTCATGATCTTGTCTAACTTGTACAGGGTCAGACCAATACGATGGTCGGTGACACGACCCTGCGGGAAGTTGTAGGTACGGATCTTCTCAGAACGGTCTCCGGTACCGATCTGGCTACGGCGCATCTCTGCTTCCGCATCGTGTCTCTGCTGCTGCTCGATGTCATACAGCTTGGACTTTAACAGTGCGAATGCCTTAGCCTTGTTCTGGATCTGAGACTTCTCAGTCTGACTGTATACCACGATTCCGGAAGGATAGTGGGTCAGACGTACTGCGGAGTCGGTGGTGTTGACACACTGACCACCGTTACCGGATGCTCTCATGACATCAATACGGATATCCTTGTCCTCGATGACGATATCAATATCATCGTCCACCTCCGGCATAACTGCCACACTGATGGTGGAGGTATGGATACGTCCGCCGCTCTCGGTCTCCGGCACACGCTGTACACGATGTACGCCGCTCTCATACTTCATCTTGGAGTAAGCACCCTGTCCGCTGATGGTAAACTGTACTTCCTTCATACCGCCGATACCAATCTCATCCACGTTGATCAGCTCTACCTTCCAACGCTGCTTCTCGGCATAATGCACATACATACGATAGATCTCCGCTGCAAACAGTGCAGCCTCATCGCCGCCGGCACCGGCACGGATCTCCACGATTACATTCTTGTCATCATTAGGATCCTTGGGCAGTAACAGGATCTTCAGTTCCTGCACCAGCTCTTCCACGCGCTTCTTGCTGTCGTTTAACGTCTCCTTGATCATCTCGCGCATTTCTTCGTCTTTTTCCTCTTCCAGCATGGAAAGAGAATCTTCAATATCCTGCTTGCACTTTTTGTACTCTGTATACGCATCCACGATAGGTGTCAGATCACTCTGCTCCTTCATCAGCTTGCGGAAACGTTCCTGGTTATTCGTGACCGTGGGTTCATGCAGTTCGCCCATGATCTCTTCAAAACGAATCAATAAATCTTCTAACTTGTCAAACATAACTAATTCCTCTCAATATAAGTTGTAACAGTTCAGCCATGAACATATTGGAGAGCAAAAATCATGCTTGCATGATTTTGTGAACGAATATGTTCATGAACTAAGCGCCAGGTTTATGAGCAAAGATAGTCACGAAGTGACGGAAAGCGTGTCAGCGCGACTTTGCGAATGGTGCGGGCTGAACTGTTACATACGTTCCAAAAACTACCCGGTCCAGACCGGCATAATCCTGCACCACTTGTACCTCGCGGTACCCTTCGGTGCGCATCAGTTCCGATACAGCCTGTCCCTGGTCATATCCGATCTCAAAAAAGAGCATTCCACTGCTCACCAGATGTTTTCCTGCTTCTTCGATGATACGGCGGTAAAAATGTAAACCATCCTCCGTACCGTCCAGTGCCATCCTGGGTTCATGATCCCGTACCTCCGGCATCAGCTTCTCCACTTCCGCACTGGCGATATAAGGCGGATTCGACACGATGATCTCGAATTTTCCCTCCACCTTGTCAAACAGGTCACTCTGTAAAAAATGAACCCGATCTGCGTTCACCGCATCCAAAAGCGTCTCCGCATTTTGCTCTGCCACTTCCAGCGCATCTGCAGACAAATCCACACCCAGTCCTTCACAGGCATTGCTGTAATGCAGAAGGCTTAACAGAATACATCCGGATCCCGTACACATGTCAAGCACCCGCATTCCGTCATGGAGTTCCTTCAATACTTCCTCCACCAGAATCTCCGTATCCTGTCTCGGGATCAGTACGTGCTCATTGACAGCAAAGGTCAGTCCCATAAAGTCCTGCTCCCCGGTCAGCTGCTGCAGCGGAATGTGCTCCGCCCGCTGTCCGATCCAGCCAAGATATTTCTCTTCCGCTTCCGGTGTCACCGACTGTTCCCCGTGCACCAGCAGATCATTACGATTCGTACCGCATACCGCTTCCAGCAGAAGTCTCGCATCCAGTGTGGCTTCTTCGATTCCCGCTGTCTGTAAAGCCAGACAGCCCTTTTCATAGCATTCCCGATAGGTCATCTTAATCCTCTGGTTCTGCGGATGCATCGTCCTTCATCCAGCCCTCATCCACTTCGTAACCGAAGGTATCCTGTAAATATTTCTTCCAGTCGAACACAGCTTCTACGGAAGCGATGGCTACCTCTGCCATGCTCTCATCGGGTTCCCTGGTGGTCATACGTTGGATCCACATACCGGGAGCAGACAGGATCTTAATAAACACATTATCCGTGCGTCCGGCCAGACGGATGATCTCGTAGGAAATTCCGGCCACAACCGGCATCAGCAGAATACGAAGGATCACTTTCTCCGCCACATTATCCACCTGGATAAAGAAGAACAGCACAATACTTACCAGCATAACAAAGAAAATGAAGCTGGTACCGCAACGTTTGTGCAGTCTGGAGCTGCGCATCACATTGTGCACCGTAAGGGGTCTGCCCTTCTCGATACAGTTGATGCATTTGTGCTCCGCCCCATGATACTGGTACAGCCTGCGGATATCCTTCATGGCGCTGATGCCCCATACATACAGCAAAAACAGAGCAATACGGATCACACCCTCAATAATCGCCATCAGGGAGCGGTTGCGGATAAAGCTCTCAAACAGAGAGGAAATGAAATACGGCAATACGATAAAGATGCCTACTGCCAACATAATAGAGATCACCGTCACAATACCGGACAGCAGCTTTTCTCCGTTGCCACCGCTCATCTTGTCCATTGCCTTATCGAATTTCGTTTCTTTGCCTTCCTCTTCTTCATAGAAGGAAGCGGAATAATTCAATGCTCTGGTTCCCAGGATCAGGGAATCCAGGAAATTAAAGATACCACGGATAAAGGGAAGCTCCTTGAACTTACTTCCGTGAGCCAGACCCTGATAGGTCTCCACTTCCACTTCAATCTCGCCGTCCGGCTTGCGGACCGCTACCGCATACTTCTCTTTATTTTTCATCATAACGCCTTCCAGCACGGCCTGTCCGCCGATACCGGAATAACGACTCTTTCTTCTAGCCATAAAACCTCATCCTTATAAATGCAGTATTAAATAGGAACATAGTTTCCTATACGACAAGAAAAGGTTGAGATAAGAATACCTCAACCTTTCGCTTGCAATCTTATTTAACACCGTATTTCTTATTGAACTTATCAATACGGCCATCGGTTCTTGCAGACTTCTGCTGGCCAGTGTAGAATGAATGACACTTGGAGCAAACTTCT
Organism: Lachnospiraceae bacterium GAM79; assembly: GCA_003584705.1. Classification (GTDB taxonomy): domain Bacteria; phylum Bacillota; class Clostridia; order Lachnospirales; family Lachnospiraceae; genus Acetatifactor; species Acetatifactor acetigignens. The sequence continues at coordinate 2,537,360 of AP018536.1, forward strand.
ACGTGAAGCTCGGGCTTGGTGGAGCCGGTTACAAATGTGTTACCACAGTTGCAGGTTACAGTTGCCTGGTAGTAAGCGGGATGGATTCCTTCTTTCATTTCTTTCACCTCTCTATAAAAATGTCGTGTATAAGTTCTTGTTCTCATCCTCACTGCTTATGGAACCACAAACAGCGGTATTATTGTACCATAAGAGTTTACACGACGCAAGACCTATTTTTACATATTTCTCCTCTGATATTGCACTGTAATGACATAAACTGTTTTTTCAGTCTCATCAATCTTATAAATTGCCATATAATTATCGACCAGAAGCTGTTTATACCCCTTTCCGGCATACTTTCCCTCTAATCTATCCTGATGTGAACCGGGAAAAGTCTCCAGTTTTTTTATCGCTCTCCAAATTCTGTCTGTTTGTGCTTTTGCATTTTCCGGAACCTGTTTTTCTATGGCGATATACCTGTAGATTTCTTCCATATCACGATATGCTCTCGGATACAACTTTATATGGTATTTAACCATAATATTTTTTGTCTAGCCGTTCCATTGCGACATCCATATCCATCGTATCCGCACCCGCAGCAACTTCCTCTTCCGCCTCACAGATGGCCTGGTCGATTTTATGAATTCGTGCAAAATGCTCATAAAGTTCTGCGCTCATCACTACCAGATCGCTGTAGCCATTCTTAGTAATAAAAATCGGTTCCTGCTTTGTATGTGCTAATTCGGATATTTCACTTGTTTTTCTCAAATCTCTGATTGGCATGATCAATGGCATAATAGCACCTCCTTTATGCCATAATTGTAGCACAATTATGGCACATCGTAAAGGTATATATTCTGCCATCATTTCCAATTTTTGTCAATTTTCTATCTCTTGCCTAGATAAACCGGTTCTTCTTCACCATATTCACAAATTCCACATTATTGCGGGTATGGGAGAACATATCAAGGATGCGGTCGGTAGCTTCGTCGGGCTTTAAGCCATTCAGGGCCTTACGCATGATATTGATGGCTTCCAGTTCTTCCGGTGTCAGCAACAGATCCTCTCTTCTGGTGCCGGATTTTGCCAGATCGATAGCCGGGAAAATACGTTTCTCGGACAGCTTTCTGTCCAGAACCATTTCCATATTACCGGTTCCCTTGAATTCCTCGTATACCACATCATCCATCTTGCTTCCGGTCTCTACCAGTGCGGTGGCCAGAATGGTCAGGCTTCCTCCCTCACGCATATTACGGGCTGCACCGAAGAATCTCTTGGGCATGTGGAGTGCGGCGGGATCGAGACCACCGGACAGAGTACGTCCGCTGGGGGGAACCACCAGGTTGTACGCTCTGGTCAGACGGGTGATACTGTCAAGCAGGATCACGACATCCTTCTTATGTTCTACGAGACGCTTTGCACGCTCGATCACCATCTCTGATACTCTCTTGTGGTGCTCGGGAAGCTCATCGAAGGTGGAATAGATCACTTCCACATTGTCTCCGTGGATTGCTTCCTTAATATCGGTAACTTCCTCGGGACGCTCATCGATCAGCAGGATCAGCATGTGCATCTTGGGGTTACCGTTCAAAATAGACTTTGCCACTTCCTTCAACAGTGTGGTCTTACCAGCCTTGGGCGGGGATACGATCATACCACGCTGTCCCTTACCGACAGGGCTTACCAGATCCATGACTCTCATAGCCACGCTGCAGCCGGGAGTCTCCATCTTGATGCGCTCATCCGGGAAGATCGGCGTCATATCCTCGAATGCCATTCTCTTGGCTGACTCTTCCACTGTATAACCGTTGATGCTCTTGACGAACAGCAGTGCACTGAACTTCTCCTGCTGGGTCTTGATTCTCTTGTTGCCCTTCAGGATATCACCGGTCTTCAGTCCGAAACGGCGGATCTGGCTGGGAGCCACATACACATCGTTCTCACCGGGCATATAATTCTCGCAACGGATAAATCCGTAACCATCCGGCATAACCTCTAAGATACCGCTGGCTTCGATACCGCTGTCCAGTTCCTTGGGATACTGGCTCTCATCGTATGCCACGTTATTCGGATTGAAGGTACGCTCTCTGGTGTAAGCTTCACTTCTTACGCCGACCATCTCTGTACCGGTTTCGGAACGGTCAGTGCGTTCTGCACGATCCGTACGCTCGGTACGGTCTGTCCGATAGTTTCTGTCATTTCTATCCTGTCTATCATATCTGTCCTGTCTGTAATTCCTCTCCTGTCTGACAGGGCGTTCTGTTCTCTCCGGCTTCTCTGCCTCTTCGCTCTTAGCAGCCTCCTGTTTCTCTTCCGCTGCCTTAGCTTCTTCCTCTTTTTTCAGGCGCTCATCTTCTGCAAGCATAGCTTCTACCAGATCTGCCTTTTTCATTGTGGAAGTTCCCTTCAGGCCACGTACTTTTGCCAGCTCCTTTAACTGAACTAATGCAAGTGATTCATATTTTTCTCTCATATACCCTCCTATGGAAATAAGATTTACTATATAGCTGTTAACTAAGGGGAATTACATCCGATTTACATTCGACATGTCAGTTGAATAAAAAGATATTAAAACTGCATCTGAAGCCATTATAATACATTTCTTTCCAAATAGGAAGTCCCAAAATAAAAATTTTATTTTTTGTAAAAGTGGTGCTAAATCCTTGCGAAGATATCGATTCTATTATATCATTATGAATAGCGTCCGGATTTCGTATCCGGCAAATCATCCATGATTATATGAAGTAATGACCAAACAAAAAATAAGAGAGGTATTGTCATGACAACCAATGAAAAAGCGTTACTGATGCATGAAAAATGGAACGGTAAACTGGAGACCGTGTCCAAGACTCCCGTCAAGACCCGTGAGGATCTGGCTATTGCTTATACTCCCGGTGTTGCGGAGCCCTGCAAAGTAATCGCCCAGGACAAGGAAGCTGCTTACAAATACACCATGAAGGCCAACACCGTAGCCGTTGTCTCCGACGGAAGCGCGGTTCTTGGTCTTGGCAACATCGGTCCCTACGCAGCCATGCCCGTTATGGAAGGCAAGGCAGTCCTCTTCAAAGAATTCGGTAATGTAAATGCTGTCCCCATCTGTCTGGACACCCAGGATACCGAAGAGATCATCAAGGCTGTGACCTATCTGGCTCCCGGCTTCGGCGGCATCAATCTGGAAGACATCAGTGCTCCCCGTTGTTTCGAAATTGAGGAACGTCTGAAGGAGATTCTGGACATCCCCGTATTCCATGATGACCAGCACGGTACTGCCATCGTCGTTCTGGCCGGTGTCATCAACGCCCTGAAGGTAGTCGGTAAGAAAAAGGAAGACTGCCGCGTAGTGGTAAACGGTGCCGGAAGCGCCGGGGTGGCTATCACCAAACTGCTTCTGACCTACGGTTTCCCCAATATCATCATGTGTGACAAGGTAGGTATTGTCTCCAAAGATACCGAAGGCCTGAACTGGATGCAGAAAAAGATGACCGAAGTGACTAACTTAAACAACGAGACCGGCTCTCTGGCCGATGCTCTGAAAGGTGCCGATATCTTCATCGGTGTTTCCGCTCCGAACATCGTCACTCCCAAGATGGTAGCTTCCATGAACCGCGATTCCATCCTGTTTGCCATGGCGAATCCCATTCCCGAGATCATGCCGGATGTAGCCAAGGCTGCCGGTGCCCGTGTCGTAGGAACCGGACGCAGTGATTTTCCCAATCAGGTGAACAATGTGGTCGCTTTCCCCGGTATCTTCAAGGGTGCTCTGGAAGGTCGTGCTACCCAGATCACCGAAGAGATGAAACTGGCCGCTGCCGAAGCCATTGCCGGTCTGGTACCCGCAGACAAGCTCTCCGATGACAATATCATGCCGGAAGCATTTGATCCCCAGGTAGCCGAAGTTGTGGCAAACGCTGTAAAGAGCCACATCCGCTAATGTGTTCGGACAGCATTGTGAGAGACTGGCACGGCAAGCCCTACTACTCTCTGGATTCCTATTGCAAAAATATGTTTCACCATAAATGCTATAAAATAGCCCTGAATGCCCGGATGTCCTGTCCCAATCGGGACGGAACTCTGGACACTCGGGGCTGTATCTTCTGTAGCTCCGGCGGCAGCGGTGACTTTGCTGTGGACATTGCCGGGAAGACTATGGAGGAACAGATTGCGGAAGGCATGGCAAAATTCGGTGATAAAGTGACCGGTCATGACCTGATCGCCTATTTTCAGGCATACACCAACACTTATGCACCTCTCCCCTATCTGGAAGAGGTGTATCGTTCTGCCCTGAGCCATCCCAAAGTCTGCGGCATCTCCATTGCCACCAGGCCGGATTGTCTGGGGCCGGAAGTACTGGCTCTGCTTGCAAAATTAAAAGGTGAATATCCGGACAAATTCCTCTGGATCGAACTGGGATTACAGACAATCCACGAAGAGACTGCCCACTATATCCGCAGAGGCTATCCCCTGTCCTGCTTTGAGAAAGCCTGTACCAATCTGAAGACACTCAAAATCCCTTTTATCGTCCATACGATTCTGGGACTCCCCGGAGAGACCGACCGACAGGTACTGGAAACCATGAAATACTTAAACCATATTGCTCCCTTTGGCATCAAGCTCCAGTTACTGCATATTTTAAAAAATACCGATCTGGCAGAGGATTATGAAAAGGGAATATTTGAGGCACTGACTCCGGAACATTATCTGGATCTGTTGGTCTCCTGCCTCGCCCACCTGTCTCCGGATATCGTGATCCACCGGGTCACCGGTGATGGGCCAAAAGATCTGCTGATCGCTCCGAAATGGAGTCTGGACAAACGAAAGGTACTGAACTCACTGCACCACCGTATGAAAGAACAGGGCATCCGTCAGGGTGACCTTTATGAAGCAATAAATAAAGATAAACATTAGAAAGGCTGTTATCCCATTATGTTACAAGATCCGCTTACTTTATATAAACTTATCGTTCTCTACATGCTGAACCGTGTGACTTTCCCTCTCACGGCCGCACAGGTCAGCGATTTTATCCTTGGAAAGGAATACACGAACTTCCTGACCCTGCAGCAGGTCATCAATGAACTGACGGATGCCGGAATGATCGCCACCCAGTCGATCCGCAACCGGACCCACCTGTCCATCACTGCCGAGGGCAAGGAAACTCTGAATTTCTTCGAGAACCGCATCGGTGATACCATCAAGCAGGAAATTGACAGCTATTTTCAGGAAAACGAGTTCACCCTGCGCAACGAAGTCTCTGTGTTGGGGGATTATTATAAATCCACCTCCGGTGAATACGAGGCTCACCTGGTAGCAAAAGACCGTGGTATCAATCTGGTGGACATCACATTATCCGTTCCCGTGGAAGAAACTGCGGCTGCTATCTGCGACAACTGGCAGAAAAAAAATCAGGAAATATACAAATACCTGATTACGGAGTTGTTCTAATCCCGCAATCAGGTACCTGATTTTATGATTCTTTGTTTTCAGAAGAAGCCTCTGCGGCTTCTTTTTTGATTCTCGCCATATGCTCTCTGATCTTCACCTCATAACCGTTACCCGAGGGCTGATAGAACTCCCTGCCGCTTAATTCATAGGGCAGATACTGCTGTTCCACATAGTCATTCGGGTAATCATGTGCATATTTATATCCTGTTCCGTGTCCCAATTTTGCTGCTCCTTTATAATGTGCATCCTGCAAGTGTGCGGGGATCGGCAGATCTCCTGTGGCCTGTACTTCCTGCATCGCCTGAAATACCGCTTCGCAGCTACGATTGCTCTTGGGTGCTGTAGCAATATAAGTCACTGCCTGCGCCAGAATGATCTGCGCCTCCGGCATGCCTACCCGCTCCACCGCCAGAGAAGCATTCACTGCCATCACCAGTGCCTGGGGATCCGCATTGCCCACATCCTCCGATGCACAGATCATAATACGTCTTGCAATAAAAGTAACGCTTTCGCCAGCATTTAACATCCTTGCCAGATAATATACTGCCGCATCCGGATCTGACCCCCGCATACTCTTGATAAATGCAGAAATCGTATCGTAGTGGTTGTCACCGTTTTTATCGTATCTCGCCGCTCTCTTCTGGATACACTGCTGTGCCACGTCGAGCGTAATATGGATCTTGCCATCCGGTCCCGGTTCTGTGGTCATGATGCCCAGTTCAATAGCATTCAGTGCATGTCTGGCATCGCCGCCGGAGATATCTGCCAGAAAATCCAGTGCATCCTCGTCTATGGTGCCGTTGTAGGCTCCCATTCCCCGGTCTGTATCGTAGACTGCTTTTTTCAAAAGTTCTTTGATGGCTTCCCTCGGAATCGGCTTCAATTCAAAGATCACCGAGCGGGAGATCAGAGCGCCGTTGACTTCAAAATAGGGATTCTCTGTGGTAGCTCCTATGAGAATGATCGTACCGTCCTCCACATACGGGAGCAGATAATCCTGTTGTCCCTTATTGAAACGGTGGATCTCGTCAATGAACAGAATTGTACGCTTCCTGTACATTCCCTGCAGTTCCTTCGCCTTTGCCACCACTTCTTCCATATCCTTTTTGCCCGCCACTGTGGCATTAATCTGTTGAAATTCAGCACTGGTAGTATTGGCAATGACTTTCGCCAGCGTCGTTTTGCCGGTACCGGGCGGTCCATAGAAAATGATGGAGCTGATCTTGTCCGCCTTGATGGCACGATACAGAAGCTTGTCCTTGCCGATAATATGCTCCTGTCCCACGACCTCATCCAAGGTTCTGGGACGCATTCTGGCCGCCAGTGGAGCTTCCTTTTCCATATTGGTGCTTCTCATGTATTCAAACAAATCCATAATATTACATCCTCTGTTTCTATTGCAAAGATACCAAAAGACTGAAGCACATTCTAAGATATGCTCCAGTCAATTATAACAAAGTTTATCGCAGCTTGCAATTTTGCATCCAGATCTTCACACGCCGCTTCAATGCATTTGCTTCCAGCGGAGCCAGCAAAAGATCCTGGATTACTTCCGTCTCCAACGCACATTTCATCTGTACAAGATTCCCCTCCTTGCAGATGGCGATCATGGGAAGCGCATGTTCTCTCTGTAATTCTCCAAGTTCCTGCCAGCGTGCCTGTCCTCCGTCCTCTTCTTCTGATACATCCACGAACAGTCCCAGAATGTCTTCGCCGGTCTTCTCTCCCATGTTCTCTCTGATCTCTTCCACCGAGATTACTTTCTTCAGATGAACAAACTCCGGCAGTGCAAACTCCAGCATGCTGGTAACATTACGGGAGGATGACCACACAAAAGCCTGTAATTTCTGATCAGGGGTCTGATTTTCCTCACCGAACACGCTGTAGCGTCCTTTTCCCGACTTCTTGGATACATACAATGCCTGATCTGCTTTTGCCGCAAGATCATAGTAGCAATGATCCTCTGGATCGGAAAATGCTATTCCCACACTGATGGATATATTTTCCGGTATGGATAAGCTCTCTTTATATTTTACGAGGTTGACCAGATTCTCTGCCTTGATCAGTGCGATCTCTTTGGACGGAATGTCTCCCATCAATACTGCGAACTCATCTCCACCCATACGTCCCACATAATCTGTGCTGCGGAACTGTGAAGAAATGACTCCTGCAATGACGCTGATCACATGGTCTCCCATAGTATGACCGTATACATCATTTACGGATTTGAAATTATCGATATCTATCACCATAAGAGCATGCAGGCCATTCTCATGCTCTGTCAGAGTCTTCGTGATCAGCTTCTCTACTGTCATCTTGTTGAACAGACTGGTCATCTCGTCGATCTGCGACTTTGTCTTCCAGGCCTTCTGCTCATCTCTGCTATTCTGTAACCTGCGTTTTACCCCCAGTGTATTGTTGATGCGGGTAAGCGCTATCCGGGTATCTACCGGTTTGATAATGAATTCATCCGCCCCCAGTGCAAATGCTTCCGACTGGGAAGACACCGATTCCGTATTCGTCAGAACGATAACCGGCGTGTCCTTGAAGCCCTCCATATTCTGTCTGCGGCGCAGTACTTCAAAGCCGTCGATCCCCGGCATGACCAGATCCAGCAGCACCAGATCAATGGCATCGCTTTCCTTCTCCATGATCGTAAGACATTCTTCACCGGAAACAGCCTCTGCGAAGTTAAAATGCTCCCCGAGAGACTGTCTGATCACTACTCTTTGAAATTTTGAATCATCAACGATTAATAATGTTTCTTTCTTTTGTAAACTGCTCATGGCTGTCGGATCCTGCTTTCCGTATCACGTCGTTTAAAACGCGATACAGTTATAGTATATCCAACAGCCATGTGCTCGTCAATTTAAAAATATATCTACTTTTTACACAATCTTTATGTGGTTTTTCCCTTTAAAGTTGAATTTTACTACGTCTGCAGAGAAGTCCGCCGAATGTCACCAGACCTGCAGCTGCAAACAGCAGTACCTCGGGCATCCATCCCATCACACCTTCTCCGGTCTTGGGCACGCTGTCCAGCTCCGGCTGTGCAGCTGCGGTGTTTGCAGCTACTGTAAATGTGGTGCTGGCGGAATCATCGATCCACATGGTGTCCACAGTATGTTCACCCTCTGACAGGGATGCCAGGTAGGAAGGCTTCAGGGTCACGATAGTGGAACCTGATTTTGCTTCGTAGTGGGCACTGGGGATCCAGTTGCCGTCTACACGGACACCGGCGAATTTAGCAAAATCACCATCGCCGCGGATGGTCAGGCCTTCCGTGGTGCTGCCGTTCCAGGTACCCTTGGTGCCTTCGATGATCTTATAGGGATCTTCCTGGCTGTCATCGGTACCACTGTCAGAAGCTGATGTATCTGTATTATCTGTAGTATTTGTAATCTCTCCCGTTGTAAAGGTATATTTCAATGTCAGATACCGTCCCTCAGCTAAGTCAATTGACGTATACTCCACTTGTGGATTTGTGACAATCCAGATGCTGTCATGATTGAATTTATAGCCACGTTCTGCAACCAAGGTCAGAATTGCATAATACGTTGTGTTCGGTTCAGCATTGCCGATTGCCGCCTCATTCTCATTTCCCTCTTTCAACCACAAAATACTGTTCTTCGTAACATCAGTAATTCCTTCCGTATTAATCTGCCATTTTTTAGGTAAGGGCTGTCCGGCTACCGGTGGGGTGACTACCATGTCCAGACTGGAGATTGTCCGATCAACTGTGCCAACATTAAACGACATTATATCTGTTTTCCTATGTTCATCCCCTTGTGGATCATCATATACTGCTTTTGCATACACCTTATATCCCGCCACTTTGGCACAGTTTTCTGTTTTATAGCTAATCTTCACTGTTGCAGTTCTGTTATCTTCACTATAATTTATGATTTTTGCATCAAAAATGTCATCTGCACGGTAACCCGCTCCATCATAGAAATTAAATGAAACATTTACTTTAGAAAAATCATAATATGAATTTATTTTTAAATCATACAAAAAATAAGATTTCTCATCATTTGAAACCAACTGTGCCGGTTCCGACAAGCTAGAATGAAATTCCAGATTGACTGCTTCACCTGTCATAACTATTTTACCTGTTCCATGATTTGGAAGCCGATAATAATAACATTGTTGAACGCTGTCATAGGTTGCACTTGCTTCTATTTCATTAACATCATCCGTAGAATATACAACTTTCGGTGCTGTCAAAAACCAATATTCTTTTCCATTATAACTGTCATCTCCCGGGTATATAGAAAAACAATCATACATTTTACTATCTATCATAGTACTTAGCATTATATGACAGTTTTTTAATCCGGTTCTATCAACTGTCCAGTTTCCCGTATAATCGTCCGCCTTAGCATTCATCCCCTGCCAACCCCACAGCAGCAGCACCGCCGCTGCCAGCAGTCCGATTCTCTGTAATATCTTTTTCATCTGTTTCCTCAGAGGGATATTGTCAAGTGTGTAAGTAAGATTTTATGAAATTGCTTCTATTTTCATAAGAGAGCCTTCCATTACTTTTATACCATCTGTTAATTCAATATAGCTGATTACCTTTGTTTCTCAAAAAGAATAGTTTATACGCTTTAGATTTTAGTATCAAGTGTTGCCTGTGCAGGGGATTTTCCTGTCTCTGCAGTCTCTCTTGTAACATCATCAAGTGCTCCAGCTTTGATTGGCTTACCAATTTCCCAGTTAGGATCAGCCTTTTTTGCGGCATCATAAAAAGCCTGTCTGTAAATTCTCTCATATTTTTCAAGGGTGTACCCGGCAGCCAGCCTGTCCTTTTTGGACATTTTGCGATACAAATTGTTATACACATCTGTTCGTTTTGTTGTATCACCATTGCATACACCATTTTCACGCAGAAATTCTTTTTTTGTCAGTTCATACATTTCTTCTTTGCTGCTATCCGGAATTGATATGATCCTTCTTCTCGAATTCTCGTTGTCATCTGTCACCAAAAGTCCTGCCAATCCATTTACAGGATTAATATAATCTCCATCCTTATCATAATGACTCATCAGATTTTTTATTCCCTGAATATTGCCATACATCGCACCATTTCCGGCAGACATCATCTTCTTAATAGCTGCTTTATACTGTTTACTGTTCGTATTAATTCCAGCAGCTTTTAGCTGTGATTGAACAGAACTGCTATTAAGCTGTGACAACTGAAAACTACCTATTGCATTTACTCCTGATGTTCCAAATGATTTCTGAAATAAAAAAGCATAATCCGTTATCCTTGACATAAAACAGCCTCCCTGTCTGTTTCCACATTGCAAATTTATTTTTGTCTATTTTATGTTCTAGCATAAGTCATTATTTTAATTGCACACCTTACGGTTTCATATCAAAGTTCCTATGCCAGCACATCAAATGTCGAAACTCCATTTTCCATCACTCCTATAGAAGTTGAAGTACCTAGCAATTCCACCATTTTTCCTGTCAGGTCAGTTACATCTTTTCCATCAATTTTCAGATTATATTGCCGTTCTTCCTGCTCCTGTTTTTCGGCACGCTGTTTTTCCAGTCTTTCCTCTGTCTCTTTCTTTTCTGCTTTCCTTTTCACGAGTCTTTCTTCAAGTTCTTTCCTTGCTTTTTCTGTTCCAGGATCAACTTCATCTTGAGTACACATTACAGAACTCATACTATCATATCCATCTATAGTAATACTATAACTCAGTATCTTTGCTCCTCTTGCTGCCACATAAGCTCTTGACTGTTCTATTGTTTTTGGTATTAGCGATAAATTGTACTCCAACCATTGTTTTGTCTTTTCATCTCCCATAGCCTTTGACAAAAGAGAACTGTTTATATTTACAGAATAATCCCTGCTTCGTAAACAATCGTATTTTTGTGTTAAATAGTTCTTATATTCATGAGCATTCTTATATGTCCTGCCCGTTTTGTTTCCAGCATTTTGTGTATTGCCATAACTATTCGTATATGACGAATATGTTCCTATTCCTGTAACTGCCATATTAACTCCTTTCATTATTCGGAGTCCTTCCAACTATGCCACCTGTTGGATTTCTCTCAGAATCAATATAATATTGATCACACGCTAGCTTCAAATATACTTTGACTAATACCTTTCATCCACATATTCTGCGTTGCTCCATACCCTCTTTCCTGCCCTATATCATACAATCCACTGCTGTCAAATCCTATTTTCAATACTAAATCATTTTCTTTTTTCCAGCCATTCTTAGCATATTCCAACCATCTATTAGAATAAAGTTCATACCCTGCGCCATTTTTAGCCTTTGCCTTAAACAAGGCAAGTAAATCTGTGCCATCCTCTGCAATAAAAGTACCATTTCTATATGTCGCATTGCGTGCATCATACCCTGTTGTCTCATACACTTCATGCCATAAAGAATATTGGTTCGCCTTTGTCCTATTTGCTTGCGAATTAACAATTTCATTGTCTGAATCATGCATACAAATCCACGCATGCGTCCAAATATTTTTTGCATTATCTCCTTCATTCAGCAATTTTTCTATCTGCGATAATGTGTCTCTATCTGCATTTCCTGACACAGTTAATTGATATGTATATGGATCAATAGAAAATGTCAAATCTGCTTGTTTTGATAATGATATTCCATTTTTTGAAAACAGATTTGAAATTTGCTGATTTACAACACTTCTTGCATATTGCTTTTCCTTGTCAGTATTGCGTATATAACCTGTACTTCTTGAAGCACCTGTATATACATCCTTGTAATTTCTTAATGCATAATCATACCGGGCAAATCCAGCCGAATATTTTCCCCCTGTTTGTAACATTCTTTTCTCATTGCGGTAAGCTATGGAACGCTGATCTTCTGTCATATATGAGCAAAAATTAGGTGAGGTCACATCACAATATTTTGATTCGATATATGCCATTGGATCAGAATGAGACAAATTTTCTTTGTACACTTTATCATAATGCTCCTGCAAAACTTTTTGTACGAAACGATCTTCCTCGGTAAGTCCATCATATTGATAACCTACAGTTGTACCTGCACTGGAAGTGTTTGGCAGATTATTTAAATCCCTGCCTACTGGTATATTGTTGTAATAATTATTTACCGTAACCATACTATCCCCTACCTTATATAAGTCTCATAACAACTGCCAACATTCTCTTACAACATTAAACAACCTTTCATGTCTCTAGAAAATATTTTTTTTAGCATTGTGATATATTGTTTTAGCAAATAACCTCTGAGTCGTTTCCATAAAGTTCTTATCGCTACTCATAATATCCCCAATTACACTCTTTGCAATTCCTGCTGTGTATTTCGGTTCTTCACGCATTTCTAAAAATCTTTTTTGTGCTTTCTCCATCATGGATACCGCAGTATCTATATATTCTTTTTGTTCTGCTGTATTCTTCTTCACATTAGTTGTTTGAAAGAATTTAGAACCGTCATTTGTCTGCTGACATACAATATATCCCGCCAGATTTGCTAATCGCTTATTATATGCCCTGTCTAAACCTGCCAAGTCTTCATCAAGTGTTAATGAATTTTCTCCTGTGAGATCATAAGAAATCCGACGTTCTCCATTCTCATGTTCTTTCACAATATAATTGTAACGCGTTTCATAAGCATCCATCATAGACTTCATCACATCTTCTAGATTGTATTTTCCGTCTTTTAACGTCAGTCCACTATATTCTCTCATAGAAGTATAATGTTCCCATTCAACCTCATTTGTATCTTGTATTGTTAATTCATATCCTATCGGTTCCTCAACCTTTGGCTTTACTTCTCTTAATTTTTCCCGCAATGCCCGCCTTCCTTCATTCGATATTTCTACATTGTCTATCTGCTTATTTTTATAAGCAACATTGTCATCCATACCTCTGAAATCTTTACTCTTTCTTTCCATTTCGAATAAACAAAACCTATCGTAAGAAGGTGTTTGAAATATTTTCATATCCGCTCCTTTCACATTTCGCAATCGCCTATTCACTTTCATGTTTACTAATTAGTGATATACATTTGCTCAAATTAGTCACTCATACAATATTCCTATACTTCCTTATCTATCTTACTTGACGTTAGAGAGGAATCCTTTTTAGAATATGTACCATTGTTTGTATAAGTCGCACTTGCGCGGTTCGCAGCATTTGATATACCAGTTGCTTTCTGGGCTGTTTTGCCTGCAAAGGAATTGTAACCTGTAAAAACCGTTTTCAATGAACTGATATCTGCTTTCTTCAATTCATCTTCATCCAGCTCCAGCTTGTTACCCTTTCCTATGGTAATACCTATTTTAGAAAGTAAATGACTGGTTTTGTCTGTCATGCCTGTCATCCATGAAGCATTTCTAAGGACATCTTTTGTATTGGATTCTCCTGCCTCCTTAACAACATCATTATAATCATCAATAAAAGATTTCACTTTTTTGGTAATTGCATCCCAGTCATAATCCTCTACCTCTGTTTCTTCCCCGGTCTTTTCATCCTTCTTTTTTATTTTCTTTTTTTCCCAGAGTGACGCATCGTTTAGTGCATCTGCTGATTTTTTCAGGGAATCCGCACTTGTTTTCATCAGTGTAAGCTTCTGTGAAGTATCGCCTTTCCCCGATAATTTTTCTGCATCCTGCTTTGCATAATATGCTTTCATAAGTTTTCCATAGCTTCCGTTTTTAATCGCAGCATAATCAGAAAGCATATTGGTGTTTCCTACGGATGAACTGTCGGAAGTTCCTCCAAATAATGCGGAATAATCTACATTGCTGTTATATTTACTTGTGTAATCACTAAAACTCTTAATCTCTGACATAATACCATTCTCCTTTACCAACTATAAACGAATATCAATCGGTGTATACACTGCCTGCTGTGTTGCATTCTGTGCATTTTCCAGAGTCGGTGTTTCTACTGTCACCTGTGTTTCCCCTTTGATATCCGTATTCTTTACGCTGTCTGTCTCCTCTGCCGCAGCCCCCGCAGATTCCTGTGTTTTCTCGGATTTATCAGTATTGTTCTTTGTTGCAGTGTCTTCTGTATTGCTGTTCTCCGCTTTTGCAGCTTCTTCTACTGATTTATTTGCATCTGCAAGTGTAGACATCTGTGCTGCTGTCGCAGACTGTGCCTTTGCCTGCAGCTCTGCCAGTTCTTCTTCCTTCTTCTCAGTATTTCCTTTTCCGGCATCCTGTTTGATTTCAGATTCAAGCACACTGGCACGTCCCTGTATCTGTGTTGCCATACTTCCCTGCACCTTTGCCTGTTTCATGGAAGAATCTGCGGAGATCATCGCCTGCATACTTGCCTGTGACAATCCGGTGTCTTTCTTTTTTGAAGTGTTACTTGTTCCAGCCACCATATCATCCATAGATGACGAATTTTTACTCTGCTGTTCCTTTCTCTGCTCGATCTGGTGCTGTCTTAACTGCTGATTGAGATTGTTAATCTCCTGCTGTATCTCCTGACGCTTTTTCATCTTATCCTCTAATGACATTTCTTCATTCGATGATAAATCCTGTAGCTTCTGCTGTGCATTTGCAATCTGATTCTGAATATTTTTACTTACAGAATCATTCCCCTGTGTCATTCCCATTGTTCCTGTCTGCGTATTTGTCCCACTAAATCCATTGATTCTCATTCTAATCCTCCTTGTTTTGCGAAGCAAAATCCGAGCCCCATGGCGAGGAGATGATTTGGCCTCCTTGAGCTTAAATTCTGAAATCCGTTTCCTTAAAAATCGTACAACATGATTTCTCTTTACTGATTTTTCGGCATATCTTTCTTTACAATAAACAGCGATGTTGTGAACCGCCCTTTTTTTGTTGTGAAGCAAATAAAAAACACCTCGAAGGTGCTTTTTGTCCTTATTCTACCTGTAACATAATACTTAGAACCACTTCCTGATTCTCCTGTTCTAAAGATATATCTCCCATATACATCCTTGCAACCCTCCGGATATTATGCAGTCCAATTCCATGCTCCTTCCCGAATTTCGTTGTTTCCGGCAGATCACTGTCCTTATAATTTAACTCTCCCTCATATCTGTTCTTTATGGTTATCATAAAAATACTGTTTTTCCGAAAAGAAGAGATACTGATATAAGGATTTTCTCCACTTACATTTTCCATGCAATTATCCAGTGCATTGTTTAAGATCACGCTTAAATCAAATGCATTTAATTTCGTATCCCCCGGATAATGAAAATCTGATATAAAACGAATCTGCTTTTCCTTTGCTTCTCTTAACTTTTCCATCAGAATCACATCAATGACAGGACTCCCCGTTTTTATCTCAGGAGATATTTCATTCCACTCCTTTTTCAAATGCTCCATATATTCTGCTGCATCATCCATATGATTCTCTGCCACAAGATGTTCCAGCATCTGTATATGATTCCCCATGTCATGACGCAGGCTGCGGATATCCTGATACAGCTTTTCCACTTCCCCGATATGCTTTTTCATATCACTGACCTGATTTAATACCAGCTCCTGACCTGTCTGTTCTTCCTGTGCCACCTTCCAGTTTTGAAACATCGTAGTCATAACAAGAATTGCTATGATAGAGATAAAATAAAGCACAAAGCTTAAAGCTCCATAAAATCCATAGGTATCTGTCAGGCTCTTTCCTGTATCTTTTTCATAAATATTCAGATAATATTGCAGAATGCCATATCCTGTAACTCCCACAAGAGAAGGTATGATGAGCATTACCAGCTCTTTAACGTTCATTTCATCATTTTTGTATACATATGCTTTATTGATCAGACCGATTGCAACTGCAAGGAAAACGATACAAAGCACAATATCCAGAATTCTCGTTCCAACATAAAGTCCATATTGCAGCCATTGTCTTCCTGCAATCGTATTCCCAAAAACCAGAGCTTTTGTGATAAAATCATCCAGTCTGTCTGCCATTGCAACCGCAAGCCAACGGATAGAAAAAAATGTCACTGCAAGAAATATTTTCTGATAGATGTTTCTTCTGTCCTGTACATACATCACAAGAAATGCAGCCACAACCCCCAGCATATATGCAGAAAAATTGCCAATCTGCTGCGGTATCAGATACAGCACAGACATAATTCCAATATAAACAATACTGACCAGAGCAGCTTCCCTTTTCTTTTTCATATATGGATATACAAAAACACCAAAACAGATTCCTGTAATAATCAAAATTGCAATAACAGAAAACTTCGATGTGATCATCCAACATCTTTCCACTAAACTCATCTGACTTCATTTCCTTTCCTCTGGTTATACTTCAGATACCTCCTCACAAACTCCGGATAATTCTTTTTTGCAATCAATGCAGTTCCATTTTTCATAGTTACACAAGTTGCATCATATTTTTCTACATATTTAAAATGTACAAGATAGGCTCTGTGTGTTCGGAAAAAATCTGTTCCTGCCATATCACTTAATTCCTGTAATTTACCATAGTATTCAATATCCGTACTTCGTGTATGGATAATAACTTTCCGGTTATACACCTCGGCATACACAATATCACGCAGAAAAATCTTTATATGACTTCCGGCGGTCTGTACCATAATATACTTTTCGTCTTTTTCAAGTCTGGAACTCCTTTTTATGTTATGGACTGCCTTTGTCACAACCTCTTTCAATTTCTCATCGGAAAATGGCTTAACCAGATAATGAAATGCTCCGACATCAAATGCCTGAAAAACATACTCCTCTGCTGCTGTCACAAAAATGAGTATCATATTCTCATTGTCCTGACGAAGCATCTTTGCCGTTTCCATCCCATCCATTCCCGGCATCTGAATATCCAGAAAAAGAATATCCGGCTTACTGCCACTTGCGATCAGTTCATCACCCGATAAATATTTATCTATAACCGCATCCGGCAATAACTTTTTTATCTTTTCTTCCAGTATCTGAACCATAGATACTTCATCATCACAGATAGCTATTTGCATTTTGCCACTTCCTTTTTGTCTGATAAATATATTTATTATATCGGACGAACAGATTATATCTGCCACAGTTGTTGTGAAATGACCTTTTTTTGTTGTGAAAAGAGCAGTAAACCATTATTGGTTCACTGCCCTGTCTTTTAGTCATGTCTGCACTATTAAAGAAATGAAATAAACTCCTTCATTGGTATACGCTGGGATTCGTGTCTATTTGCATCTGCTTTATCTTTTAACTTATCGGAATACTACTTTTATCTAGAGTAGTAGTAATTTATGAACTCAATGCCGCTACCAGCGATGAATATCTTTCCGTTTTTTATCTACTATTTACTAAAACGCAATCAACAATCTAAATCTGCAAATCAATAGTATTTCCTTCATTATTGTTCTTTTCCTTTGATTCCTCTGCGGATATATCTGCCTTTATTTTGCTATAAGAAACATTTCCTTTCGCTTTTTCGCCATACTCTTCCTTCAAACGGGCTAACTCATCATTATAAATTGATGTAAACACTCTTGCTCTTGCAAATTCTTCATCTGTACTTATAGCTTTCCAGTTTCTTGACTCTGGATTATAAGAAAGCGTTTTATTACCTTTTGAATCCCAAAACATACATGCAGCATTCATTTTGCCACCAGTTTTTTTCATGCTTGATTCATATATAGCCTTTCTATCAGGAGATACTGTTTCTCCATGCTGCATACACAATTTTCGATAAGCATCATCATCCCTTTTTCCAGTAGCAAACTCTTTTCTTGCAAGTTCTTTTATTGCTTCGTCAAATTCTTCCTCTGACATCGCTGGTTTATCTCGTTTTGTCATGATAGTATCCCAGTTTGGTTTGGTAAAATTAATGTCCACAGGCTTAAATCTTAATGAGAAATTACCATAATCACATTGTGCTAACGGATCATTTGAACTTGCTTTTTTCCCGAACATCTGCTGAACCATTTGAGCATATTGCGAATAATTATCTCTTGTTATCTGCATAATATTATTCCTCCATATTGGCATATATTTCATCTGTTCCAAATTCACTAAATCAAAAAATCAACCCTTCCGCCGATTTTATTCTCCTCCGGTTTGATAGAATCCCTGTCAATATTTTTGATCTTATCCAAAAGTTCTTCTTTTGAATTTTCCTGAACTGTAGTTTTTCGTACTTCGATTTGCTTGGACTGTTCCTTTTTCTTTGCCTCTTTTTTCTCCTCAGCTTTCTTTTCCTGAATCTTTTCAAGATATTCTTTCTGACTGGCTGATGATTTTTCCAATTGTGCAAAGAAGGTTGTAGTTCCGTCACTATTAAAAGAGATGCCAAATTTTGTTATTTTTGTATCAGCATCTGCATTGCCGTTAGTCTTACCGAATGTTCTTTCAAATCCGAACTGGGCATTGATTTCATCTGACATGCGCAAAGCTCCCTCAATGCTATGCATTTTTTCTGCATAATATTTCGGATCAGACGCCATCTTCTCCATTTCTTCCTTTGAGAAAATAACCGTATACTCCTTATCACTTTGGGCTAAAATATCTTTGGCATTATCACCATTTTCAAAATCGGCAACCATAAAATCCATGTCGTTTCTTGATCCACGCAAATTCTCCAGCATTTTTTGTGCCGCTTTACTGAGATTTTTTTCAGCGATGCTTTCAGTCGTATTTTTCTTTAATTTCGTATTTTCTGTTTGTTTGTGCTGTTTCTTTTTCTTATTTGCCGTACCAGTCTTGTAGTTGTTCTGGTAACTTGCATAAGCAGCCGTGGTTGTGCTTACATTCATTGACATATCCGGTGTCCTCCTTGTACATATCACATCGTAAATCCGTTTACCTGTTCTTTTCTATATATCGGCATAATTGTTTCGATTATGAATCTTATCATAAAGTTCTGGACTTCACGTGAAAAATCAAAAGTGCCACCTGGCACTGCTCCTATGCTCATTTTTTCCTTGCGCACAATATTTATTTTATGCTCTGGCTTCAAAAGAAGGTCTATCCTGATCCAAATAATCCGGCATCTCTCTCAATTCTGAACTTCCATTCTCTTTTACGAAATTATATTCGCTCCAATAAATAGAATAAAATTCATCTTTTTTTGCAAGTTCCGCTGGTGTCATCTCTTAGCCCCAGCCATTTCCAAGATTAGATAATACCGTTACTCCCTGATACTGAATTTCAGCACCATAACCACCAGTAGTTAGAATTGGGCAATTCAATGTTCCTCCTCCTGCCAGTGCAAACTGTTTTTCAGCAAAATTACTGCTTTTTCCTTCTGCCTTCTCCAAAAAATCCAATAGTGATAATTCTCCACATCCTTTACATTTCGGATTGCCAGTTTGTTTTTTTATAGTATTTTTAGCCTGTTCATATAATTGCTTTCTATCAGGTGCAACATCTGATAGATATTCTGCCCGTAAACCAAGAACCTGTCTGGAAATATATTCTGACTCTGTCTTATTTGTTGTCGTAGCTGCTCGTCGTGCCAGTTCTCTAATTTCACTAACAAATTCCGTCTGCGTTTTTGAGCTTTTCCCTTTTGTTGGAATAAAAGACCAATTCGGTTCTCCGTTACTGCATGAGGAAATTAATTGTTCTTTTCTAATAGCTCCTATACCTGACAACAATACACTCATTAACTCAACTCCTTATTTGACACTTCATAATCACCAAATATGTCGTTAATTCTTGTTTCATATGCGTACCATCGTGTAAATACAGACATATTCCCCAGGAAATTTTTAACTTTAAAAGTGTCTTCTGACTTCGGATAATAATCTTCCATTAAATCCCAGACATTGCGAATTTCCCCTTCCGATTCGGTGCGTAACGTCTGAAACGGAACCTTTAAATCGTAATTATTCTCTCCGATTGTTATTTTCAGATTTCCACTAAATTTATTGTCCTCTGTAAAAGACGTTACCTGTTCCTTGAAAAACATCTTAAAATTCTCAGGCGGTATCGCTGATTCCTTTGCCAGACTGCTCCTGCCAGCCTGATTTCTAAATTCAAAATTCCATGTGCTGTTAAAATCAAAACCACCGTCTAATGTAAGGCTGGAATTTGCTTCGATTTTATCACAGTCAATTTCACCTAATTTCCATTTATCAGTCATCTGTTGGACAGATTCCCTCAATGCCGCATTGGTTTCATTGCATTGATAGTAATAATCTGAATTATAATAAGTCCAGTCACTGTGGCTATCAGAATAGTATTTCTCATTCAATGATTTTCCTTCCTGATAGTTCGCCAGACTTGCTGCCCTTGCATTTTCTTTTGCAAATATCTCATACATCTCACTTACGATCTGTGTATTATCTGCTTCATTGGTTCCAGATGTCTGGTGCTGACTTGTCCAATAGGTACGCATGGAAGTACAACATTCCTCAAAATAGGAATTAAGTTCCTCTCTGCTCACCTTTCCGGCATAAAAATCGGTCATATGACTGGATATATCTTTCTGCATATCATAACCAAAGGAATCTCCGAAGGTACTCTTGGGCATCCCTGTCACTACATTAAATTTTTGATAACAGTCACATACATATACCAGTGGTTCTGCCATTTTCTCAAAAGTGTCTTTTCTGGTTTGGATTTCTTTTGTCAAATCCTTTACCTTTTCTTTGTATTCATCATATTTGCCTGCATCATTTACAATATTATTTACGTTGTTTGAAGCAAGCGCTCCGATGTAAAGTGTACTGTCTCTCATACATTATCCTCTCT
Organism: Lachnospiraceae bacterium GAM79; assembly: GCA_003584705.1. GTDB lineage: Bacteria > Bacillota > Clostridia > Lachnospirales > Lachnospiraceae > Acetatifactor > Acetatifactor acetigignens. Next base: position 2,558,441 of record AP018536.1, read on the forward strand.
AACTGCTACCAACTTACTTTTAGTTTTTCTAATTTTTCCAGAAAAGCAACATAAAACTCTCTTTCTTTCATACAAGCTCGCTGAACTTCGATACTTTTCGGAACATATTCCCGTGGGTGATCTAAATCGTAAAGAGCCTGACTCGTTGCCTGAATTGCAGACTCTGTTGTATTTCCCAAAATGTCGATGTTATCCGCATCTCCATCTCCTTTAAGCTGTTTATTCAGCCTTTGTACCATCATCTGCGATATATGGCTCAACATTCCATTTTTCTTTATTCCCATGCCGTTTGCATTTACATCCTTAGCAGCTTCCATCCATGCATCTTTTACATCCCGTGGAGTATTCGGTCCAATCATATCAAATGCTTTTTCATCAAAGTCTGCTTCTGCCATATATGGATTTATATTTTCATTTTTCTGAACCGCACATTCCGTACTAAATTGAGGGATATTATTCTGCTTATGTCTAGTTTCATACGACACGCCATTCATAGAATAATTAGAATTAATCTGCATAGTGCAAGTCCTCCTTATTAATCACATGACACTTTATAATTAACATAATCACCGTCACTTTCATAATGGCTCATTAGATTTTTTGTTTCCTGAACATTGCCATACATTGCTCATTCCCATATAAGACACATTATTAAATCACACATTTTACGCTTTCATATCGAAGTTGCCTTGTGATATTATGTCTTCGTTTATACTGCCAGCCTTTTCTTCACTATTTAATGCTTTTCTCGCCTCGCTAAATGCCTCATAATATGTCATTTTCAATGCTGAATGCACCTGTGACTCTGCTTTTGTTTCTTTTTCCTGCCAGCCTACTCCCCCTGTATAAGTTAAAACTTCTTCACCATCTTCATTGTATACATGAATTGCCGAGCCTGTCCCTGTTCCCTGATATTTTGCCCCATAAGGTATTCCAAACAGCATACAGAGCCATTTTTTGTCTGCTTCCTCAACTTCTTTCATTGCTGACATATTACCGGAATTCATTGATTGACTAAACTTTCCAATTAAGGCAGCTCTATCCGGGGCTACTTTGCTTACTTCCGCCTTCCGCAAATTCATAAATGCATTTCCCATATATACATTATCCTGTGCATCTTTTTTTGCCAGATCAACAATCTTCTCTTTTAAAGAATCCGTTAATTTCCATTTGTTTTTTTCAGAAGATTTAGAAACATTTTTATTCGATGTGTTCCACACTTTTGCTGTGCTATAATTATTTGATATTTCCATTTAATTGAATCACCTCTCTGTTGCACTGTCTATATCCGCTGTAATCTCAACTTCCTCATCATCGGCAAAAGGATTCTGTCCTGTCATCCCGGTTCCATATGCATACAGCATTCTTGTAAACTGATATCTTGTATGTTCATCAAAATGATTCAGTGTCTCTGTATCTTCTCCCTTTACATCTCCATTGCAAAAATCAACAAACTCATTTTTGCTGCCATCTTTTGTAGATAATTTACCTGTCTTTGTGTTATAAATGAAATTATAGGTGCTTCCTACTCCAGTTACATTCATAAAACATCCTCCATCTTTCCGCCTCATAAATACTATTTATCTTTTTATTCGTCATTTCTCGTCTAATTCTGTATATCCATTGTCTGACTATTTTCTTTCTGAATTTTATTAGCGTTTGTTTTCATTATCAGATTTGCATTATCCATATAATTAGATATAATTAGATATTTTCATGTTTTTACCTTTCTGCCAATGCATCAAATGTTTAAACTCTGCTTTTCGTTAAGTAACTATTGTTTCTAAGTCACAGAATACCATGCCCTTTTCCTATTATCAGCATCACATTGATAGGATATTAACTGTTTCATATCCTTTAACCCACCTTTACCATATAGGATGCTCAAAGTCATATCTGACACATTATTCCAGCCTTTTACTGACATAGTCGAAACTAAATCATGTATCCAATTTTTCATCTGCTGCTTATACTCTTTTGGAACCTTTCCAGTATCTTCAACAGCATGATTAACTAAATCCAATATGTCCTCTCCTGACTCTGTGTAATATGTACCATTTTTCTCCTCAAGCTTATCTAATTCATATCCCGTATAACTATACACCTGATGATATGCTTCGTATTTCATTTTTGATTCTTTTGTTATCTGAGTGCTTTCGCAGCCATCTTGTGTCGAACAATAGTAAATATGCTTATAGAGATTTTTTCCGTTATCTCCCACATTTAATGCATTTTGCATCCGCATCTTTGTTTCTTCATCTACACCGTCTACCGTTATTTCATAACTATATGGATCAACAGTAAAAGTACAATCTTTCGTAATAGAAGATGTATCTACACCAGCCTGCTTTAAAATATTTGAAATTTGCGAATTTACCAATGCTCTTTCAAATTGAATTTTATCCGAATCTACACTGTCACCATCTACTTCAATTCCCCTAAACAAAGAATCCTGATAATTTACACCATTTATCTTTCCTGTTCGCCACATCTGCATTTCATAATTATATGCAATCCTTCGTTCTGTATCGGTCAAATTAGTCTCATAATAATCTGAACTCTTATCAAAATACTTGGCATGAATATAATTTTCAGGATTGGAATGTGTTTTTGCTTCTGCGCCAAGCTTTGAATATTTTTCCGTTAATGCTCCCCTAAAAGCCTTACCTGTACTCATATATTCACTTGTTTTCGCATTAATCTGTGTCCCTGCATTATCAATTATTTTTTGATTTGTTTTTTGGGCTGAAGCTATATAGGATTTTAAGTCAATGCTTTTGTCAACATTTGTATTATGTGTTCTTCCGTTTGTATTTTTTACAAGCTTTTCCTTTCCTGATGCGCTTATCGTTAAAGTATCTCTTGTACCGCTGCAACCTGCATCTTGACTTCTTGTAGTTTTTCGTTGTTGCCCATACAGCGTATTAATGAATGACTGATTGGTATAAATTCGACTATTAAAAAAAATATTCATAATATCACCTATATCCTTAATATGACTTATATCATGTTCCATTCTTTTATAATTTCATCGGCACTATTCTTCTCATATTTTATACGTTCTGCACCAACTACGATTTTTTTGCACCAACTACGATTTGAGCACAAAAAAAGGACGAAACCGCCCTTTTTACGAATTCAGAAACAAATCTGCTACAAATTTGTTTCCATCCTGTTTTAATTGTAAATTCCCATCATACTTATCTATGCTCTGTTTCACATTTAAGAGTCCTATCCCCCTGCCTTTTCCCTTATCTGATACCGGCATACGTTTTTTCCATTTTACATTTCCACAACTGTTTTCTATATGAACTACCGTCATCTTATGATAGGCACTGATTTTAATAAAAATGTATTTTTCTCCGTCAACATTTGCAGCAGCTTCAATCGCATTGTCCAGCAGATTTCCGAAAATAGTTGTTATGTCTATCGGCTCTATGTAAGATAATTCTACATTGTCTATCTTAATGTCCGAATGTATCCCTTTCTCCTGCATGACAGCATTTTTATCTGTCAGCAGAATGTTCAATATCGGATTCTCTGTGTAAGACATAGGAATCAGTGGTGCCAGTGTACTTCTGATTGCCTCTGCATATTCGCCAGCCGTATGCTCCCTCTCTGTTCCATACAAATTCTCGATAGCCCTGATATGCTTATCCACATCATGTAATATCCGTATTGTCTGATTATATTTTTCAGTCTGTGCCAGATAATACTCATACTGCATTTTTGCCTGTTGCTCCAATGCCTTTACGCGGTTTTCATAGTGTTTCTTTTCGTCTGCCATTTTGACATAATACAAAAGATACAGGTCAGCTAAAACGATGCACCCCATATTTACCGCTGACAGATAGCTTTTCTGCCCATCCCTAAAATTCTGCACAATCACAAGCATATTGACCAGACTGTAAAAAAACAGGATTCCATATATGATATATTGTTCTCTGGAACAGGCTGCCTCTGTCCTTTTTATCAATCTGTTTATCAAAACATAGTATAGGAAAATCAGCACTATCTTTGAAAATGCCACTTCCAGACAATATTGCATGACAACATCAATATTTAAAATTCCACCAATCTGCAAAAAACAGTGTAACAGAAGCACTCCCAGCGTTTCACATACAGACATACATAAAACCAGTACTTCACTCTCAGTAATTCTGCGGATTGGTCTGTCTGCATCTTCGTAATACAGAAAATATACCGTTACACCAACTCCAACAAACCATATCAGCAGATTCAATATTGCAAAGTTCAGCATATTTATGTAAAATGCAGTAATTCCCATCGCTATCTCTGCCGCTATATACAAAGTTCTATTGCTGTAACTTTTCTTATATCTTTCATTCATAAATTGAAAAAGAATTGTACAGATAATAAAACAGGAAAGTCCATTACATATCACAAATAAAATCTTATCCATCTTCTATTCTCTCCTCTGGGTTTTCTGCAAAAATTTATTCATTTCTTCCCGAAAATCAGAGCTTCTTTTTTGTGCAAGGGACAGTTCTTTCCCATTGTCCAGATAAATATGAAATCCCTGTATCTTCTCAATATGTCTCACATTTATAAGACAGCCTCTGTGATTTACCGCAAAATCATATGGATGTAATTCTTCCACAAGATTTTCAAATGTACATTCACATTCATATCTGCAATCTTCCATAATAATTGCTGCTTTTCTGGATCTTTTTATGTACTCAAAATATAATATCTCGTTTAATTTCAAACAAACACAACCTGCTTTTGTTCCTGATTCATCTAGTATTTCAAATTCCTTTTCTATTTCCGGATATTTCTCCTGCCCCAGAATTTCCATAATCTGCGTTTTCATTTCTTCTTCATTGATCGGTTTACACAGAAAAGAAAACGCATGTACCTTATTAATCGCCTGTGCCATGTATTCTTCATAACTGGTGATGTATATAATTTTTATATCATGATTTTTTTCTTTCAGCTTTCTTCCGAGCGTAATTCCGCCCAGTTCTTCCATGGAAATATCCAGTATTCCGATATCAATCTTGTCATTACTGTTCAGCAGCTCATTCGCCGACAGAAACGACCGTATCTGATACTGAACCTGATATTCTGAAAGAATCTTATCCAACATCAGCGTCGCTTTGTCAAGATCTTCCTTATCATCATCACATATCACTACTTCTAACAATCCAATCTCCTCCCTGTAATAACTTTTGTTTTTCTATTATACCATATCGGCACTTTTTATAATTGCCGATATGGTATGATCATCAAAATTATTTTTACCTTTCCCCTCTGTCACGCTTCCTCGTGCTCTGTCTGCCATACGCTTTCGTTCCATGGTATTTCTTTCTGGCTTCCAGTTCCTCTAAGAATTCATCATATACACTCATCTTATAACGGATACTCTTCATCTTAGCCGCATCATATCCCATCCTGTTCTTATATGCTTCAAACTCCTGTGACGTGTCCTCTGTTGGCGGCGGAAGCTGTCTGACACGCTCCTGTATGGACATCTTCGTATAATCTGGTGGTATCTCCTGCTCTTCTTTATGGGAAGTCGGTTCTGTCTGTTCTTCTAATGCTATTCCCTGCCACTCCCGGTTAAATTCATCAAACGCAGCACCATAGAACACTTCCTCCTCGTCATCACGAATGTTCTCTTTCTCACAGAACCGGTCAAAGCCCTCATATACACTGATATCCCCTTCTGGCTTTTCATATTCCTTTTGAACACTCCCTGCTGTATCTATACCGACACTTTCCTTAACATCAGATATATCCCATTCCGCATAATCATCATATCTTCCGGATTCCTGCTCGATATCAGCCTTTATGCGTTCATACTCCAGTCTGCTTTTTTCCTTCTTTTTCAGATATTCAGTTATCCCTGCGACAGTAAATCTTGCACCAAGCCTGCTCCCTCTGACCGCCATCGGCTTTCCTTTTTTATCCGTCCTGTATTTCAGGGCATAGGATATGGTATTGCCCCGGAGCCGAACATCCATCAGATAATACACCTTCGCATAATCAATCACATCCTGCAAAGTCTTATTCTCCGGTCTGTTCATGGCATTTCGCAGAAGCACCTTTATTTCTTCCCGAAACGACAGCTTATCACGCTTTTTCATCTGATATTCTGCGAAGCTCTGGCGCTCCCTGTCTTTATCCTTTACATAATAGCTGTCACGATACGAATGAACCAGTCCACGCTTCCTGCACTGTTCCCCGAAATATCTGCACATTTCCTTCAGCTCTGCCGGTCCCCGTCTGAAGGACTTTCCATCTTTCACATTGCAGTTGCTCACCAGAAAATGCACATGTGTATGTGCTGTATCTGTATGCACTGCAAACAATACCTCATATCCTTTTGAACAGAAGAACTCCCTCGCAAAATCCTCTGCTATTTTATATGCCTGCTCATAGGTCAGTCTGTCATTATCCTCCGGGTGAAAGGATATCGAAAGCTTCTGTGCCAGTATCTCCTTCTGCTTATACCTGCTGTACCTTTTGTCATGCATCTTTCTTGTTATAAGCAGGCTGTTTGCAAAGTTATCTCGGTTACAGCCGAAAGCTTTATACAGGTGTGGTTCTGTCTTTACCACACCATCTTCCACCTGCTCTTTTCTTCTGCCTAAAATATAATCGGCAGCACTTTTCAGCTGTGCCACCGATTTGCAATAGCTGTAATTCACATTTACATTGCCATATACATCGCCCATTACAATGTACCTCTCTTTCCTCTTTATTCTTGTTTATATACTTGTTTCTGCTGTCGTTTTATCTCATAACAACTTCTCTGTAATCTTCAACAGCAGGTCTTCTATCTTCTTTAAAAATACATTGGTTGCCTGAAACTGAATATCCGAGAACACTCCCGGATATATATTGATGGTATAAGCAATCTGGTTGATATTGACTCCCTGTTTCTTCATTTCATGCACTGCCTGTGCCAGCAGCTCCCGGATATCCTTTAGTGTCACACCATCCACACGCTTTCCGTCATATACATCAAGAAGATAGTTAAGGAAATCTGCATTTCCCTTATATCCGCTTGCTTCCTTTATCCTGTCAAATCTCTTTTTTTAATGCTTCATCCACTCGAATGTAGATAATCTCGTCTCTTGCTCTGTTTGCCATATAAGTCCTCCTATCTGTCTAAAAAGTGTAATAGTCACTTCCTGTCACATGAAAAAAGCAGACACATGACATACATCACATATCTGCTCATTGCATCCTGTTATTCTGTTTTTATATCCATCTGGCTACATATCTTCCTGATGATATAACCCTTTACTGCGGGTGTGCCCTCTTTCTTTGACTGTGGCTCCACTTTTTTGTATGGATATAGCTATATCTGTAATTCCGGCTACATTCCGCCACATTATTATTGCCATATGCTGCCGCTTTTAAGCTGTACCGCAGCCATTGTTTAGAAATTCTCCGCAGGCAGGGCACATCATCCCATCTGTCAGCCTGCTGTAAAAAACACAGCAGACTTCCGAAAGCCATTCTGCGCTTACCGCTCCGACTGGCTTTCCCACATCTCTTTTTTTGCCAGAAGAAATCTCTCTCCTGTGTTTCGATGTGGTTGGGATGATATAGGCAGGTAGTACCGCTGGCTTGCCAACTCGTCAAAAAAAGGAAGCGAAAATGCCTTACGGCATCCCCGCTTCCTTTTTCTTCCTCATTGTCTTCACCATCGGTGCTACCTGCTTAAGGGGCACAGCCCCCTAAGAACCCCCACCGGATAAATATTGCCACCTGCAAAGGTGGTATCAATATTTTCCGGCTTTATAGCCTTCGTCCCATAGAATCTTCTGCACTTTTGCTTTACACACCAAAGCTGTAATCAAGAAATTCATTATCCTCCGGTTCTTCCTCTGCTGATTCCCCCAGAACCGCTTCGGCAGTATGCCCCTGCTTAATTCTGCCATTTCCATTGCCATTTGCAGGGCTTGGCATTACCGGCATACCTGCATTTGCACCTGCCACAGTGCTCTGAAATCCTGCCGTAAGCACTGCCTGTTGCTGAATCAGATACATTCCCGCCAGTGTCGGAAGATTTGCCAATGTTTTTTCAGCCACCTACGCTACGATGCGTTCCACAAAAGCATCTTCTTTTTCCCTTGTTTCAAGATACGGATCACGCTTTTTTCGCAGATGCCTTTCGTAATAGTCATTGATGGCACAGATAACAAATTCATTCTGTGACTTAAACTCTTTTTCCACCTCATCAGAGTGAAGCAGGCTCCATGCCTGCATTGCACTCTCACTGTTCCGGTTAAATCGGACATTCTTATTCCATGATTTTTCTGCCATTTACATCGCCTTCTTTCTCTGCTGATGCTTTAAGATCATATAGCAGTAATACTCATACCCCTTTGCATTAGCTCTGATATCATGGTCAAATGTCACTCTGTCCATATCATACTCGCCAAATGCCTCTACAATCCTTGCACCACCGCCCATAACATACAGCCTCATCTTCTGCTCATTGTACTCATAATCACGCAGCTTCTGGAAAATCTGCACTGCATACTCTTTTGCAGCTTCCACCATCAAACCTGCATATGGTTGTGCAATATCTGTCTCCCCAGTGCGGAGGAAATTCTCAATTACCTCGTGCATCAGTTCCGTTCCGGTATTATCACGAACCTTATTTAAGATAGCTTTCTCACACTGATACACTCCCAGCTTTTCTGTCCAGGACTTGCTTTCCATAGGTCTGCCATTGTTCAGATACATCAGGTTCATTGTTCCGTTTCCGATATCCACAAGAAGGTTCATTCCCTTGAAGTCTTTCAGGTTCTCCGCTACCGCAGAGTAGCACTGCGGCATTACCGTACAGCCTGTGAACTCCATTTCATAGGTTCTGTCCTTGTAGCCGACTTTTACAATTCTCTCTTTCATCATATAATCCCGGAAGGTATCTCTCTGTGCCTGCACCCATTTCAGCGGAAGTCCTACCGCAAGGTGGATACGGACAGCATTTCTTCTGTCCGTATAGCCTCTTGCTTCCAGCTCTTTCACAACTGCCGCCATTGTAAGCACATAGTTATCATCATCTGTCACTTTGTCTGTAACAAATCCTTTGTGTCCTTCCCCGATGATATAGTATCTGCCATTCCATTCAATAAAGTCTCTGGCAAATACCGGAGCCTTATCACTCACACTTACCGCAGTCGGAAATACCCTTCTTGCGGTCTTAAAATTACCATAGCCTGCATCTACTCCAATAATCAGACTCCCGTTCATCTTATATTCTCTGATTTTCTCTGTCATAATAAAATCCTCTCTTTCTTAAATTGCATATTTTTCTTTTACCTCTTCTGCTGTTGGGAAAATCCCGGTATCAACATATACTTTGTTTTCCCCGGCAACTACCTCTGCGATATGCGTATCATTATCTGCCATAAGCAGTTTTTCCGCTTTTGCACTCGCATTCTCCAAAGCTTCTTTTATCTCAGCCTCCTGCACCTTTGCACGGATTGCTTTTGTTTTTGGCATGAACTTTGCCCTGCGCCGCCTCTGATACATGGCATTGCGCTCACGAAGTCTTTGTTTTTCCTTTATTTCAGCCAGTTCTTCTTCCGTCAGTTCCTGTGCCGGAAGTTCCACTTTACCGATGAAGTTAAGGTAAATCTCTATCTCCATCACACGCTCGCCATCAATCTTTTCCGCTTTGTGGACAAGTATCTTATCCACAAATTCATTGATGATGACAGGTGTTAATTCCGTGATATCCGTGTATTTATGGACTAGTGCCAGAAATTCCTCCGTCCGGTCTGTATCCTCGTCATACTGCGTAAGCTGCTCCCTGCATGTCTTAATGGACTGCTCCAGTTCTGCCTGTTCCTTTTCATACCCTGCCGATAGCATTTCATATCTTTTGTCAGGCAGTCTGCCAAGGGCATTGTCCTCATACACTTTTTTAAGAAGGATATCAAGCTCTGCATACCGCTTCTCCTGATGCTTTAACGCAGCCTTCAGCTTCTTCGCCTCACTCTGTTCCCGGATTTCTGATGCACTGCGGATGCTTTCGACAAATGCTCTCTCATCCATCCTTACACTTTTACACGCATACTGAATGGTTTCAAGCACAAGCTGGTCAATCACCTTTGCCTGTATATTGTGCGAACAGCAGACCTTTCCTGACTGGTCATGGCTGTTATTATAATTGCCGCAGTTATAACAGGCTGGAGTTGTTCTGACACTGCCATCCGGCAGTCCTCTCCAGTTTCTTCCGGCACGCTTTCCCTCATTACGATAATGCATCTTTCCACCGCAGTCCGCACAGAAAATCTTACCCACAAACGGATTTGTCTCGCCCTCTGTGTTTATCCTGCGTTTGGTCTTTCTAAGCTCCTGCACCATATACCATGTTTTTCTGTCAATGATCGCCTCATGGGTATCCGTAAAGACCACTATCTCGTCACTGTCATTTCTTACAGCAGTCTTATCCTTATAGGAAAGCTTCTTTGTACGGAAATTCACAGTATCTCCCATATATTCCGGTTTTTCAAGCATTCTTACGACACTTACTCCTGCCCATTCATATGGCTTTGACATATCACACCGGTTCTTGTAACATCCATATCCCCGCTTTGCCTGATAATATGAAGGTTTTTCCACCTTTTCCTCAGTCAGTATCCTTGCAATCTGATATGGTCCGATTCCCTCAACTGCCATCCGGAATATCCTGCGGACAACTGCCGCAGCTTCCTCGTCAATGAGCCAGTGATTCTTATCTTCCGGATCTTTGATATATCCGTATGGTGGATTGTTGGTAATTGGTTTCCCGTCCCTGCCCTTTGCCTGCAATACTGCCTTTATCTTGCGGCTGCAGTCACGCAGATACCATTCGTTCATGATATTTAAAAAAGGGGCGAATTCGCTGCTGGTGTTGATATCACTGTCAACACCATTAGAGATAGCAACGAAATGGACACCTTTTTCCCGAAAGAATACCTCCGTGTAAAATCCTACCTGTAGGTAATCCCTGCCGACTCGGCTCATATCCTTTACAATGACTGTGCCAATGCTTCCGTCCTCAATCTGCCGGAGCATTTCTTTCCATCCCGGTCTGTCAAAATTTCCACCGGAATATCCGTCATCTGTAAAATGCACCAAATCGGTATATCCATTACTCTTTGCATAGTCCTCCAGCATTTTCTTCTGGTTCACTATACTGTTGCTGTCTCCCGCAAGCTCATCGTCCCTTGAGAATCGCTCATAAAGAGCAGTTATTCTGTTTTTCGATTTGTCAGTTGTCTGTCTGGTTCTGTTCATGCCGAACTCCCTTCCGGCAACTGACTCATTTGTGGTAGCTCTATCTTATCATAATCCGCTTTCTCTGTCAGCACCTCTCTTGAAATAATATGGGAAATCTTGTCCGAAAAGGTATCTGTACTGTTTTCACTCGTTAATACCCTGATTTTGTAAACTGTCCCACCAATCCTGCGATAAAAAAATCCAGCTTCACATGAGCCGGACTTTCTATTGCCATTATTTAGTTTTTCTGCCTCCATAATCAATCCTTGCCTTTCTCTCTGATAAAAATTATAATTGTTTCATGCTTCCGTTTCGTGTAACCGAAGCTTTTATTTATCCATACTTCATAGCCTTTTTGCTCCTTTCTGTAATTGCTTTAGTGATAAAAAGAATTACTCTCTTCACTAATAGGAGAAATACGGCTACAAAATCGGAAGTGTTTTGAAATTATTTTTGAAAAAAATTTTTAAGGACTGATTAAATTGCCAAAATATGAGGAACTAAAAGCTTTCCGCAAACAAAACTTAATACCGGAATACAACGATTCTTCCAGTGAGAAAACTATGCTGCACAGGGAAGCTCGTGCATTGGCAATCAGCCGTCTTGAAGAAAGTGCACGAACCGAGGAAGAATTCGCAAATGTTATATCGTGGTGGGATAAACTTGATGACAACAGGGAACGCAGAGAGCGATACCATGAAATCGGACGCTCTGAAGTACCGCTTGAATGGCACGCCTCTGATTATGTCCTGCCCGGTAATGCCAACTATGACATGGTACTGTGGCAACAGATACTTGCCGGCGATTTTATTGATTATATCTTTGATGAGCCGGATTACATCCATGAGCTTGTACGCAGTCAGGATTTATGCCTGATATTAAAGAATATGAAAGAACACCAGAAACAGCTTTTGTACTATGTGATTGTCCGGTCATACTCCACTCTCCAATACGCTGAGCTGAATGGAAAAACAGACCGCAATGTGCGTGGTGTAAGGGAAACTGCCATAAAGCAGATAAGAAAGAAATATAAGACTGCTCTCGAAACAAGGCTGCTTCATCTGCCTTGGACACTTACATTGGACGAAAAATATTTTTTTGAAAACGGGGTAAGAACTAAAGACGAAAAGAATTCTGAAAAACAGTGACTATGCTGCCTGAAATATATAACAGGGTAATATGATACTTTTAATGTTTTGTCAAAAAAAATTGCGTTGAAATTTCAGAATGATAACCCTTGACCTATAATGTGTAATCGAATAGAATTGTTAATAGATTACAGTTTCTTTATATAGAAGTTATACGAATTGAATTTCAGACGATTGCTCTGATTCCAGTGAAATCAGATTGGAGGCTTTTCATGAAAAATCTATTTGAACATACCAGTTCCCCATGGATACGGTACAGCAGTTATGAATACCGCACTGCCGAAGATGGAACTTTGTATATTGTAGTATCTGCGGATGCCAAACCAGAAATGTATAACCCTATGAAAGATGCAGAATCACTTGTACTGGCTGCTGTCAATATCGGTTTGCAGGTCATGCATAAAGCACCAGAAGATGAACTGAAAAGTATGGTTCTTCGTTTCATCAATTCCTACGGATTTTTAGGCTTTATGACTGCACTTCCGACAACTGCGGAATTTATCACCTATGAATCTGTATATCTTCCAAAAAACCATTTTATTAAAGAAGAATCTCTATCAACAGAAAGTTATCTCGATTATTTTTATCCGTTTGATAAGATGGATTTTCACAAAAAAGGGGTAGAATCAAGTTGGTCGGTATCCGACAAGGATGGCATTGCAATCGCACTTGCAACGGGAAAGAATCCACAGGCTGTTACGATGAGTTTTCAGAAAGAATATGCAGAACGCTATGACTGGCTGGTGAAAGAATTTTCCGACTGGGCATTTACCTTTACCACAAGTTTCTTATATTATATGGACTACGACAGTCTTGATGAACAGACAAAAAAACTGTATCGTCAGGGTATGTCTGCATTTGGCGGAATATCCCCGACTTACCATATCTCATTAGCGGAAAATGCCCCGGTTATCGTATGGAACTTCCATTCCCTGCTCGTCATGATCCAGATGTGCTTTTCTTTTATGCTTACGGATTCTGACTGCGATATGAAGCTGTGTAAGCACTGTGGCAGGGCATTTATCGCAAGCCGTAAGGGAAATGAGTTCTGCTCTCCGAAATGCAAGAATCAGTATAATGTCTATAAGACAAGGGCTAAGAAAAATAAAACAGATGAATAATGAATAAATGACATATCTGGAGGAAATACTATGGACAATATGATTAGAATTGATAAAGATTATATCGAATGGCTGAAACATGTTAAAAAAAGATTTAAAAATACACAAATAAAAGCATCTATCAAGGTTAATGACGAGTTGCTTAGGTTTTACTGGTCAATCGGCAAGGATATCGTTAACATGCAGGCTGAAAGCAAATGGGGCGGTGCTTTTTTTGAAACTTTAAGTGAAGATTTAAAAAAGATGTTCCCAGGTGCAAAAGGATTTTCAACCACTAATTTGAGATACATGAAAAGATACTACAATTTATTTGGTGAAATTCTGCCCCAACTTGGGGCAGAATTACCGGAGGCTACAAATCTGCCTCAAGTTGGGGCAGAAATATATGCCATTCCATGGGGACATATAAAATTAATTGTTGATAAATGCAAAGATGAACCCGAAAAAGCAATGTTCTTCGTTGATGAAGTAATAAAGAATAACTGGTCAAGAGCTGTTCTTCTAAACTTCCTTGACACTAATCTATATGAACGCCAAGGCAAGGCAATAAGTAATTTTCAAACAACACTACCGGCTTACACCGGTGATTTAGCTCAGGAAATAACAAAAGATCCTTACAATTTTGATTTTATTGCTTTAAATCGTGACTATAACGAAAAAGAATTAAAAGATGCCCTGACCGAAAAGGTTATGAATCTTTTAATTGAAATGGGAAAAGGGTTCGCCTTTGTCGGTCGAGAATACCCTTTACCTATAGAAGGCACAGAGGAATATATTGATTTGTTATTCTACCACCTAAACCTACATTGTTATGTCGTAGTAGAGGTCAAAATAAAAGAATTCAAATCTCGTGATATTGGTCAGATAGGTACTTATATAAACATTGTTGACGATATTGTCAAAATGGATTCCGATGGAAAAACTATTGGCTTGATCATCTGCAAAGAAAAAAATAATGTATTAGCCAAATATGCTGTTAACAGTTCCAACAAACCAATAGCAATTTCAGCATACGAATTATCGAATTTCTTACCAGAAAATCTTGCAACATTACTGCCTTCAACGGATGAGCTGGAATCTCGATTACTGCTAGATGAAGCAGTCAATGAGAATGATAATAACAACCAATAGCTCCATTCTCGTATATATGGTAAGACAAAGCAGGAACCATGACGATTCCTGCTTTATTCTTATCTATAAATCAGATCATGCAACACTACTTCCTCTGCTCTGCTCCGGATGTTATTCATCTTCCGCACCCATCCGAGCTGATCTACTGACTTCAAGTGCTCCGTCACACTTTCACGCTCAGCCATTCTTACCGTAAGCATATCCATCATGTCATTGCATTCCATATCTACTTCTTCCAGATGTTTCCACAATTTTTCCGTAAGAACCAGATGTGTATACATGGCATGATGATTTTCAAACAAATACCTCTGTCGCATTCTGCCATATTTGCCAATCTGATAATTGCTTCCATCTTCCAATTCCAAATCTGGAATCAATACATCGCCTTCCCAATGATATGTTAACTCCATACGCTGCTCCTTCCTTTGTGCTAAATGTTTACAGTTTCAATTAAAAGAGTATCACCTTCTTAATACAACATCTGCAATCTATCATTCACCACAAATGAGCCAGCCGCCTATGTTGTGTTATATTAGCAGATGGAGGTTTCCGCTAAACAACACTGTTTTGGGAAATCTGACATCTACACTTCACAACATATCACTTCCAATCCGTATTCTTGTAAAATCAGGTTTACAGTCCCAGCAGCTGTTTCTTCTTCGCTTCGAATTCCTCTGCCGTAATGACACCTGCATCCAGCAGTGCCTTATACTTAGGCAGTGCCACGGTGGGATCCTCTGCCTGTACCGGTGCGGCCTGCGGTGCACTCTGCGTACTCCGGGTTGAGGCGTGGGGATCGATTACCTGTTCCTGTGCCTGCGGATCGATGATCTGCATCAGGTTCTGTGCCAGTGCATGCAATCCTTCTGTCTTCTGGGTATAATCATCCAGATAGTCGATGGTGCTGGGCTGATTGGAATCGAACTTCGGTGCTCCTGTCTCTTTGTAGAAACTCTTCCAGTAAGGATGATCCAGTGTGATCTCCACAGCGAATTTCTCCACCGGATTCGGAATATTAAAGTCCGGCTCGGTCATACGGTCTCTGTAATCCGGATCATCTCTTCTGAAGTTATCGTCTCTTCTGCTGTCCTCCATACTGCGACGCATTTCCTCCATCATCTCATACTGATGACGCAGCATTCTGTATTCGTCGATCCTGGGCTTTAACTCATTTAAACGTTCCTTGATATCACTCTTGCAGCTCCGGAAGTTCCCCTTTTCTCCTTCGTACAATACCTCGCCGTCCTCCAGAATACGGAAGGACTTAATGTCGGAGGGCTCCAATGCAAATGCCGTGTCAACAACTCCCAGCCGCAGCAGCTGATGATCCATATCCAGCAGCAGACTGCCCTTGAAAAAGCCGAAGTCATAACGGTAAGTCTCCGTGAAACTGTCACGCAGAGGCTTATTGGCATCATAACAGTTGATATATTCCCGGAATTCATCCAGCGTCATGGAATTCAGTACGCCGTCCGGCAGATCGATCTTGGCTGCACACTCCTTACAGAGATTCTGCCCTTCCACTGCGGATGCCAGCAGTCTCGGTGTCGGATTTCCGCAGATTGGACATAACTTTTTGTTGTTTGTAAATAATCCCATCGTTTTACCCTCCTTAAGAATGTATGTGGATTACATGATCTCAATTAACTTTTTCCGGTGAAACCCGCAGATTCCCGCTGCTATACGATCCGGTATTCTGTGAAGCATACTATTGTAGTTTTCCACGGAATCGTTATAAATCAGTCCACTGGTCTCCACCATATGTTCATAGCTTTTTGCTGCTTTCCAGTACTTCTGATAAGTCTCCTGTGCCTGCAAAAGCGGCATGCCTTCCAAGATCTCTGCAATTTTTTTCTGTACTCTCAATAATTCTCTCTGTTGTTCTGCCACCCATTCCGGCAGTCCGGCCTCTCCGGCAGTCTGTGCACTCTCCAGCGAATGTTTCATTCTCCGGAAAGTCTCCGCATCCATGGTCTGTCCGAGAAACTCCGCCAATCCTTCCAGTGCCTCCCGCTCTGCGGAGAGCTGTACCAGAGTCTGGTACATGGCATTCCGGATATTTTCTTCCTGTGTCTCCAGCTTACGCCGCACCGACAATAGCCAGACACCAAAAAGGGAGGCAAGCAGCAACACGATAATCACAATTTCCATCGTTAACTCTCCCTCCCCTTTTCGTCTTTTTAAGATCTTTTCAAACTATCTTACTGTACAAAATAAAGTCCGTCATAACCATTCATATCAGACATAGCGATCAGTGTTACAGTATCTCCCACCTCAGACAAAAATCCGGCATAGGTAACCTCTGTTCCACCAAAATCAAGTGTCACCTTGATAGCTGTGTTGTCATCGGAATACTCATAAGTACCTTCTGCATTTCCGCCGCCCTGTACCATGGTAACTGCACCGTCTTCACCAAATACAAGCTGTAAGGTACCGCCATAAGTCTCCAGTGTTGCGTTCAGATCCTCTTCTTCCATCTCAACACCATCGATCATACCGCCGGCAAAGTTCCATTCCGTACCACTCAGATCCGGGATTTCCATAACTGCCACCTGTAACAGGGGACCGCCCTCTGCTTCTGTACCTGTCTCTGCTACAGTCTCTGTGGGAGCTTCTGCCACTTCCTGGGTCTGTACTTCCTGGGTCTGTACTTCCTGGGTCTGTACTTCCTGGGTCACTTCTTCGTTGGTGTTCTCCACAATTACCTCTTCCTCACCGCAGGCTGTCAAAGACAATGCCAGTACCAGTCCCATTGCGCATGCAAAATATTTTTTCTTCATAATTGTTTCCTCCTTCTTACAACAGTTCTCTGTTGTCTGAAGATAGTGTACCTTATTTTTTCCATTTATGACCGTTTTTGACACCAATCGACCCAAATATGACATGAAACGACCGGAGAAAAAATTCTCCGGTCGTTTTATGCTAAAAATGTCTGGTTTTTACGAAAAAAATAGGAAAAAAATTTGTCTTTCAGTTCCGAATATTTTCCATGCGGAATCGGGATCTGGGTACCGTCCGACAGGATCACAGCTTTGTTAGATATGCTCTTTACATAATCCATATTGATCATATATGACCTGTGGCAACGGACAAAGCATTCATAATCCTTCAACTGTTCGCACAAATCGTCCAGTTTACCAACGCTGTCCAGTACTTCTCCGTCTTCTTTGTGAAGCAGCAGATTCCTCCCCGTTACCTCGCAGTACTTCAGTTTGTCCAGTTCCAGCCTTGTGATTCCCGTCTTACATCGCAGGATCAGACTGTTCTTTTCATTCTTGAGGCACTCCCTGAGTACCGAATCCATCAATCGGTAGAAGCTCTCCTGCCAGATAGGCTTCAACTGATAAAAATAGGCCCCCACTTCATAGGAATCCACAGCGTATTCCGAAGAGGATGTCAGATAAATGATCTTCACCGAAGTATCATACTTACGGATCTCTCTGGCGGCACTGATTCCATCCTGTCCTGGCATCAGAACATCCAGAAATATAATATCCAGCCGGGTCCCCCGCTCTACTTCCGACAGCAATTCCAGCGGACTGTGAAATGCTGCATAAGTAATATCCTGATTCCGTTCTACCCGATATCTGTCCATCAGAACGCTTAATTCTTTAAGTACTGACAGATCGTCATCACAAAAAGCTACTTTTATCATGATTCTTCCTTTGCCGCACAAACCGATGCAGCTCATTCGTTTTATCGTATGTGTCTTGACATGTTTTTCTACGCTTATTACAATAATTATATCCGTACATCGATGTACGATGCAAGGATAATTTTGAGAAAGGCATATTTTTGATGTCATCAAACGAAGAAAACGGAAAAAGTGAAAAAAGACTGATGTCCATCGGAGAAGTCTCCAAAGCGATCGGCATCACCAGAAGAATCATATTGAACTACGAAGCCAAAGGTCTCCTGCTTCCGGATAAAAAAGAAGGAACTGCCGGGAATCGCTATTATACCCCGGATTCCATCTCCCTGATCCGCTCCATCCGGGTACTGCAGAATTTAGGGCTGTCCCTGGATGAGATCTCCTCCTATTATAATGGATCCACGGATCTGGAACCATTGATCGAACGTCTGGAAGCCTTACGAGACGGCCTGACGCAGAGTATCGAGAAGTTAAAGCAACGTACTGCGTCCCCGGCTGCTTCCGTGATACAGTTTCTTACCCTCCCCGCCCAGACGGTGTACTGCCGCAAGGGGGCTTTTAACGGAGTGGAAGAACGCAAAGAATTCCTGCGGGAGGTCTTTATGGAAGCCATTCATCTGTACGGCTCCGACAGCAGTAAGCGGATGTTTTTCATTGAGTACAATCTGGAACATCCGGAAGAATTCACCTGTTGTATCTCCGTACCTCCTGCCAGCAAGGGAGAACATGTGGTGCATCTGCCGGAGCAGAAAGCTCTCGGCATCTTCTATCACGGCTGTTACGAATCACTCCCGGATGCCCGTAGAAAACTGTCTGCCTACGCAGCTGCGCAGAATCTGTCTCTGTCAGGCACGGTACGGCATACTTATCTGGAAGGTCCTCCCCAGCATAAGGATCCGGCGAATTTTATCACTCAGGTGGCTCTTGTTTTACAATGATTCAGTCAAACAGGATTTCCTCCACCGTTACGAACTGAAAGCCTCTTTTCTGTAGAATATCCACTACTTCCAGTGCTGCGGTGACAGAAGTCTCATAATAATCATGCATCAGAATAATATCGCCGTCCCCCGCCTTCTCCACCACTTTGGACGCAATACAGTCTGCATTGTTGGAACACCAGTCCAGAGGATCGATATTCCACAGAACCGGGAACATATTCAGTTCTTTCTCAAAGCTTTTGTCCCAACTGCCGTAAGGCGGCCGGACAAAGCTTATTTTCTCCCCTGTGATTTCTTCGAGAATTTCATTGGTCTGCACCAGCTCCTCCCGAAAGGTCTCCCGGTTGCGGGAAGTGAGCTGTATGTGACTATAGGTATGGTTCCCGATCAGATGTCCTTCGTCCTGTTCTCTCCGGATAATGTCCGGGTAATTCTCCGCATTCTCTCCCGTCACGAAAAAAGTAGCTGCCACTCCCCGCTCCTTCAATCCATCCAGAAGCTGTTCCGTATACTTCGGATGCGGCCCGTCGTCAAAGGTCAGCGCGATCTTTTTCGGTTCTCCTGATGTCCCGCACACGCCGGTGTCTGTTTCTATATAGGTTCCATATGATTTCTGCTCTGCGTATCGTTCCGTTCCCACTGCCAGACACAAGATTCCCAGAAGCATGTCAAAGATCAGAATTCCCGCCAGTACTTTTTTCATTTCAAGCCGTCCGTTTCACGCTTTCACAGAAAATATATGCATTCTCAAAAGTGACCATTCCTGCTGCCGCAATAAAACATGCTTGCAAAAAAGGAGACCCGAGACTCTCATCTCCCGGATCTCCTCTGTATGTTACTTTTTTATTTATACTCAGATCTTGAATACGGAAATCTCGTTCTTAAGTCCTTCCATATTCTCATCCAGTACACTTGCAGTAGTGCTCAGCTTCTCCACATGGTTCAGAAGCTTATTGGCCACATCGTTGACGGTCTCGGCACTGCCTGCGGTCTCTTCAATGATATCGGAGATATTCTTCACGGCTGCCACAGCAGCGCTACGCTCACCGTCTGCCTTCTCCGTGCTTACCACGATATCTTTCAGTCCCTCGATCAGCTGGCCCATACGCTCCTGCATCTCGCGGAATACTGCGATCACTTCTTCCACAGCTTTGGTCTGGAGTTCTACCATTGCTTTCGCCTGGCTTGCACTCTCCACGCTGTTCTGGGTCTGGGCTGTAATGTTGGCCACATTGTTGCGGATCTCGCCGGCTGCCTTTGCAGAATCATCTGCCAGCTTACGGATCTCTTCTGCTACTACAGCGAAGCCTCGTCCAGCCTCTCCCGCTCTGGCTGCCTCGATAGAAGCATTCAATGACAGCAGGTTGGTCTGCTCTGTGATCTCTGTGATCGTAGCTACGAAACTGTTGATGATCTCAGATTCCTTGCGAAGAGATTCGATACTCTCACTCACTTTCACAGTCATCTGTGTTGTCTCGCCAGCACGATCACCCAGTACCTGTACGATCTCCATTCCCTTGTTGATCATGCCTTCCGTCTCGCCTACCAGCTTCTCCACACGTTCTACCACATGGCTGACTTCCTGGATCTCATTGGAGAGGATATCGGTCTTCTCCACGCACTCCTGTGCATGTCTGGACTGTTCTTCCATACCTTCGTTGATCTCACCGATGGCACGGGTAATATCCTGTGAATACTCATGAATCAGTTCAGAAGCCTGTCCCACGTTCTGTGCAGACACTTCCAACTCTCCGGTAGCATTGCTTACCTGATTGACCAGCTTCTTCGTATTCGTGATCATGTTGGTAGCCGAGCCTGCCAGATCCTGGAACTCATCATGTCCCTTGGCAGATACGGTAACCGTCAGATCACCCTTCGCCACATCACCGAACTTTCTGGAAATGCGTCTCATGTTATTCTCAATACCTGCAGTGATAAAGATACCTACGATCACTACGATCACACATGCCAGGATCACCAGACCGATGGTCATGTTGCGGATCTCGGTAGCCTGACTGGTCACTACTCTCATAGGTACCAGTGCACAGGTGGTAAAGCCGATATCTGCACTGTGGCTGTAAATGAAAAGATACTTCTCACCCTGGAAATCTACCTCCGCAGTACCTGCATCCGCTACTGCCTCACCCATGACAGCTGTATAATACTCCTGTCCGGAGAATACATTTCCCTCTTCCGGAAGGACACTTTCTTTTCCTTCTTCTACATTCTCAACAACCAGTTCTCTGCCTCCGGGAGTTACAAATCCGATGATACTGCCGTCTCCGATATCGATCTCTTCCATGAAATCCGTAATAGCAGAAGGCTTGATATCGATAACAACGCAGGCATTGTTCGACTGGCTCATCATTTCGAAGGCCATAATATAATCTTTTTCGGTCTCCGTTACCTTTTCATCCAGTACAGGATGACTGTCGATCCACTGCGGGATACTTCTTCTGCCTTCCCCGCTTGCCACGTCTTCCTTGTACTCATCCAGGAAACCGTCCACACCGGATGAAAGCTTAGTGGACAGAAGGTTTACTCCCTTCTTGGGAATAATGTGCATGTGGCTGATGAACGGGTTGGAGGTCTGCACCGACAGAAGGTTGGACTTCGTAGATGTCAGGAAATTCAACTTATCCACGGGATTATCTTCGAACATTCCCAGGAAATATTTCCGCAGATCATCATCGTAAGCATATTTCAGACCCTCTGAGCGGATAAAATCACAGCTCATATTCAGATTTTCCGTGGCCATACGCATCGTCTGTAATGTGGAATCGGTGAATTTCTCGCTTAATCCTTCTGCGGATTTCTGGTATGCTGACACACCGATGATCACCATAAACACAATAGGCACCAGGAAACATACAACGATCTTGTTGCGGATGCTGAGCAGTTTCGAGCTCTTTCCACTCTTTTTCTGCTTCGGAGCCTTTTGCTTCTTCTCCGCAGATGCCTTCTTTCCCTTCACTGCTTTTTCAGGCTTCGGCTTCTTTTCGGAAGTCGTCTCTTTTTTCACCGTAAAAAGAGATTTCTTTGGTTTTTCAACATTCGTACTCATTTAATACCCTCCGGTACTTGTTATACATATTTAGAATTATAGCATAATAATTACCAGAATGGAACAACATTTTCTGTCATTTGTTACGCTTTTTGTATATTTTTAGTTAAAATTTATCTTCGTCAGAAAGGTCTCAGGGAACTTCTCTTCCTCCGCCAGATTTAGGATACGTATCTGCAATTCCTGCCGTTTTCGAAGGTCATCCCCACCATCTGGCAATGTTCCTTCCGCCGTTTGCTTTCCACCTGCTGTAAGGATCCGACTGCCCACCATGGCTGCACCGCTCAGTGCCGTATTGCCGCCGGTCACCGTGCAATCTGCCAGTTCTTCCGGAAGCAGCCCGATAGCCACAGCCGCCTTCGGATCCAGATAATAACCGAATCCTCCCGCCAGCACCACTTTCGAAATGTCCGAAAATCTTATGCCATAGCTGTCCGCCAGAATCTCAATGCCTGCGGCAATGGCTCCTTTTGCCAGCTGCACTGCACGCACGGACTCCTTCGTCACCAGCACATCGCCGATACGGACTCCTTTCGTAAAATAAGGTTCCTTCAAAAGACCCTGTCCGTCCATCAGCCCCTCTTCCAGAAGTTTTTGTAACAGTCTCACCATATCCGCGCCCCAGATGCCCCGGTTGGCTCCGCCTTCGAAAGCAGGGCCAGCCGCCGTGGCACAGGCATGTAATCTGTGCCGGTTTCCCAGTGCCATCTCCCCGTTGGTTCCAAGATCGATGAGCAGGGTGGAGGCCTCCTGTTCCAGCATTCCACTGGCCAATATTCCGGCAGTGATATCGCCGCCTACAAAGGCTGACAATCCCGGTATGATATGACAGGCCACTCCTGCAATTTCTGTCTCCACTGCGCCGCTATGACTGACTGTAAAAGGTGCTTTGCCCAGTTCCTCCGGATTCCAGCCCATGAGCAGATAGGTCATGGTGGTATTTGCCGCAACGACCATCTGCAGAGTCTCCTGCGGCTGCAGCTTTTTGGAAAAACGCTGCACTCCTTTTTCCATGAGGTCACGGACTTTTTTCTGCATATCTGCCGCTTTTCCCGGATCCTTTGCTGCCTCTATCCGTGAGAGCACATCGGCACCATAGCTGACCTGGGGATTCACACTGGGAAAGCTGTCCACCACTTTACCGGTCATGTCATACAACTGCATGGCAATGGTAGTGGTACCAATATCCACAGTCATCAGCCGTTTACCGTCCGGATTTTGTAATGTTAACGGAGGAAGTTCCAGCTTTTCCGTCACCACCTGCATCCCCCGGATCACTCCTGGACATCTGCCACAACCGGTACAGATCAGGCATCTGGTTCCCTTTTTTCCTGTGGGATTGGTACTGCTCGTATTATACAAACTGATTCCTCTCTTCATCGTAATGATAGTCAATGGCTGCCAGTTTATCTGTGATCTCCTGTTCCTTCACATCCAGATCATCGCAGAGTTGTTTCAGGCTTCCGTAGAAATCACGGAGTTTTAAATTTATAAAGCTTAATAACATTACGGGATCCTGTGGTATCATAACGTTTTCCTCTCTTTTCCTGTTTTTGACAGAGTTATATTGTAAACGAAAGGAGCAAAAATGACAAGTATCATCATCTTTGCTCCTGTTTTATTTTACAGATTATTGATTTTTCAATCCCTTTTCGCACTTGGCGGCCAATTGATCATTCTCCACGGTAATGACAATGGTATCGCCTTCTTCTACCTGATCTGCCAGGATCATCTTGGCTGCCAGGGTCTCCACGTACTTCTGGATATAACGCTTCAAAGGCCGTGCACCGTAGACCGGATCATAAGCATTGTCCACGATATACTGCATAGCTTCCTCCGACAGACGGATGGTCAGCTGCTTATCCTCCAGACGTCTGTTCAGATCGGCAATGATCAGATGAATGATGCCGCCGATATTGTCCTTGGTCAGAGGCTTGAACAGGATTGTCTCATCCAGACGGTTCAAAAACTCCGGACGGAAATGTGCCCGCAGATCATTCATGACTGCCGCCTCTGCTTCCGGCTTGATGGTACCGTCTTCATTGATACCGTCCAACAGATAACTTGCGCCGATGTTGGAGGTCATGATCAGAATGGTATTCTTGAAGTCCACCGTACGTCCCTGAGAATCCGTGATACGGCCGTCATCCAGTACCTGTAACAGTACATTGAATACATCGGGATGTGCCTTCTCGATCTCATCGAACAGTACCACGCTGTAAGGTTTTCTCCGGACAGCTTCGGTCAGCTGACCACCTTCCTCATATCCTACATATCCGGGAGGCGCTCCGATCAGACGAGAGACAGAATACTTCTCCATGTACTCACTCATATCGATACGTACCATATTATTCTCATCGTCGAACAGTGCTGCCGCCAGACTCTTGGCCAGTTCCGTCTTACCGACACCGGTAGGTCCCAGGAACAGGAAGGAGCCGATGGGCTTGCTGGGATCCTTGATCCCGGCTTTGGAACGGATGATGGCTTCGGTGACTTTGGTCACACCCTCGTCCTGACCCACCACACGTTTGTGCAGTTCTTCGTCCAGATGGAGGGTCTTGTTACGCTCACTCTCGGTCAGTTTGGCTACCGGAATGCCGGTCCAGCGGGAAATGATCCTTGCGATCTCTTCCTCCGATACTTTTTCATGTACCAGAGACAGATCGGATTCTCCTACCTTATCCTCTTCCTGTGCCAGCTGCTTCTCCAGTGCGGGCAGTTCGCTGTATTTTAATCTGCCGGCCTTTTCATAGTCTCCTTCCCGCTCTGCGATCTGGATCTCATTATTCATGCGGTCTCTCTCTTCCCGCAGTTTGGAAAGTTTATCCACGGATGCCTTCTCGTTATCCCACTGTGCCTTTTTAGTGTTGAACTGATCCTTTAACTCTGCCAGTTCCTTCTGCAGATCTGCCAGACGTTCCTTACTGATCCGGTCATCCTCTTTTTTCAGAGCGGTCTCCTCGATCTCCAGCTGTGTCACCTTACGCTGCAGTTCATCCAGCTCCGTAGGCATACTGTCCATCTCGGTCTTGATCAGGGCGCAGGCCTCATCCACCAGGTCAATGGCCTTATCCGGCAGAAATCTGTCGGTGATATAACGGTTGGAAAGCACGGCTGCACTTACCAGTGCGTTATCCATGATCTTGACACCGTGATATACTTCGTAACGATCCTTCAGTCCACGCAGGATAGAGATTGTATCCTCCACGGTGGGTTCTTCTACCATAACCGGCTGGAAACGACGTTCCAGAGCGGCATCTTTTTCAATATACTGTCTGTATTCATCCAGTGTGGTGGCACCGATACAGTGCAGTTCACCACGGGCCAGCATGGGCTTCAACATATTGCCTGCATCCAATGCGCCGTCGGTCTTGCCGGCACCGACAATGGTATGCAGTTCATCGATGAACAGAATGATCTGTCCGTCACTGTTCTTCACATCATCCAGTACGGCCTTCAGACGTTCCTCGAATTCACCTCTGTATTTGGCACCGGCTACCAGTGCGCCCATATCCAGTGCGAAGATCTTCTTATCCTTCAATCCCTGAGGGACATCGCCCTTGACGATACGCTGTGCCAGACCCTCCACCACGGCGGTCTTACCGACACCGGGTTCACCGATCAGCACGGGGTTATTCTTTGTCTTACGGGACAGGATACGTACCACATTACGGATCTCGCTGTCACGTCCGATGACGGGATCCAGCTTCTGGTTCCTTGCTTTCTCCACCAGATCCTGCCCGTATTTTTCCAATGTATCATAGGTTGCTTCCGGGTTGTCACTGGTGACTCTCTGGTTGCCTCTTACGGTAGACAATGCCTGCAGGAAACGTTCTCTGGTGATGCCGTATTCCTTCCAGATCTCGGCGATCTCCTTGTTGGGATTCTTGATCATGGCAAGGAACAGATGCTCTACGGAGACATATTCGTCACCCATCTGTTTTGCTTCGTCCGATGCGCTGACCAGTACCTTGTTCAGATACTGACCGACATAAGGCTGACCACCCTGCACCTTTACTCTCTTCTCCAAAGCCTGTTTTGCACGGTTTACAAAATGATCCTTCTGGATCTCCATCTTTTCCACAAGCTTTAAGATCAGACTGTCATCCAGCGTCAGCAGACTGTACAGCAGATGTTCCTGTTCGATCTCCTGATTGCCATATTCCATGGCGAGCTTTTCACAGCCATTGACTGCTTCTATGGATTTCTGTGTAAATTTATCAATATTCATAATCGTTCGCCTCCTCACATAAGGTTATGCAATTTGCAACTATTCAGAGCCATTAAATATTGCCTGAGCTTTGTTGATTGCTTGCATTCATAAAAAGCTTTGGCAATATTTATTTGGCGAGGTAGCCTCAATGAGCAAAAAGGAAGCTGTGTAACAGCGTTTTGCGAATGAGGCTCTGAATAGTTGCTTTATTTATTTTCTTACTCGCGAACAGATTCACAGGCTTTCTGTATCATCTGTTCTATAGTTAATATAACACATAGTCAGAGAAAATCAATTAAGAAATTATAAACTTTATATGGAATCTTTCGAAAATTATTTTCCATTCACGCGGAAGATTAATGCCGTTAGGAGAAAAATCACTCTCCAGATACTCATTTTTCACAATTTAAGTATCTATGCCTGAAATTTTTCTGTATAGACCCATACGCCACATATATTCCTGAAATATTGCATTGAAAAGTACCTGCGGATCACTTTTTTCTCTATAGACCCAAAATAGCGCCGTCCGGTGTCGTGTTTGCAAAAACACGGCATCTTGGCAGCGCCATTTCTCTTTTTCCGTTATTGTAACCTACAGTAACACTTTATTTTTCTGTAACGCCCTTTACTTCATATCCTGCGTCAACTACAGCCTTGGTCAGTACTTCGTCTGCCACATCAGAAGCCAGTTCCACGGTAGCATTCTTCTGCTCCAGGCTCATGGTTACGGCCTTTACGCCCTCTACGGCCTCCAGTGCCTTCTGTACGGTCCCGGTGCAGTGGCTGCACATCATTCCTTCGATACTGATTACTTTTGTCATTGTGTTTGTCCTCTCTTTCTCTTCTTTGCTATTTTGCTCTGCGGGGGCTTCCAGTATGCACTGTTCTCCCTCCACAGCTGCCTGCGTTGTCTCCTGTTCCGTCCGGGCTGCTTCCGGCGTTCCTGTTTTCAGCGGAGTAAATCCGCTCTTAAAGCCTCTCAGCCGCAGGGCATTTCCCACGACAAAGATACTGCTTAAACTCATGGCTGCCGCGCCGAACATGGGATTCAGACGGATTCCAAAAGACGGGTACAGCACACCGGCTGCCAGAGGGATGCCGATGCAGTTGTAGAAGAAAGCCCAGAACAGATTCTCCTTGATGTTGCAGATCACGGAACGGCTCAGTTTCATGGCCGTCACGGCATCCCGCAGATCATTTTTCATCAGAATAATATCTGCGCTCTCCATGGCTACATCCGTGCCTGCACCAATAGCCATGCCTACATCTGCGGCTGCCAGTGCGGGGGCATCGTTGATGCCGTCACCGATCATGGCTACCTTATGGCCCTGACGTTTCAGCTCGCTGACCTTTTTCTCCTTATCCTGCGGCAGTACTTCTGCCACGACCTCAGAGATACCCAGCTTCTGTCGTACAGCTTCTGCAGTACGGCGGTTGTCTCCGGTCAGCATGATGACTTTGACACCCATTTTCTCCCAGACACGAATAGCTTCATAAGAAGTGGCCTTAACAGTATCCGCCACGCCGATAACTCCTAAGAATCTTCCTTCCTGTGCCACAAGGAGCGGTGTCATGCCTTCGTCCGCCATCCGGTTCAGACCTTCTGTGGCTTCCTCCGGCAGAGTGATATGATTCTCCTGCAGAAAGGCAAGGTTACCTACATAGAATTTTGTACCGGCAGGAATTATCACGCTACTGGCACCCGATACTGTATTTCTCGCCATCTGGTTCTGTTCCGTTGTCTTGCCGGAGCCATCTGTGGTGTCGTTCTGTTTTCCGGCATAAAATACCGCCGTAGGGCCGTCATTTTTTACTGATTCTACCGCACGGAATTCTGCTGCCAGTGTACCTTCCACGCCACGGCCGAAGGTTGCCTTGAAATCCACGATCTCGGGAATTGCCAGACCGAACTGCTCTGCCCATTCCACTACAGCTTCCGCCAGCGGATGCTCACTTTTTTTCTCAAGAGCTGCTGCGATCTGCATCATGGCATCCATCGGGAAGTCGCTCTGATAACCGCCTGCTTCTTCTACCTTTAACTTACCGCTGGTGATGGTTCCGGTCTTGTCCAGTACCACAGTGTCAATCTCTTTGGCCTGCTGCAGGGCCTCACCCGTCTTGATCAGGATACCATTGCTGGCACCTACGCCGGTTCCCACCATGATAGCCACGGGTGTTGCCAGTCCCAACGCACAGGGGCAGGAAATTACCAATACGGCAATGGCTGTGGAAATGGCAAACTCCGCGGTAGCACCGCTTATCAGCCACACGATCAGGGTGATCAGGGAAATGGTCATGACCGTCGGCACGAATACACCAGCCACCTTATCTGCCAGCTGTGCAATGGGAGCCTTGCTGGCACTGGCCTCTTCCACCAGACGGATGATCTGTGCCAGTGTTGTGTCATCGCCAACACGATCCGCACGACATTTTAAGAAGCCCGCCTTGTTCACGGTAGCGGAGACCACATGGTCACCTGCCTGTTTCTCCACCGGAACACTTTCACCAGTGATGGCCGCTTCATCCACACTGGAGTTGCCTTCTAACACGATACCGTCCACCGGTACCAGACTTCCGGGCTTTACCAGAAAAATATCGCCTTTCTGCAGGCTCTCCGTGGGCACTTCCTTTTCCTGTCCGTCCTCGGTAACAAGAATTGCCACCTTGGGAGCCAGATTCATCAGCTTGGTGATGGCTTCACTGGTCTTTCCCTTGGAACGGCTCTCCAGATATTTTCCAACGGTGATCAGAGTCAGGATCGTACCGGAGGATTCAAAATACAGATCGTGGGCATAATGCTCTACCACTGCCATGTCACCATAACCCAGGCCGCAGCTGATCCGGTACATGGCGAAAATGCCGTACACCAGTGCCGCGCCAGATCCCAGAGCGATCAGGCTGTCCATGTTCGGACTGCGGTGCGCCAATGTTTTGAAACCTACAGAGAAAAACTTCCGGTTCACATACAGAATCGGCAATAACAGTAAAAACTGCGTCAATGCAAAATTCATGGCATTGGCATTGCCGTGCATCGTGTTTACGATAAATGCCGGAACCGGAATTCCGAACCATTCTTTCAGCATATGGTGCATAGACACATACATTAACGGGATCAGGAATCCAATGGAGATTCCCAGACGCCATTTCATGGCTCTTGCGTCTGCATCCAGCTTCTGCTGTAGCTCCTGTTTGCCATCGACTGTGGACTTTCCTGTACTTCCCGCATTCCCGGAAGTGCTCTGTCCGCCTGCACCTGCCACACTGCCTTCGGTCATTACCGAAGCACCGTAGCCTGCTTTCACCACAGCATCGATAATTTCCGCCGAAGTGATCTTCGTCTCGTCATAGGTCACATCCATAGTCTCCGTCAGCAGATTTACGGATGCTTTTTCCACATTTTCCAGCTTGTTTACTGCCTTTTCCACATGGGAAGAACATGCGGAACAGGACATTCCTGTAACATGATATCTTTCCTTCATAATACCCTTGCCTTTCCATGACCTGCAAAGTCTCCGGTGCTTTCAATGCACCGCAGCAGCACAAATTTACAGGTTTATCTGCGACCATTCCGCCGCTTATTTCAATTTCTTCACAAGTTCCACTGCCTCATCTACTATAGCAGTATTCCCCTTCCGGATCTCTTCCACCACACAGGTCTCCATATGTTCCTTCAGGATTGCATAGCCAAAGGCCTGTAAAGCACTCTCCACGGCAGCTACCTGTGTGAGAATATCACCGCAGTAACGGTTCTCTTCCAGCATCCGGCTGATACCGTTTAACTGTCCGCTCATACGGCTTAAACGGTTCTGTAATTGTTTTCTTTCTTTTTCGGAGCGGGGCGTTGCCTTCTGGTGACAATGACAACATTCCATGCCTTTTTCTCCCATTTTTTCTTCCTTTTGTTCTGCCATAATTTTCCCCTTCCTGAGCCTCCGGCACCGGAATCCGAATTTTCCAGAATCTTCCCGGTTCTACACATATGCTGTTTCCGGCCTGCATATCAGTGCACGCAACATGCTGCCGGATCTTTCGTTGCAGCCATACGCAAAATACCCTACAGGGGTATCTTGTTTTCTTCTACAAGATATACCCCCATAGGGTATTTGTCAAGAGGTACTTTCTAATTCCTGCCAGTTCACCTCTGACCAAAACAGATCCTTACGATCTGCATCTTCATGATTCTGTCGCCGGTTCTGGCGAGGAAGCGGAATAATCCGCTGACGGAAGGGTCTCGAAGATCATTATATCCCAGCATATAGCCACGGCTTGTGACCTGCAATCTGCTGTTCCACGGGGAAATCTCACTTTTCGCATCCGAAACCGCAAAATATGCACCCACATCCTGAATTTTAGCGCTCCTGAGCCATGTCTTTGCTATCATCTTAACCGCTGTCCGGTTCGCCGCGTCAAATACCAGCACACCACCGGGAAAACTGTCAGCCATTGCCTGTACCAGCGTCCTGACTTGCTCCGTCAGAAAATAATAGAATACTCCGGAGGCAAAAAATATTGCCCCTTCGGACGCGTCGATTTTGGTAAACCATTCCGTATCATTCAAATTGCAGGGAATATTTTCCTCACGGTCTCCGGCGGGCAGTAATTGATTGCGTACGGCGATAACATCCGGAAAATCCAGATTGTAAATTTTACAGCTGCCATTGTCACAGGCTCTGCCGGTACCGTCAAGTCCACAGCCCAAATTGACCACCGCCGCATCAGGATGATCTGCCAGGTAATTTTGTACCTCCCATGCAAGGTCATTCTGCCGCATGGCAACCTCCAGCGAACCGAAACGCTGCATCAGGCCGTGGGATTTTTTCTCCACCTGTGAAAAATCATAGTCGATCTGGTCGATCAGGTGTACCGCCATCTCGTCCCGATATAGGTTCGGATACAACTCCGAGCATAGCTTCCGGGAATAAAGCGGGATGATCAGTGTCTCCTGTACGGTGTTCTTCTCAATCTTGTATTTCATGGACATCTCTCACTTTCTTGCATTTTTGCCATTTCTTTTTTGTTAGTTTTGTCTAACCGCTGTATAGAGTTATGTGGTTAGCTTGTGCTAACTTAAATGCCTTAGAAAAGCCGCATTACTGCGGCCTTTCAACTGACTGTTTTTGGTTTTCGTTTCTATTATACTGAACTTATTTCTGTTTTGCAAGGTAGATTTCCACCAATAGATATTTCTTGTCTTCTTCCCAGTTATAGTAGAACTGAATCAGTCCGATGCGGCTCCTGGTGCCGGTCTTCTCATTCAACGCAGAAAACATGCCGCTAGAGCAGCGCACGGGAGACAAATAAGGCTGTCGGCGATCACCGGCACCGACAAGAAAAATCCCACTGCCTTGAACGCAGTGGGATTCCCGGTTTTGCTTTTCCATAATAGAAAACAGCTAATGAAAGCATGGTCTCTCCTTAAACAGACTGGAAACCGCCTTCCAGATCCTCAATGATATCATCAATATTCTCCGTACCGATAGACAGACGAATCGTATTGCTGTAGATTCCCTGCTCATTCAGCTCTTCCTCAGACAGCTGTGCATGGGTGGTGGAAGCCGGATGGATGACCAGAGACTTCACATCTGCCACGTTTGCCAGCAGTGAGAACAGCTCCAGATTGTCGCAGAACTTCTTGGCTGTCTCCTTGCCACCTTTGATTTCGAAAGTGAAAATGGAGCCGCCGCCGTTGGGAAAATATTTCTTATACAATGCCTGCTGCTCCGGATCCGTGGATACGGAAGGATGATGCACGCGCTCTACCTGCGGATGGTTGTTCAGATACTGTACCACCTTCAGTGCATTCTCTACATGACGTTCTACACGCAGAGACAACGTCTCCAATCCCTGTAAGAAAATAAAAGCATGCACGGGAGAAATGCATCCGCCCATATCACGCAGAAGCATTGCACGGATTGCTGTCACGAAAGCTGCACCCGGTACTGCCTTGGTGAAGGTAACGCCATGATAGCTGGGGTTCGGAGTGCACAGGTGAGGGAACTTGCCGCTGCCCTCCCAGTCAAATTTACCATTTTCCACGATCACACCGCCTAAGCTGGTGCCGTGTCCGCCGATGAATTTCGTAGCGGAATGTACCACGATATCTGCACCGTACTCAAAAGGACGTACCAGATAAGGAGTAGCAAAAGTATTGTCCACTACCAGAGGCACCTTGTGTGCATGGGCGATCTGTGCCAGACGTTCGATGTCTACCACATCAGAGTTGGGGTTACCCAGAGTCTCGATGTAGAGAGCCTTGGTGTTCTCCTGAAAGCTTGCTTCGATCTTATCATAATCGGAAGGAGCCACGAAAGTGGTGGTCACACCGTAGTCCACCAGAGTATGCGCCAACAGATTGTAGGTGCCGCCGTAAATATTATTTGCAGAAATGATATGATCTCCCTGTTTTGCCAGGTTCTGGATCGTGTAGCAGATAGCTGCTGCGCCACTGGCTACCGCCAGAGCTGCGGTACC
Source organism: Lachnospiraceae bacterium GAM79 (assembly GCA_003584705.1). Lineage (GTDB taxonomy): Bacteria > Bacillota > Clostridia > Lachnospirales > Lachnospiraceae > Acetatifactor > Acetatifactor acetigignens. Next base: position 2,591,432 of record AP018536.1, read on the forward strand.
ACCTTCCAGTGCTGCAATACGCTGCTCGAAGACGCCCTGTGTCGGGTTGCCCAGACGACCGTAGATCTCACCGGGATCTTCCAGTCCGAAACGGGCTGCTGCGTGATCGCAGTTGCGGAATACATAAGAAGATGTCTGATAAATGGGAACGGCTCTGGCACCGGTCACAGGATCGGGCTGCTCCTGTCCCACATGTAACTGTAATGTCTCGAATTTCAGATTACGCTCTGCATAGGGCTTTTTGCTCATGTTCTGCCTCATTTCTGCACTTTGATGTGCTATGTATTATTGCGTAACGATCCTGGCGGAACCGTTACAATTTTTATAAAAACATGCTAAAACACATTGCAAAATCTGTCAATGTAAAACTTTAGCGCAGCAGATATTTTTGTCCACTGCGCCTCTATTCCTCTCCAGATTGCATTATATTACTTTACTTCACCAGCCGGTCCTTATACTTCAGCCATTTTCCCGTACGTACCCTGTTAGTGAACAAAAATGCCCGTACGACCCAGTCCATGGTCATAGCGATCCAGACGCCGATGACGCCAAGTCCCAGACCCTGTCCCAGGATATATGCCATGCCCACACGGCAGAGCCACATGGAAGCGATCGCCACGATCATGGTAAATCTCACATCTCCCGCAGCGCGAAGTGCATTGGACTGTGCAAAGGACAACGGATGCACCAGCATACAACATACACAGCTGTAACATAACAGAAAAACAGTTATTTTCATTGTCTCCGGACTCAGATGATAGATTCCGCAGATCGGCCTTGCAAAAATAATCATGGGAATTCCCAACAGGATCATGCAGGCATATGCCGCCTTCATCATTTTTTTCAGATAATATAATGCCTGCTCTGTCTCTCCTGCACCGATGCACTGTCCGATCACAGTGATCATTGCTACACCGATGGCGTTGGCAGGGATCTGCTGAAAGCTGGCAATACTGCCTGTTACGGCATTTGCCGTCGTAGCAGCCATTCCAAAACCGGCGATCAGACTGGTGGTCAGAAGCTTACCGATCTGGAAGATACTGTTTTCCAGTCCGTTGGGAACACCGATATACAGAATCTTTCCCAAGATTTTCGTATCGACCCTCCAGTGATTGCTCACTATGATCTTGTCACTTTTTCCAAGCAGCACTATGATCATCACAGCCGACAATATTCTGGAAAACAGCGTGGACAACGCAGCACCGGCAGCACCGATCCCTGCACCATAGATCAGGATCGCATTTCCGGCAATATTTACCAGATTTGCCACCAATGACACTTTCATGGACACCTTGGAATCTCCCACCGCACGGAACAGAGCCGCACCACCGTTATAAATTCCCAGAAAAGGGAAGGACACCGCCACAATATAAAAATAAATTCTTGCGGCATTCATGACATCCGCCTCCACATTTCCGTAAAGCAGTGCCAGCAATCCCCGGTTCCAGATCAGTGCTATCATCATAAACAGAAGGGCCACACCTCCAACCGCTAAAAAAAGCTGATTGGAGGCCCGGCCTACCATTTCCTTATCTCCGTGTCCCATATATTGCGCCGCCACTACGGCACCGCCGCTGGCCATGGCCGTGAACAGACCGATCAGCAATACGCAGATACTATCCACCAGAGAGATTCCGGATACCACAGCTTCTCCACAACTGGCCGCCATCACCGTGTCCGCCATTCCCATTGCGATTGCCAAAAACTGCTCTATGATCAGCGGCCACAATAATTTTTTCAGTGCATCCTGTGAAAATAACATTTTTTTCTCTTCCGTCATACCTTACATCGTTCCTTTATCATCACATTAACAACTGCCAAAATATCACATTGTCATTGCATTGTAAATAGAAATGTAATTTTATGATTCAGTAACTATTCAGCACCCCATTCGCAAAACCGCCTCTACGAGGCTTTCCTGAATAACATGCTTGCATGTTATTTGCTCATAGTGGTTACTTCGCCCTATAAATAGTTACAGCTCCTGATATACGAAATAGTCCGCAGCGACCAGGCCGCCTTCCATACCCTGCTCATTGATGGCAAACAGTCCGTCCTTGACACCGACCCAGCGGCCCGGAGTTGCTTCCACCATCTGTCCCACAGGCTGTAAATTTTCTTCTGCGGTACCTACATAAAATGTACGGTAAATCTCCTTCTCCACCTTCATCTGGATATAAATGACATCACTGTTCCATTCGCCCAGACCGGTGCGCACTTCATCGTCCTTCGTCCAGTTGCCGGTGCGCTGCTGTAAGCTCATCTTTCCGTTTATTTTCTGCACCGCAAGTGCTGTATAACATCCGCCCAGCGATACCAGTCCTGCCACATCGCCGTCCTTCATCTGTTCCAGATGCAGACAGGTGGTAATAGAAAATTCCGGTGCCGGCCATTTCTGCAATAACAGGTTACTGATATCGCACAGCTGCGTCTTTGGGTCTGCGGCCTGGGCATGAAGAATGAGCTGGCCGTTTTCCAGATCATACCATTCCTTTTTATAATTGGCATTCCACTGCCACTGTAATCCCAAATTTTCCCCTTCGAAGAAATCACTGTCCTCCGGTGCATCGATTGGGTACGTCGCTCCTACTTCCGGCTTTTTATAGCGCAGTACCGGTTCGCCGCAGCCGTCCACCTCATTCACACCGATCACCGGCCAGTCATTCTCCCAGTGCATAGGCTGCAAATGTACGATACGTCCCGCATTGCCCACATCCTGGAAATGCAGGAACCAGTCCTGTCCGTCCGGCGTATCCACCCAGGCACCCTGGTGAGGTCCGTTGACGGGAGAATTGCCCTGATGCAGAACAATCTTTTCCTCCCAGGGACCGTAAATATTTTTCGAACGCAGTACGGTCTGCCAGCCGGGCTTCACGCCCCCTGCCGGAGCGAAGATATAGTAATAGCCGTTTCTCTTGTACAGCTTCGGTCCCTCGATGGTGGGCTGGGTCGCATGGCCATCATAGATGAACTGACCGTCATCCAGCACTCCGGAGCAGTCCGGTTCGATGGGAGACATATACAGCATGCTCTTGAAACCGATACGGCTTCTGGCGAAAGCTGTCACCATGTATGCTTTGCCGTCCTCATCCCAGAAAGGACAGGGATCGATCCAGCCCACGACCTTACGCACATAAGCCGGCTCGCTCCACTTGCCGAAAGGATCCGTGGTCTTGCACATCATGATGCCCTCGTCCGGCATGGGGATAAATACGTAATAAGTTCCCTCATGATAACGGATGGCCGGTGCCCAGGTACCACAGCCGTGTACCGGCTTGTCATAATAGTCAAAGGGAAGCTTGTCAATGATGTAATTGATGACCTTCCAGTTCACCAGATCCTTCGAATGCAGCAGAGGCACTGCAGGGGTGTTACAGAAGCTGGAAGCGATCATAAAATAATCCTCTCCCACACGAATGGCATCCGGGTCCGAATAATCGGTATACAGGATCGGGTTGGTATAGGTGCCGTCGCCCTGATCAGCGATCCACATTTTATGTATCTTGGTCTTGTCCATAATTTCTCCATTCCGCAGCCTTTGCCGCCTTTTATTTACAAATGCAGGTGTTCAACACTCATTTGATAATAGTTACCTGTTTCTGAACAATTTCAGTATAACAGATGTTTGCTTGTATCGCGTGCCATTTTCCCATTAGTTTGTGTCAAATCTTGCATTTAGCGACTATAAATGTCATAATAGTGACAAAAGTTGCAGGAGGGAATCCCATTGAGTTTCTTTTACCAGAACCGTCAGGAACAGCTTTATTTATATTTATCCAAAAACAACCCCTATGCCGTCCATCTTCACAGACAGTTGGAGTTGATCTATGTATTGAGCGGTTCCACCACCGTCACCGTGGAACAGCAAGATTTTTTACTTACCCCCGGTCAGGGTGTTCTGGTTTTTCCGAACCAGATGCATGGCCTGAAGCATGTGGAACCCGGTCAGAATCTGCTCTGTATCTTCGAGCCGGATTTCTGCCACTCTTTCCGCCAGTTTTTCCAGAACAAAAAGCCTGCCCGCAATGACTTTACCGTCTCCTCCCTGTCAGAGCACAGCCGTATTGCCCTGCAGGGACTTAAAACACTGGCCGCTGCCATGGAAAAGGATCGTCCCACACCTTCCGATGTACAAGTCTATGCGGAAGGGTATCTCACACTCCTGCTGGCAGACCTGCTGCCATCGTTGCCTCTGCAAGTGCGTAAAAACACAGATGACCTGGAATTGGAGCAAAGACTGCTTCTCTATCTGGATGCCCACTATACCGAAGAATTGTCCCTGGAAAGTCTCTCGAAAGAATTCGGTGTCAGCCGCTTTGTCCTGTCCCGGATCTTCACTGAGAAACTCCACACCACTTTTCCTGATTACGTGAACTCCCGAAGGCTGGACTATGCCAGAGATCTTCTATTGTCCACGGAGCTCTCCGTGACGCAGATTGCGCTGGATGTGGGATTCGGAAGCTCCCGCACCTTTTTCCGGGCCTTTCATTCCGCTTATCACACCACTCCCGGAGCTTACCGCAGGCAGAAAGAGTCTTCCTGATTCCTTCCCTTACGCTGTATCCACAGAAGTTCCTCTCCCGCCCGGATATAATCTTTCCAGGTACCGACGATCTGTCCCCGCTCCGGGATCTGGCACATTTCCACCGTCACCGCCGTATCCACGCCTTCCCTTGCCAGGCCCTCCTGATCAAATTCCATCAGCAGTTTTCCTTTGCGCACGATCTCGTTTTGCAGGACATTGCAATGATAATAGGCGCTGTGCAGTTCTTCCCTGTCTCTGCAGATATTCAACAGCAGTTCCAGTCCGCTGTCCGTGCGGAATCGGATCCGGTTTCCCATGGGATAAAGTTTCAATACCTTTCCTGCCGTGGGCGCATAGACCTTTCCATCCTCTGGCACGATGCTGATACAGCCAGTTCCGGCATCAGCGGTCTCTTCAGCGGTCTCTTCCATGCGCTTACGGATCTCTCCGTTCACCGGGCTGCCTATAGTGACACCTTCCCTCACCAGTTGCCTGGCTGCTGTATTTTTTCTCTCTTCCCTGTCTTCCCCTGTCTCTTCTGTTTCTTCCATTTTCCACCGGATACTCCTGCCAGACCAGAAGCCGACCAACAGTCCCAGCACTCCCGTTGCCACGATGTCATACATCTGCATGTTTCTACCTTCCTTTTTCCATGATAAGGTTCCCGCTCCTTATTCTGTCTCATTTTCGGGAAAACATGCCATTTTTTCATTCATAACTTCCAAAAGAAGTGCCGCCACGATTCCTGCCGCCATGCAGAACAGATTCCGGGATGCGGTCTCCGGAGATGTGGCAAAACTGTTCCATGGAACCGTCATCACTGTAGCTGCACTGATGATCCCGAAGATCCCGTGGGACATCCCCGCATACTGTTTTTCAAGCAGGCGGTTTACCAGCCTGGCCAGGCACACAAAAGTCACCACGCAGCCGGTCATTCCGGGAATCAACACCTCTGGCCGAAGATGACCGATCCCCTCTACGAACGGTGTATACAGCCCTAAGGGCATCAGTAGTGTAGAAAAACTCATCCCCGGAGCGATCACCGACAGAGCAAGGGCAAATCCACAGAACAGATACGCTCCGAGTCCCGGCTCCACTGCAGTCTTGGAAGTCTGCAACGAAAACAGCAAAAAAATCATTGCCGCAAACGTCACTCCGGAGACAATCCTGTCTCCTCCGGTCCTGCCCTGCTCTCCCGCTTCCCGCCACAGGGACGGCAGCATTCCGCCGATCAGCCCCACAAATACACAGACCGATTGCTCCGGATAGGTCTCCAACACATAAGAAAGCAGATTCGCCACACCTAAAAATCCCGCCGCAGAACCGATCATATACGGGAGCAATCGCGGCAGATGCGTCTGCCACTTACGCAGAGGATCCGCCAGCAGCTCCATGATCGGTCGATAGACTCCGAACACTACACTTAAAACGCCGCCGGATATCCCCGGGAGTACCGCTCCCAGACCGATCAGCGCCCCTTGTAATACTTTTCCCAAAAATCTAAGATCCATCGTCATTCTCCGCATCCTGTTGCTCTTAAAATCATATGCTTTTTCCATAAGAAAATAGGTCTAAAAATCAAAGATAATTATTGACATTTCGATCAGGGCAATGGTATACTCTAACCGTATTCTAAATGAAAGTCATTGATCTCACATATTTTTGTAAGACATTGCTACTTTTTCACGGATGCTTTACAAAAATATGTGATTTTTTTGTCCTACGTTTTAGAATCATCAAAAGGATCAGGCAAAGCCTGAATTATTAAAGGAGGTACCAATAATGAATAACGGTACAGTTAAGTGGTTCAATGCTCAGAAGGGTTATGGTTTCATCACCAACGATGCTAACGGCGAAGAAGTATTCGTACACTTTTCCGCAATCAACGCTGATGGTTTCAAGTCTCTGGAAGAGGGCCAGAAGGTAACTTTCGATACCGAGTGCGATCCTCAGAACAGCAGCAAGATCCGTGCTACCAACGTTACTGTTGTAGCTTAATAGCAAGACAGACCAAAAGGATCAGTCCCACGGGACTGATCCTTTTTCATGCCCGGAATCCTCTCCACCGCTCTGCAGAAATCTCCGGTTTCGTCACAAGACATTCCGGATCCGGTGCCAGCACATGCCGTACCACCCGGAACACTTTCTGCGCATCACACAGCAGACACTTCGCATCTCCGAACATCACCACTTCCACTGCTCCACAATCCAGAAACGCCTGGTTCAATTTCACAAAATCTTCCGAGATATGGGGCTGGTCGGGATTATAGTGTTTTCTCATATATACTTTCTTTTCTCTTCCGTCCGGCAGGATCGTTGTCAATAACATGGGCTCCGCCGCCAGACGATTCGGAACATTCAGCACCTCTTCCACACTGTGGATGTAAGTATTGCGTTCATGTCCAACGCCAACCAGCAGAATCTTACCACCGCAGTCTTTCAGCCGGTCGTAGGCTCCTCCCGGGGTACATGGAGTGTTACGTTCTTCCTCTCCTGCCAGATATTCGGCAGCATTTTTTCCGTACCCCGCTAAAGAATGGGTGGGATGCAGGGAGCGCACCACACCCTCTCTCTGCCGGAACAGATTGGTCAGCAGTCCCACGCAGGATTGGGTATTACGATAGTCATACACCGGGTGCTGTGCATTCACATTGGCCCAGGTATGGGTCGGCAATAGCAGAAGGCCTTCCGTAAAATATTCCATCCAGGCATCCAGCACGATATCCGCACCGCCCTCCACTTCTCCGATGGCCTTCATGGAAGAATGGATCAGGATCGTCTCTTTTCCCGTAAGTCCCACATTCCGTAACTGCTGTTTCAATTCTTCTTTGGTATACATATTTTTTCCTCGCATATCGCATATAGTAAAAGGCCGGTTTCCTGGGGAGCATGGAACCGACCTTTTTATGCTGTTTTCTCTACTTTCCCGCTTCCGGTACAAAACTGTCGAAGATGAAAATATCGAAATGTTTTCTCGCTTCGTCCAGTTCCTTCTGGCTCTTGATGGTCCATGCGGCTGCAGTATTATGGTACAAACCTCTGCAAAGCTTCCGGGACAGGATTTCAGGATAATGATGATTGTATGCCACAAAATCCGGCTTGGTCACGAAGTTCAGCAGCAGATTCTGCAATACAAAATATAATATCCCGACATACTCTCCTTCTTTCAGAAAAGCATCGGACAACTGGCCTCGCACCAGATCCGGATGTTTCTTCCGATACCACCACACACCCAGAGGGTTGAAGGACTCCATGCAGTACATTCCCTTGTAGGCCCGCAGCATTTTATCTGCAAGGGGACACAAAGACAGGTCGGTGCGCTCGATCTTGAACTCCACGATCAAAGGCACTTTTCCATCTACCATCTTCAATACATCCTCAAACTTCGGAATCTTCTCCACAGAATCGCACAGGTGAAACTGCTGCAATTCCTCGTAGGTATAATCACTGATCTTGCCTTCGCCGCCGCAGACTCTTTTTAATGTAAAATCATGGAACACCACGGGGATCTTGTCCTTCGTCAGCTGAATGTCCAGTTCAATACCGAAGCCCGCATCCGCAGCCTTACGGAATGCCGCCATGGAGTTCTCCGGTGCTTCCGTTGCATTATCGTGCAGGCCTCTGTGGGCGTAGAGCCATTCTGTAAAAGGGGCCGTATCGGGCTTATGGATCATCCGGGGCATGATCATAAGGAAGTAAAGAATCGCCAGCACTACAATGACGATCAGTATGATTGCTAAAACTTTCATTCTCAATTCAACCTTCTATCTTATGTTTTGATTCACATACATCTTTTCTGCGCCCTCTTAGTCTCCGCGAAAAGCTGCTGCATCTTACTTTAATCCACTGCCCCGCAATTTTCAAGTAGCTATTTCTAAAGATTTTCTAACGATTTATTGTCTATTTTATTAATCGTCCACGTCAAAGTTCTCCAGAATGCTCTCCTTCTTCTGGGGCTTCACATCGCCGTGGCGTACCTGGGTCATGGTCAGGAATGCCATCAGGGAGAAGAACAGCGCATAGGGGAACAGAGTGTTATAGGACACCTTCTCCAACAAAAATCCGGACAATACCGGGGTCAGGATCTGCGCCGCCATGGAAAAGGTGTAATAGGTTCCGGTGAATTTACCCACATCGCTGCCACTGCTCATGGCCACGATCATGGGATAGGAATTCACGTTGATCGCTGCCCATGCCACACCGATCAGGGCAAAGGCCACATTGACGATGGGGTGATATTCTCTGGCGAAAATAGCCGCTCCGTAGCAGGCTGCCATCAGCAGGACACCGTCCATGATGGTCTTTTTACGGCCGATCTTCGCTGAAATACTTCCGATAGGGATATAACTGAAAATGGCTGCCACGGTAGCCACCATCAGACAGTTGGCGAAGCTTCCGCCCTCCATCTTCCATACTACTTTCGTATAACGGGAAAATGCTGTGGTCACGGCATTATAAGCGGTGAACCATAAGAAGATGGACGCCAGCATGAAGTACATACTGCGCTTCACATCCTTCGGCATGTCCTTGGCGCTTTCGGTCTTTGCCGTCTGCTGTTTTTCCTCGAAAGCTTTTGTCTCTCCGGTGTCTCCCACTGCCTCGATCTCTCCGGCAGCTTCCACGCCTTCGGCCATCGCTTTTTCTTCTATGGTGTCTGCGTTTGCGGCTTCTGCCTTTTCCACTTCTTCCCGCAGCTTATTTTCCCGGATGGTGATCACGAGGATTCCCACTGCAATAGCCATGACTGCAGCAATGCTGGCAAACAGCGGCAGGTAATCCGGTGTTTCCCCTTTGCCCACCAGTACCTTGATCATGATCAGGGCATAGACACCGCCTACGGCTCCCATAAGGTTGATCACCGCATTGGCGCGGCTGCGCAGATGGTTCGGCGTCACATCCGGCATCAGTGCTACCGCCGGAGAACGGTACAGTCCCATGGACACCAGCGTGAGGAACAGCACCCCTAAAAAGAACACCTGGTTACTGAAGGACCCTCCGGTGGCCCATCTTGCCTTCTCCGCATTATCGATCATCGGCAACATCATCATGAAGATCACTGCCAGGATCGTACCTGCCACGATAAATGGCATTCTTCTGCCAAGCTTCGTATGTACCTTGTCTGACAGCATACCGCACACCGGCAGCAGGAAGATGGCCAGCACATTGTCCAGTGCCATGACCGCTCCCGTCATAGTCTCTCCCAGGTGATAGGTGTTCTGCAGGATCAGCGGGATAATGTTGTCATACATCTGCCAGAAAGAACAGATGCTAAGAAAAGCCAGTCCGATCAGAAACGTTCTTTTGTAATTTAATTTTGTCTCCATAAGAAAACCTCCCAAGTTGATAGTTCTATTCTATCAAAGGGGAATGCTTCTCGCAATCTTCGGGGGTAAAATTGAGGTAAATTTTCCTCCCGAAATTTTATTTGCATTGAGCGCCTGTTTCGAAGCATCAGCCACCACGAAGTGACGGAAGTCGTTCCAGCGTGGCACACTGGTTGGTCCACCGCCCAAGAAAACGCTGAAATATCACACTTTCTCCTTGAAATATGTGGGCTTTTATGTATAATGGAAGAAGTGACTTTGTAACGCATATAAATAAGAAGAGGTTTTTAGAATGATCAGTGCAAACAACGTAACTTACCGTGTGGGTAAGAAAGCATTATTCGAAGATGTCAACATCAAGTTTACCGAAGGCAACTGTTACGGTCTCATCGGAGCCAACGGTGCCGGTAAATCCACCTTTTTAAAGATTCTGTCCGGTCAGCTGGACACTACCAAAGGTGATATCGTCATCACCCCCGGTCAGCGTCTCTCCGTGTTGGAACAGGATCATTTCAAATACGATGACAACGTGGTTATGGATACCGTTATCATGGGTAACGAACGTCTCTTCCAGATCATGAAGGAAAAGGATGCCATCTACGCCAAGGAAGATTTCAGTGACGAGGACGGTATCCGTGCCAGCGAACTGGAAGCTGAATTCGCCGAGATGGACGGTTGGGAAGCAGAGTCCAATGCTGCCATGCTGTTAAACGGTCTTGGCATCGGCACCGAGTTCCACTACTCTCTCATGAAGGATCTGGACGGCAGCCTGAAGGTGAAGGTCCTGTTGGCCAAGGCACTGTTCGGTAATCCCGACATTCTGCTGCTGGATGAGCCGACCAACCATCTGGATCTGGATGCGATCGCATGGTTGGAAGATTTCCTGATTGATTTCGAGAATACCGTTATCGTAGTATCCCATGACCGTTACTTCCTGAACAAGGTATGTACCCAGATCGCCGACATCGACTACGGCAAGATTCAGCTGTATGCCGGTAACTACGACTTCTGGTACGAGTCCAGCCAGCTGCTGATCAAGCAGATGAAGGAAGCCAACAAGAAAAAGGAAGAAAAGATCAAGGAACTGCAGGAGTTTATCTCGCGTTTCTCCGCAAATGCTTCCAAGTCCAAGCAGGCTACTTCCAGAAAACGTGCACTGGAAAAAATTGAGCTGGATGATATTAAGCCTTCCAGCAGAAAATATCCTTATATTGACTTCCGCCCCGAGCGTGAGATCGGTAACGAGGTACTGGCTGTGGAGCATCTGTCCAAGACCATCAACGGTGAAAAGGTGCTGGATGACATTTCCTTCACTCTGGGCCGTGAAGACAAGGTGGCTTTCGTAGGTAGCTGCGAGCTGGCGAAGACTACTCTGTTCCAGATCCTGGCCGGGGAAATGGAGCCGGACGAGGGAACCTACAAGTGGGGTGTTACCACTTCCCAGTCCTACTTCCCGAAGGACAATACCGCAGAGTTCGACAATGATATGACCATCGCCGACTGGCTGACCGGCTACTCTCCCGTAAAGGATGCCACTTATGTCCGTGGTTTCCTGGGACGTATGCTGTTCGCCGGCGAAGACGGTGTGAAAAAGGTCCGCATCCTCTCCGGTGGTGAGAAGGTTCGCTGTCTGCTGTCCAAGATGATGATCAGCGGTGCCAACTGCCTGATCCTGGATGAGCCCACGAACCATCTGGACATGGAGTCCATCACCGCACTGAACAACGGTCTGATCAAGTTCCCCGGTGTGGCACTGTTCTCCTGCCATGACCACCAGTTCGTACAGACCACTGCCAACCGTATCATCGAGATCCTGCCAAACGGCAGCCTGGTAGACAAGATCACTACCTACGATGAGTATCTGGCAAGCGATGAAATGGCAAGAAAGCGTACTGTATTCACTGCACAGACCGAGGACGACGAGAACTAAGACAAATAAAATGGATGCCGGTAATGCCGACATCCATTTTTTGAAAGGAGCTTTACTATTATGGTAGATTTACACGTACACTCCACCTGCTCCGATGGCACTTTCACACCGGAGGAATTAGTCGATTACGCGATGGAAAAGGGACTGCGTGCCTTCGCCCTCACAGATCATGATACCGTAAACGGATTGGACCGGGCGATCCGGTATGCGGAAGGATCCCCGGCTGACGCTCCCGCGCCTCAGGTGCCGGAAGTCATCCCCGGTATAGAGCTTTCCACAGAATACCAGGGAAAAGATATCCACATGGTGGGACTTTTCATTGATTACCACCAGCCGGATTTTGCTCATTACCTGGAGGATTTCATCCATTCCCGAGAGAACCGCAACGAGAAAATGTGCGCACTCCTTCGAGAACATGACATTGATATCACCTATGAAGCGCTTCTGGCAGAATTCCCCGGTGCAGTTATCACCAGGGCGCATTTTGCAAGGTATCTGCTCTCCCACGGCTATATCCAGAGCATGAAGGAAGCATTTGACCGCTATGTGGGCGACCACTGTCCCTGTTTCGTTCCGAGAGAAAAGGTGACCCCTGCTCAGGCGGTGGAGTTGATCCTCGGTGCCGGCGGCGTTCCCGTGCTGGCGCACCCGATCCTCTACCATATGAGCGACGAGCGATTGGATAACCTCGTGGCAGAATTAAAGAGCATCGGCCTCGTAGGTATCGAAGCCATCTACAGCACCTACAACACTGCTGAAGAACGACAGATCCGGGGTCTTGCCTCCAAATACGACTTGAAGATCAGCGGCGGCTCCGACTTCCACGGTGCCAATAAGCCCAAGATCGACCTCGGCACCGGCTGGGGCAAGCTGTATGTGCCGGATGAAGTGCTGGAAAATCTGCGCCCGGGCCGGAAATAACTGGAAAGTTAGTAAAGAAATGCTATCAAATCCCCGTAGCCCTTGGCAAGGTATAAGAAACGCGGCACGCTCGCGCTCTGTCGCAGAGCGTAGCGGTACATAAGCGGTCACAATACGACCGCTAAGTACCGACGTCTGCTTACGGCACTGCTTATTCTTATACCCAGCCGGGGCTACTGGTTTTTTTGAAAGCTTTCCAAAACGCAGAACTCCCGGCGTATGCGGTGCCATGTCGAAGATGTTTGTCGGAGGATGTTGATATTTTCTAGAAAAGTGCTGAAAGGCAGGGGGAAAGCGGACACGATGTCCGCGTCAGCCGATTGTCGACATGGATGTCGACTGTAGGCGGCCCCGTCATGACGAGAACTACTCATCACTTTTCGTAGAAAATTCACATCCGGAGACCTTACATCGAGACATGTGTATCGCATGCTCCGGGAGTTCGTGGATTTTGCCAATGTATTTAACTAACTTTCCATTTAGTTACCGCACTCTACGCTGATGCGGTTGAAGATCGCCATGATCTCCTCGGTGTTGATGGTCTTCTTCTCTTCTCCGGCTTTGTCGAGGATGGCTTTTCCTTCGTGCATCATGATCAGGCGGTTACCGTATTCCACGGCATAGCGCAGATTGTGGGTGACCATAATAGTGGTCACTTTCTTCTCCTTTACGACCTGATCGGTGAGCTCCATGATGATCTCCGCAGTCTTGGGATCCAGCGCAGCGGTATGCTCATCCAGAATGAGAAAATCAATCGGTGTCATGGTAGCCATGAGCAGCGCCAGTGCCTGTCTCTGTCCTCCGGAGAGGGAGCCGACCTGCACACCCATCTTATCTTCCAGTCCCAGATTTAAGGGACGTAACATCTCGCGATACTCTTCCAGCTTTGCTTTATTCACACCACGTCCCAGGTTATAAGGCTTGCCCTTATTCTCCGCAATGGACATGTTCTCTAAAATCGTCATGCCGGGGCAGGTTCCCTTGGAAGGATCCTGATAGACTCTGCCGATCCGACGCTGACGAATATAATCCTTCTGTCTCGTAATATCTTCTCCGTGGATCAGGATCTTGCCGCTGTCCACCGCAATGCTTCCACAGATGATGTTCAGCATGGAAGTCTTACCGGAACCATTGCTTCCTACAACGGATACGAATTCTCCGTCCTTTACCGTAAGGTTGAAATCCTTGAACAGGCACAGCTCGTTAACCGAACCGGGATTGTAATTCTTGTTGATATTGATAAGTTCTAGCATGCTTTCACCTTCTTTCTGTCCATGCTGACCACCAGAATGATCAGGAACAGGACTGCTGTGATCAGCTTGATGGCATTAGGGCTGATACCTGCGAACATGGCTACTGCCACACATGCCTTATACAGAATGGATCCCACCACAACACTGCTGGTCACACGGAAAAATGTTACCTTCTTGAACAGGCTGGTGCCGATGATAACGCTGGCCAGACCGATGACTACCGCACCGGTTCCGATGGAAATCTCAAAACTTCTCTGCTGCTGTGCATAGATACAACCGCTTAAGGATACCAGACCATTGGCAATGGACAGCCCCACAATCTTCACCAGTCCTTTATCCACACCGAGGCTGGTAACGATGGTATCATTGTCACCTACGGCACGAAGTAAAAATCCGGACTTGGTGCTCATGTACCAGTCTAACAGATATTTTGCTACCATGGTGATCAGGAAAATAATGATCACATTTTTGAAATTTACCAAGAAACCCGGGGTAATACTATTCACAAAGCTGTTGTTGAAAATATTTTCCTTATCAAAAATAGCTACATAGCCGGAGCCTGCCACCCACAGATTGATGGTATACAGACCGGTCATCATGATGATACCGGAGAGCAGATCTCTGACTTTTAATTTCACATGGATCAGTCCGGTACAGATTCCCACCAGTGCTCCGCCTAAGAATGCAATGGGAAGGGTGAGGATTGCCGGTACGCCGAAGCCGTTGATCAGACGCACAGTGATGGCAGCCCCAAAGGGGAAGCTGCCATCGACCGTGAGATCCGGAAAATCCAGTATTTTATAGGTAATGTAGACACCCAGTGCCAGGATGCCGTAGATCATTCCTTGTTCCAGTACGCTTAATAATAACGCCATATTTTTCTCCATTCTTAAAATCCTGTATATCCGGATTACTCTATTATTTTCTGCCTGTCGGCAGCTATTTCCTGATTACTGTACTACGATCTCATCAAAGGACTGGTAAGCATCGGTCTTGTAATTCTCGGGAAGTTCCAGGTTGATCTTCTCTGCTGCTGCAAAGTTCACATACAGGCTGGGCTCGGAGATCACTTCGAAATTCAGTTCGGAAGCTTCTGCCTCTCCCTTCAGGACTCTTGCTGCCATCTTACCGGTCTGCTTGCCGAGTTCGATGTATTCCAGACCCATGGATGCCACGCAGCCAGCCTTAACCTGCTCTACTTCGGAACCAAATACGGGGATGCCTGCCTTGTTAGCCTCATCCAATACCGTCTGCAGTGCGCTTACTACGGTGTTGTCGGTCAGGTTGGTAATGCAGTCTACCTTGGATGCGATATCCGCTGCTGCCAGAGCTACCTCAGACATTGCGGTAACACCGCTGTCCACGATCTCGAATCCGTAGTTGCCTGCCAGAGCCTTGTACTCTGCGATGGTACTGATGGAGTTTGCTTCGCTGGTGGTGTAGATGATACCGATGGTCTTCGCTTCAGGAAGTACCTCACGGATCATTTTCAACTGTGCATCTACTGCCAGTGCATCGGAAGTACCGGTGATGTTGCCTACGGGAGTACCATCCTCATTGGCCAGACCTGCTTCCACAGGATCAGATACTGCAGTGTAGATCACGGGAATATCTGTATTCATTGTAGCATTGTATGCTGCCATAGCGCAAGGAGTTGCGATAGCACAGATCATATCTACTTTCTTACTTACGAAGTTGCTGGCGGTCATGGCGGAAGTTCCGTTGTCTGCCTGTGCATTGACATATTCGATCGTCAGGTTCTCACCCTCTACAATACCTTCCTCTGCCAGCCCCTGAATAAATCCTTCACGACAGTTGTCCAGGGAACCATGTACGGCGTACTGCATGATACCAATGGTGTAATTGTCCTTGCCTGCGGTGCTGCCACATCCGGTGAGGGCACCCATTGCCATAACTGCGGTTAATACTGCTGCCAAAATTCTCTTCTTCATAATCTTATTCCTCGCTTTCTGCACGTCCTGCGTACCATGATATGCAGCGCATACCATAAAATAGTTTGCTCATAAGATTACTGAACCTTTCACTGTCATGAAAGCCAGATGCTTTCGCATCTGTACCCACATTCGTATTTGCATACAAGCGTCATGTGGATTGAAAGACTTTCATAACAAAAAACCGCCTCAAATGTATATTGCTATACATTTGAGACGGTAATAAGCTCCTGCTCATCATCGTGGTGCCACTCAATTTGACAAATCCCTGAGAATTATGTCCACTTTTCTCTGGATACTATCATATCCATCGGCTTGATAACGGGTCCGAATCCCGCTGACGCCTAAAACTGATCTGTTCTCGGGCCAGCCTCGGAAGTCCATTCGGCGAAAGTTCCTTTACCGTGATCCCACCATCCACGGCTCTCTGTAAAATTCCCTAAGGCTTACTACTCTTCCTCACAGGTTTGGTAAACTTATGAATGTTGTTTATGTGTCTTAGAATAATCTCTATTTTCTATTTTGTCAATACTATTTTTAGAAAATTTACAAATCTTATCCGTACTGTCACATACTTACATTCGTAAACCCAACGAATCCAACGAACAACTGTTACTCTGTCTCTGGCAGAGTGATCACCACCTTGAACAGGTCGCCGTCCGTGACAATCTGCATATCACCATTCTGCAGTTCCGTCAGGCTCTTGGCTATGGATAATCCCAGACCGTTGCCCTCCATGTGGCGGGATTTGTCTCCTCTGGTGAACCGCTCTTCCAGTTCCTCCGGTGACATCTCCAGCGGGAAGGCTGACATATTCCGGAAAATGATTCTCACATCCTGACCGTCATGTTCCACGTTCAGGTAGACGCGGCTGCCTGCCTGGGCATATTTGTAAATATTATTCAGCAGATTGTCAAACACTCTCCACAGATGCCTGCCGTCCGCCATGACCTTTACGGTCTCCTCCGGCTGTTTTACGATAGTTTCCAGCTTCTTGTCAGAGAATCGCTGCTCGTATTCCCCCGCCGCCTGTGACAACAGTACCGATACATCGCAGACTTCCGGGTGTACTTCCAGATTGCCTGTGGTGGCTTTGGAAGCCTCCAGCAGATCGTCCAACAGTTTTTTCAACTTCTTGGACTGGCGTAACAACACTTCCGCATACTCCGAGATCCGCTGTTTCTTTTCAGAATCCGGATCCGTCGGGCTGCTCCCTGTGACTGCGTCGTTCTCTTCCACTTCTTTTCCGATGAGATCCGCATAATTGATAATGGAAGTCAGTGGTGTCTTAATGTCATGGGAGACATTGGTAATGAGCTCCGTCTTTAAATGTTCGCTTTTCATCCTCTGTTCCACGGCTGCGGAAATTCCCTCGCCGATGCGGTTCAGATTCTCTCCGTGCTCCTTGAAGGACAATACCATATGGGAGGTATCCAGCTTATAATTCAGATCTCCGTCCGCCAATGCTTCACTGCCCTCCTGCAGTTCTTTGCACATCAATGCCACAAAAGTAATCGCACCGCACAGAATAAATTTCTCTATGGCCCAGAAAAAGAGTAATACATCTGTATTATTATAAAACAGCATTAAACCGAAAAACTCTACCACGCAGACTGCAAGGCACAAAAGTGCTGTTCTCCATACCATAGGAATCCCGCGGATCAATTTCACAATACCGCGGAAAACTCTCTTGCAGAATCTTCCGAAGAACCGGAACACTCTATACAGGATCGTATTCTGCCACCATTTTCCCATTTTCAGGCGGATGGCCAGCTCCATGAAGTACAGGGTGCACCATATCACCTCTGCTGCAAACAGTACCATCAGCACGATCAGATTGATCATACTTGGGTTCATACCGATCCATCCAAAAGCCAGGTACAGACCGGTAAAAGCTCCAACGGCAACGACCACTGTATACACATCCAGGTGGATCTCATGGATCGCACTGGGAGTAATACCCTCCCTGCCATTCTTATGTCCGGCACTGCACAACAGGAAAATAAAGCATAAGAATGCCAGTACCGTTCCCGCACAGCATACCACGGGGATCACATTTCGGTTATCATAAAGCTGCTCTGCCTGATGATAGATCAGGGCATATTCATCTTCCTTCGGCAGGCTGGGATTCGCTGTCAGGGTAACCACAATACGCTTGTTACGCTCTGCTAATGCTTCCTCTGCAGCCTCTTCCTGCAGCCGTTCTGTCTCACTTAAGGCATCCTCGATCATCCATTTTGCATATTGTTCCGCCCGTTCAACCGGCACATAAATCTCTCCACCTAAGGATACGCTGTCCCCCAGATCCAGATATTTCTCCAGATTGCCGGAGGAAAGGGCTTCCTGCTCCGCTGCCGTTATGCTTTCCACATCAGACCCGGTATTGACAGATGGTTCAAGCTCCATGATATCAGAGCTTTCAGAGCTTCCGTAACTTTCATAGCTATCAGAGGCAGAGGAAGTTTCTGTGTTGATATAGGTGTTATCAGTCCTATGCTGCACCTGGGACTCCAGCCGGTAAGTCAGATCATTTGTCTTGTCTACATAATCCTCGTTCTTCCATTCTCCCAGAAATTCATCCGTATCCAGATCGTAGCTCTCCACCTTTACCCAGATGTTCCGCTGCCTGCAATAAGCTTCCATGGTCTGCAAGCTCTCATTCTCATACCAGTCGCGTATCCGATACAGATCCTGATTGACCTGCCGGTACAACAGCTGATCATGAATAAACATCATTTTGCCGGAGGAATACGCTCCACTGTCTGCAAGCATGCAGGTACCATAGAGTCCAAGCACCCCCGCAATTGCGGCAGCGATCATCAGGACAAATGCCATGATCTTTGCCAGTGTGCTGCCCAACAGGCTGTTTCCCTGTGCCGGTGCATTCTTTTTTTTCTCGGCTTTTTCTCTTTTTTTCCGTTCCCTTTTATTCTCTGACAATGCTGGTTCTACCGTCGTACTCACTGTTTCTTCCACCGGATTTGCCACTCTGTCCTGTTCTGTGCTCCTGCTGTTTTCTTCCATGTTATCCATATTCCTGTCTCCTTATTTCCCCAAGCTGCTCCGCTCTCCTGCCTGCTCTTATCCCTGCTTCTCACATTTGTATCCCTGTCCCCAGACTACTTTTAAGTATCTGGGTTCTGCCGGATTGATTTCCAACTTTTCCCGTAAATGCCGGATATGTACCGCCACGGTATTCTCGCTGCCCAGAGGCAGGTCGTTCCAGATTCTGGTATAGATCTCCTTCGGGGAAAATACCTGTCCCGGATTCTGGATCAGAAGCTTTAAGATCTCGTACTCCGTGGGCGTCAGCGCCACCGGCTCGCCGTCCAGCATCACGCTTTTCTCCTTGTCATCCAGTTCGATACCACCGACTCTTATCACATCCGGCCGGACAGTACCTCCACCCAGCTGCATATAGCGACGCAGTTGGGATTTGACTCTGGCGGATACTTCGATGGGATTAAACGGCTTCGTGATATAGTCATCCGCTCCTACCGTAAGTCCCAGTACCTTGTCGGAATCCTCACCCTTGGCTGTCAGCAGGATCACCGGGACATTACTCTTCTCCCGGATCCTGATCATCGCCTGTATGCCGTCCAGCTTCGGCATCATAATATCCATCAGTACCAGATGCACCTCATTCGTCTCTACCATATGTACGGCTTCCTCGCCGTCAAAAGCCTCCAGAAAATGATAATTGGTGTCATTTAAGTATATCTTTAACGCGTTTACGATATCCTTCTCATCATCACAGATCAATATATTGTACATACTCTCCCTCATTTCTGTGCCGGTGGCTGCAGCCCGGACACTTCCTGCGCAAGGAGCTTTCCCTTACGCTGCCAGAACATCTGCTTTGTCCACAGATGTCCCGCTGATGAATTTATTGTAGCAGATAACAGATTAATAAAAAACAGGAAAAACCTTTAAAACTTTATTAAGATGACTTTACATAAAAACACCCTCTGCCATTCCCAGAAGAGCAAAGGCAAAGGGTGTGGACAACACATGTTGAAAAGTGAACAGTGAGCAGATCAAATAGCCGGTGAGGCCGAAGAAAACTGCAAGTGCCCGGGGATCCCTGGTTGCGGAGATTCGAAGGTTCCGGAATGCGGTGAGGAAGATTCCACCGTAGGCAATGACTCCCAGAATTCCCTGCTGTACCAGAAGAGTCAGCCATTCGTTGTGGGCATTGGAATAGATATTGTTGTCCAGAAGTCCCCGGTTGATCCAGTCCATGGCGTCACTGCCCCATTGATAGAGCGCATAATAGAAGCTGTCAGGGCCCATACCGAATATCTGAAACAGGAGTCCCTCTTTTCCGTAAGTAAGAATCGTGACCTTCCACAGTGCCAGCCGGCCGTTGGCAACTTCCGACACTTTATCACTGCCGGGCAGATATCCCGCCACCAGCAGACAGCCAAGAAGCAGTGCCGCCAGCGTCACCGCAACCGCAAGCCCCACAAAGGTCCGAAAAACCCGGCCGCTCTCCAGCCGGTCACTTCTCTCCTGTCTCTCCCGCAGCTGCAAAATCAGATATACCGCCACTTCCACAACAAACACCACATACCAGGCCGGGGTAAAAAAGAGTCTTTTTTCGGCATCCCCTGCCAGCACCAGGCCGGTCAGATGTAACAGCAAAAACATCCTGACCATAAATACCGAAAGCGGTAAAAGCATCAGGATCTCCAACGCCCGCAGCAGCAGGCCTCTCTTCCGCAGAGAAAGCAACAGTAACAGCAGGCTTAATCCGCAGGCTGCCAGTATAGCTGTAGTACTGTTGGAAGTAATAGCCGATGCAAAAAACACAAAGCTCCCAATCATCCCCAGTACTCTGACCTGCCGTTTTCCCATAAAAGCTGCTGCCAGAGAGATACCTGCCGTCACACTGATATAGCCTGCATACCAGTTGTTGTTACCGATGGTGGACAACAGCTGGGTCCGGTTCCATTCTCCGTTTTCCATTCCGCGGAAAGTTCCCAGCACATCAATGTCCAGACGGTTCAGCAGCCCGATCAGTGTCACGATTCCTGCCGTAATCCCGGCGATCCACCAGATACTTCTGCTGCCGTCATAATACCGGGATACCGCAAAATAGATCCCCACCAGCAATCCCTGGGTCACCAGCCCCATATACCAGCCGGGATACCCTAAAAGGACATCCTCCCTGCAGGGACTGATTCCATAAGAAAAGATTGCAGACACCAGATACAACAGCATAAACACATCCGTTTTCTTCCACGTCCGTTTCGTTGTCCGTTCTCCCCGGATCCCCTGCCACAGCACAGCCAGCACCACAAAAGCCCCCAGCACCAGCGTAGTATTCCGGAAAAACAAATATTTTGCATTTCCGATCATCACCAGCTTGTTCTGCATATACAGCGGTAAACCGGCAAAAAGAATCACCAGATACCCATAAACCAGCATACTCACGGTCTCTTTTGTATTTTGTTCCTGTTTCTTCATAGCTTACATTATCCTTCAGACTGAAAAACAAGGCACCCCTCATTGACTGAAGAGTGCCTTATATTTCCCGGTTATTTTATTTCCTTACGGTTACTTATTTGCCGTAACGCATCTGCAGGTACAGAGGACCATACCATTCGATAGCATTGTCTTCTGCCTTACCGGCAGGGATGGTTACCGTATACTCGTTGCCTTCGAAGGTGTACTCCAGCTCCAGAGCTACCGTCTGCTTCTTGTACAGAGCCTGCATGATATCGTTGGGCAGAGCATTGATATTCTTGTCTCTGCTGATCTTAACGGTAGCACCGTCCTTGGCATTAGCGATCTCGCTTGCCACATTGTCACGATATCTTCCAAATGCGTTGTCAGTACCTTCAGCGCCGGTAGTCTCAACTTCTGCGATGGCAAAAGTGGAGAAGTGATCTACTAGAAAATATACAGAATCTCTGCCGCTGGTCTCATCTACATACCATTCCGGATCAATAATCTCATCTATGCTGCCATCTGCTGCGAAATGATAAACTACTACTTTCGCGGGGTCCATTCCCGCAGGAACAGATACTCCGATACCTACCGGAACGTTCACTGCAGCACCAACTTTCCGTCCTTCTGCATTAATCAGGCTGAAGTCCAAATAACATATAGATGTGACACCAGAAACGGAAGGTTTGATTGTAGGAGCATCCACCTGTAACTCAGCGCAATCATTAAGAGCTACTCCTTCACTGGATACCCACCACTCATCTGAATATTCTTTATTAAAATCGTCTGTAAAGTTAGGTTTAGAAATCTGGATTCCTTTTGCATCTGCATATTCCTGTTCCAGACGGCCATACAATTCCTCTCTAAGATCATAACTCTGCCACAACGCGGCCCTCAAAGTTTGGATTCCAATGTTATTCTTCAAAATAGCTACTGCCTCGTCTGCGCTGGACACATCTGTAATGCTAATGTTATCAATGCTAACCTTCACCTTATCTACATCTACAACAGGTGCAGGTGTCGGTGCCACCGTATTATTCTCACTTGCTACAGATACGGTAGACAGTGCACTGCTGCCGAAAGGAACTGCAAATACTGCAAATGCAATGGCTGCGGCAATGATTAATTTCTTTTTCATTATCTCATTCCTCCTAAGTATAATGTTATGGATTTTATTTTTACCGCTATTTAGTATACTCCCCCCCGTTATATTGTCAATCCTATTTCTTCCTATTTTTCCTTTTTTTCTCATTTTCCATGTGCAAAAAAAGCATGCCCTTCCGCCCCCCTAAAAACGGGCATCACAGACCTGCTTTTTTCTGCTTTTTTATTTATTTTTCTTATTAGAGTGTTCTTTCAGTTCTTCCAGGGCTTCCTTGAATTTCTCAGAGCTCATGGTAGGGTTGGAACGGATCATGTCACGCTGGAAGAAATCTCTTAAGCTGCTGACATTCTCTCTGTCTGCCACGCTTCTGGTGTACTTCTGTTTCAGCTCCAGCACTTCATTCTTCACGCTGTCCAGATACTGACTGGGAGATTTCTGGGAAGAAGTGCGGATGCTTTCCAGCTTCTGCTCAATACTGGACTTCAGATCCTCTACTCTCGTAGTAATCCCCTCCGTAAAGTCTTCCTTCTTCTGGGCCAGACTCTCGCTGAATCCCTCCTTGCGGTTCTCCAGATCCTCACTGGTCACAGCAATAATAACATCCAGCCGTTTCTGGATCCGCAGCATATCTTCTTTTGCCTTCTCCATCTTCTCCAGTACATCCCGCAGATCCAGGGCTGCCTTGAAGGACAATGCGAAATCCGCACCGATCAGCGCCGTCAGCAGCAGTGTCACAGGAGTGAGGATGCTGTCCGGAATGGACAATACCAGATGTTCAATGGGCTTATGGATAAACTCCGTCATCAGGATCGTCAGACCACCCCATGCCAGCGAGGACCCCAGGCAGATATGTCCCTGGAAATTGAACTTATTCTTGGAATAGTCCCAGTATCTGACTTTAAATAATGCCTCCATGGTCACGCCTGTGACATACTCCAGCACCGTAGCCCCGATACATCCGGCGATGTAAACCAGCACCAGATTGTCCTGGAACGGCATGGACACCACTAACATCATGATGGCGCCGCTGCCGTACAGCGGCAGGAACGGTCCTCGCATGAATCCCCTATTAACTAATTTTCTGCTCTTTATGGATACATATGTGGACTCAAAACACCAGCCGAAAAAGCAATAAAAATAAAAGAAAAATAGCCATTGGATCGCAGTATAATGATACACTGTTTAACCTCCTTCACGTCTTCGTTTTTTCCTTACGAGCAAGGCAACTGTCATCTCATGACCGAACCGCTACGGATATACCTCAGCCTCTATGGCAAGCTTCCCCTTCCTCGTGGCATGGGGTTCTCCACTTATGCGGAATTTACCGTAGCCTCTGGCATTTACCACATCCCCCGTCTCCAGGGGCTTGGAATTATTTTCACACAGCCTGCCGTTCACATATACCTTTCCCGCCCGGAACAGCTCCAGG
Organism: Lachnospiraceae bacterium GAM79; assembly: GCA_003584705.1. Taxonomy (GTDB): domain Bacteria; phylum Bacillota; class Clostridia; order Lachnospirales; family Lachnospiraceae; genus Acetatifactor; species Acetatifactor acetigignens. The sequence continues at coordinate 2,615,322 of AP018536.1, forward strand.
CAGTCACTTCTGGATTTATTATATACCTTGGAAATGACAGCATCAACACGTGGACTTGCCACCTGAATGACCTGTGTTAACGGTTCTTCCCGCGGTACTTCTGCCGCCGCATCCACCACCTCACACTTCACGTGGGTGTGGCGGATCTGCTCCAGATTGTCACAGATAAATTCTGCAATGGTATCCAGACAGAACAAAAATGCTTCGCCCTCTCCCGGCAGGATATCACCGATGGTGCTGCGTTCAATACCCAGGTTCATCAGTGCCCCCAGATAATCCCTGTGGGACAGCTTGTCTGCAAATTTCGCGGATAGAGGTCTGATCCGGATACAGCAGATAGGAAAGGGCTGTTCATAGCCCAGCTCCGCCTCACTGCCGAAGCGAAGGAGCTTCCGCTCTGCCTCTTCCCTGCCGCCGTATAAGGTGATCCCTGCGAACTTCACTTCCCGTTCCACCTGCCACAGGGCATCCTGCTCCGCCAGTCCCAAGAATCCGGTAAATGTGTACTGGTTCTGGTTGTAGGATTTGTCTGCCAGTTCACGGATCCGGTTTTTCAGCTGTTGTATTTCTTTTTCATTTTCCACGGACATTCCCGTACATCCTTCCTACTGTTCTCACTTTGCTTTTGCAAATGTTACCCTGTACACATTATCCCAGTGCCACATCCAACATCATCATCAATGCAAAACCAATCGCAAAGGCAATGGTTCCCAGATTCGAATGCTCTCCCTCACTGGCTTCCGGAATCAGTTCCTCCACGACCACATAGATCATGGCTCCGGCTGCAAAAGCCAGCATATAAGGTAAAATGGGTGTCACAATGCTTGCCAGTGCAATGGCCAGAATCGCTCCCACCGGTTCCACTGCTCCCGACAATACGCCTAAAGCAAAGGACTTTCCTCTCTTATTTCCTTCACTCCGAAGAGGCAGGGAAATAATGGCTCCCTCCGGGAAATTCTGAATGGCGATACCGATGGCCAGCGTCAGGGCTCCCGCCATCGTAACCGTTCCGTCACCACTCAGTACGCCGGCAAAAATAGCACCACACGCCGCACCCTCGGGGAAATTATGAATGGTCACAGCTAACATCAGCATAGCCGTACGGTTCAGACTGCTCTTATGGCCTTCCGGTGCATCGCTTCCCACATGCAGATGGGGTACCATGCTATCGATGAACAACAAAAAAACAATACCGATCAGGAATCCGATCACTGCGGGAAGAAATGCAAGCTTCCCCATCTCTTCGCACATATCCATGGCCGGTATCAGCAAAGACCACACCGAAGCTGCCACCATGACACCGGCAGCGAATCCGGTAAATATTCTCTGAATATTGCCGCCAATCTGTTTTTTCAGGAAAAACACGCAGGCTGCCCCTGCAGTCGTTCCCAGAAACGGAATCAGAAGACCGGCTACAATGCTTAAATTCATGAAACACTCTCCTTTCTTTTATTATTCTATGTAACTCGCAGCAAAATGGTATCTTGTCTGCCTTTTCAAATCATTTTTACTAAAATCCCGCCAGATCGTTGCCCAGGACGGCATACATCAGGAAATTCACACCACACACCAGATGGTAGCAGAATACCGCGATCTCGCCCACGACGAAGATCACCTTCCAGCTCTTCCACCACTCCCTGATATTCCGCACCATGACGATCAACGTCATCAGGAAGACAAAGAACATGCCGTGCATATAGCCCCAGGAAAAGTTGGCATGCATCATGCGGAATCCTTTTTCATAGAAGATCAGGAACATTACTGTACCCATAAGATAATTCAGCCATGCAAACCAGTAATATCTGTTGGACTTTATATTTTTAAAATCAAATACCAGATTCAGGAAAAGTACGCCGATGGGCAATGCCATTCCCATGATAATACTTAAAGGAATGCTTTTGGAATAATTGCTCCATACTTTGGCAAAGCCGATGGCGATGCCTGTCTCCTCTCCCATGGCATTCGTCCCGGTGAAAATTCCGGAAAACTGGTACAGCAGGGCAATTCCCGTGGGGATCATGGTCACACACAGACAGAAGGCATTGCGAAAACTTTTTCCTCTGCTTACGATCAGCTGGATCAGGAGGATCAGACCGATCAGAGGCACCACTACCATCGTATAGCTTGGTTTGGTCATGGTGGTCAGCAGAAGGCTGACCGCGAAGAGAACGCAGTTCTTCCACTGAAAATCCTTCTGATATTCCGACAGCACTTTCACCGTCTCAAAAAAGCAGATAATCGCAAAAGGTCTGGTGGCCAGATAAGTGGCATTCCAGAAAGGATTCGGCGTATAAATCCCCATACAGCGATACGCATAATCAAAGCCGAAAAAAGCTGTATTCTTGGGAGAATACAGGTTAGAAAGCAAAAATAGCGAAAAGACAAGCAGGGTCACAAGAATGTCCGTCATAGCCTGTCTTCCCTGAGTTAAGTCATCATAATGACTTACCTTCCGGATCTCCCGGTTCATATAATATTTTGTGATCACTACCGCTGCCAGATTGAACAGCGCGGTGGTGATGGCCATGGCCGCTTTCGCTCCGATCAGCCAGGCGGAAAGTCTGGCTGTCCAGAACAGGATCGGATAGGGAAACTCATAATTTCCCGCAATACCTGCCACCTTATTCACATAGTCCGGCATATCCGACTGAAAGCCCGGCACCTGATAGCACTCCATCCAAAACAGATATAACATAACCCCGGTATACAAAAACAGCAGGAAAAGAAATGTCACTTTTCCTGCCATTGTCTCCCGCAGGCCGCTCTTTATGGGATTCTTTTTCATAGAGCCGATCCTTTCTAGTTGAAACTGATCACGGGATCTTTGGGAGCCTTTGCCTTCTCCACACTGATGGCATGGAGTACAGGGCCCTCTCCCTTATAGTCTGCAAAGTATTCTCTGGCAACCTTCGCTGTCACTTTGACCCATTCCTTCTGCTTCAGGTCTTTCGTGCCTGCAAACTCACAGGCATAGCCCAGAAATGCCATATCTTCCGCACAGCAGGTCATTGCCATGCGTCCCGGTACGAAATAGCCATCGGGATATTCCTCGGGCTTCAGTACCATGGCCAGAAACTGGATATTTTTGCCTTCATAGCGCTCCAGATGATCCATGGAATCCAGATACCAGATGCCGTAGCCCTGGTTGTCCAGTACGATAGGATCCTGATTCAGATCGTAGGGCAGATCCTCCTCGAAGATCTCATCGATCTCACCGTTGGAATCCTCGAAGATCACATCTGCGGAAGGATTCACCGCTTTGATGTTGCGCTTGTATACATTCAGATCCTTGATACCGTCGCAACGGTTGAAAATGATCATCTCGGACTTACGGATCATCTCCGCCAGCAGAGATTTCATATTTGTGTAGTACATAGGGAAGGTGGAGCCGTCAATGGTCGTGATCTGCTGCTCTACTTTCCAGTACCAGGGAAGCGTCATGTTCTTACAATTCCACATACCGTTATACTCGATGATGATACGGGCGGGCTTGTACTGCTTCTCCAGCTCGATCAGATGATTCGGAGTAAACTCCTCTTCCTCTTCGATCAATACGACATCCGTACGACTCTTTTTTAATAAAGCGGGATCGTATTCATTCTCGCCCTCTTCACAGAGGATGAGCAGTGTCTTTCCTTTGATCTGGAAATACGGCTGTCCCAGTGTAAATGTGATAAATTCTGTCTTACCGCTCTCCAGAAAACCATTTATGATATAGACTGGTTTCGTCATAATTCATACCTTTCTCTTTCTTATCCTGCTGCCTGTAAAATCCGTTCCGGCAATTTATTTACGGAACAGTTCTGCCAGCTTGTCCTCGTCCAGTTTGGAACCGATGACACAGATCTTACCGGTAACTTCCGGCTTACCGCTTCTGATGTCATGCTCTTCGGGAACATAATCATAATATACCCAGGTTCCGTCGGGAGCGGGTACCATACCCTTGGCACGCAGGATTGCACCGTACTCTCCGCTGTCCAGCGCAGTAAGGATCTTCTCGATGTCCTCTGCGCTGTAGGTATTGGGTGTCTCGATACCCCAACTGGTGAATACTTCGTCTGCGTGATGGTGATGATGGTGGTGGTCATGATCATGATCGTGGCAGCCGCAGGTGCAGTTCTCGTCATGCTCATGATGATGCTCATGGTCATGATGATGCTCATGGTCATGGTCTTCATCATGGTCATGATGATGGTGATGCTCATGCTCGTCTTCATCATCGTCGTCATCGTGGTGATGTCCACAGCAGCACTCATGGTCGTGGCCATCCTCGTCATGGTCGTGATGGTGATGATGCTCGTGGTCACAGCACTCATCCTCATCGTGATCGTCATGGATATGCTCCAGCATTTCCTTCATCATATCTTCCAGCTTGTCAGCGCCTTCGATGGTCTTCAGTACTTCCCTGCCATCCAGCTGGTCAAGAGGAGTGGTGATAATGGTAGCCTTGTCGTTATGCTCACGGATCATCTCCACGCAGGCATTCAGCTTTGCCTGATCCACTTTGTCGGTTCTGCTTAAGATAATGGTTCCGGCGTACTCGATCTGGTTGCTGAAGAATTCGCCGAAGTTCTTCATATACATCTTGCACTTGGATGCATCTACTACTGCTACCGCACTGTTGATCTCCACATCCAGATCTCCTGCCACGTTCTCCACAGCCTTCAGGACATCGGACAGCTTGCCGACACCGGAGGGCTCGATCAGAATACGCTCGGGAGCATAAGTGCTGATAACTTCCTTCAGGGAAGTACCGAAATCACCTACCAGCGAGCAGCAGATACAGCCGGAGTTCATCTCTTTGATCTCGATACCGGCCTCTTTTAAGAAACCGCCGTCGATACCGATCTCACCAAACTCATTCTCGATCAGAACGGTCTTGCTGCCGTCCAGAGCTTCTTTTAACAGCTTCTTGATCAGGGTGGTCTTACCGGCACCCAGGAATCCGGATACTACATCTATTTTCGTCATTGTTTTTTCCTCCAATCTGAGTCTAAGACCCATCCTTTTTATTTTCTATCATATTTACAGTATTGTCAATAAAACGATTATTAAATTTTTATCAACTAAGCCATAATGTTCGTCAGACACTGTGCGGATGCTCGCATACGCAGCTGTGCTACGGTCTCTCCGTCTCGATCATGCTGTAAGGCACCACGGCCACTTTTCCCTCTTCATCACCGCCACACAGGATTCCTACGAACACACCGTCCTCCGTAAAGGCTCCGCCTCCTGACATTCCGGGAGCGATCAGTCCCTGCAGCAGAAGCATATACTGGTCAAAATCCTCCACATAGATCCAGGGATCCACCACGAAAGCATAGACCGGCAGCCCACTCTCCCCTCCGTACATCCATACATCGTCATATTCCTTCAGTGCATCGAATACTTCCCGATCCGTCTGCACCGGCAGACAGACCTTCCATGCTTCCTCTGACAGTTCCGCCTTGTCCACCCACAGGAAAGCCAGATCGCAGCTGTCCACTGTCTCCACGCCGGTGGCAGCCACCTGTGTTCCGTCCGGAAATGTCACCCGGGCCTCTCCGGTATCGTCCGCCAGTACGTGCCCTGCCGTTGCGATCAGAATCCTGTTTTCCTCTTCATCATAGATCACACCGCTGCCCTGCCGCTCTCCCGTCTGAATTCCCACCAGGGATTTCATTACCTTAAAATCATTCTCCGTCAGTTTCTGCTCTGTCTGCACCGGCAGTTCCACAAATTCCATTCCTGCGTCAGCCTGTCCCATGCCACTGTTTTCTTCCGAAACCTTCTGGCCTGCGGTCTCCGTGGAGACATTTTCCTCACTCCCACCGTTTTCCCCGCAGCCGGCGAAAAGTAACAGGCAGCTCAGTATCACAGTGATCCCTTTTATCCGCATTCTCTCTTTTTTCTCCATGACTTCTCCATAGTTTTTGTCATTCCTTTCGCTTCGCTCAAGGCACAAACAAGTTATGAAAAATGTTGTGCCCCTCCACTCTTTGATTTATAATTCTTTCAAGGAATAGCAATACACTACAGAGCACGGAAGGAGAAGTGGCGAATTTATTTCGACCCCGTATAGTTATATGTGCCGTCATCCTTACAAGCACAAACAAGTGGGACATTGAGCCCGGACTCTTATCATTGGTAATAAACCATGTTTATTCAGTCGCAGGATGACAGTCAATGTTGCTATTCCCTTTTTATTAAGGTGGTGATACTTAATGATGAAGTTAAAATACTCCATCTGCTGTGGACTTGATGTCCACAAAAATGTTATCGTTGCAACCATCGTAACTACCAATAAGGACGGCATATCCGAATATCTGCAAAAATCTTTTTCAACCATCAACTCAGATATTCAAAGGTTTCACAACTGGCTTATCGAGAATAATTGCTATCATGTTTGTATGGAATCCACCGGAAAGTATTGGATTCCTATTTTTAATTATCTCGAAAATGACATTGATGTCTGCCTTACACATCCGAAGTATGTCAAAGCCATTAAAGGCAAGAAAACGGACAAAAAGGATTCTAAATGGATTGCCGACCTCTACAAATTTGATCTTGTCAGATGTTCCTTTATTCCTCCAAAAGATTTTCGTCAGCTTAGGGAACTTTCCAGATACCGTTTCAAGCTGGTCTGCATGAAGTCTTCCGAGAAGAATCGCATCCAGAACTGTATGACCATTTCCAATGTCGGCATTGCCAGTGTTCTTTCTGATCCTTTTGGCAAGACAGCAACTGAAATCATCTCTTATCTATTGGAGCATACTGCCGATTCCATGGATGAAAAAGCTGTCCGCAAACTCATAAAGAAAGGGGCTAAATCCAAGTCTGATGAAATCATCGAAGCCATCAAAGGCTACACTATTGAAACAGATCAGGCTAAAAAACTAGAGCTTGCCCGGGGGCATCTGGAATATCTCGATGATATGATTACCCAGACCGAAGTGGAACTCTATGTCCGCATCAAGCCTTATTACGAGTTCGTGGAGTTTGTCAGTACCATGCCCGGCATGACAGAGTTAAGTTCCACGATTGTTCTTGCAGAAACAGGCGTTGATATGGATATTTTTGATGATGCAAAACATCTGTGTTCCTGGTGCGGACTTTCTCCTGCCAACAATGAATCCGCTGGTAAGAAAAAGTCTGTCCGCATTGCCAAAGCAGGCGATTACCTGAAACCAATGATGGTTCAATGTGCCCTTGCTGCAATTAAGAGCAAAAAGCAGCCTTATTTTGCAATCAAATATGGTCGAATCAAAAAGCGACGTGGACACAAAAAGGCAATCATTGCCATTGCAAGAATGATGATGGTCTGTATTTACCACATGGTTTCAGAAAAGAAGCCCTTTACCCCTACTGACTATGAGGAATTGATGGACCCTCAGAATCATGTAGAGAGTGTCGTCTTGAATGAGAACAATGTGTTTGCTTACCTTGAAAGCCTTGGTTACGACAGCTCTAAGTTAGTGAAACGCAACGATAACTAACATTTTTTCTGCTTTCTATACTTGTAAAAACAGGGTTTTATGAACCCTTATATAAGTGCGCCCAAAAATCTACTTTATTTTTCACTCTTTCTCCGTGAAACATGCTCTGCATTGCAGTCGCTTATAACAGAAAACGGACCGCATCCGCAGTCCGCATTTTTCTCAAAAGGTGTAAGCAAAAAATAAGCCGAGTTCTGTATATGACGATCATCTATCTAGTACGACTGTCACCAGCCGCATCAAGCGACCTACCTGAAAGCAGACCGGGCCGGTCTATAGCTCTCTGTTTGGTCTTGCTTCGGATGGGGTTTACATGGCTCCGTCTGTTACCAGCCGGACGGTAGTCTCTTACACTGCCTTTCCACCCTTACCGGCCAAAAGCCGGCGGTATATCTCTGTTGCACTAGCCTTGGAGTCACCTCCACCAGACGTTATCTGGCATCCTGCCCTGTGAAGCCCGGACTTTCCTCACCTGCATAAAGCAGCCGCGATCATCTATCTTACTTACACCTGTTCGATTATATCTTTTTCTTCCGGAAAAAGCAATATTTTTCTGCCAGACGTATGATTTCCCCATATCCCAGTGCTGCCAGCGGGAACATCATCATGTAATAGGCATACATATACCTGGCCTTTGCTTCCCAGAAAATACTGAACAAAAAGCCCCCGATCACAGCCACTGCCAACAGATGCTGTGTGATCTCACTGTCTTTTCGGACACAGAAGATAAAGTAAAACAGACACCCCAGATAGATAATAAACTGTAAACGATCTGCCATCCTCACCACACTGTCAAACAGATCTCCACTCAGCCGGTCTTCCAGTGCCGCCAGTTTCTCATGGTACACATCCCCGTGGTTAAAGTTGAAATACAGTGACTGATAGGTCGGGACATTCCACTGGGACAGAAGTTTTCCCTGATAAAAACCTCTCAGATACCCCGGCTGTGCTTTCATGGCCTGCATGCGCTCCTGCATCATCTCCCGGTAGATCTGATCGCTCTGCTCTGTATTACAGTCCGTTGCATAATATTGTGCCCAGCAATCGCTGTAATACCAGCCGTACCGGCCACCGATCTCTTCCATTCCCAGATACAGGTAAGCCGATGTGGGCAATCCCCGGGAATGCTCCATTCCGGATCTCATCTCATACATTTTATAGATTCCCTGATAGCACAAGAGTGGCAGTGCCAACGCCAGCACCAGTGAAATCAACAGGCGTCTGTCCCATTTTGAGAATATCCTTACCGCGCCGACCATGCAATATGCCACCACCAGGACCAGTGTGTTCTTACGCAGCAGAGTTCCCAGTGTAAGAGCTGTCACAATGCCCACCAGTGATCCCGTTTTTCCATATTTGATATATCGGACCAGCATCCATGCGGAAAACAGGGAACAGAATACCCAGGGAATCTCTCCGTAGACCCAGCTGGCATAAAAGACAGATGCCATACAGCTGCCCGCAAGCAGTGTCCCCATGGCCACCACCGCAAGTCTTCCGGAAACTTCCTTCAGAATGCCGTAAATGCAATAGATACCCGCCACGTTCAGAAGTACGAACACTATCTGGATCACATGATAATCCGCCTCTCCAAGAATCCGGAACAGCATCTCTTCCATGGCCGCCGGTCCCAGCTGATGAGCATACAGACCGCAATAATGATCCGGAGCCAGCGTCCCATAGTCACCCTGTATAAAATCTATGGCCGCACCAATAACCGATGCCTGATCTGCACTCGGCACTCTGTCTGCCGCCAGAACCCAGCACAATCCTGCGATTCCCTGCCAAAGCATGCCGAGCGTTACGGCAATTCTTTTGCACCAGATGACGATTTTGTCACCGGCCTTTTTTTCCACTGCCGTCAGAACTGCATACAATAGCAATATCAGCGCTGCTGCCGCCAGATTCCGTATTACGGAATCCGGAATCTCCACCAGAACTTCATGACCTGCCACCGGAAGCATATACTGCAGGGTACGCATGGCATACCATACAAGGAACAGAAGGATCAGGCTGCCCATGATCCGGATCACCCAGTTTGCTGTCTGCTTTACTATCGATTTTATCTTTGGTAAACGACTCTCCACAGGTATTCTCCTTTTCTTACTGTAGAGTAAACTATTCAGCACCACATTCGCAAAATCGCATCTGACGATGCTTACTTTTTGCTCATGTGGTTACTTCGTCGCATCAATTCTGCCGCACAGTCTTACGAATGCAAGCATTCGACGCCTGTCAGCAGAATTGCGCTACTCTGAATAGTTTACACGTTGAAGCAGCTTCCACCCACAAATTCCCTGCACAGAGAATTATTGGGAAGGCTTTCACTGGTCACACCCAGGAAATACTCCAGGAACTTAAGCAGTCTCTTGGCTTCGTAATATTCCGGTTCTCCCTTATCGATCTGGAACAATAACGGCTCTGCGAACTGCTTTAACACTGCCAGTTCATAGATCAGGACGGAATTAAACATGGCATCCGCATCCTCCTGGAACGGGAAAATATTCTGTTCCTCACCCCGTCGTACAGAAGCCCACATATCGATGGTGCGTCTCGCATCCGCACCTCTGGTCCTCGCATCTCTGACCATACGGCGGAGAAGTCTTCCGTCCGTAGTCGGGATCCGGTTATGCTCATCAATATTGATATTGGTCAATGCACTGATATAGATCTTGTATTTACTCTCCTCGGGAAGTGCATAAGATGTCTTCTCATTCAGACCGTGGATACCTTCGATCACCAGAATATCATCCGGTCCCAGTTGTTTGAAATTGCCCTTATATTCCCGCTTTCCGGTCTTGAAGTTAAAGGAAGGCAGCTCCACACGTTCACCGGCTAACAATCTGCACATGTCATCATTGAACTGCTTTACATCAATCGCTTCCAGACATTCGAAATTGTAATCACCGTTCTCATCCCTTGGCGTGAATTCTCTGTTCACGAAATAGTCGTCCAGTGCAATGGGATGCGGTGTTTTCCCCAGGGTCTTCAACTGAATGGATAATCTGTGGGAAAAACTGGTCTTGCCGGAAGAAGAGGGTCCGGCGATCATGACAAATTTCACGCCGCCCCTGTCTACGATGCTCTTGGCAATCTCGCCGATCTTACGCTCCTGCTGCGCTTCCTGTACCAGGATCAGTTCACTCAGCGACCCACGGCAGATCTGATCATTCAGATCACCTACGGTCTCAATACCGATCTCCTTTCCCCATTCCTCAGATTCTTTCAACGTCCGGAATAACAGCTTTCTCTCTTGAAACGGCTTAACATGTGTAGGATCTTTTTTATCCGGCAGCAGCAGCATAAATCCATCTTCATACGCTATGACATCGAACCACTTTACATAGCCGGCATTGGGCAGCATGTAGCCGTAATAATAATCGTAATAACCGTCCATTTCATAAATATTTACGAAAGAGCCTCTGCGGTAACGGAACAGTTTTTCCTTATCCTTCATCCCCTCTTTCCGAAACAGTTCCATGGCATTATCCAGGGAATAGGATCTCTTCAGAAAAGGTGTCTTTGCCTCCACCAGCTCCCGCATCCGGTTACGGATCTTTGCAGCATTTTCTTCCGTCACATTAATCTTCCCCTTTGGAGAGATGTAGGAACCGTTGCCGATGGCAAATTCCACACGACAGCTCTGGGCCGCCTCTCTGCCGTAGACATCAAATACCGCTTTCAAAAACAGCATTGTGGCAGAACGCACATAAGTCTTGTTGCCCACATCATCCTTCAAGGTAAAAAAGGTAACCTCGCAATCCCTTGTCAGTTTCTTGAACAATTCTCTGATCTTGCCGTCTCTGGCTGCCAGTGCGATCAGATTCTCATACTCCTGCTGATAATCGTTGGCCACATCCTCGTAAGTGGCTCCCTGAGGATATTGTCTCTCTTCCCCGTTTATCTTCACTGTGATCATTTTTCTCACCCTGTCCTTCTGTAATCTGCTTTTACAGGTCTTATTGCCTAAATACAATCCGCTTCCTTGCCATTATCATACCAATCCAGTGCACGGGTAATCAGGGTGATCTCGTCTGCGATCTCCTGTCTGCGGCATATGGTTCTGGGATTGTCCGCATCTGCCTTTTGCTCCATGCGTCCCACGATCTGCCTTCGCTCGGTCAGCATCCATTCCAGATACTCCCGAAGTATCCGGTCTCTGCGGGATAAAAGCAGCGGGCCGAACTTTTCCGCCAGTCCGGGATCCAGACCTTCCGTCTTCCAGGAGTCCCCGACTTTCTGCCGTACCGCATCGTCCGTCATCGCACCCAGCCAGCGCACCTTCATCATAAAATAATATTTTCCTTCTTCGTAGATGATATTCTCATCCAGCAGAAGATATCCCTCATCCATCAGGAATGTCCGAAAATGCGGGATCTCCGACTGTGGCTGCAGGATCAGCTCTGCAAATCCCTGTGCCTGTTCTCTTCCTTCGGTAAGAATCTTCTCCATGAGAGGTCCGCCCATGCCGGCACAGATCATCCCGTTCGCCTCTCCGGTCTTCAGGCCGTGCAGACCGTCGGAAAGTCTGGTCTCTATCCTGTCCTGCAGACCATATTCCCGGATATGCTCTCTGGCACGCTCCAGGGGTCCTGACCGCACATCCATGGCGATCACCCGTGGGGAGAGCCCCCTCTGCACGAGATAGACCGATACAAAACCATGGTCACACCCCACATCTGTTATCACAGTGCCGGGAGTGACCATGTCTGTTAAAGCCTGCATTCGATTGGATAATATAACTTCCGCCATTAATCCAGATAATCCTTCAGCTTGCGGCTGCGGCTGGGATGACGCAGTTTGCGCAATGCCTTTGCTTCGATCTGACGGATACGTTCACGGGTAACGTTGAATTCCTTACCTACTTCCTCCAGAGTACGGGCCCGTCCGTCATCCAGACCGAAACGGAGTCTCAGTACTTTCTGTTCTCTCTCTGTCAGAGTACCCAGCACTTCCACCAGCTGTTCCTTCAGCAGGGTAAATGCTGCAGCATCGGAAGGAACCGGTACATTATCATCCTGAATGAAGTCGCCTAAATGGCTGTCTTCCTCTTCACCGATAGGAGTCTCCAGGGATACGGGCTCCTGGCTGATCTTTAAGATCTCACGCACTCTGTCTACCGGCATGTTCATCTCTTCCGCGATCTCTTCGGGGGTCGGTTCTCTTCCCAGCTCCTGCAGCAGCTGTCTGCTCACGCGGATCAGTTTGTTGATGGTCTCTACCATATGCACCGGGATACGGATGGTTCTCGCCTGATCGGCGATCGCTCTGGTGATGGCCTGACGGATCCACCAGGTCGCATAGGTGGAGAACTTATATCCTTTACGATAATCGAATTTCTCTACAGCTTTGATCAGACCCAGGTTACCTTCCTGGATCAGGTCTAAGAACAGCATTCCACGGCCTACATATCTCTTGGCAATACTGACTACCAGACGTAAGTTGGCCTCTGCCAGACGCTTTTTCGCTTCCTGGTCGCCCTCTTCCATTCTCTGGGCCAGTTCGATCTCTTCCTCAGCACTTAACAGAGGCACCTTGCCGATCTCCTTTAAGTACATACGGACAGGATCCTCAATGCTGACGCCTTCCGGTACGGACAGGTCGATGTTCTCCACATCCACTTCGTCCTCATCGGTCAGAATGATCTCTTCGTCATCCACATCATCGTCATCGGTAATACGCAGCACATCTACGTTGTTCTGGTCCAGATACTCCAGAACCTTCTCCATCTGTTCCTCTTCCAGAGGCATGTCCGCAAAGAAGTCACTGATTTCCTGATACTCCAGCACATTCTTTTTCTTTTTCGCCATATTCAGGAGCTCTTTTATCTTCTCCGCAAATTTTGCCTGTGTGTTTTCATCCATTTTCGTGGTTCCATCCTTTCATTGCCATTATTTATAGCCATATTTCGTATTTTTTATAACTGTCCCGAGCCGCAAACCCTATTATTCCAGAGAAATGCGGGCTCTTTGTAATTCTTCCAGTGCTTTTTTGCCTTCCACCGCTTTTTTGACCGCGTTGACATCTGTACCCAGCTGCGCCATATAGTACTGGTAGCTGTTGCGTTTGACTGACACCAGAATGTCATGGAAAGCTCTTTCTCTCTCCTGCTTCGTGGACAATTCGGGGAGCGTTGTATGGAACAGCTCCGCTGCCTGCCTCTGCTCCTCTTCATCCTCAAACATGCTGATGATCCCCGCCGGCTGAAACTGTCCGTTGTCCAGCTCTGCAAACATCTTCTCCGCCACCTTGCGATACAATTCCTCCGTGAAATCCTCCAGAGAAATGTACTTGCGTACAATCGTATACAGAGAAGGATCATCTCCGATCCAGGTGATCAGCAGTCTCTGGGACTTCCGTCCGCTCTCCGAAGGATCGCTCTTGTTCTGCACTCCGCTGCGGGGACGGGGAATCGGTCTGGCGATTCCCGTCTGGGAAGCATATCCTATGACCATTTTGCGCAGATCATCGGGACGGATCATATATTTTTCGGCAATGGCCTGCAAATAATTCTCCCGCTCCAGATCTTCCGAAAATTCGCACAGTTTCTGTGCGATCTCCCGGTGGAACTTCGTCCGCTGTTCCGGATCACTCTGATCGTATTGTTCACTCAGGATACGGATCTCGAAGTAGAAACTGTTCTCCGCCTGATCGATTCTCTCCTGAAAAGCCTCTTTCCCCAGATTCTTGATAAATTCATCCGGGTCCTTATAAGGACGCATATTGATGACTTTACCGGTAAGCCCGGCCTCCCTGAGAATACCGATGCCCCGGAGTGCCGCCTTGGTTCCGGCACCGTCACTGTCGTAGGCCAGCAGGATGTTTTCCGCATAACGGTGTAAAAGGTTAGCCTGTTCCACCGTAAATGCCGTTCCCAGGGATGCCACCGCCTGGGTAAATCCCGCCTGATGCATGGCTATGACATCCATGTAGCCCTCGCACAGGATAATATTGCCCGTCCGGGCAGTCCTTGCGAAATTCAGTCCATAAAGATTCCTTCTCTTATCGAAGATCATGGTCTCCGGTGAATTCAGGTATTTCGGTTCCCCGTCTCCCATGACTCTGCCGCCGAAGCCGATGACCCGGTGGTTGATATCCTGTATGGGGAACATGACACGATTCCAGAACTGGCTTCGCAGTCCCCGCTGTTCAGAAAACATTGCCAGTCCGGAGTCTTTGATCTCTTCGTCCGTAAAGCCCTTTTTCCGCAGGTACTGTACCACCTGCTCGCCGTTTTTCCCGGCATAACCCAGTCCGAAATGATGCATGGTCTCATCGGTCAGCTTCCGCCCCGTCAGATACCGCATTCCCACTTCGCCACGGGGATCCCGCAGCATATAATAAAAATATTTTGCCGCTTCCTTATTGACTTCCAGCAGCCGCATACGTTTGCCGGCTTTTTTCTTCTGTTCCGGTGTCTCCTCCACTTCGGGAAGCTTTACCCCGGCGCGGTCCGCCAGGATCTTAATGGCCTCCGGGAAGGTATCGTTTTCATATTTCATAAGAAACGTATATACATTTCCGCTGGCATGGCATCCGAAGCAATAATACATCTGTTTGTTCGAAGACACCGAAAAGGAAGGTGTTTTTTCGTTATGAAAAGGACAGCAGCCCCAATAGTTGCTTCCCTTTTTTTTCAATGAGACATAGCCCGATATCACATCCACGATGTCATTTCTGGCTCTGACTTCTTCTACCAGTTCTTCGGGATAATACACGTTTTTTTAACTCCTATTTTATCTTGTACCTATCTCTGCCAGGATTTCGGTATGTAAATATCCTCGTATACCGCTATGGCAAACCGATCCGTCATCGCTCCCACATAGTCGCAGACGACCTTCTCTCTCGGTTCTCCCACGGAAAGAAGATTGAGATATTCTTCCGGCAGATCATCCAGATGCTTCAGGAAATGCTGGTACAATGTCTCCATCAGCATCTCTGCTTTCCCCTCTTCGCTCTTCGCTACCGGGTTCTTGTAAACTCTCTCAAACATGAACTGTCGTATCTTCGTCATGGCTTCCGCCACCGGCTCCGACATCAGGATGTCTCCCTTGTCCATGCTGTTGGTCACGATGTCATGAATGAAATGATCCAGTCTCTCGGTGGGACTGCTGCCGATCACCTCACAGATGTCCTTCGGCACATCCGCTTCCGTGAGGATTCCTCCGCGGATGGCGTCATCCATATCGTGATGAATATAGGCAATTTTATCGGAAAGTCTGACGATCTTGCCCTCCAGGGTGTGGGGCTTTCCAATGGTCTGGTGGTTTCTTATACCGTCTCGCACCTCGTAGGTCAGATTCAGCCCCTTGCCATCCTTCTCCAGAATGTCCACGGTGCGGACGCTCTGTTCGGCATGTTCGAAGCCAAAAGGGCATACTCTGTTCAGCGCACGCTCTCCGGCATGTCCGAAAGGCGTGTGTCCCAGATCGTGTCCCAGCGCAATGGCTTCCACCAGATCCTCGTTCAGCTTTAATGCCTTGGCTATGGTTCTGGCCGTCTGGGATACCTCCAGCGTATGTGTCAGTCTGGTACGGTAATGGTCACCCTCAGGTGTCAGAAATACCTGGGTCTTATCCTTTAGCCTTCGAAAGGCCTTGCAATGGATAATACGGTCTCTGTCTCTCTGAAACACCGGCCGGATATCACATTGTTCTTCCGGTCGCAGACGTCCTTTGGAGTTCACACTCAAGGATGCGTACGGACTTAAATAATCCTTTTCCCACTGTTCCAAGTTTTCTCTGATCGTCATAGTTCCTCCTGCCCCTACTTCTAATATTCTGTGCCTGTCTTAAAAATCCTTTTCTTTCTTTTGAAAAAATAGTCATTTTTTCTGATTTAAATTATCTGCACACAGAATAGATGAATTCCGCATTCTTATCCATGGCCTCACTGGCCTTTTTGAAGGGTGACATCTGAAAAACATGCCACATTCCGGGGAATCGGTCGATATGGGCAGCGACCCCGGCTTTGATCAGATTTTTATATAGCCGCAGAGAATCGTCCAACAGGATTTCATTCTCTCCCACCTGAATATAGACGGGCGGGAAACCATGAAAGTTTCCAAACAGCGGAGAAATATAAGGATCCGTCAGATCTCTGTCCGGGGCATAGGCCCTGGTCATACGGTCGATGTACTCTTTATCCAGTACCGGATCCAGTTCAGCCTTGGTCTGGAAAGTCTTGCCCTCGCCGGTAAGATCCGTCCAGGGAGACATCAGCACGATTCCTCTGGGAAACAAGCGCTCCTGCTCTTTCAATTTCAACACCAGTGAAAGCGCCAGATTACCTCCGGCCGAATCTCCGGTAATGATCACATCTCTTGCTCCGTAGCCCAAAAGCATCAGATAGTTCCAGGCTTTCATGGCATCCTCCGCAGCTGCCGGATACGGATGCTCCGGTGCCAGTCTGTAATCAAAGCACAGCACATCCATGGAAGTACCCGCCGCCAGCTTTGATGTCAGGGTTCTGGCATAGATACTGCTGCCGGTGGAATATCCGCCTCCGTGGCAATGCAGGATCACATACTTTTTCATATGAGCCCGGTTCACGCTGACCCACTCCGCATCCATGCCATCGATGTCCACGGGACGGTACTGGATCTCTTTACTGTTGCCGAGCAGCTCGCCAATGTGATCCTGGGATTGTCTGTGCTTCTCCAGATCCGGATTCTCCACAAGACCATGGGCCCTGCGGATGAGCTGCATCAGATTCTGGTTGTTCTTCTCACTGTTTTTTCCTACCAGTGCCATAAGTTCCTCCTGTTCACCTAGTTTTCTCGTAACTATTCAGCGCCTCATTCGCAAAATCGCATCTCCGATGCTTTCCTGAACAACAAGTTCACTTGTTGTTTGCTCATCTGAGGCTGCTTCGCCAATATTTCATGGCTCTGAATAGTGATCAAAAGTGCAATCTTCTGCGCACTGCATTGCGCAGTCTCCTCCGGGATAAAAGGGTGGCGATGGTGATATCGACGATCACGCAGATCGTCAGCACGATAGCCGACCATCCCAGTGCGATCTCCTGTCTCAGGAACCGGTCGATCAGAAGTTCCAGTCCCACGCACAAAACAGCGATTCCCGAGATCAGGTACAGGGCTCCTGTCAGGAAGGACATGGGGAGCTTGCGGATACAGAACGTCACCGCTTCCACCACTGCCGTCACCAGCAATACGATCGGCAGTCCCAGTCCATAGAACCAGCTGTTATGTCCCGTCAGATAAGTCAGCAGATATAGATACACGATCACTGCCACTCCATCCAGCAGGATCGACAGATAAATGGGCTGTCTCGTATAAATAACCACAGGGATCATAATAACCCACAATACCAGGACTACGCCGATCACCGCCAGAGACCACAGACTGCTGCGGAACACAAAAGCGTTTAACAGCCCACAGGTCACCGCCGTAGCCAGTACAATAACCGTCAACAGTACTCCCAGATCTTTTCTTTTTACCACTTCCACCTGTCCCTTTTCCTTTGGAAAAGGGGATGGCTGCTTCTCCGGTTCCGGTGCCTTGGGATTATACACCGGTGTGTCGCACAGAGGGCACTTCTTTGCCGAAGCATCCAGTTCCACACCACAGTTCACACAATATGACATAAGCATTTCCTTTCTAACCGGAGGATCTACCGGTTACTCTCGATCTTCACATGAATACCGTCCTGTACCAGCTTGCGGAAAAACAGTCGTTCCACATCCGTTTCCGCAATACTGCTGGCAAAATTGATGGTCAGAATATCTTCAAAGCTGGCAATGGCACAGTTGGTTCTCGTAGAGAACGGTTGTCCCATATAGATATCAAAACGTTCGATATAGGGCTTCATGGTCTCCGGCACTTTCAAAGCTCCCATGTTGGTCAGCCCCGCCGAAGAGTTTTTGTCCTGGATCTTCGTATAGAACTGGCGGACCACCAGATCCTTGATAAACAGCGGTACCACACGGATAAACGGGTTCCTCTGGGTCTCTGCGTTGGTGGTGATATCGCCCCGCAACAGCTTTTCATTCAGATAATACCGCATGTAATTGTGCACCTGGGTCACGATCTCTTCAAAAGTGTATTCTCCCAGTCTTGGGTCAATCCCCGGATAGATCATGGTGATAAAATTCCGCAGAGTCTTCGATGGGAAAAAGCGCCGCAGATTCACCGGCATGGCAATCTTTACCGGACGTAATTTTAAATGCCACTCACTCTCCTGCTTCTGCATCAGTGCATAGAGCAGAACCGCATTGAAATATTCCGTAATGGTGGCATTATAGCTTTTTGCCACCTTCATGACCTCTGCCACCGACATAATACCGTCTATGATGTTCAGGGTATAAAAGGGCTCCTTGGTTCCCCGGACACGGTAAGCCTTCTCCCCCGGTCTGGGCGGGCACACCTTGGCATTGGCATATTTCATGTAGGCATCTTCCAGTTCTACCGGATCCGGTGTCTCTAAAATATCCAGCACAAAACCGCCGTTCTCAATCTCCGTATGCCCCTTCAGGCGCAGATAAGTGGCCGTCAGAGTCTGCAATACGCACATGCCTCCGGTACCGTCTCCCAGACTGTGATGGGCCTCCAGGGCGATCCGGTTCCGGTAATAATAGATTCTTACCAGATACCGGTTATTGGCCTTGAAATACATGGGCTGACAGGGATTTTTCACGTCCTCCTGCACAAATGGGCCGGGGCGGTCATTGGGCTCCAGGTATCTCCAGAAGACACCCTTGCGGATAGCCGCCTTATACGTCGGAAAACGAGGCATTGTCAGATTCACGGCCCGCTGCAGCATCTCGGGATTGATCTCCTCCTTTAAAAGAACGGACAAACGATAAACGGAAGAAAAATCTCTTCTCTGTAAGGTCGGGTATACGATGGCCGACAGATCCAGTTTGTACCAGTCCTTGTGTACTTTCGATGCCCTGTCTGTCTTCGTTTTGTCTCTTCTATTAATTGCCACGGTTTTCGCCCCTTTCCCGGTTTTGTATTATATTTTTCAGAAACGACAAAGGCGGCAACCTTTCGGTCACCGCCATGTGATGCAGAAAGAGGGACTTGAACCCTCATGGTATCACTACCACACGGACCTGAACCGTGCGCGTCTGCCAATTCCGCCATTTCTGCGAACAAGATATATCTTACAGTATTTAATTAAAAATGTCAACACTTTTTTCAAATTACTTTAAGTCACTTGAAAAAGTGATGCAGAAAGAGGGACTTGAACCCTCATGGTATCACTACCACACGGACCTGAACCGTGCGCGTCTGCCAATTCCGCCATTTCTGCGAACAAATGTATATTACAACAACCGGCTCCAAATGTCAACACTATTTTTCGAATTATTTAAACTGTATGCAAAATAATTACGATTTCTGCGTAAAAAATGCGGCTGACCGGCAGCCGCATTTTTGCAATTATTTTACATTTACATGTAGGAACTGAACAGATTGCCTGCATTGTAAGTGCCGGTATATCCTGCTGTTCCGGTGTACAGACTGCTTCTGGTGGAAGCATGGTCTGCTGCAAAATTGATCATGGAACTCTGTGCGGATACACGATAACCATAGGAACCGTTCCCCTGGAACAGGTTCTTCACAGTATTCATATCGGCTTTCATAAAGGTATCCTTGTCCAGAGACAGGGTGCCGTCATTTTTCATAGTGATACCGATCTTCGCCAGCTGCTTACTGTTGGCAATGGTGGTATTCCCCAGTGATTCCGTGCGGTTGTTCACTGTGGTATCGCTCACATCATCCACAGCAGCCATCACGCTGTTGTAATTCTTCACAAAGCTGTTCACCGCATTGTAGATGGCACTGGTATCATAGCCCTTGGTCGTGGTCTCTATACCATTCTCATCCTTGGTGGTGATATCCTTTTGTGCGAACAGATCATTTTTACCGGTAGCCAGTAATGTATCTGCGGATTCCTTCAAAGCATCAGTGGCGGTTTCTACCTTGGCCAGTGCTTTCTTCGCGGTCTCCGTCGTGGTGTCTTTCTTCGTTATGTCGGAAGCTGCGGTTTTGGATGCGTTGTTCTCCTTGCCGTAATAAGCCTTCATCAGCTTGGCATAGCTGCCGTTCTTAATACTTGCATAATCTGCCAGCCAGTTGCTGCTTGCCGCATTGGATGCCGTAGAGCTCAAACCGGAAAACAGAAATGAATAATTGGTTTTTGCCTGAATATTAATACTCATCACAGTCACCTCCGTGTCAACTGTTTTGAATCGGCCTTTCAGCCATTAGTCCTTTTATATCAGTTACAGTATACTACTTATTTCGGATTTTTCCAAGGTTTGTTAACTGTTTTTTGAAAAAAAAACATTAATTGAGTATTTTTTCCAGCATGGTCACCCGGTTGAAGGGAAAGGAGAAATAATAGCCGTCCGCAAAATCCTCCGTCATGACGATCACTTCCTTTGCCAGCTGCACACCGGCCTGCTCTCCCTCTTCTCTGGTCATGTCCGCTCGGTATCTTGCCAGTACTTCGTCCGTCACGTCGATGCCTGCCATCTCGTTCTTCATAAAGGTGGCATTTTTAAGACTCACGAAAGGCATGATCCCGCAGAGAATCCTTGCTCCGGTCTCCTCCTTGATCCGGCGCACTCTGTCGGCACTCTCCTGTGTGGAAATGGGCTGTGTCAGAAAAAAGGTGGCTCCCGCCGCCATTTTCTTCTTCACTCTGCCGATCTCCACCTCAAGATTACGCCTGCCCTGATTGATGGCTCCGCCGTAGTTGGCCGGAGCCTGCGTGAACTGCTCCTCGTTCATATCCGCCAGAATCTGCATCAGTCCCACAGAATCAAAGTTGAACACACTCTTCACCGTGGTCCGCACCATGGAAGGAATGGGGTCTCCCGTGATCACAAGGAAATTCTGAATGCCATTGATATAGGCTCCCAGCAGCTGGGAACGCATGGCAATGGCATTTTTATCCCGGCAACAGATATGGGGCATGACACACATACCGGTCTCTCTTGCCACCTTCTCCGCCATGAGAATGGAATCTGCTCTGGTACGTCCCGAAGGAGAATCCGGGAAAGTCAGCACATCCACTCCGCTCTTCTGTAGCAGATGTGCCGCATCCATCAGTTTTTCGTCATCGATTCCCATGGGAGGTGCCAGTTCCACGGCGATCAGCTTTCGGTTCCTGCCCTCCGCCTCTTTGGTATGATAAAAAGAACGGTCTTCCTTCGGTGCCTGCTTTTTCTCCGGTTCTGTGTCTTTTTTTGCCTGTGGGTACTGGGTCAGATCCAGCTTTCCGGCAAGCTCCGCGATATATTCCGGTGTCGTACCGCAGCAGCCGCCTGCCATATCCACTCCAAGGGCAGTCATCTGCTGCATTCTGTCCACAAAATAGTCTTTGTTATCCCCGGTGAAGATCATACGGCCGGTGACCATCTGAGGATACCCCGCATTGGGAAGGGCTGTGAGAAGTTTTCCTTCCGGTTTTTCCAGTATCTGCAGGATCCGGTGCATATGGGACGGACCCACACCGCAGTTAAAGCCCACGGCATCGATCTCCTTTGCCTCACCCGCTCTCTGTAAAAGCTTTCTTGCACTTAATCCTGCATTGCTGTAGCCGAACTGGTTTACAGAGAATTGTACCGTAATAAATGCCTGTTCCCCGATCATTTTGATCGCAGGCAGGAGCTCTTCCATCTCGGAAAAAGTTTCAAAGACAAAAAAGTCCGCTCCCTCTTCCAGAAAAATACGGCAGATCTCTTTGTATTCGCGGCATAAAGTATCCTTCTGTGCCAGCGCATCCCCGGGAATCTGTCCGATATCTCCGGCAATATAGACTTCTTTTGTCTCACCGGTGCGTTCTCTCCACGCAGCCACCGCTTCCCTCGCCAGGCGTACGCCGCTTCGCAGAGTCTCCTCGATCTGTTCTTTGGACCTATCCATGCAGAAGCTGTTGGCTGCGAAGGTGTTGGTACGCAGAATCTGTGCTCCTGCCTCGAGGTACTCCGTATGAATCTCCCTCACCCGTTCCGGGGCTTCCAGATTCGCCAGCTCCGGCAGCTGTTTCGTGTCATATTTTCCTCCGTAATAGGTCCCGAAGGCTCCGTCAAAGAGGATCTTTTTCTGTTGGATCCTTTCACGGATCTGCTCTTTGGTATGTTTTGTATTGCCCATTATTGTTTCCTTTGTCCTGTTGATTTCATCCATTTTTCTTTTAAAAACGAGCAGGTCTGCTCTCGCAAGCCTGCTCGTTTCTTAGCATACCATATTATTTTTCGGAAAAACAGTAGCAAATTTAATGATTACATCAACTTTCTAAACAGCTCGGTCAGATCCTCGATGCTTGCATCCTTAGGGTTGCCGGGTGCGCAGGCATCTGCATGAGCGGATTCTGCCAGGAAAGGAAGATCCTCTTCCTTCAGTGCTTCCAGCTTGGAAGGAATTCCTACATCCTCGGACAGCTTGCGAACGGCATCTACAGCAGCCTTACGATAGGTTGCCTGATCCATCTGGTCTACACCTTCCACTCCCATAGCACGGGCGATCTCACGATACTTTTCACCGGTGCAGTCAGCATTGTACTCCATAACGATGGGGAGCATCATTGCGCAGGCTACACCATGAGGGGTATCATAGACAGCACCCAGAGTATGTGCCATGGAATGGGCAATACCAAGACCTACGTTGGAGAAGCCCATACCTGCAATGTACTGGCCCAGAGCCATGCCTTCACGGCCTTCCTTGGTATTGGCTACAGCGCCGCGCAGGGACTTGGAAATGATCTCGATTGCCTTCAGGTGGAACATATCGGTCATCTCCCATGCCGCCTTGGTGGTATAACCTTCGATAGCGTGGGTCAGAGCATCCATACCGGTAGAAGCGGTCAGTCCCTTGGGCATAGAAGACATCATCTCGGGATCTACCACAGCGATAATAGGCATATCATGAGGATCTACGCATACGAACTTACGCTTGCGCTCTACATCAGTGATAACGTAGTTGATGGTAACCTCTGCTGCGGTACCTGCTGTGGTGGGCACTGCGATGATGGGTACGCAGGGCTTCTTGGTAGGTGCTACGCCTTCCAGGCTGCGTACATCTTCGAATTCAGGGTTGGCAATGATGATACCGATAGCTTTGGAGGTATCCATGGAAGAACCACCACCGATGGCGATGATATAATCTGCACCGGATGCCTTGAAAGCAGCCACACCGTTTTTCACATTGTCAATAGTAGGATTAGCCTTAATATCAGAATAAACTTCATAAGCAAGACCTTCCTTGTCAAGCAGTCCGGTTACTTTTCCAGTCACACCGAACTTGATCAGGTCGGGATCGGAACATACGAATGCCTTCTGAAAAGCATGAGCCTTTGCTTCATTTACGATTTCTTCGATTGCTCCGGCACCATGATAAGAGGTCTGGTTGAGCATAATTCTGTTTGCCATGATACATAATCTCCTTTCGAATTGAGAACAAATCTTAATGATAATTTTATTTTAACTACAATCTGGACATAAAAAAAGTGACAGTTTGGCTTGACTGTCACTTTTTACAGAAAGTTCACAATGTGTACATTTTTTTTAGTAATTTTTCACAAATAGCTTTGGTGATTTTTTCACTAACGCAATACGCCCAACTGTTGAAACAATTCTGTCACCGGCATAGGAAGTGCACTGACCAAAAGCGCCGCCATCTGCTCCGGCGTTCTCTCCTTCGGAGCGAAGATCCATTCCACGGTCATATCAATAGAACCTCTGCAATAGAGCCGCAGCGGGAATAAAATATTCTCTTCGGGCTGTCTACCGGTCTTACGCCCGATCAGCTGCGTGTAGAAATCCAGGATCAGTTCGTAATCATGTTCCCTCAGAGAATTATGATCATCCGAGCGGAATGCTCCGGCGAAAAAAACTCTCTCCTTCTGAATGAATTCAAACTTTCTGGTCAGTCCTTCGTATACGGTAAGTCCGTCTCCCATCTGTGCAAAAGATTCCAGTAAGAGCTTGTCGAAATACCAGTTGATCAGATCATATTTGTCCTGAAAATTCCGGTAAAAGGTCTGCCTCGTCACGCCGCAGGTCTGCACGATCTGCGTCACTGTCATGGCATCGGTGCCGGACGAAGCCATACACTTTTTCGCCGCTTCCGCTAGGCGGTATTTTGTTTTATCCGCTGAAGTTTCTTTTGTACTCATGCTGTCACACCTCTATGGTACTACCGGTTTCGACTTTCCATAGCTTTCCGGTAATTCTGCTTCCAGTAAAGCCGCTGCATCTCTGACGCAGTCGATGCATTCTCTCTTTACAATGCCATCGTTGATGCCTTTTAATTCCTTACAGATCACGGTTCCGTTCTGCTCCTTGAAGCTCTGAATTATCCTTCTGGACCCTTGCATGGTCTTCTGCGGATTTTTATTGATCAGTCCCAGTACATTGACCGCTCCGATGACAGCTCCGCAGGTAGCTTCCATGCTGCCGCCGATTCCTACCGCAAATCCCTGAGTAAGATTCCTAGCCGTCTCTTCATCAATTCCCGCCAGATCACAGTACGTGCACGCCACTGCCTGCGCACAGTTGTAACCACACATTTTTCTCTCTGCTGCTTGTTCCACTCTTGATTCCATAACTGTTGTTCCCTCTTCTGTTTATATTTTTCCAATAATCATCTGTAGTGTATTTTCTGTTATGTATTATATCAGAAATAAATCTAAGACGCCATCGTCATAATTTTCTATCTTTACATTTCTCCCAAACTGTTCTAAGTGTATAAATAATTCCTACAAATTTCAAAATCATGTTGACATTGCCGTGGGAAGATGTTATTATCATTCTTGCGTGATGCGAGATAGTAATTATTTTGTGTCGCTATGCGGAAGTGTCGGAATTGGCAGACGAGCAAGACTAAGGATCTTGTGGTAGCAATACCGTGTGGGTTCAAGTCCCATCTTCCGCATTAGGATTTTGTTCTAGAAAGCTCGAGAATATGCGGTTCTTGAGCTTTTTTCATTTGTATAAGTAACGATATTTTGGTGAGACCTAGGTGAGACCTCAATCTCTTCATTCAGTATTGCACAGATATCATCCAAGCTGTCCTTTCCGGCAAAACTATAATATCTTAAATTTGTCTCTACTGAATGCCCCAGCAATCTTGCTCTCTCTGTAGCAGGTAACCCATATTTGCCTATAAAAACATTGCTGTTTAAGCTCATACGAAAAGAATGATTGTTTGTCACATTATACCCCAACCCAGACATTAAGCGTCTAAGACAAGTTTCATAGGCATCGGTTTTTATCCACTCCCCATTTTTATGACAAAACACATATTTTGAATGTATGCTACCTGTTTTCCCGCTACTATTCGAAGCCGTTGTTGTCTTCGGAGTTGCTGTAAGGTTTGCCGTCGTTACGGGTGCCGATACCTACTCAATAATTATGCTAAAGATAGCCTGGAAAATCAATAAAAACGTTGATTTTCCAGGCTTTTCAAAGTCTTTTATTCGATTGAGTGCTAACCCTCATCGGAAGTTAAGAATTTTAATTGTGATATTTTCTCTTCAATTGTCATTTTTTGACAATTTCTTTTGCCTGTGCATCTGCTTCTCTTCTGTCCATCTTATTTTCCCGTTACCACACATTTTTTTCATAATAATCCTGGAGTTCCTGAAAAGCCTCCTGAGGAGTTGCATTTTGTAAATAAATTTCTACAATAGCATCATCAAATATATCTCCTGCTTCCGTTGTGGCCAGAGATTCATTATAAAATCCGAATGTAGCTGTTGTATTATCCAAAACCTCTTCTACATAATTATACTGTTTTGGTGCCACAGCAGTATCAACTTCTACATTTGTAGTCGGTATTTTCCCAGCTTCTTCCGCCACATATTTCTGTGCCGTTTCATCTGTGAAATATTTCAATAATTCAATTGCCGCCTCTTTTTTGTCACCTTCAGCTTTAGAACTTAGCATGATATTATCTGTTTTAACCATCATTCTATCAGGATCGGCTCCTCCCTCAATAGCCGGGAACCGGAAAGCCCCGCATACCTCTTCAATCTCAGGCACACGCCCATTAATTTCACCGATCACCCAAGATCCCTGAACTAACATAGCTGCCTTTCCTGAAGTAAATTCCGCATTTGCCTGATCGTTGGAATCTCCGGCTGCTGTCGGCTGAAAATATTGAGAGAGTTCTATAAGTTTATTTCCGGCATTAATATATGATTCACTTGTCCAGTCTAATGTGCCTTCAGAAACGCCCTGCAGATTATCCGGTCCATCCTCTCTGTCGCAAAGGTAACCTGCAAGCAAAGAGATACACCATGGGTCTTTTGCAGAACAAGCTATAGGCGTATATCCGGCATCCTGTATCTTTTCACATACTTCAAGCCACTCGTCATATGTTTCCGGAGGTGTTACACCAACCTCTTCAAATATCTGTGTATTATAAAAGACAAGTGCTGCCGAAAAATTAGTCGGTATTGCCATAATTTTTTCATCATACGTCAATTTATCAAAAATACCGTCTTTAAATGATTTATACCAGTCCGGATTATCTTTCTGAAGTATCTCAGTGAGATCAGCGGCAACGCCTGCGTCTACATATTGTTCCATAAGCGGTCCGGGATGACAGGTAAATAATTCAGGGATATTTCCCGATGCAAT
Source organism: Lachnospiraceae bacterium GAM79 (assembly GCA_003584705.1). Taxonomy (GTDB): domain Bacteria; phylum Bacillota; class Clostridia; order Lachnospirales; family Lachnospiraceae; genus Acetatifactor; species Acetatifactor acetigignens. Next base: position 2,642,411 of record AP018536.1, read on the forward strand.
TAATGCGTTAAGTTTTGTATCATACTCTTCCCTCGGAGTACTAATAACATTTACATGATACTTTCCCGCATAATCTTCATTAAACCGTTCAATCACATCCTTATAGCCTTTTGTTACAAGATCTTCTGATACATTTAGGTCATCATAAAAAATCCATGATATTTCTGTAGCATCGCCAGATGATTCTTCATTGGAAGTATTTCCTTCATTGGAAGTATTTCCTTCATTGGAAGTATTTCCTTCATTGGAAGTATTTCCTTCATTAAGGGAAGCATCACCTGTATCCGTTGAAACACTGCATCCCAGTAACATAGATACACATATAACACTAATGGTTAACACTGACACTAATTTTTTTCTCATCATTTCATTTTCTCCCTTCTGCTAATTGTTTTATCCTTTAACGGCCCCCGTAGTCAAACCTTCTACTATTTGATTGCTGAAAATAAGATAAACTATTATTGTCGGCGCCAAAGCAATAATAATTGCAGCAAACATTTGTACATAATTAACAGCATAAGGTCCTACAAAATATGTCAGGGTCACCGGTAAAGTCTTTTTATTTACATCAGATATAAATACAAGTGCCATTAAAAGTTCATTCCAACTTGAAACAAAAATCATCATTCCCGCTACTGAAAATCCAGTTTTGGTAAGAGGTGCAGCAATTTTAAAAAAACAGGAATAAATACTGCATCCATCTATACAGGCAGCTTCAAAAATTTCATTCTGTAAAGATTTAAAAAAACCTGTCATTAAAAAAATTACCATCGGCAATGCAAATACCGTATATGGAATAATTAACCCGATCAATGAATCTGTCAGCCCCAATTTTGAAAACTGAACAAATAAAGGAATAAGTACACAATGCACAGGTATCATCATCCCAAACAGAAAATAACTCAAAGTCCATTCTGAAAGTTTCCATTTCATTCTTGCAATGGCAAAAGCCGCCATAGATCCAATCGTCAAACTCAATATCAATGATACTGAACAGACAATAAATGAGTTAAGCATAGCTATCCCCAAATTTCCATTGACCCATGCATAGATATAATTTCCCAACTGCAGAACTTCCGGCATACTGAATGGATTTGTCATTAATTCCTGATTCGTCTTCAACGATACATTAATCATCCAAAGAAACGGCAGTATATATATTAACGTTAAGATTATCAGAATGATATATATAATTATTTTCTTCGGTTTACATTTCATAATTTTCCACCCTTATGCCCTTCCGTATTATCAACGACACTATTAAACAAAGTACCAGCAAAACTACAGCTATAGCGCTGGAATAACCATATTTAAAATAAATGAATCCTTGTTCATATAAATGTGTTGCAAGAACCTGGGTCCTGTTACTAGGTCCGCCTTGAGTCATGTTATAGACCAGATCAAAAAATTTGAGGGAACCAATACAATTTAATGATAACGATGTTATAAACATTGGTTTTATCAAGGGTAATGTAATAAAACGAAATGTTTTCGTATCTGACGCACCATCTATTCGTGCCGCTTCATACAAATCCTTAGAAATGCCCATAATCTGAGCCATATATAACATCATATTCTGTCCCACATATTGCCAAAGTGCTACAAAAGCAATCACGATCATAGGAAGAACAATAAAACCGTCTGATTCCATCAGCCATAAAGGTCCCTGTATTCCCAACTTATCCAACAGATAATTGAGTCCAAATTTCGGATTAAAAATGAATGCCCACAACAACCCCAGTGCGGCTGATGATAAAACCGTAGGGAGATATATTACATTCCTAAAAAAGTTTCTTCCTCGTCTGATATTGGTCAGCATAACAGCCAGAAGCACTCCTATTATCTGTTGTGTGACGGCAGAAAATATCATGAAAAACAAGGAATTCTTTAAAGCCATCCTCATTGTTTTGTCCTCAAATAAAAGGGTTTTAAAATTATCCAGACCTATAAATACCGGCTCTTTTAATGCGTTATAATCACATAGAGAATAATACAGCATCTGCAGAATCGGAATAAGCAAAACAACTGTAAATAAAACAAATGCGGGAGCTACAAAAAACACTATTGCTTTCCTGTTACGCAACATCCTATCCATACTCTATCTTTCCTCTCTAACAACAGCTGCCGATCTGGCTGACATTTTCAATCTGACTTTTCCTTTGACTATATTCCTCCAGTATCTTTTTTCATATCCGTTTATTTCCACGAAAACTTTTTGTATATGTTTCATATATGAATCTACCGGTATATCTACAATCTTTGTCTCATCTGACACGTTTGCCAACGCGCAGGCTATTTTACCTGCCGGATTCTTCCAAAACATACTGAGTACAGAAGGTACCGTTATGCTTTTCCTTTTAAAACCAAAATCTAATCCCTGAATATAAATGTCCATTCCGGGTACAGGCAGTTCTTCTGTGGGAAGCATCTCCCCATATATAAGATAGGACGTCGCATTTTTTAACGCTGCACAAACATTGCATGCCATCTCCATTATTTTAGGATCTGCCTCTTCTGGTTCATGATTTTTTATTTCCCCCAACATATTCAGGGGGGATCCTGCCGGAAGATTACCACAGATAAAATTCCATCCATGGAAATATACGCCGGTTTTATTATCAGGAAGCAATGATGTCCAATCCCCCGCATAACAAGGAATATATTTATGATATAAATATGAAAACAGTGGTATACTTTCCAGACCACCCTGAGGTTTATCATAATTTCGGCAATGGTAAATATCCAGATACTGAATAAATGGTTCTGAAATCCACTCCTGTGACAGTGCAAAATCTTTAGAAATTTTCTTTGCGTCTTTTCGAGTCTCATCATATATTTTTTTAAGACTTTCTATCTGCCAGATGCCTCTGCCCGGTGGATGTCCATGCCCGAAATTGTAACATTCGGAAGTGCCCCCTCCTAAAACCTGATCCGCCTGCTGCATAATAACACCATATTCTTTTAACATCCGGATTGACGCTCCGTAAATCTGACTTTTTGCCTGTTCTGTAGCAGGGCAGGCATATGCATGCACCCCATCCCATTCGTCAATATTAGAGTCTACAATAGGAACTCCGTTAATATCTAACGCCGCTGATTCACGATACTGCTGTTCAAATATTTCTCTTCCATCATAGTCTAATGCCAATTGAGGCTGATCTTTTGATTTTGTTCTATGTCGTCTTATAAGGATCTTTAAACCCGATAAGCCGAAAGTAAATGGAATCTCCCCGTTTCTCATAAGTCTGCCACACATATTCCGAAATCGTCTTTCTCCTCCAAAAGGAGGAAAATAATCAGGACCGGCCCATTCACCTATTTTTTCCCAGCCACACATCATTGCAACAATCGGAATGTCCAATATCTTTTTCCATTTTTCGATATAATCAGGTACATAATCCAGATAAGCCTCTCCTTTGTTCTGGTACCTCAGGCGAAAGCTCAAGAAGAATGCCCCTTTTTTTATCCAGTCCGGGATATCTTCACGCTCTGAAATAGTTTTATTACACCAGGGTGCGGTTTCCGCAAATTTCTTATAGATTTGGGCTGCCTGCTTCCAGTCGCCTTTAAAAAACCTGGTAACAATCGTATATTCTAATGAAAAATCCATTTTCGGAATTTCCGGTCTAAGATGCACCGGACTCAGATCTATAAATTTATTTTTATAATAAATTGGGCCCATTTTTTTAGGATATCCATCCGTATCTGCCGCATAAATTAAAATTCCTTCCTTTTCATCGTAATAAGCGGTCATCTGCACTGCCAAATTATTCGGTTTTTGTTTTCCTTCTCCCGGATACCAGTATCTTTCCGCAACTATTTCGGCGTTAGTGTCTTCCCATGGATGTAACTCCGGGTTGCCTAGAAGGATACCGTCCATCTTAGGCAGTAAGATTCTCTCGCTTTCCGCATTTAATCCTAAATACGGTTTAAACAGAAGCACCGGATATTCTATTTCACTGACAGCGAACCTTGTCTTATTCTCTATTAATATATTCCAGTGAATTTCTTCATCCATAAATCCTATTGTACATTTTACCGTTACTGGCATACCGTCCAAATTTCTATAATCAATCTCCAAACACTGACTTTGCTGTATAAAGTCAATCTGCTCTGCCATATCACCGGTCAGGGCCAGTGTTCCCGGCATAACACGGTTTTCTATTATTTCTGTCATAGTCAGACGGAATAAACTACATCCATCTTTCACAATATAATTTCTGCCCGAGCTTTTACTAACTAAAGCCAAAAGGTTTCCTCTATCATCAAACTGAAGCAGACAATGTATGTTTTCTAATATCATCTGTCATCCTCCTTATCCGCATCGCTAACCTTTACATTCAGCTCTTTAAAATATCCCCTTCCTCTTTCCGCAAACATTGCCAGATAAGTTCCCGTAAATGTCATCGTTCTTGTGCCTTCCGTAGCAAGTCCGGCTACCAGACCTTTTCCCAATTCAAACATCCCCCCTGCCTTATCTGTATATAAAAATCTATACCACTTCTTATCGCTTTTTATTGCTAAACGTATTTCTCCTGATTCTCTGCACTAAAGCTTTTTAACACTTTCACCTTCTAAAATTGAAACTTTAAATTTATATATATACTTATATTTAAAACCATTTAGAATATCAATCAGGATTTCTGCACACTTCGCGCCCTGAAGTTCCGGATACATATTTACCGTAGTTAACTTAGGTGTATATTTATCGCGCGTAAACAAACCGTCTATTCCCATTACGGATACATCATCAGGAACCCGAATTCCAAGTTTTTTCAAATATTCAATAGTGCCGAATGCAATATCGTCATTAAAACATAAAATTACTGTAGGCTTATATCTCATAGAGACATAAAATTCAGCCACTTCCTTTCCAATATAAAACCAATCATAGCAGAGGAAATCCCCTGATTCCTGAGGACATGGAATCTTTATTCCTTTCGTATTGCTTCTCCTCTTTACCCGGTCCTGTACATCTATAATGTATTTTTCATATCCTATGCCAATCTCCTGTTTCATCCGCTCTTCCCAGTATCTAAAACGCAAATCTACATAACCATAACTGAATGGCAATGTCATACCTATTTTTTTATGTCCCAATCCGATCAAATAATCTATGGCTTTATTAATCACCTCTTCATTATCAATCGTCACAGCCGGCATTGCTTTTGAAAACGACATGCCCGGATTAGAACATGCTGTCACAGCCGGAAGATTATAATTTCTCCCCACCGAAGCTGCATAGGCTTCCGCTACCATTTCATTTGGAAACAAAATTCCATCCGTTATTGTTTCTTTTACCATTTCAAAATCATTTTCATCCATTACCGTCAATACATGATATCCTCTTTCCTTGGCGGCTCTTACCATGCCATGATACATTTGATTGTAGTATGTAGAAGTAAGATCTTCGCAGAAAAAAAGTAACTGCTTTGTTTTGTTTTGCTGAAGGGCCATTGCAACAGGATTCTGTACATATCCCATTTCTTTTGCCGCCTTTAATACTTTTTCTCTTTTTTCTTTACTTACATATCCACTATTATTTATTACTCTTGAAACAACAGATACTGATACTCCAAGTTTTTCTGCAATGTCTTTTCTCGTAACATTTTTCATTTACCGGACCTCGCAATATTATGTACTTTAAATCTGCCATTTATATGTCCTTTAATTAATTTTCAGTTTAAGACAATAAATAATAATATACAATACGGAAAAATGTGGTCGCGCGACCATATGTATTTATGCATAAAAAATGAATTTAAAGATTATTCCGTTCTTTTCCTGAATCAAATACGAAGCGCCAGGAAAACTATTGCTGAATTTGTCATTTACTGCAGCTTCAGTGACTCCTGTGTACAGCTCTCCGGTAAGGAGAAAGAGGCAACGATGTCCAGGACTATACAGAAAAATACTCAGAGAAAAGGAGAACAGTATAATGGAAATATCAAAAGAATCATTAGAAAATTTATTGGAAAGAACCGGTCTTAACGGTATTACAGAAGTGTTACTCCCCCACTTACGGAAAATGGAGAGGCGCTATAAAGAGCAAATGAATCCGCCGAAGTATATGTCCGAGTTCTGCGGCAGATTATCTTTTATAAAAATGGTTGAGGATTAGCTTATGATGACCTGATATATAGACTGCCATTAAAAGAATACGCAGTACAGCACAAGTGTACGGAAATATATATCTTAGACCTAAAATATATGTTATACCGAAAAAAGATATTGACAGTAAGGCTGCAATGATTATGGGCCTCCAGGCGGCGCGTACCTGCAAGGCAAAGCGTGCCAGTGCTAAATGGCAGTGGCACGCTTTGCCTGATATTTATAATCTCGGAAATATTATACACAAATGCAGAGGGGTATGTTACCCTCTGCTGTTATAAAAGGCCCATTGGAGTAAAGGAACGAAAAAACTATGAGTATATATAGTCTCTCCATATATCTCAATCTCATATCATTAATCACGACCGAAAAGATCTCTTGTATATACCTTCTCCTTTACATCGTCCAGACAGCTGTCATACCGGTTGGCAATGATGGACTGGCTCATCTCCTTGAACTTCGCAAGGTCATTGACCACCTTGCTGCCGAAGAACGTACTGCCGTCCTCCAGAGTAGGCTCGTAGACAATCACCGTAGCTCCTTTCGCCTTGATCCGCTTCATCACGCCCAGGATGCTGCTCTGGCGGAAGTTATCGGATTTGCTCTTCATGGTCAGGCGGAATACACCTATTATACATGTTTTTTCTTCATCTTTACTGTAGTCACCTTTATTATAATAGTCATAATATCCTGCCATAGAAAGTACCTGATCAGCAATAAAATCTTTTCTCGTCCGATTAGATTCTACAATTGCTGATATCATGTTCTGGGGTACATATCATAGGGTGTTCCTGAGCTTTTTTCATTTGTAAAAATAATGATATTAGGGTGAGACTCTTTCAAGCTGCCTTCTCTCTGTGAATAATCTACCAAGGATCTGTGTCGGCTCTTCAGCATTTTCAGTTAAGTTCAATCTTCTGACCAATACTTCATTGAAATAGGTTCTATTACAACTGCAATTATATTATTATTTTGATCTACTCTAAATCTAAATGCATAAAAGTAGTCTTTGGTTGAATCAATTTTTAAGAAATAATTATATGCTCCGGAGTCCTTTAACCCATCATGTGAGAATACATCTTTAATATCTGCGGAACGCTGCTTTGTATCTCCATATAATTCAATTACTTTGTCTATACTGTCTCCAAGTTTGATGCCTCTTACTGGACTTTCTATTACATTACCATCATCTGTAAATTCACCTGATACTATCATGTTTGCATTATCGGCAAGCATGTATGCAGCCTCATCATTTCCTGCCTCTACATATTCATTATATGTATCATATCCCAAAAAACTAAATGCAAGGTCTTTTTCTGAAAGTGGCTCTGCTTCTTCTATGTTGGTTACTTCTGTGGTCTTTTCTGCCTCTGTTGATTCGTCTTTCGCTTCTGCTTCACTTGTGTTATCTTCTACTACCTCAGTGCTTTCTATTGTCTCCGTGGTTGTTTCTGTAGTTTCTACTTGTGCAGATTCAACGGCATTGGGGATGGATTCTGTTGTCGCTGTAGCTTCCTGTTTTCCGCAGGAAACAAAAGATAAAATACATATTGTCATCAGCGCTAAAATAATTTTTCTTTTCATAGTCTATTCCTCGCTTTGTTAAAATCAATATTCTTTTGTAATCTCTCCCTCAATCCCATACATTATCTTAAATGTCTCAAGGTCTTCCGCCCGGCGGATCAGCATGACTTCTTCAAATTTTCCCGTGTGGATATCCTTGAATCCCGCCACCTGTTCACCGTTGCAGATGCTGGCTTTGATAACAGGTTTTTGATTGCTTCTGTCGTAAGTCTTCTTTTCGGTTCTCTTTGGAAAAAGTCTCATTTCTCTTCCTCCAGTGCTGCTTTTACCATCCGTTCAAAGGATTGTGCAAATCTTTCGTCATCCTCTTCTGTCCGCTTCTTCGGACCTTTTAAATGATTTTTATGAGAAGCTCTTCTTGCCTTTTTATTCAGATGTCGTTCCATGAGCATCTGGTCGATGTTCTCATCCGTGTACCATTTACCGGACTGGTGGATGGCGTAGGCACTCTTGCCCAGCGTCATGGCTGCCACGCCATAGTCCTGAGTTACCACGATGTCTCCCCTGCGGCAGAGACTGATCAGCTTATAATCCACAGCATCCGCCCCAGCTCCCACGACCACCACCTCGCTGTAACCGGAAGTCAGTATATGATTGGTATCGCACAGAAGTGTCACCGAAATCTGATATTTCTTTGCAATCTTTTCCACTATGTCCACCACCGGACAAGCATCTGCATCCACATAAATCTGCATAGGTAAGTTCTCCATCACCTTTTTCTGTAATTGAAATTATAGTAACTTTATCAGACGTTTACAAGTGTATATTTAGCCATAAAAAAACCGACCTCCTATCGTTAGATTTTAGGTCTAACGATAGGAGGTCGGTTCAGGATAAGGCTATTTTTCAATCCATATCAAAAATTATCCATTTTGAACAATTCACTTCTTGTTTTTATTCAGTTTCATTTTCTTCCTCTAATAGCTTTAATAATGCAGAAGGTTCACACACCTTAACAGAAGATTTCATATAATCTTTTACATTTCTGGTTACTATACAATCCATTTCTGAACGAATTGCTGTTTCCACCATAATAGCATCTTCATAATCACCAATTTCAGAAGATATTGCTTTCCGGCAATCTAAAGAAGTGGTATCCAACAAATGAAATAAAGTAAAAAGCTTGCTCAAAATCTTTCGTGTTTCTACGTCGTTATGTGTTAAACGGTGTGTCAGATAATAGATATCTGTAACTGACTTTGCTGTAATATAACCCTCAAATTGCTTATTTGCAGAATATATAAAGAGTTTTTGCGCTGCTTCTGAAAATGGAGCACGAGACTGTAATGCATCGATGATAACACAAGTATCAACTAAAACTCTCATATCGTATTCAACCTTTCTTCCCGTGCTTCTTCCAGAGTCATATCATTTGAAAGAACGCCAAACAATGATTTAGCAACATCTACTCTATCCTGATATGGATTAGACAATTTTGCAACAACTTTTCCGTTACGAGTAATATAAATATCCTCTGTTTCTGCAAGCATAAGATATTTGCCAAGATTAATTTTTAATTCAGTTGCAGTAATGGACATATCATCATCACCTTTCTTGAAGAATAACTATTTATCGTCTCATAAAGAGAATCTCTCTTTTCAATTATATTATACACAAATCGAACGATTTTATCAATAAAATCGTTCGAAAATCGACTATTGAATGCTGGTCGGAGCGCTACTCCGCCAGATACATCTTCAGGCTTCCTTCCACCGCATCCATGGCTTCCTCCACACTCGCCTGCCCGTTTAGGTATGCCTGTAAGCTCTCGGTCAGGGAAGTCTCGATCTGAGTGTCTTCCTTAAGGCACAGGGTGGCTGCCTTGCACAGCTCCATCAGATGGTTCGCGGTCTCCTCAGAGTAGGCTTTGATGGCGAACTCTGCGGTACTGCCGTCGATATCATAGGTGGTATAGGCTTCCGCCATGCTGCGGTCTGCTGCAGCCTGCGTCTCCAACGCTTTTGCATTGACAGGGAATCCCTCATAGGTATCCACTCTCTGCAATTCTTCGGACAGAGCAAACCGCAGGAAATCCTTTGCGATCTCCACGTGTTCACTCCGGCTGTTGATTCCAATGACCATCTTCGGATAAAATGCATTTTCCACGGATACCACATTGGCATTTAACAGTTCTGCCACAGCATAGGGTGTCATTGCCTGATTAAAGCCGTCAGTCTCCTGAAGTACCAGCTTCACATCAGATCCCAGATCCCAGATATTCGCTGCACGGCCTTCTTTTCTGGAAGGCAGGATACCGCAGTTATCCGCAATCTTCTTCAAATCTTCCAGCCAGGGACGTAAAGAATCACGATTCACCTGACGGTTCTGTAAAATATCATCGACGATCAGGGGATAGAACTCTTCCACCAGTTCGCCGCAGGTACGGTCTCCCAGATAACTCTCCGTCTTTCCGGATACCGCCTTTGCAATAGCATCCATGCTGCTCATTTCCTCCGGCTGCACATCCCTGCCGACAGCTAACAATAATCCGAATTGCAGCGGCACCGCATACCGTCTTCCATCCGCCTCTTCATAGGCTGTTGTGATGTTGGAAAGCAGGGTTCCGTCCTCTTCCATGGGCTGCAAAATCTCTTGCAGATTAAACAGCAAGCCCTTAGAGGCATATGTGTCCAGTTTCAGATGATCCATCACCATGAGATCCGGTCCGCTGCCGGAGGTCAGGGAGGTGTTCAGGTCCTGATAGATCTGCTGATAATCCGCATTTCCGCTGTATTTATCAGTCATAGAGATTGCCGCATCCACATGAATCAGTATCTCCGGATGCTGCTTATGATACTGCACCGCAGCCTGCTGTAAAAAGAAGCTCTCCTCTACGGTATACAGTGTCAGTTCTTCGGTCACCTCTGTCACCGCATCGGGATCGTAGCGGTAAATCATTATTTTATCCCCGCTCTCGCTTCCAAACCACGCGTATACACTGCCGTCCGACAGCGCCACAATATCCCTGCACCACTGATCCGACAGAGAAAAACCGGTATCGATTCCCTGAAGCAGCTTCTGCCAGTTGGTATCGCCTGCGTCGCAGCGGAAGAATCCGTCTGCATCCGCCGCATAGACTGTGCCGTCTCCCAGCACACTGAAATAAGCAGAGCTGTAACTGTCCTGGGAAAAAGGAAGCACTTCCTTCTTTTTTGCCCCATTGCTTCCATCCAGCTGCATCTGCAACAGACCGTTCACGTTCCCCTGTTCATCCGTCTGTGCCAGATACAACGTATCTCCCACAGCACTGACCCACTTATTATCCGACAGACTGCCACTGTCTGTCAGGCTGTCGCTCTCCTGGCTGCTCACCAGGCTTCCGTCCTGTGCCAATACAACATCCAGGGAAAAATAAGACAGTCCCACTAACAATCCGTCCTCTGTCAGTGTCACATACTGCGGCGTATCATAGAACCGATAGCCATCCATATCCATAGGCTCCAGCCACTTCTGTGGTGTAATATCCAACGCACTGCCGTCCGCTTCCTTCCACAGATGTGCGGAAGAGCTCTCCTCATCCCGGTAACAGTTGCCGTACAGGTACTGATTCCCCTCCGCATCCTGCAACAGTGTAAAACTGTCACTGCTCTCCAGACCCTTTCCCTCGGGAAGCGCCTTCAGCCAGTCCTTCGTCACTTCCGTCAGAGTATCCCCTTCGCCCAGCATCCATTCCTCTAAAGAGACCTGACCTTCCGATCCTCCTGCCACGAGAAAATGTAATTCATCACCCGAACGGAAGATCTGGCTGATATTTTTGTCCTTCCATTCCTCCGGAAGTGAGAGTTCCGTCTCTACATATCGTCCTTTCTGCACTTCATCAGGTGACGCTGCGATCTGCTGATCGTTCTTATTCCCACACCCGGTGAACAGTCCCATGACGATCGCCATACAGGTTGCCAGTGCGATTCCTTTTTGCATGTTATTGTTGTTAAAGTAGTTTCTGTTTCGCATCTTAATATCCAGTCCCTTCCCGTAATCTGTAAATTTGCCATTCCACAGCTTTTTCTTACAGGAAAAGTATAGTGGTTTCTTTTTTAAGATAACAGTAGGCATGGTTTAAGATGCCATTAGCACCTCTTTAAGATTTGTTTAATTTGCTCACACAAAAACGGAACCGGCACAAACGCCGATTCCGTCTTCTCCGGGAACCATTTAGGAATTCAATATCTTCATAAATTCTTCTCCGGTAATGGTCTCTTTTTCATATAAATACTGAGATAGTTCATCCAGTTTAGCACGGTTTTCCAGCAGGATCTGCCCTGCCTTCTCATGCTGCTTCTTCACCAGTTCCACCACTTCCTTATCGATGGCAGTCTGGGTCTCCATGGAACAGGTCAGGGAGGAATCTCCACCCAGATACTGGTTCGTCACGGTCTCCATGGCTACCATGTCAAAATCCTTGCTCATACCGTAGCGGGTGATCATACCTTTGGCAAGCTTGGTAGCCTGTTCGATATCATTGGAAGCTCCGGTGGTCACAGATCCGAAGGCGATCTCTTCCGCGGCACGTCCGCCGGTCAGTGTAGCGATCTTGTTCTCCATCTCTTCCTTACTCATCAGATAATGATTGCCTTCCTCTTCCACCTGCATGGTATAACCCAGTGCACCGGAGGTACGGGGCACAATGGTGATCTTCTGCACCGGTGCGGAATTGGTCTGCTTCGCTGCTACCAGTGCGTGTCCGATCTCATGGTATGCCACGATCCGCTTTTCCTTATCTGTAAGGATGGCATTCTTTTTCTGATAACCGGCGATAACTACCTCAATACTCTCTTCTAAGTCTGCCTGGGTTGCGAACTTACGTCCATCTCTGACTGCCCGAAGAGCTGCTTCATTGACGATATTGGCAAGCTCCGCACCGGAGGCTCCGGAAGCCATACGGGCGATCTTGTTGAAGTCCACATTATCTGCGACTTTGATCTTGCGGGCATGCACTTTCAGGATTTCTTCTCTTCCTTTCAGGTCGGGAAGCTCTACCGGCACACGTCTGTCAAAACGTCCGGGACGTAACAGTGCGGGATCCAGACTCTCCGGACGGTTGGTGGCCGCCAAAATGATAACGCCGTTGTTGCCTTCAAAGCCATCCATCTCGGTCAACAGCTGGTTCAATGTCTGTTCTCTCTCATCGTTTCCGCCCACCTGTCCGTCACGCTTTTTACCGATGGCATCGATCTCATCGATAAATACGATACAGGGAGCCTTTTCCTTCGCCTGTTTGAACAGGTCTCTTACTTTGGAGGCACCCATACCTACGAACATCTCCACGAATTCCGAACCTGACATGGAGAAAAAGGGAACATTGGCTTCTCCGGCTACTGCCTTGGCTAACATCGTCTTACCGGTTCCGGGAGGGCCTACTAAGAGGATACCCTTCGGCATGGAAGCACCGATCTCTTTGTATTTGTCGGGATCATGCAGGTATTCCACGATTTCCGTCAGATTTTCCTTCGCCTCGTCCTCTCCTGCCACATCGGTGAACTTGATACCGTTGGAAGACTTCACATAGACCTTCGCATTGCTCTTGCCCATGCCTCCCATGCCGAACATCATGGAATCGCCGCCGGCCTTTTTCGCCATCTGACGGTACATCAATTGTCCGAAGCCAATAATGATGATCAAAGGCAGCAGCCAGCTGATCAGAAAGCTTAAAACCGGCGATGCTTCCTCCACGATCTCACTGGAGAATTTTGCCCCACTGTCATACAGTCTCTGCGTTCTGTCCGGATCATCCATCAGACCGGTCTTGTAGATGGTCTTGTCATCTTTTGCCGTGAATACGATCTGATTGTCCTGGACCTGTACCTCATCGATCTGTTTATCATAAGTCATCTGCATAAAAGTGTTGTAATCCACTTCCTTCACTGCTCTCTGTACGATCTGCGGTACCAGAAGACTGTTGATCAGGATAATCACGATCAATGCAATCATATAATAGAATATGAACGGTTTTTTGTTTGGTTGTTTGACTTCCTGCATACATTTTCCCTTTCTCATTCCTGTATTATTGTCCAAATCTGTTGTAATAAATCAATCATAGCCACTTTTTTCCACACAATCAATGGATATTCTCTTACCTTATTCTAAAAAAAAGATAAACTTATGCGGTGAAAAGACTACGTTTTTCAAAATCTGTTTCTTTCCATTTTCAGGCAAAAGAGAGACAATCAAAATAGATTTTTACTTGCCAAAAGGTTCAAAAAGGAGGAAACGTCTGTGTCGGATACTACCAAAAAGAGATTAAAATTCGCAGGAAAGCTTCTGTTTGTCTGTCTGTTATTAGGTATCCTGTATTACAGCTTCCGGGATTCCATGGGAGATATGCTGACGGAGCTTGCCAATGTCTCCCCGCAAGTGGTCATGTCCCTGTTCCTGACCGTGATCCTCTACCATATCTTTGAAGGGCACATCACCTGGCTGATTGTGCATAAAACGCACCCGGAATATCCCCGCTGGAAGGGATTCTGTAATGCTTTCTACTGCTCTTTCTATAAGACAGCCACGCTGGGCAGCGGTTCCGGCATCGCAGGAATCTATTACCTGAACAAAGCCGGTATCCCGGTTCCCAATGCCACCGGCATGTACTTTTTCCAATATATCGCACACAAGGTTTCCATGGCAGTCTATAGTCTGCTATTGTTTTTGGCAACCTATGGATTTATTCATGCTTCATTTGCCGATTATCAATGTTATATTCTGCTGGGATTTGCAGGAGTCTGTGTGATTGCAGGAGTTCTGTTAGCTGTCGCTACCGTACCCTGGATGCAGACTGCCTGTAATCTGCTGGCCAACCGGTTCCGTGCAAAGCATCCCTCCTGGGAGGAAAAACTCACCGGTGCCGGGCATAAGCTTGCCCTGCTACAGGCAGAGAGTCTTTCTCTGTTAAAGGATCCCTTGCTGCTCCTTCGTCTGTTCCTGTGTAATCTTCTGAAATTCACCAGTTGGTATATCCTCCCCTGGTTCGTCTTCAGCGGTTCTTCCGCCACAGGAGACCTTCCCTTCACAGCTCTGCAATGCTTTTCCATGACAGCCCTGAGCCAGTCTCTGGCCGGAGTGATTCCCACTCCAGCCGGCATCGGTTCCGTGGAAGCAGTCTTTGTCCTGTTGTTCCGTCGTCTTCTGCCGGAGGCAAAAGCCCTGTCCGCCGTGGTACTCTACCGCTTTGATACCATGCTTTTACCCTGTGCCATCGGAGCCTTCTTTGTGCTGGGTGAAAAAATCAGTTCTTTCCGCAGAAAAAAGGCCACAACAGACGGATATGATTCATAAAAATGCCATACACAAAATAAGCCACAACACAATTCTCTGTGCTGTGGCTTTCATTTTTCATTATGTTCTGTTCGTTACCGCAATGCCATTAAGTATTATTTTCTCTGCAGGAAGTCAGGAATCTTCAGAGACTTCTCTTCTACAGAGCTTCTGATATCTGTAGGCTTATGAATACCGGGCACCGGCTGTATGGGTCTCGGAGCCTGTCCTCCCTGTCCCTGGGATGTCGTAGGAGCGGTAGACTGTATATTCATTCCCTTCAGAGAACTGGGAGTCATATGGGAAGCAGGCTGTCTGAATGCAGCGCCTCCTCCCAGACGATTCTGTACACCGTTGTTGGCCTTGTCTTCCAGACCGGTAGCAATAACCGTAATGGTGCAACTGTCGGACTTGGACTCATCATACATGGCACCGAAGATAATATTTACATCGTCTCCTGCCAGCTCCTGAACATAGCTTGCCGCATCGGAAGCATCTGCCAGGGTAATGTCACCGGAAATATTGATGATAACATGGGTAGCACCGGAAATCGTAGTCTCTAACAGAGGGCTCTCCACTGCCATCTTGACAGCTTCCATAGCCTTGTCATCGCCCTTGCCTTCACCGATACCGATGTGAGCAATACCCTTGTCCTTCATAACCGTCTGTACATCTGCGAAATCCAGATTGATAACTGCGGGAACATTGATCAGGTCAGTGATTCCCTGTACTGCCTGCTGCAGTACTTCATCCGCCTTCTTCAGTGCTTCCGGCATGGTGGTACGTCTGTCCACGATCTCCAGAAGCTTATCATTGGGGATTACGATCAGGGTATCCACGTGTTCCTTGATACGCTCGATACCGTTTAATGCATTGACCATACGGGCTTTTGCTTCAAAACGGAAAGGCTTCGTTACCACACCAACGGTTAAGATGCCCATATCCTTTGCAAGCTTGGCCACTACCGGAGCAGCTCCGGTTCCGGTACCGCCACCCATGCCACAGGTGACGAATACCATGTCTGCACCCTTCAGAGCTGCGGAAATCTCTTCTGCACTCTCCTCGGCTGCTTTCTCACCGATCTCAGGCTTGGCTCCCGCACCAAGACCCTTGGTCAGCTTCTCACCGATCTGTAACAGTTTCGGAGCTTTGCAGAGCTGCAATGCCTGCTTATCGGTATTCACCCCGATAAAATCCACTCCGTCAATCTTCTCATCTATCATTCTATTTACAGCGTTGTTACCCGCGCCACCTACACCGACTACGATGATCTTGGCAGCTACATCCGCGTCATTCGTCTTAATCTCCAGCAAGGTTAGTTCCTCCTTTTAACCTTTTTCAACTTCACATAGACTATCATATAATCATTTTACAAATTTAGCAACCTATTTTTTCAAAATGTTTCACAAATGTTTCACGCGTCCGGTTTGAAGGTAAATTTACCCTTTCCTTCCTCGTAGTTTTCCATTTGCAGGGTTCCGCTTTTACCCTGTAACTTCTCCAGGAAGTCCGGCAACAACTGCAGCTTGTCCTCTATATGGCTGTTGTCACTGCCCATGGAAACCTTGATCTGTCCGAAGTAGATCGTAATGTCACCGGAAGAATGCAGATAGATCTTGTCCGCAGCCAGTGAATATTTGTTCAAAAGCTTTGTCAGATCCATGATCCTGGAAAACACCTGCGGATCCTCCACCGGCAGCTGCTCTCCCAGCACCACATGGTTGAAGGAAAGCCCCGTGATCTGCGGTATTCCCTGGGTGCGGATCCCGGAACTTTCCACCACATAGCCGTCTTTATCAAAATACATATAAGTATCCAGATATTTCACATATCCCGCCAGTGCTTTTTCATATACAGTGATCTTGATCGTGTCGGGTGCCAGAATCGATACATTCATCACATCCACAAAGGGAATGTCCTGAATCCCTCTGTTCCGGTATTTCAGAGACAGATACAGGGAATTATCTCCCAAAGGTCCCGACATCACGATCTCCATGATCTCGTCCTCGGTATAATGCACATTGCCCTCCACATACACGGTACGTACCGTATACACGGAGTGCAATGCCACCGCACCACCGCCCAGTGCCAGCAGCAGGATGCCTATGATCACTATTCTTCTGATAATTTTGCTTCGGTCTCTATACACTGATGATCCGTGCTCCTAATTCTCTCAAGTCTCTACAGATATTTTCATATCCGCGTTCTATAAAGTGCTGTCCTGTCACGAAACTCTCGCCTTCTGCCGCAAGCCCCGCCAGAACCAGTGCCGCACCGCCGCGAAGTTCACAGGCTTCCATCCGGCTTCCCCGTAAATGCTCCACTCCGGTGATCACGGCATGTCTTCCGTCCTTCAGAACAATCTCTGCTCCCATGCCCTTTAGCGGTTCCGCAATACGAAAACGATTCTCGAAAATATTCTCTTCAATACAGCTGCATCCTTCCGCTCTCGTCAGCACCGCCATTGCCACCGACTGCAGATCCGTGGGGAACTCCGGGTATGGCCCAGTCCGCAAATGTGGTATGGCCTGCGGCCTTTTGGAGCACTGTACGAACAGGCCTTCCTCCGAGGCAATACACTGTGCACCCATTTTTTCCGCCACAAAGGTCACCGCTTCCATCTGCTCCCAGGGAGCCTCTGTCAAAAGTACACTGCCTCCGCAGCCGATACAGGCGAACAGATACGTCCCGGCTACGATCCGGTCTGCCGGAACCGTGAACTGTGTACCATGAAGCGGTCTGTCACCATGAACCAATAGTTCCGTTTCTCCGATTCCTTCGATCTGTGCACCACATGCCGTCAGAAATTCGCACAATGCCGTCACTTCCGGTTCTCTGGCGGCCCCCAGTATCCTGGTGTCTCCGTCCGCCTTCACCGCAGCCAGCAAAATATTCTCCGTAGCTCCCACACTGGGAAACTCCAGTGTGATCTCTGCCCCGTGCATTTTCCCATCCTTCACCTGTGCAGACAGAAGCCCTTCTTCCTCCCGGAATTCGACGCCCATCTGCTGTAGTGCCCTGATGTGCAGATCGATCGGCCGTTCTCCGATGATGCACCCACCCGGATGCTCCATGGTCACATAACCACATCTTCCCAGCAATGCTCCCAACAGGCACAGAGATGAACGCATTCCGGTGATAGCTTCCCCCTGCATCCGTCTGGCCTCCGCTCTCTCACAGGGAAGTTCTTCATTTTCTCCCGGCTGTACCCGGATCCCTTTTTCCTGCCAGTGCACCAGACATCCCAGTTCCCGAAGCAGATGCACGAAACAGTGTACATCTGCAATACGTGGGCAGTTCTGAATATAGGATACTTCATTGGTAAGAAGCGTTGCCGCCAGAATCGGAAGTACCGCATTCTTTGATCCCTGTATGCGTACCTTCCCCTGCAGCGGAATGCCTCCCTGCATGCGGATTCCTTTCATACAGCACCATCCCCGTTTTTATGATAATCTTATCTTATGTAGGAAAGCACTGTTTCGTACCATGTCTTCTGAATATGTATTTTTCTACAGCTCTTTTAACTGGATCCGGCGCGCCACGCTTAATACCAGTCCGATCTCCGACAGCAAAAACAATGCCGAAGAACCACCGTAACTGATAAACGGCAGGGAAATTCCGGTGTTGGGAATGGAGTTGGTAACTACGGCAATGTTTAAGATCGCCTGGATCGCGATATGTCCCATAACGCCCACCACCAGCATGGCGCCGAACAGGTCCGGTGCATTGTTGGCAATGACCATCATCCGCCATAAGAGCATAATGAACATGAGAATAATGGCAACCGCTCCGAACAATCCCAGTTCCTCGCAGATAATGGAGAAGATCATGTCGTTCTGTGCCTCGGGCAGGAAGCTTAACTTCTGCATACTCTGCCCCAGTCCCTTGCCCCAGATGCCACCGCTTCCGATGGCATACAGTGCCTGCAGGGTCTGGAAGCCTTTATCCTGTGCCTGACTTTCCGGGTTCAGCCACGCCTGGATTCTTGCCAGACGGAACTTGCCACCGATCTTATCTCCCAACTGTACGACTGCGACTACCAAAAGTCCAGCCGCCGCCAGTACGCTGCCGCCCATGATGATGAATTTCTTGTAATCCGGGCTTGCCACGAATACCATCAGCACCGCAATACCCATAATAATAATGGCGGAACTCAAATTATCCGTAATGAGGTACACCGATGCTGCGATCGGCAGGGGTGCCGCCATCATGGTAAAGAAGCCTTTCATGGTACGGACGCTTTTTCCCATCTTGCATACCAGACTTGCCAGGAACAGGATCATACACAATTTCGCTACTTCCGCAGGCTGCAGGTTGAAGCCCGTATGTGGGATACCGATCCATCTGGTAGCGCCGTGGGAAGTGATACCCAGGGGTGTCTTTACCAGGAAGATCAGGATCATGGACACCACATATCCCAGGGTGGCAAATCGTTCCCAGAAGGTATACGGGATATTGGCAATGACCATCATGAAGACCAGACCGATGATATTGGCGATCAGCTGTCTCTTCATATAATAGGCGGCATCTCCATGGGAATCATAAGCCTCATAGGAGCTGGCCGAATAGATCATGATCAGCCCGAAGCCCAGTAAAAACAGCACAATAAAAAGCAGGCTGTAGTCAAAAAAGTATTCGGATTGTTGTTTCTTTTTACGTCTTCTTCCCCGCGTTTCCGCCATGCCTGCTTTTACTCCTTACTTCTGTTATGATTTCTTATTCCGCCAGTCCGCGTACATATTCCTTGAAAAGCTGTCCTCTGACTTCATAGTTCGGGAACATGCCCCAGCTTGCACAGGCCGGAGACAACAGTACCGCTTCTCCCGGCTGGGCCAGTTCGGTACACAGCTTCAGGCATTCCTCATAAGTGTCCGCAAAACGGATCTTGTCAAAGCCATGCTTTCTGGCACATTCGGCAATCTTCTCTCTGGTCTGTCCGATGAGGACAAGGCATTTTACCTTGCCGTCAAAGCTGTCGATCCACTCATCGTACTCGCTCTGCTTGTCATAGCCTCCGCCGATCAGCACGGTAGGCTTGCTCATGGCTTTGATGCCCTGGATCGCCGCATCGGGATTGGTTCCCTTGGAATCGTTGTAATAGTCCACACCGCCCTTGGTAGCCACGAATTCGATCCGGTGCTCCACCGCATGGAAACCGCGGATCACAGTAAGAATCGTCTCCATGGGCACCTGCATACCTTCTGCAATGGCTATGGCTGCCATGACATTTTCCACATTGCACAGGCCTACCAGATTCATGTCTTTATGAATATCCATCAGCTCGTGCTCTTCGCCGTTTACGCTCTTGATGATCTTGTCTCCCCGCAGGAAATAACCGTTTTCCAGCTCGTGATGGGAGGAGAACAGTACCGGAGTCGCAGGACATCTTCCTGCGAAATCTCTGGTATAATCATTGTCATAATTCAATACACAGATATCATTTTTTGTCTGGTGGGAAGCCACTGCTTCCTTGGCTGCCACATAGGCTTCCATGGTATGATGTCTGTTCAGGTGATCCGGTGTAATATTCAGGATGGCTGATACTACCGGATGGAATGTATGTATGGTCTCCAGTTGGAAAGAACTGATCTCTCCCACGGTGACACTATCCTTTGACGTCTTCGTTACTTCCAGTGTATAAGGGTTGCCAATATTACCCACTACAAAGGTCTTCTCCGCACCGAAATGAGCTTTCATGATCTCACCGGTCAGTGTGGTGGTTGTAGTCTTGCCGTTAGTGCCGGTAATGGCGATCACTCTGCCTTGCTCCGCAAGGAATCCCAGTTCGATCTCTCCCAGAATCTGTACCCCACGGTCCCTCATACGGTTCACCAGCGGAATATCCGTAGGTACTCCGGGGCTTAAAACGGTTGCCTGAATGCTCAGTTCTACCTCCTCCGGCAGTTCTCCGGCGATACAGACTGCCTTGCTTTCCCCGGGAAGCTTCGCCTCCAGATCTTCCTTTGTCAATTTATCACTGCTGTCATACAGAACCACGTCTGCATGATATTTTTCCAATAAAGCCACTGCACCGATCCCGCTGATGCCGGAGCCGATGACCAGACATTTTTGTCCTTCTAACATTTTCCTTACCATACCTTTCTGTAAAAGTCCATTATTTCATTATAACGCATTCCCTACAAATGGGGAAGAGATTTTTACAGGAGACTTACGCAAAGAAGCCCTCCAACATATATATGTCGGAGAGCTCCGGTTCATTCCAGTTTCTGTGTACAATAATCTTCGGTTCTACGCTTCTACGATCAGATATCTGCCGTCTCCGATATCGAATACTTCATCTGCCTCCAGAATCTCATCATCCACAGCGCCGTCCACATCCATGCCGGCCTCATCAAAATACTCAATGACATCCTCCACGGAATCTACCACGACTGCCATGCACTCTTCCAGAAAATCTTCTGCCTCATCCAGTGTCTCTGCTACAGCTTCCGGAAAAAGCTGGAGCTGTTTGTCCAGGAAGCATTCCAGTACCGCATCATCATACTCTCGCATGCTATTACCTCCAAATTCTTACAAAAATGTCTTATTTATTTTCATAATAATATGGATATAAGATTACGTCAATTAGCAATTCGATATAGATGTAAATAGAGAGTTAGTGAAATACATTGGCAAAATCCACGAACTCCCGGAGCATGCGATACACATGTCTCGATGTAAGGTCTCCAGATGTGAATTTTCTACGAAAAGTGATGAGTGGTTCTCGTCATGACGGGGCCGCCTACAGTCGACATCCATGTCGACTGTAGGCTGACGCGGACATCGTGTCCGCTTTCCCCCTGTCTTTCAGCACTTTTCTAGAAAATATCAACATCCTCCGACAAACATCTTCGACATGGCACCGCATACGCCGGGAGTTCTGCGTTTTGGAAAGCTTTCAAAAAACCAGTAGCCCCGGCTGGGTATAAGAATAAGCAGTGCCGTAAGCAGACGTCGGTACCATAGCGTCCCAAGGGACGCATTGCGGTCGTATTGTGACCGCTTATGTACCGCTACGCTCTGCGACAGGAGCGCATCGTACTAAAGCGCGAGCGTGCCGCGTTTCTTATACCCTGCCAAGGGCTACGGGGATTTGATAGCATTTCTTTACTAACTCTCAATTATTCGCAATACTTCAACAATTCCAACGGGTGGGCGATAATAGCATCGGCGTGGCCTTCTTCCAGTTCCTTGCGGTTGCGGAAGCCCCAGAGGACTCCTACAGTGAAGGCTCCGGCGGCCTTGCCGGTCTTCATATCTGTGGCGGTGTCTCCCATGTAGAGCACTTCATCTGCGTTGAGGCCGAACTTGTCTAAGATCCGGAAGACTCCGGCGGGATCAGGCTTGATGGGCACGCCGTCCACCTGTCCCTGCACTACATCAAAATAGCCCTTACCAAATAAACTCTCAATGACATCTACGGTGGCATGGTGGGGCTTATTGGATAATACGGCGATCTTCATTCCACGTTTCTTCAACTCTTCCAGCAGTTCCGGAATTCCCTCATAGGGCTTCACCTGATACATACAGTTCGCCTGGAAGATCTCCTTGTATCTGGCATAGGCTGCTTCAAAATGGGTAAGTTCCGTATCGCCACCCTTGATCAGTGCCCGCTTTACCAGATTGGCGGCACCGTCTCCCACAAAATATTTATAATCCTGTACCGAGAAAGGTCCATAGCCGAATTCCGCCATGGTCTTGTCTCCGCTGTATTTCATGCTCATAATAGAATCAGATAAGGTTCCGTCCAGGTCAAAAATTGCTGCTTTCTTCATTCTGTTCTCCTACACTAATCTCAATCCATGCAGTTCCTGATAGACTCTTCCCACGGGAAGGCCTACCACATTATTGTAATCTCCTTCAATGCCGCGGATATACCGTGCACAAAATCCCTGAATGCCATAGGCTCCCGCCTTGTCCATCGGATCCCCGGTAGCCACATATTCCCGGATCTGTGCATCGGTCATAGGATAAAAATGCACTGTGGTCTTCTCATGGAAAGTCAGCGTCTTCCTCTCACCGTTTTCCTCATAGAGGATCGTCACGCCTGTGTATACCTCATGTCCTCTGCCCTGCAGCATAGTAAGCATGGCTGCCGCAGCTTCCGAATCCGCAGGCTTACCCAGAATCTTGCCGTCGCAGGCGACCACAGTATCGGCTCCCAGCACAAGGGTGTCCGTCATCGTAGTTTCTCCACTTTTCTGTTCCGGATCACAGACACCACTTTCCGCAAGTTTCTCCCACACCGCTTCTGCCTTCTGTGCGGACAGTTCTTCCACCACTTTCGCAGGCTCTGTAGAGGTGATCTTTTCCTCGGTCTCGCTGACCACAACATCGAAATCCAGTCCGATCTGTGTCAGAAGCTCCCGCCTCCTGGGGGAGGCGGATGCCAGTATGATCTTCTTATTCATGATGTGTCTCCGGGATAAAAGTTCTGCTTTCGATGGCAGACTCTCCCGCAGCCTCCTTTGCTTTTTGAATGGCCTCCAGGCAGAACGCATCCTGGGAATTGAACAACTGCTTTCCTCTCTTGTCCTGCTTCTCATAGCTGCCATCCGGCTGTAAAATAGAAGCCTTCACATTATCCTTCAGCTGACTGTTCAGAATATGTAATAACTCTTCCTTCAGCTCCGGGCGATCTACCGGGAAGAGGATCTCCACACGACGCTCCAGATTACGGGGCATCCAGTCGGCACTTCCACAGTAGATCTCATAATGATCATCATTTGCAAAATAGAAAATACGGCTATGCTCCAGGAAATTGCCGACGATGGAACGGACACTGATATTCTCGCTGACACCGGGGATTCCCACCTTCAGGCAGCAGATACCTCTGACGATCAGTTCGATCTTCACGCCGGCCGCACTTGCTTCATACAGGGCACGGATAATATCCTTGTCGCAGAGGGAGTTCATCTTCGCAATGATATGAGCATTCTTTCCCTCCAGCGCATAATTTTTCTCACGCTCGATCAGGTGCAGGAACTTATCCTTCAGCCATAACGGTGCCAATGCCAGCTTGTTCCAGAACAGTGGCTCAGAATAACCGGACAGCATGTTGAATACTGCCGTGGCATCCTCGCCGATGCGCTCCGCGCAGGTCAGCATACCCACATCCGTGTACAGCTTCGCCGTAGCATCGTTATAGTTACCGGTACCCAGATGGACATATCTGCGGATGCCATCCTCTTCTCTGCGGACCACCAGTGTGATCTTGGAATGAGTCTTTAATCCCACCAGTCCGTAGATAACATGACAGCCTGCTTTTTCCAGCATTCTCGCCCAGACGATATTATTTTCCTCATCGAAACGGGCTTTCAGTTCCACCAGTACTGTGACCTGCTTGCCGTTCTCGGCGGCCTGAGCCAATGCCGCAATAATGGGAGAATTGCCGCTGACACGATACAAGGTCTGTTTGATAGCCAGTACTTCCGGATCTCTCGCCGCCTGACGGATGAAATCCACCACCGGCGTAAAGCTCTGGAACGGATGATGTAAGAGGATATCTCCCTTACGGATCTCCTCGAAAATATTGCAGCCTGCGGGAAGTTCCGGTGACTGCTGGGGCTCATACTTGGGAGTCTTTAAATGGTCAAAGCCCTCCAGCCCGTAGATCTTCATCAATACAGTCAGATCCAACGGTCCGTCGATTTCATAAATATTCTCGGGCTCGATGTTCAATTCCTTCTTAATGATCTTCAGCAGCCGCTTATCCATGCCGCTTTCCACTTCCAGGCGGATGGCTTCGCCCCACTGACGCTTCTTTAACTGCTTTTCGATCTCCTTTAACAGGTCTGCCGCCTCATCCTCATCAATGCTCAGATCCGCATTTCGCATGATACGGAAAGGATGGGCACAAACAATATCATAATTCAGGAACAGCTTATCCATGTTCCGCTCAATGATCTCTTCTAACAGAATGATCTTGCAGGCCTTGCCCTTAGACGGGATCCGTACCACACGGCTCAGGACACTGGGCACCTGCACGGTGGCGAATTCCAGTTCCCCGTCACTGTTTTTCTTCCGCACCATGGCTCCGATGTTCAGAGATTTGTTGCGAATCAGAGGGAACGGTCTGGAAGAGTCCACGGCCATGGGGGTCAGCACAGGATACACATTTTCCTGAAAATACTGATCCACATACGTTGCTTCCTCCGCCGTCAGCTGCTCATGCTCTCTGACAATATGCAGCCCGTTTTTCTCCAGAAGCGGGAGCAGAGAACGGTTATAGGTGGAATATTGCAGATCCACCAGTTCATGGATCGCCACATGCAGCGCTTTTAACTGCTCCGTGGGAGTCATGCCCGCAATGTCTTTTTTGGTATAACCCGCATTTTCCATATCCTTTAAAGATGCCACGCGGATCATGAAAAATTCATCCAGGTTCGATGCTGTGATGCTTAAAAATTTCAACCGTTCGAACAGTGGGATGCTCTTGTCTCTGGCCTCGTTCAACACTCTATAGTCGAACAGTACCCAGCTCAGTTCCCGGTTGGTATAATATTTCGGATCTTTAAAATCGATTTCCATTTTGCCCTGCTGCCTCCCTTAAAATTTCTTTTTCTGCCGGATCACCGGGGTAATGCTGTATACTTCCTTGAAAAATTCCGTGCTGGTCTGGAAGAATCCCTTTTCCAGCGTAATATCTTCCTGGGTGTCCACTTTCAGAATCAGTTCATTCTCCTGTAAAACGGCCTTGACACCTTTCATTTTCTGTTTGTGGCTGCGGTCAAGGCTGTTGGCCAGACGTAAGATGGCAGTCAGTTTGGCAACCGTTAAGTAGCTCGCCTTATCCAGTCCCATAGGGCGCTCCTGTGCCTGCCCATAATAGACGAAATCGCTGTGGTTAAACCTTACCACGTTGGCCACGATCTCCCGCTCCATATGGGACAATCCGATCATTTCCGTTGCCATGATGATGTCATAGGAAGCCTCGCCGACATTGAGCAGGCTGATATATTTTCCACAGTCGTGCAAAATAGCGGCCAGCCGCAGATACAGGCGTTCTCTCTGCCCCATGCCATGCACTTTTTTCATACTGTCAAAAATCGTGGTAGTGATATGTTCCAGGGTATCCGCTCTCTTACTGCTGCCATTGTAGCGCTTGCTGATATTCAGTGCGCAGGCGATAATATCCTCCGCAAAATCATGCTCGCCACGGAACATTTTGTTCTGCTCCGCATACTCATAGGCGATGCCGTCGCAGAGTGTTACGCCCGGTGCCCAGACCAGTTCCGCGCCCATGAGTTCTGCAATTCGTCTGGTCAGAATGGCACTGATGTACACCAGAGGCACTTTCTCCTCCGCAATATCCATCCGCTTCGCCAGCTCCGTGGTGCCTTTGGTACGAAGGGCTTCCATCAGCTGGGAAAATGCCTTGCGATCCACTACGGCATTGACTTCTCCCCGCTCGTGAGCCTTGCGCACCGCCCAGGGAGACAGGTAATCGTCCACGATGATGATATTTTTGATCTCGCGGTCCTTGAGATACAGCTTCTTGTAATCATCCAGCTGTGCCGTAGCCAGTTCGTCCACCAGACGCTCCATCTGAGTGCTGCCCGCGTTCAGATGATTCAGCAGTTCCTGCAGCCGCAGTACCCCCAGCCGCAGGTTCTGCGTGGAGACCAGTGTATCCTTGTCGAACAGGGAAATCTGGATACTACCCCCGCCGATGTCCAGGATCGCCGTCTTTTCTTCAATGATTCTGCGGAAAGTCTCTCCCTTGGAGGCAATGGACTTGTAATCCAGGAAACGCTGTTCGGAGTTGCTTAAGGTCTCCACCCAGATGCCGGTACGCTGTTCAATCTGATCCTGTAGGATCAAGGTATTTTCCGTCTCCCGGATGGCACTGGTACCGTAGGCTTTGTAAGCTGTCACCTTGTAGGATTCCATGATCTGTGCAAATTCTTTCAAAGTATGACACAGGTCATCTATTTTCTCATTGCTAATCTTCCCGTGGGCATAGGTATCCGAGCCCAGATCGATCCGCTGGCGGATACAGTCGATCTCCCGCATGGTATTTTTCCCGGAGAGATCAAATATTTTCATGGTGAGTTCAAAGCTGCCCACATCAATGGCTGCGAAGGTTTTTACACTCATAAAGTTCCTCACTTTCCTAACAGGTAATCAATGAACTGCTGGGCACTTCTTCCGGACAATCCGCCATGGGATAGTTCCCATTTATTAGCCTCCTGTAAAAGCTCCTCTTCCGGCATCTCCACATGATATCGCTCCGCCAGTGTCTTTACGATATTCTGGAATTCCTTTTTATTGGGAGCACCGAAGTAAATAGTCACACCGAAACGATATACCAGTGACAGCTTCTCCTGTACGGTATCACTGGTGTGCATATCCTCTCTGGTCTCCTCCTTGTCACTGTAGTTCTCGCGGATGAGATGGCGGCGGTTGGAAGTAGCATAGATCAGGACGTTCTCCGGCTTTTTCTCTAGACCACCCTCGATGACAGCCTTTAAGTATTTGTATTCGATCTCGAACTCTTCGAAGCTCAGGTCATCCATATAAATGATAAATTTGTAATTGCGGTTCTTGATCTGGCTGATGACCGTGTTCAGATCCTGGAACTGATGCTTGTAGACCTCGATAATACGCAGGCCCCTGTCATAATATTCATTGGCAATGGCTTTGATGCTGGAAGATTTACCGGTTCCCGCATCACCGAACAGCAGGCAGTTGTTGGCCTTTTTACCGTTTACAAAAGCCTCGGTATTGTCTACCAGTTTTTTCTTGGGAAGCTCGTAACCTACCAGATCATCCAGTTTCACATGGGCAATGTTCAAAATCGGAACGATATGTACACCCTCCTCGTCATGGGTAATGCGGAAGGACTTGTGCAGGCCGAATTTGCCGACACCGTATTCCTTATAGAACTGGGTCAGTGTAGCCTTCATCTCCTCGGCCGTTCCGTCTGCGCAGAACTTTTCCGCCAGTTCACAGATGCGGGCACAAATTCTCTTATTGTACACCTTGCTCTCCTGCATACTGCTGGCATAATTTTCAATGATGGAAAATTCCGGCACATGAAGCTGCTCCATCATGGGTGCAAAATCAAAGTCATAGAATTCCTTGAAAATGCGGATGTCATGCAGTGCCGCATCGTTGATGGAACCGACGATCTCTCCGCGGATCTCGCAGCCACAGCTGTAGCTGTTCTCGTTATTCACCAGAAGATTGGCCAGATAGCAGTGCCACAGATTCCCGTGGAAACCGTAATTACCTGCCAGATCGATCAAATCATGAATGCACTCGTAAAACAGTGCCGCCATATCTTCCGTGTTGTAATATTCGTCATCGTAATGGGACATGAGGAACGCCATGTCATACAGCAGTTCTCCGTCCTCGAAATCACGGTATACGATCAGTTCTTTTTCTCTCATATGTCTAACCTTCTTGTTTTATATGTTTTAACTATTCAGAGCCAATGGGCGAAGTAACCACATGAGCAAATAACATGCAGGCATGTTATTTAAGTAAGCCTCGCAGAGGCGGTTTTGCGAATGGGTTTCTGAATAGTTGTTATGCTTAATAATTGCCCAGTATCTTCATGCTGCGGGCTTCTTCTCTGAGTCCCCGCAGTGCGTTTTTCACCGCGCTGTCCGCAAGATTGCCTTCGAAATCAATAAAGAAGCGGTACTCCCAGTTCCTCTCGGGGATCGGGCGGCTCTCGATCTTGGTCATGTTCAGATTGTTGTAGATAAAATGGGACAGAATGTGGTACAGGGATCCGCTCTCATGGGGGATTTCCAGACACAGGCTGATCTTGTTGGCATTTTTGCGGAAGATCTTCTGGTTCGTCACAATGATGAAACGGGTGGAGTTGCTGTCGGAATCGTTGATCCCTTTTTCCAGAATCTCCAGTCCGTAGGTCTGGCCCGCATATTCGCTGGCGATGGCCGCCTGGGTCTGATCCTTGTCCTTTGCCACCTTCAGTGCTGCGAAAGCGTTGTTCTGCATGCTGATCTGCTGCCAGTCATGCTCGGAGAGGTATCTGGTGCTCTGCATCAGGGACTGGGGATGGGAATAGACTCTTTTGATCTCTTCCATCTTCGTGCCGGGCAGTGCCAGCAGGCAGTGTTCGATGGGGATCACCTGCTCTCCCACGATGTAGTTTTCGAATTCCACCAGCAGATCGTAGATTTCATTGACAATGCCCGCCGTGGAATTTTCAATGGGAAGTACGGCAAAATCCGCACTGCCTTCATCAATGGCACTCATGGCATCCCGGAAAGTTTCCACATGGAATGCATTGACATTCTCGCCAAAAAATTTCCGCATGGCTGCCTGGGAATAGGAACCTTCCGCACCCTGATAGACCACTCTGGCACAGTCGGTTTCCAGTTCTTCCACGCCGATAAAAGGAAGCCTTCCCTCACTTCCGTGGGCGGCTAACAGCTGGTACTGAAGCTTCCGGCTCATGGACATGATCTGTTCAAACAGTTCCTCCACACCGTGGCTGTTGAAATCATTATGGGTCAATGCCTTGACTCCGGCGATCTTCTCCTGCTCTCTCTGTTTGTCAAATACTTTTTTGCCGGTCTCTATTTTATATTCCGCCACCTGTCTGCTGACATCCATGCGCTTCTCATAGAGATCCACGATCTGCCGGTCAATGGTGTCGATCTGTTGTCTCAACTGTGATAAATCCATGCTGTTCTCCTTAACTTAACTGATATCCACGAATTGCTCCGCTGCAAAGCAGCTCCCGCAATTCTCAAACATTCGGAATCCGCTGACTCCAAATGTAACTATTCAGAATAGTTACATTCTATCTCACTTTTCCCTTGTTAGCAAGCAAGAACCAAGGTATAATATTAGATATTACAAAAACTTTACATTTCATTTTACATAAAGAAGGATTGCTTATGAAAGATAAAAAAGCCTTATTGATTCTGATTCCTTTTCTTCTGTTCGTGATCATCATCGGTGCATTTGCCATCGTGGGAGACCGGATCCCTGACAATCCCCCGGAGACCGTGGGGAACACCGCCGGAAATCTGAACAATTCCGGCTACTTCTGCGAGTATGATGGAAAAGTGTATTTTGCCAATGTCTATGACAGCGACACCCTGTACTCCATGGACCCTTCCGAACAGGACATCAAAAAACTGGGGAATGCCTCCGTACAAAATATCCTGGCTGGCGGTAAATTCCTCTACTATTATCAGACCGGAGCTTCCGGGGATGCCGGGATCGGTGCTCTGCGAACTGTGCGTTCCTTCAACCGCTGTAAGCTAAACGGCAGCGACGTCACAGGACTTACCAGAGATCCCATTTCCACCGCCCAGCTGGTGGGAAGCGACCTCTATATTATGACCGTGGATGATAACGGGCCATTATTTTACCGTATGAAGATCGATAAATCCGATAAGACAGAGCTGGCCAACTTCGAGATCAATCCCGCCAGCGCCGTTAACGGCACCATTTACTACAACGGTACACAGGACAACCACTATCTCTATGCCATGAATACCGCAACGGACGGAGTTTCCACCGTATGGGACGGCAATCTGTGGTATCCCATCGTACAGGGAGATTATGTCTACTATATGGATGTGGAAAATGATTACCGCCTGTGTCGTTACTCCCTGTCCCGGAATGAGATCGAAGTCCTGACCAACGAACGGATCGACTGCTTCAATGTGGGTTACGGTTATGTGTACTATCAGGTGAACGGCGAAGAAGCCTGCCTGAAATGCATGCGGGATGACGGAAGCGACTCCTGGGTCATTGCCGAAGGCAATTATACTGCCATCAATATGACATCCCAGTATGTCTATTTCCAGATGTTCGGAGATGACTCTTCCTGGTATCACTCTCCATTAGGCAGTCAGAGCTACAGCGTATTTGACGCAGCCAGACAGGCCGCGCTGGATGCTTTGAAAAAATAATGTAACGATTCAGGGCCATGAAATATTAGCGGATGTTCGTCGAATGCTTGCATTTGTAAGAGCATCCGCTAATATTTCTTTGGCGAAGCAGCTTGTATGAGCAAAAAGAAAGCATCGAAGATGCGATTTTGCGATACTGCTCTGAATAGTTACAGAATAATAACATAGCAAGAGCCGCAGACATTCCGCCTGCGGCTCTTATTTTTCGTTCCCGTTGCAAATTGATTTTAACCTTCCTCGATATGGTTCAGGCCCTGATTCAGAATCGTGATGATATGGTCATCCGCCAGTGCATAAAAGATCGTCTTGCCGTCTCTGCGGTTTTTCACCAGATCCATCTGCTTCAATACCCGTAACTGATGGGAAATGGCAGACTGTGACATACCAAGCAGAGTGGCTATGTCATACACACACATTTCGGAGCACAGCAGCACCGACAAGATCTTCAGTCTTGTAGCATCTCCAAATACTTTAAAAAATTCTGCCAGATCCTGTAACTCCTCCTCCGGCGGCATCTTCTCATCGATCTGTCGGATGGTTTCCGGATCTGCGGAAAGATAACTGTTCTTCTCTTCCATTTTATTTCTCCATTATTTACTCTGTGATCCCTCTCTCAACAGAGGTTTTCTGCACTGACTGTTATCTACGGTTAACTATATTTACTATACACTATTTCTGCGAATTCGACAAATGAAAATATTGCCGCATGCCCTCTGTCATGGTGATCGTTCCCTCATGGTCGATGAACAATCCTTCCGCATCATACTTTTCCAGAAGTTTCTGGCCTTCCTCCTGTCCCAGTACAAAGCAGGCCGTAGACAGGGCATCACTTAAGAATCCGTCCTTCGTCACGATGGTGACCCCCGCCACATCACTGTGGGCCGGTGATCCGGTCCGGGGATCCAGTATGTGATGATATCTGACACCATCCACTTCCACATAACGTTCATAATCTCCCGATGTGGATACACAGTGCCCTCCGTCCAGTGTCAGCACGCCCACACTCTCCGAAGGATCCAGCGGATCTGTCACTGCGATCTGCCAGGCTCCACCCTCCGGCTTGCTTCCGTAAGTCAGGATGCTGCCGCCCACGGAAATCACGGCACCACTTACCTCCGGATGCGCTTCCAGTGTCTTAAGGATCTCATCCAGCGCCACACCTTTTCCCACAGCTCCCAGATCCAACTGCATTTCTGCGGGAATGCTCACCGAATCCCCGTCCGCCTGTTGTTCCAACTGAATTTTCTGCCAGCCTGTGGTGGCAAGAGCCTCCGCGATCTCTTCCTGCCTCGGCAGTTCATAATCCCCGGAATCTCCGGCAGCCGCCCAGGTATCAATGTCCCACAGACGGCTGAGCCGGCCGATACTGACATCAAAGGCCCCGGCACTCTCCTCTGAGATCTGCCGGCATCTTCCCAGCCACTCAGACATCGCAGGAGATACGGAGGTCTGCCCTTCTCCAGCGGCTGCATTGATCCGCGCCACTTCCGCACTTTCCAGTCTCCAGGAAAGTTCTTTTTGTTCCAGATCGTTTAGTTTTTGTAAAAGAACATCTGTTATTTTCTCATTTATTTCACTATTTGTTGTGGTTGCGGAATTTCCGGTAACATAAACGGTCTGGGAGATCACGGTTCCCATGGCGGTATCTATGCTTTTTTCGCATTCCGTTTTCTGCCCGCATCCCGCCAGAAAAAACACCGGGAGCATTGCCAGTAACGTTGCCCGCCGCAACGCCCGGGGCGTTTTCAAATACTTCTTCATTTTTTTCATTCCTTTTGCTATACTGTTCTCATCAGAAAGGAGTTCCTTATTCCTATGAATCTTTCCATGAATGATCGAAAAAAAGCAGTTCTCCTTACCACCGCTCTGCTTGTAATAGCTGTCCTTTGCGTAGTGCGGATCTATGTAGTCTCGCACAGTTCCGTAGAAAACGGTCAGGCTCTCTATGCCGATCTCTATCAGAACGGCGAATTATTGCAGACCATCCGTCTGGATACGGTGACCGCCGAATATACCTTTGAGGTCTCCGGGAATGCCGGTGCCACGAATACCGTCTGTGTCCGTCCGGGCAGCATTGCCATCGTCTCTGCGTCCTGTCCGGATCAGATCTGCGTGCATCAGGGATTTATCAGCACCTCCCTGCTCCCCATCACCTGTCTGCCCAATCGGTTGGTGATCCGGGTCAGAGAAGAGGTTTCCGTTCCAGATGACACTGCACCGGTTCCGGACGGCGTGACCTACTGACAGAATACCATTTTTGCCTGCACAGCGTACCAAAATGCACGGTACCAAACCACCGGACCATTTACGAATTACGAAAACACGGAGATTTTTATGAAACCACCTGTAACTACCAGAAAACTGACGACGCTTTCTCTGTTGGCGGCCATTGCACTGGCGCTGTATGCCGTGGAAAGTGCTCTGCCCCCCATTGTCCCGATCCCGGGCATCAAGCTGGGGCTTTCCAATATAATAACGCTTGTTGTTCTATGGAAATATTCCGCAAAAGACGCCTTTTTCGTGCTTCTGGTGCGGATCCTTTTAGCGACCATGTTCTTCGGGCAGGCCATGAGTCTCCTGTACAGCCTGTCCGGCGGTATACTCTGCCTGTTTGCCATGTTGCTTGTGAAGCTGCTGTTGCATGGGAATTACCTGTTCCTCGCAAGCATGACAGGTGCTGTTTTTCACAATCTGGGGCAGATTGGAGTGGCGTTTCTGCTGACTTCCGTTCCCGCCGTGCTTGTCTATCTGCCGTTTTTGCTTCTCAGCGGTCTGGTGACCGGTTTGTTCATTGGTCTCTGTGCCCGCTTTACGCTTCGCTTCCTTCCGTGAGATCCACGGGAAGCTCCGCCAGTATCTGTGCTACGGTCTTGTGAGTAATGGGATGACGGAAATTCGGTGCCAGCTCACTTAATGGCTTCAGTACAAAATAACGGTTCTCCATATCTACATGCGGGATCACCAGATCCTCGGAGCTGTAGATCAAGTCATCATAGAAAATAATATCCAGATCCAGTGTCCGGGGGCCCCAGTGGATCTTCCGTTCCCGTCCTTCCGAGGCCTCGATCTTATGCAGTTCCCGCAACAGTTCTTCCGGTGTCAGCAATGTCCGGATCTCAAACATTCCGTTTACAAAATTGTCCTGTTCCACACCGCCGTAAGGCAATGTCTCCAGCAGTCCCGATACTTTCGTGACCTGTATGTCCTTATGCTTCTCCAGCTGGCCCAGTGCCTTCGCGATATGCTCTCTGCTGTCTCCCATATTGGAACCTACGGCAATATAGGCCTCATGCCATTCCCTGTGGATTGCCACAGACACGCTGCCAAAGGGCAGTGGAATCGGCGCTTCAGGTTTACGGATCTCCAGATCCAGTCCCTGTACCAGCGGGAAATGCTGCAATACCTCATAGGCAGTCCACTCCACCACCGTTTCGATCAGCTGAAAGGTATGCTGCTGCATAAACTCCGTAATAAACTGGCAGACCTCTCCGTAATTGGTGGAAAGGCGCAGATCATCCGCTATTCCCGCCGGGCGGGTGTTTGTATACAGGGTGGCATTCACGTAAAAATGCTGTCCTTTTTCATTTTCTTCCGGATATACGCCGTGATGCGCATATACTTCCAGTTCTTCGATACGGATCTGATCTTTCCGATTCTCATTTCTCATTTGCTGACTCCGCCTTTCCCGATACCTTTTCAGAGCTTTTTATTTTCCACTGTTTAAAATAGCCTCACACATTTTAATGGTGCGGACATTTTCTTTCACATCATGCACCCGGACAAACATACATCCCTTTTGGACGCCGAACATGGTAGTCACCAGCGTTCCCTCCACTCTCTCCGTCACCGGCAGATCCAGTGTCAGTCCGATCACGGATTTGCGGCTGCATCCTAAAAGCAACGGATAACCGAACATATTCAGTTCTTCCAGACAGTTGATGATCTCCAGATTGTTCTCATAGGTCTTGCCGAAGCCCACCCCGGGGTCTAAGATGATCTTCTCATCCGCGATGCCTGCCGCTTCCGCCAAATGGATCGTGTCCGCCAGATCCGCTGCCACATCCTGCATGAAATCCCGATAATCCGCTTCTTTACGGTTATGCATCAGACAACAGGGCAGACCGCTCTTCGCAATGACCTCTGCCATACGATTATCATATTTCAAGCCCCAGATATCATTGATGAGATTCGCCCCCGCACGGATTCCCGCCTCTGCCACACCGCTTTTGTAGGTGTCCAGGGAAATGGGAATGTCAAAATTTGCCTTCACCGACTCGATCATGGGTACGACTCTGGCAATCTCCTCCTCATCAGATAACAGGGTATAACCCCACGGTCTGGTGGATTCTCCGCCGATATCCACAATATCCATCCCCTCAGCGATCATTTCTTCCACATGCTTCAATGCCCGGTCTCTGTCATTCCACTTTCCTCCGTCGGAAAAAGAATCCGGGGTCACATTCAGGATCCCCATTACATAAGTATGTCCTTTGGTCTGAAACTCTCTGTTGCCAATCTTCATTTGTTTTCTCCCTCATGTTTGTATTATTTTTTGTTCGGATATGTTCCCCTACCGGGCACAGCTTTGCGAATTTCTCGGTTCAGCCTGTTGCACTCAGTACCTGATCGTCAGGTTCTTCTTGCCGTCTTTCCAGTTGCAATCCTTCTCCGCATCGCAGGCGAAGCAGGCACGACTTGCCTTGTCTGCCCGGTAAAGAACGCCGTTTAGGTTCTTCTCTTTCGCGGCCTCGGGATCTCTGTGCCGTGAGATTGCAGTTACAATAACATCCGTTTCTTTATCGTCAAATCCACAGTTCTTAAGGATCTCCGGTGCGATCCGGGCACTGGCCTGCTCATGAGGCGTGCCGTTCTCGTACTGTTCATGCTTCCCGCAATCATGGAGCAATGCCGCCGCATAGATCCACTCCCGGTCCAGTTCCAGTCCTTCCTCCAGAGCTATGATCGTCCCGATCCGGGCCACATCCAGAAAATGTACCATACTATGACGGCAGAAGCGTCTGTCTGCTTCTGCCGCATTGTTCTTTCCTAAATGGTATAAAAATAAATCATGATTTAATATTTTATCAATTCTGTCCACAGGAGTTCCCCCATTTCGATCCGGTCTTTCCGCAGCTTCCTCTGGTCTTCATAATTTCTATCGGTTCACCAGCTGTAAGAATCTGTCCTGCAATTCCTTATTCTCCGCAAAGACTCCCCTTGTCACCATGGTAACGGTCTGACTGCCGGGCTTTTTGATCCCGCGCATGGTCATGCACATATGCTCTGCTTCCAACATTACCATAACTCCCTGAGGTGCCAGATATTTCATGATATCATCGGCGATCTGCGCCGTCATCCGCTCCTGGATCTGTAATCTTCTGGCATATACCTCCACAGTCCTGGCAAGCTTACTCAGACCCACAACCTTGCCATCGGGGATATACGCAACATGAGCTTTGCCGTAAAAAGGCATCAGATGATGCTCGCACATAGAATAGAAGGTAATATCCTTCTCCAGTACCATCTCGTTATTGTCTACTGAGAAGACCTTCGACAGATGCTCTCCCGCATCCTGATCCATACCGCCGCAGATCTCTTCATACATCCTGCCGATCCGCTCCGGTGTCTCCTTCAGTCCTTCTCTATCGGTATCTTCCCCGATTCCTTCCAGTAAAAGCTTTATTGCTTCCTGTACTTTCTTCTGATCTACCATTTTCACCGCTTCGCTTTCCGTTTATTCCCTGCTGTCTGTCTCTTCTCCATGAGCTTCAGGATTCTTCCCAGATAAGAGAGAGAGCCGAAGCACAATATCACATCATCCCGTCCTGCCAGCAGGTGACTAAGCTCCACTGCCTCTTCCAGGCTGTCCACCGCCGTCACATTGGGGTGTACCTTTGCCACCTCCGTTGCCAGATCATAAGCATGCATGGCTCTGGGATTGTCCGGAGGTGTCACCGTGAGAATCTGATCCGCATACTTCTCCGTCAGCGCGATCACGCGGTCCACTTCCTTGTCCTTTAACATTCCCATTATATAGATAATTCTTTTGTTTGTAAAATAGAATTCTATGGAATCCGCAAGTTTTACGGCTGCATCCTCGTTATGCGCGCCGTCCACTATAAATAACGGGTGTTCTTTCAGTATTTGCAGCCTTCCGTTCCAGACAGTCCCCTTCAGGCCTTTCCGAATGGCAGTCTCTTTGATCTCATAACCGCATTTCCCCAGAGCCTCCACCGCTTCTACCGCCAGCACAGCATTTGCTACCTGGAATTTCCCCGCAAGGGTGATCTCCAGCTTTTTATAATTTCCATAATCGAAGGTCTGCTTTTTCAGTCCGTATTTCACATGCTTTGCATTTGCCACATCTGCGATGGTCAGCATGCAGCCAAGCTCTGCCGCCGTCTGCTCCACAACCTTTTGTGCCGCTTCCTTTTGCCGCATGGAGACCACCTGACATCCCGGCTTACAGATTCCTGTCTTGTGTGCTGCGATCTCCTCCAGACTGTTCCCTAAGAATTTCATATGATCCATACCGATGGAAGCCAGTACCGCCACCTGCGTGGTCGTGATCAGATTTGTAGCATCCTCCCTGCCGCCCATACCGGTCTCCAGTACGACGATATCACACTGTTTTTCCCGGAAATACCAAAAAGCCAGCGCCGTCTCAATTTCAAAGGGCGTCGGATGATGGAAGCCGTCACTTACCATAGCATCACAATGCTTTTTTATGATCTCCAGTCCTTCACACAGATCCTTATGCGTGATCTTCTGCTTTCCGATCTGGATTTTTTCACAATATTCAATAATAACAGGTGATATATATTTTCCCACACGGTATCCGGCCGCCTGTAAGATGCCGGAAATATAAGCAAGTGTGGATCCTTTTCCGTTGGTTCCCGCAATATGCACAAATTTTAATTCATCCTGCGGATTTCCCAGTCTCCTGCACAGTTCCCGGATGCTGTCCAGCCCCGGAACGATGCCGTAAGTTCCCACTTTTTCCATATATTCCATTGCTTCCTGATAGTTCATAGCAATCTCTCCCGTATCATACGCTGAAAATTTCATATACTAT
The DNA here is from genome assembly GCA_003584705.1 of Lachnospiraceae bacterium GAM79. GTDB lineage: Bacteria > Bacillota > Clostridia > Lachnospirales > Lachnospiraceae > Acetatifactor > Acetatifactor acetigignens. The sequence goes on from AP018536.1 coordinate 2,680,331, forward strand.
GTCCATGAAAATGACAAAATCCTTCGCAAACTCTTTTAAAACCTTCGGCAGGAGCTTTCTCCTGTGCGGGCTGTGCGGCTGGTGCATGGAGATCCTGTTCACAGCGCTGCACTCCCTTCGGCGCAGGGATCTGCGTCTTACCGGTAATACTTCCCTGTGGATGTTCCCTATCTACGGCTCCGCCTGCCTGCTTGCACCCTTCAAACGGCTTTTTGAGCACCTGAATATCAGTCGTCCCGGGCGCGGGCTGTTCTATATGGCTATGATCTTCACCGTGGAATATCTCAGTGGGCGCCTATTGTGGAAGCATGGTCTCTGCCCCTGGGATTACGGTAAAAGCCGTTTCCACATCCACCGGATCATCCGGCTGGACTATGCTCCCTGGTGGTTCCTGGCAGGACTGTTTTTTGAAAAGATCCTGCCCTGAACCGTTTTACTGCATTACTGCATTGCTTCTGCCAGCATCCGTTCCTCATGACCCTTTTTGTCCCTCACCATCTTCTTCATGAGGAAATGATAAGCGATCCAGAGGAAAATACCTGCGGTCAGCCAGGCTGAGGCATTGGCAAAGCACACACCCACATAACTCATCAGATGCGCTGCCGCAAAAGCCACGATACCACGGCTCAACAATTCCACCACACCGCCCATCATTGGCATGAAGCCGAAGCCACAGCCCTGCAGCGCATTTCGGAAGATAAATATCATTCCCAGCGGAATGAAGAACATGCCACAGATCGTAATATACGTTCTGGCATAGCCGCATACCATCTCAACCTGTTCGGAGATGAACAGCGGTACAATATAAGGAAGTGCTATATATACTAGTCCGTAGACAAGCACCGCATAGACACCGGACATGATATTGGCAGCTTTCACGCCCTTACGGATCCGGTTCAGATCATTGATGCCGCGGTTCTGCGCACAGTAAGTTGCCATAGTCACACCCATTGCAGCAAAGGGCTGTGTCACCAGCTGTTCCACCTTGCAGGACACCGAATAAGATGCCACCACGGTAGAACCCAGCAGATTCAGTGCTGCCTGTACCAGAATGGTACCGATAGCAGTAATGGAAAACTGCAGTGCCATGGGAATTCCCACGGTCAGCTGATTTTTCACACACTGACTTTCCAGTCTGCAATGCTCCGGACGGATATGCAGTGTAGGTACTCTCTTAATAATATAAATCAGACACAGTACACCGGATAATCCCTGCGAAATGATGGTAGCATAAGCTGCACCGCCCACTCCCATATGACCGTAAACGATCAGTACATAGTCCAAGACAATATTCGTCACCGAAGCGATCACCAGCAATACTAACGGCACCACACTGTTGCCGATGGCACGCAGGATACTGGACAACAGGTTATACAATACATTGCAGGCAATTCCCGCACAGATGATCATAATGTATTCCTTCGTCATATCAAAAATATCTTCCGGAGTATTCATCACCCGAAGCAGCCTGTCCATACTGGCCATACTGACTGCCGTCATCACGATTGTCACGATCACCGACAGGATGGCTGCGCTTCCGATACTTTTGCGCATACCCTCCCGGTCCCCGGCTCCGAAGCGTTGTGCCGTCAGCACAGTAAATCCGGTGGTCAGCCCCTGGGTAAATCCCAGGATCAGGAAGCTTACCGACCCGGTGGCTCCTACTGCCGCCAATGCATCCACACCTACGAAACGACCCACGATAATGGTATCCACCATACTGTATAACTGTTGGAAAATATTACCTATGATAATAGGAATGATAAATTTTGTAATCAGCTTAGAAGGACTGCCCTTCGTCATATCAAGTTCCATAAATCTCTTCTCCCGAAAAAACAGGGCCCCGGAAGGCCCCGTCTCTTATACACATGTATACTTGCTTCTCAATATTACTGTAAATCGTCAATATCCCCGACCTCTCCGGAACCGATATCCAGCATGTTCACGGTTCTGCGCTTCAATCTGGCTTCTTCCGACTCCTTCAAAATAAACTCCTTGATCGCTTTGGAATTGCGGATATGCTCAATCAACAGTTTGGGATGAGTGGTATCACCGGTATAACAGACAATGGTGCCAAGTCCTACCATTCTCTCCCAGATACTTGCCGTATGCTCCACATCCTGTACCTTGTACATATAGCAGTCATTCTCTACCTTGGTGAACACACCCGTATCCACAGTGATCATATCCTCTTTGATCACATACTTAGTAAAAGTAAAAGGTAATCCTAAAAATAACCAGCGCTTCTTTTCCACAAATTCTACAGACATAATGCCCTCCTTTTATTGTCTGGTACAATGTTCCACGGTCATCTGTAACGTACATTGGAACCGGCTTTTACACAGCCGGCTTCATCGATATAGTTCTCTTTGCCTCATTATATGATATCCTATCCGGAAATGCAAAACCTTTCTGTCATATCCACACAAATTTTCTATATTTTTTCACTCTTTTCTGCTTGATTCTCCTACGGAGAAATGGTATTATGTTACAAATGTAAAAATACAGGAGGATAAACAATGACCGCAAAAGAATGTATCACAGGCCGCAGAAGTATCCGTCAGTATACGGATCAACCGGTATCTCATGATCTTCTGGCTCAGATCGTAGAGACAGCTTCTTATGCTCCCAGCTGGAAGCATACGCAAATCGTTCGTTATATCGCTGTGGAAGGCGAAAAGAAGGCGAAACTGGCAGCATGTACTTCCTCCTTCCCGGGTAATGGCAAGATCATGGAGAACGCTCCCATGGTCGTTGCAGTAACCGTGATCAAGGGCAGAAGCGGTTTCGAGAGAGACGGCTCCTTCACTACCGCCAGAGGCGATGCATGGCAGATGTTCGATGCCGGTGTTGCCAGCGAAGCATTTTGTCTGGCTGCTTACGAGCAGGGCCTTGGCACCGTGATCATGGGTATTTTCGATCAGCAGGAAGCTGCTGATCTCCTTGAGATTCCTGAAAATCAGGACCTGATCGCACTGATCCCCATCGGTTATCCCGCAGAAGCACCCGTTGCTCCCAAACGGAAACCCGTAACGGATCTGTTATCTTATCAACAGTAATTTTAAAGTCGAAGAGTTTTTCCTCTTCGACTTTTTTCTGGTCAGGGTATGAGCAGTCCGCTTCCTGCGGACCCTGTTTCTACCCGCATCATAAGAAAAGCGCTGTATTCTTATGATGTCGCATACACAAGTGGGCACGGATTCCCCTATTCCGTACGGTCACTGTGTCGAAAATAGCAGCGCAGAAATGAGGAAATGAAAAAAATGAGACACTTGATGAACCCACTTGACTTCTCTGTTGAGGAACTGGACAAGCTGTTCGCTCTGGCAGACGACATTGAGAAGGATCCCGCCAAATACGCCCACAAATGTGACGGCAAGATCCTCGCCACCTGCTTCTACGAGCCCAGCACCCGCACACGTTTAAGCTTTGAATCCGCCATGACCCGTTTAGGCGGCAGAGTCATCGGCTTCTCCGATGCAGCTTCCTCTTCTGCTTCTAAGGGAGAAAGTGTATCCGATACCATCCGCATCATCTCCTGTTATGCGGACATCTGCGCTATGCGCCATCCCAAGGAAGGTGCTCCCATGGTAGCTGCAGAGAAATCCCTGATCCCCGTGATCAATGCCGGTGACGGCGGCCATCAGCATCCCACCCAGACCCTGACTGACCTGCAGACCATCCGCAGCCTCCACGGCGATCTGAATCATTTTACCATCGGTCTGTGCGGTGACCTGAAATTCGGTCGTACCGTACACTCCCTGATCAACGCACTGGTGCGCTACGAAGGTATCAAATTCATTTTCATCTCTCCCGAAGAGCTGAAGATCCCTGACTATGTCACCGACATGCTCCGCGAGAAAGGCATTCCTTTCCAGGAAGTTATCCGTCTCGAAGATGTGATGCCGGAACTGGATCTCTTATACATGACCCGTGTGCAGAAGGAACGTTTCTTCAACGAAGAGGATTACGTCCGCCTGAAAGATTTCTATGTACTGACCAAGGAAAAGATGGAACTGGCAAAACCCGATATGCTGGTACTGCATCCCCTTCCCAGAGTCAATGAGATCGCCGTGGAGATCGATGACGATCCCAGAGCCGCCTATTTCAAACAGGCACAGTTCGGTGTCTATGTCCGTATGGCTCTGATCCTGACTTTGCTGGGTCTGGCATAATTTTCCGGCATCTGACCGCAAAATTATCTTATGAATTCGTATATTAAAGCTAACATACGCAGCACTCTGTGCCTGCAGAATGGAGATTACTATGTTAAATGTAGGAAAAATCGAAGAGGGCTTCGTCCTCGATCATATCAAAGCCGGAAAAAGTCTCTCGATCTATGAGCACCTTCAGCTGGATAAGTTAGATTGCACCGTTGCTATCATCAAAAATGCCCGCAGCGGAAAAATGGGCAAAAAAGACATTCTGAAAGTAGAATGTGATATCGATATGCTGGATTTGGATGTACTGGCATTCATCGACCACAACATCACTGTCAACGTCATCAAAAACGGTGAGATCGTAGAGAAGAAGGAACTGGTACTTCCCAAACAGATCAAAAACGTCATCAAATGCCGCAACCCTAGATGCATCACTTCCATCGAGCAGGGACTGCCCCATGTATTCGTCCTCTCCGATGAGAAAAAAGAGATCTACCGCTGCAAATACTGCGAAGAGAAATACAGCGAAAGCTAAGAACCTTATACAACAAATGCCCTATCAGCAGCCGCTGGTGGGGCATATTTACAATACTTATTCCGCATCATCCTCTGTTTTCTTTTCACTATCTTCCTGCTTCTGCATATACATTATTTCTAACCTTACCTGAATTGGCAGTAATAGCAGAAAACCAATTAATCCATATAAAATTCCATTTAATGCAATTGAAATGGAAATACTTAATCCTGCAAAAAGAAGTGTTCCTTCCCCCATAGGTTGAATTGCCATAAAGCTGATACAGCTTTCGAGGAATCCCATTCCCAAAAATGTGATTTTCGCAAGATTTATCGCTGATTTTGCCTGAAACAATTGTTTTATTGATACTGATTTCTTTTTTCCAAAAATAATCCGAAAGGAATCAAAAAAGGGTAGTCCCAAATTTGTCCCCAGCAAAAATAAAGCAGTAACTAAAAACATACTCAATAATGTAGGCATATCCACAAAAAGCATATTCATACTGATTCCCATATTGGTAATAATAGAATATAAAACAACGAATAAAAAAATTATCACAGTTATCCCAAAAGCCAATAATGAACTTTGGCTTTTCTTTTTGCTATTCTCTGTTTCCTGTAAAAGATTCATCATATTGACTTCAGCTTTTTCAGTGTAACCGTTTTCCAACAAATGTTCACCTGACAGGAACTCATTAATACTAATTTGCAGAATGTGGCATAACGGAACAATCAATGCCAGTTCCGGCATTCCTTTGCCACATTCCCATTTGGATATTGTTTTGTTACTGACACCAATCGCATCCGCCAATTGTTGTTGCGTCATTCCCTGCTCTTTTCTTAATGTAGAAATGAATACCCCAATCTTTTCCTGATCCATTGCTGTTCCTCCCGTAAAACTATAAAAATACGATTTTCATGACTGTATTTTACAATTTTATCGCTATGAGGACAACTTTTCCTTCATAGACCCCAGTCTATCTATCGTAGATTTTCATTGTATATAACTTCTTTCTGCGTATTTCAACAATCTTATCTACACATTATCTGCGACATAAAATGTGGGAGCCGACATATTTTCCCACTCTGTTAATGGTATATTTCCTTTTGCAATTTCCGCAGCTTCCAATAATCCTTGCATGGTTTCATCAAAAAAGTGGTCACCCTTATCCAAAGAATCTCCTACTGTTTTAAATTCAGCACCATGTATTATTTATTCTTAATACTTTATGCTTTTTTTAATAATCTATTTTAAGTCTGCCTACCAAAGATTTTCATAGGCATCCTCTTTTAGTATAAAAATTCCCCATCAGCAGACACTGACGGGGAACATTTACAAACTATATTATTTCTATCCCACCTACATAGCAAGCGGCAAAGATTCTGTTCACAGAAGCTTATCTCTGTACACGTCCGGAAGCATCGCCGCCAGCCAGGGTCTCAACTTCTTTTCTGGATACCAGGTTGAAGTCGCCGGGGATGGTGTGCTTCAGAGCAGATGCAGCTACGCCGTACTCAAGAGCATCCTTGAAGTTCTTGCCATCCAGCATACCGCAGATCACGCCGCCTGCGAAGGAGTCGCCGCCGCCTACACGGTCAACGATGGGATGGATGCTGTACTCTTTGGAGTGATAGAACTCCTTGGTATCTCTGGAGTAGATGCAAGCAGACCAACCGTTATCGGAAGCGGAATGGCTTACACGCAGAGAGGATACGCAGTACTCGAAGTTGAACTTGTCAACCATCTGCTCGAAGATGGACTTGTAACCAGCCAGCTCCAGCTCACCGCTGGTAACATCGGTATCGCCGGGCTTGAAGCCAAGTACCAGCTCAGCATCTTCTTCGTTACCGATACATACATCAACGTACTTCATCAGGTTGGTCATAACCTTCTGAGCCTTCTCGGAGCTCCACAGCTTCTTACGGAAGTTCAGGTCTACGGATACCTTTACGCCATGCTTCTTAGCAGCGATCAGAGCCTTCTCGGTCAGCTCTGCAGCAGCGTCGGATACAGCGGGGGTAATACCGGTGAAGTGGAACCAGTCAGCGCCTTCGAAGATCTCATCGAAGTTGAAATCAGCCTCGGTTGCGGTGGAGATAGAGGAATGTGCTCTATCGTATACAACCTTGGAAGGTCTCATGGAAGAACCGCTCTCCAGGTAGTAGATACCCAGTCTCTCACCGCATCTTGCGATGTGCTTGGTCTCTACGTTGTACTTTCTCAGAGCTGCGACTGCGCACTCACCGATCTCGTTGTCAGGAACTGCGGTAACGAACTCAGCGTCATGACCGTAGTTAGCCAGAGATACTGCTACGTTAGCTTCACCGCCGCCGTAGTTTACATCGAACTCGTCTGCCTGGATAAATTTCTCGTTGTTGGGGGTGGACAGTCTCAGCATGATCTCACCCATGGTAATTACTTTTGCCATTTTGGTATATTCCTTTCTCAAATTAAAATTATCTATAATCTCCGGTTGTTCCGATTGCATATTCCGTCACGGACCCGCTCTCGCTTCGGCCCTCCCGTAGCGGTACATAAGATGCTAAAATACAGCATCTAAGTACCGACGGTCGGTTAGAGTCCGTGTCGAAACACGCAACCGTCCAACCTGATAGTTCTAAATCCTATTCATTCCACCGTGTAATCGCTATATTACAGTGGAAGCGGGTCCGCGACTGAAATATGAAGTCGACGGATCCGTCCGGATCCCGGAATCCTATTCTTATTTCTGTACCAGATGAATAGCGAAGCCGCCGATCTCCTCTTTCAGGTAGATAGCCTTCAGGTTGCCCTTGGCATCTCTCTTAGCGGACTCTTCGTTGAACTCAACACCCAGAACAGTGCTCAGGTAGTTGACAGCTCTCTCGATGTAGTTGGTCTTAACAGCGATGTGACCGTTCTTGCCCAGGTAAGGAGTCTTCATAACTTCCAGAGCAGAGCCTGCGAATACGGAGCTGTTGCCAACCTTAGCGGGCATACCGAAGATGAATGCGAAACGGTTCGCAGCCTTAACAGCCTCTTCCTCGTTCTCTGCATTGACACCAACGTGAGCCAGTTCGAAGCCCAGCATGGTCTGTACTGCTTCTCTGGTCAGCTGCTCGATCTTGTCCCACTCACCGGCGTTGATCAGGTCACCGGGAACCATCCAGGAACCACCGCAAGCGATGATCTTGGGGAAGTCAAGGTAAGAAGTCAGGTTCTTAGCGTTTACACCGCCGGTAGGCATGAACTTCATATTTACATAAGGAGCTGCCATAGCCTTGATCTTAGCCAGACCGCCAGACTGCTCAGCGGGGAAGAACTTAACTACATCCAGGCCAAGCTCGATAGCCTGCTCGATGTCGCTGGGGCTGGAAGTACCGGGAGTGATAGGAATGTTCTTCTCTACACAATACTTAACGGTTCTGGGATTTAAGCCGGGGCTTACGATGAACTTAGCGCCTGCTGCTACTGCTGCGTCAACCTGCTCTGCGTTCAGAACGGTACCTGCCCCAACACACATGCTGGGGAAATTGTCGGTCATGATCTTGATAGCTTCCGCTGCTGCGCTGGTACGGAAGGTAACCTCTGCACAGGGAAGTCCGCCTGCGCAAAGTGCTTTTGCCAGAGGAAGTGCATCTGCTGCGTTGTCAATTTTTACAACCGGTACAATACCGATTTTGCTGATTTGCTCTAATACTGCGTTCATAAATAACACCTTTCTGTCTTATAGACTAATAGTTATGTGAAAAATCTTCGCAGGAGATCCTGTCGAAAATATTTCTGCAAAATTAAACCAATACTTTTATGCCAGTACTTCCTTCACTGCCTCAGCGATCTTGTCGCACTTGCAGTTTGCAAAGAAATACTCCTTAAACCTGGCACCGGATAAAGCACCCTTTACCAGTTCACGATCCAGATTCTTCAGGATGGTAACCATATCGGTATGAGTTACTTCTTTTACCTGATCCAGGATCTTCTTGTTGCGCTGCTCGGGAACAACTCTCTCAGGGGGATATCCACCGCCGCCGGGAGCACAGAACAGCTTTTCAAAAGTATACTGTAAGTTCAGTTCACCGCCCCAGCCGAAGTTCTCAGCAAAAGGAAGTGCTACACAGTTACCGTCGTTTACCTGAGAGAACAGGTAAGCATCCAGAGGGGACTCAATGTGTCCACACAGAACCTTTGGGAAGGAATTGCATGCAAGCATGGCACCTTCGCCGGTTCCGCATCCGGTGATAACGAAATCCGCTGCCCCGGAGTTCAAAAGAACTGCTGCCAGAATACCGTTCTGTACGTAGGTCAGGGAATTGGGATCCTCTGCGCCGCACATACCGTAGTTGAATACTTCATGCCCCATGGGCTCTACTACTTTTTTAAGAGTAGCGCAGATCATTTCATTCTTAGCAGCCTGACTGTTTTCATTAATCAAAGCTATCTTCATGAGATACTCCTTTTCCAAACGCCACAACAGTCAGCCGCCGAAATTCTTCTGCGACTGACCTGATGTGAAGTGTTTATTCTATTTTTGATATCCTGCGTAAATGCACAAGCTCCATAGCTACTCACTCGCAAATTCGTGCTTCGCACTCTGCATCCGGCTCGTAAACTCACCGGATATTTACTCGTGAGCTGTGCAAGGAAAACAAATGTCCGCTACGCGGCCGCTTGTTTTCCTTTTGCACAAGCTCTACTGGGGCTGCTTGCCGATGTAAGCAAGGATACCGCCATCTACATACAGGATGTGTCCGTTGACTGCATTGGATGCCTCAGAAGCAAGGAATACAGCGGGGCCGGTCAGCTCTTCGGGCTTTAACCATCTGTTAGCAGGGGTCTTAGCGCAGATGAACTGGTCGAAAGGATGTCTGCTGCCATCGGGCTGGATCTCACGAAGAGGAGCTGTCTGAGGAGTCTCGATGTAACCGGGTCCAAGGCCGTTACACTGAATGTTGTACTGGCCGTACTCGGAGCAGATGTTCTTGGTCAGCATCTTTAAGCCGCCCTTAGCTGCTGCATATGCAGATACAGTCTCACGACCCAGCTCGGACATCATGGAACAGATGTTGATGATCTTACCATGACCCTTCTTGATCATTGCAGGGATAACTGCTTTCGATACGATGAAAGGTGCATTCAGGTCTACGTCGATTACCTGACGGAACTGATCTGCGGTCATCTCGGTCATGGGGATTCTCTTGATGATACCTGCGTTGTTAACCAGGATATCGATGGTACCTACTTCCTTCTCGATCTGAGCTACCATAGCGTTAACTGCTTCTTCGTTGGTAACGTCACATACATAGCCGTGAGCCTTGATGCCTTTCTCAGCGTATGCAGCGATTCCCTTGTCTACCAGTTCCTGCTTGATATCGTTGAAGCAGATGGTAGCACCGCACTCAGCGTATGCGGAAGCGATAGCGAAGCCAATACCGTAAGATGCGCCGGTAACCAGTGCAACCTTACCTTCCAGTGAGAAATTAGTGAATTCAGACATTGTTTTTTCTCCTTTTCTTTATAAAAACTGTTATTTTAGTTACATGTTCCAAAGGATCTTATTTCAGATCTCTGTTGTCAACGCCGTCCATATCGTCGAAGTCCTGATTCTCTCCGACCATACCCCAGATAAAGGTATATGCTCTGGAACCGCATCCGGAATGGATGGACCAGCTGGGGGAGATCACTGCTTCTTCGTTACGCATTACGATGTGGCGGGTCTCATCGGGCTCACCCATATAGTGCATAACAAAGGCATCCTCAGGCATATCGAAATACAGATATACTTCCATACGTCTGTCATGTGTATGACAAGGCATGGTGTTCCATACACTGCCGGGCTCTAACTTCGTCATACCCATCTCCAGCTGACAGCTCTCTACCTGTCCGGGAAGGATATACTTGCAGATTACTCTGTGGTTGGCATCCTCCAGAGTACCCAGTTCTACTTTATTCTCATCCTTTACAATGACCACGCCCTCTTCGGGAGTACCTTCCGGCTTGATCAGCACGGTCGGATAAGTCTTATGTGCGGGAGCGGAATTCAGATAAAATTTAGCGGGCTGTTTCTCATCTTCACTTGCGAAAATGATCTCCTTGGAGCCCATTCCTATGTACATAGCTTCCTTGTAACCTACCTTGTACACTTTGCCATCAACGGTAATCATACCTGCTCCGCCAATATTGATCACACCCAGTTCTCTTCTCTGACAGAAATACTCTGCACGGAGTTCATCTCCGGCGGTCAGAGTGATAGGGCTTACAGGAACTGCTGCTCCTGTAATGATTCTGTCGATGTGGCTGTACACCAGCTTGATCTCGCCGGGTACGAACAGATTCTGGATCAGAAACTCTTCTCTCAGACGCTCTGTGGTGTAATGCTTCACATCTCTTGGTGATACTGCTGTTCTAAGTTCCACCTTACGCCTCTCTTTCCTCAACGGGCGGCCTGCGTGCCGCTATTGAATGTTACCTTTTTATGAAAGCACTTACATTATAACATATCATTGTAACCATTTCCAACACATTTTTACTATTTTTTATAAAAATTTTGGAAGGCTGTAACTGCTTTTCTCTTTTGTATGAGTTAAGTATACTAGAAAAGATTCTCAAAGTCTTTTCATATTTTAATCTAAACATTGCAAATTTTGAACTTTTGGTGTTTAATAAAAGAAAAAGCGAAAAGGATGAAAGAAATGGAAGAACTTACCTCCTGTAAAACAGCCATAGAAAACTGTAAAACCTCCGGGACTTTTGCCATTGCCCACTTATATAAAGAAGAAAAAGCCATGGACATGCACATCCATGACTGCTACGAGATCTACTATTCCATCTGCGGCGGCAAACAGTTTCTGATCGACAACTGCTTCTACACCATCGCCCCAGGCGATCTCTTTATCATCAACCAGTACGAAAGTCACAAGCTGACCCAGATCGACAACTCCGTCCACGAACGTATCGTTCTGTCGGTGGCGCCGGATTTCATGAAGCTGATCTCCACCAAAGAGACGGATCTGAGCTTTTGCTTCACTCACCGCAGTGCCCCCTTTTCCCATAAGCTTTCGCTTAACAAGGAACAGCAGAAACGTTTCCTCTATTATATCAACAAAATCACTTCCGCGGAGGGCTTTGCCCATGACATCACGGAATACGCCGCTTTCATGGAGCTGATGGTCATGCTCAACACGCTGTTCATCCGCAGTGCAGAGCAGACGGCGGCCGTGGAAACCGTAACAGCTCCCGCCGAATACAAGGACCGTAGCTACCGCTACAACCATCAGGTGGACGATATTCTGGCTTACATCAACCAGAACATCTCCCAGCCTATTACAGTGGAACAGCTGGCCGGACAGTTCTACTTAAGCGAATCCTATATCTGCCGGATTTTCAAATCCGCCACAGGCACCACCATTAATAAATACATCACCGCCCGCCGCATCAGTATCGCCAAGGCGGTTCTGAACGAAAACGGCAATGTCATGGAAGCCTTCGAACGCAGCGGTTTCACGGACTACAGCAATTTCTTCAAAGCCTTCACCAAAGCCGTGGGTGTTTCCCCGAAAAAATACGCAAGCCTGAGTGTCAGCTAACCTGCTGACGCTCAGGCTCTTCTTTTTACATTTCTTAATCATTCGGTCTCTGATAGAACCGGCCCGCCAGATTCTCCGTACGGATCATGTTGACAAAGGCCTGTGGGTCCGTCTCCCGCACCGTATTCACAACTTTGTTCACCTCGTCTCGTCCCACCACGGAATACAGCACGTCACATTCCTGTTTGGAATAACAGCCCTCACCCTTGATCAGGGTGGCATCGTGATGGGTGATCTCCGCAATAGCTTCGTAGACATCCTCCGGCCGTTTCGTCACGATGATCAGTGTCTGCTTCTGGTAGCGCTTGTACAGCACATGGAGTACCTGCGTGGAGGTATACTGAAAAATAATGGAATACAGCGCCTTGTCCCAGCCAAACAGTGCTCCAGCGATCCCTAGGATCACCACATTTCCCGCAAAAATATAATTCCAGGAATCAATGCCGTACTTTTCCGACAGGAAGATCGCGATAAAATCCGTACCGCCGCTGGTGGCATTGGCGAACAGACACAGGCTGATGGCCAGTGCATTGATCAGTCCACCGAAGATAGCAATCAGCAGAATATCCTCCGTTACCGGCCAGGCGGGCACCATATCCGTCAAAATACCGCTCACCACGATCATCAGACAGGAATAACCGGTGAACTTTTTTCCGATGAATTTGAAGCTGATGACCACCGGAACCGCATTTAAGATAAAGTTGATCACCGAAAAAGGAGGCTCCCAGTGCCACAACAGCACGCTGATCTCCTGGATCAGTCGGGTCAGACCGTTGAATCCACCGGGGATCAATCCCCCGGCCCGGACAAAGCTTTTCAAATTGACTGCCATGATAAAGGATCCCGCCAGGATCAGGCAGGTACGCCGCAAGGTATCACAAATACTCTTCTTCGTCATAATTCGCTCCTTCTTACATTCTTCCTGCCTCTTCCTTCACAGAACCTTCCTCTGTGTGCGTTTTTTCCGCATTCCCGTCTTCCATCGTTTCGTCTGCTGCCCTTTGCAAAGGCTCATTCTCCGCACAGTCTTTCCTTTTCCTGTCACACCTCTGACACAGCACGCATCCCAACAGGATCAGTACACTTCCCGCACTCACTAAAATACCGATATTCCGTCCTTCCGGTACATAGTGCATCTGTATTGTATGTTCTCCTGCTTCCAGATCAAATGCCATGAGCGCATCGCCAAACTGCTCAGGCTCCGCATTTTCTCCATCGATCTGCACCGTCCAGCCCTCCTCATAAGGCACGGACAGGATCAGTCTGCCGGCTTCTTTCAGACTTAAGGTTCCGGAAATATGGGTGCTGTCCATCGCTACATTTTCAAGATGTTCTTTTGACAATATCTCCACTGCCTGTGCCAGCACTTCTTCATTCAGTACATAAGCTTCCGCCGATACCTTCTGCGTTTCATCCGCATCATCCCCATTGGTCAGCGTCACGCGCTCTCCTTCCAACAGATATCCCAGATACAGAATGGATCCGTCCTTCAGATCACTGTAATCCTGGGTCTCCAGCGTTCCCCCAAGCACCTGCACCTTTTTCGTCCCTGTGGCATTGATCCTCGCGTAATAGCAGCCTGCCCGGTCCGCCGTAATACATACATTATCTCCACTAGTCTCACTGGACGCCCGGTCCAGTAAGGGCTCTGCGATTCCCAGATCCTCGGTCAGCTGATTCTGCGCTCTCACACCGGTGCCGATCTCGTCCGTAACATTCCAGCCCGTCGGTGCCACATAGCCAAAGGGCAGCGTATATTTACAATGATATAAATAAACATCTCCACTGTTATTCACGATCTCATACAGACCGTTTTCGTATTTATCCGATCCGCCGAACATGTAATCCACATTCAGAAGTGCCGAAACGAAAGCTGTCGCTCCGTCGAAGCCGTAATAAACCTTACTGTGGCGCATGCCAAGCTTCTTATACAGATCCATGACCTGGGAATTCATGGTGGAGGAAAATACCGAAGCCGTAGGGTACCCGGTCAGGGTTCCGTCATTTTTCGTCTTGCGGGTAAACTTCTCGATACGGAAGAAGTCATCCCCCTCCTGTTCCCGCGCCAGGGTGTACAACGCTTTATAATCCTCCTGGTCTCCCAGATAAGCGCTTCGTCCGGTAGTGCCCAGACTCGTATTAAATGTATTGATGCTCAGCTCCGCCACTATGCACGCCAGCACCAGAATCCCCAGCACCTGTCTCGTCAGTTCGTCTTTTCTCGTCCGATACAGATACAGAAGCACACCATAGATCGTAACGAACACCAGCGTCAGCACTTCAATACCCGTGTCGAAATCCTCGCTCTCCACGAATTTCTCACAGGCAAGTAAAAATATCACCGCCGCCAGATACCCATAGATGATCTGCCTGGGAGAAGTGCCCTCCACATTCCGGAAAGCATCATAGCACATGACAAGGATCAGAAAAATATATAGAAAAGACTGTCTCGCCGGCAGGGAATCCGGATAATTCAGACCGTGCCATAAAAAGTCCAGGACATTGGTTCCGAAGCTGAGCAGCAAAAATCCCGCCAGTGCCAGATTGCAGAACCGTTTTCTCACTGATATTTTTTCATTCAGTGCATACATGGGCACCAGTAAAAATACTGCCACACCACAGTAAATGTTCGGCCAGTGTTCCAGTCCCCTCTCCGTGGTCACGCACAGGCAATGTCTCGCCAGCATATCAAACACGGAAAAATAGGACTCCAGCGTACCGGGGAAATCCGAATTGCCAAAATCCGTCCGTAGAATAGCACAGACCTCCGGAATCAGCAGTACTGCAGCCAGCCCTCCTGCCAGCAGCGATGCAAATGCAAATCTTCCGATCCTGCCGAATACCGTTTTTACTTTTTGGCTCTGCCCTTCCGTCATGGTATGGTATTCCGTGATCAACAACATTCCAAAATACAGCACCAGGAAGATGCAGATCATAATGGAGATGTAATAATTGGTCAGAATACAGAGTCCCAGAGTCACGGTATACATGACCCATTTGCCTTCTCTGACCAGCCGCTCTGCTCCTAACAGGATCAAGGGTAGCAGGATCAGGCAGTCCAGCCACATCACATTCCAGTTGTAGGCCGCCAGATAGCCGGACAGAGCATACGCAGTGGAAAACAAAAGAGCCGCCGGATCCTCCTTGCCGAACACTTTCCGCAGATAGATGCTGAAGGTAAGCCCCATAAGGCCGATCCGCAGGATCACCAGATAACTCATGAATTCCATGATCAGGCCTTCCGGCAGCAAAAATACCAGCCAGTTAAAAGGACTTGCCAGATAATAGACATACAGTGCCAGGAAATTCGATCCGATCCCTACATTGTAGGAATAGAACAGTCCCTCTCCCGCTTTGATCTTGTGTACAAATTCACTTAAAAAAGGCATATACTGATGGTACATGTCGGAGAACAGAAAACTCCGGTCACCAAAAGGATATATGCCCCGTATGATAAAAAGAACCAGCATAATAAATGCAGGCACAAAGAACGCAAGCACAGAGATCCCTCTCTGCATCCTGCGCTCCTCACTACTTGTTGCTGTCGTTTTATTGCCGTTCATATTATTTTTCTCCCACGATCTCTTTTCTTACCTTCCGTAATCAAACAGCAGATAATACTCCAGACTCCGGTAATCGTTCAATGCTTCCCCACATTCCTTCACCGTCGTGAGTGTGCCGTCCGCTTCTCTCACACCGGCCGCGCTGATCACCGGATATTTTTCCCGCACCCCGGTCAGACTGCTCTGCAAGGCAGGCAGCGGCAGATCACAGTTCTCCAACACATCCATGGCCAGATAATTGGCACTGGTCTCTCCGTCCGTCTGCTCCTCAATGTCAAAGTTGCTCCAGATCACATAAGGTACTTTATATTTTAACAGATTTTCCTCATCTGTTAAAGTCTCCGGATCCACTTTATTATTTCTTAAGATCGGATTGCTCACATAGGTCGTAGGCTGATGATCCCCGAAGAATACGATCATGGTATCCTCATCGACCTGAGAGAAATAATCAATCAGTCCCTGCAGGGCGGAATCCGTCTGTTTTACCAGGGACAGATACATGGACAGTACCTTGGAATCAATACCGTCCACCGTGATATCCGGGGTAAAATTGTGGAATTCCTCCTCATAACCGCTGTGATTCTGCATGGTCACATTGAATACAAACAGAGGCTCTCCCGCTTCCTTGTTCTCATACAGTTCAATGATCTTGGCAAAGCTGCTCTCATCGGAGATATAGTTACGGATCCGTTTCGGATTCCTGAAATCGTCCTGTGACAGGAACTCATCAAATCCAAGCAGCGGATAGACTCTGTCTCTGTCCCAGCCGCTGGCATAATAAGGATGGATCGCCACAGTATGATAATCCAGTTCCTTCAGGTAGGAAGCCAGAGAAGGCATCTCCTTCTGCACATACTGCTGGTAAGCCACGCTGCCCTGCGGTAAAAATCCTATAGTGTTGCCGGTAAGGAATTCAAACTCCGTATTGGCAGTATTCCCGCCCAGCACGGAAACATTCAGGTAACCGGTTCTGGTATTCTCTGCCCCCTGTTGTAAGCTGTGAATAAAGGGCATATAGTCTTCGTTGGTGGTAAACTCTCCCCGGACTGCCAGATCCGAAAATGCCTCATCCATGATCACAATGATATTCGGACGCTTCACGCTCTCCGGTTCTTCCACAGCTGCTGCAAGCCCTGCGGAATCTTTCCCGGCCTGCTCATAATTGCTGCCGGTGCCATCTGCAGAATAATCTGCGGGTTTCTCCACATCCATATATTCCATTTCCATCAGAAATGCCACGATATTGCCATCTCTCTTATTCATGACGGTAGGGGTAAACAGCTTGTCGTATAATCCAAAGCTCTGCACAAAGCTCTCGCTCTGTATCATGCCGGTATAACCATAGATCATGACAATGCTTAACAGGATCAGTGCCGCTCTCTTTGCCACTCTTCCCGGTGCCTTCATGTGAAAACGGCTCTCGATCAACAGCAAAATCAGGAATCCCACAATGACCAGTATCGTACTGGTGGACAATTCATAGTTGAAATTGCCCGCCACACTGGCTGCTGTACTGATGGAATAAATATCCCAGGGCATGATGGGTGCGGAACGGAAATTCAGCACATAATAATTCGCCAGTCCCGCCACCATGAAAAAGGCCGTCTGCAACATCAGAGCCGCCCGGACATATTTCACGATTCCGAATAACAGAAGTGCGGTCAGTACATAGAACGCCATGTTCAACAGCTGGGTTTTGAAATGCATTGTCGTAAAAGGATTATGGGTATACATTTCAAACAGATAAAATGTCACCAGCGGACATACTGCCAGCGCGATACAGGAAGGAAGCTTCTCCCTGGTAATTCCTATTTTTCGAACGGAATGACGCAAAAAGCCTGTAATGGCAGCTGCGACACTTCGTATTGATTTTTTCTGTAAATAATCCATTGCTTAACTCTCCTCTTATACTTAAGAGATTTTATCGCAATGACAGAAAAATAACAATTTCCGAATTGCACACATTTGCTAACATTACAGGCTTAATTTTGTTACTTTTTACATATATTTTACTTGATTTCTAGTTGATCTCGTATTTTCCGGCTTCCTTCAGGCGCAGCATAGCTCTCGCCATGGATGCCTGGGATACATGGTACTCCTGAATGCTCTGCTTCTGACGCAGCTGCTCTTTGGCACGCTCCAGAGCGGCTTCCGCACGGACTCTGTCGATATCCTCCGGGCGCTCCGCCGTATCCACCAGCATGATCACACGGTTATGAGAAATGTAGACACAGCCCACACCGACTACGGCCTTGGTCCAGTCGTCATCCTCTTTTTCCTTAAACCGTACCTCGCCTTCCTTCGTGGCAATGACCATATCCTCATGATGGGACATGATGGCCTGCTCGCCGTCCAGAGCCGGTACGATAATGATGCCGCATTTTCCGTCGAAAAATACTTTATCACTGGCAATGACCTTCAAGCTGAAGGTGTTCATACGCACACCGCCTTTCCTTACTGTGCCATGAGCTTCTTGGCCTTCTCCACTGCCTCGTCAATGGTTCCTACATTGAAGAATGCAGCCTCGGGATACTCATCCATCTCTCCGTCGATGATCGCACGGAATCCGCGGATGGTCTCCTTCACAGGCACATACTTACCGGGTACACCGGTGAAGTTCTCTGCCACATGGAAGGGCTGGGACAGGAAACGCTGAATCTTACGGGCACGGTATACGGTGACCTTATCCTCATCGGACAGCTCCTCCATACCCAGGATGGCGATGATATCCTGCAGTTCCTTGTACTTCTGCAGCATTGCCTGCACCTGGCGTGCGGTTTCATAATGCTCCTTACCTACCACATCCTCTTCCAGAATACGGGAAGTGGATTCCAGAGGATCCACTGCGGGGTAAATACCCTGCTCCACGATCTTACGGGACAGAACGGTGGTGGCATCCAGATGAGCGAATGTAGTTGCGGGTGCAGGGTCTGTCAGGTCATCCGCAGGCACATAGACAGCCTGTACGGAAGTAACACTACCCTTATTCGTAGAAGCAATACGCTCCTGCAATTCACCGACTTCGGTAGCCAGAGTGGGCTGATATCCTACTGCGGAAGGCATACGGCCTAACAATGCGGATACCTCACTACCTGCCTGTACGAAACGGAAAATGTTATCAATGAACAGCAGCACGTTCTGGTGCTCTTCATCACGGAAGTACTCTGCCATGGTCAGTCCGGTCTCGGCTACACGCATACGTGCTCCGGGGGGCTCGTTCATCTGACCGAAGACTAGCGCAGTCTTCTCCAGAACTCCAGACTCCTTCATCTCACTCCACAAATCGTTACCCTCACGGGAACGCTCTCCGACACCAGTGAAAATAGAATATCCACCGTGCTCGGTAGCAATATTACGAATCAGCTCCTGAATCAGCACGGTCTTACCTACACCGGCACCGCCGAACAGACCGATCTTACCACCTTTTGCATAGGGAGCCAGCAGATCGATAACCTTGATACCGGTCTCCAGCATCTCTACTACAGGACTCTGCTCTTCGAAGGAAGGTGGATCTCTGTGGATGACCCAATGCTCCTCTCCTTCCAGGGATTCTCCACCGTCGATGGTCTCTCCCAATACGTTGAACAATCTACCCAGTGTCTTATTACCTACCGGCACCTGAATTCCTTTTCCGGTAGCAATGACATCCATATCCTTGCAAAGTCCTTCACTGGCACCCAGCATGATGCAGCGAACGGTATTGTTGCCAATATGCTGTGCCACTTCCATGACCAGACGCTTGCCTTCACTGTATACTTCCAGGGCATCCTTGATAAAAGGAAGATCATTGTTCTCGAACTCTACGTCTACAACAGGTCCCATGACCTGGACGATCTTACCATGATTTTTTTCCTTTACGTTATTCAATTGTTCAGGACCTCCTTTCTTGCCTTTTTCTTCTTTTTCTGAGCCTTGGCACCAGCAATGACCTCAGTGATCTCCTGTGTGATCATGGCCTGACGTACCCGGTTGTACTGAATGGACAGATCATGGATCATGGCGGAAGCATTCTTATTTGCTGCCTCCATGGCCATCATTCTGGCATTCTGCTCACTGCAGAACGATTCTACCAGTGCACCGTAGACATATCCCATGACGAAATCCGGGACAATGTTGTTTAGCACTGCCTTGGGAGACGGTGTCATGACTAACGGTTCCTGATACATACTCAGATCCTGTCCGTCTTTGGTAATAAAACGTTCTTTTATGATAGGTAACAGACGCATCATATGTGGTTCCGTCGTCACGCTGTTTACCATATTGGTATAAATAATATATACCTCATCCAGCTGTTCTTCTTCGAACTGCTCCAGAATCGTCTCCGTAATGATACGGGCACGATGCAGGGTCGGGTTCTGTGCTGTATAATGGAACTGCTCAGCCACCTTGATTCCTCTGTGTCCGAAATACTGACGTCCCAGCTCACCCACGACAAACAGTTTGTAGCTGCCTGTCTGTCCGGCTTTCTGCATCTGTTCTTCTGCCATTTTCAGTACGTTATGGTTGTAGGCTCCGGCCAGGCCTTTATCCGCGGTGACTACTACCAGTCCCGTGGTCTTCTCCTCAGCCGGTTTGTCCTTACGTTCATCGAAATATTTATTATCGATCTCCGGTAAGTGACGGACGATTCTGCTGACCATCGTCTGCAGAGTATAGAAGTAAGGCTCTGTCTCTTCCAGATTCTTCTTGGCTTTCCGAAGCTTTGTGGAAGAGATCATATACATGGCATTGGTGATCTTCATGGTATCCTGAATGCTTTTCATACGACTTTGTATTTCTCTCGTATTTGCCATGTTAACCTCCTGTTATTTGTAACTA
This sequence comes from Lachnospiraceae bacterium GAM79, assembly GCA_003584705.1. Classification (GTDB taxonomy): domain Bacteria; phylum Bacillota; class Clostridia; order Lachnospirales; family Lachnospiraceae; genus Acetatifactor; species Acetatifactor acetigignens. The sequence continues at coordinate 2,700,948 of AP018536.1, forward strand.
TTCAGAGCCAATGGGCGAAGTAACCACATAAGCAAAAGTAAAGCCCTGAAAGAGCGGTTTTGCGAATGGGTTTCTGAATAGTTACATTATTTCTGTAAAAATTCCTTTTTAAATTCTGTTGCAGCATCACAGATCTGCTTGTTCAGCTCGTCATCCAGAGCCTTGGTGGTCTCTAACTGACGAACGATGTCGCTGTGCTGTTCCTTCATGTAGTCTAAGTACTTCATCTGGAAATCCTTTACCTGATTTACAGGCACATCCAGCATCACTCTGCCGTTGGCTGCACACAGGGTCATAACCTGCTCTGCCATGCTCAAAGGCCTGCACAGAGGCTGCTTCAACAGTTCCATCAGTACATGTCCGTGCTGTAACTGTTCCTTTGTGGCGTTATCCAGATCAGATGCGAACTGGGTGAACACTTCCATCTCACGGAACTGTGCCAGGTCGATACGGATACTTCCGGCTGCTTTCTTCATTGCCTTGGTCTGTGCAGCACCGCCGACACGGGATACGGACAGACCGACATTGACTGCAGGTCTCATGCCGGAGAAAAACAGATCACTCTCCAGGAAGATCTGACCATCGGTAATGGAGATAACGTTGGTCGGAATGTATGCGGATACATCGCCTGCCTGGGTCTCAATGATCGGCAGTGCGGTGATGGAGCCGCCGCCCTTATCGGCACTCAGTCTTGCGGAACGCTCCAGCAGTCTGGAATGCAGATAGAATACATCTCCGGGATATGCCTCACGTCCGGGAGAACGTTCCAGCAACAGGGACAGTGCACGATAAGCTACCGCATGCTTGGACAGATCATCGTATACGATGAGGACATCCTTGCCCTGATACATAAAGTACTCAGCCAGTGCGGTACCGGAATAAGGTGCGATGTACTGCAGAGGTGCAGGATCGCTGGCGGTTGCGGATACGATAATGGTGTAATCCATGGCATCGTTCTTTTTCAGGGTTCCTACCAGTTTTGCAATGGTGGATGCCTTCTGGCCGATGGCCACATAGATACATACCACATCCTTGCCCTTCTGGTTCAAAATTGCATCGATGGCAATGGAAGTCTTACCGGTCTGACGGTCACCGATGACCAGTTCACGCTGTCCACGACCGATGGGGAACATGGAATCGATAGCCAGAATACCAGTCTCCATAGGCACGCCTACGGACTGTCTGTCCACGATGGAAGGTGCCGGCTGCTCGATGGGACGATAGCCTTCTTCCTTAATAGGACCTGCACCGTCAATGGGTGCTCCCAGAGCATCCACGATTCTGCCTTTGAATCCGTCACCTACAGGAATACCGGCTCTCTTACCGGTACGAACGACCCTGGTGCCTTCGCGGATCTCGGTATCATGACCGAACAGGATACATCCGATCTCATCTCTGCGGACATCCTGTACCATACCTTTGACACCGGAATCAAAGATAACGATCTCGCCGTACTCTGCATGGTCGATACCATTGACGTTGGCGATACCGTCACCTACCCAGCTGACAGAACCGATCTCATTTTCCTGTGCCTGTAAGTTGAAATCCTCGATCTCACCTTTCAGAATGGAAATGATGCCCTGCTCACTGGCGGTCTTTCCTACCTGGGAAAGCTTGTCTGCGAACTGCTTCATACGTCCATTGGTACTCCAGTCATAGACCTCGTTACCGGCACGGATGATGAAACCGCCGCCAAGAGAAGGATCTTCTTTGGTCTCAAAGACCATATCCTCTCTGTTGTATTTCTTCTGGATAAAATTACGGATATTCTGCAGCTGCTCATCGGTGGGCGCTGTCACATAGGACAGGGTTACAACGAACTCTTCCTTTTTCTCGGGAGAGGCTTCTCTGTATGCGGTGCAGATATCATCCCACAGATAGACGTCTCCGTTGTCACACAGGACTTTCAGAAAATCTCTGATCTGTAAGGGGAATACTTTTTCTATTACATTGTGCTTGGCAGACAGCGACACAGCAGGGGATTCGAAATCCAGCTTCACCTGCGGTACGGCTTTGAAGATATCGCCTGTCTGACCTACAATGTCTCCGGGGATATTCAGTTCACGCAATCTTTTTGCGTATTCTAAAGCTGTACTAATCAATCTTTTCACCTGTCTTTGCTATAAATTGGTTGTAAAGTTCTCTGTCTGAATCTGCGTTCTGCTTGGCAGCTACCAGTTTTGCAGTAGCTTCCACTACCAGGCCGGCGATCTGTTCCTGTGCCTGCTCGATGCGCTTCTGCTCTTCCAGTGTGGCATTCTTACTGGCATTGTCCATGATCTTTTTCGCTTCTGTCTGGGCATCTGCCACGATGCGGTCATATTCGTTGCTGGCCTTGCCTCTTGCCTCGTTCAGAATGCTTTCTTTTTCTGCCTGAACACCGCTTAAGGATGCCTCGTACTGGCCTTTCAGTTCATTGGCACTGTCCTGTGCAGCTTTTGCATCTGCATATTGCTTATCGATCTCTGCCTGTCTTGCATCCAGGATCTTGTGGATGGGCTTGATCAGGAAGATCTTCACAATGGCAAAGATGATCAACAGATTCAGGATGGTCCATACAATATTAATATCTAATCTCAGCATGTGCTTTCATCCTTTCTTACGTTTCGCTTTCTAATTTCCTTATAACTATCCGAAACTTCCATTCGCAAAACGCTCTTTCAGAGCTTTCTTTTTGCTCATGGAGTTTTAGTCGTCGTAAATCGTCACAAAACAGCTTACAAATGCAGGCATTTGACGCTTGTCTGTGACGTTTCCGGCTTCGGATAGTTATGCCATGAACAGAATGATCAGGATGCCGATAACGAATCCGTAAATAGCGGTTGCCTCTGCCAGCGCACCACCTAACAGTAAGATCTTGGTGATCTTGCTCTCTGCTTCCGGCTGTCTTGCGACTGCCTCTGCTGCTTTACTTGTTGCGATACCGATACCGATACCTGCTCCGATACATGCCAGTGCTGCAATACCTGCTCCAATAGCTATCATAATTCTTTTCCTCCGTTTTTGTGTGAATTAGTGTTTCATAACTATTCATAATCGCATTCGCAAAATAGCTCTGAATAGTTATCCAGTTACTCAATGGCTTCCTTAATGTACATGGATGTCAGGAATACAAATACATATGCCTGAATCAATCCATCAAAAATATCAAAGTAAAAGCTGAAGGGTACCGGCAATGCCACCGGAACCAGAAGCTTCAACAGCTCCATGATAACGAATGCTCCCAAAACGTTACCAAACAATCGCATACACAGGGACAGGGGCTTGATGAACACCTCCAGGATATTGATAGGTGTTACGATCGCGATGGGTTCGGTAAAGCTCTTGATCCATCCGCCCACACCTTTTTTGCGGATACCTGCGGCTTCCACCAGAACGATACTCATCAGGGCCAGTGCCGCCGTTACGTTCAGATCCTTGGTAGGGGGCTTCATACCGAACAATCCAATGATATTGGATATGCCCAGATACAACAGTACGCTAACCAGATATGGTACATACCGTTTGCCTTCTTCTCCGATCATTCCCGTAACAATGCCTTCCAGCTTTGTCACGATCGTCTCTGCCACCAGCTGTCGTCTGCTGACATTGTGTACTTTGAGGTTGCTTGTAAGGATAATCGACAAGATCAGAATGACTGCCATGACCACCCAGGTGATAACGACCGATTCCGCAATGTCCAGCTGTACTCCACCGATCAGGGGTAGACCTGCCGGAAGCTTAATAGAAAAAGCCGTGTCACAATTCAGTTCCTTGAGCAGTTCTGATGCCAATTCCTCCATAATACCACTTCCTTTCCGTGAACATCCTTGAAAGAGCTTTCACTCCCTCACGGTCGTTGCTATTTTACTCCTATTTATTGAAAAACGTAAGATACATTTTTGCTAATTTGTTCCATGCAAAAATGAAAAGTTATGGCATATATTAACTATAAAAAATGAGGTATCAGAAAATCATATGACAAAATTAGTCATTTTGGGACGCAAATCCCAGACGGGCAATTATGAGACGTTTTTTTCGAAACTTCCCGCCAGAACCGTAACCACACTGGTCCCCGGGGAAGTCACCTCCTGTGATGCCTTGATTCTGCCGGGCGGCGGAGATATCACTCCGGCTTTTTTCGGAGAAAAAAACAAAGGTTCCCGTACTGTTGACACCGAACTGGACATCCTGCAATTTCAGGCCCTTGACACAGCCATTGCCGCCGGGATCCCCGTGATCGGGATCTGCAAGGGCATGCAGGTCATCAATGTTGCCTTCGGTGGCACTATTTTGCAGGATATGTCGGGAGATTCCCTGCACAGTATCCCCTCCGGTGATGCATTCCATACGTCCATTATGACGGAAGATTCCCGTCTTTTCAAGTATTTTCCTGTCGAAATGCACGTCAACAGCGCCCACCATCAGAGGATCGACCGCTTAGGTCAGCATCTGAAGATCATTCAGCGCTGCCCCGATGACGGCTGCCCCGAAGCTTTGGAGCATGACGAGCTGCCGATCCTTGGGCTGCAGTGGCATCCGGAGCGTCTTCCGGAACAGGCCGGTGAGCCTCTGCTTTCTCTTCTTTCTTCCTATTTCTGAATCTGCGCCCGGGCTTTTTCGCCGGGGCCAGCTCCTCTCTGACCTTGACTTTGGCGATTTCGAACAGGGAGCGGATGATTCCCCGCAGCATCTCCGCGGTCTGGTCGTCCACTTCCTTCAGTGCAGTAACCACCGCATTCATACTCTTTTTCCAGTCAGCGGTAAACGTGATCAGATCATCCGCCTGGGATGCGGAGATGACCTGATAGAGTGTTTCCACGAAGGTGCGGACCTGTTCTTCATTTAAGGATAGGATCCATTCGTTCAGTGCTTCATTCATGATCTTCTGGCTCTCATAAATGTCACCCACATCCACGAAATGGTCCTCCTCCACCAGCCAGGAAAAAGGATCGTGCTGCAAAAGCCCATGGCTGTTGCTCTCCACCACGCGGTAATGAATATCCCGCTCGAAAATCATACCGATCATGGAAGAATGTGGCAACAGCTTCACCACCTTGCCTTCGATGGCATTATAGTGACACTCCTTCAGCATTTCCGGCCGGAATCCAGGCCCATCCAGACTGTAGATCTTCTGGATCCGTTTCTGCACAAAAGGGGCGCATTTCATGGCACTGTAGACTGCCAGATTGCCGCCCTTGGAATGCCCTCCGATATAAAAGGGCTGGTGCAGCCATCCGGTGACCATATTTACATATTTTACACTGTACTCCTGCCCCGGCACCGGTGACAGAAATGCCATGTTGAAATCTTCCTTCCAGCCTACGATAGTCTCATCCGTTCCCCGGAATGCCAGAAACAGGGTTCCGTCATCCAGAATAAAAGTGATGGCGGAGAACTGGGTCTCCCATTCCTTTTCCACCAGATTGATATAGCAGTTCAGCTTCATATCCCGGAAACGTCTGCCACTTAACATTCCTTCGAACAGCGCCCGGTTCTCCTTCTCAAAACGGACATCCCCGAACAGTTTGTCCACGTCCGGACGCTCTGCAATCTCCCGCAGGGTCACGGAAGGGCCATTGTGCCGCACATCGCTGACCATCCCGTCGAATTTCAGATAAGAGAGCTGGCACAATGCCAGACTGTCCACATCATTCAGAGGTTTTTCCCGAAAAGAAATGTCTCCGTATTTTTGCAAATATTCTATTACCGTTCCTGCCATATGCCGCTCCTTTCCGCGAGGAACTTTCCTTGCGTATTTCGCTGGATTGTGTTACGTTCTATATAATGATGCCAGGGTCAAAAGGTCTAAGCCCACATGAGCTTGCTCATAGGTGGGTGAAAGACCTTAGGACCCGCCCCGATATGAGCATAAAAGTGGGATGATAATCCCACGATATGCGAATATTGGGTAGGATTGTGGGAGTGCGTAGCACGGAACAATCCGTAGGCATCAAAGTCGGGGGCTTTTGACCCCGACATCATATAATTATATGGTAACTATTCAGAGCCATGCAAATCATGTCAACATGTACGTCGAATGCTTGCATTCGTAAGAACATTTGATATGATTTATATGGCGAAGTAACCACAATGAGCAGAGAACAGGCCGGCCTGTTCTCCAAGGAAGCCTCATAGAGGCGACTTTGCGAATGGAGGTCTGAATCGTTACATTATTAGGTAGAAATCATAAAGAAGGTGATCCGTCATGTCCACAAAGAATTCCAACTTTTTTTCCAGAGATTGTATGGTACAGGCTCTGATCCAGCTGCTGAAGACCAAATCCCTGTCCAATATTACAATTACCGAGCTGACCGAGCGTGCCGGTGTCTCCCGCATGACCTATTATCGCAATTACCATTCTCTGGATGATATCTTCAGCAGTTATCTGAAGGATCTGGTAGAATCCTACCGTCAGGATGTTGCGACATGGCCGGACAAGGGCAATTACAATGACTCCCGCAATATGCTGCATTGCTATGAATATTTCAATCATTACAAAGAATTCATTACCTGTCTGGTGCAGACCGGTCTGGGGCACCTGCTGTTACAGGCACTGGACAGCTACATTCTGGATACCTATTATACCGAAGACAAGGGGCGGGATTTTTATTACACGCTCCGAGCCTTCTCCGGTTCCCTCTACAATATTTATGTCACCTGGATTCTGGAAAATTCCAAAGAATCCGCTGAAGAGATCGTATCCATTATCTGCAAGATCTATTCGTAGGTTCCCCGATCTGTTCTCCATAGTAATTCAGCAAAGGACTGCGCAAAATACGCAGTCCTTTATTATTTGATAATTTATCTCTGATTCAAAGGAACATATTCCAGTTCCTGCATTACGCTCTTGTAAGCGGGACGAATGATCTTATCCATATTGATCAGCTCTTCGATACGATGTGCACTCCATCCTACGATTCTGGCAATGGCAAAGATCGGGGTATACAGTTCCAGAGGAATCTCCAACATGCTGTATACGAAACCGCTGTAGAAATCAACGTTGGCGCTGACACCCTTGTAGATCCGGGATTTCTGGGAAATGACCTCCGGTGCGATCCGCTCGATCATGGAATACAGGGCGAAATCCTTGTCTCTGCCCTTGGCTACCGCCAGTTTTTCCACGAAGCTTTTGAATACCTGGGCTCTGGGGTCAGACAGGGAGTAGACTGCATGCCCCATACCATAGATCAGTCCCTTGCCGTCGAAGGCTTCTTTGCTCAGAATCTTGTTCAGATATGCCCTTACCGCATCCTCATCTGTCCAGTCGGACACATGTGCTTCGATATCCCGCATCATCTCTACGACTTTGATATTGGCACCACCATGTTTGGGTCCCTTCAGGGAGGAAAGTGCTGCCGCAATGACAGAATAAGTATCGGATCCGGAAGAAGTCACGACTCTGGTGGTAAAGGTGGAGTTGTTACCACCGCCATGCTCCATATGCAGCACCAGTGCGGTGTCCAGTACCCTCGCCTCCAGTTCGGTGTATTGTTTGTCCGGGCGAAGCATCATCAGCAGATTCTCTGCGGTGGAAAGTTTCTTCTGGGGACGGTGTATGTACATACTCTCATCGTTGGAATAGTGATTATATGCATGGTAGCCGTAGACTGCCAGCATGGGGAACACAGCAATCAGTCCCAGGCACTGTCTTAATACATTTTCAATGGAAGTGTCGCTGCAGTTTTTATCATAGGAAGCCAGTGTCAGAACGCTCCTGGTCAGTGAATTCATAATATCACTGCTGGGGGCTTTCATAATGACGTCTCTGGTGAAGTTGGTCGGCAGAGTTCTGCTGGACGCAAGAATATCGTTAAAATGTTTCAGTTCCTCACGGTTCGGCAGCTTACCGAACAGAAGTAAATAAGCCACTTCCTCGAATCCGAAATGATCACCCCGGAAGCCGTTGACCAGCTCGATGCAGTCATAGCCGCGATACCACAGCTTACCTTCACAGGGAACTTTTTTGCCGTCTTCCATTTTGAAGGATTCGATCCGTGAAATATTGGTAAGACCTGCGACTACGCCGTTACCGTTCTTATCACGCAGTCCCCTCTGTACGCCGTATTCGTCGAACATCTGGGGTTCCAATCTATCTGCCGCTCTGCACAATCCGGCATGTTCCAACATATACTCTTCGTTTTTCTTCATCCAAATACCTTCCTTTCCCTCACATTTTTATATACTTATTTATCATAACTTTTTGGAAGGGGCGATGTCAATTAACAAAATATAAAATATTCCAATCCATGTAAATATCACCCAATATACGTCGAATGCTCGCATTCGTAAGAATATTGAGTGATATTTATAGGGCGAAGGAATATTATCCCAGAATCCTCTTTGTATTTTCTTTTATTTTCTCCGACAGATCTGCGTATTTTATCAGTTCTTCCTCGGTAAATCCCACAAATCTCGCCTCATCATAATCCCGCTGTGCCAGTGCCAGTTCCTTCATGACCGCTTCCGCAGTGGGAAGGATTGTCACTGTGACCTTGGTTTTACGGTCTTTGCGCCTTGTCTCCGGCTTTTCCGCTTTTCCCTGTACTTCTCCGGCTGCCTTGCTTTTTCTGGAAGGCTTGGGTTCCTTCACTTCCTCTATTTTCAAGAATCCCTTCATGGTCAGGCGTTGCAAGCCGCTGGTCAGGTTCGTGCGGGAGATTCCGGCGAAATCCGCCAGTTCCCGTCTGCTGTCCCACTCGTGCTTTTCACACAGGCACAGAAGCAGCCGCACATCCGCTACCTTCAGATCTCCTTTTAATGCCACCGGCTCCAGATAATGTTCCAGAAGCTTCCGCTTACGGTAAGCATCCCCCGCCGGTCCCTCGGCCTGCAGGATCTCGGTATTGACAAAGACTCTCTCGTCTCCCAGCTTCTTGGATCCGGGCAGGATGGAAGGCGGCACGGTTCCGTCTCCTGCCGCATCAATGAAGAAACGATATACCTGCAAACGGTTCTTCTCGTAGTCCTCTTCTTCCAGCACATGCTTGTAGAAGTTATTGTAATACTCAAAGACATTCAACTTCATCTTTACCGTCTTGGAGATGCTGATTCCCTGACTGGCAAGGGAGCCTTTGCGCTTCACATAATAATAGATTGGGGCATGCAGGGCATAGAATACTTTCGCGTAACGGATATATTCCAGATTGAACAGAAAATCCTCACACCAGTTGATATTCGTATCCATTCGCAGACTGTGCTCCTCCACCAGATCCCTGCGGTACAGTTTGTTCCACAACACACCATAGTAAAAGTCTGCCGGATTCTCCATCATATGTGCCGCGAACTCCTCCTGGGTGAGCACACCCTCCTCTTCAATGTCTCCCTTGGGGGACAGACGCTCTCCCACCACGCGGTAAAAGTCTGAAATGACCATATCGCAGCCATACTCTTCCGCCGCCCGCACGAACAGTCTTGTGGCATCCGGCGTGATCCAGTCGTCGCTGTCTAAGAATTGCAGATATTTTCCCCGTGCACGATCCAATGCCAGATTTCTGCTGTCGGAGACTCCGGTATTTTCCTTCTGGATCACAATGACTCTTGTGTCCTTATTGCCGTATTCCTCGCAGATGTCACCGGAGGAATCCGTACTGCCGTCGTTTACCAGAAACACTTCAAAGTCCGTGTATTCCTGATTCAAAATGCTGTCGACACAGCGTCGTAAATATTGCTCCGCATTGTATACCGGAACAATGATGCTTACCATGGGACGCATAAGCTCATCCTTTCTGAAATTACTTCATAACAATAAGTTCGTACGCCCTGCTGCCGATACCGATCTTCTCCGCATGCTCCAGACAGGTCTTGTACTCCGCATTTGGAGTGGTATTTTCAAAATGATCATGGTGATCACAAAAGCCCTCTTTTGCCATGGCATCCGTCAGCTGGCTGTTCGGCAGCGGTGTCTGCTTCAGGCAGGCATCCACACAGGCCTGATCCAGCGCCAGAGGATCGAAGGAGGCGAACATACCGATATTGGGCAGGATGGGTACATCATTCTCCCGGTGGCAGTCACAGTTCGGAGACACATCCACCACCAGAGAAATATGGAAATTGGGTCTGCCGTCCACGACCGCCTTCGCATACTCTGCCATACGGCAGTTGAAATCCTTTGTTGCCGCATCACAACCGCTATGGATTGCGTCGAAGTTACAGGCACCGATACAGCGTCCACAGCCCAGGCATTTGTTATGATCAATATGCATCTTATGGGTAGTCTCGTCGTATACCAGTCCCTCATTGGCACATTCTCTCATGCATCGTTTGCAGCCACGGCACAAATTCTCATTGATCTCCGGTTTGCCCTGAGCGTGCTGTTCCATTTTACCGGCTCTGGATCCGCAGCCCATACCGATATTTTTGATAGCACCGCCGAAGCCCGCCGTTTCATGCCCCTTGAAATGATTCAGGGAAATAAACACATCCGCATCCATAATGGCCCGGCCGATCTTAGCATTTTTCACATATTCGCCGCCCTCTACCGGCACCTCGATGTCATCCGTTCCCTTCAGACCATCACCAATGATCACAGGACACCCAACCGTCAACGGTGTGAAACCATTCTCCCAGGCACAGTACATATGCTCGATGGCATTCTTACGGCTGCCGGGATACAGGGTATTACAGTCCGTCAGGAAAGGAATTCCTCCCAGTTCCTTCACCACATCTGCTACCGCCTTGGCATAATTGGGACGTAAATATCCCAGATTGCCAAGCTCGCCGAAGTGCATCTTTATGGCAACAAACTTGTGATCCATATCCATATCCTGAATCCCCGCCGCCGTCATCAGACGCTTTAACTTACTGGGAAGTCCCTCTCCCAGACGGGTTCTGAAGTCTGTAAAATATACTTTTGATTTTTCCATAGATTTATCCTCCGTACCAAAAAAAGATATTACGATTATAACACATTTTTTTGTTTTTGAGAATTTTTCTGCAAAAAAGGACGAACCCAACTCTCGCCAGCCGGTTTCGTCCTTTCAACGTATTTCATCCGAAATACTTCCCCATTTCTTTGTACACCGTACATCGATGTACGATGCAAGTGTTTTTTTATTTTTCTTGCACAATTTTTGCAGATACCGCCAAATATCCTGCTATTTAAAACGATTTTTGTACTGCGCAGCCTTTTCCACAAATTGCTCTGCGAACTCGGGGCAGGAAGGATAATAGAGGTGGGGGAAACCATACCAGTGGTTCTCACCGACATGGATGCAGGGATAGTTTCTTCCGATGGTTGGTTTAGTTGCGATACAGTCCACGCCGTTATCTTCACTGTCATAGTAATGAAATTCATGTGCCCGGATGCGGCTGCCCCGGGGCAGAAAATATTCACTGTTCTCTTCCAGTTCGATATATCCGAAGCGCACCAGGCTTCCGGTATCGAAGCATTTTTCAGGCAGCACTCCTGCCATAAGGAAGGAATGTCCTTCTCTGTCTGTCAGAGACGTATGCAGGTATAAAAAGCCTCCGCACTCCGCTACGGTGGGGAGGCCACCTATGACTGCTGCCCGGATGGCCTTGCGCATGGCATTGTTCTCACTCAGCTGTCTGGCATATAATTCCGGATAACCGCCGCCCAACAGCATCCCATGGATATTTTCCGGCAACGCCTTGTCATGCAATGGAGAAAAATACACCAGTTCCGCTCCGGTCTGTTCCAGCAGGCGCAGATTCTCTTCATAATAAAAGCAAAAGGCTTCATCCCGGGCTACAGCGATCCTCGGGCACTTTACCCTATCGTTTTCCACAGAATCCGGATCTTGCTCTTCTGCCGTTTCTTCACTGCGTTCCTTCTTTTTGGTTTGGGAGGTTCTCTCTATTCTCTCAGCTCCCAGCGGTTCCGCCTCTTCTGCAATCTTCAACAGCTTCGAAATGTCTACGCTCTCCCTTAGTTTTGCCGCCGTGACCCGGATCTTTCCCTGCAGATCTTCCAGTTCTCCCGGCAGGCACAGGCCAAGATGTCTGCTGGCGATCTGTAAGTCCTTATTTTCCGGGAAATATCCCAGCACTGCAATACCAAGTTCCTCTTCCGCCAGAGGCTTCAGAATCTCATAGTAAACTGCTGACATACGGTTGAAGATCACTCCCCGGATCAGATGTTCTTTATCATAAGCCAGAAATCCGGTGATCAGAGGAAGCACCGATTTTCCCATGCCTTTTGCATCTACCACCAGTATGATGGGGGTCTGCGTCACCTTTGCCAGATGATAGGAGGAGCCTTCCTCTCTTATTCCGCCCAGCCCGTCATAGAGTCCCATAACACCTTCCATGACCACAAGCTCGTCTTCCCTGTGATCTCTCAGAAACAGGCTTCTCGTGCCGTCCTCTCCGGTGAAAAAAGTGTCCAGATTTCTGGCAGGAATCCCCAGCACCTGTCTGTGGAACATGGGATCGATATAATCCGGGCCGCATTTACAGGAAGAGATATTCTCTCCGTTTTCCTTAAAAATCTGCAATAATCCACACGTGATCATAGTCTTGCCGCTGCCGCTTTTCGGGGCGGCGATCATGATGCGTCGTATCTTTTTTTCCTGTGCTCCGATCATCTCTGCACTTCTCCATTTTCCCTGTTTCCGTTTTCTTCTTCGGTCAGCAACGCTTTCTTCACTTTGTCCATAGAGCCTGTTTCTCCCTCCCTGAACGTAAATGAGCAGATCCACACCGGATTCTCCGCCTGCGGCAGATGATAGTTTCCCAGCTTCTTCACCCGGTTTACCTGCATCTGCAGGATTTCCTCGTCCTCCACAGGAAACGCTTCCAAAACTTCCTGAAACTCCGCAATCGTCTCCATGCTGATGGCATTGATCACAATGCGCATATGAGGATTTTTCCGATACAAGGTCTGTAAAATATCCATTAATCTGCCTCCACTGCCACCGATAAAAGCATAGGTGGGCACAGGCAGTTCTTCCAGTCCCTCCGGTGCCAGTGCTTCGATGATCTCCATATTGTCCATATGGAAATGCTCTCGGTTCTTCCGAAGCAGTTCCACCGCCTCCGGTTTTCTCTCAATGGCATAGACATGCACCGTTTCCGAAAATCCGGCGATTTCCACCGCCACGGATCCGGTGCCGCTGCCGATATCATAGACTACGGCTCCATCTGTCAGGTGCAGCTTGCAAATACTGACTTCCCGGACTTCTTCCTTGGTCATAGGAGTTCTGCGAAGTTTTCCCTCCGTCCCGGAAGCATCCCGTAGGAAACAGGTGTCCGCTCTGCCGTGGGTCAGGGGTTCCGGCTGTGGATGTGGATTACGGATCAGGCAGGTATACAGGCCTTCCTCCGTGACCTCTTCACACTGCTCCGGTGTCAGGATACGTATGTTTTCCTCCGGATAGGACAGCTGATATCCTGCGATCACTTCGCAGTCCCCCAGTCCTGCCTCTGTCAACGTCTGTCCGATCTTACGAATATCTTCACAACCCGAAGTCAGTAAAAATACCTTTTCATGGCTCTCCACCGTTGCCGCTAGTCGGTTCAGTTTCTTGCCGTGCATGCTTAAAATGGCGGCATCCTCATAGCTTTCTCCCACCCGGGCCGCCAGAGAAACCACCGATGAAATTCCCGGCAGGATCCTCACACTGCCTCTCAGTTGTCCTGCTGCAATTGCTTCCTGTAATTCCGCATACAATTTTCTGCATCCGCTGTAGAATCCGGTATCTCCGGAAAACAGAACCGCTACCCGAAGTGTCTCCTGCTGTGCCAGTTCCTCGCTTTCCTGTAATTTTTCCAAATAGGGCAGGATCTGGGCAGCCATATAGTAGGGCTTTTTTTCTATTCTGGCAGAATAGTCTGCAATCATGCGCTCCGCCCCCAGCAGGATATCCGCAGTTTCGATTGTCTGCTGCACTTCTTTTGTCATGCAGTCTCTGCTGCCCATACCGATCCCGGCAAGGCAGATTTCCAGACTTCCCTGCTGCGAAATCTTACAATCACAGAGTTGTCCCAGTTTTCCACAGATTCCTGCAAACGAATACGAGTCTGTCCCCGGAATATTCCCGGCAGCATCCGATGTCTTCTGCGCAGGCTCAATCACATACACCGGGATTCCCAGTATTTTCGCTGCTTCCAGCTTTTCCTGATACCCTCCGGTGCGGCCGCTGTTTTTCGTGACCATATGGCGGATGTCGTACTGCCTTAGGATGGCAGCGTTCATCTCTGTGGAAAAAGGCCCCTGCAATGCCAGGATCTGCCGGCCTTTGATTCCCTGCTCCATGCACAGTTCCAGACTCTCTCTGCCCGGCAGAATCCGTACATACAGGCGGTCGTTTAATCTGCCGGAAGCGCAATACACCGCCAGTTCCTTGCTTCCCGTAGTCAGCAGAATATTGCCCTCTGTATTCTCCAAAGCTTTCGCACAATCTGCATTGTTTTCAAAATATTGGACATTTGTAACAATGTCATCTGCTTCTGTAATCCCGTCGATTTTCCGTTCCAGACGCAGGTATATGGGAAAATGTGCATCTTTTTCCAAAGATTTCAGTGTATCCACAGCTCCCCGCAGATTCTCCGTAACGACCCTGGCGTAAGGGTGGGTGGCATCCACTACAATCTCATAGCCTTCGTCATGCAGAAACTTCTGCATCTGCTCCCGGTCCATTCTGCCGCAGTGAAGGTTTACAATGGGCTGCCCGGCTGTCTGCATCGCTTTTGTGCTTTCCGTCTGTTCCCGCATTACGATTTCACCGTATTCCGTTGCCACGCATACCGTATGTGCGATTCCGGCATCCGCCAGAATCTCCGACAATCTCCGTCCTTCTGTGGTTCCCGCAAATATTACAAGCTTTTTCACTCTGCCTTTTCTCCCTTTTCTGCCTGGTAGCCTCTTCTGGTGATCAGCTTGTCCCCCAGGATCTCCGTCTCCGAATTGCCAATAAATACAGTGGTGAACATATTGACTTCCCGGTCCCTTAATTCCCGCAGCGTACAGGTCACCGCACGGGTGCCCTCTCTGCCGATATTTTCCACATAACCGCAGGGACGCTCCCCTTCTATGGTTTTCAGTAAAATATCACAGGCTTTTTGCAGATAATCTTTTCGTCTGTGGCTGGAAGGATTGTAAATGGCCATGGCAAAATCTCCCATTGCTGCCGCCCGCAGTCTCTTCTCGATCTTCTCCCAGGGTGTCAGCAGATCACTCAGGCTGATGACACAGAAATCATGATTTAAGGGTGCTCCCAGTACCGCCGCACCGCTGCTGGCCGCCGTGATGCCGGGAATCACAAGCAGTTCCGTCTCCGGGTGCTTTGCCCCCAGCTCGTACATCAGGGATGCCAGACCGTAGATGCCTGCATCGCCGCTACAGATCAGTGCCACCTGATTTCCTGCTTCCGCCTCCCGGAAGCATAGCTCACAGCGCTCCGTCTCCTGCCGCATGGAAGTGGTCAGCAGCTTTTTCCCTGCAAAACGTTCTCCCAATAATTTGACATATACGGTATAACCCACAATCACATCTGCCTGCTCCAGCGCAGCGATGGCTTCTCCGGTCATCATTTCTTCCCTGCCGGGACCCATTCCTATGATATAGATTCTGTTACTCATCTGATTTTCCTCTTTCCATCATTTGCAAGCCCTCCGGATCCTCTCATACTTCCATCACTTGTAGGTATTGTCCCAGGGATGCCTAGCTACATGAAAAAATCTTTGTTTTTTCTGACTGTCCTTCCGATTGGTCTTTACGATTGCATCGATACTTTCCATGCTTTCTCGGCAATTGCCACGGTCATGCCATCCTGTGCCTGCTTAGCTCTGCAGATTCTTCCATCTGCCCCCGCCGCCTTCATGGCGGCACGTTCACACACATTGTCCACACCCACCTGTGACTTTACAAAATCGGAGCCATGAAATGTTCCGTACACCGTCTGTAATTTCTGTGCCGGATAGGTCTGAAACGGGATTCTGTACTTTTCGCTGAATTCCAGCAGACACCGTTCCTCTTTCTTTACATCAATGGAAGCCAGTGCTGCGACCTGTTCTATGGCAATGTCCTGTTCTTCCAGTATTTTTCTTAAAAAGGCTTCCAGCTTCACACTGTCCGTTCCTTTTTTACAACCCGCACCCAGAATATATTTCTTCGGCTTCAACAACAGTTCTGCTGCCTCTTTTCGAAATATTTCTTCCGTGTTGTCCGCTATTAGGACATCCACCTTTTCCACCGGAGGATATGCACACAGCCTGATCTCTGACGGAATAGTCTCGTCCACTGCCAGATGCCCTGTCTGTACGGACATGGTAATTTTCTCGCCTGCCAGTATTTTTGCCGACACTCGGGCAATCCCCTCCCGGTTGTGGATCCACAGATCATTTCTTTTGGCAAACAAATCCACCGCAAAGCTGCCATGCAGGTCTGTAGCTGTCGTGATCACAGGGACGGCTCCCAGTTCTCCGGCCAGACGGACCGCCAGTTCATTGGCTCCGCCCACATGCCCGGACAACAGCGGGATCACATACTGCCCCTGTTCATCCATGACCAGTACCGGGCTGTCATGCAGCTTGTCCGTGATCCAGGGGGCAATAGCCCGGACCGCAATACCGCAGGCACCGACGAACACCAGCGCATGATGGGCAGCCATCTGCTCACCGGCCCAGACTGACACACTCTCCTGTACCGCTATTGTATTCCCGGTATTATCTGTCGGTACGTTAGTGTCTTTGTTCGGAATCACCCCGAATGCCTGCGTTGTAACGTCCCCACTGTTTTCCGCTGTCTGCACTGTCTTTTTTCGGGAGCATTTGCTATATAGAATAATCGTCTCGTCTCCACCGCACATGCTCTTCAGAATCCGTTCCGCCATCTTCTGTCCTGTTTTCGTAAAGCTGATCACACTAATCTTCACGCTGCTCCTCCCGGTTTTCCTCTGTCTGCCGGACACTGCTTTTTGCCTGACGGAATTCTGTGGAAAAATCCGCCGCATACAGCCTCGACTTCTGATAATTTCCATGGGTGATAACATCCCCCACCAGTACCAGCGCTGTCTTAATGATGCCGTGTTCTTCCGCTACCTGTGCCAGTGTCTCCACCGTACAGATATAAGCCTCTTCCTCCGGCCAGGTTGCCTTGTAGATCAGGGCTGCTGGGGTGTTCTCCGCATAACCGCCCGCCATCAGTCTGCGGCTCAGTTCCCTCAGCATTCCCGTGCTTAAATAGATCGCCATGGAAGCCTGATGGGCTGCCAGACTTTCGATGCTCTCCTTCTGCGGCACTCCGGTCCGTCCTTCCATACGGGTGATGATCAGGGTCTGGGAGACACCGGGCAGGGTATATTCCAGATTTAACGATGCCGCTGCGCCGAAGCAGGCACTGACTCCCGGACAGCTCTCATAAGGGATATGTAATGCATCCAGTGCATCCATCTGCTCCCGCACCGCACCATAGATGCTTGGTTCTCCGGTGTGCAGACGCACCAGCATCTTCCCCTGTTCCTGTGCCTCCTGCATAATCTGCAGCACTTCCTCCAGGGTCAGTTTTGCGCTGTTATGGATTTCACAGTCTGTTTTGGCATATTGTAACAGCTCCGGGTTCACCAGTGATCCCGCATAGATGATGACATCCGCCTGTTGCAGCATGTGCATGCCCCGCACTGTGATCAGATCTGCTGCCCCGCTTCCTGCGCCAACAAAGTAAACCATTCCTCCGCCTCCTTACTTTTCGCCAATGCTCCGAAATCATTGGCATACATGATACATTCGATCGCAAGCTTTCCCTGCGCCCGCTTCTCCAGATAAAATAAAATACGCTCCATGGCATAATCCATGACTTCCTGTCTCCTGCCGCACTCGTCCAGAATCCGCACAGCTTCCTCTGTGGTGACACAGGACAGGAGTCTGGCAGCATCCACTGCCGCTACACCGCATTTTACGGCAAAAGCGGTCAACAGCTCCATCCTGCAGTCGCCCTCCCGGGAATGGGTATTCATGACACCGCCCGCCACCTTGATGAGTTTCCCGATATGTCCTGCAAGAAGCAGACGCTTAAATCCCTCTTCCACCGCCATGTCTATGGTCAGACCGATAAAGTTACTGCATTTTACACTTTTATCCAGATCATAGTGATAGGTGTTTTTCAAAAAATCCAATCCGTAATTGCCCGGAGAGATCACCACGTCTTCTCTACCCAGTGCCCGCTGCTGCCGCAGTTCCACACGGATCGTATCCAAAATGGCCTGGGTACTCATGGGTTCCACGACACCGCTGGTACCAAGGATCGAAATACCGCCCACGATGCCAAGCCTTGGATTAAATGTCTTCTCTGCCAACTTTTCACCTTCCGGCACAGAGATCTCCACCGACAGGATTCCACGATAATCCAGCACCTGGCACACCTGTAATACTTCCCGTTCGATCATTTCTCTGGGGACGTGATTGATAGCTGCATTTCCCACGGGCTGATCCAGTCCCGGCTTCGTCACCCGGCCGACACCGATGCCGCCGTCGATCACGACCTGTGCCTGTTCAGGTGCATGTCCGGTTCCATTCTTCCTACCGGGTTCTTCTCTGGCTTTCCTATCCGTTATTTCCGCAAAAGAAACCTTCGCACAGATCAGCGCCCCTGTGGTAATATCGGGGTCATCCCCGCCATCCTTTTCCACGGCGCAGCTGACCTCCTGCTCCTTGCGGCAGATGTTGCGGATCTGGGCTGTGTAAGGGATACCTTTGGGTGTCTCTATGGTGATTTCTGTTTTCTCCCTTCCGGTCAGCAGCATATAGGCGGCCGCCTTGGCCGCTGCCGCTGCGCAGCTTCCTGTGGTAAATCCGTACCGCATGTCTTCTACCTCACTGTTACTATATCATGATTCGCACCTTCGGTGCTTGACGTTGCTTCGCAACTATCATGATCAAATTCGCCGTTCGCCAATCATGCAAGCATGTTGGCTCTCTTGCGCTCATTATATCGTGAGCCCAGAGTGCCAGTTGCCGATCCCGCCGGTATTCTGGCTCTCCTGCGTTCCTTATCCTCTGTCTACTCCGTCTCGCCGGTTGTCTTGTGTACCTTTCAAATCGTTATACAATTCATTCTTTTTTCAGTTCATACAGCAAGGCATTGCAGATGGCCGCTGCCACGTTGCTGCCGCCTTTTCTTCCACGATTGATGATATAGGGCACATCCGTCTCTATAATCAGCTCCTTGGCAGCTTCCACATTCACGAAACCCACAGGGACCCCGATAACGAATGCCGGGCGCCAGTCCCTTTCCTGCATCAGCTCATAGATCTGTATCAACGCTGTAGGCGCATTTCCAACAGCGAAGATCACTGGTTTTTCCAGCTTCGAAGCCAACTCCATGCTGATAGCCGCCCGGGTGGTCTTCCGTTCCTTCGCCATAGCCGCCACATCCGCATCCGCCATATAGCAGTGGGCTTCCCCGCCAAAAGAAGCCAACACCTTCTTATTGATCCCCGCCAGTGCCATATTGGTATCCGTCACAATATCCGCACCGTTTTTTATCAGGTTTTTAGCGATCTCCACCGCGTTTTCGGAATAGGTCATCGTCTCCGCATAATCAAAATCTGCGCTGGTATGGATCACCCTGCGGGTGACAGGATCCTGCTCCGCAGGCAAAGTGATACCCCGCTCTGCCAGTTCTGCGGCAATAATTTCAAAGCTTCGCTTCTCGATTTCTTCCGGCAATACATATTCAATGCTCTTTTTTTCCATAAGTTACCTTCCCCAAAAATTCATTTTCCGTCTTCCGGCTGCTCCTATTTACTGCTTTGCAAAAAAAACGAACTCATTCAGCAGTAATCTGCGCAAGTTCCTGTAACAGCACTTCATTCTCTTCATGTTTCTTCACCGCGATCCGATAATAGCCCTCACCCAGTCCCCGAAAATTCTCACAGTTCCGAATCAGGATACCTTTTGCAAGCAGGCTGTCATAGATGGGCTGTGTGGTATACAGCAACAGGAAATCCACTTCTCCGGACACCACCCGGATGCCAAGCTTTTCCAGTCCTTCCCGCAAATATTCTCTCTCGTTTTTCACATATTCCACTGTGTCTTGCAGATATTGCTCTGACTGCTCCGCGCAGGCGATGCCCGCTCTCTGGGCAAACACCGACAGGTTCCATTCCGGTAGCTGCCTGCGTATTTTCTCCCGAAGCTCTGCGTTGCTGCATACCAGATAGCCCAGACGCACCCCTGGCATAGCAAAGCTTTTCGTAAAGGCCCGTGCCAGCAGCAGATTTTCATACTGTCCGATCTCCCTAAGCAGAAACTTTGGCTGTTCCCGGCCGGACTCGCAGAACTCTATAAAACATTCATCCACTACTACGGTGATTCCCTGCTGCCCGCAATGCTCCAACAGTTCCTGCAGATATTCTCTGCCCATCAGCTGCCCCGTGGGATTGTTGGGATTCGCTACAAACAGCATGTCTGTATCCGCTGTCAGCTCCTGTAACAGCTCCCGCCCCGGACGGAATCCGGTCTCTTCCGGCAGATATACATATTTTATATGGCTGCCTGCTGCTTCCGCCACATACTCGTATCCGTAAAAGGATGGCACGGGAATCACAATATTCCGGGGCTTAAGTGCATGCACAACCGCCAGAAAAAGTTCTGATGCCCCGTTGCCAAACAGCAGATACTCCTTTGGGATTTCTCTGCCACATTCTCCGGATAACATCCGGCTCACGGCTTCCGTCAGGGCCGCCGCAGTAATATCCGGATATTCTCCCACATGCTGCACTGCTTCATGAATCGCCTGCACCGCCGCATCCGGCGTCCCTAAAGGATTGCCGTTTACCGAAAAATCCAGCCGTATCTGTCTGCTGTAAATATCACCGCCATGTATGTTCTGCTGCATTTTCCTTCCTTTCCGGTTCCTGTTACCATAGGACTTTTCATGTCCTCTATCGTCTGCAAATCATCAAAAGCTTTCACGCCCGGCCAAACTCTGCTTTTCACACTGCCACCGCAATCAGGATCCCCAGACACAGAATCTCACAGATCCACGCCGTCCGGTTCATCAATCGGTTCGTTCTGCGGATATCCTCCGGTTCCACTGCCCTTGTTGGATCCCCGATATAGGGCTTTTTCACGACCTTGCCAAAATAACTGGCATCTCCCGCCAGCTGGATTTCCAGCGCTCCTGCGCACACGGATTCCGTCTGGGCGGAATTGGGGCTGGCATGCTTTCTGTTGTCTCTGCGCCAGATACGCCATGCCTGCTTTCCGTTATAGCTTTTCCCGCTGATAAAAGCCGTCCCGACCATCAACAGCGCGCTGATCCTCGCCGGGAGAAAATTCATCACATCATCCAGCTTCGCCGCGGCTCTGCCGAAGTGAAGATACTTCTCATTCTTATATCCTACCATAGAATCCATGGTATTGACTGCCTTATATAAAAATCCCAACACCGGGCCTCCCAGTGCAGTATACAGCATGGGGGCAATCACACCGTCGGACGTATTTTCCGCCACGGTCTCAATGGCCGCCTTTGCCACGCCTTCCTCTGTCAGATGTTCCGTGTCCCTGCCTACGATCATGGATACCGCTTTTCTGGCTTCCTCCAGGCTCCCGGCATTCAATTGTTTCCACACCTTGCTGCTCTCCACCTGAAGACACCTCGCCGCCAGAATCTGGTAGGTCATGACCGCTTCTATGACCACTCCCAGTCCCGGATGCATCGCATAAGCACCGAATAAAATCAGTGCCGACAGCATTCCCGTAAACAGTAAAACGATCACCACCAGAAGTTTTCCCTGTCTACGCTCCGCCCCCTCTCTCTCGGTCGAATTGCCCTGTGGATTGCCTGCTCGCAGTGTCTTTTCTGTCTTCGCTATCAGCCAGCCGATTCCCCGGATGGGATGGGGCAGAAAATAGGGATCTCCAAAGAGCTGATCCAGTAAAAATCCCGCTCCGAATGCCAGAATATGATATTTCATCAATATGTTTCTCCTTTTGTAAATTCCGACAGTGGGCGAAATTCTTTCCACTCCGGGGTTCCTCCGTCTGCCGGGAATACCAGCCTGCCGCTATAACCCTGTCCGCATTTTACCTGATAATTAAAATATTGCTCTCCCAGAAAATGACTGAGCAGTGCCATGATGGTTCCACCGTGGACGACTGCGGATACGCTTTGTATCCCGGCGTACTGTGCTCCAATTTCATCGCTTCTTTCCAACTCCGTTTTCTCCGATCCTGTATTGTAATCACCCTGCTCAGATGCAGCACTTCTCTCCAAGATCATTTTCATGTAGTATAACATTTTTTCATATCCGGCAACGTTTCTGCGAATGAATTCCTCTCTGCTCTCGCCTTCCGGAAACGGCAGTGTACCGCCGCTGTCGATCCATCTCTGATATGCCGGATCCCCGGAAAGTTCCTGATAATTGTGTCCTTCGAATGCACCGAAATCCATCTCCGTCCACTCCGGGACAAAAATGGGAGTCTGCCCTGGATACAGGATCTGTGCTGTCTCGAGACACCGCTTCATGGGACCGGAAAACAGAAGGTCAGCAGTCGGATAGTTTCCTCCCGTCACAGCTTTTTTCAGCATTCCTATTCCTTCCGGGCTCAATGCTTCATCCGTTTTTCCAAGATAACGTCCTTCTTTATTGGAAAGAGTCGCTCCGTGCCGGATCAGGGTCAGGCGGATCTCTATTTGATTTTCTGGCCGATTCCGCATACGACTCTCACCACCTCATCTGCCTGCGCCGCCAACCCTTCCAGAATTCTGCCGGTGCATTCTCTGTAAGTTCTCTCCTCCGCTTCCATGGGGACGATGCCGTTGCCGATCTCGTCACAGATCAGAATGCAGTCCGGATATTCCTTATAGAAATTCGCTATCATTGCCTCCGGATCTGTTCCCTGTCGCAACTGCTCCCGGATATATCGGTGCAGATGATTGACGATCACCTGCGGGCCAGCCGTCTGCCGCCCTGTAGGCTGCTCTGTCTGCTTTCCAGGCATTGTTTCAACCGCGCTCTCAGTTGCCCATGTTATTTTACTATCCGATGCCAGCCTCAGTGTTCCATCCAGAACCGGCACTTCCTGCCTGTCTTCACGCTGAACGTAATGCTGCTCTACATAATGTAATTTTCCCTGAGCAAAGCCGCCAATAATTAATATCATTTCCCTCTCCCATTTCAAATGTGCTTCTGCACCACTCTATCCGGCAATACATTTTACACTGTCAGCATCATATGTTCTGCGATTGCTGCCGCAACCACCACGCATCCTTCGCAAAACGTCACAAAATACCCCGCCGTATCTCCGGTGATGCCGCCGAACTCTTTTTTGCTGCGATAGTAATAATACGCAAAAGTAAGCAGGGCCGCTGCCACCGCGATTCCTCCCGTCACGAAAGATGTCCACATCATAAAGCCGATGCACAGGATTCCCTGTGCGTACAAAGCAGTTTTTACCACTCTTTTATGCGCCTTATCCGCGAACAGATACAGCGTCCCCTCCTGCTTTGCGGAAGGGAAACTCACCACTGCAACACCGCTCAGCACTCTGGACAGGAAGCTTCCGGCTCCCACCACGACCAGCGTCCGGCATTCCGTAATCTCCGAAAAGCCTCCCAGAAAAATCAGTCCATACAGAGCCAGCATGATCACCGCAAAGGCCCCGATATGAGAATCCTTCAGAATCTCCAGTTTCCGCTCTCTCGGCTGGTAGGAATGCAGGGCATCACAGGTATCTAAAAATCCATCCACATGAAAGCCCCCGGTGATCAGAATCGGTATCGCCGTTCCCACCACCGTATAGCACAAGGTTCCCACTCCGAACCGGGCACAGATCCATTTCCACAGATACCACAGGACACCGATCACCGCTCCCACCCAGGGGAAAAAGCAGAGAGCGTACCGCATGTCCTCATCCTTCCACTGAAACTGTGGCATGGGGATCTTGGAATACATAGAAAACGCTATGAAAAATGATTTAATAATTCGCATGTCTGTTTCCTTTCTATCCCCGGCTGTCCTGCCAGTTCTGTGCTTTTGCTCCTGGTGAGCCGGGTTTGATCCGCTGTGGGATCCCCGCCACGACTTCCACAACCTCGTCCGCCTCCACGGCCAGCCTCTCGTTTACCCTTCCCAGCGCCTCAATATATTCTATAGTAGCACTGTCATAGGCAATGCCGTCTTCGAATACATTATTGGTCACGATAACCAGCGGATCCGCCCGTTTTCTTAAGACTTCAATGCCTTGCAGAATTTTTGCGATCACTGTCTCACGATCCACAGGCTGCTCCCTGGAAAACATTTCGTTGGCCGCAAGATTCGACATACATTCCAGCAATACTGCCGCCTCCGGCTCCATTTGGGAGGCAGCCTGCTCCAGTGCAGTAGGCTGTTCGATGGTAGTGAAACCTTTTCCCTGCCGCAGTCTGTGATGTCTGTCCACTTTGGCCTGCATTTCCTCATCCCAGATCTGCATAGTAGCGATATAATATTTTTTCTTATCACCGGCAGTCCGCAGCAGATAATCTTCCGCATAAGCGGATTTCCCGCTGCCGCTGCCCCCCAGGATCAATATCATCATGTCGCTTCTCCATCCGTTCCGTCTTTCAGCTGCGCCAATCGCAAGGTCGCGCTATCACGCTTTTGCGTCACTTCGTGACTACCCTTGCTTCTGGCGGAAATGTTAGCGCTTATATTGTTCCACTGCAATCTCCGAAAATGTAGCGCTCTGTCCATAAATGCTCATTGCCATATCCAGCAGTGTGAACATCATAACGGCTCCGGTTCCTTCTCCCAGTGCCATTCCCGCATGGATCACCGGAGACAGCTGCAAAGCATCTGCCAGCTTCACTGCCGCCGGTTCTTTCCCCTGATGGGAAGGAATCAGATATTCCCGCACGCCGGGAAACAGCCGCTCCGCCACCAATGCTGCCGCCATGCTGATCACACCATCCAACACAATGGGTATATGCCACAACGCGCCGCCGATGCACATACCGGTAAGTCCTGCAATGTCCAGTCCTCCGACTGTCTGCAATACCGTGAAGGCATCAGCATGCCACAAGTCATAGGTTTCCAATGCGGTGCGGACAACCTGTTGCTTACGAGTCAGTCCCTGGTCCGTAAGTCCCGCGCCTCTGCCGGTGACTTCCTCTGCTTCGCACTGCAAAAGAGCTGCCGTCACCGCACTGCTGGTAGTCGTGTTGCCGATTCCCATTTCCCCGGTGGCCAGAAGTCCGTAACCCTTCTCCTTGCAATCCTGTACCAGTTCGATTCCTGTGACAATGGCCCGGACAGTCTCTTCCTCCGTCATCGTCGGTTCTTTCAAAAAATTTCTTGTGCCGGGACGCACCTTACGATCCAGGACGCCGGGAATGGATTCCTCACTATTTATTCCGATATCCACAGGGATCGTCTCCGCGCCGATGCTCTGCGCCATCTTGCAGACGGAGGATCCTTTCCGTGCCATGGACTTTGCCACTGCCAACGTGACCTCCTGCCCCGTCTGGCTCACGCCTTCCTCCACGATTCCGTTGTCTGCACAGAAGATCAGCACACCTTTTTTCCGAAGGTCGATCTGTTCCGTTCCCAGTATAGCTCCGATCTGCGCCGTAATGGTTTCAAAGCTACCCATGCCGTCCAACGGTTTTGCCAGGGTATCCCAGTGTTTTTTCACAAGACTTCTCACCGCTTCCTCCGGTGCCGTGATCCGGATCTGCGCCAGTTCCTGTCTGGTATAGTTATGAAATATGGGCTTCTCTGAGCATTCCATAAATGTCCTCCATATACAGATATTCCCGCAGGGTATCCGCCAGTTGATCGTACTGTCTTTCCTTAATGATGCGGTAATCTTCCCAGACTCCGCCCTCCAAAATGATGCCTTTTTCCCGTGCCAGAGTCTGTATCATATGCCCGGCAATCTCGCCTTTGTCGAACAGGCCGTGGATGTAGGAACCGTAGACGCACCCGGTCGAATCGCTGACTACAGTTTTTGTAATTTTTATATTCCTCATGGCATCGTCCGCGCAGGAAGTGCTCCGCTTGCCGTCTTCCCCACAATACACCGTCTCCCCCATATGAATCTCATATCCGGTGAACTCATATCCCGTAAGTCCGGCGAAAATGCCTTCCACCGCTTCCAGTTTTCCATCAATCTGGCAGCGATGTTTCTCCTTCTGCAACACTGTCCGTACCGGAAGCAGCTCCATGCCGCGGATCCGTCCGCCTTCCTCCACGCTGTCCGGATCTGCGATCTCACAGCCTAACATCTGATAGCCTCCGCAGATCCCGAAAATAGGAACTTTTCCCGCAGCACGTTTTACCGCTGCCTCCAGTCCGTTCTGCCGCATCCATTTCAGATCTCCCATGGTATTTTTACTGCCGGGGAGAAATATCAGATCCGGCGTTCCCAGCTCTCTCACATTTGTCACATACCGGACACTGACCTCCGGCATCTGCTCAAACACATCAAAATCCGTAAAATTTGAAATTCTGGGATAGTGGATCACCGCCAGATCGATCTTCCCCACATGTTTTGCATCAAAACGATCCGTCAGACTATCCTCATCTTCCAGCGTAAGTTCCATATAAGGTACAGTCCCCAGCACCGGCACCTGTCCCCGTTCTGTTAACATCTGAATGCCGGGATCTAAAATTGTACTGTCTCCACGGAATTTGTTGATGATCAATCCCTTTACCCGCTTCCGCTCTTCTTCGGTCAGCAGCATCAGGGTTCCCAAAAGCTGTGCGAACACGCCGCCTCTGTCAATGTCTCCCACCAGAAGTACCGGTGCATCCACCATTGCCGCCATTCCCATATTTACGATGTCATTCTGTTTCAGGTTGATCTCCGCCGGACTTCCGGCGCCCTCGATGACAATAATATCCGCATAGGTCTCCAGCTTGCGGAATGCGACCTTGATCTCCGGGATCAGTTCCGTCTTGTGGGCAAAATAGTCTCTGGCGGACAGATTGCCCCGTACTTCCCCGTTCACAATGACCTGGGATCCGGTATGGCTGGTTGGCTTTAACAAAATGGGATTCATGCACACCAGCGGTTCGATCCCTGCGGCCTCTGCCTGCATGACCTGTGCCCTGCCCATTTCCAGTCCTTCCTTGGTGATATAGGAATTGAGCGCCATATTCTGTGATTTAAAAGGGGCGACCCGGTAACCGTCCTGCCGGAAGATCCGGCATAGACCCGCCACCAGGAGACTTTTCCCGGCACCGGACATGGTGCCCTGTATCATGATTACTTTTGCCATCGTTCTCTCCATCACACAGATGTCATAGACATCCCGGGAATTTCGTTTCTCTGTTTTCTAACACCCGCTCTGTTGTTCCGGTCTTTCTAGCTTTTCTATCTGCTTCCCCAGCTGTTCTGCATACTCCAGAAGTTCTCTCTGAAAAGTCTCCAGACTGCCGAAATTCTCCCGGCAACAGATAACACGTTTGCACTTATCTATCGTTTTCTTTGCTGCCTGTATTTTTTCCTGTGCCACCGGCTCAAAAGGATGCTCTGCGATCACCTCCGCCGCCAGTGCCTTCGCCACGGGATAATCCAGATCATTTTCATACAGGATCCCGGTGGCAAAGGGGATCCCCGCTCTCTGCAGACGCCGGTAAGTTTTCCGTCCGTTTCCGGCTCCGGCGATCACAAAGACCTGTGGTGTTCCTTCCGGCGCCGCCAGCTCCATATCACTGCTGGCCTCATCATAGCTTCCCATCCGGATGCCATATAACTGTGTAATATACCCGGCTGTCATAATTTCCTCCGGCGTTCCGATCCGGTCCACCGCCCTGCCGTTCACACACAGGATCCTGTCGGAGATTTTCTCCGCCAGTTCCAACTCATGCAAGGACAGGATCACCGTAAGTTCTCTCTCCCTGCACAGCTTTTGCAGGATCGATAAAAATTCCAGTTTATGCCGCACATCCAGGTAAGAAGTCGGCTCGTCCAGGATCAGTATCTCCGGCTCCTGACAGATGGCTCTGGCTAACATCACCCGCTGTCTCTGCCCGTCACTGATCCGGTCAAACATAAGATCCCTGAGTTCTGTCACCTTCACCAGTTCCATGGCGTTTTCCACCGCTTTGTGATCATCTTTCGACAGCACACCAAAACGTCCGGTATAAGGATACCTTCCGGTGGCCACCACATCTTCGCAGGTCATCAGTTCCCCCCGCAGACGTTTTGTCATTACCACTGCCATTTTTTTCGACAGTTCTGCCCCGGTGAGTGTCCGCATATCTTCTCCGTCCAGCCGCACCGTTCCCGCGATCAGGGACAGCTGTCTCGCAATACTTTTTAAGATCGTGGATTTCCCGGCACCGTTAGGTCCCAGTAACGTCAGGATCTCTCCCTTCCTGAGTGCGATCTCCACTTCTTCGATCAGAGGCTTTCCGTCGTAACCCACGCTCATTTTTTCCGTTGTAATATAATAAGGCTTCTGCGTCTTCATAGGTAAGTTATCCACGCTCCCGTCTGCTTCTGGATACCATGATCCACAATACCACCGGTGCTCCGAAGATTGCCGTCACTGTACTGATACTAAGCTCTGTGGGTGCCATCCAGGTTCTCGCCAGCAGATCACAGAACAGGCAGAACACACTGCCTCCTAAGAAACATGCCGGTATCATGAGTAACGGTTTTGTGGTGCCGAATAATTTCCGGATCAGCTGCGGCACGGCGATCCCCACAAAAGAGATGGGTCCGGCAAATGCCACGATACATGCTGAAAGCACGCTGGACAATACCACCAGCAGGATCCGCAGGGTCCGGATATTCACTCCAAGATTCTGCGCATAGGTTTCTCCCAGCTGGTAGGCTTCCAGCGGCTTGGCCAAAAGAATCACCAACAAAAAAGCCGCCGCCACCATGACGCTCATCACTTTCACATTATCCCAGGTCATTCCGGAAAAGCTTCCTCTGGACCAGTTGTGGAGGTTCACGATGTCCGCGTCCTCCGCAAACGTCACCACCAGTTCCGTGATGGCGGAACAGATGTAGCCGATCATCACACCGCTGACCACCAACATGGACATACTGTCCACCTTTCGCGCCATAAGAAGCACAAATCCCATGGACAGCATAGCACCCAGAAATGCCGCCAGGATCAGCAGTCCGGAGCTGACCCGGATCGTATTCCCCAGCAAAAATACCATCACCAGTGCCACTACCATCTTCGCCCCGGAAGAAATTCCCAGTACAAAAGGGCCGGCTATGGGATTGTGGAAAAATGTCTGAAGCAGATACCCTGCCAGTGCCAGTGCTCCACCCAGAATTGCTGCCGCCAGTGTCCGGGGAAAACGGATCTCCCACAGGATCTTTGCGTTCATGCCTTCCTGTGCTCTCCCTGTGGTTAAAATTTCTGCCAGTGGAATTTTCACCGTTCCGATTCCTATATTGCAAAACAACAGCACAAAAATGCCTGCTATCAGTATAAAAAACGCTATGGTATATCTTATTTTTCTGCGCTGCTGCATGTTTTTCTCCTTCTTTTCCTATTCGTGTTCCAATCGTATTCTAATCTCATTCTAACGCTCTTATACTTACGCTGTGTTTCTAAGTCCTCCATCTTACTGTAAGAGAAACAGATAACGCAGCTTAGCGGTATCATCGTCCGTCAACACCGTATGCATGTCCTGCAATAAATACCCTACTGCCATGGACTGCTGGTACATATCATTGGTGGTGCAATAGACCTGCCCCTCCTGTACCGCTTTGAAATCTTTCAAAATATTGCATTTGCCGATCAGCTCATCCACCGTGGTCACGCCTCCGTCAATGGAACTGTTGTAGATCAGGATGTCTGCGTCTTTCGCTCCGGCATAAAAATCTTCGACCTGCATATTCAGCGTGGAGCGTCCGCTTCCGCTGTCTTCCAGATTCTCAAAAATATATCTTCCCCCTGCCAGCTCGATCAGCTTCGGAATATAATCCGTGCTCTGTCTCACCTGGATCAGTCCGTTGGAAGTCACATAGAAAAACGCTATGGTCTTCCCTGTTTTTTCCCCGCTTTCTACCTCTTCCAGAATTTCTGTCTGCTCCGCAAAGGCTTCTTCCGCCTTCGCTTCCTTTCCGGTCAGAGCTCCGAAAAATTTGACCCATTCCACTTTTCCCAAAGGATGCTGTTCATAGCTGGAATATTCGATCATCACCGGAATGTCAAAGCTTTGAAGCATTTCCACCACCTCCGGCGAATGCGTGATCATCCGGTTCTCGATCGCCAGATCACAGCCTTCAGACACCAGTAATTCATAATCCGGTTTACTGTATTTTCCGGCATAGATCATGTCCCCTGCCGCCATGGCATCCTTTGCTGTCTGAATGTACCAGTTCTCCTGCTTCTGCCCGGAAAAACGGATCTGCTCCACCGCATCCACGGAGGCAAACATGTCCATCACCCCGGAGGCTACCAGATATATATTTTGAAGTGGTTCCTGCAAGATACTGACGTCCTCATCCAGTCCCTGTGGTACCGGCTGTCCCTCCGGCACTAACAGATACCGTTTACTATCGGGAAGCGTTGTCAGCATCTTATAACCATCTTCGTAGTAATCCACCGCAAAATTTTCCGCATATTGCAGCTCCATGCTGCCTGTTTTTACTAATTCTGTCTGCGAAGACATCTCCACAGAAGCAGAAGAAGGACTGCCGCAGCCACTTAGCCCCAGCAGTCCCATAAGAAGCAGAACATAGATCCATTTTCTTCTATTTCTTCCTGACCTCAAAATTTTCATGCCTTTCATAGCCTGCAATGTTTGAGCCGCAGGCACCAATGTGTATTACTTGCCGCTCTCTGCACTCTCAAGTGTCTCAGAGTGGAAAGTTACGGTGTATTCCACCTCATGAGGTGTACTCATTGCCACGGTATCACCGATCATGGTAAGGGGTGCATCCAGTGCTTCCACCGGCACTTCAAATACGGAATTGCCTTCCGTATTTACCGGCAGATATTTTTCACCGTTTACCAGCATATAATCATAGTTCGGGCTGCTCCATTCCAGAGTCGCCGTTGCCGCTCCGTCAGCTACCGTGATCTGTGTGGGGGACTGGATGCTGGCTCTGCCACTTCCGCCCTCCATGGTCAGTTCGATGGTGTAGCTGCCGTCTTCTACAGTACTCAGATCAAAAGGGGCTACGCCACCCTCACTGTCCTCTGTCACCGGATCAGATACTACGACTTTATGGTCATACCATTTTCCCTTGGTACCGATCAGTGCCAGATCGAATTCCTCTCCGATCGCAGGTACGGGAACATCGAAGCCGTAGACTTCTTCCGTCATGCCGTCACTGTAAGTCACGGTATCCGTGGTGGGCTCAAGCAGCACTGCGCCATCTTTGGCTGCATCTTCCGCCAGACCCGGATAGAGATTCAGGATCTTCTTGGAACCTAAGGAAATGTGAATGGTCATAACGCCATCCTTTACCGTCAGGGTTCCCTTGCCGTCACAGGCTTCACTGACATGGAACATGGAGCTGTCGGTGGAAAATTCAGCGGTGTAGACAC
Organism: Lachnospiraceae bacterium GAM79; assembly: GCA_003584705.1. Classification (GTDB taxonomy): domain Bacteria; phylum Bacillota; class Clostridia; order Lachnospirales; family Lachnospiraceae; genus Acetatifactor; species Acetatifactor acetigignens. Next base: position 2,732,344 of record AP018536.1, read on the forward strand.
CGTCAGGAATCTGTGCTTCGCTCTGTGCAGTCTCTGTAGCCGCTGCTTCTGTTGTTCCCGCTATAGCTTCTGCGCTTTCTGCCTGCGCTGCGGTGCTTTCCTGTGTGGTAACCGTGCTTTCTGCAGATGTCGCATCCGCTGCCTGACCGGCACCACAGCCCCCAAGCAGCAGACAGGCACTCAGTCCGCCCACGATTATGATTTTATTCATTAATGTCTTTGCTTTCATTACTTATTTTAATCCTTATTTTATTCCTGATTTTAATTCCTATTTTAATTCTTATTTATTTCTCAGCCATTGCTGCTGCGGTATGTGCTACATACAGATCCTGGATAGCCTTGATCCCGCCGAGACCTGCGATCTGGGTATCCACGCTGTCGAACTTACCGGAAGCGTTGAACTGGCTTAACCAGGAATCCTCATCCTCGCCTGCCATATCATTGTTGGCATGATCACCTGCTACTACCATCAAAGGACGAAGAACCACTTTGGTGTAACCTGCTTCTGCAACAGCCTTGATGACTTCTTCACAGGCGGTCTCCTCCGGCTCACCTTCTACGGTTCCGATGAATACATTTTCATATCCCAGTTCGTTCATCTGTGTCTGCATCTGGCTGTAAGACACCTTTGCGGTGTGAGAAGTTCCGTGACCCATGAATACGAATGCCACGCCATCTTCCTTTGCAGCGTCCAGACTGTCATAGCCTGCAGTCTTTACTGCTTCTGCGGTCAGTTCTTCTGCAACAGCCTTCTTGTCATCATTTACTACGGCAGCATCAGAGCCTACCTCACCTAGCAGGGGCTCAGCAACTTTTACAGATGCAAACTGATCCTTATACGCTTCTACAGCTTCCATCAGCTCGTCATACTCTGCGCCATGCATCAGATGCGTGGGCTGTACTACCAGGTTCTTAACACCGTTTGCCACAGCGCGGTCCAGTGCCTGATCCATATTGTCGATATGCTCGTCATCTCTTGCCTGTATATGATTGATGATGATCTGTGCGGTAAATGCTCTTCTTACAGACCAGTCGGGATTGGCTGCTGCAATCGCATCCTCGATACCCTTGATATCAGCCACACGGCTGTCGTTAAAGGAAGTACCGAAGCTTACTACCAGAATCTCGTTCTCACCGATCTCATCCTGATTGCGGGGATCATCCTTGGAAGCATCTCCGGTATCTCTGCCGAAATAATCGGGATCTGCATTTTCTCCCTCTACCAGTTCCTTCTGTGCGTCGGTCAGTGCATCCCATGCTGCCTTGGCATCTGCACACTGCTTATCGGTATTCTCAGTTCTCTCCTGCACATAGATGGCATCGATCAATGCTGCTACTTCATCGGCTGCTGCCTGATCTACATCTTCGGTGCTTTCGGTAGCTGCTGTTTCCGCTGCCTGGGTGGTCTGCGCCTCAGTGCCTGCCTGTACAGTGCTCTCTGCTACTTCCTGCGTGCTGCCACATCCGGTGATGCATACAGCGCCCAGTACGGTTGCCAGTACTACTGCTACGATTCTTTTTTTCATGTTTCCTCCTCTGACAGTTTTTCTGTCTCTTTTGATTTTGGGGTTTGCCCCGGTGTTCTTAAATATGTAAGTCAGAAACATGTTTTATAGCTATTCAGCACCAAAAATAAAACCCTTTTCCTATTTCAGGTAAAGGGTTTGTACACATAAGAAACGAATGCAAAAAAGATTCTGTCCCTTCTGCATTCCACACGTACAACCAGTTACTCGTGGCTTTGAAACAAATGTTTCTGTACAGCATTCAGGCAGGTCTCCCGGCTTGAAGATCATTGCATCCGCCATCTTCCCGGTCTCCCAGTGATCTATCGGCTTCAGCTCCCTAATTACGGTGACGAGTTCGTGCAGGACTTACACCTGCTTCCCTTTTCACCGGAGCCAGCTACTTACGTGGCTGCTCCGGCACCTGAATACTCCATATTCAATTGTGGCTACTATATCACAGATTTTCTGAAATTGCAATGTCAATCAGTCATCTGTTCCACCGGCTGTCGGGATCAGTATACCTGAAAATTAGAGATTGGCGTCATTCCGGGCATAATTCAGGATCATTTCCTTTAAAAGCAGCAGATCACCTGTATAATCCTTGTTGTCCGTTGCTCCCCAGATAAAGCCACCTGCGTAATGGGTACACGCTGCCATCATGGTATGCACCGTCACACGCATGAACTGTTCCTCCGGAATATCCGTGCGGAAGGTCTTGTCCTCTTTTGCCTTCGCATACATCATATGAAGTCTTGTGTTGACGGAATTCAGGGATGCGTGGAAATTCGCCAGTTCCTCCTGCCGCACCGTCTGGTGTGTTATATAATTGTTGAAGTTGTCATTATACTGCAGCAGATCCTTATGGTTCTGATACATGCCGATATAACTGTCCAGCGTAAAAATAAATCTTCCGATGGCCGGAATATCGTGTATCGAAGAGATTGGTCTTGCCTCATCCAGCTTGTCCAGATAGGCCTTCCATTTCGATGCGCAGACCGCAATAGCCAGCTCCGTCTTATTGTTGTAACAGCGGAACAATGTGGCACGTCCCACACCGGCTTCTTTTGCGACCTCATCCATGCTGACCGCTTCGATTTTCTTTTCCACAAAAAGCCGGAACGCCGTATCGATGATCCGCTGGTTGCGCCCTTGCTCTTTATCCATCTGTTTCTCAGATTTTCCCATTTTTCTCTTCCTTTTTCATACATTCTTACTGTTCATTTTATGGTAAAAGGCTGTGACTGTCAACGACTGTAAAAAGCTAATGTAAAAGTGCCTTGCAGATTCCTACGAATTTTCTTGTATTTAAAACGCCAATATCGGCGAAAAAAATACAAAAGCAGGTAATTTTGTATTATAAAAATGCTTTATTTTCGCCAAATACGCAAATAAAAGAAATTTCGTACAAAAATTCCTGATTTCGGAACTTTTTTGTACGGAATCCAATGTTTTTATACTATTTACACCAAACTGACTTATCAGTTACTTCTTCTGTCGTGTCAGGAGCGTAACTGCTTCGCAGTGGCTCGTTGGTAAAGCCGAGGTGATATGGGGATTCCCGTACTTTTCTTTCAACCTATATTCATCCAGTTCAGTCATCAGTTCCACATATGCTTCTCTCAGTTCTCTCGGAGACATAGTTCTGGCAAATCCCATATACTTTTCATATTTCTTTACTCTGCGTTCCTCTTCCTCTGATGCATATATTGTCTTTTCATTTTTAAAGCGATCTGCCTCAGACTCATCAAGACAAAGTGAAACAGCTACAATATGTTTGCATATGATTTTCTTTCCATTTGCCAAAGGACAATCGCAGGTGGACTTTCGCGGATGCTCCATATCAACATGAACATGATAATTTCCATCTCCACTACCTGCTACTATACCTTCGCAGCTTCCATCTTCATTAACAGTATACGAAAGAACTTTATTCTGTTTATAATATTCCATACCACGCCATACAGACTTACTACTGGCAATATCAATCACTCCCATAAAGTGCCTCCGTAAATTATTCTTTCTGTATCGGTCACCCTATCAGTCACCCCAACGGTCACCTTCTTTGTTTTATGAACAACTCTCACGATTTATACTAATTATCATCAGCTAAGCGATATCTTCTATTATTTGTTGTGCCTTCATATTCAAGCCCTGACATTTCTTTCAGTATAGCTCTTGTACGGGCAGGGCTTAATCCAATAGCTTGTGCGATATCCGTTGTCTTAGACAATCCATTTTCCTTCAAATACTTTCTAATCAACTGATAATTCTCTTCTGTTTTTCTATGTTTATTTGGTTCGCTTGTTTTGTTCGCTTGTTTTGTTCGCTTGTTTTGTTCGCTTGTTTCTTAAATTCAAGCGATAAACGAGTCCTGTCAGGATTATAACTTTCTTCCACCACAGGCATTGGCCAACCTTCATTCTCCCAAACTTGATAAATATCTGGAATACCACTGCCAGCTCTTTCACCAATACCAATCATATTAAACATCTTCATTAGTGTTTTATTTCTAGGATCTGAAATACCACCACGAAGCATCTGCTTTTTACCAGTGCGAATGCTACCAGGATTCTCGATAACCAACTTGTCATCTTCCTTCTTAATCACTACACCGCAAGGCAAGAAATAATCTGTATTAACCAAACAATTAACTAAAGCCTCTCGAACTGCCTTATGAACTGGAGTATCATCCACCCTCGTAATACCTTCAAGCTTAAAAGGCTTCTTAATATCCTTTGCAATTTTGCTATTTACTCTAAAGAAGAAATCAAATACATTACCGCTCCAATCACCGGAGCTAGACTGCAAGCGATCTGTCCAACGTATTGTTTGGTCCAGCATCTCTCTATAATCTAGGAAATACTCTGGAAATTCTCTTACGATATGATATTCTTCACCGAACATAAGCAACCCAGCTGTAGTAGGATGTAATTTACCATCCTCACCAAATCCTGCTGCATCTATTCTCTCTAAATACTCATCATCTGGTAAATTATTAAATACGTGCTCTGGACGATAGCTCTTATGATGATTTCTGAATCCCTTCAAGGACTCTGTATCAATTGCAGAAATATCAAACTGTTCTACAATCTTCATATCCTCTGTCTCATCCGCAGCATCACGGAGCATACCTTTAATTTCTGCCTTTGAGCAATGATAGTCGCCTTCCCAATCTCTACGATAGCAGCCACCAAATAAATCGTTATTAATATAAACAGACTTCTGATCACGTTTAGCTCTTGGTACATAAAAATGAGGAATACGACTCCCATAATGCTATAGGCAATCCACCTTCTGCCTTTTTCACTTCTCGGCAGTTATCTTCTTTATATTTATCAAAGTTCGATAAATCAAACAAATCTGACATATGAGATTCTCAGCTCCTTTCCTCCATATACATAAACGAATTCTCAAAAATTATCAATTCAATTTTTCAGCCCATTCTGCTTCCTTGAAGCCAACAAGCACAGTATCTCCATTTACAACAAGTGGACGCTTTACCAACATTCCATTTGTAGCAAGTAACTGAATCTGTTCCTCTTCACTCATTGTAGGCAGCTTGTCCTTAAGCTGCATTTCTTTATAAAGAAGCCCGCTAGTATTAAAGAACTTCTTAAGGGTCAGTCCACTCTTCCCGTACCATTCCTTTAATTCGTCATAAGTAGGATTCACCTCTACAATATGGCGCTCAGTATATTTTATATTATGCTCATCCAGCCATTTTTTAGCCTTTTGACAGGTTGAACATTTGGGGTAACATATAAATAACATTTGTGGTTGCTCCTTATCTTCATTTTCCATTGGCATAACTTGGCTAATATCTATATCTAGTGTATTAACAGTATACACTTTTGAACCTGTAATATCATAAACTCTTGTTTTCGCATTAACATCAAAAAGCAACACATTTGTACCAGTTGCTGATACTGCACTTTTAAACTTAATTCCATCAAAACCAAGTCTTTTAATATATTCACAGAGAAATTGTGTCGGTGCATACTCTATTTGATCTCCAAAATTAGGCTTAGAAAACTCTTCAGAAATTCTATGTAAGTCCGCAACTATAGAATACTCATCCTCCTTTATTTTTTCGGGCGAATATGTAAAATCAAATATCTTAGCATCTCTGATGATTTCTATAGTGGCTATGTTATACATTTTCTGCATCTGTGGCCGCATTTCCAATATTGCCGTTTTAATATCTTTTGCAGTATATAAATAGCTTATTCCTTTTGGATTAGCTCTCCCCTCTTTTGCATAGGCATTCGGCGGAGCATCAGAATTACTTTTATCAAAACCATAGAAGTCCTTTTTATTATTCAACAGATTATCTATTTTTTCTGTAATTCTTCTCCTCTTTTCCTCATCACCACATAGGTAAATGGACGCAATATTCATTGCTGATTCATTAAAAATGTCAGTAGCATCAAATTCTAAATTAGAAAACTCATCCTTCATTATCTCAGAAAGAGTTATTACCATATCATTTTTAAGGAAATCTTATTCGGTATAATCTCGTGCACGATACAAAATATCACCTTTTGATATAGTACACGTTGCTTTTTCTGCGATATCAGATATCTTTTTTAGCAATTCACTTTCTGGAAAAAATCTGTTTTTTGTCTTTACTTCTTCTGCAAAACTTTCCCATAACTTTTGTGTATTGTAATCAATATACATCAATAGGATAAACAGCATAATAACCCAATACGTTGTTTCATCATCAGAATCCTTAAACGCTTCGATATTTTTATATTTGGATGCAAATTCTATCATTTCTTCTTTCGTAGCAGATGCTTGTTCACTTATTGAATCATTTTTTGTTTTATTAATACTTTTCATTTTAAGCTGGTCTCCTACAATCCGAATTAGACTATCAATTACTATCGTGATGAAAAATTTTTTAATATTGTTTCATCATCATTTTCCATTCTTTCATCGGAATAATAACAAAAACTGATACTCTCATCGTTACTAAAATAGGTATATAAGGATGGTCTTAACAGTTTGGTTTTATCAGCATTAAATTCGCTTCTATGCCCATTATTAGGATTTCTTCGAACTTTATTACAATATATTTTACTTGGATCCTCCGAATCACTCTTACTCAAGGATTGTATCATTGCATTTTTTTCTATTTCAGATACATTGCTGGGAATACTTGTAGGAATAAAAGTTCCTAGCCTTTCTATAAATTCTTGAAGGATATCTCCTAAATTTTCATTATACTCTATTTCAAAATATTCTCTTAATTGCCTTGCATCTATTAATATACCAGAACTATTGGCTTCAACTTGTAAATCATCATCAAGGTTTTTAGATTTGATGAAATGCAATTTAACCAAAGCATATTTATTTACCCGTTTTTCTGTTCCTACAAATCTTTTCACAAGCACAATATACTCAATTCGCTTATATGTAAAAATGAAGCTACAGATGGTCCAACCATTCTTAATCATATCTTCTTTTAACAATTTCAAATTTTCTAACTTCATATTTTTCTACCCTTCAGATATTTTATTCAATTGCTTTTTTAGGTATTAACGGCATTTCCATTATTGCAGAATTGTTTTGTGCATCAGCTACTACTTCATCCGCACTATTATGTTTACGCAGCCACAATTCTTCTTCAAGCTTTAATTTATCCAGCAAGTATTCATGTCGCTTTGAAAACTCATCAAATATTTCACTCCATTTTAAAACATATATTTTTGTCATACCATTGTCTATACAATATACTAAATGTTCTTCCCCATGGCTTTTATTGTTATCTAACTCGCCCTCAACATATCCACTAAGGCAATGGTGATTACCGCTTCTCGTCAGAGTGCAGTAAAGTATCGTCAGGCATTTGAAGATTACATTGCGAAGAAAGGATACGAGGGCATTCATGCATTGGTGGCTTTCTCTGGAAAAGTAAAGCTTCCGGATGATGAGCAGGAGTATACAGAAAGCTCTTTGAATGGATTTCCGGAGGATCGACTTACAAAGGAATTTGATACGGATAAATATCAGGTTCTCCTGGTAGCAAATAAATATCAGACCGGATTTGACCAGCCGAAACTCTGTGCCATGTATGTTCTGAAAAAGCTGAAAGGTGTTAATGCGGTACAGACATTGTCCCGGTTAAACCGTATTTGTGCACCTTATGATAAAAAGACGTTCGTGCTGGATTTTGTAAATAGCTATGAAGACATCAACTATTGGATGTCCTTGTGAGCAAATCATAGGGACTTTTTTATTTTGATGCAGGATTTTCTCTGGTACACAAATCAGATTAAACCCCAATAAACCTTAATAAAGTATATCACAATCCATACTCCTTTTCAATTGCACGCAACGTTTTGTGATGATAGGAGGATGAGAATTTTGTGATAGCCCAATGCCCCTGCGATTGCTCGACAAAGCCAATCACAGGAGGAAAATTTATGGCAAATCATGAAAATCTTAGTACACCATTCATCTATCTTCGCTCTACAGGAGAGAATATCTCTGTCACAAAGGAACAGCGTGATGCTTTCTATAAGGAGGCCGACCGCATCCGCCATAAAGAGCAGCACTATCATCGTTGTATGTGTAACAAAAAACATCTCTGGGAATGCGATGGAGACTGCATCGGATGCAAATATCATGCAGCCGGAGATACGCTTTCACTCGACATTCCTACCGAAGACGGTGAAGCCAATATGTACGACTGCATTCCTGATTCATCACCATCAATGGAAAATGTAATTGCAGACAGACTCCTTCTCGACCAGCTTTTTAATAGGTTGAGAGAACTTGATCCGGATGCTGATACCATCATTCAGTGCTGGCTTGATGATTACAAAATCTCAGATCGTGCAATCGCCGAGAAACTCGGCCGCAAACAGCGTACCTTCGCTGATCAGATGAAGAAGATCCGCACAGAGCTCCGTAAAATTCGTGGCTATTAATCCTACATATCATATGTAGCAATTCATCCCTCTTGCACAATATGCAACAGTTCAAACGGAAGGCTCTCGTACTGTAGAGAGAAACATTGATTGCTACAGCAGCGGTCATATCAGTCACAAGCAGGCAATTGAAAAAGTAGCATTTTGGTCCTGTATTCTAAATGTATATTTTAACTTTCAGAATATAGGACATACATCATTGCAATCCCTACGAATTTTCTTGTATTAAAAACGCCAATATCGGTGAAAAAAATACAAAAGCAGGTGATTTTGTCTTATAAAAATGCTTTATTTTCGCCAAGTACGCAACTAAAAGAAATTCCGTACAAAAATTCCTGATTTCGGAACTTTTTTGTACGGAATCCATTGTTTTTATACCATTTATACCAAAATAACTTCCCAGTTACTTCTTCTGCCGGACCAGCAGGGTGACTGCCTCCAACGAATCAGTGAACGGGAACATATCTACTCCCACGCCCTTCGCCACACGGTAACCTTTCTTCTTAAAATACTTTAAATCCCGTACCAGTGTCTCGGGATTGCAGGAGACGTAGACGATCCGCTCCGGGCCGATCTGGGCTACGGAATTCATGAATTCTTCGGTGCTGCCGCTTCTGGGGGGATCCATCAGGACCACCTCGACCTTTGCGCCCTGTCCGGCCATTTCCACGAGGAATTTCCCGGCGTCGTTCTGGTAGAACTGGATGTTGCGGATCTGGTTCGCCTTGGCATTGTTGCGGGCATCCCGGACAGCATCGGCGTTTAACTCCACACCGATGACCTTGGCGGCCTTGTCACTGGCAATCATGCCGATGGTTCCGGTTCCGCAGTAGGCATCCACCACGGTCTCTTTGCCGGTAAGTCCGGCGTACTCCAGTGCTTTCCCGTAGAGGATCTCGGTCTGTACCGGATTCACCTGGTAGAAAGATCTGGGAGAGATTCGGAAACGCTTTCCGCACAACTCATCCTCAATATAACCTTTGCCGTAGATCACATGCTCCTTGTCCCCCAATACCATGCTGGTATTGCGGTTGTTGACATTGATGACCACGGTAGTGATCTCCGGGTGCAGCTTCAGCAGTGCCTTCACAAAATTATTCTTGGAGGGCAGGATTGGGGAAGCCAGTACCAGCACCACCATGATCTGGCCGGTAACATGGCCGGTCCGGATCAGCACATGGCGCAGCAGCCCATACCCGGTGTCCTCATTGTAAGGGCGGATATGAAAAGATTTCAGCAGCCCTCTTATAGAGACAATGATCTCATCCGCATTGGCATTCTCGATCAGGCAGCTGTCCACGGGAACGATCCGGTGGCTCTTCTGTTCATAAATGCCGGAGATGGCATCGTGATACCGGTTCTCGCCGAATACCGCATGTACCTTGTTCCGGTAATGCTCCGGGTGCTCCATGGGGATGACACCCTCGACCTTGCAAAAAGGAGCCAGAAGCTCCTTTAATTGCTTTTCCTTATTCTTCAACTGTTCCACATAGGGCTTGTTGATCCAGCTGCACCCGCCGCATTTATCAGCCACCGGGCAGAGACCACTCTTCTTTTTAACAGCCGTCTTTTCCCGGCCCTGTCCTACGGGCACCCGGTTTTCCTTGCCTGCCGTCACTTTAGTTTTTCCCGCCGCATTGGCTTTTCCCGTTGCTTTGGTCTTTTCCGTCCCTTTCGCAGGTCCGGATGTTCTTCTGTCATTTCTGTTATCGTTCTTCATCATTCCGCCTGACTTCATTTAGTCATCCAGTCTTCTCATTTCTGTGTAAGCCAAAAGCAGCGGTCCCACACCCTTGGCATCGTCTTCCACGATGGGCTCTGACATATAGTATTCGAAGCTGCCGTCACGGCGACGGTTATCCTCCGGCCCCAATCCTGCTACGAGGCAGATACCACCGAGGCTTAAATGTCCGTCCTTCTCCTTCAGATAGCGGTCACAGATACCCTGAAATGCCTTTAAGCCATAGGCTCTGTAGGACTCCGGTAAAAATCCGAGTCTCACGCCCTTCAGCAGGGAGTAAGCCATGATCGCACTTCCGCTGGTCTCTAAATAATTCGGCTCCTGACCCCCCAGTGCTGGAAGCTGGTACCACATACCGCTCTCGTCCTGGAATTTTAACATGGAATCGATCAGATCCACGAATACCTTCTTCAGATTGTCATACTCTGCCTTGTACTCTTCCCCCGGCTCACATTTGCTCAGAGTGTCCAACAATGCCATGGAATACCAGCCCAGTGCTCTCAGCCAGAAATTCTGGGACAGACCGGTCTCCTTGTTACACCAGAATGCCTTTTTGGAAGCATCATAACCGTGATAGTACAATCCGGTCTTGGGGTCTCTCATGTATTTTACGACATTGGCAAACTGATGGAAAATGTCATCGTAGTGCTTCTTGTCATCGAATTTGGTCTCATACTCCATGTAAAAGGGTTGTCCCATATACATGCCGTCCAGCCATACCTGGTTGGGATAGATCTTCTTGTGCCAGAAGTTGCCTTCCTCGGTGCGGGGCTGGGTCTCCACCTGGCTGTAGATCAGGTCGATGGCCTTGCGGTATTTTTCCTTACCATTCAGGGCATACAATGCGAACAGAGTCTTGCCCGCATTGACATTGTCAATATTATATTCTTCCACGGAATACTTGGTGATGGTACCGTCTTCCTGCACTCTGTGGTCAATAAATGCATCTGCGAATTCGTAATACTTCTTCTCTCCGGTAGCGTTGTAGATCTCTAAAAGTGCCAGGATCATGCAACCGTCAATGTAATTCCAGCCGGCAGCTTTCCCCTCTCTCGCCTTCTCTATGTTCCATGCGGGAACATCCAAAGTACTCTTCTCGATCAGTTCATCAATGTATTTCTCAAAAATAGGCAGTTGCATGTATTATTTTCCTCCAAATTTCTATTTTACGGCATATAGCTTTATTTTACACTTTATTTTCTGCCTAGTCAATGGGGCTGACAGGGCTCGTACCCGGCAATGGATCAATATTTTCAAATTCCACGATCCATTGTCCGTCATCCGGGAACCCCGGTGTCTGCCTGTCACAACCATCATATCCTGCCGCCATAATTGCTGCTGCCAATAACAGTGATCCATTTCCCGGCAGATACAACGGCAGGTCCTTTCGTCCTGTCTGCCGGTTATTGCCGCTTGTGACATAACAGTTCTTTGGAGATTCCTTCAATAGTAACTCTATTGCTTTCTCCGGCTTTCCTAATCTTACCGCCGTCATCGCCATCATGGCAAAATCCCATCCCCACAGGGTAGGATATTTCCAGCATTCCTCTACCAACTGCAATGTGTTGTCCATAACCGTCCTGTCTATCCGGTCACTGTCGATCAGACCAAAAGCTCCCAGCATAGAGGGGTGATCTCTGTTATACTCCGTAAATGTCGTCGGACAATTTTCATGTGCCAGGTACACGCCGTCTTTTTCCGCCAGTTTTGCTATATGCTCTGCTACTTGTTCCCAGAGTTCTTCCTTTTCCCTGCCGAGTCGTTCTGCCCACCATCCGGCGATCCGCAAGGTATCCCGGAAATACTCCACTTCAAAAGCCGGATTGCACACATCCATGGCCTTATGACATTCCTGTACCGGTATTACCGGAGCACAGATACTGTAGACTTTTTTCACCGGATCCCATCCCACAAAATCTACCATGAAATCAGCGGTTTCCTTCACCAGTTCCCAGTTCTCCTCTAAGAATCTGCGATTTCTTTTTCTGCGATATGCCATTTCCAGCATATAGATAATGTGCGGCTGCTGCCACACCAGCAAGGGTGCAATATTGGAAGGGCAGTCCACTCCTTCCGTGGCGATCATTTTCGGCCATCTTGCTCCTTTGTAGCCGTTTCTTGCCGCATTTTCTCTTGCCTGCTGCAGATGTTCCCTATACCATGCCAGGCTTCTGTCCAGCAGCTCCTCCTGATGCCACAGCGGAAGCCATGCACAATGCCACAGATACATCTCCAGATGCATTTTACCGTACCAGCTGTTACATGTCAGTCCTGTCTCCTGCGGAGGTGTCGAACCACTGGAATTGATTGCCATAAGATACTGTGACAAAATAATCCGCCGTTCCAGTTCCCTTGCTCTGGGGTCAGCGCTTTTATTCAGCTGAATGATACCGCCCCGCTCCCAGAAACGCCCACCCCCTCTTTTGGATGCGTTCATTACTTCCTGTGCAGATAAACATTCTGCCTGCTCTTTTTGTTTTCCTAACGCTATGGAGATGTCCAGTTTTTCTCCATTGGCGAAAATACGAAGGGTATGGCTGCCTTCCTTTCGGATCTTTCCTCCCTGCGCATAGATACCTGCATAATACTCATCCCTGTCCAGTTGTCTCCACAGAAGCATTTTTTCATCACTCGTCTGCAGTATCGTGGTACGGTGTCTGTCGTTCTGTGTCCAATCCGATGCGGTAATATCCGAAGCTCCATAGGGGAAATCCAGCACTATACTAATCTTTTTCTCCTTCAGTGCCTCGCTCTCCAGAGAAAAGGCCAGGATGTCTCTCCCTTCATTGTGACAGGCGGTCCGCACTCTGCAGGCATTGTTCCGTATCTGGAATTCACTGTACAGAATCCCTTCATACAGAACCAGTTCCTGCCGCACCCCGGTGATATCTTCTGCAGAAATGCTCTCCTCTTCCCACTGCAGGCGGACCCTTACCAGATTCAGTCTGTGGGGATTTTCCCGCAGCCAGTTATAGACATCTTCATTGCCCACCTTTTTATCCTGCGGATATTTTAACAGACGTCCTTCTCTGTTTACATATTCCGTCATCACCAGATCATCCAGTGTATAATTGTACTTTTCCCTGCTTACCGGTTTCGTGTGCCATCCCCATTGTGACATTGTACACAACGGGAGTTCCTGATATTCCTCGTATAGCGTCTGCATTCCGGTGATATCCGCCGTAAAAGCAAGTTCTCCGTTTCCTACCGTAAGCGGGGCGTCCGTTGCTATCTCCGTCAGCACCGGATTATGTCCCGATATCAGTTTCTGCCTGTCTATTTTATGTTCTGCGACCATACAAATGCTCCTTATCCTTTTACTGAACCGATCATAACACCCTTTACAAAATGTTTCTGTACAAAAGGATATAAAATAATCAGTGGAATACTACCAAATACAATAATAGCATATTTTAATACTTCAATGTTCGCTGCACGCATACTTTGTTCTGCCGTAGTTGCCATTTCCTCCAAAGCTGCTACCGAATTCATGATATTACGCAGGACTACCTGCAGTGTAAATTTATTCTCTGAAGACAAATAAATAAATGCATCAAAATAGGAATTCCAATGAGCAATGGCATAATAAAGTACCAATACTGCCAAAATAGATTTTGACAACGGTAATACCATATTAACCAGAACCCGGATATCATCGCATCCATCCAGTCTTGCAGATTCCAACATTTCTCCCGGAATGCTGTTCTGGAAATAGGTTCTTGCAATGATCATGTTATATACCGAAATTGCTCCCGGTAAGATCAATGCCCACATACTATCCAGCAGTCCGAGGTTTTTGACATTCAGATAAGTAGGAATCAACGGTGCTGTGAAGATCATAACGAAAATAAACAGAGCGCTGATCACCTTTCTTCCAATAAAATCCTTTACGGACAATGGATATGCCGCCATAATTGTCAATACAATATTTACGCATGTTCCCACTATAGTATATATAATGGAATTTTTATAACCGGTCAGAAGAGACCTGTTGGAAAATATCTCCTCATATGCATCAATATTCCATCCCTTCGGCCAGAAAGATACCTGTCCTCTTATTACAGCGCTTGGCGAAGACAAAGACGAAGCTACCACATTGAGAATTGGCATCGCTACCAACAGAAGACATATCATCAGGAGCACAGTATTTACTATATAAAATATACGATTACTTTTGCTCATAACTTTTCTTTTCATCTTATGTTCCTCCCTATATCAGACTGGTATCGGCAACCTTATCCGCTATTTTGTTTACAACCAGCAATAATATCAGAGATACCACTGACTGGAATATACCAATCGCTGTCGAATAGCTATACTGCATTCCGCTCAGACCGATACGATAAACATACGTTGAGATAATGTCTGAAGTTGCCATGTTTAAATCATTTTGCAAGAGCAGTACTTTTTCATATCCTATTGTCAAAATATGCCCACAGGACATGATCAACAGAATTACTGCTGTCGGCATGATACTGGGAATGTCAATATATCTGATTCTTTGCCAGATATTCGCACCGTCCACGGTTGCTGCCTCATGTAATTCCTGGTCTACCGCAGCAAGCGCAGAGATATAAATTACGGCATTGTAACCCGTTTTCTGCCATACATCAGAGAAAACATATAATGTTTTGAACAATTTAGGCTCTCCCATAAAATGAATGGCCTGTCCTCCCAGATTCTCGATCAGGTGATTCACCGGACCCGTCAGAGATAACATCTGTGACAGAATACCTACGATCAAAACGGTAGAAATAAAATAAGGCATATACGTTACCATCTGTACCGTCTTTCCGAACCATCGCACTCTGACATAGTTCAATGCAATCGCAAGAATGATCGGTGGAAAAACTCCCAATACAATACCATACACAGACAAGCCCAATGTATTACCCATCAGTCTCCAGAACTGTGGTGACTGGAAAAACATCTTGAAATACTTAAGTCCTACAAACGGGCTGTGCCAGATACCTCCTTTGAAATTGTAATCCCGGAATGCGATCTGCGATCCAATAATAGGCATATATTTAAAAACGATCAGATAAACCAGAGGCAGTGCTACGATCAGATATAACTGCCAATGCCTTTTTATGCTGCGTATTGTATTTTTTGCATGCTGTTTTTTATGTTCCGGACGAATTGTTTTCTTAGGCTTCATTTTCTTCCTTCTTTCTATAAAAGGAGGGCTGCCTTAATGCAGTCCCCCTTGCAAATGTTTCAAAAGGCTTTCCCGATCTCCTATTTTGCAAAAGAAGATTCATCATATGCCTTCTGTAATAACTCCAAATATCTCTCCAGTCCTACATTATTCAGGGCACTGATATAGCCATCCCATTCTGCATCAATATCCTTTGCTCCGGTAATAAACTGCACCATATATTCTTTCTGAACATCCATAACATTGGTCTTAAGCAAAGACATTTCGCTGGAGTCTTCCTGGCTCATATATAAATCCGGCATTACCGACTCTCTGGACTGTCGCACCTTTTCATGTTCAAGAGACGCTCTGTAAATAACCACATTTCGACCATTGACCGGCTTAACATCCTCCGCATACGGATCCGGGTTCGTAGCATCTGCAAGCAGGAAATCCGGTGTACGCACCAATGCCGTAACCTGATTCAAAGTTACATTGGCTGTGGAAGCATCCAGTTTCTTATAGAGTGCTTTTGTCACACCATCCATGCCTACTTCTGTCGTATCATCATCCAGCATGACATAATTCACACCTTCTTTTCCAAGAATAGCTCTGTATGTCTGCGTCTCAATATAATCCAGCAGACGGAATGCTGCTTCGGGATTACTGCAGCTGCTCGAAATAAATGTCATACCTGTCTGGAACATAACATAAGGATTCCAGGATGCCACACATTGACCGTCCGGTCCTGTCAAAGGTGCAAGTGACTGGTACTGCTTCCATTTATCGGAATAGGGTTCTGTTGTCAAATCACATGCATATCCCGGTCTCTGGGCCAGAAATGCTCCGATGACACATTCATCCCCTGCTTCATTTATGTTTACCTGATTATTCTTATCCTGCGTAAAAGATTCTGGGTTTAATAATCCTTCACTATACAGCTGTTTTAAATATTTCAGGCCTTCTTTGTAGCCTTCCTGAACCGGCGCAAACGTCACTTTTCCGTTATCTAAATACAATTTATTTGTCTCAGAAGTCAGTTGAAACGGATTCATTAGAAATCCATCAATCTGTGTACCCGCTCCGGAAGTCACTGTTGACAAAGGAATTTCGTCATTGAGATCTCCATTGCCATTGGCATCCTGCTCCTTAAAAGCTTTCATGACCTGATAAAACTCTTCCGTAGTTGTCGGCATCTCTAATCCCAGATTATCCAGCCACTGCGTATTGATCCACAATTTCATATTGTATTGTACATGCAGGGATCCATCTACATTCGGTAAAGAATAAATATTACCGTTGGGAGTTGTTATATAGTCTCTCATCCCCTCTATTTCATCCAGTGCCTGCTTATAACCTACTGAAACAGTGTCCAGATAATCGTTTAAAGGTAAGATCAGTCCCTGCTCTCCCAGCGCCTGTTCTGTTGCTTTGTCATAGCGGTTACTACTGCCTACACCAGTTAAAATAATATCCGGAAGATCTCCCGAAGCGAACATGGTGCTCAGCTTTTCCTGTACATTATCTGAAGCCGCACAGGTCTGCCACTCCAAATGGATTCCCGTTGTCTCTTCAAGTTCTTTTACCATTTCATTATCTTCCCAGCTGCCGTCCGGATTTGCAGGTGCAAACACCGTCAGAGTCACGGGCTCATTTACAATGGGAAGTTGTCCCGGTTCATTAAACAATGAATTGTCCCCTGTTTGTGTCTGACCTGCTTCTGCTCCTGATGATCCTGCTGCCTGTTGGGATGATCCGCACCCGGTAAACATTCCTGTCATAAGCATGCATGCTGTTAAAAGTGCTACAATTTTTTTCTTCTTCATTTTGTGCCCTCGCCTTCTTTTTTTGCTCAGCCCACAGCTTACCGATTTGATTTTTTGTATTTGTACTGTGGCTGCCTTACGCATTTCACAATACAGGCCGGGCACTGAAACAACAACTTGAAATTCCTGATGCAACGTACAAAATCTAAGAAAATGCGCCGTACACTTTCTTAGGTACTGCGCATTTTCTTAGATTTTTATTCTTTCCATGCCGAAGGTGCTATCCCGTAGGCACGTTTAAAGGCCCGTCGGAAGGTTGCGCTGCTTCCGTAACCCACCATCTGAGCAATGGTCTCCATATCCCATTTTCCTTCGGCAATTAATTTTTTTGCCTTTTCCAGTCTTAATTTTTCCAAATAGCTACTAAAAGATTTTCCCATCGTCTCCTTGAAAAAGATAGAAAAATAGTTTTCTGATAGTCCAAACTCTTCTGCCACCATGGGGACGCCCAGAGATGGATTGCCATAATTTTTCTCCAGATATTCTTCCAGTTTCTGATAGTATATCTCGCTCTTTCTGCTCCTGCTGTGATAATTTTCTTCGCATAGACGCAGGAACTGTGTTTCCAATACTTCCAATGCTTTGGGAAACGACTGTTCCGTCTGTACTTTTTCCAGCAGCTGCTCCGTTTCCATACTTTCTGCCATATTATTACACATTCTTATCAAAGTAGAGGTGATTCCCGATATAACGACTTTCCCTCCATTGGCCGACAGATGTATTTTTCCCAGATTTTCTTCTCTTATTTTTATAAAAATTTCTTTTACCTGCTCTGAATTACCATTTTTTGTAGCAGCCTGTAATTTTTCTTCCATTTCCAGCGGATACCAAGGCATATTCCTTTTCCACAGCTCTCTGCTGTATTCCACTACATTCTGTTTTTCTATTTTTCCCTTATCAGAGCAATATAACGCCTGTTGATAAGAAAATACAATTTCTCGCTTTTCTGTATAACAGCTGCCGATTCCGACATAAACCTCCTCCGCTCCAAGCTGTTTCAGTTTCTCTGCTGTCTGCTCTCCTACAAGCAGAGGTTCCATAGGATTTTCCTCTGTACAATATTGCAGCAATGCTACATGGGTCGGATCTACCGGATACCATATCTGTTCTGTTTCCGTCTCCGCACATTTTTTTGCCGCTGACAACAGTTTTTCTCCCTCCTCACTGCCAAACACCAGTACATAGTAATCCTTCTGCACTAACCGGATTCCGGCATGGGCAGCTTCCTCTATAATATTAAGTTCTGTGTCAAATTCTCCGTTCATTAGTAATGTCAGAAAATTTCTTCTCTCTTTCACGGTCTTTTCCTGTAGCATCGCATTCAAAGACTGATAATCATCCAACAGGGCATGAACTCCCTTCTCCAGATATTCATACTCTGAAATATTTTCCGTTTTATGAATTTCTCTGTCTTCCAGCATAAAAAATCCCTGCATATTGTCAATCAGGTTATGAATCGGTTTGCTGTACCTTAATGCAAAACAACACCCAAGGCCAATTTCCAGTACTGCCCCTGTGAAAAGAATCAACCATGCTGCTCTACGAATTCTTTGAAAATCCTGCATTACTACCGCCATCGGAAGAACGGCCGCAAAATGCATTCCATTTTCTTCCGATGTCTGATTTACCACCAGACAATCTGTTCCATTCCATTTTATTTGCCGGATATCTTCCCCTGTTGCTTCACTTAGAAACAGATCCGTGTTCTCCGGATCATCACCATCCGCATTGATTTTCCCCAGACTTGCAAGCAGTCTGTCCTCTGCACCATAAATCAGAATTCCTCCTTGTCGGCTCAACAGTTGTCCAAACATTTGCTCTAGATTTTCTTTTGAAAGCAAAAATTGTACTACAGCATTTGCTTCCGGCTCCTGTTGAATATAATTCCGCACAGGGTAGGAAAATGTCATTGCCTGAAATGTTCTCTCCCCTGTATCTATTTCTTCCAACGGAAACAGCTGCCACGTATTCGACTCGAAACTCTGTTTTCTCCAGGTCTCAAAATCCGTATTTTGATAAGTGCAATAATTGTCATAAAAAAACTTATCCCCAACTACCATCCCGCTTTTTCGAAATATCAATTCATTTTTCATAATCACACTGTAATTCTGATAGTGCTCTGAATCCGCAAAGGTCTGGCGAAGCATGTCATTGCATCTGATTAATGCTGCGATATTATTGTCCCCATCCTTCAATCCGTCCAGAAAATAGACCCACTTTAAATCACTGTCGTTTGATACAGAAAAAGCTCCTGCACACATAATATCCAGTTGCTTTTCAAATGCCATGCGGCCTTCCGTTAAGTCATTTTTCATAATTTCACTGTAATAGTTCTCTGTACTATTTTTCCAAAATGAAAGTAGCAAAAATACTGCTATAAACGGTGCAGCCAACAGCGCACCATAAGAAAGCAGCAATGTAGAGTATATTCTCTTCACATGAAAACGTTTTAATTTCTGTCGTGTCATTCGTATGGTTATGCTCCTCATTTTTCTCATGGTCCAAAAAATATCCGGACTTTCGAACATAAAATGTACTTATCTGCAAAAAAACAGCAAACACGTACATTATATTACGCATTTGCTGCATTGTCATCATGAATATATAATTTTCTCGCTCTGGAATGCCCTCGTCAGTCCGAATACCAACACTCCCGCCACACACAGATTCACGATCACGGTCAAAAGAATTTCTGCCGGCTGATAACTAAAGGAAAAAATACCGTTCATACACTGCACACTGTTGTATACCGGGATCAGATATCGGTATAGCGGGATCTCCTTTCCCTGACTGAGCATGGGGCTCAATCCGATAAATGTCACCACAATGGTAAACGGAGACACTGTTGTAGCTGCCTCTTTCACACTTTTGGCAAAAGCGGAGACCAGTGCGATCATGGATACCAGCACCATTACCGTTGACAGAATGATCAGAAGCAGCATCGCATAATCCATAGGTACGTACACCGAGGAATCCACGCCGGTCAGTTCTCCGCCCATCATTTTCGGCAATGCCGCAAAAGTTCCGATAAAACTGGAACAGCCTGCCAGAAGCGCTATGATACTTAAGGAAAACACTTTTCCCAGAGCCAGGGAACTTCTCTTCATGGGTGTCACCAGTAATGTCGCTATGGTACCCCGCTCCTTTTCCCCAGCAATGGACTCCGGTGCCACAGACATACATCCGCTGTACAAAAACATCATAAGCAACAACGGCATCATCATGGAAAACATCTGCCCCGTAGTATCTTTGCTGGTGGCACAGTCATAGTATACCGAATCTCCGGCATTGATATCCAGTTTATTAGCTAAGGAAGTCTCATACTGCTCCAGCACCTCCGATACCTCATTGTAAAAATGAGCGGATTCCGTTTCCGCGGAATTGTAATAAATTTCTACATTGGGTGCAGGTTCCCCACTACTGACCTGGTAGTTTTCCACCACTGTATCAAAATCCGCCGGAAATACCACCAGACCATCCACCTGTTTCTCCTGGATCTCCTGCCGTATCTCCGTCAGCTGCTCTCTGTCCGCCTGCTGCCAGTCCACCCGCAGTTCCCGCATCTCTTCTCTTACGGAATCCGGCATGTCCACCACATAAGCCTTCGCCACATAAGTATCTTCCGGAAGCATGGTCTTCATCATGACACTGCCCAAAAAGCTGTACACCACATAGATCATAATTCCGGGAAGCAGCAGTGTGGTGATCACCAGTCTTCTGTCTCCGAAAAATCTGGCCAGCTCTTTTTTCATTACTGTGATCGTATTATTTGTCATGGTCCGTTTCCTCCCCACTTACCGCTTCATAGATCTCAAAAAAACGATCCTCCAGACTCTTCTCTCCACAGAGTGTCTGCAGATTTTCACAAACCGTCATCTGCCCATTAATAATGATCCCCACACGGTCACAGATCTTCTCCACCAGACTAAAGATATGGGTGGATACAATGATGGTCTTACCCTGTTCCTTCAGATCCAGCAGGAAATCCGTCACCACCTTCGCTGTGAGAATATCCAGCCCATTGGTGGGCTCATCGAAAATTATGATCTCCGGATCCTGCACCAGTGAGATCACCAGGGATACCTTCTGCTTCATTCCCGTGGACAAATCCCTAACGCGCACCTGGGCAAACTCCTGAATGCCGAACCGTGCAAACAGCATGCGTTTTCTGGCGTCCCGTCTGTCTGTCGGAATACCGTACAATCCAGAGAAAAAGTCATACAGATAATCCGGGGTAAAAAAATCCTCCAGCTTCAGTTCACTGGTAAGGAAGCCGATCTTACGCCGTACCTCCTCCGGCTGTGTCACTACGCTGCTGCCGGATAACACCGCATCCCCGCTGTCCGGCCGGATCAGCGTTGCCAGCATCCGAAGCGTTGTGGTCTTACCGGCACCGTTAGGTCCCAAAAGTCCGAACACTTCCCCCCTTTTTACGCAAAAGCTCACTTGATCCACCGCTGTTTTGGTCTTCGATGCACTGTGCTCCATTTTTCGTTGTTTTGCAGACAGATGAAATGTCTTGCTGATCTCCTGTACACGGATCAACTCTTCGCTGTCCCCTGTCTCCCATTTTTTCTCTTCCATATACGCCATATCCTCCATGTCACTGTCTTCCCCGTCTTCCACTTTACTATTCACAGAGCATCCTGCGGTTCGTCAGATTGCAGGAATTCCCGCAATTCCCATTGCCACACATACCAGCCACAAGAGCAGCAGATGTGCAGGATAGAAAAAATAAAAGAAATATTTATTCTGCCGCCCTCTCGTTCCGTTGTAGAACCAGATCAGAATAAAGGAAAGTGCTGCAAACATCTCCAGGCTGTCCATCAATAAAAAAATGATGACACCGGCCCACATCTGTGCTTTCTTTCGGTTACGGAACAGATAAAGTACAGTGATTGCCAAAATCCCCTTAAAATCATAATCCGTCTTAAGAACCAAGCCCAGTACACATCCTGTCAGAATAATAACGGCATTCAGTCCCACGCGCAGAATCGTTTTTCCAACCGTTGTACCCACAAAATGCTGTTCCACCAGATGAAGTCCCGCGATCACCAGCAGCCCCAATAACAATGTAAAAAATACATTTTGATATGCCGGATACCATGCCTTGCCGCTGAATGCCAGATCAAATGGCACCTCCGAAATCAGTGCAAATAAAAACATCCTGCCCAGATACTTTTTCACATTGTGGGTCTTTTGAAATCCCTCTACCAGTAAAAAACAGTAAATGGGGAACGCAAATCTGCCGATGATACGCATTGCCATGTAGATGCCGTACATTCGGCCGTTCTGCCCCATCCAGGCAGTATAGGCCTCCTGATTCGCCATAGCTTCATACAGCCCGTTCCGGATCAACAGCCTTGTCACGATCACAGCCCCGATGTGATCGATCAACATAGTCACTACCGCGATATTTTTCAGCACTGCACTGCTGATTCCACGTTTTTCCTGTATTTTCCCTTCCGATATTACTTCTGTCTGCATCCTTATATTCCATCCTCGGTTTTTGTATTATTTAATTAGTACAATAATGTATTTGTTCTGCTTTGTCAAGCAACCCATTTGTCAGACTCCTACAAAAATGTCCCCTGCTGACGCAGAGGACACACTTATGGACAATCTTTTTTCATCCTACCTTATATCCGGTTCCCCATACCACCTTCAGGTATCTGGGCTCCTTGGGATTGCTCTCGATCTTCTCACGGATGTGGCGGATATGCACCGCAATAGTATTATCCGCTCCGATAGCCTGCATATGCCAGATGGATTCGTAGATCTGGCTGATGGACAGTACCTTGCCACGCTCCTGCACTAGGAGCCTTAAAATCTTATACTCGATGGGAGTCATCTTCACTTCCCGTCCCTCTACCGTCACTGTGCGGTTCCTGTCGTTGATCTCCAGTCCATCCACGCGGTAAATACTATCAATACTTTCGCACAGATTGACCAGCTGTGTATATCTGCGAAGCTGGGATTTCACTCTGGCTAACAGCTCCAGCGGATTATATCCCACTGTCACATAATCATCCGCACCGGCATTCAGTGCCATGATCTTGGCGGTCTCCGCATCCTGTGCGGAAATGATAATAATGGGGATCGTAGTCATATTACGGATGTCATGGATCATCTCAATGCCTTCTCCCCAGCCTCTGCCATCCAGTTCCACATCCAGCAGCAGAAGCTGGATCTCCTGTGCACGCAGTAATTCTTGTAACTGTGCTCTCCCCGTCACTGCCACCATTTTTAAGCCTTCTCCTGCGAGAAGGGAACTCATTGTCTCTATCACACCCGTATTATTATTGTATACTGCAACCCTTTTTTCCATGCTCCACACCTTACACCTTTCGTATCGGAAAAGACCCCTCCGCCTTATCTACGTTTATCGTATCCTGTCAATGCATATTTTCTGCAACATAATTATTAAAATTCTATAAACATTTCGTTTTGCTCTTATCCATTCATAAAAGCGTCTGCTTCGCAGCCGACGCCGCTACCGCGGCTCATCTTTTATTTCATGAATAAGACGCTTCGCTCATGGAATCGTAAATACACTGCTTTGCGTGCAAGCACTCACGCAGCTTATTTACGATTTCATGGTAAAACGAAACCCTACAACTACATAGACGCAATTGTAGGGCAAAAAGTTGCAGTATTTTTATTTTTCAGGTGTAAAAAACTTCTTCCAGTACCAGGCCTTTGGCCGGCACCAGCGCTCCCGCCTTCGCTCTGTCTCCGGACTTCAGTACATCCGTCACACTCTCCGGTGTCCGGATTCCCTTTCCGACCTCGAGGAGGGTTCCCATGAGAATACGGATCATGTGATGCAAAAATCCGTTACCCGTAAATACAAATTCTATCCGGTCTTCAATCTGTTCGATCCTGATTTCATCGATTCTGCGGATTGTGGATTTCTTACTCTTTTTGGCAGAAGTAAATGCCTTGAAATCATGTTCCCCCAGCAAAAGTTCCGCTGCTTCCCGCATGGCATCCAGATTCAGGTTTTCCGGTTCTTCCAGTGCATAGCGTCTCCAGAATACATCCGGGATCTGGCTGTTGATGATGCGGTAACGGTAACGCTTCCCGGTGGCATTGAGTCTGCTGTGGAACCTGGGTGCCGCCTCCGACACCTCCACCACGGCAATATCCTCTGGCAGATACCGGTTACAATAGGCCATGATCTCTTCTGTACTCATGTCAGATTCCGTATGGAAATTCGCCACCTGTCCCAACGCATGCACTCCTGCATCCGTTCTGCCGCTGGCTGCGATCTCCACAGGCTCCCCGCACATTTTCGTCAAAAGAACTTCCATTTTTCCCTGAATCGTATTGTCTGTGGATGTCTGTTTCTGCCACCCCTGATATCTGGTTCCTTCATATTGCAGTCGCAGTCTGATATTTCTCATGATTTCTTTTCTTTCTGTTTTTTCGCAAAAGCTTCTTTTCGAGCTTCTTTTTGGGCTTCTTTTTGAGCCTCTTCCTCTGCTGCCTGTCTGGCCAGTTCCTCGCTCAGCCTCCGGTCTCTCTCCTGCATCTGCCGCACTTCGTCCATATCCTCCGGCTTCAGTCTACGGAAATGATTGATCCCGGCTGTCAGGATCTTCACGCTGTCCTTGGTCGTCTGTAAAGCGCCCTCCTGATACATGGTCAGAGCGATCAGACCAATGGGCACTGCCACGATCATTCCTACGACACCGCCCAGCTTATATCCTATGTACAGAAGGAACAGGGTCGGCAGAGGCGGCATTCCCACGGAATCTCCCACGATCTTCGGTTGGATCAGCTGACGCGCCAGCTGTCCGATGCCCCAGATGATCAGCAGTCCTATGGCCATTTTATAATCAGAACTTAAGATTTTGATAATTGCCCAGGGGACCATAACGGTTCCGGTTCCAAAGAAAGGCAGGAAATCCAGAAATGCGATCCCCAGTGCGATCAACAACGCATAGTCTACCTGCAGAATAGCAAATCCGATGACTAATAACAGATACATCCACACTTCTATCTTAAGCTGTGCCTTAAGATATCCGCCTACTGCTTTGACCAGTCCGCGCTTCAGCATATAATACCAGGACAGTACTTCCGCCGGTGTGTGCTTACGGAACCAGGCTGCCAGCTGGTCTCTCTCCGCTACAAAGAAATAGGAAGAAAGCAGTGCCATGATCAGTCCGATCAGGATCGAAGGAACCTGCTTGGCGAAATTGCCCACGGCATTGATCGTAGGGGTGCCGATCTTACCCAGCAGATCTCCCACATAGCTTCCGATCTGATTGATGACATCCATGATGCTTTGCTGTACATCCGCGGGAAAACGGTTATAGATAACACTCAGGTTCTGTCCGATATCGGCAAAATCATTCTCCGCACTGTCCCAGATATCCGGCAGTGCACCGATCAATCCCATGATCTCATCGGTTAACTTCGCCCCTACCAGATAAAGGATCAATATCACCAGCGCGATGACCGCCACGATGACAAATGCACTTCCCGCTTTTCGCTTGATCTTTACCTTTTCCTCAAAAAACCTCACCAGGGGACTGGCGATCAACGCAATGATCCAGCCTGCCACAAACGGTGCGAAAAATACTAACAGCTTCGGCACCAGGAAAACGATCAACAGCAATATAATAAATGCCACACCCAGATTCACTAAGGCTTTACAATATTTCTTCATATACTCTCACTCTCTCACGTATTATGTCTCTACACTCATTCACCATTCCTACGGTCTATTCCTGCGGTCTATTCCTGTGCAGGATCCTCTGCAGCCAAGACACCGTCCAGGATCTCGTAGATTTCTTCCCTTCCCTGTTTCGTCTGTGCGGAATAAGGTACGATCTGTGTATCCGCTCCGGCCTGCAGGGTGGTGCGGATCAGCTTCACCTGCTTCTGTATCTGACTGCGGTTGATCTTGTCCAGCTTGGTGGCAATGATGATGGGATCGTAGCCATTGCGACGGATCCAGTCATACATGATCCGGTCGTTCTCTGAGGGAGCATGCCGGATATCGATCAGCAGAAATACCAGCTTCAGCTGTTTGGATTTATGCAGATAATCTTCGATCATCTTACCCCACTGGGCTTTCACATGCTCATTGGCCTGTGCATAGCCGTAGCCAGGCAGATCTACAAAGTAGATTTCATCGTTAATGTTGTAATAATTGATGGTCTGTGTCTTGCCCGGCTGGGAACTGGTCCTGGCCAGAGACTTACGGTTCATCAATCCGTTGATCAGAGAGGATTTGCCGACATTACTTTTCCCGGCGAATGCCACTTCGGGATGTATATTCTCCGGAAGCTTGCTGGTAATACCACAGACCGTTTCCAGACTTACATTCTTTATGATCATAAAAACTCCATTTCTGCGCTGCTTTTGCGCATCTTAGGTTTGTACTTTTTTGCACAAAACGCTGCCCTGTGTGACCACAAGGCAGCGCCCGGATTATTTTGCCTTTTTCAGAGATTCATCATGTATGGTGAGGGGCTCGCTCTCTCCATCCACTGCCGCCTTGGTGACAACACATTCTTCGATGGTGTCATCCGAAGGAATCTCATACATGGTATCCATCATTACGGATTCCATAATGGAGCGTAAGCCTCTGGCTCCGGTCTTGCGTTCCAGTGCCTTGTCAGCAATAGCCTCGATGGCATCCTGCTCAAAGCTCAATTCTACGTTATCCATCTGGAACAGCTTCTGGTACTGTTTTACCAGAGCGTTCTTCGGCTCTTGAAGAATACGGATCAGTGCTTCTCTGTCCAGTCCTCTTAAGGAGACACAGATAGGCACACGTCCTACGAACTCGGGGATCAGACCGAACTTCACCAGATCATGAGGAGTTACTTCCTGCAGCAGTTCGCTGATATCCTTATCCTCTCTTCTGCCCAGCTCCGTATTGAAACCGATGGCCTTACGATCCAGTCTGGACTCTACGATCTTCTCCAGTCCATCGAAAGCACCGCCGCAGATAAACAGAATGTTGGTGGTATCAATCTGAATCAGCTCCTGATGAGGATGCTTTCTGCCTCCCTGGGGAGGTACGCTTGCCACAGTACCCTCGATGATTTTTAACAGAGCCTGCTGTACACCTTCTCCGGATACATCACGGGTAATGGATACATTCTCGCTCTTTTTCGTGATCTTATCGATCTCGTCAATATATACGATACCGTACTGTGCACGCTCTACATCATAATCTGCCGCCTGGATCAGCTTTAACAGGATGTTCTCCACATCCTCACCTACATAACCCGCTTCGGTCAGTGTGGTGGCATCCGCTATGGCAAACGGTACATTGATGATCTTGGCCAGTGTCTGGGCCAGGTAAGTCTTACCGGAACCGGTAGGGCCTACCATGATAATATTACTCTTTTGCAGCTCCACATCATTCAGATCCTTGGGAGCCGTTACTCTTTTGTAATGATTGTACACCGCAACGGAGAGGACTTTTTTGGCCTCCTCCTGTCCGATGACGTATTCATCCAGGAAGTTCTTGATCTCCTTGGGTTTCAGAAGGTTAATGTCGGGACTCGCAGTCTCTTCCACTTCTTCATCTTCCAGTTCTTCCTCCAGGATGTCTGCGCAGATGTCTACGCACTCATCACAGATATATACCCCTGCAGGTCCCGCGATCAGCTTGCGGACCTGACTCTGGGTCTTGTTACAAAATGAACATCTGATGTCATTTCCGGAATTTTTTCCTGCCATTACTACTATACTCCTGTTATTTTATCTCCTTCCGAAGACGCCGCTTTTGCGTCGTAGGAAACGCGAGCCAAATTTCAGATTTGGCTCTGCGATAAAAGCTACTTTGTGCCGTATGCGGCACAAATAGCTGTGTAAAAAATATGCTATCAAGCATATTTTTTACACTATGCCTCGTGGAAGGTGATCACCTTATCGATCAGACCATACTCACAAGCTTCCTCAGCGCTTTTCCAGTTATCTCTCTCGGTGTCTGCGCAGATGGTCTCATAATCCTTGCCGGTGTTCTCAGCCAGCATACGGTTCAACTTCTCCTTGGTACGAAGAATATGCTTTGCTGCGATCTCAATCTCGGTAGCCTGACCCTGTGTTCCACCCAGTGGCTGATGAATCATAATTTCTGCATTGGGCAGTGCAAAACGCTTGCCCTTGGCACCGCCTGCTAAAAGGAAAGCTCCCATGCTGGCTGCCATACCAATACATACGGTGGACACATCGCACTTGATATATTTCATGGTATCATAAATTGCCATACCTGCGGTAACGCTTCCGCCCGGGCTGTTGATATACAGATGGATATCCTTATCGGGATCCTCCGCTTCCAGGAACAGTAACTGTGCCACAACGATACTGGCGGAAGTCTCATTTACTTCCTCTCCCAGAAAGATGATCCTGTCCTTCAACAATCTGGAATAAATATCATAAGACCGCTCACCCTTGCTGGTCTGTTCAATGACGTAAGGTACTAAACTCATATTCTAAAACCTCCATTGCTTTCTGATTAATACTACTATGGTATCCTACTTAGTAAGCTTTTTCAACGAGATTCCGAAGATTTAATAAAAATTTAAAAGAAAGCGGACCTGGCAGTCCGCTTTCTCCTCGTATCGTATCTTAAAGCATAAATTATGCTTCTTCAGGCTTCTCTTCTGCTGCCTTTTCCTTCTTGGTGGTCTTCTTGGCTGCAGCCTTTGCTTCCTTAGCGTTGTCTACGATGAAATCAGCTGCCTTTCTTACACAGATATCTTCCTTCACCTGCTTAGCGCCCTGCTCACCCAGAAGCTCTTTTACCTTGTCAGCTTCCATCTGGTAAGCTTCTGCCATGCTCTTAACTTCAGCTTCGAAGTCTTCCTCGGTAGCTTCCATCTTCTCAGCAGCTGCTACAGCTTCCAGAACCAGACGGGACTGGATTCTCTTCAGTGCTTCGGGCTTCAGCTGCTCCATCATGGTCTGAGCGGTCAGACCGGTGAACTGCATGTACTGCTCCAGAGTGATTCCCTGTGCCTGGATTCTCTGTGCAAAGTTCTCTAACAGCTGTCTCTGCTGGGTCTCTAACATAGCATCGGGGATCTCCATCTGAGCGTCTGTGATCACTGCATCCAGAACTGCCTCTTCCTTGGCAATCTTAGCTTCCTCTTCCTTCTTGGAAGTCAGCTTCTTCTGTACATCTTCTCTATACTCAGCCATAGTATCGAAATCGGATACCTCGCTTGCGAACTCGTCATCCAGATCAGGAAGCTGCTTCTCCTTGATCTCCTTAACGGTGCACTTGAATACTGCAGGCTTGCCGGCCAGCTCGGTTGCATGATAATCCTCAGGGAAGGTTACGTTTACTTCGGTCTCCTTGTTCAGTTCAGCACCAACCAGTGCCTCTTCAAAACCGGGAATGAAGGAACCGGAACCGATGGTCAGGGGATAGTTCTCACCCTTGCCACCCTCAAATGCAACACCGTCTACAAAACCTTCGAAATCGATAACGGTCATATCGCCGTCCTTAACAGCACGGTCTTCCACGCTGATGGTTCTGGCATTGCTCTCACGCTCTCTGTTGATCTCAGCGTCGATATCCTCATCGCTTACCTTAACGTCGATCTTGTCAACCTTCACACCCTTGTATTTGCCAAGAGTAACTTCAGGCTTCAGAGCAACCTCTGCGGTAAAGATGAAAGGCTTGCCGGCCTCTAACTGGGTCACATCGATCTTCGGAGAAGATACGATTGCCTCCTCACACTCTTCCAGAGCCTTATCGTAAGCATCGGGAATCAGTGCGTTTGCTGCATCCTCATAGAATACGGACTTGCCGTACATCTGCTCGATCATCTTACGGGGAGCTTTGCCCTTACGGAAACCGGGAATGCTGATCTTGTTCTTATTCTTCTGGTAAGCACCTTCGATTGCCTTCTCCAGTTCTTCAGCAGATACTTCGATGGTCAGCTTGGCCATGTTTTTCTCTAACTTTTCAACCTGTAAACTCATTATAACATTTCCTCCTTTATACCCTTGCGGGTCTGTATCCAGTCGCAGTCATTTTGCAATTATAGCATAAGTTGGAGGAATTGACAACCTTTTTATTTTGGGGCTTTTTGCGCGTCCGGGGCATACAGACACTTCGTGCTGACTCCGGGGATCATTCCCAGCTTCCCCGACAGGGCACTGACTTTTTCCTGGGGGGCATCCATGACCACACTGATGATGTTCATCTGCTTTTCATGATAAGGTATCCCCATTCTGCCGATGATATATTCCCCATATTCGTGTAAAAGTCCGTTGATCCTTATTGCCGCCTCCGGATCCTCCACAATAATGCCGATCAGGGTCACTCTTGTATTTTCCGTACCTTTTTCCATATCGGTCTTCCTCCTGTGGTTTCTATATCTGCATCTGCGTCATTTCCGAAAATTCTTCTCCGGTTCTGATATGAGTAGCTATCATCACGATCCGGCCTCTCGTCTTCCTCCGGATATAGTCTTCGGCCTTTTTGCGGTTTTCTTCATCCAGTCCGGTAAAAGGCTCATCCAGCAGAACACACTGCGCTCCCGCCTCCATGGCCCGTACCAGAGACACTCTCCGTTTCATGCCTCCCGATAATTCGTGGCAGGGCTGATCCAACGCTTCTTCCGGCAACAACTGCGTCAATGCCGTTCTCGCCTGTGAAGCATCTCCCAGGATCATTTCCAGATTCTTCACGGCACTACAGTCTTCACACAAACGATCCTCCTGGAATTGCATGGCAAAAGCATCCATTTCCGACACTTCTCCCTCCTCCGGCCGCTCCAGTCCGCACAGACACCGGAAAAAAGTGGTCTTGCCACTGCCGGAAGGGTTATCCAGTACATACGGTTCCCCGCTGTGAAATTCGTGATCCACATGTCGGAATATCCATTGATTGTGAAAACTTTTTCCAAGATTCCTTACACACAGGGTGCGCTGTTCTCTACCAGCGATTTTCTGTGGCATGGAGGGATCCTTACAGGCAGGCTCCCACCGGAAAAAGACTTCAATCCCGTAGAATATTATTTTTTCAAAAAATACACTGAGTACTACGATCACCGCTGTCCAGGCAAACAGATCCGCCGTATCCAGATAAATCTTCGCCAGATACAGTGCTCCACCGATGGAATGACTGGGAGTGCCAATCACTTCCGCCGCCACTCCGGACTTCCAGCACATTCCCAGAGATAGCTGAAACGCGCTGAGCAAAAAAGGCTTTAACGCCGGACGGTAAATGTAGAAGAACTGAGTACCAAGGGGAAGGCGGAATACCTCCGCCATCTCTAACAGCCCTCTGTCCGCGCTCTTTAGTCCTTCCAGCGTATTCAGGTAAATATTCGGAAATACTACCAGAAAACAGATAGCCACCGCCAGCATGGAAGAACCCCACCAGATCAGCAAAAGCACTGCAAATACCGCTACCGGTACTGCCTTGCAGAATACCATGAAAGGACGCAGGACTTCTTCCGCCAGCGGATAACGGTAACTGATGGCCGCCAGAAGAAGTGCCAATACCGCCCCCAGCAAAAAGCCAAAGGCGATCCGCCACAGCGAATCAAAGGCACTCCGCCAGAACTCCACCTGCCCGGCCAGAGTAAGCAGTGCCCGCAATGCCTGCAAAGGTGTCACCACCAGCAGGAAATTGTCCACACACATTGCCAGAATCTGCCATACTCCCAGCCAGAACAACAGTATTATAAATTTTTTAACGTATATTTTACCCTTATTCTGCATCATAATAGAAATCGGATTCCGGAAGTCCGCCACCTATGGACTGGGAATCCTGGTGGAACAGTACGTCAAGGTATCCGGAAAGTGCCTGCTTCATTTCAGTTTTGTCAATATAGGTAATGTTGCAGTTCGGAATTGCTTTCTGAGCAATGGGCTCTTTGGCTACGATCTGGGCCTCCACTGCCAGTGCAGCACCGGTGGCAGGGTCTGCATTGATGTCTTCCGCACTTGCCTTATGATCTTCCATAAAGGATTTCACTGCTTCTTCGTTCTCCTCGAGGAATTCCTTGCGGACCACCGTTACACCGGTGACCATGCTGCTGCCGTCCTCTCCCTGTACCTTATTCCACTCTTCGTTTAAGTCGAAGATCACCTTCAGTGCATCATTCTGCATGCAGGCTGCGGTAACAAAAGGCTGGGGCAACAGGCCGATGGCTGTGGGATCTTCTGCCAGTACAGATGCCACCTCTGTTGCTTCGGATTTATACTCCAGTATCACGTCATCCGCAGACATACCATTTGCTGTCAGCAGGTACCGCAATACATAGTCCGGTGTGGTTCCTTTTCCAGTCAGATAAATGGTCTTACCCTTTAGATCGGTAAAGTTTGTCAGACCGTCTTCTCCGGATACCATATAAAGTACACCCAGAGTATTGATATCAATGACTTCCACACCGCCCTGTGTCTTATGATAGAGAACGCTTGCCACATTGGCGGGTACCAGTGCAATGTCCAGATCTCCCTTTACCATCAGCGGCAGGATCTCATCTGCACCAGTAGCCATCTGGAATTCATAGGTATTGGCAGTCTCACCCTTGTCTGCTTTATTCATTAAAAATAAAAGTCCTAATGAGGTCGGTCCCTTTAAGGATACCACACGTACCAGCGTGCCATCCGCGGTCTC
Organism: Lachnospiraceae bacterium GAM79; assembly: GCA_003584705.1. Lineage (GTDB taxonomy): Bacteria > Bacillota > Clostridia > Lachnospirales > Lachnospiraceae > Acetatifactor > Acetatifactor acetigignens. The sequence continues at coordinate 2,765,098 of AP018536.1, forward strand.
CGTATTTTCTGCTGTGGCTTCTGTGCCTTCCGCAACGGTTTCCGTACTCTCCACCGTTTCAGTGGGCTGTACGCTCTCCGTTGCCAGATCTTCCGACACTGTTTCCACACTCTGTGCCTGTCCGCATCCGGCAAGACCGCTGCACAACAGTCCAAGAGTCAGTGCAAGTGCCAGAGTTTTTGTGATTTTTGTTTTCTTTTTCATTGTTTTTTCGCCTTTCTGTCATAAAATGATGTCGGGTCAAAAGCCCCCGACTTTGATGCCTACGGATTGTTCCGTGCTACGCACTCCCACAATCCTACCCAATATTCGCATATCGTGGGATTATCATCCCACCCCAGCATTCGCAAAACCGCACGATAAATCGTGCTTTCTCGCTGCAAGGCAGCTAATTTTGCTCATGTACGGGGCAGTGACTCTATTCAAGCCACCTTGCGAATAAGAAAACTGCTACTTGCATGCAAGCATGAAGTATCAGCCTTCTTATTCGAAGGGGTTCTGAATAGTTACATTTTGACAACAAAAAAACACCTTCTCTTCTCAGCTTCCGCAGTTGCGATGCAGCTTCAAAGGTCAGTCACTTCTGTGGGATTCCGGTCAGTGGATCGTTGGTCACGCTTTCCGGTCTCCGTATCCTTCGTTGCTGTTTGAGTGTAACATAAAAATGAAAAACTTACCAGCATGAAAAAAAAGCCGATGCTCATACTAATACCAAGATAAGTGATCACAAAAAGCGCTTATCTGAAACAAGAAAACCCAAATCCAAACGGAGGTGAACGAAATGGCAAGTAAAACCAATAGAGTAGAAGTTCCCGAAGCAAAGGCTGCAATGGACCGTTTCAAGACTGAGGTAGCATCTGAGCTGGGTGTTAACCTGAAAGAGGGTTACAACGGCGACCTTACTTCTAAGGAAGCAGGAAGCATCGGCGGTGAGATGGTCCGTCGTATGATCAAGAAGCAGGAAGAGCAGATGAAATAAGCTCTGCCGGAATCGACAGAACCCAAAAGAAGCTGTACAGAGATATTCTCTGTACAGCTTCTTACTGTGTCAGTATCTTTGGTGAATCACGCGCTTCTCCGTGCTTCGCACTCTCGAACCGCTACAGCCATTCGCATTCCGGGCTGCCGCCCTACTTGCTCACAGTGCGTCTTCTTTGGTGAACCACGCGCTTCTCCGTGCTTCGCACTCTCGAACCGCTACAGCCATTCGCATCCCGGGCTGTCGCCCTACTTGCTCACGGTGCGTCTTCTTTGGTGAATCACGCGCTTCTCCGTGCTTCGCACTCTCGAACCGCTACAGCCATTCGCATTCCGGGCTATCGCCCTACTTGCTCATGTCTGTTTGTCCGTCTAATGCATAGGCGTTCCTGCCTGCAAGCAGTCGTCCCGCCTATGCATTGACAGACTATTCACCAAAGACTGCCTTATAATCTGCCTGGAACTTGGCGATACCGGCATCAGTCAGAGGATGCTTTACCATCTGCTCGATAACGGAGTAAGGAACGGTAGCAATATCCGCACCTGCCAGTGCACAATCGGTTACATGGATGGGATTACGCACGCTTGCTGCGATGATCTTGGTATCCAGATCGGTCACTGCGAAAATATCAGCGATATCACGGATCAGATCTACACCTCTGGTGCTGATATCATCCAGTCTGCCCAGGAAAGGAGATACATAGGTAGCACCTGCGCGGGCAGCCAACAGAGCCTGGTTCGCAGAGAAGATCAGGGTCACATTGGTCTTGATTCCCTCAGAGCTTAATACCTTACATGCTTTTAAACCTTCTACAGTCATAGGGATCTTAACGACCATATTCGGATGGATCGCTGCAATCTCTCTTCCTTCTTTGATCATACCCTCTGCATCTACGGTGGTAGCCTTTACCTCACCGCTGATAGGTCCGTCCACGATGGATGCAATCTCTTTGATCACTTCTACGAAATCTCTGCCCTCTTTTGCGATCAGGGAGGGATTGGTAGTTACTCCGCAAATAACCCCCATGTCATTTGCTTTCTTAATGTCTTCTACTTTTGCAGTGTCAATAAAAAAACGCATAACTCTTCTCCTTTTTGCTATGTAAATTTAATTGCTTCCGGTCCTCATACGCTTCTTTGAACCTTTAGTTACAGTATACTCATTTCTCTCCAAAACAGCAAGCACTTTTTTGTAAATTTTCTTGATTGTGTTCGAGCACGGAACGTACAACTATGGGCAATACAACTTCCGGACATAGTAAAAATCAACTGCCCTACATGCACGTTTCCTCTCCCTCCCGGAATCATCCATCACCATCAAAAGAGTACGCAGCATTTTGATCTCCGGGATACGATCCTTACGCTCTTCACAGGTTGCCATGGCGATCACTTTGCGAAGCCATTTTTCCTGTCTTTGGTCTTTTCGTCCGCAACGTTTTTCCGCATTACGCCTCCTTATTCCCCCAGATTGTCTGACTGTGCCGTCTGTGTCATCTCCCAACATAACTGCCAGCAGTCTGCCCACTGCATAGACATCACTCTCTTCCCCGGGAATCTCCCCCGGCACGAACTGCTCCGGAGCGCTGAAGCTTCGGTTTCCCGCTCCCGACCAGTCCTGCTCCCGGTTCCACAGACATCCCAGATCCAGAATCCCCGCTCTGCCATCCACGCGGATGCGGATATTTTCCGGCTTCAGATCCCGGTAGAGAAACGGATGCGGCCGTTCATGCAGATATTGCAATCCCTCTGTAATCTGCAAAGCTATCCGGGCCGCCTGTCCCGGTGACAGTCTCCCCCTCCTGTCCAGCATTTTCCGCAAGTCACAGCCATCCCAGAATTCCATGACCAGATACCCCCATTCCCCGTCTGTCCAGTGTTCTCTGTAGGCCGGAAACAGAGGATGACAGATTTCTCTGCTGTTACGACACTCCTGTTCCCACTGTTCTGTAACTTTCGATATCTTACATGCCTGAAAGCTCCTTTTTTTGTCCCGGACGCGGTAAACCTTCGCGAAACTCCCCTTGCCCACAAATACCGGATCCCGATAGCCATGTTCCTTTAATGATCTGCCCATATTTTCTGTTATTCTCTGCTCCATCCTTTTCCTCCCATAACCGGCAGGATCCACACCGCTCCCATGTGTGTTCCTCCGTGTCTCTCCGCCTTTACTCCCAGTTCCTTCAGCCGTCTTGCAGCGCCTTCCACGCGTTCCCGTGCATCCGGTCTTCCTGCAATCTGCGGTTGCAGACATGCTGTCAGTTCCTCTTCACAGAAATTCAGGAACCCATTGTCCGCCATCAACATGGCCGTCCCCGGTTCCACTTCTCCCACCATGCAGGATTCCTGCATCGTCCTCCATTGTGTCCTGCCGAATCTCTGAAAACATCCACAGATCCGCATTCTCCCGTGACTGAAAAACAATACTCTGCTCCCCACGCATAAGATTCCCGCATAACTGTCATCCTGCTTTTGCTGCCTTATAATGTCCATCCATTTCTCCTGCAATATTTCTTCCCGAAACGGCCTCCAGACATTCTCTTCTTCCAGTTCCTCCTCCATTTTGTTTTGCAGACTTCTTACCATTTCCCCGTTGTCCGAGATACAGGCGCATACTACGGAAATCCCCAGCCTACGGTATTTTCGTTGCTGCAAAGATAAAAACAGCTCTGCAGGTGTTTCCTTTTGCCAATAACAGGCTGTCACATGCTCCATACGCATTCCTCCTTTTTTATTCTGTTTTGTCCGTACTGTTTCTTACTTCAGTGTTACATTGCTACATCAGGAAATTTTTGCCGATCGGCATGAAATTTTTCAAAGAAATGTGCCTTGCACAAATATAAAAAGAGCATACCATGCGGTATGCCCTTTGTCAACGGATCTTACTTATTGAACGTCTTGAATTATCCGGCTTATCCAAAGATATTAACCAGATCATTAAATAACAGGAACACCATCAGTACCATGAAGAACATCAGTCCAATAAAGTGTACCATGCCTTCTTTTTCGGGAGGCACCGGCTTGTGTGTGATGGCTTCCCAGATCAGGAATACCAGTCGGCCGCCGTCCAGCGCAGGGATCGGCAGAAGATTCAGAATTCCCAGGTTAACAGTAAGCATCAGGGTGATGTTCAACATATTCACCAGTACATTCTGCCAGCCGTAATCCTTGGTACTTTCGTAGGTCTTGCCAACAACATTTACCGCGATGCCTACAGGGCCTGCCACATCCTGCCTGGAGACCTGCCCCTGCACCAGCATCGCCAGACTCTTCCAGGTCATGTTCACGCAGTAACGCATCTCATACCAGGAATACCGGAAGCTGTCCAATCCGGACAGTTCTACGAAATCCGCATTACTGATGCCGATCAGATAGCGGCCTTCGCTCTCATCGTACTTCGGTGTCAGCGTTGTAGTTCCCTTTACACCATCCCTTTCATATTCCACCGCTACTTCTCCGCCACGGTAAGTCAGAGTAAATAACTGTATTTCTTCATACAGGTGTATTTTACTGCCATTTAAGGAAAGTATCCTGTCTCCGGCCTCCAGTCCCGCTTCCTGTGCGGCGCCGCCATCCACGATCTCCGTGGCTACCGGATCACGGATCACAATCAGATTCACCATAATAAAGGCAATGATAAAGCCCAGAATAAAGTTAAATATCGGTCCTGCCAACACGGTGGAAATCCTCGCCCACACATTGGCGTTCAGGAAAGATCCGCTGTGATCTTCACCGTCCTCCTTCTCATTCAGACCGTCTTCCCCCTCAAACATACAGGCTCCGCCGATGGGAAGAAGCTTCAGGGAATATTTCGTGTCTCCTTTTTGGAAAGAAAACAGATTCGGGCCCATACCCACGGAAAATTCTATCACATGAATTCCATTGGCCTTCGCCAGCAGAAAATGTCCGAATTCATGTGAGATTACCACCACCCCAAAGATCAACACAAACAAGATCAAAGTAACCATTTATTGCCTCTCAGAATACACTTTTTCAATAAAATCATAGACAGATGCCTCTGTCTCCAGGATCTCCTCCACATTCGGATTCTCGATCACCTTATGCTGCTCCATGGCCTCACGAATCAGCTCCGGGATCTGAAGATAAGCGATCTTACGGTCTAAGAACAGTCCTACTGCTTTCTCGTTGGCTGCATTATACACCGTAGGCATACTGCCGCCGATGCGCTGTGCATCATAAGCCAGCTTCAGGCCAAAGAATGTCTCCATATCCGGCTTTTCAAATGTGATCTGTGCCAGTTCATAGAAGTCCAGACGTTTCCCCGGCATTGGACGCCGATCCGGATAAAACAGCGCATACTGGATCGGCAGTTTCATATCCGGTGTTCCCAGCTGTGCGATCACCGCTCCGTCCACATACTGTACTGCGGAATGGATAATGCTCTGGGGATGCACAATGACCTGGATCTGGTCCAGATCAACACCGAACAGCCACTTTACTTCCATGACTTCCAGGCCTTTGTTCACCAGAGTGGAAGAATCAATGGTGATCTTCCGTCCCATGGACCAGTTGGGATGCTTCAAAGCATCCTCCACCTGAATATTTTGCAGCTGCTCTCTGGTCCTGCCGCGGAACGGTCCACCGGATGCCGTAAGCAGGATCTTCTCAATCCTTCCGGCCGGTTCTCCGTTCAGTGACTGGAAAATCGCGCTATGTTCACTGTCCACCGGCAGGATCTTCACACCCATTTTCGCCGCTAACGGCATAATGATATGACCTGCCGTTACCAGCGTCTCCTTGTTAGCCAGGGCAATATCTTTCCCTGCTTCAATGGCCGCGATCGTCGGTCTGATACCAATCATTCCCACAATCGCCGTCACTAATACCTGGGACTGCGGCATTGTTGCGATCTCCAACAGACCGTCCATGCCACTTACGACTTTCACAGGTAAATCCGCCACACGGCTCCGTAGGTCTGCTGCCGCTTCCTCACTCCACATGCCTGCGATCAGAGGATGGAATTCTCTGATCTGCTGTTCCATCTGTTCTACGCTTTTTCCGGCAGCCAGTGCTGCCACCTGCAATTCCGGATTATTGCGAACGACTTCCAGAGTCTGGGTTCCGATGGAGCCGGTAGACCCCAGAATTGCTATCTTTTTCATAGTGCTATGCTCCTTGTATCTTACCTTTGGGACTAACGCAGTCCAATCATCAGAATGGCAAGAAAATACGTCATCGGTGCTGTCACCGTCATGCTGTCAAACCGGTCCATGATCCCACCATGTCCGGGGATCAGTTTTCCATAATCCTTGATGTTATGGTTCCTCTTGATGGCAGATGCCGCCAAGTCACCGACCATACTCATCACCGCGCCCGCCGCACAGATGAATGCGATTGTCCAGGTGATGATCTGATCAGGGAATGCTGCTTCCACAAAGAAATGTGCATACAAACCACCGATCAGGGCTGCTCCGGCGACACCGCCGATACATCCCTCGAGAGACTTATGCGGGCTTAATTCCGGGAAAATATGCTTTTTTCCGATCAGTTTGCCTACGACATAGGCACAGGTATCGCATCCCCAGGAACTGATCAGGATCAGCCATACCAGATAGATTCCGGTCTCACACTCGCGGGTGAGATAGACAAAGGACAACAGCACCGGTGCATACAGGAAAGAGAACACTGCTGCCATAACCTGACTTGCCTGATATTTCGGAAAGGCTGCCACATAACAGAACATTTCCGCCATGAACAGTGCTACAATACACATCAGCAGTAATGTATGGTCTCTGGTGAAAAACAGTGTTGCATAATATGCCGTCACTCCCACAAAACCGATCCATTCCAGTGCATTAAATTTTTTCTCATCCGTTGCACATTTTAATGCCTTGGTAAGCTCTCTGTATGCAATCAGAGAAATAAGCCACAACGGCACTGCCAGAAATACATTGCCGAAGCTGAACGTAGCCAGTGCAATGGCAAGCAATACGATGCCACTGAGCAAACGGGTCCAAAACATAAGCTATTCCTCCTTCAGGCCGCCATATCTTCTGTCTCTATGATTATATGCTTCCACAGCCTTGATCAATTCTTCTTTTGTAAAATCCGGCCAGGGAACCGGGGTAAAATAAAACTCCGTATATGCCAGCTGCCACAACAGGAAATTGGAAATCCTCTGTTCATTGCAGGTTCGGATCAGCAGATCCGGATCCGGAATTCCAGCAGTATCCAGGTATCCTTCCAGAGTATCTGCCGTGATCCCTGCAGGATCCACTTCTCCACTCTGTACTTTTGCGGACAGTTTTTTCACTGCACGGACGATCTCATCCCTGCCTCCGTAATTAATGGCAATCTGGAAATGCAGGCCATCGTTGTTCTTTGTGGCCTCTTCCAGTTCCGCGATCCGCGTCCGGATATCCTCATCCAGTCTGGTCTTGTCACCCAGGACTCTGACACACATACGGTTCTTCTCCGCTGTCTTCAGACAGGTCTTCATATAATTGCGGAGCAGCTTCATCAGCGCGTCCACTTCATCCTGCGGGCGGTTCCAGTTCTCTGTAGAAAAAGCATATACTGTCAGATACTGGATTCCCATACGGTACGCCTCTTCACAGATCACTTCCACCGTCTTGGCTCCCTGCATATGCCCGTAATTGCGGGGCATTCCTTTTGCTTTGGCCCAACGGCCGTTGCCGTCCAGAATAATTGCTACATGATTCGGAATTTTCAGATTCTCTTCCATAGTTTTAAACCTTCTTAAACCGTCATGATTTCCTTGGACTTGCTGTCGATCAGAGCATCAATATCCTTTACATACTTGTCGGTAAGCTTCTGCAGATCATCTTCCAGACCCTTGATCTCATCTTCGGATACTTCTGTCTTTGCCAGCTTCTTGAAGGCATCGTTGCCGTCTCTTCTGATATTACGGATAGCTACTTTGCCTTCCTCACCCTTCTTCTTTACTTCTTTTACCAGATCTTTTCTGCGTTCCTCGGTAAGCTCCGGGAATACCAGGCGGATCACACTGCCGTCGTTGGAAGGGTTGATACCGATATCGGAAGTCATGATTGCTTTCTCGATCTCTTTGATCAGAGACTTCTCCCAGGGAGCGATCTGGATGATACGTGCCTCGGGAACGGTTACATTACCCACCTGCTGAATGGGGGTAGGAGTTCCATAGTAGTCAACTCTCAGTTTGTCTAATACATGAGGGTTCGCACGTCCCGCACGGATAGCAGCAAAATCTGCCTCCAGAAACTCATAAGCCTTCTGCATCTTGTCACTATATACCTGTACTCTTGCGTCCATTGTTTTCCTCTCTTCTGCGCTCTGCGCCTTTCCATTTTTATTTTCTGAAATTATACGGTTACCTTGGTTCCGTTGAACTTGCCCTTCAAGGTATTCACGATGCTGTTCTCTTCATTCAGGCCGAATACCCACATGGGCATCTTGTTGTCTCTGGCCAGAATGGAAGCGGTCATATCCACTACCTGAAGATTCTTGGCAATTACTTCATCAATAGATACTTCATCATATTTCTTCGCTGTAGGATCTTTGGCGGGATCTGCATTGTAGACACCGTCGATTGCCTTAGCCAGCAGAATGACATCTGCCTCTACCTCAATGGCACGAAGAACAACGCCGGTATCGGTGGAGAAATAAGGGTGTCCCGTACCACCTGCGAAGAACACTACCATACCTTTGGCAAAATATTTATTTGCTCTGTCCTTGGAAAACAGCTTGGTAAAGGATCCGCACTCAAAAGGTGTCAGGATATTGGTCATCATGCCTACGGAACGGAAAATCTCGGAGACATAAATACAGTTCATGATCGTAGCCAGCATTCCGATCTGGTCTGCCTTGGTACGGTCAATGTTCTCACTGGAACGTCCTCTCCAGAAATTGCCACCACCGATAACGATACCTACCTGAATACCGTCATCTACCAGTTCCTTTACCTGTAATGCTACCTTTCTGACGGTCTCCTCGTCAAAACCGGTCTTCTTCTCTCCTGCCAGTGCTTCTCCACTAAGCTTCAGTAATATTCTCTTCATGGTCATATGCTCCTTATTTTACTTTCTTTTTCTCGGGCTTGTAATCATCGAAGAAGGAAGTCGGGCTGACATCCGCATAGCACTGAGAGCACATACCTTCGATTACGGCACCGTTGTTGATCTGTACGGACTTGGACTTGATGTTGCCCATTACGATGGCGGAAGAATCCAGCACTACAGGTCCCTGTACATCAATATCGCCCTTTACCGCACCTGCAATAGCTGCGCTGATGGCAGTGATGTTGCCGATGACTACAGAACTTGCACCGATTTTTACAGAACCTTCGCTGACGATCTCACCGTTGATCTTGGCTCCCTCTGCAAAGATCTCGGCAGCCTTGGAATTTCCATTGATATATCCGGTAATATTCAGTTTGCCCAGAATATCAATATTTCCGTTGATCGTACCTACCAGATCCATAGATCCTTCAGAACTTACATCTCCGGTGATAACCATACCTGCGGTGATAACTGCTGTTTCATCTGATGCGATTTTTGCGTCCATTCTCTTCTCTGCTCCTTTGCTATTCTCTGTATTCTCCTGCTTCAGAACACTGTCCACAGTCATATCGTTCTGAAGTATACTGTCCAGATCCAGTTCCGGTACGGCCTCTCCTATGGGAGCTTCCTCTATCCGGGATTCTTCTGCCGTTGTTTCCTCTTCCGGCTGTTCTTCTTTTTCCTGGGGAATTTCAATAGAATCCAGGTTCTTCAACATTTCTTCCAATGCTGCATTGTCATTTGGTGTCTCTTCCGCCTGCGGCTCCATCGGAGTCTCTTCCGTTGTCTCCTGCGTATTTTCCACCGGCTGCTCCTTCGTCTCTTCCACGGCTGCCTGATCCAGCTCTTCCTCCGGCATCAGTTCATTGACCGCCTGGGACAGATCTTCCTTCAAGTCTGAGAAAAATCCCATGATTATGTACCTCCATTTGTTTCTTGTTATTTATCAGCGGTTTTCGCGTTCTGCGAACGACCAAAACCGCAACAGGCATTCTCTTCTTACAGGTATTTCTACTCTATATGATGAATCGGCCTGGTATTTTCCGTAATCGGCAGGATCACTGTATCCGGCCGGGCCAGAATATTCTCTATGATATCCGGCAAAGCTTCCACTGTAGTCGGCTTCTCCGCGGAATCATGCAACAGTATGATAGACGTGTCTCTGGTATCGATATCCTTGGTACAGTTTTCCAGTAATGTATCCGTGGATAACTTCATGCTTCCGCCGTCTCCGGAGGACACATTCCAGTCGTAGTATTTCACTCCCTGACTGTCCAGATAATCGATAAAATCATGCATATCGATCTCGCTGACCGTATTGGAGCTTCCACCCGGGAACCGGTAACAGACACTCTCCACTCCGGTGGCCTGATAGATGTAGTCCCTGATCCGGGCAAAATCCTGTGTAAAACTGTCCATTGATTCGTACAATTCCTTATATTTATGACTGTATGAATGCATTCCCAGCGTATGTCCCTCATCAACGATCCTTTGCAGCGCCTCTTCTGCATTGGTTCCTTCTTTTCCCACCACAAAAAATGTGGCTTTGACATTGTAGCTGTCTAAAATATCCAGGATGTCATTCGTATAAATACTGGGGCCATCATCGAACGTCAGATACACCTTGTGAATTTCTTCCTGCCCGGAGCTTTCCTCCGCCACCGGCTCTGAAGCTTCTGCACCGGAACTGTCCTCCTGTATCTGAGGTGTCTGTACCGGTGTACTCTTCTGCTCCTGCAACTGCTGCAGCAGCGTCTGTAACTCCTGATTCCGGATATCCAGTTCATCCAGTCTCTGCTCCAGTGTCTTCAAAGTTCCGTCAATCGTATGCAGCCTGCAGATCAGATACACACAGCACAGGAGCGGAATCACGATTCCCGCCGCCACGATACCTATGATCATCTTCTTCAACCGCTGCACTCTTTTTCGCCGGGTTTCCGGCAATGTCTGTTGAAGTTCTTTTGCCATGAATCTGTTAACGTCTCTCTTCCTATTTCGAAAATCTCAGCCTCCATCAGACAAGACTTCTGTAACAGTATAGCATATTCCACTTTTTTGGGAAAGAGATTTATGTAAAATGTTATTTTGTAACGCAGGAAGCCGCAGGAGATATTGCTATCCCTGCGGCTTCCTGCGTTATAATTTCATTCCCCTGTTTGTATTCCCCCGTATGCCTGGGTTCCCTACCCAATTTCCTGCATTCTTCGTTCCGGATAATGTCCCATAATGAAATTATGGAAAAAGAGTTCCGGAAGATGGTGACTCCGAAAGCGATACCAGATATCCTCCGGTACATTATCAAACTGCCAGATCTGTCCGTTGTTTGCAAATTCGATTTCCAACATTTGCTGCTGGGCATCGTACCCGGCAGACTTGATCATGGGATTTGCCCACATTATTCGCTTCATCTTTTGTTCTCTCTTTCTCATCCTGCTTGTTGTCACCCCTGACATAAATGTCCATTCGCTGTAAGGCGTTCAGCTGTATCTTTTTCCTGAAAGATTTCCCCTTATACTTTCACGTGAAGATTTTTGTCCCACCCACTGTGACAATTGCAGTATATTTTATTTTTCCCTTCGTTTTCCCTTATGCAGGTTTTAGCATACTTTCTGAATACATTGTTGTATCCCCACCCCCAGTGGTTCCTGCTGCAAGTAATATGTACTTTGTATTTCTGCAGTTCATACATTATTAAGTTTTTTCGTAAGTGTAGCAAGGATTTATTGTGTGTTGTTTGTTACCTGGTAGTTCTAATTGTTATAGTACGAATTTGAAGGCACCGGTGTCGTTGACAACCTCTTCGTAAACATCATAGTTTGCATAGTGAGTGCAAAGTACCCGGTAGGTTTTACCATTAACCGCATCAGGATAAATAAGTCCCGCCATAAACATATCTTCATTATAATTTTCAGCACCTGAAGACGTCATTACCGTCTTCCATCCATACCACATTTTTTGCTGTACCTTTATGTCTTTTACTCCAATAACACTGGATACTTCCACAGACAGAGTAGTAAATGTCATTTCTAATCCATTTAATGTAAACGCCATTGTGATTTCGCAATCAACCATCGTCGTTAATGGTTGCACTGTCGAATTGTATTCAACCTCTTTGTTTGTCACATTTACATTTGGGATATTATTGTCTGTAAGCTCCTCTGCATGTGTTTTTAAGCCCACTGTTGGCATTGCCAAAATTGCAATTAACATAGCAGCTAATGCTCTAACACTCCACTTTCTCTTTTTTGTTCCTTTCAAACCTTTACTCCTTTCCATCATAAGAATATTTTGCTACACTTTTAAGGTATTATCATCTTTACCATGACGTCCCTCTATATACTTCATGACGCATACCGCACAAATCTTACAAACTTTTTAAAATTCATTCAACGATTCATTCAACGAATTCAATTAACAATTCAATTAACAATTCAATTAACAAATTCATTTAACTAATTCATTCAACCAATCGATTAATCATTTATTTATAATTTCTCTCTTTCCGTTTTCACAAACAAAAAAACCTTAAAATTCTAACCATAGAATTTCAAGGTTTTTATATATACATCCTATTGTAGCTTCCCTTCGTGACTTAAAATCACATTTTTATACTCTATTACAATATCCTGGATCCTATCCTCATCACTTCTGCCTATAACAATATACTTCTCCTTACCATAATAAAAATACATGATATAGGTATATTCCCCAGATGACTCTTCTTTTGAAAAAATATCAAAATTAATTCCCCCATCTTCAAATTCTTTTTCAAAAGTATAACCCGGATATGTTTCCCTAACTCTCTGAATTTCCTGAGGATATATTCTTATTTCAAATCTCAGCGCATCATTCACATTATTCATATATACATATACCGTATCATTATACATGCTTTTCATAACCTTAATATTATCTATTTCATATGCTGAAACTCTCTCAATTTCACCTACTTCCTCGACATACTCTTTGTACTCTTCTGGTATTTTTTCTATGTCATAATATTTTTCAATTTTATAATTATATGACTCATTATCCACACCTTCCGGTGCCGTAATCATAGTAGTTCCTTCCTCATTCTTATCCATCCACCAGAAGAAACCTCCATGCTTCTCCGCATTGGCAACTACCTGCCAGGAACCGCCAAGTATCATTACGACAAGCAGCGCTACTGTCACCACTACAAATCTGCGTCTGTGAAAGTACCAGAGCACTTTATGAAGCTTACCCTCCCTGGGCTTGTCCTCCTCTTTCTCTGCAACAGGTTCACTTTTGTCCTTCTCTTCTTCGGTGCCAAGCAACAGGCGCTCCTCTTCTTCCCTTTCCTCACAATGTTTCCAGAAATCATCCAATGCCTCTTCCACAGGCAATTCATCTTCTATATTGTCTTCCTCTGTTTTCAGGTTGTCCAGCAGTTTCATTAATGTCTGTACTTCATCCGCATCAAACTCTTCATCTGATGCTTCCATAATGTACCAGTCCAACCGCTTGGTAAGCTCCTGAATCAGGCTTTCGTTATCCTGCTTCTTCATTTTAATTCCAATTCCTTTCCCTTCTGCATATCCTTATCTGGTGTAATATTGGTCCCTCGTTAAGTACATGGTTCTTTTTTGTCAATTCATACAGATTTTTTGTATTTTTTGTCGATACCGGACTCGTCGGGTATGTTTTGGGCTATCTTGCTTCTCAATCTGCTGATCCTGACACTCATATTGTTCTCGGATATTTTCTCAAGCTGTGCCAGCTCAGAAATTGAATAACCATGAAGAAAATATTTGTGAAATCTGTTTTTCTCCTCTTCCGTCAGGCCTTTCGTTATTACGAGATCAAGTTCTGATTTTCCATAACCGTCTTCCGTGAATGTATATTCGTCGGCATCCAGGCCGACTTCACATTCTATCTTCTTCAATGACTTATTCAGTTCACGTATTTTATTCTTGGCAGTATTGATCAGCCATCCCATTGGATTGGAATGTTCACAGAGAATATCCCACTTTTTATACGCAACATAATACGTTTCTTGCAGGACATCCTTTGCCAGTTCCTTGTCTGCCACCCTGTAGCGGATAAACTTGTATATTTCCGCCTGTGTCCTACGGTACATCTCATCAAATTCTTGATGGTCTCCTGTTGTCTCTTCTTTCTGCATGTGCACCTACCATCGCCTCATTATAGAGGTTTTATCTTTCTAAAATATTTACTCTATAATTTAACATTTATCCCCATACTAAATATAGATGATTTTACTATAAAGTAAAAATTTGTTTTACATCTGCTTATATTTTACTTTTCGTAGATTTTGTGTCAATTTTTTCTCATCGACAAATACCGTTAAAATTTGCAATTTTTGTTGTTGACAAACGGTATCTCTTTTGTTAGAATGAATCACGGTGATTGCGTTAGCCGTCACGTGATGCTGCTGTGGCTCAGTCGGTAGAGCGTCGCATTGGTAGTGCGGAGGTCACGGGTCCGATTCCCGTCAGCAGCTCTCATATAAGAAGCGGAAACATTGATTTTACAGTGTTTCCGCTTTTTGTTTTTCACAAACGCTGTAGATTTTCTTACTGCAAATCTCATCTCTGTCACAAAATTATAAATCCTCCAATAATACATGTGCCGGTATCTCCAGCACTTCAGCAATATCAAATATTACCTCCAAAGAAAACGGCTGGTCACAATTCGGTGCCTCGATCTTGGTGAGATAGCTGATACTAATGCTTACTCTGTCCGCCAACTGCTCCTGTGTAAGTCCTCGTTGTTTTCGATATTTTTTAATTGCCTGTCCTATAATTTTATATTGTTCCGAGTGTTTCTGACTCATTCCCGCATCTCCTGTTTCCTACCTCTACAATTCTAAAGGATAATGAAGGGATGAATGTTTCAGTCATAATGAAAGTTATGGGTAAAAAAATACCGATTTATTTTGCATCCGTTTCCAATGCCTGATAAATCGGTATTTCATAAACAATTATTTTCTTCCTAATAGTTTAATCTCTGCGTAATGTAAATTTGCCTACCACTTCATTTAAGGAATATGCCTGTGCCGACAATTCCTCGCTGGTTGCAGAAGATTCCTCCGCAGATGCGGAATTGGATTGTACGACCTCCGAAATCTGAGTCACCCCCACTTCTGCCTGTTCCATTGCCTGTGCCTGCGCTGTTGATTCTTCACTAAGTCTCCTGGAATCTGCTGCGATCTCCTTAACTCCGGTCACAATCTGCTCCAGTGATTCCGCTGCCGCTTCAGCGGCCTGATTTCCCCTCTCAATTTCCTGCAGAGAGCCTTCGATCAGACTTCTGGTATCCACTGCGGACTGTGCACTCTGTTCTGCCAGTTTGCGAATCTGTTCTGCCACAACAGCAAAGCCTCTTCCTGCTTCCCCAGCTCTGGCAGCCTCGATTGCGGCATTCAATGACAGCAGGTTGGTCTGACTGGCAATGTCTTCGATTTCTGCAATAATATTCTGAATCTTTTTGGACGTATCGTTGATTCGATCCATCTCTTCCATAAGAGATTTCATCTGTGCATGTCCGGCATCCGCCTGCTGTGCATAATTTTCCGCCTTCCGGGTGGTCTTCTGCAATTCACCCGCCGTACGGTTCACTGCATCCGCGATATTTGTAATCGTTGCTGTCAGTTCCTCCACCGAACCTGCCTGATCGGTAGCTCCCTCCGCAAGGGACTGGGCAGATTCTGCCAGATTCTCAGCGCCGGCTGATACCTGTTTTGCAGCTTCTTCTACCTGATGCAGCGTACCGTTCATCTGGCGGTTCATTTTACGCATGGCATCCTTCAATGCCACAAACTGTCCTACATATTTATCCTCAATCTTAGTGCCGATAGCATAATTTCCCTCTGCCATCTGTCCCAGAAGTTCTCCGGCATCCGTAATGATCATATCCAGATCCGATGCCATCCCCTTTGCCACCTGTATCATATAAGAAATCTCATCTTCCGTTGCACACTCCGGAAATGCGCTGTTTAAATCTCCCTGTGCGAAGGTCTGCAGACGATCTGCCAATGCTATCATGGGCTTTTCTATGTCTTGCGCTATTTTTCGTCCCAGGATCACCGAACTCCAGAAAGAAACCACAACGATTGCCAGGATCACCAACAGCATAATCCGTTCCATTGCCCGCAGATCCGCTTCCGCACGGTCACCTTTCTGCACGCACAGGTTCATCAGTTCAACGAATTCTGCATAAATCTGTTCATATTGAGCCGTCAAATCTGTCGTATCCAGTTCCTGCGCTTCCAGATAACCATCCGCATCATCCGAAGTTGCCAATTCCAAGATTCGTGCATCCAGCTCCCAATAGCCGTCAAGTTCCGTCAAGACCGCATTGTAAGCTTCTCTTCCCTCGGAGAATTTGAGTGTTCTGCTCAATTCATCCATATAAGTTTCGAATGCCTCTTTCTTCTGGTCATGCAGAGCTGTCTGCTTTTCGATCACAGCTTCATCATCATACCCGACCACTGCGCGCAATGCACTTCTACTCTCCGAAAAAGCGGTCATCGCCTTACCGATATCTCCTTGTGTAAAACCATACCGGTTTAATGCCTTTTCATACTGTGTCGCTGCGATCAGAAGCGCTCCGATTCCAATGATTGAAGCTACCGCTCCAATTACCGCCACTTTTGCGAATCCCTTTGTCAATCGTTTCTTAATACCCTGTTGCTTTTGTGTTGCCATATATCGTTCCCCCTTGTTATTTATAAAAAATGCGACAATTTGTATTTTCATGTAAATTGTAGCACTTTCTGTTTTCCTCTTCAACTGCACAAAGGTATGATATCCTGTTCCTTGTAGAAAAACTTTTTGTGATTACACCAAGGGATAACTAATCATGGAGAAAGATGTTGGAGGATATACATGAAAAAACTTATGATCGACCGGCTACCGGAGAACACATTCGCGAAAAAAGAAACCTGTTGGGCTTCATGCAGGACGAGATGGCTGGAAAAACAGAAGAAAACGGATACTTCGGGTAAACCGCCGAAGTATCCGCTATTTTGACTATGTTAAACAATTCCGTTCTAATTAAATCCGAACAATTTCTGGCAGATCTTATATCCCTCTACCGAAATCTTCCGTCCGCCTCTTCCGGGCAGGTTCATGGTACCGCCCATAATGCCGTTACGCATCCACAGATACAGGCGTTTGTCTTTTCCTTTCAGGTACTCCCACAGTTCTTTCTTTTTCTCCAGATGTTCTGTGGTACCGGAGCGGATCAACAGTACGGAAGATACTGTCATGATAATCTCCAGATAGTTGCGCATGTACTGGTACAGACGTCGGTTTTTCACCAGTTCCGACTTTCTGCCCACCAGATAATCAATCATCAGCTTCGTCACTCGGATCTGCTGGTCGATGCGGGAGATCATCACGGTCTCATTCACCGACTGATCCTGTCTTCCTATATAATATCTGTAGAAATTCACATCCAGATAATACATATTCTTCACATAAGGAAGCGGTTCAAATACATACAGGTTGTCCACATAGAAGGTGTGCTCCGGAAGCTTCAGTCCACATTCCTGTAACAGTCTGGTACGGAAGATCACGGAGTGCATCAGTATGTAATGGCCCTTCAGAAAATGATGGCAGTCCGTCCAGGTGAACATCTTCTCCACCGGCAGGATATGACGGTACTGGATCACCTTTTTGCGGCGCTCGCCTTCTTTTTCATAGACATAGTTGCTGATGAGCATATCCAACGCCCGACCGCCGCCGGCCAGTTCTCTGAGAGTATCCAGGATCTTAAAATATGCATCCTGCTTCACCCAGTCATCACTATCCACTACTTTAAAATATAGTCCCGTGGCATTGGCGATTCCGGTGTTCACAGCAGAACCATGTCCGCCGTTCTCCTTATGAATAGCACGCACAATCGTAGGAAACTGTGCTTCATATTCGTCTGCAATCTCTGCGGTACGGTCTTTGGTAGAACCGTCATCGATGATCAGGATCTCCACATCCTCTCCGCCGATCAGCAGGGAATCAATGCATTTTCTCATATACTTTTCAGAATTGTAACAGGGAATTGCTATGGAAAGTAATTTCATATCGCTGTCCTTTCTTCACTATCTTGTTGTTCACTGTCCTGGATCGTTCTCTCGGGCCCCCAGTTTCATGTTCAATCCCTTCGCATAGACTGCAAACGCGGAAGGAATGGGATATTTCTCCCTTGTCTCCGAAGGTTCAATATAGATCCAGTCTGCTGAATCCGGGCCTTCACGCTTCGGTGCCAGTTCATCCACACGGATCAGATATCCTTTCATATGCCATTCTCTATGGGAAAAAATATGTTTTGCATCCTCAAGGGGCTGGATCCGGAGTACCTGCAACCCGTTCTCCGCCAGATATTCCTTGACCTCCTCCGCGGTATGATATCCCTTCATCGAAGGGAATTCATACATACCGGCCAGCAGACCTTTCGCCGGACGCTTATGCAATGCCGCCAGCTCCGCATCCCGGATAATGAGGATCGTCTTCTCCTCCACCGTGCGTTCTTTTGCTTTGGCTTTGTTCGGATATTGCAGCTGTGTACCGTCCGCATATGCCAGACATATCTGCTGTAGGGGACATTCCTCACAGTGCGGAGCCCCGTTGGGAATACATACACAGGCACCGATTTCCATCATAGCCTGGTTGAAATCTCCCGGCCTGTCTGTAGGAATGACCTCCCACAGATCCTTTTCCACAGCCTTTTTTACTTTATCCTCAGAGATACAGCGTTCATCCTTGCGGACTCTTGCAATGACTCTCAGAACATTGCCGTCCACCGCCGGATTGGGCTTGCCGTAAGCAATAGAGGATACCGCCCCAGCCGTATAGCTGCCGATTCCTTTTAATTTTAATAACTCCTCATAAGAATCCGGCATGACTCCGCCATAATCTTCCATGATCTGGATGGCTGCTTTCTGCAGATTCCGTACCCGGTTATAATATCCCAGGCCCTCCCAAAGCTTTAACAGCACCTCTTCCGGGGCCTGCGCAAGCGCAGCAATATCCGGCAACGTCTCCATAAAGCGCTGGAAATAGGGCTTTACCGCTTCCACTCTGGTCTGCTGCAGCATGATCTCAGAGACCCATACGCGGTAGGGAGCAGGATCCTCTCTCCAGGGAAGGATCCTACGGTTATTATCATACCATTTTAAAAGTGGTTTGGGAATCGCCCGAAGGTCACCTTTCCTAAAGATTTCCTTAACATCCGTTAAATTTTCATTGTATTTATCCATAGAGTCTACCGCAGACGGTTGCATTCGAACTTCTCCATGGTGAGCAGGCAGTTCTTCAATTCTTCATAACGCTCTTCCGGCTCACCGTCATTTACTTCAATATCACAGGAAATCGCCATGGTCGTGATCATCTCGTTGGTGATACGATGGTGCAGTCCTGCCAGAATATTTAGCTTCTCCTCGTAGGAATCCGCATCCAGAAATTCCAGTACCAACGGATCCAGTGCGGGCTCTTCATCTTCTGCGGGGGAAACCGGTGCTATTGTTGTCTGTGCCGCGGTTGCCGTTGCCTGTGCTGCTATGTTCTGCGCCACAATCGGCGTTGCCTGGGCTGCTGCGGGTTGGGACGCGGTCACCGTTGTCTGCGTTGATACGGGGTGCTCCACACCTGCTGCCTCCGTCTCACGAATCTGTCTGTCCGCATCCGTTCCCTGTAATTCAAACCGAAAACGCTGTGTCACCTCAGGGTATCTCTGACGATCCACTTCTCCGGTAAACATGACAAGGGGCCTTGCATAGGTCTTGAAATCTCCATACAAAGCCTGATAAATCACCAGCTGTTCTCCGGTCTCTGAATGTTCCGCAATCGTTACGACCTGATACAGATTGCCCTTAAAATGCTTATATATCTCATGTGGTTTGGGAATAAATGTCATCTGTCGTTCTCCTTTCCCATCGCTTCGTTTACTGTGGCATATGGTATCAGTATACCCCTTATTTCCAAAAAAGTCATGTAAATAGTCTCTAAAAATCTGTCAGCAGATATTCATAAGAGACCGAATAATTGCCGCCTGCGTTGCAGGCCCGTGCCAGTTCTGCGCTCAATGCTCCCCGTTCCGTCTCACTCATGCTGTTGATCTTCTTATGATGAATGGTAAACGTATAATCCGGACTGCCGTCTTCTTCCAGTGCATAGGTCAGCGTCACGCCGCTGTTGCGATAACCGTTCTCATTCAGATACTGCTTCATATCGCTCATCAGATGCTGTTCCTGTATCCGGTTCTCCATGCGCTGCGTCTCATCCCGGCTCTCGCTCTTCACGGTTGCGCCGATACATAATACAATGATCAGAATAAGTACTGCGGTAGTACTGTAAAATGCCACATTGGAAACGAACTGTCTTCTCATAACCCATACCTCTTTTTCTGCTTTTTGTGCTCAGGGTTCTGTCGGAAATCTTATTTTCCCGTCCTGACAGGTATAGATTACACTTTTTCAAGTCCAATAAAACTCCCTTATTTAAAATATTCGGCACCTGCTGCCTCTACCGCTGCTTTCAGCCCCAGTGCGGACATTCTGGTGGCACCGTTGCCCCAGATGATCATCTGTTCCAGTGCATCGGAGGTTGCCACCGTCACCCGGTATTTCTGCGGCTTCGCCCCCAGCTGATGGGTCGTGCGCTCGATATACTGGTCTGCAGTCTCCGCTTCTTTTGTATAGACTACTTCTATATTATGATATTTCATGGTGGAGCCGGGATTGTCCTTCACCTTGTAGGCATCGTAGACCAGGATCAGGCGACAGCCCTGATATCCCTGATAGTTACACAGAATATCCATCAGTTTGTCCCTGGCACTGTCCAGATTGATCTTCGCCAGCTCCCGCAGTTCCGGCCAGGCAAAAATAATGTTATAACCGTCCACCAGAAGGTATTCCTCCGGTTTTTCCTGCGGTACGACCTTCCGCATACCGGTGTCACCGGCACTTCCCGCCAAGCTGCCCGTATAACTGCCACGGTTTCCGGAAGAAGTATGGTATCTGCGGAATCTGTGGGGATCCTCCGCCTTTTTCCCATAAGTCTGGCGGAAGATCTCTTCGATCTCTTCCTGAGAAATAATCCGCTCTACACCACCCCCGGTCTGACGAATAGCGCCCTGCTGCCTGTTTACTGCCTGCAGTCCCGCATCCGAAATGCCGTCCGCATCTTTGGTTCCTTCCTTCTCCGGCTTCCAGTTGCTCTCCACATGGGCATATTCTGGCACCTGGTCCCAGGACACCTGAAAACCGGCACCATGAGCGCAGAATACCGATCCGGTGGGGTTGACCACATCCGCTTCCGGATCATAGCCGATCTCTGCCATTACCTCCTCCGGATTATGGCAGGGTTCATATCCCTTCAGTGTGCAGGACAAACGCCCATGACCCTTGGTATAAGATGCCACCTCTTTTCCATAATCTCCCATGGAAGCCACGGGAACACTTCCCGTCAGCACACTGTTATTGCCTTCTGTCTCCGGTGCTTCAAAGCTTCCGTTCATCCTCGTGATATCCGACATGGCTCTGCCAAGATTCTCTGTAGGCACCTCCAGTCGGAAGGAAAACCATGGTTCTAAGAGAATGCTCTTTCCGCTGCGCATCCCCTGACGTACTGCACGGTAAGTGGCCTGTCGGAAATCTCCGCCCTCTGTATGTTTGGTGTGGGCTTTTCCGGCAATCAGCAATATCCGCAGATCCGTGAGTTCGGAACCGGTCAGCACACCCACATGACGTTTTTCCTCCAGATGCGTCAGGATCAGCCGCTGCCAGTTACGGTCCAGCATGTCCTCGCTGCACAGAGAGGCAAATTGCAATCCACTGCCCCGCTCCCCGGGCTCCAGCAACAGATGTACCTCCGCATAATGACGCAGGGGTTCAAAATGCCCGATGCCTTCCACCGGCTCCGCCAGAGTTTCCTTGTATACAATGCTTCCCGCATCGAATTCCACTTCCAGACCGAAGCGCTCCCACAGGATATTTTTGAGGATTTCCATCTGCACCTGTCCCATGACCTGCATATGGATTTCCCTGTTTTCCTCCTGCCACAACACATGCAGCTGCGGTTCTTCCTCTTCCAGCTGGCGTAGTTTCCCCAGTGCCACGACAGGATCCACCTCCGGAGGGAGCAGTAGTCTGTAAGTCAGCACCGGTTCCAGTATCGGCGTGGAGTTCTCACTTTCATAGCCCAGTCCCTGCCCGGCGAAAGTCTTCGTAAGTCCCGTGACCGCACAGACCTCACCGGCTTTCACCGTATCCACTGCCTCATAGCTTCCGCCATTATACAGACGCAGCTGGTCGCATTTTTCCTCCCAGATTTCCTCTCCTGCACCGCTTCTGCTGTTTTCCACCGGCATTTTAACCCGCAGACTTCCTCCGGTGACCTTCAAATACGACAATCTGATTCCTGCGTTATCCCTGCCGATCTTATAAACCCGGGCTCCGAAGTCCTCCGGATATTCCGGCTGGGGCAGATACGCATTCAATCCGTCTAACAGCTCTATAATTCCCCATTGTTTCAAGGCGGAGCCGA
This sequence comes from Lachnospiraceae bacterium GAM79, assembly GCA_003584705.1. Taxonomy (GTDB): domain Bacteria; phylum Bacillota; class Clostridia; order Lachnospirales; family Lachnospiraceae; genus Acetatifactor; species Acetatifactor acetigignens. The sequence continues at coordinate 2,787,617 of AP018536.1, forward strand.
AAAAGCAGGGGAACAGCTTACGCTCCGCCACAGTATCCGATATGTTTTCCGCCGACAGTTCTCCGGTTTCCAGATATTCTTCCATCAAGGCTTCACTACACATGGCCGCATGTTCCAGCTCTGTTTCCCGTTCTCCTTCATTGTCCCCAGGCTGCAGCAGTTTTCCCACGGATGTAATATTGCTATCCAGCTTTTTCTGTAGCTCCGTCAGTACTTTTTCCGGATCCGTCCCCGGTTGATCCATCTTGTTTACAAATAAAAATACCGGCACTTCATATCTTTTTAACAGCCGCCACAGCGTATGTACATCTCCTTGCACTCCATCGCTTCCGTCGATGACTAGAACCGCCGCATCCAGTACCTGCAGCGTCCGTTCCATTTCCGCAGAGAAATCCACATGTCCCGGGGTGTCTAACAGTGTGATATCCACATCTTTCCACCGGATTCTCGCCTGTTTGGAGAAAATGGTGATTCCTCTTTTCCGTTCCATGTCCCCATTATCCAGAAAAGCATCTCCGTGATCCACTCTTCCGGCCCTTTCTATGACACCACAGGCACATAAAAGGCTTTCTGCCAATGTTGTCTTCCCGGCATCCACATGTGCCAGGATCCCAACGATACTTTTTTTCATGCTTATCCTATCCTTCCAATACCAGCATCATCCTGCAGGCACGTATAAAACGTTTTTTCTATTATAAAGAATACTATATCCATGAGCATTTTCCAACTGTTTTGTATTTCCAGATACCGTTTGCAAATCCGGTGGACAGTAGGATATAATGTAATGAGCCTCAAGGAAAAACAAGCGGCTGCGAATGGGGCGGTGAATTAAGAAAACATTTTAGCAAGGAACGGTGTAGCTAAACGGCTATGCCGTTCTTTGCTGTTTTTGAGTTGTATTTTGGGCTTTTTCTTTCGCCCGTCCAAAATCAAATGCACCGATGAAGTTATATACAATCGTGATTTCCCTTGTCTTGGATTTTTTGTCGGTATGGGAAACTTCGATACGATCTATAAACTCCCGTAGCATAGCAGCGTCAAGCTGCTGCATATCGGTGTACTTCTTTACTGCGCTGATAAACGCTTTAACGTTGGTCTTTTGTTTTTCCTGCTGCTTGATTTCTTCCCGTAGCACTTCTGCCATAGCTTTTAGATTGCTCTGCTCCAATTCGTAATCATGGGACATTTTGATAAACCGTTCGTCAGACAATTTCCCGGTTACATTGTCCTCATATAAATGCTTAAACAGATTATCCAACTCGGCAATACGGTTTTCAGCTTTGGAAAGTGTTTCGCGCTTGCGGGAAAACTCTGCGTCGCGCTCTCGCAAACGGCTGTCTGCTGCTTCCTGCACAAACTCGGCTTCATACTCTGTTACATAGTCGATTGCTTCCCGTAGGTTTTTCAAAACGATTTCATACAGAACAACATTTTTGATTGAATGGGTCGTACACAAGTCTTTGCCTTTCCGATAGGTTGAACAGATAAAATATTTCTGTTCTTCGGTGAAGTTCGTTGCTCGGCATTGATACATTTTACCGCCGCACTCTGCACAATAAAGCAGCCCGGAGAAAATACCCATATCGCCCATTTTGGTGGGGCGGCGGCGGGATTTGCGTTTGTTCTGCACAATGAGAAATACACTTTCCTCTACAATCGGCGGCTGCGTGTTCTCAAAGATCACCCATTCGGACGGGTCGTTCCACAACTTCTTTTTGCTCTTGTAGGATTGCTTGCGGGTTTTGAAGTTTACGGTATGCCCTAAATACTCTATCTTTTCAAGCATACGGGAAACCGTTTCATTCGTCCACTTGTACGGGTTCGCCCCCGGCTTCGGCTTGTTTGTTACCTTTATGCCCTTTGACAGCCAATAGAAAGTAGGATTGAGGATTTCGCTTTTCTCTAACCAATGGCATATTTGTGTCGGTCCCATGCCGGAAACGCACAATGCGAAAATCTGCTGCACAACGGCTGCGGCTTCCTCGTCAATAATCCACTTCTTTTTGTTGTCGGGGTCTTTCATATAGCCATAAGGCGGGATTGTAGTAAGGTGTTCGCCGGATTTTCCCTTTGATTGCCAAGTAGCGCGTATCTTCTTTGAAGTGTCGCGGGCATACATTTCATTGAACACGTTGCGGATTGCGGTAAACTCATTTTCGCCCCGCGTACTGTCAACTCCGTCATTGACCGCGATAAAATGCACGCCAAAATCGGGGAACAGCATATCGGTGTAGAAACCAACTTGCAGATAATCACGCCCGAAACGGGACATATCTTTGACGATAACGCGCTTGATTTTTCCAGCTTTTATATCGGCAAGCATACGTTGAAATCCGGGACGGTTGAAGTTTGTACCGGAATACCCGTCGTCCTCGTCATAATGTCGATAAGCGGTAATTCCATGCTCCCGGCAGTACCGTTCCAAAATCTTCTTTTGGTTGGCGATACTGTTGCTCTCTCCCTCTAATTTGTCCTCTTGTGAAAGGCGTTCATATAAAGCCGTTATGCCCTCGTCCTGTGCTTCCTGCTGCTGATCGCGCACATAGAATTGCAAGACATTATTTGAAATGGCTTCGCGGACTTCTTCGCTTAACACTTTGGGGACAGCAATCTGCTGAAAAGAAAATGTCTTTGTCATTTGCGCTCACCGCCTTTCGCGGCAAGTGCAGCATATAACTGTCTGCTCCAATCCAGAGTAGCATGGTCGCCGTTGATTGCTTCAAGAGAAACACCCCTACCAGCGGCGCAATCTGCAAAAGCAAGTACATCTAAAAAGTTTCGAGAAATGCGGTCAAGACCTGTTACAACGATCTTTTCCATTCTCTCGTTTTTCATATCCTGCTGCATGAGGGAAAAAGCGGAACGGTTAAAGTTCAAACCGCTATAACCATTATCCACATATAGCGCAAAAGTAGTAATCCCGTTTTGGCTTGCGTGGTAAAGAAGTTTTTGCATTTGATTGTCAAGGTACAAAGTATCTATCTGTTGCGCCGCACGAAAATAGTATGCGGTCAATTTATCCGACTGTTTCATGTTACCTCCTATTCCGACAGCCGGACAAACAGGTTATATATATTATACCACAAAACCCGTCGTCCGTCTGCAATAGGATTACATTTTCGGCATTATACCGGGCTTTTTTCCCGGTTTAAGTCATTTTGGATTAAGCGGCGTACCTTTGTCGCGGCGTCCTCTTTTACACCGTCTTTAACAACGGCTTTGACAATATAGGTAATATCCCCGATTTTGTATTCGCGCACAACCGGGGATTTTGTTGTTTGCTTTGTTTGTTCCATAATGTAAAATCCCCCTTTCGTGGGATAACAAAAAGATTAAAAATGAAAGGCAGAAACGAACGGCTGTCAGCGGCAGCACCGCGGGAGTTTCACCCCTGCTCATTTAAGGCAGCTTTACCCAATGCCTGCGACGCTCTTAACGCTCGGACTATGGCTATAAAGGCGTTTCGTCCCGCCTATATGTCGTCGCCCACAAGCTGCTAAACCTGTTTTGCAGCGCGGTATTTCTCGCTCGGCTTTCCCTGTGTGAAAAGCTGTCCTAGCGTACCCGCTGTTCGGCTCGATATAAGCGGTATGTATTCGTTTGCCTGTTATACTGCGCCGCCGTTATCTTGCGGGCTTTCTTTGACAAGGAACAATAAGGCTTTGTCAGCCTGTAAAAGCATATCGTTTCCGATATGCTTTTACGGAACGACAAACAGCCCATAACGGGAAGCGTGGAAAGGGGTACACGCTCCCCGCATGGGCTTAAAGAGTTAGCCTACATGAAACGCAAGAGTGCGGGTAATAAGGCGCACTTGCAGCCTGTTACGCATTTCTTCGTCCACATAGGAGTAAGTATTGCCCGCGTCGTCTTTCAGCGTTCGGGTACAAAGTTTCGCTATGTAACCCTCGTAATGCTTCAAGATCGCGCACATGGCGTTTGTGTCGCCGTTTGCCGCTGCGGAAATGACAGGGAACGGCAACAGATTTTCAGATTTCCTAACGGTGTTCATCATCTGCTTTTCCCTCCAAATACTGTTTGATCTTCGCAAGCGCGGATTTCCTATGCCGGAAAACCGTCGTGCGTACAACACTCAGCAGTTCGCCAATTTCCGCGTCGCTCATATCCAAGAAGTAGGACAAGAGAACAATATCGCGTTTCCTTTCGGGCAAAGCGTTAAGGGCTTCGGCAAGCAGTTCATTTTTGACGAGTACATCAAAGCCGGACACTTGAAAACGGTAATAATCGCTTTCGTATTCGTCCGTCGTGAAAAGCTGCGCGAGTTCGCTTTCGCTCAAATCCGAAAAAGTTATTTCGCGGGCTGCGCGTTTCGCAAGGGTGCGGCGGTAGCTTTTTGCTTCGCCTACCAACGTTTTCTTTGCTAATGCGTCATACTGATGTTGTATTCTTTCTTTGTCGGAAGAAGATAGCTCCATAGAGTTCACCTCCTTCCCGCGTGGAGTAGAGGACGGGAGTTAAAGGCTTGTCCTCTCTGCCCCTTTCGCTCTGTACCCGTTCGGGAGATGGCTCTTTGTTGCTCCTTTCAAAAATATATTGAAATAAACAAAATGCGCCCGCCCGCAAGACGCGGACGAGCGCAAAGGAATTGTGAGCAATATTTAGATGTACTGACAGTTCGTATTCATAGCCGGAATATCCCGCTGGCGGGTAATGGCTTTTTTTGACCGCAAAGCATTAGGCGGGTTACAGTAAATAAAAATAGACACGACGATACCTCCCAGATACCGCCGTATCCTTAAAAAAGGGCGACTTTAATACACTACCCGCAATCCATTCTATAATAGGGAACAGCGGCTTTTGCGCAATATTAAATAAAAAAGCCGATAACACATAGGTTTTTTGACCTAATGCGTTATCGGCTCTGCGTCTATGCGTCTGGCACTTTTAATCATTTTTTTTGAATTTATTATATGTGTTAGCTAACTGTCCACAAGCCGCGTTAATCTCTCTGCCATGAGAAACTCTCATAGTAACTTCAAGTCCTGCTTGCTCTAATTGATGTTTGAATGCAACTATTTCCCGTTTCTGTGGTGCTTTAATTCTTGAATTGCTTGTTGGGTTGTATTGTAACACGTTAATCATAACTTTTTTGCCCCGAAACCATTTTGCAAGTTGTCTTACATCTGAGGGCCGGTCATTTATACCCGGTAAAAGCAAATACGCAAAGACAATTTTGCGATTATGCCTTTCAGAATAGGATAAGGCTTGCTTAACAACATCTTCAATAGCATATATGCGCATGTGAGGAATAATACGATTTCTTGCAGATTGTGTTGCTGCGTGTAAAGATATTGTCAACTGAATTTTAAGATGTTCCTCGCGCAATTTTTTTAATTGATCGACCGGACCAACTGTTGATATGGTAATGCCGTCGGTTGGAAAGTTGAGCCCATATCTATCTCGGAGAATATGGATTGCTTTTATCAAGTTGTCATAATTGAATAAAGGCTCTCCCATACCCATAAAAACGATACGGTTTACTTTTCGACGCAACAATATAATCTGTTGTACGATTTCTGACGATGTTAGATTACGAACAAAGCCATTTCGCCCGGACTCACAAAAAATACAACCAACAGGACAACCGACTTGTGTGCTCACGCAAACAGTTCCACCATCTCGCCGCTTGATAAAAACCGTTTCAATGTATTTGTTGTCTTTCAGTTCGTAAACATACTTTTCAGTATCACTGCTTTTGTAAATATTTTTTACCAACATTGATAGATTTTTTTTGCGTGGTAATTGCTTATATAATTCTTCATATAAGGCTTTTGCTTCATTCTCGCCAATAACTTCCGACATTTCTTTGTAAGTAAATCCGTATGGATCATTCCGTACTTCCGCAGGCGTATATTTAGGTAAACGTTTCATTTTTATATCCTTTCTTCTAAATAATAAAAGTTTGTTTTTCTGTATTTTTGATTACAATCTCTAATTTTTCTACATCAATGATATGCGTCAATTTGCATTTAGGGCAGAAAAGAGGAAAATCTTTTAATACAGTATTATGAAATACTTGAACTCTCGTCTTTCCGTTACAAATCGGACATTTTATCCAATATTTTTTAAGCATTATATTTCACTCGTCCTTTTTACACAAAAAAATGCAGGTCAATCCTCAACATGAGCATTGACCTGCATTTATAATGCACAGAGCAGTACAACAAAACTAAGGCATAGCTTGCACTATGTCTATACTATATCTATACGTCGTTAGTTTTTTGTATAGCATCCGCAAAATAAGCATGACAAAAAAGCCCATGTTGAAAATGGGAAAATCCTTTTTTTCAATGCTTATCTAATACGCATGCTATGCAACATAAACGCCGCCTCCTTTTACATAAATTTTATTTTATCAGAAAATCAGTCTACTGTCAATACACAACAGGAAGTATTTAACCTAATGATATGAATTGTGTGGACATATCCAAAAAGAAAGGTGAACTGTAAAATGTAACAGGGTGAATGAAAATGGCAAAAAGACCCGTACCATTGTACGACTTTAAGGCTTTCGGGGCAGCTATAAAAGCCGCGAGAAATGAATACGGCGAGAGCCGCAAAAAGGTAAGCGACGAGTTATATATTTCCCCGCGCTACCTTGCGAATATCGAGAACAAGGGACAACAGCCGAGTTTACAGGTATTCTATGACCTTGTAACCCGGTATCATATTTCGGTAGATCAATTTTTCTTCCCGAACAGCAATGCGGAGAAATCCACCGGGCGGCGGCAGCTTGACGCGCTGCTGGACGGTATGAGCGATAAAGGCATACGGATTGTAACCGCAACGGCAAGGGAGATAACGGAAGTCGAAAAAGCAGAGGACTAACCTCACAATATGGGAAACAGGAGATTGCAGACGCTATGCGCTGCAATCTTTTTTGCGTCCAAAAACAAAGGAACGCGCAACAAATACCGCCTTTCGGTGGGGGTATGGAGTAGATAGCAAGCACAGCAAACGAGTACCCGTTTGCGAAAAATGCTTGTTGGGATAATCCCAAACCCTTATACCGAAAGGCGGCGCGGAAATGGAAAACCGAAAGAGAAATATACAGATGAAGTTTTACGTTACGGAAGAAGAAAAGCGGCTGATCGACGAGAAGATGAAGCAGCTTCCTATCCGGCAGTACGGCGCATACTTCCGTAAAATGGCGATAGACGGGTATATTCTTGTCGTTGACCGAAGCGACACGAAAGCATATATCCGGGAACTGCAAGCGGTGAGCCGGAACATCAACCAAATTGCAAAACGCGCCAATGCAACGGGGACGGTTTACAGGCAGGATATAGAGGACATTAAAAAGGCGGTGGACGAGATATGGCGGTTACAAAGACGCACCCTATTAAATCAACCTTAAAGGCTGCGATAGACTATATCTTAAATCCCGAAAAGACAGACGGGAAACTGCTTGCGTCCTCTTTCGGCTGCGGGCTGGAAACCGCCGATATTGAGTTTGCATGGACGCGGGAAGCTGCCGGAGATCGCGGCACACATTTAGGGCGGCATTTGATACAGTCTTTCGCGGTGGGAGAAACCACCCCGGAAGAAGCGCACAAAATCGGAATGGAACTTGCGCAAGCGGTGTTAGGCGGCAAATATGAGTTTGTTTTGACAACCCACGTCGATAAAGACCATCTGCACAATCACTTGATTTTTAACTCGGTCAGCTTCGTTGACTACAAAAAGTACCATTCCAACAAACAAAGCTATCATCATATCCGGCGCACCAGCGACAGGATATGTAAAGAGCATGGGCTATCCGTCGTCGTGCCGGGACAGGACAGAGGGAAAAGCTATGCGGAATATACCGCCGAAAAGCAAGGTATAAGCTATAAAGCCAAGCTGAAAACGGCGATAGATACCCTCATTCCCCAAGTGAAAGATTTTGACGAACTGCTGCGCCGCTTGCAGGAAATGGGGTATGAAATCAAACAGGGCAAATATATTTCCTTTCGCGCTGCCGGACAGGAACGGTTTACCCGCGCAAAGACGCTCGGCGCGGCATATACGGAAGAAGCGATAAAGGAACGTATCAAGGGTGTGTATGCTGCCAAAGCAAAAACGCTGCGGAAAGATAAGAAAATCCGGCTTGTCGTTGATCTTGAAAACAGTATCAAAGCCCAACAGTCGGCGGGCTATGAACGGTGGGCGAAAATCCATAATCTGAAACAGGCTGCTAAAAGCATGAACTTCCTAACCGAAAACAAGATTGAGTATTACAGCGAACTTGAAAGCAAAATCGCGGATATTATGACCGCCCATGACGCGGCGGCAAAGGCGGTTAAGGAAGTGGAACAGCGTATGTCTGATTTATCGCTGCTCATCAAGCACACCACCACATACCGACAGTTAAAACCGATTTACGATGAATACCGAAAATCGCCGGACAAGGAAAAGTATCTGCGGGGGCATGAAAGCGAAATTATCCTGTTTGAAGCTGCGGCAAGGGCATTAAAGGAAATGCAGATAAAGAAGCTGCCCGATCTCGCCGCGCTGCGCAAGGAGTATAGCAGCTTAAACGACAGGAAAAGCAAATTGTATGAGGATTATCGGCAAGCCAAGAAGCAAATGCAGGAATATGGTGTTGTCAAAAAGAACGTTGACAGTATTCTATATCCGTCCCAAAGCAAGGCAAAAGAACAGGAACGGGACTAATAGATTTTTTCACAAAAACCTGTTACAATCAAACTATATTCAGAAAACAAAGGAAGTGTATGTATGGGCTATTTAGCGGCGGCGGGAGCCTATTTAATAATCGGTCTTGTAGTTAGCTTTATCCTTATGGTAGTGGGGCTTTTTATCGGGCATATCATTGTTTTTGACAGTATCGCCCTCGGTATTATATCCGGCGTGTGCTGCAATCACTTTTTCACGCTGCACCCCGCCTTGTGCGTGCTGATCGGCGCGGCTGTATTCGCGCTGCTGCTGTTTCTGCAAAATACACGTTTTGGATTTTGGGTAATCGGGGTGCTGCTGTCTGCTGCCTGGGCGGTCATTTTTGGGCTGCTGGCGTTTATTATCTCCAATGCAGATCAACTTTGGTTTTATGTGGTCTGCGGGCTTGCTTTTATCGTCATGCTGCTGCTCCATATCAAGGCAAGAGATAAGGCATAAAACAAGGGTAGCAAGTGGAACGTTAAGGGCTGAAAACGCCTGTGTTTCTGCGGTTTCCAGAGCGCGAAAACGACATAGACGATACTTTATACTCAAACCTCAAAAAGTGCCTTTCTAATATTCCACAAAAAAGCAAAAAAGAACGGGGCGCGGTGCCGACAATCGGCAGCCGCGCCCCTGCTTTATTCTAATCACTCTTTCAGCTTGGCATTTTTGCGTATGGTTTCCTTTGCTGCCCTTACAAAGTCTGCAATCGTACGGATTTCGTACTCGTCGCAATCGGAAACAAGGTCTTGTATCTCCTGCGAAAAAATATCTTTGGAGTGTAACACGTTATCACATAAAAACTCGTCAACAGAAACGGAAAGGGCATTTGCCAAAGATACAATCGTCGGCAAACTCAATTTGGAGTTGCCCGTTTCAATATTGCTCATGTGTGTTGTGGAAAGCGACGCTTTTTCTGCCAATGCTTCCTGTGTCAAATCCGCTTTAATGCGGGCAATCTTTATGCGCTTGCCAATCGCTTTATAATCTAATTCCATTCAAAAATCCCTCGCAATCACTCTCTTTTCTATATTGTATTTTTTCCACTGTATCATTATAATAAACTGTATAAAGTATTACTTTATGCAGTTTCAGACTGTAGACAAAGCTCCTTCCTGTGAGGGAGCTTTTCTTGTGTCATGACTGCAAAAATTATGTACTTACAAGCATATAAGAAGTAGTGAAAATGCCGTATTTACGGGACTTTTCACTACTTTTTTGGTATAATGAAAGTATCAAAATAAAGGCGGTGTTTCCTATGATGACACAGAATGCAGATAAGAAAAGAGAGCAGATTCAGATGTTCTGCATGGATGACCTTGTTCCGCAGGATCATCTGCTGCGCCTGATTGACCAGGCAATCGACTGGAGTTTTATCTATGATCTTGTGATCGATAAATACAGTGCAGACAATGGCCGCCCCAGCATGGATCCGGTCATGCTCATTAAAATTCCATTCATCCAGTATCTGTACGGCATCCGAAGCATGCGCCAGACAGTAAAAGAAATCGAAGTCAATGTCGCATACCGATGGTTCCTCGGTCTGGAAATGATGGACAAGGTTCCCCATTTCTCTACGTTTGGAAAGAATTATACCAGACGCTTTAAGAATACTGATCTTTTTGAACAGATCTTTTCCCGTATCCTGCAGGAATGCTATAAATACAGACTGATTGATCCTTCCGAGGTCTTCGTGGATGCCACCCATGTAAAAGCACGGGCAAACAGCAAAAAGATGCGGAAACGGATTGCAGATGAGGAAGCACTGTTCTTCGAAGAGCAGTTAAAGAAGGAAATCAATGAAGACCGGGAAGCGCATGGGAAAAAGCCTCTGAAAGAAAAGAAGGAAGATCCCAAAGATCCCCCCTCCTGTGGTGGCAGCTCTGATGGAAAAGAAGAAAAAACGGTCAAGGAAAGTACAACGGATCCGGAAAGCGGATGGTTCCGAAAGGGTGAACATAAAAATGTTTTTGCGTATTCCGTGCAGACAGCCTGTGACAAAAACGGATGGATTCTGGGTTATAGTGTAAATCCCGGCAACCAGCATGACAGCCGGACATTTAAATCCCTGTATGATAAGATAAAAGACATTGGCATTCAGACACTGGTAGCCGATGCAGGATACAAAACACCAGCGATAGCAAAGTTACTTCTGGATGATGGTATCACACCGCTTCTGCCGTATAAACGCCCCATGACCAAAGATGGTTTTTTCAAAAAAACCGAGTATGTGTATGATGAATATTTTGACTGCTATGTATGCCCGAACGATCAGGTGCTGGCTTATCATACGACGAACCGTTCCGGATACCGGGAATACAAGAGCTGCGGAATCGTCTGTGAAGGATGTCCATATCTGAAGCAGTGCACAGAAAGCAGGGATCATGTGAAGGTAGTGACCCGGCATATCTGGGAGCCGTACATGGAAAAGTGTGAGGATATCCGGCATACGATTGGGATGAAGGAAGTGTATGCGCAACGGAAAGAGACCGTAGAGCGCCTCTTCGGAACAGCAAAAGAAAACCACGGATTACGCTATACACAGATGATAGGAAAAGCCCGGATGGAAATGAAAGTCGGGCTTACGTTTGCCTGCATGAATCTGAAAAAACTGGCAAAGATGATAGCCAGGAAGGGAAAAAGGGGAACCCAAAAGTGTTTATTATTGATCAAGTACACACTTTTTGAACCGAAAACAAGAAAAACGCTTCTGGAGTGCTGACCAAAAGCGTTTTGTCTACAGTCTGAAACTGTATAAAGTATTACTTTATGCAGTTTGTGTTTTGATGAAAATATTTTATATTTCACCTCACAAGCTGTATTTCTAATATATGTGAGGGAATACAATGATTACTTGCACCTTTGCGGGGCATAGAGAAGTTTTCGGCTCCTGCACTCAAAAAATAGAAAACGCGCTTGAAACGCTGATCGAAAGTGAAGATACGTTATATTGTTACGTCGGCGGTATGGGAGAGTTCGACGGATTTTCCGCTGCTGTCCGCAATCTGAAAAGGAAATACCCAAACAAAGAAATCCGGCTGACGCTTGTTCTTCCCTATATGCAGCAAAAATTAAACGAGTATAAGGAGTATTACGAAACGAGTTTTGATGATATTCTTATCCCGGCAGAGTTAGCGGATATACACTATAAGCGGGCAATACCCGCCCGCAACAGGTGGCTTGTGGATAATAGCGACTATTTGATAGCTATGGTATGGCGCGACTTCGGCGGGGCATATACGACGCTGCGGTACGCACAAAAACAGGGGAAAAAGATCATCTTGCTGGAACGATAAAAAGTGGGGGCGCGGTGCCGGCAATCGGCAACCGCGCCCCCGCTTCGTTAAGGCTTATTCGTCGTCGGTGAGAGTAAAGACAGTTTCGGAAAATGTGCTGTCCGTCATGGCTTGCAGCTTGCTTACCGCTGCGGCGGCAAGCTGGCGCATATCCTCGTCCATGTAGGGCATGGCAGAGATGATATTATCAATCGTCCTTTCCCGGCTGTCCTCGGCGTAAATCGCAATTATGTTTTCTTCCTCAATGGTAAAGCGGATATTCATGCTATCAAACCTCCAAATCTTTTTTCTGTTCTTTCTGCTTGTCTTTCGGCTGCTGCGCCGCCTGTTTTTTATACTCGTCCAGCTTCTTCAAAATGGACGGTTTTTTCTGCGGCTGCTCCCGTTTCTCGGCTTTGACCGCTTTCGCAAGGTCGGTAACGGAAATCGCTTCGCCCGCCTTTGCCCGCTGCTCCAAGTCTGCGACGGTGGGCGTTTGCGGCGTATTATTGATAATCCCGTCAAAGTTGTTGTCGTTCTGCTCTACAATATCCTCAACGTGCTTTAAGGGATTATCCCGCTGCGGCTGCTCGGCGGCTATGGCAAATGCCTGTGTGCCGTTTCCCATAATGAGATACTTCCCGTCCTCCGACGCATGATGAAAACCAAAGCCCGCCGCTTCGATCTGTTCGCGGCTCATGTCGGTAATATGAAAATTGCCCCTCGGCGTTCTGACAGTTTCGCCCGTCATAAGGCTTTCGGGGGTCGCTTCCGGCTGCTGCTTTTCAAGCTGTCCGTCCTTGTAGGAATACCCTTGTGCCGCGATTGCTTCAAGGGTCTTGCCTGTAACGTCGCCATAAATCCGCTTGTCCGCGTCTACAAGCAGTTGCAGCGTATCTTTTACGGTATCGGATAGGGCTTGCTGCTGTTCGGGAGATAGCTTATCAAATACGGGGGTCTGCTGCGCTTGCTCCTGTAAAAACTCCGGCACTTGCTGAAAACCTATGCTGTCTACATAATGGGCGGTGTTCTCGCCGTTCTGATGAAGCACAACAATGTCGGAAACGGAAAGGCTATGCCCTTTAAAATCGGCGGGGTGGTCGATATTAAACTTTTCCCAAATGCCGCCAAGCGTCATATCCTTTGTAAGCGGCGCGGTATAGACGAGTTCATAATTTGCCCGGTCAACGGTATGTCCCGTTGCTTGCAGACGGTCGAAAGGCTCAAAGCGCAAATCCATAGTTTCCTCTCTGCGGGCTAACTGATAAATCCCGTAGCTGTCCTCCTTGCCATTGAGAAGCAAGGTTTCTTTTGTTTTCGCTTCCTGCTCCTGCTCGGCTTGCCGCTGCTGCTGCAATTCGGTAAAATGCCCCTCAATCTCGGTAATGAGTTCCTTTGCGGTCGCCTGTATCGTTTCAAGGGACGCTTTTAATTCGGTCATTTCCTTGCCGCTGCTCCAACCCGCCACATAGCCGAAAGAGTAATCCGACGTATCAAGCCCGAAATGCTGACACACCGTATAGGCGACGCTTTCAGCCTGTACCTCGCGGCTGCGGCGGTCAACGCGGTTTTGTTCCTCCAGCGGGGCGTTTAAGTCTACGTCATGCAGCTTCGCATGGGCGATTTCGTGAATAGCGGTCTTAACCGCTTGCAGCTCACTCACACCCTCTTTGATAGCAATCCGCTTATCGGTCAAGCTGAAATATCCGTTTGCGCCGTTTGTGATCTGCTCAAAAGCAATCGGAACGGGGGACGCTTTTTCAAGGGCAGCGAAAAAGTCCTCGTACTGTTCCACATCGGCAAGCAGCGGTTTAACGGAGAGGTCGGGGAACTCCTTGCCCTCGGTCTGCGAAATGTCAAAGACGGTTACAACCTTAAAGGCGGGAACGGTAACTTCCTTTTCTTCCTTAACCGTCTTTCCCTCGCTGTCAAGTATGGGCTTTCTTGTATCGGGGTCGATTTTATCCACCAGCTTTTTTACCTTGTAAGGTGCGGGGGCAAAGATTTTAATACCTTTCTCGCCGCTTTTCACATGGCGGTCAAACTCTTTCTGCCATTGTGAATAGCCCTTTACCAAATTGCCGCCCTGCATGGCAATTAGGATAGTGTTATTCAAGCTGTAATCGTGAAACTTTGACATAGCCGTTAAAAACTCTTTGTAGCGGTCGCTGTCAAAAATTGCTTGTATGCCCTGTTCCAGACGGGCGGTGATCTCCTTTACCTTGTTGCCGGGTTTTTCAGAAGAAAGGATAATCGGCACGACGGGGCGGGGCTGCTGTGGCTCGGCGGGCGGCGTTTCTGCCTGCTGCGCTTCGGCTGCGTCCATAAAGACTTTATCCTGTTCGCCGCGCTCCGACTGCGGGTAACTCATAATGCGGTATTCCTCCGGCACTTCGCGCCCCTCAAACTGACGCTCCCACTCGTCGCCGCTTTCGACGATATAGCCGTATTCGGTAAACGCGCCCTTTTCCTGCTCGGCGGCGTTCCTGCCAAACGCGGTAAGGTCAATCCCGCCTTTCCATTCTTCGGGCATTTGTACCATGCCGGATTGATTTAAGTAGTAGTCGCCCAAATCGCGGTAGGTATGTACTTCGGGAATATGGACGTAGAAATCCACGTTGTAGGTGAAGTCGATTACCTGTCCGATGTTCTCAAAGCCGTTTTTCTGCTGCAAGGCTGCGTTCAGCTTGCCGATCTCGGCGGGGTCCAGCTGCTCAATCCGCGCCGCAAGAAAATTGAGTTCGTCCACGCTGGCGGCGCATACCATGTCATAAGGCAAGGCAATATGTTTTTCCGGGTCGTCGGAAAAGCCGCGAATGGAAAAATCCTGCGGGTTGTCGGCGGTAATGCCGACGCTCTGCATAGCTTCGTGAAGCTGCTCCTTTGTGGCGGGCATATCCAGCCAATAACCGCCGGGGTCGCCCGCTTCAAAACGGCTGCGGTTGCCAATCATAATAGAAAACTGTTCGCTCATGTGTTCACGCTCCTTTTGCTGCCCGGTAGTTTCGGGGATAGCTGCCGCCTGTGGCTGCTGCTGCGGGGGTTCCTCGCCCTCAATGGTATAGCCCGGTAAAAGCATACCGTTTACTTTGAAATGCTCGGCGTACTCCTGCGGGATAGGCGGGGAGATTTCCGTAAACAGACGGTCGTATGCTTTGATACGTCCATTCAGATACTTTTCCATAGCCGCCTTGTCGGAAAAAACCTTTCTGTCCTGTCCGGCAATCTTCGCTTGCCCGTTCCTGTTCGGGCTGTTGGTATAAACGCCCCATGTGAGAGAATAAGAGTAAGGGACGCTTTGCTGCTTCTCCCTGTCGTAACGGGTGTTCTCGTAAATGTGGTAGTTCATCTGATATACCCGGTTGCTGCGGGTGTATCGGTCATATTCGCCTTTCTGCCACTCGTTAGAAGTGTGCTGCACAACGGTTGTTCTTGTGTATTCAATCGCTTTGTCAAGCAAAAGCGTTTTTCCCGCCTGTTCCTCCCAAGCAGCGGCGCGGGTTGAGAGATCGTTAAAAATCGCCTGTTCCGCTGCCGCGCTTTCCTCGCGCATGGCGTGTAGCTGTTCCAGCGGCAAAGAAACATAGGGGGCAATATCCCCGTCCTTTGCTTCAAAATATATCTGGCGTTCTATCCGCATGGTTTCGGCGGTTTCCAATTTGTCATGGTCGTATGAAGAATACGGCATATTGTTTCATCACGTCCTTTCTCGATTTTTAAGGGTTTGGGACTATCCCAACAAGCAAAATGCCCGCGCTTCCCATAGAGCAGCGCGGGCATTTCTCGCAAACGGGTACTCGTTTGCTGTGCTTGCTATGTAGTTGTTTTTATCCGTAAACGCCTGTTTCTCTCACTTTCCGCTTTCTGTCTGCGGCGTATCTTTGCCGCGCAATCGGGACAGTATTTCGCCCGATTGCTGCCCGCCGCAAATGTGCTGCCGCATACCGCGCAACGCTTCAAATCGGTTTCCCCGCTGCGGGTGATCTGTTCGCATAGCTGCCTGTCTGTGGGTAAAACTGCTTCGCGGAAATAACGGCATAACAGCGAATAGCTGATACTCTGCACACACACGCAAGTTTCCCCGTCGTCCAATAGCAGACAGTTCCCGCAATCGTTGTTGGCGCACGCGGCGCGGGTCATTTTCTTAACGGCTCGATACTGCTTTTCATCAAGCCTAATCATTTTCGGTTCTGCTCGACGCGGAAGTTTACATACTTGCCGCCTGTGTCGGCAAGCAGCACAATCCCGTCAAAGGTCTTTCCTGTTTTGGTTGAGTACATACCCTTGATTTTTACCTTTCCGTCTTTCAAAAGGGCGACGGCAATCGCCTTTGTGAAAGTCTTTTTGCGCTGCTGAAAGAACAAGTCATTTTTCCACATGACAAAGCTGCACGCCCTGTCGGAACAGTAGTAGTTTTTCTTGCCCTCGTAAACCGCCGCGCCGCAACGGGGACAAGTGCCGATTGCTTCCCGCTGCGGGGTAAACAGCTTCGCTTTATCTTCGGAAATTGCGGAATAGGTTTTGACAAGCCCCGCTGTCATTTCCTCAATGCTGCGCATGAAGTCGTCCGGGCTGTCGCTGCCTTTGGCAATCCCGGTAAGGCGGGTTTCCCATTCTGCCGTAAGCTGCGGGGACGTAAGGACTTCGGGCAGAATAGCGGCAAGGTTATACCCGTCCTTTGTGGGGATTAGCTTTTTGCCCTTGCGCTCGGCAAAGC
The DNA here is from genome assembly GCA_003584705.1 of Lachnospiraceae bacterium GAM79. Classification (GTDB taxonomy): domain Bacteria; phylum Bacillota; class Clostridia; order Lachnospirales; family Lachnospiraceae; genus Acetatifactor; species Acetatifactor acetigignens. The sequence continues at coordinate 2,804,288 of AP018536.1, forward strand.
CCGCGCTAATGAGTTTTTCAATGATACCCGCCCGCGTTGCGGTAGTGCCTAACCCTTTGCGCTCTGCGTCCTCCGGCGTTTCCTCCTTGCCCGCGTTCTCCATAGCGGACAGAAGCGTATCTTCGGTATATGCTTTCGGGGGCTGCGTGTAACGCTCGGAGATCTCCGCTGCCGGATTGTCAAAGGTCTGCCCCTCGGCAAGCGGCGGCAAAACGGTTTCCGGCTCTGCGTCCTCGTCCTGTTCCTCGGACGCGGCGCGGGACAGCTTTTCAATCTCACGCCACCCCTCGCAAAGCGTCGTCTTTCCCTTTGCGGTAAAGGTATAGCCGCCGCAAGAGATAACCGCCGTAACCGCTTCGTATTCATAGGGGGCGGCTGCGGCGCAAAGCAGCTTCGCGCACACAAGGGTCATAAGTTTTGTTTCGCTGTCGGCAAGGGAAGAAAAGCCCGTTTTCAAAAACTCGGCTGTCGGCAAAATAGCGTGGTGGTCGGTTACTTTGCTGTTGTCGCAAACCCTTGTAAGGTCGGCTTGCAGCTTTACCCCCTGCATAAAGGGAAGCAGCGAACAAAGCCCGGTAATGAGTTCCTTTGTGCTGTCCTGCATATCGGAAGTGATATATTTACTGTCGGTGCGGGGATAGGTCAAAAGCCGCTTTTCATAGAGGGCTTGCGCATAATCAAGGGTCTGTTTCGCCGTAAATCCATACAGGCGGTTAGCTTCGCGCTGCAACGCGGTAAGGTCAAACAGCTTCGGCGGGGCAACGGTCTTTTTCTCTTTTTTGAGGGAAGTACAAACGGCTTGCGATTTCTCGCAAGCCGCTTTCATCTGCTGCGCTGCCGCTTCGTCGTTCAGCCTTTCGGACAAAGCCGAAACACCGCCCGCGTCCAGACGGACAACATGATATTTTTCTTTCTTAAAGCTGCTGATCGCATAGTCGCGGTTTACCAGCATGGTAAGGGTGGGCGTTTGCACTCTGCCGACATTCAGCGTTTTGTGATAGAGGATAGAGAAAAGGCGGGTCGCGTTAATCCCGACAAGCCAATCTGCCTTTGCTCTGCAAAGCGCGGATTGATAGAGGTTGTCATAGCTGCGCCCGTCTTTGAGGTTTGAAAAGCCCTCGCGGATTGCGCTTTCTTCCATGCTGCTAATCCAAAGGCGGGAAAAGGGCTTTTTGCAATTTGCCTGTTCGTAGACAAATCGAAAAATGAGTTCTCCCTCGCGCCCGCTGTCGCAAGCATTGACAATCTCGGAAACGTCGCTGCGGTGCATAAGGTCTTTGAGTACGGAAAACTGCTGCTCCTTGCCGCTGGCAACGGTAAACTGCCAATCCTGCGGGACAATGGGGAGATCGTCATACTTCCATTTTCGGTACTGCTCGTTGTAGGTCGCCGCGTCCGCAAGGCTAATCAAATGCCCGATACACCAGGACACAAGGTAGCCGCTGCCCTCAAAATATCCGCTGCGCTTTTCATTCGCGCCAAGTACGGCGGCAATCGCCGCCCCGACGCTCGGTTTCTCTGCAATTACAAGTTTCATACTTCCTCGTCCTCCTGCTCGGTTTCTAATTCTTCCTCGTCCTCGTCGTCCTCGTCAAAGTCGAGATCGTCAAGGTTGCTGCTGCCTTTTGCCGCGTCCTTTTTGGGCTTCATAATCTTAAAGTAGTAGAACGCGCCGCCGCCCGCTGCGGCAAGAAGCAGCACCACAAGCAGAATAGCACCGCCCATGCCGCCGCCTTTATCTTCCTCCGGCTCCGGCTGCTCGGTTTCTTCCGGCTCCGGCTCGGCTTCCTTGCCCGCGCACTCGCTCATGTTGACGCTGCAAACGGGGCAATCGGTGTTGACGCTTCCGGCAACGCATTTTTCAGTACAGCTACAAACGGGGGCTTCGGTCTGTTCGTCCTCCATAAGCTGCAAAAGGTCTTTTTCATCAACTTGATTGAGGAAATGGACGGTGTTTTCTCCGTCCTCGGCGCGGTCAATGATGATGTAAAAATAGTTGCCGTTTTTCGTAACGACGGTAATAAACTGCTTATCGCCGGACGCTTCTCCCGTTATGTCGTCCACAAGGCTCATGTTGCCCTCCGGCGTTAAGGGCTGCGGCTCATAGCCGCCCGTCGTTTCTTCCGGCTCGGTTTCGGTTACGGGGGTAGGCGGCTCGTCGCTCACATCACCGCCGCCCGCAAAAGCGGTAACAGAAAAGCCGCCCATGAGTACAAGGGCGGCAAGCAAAGCGGTAACGCTGCGGAACAGTTTTTTATGCTTCATCTTCGGTTTCCTCCTGTTCGTCGGTATAGTCTGCGTCCGGCTGCGGCAAGGCAATTTCGCCGCTGGCGTAAGCAGAGAGGAACGCGGCAAGCTGCGCCCCGTCAAGGTGTACCGCTTTCACCATTTGAACGATCTGCGCGTTTTCTTCCTCGATTTTCTGCGCTTCAAGGTCTTTCAGCCTTTTTTGGTATTCAAGGATTTTCGCCCTCGTTTTCTCAATATCCCTTTCGATACGGTCAAGTTTCGTGTTTGCCATAGAAATAAACTCCTTTCAAAGTCAGTTGTAATGTAGCCGCCCATAGGCGTAAAAATGGGATTGCCAATAGCTTGTATCAAGTTTTGCGTATTGTATCGGGTCGCCACAATGCAGCATGACGGGGCTTCCGTCCCCGTCCTCGCCAACGTAGATACCCACATGAGATACCCCCGGCGTGTCGTATGTACCCGTAAAGAAAACCAAATCCCCCGGCTGCGGGTTGGAAACGCGGGTTGAAATGTTGTAAAGCCCCTGCGCCCCAAGTCTGCCCGTATTGTATAAGCCGCTGTTCGTCAGCACATAGCTAACAAAACCGCTGCAATCAAAAGAGGTTTCCGGGCTGCTTCCGCCCCACACATAGGGAAAACCGACATACTTTTCAGCTTCTTCAATCAATCGCGCAAACTGTTCATCTTCCAGATAGGCGGGCGGGATTTCATAATCCGCTGGCGGGTTTTCATAGTATTTTGAGATATAGCCGGATTGTGGGAAAAGATCGGGTCGGTTTCCAAGCGACGACATATACATAGCGTACATGGATAGCTGTTCCTCGCCCATAATGTAAACGGGAACATGGGAGAGGTTGAAGTTTTCCAAATCCACATTGAGAATGTAATAGTTATAGGGTACTTCAACGTCGTATTCGTTGCCCTCGCTGTCCGTCCGCGTTTCGGTGCGGTAGCGTACCTCGACTTCCTCCGTAACCGTCAAGATATACTGTTTATCAAAGAGCATTTTAAGGGTGCTTTGCGCTTCATCGAGAGTAAACACGCCCTCATGCCAAGCGGAGAGGATAGAGATTAGCACATACGGGTCATGCTCGATCTCGTCAGCCGTTACCTGGTATTCGTCGTAACCGGGGTATTCGCTTTCGATGTTATCCAGCATATCCTGTAACTCGGCTTCCATAGCGGCATACGCGCTTTCTGCGCCTGTAATATCCGCGTCCTCGGAGAGATAGGACGACGCAATCAAGCCGCTGCCGCTGTTGCCGCCGAACAGGGAACAAGAGGACAAGCCGCCGAAAAACAGAAGCACGATAAAGGCAATCCCGCCCACAATCAAACAGCCTTTCCAATGCCGGACTACAAAGAACGTCGCCCGTTTGGTTTCCTGCGCCGTTTTCTTCGCCGCCTTTGCGGTGGCTTCGGCGGTCTTTTTCACCTTGCCGCCTGTTTTCAACGCCTTTGCATACTGCTTTTTAATGCGCTGCTTTTGCCAAAAACGGGAAATCGGGTTAGAGTGCGCAAGGGCGGGGTTATCATGCAGCGCCTTTTGATAGAGAAAATCGGCGTTTGCCTTTGCTGCCTTTTTCTCGGCTGCTGCCGCTGCCCGGTAGGGTTTCAGCTTATGGCTGCGTATGCCGCGTTTTACTGCCCGCGTCGTCATGCCGCCCGCTTTCTCGCCCACAAGTTCTATCCTGTGTCCGCTTTCCACACCGACGTTTTCTTTCTCCACCTCATAGATTTTTCCATGTACGGCGGCGTCCAATTCCTGCGCCGGACGGGATAACGGATTATGACGCAACTTGCCGTTTGGGGGCTTATCCGTCTTTTCAAAAGCAAGGCGCGTCTTTGCTTTGCCTTTGGCTTCGTCAAAAACGCGCTCTTTTGTGATTTTGGTCTGTTTGGGGATAGCTGCCCGCGCTTTATCTAAACGGTCAGCCGCCGTATCGGATTTTTTGATTGCCTTTTGCAGTTCCGGCGTTGCCCGTTCCGCTTCGGAAAACTGCAAGCGGGACGTATGGGTTTTAAGCTGCGCTGCGTCAAGGGTCTTTTTCTCCGCGCCCTTTTCTAAATGGCGGCTAACCTCTGTGCCGATACGTTGGGTCGCTTTTTCCGCTGCTCCCGCTGCGGGGGCTGAATAGTTTTCCTCCGGCGGTCTTTCGCTGATACTCGTTGTTTCGCCCGTCGTAAGGTTTTCCGCAACCGCCCCGTCGCGGGTCATTTTCTGTGTTACCTTGTCGGGGGCTTTTAATTCCTTGCTCAATGTTCATCACCTCCAATACGCTGTTTTGCAAGGGTGCAGTATTCGGGATTGATCTCTATACCGATATAGCGGCGGGAAAGGCTTTTTGCCGCCGCTGCGGTCGTGCCGCTGCCTAAAAACGGGTCAAGCACAATCCCGCCGACAGGACAGCCCGCCAAAATACACGTTTCCGCAAGTTTCGGCGGGAACGCTGCAAAATGCCCGCCGCGATAGGAAGCTGTGTTGATCTGCCAAACGTTGCGGCGGCTGCGGATGGGGGAAATCATTTCGTCGGTGTATGCGCCTTTTTTGCGGGGGCGGTTGATTTTCTGCGGCTGGTTTTGCCCCGGAACAGTAGCAGCATATTTGTTGCCTTTCCCAACTCCGCTTTTCAACCGTACCGCTGTTGTGGGGGCTATCGGCTCGGCTACTGCTTGCCAATCATAGTAATATTTCTTCGACTTGGTAAGCAGAAACACATATTCATAGCAGCGCGTCGGTCTGTCCCTCGCGCTTTCCGGCATGGCGTTTCCCTTGTGCCAAATGATAGAACTGCGCAAATACCAACCGTCGCCCCGCAAGGCAAGGGCTACAAGCCACGGAATACCGATTAGGTCTTTTGGCTTGCAGCCGGGGGCGCGGTGGTTTACCGCCACTTGCTGCCCGTTCCTGCCTTTGGGATATTTCGGGTCTTGGTGGTCAGCTTTGCTGCCTGTACCGCAATAAGTGTCCGCGATATTCAGCCAACAAGTACCCTCCGGCGTAAGCACCCGCTTTACCTCATGGAAAACCGCCGTAATGCGGGAAACATATTCCTCCGGCGTTGCTTCCCGTCCGATCTGCCCGTCTGTGCCGTAATCGCGCAAAGCATAGTAGGGCGGGGACGTTACGCAACAATCCATACAGTTATCCGGCAAGGTTTGAAGCACCTGCAAGCTGTCGCCGCAATAGATTTTATCCGTTTCTATCCTCATGCCGACACCTCGCCGGGCTTGGTCGTCATCACGCGGTAGAGTTCCGTATCTTTTGGGAAACGGTCAATAAAGGGCAAAATCACGTTGCCATAGAAGATAAGTCCCTCACCCGCTTCGGAATGGGTTACATAGGTCATTTGCTGCTGTGAAATGTTAAGCTGCTTGGCAAGGATTTCCCGGTCGCCCTGGGCTTGGTTGAGCATATAGACAAAATCGCTGTTTTCAAAGATGTTCTCCACCTCGCGGGACGACAACAAATCTTTCACGTTTTGGGTGATACCTGTCGGAATACCGCCCCACTTCCTAAAACGCTTCCAAATCTCGACGGAATAGGCGGCGGTCTGTTCCTCTTTCAAGAGCAAATGAAACTCGTCGATGTAATACCGCGTCGCCTTGCCCTCGCTACGGTTTACCGTTACTCTGTTCCATACTTGGTCTTGGACAATAAGCATACCGACTTTTTTAAGCTGTGTACCGAGTTCCTTAATATCAAAGCAGACAAGGCGATTATGAATGTCAACGTTTGTCCTGTGGTTAAAAATGTTCAAGCTGCCGTTTACATAGAGTTCCAACGCCGCCGCGATACGCTGCGCTTCCTTTTCCGGCTGCTTCTTGATCTCGTCGTAGAGGTCGCCCAAAATCGGCATATTCTCCGGCTTGGGGTCGGCAAGGTAGTTGCGGTACACGCTGATAACGGCGCGGTCAATCAAGGTCTTTTCGACAGCTTCCAGCCCGTTTTTACCCCCCATAATCAACTCACAAAAGGAAAGGATAAAATCGCTCTTTAAGGCTATGGGCGTGTCACCCTCGCTGTAATTGAGGTTAATATCCATAGGGTTAATGTACTGCGTGCTGTTCTGCGAAACCTTGATAACCTGTCCTTTCAAACGTCCGACAAGGGGGTAATATTCTGCTTCGGGGTCGCAAATGATAATATCATCTGCCGTAATGAGAAAAGCGTTTGTGATTTCGCGTTTTGCAGAAAAACTTTTGCCGCTGCCCAGTGTGCCGAGTATCAAGCCGTTGGGGTTTTTCAGCTTCTTTCGGTCGCACAAAATCATGTTGTTGGAAAGGGCATTTAAGCCGTAATACAATGCTTCGCCGCTTTGGAACAGCTCTTGCACCGTAAAGGGAACGAAAACGGCGGTGCTGCTGGTCGTCAAGCCGCGCTGGATATGGATAAGGTTATCCCCCAACGGGATAGAGGACATAAGCCCCTGTTCCTGCCGGTAGTCAAGGCGGGTCAAAATGCAGTTGTATTTCTGCGCGATTGCCGCCGCCCCAAATACTTCGTTATCCAATTTCTGCTTGGTATCTGCAAGGTTTAAGACAAGCAGCGTAAGCAGAAACATTCTTTCGTTGCGGCTCTGCAAATCGCGGAGTAGGTTTTTTGCTTCCCCGCCGTAGGTGGCAAGGTCGGACGGAATAATATCCATGTCATAACCGCTGCGGATTGCTTTCTTTTGTTCTTCAATCTTCATGCGGTCAAGGTCGGTAATCTTGCGCTTAATCGTCTTGATTGCTTCGTTGTGGTCGATACTCTGAATGTGTAGATTGACGATAATCCCGTTTTCCGCGTCCATGAAGTCAGCAAGCATACGGTCGGAGAGTTCCGGCGCGACGATCTGCAAAAAGGAAACCGCACCAAACTTGCCGCCCATTTGAAACATTCGCCCGTCGCCAAATCGGAAAGAGGACGGGGCGATAAAGTCTTTGACGGAAAGCCCGCTTGCGGGTAGCCATTCCCACGCAAAGTTAAAACGTTCCCCGTCCGGGTGAAAAATCCCATGCAGCACTTCAAGACGCTGTTTCCCGTCCAATACCCGCGCCGCTGCGCCGATCACCTTAAAATGGTTGAGGGTGTCCGTTTCAATGCGGGCAAGACGCGCCCGCGCCGATCTAATGTCTTTTGCTTCAACGGTAAAGGTGAGAAACTTGGTCTTGATAAGCCCGTTGTTTCCGCGTTCAAGCTGCGTCCTAAGCATTTCGGTGTATTCTGCTCTGATATTGTCGAAGTCGTCATTCTGCGGCGCAATCGTGATACTGTTCTTGAAATCGTCCTTGTTCGCATGGCGGCTGATTAAGGAAAGCTGCACGCTGATAGAAGCGTCGAACGAGTTATACATATCGCAAAGGGCTTCAAAAATGGCGGTTTTGTCGTCCGGCTGCGCAAGCTGATAGTTGATGTCCTCAAACTCAATGCACTTGGAATACCGCCCGTTTGCAAGGCGGCAAATCCCGTCCTTATACATTCGCTCAAACGGTATGCTGTCCTGCGCCGTATTGGGCTTCCCGTCGCCCTTTGCCTGTCGGATAAGGGTATCTATCTGTTTCCTTTCCTGTCGGGAAAGTTTACGCTTTTCGTTTTGGGTGTTTTTCTTTTCCTTTGACAATCGCCCGTACCTCCTTATCTAATTGCTCTTGCCGCGCAAGGGCGGCATAAAAATTGTTGGTCTGATAAGGTCGCTCTTTGGGGCGAAGAAACTTCACTTCCACAAATTGCCGAATAATCACTTCCAGCGGTTGCCCGTTTTTCTCATACATGGCAAGCAAAAACATAGGCAGCATGGCAAGCACCATGCACAATGCCGCTGCGGTTGTTCCAACGCTGTCTTTTACCAAAAAGAACAGCGGCAGTCCGATTGCTACCGCCGCGCTGAAACAAATTAGCTGTCGTTTTGTAAGGTTGAACATCACCTTGCTTTTGATTTTTGTTAAGTCCTTTGGGACGGTTACATACGCCATTTCATACCTCCTTTCTGCCCGGAATGTAATCTTCAAAGCGGGGAACAGCATAGAAAAGCCGCTTGTTGTTTACCCACCGTTGCAAATGGCGGGTAACAGGCGGGGCGGTTGGACGCTCGTAAATCATCACATACGGGTCAAAGCCCATAGCCCGCAAGGTGTTCACGCGGTATAAATCCTGTTCATGGGTGCTGCCGTAGTTGGTAAGCACATATACGCGCCGCTGGCGGCTGCTCTTAATGGCGGTCAAATCCAAAAAACGTTGGAAATACCCGGTCAAGTCCTCGTCGGGATTATCCCATGCAAAATGTACCGCTTTTATCCGTACCCGATTTAACAGGCTGACATTATCCCTGTTCACAAGGCGAATATCCAGCCCTTGCGAAAAATCCACCCATGCGCGGCTTCGTATAAGCTGCTCAATGAGATTTTCATGGTCGGAACAGGCAAGCAGATTAGCGTCCATGATCTTTATTTCCGGCTGCCATTTCCAAAACTCGGATAAATCCGCAACCTTAACGCTTTTGCGCCCCTCTTTACCGCTGACAATGCAAAACCCGCAATTTCTCGGACAACCCCGGCTTAAAAAGCCGTAGGCAATCCCGAAAAACTGCGGGTAGATAGAATAATCCGGGTAGCTGTGTTCCACTTCCGGCGGCAAGCGGTTTTTCGTGTCGTAGCCCGTACCGCCGAAAATGACCTGTTCCGCGTTGGTAACGGTTATTGTGTCTTTGGAATAAGTGTCCGTAAAGACGCGGCTTTTATATACAAGGTCGTACCGCCCCTTTGCGTTCCACCATTCCACCGTATGCGTCTTTGCTTTATGATACGCGGATAGCTTCATCAAGCAGAGGTTGGGGAAATTATGGCTATCAACGTCGATTAAACCGATTTTCAAATCATAACTCACCCCCTTAATGCGCCGAAAAGACACTTTTTGCAAGGCTTCCCGTTTTGAAAAGGGTAAAGCACAAGAGAACGGTATAACCCATGCAAGACCAGATCGCGCCGGAAATGTCGTCGGTTGCTGTGATTGTCTGTATCAATACCGCATAAATGCCGACACATACCAAAATCAAAAACGCTTGAAAACCAAGCGCAAGCAAAGATTTCAAGTAATTCTGACCCATGCTGCCCCATTCGTGATTTACCATTGTTGCCATAGGGATAGGGGCGACGCTTGTTACAAGGTATATTTCAATCATGCGCCCATACACCACAAGCATAATGCAGATTGACAGGGCTTTCATGGTAAGCCCTACAAAAAGGGATTGAAACCATAGTCCTAAAAGCCCGCCCACGCTCATAGCGTCGAGTTTTGCTTCAATGTCGGTAATGACGGTGGTAACGTCTATGCTTGTATCGGATATGATAACCCCCGCGCTGTCGTTGACGACGCTCTGTGTAACGTCGAACACTCCCATAACGATATTCCAAGTATTTGTTACCAGCAGCACCGCAACAAAGGTTTTGAAAATCCATTTGAAGAAAATCCAAGTGTCGAGATCGTGCAGATTATTTTTTTCAATTACAAGCTGGATTAGTTCATAACACATGACAAAGGTAATGATAACGCCCGCAATCGGTACAATGACGTTTTCCGAAAGACTGCGTATCATGCTGAATATGCCCGCGTTCCACCCGGCGGGGGTCGTGCCAACTTGCGTTGCGATTTCTCCAACCTCTGTATTTACGCTGTCAAATAAGCCGGAGAGGTTCGATAATATCCCGTCTGTCAAAATGCCACGAAACCAATCTTCAATCATCTGCCATATCAAAAGTTAATCCCTCCTTTCCCGCGCCCTCCCGTTTCCGAGAGGGCGCGGCGGGTGGTATTTATGTTAGGCATTATCCGAAAAGACCGGAAAGAAGCGGAACAAGGGTCATACCGATAAGAGCAACACCGCCGCCCGCCATAAGCTGTTTTATCCCCAATTAGGTGTAAAACTCTGCTCGATGGCGGGCGGCGGCGTACAAAAAATCTATATGGTATTTTTAAGAGAACCGTCCCGGCGGGACAGGTCAGGCAGTGACCTGTTCCACCTCCGGGATGGGTTTGAGATTAAAATGAATTTCGATAGAAATGTGTCTTGTTTTATCTTCGTCAATGCGCTCATGCACGACGATTTCTTTGATTAAGCGGTTGAGGGTGGCTGCGTCCAGCTCTGTGATGTTGGCGTATTCCTGAATGGCTTCCACCCATTGTTTTGCGTCATTGGCAAGCTGGACTTCATCGGACAGCCGCTTTCTGCCCTCGGACACTTTTGTTTTAAGCTCCGTCTGCTCGGTCTGTGTCTTTTCCAGCATGGTGTTGAAATTCTGCTCACTGATACGCCCTGCAATCATATCCTCATAAAGCCGCATGACCATTTTGTCCAGAACCTCAATCCGTTCCTCGTCCCTTGTAAGGGAGCGTTCCATTGCTTCCCGTTGTTCCCGCTGCTCGGCTTCACAGGTATTGGTCAGGCGGTCAGCAACCGCTTCCCCGTCCATCAGGGCAGCTCTGGCACATTCCCGGATTTTCCGCAGCACATGGCTATAAAGGGTGTCATAGTCAATCCGGTGCTGGGTGCAGTGGTTCTTTCCAAAGGCATTGTAGGTCTTGCAGGAATAAATCTGCTGGGGATGTTTTGCGTTTGTGTAGCGTACCGTCAGCGACTTCCCACACTCGCCGCATTTTAACAGTCCGGCAAACAGGCTGATTTCATTAGTCTGCCCCGGACGCTGGCGGGATTTCAGCTTGTTCTGCACAATGTCAAAGCTCATGCGATCAATCAGCGGTTCATGCTGCCCCTCCACCACAATCCAGTCCTCCGGCTTCTTTTCCCCAATCGTGCCGATTTTGAAACGGTAGTCCTTTTTCTGGGAAGCAATCGCCCCGGTGTAGACGGGATTCATCAAAAGGTCTTTGATAACGGAGAAGTCCCACATATACCGCCCGTTTTCCGGGTCTTTCTTTTCCCATTTGGTGCGGGTATTGCGAAGCCCCCGTTCCCGGTTCCACCATGTGGGGCAGGGGATTTTTTCTTCCTCCAGCCGTCTGCGGATATAGTTCGGACCATGACCGTTTAGGGCATATCCGAAAATCAGCCGCACAATCGGGGCGGTTTCCTCGTCAATGAGCAGATGGTTTTTGTCCTCCGGGTCTTTCCGATACCCGAACGGGGCAAGACACCCGGTAAACTGTCCTTTCTGCGCTTTCAGAAGATAAGAGGAATGGACTTTCTTGGAAATATCCTTGCTGTACATCTCGTTCAGGATATTCTTGAACGGGGCAATATCGTTGTTATCACGCAGGGTGTCGATACCGTCATTCATGGCGATATAGCGGACACCGTTTCTTGGGAAAAAGTCCTCAATCAAATGCCCGGTTTGCAGATAGTTACGCCCCAGTCGGCTGAGGTCTTTCGTGATGACAAGGTTGATTTGCCTGCGCTCAATGGCTCTCAACATTCTCTGTAAATCAGGACGCTCCATATTAAGACCTGTGAAGCCATCATCCTGATAGACTGCCACAACCTCCCATCCCTGCTTTTCGCAGTATTTTTCCAGCATATCACGCTGGTTTGCGATACTGGCACTTTCGCCTTGCAGGTCATCGTCCTTTGACAGCCTGCAATAGACCGCTGCACGATACCCTCCGGCAAGTGCCGAACCGATTGTTCTGTATTCCATTTCGTTCATCATAGCCATTTACCCACACAATCCAGACGGTATCTGGCTCTTTTGAACCTCATCTTCATTATACTTCATATCTTTCTTTTTAGCAAGATATTCTTTCGTATTTGTTTTGCCGTATTTCTGGGAAATCAGGCTGACGAACACATCGGTTGCGTCCAGTTCCCCGTCAAATACCGTTGTAACATGAATCTCTGTTTTGTTTTTTGCCATAGGCAGTTATCCTCCATACATGAAAATAGCCAGACAGAGGGTGTCGGCAACGAAGTCCGGCAACGGGCTTCAAAAGACCTTGCAAACAATCTCAATCTGGCGGTGGTTACTATTTATACTTTTCTTTTATTTTTCTGTTGTTTTGGTTGTTATAAGGGAGAAAAGCCCGGAAATAAGGGGTTTTCTCCGGCAACCGGCTCGGCAACGGGATAGCAACAGGGGATGCAACGGGCTGTCATTTTCAGAATGGAAGCTCCATCTGTTCTGTGACCTCCACAAAACCGTCCATCGTTTTTTCAGACGGGTTGCCGGAGTCCGTTGCCGGGTTTTCACGCTCCCAGCCCTTTTGTCTGCCATATTCGGAAAACATTCTTGGGTTCGGGAAGTACCGCCAGCCGCAAATGCACTGGTTCATAATCTCGTTGATTTCCCGGATTTCCCATTGCTTCGGCTCGTCAAAAGCATGGTTCAAGGCTTCCTTATAGAGCTGCTTGGAGCAGACCATGTTCCCGGTGTACTTATCAAGATACGCCTGTATCATCCCGGCTTTGGTGTCCTCCGGCATAAAATCCCGCTGGTGTTCTTTGAGATACCGCTGCATGGCGGAGCTGAAAGCCAGCTTGAACCTGCCGCTTCGGTAAATCTCCATCGCTTCTGCCCACATCTGCTCGATATAGGCTCTGGAAGCAGCTTCGTCCTCCAAAATGTGAACCTCGGCTTGCTCCGGGTACACCATGACCGGGATAAAACGGCGGTTGCCGGAACGGTCAAGGGGCAGGAAGTCAAGGGCATTGGAAGTGCCGCCAAACACGCACTGACGGGGGCGGTCTGCCGGGTGGGTTTCATAGGGTATCTTGTAAACCTCTTTCTGTCGGCTTAAAAACGACTTGATTTCCTCAATGCTCTTGGCGTTGGCGGTTGCCATCATTTCCGACATTTCGATAATCCAGTGACCTTGCAGCTTGCGGTACACATTGTCATCGTCCAGCTTCCGCAAATCATCGGAGAACCACTCGTCCCGGACTGCCAGCAGACGGAAGAAAGTGGACTTGCCAGCCCCCTGACCGCCGACCAGACAGAGCATGATTTCAAACTTGCACCCCGGCTGAAAGGCTCGTGAGATTGCACCCAGCAGGAACAGCTTCAACGCTTCATAGGTGTAATCATCTGCGTCAGCCCCCAGAAAGTGCCGCAGGCAGAAACGGATTCGTTCTGTCCCGTCCCACACAAGGGCACTTAAATAGTCCCGGATGGGATGGTACTTGTTTTCATTTGCCACAATCCCGATGGCGTTATCAATCTTTTTCTCATTGGTAAGCCCGTAGGTTTCTTCCAGATAAAGAAGCAGATATTTCATATCCGTATCATTCAGGGCGGTGCTTTCTCTGTGAAAGCCGATGGGCTTTATGATGTCCTTGCGGTCGGTCAGGATGTTGTATGCGATAGCCCCGGAAAGCAGCGGGTCACGCTGGAATACGGTCAGGCAGTTCCGTATGCTCTGACGGACACCGCCTTTCTCGGTGGTTTCCAGCCCCGCCTTGATTTCCTCAACGCTCTGTGGCGGCTGCATGGCGTTCATGGTGTTTTTTAGTTCTTGCTGCGTCTGCGGCTGCAAGCTCTGCCATTCGCTGTTCAAGCTGTATCACATCCTTTCCATAGTCCGTAATCAAAGCCGCTTTTTCCTCTGTATCGCCGAACAGCAGCACATCCAGCAGATATTCCACTTGGGCTTGCTTCTGCAAGGCTTCCACGAACCGGGGATGAAAGGCTTCCTCCGGGGAGTGCGGGGCATATTCCTTTCTCCATGCCCGGAGCAGGTGGAGATAGTCGGAAAGAATACGGAAGCAGCGGTTCTTTGCTTCCTGAAACTGTTCTTCCGGGGATTTCTGCCGGGGCTTGGGCTTTTTTGCCTTTCCCGGCGGTTTCCAGTCCTCATAGGAAAGCCCGAAGTCCTGTGCCAGTTGTACGGCGGCTTCTTTCATTCCCAGCCCATACAGGGCGGCGGCAAAATCAATCACATCCCCATCCGCACCGCAGCCGAAGCAGTGGTAACGCCGATCCAGCTTCATGCTTGGGGTTTTATCGTTATGGAACGGACAGCAAGCCATCCCGTTCCGACCTACATGGATTCCATAATGCTCCGCAGCCTGTCTTGTTGTGACGGACTGCTTCACAGCTTCAAATACATTCAAATCTATCCCTCCTTGATTCGTGGGAAAGCTTCCCACGCTGTCACGGTGGTCGCTGAATGGATATGCAAGCATATCCGCCCAGCTCGTCACTCGTGCAAATAAGAAAAGCACCTGACATTCTCTGATTGAAAATGGCAAGTGCCTGTTAAAGTTCCATATCCTGTTGTCTGTGTTTTGTCTGCGCTGGGGCAGTTCTTTGTGCTTTTTTCTCGTCCGCCTTATCCTGCAAGACTTCCTTGATGGGCTGCTTCTTGGGCGGCTCTTTGCTTTCCTCTGTGCCGGGTGTGGCTTTCCGTACCCAGTAGCGGATGTCCCGCAGCTTCTTCAAATCCTCCTGTACCTCGGTCAAAGGTTCTTTCAGCTCTGCGATTTCGCTGAGAAGTTTTTCCTGCTCCTCTTGCAGCTCCTTTTGGGTACTGTCCTTATCGTCCGGGTGCTTGGCAAGGTAGGCGGCGGCTTTCGCATACCGGGCAACCTCCGGGTGTTCCTGTTTGAATTTCTCCTTTGTTTTCTTAAAAAATATCTTCTGGTACTTCTCATAGACAGGCTCACATTCCTTGCAGGCTGTCCGGGCAGCAAGAATCCCGTCAATCACTTTGCTTCGGGTTTCCTTGGGCTTCATCTGATTGCGGTAATCTACGGCTGATTTTCCGGACGCTTCCAGAAATGCTTCTAAATCCTCCACAGTGGAAAGCCCCTTTTGCCGGAGATAGGACAGGGCTTCGCTGACTGCTTTTAAGTCCTGTGAAGTCCCCCGATTTTGTCCAGCCCTTGTCCAGTCGCTTCGTTCTGCCTTGCGTATCTCCAGATACTTCATCAGCAGATTGGGAAGAAATGTCGCTTCCTCCGCTGCCTTTTGTGCAAGCAGCTCTTTCCTTTTTTCGCCCAGCTCGGTAATCCAGCCTTTGAGGTTTTGGATAAGCTGCCGGATGGACTTCATCAGGCGGTTGGCGGCTCTGATTTCCCGGTTCAGGTTGCCGATATTCGTCTGGATACCTCGCTTTTCCATCTGCCGGACAGCAGCCCCCTCATGGACAGTGGGAACAATATCAAGCCCCTGTCTGGCATAGGAACGCAAGTCCACACGCTCCGGGCGGTCATTGGCTTCCAGATAGCGGTTCTGGATGACCTCCCATTCATGCCGCCAGATTTCACAATACTTCTGGTCGTTCCAGTCCACCGTATCCTCCTTGTGGCTTTTCCACCTGCCGGACGGCAGTTTTATCCGTTCCCCGTTCTCATCAAGGTCATAAACCTTGCGGCTCTTGGGAAGCCATTTCCCATGTTCGTCCATTGCCCTCATAGTGAGCAGGACATGGGCGTGGGGATTGTGTCCCGGCGGATGGGGGTCATGGATGGCAAAGTCAACGATCATGCCTTTGGAAACAAACTGCTGCTGGCAAAACTCCCGGACAAGGACAGCGTACTGGTCGGGCGGTATCTCTCTGGGGATGGTAAGCACCCACCGCCTTGCAAGCTGGGAGTTCCATTGCTTCTCCACCGCTTCGGCGGCGTTCCATAGGGTATTGCGGTCTGCATACTCCGGCGGGGCATTAGGTGGGAGCAGGATTTCATTGTGGACGATGCCACGCTTTTCTGGGTAGTGCTTCACTTGCTGGTCGTATTCACAGAACAGCTTTTCGCCACTCTGGTAAGCAGCGGCGGCAACCGCAGACTGCCGCTGGCTGCGCTGCACAATCGTGATTTCGTTGTGTGGACAGGGCATTTCGTGTCCCTCCTTTCGGTAATTCGTAGATGGGGTGGCATTTTACCACCTCATTTTGGACAGAAAAAAGCAGGAGACCTTTTTCAGATTTCCTGCTCGGTGTGCCACTTTGTAAGCGGCGGATATTTAGTTGTAAAAGTTCGGGGCAAGTTGACCCGATGCGAAAGATTTAACAAGGAGTCTGTATCTTATTGCAGAATACTATTAGCAAAAATAAGAGGTATCGTATATTCATATGATGTTCCATTTTCATTATCTGATAATTGTATTGTAATTGTATCTTCCCTTTCACTTTCATCTTTAGGAACTGCATAGACAAATGAGTTTTCTTCTTTATTGGAAATTTTTCCATTTTCAGATGAAACGGTATAGTCCCAATCCTTTATATCAGTAACAATAATAACGGTTGTTTCTTTTTCTTTTCCGCTTTCTAAAGAAGGTTTGTCTATCAATACTTCAAATGGTGTACGTTCTCTTGCTTCTTCGGAAATTTCTGCTGTTTCTGATATATTCGTTTCATTTATTGTTTCGTTAGAAGAAGTTTTTGCATTGTTACAACCAGTAAGCATAGTAACTAAAATCATAAATACCAATACTGTCTTTTTCATTTTCCGCCTCCATTTCTTCAAAATCCAATTCACTGTTAATCTTATTATACTATAACTGTCCAACTTAGGGAATAGATGAATTGCAAACTTGTCGGCTGGGAACAGCTTGCATTGCAAGGTGTTCCCAGATGGCAAGTCCACAAAAGGGTAGCTGGCGACAGCCAGCGCAGGGGAAGCGTAGCGTCCCCTGTTTGATTTGGAGCAGACCATGACTGCGGAAAATCACAGCCCTCCGGCGAGGAGCCTTCGGAGAACGCAATGCACCAACCTTTGGGTGGTGTATAATTGCGCCCTTAGTAAACTAAGGGGTTTCTGGCTTCTCCCGTTCCAGCAGTTTTTTCAATAATTCCTGCGTGTCCTGTCTGTGAAAAATGAGTTTCAACAACAGCATGACATCATCATCTGTCAGGCGTTCCGGCTCTTGCAGAAAACTTTCCAGCATACCGCCACGGGTACAGAGCCGGTGCGTCCGTTCCTTTCGGGTAAGCTGTTTCAACTGGTGCTGCAATGCCTTTTCATCATTGATGGCTTTCCGCAGTTTCTTTTCGCTTTTCTCCAGCTCCCGGTTGAGCTTTTCCAGCTTTGAGGTATCAGGCAAGGGCAGCGTCCTCCTTTCCCGGTATCAGCACATAAATCCTGTTTGGTTCTCCAACGCCCTGACGCACCCGCATGATAAGTCCGGCGGTTTCCAGTTCATTCAAAGAACGCTTGACCGTCATGGGGCTGCGGGACAAGACTGCGGCAATGGCTGTAACAGGGAAGCAGACAAACAGGATTCCGTTTTCATCCTCCTGCCCTTTGGAGAGCATAGCGTCCAACATCCGGCAGTACATGACCTTTGCGGTGCTGCTGACTGGAAATCCTGTCAATGCTCTGGGAAATGGCATACAAGGCGGCAATGGTGTGTCTATCGTCATAAATTCAAAATTCATTCGGTGTGTTCCTCCTTTTTCTTTGCTCGTTTGGATAAATAACGGGGGCAGTCAATCACAACCGCCCGGAAGCTCTGCTTGCACCCATGCTGGCATTTCCGGCATAATTCGTTGTAAGTGACACGCCCCCGGTCATTGAGGTAAAAGGAAAGCTCCTGTTTCCTCTTTTTGCTCATTCTCGGCATATTGCGCTTCCTCCCGTTTTTGTGTATGGTTTCGGGGCGATTTTCGGAAAAATTACAGCCATAGAGCCGCCTAAAATCTCCCGAAGTATCAGCGATAGGGTAGACTATCCCCCTATCAGATTGTCGTGTTTCGGTATCATTTCGGTGTCAGTTCGCCAGTTCTCCCCGGTGTCGTTCCTCCCCTGAATCTCACAGCGGCGTATCGCTCCCTTTGGTACGCTCGTTTCGGTCAGGGTTCCTCCACATCCCTGCCAAAAGTCATGGCACTACATCGCCGGGGAAGCATATCCCACACAGGCTGGTCATTCGATTGGAATAATCCATCGATGAACTACCTGTATCATAGAACATTTTTGTGCCCTGTGCCGTATGTCCACAAAGTAGGAATTAGGAGTAAAAATCAGAAATTTCCACGATTGCGGAAAGTGTGATATAATCCAGTTAAGCGGCAGCAATGAAACCGCCGGAAAGGAGTGTGCGCCCATGAAAGGAGCAACAAGCATACAGGAACGCCTTTGGGAACTCCGCAAGGACAAAGGCTTAAATCTGGAAGAACTATCAAAGCTGACGGGTATTTCCAAATCTGCTCTCGGAAGTTATGAAAAAGAGGATTTTAAGGAAATCAATCATGGCAACCTTATCACGCTGGCAGACTTCTATGGGGTTTCCGTTGATTATCTACTGTGCCGGACAGAGAACAGGGAGCAGATCAACACGTCATTGACGGAGCTGCATTTGAATGATGAGATGGTTGCTCTCCTGAAAAGCGGTCGGATTAACAACCGTCTGCTCTGTGAGCTTGCCACACATAAAGATTTTATCAAGTTTCTTGCAGACATTGAGATTTATGTGGACGGGATTGCCACCATGCAGATTCAAAATCTCAATGCACTTGTCGATACCGTCCGGCATGAAATCATTGAACGGTATCGCCCCGGCGAAGATGACCCGCATTTGAAAGTGCTGCAAGCCGCCCATATCAGCGATGATGAGTATTTTAGTCACATGGTTCTGGATGACCTCAACCTCATTATCCGGGATATTCGGGAAGCCCACAAAAAGGACAGTGAGAGTGCACCCCAGACCACCGTTGCCGATGAACTGAAAGAAAATCTGGAAGCGGTCGAAAATTTCAAGGGCAGCCGGGATGAAAAGCTGGTTGTCCTTTACTGCAAGCAACTTGGTATCAACTATAAAAATCTGTCAGACGAAGAATTTCGCTGGCTGATTCGGATTCTCAAAAAATCAAAGAAAATGGGAACGCCTATCAGCCAGAGGAAAAAACGGTAAAAAAAACCGCTGTTGCATGGTTGGGGTGCCTTCCATGTAGCAGCGGTTCTTGCTGTGGTTATTATTTCATTCGTTTTCTTAATATCCGGCGATAATTTGTTTCTCCCTTTGGTGCGTCCTGTATAATTTCCAACACACCATCTTCAAGCATTTTATCAATGCGATTAGAAATCCATACATCACTAATTCCAAGTTGATATTTTCCTAAAACATTACCTATAACAATAGCCATTTTGAATTGCTCTGGCTGTTCCGCAATTTCACGAAGAATGAAACTATCATATATATCTTCTGAAACACTTTGCAATTTACCATTTAGCATTGCACGCAAAGGTGCATTTTCATTTTGAAGTTGATTCCATTTCATAGCACAAGCTGAAAGAAATACAGGCTTAGCTTTTTCTTGTAGAGTTATATATTTTCCCCATTCGCCAGGAGAAACCTCACCCCATGCTATTTTGGATGTCATAGTATTTTCTTTTCCATATTCCCAGGCAGGTAACTTAACCAAATAAATTGTTGTCTGACAGTTTAATGGTCGAAGTTGTTTCATAAGCCAGTACATACCGCAAAGTTCATCCGGATTATAGCTATACCAAATACGAACTTCTTCCCCAGCTACATATCGTTCAATAACCGAAGACAATGTAGTTTTAATTTTCTGTATTTTTTCTTCAACCTGATAGTCTAAATCCTCTACAAACCAGACAGACAGCATTTTCTTGAGAACATTTTTCCGCTGTTCGCCAATTCCATTATCAGAAATATCTCCCACACTAAGAGCCATATCAAAACAATAAACATCACTGCTCTTGCCTCCCAATGGAATAGCATTCTCCCAAGCAATATGTTCTTGTTCCTGTGCTTGAATTTGTGCTTCTTTCATTTCATCTGAAGATGGAACACTCCCATCTTCGTGCCTCATAAAGACCGAAACTGCACTTCCTCTATACTTTCCCTTACCGTAAGTTTGGGCAATTTTCAAACTTCCACAGGCACTTTCACCAAATACAATTTCAATCATCTTATATACCTCCGATTTAATTACTCCCGTATGAATAAATTATATCATGCAAAACAATTTCTTCTGCTCGGTTGTGAATGTTATTGCAACGCTGCACCCATTCCATTTGACGGGTACGCTTCAATTCCTCGGTCACGCCCTCGGTGGCTTTCATCTGCTCCATGATGGTGTCTAACCGTTCCTGTGCCTGTTCGTTCAGGTCTGCAAGGTATGTCCATAACTCCCCGGTCAAGGTCAATGTGTTCAATCTGGCTGGGTGGACTTCTCTTAAATATTCCCGGTGCATCCGTCCGTACTTTCCGATGGGGCGGTGTTCTTCCGGCAGCTTCAAGTCTGGGATGTAGTAATCTCCAACAAGGATATAATCAATTCCGTTTTCTGTTATTCTTGGTTTCAATTCGCTCATGTTCCTTACCTCCTGTGGAAGCAGGCTCGTCTGGTACTAACTCAATTACATCGGTAATCTCACAATTCAGCGTTTCGCAGATACGGGCTAATGTGTCCATGCTGATGTGCTTTCCCTCTTTGCTCATGTTGGCAATCATATTCGTTGTCATACCAGCGGCAAGCCTTAAATCTTCTTTTCTCATATCACGCTCTAACAGTGTGTGCCAGAGTGGTTTATAGCTGATGTGCATATTATTTTCCTGCCTTTCTATCCATACCACCGGGGCGGTTGCCCCGGCAGGAACTTTTCTCTTATTATAACACCAATCTTGTGAAATCACAATTTATTCTTGTAGCCTGCCGCTGATACCGTCTGGATTGGTTTTTCCTTTCTTTTTGTTCCCTTTAATTAGCCATGAACTGCTTCATACCCTGCGATTTTGCTTATGTGCGATAAAGAAGTAATAGAAGTGTAAAAAATTTTGCCGTTCCTATCCGGCACTTGGCCATTGTGTCGGATAGGTCGGGCGTTAGGCTTCGGGCAAGTCAATCTTGCCGACAAAGCTGTAATAAATCTCAATGTCCTGCCTGCGGGTGCCGTTCTCGTCATAGCTGCACTCATGCACGACGATTTTTTCAATCATTTCCCGCAAGAGGGTGGGGGTCAATTCCTCAAAGGCAAGGTGCTTTCGGACGATACCCATAAACTTTTCCGCGTTGACGGTGGCGGCCTGCGACTTGTCCAGTTCGGCCTGCAAAGCGGCGGCGCGGTCTTTCAGTTCCCGCTGCTCCTGCTCATAGTCTGCCGACAGTTCCATGAAACGCTCGTCGCTGATTTTGCCGTTTACATTGTCCTCATACAGCCGCTTGATAATGCGGCTCACTTCGGCAATGCGCTCCTGCGCCTGTTCAAGCTGCTTGGTGGCTGCGGCGGTCTTTCTCTTGCCGCCGATCTCGTTCTGCTGGATAAGCAGCTTCACAAAGCGGCTCTCATGCTTGGCGGCATATTCCGTTACTTGCCGGAGATTGGAGAGGACACCGGCGGTCAACAGGTCGGTGCGGATAAAGTGCGCCGTACAGTCGCGGGTGCGCTTCTTGTAGCTGCCGCAGATGTAACAGTCCTGCTTGCGGGTTTTGTTCTGATACCGCTGCTGGTACATCACATGGCCGCAGTCGGCGCAGAACAGCATACCGGAGAACAGCCCCACTTCATCATAGCGGTTCGGGCGTTTGCGTTGCTTGCGTAACTCCTGCACGCGCTCCCATGTTTCCCGGTCTATGATAGGCTCATGGTGGTTCTCAAAAATGGCCTGCTTCTCCACGGGGTTCTCTACACTGTGCTTGACCTTGTAAGAGGGCTTCTCCGTCTTGAAGTTCACCAGACAGCCGGTGTACTCCCGGTTTTCGAGGATATGCACGACGGTGTTCGTCGCCCACTTGCACTCATAGCCGGGGTGGTAGCGGCGGGTGCTGCCCGTCCTGCGGTATTCCAGCGTCCCCGGCGTGGGGATTTGCTGCTCCGTAAGCATACGGGCAATCTTGGTCGGTCCGTTCCCGGCAAGGCAAAGCTGGTATATCTGCTGGACAACCGGCGCGGTTTCCTCGTCAACGATATAGTTCTCGTCCTCGTCCATGAGGTAGCCATAGACCGGCTTGCTGGTAACAGGCTTGCCGCTCATGCCTTTTGCTCGTTTTACTGCCTTGATTTTCTTGCTCGTATCTCTCACCAGCCATTCATTGAACAGATTTCGCAGAGGGGTAAAATCGTTGTCCATGCCGCCGTTTGCGCTGTCCACATTGTCGTTGACAGCGATAAAACGCACTCCCTTTTGGGGGAACAGCATTTCCGTGTAAAACCCTACCTGCAAGTAGTTTCGCCCTAACCGGCTCATGTCCTTGACTATGACCGTACCCACTTTCCCGGCTTCAATGTCTGCAAGCATGGCTTGAAAACCGGGTCTTTGAAAGTTTGCGCCGGAGAAGCCGTCGTCGGTGTACCAGCGCAGATTGGTAAAGCCGTTCTGCTTGGCGTAGGTTTCCAAAATCCTTTTCTGGTTCGATATGGAATTGCTCTCGCCTTGCAATTCGTCCTCATGGGACAATCTCGGATAAAGGGCGGTAATGAGGTTTTGGGTGGCTTGTCTTAACATAAAATCCTCCGTTTCCGACAGCCAGCCCCACTATTCCGTGGTTTCATTGTACCACGGAATAGGGCGGGCTGTATAGCGGCAAAAGTGTAAAATCAGCTTCTTTATGATTTGTCAAATTGCCGATTTTTGTGTAGCAGCGGCTTCCGCTTCCAGTACCCGCGCCATTTTGTCGGCGGCGGTGGTCGTGGTGTCTTTCTTGAAATAGCCGGACACGACAAGGACGGAATTGCCCATGCGGATTTCCGTCACGCAGTCGGGGCGGCGGGTGGTGCGGGTGTCGTGCTGCTGTCTATCTGCCATAGGCAATACTCCTTTCAGTCGGTAATCAGTTTCTTCATGCTCTCCATTTTCCGCTGCGCGGTTTCCTGCCGGAAGTTGTCGCCGGTAAAGCGTACCGGGACGCACATGGAAAGCAGGCGGTCATAAATCCGGGAATGGGCGGTGTCCTCCGGGTTCCGCAGGTCGTCCAGCGTGAGGTTGGTCGTGACGATCAGCGGCTTGCCGCTACGGTAACGGCTGTCAATCACATTGAAAACCTGTTCCAATCCATACTCGGTGCCGCGCTCCATGCCGAAGTCGTCAAGGATAAGCAGCGGATAGCGGCAAAGGCGGGAAATGTACTCGTTGCGGTTCTCAAAGCTGGCGGCAAGGTCGTTGAGGATAAGGGCAAAGTTCGTCATGTGGACGGGGATTTCTTTCTCCATGAGGGCGTTTGCAATACAGCCCGCAAGGTAGCTTTTCCCGGTTCCCACGCCGCCCCAGAACAGGCAGCCGATATTGTCGGCTCGCATATCCTCCCAGTGTTCCACATACCGGCGGGCAATCCCGGCCTGCGGATTTCTGCCGTTGTCGTTCTCAAAAGTCCAGTCCCGCATGGTGGGGTCGGTAAAGCCCCGGCGTTTCAGTTCCTCCACGGTGTCAAGGTGCCTGCGCCGCTTCTCTGCGGCCTCCCGTTCCTCGCGGGCGGCTCTCTGACAGTCGCACTCTGCCGGGTGGCGGTCACGGCCAAAGATAGCAGCCTTATCCGGCGCAAAATAGGCTTCTTTCGGCTTGCGGCACTTGCCGCAGTACAGTAAACCGTCCTCGCCGGTGTAGTCCTCCGGCTCCGGGGTGGTGGCCGTCATATTCTCCAAAACAGCGTTGATTTCGTTCTTCATAAACTCTCGCCCTCCTTGCATGAGTAGTCTGGTATGCCCTTTTTCGGGGCTTTCTTTTTGTCGTTCCCCGCCCATATCCGCAGGGCGGCGGCATAGTTCTGATAACTTTTCCCGTTGGCGGCAAGGTAGCGGCTCATTTCCTCGATGAACCGTTCCAACCTGTCGGGGTACTCTGCCTGCAACTCGTCGTATTCGGTCTGCGACAGAAAAATATTCTGGTATCGGCCATAGGGCGCGGGCGGCTCCCCACTCACTCCCATTGTTTGGCTCTCTGTAAGGTTGTTTATAGTAGTTTGGTTAGGGGACGGTTTTCCGACCATCATAAGGTCGGTTTTCTGACCATCAGTAGGACGGTTTTCCGGCTCTATGAGGGTCGGATTTCCGGCCATCAGTTGGTCGGAAAACTGTACCTGTGGCACACGCGGCACTTTCACATATAGGCGGTTCGGTGCGGAGAAGCCGCCCCGTTCCCGTTCCAGCAGCCCCGCCATGTCCAGTTCATTAAGCGCCCCCTTTATGGTGGTGCTGCCCTTATCCAGTATTTCGGCTATCTCCGCGATGGGATAGATAATATATATCCTGCCCTCGTCGTCCTGCCACTTGTTCTTCTGGGAAAGTGTGGAACGGTCTAACAGCAGCGAATACAGCAGCTTGGCGGTCTGGGAAATCTCCATTTTCAGCAGGAAACGGGGGTAGGGCAGATAGATAGGCAGCGGCGTGTCTGCCATGATATAATCAGCGATAGTATCACCTCCCTGTGTTTCGGGTTGATTTTGGCGTTTTGTCACGCCTTAGAACGGCGTTTCCGGTGGAAAAGGATAAATGTATCGCGTACCCTTTGACACCCACGAAAAAAGCCTTGATTTATGCGGGTTTGAAAGGCTCTAAAGCGTGACATTTCTGCCTTTGTTTCCGCTTTCTCTCGGCGGCTTTGATTTTCTTCATGCGTCCGGCGCAGCCGGGACAGTATTTCCCCCGGTTGGATTTGGGGACAAATGCCGCCCCGCAGACGGCGCAGCGTTTCCGGCTCCCTCGGTGCAAGAGGGCTGCGGCCAGTTCCCCGTCAAGGGGCAGAACAGCCACACGGAACCAGCGGCACATGAGGGAAAGGGAAATGCTCTGGACGCACACGCAAGGCTCCCCGTCGTCTAACAGCAGGCAGTTTCCCTCGTCGTAGTTACAACACTCATGTACCAGCCGCCGCGCCCGCCGATGCTGGCGGTAGTCCATTCTCGGTAACTTATCGCTCATGGCTCTGCTCCTTTCTGCGGTGCGGCTCGTTCCGGCGCAAAATCTGGTCGATGTTCCGCTTGACGGTCTGCAACTCCTTGAACCGCTGTTTCTGTTCGTGATAGGTGTTATACAGGCCGTCTTTCTCGGAGATAAGCTGCTCGATCTCGGCCTGCAACGCTTTCCGGGCGGGCAGCTTGGTAATGCCATGCGCCTTGAAATACCGGGCGGCTGCGTCGGCTATGATAAAATCGCTCTCGTTTGCCTGCCGGTATGCGTCACGGGCTTTCTGCGATTTCTGCGCCCGCAGCCCGTCACGGGCGGGCTTGGTCTTGGCATAGGCAAGTACCTGTTGCTGCAACTCCTTTTTCCCTTGTAGCTTGGTTTCCAGTGCTTTCAGTTCGCCGCTGGTCTGGCGCATTTCCTGATAGGCGGTATCAACAGCGGCTTCTAACTGCTCCGGGGAAGTAAAGCCGTATTCCTGATACACATTCAGCGTCTTGGCTGCCTGCTTCAGATTGTGTATCTTCGCCCAGTGTTCATAGCCCCGGCCTTTGCCCTCGGCCAGCTTCTTTTCAATGTCCACAAGCCGCTGCACACTTGGGGCCCCCGCAAAGCCGTCTGGCTTTGCGGGGAGAGGAGAAGCAGCGGAATGAGTGAGCTTTCCCGCTTGCGGGGAAGCGAAGGATATGGAGCTTGCGCCGACGAGTTTCGGGGCGGTTTGTGGGGCTTTTGTAGGCTGTATGACGGTTTTCCCATGCCGGGGGTATTCGGGTATGGCTGCGGCCTTTTCTGTGGCTCTGGCGGCGTTCTGCTCCAAAACGGCAAAGACAGCGGCGCGGTCAAAGTCGTCGCCCAGCTTCCGGGCGGTAATGGGCTTCGTCCTGTCCGGCGTGAGGTAGGAAAGCCGCCCACGGCTCTCCTTAACGCTCACGCCCTCCCGCAGCAGCAGAGAGGAAAATTCGTCAAAGCTGGCGGCGGTGGCAAGGGCTTTCCGTATGGTCTGCCGCAGCTTCTCTTTGTTCGTTTCAAACTTGGTCTGCCGGGGCGTGATACCGCCTGCAATCATGGGGGCGTTCTGCCTGTCCAGCTTGGCCTGTCCTTTTTTCTGCGCCCAATACTCCCGGTCGGTCACGCGGTTCTTACTGCCGTTCAAGAGGTCGATTTGGTAAAGCCCCTCCCGGTGGCACATCTCCATGACTTCGGACTTGAAGTAGCGCAAGGCTGCGTCGGTACAGCGGTGCTTGCAACCGGCCTTTGTATCGGCTGGCCTGTCCATATAGGGCAGGAACGGCACTTCCTCTATCCGCAGCGAATTGATAACGATATGCACATGAATGTTGCCGCTGTGGTTATGCCCGTCCGGGTGGGTGCATACAAGGGCTTGGTGGCCGGGGAAATGCTCTTTACAGAATTGCTCCCCCAATGCCTGCGCCCGGTCTACGGTCAAGCCATTGTCCGGGCCGTCCCGTGGGTCAAAGCTGATGATATAGTGGTGGCTTTTTACATCTTCCCGCTGCTGGTTCTTTCCGTATCGGAGATTTGCCCGCATACACGCAACGGCAAAATCCTCCCCGTCGCAGTTCAGTGTGGACAGCCGGTAGTCCTCGCGGGGGATAAGCCTGCCGGTTTCATCAAGGACGGGCTTCATGGTAAACTCGTCATGCTCAAAAAGCAGGTATTGCTCGGCGGCTCCGTAGTCGGCATTTTTAGAGTTGATATGCTTGAGTGTTGCCAACCGCGTCACCTACTTTCTTGAGGACTTCATACTTGAGGGCGGCAAGGTCGGCTATGGCAGCGCGCACCTCGCCGGACAGCGCATTGTAAGGTGCGCCGTACTCGTTCAGATACCGGGCAATCTGATTGAGATTGCCGCCGATCCTGCCGTACTCGGCGGCCAGCTTTCCAACAGCGGAAAGCAGTTCATCATTGACCGCTGACACATGGATAACGGGGCGTATGGTCGTGCGCCGTATCGCCTGCCGGAGAAATTCCGACTGGCTGATACCATAGGGCGCAAGCCGCGCTGTGAAGTCGGCGTATTCATCTTCGGACAGCCGGGTTTTCACAACGCGGCTGCGGTGGGGTGTGTTGTATTTCTTTCGCATGGTCGTGACCTCCTTTCTTGCCGCATGAGCGCGGCGGGGATAAGCGGCGCAAGCCGCATAGCAGGGTTTGGGGAAGGCACTCCCCAACAAGTTTCCCGCGAGGGGCAAAACCGCAGAATTGCGGATTTTGGCACCGTGGTAGAAACTTGCTCTCCGTGACTGCAAACTTTCTCTCACTTCCGTCCGCCACTTTTTTGGAAAACTGCAACCACAAAAGTTTGTTTCTCTTTTTCTGCTACTACTAATCCTGTAAAGGGCATTCCTGCCCGCTTTCGCTAAAATGACACCGGACGCAGTGGTTTCTACCCGGTGTTGGAGAAATCCTTTCTCTTTGCCCTCTACTACGGGTAAATGCTCCAAATGCCAAACACCAGGGCAGAAAAATTCCCTCCTCGCTTACTACTACAACCGGCAGGGGGCAAAATGGCCGGGAGCGGAGCCGGACAACAAAAAAAGCAGTAAATCTTTTTCAAGACTTACTGCTTTCGCTGGCCGCGTCGGTGGCGGCTGGTATTCAGTTTTTATGACTTGTCCGGTGGTTCGTCAAGCCGGAACTTGAATTGACAGTCAATTAACCGCTGCTTTACATAGTCCTCCACCTCGGCGTTGACCTGCCCGTTCACTTTTGAGAAATAGCGGATATATCCGGCGTAGTGGAGCAGGACAGCGTTCACGGCTTCTGGGTCGCCCTCACGGGCTTTGAGGATTGTTTCATAGGGGAGAAGTCTACTCATACCGGCTCACCCCCATTTCTTCGCGTAGCCGCTGCAAGGCAAGCTGGATATGCCGCCCCGCTGTGCTGCGTGACCGGCCAATACACGCGCCGATCACGCGCTGCGGCTGGCGCAGAAAGTAATAGCGCAGGATTTCTTCCCGCGTCTGCTCCGGCAAAACAGAGATCGCGTCGGCAAGGGCGGCGTTGCAGAGCAGGACGGTCTGACCGCAGACGGTAAATGGGTATTCCTCGTCCGGCTCCGACGCGGCAAACTGGACAAACTTCTCGTTCATCAGATAGTCAAGGGAAACTTGCCGTTCCCATTGCCGTTTAAGCTTCAAAATCTTGTCCAAGGCGGCACAGCGGATAACAGTCTTGCAAAAGGCGTTGTACCTGCGCTGGATATATTCTTGATAGGCTATCTGGTCGGTCATGGAAATTCCCCTTTCTGAATAATAGTGCGGGGCGGTGGCACTTCTTGCTGTCGCCCCTTGATTGCCTACCAGCAAAGGCGGGCGGGGCTGTCAACGGCTGCGCATATGCGCCGTTCATCTTGACCGTTGACTGGCTCGGCTGGGTTTGCTATTTACCCGACAAACTTGAATTTATTTTAAGCTATCACGTTTTACCTTCTTAAGCCTTACTATCATTACCATAGGAATTTCTTTGTTGGTTTTGAAACATTCTTCATAAAATCCATCAATGACAAATCCAGCTCTAAAACAAAGGTTAAAAATATCTTGTATGGAACGATGATAATAAATCTGCTCTTTCGGTTGCCCTTCAATCGCTATATCATAGTAACTGTGCGGTGTCATATATTTTTCAGTCAACGTGACAAAACAAGGGTGTTGCGTTGCAAAGACAAAAATTCCGCTTTCCTGCAACAGTTCATAAACAGCCATAAGAAGTGGTTCAATATCCGTAATATCCATAATTGCCATATTAGAAACTGCTTTCGTAAAGGCTCGATTTCTTTTTAATTCTAATATACTTTTTCTATCGGTCGCATCCGCCACACAAAATTCAATTTGTTTTGCATATTGTGATTGCCGTCTTTTAGCCAATTCTATCATTTTTTTGCTGTAATCAAAAGCGACAACCGAAGCGCCTCTTTGTGCAAGATACGAAGAATAATTTCCATTGCCACACGCAATATCCAAAATGTAATCCGCAGGATTAGGAGATAGAAGTTCCGTTACTTTGGGACGCACTACCTCTCTGTGAAATTCATTAGATTCGTCACCCATTGCATTATCCCAAAATTGTGCGTTCTCCTCCCAGATTTTTTTACTTTCCTCTGTTCCCATGTTCTCTCCCACTCCCCAAATTTGCTTTTTTGCTTCCATTAAATCTTCCTTACTATATTCCATTGTTACCCTCCATAACTTCTGATTGTTGCCGTCTTGACGATTATGTATCTTTACATTACCTTCTGAAACATATGGCGCACCTTGTCCAGGCGGCTGTTTGGACGGCGGGGCTGGATGACCGGCTGACCGACAGCGGCCTGATATCCTTTCAGCTCTGTAAGGCATACGCTCCGCCCGTTGGTGTAAAAGGCCAGATCAGTACGGTATGCCTGTATACAGCGGGCGGGAATCTCGCCAGTAAAGACAACTTCATCCTTTTTTACCTGGGCCGTTTCGATGGTGGCACAGTATTTCGGTGCATCATGATAAGCCCTGGAAAGGTATTCCTGGGGCGCATAGAGGATGAAGGAGAGATAAGGTTCCAGCAGCTGCGTCCCCGATTCCTTCAATGCCTGTTCCAATACAATCGGGGCCAATGAGCGGAAGTCCGCCGGCGTGCTGACCGGACTGTAATAAAGCCCGTATTCAAAGCAAATCTTACAGTCCGTTACGTTCCAGCCGAACAAGCCCTGCTCCAGCCCGTAACGGATACCATCCCTGACAGCGTTTTGAAAACTCTGGTTCAAGTATCCCAGCGAAACCCGGCTCTCGTATTGTACACCGGAGCCAAGCGAGAGTGGTGTAACAGACAGTCCTATGGATGCCCAAAACGGGTTGGGCGGCACCTCGATATGGATGGTGTGGCTGGCTGCTTTGAGCGGCCGCTCCATATAAATGACGGAGGGTTCCTTTACCACTGTTTCAAGCTTGTATTTTTCCGACAGCAAAGCGGAAACAACCTCCAACTGCACCCGGCCCAAAAAAGAAAGAATGATCTCATGGGTGATGGAATCCACTTCGCAACGCAAAAGCGGGTCAGTATCCGCAAGTTGCGTAAGAGCGTCCAGCAGCCGTTCTCTTTGCGCTGCCGTTTTCGGCGCAATCGTCGTCCGCAGCATGGGGAGGGGGTCCTCGCGCCACCTTTTACGAGGGAGCCGGGTTTGGTCCCCTAATACATCGTTTAACCTCACGCTGTCGCTGGGAAGGATAACAATTTCACCCTGATAAGCGGTGTCTGTCCGAACAATTTCCCCTTTGGATGGAATACGCATCTCTGTGATTTTCAGCTTTTCTCTCCCGGCCAGGGCCACCGTATCCCGCAGGCGCAGCGTTCCGCTGTATAACCGTAGATAGACACGCCGCTGGCCGCAATCGGTGTACTCAACCTTGAAAACGCTGCCGCATAGGGCGGCGCCCCCCTGTTCCCCAATCGGTTGGAACAGCCCTGTCACCGCATCCATCAACGGTTGAATGCCAAGGCCATTTTTGGCGCTGCCATGATAGACTGGGAACAGGGAGGCGTCTTGAACCCGCTGCTGTTCCTCCCGCGCAAGTTTTTCCCGGCTGATTGGTTCTCCTGCGATATACTTTTCCAATAATTCATCGTTATTTTCGATGACCGCATCCCATGCTTCTATGTCGGTATTTTCCTCCAGGACTATTTCCGGGGACAGCGACACCGTCTGCTTGATGATAATATCGGCGGAGAGCTTATCCCGAACAGACTGAACCACGCTCTGCAAATCAACGCCAGCCTGGTCGATCTTGTTGATAAAGATAACGGTGGGAATGTTCATTTTCCGCAGGGCATGGAACAGAATACGGGTCTGGGCCTGCACGCCATCTTTAGCGGAGATCACCAAGATGGCCCCATCTAAAACAGCCAAAGAGCGGTACACCTCCGCCAAAAAATCCATGTGGCCGGGCGTATCCACAATGTTAACTTTACATCTGTGCCACTGGAAGGAAGTGACTGCCGCTTGAATGGTAATCCCACGCTGCCGCTCCAAAAACATGGTGTCCGTCCTCGTTGTCCCTTTTTCGACGCTCCCCGGTTCTGAAATGGCTCCGCTGGCATATAGCAGGCTCTCCGTCAAGGTCGTCTTTCCAGCGTCTACATGGGCAAGAATTCCAATATTGATTATTTTCATGTGATTGTCCTCCCTTTACAGCCCCAAAGGGCATAAAAATCCCCAGCAGTAAAATACTTTTACCACTGGGGATTATAAGTTGCGGACATACACATATACAGCATACACCTGTTTGTGATTGCTGTTTTTGGGGATATGTCAAAATTGATAAGGCAAAAGTATTCTTAAATTGGGTACAAAAAACTAAGCCCCTACAAAAGGAGCTATCATAATCCTTTGTTCCCACTATTTGATTATAGTTTTATTTAAGAATACCTTGCCGCATATTTTTTACTCCTTTTCTGGATTAAATCATTGTATCACATCAGTTTTAGGAAAGCAAGTACCTAAAAGAAATTTTTCTTCCCCTTATATGTAACAATCATACCGGCTTCCTAGCGTTCAGAATGTTTTCTGCTGTCTGCTGTGGTGTTTGGTTGGAATTGTCCAACCAAAAGCCGATCCGTGGTGTTGTCTGCATTTTACTAAATACAAATTCAATGTATACAGAAAGATATAAGGAGTGGGAGGGATTCCGCCGTAGTTGGCATTGTAGGAAAATCCAAAAGTTTAGATTTTCCCACAATGCTTATCTTTTGGTCTTTGGTTCGGAATAGTGTAGTGCTGGCGGTCTATCTCTTGTTTTCGGTTGCTTGCTTCCTTACCGTACATGAGCATTGGCTCCGGGGTTATCGTTTCCATATCCTTCCATAAGGTTAATGCCGCCCCAAATTCCAAGTCCTGCGCCAAGCGCGATAACCAAAGTCTGCAATACATCAACTGCGCTGTTAAAGAAATCCATATAAACCTCGCTTTCTGCCGCTGTGCGGCTCAAAAAATGTTGTTGAAAATGAAAATGCCGCCGTTATTCCTCGGCGGCTGTGTCCTCGTCGGACAAATCTATTTCGTATATGTCAAAGGCTTCATCGGGCTTTACGATTGCCGGACGGGTAGACATATACCGTTCCACGTCAAAAGCGTTTTTCTTGTCGAAGTCGGAAAGGTATTTGTAGTTCGGGTGTTTCGTTATATCGTATTTGTCGCTTAAAAAGGGACGCACACCGCGTAGCTGCAAAATACATTTCCCACCGTCCATAACTGCTATTTCGTCCTGTGTCATCAACTCCTTTCCTAATTTTTGATAAGTAAGTCCATGAGAAACCTGCGTACCGCGATTTTCGGAAGTATTGAAACTGTCGATTGTTTCCCGTCCCAAATTATCCGAAATATCCTTTGCATTTTTCCCACGTCCTCCCAAAAACAAGGTGCTGTCGGCATTATCAAGTATGATTTCTGCCGCGTCCTTGTAAATGGCTTTTAGCTGGCTCTGCGATTGCAGAATGATAGAAGCGGACATTTCCCGGCTGCGGATTGTGGCAATCAGTTTATCAAAGCGGGGTATCTGTCCGATGTTCGCAAACTCGTCAAGCAAAAAGCGGACATGAACAGGCAATTTGCCGTTGTATTCGTCGTCTGCTTTATCACAAAGCAAATTGAAAAGCTGCGATTGCAAAATAGCAATAACAAAATTAAAGGTGTCGTCGGTATCGCTCATTATGAGGAAAAGCGCGGTTTTCCTGTCGCCTAATGTATCAAGTTCCAATTCGTCATAGGACATGAGTTCCCGGAGTTCCTCTATATCAAAAGGGGCAAGACGCGCACCGCAAGAAATAAGGATTGACTTTGCCGTTTTGCCAGAGACGATTTGTAAAGGACTTTTTAATCATGTTCACAAAAAATTCAAAAATGACAGCCTCTTAATCTGTGCCACTTCCAGCATTTTCCCTTGATTTTTCTGCGTCCTCTGCATATAATAAGAGTAGGGAAATCCCTACTTTCCATATTTCAGAAAGGTGGTGTAAAATCATGTTAGCAAATACGTTTGTAGACAATGCAAAAGTCATGGCAAAGGGGCAGGTCACAATTCCGAAAGATATTCGGGAAGTCCTCGGCGTGGCAAGTGGTGATCGCATTACGTTTATCGTTGAGGGAAACACCGTCCGCATTGTCAATTCTGCTGTCTACGCCATGCAGGTGCTTCAAAAGGAGATGGCTGGAGAAGCGGAACGCGCTGGCTTGACCTCCGATGATGATGTCATGGCGCTTGTGAAAGAATTGAGAAATGAGGACGAGAACGCATGAGGGTTTTGATTGATACCAACGTCCTGATCTCTGCCGCTCTAAGTGCAAACGGCATTCCTTTTCAGGCGTATGTAAAGGCGGCGTCCTATCCTAATCACGGGCTGATCTGTGAGCAGAACGTGGACGAAATGAAGCGGATATTTAACAAAAAATTTCCGAACCGGCTTGCGTCCCTGGATAAATTCCTTTCCGTTGCGCTCCTGACTTTGGAGCTGGTTCCGATTCCGACAGAGGAAGATATTTCAGAGGCACAAATTCGTGATGTGAATGACCGCCCGATTCTTCGGGCAGCCATAGAAGCAAAGGCCGATGTTTTACTGACCGGTGATAAAGACTTTTTAGAATCCGGCGTGAAAAATCCAATGATTATGACACCGGCTGAATTTCTCCAATACTGAAACGGCGCGGAGCCGGGAACCTGTGAGACGGTTTCCGGCTCCGCATTTTTACATCTGCTCAACCTCGTTTTTCAGCATACGCTTGATCTTGTCGCTCATGGTTTCCTTGCTGGTTTCACTGAAATGCACCCGGACAACATAGGTCGTTTTCCCGATCTTCTTTACCAGCGCGGGCGCGTCTTTTTGTCCTGCGCCGGTCTGGGGCACTGCTGTCATTTCAGGGGTGTTTTTCTCGTTGCTCATAGGGTCATATATTCCTTTCCCGGACAGCCCGCCGGTGACGGCGGGGGAATTGTCCAATCCGTCAGTTTACAGTTTCATTTTGGGGATACAATCTCCTTTGCCGCCGCTTTGGTGGCCTCGGCGTTTTCCTCTCGGAAGTTCTTCCCGTCAAAGAGAATCGGGGCGCACCGTTCCAGTATGCGGTCATAGATTCGTGCGTGGGCCAGATCGGGCGGATTCTTGATCGCGTCCAGCTTCAAATTCGTTGTGATAATCATGGGTTTCCGGCTGCGGTAGCGGCAGTCGATCACATGGAACATCTGCTCCATTGCATACTCGGTATTCCGCTCCACGCCCAGATCGTCAATAATCAACAGGTCATACATTCCCAGACTGGCGATAAATTCCGCCCTGTCCTCGGAAAACATACCGGTCAGCCGGTTCAGGATAGAGGGAAAATTCGTCATCAGCACCGGAATGTCCCGGTCAAGCAGGGCGTTGGCGATACAACCGGCGAAAAAGGATTTTCCCGTCCCCACATCCCCGAACAGGAGAAGCCCGGTATTATCCCGGTATGCCTGTTTCCAGTTGTCCACATAGGCGCGCGCTTTCTTCATCAGCGGATTCTGCCCGTTGTCATTGGCAAAGGTATAGTCATACAGATACCGGTCTTGAAGCCCCTGCGCCTTTCTCCGCTTAATGCTCTCCATGCGGTTCCGCTGTTCCTCTGCCTCCTTGCGCCGCCGTTCCGCCTCCGCCTGACAGGGGCAGACACAGCGGGGCATGAAGTAACCAGACTTCCCGAAACAGGGAACAACGGTCTGACGGTTCCCGCCGCAGTGTTTACAGTGGATAAGCCCGTCAGTCAGGTCTATGTATTCGTCCTCTGCCAGCGTCAGGTCTGCGGCGGCGTGGTCAATGATGGCTCTGATTTCTGCGGTAATTTCAATCATACGGTTTCTCCCTCCTGTACGCTGTAATCCCGGTTCCGGCCCTGGGTTGCGGCTTTCTTTTTGTCCTCGGCAGCCCAGCGCCGGATTGTGGCGGCATGGCTCTGATACTGTTTGCCGGTGGACGCCATATACTCGGATAACCGGTCAATGTAATTCTGCCATAAGGTCGGCAGCTCGGTTTGCAGTTCCGTCAGTTCCTCGTCACGAAGAAAAACATTTTTGTAACGGCCATAGGCGTGTGCGCTTTCACTCTCTCTATTCTCTATACTCTTATCTCTAATCTCTTTATCTCTATACTCTAATATAGGCGGACATTTGTCCACCGGCTCATTAGACGGACAAATGTCCACCTCGCCAGAGGGCAGGAGATTTTGCCGCTTCAAGCGCATCCGCTCTTTCTTCTTCCGTTCCCCCTCGCTGGACGACTGCCCGATCAGAAGCTGGATGTCCGTCATGTAATAAGCTCCGTCTGTCAAAATCTCAATAAGCCCAAACTCCCGAAATACCTTGATCGCCCTCTCCACGGTTCCGATCTGATGGCGGGTACAGGTAGCAATAGTCTGGGGCGTGTGGGGCAGCCGGTCATTCAGCATGAGGACGCCGTTGTGCTTCAACGACATGAGATACATTTTCAGCAGGAGATTGGAATACAAAAGCCCGTCCTGCATACTTTCCAGAATTATCATGGTTTCGCTGTTGTAAAAATTTTCTTTCAGCTTTAGATAATAAAATCGTCTGTTTTCAGTCATAGGTTGCTCCTTTGGTCTGTCATGGGGCCTGTACGCCTTTTCAGGGCTGTTTTGGGGGTAAAAGGATAAATGTATCATGCACCCTTTGACACCCTCGGAAAAGTGCTTGATTTACAAGGCTTTTTCAGCCCCTAAAGCGTGACATTTCGCCCTTTGTTTCCGCTTGCGCGCGGCGGCCCTGATCCGTTTCATGGTAACGGCGCAGTCCGGGCAGTATTTGGCGCGGTTGGAACCGGGCCGGAACAACGCCCCGCATACGGCACACCGCTTCGCGTCCAGCCGGTAAAGCAGGGCAGTTTCCAGTTCCTTGTCCAGCGGCAGTACCGCCGCCCGGAACCACCGGCACAGCAGGGAGTAGGAAATGCTCTGGACACAGACACATTCCTCTCCATCGTCTAATGCAATACAGTTGCCACCGTCATAATTACAGCACTCATGCACCAGCCGCCGCGCGCGCCGGTATTGCCGGTAGTCCATGACGGGAATGGATTCATGCCGCTTTCGTTCCATAGCGCACATGGCAGCGGCACACAGGCGGCTGCTCCCTGGTAAGAAGCGGCTCCGGCATTTCTGTTCCGTCCGGCGCGGGCGGCTCCGGCTCTGGAAGTGTGATGGTGATAGTCACAACGATTTCGGTCATTGTCATAGTTCGAGTTCCTCCTTTTTCCTTGTCGGCTCATTCTTGGCAAGCTGTTCAGCGGTCTTTTTCAATTTTTCCACAGCTTTGAGTTCTTCCCGCATGGCTCGCATTTCCTGATATTGCAAGTTCTTCTTAGCGGTCAGGGTGTCTACCTCCCGCCGCCAGCTTTTCGGCTTGATCGGCTCCCCGGCAGCTTTCAGTTCATCCAGATACCGGGCGGCGGCTTCATAAAGGGCAACCTCCGTATAGTGCTGCTCCCGGAATTGCTCCCGCTTTTCCGGCTTCACTTTTTTAAGCTGGCGGCAGATTTCTTTGTGCTTCTCGTATTGCTCATACATGGCAATCCGTTCTTCCAGCTTTTTGATCTGGCGCTCCCCGCTGACGATCTCGCCGCGCAGATCATAATAGGCTTTATTCATGCCGGAGACTTTTTCAAAAAGCTCCTGCATGGTGGTAATGCCGTTGGCGTTCAGCAGATTGAAAAGCGCCGCCTGCTCCTGCAACTTCTTCACCCTGCCATAGCTGGAACGGGGCTGGCCGCTCATTTCCTGCTGTGCCGCCCATAGCTGCGACATGGCGGGTTGCTCCGCCTGCGGCTTGGCAGCTTCTTCCTTAGACCAGTTGTAAAGCCGGGTAATGCGGGCCTTGATCTCTTTCAGCAGCTTATTGTCGGCGGCGATCTGGCGGTTCAGGTCACCCTTGCGGGTTTTGATACCGCGCTTCTCCATTTGGAAAGCGGCAACGCCCAGATGGACAGAGGGGATCTTGTCAATGCCCTGGCGCTTATAGCTGCGGTGGTCGATCCGGTCTGACAGGCCGATAGCCGCCTGCGCCCGGTTCACATAGTCCGCCCACGCCTTGCGCCACAGTTCCACGTTCCCTTTGTCGTTCCAGTCAGTCGTATCTTCCCGGTGGTTCTTCCAGCCGCCTTTCCCGTCCGGGATTCGCTGGCCCCGCTCGTCCAGATCGTAAACCTTGCGGCACTTGGCTCCCCACTGGCCGGATTCTTTCAGCGGGCGCACCGTCAGCAGGATATGGACATGGGGATTGCCGTTCCCCTTATCATGGAGCGCAAAATCGGCGCACATCCCCTTGTCCACAAAGTTGTCTTTCACAAAAGAGCGGATAAGGGCAAGCTGCTGTTCTCTGGATAATTCGCGGGGCAGGGCCGCCTCAATGTCGCGGGCAAGCTGACTGTCCTTTGCTTTTTCAATCTGCTCCACGCTGTTCCAGAGAGTAGCGCGGTCAGAAAATTCCGGCGGGGCATGGGGCGGCAGCATGATCTCCGTATGGACAACGCCACGTTTCCGGGTATAGTCATGGGTCTGCCCGTCCCATTCGTTTGTCAGTTTCGTCCCGCTCCGGTAAGCGGCAGCTTCTACGGCAGACCGGCCCTTGCTGCGCTTCACGATCTTGACGGGAAAATGGCAGAAATCCATTGGTACAGCCTCCTTTCGGGTGGGATATATTGGCGACCTGGAGCATGACAGCCGCAGGGCGGGTGTCATGCTGCGCGGGGCGCACAAGGGGTTTGGGGAGAGTAGCTCCCCATCGCGCTCGGAGAGCGCAACAGCCCCCGGCAGGGCGCACAGCACCGGTAACGGTGCATAAGTGCGCCGTTGGAAATTCCATAGTTACTCCGTACCGGGGCTTTCAGGCTTGTCCTGCGTAAGCTCCGGCACTCCCGGCAAATGAGAGACAGTCAGCAGAAACGCTTTGACTTCCTCGCCGGTCATGGCAGAAATAGCAGGAAAGACGCTCTCTAAAATCGCCCCATGCTCGATCAGGCGGCGCGTCCTCGCCCTGCGCTCTGCGTCACTCTGGCGGTTTAAGAGAATCTTCTGCCGGTTCTCCAACTGACGGATTTCATTCTGTACTTTCTGTTGCTTTGCCTGTATTTTTTCCAGTTCTTTCATAGCGTCTCCTTTCACCGCTCCGGGCCAGTCAGCTTCTTGTCATGGTAAAGCCGCCCGATACCGACAGCGGCATGGCTGCGGATTTTGATTTCTCCTCGCTCCGCGCTTTTCTTCGCGTTCTTGTAACCCTCGTCAGAGAGAAAGAAGCGGTAACGCTCGCCGGGGAATCCCACCGGGCTGTCAGAGGTTAGGATGTCCACGACAACCATGTGGCGGGTATGGGGAGAGTACCGTTCCAGCCCGAACAGGTCATGCCCCAGCATGGGCGGCTCCTGCGCTCTGGCGGCGGCCAGCCGGTCACGGATGGATTGGTCGCGCTGCTCCAAAAACCGGGCTTTTGTGTCGGCAATGAACCGGCTGCACTCCGGTTCCGGCACTTCCAGCAGCTTGTCAATGGTATTCTCCACAATGGCTTTTGTCAGCGGCTCTTTCACCGCCCGCCGGACAGCCCGCAATTCGGTCAGGGTTGCGTCCTTGCCCCCTGGCATGGCGTACTGGTAGATCAGTTCCAATTCGCTCTGGGTAAATCTCATTCTTCAAATTCCCTCCATTTCTTTTTTGCAAAATAGCATTGCAGGCTTTTTAATCCTCTCTGCAAAGATTCATAGATCACATGGATACTCACGCCCTCGGCGTCCGCGATGTCCTTTGTTTTCCTCCCCTCCAGATAGCGGGCGCGGATTCGCCGCTCCTGTGCCGGTGTAAGATGGGAAAGCGCCTCGTCCAGCCGTTCCAGCGTCAGCAAAAAAAACCGTTCTTCCTCCTGCTCCATGAAAATATCCTCCGGTGATTTTTCAAATCCGCACAGCGCGGCGTTTTCAATCCCGTCCTCCCGGTCAAGGGAGAAGTACGCCTTATGGTAATAGATTTTGCGGCGGCGGTTGTTTTCTTCCCGGAGCATGAGCAACAGGGCCTCGGCCACTTCATCGCTGACCTCCACAAGCACATCCTCCTTGTAGCAAGGATAGTAATAGTTCCGCAGATTGATTGTTTTCATGGGCTTATCCTCCTAAATGCAGAGAGGACAGGCAGCTTCAAACTGCTTGTCCTCTCCGGTAATGTGTTGAGAGAAAAGTTCC
The DNA here is from genome assembly GCA_003584705.1 of Lachnospiraceae bacterium GAM79. Taxonomy (GTDB): domain Bacteria; phylum Bacillota; class Clostridia; order Lachnospirales; family Lachnospiraceae; genus Acetatifactor; species Acetatifactor acetigignens. The sequence goes on from AP018536.1 coordinate 2,843,512, forward strand.
TCTCACTGGGTAGCCAGAAAACAGGTCAATCGTTAGGGTGGTCGGCAAAATATTTTTTCATTTTTTTCCCGACCGCTTCAATGCTCTCGAAAACCGAAGTCTTGGAGCAGCCGCATAGGGCGGCGATCTCCGCATAACTCAATCCGTCCAGCGCATAGAGCAGGAACCGGCGGCGTTGCGCCTCGGTGCAGCCGTCCAGAACCGCAAGCAATTCATGGAGCGTTTCTTTCCTGCAAAGATAGTCCTCCGGCGTTTCACTATAAGCGCCCACGCCCTCGGTAAAAGCTATGTACTCGTCAAACTCCCGTCCGTCCCAATGCCGCCGCTGCTCATGTGCAAGGTTTTCCGTCTTGTGGTCGGCGCGGTCAAGGTATTCGTAAACTTCAACCGTAACTTCCACAGACAGGGCTTGTCCGTTATAATTGATGGTGACTTCCATCTGCCTTTCCTCCGTTCAGAATTTTTTGGAAAAATCTGAACGGGGCAGGCGGGGAGCGACACCGGGGAGAAGATAGAAAAACGCCCGGACAGCATGAAGCTATTCGAGCGCGATAAACAAAATATTCAACTAAAAAGCGACGATTTTCGCAATCGCCGATAGACTGCTCCCAATGAGCGGTCTGGATTTTTTTGACGGTGGTAAAAATCCCGTCAGAATTTGTCGGCGCTCAGATCGTATCATGTCGGCTCCCTCCTGTAAGCCGCCGAAGCTGCCAGCGCGTCATTCCATTTGAGGGGAAAAGAAACGGCGGCCTTGATTTTTCTCAAAGCCGCCGTAAAAATGTGTAGGCGCGTGAAAATACTTCTGCTGTGCGACGGCTTTTTTCTTTTGCCGTCGTCCGGCAGAATGGTCAATCTTTGCTTTTCATAGATGGATTACTATTTTTCTTGCTTGGTCTTTTGTCACCTTTTATGCTGTCTGATGTTTGCAGTAAGAGCGAACCGTCAACAACAGGAAAACAGGCATTTCAATCGCCGCTGTAATCAGAATGACATGCGGTGTCCAAAAACTCATTTCCCCAATATGAAGGAAATTGAAATTATAAAGCTGGTAAAGAAAATTGTTTTGCATACCGATACCTGAAGATGGCAAAATTGTGGAAAGCCATGTTGCACCTCCAAAAGCACTGTAAGTAAACATAGGCAAAAACAATACCACAATGGAAATTAGTAAAACCGTTAAAGAGTCTTTACACTTTGCGGACAGAAAAAGTGTGCAACTAACGCTTGCTAATACAGAAAGAAGCCCTGCCAACACTAAAATAATCTGGAGCTGTCCTAAAGTTATATTTGGTAGGTTTATGATTGAAAACAACATTTGAAAAGAGGTTTTCAGGCATTCCGTTCCAAATGCAAGGTTTATAATAGATAAGTGGATAACCATTCCCAAAACAAAAATTACTATAAAAATACAACAAGCTGTCAAAATCCGTGTAATCGCTAATTTCATACGTCCATATTTCGTACAACGTAAAATACTATCACTGCCTGTCTGATATTCATTTGCGAAAATCGGAGCTGCAATCGCTATACAAAGAATAGATAAAATAAAAATATACAATGTTATATAGTCAAAGGCATCTCTGCTCATGCCGGAATATAACAGGAATGGTTTATTCACATTGGAATATTTTGTTGCAGAAAACCGCGCCGCTGCGGAGTGTCCCTTTTGCTCCAAATTCATAATATCATTCAAATGAGACGCACATTTTTCATAAAAACTTTGCTCAACCTCATCGGGGTTAATATCCATCAGGTCTGCGGCCATACCGGTTTTAGAATCAGCAAAGGCTTCTGTTAATCCTTTCAGCATAGGACGGATGGCCATAATGTTTTCAATATATATGTCCAGCGGAACGTCATCAAGCGTCCCATATTCTTTTACATAGGATTGATAGGTCCGCAGGGCTTCCGCAAGTTTTTGCGGAGTAATTTCGCCTGCTGTTTTCTCGTAATAATCTTTCTTAAATTGAATTGCCGGTATACCATCTAATTCTATAACTTCTCCATTTTCTCCTGGTTGGTTAATAGATTCAAAACTGATTGGTAAATATGCCATTACAATAGACATTAGCAATGCAACGGTGAACAGGATTAAAGTACGGCGTGATTTCATAATTCGCTTTACTTCTAATCGAAATAAACGCATATCAATTTCCCTCCTTTTCATAGTCCGCCTGCGGAAATAGCCAAAGATACAAGTCCTCAAGACGCGGCGATATAGTAGTAGATCCCTCAATTTCTGATTTATCAGACAGATACCGAACAGACACTTGGTTGTTATCTTCTCCGCGCTGGTTGATGATGCGTAAACGCATCTCATACTGACCCAAATCTCTATCTGGTATGGTACAAGTCCAGACTTTTCCCTCAATTTGTTTCACAAGTTCGTCTGTTGTCCCCACATCAATAATCTTTCCATCTTTCATAATTGCATTTCTTGTTGCGATATACTCAATGTCAGAAACGATATGGGTAGAGATCAATACGATCCGGTCATGGGAAAACTCGGAGATAAAATTTCGGAACCGTACCCGCTCTCCCGGATCAAGCCCGGCCGTTGGTTCATCCATCACAAGGATTTTGGGGTCATTCAACATAGCCTGCGCAATCCCTACACGGCGCTTCATCCCACCGGATAGCTTGGAAATCTTTTTCCTTTTCACATCGGAAAGGGTTAAGATATTCAGCAGATAGTCAATCTTCTTAGTCGTTTCGCGAGCCGGTACATCTTTCAGAGCAGCAATGTATTCCAGATAATCTTTGACGGTAAAATCACGGGAATATCCAAAATCCTGCGGCAAAAATCCGAAAAGGCTGCGGTAGTCTTTTCCCATCTTGTGAATGTCGGTTCCGTCAAAATAGATGTTTCCGCTGCTCGGTGTCATAATATCCGCAATCATACGCATGAGGGTGGTCTTTCCCGCTCCGTTTGCACCCAGCAGCCCCCATACGCCGGTTGTCAGAGTAAGACTGACATCATCAACAGCGGTCTTATCCTTAAACTTCTTGCTTATGTGTTCCATTTTTAATTCCATAAGTTTACTCCTTTCGCTTAGACAAAAATACTGCCCCTGTTCAATACCTATTGTATCGGACAAGGGCAGTGCAATCTCAAAGATTGGACACGAAATTTCCTAAGTAATTCCTAAGATTTCACTTCAAATTGCCTAAGCGGAAACGGGGAGTATGACCACAAAAGAAATCGTCTCATTTTCACTGGTAACAGTAATCGTTCCACTATGCAGATGTATAATTTCTTCCGCAATCGAAAGTCCCAGCCCTGCACCTCCTGTATCGGAAAGCCGGGCTTCGTCCAGACGGTTGAATTTTTCAAATATGCCTGCAAGCTGCTCCGGTTGAATTGTCTTTCCATGATTTTTAAAGACAATCCGAACACAGTCTCCCTGCTTCTTTGCTTCTATTGTAATCTCTGTCTGTGGGTAGCTGTATGCTGCCGCATTTTTCAGGAGATTACTAAAAACCCGCGCCAGTTTTTCCGGGTCGGCATTTACGGATAAATCATCATCCGCTGTAATGGTGATTGTATTGCCGTTTGTAGAAAGAGACGGGTATATTTCATCTATTATCTGTGCAAACAGGCAATGCAGGTCTACGGTTTCTTTCTTTAATGAAACAGTGTGTGCATTGTATTTGGTAATTTCAAAAAGCTCATTTAGCAGTTTTTCCAGCCGGTCAGCCTTATCCAGTGCAACCTTGACATACTTTTCTTTCTGTAGTTCGGGCATATCTGGTGCCTCATGGAGCAGGCTCAGATAACCGATCACGGTTGTCAATGGTGTGCGAATATCATGGGCCAGATACATGATAATCTCATTCTTTTTGTCCTCGGCTTGCTTTGCGGCCTGCCTGCTTAATAAAACGGACATCTTGATCTGGTTTAACTGCCGCTCGGATTCTTTCAGCGGGTCTGATAATTCCACCGGCTGATCGCTTTCCTCATAAACGGTTTGTGTTGCAGAAATGACCTCATCCAGATATCCCCAGGGCTTGTTCCAAAAGTAATTAAAAATGCAGATAAAGCCGATGATTAAATAGACAATAAAAATGACATCTGACCGCCAATGAAACCATGACAAAATGGTGCTGTCAGATTTTGAGAACGCATATTCCAGAAACAAAGTTAGTCCCAAACCTACCACAGCATACAAGAACAGCGACAAATATAAATGCAGTCCTAGCCGTCTTTTTGTAATCGTTTTTTTGTTTCGCATAAGCATACCTCCCTCAATTCGCAAGCAAAAGAAGCGCCAGTAAGCCAACGATAGCAGCACTTGTGATTACAGCAAGAATAAAAAACAATTTGTCCGCTCTGGCCCTGTTTTTGAGCAGCCGGACCATAATGCCATATAAAGCAATTCCTAAAAGGCCGCCCGTGGTGTTAGTAAGCAAGTCGGTAATGTCAGAACGGCCTACGGCAAGGATATATTGAGCCGTTTCCAGTAATAAACTCGATCCAGCGATAATAACCAGCTTTACATGGAATCTGCTTTCTGGCAAAAGCATCTGTAAATAGATTCCCATAGGGATAAAGATCAGAAGATTCTCCAGCACTTCTTTTATGTGGAATCCCGCACCGACTTCATTATCGTAGTGGAACGGGATCAGGTTCACACTTCGCAGAGCGTCCAGATCGCTGATAGAAAATTGCAGTTTAAATAGTATAATCCAGATCAAAAGTGCCAGATAAATCAAGAAAAGAACTGACACCCATGGTTTCAATTTCCTGTTCATTCGTTTCCCTTTCTCTTAAATCTTATAACCTACGCCCCAGATTGTTTTAATATATTGTGGCGTATCAGATGTGTCTTTCAGTTTTTCGCGCAGATGCCGGATATGCACCGTAATGGTGCTGCTGTTTTTGGAGTAATATTCATCTTTCCAGACTGCATGAAACAAGTCCTCAATGCTCACAACATTTCCTGTGTTTTCCAAAAGAACCTGTAAGATTGAAAATTCTGTCGGGGTCAACGATACTGCTTCGCCCTCCAACAGGCACTCATGCGTTTGAGTATTCAGCCGCAATTTGTGGTAGGAAAGCTCCGGCTTTGCTTTTTTCTCTACTGCGGGAGCAGAATATTTTTTATAGCGTCTTAGCTGGGCCTTTACCCTGGCTACTACCTCCAACGGGCGGAACGGTTTTGTCACATAATCATCAGCGCCTAACGTAAGCCCGGTGATCTTGTCTGTTTCTTCAATCTTAGCCGTTAGCATGATAATGGGATAGGTGTATTTTTCGCGAATAAGCTGGCAAAGAGAAAAGCCGCTCATATCCGGGAGCATAATATCCAGTATTGCAAGATCAATCTCGTTATTTTCAATGCACTGGATGGCATCCTGGGCGCAGTAATACTTATAAACAATGTAGTTCTCATTTTGTAAATAGACTTCCAACAGGTTTGCAATATCCCGCTCATCGTCTACAACTAATATCTTTTCAGCCATATTATCAACCTCATTCTGTGTTCCTATTTTATCAAGTATAGCAGACGTTATGCTGTCAGTCTCAATGATTTACATGAGAAATTATTAAGATTTTCCTAAGCCCGTAAACACAGCTGCCTGCTCTATAACTTGTTATGAAAGCAAATGCTCCGCAATTTTTAATCATTTGATTACCGATGTCCTTATTATACTTTGTCCTTTCACAATAGTGCAAGGTGGGAAATGCACTGAACGTGTTATAAAAATAAACAGAGGCCGCAAAAATGACAAAGCTAATCAAAAATCAGTTCTGATAGTACAATTTCCTCGGCCTGCGCCCTGCAATTATTTGCAAGCCCCACCCACTTCATTTGATCGGCGGCCTTTAGTTCCTCGGTCGCACCGGCGGCTTTCATAAGCTGCGGCATGAGAATGTCCATGCGCGCATTTGCCACCTCGTCAATCTCTAACAGGTGGGAATACAGCTTCTCAGAGAGTAACAGGCTGCTGTAAAGGGCGGGGCGGTATTCTTTCAAATACCGCTGCCGCATACGCCCATACTTGCCGATGGGCTTGTCCAGCTGTTCTGCCAGCTTCAGATTTGGGATGTAGTAATCTCCAACACGGATATAGGTCAGCTCTTTCATGTGAAATCCTCCTTTGTCATACAGCGGCGCGGGTCTGCGCCAGGGCTTTCTGCGGCTCCTGCTTCGGTAACTGGCTCACTGGAATAAACACGCCTCTTGCCATATCCTCTGCCCGGATAGCCGCTTTCTTAGCGTCCATTTCCGCTTTTTTCTTTGCCTTGATCTTGTCCTCATACCGTTTCTGTGCACCGCTGGCTTTCCGCTTCAAATAGTTCTGATGAAGCCTGTCCTTGCGTTCCTCTTTCTTCCGCAGGGCTTCTAATTCCTCCGGGGTCAGATCAACTTCCCCGAAGTGGGGCGGAACATATTTTCCGACAAAGTTGAAATAAATCTCAATCTCCTGTGTGGTTTCAATGCTGCCTTTCCGGTCGCGTTCATGGACAAGGATTTTCTCTACAAACTCATTGAGCATGGCGGTTGTCAGATTGTCAAAATTCTCATACTTGTCAATCAGCGAGATAAACTTCTCCGCAGATTTCCGTGTCTGCTCGTAGTCCCGGATTGCCTTTTCCAGCTCTGCGATCTCGCTGGCAAGCTCCCCCTGTTCTTTCGCGTACTGTGCGTCAAGGGCGGCATACCGGGCATCCGGCAGCTTGCCTAACACGTTATCCTCATAAATCCGGCACATCAGCTTTTCCAGTTCCCCGGCGCGTTTCTGTGCGGCGGCCAGCCGCTTTTTCTTTTTGGAAATGTTGCTGGCCTGCTGTGCCGCCTGTGTCTCCTGAACAGTCCGAACAAACTCAGTGCGGTTGTTCTTGGAGTAATCGGCAATCGCCCGGAGCATATCGGAAACAAGGTTCAGAACCGCGCTCTCGTTGATCCGGTGCTGTGTGGGGCAGAGGACGCCCACCGGTGTCTTGCTGTAATTGGCACAGGTATATTGCGAAATACGCTTGCCGTTGTTCATGCGGTGGACATACATCTTTGCGCCGCAGTCGGCACAGTAGAGAAGTCCGGTCAGAGGGGCGGCCTCGCCCCAGCCGTCCGGGTATCGCTTCACATTCCCCCGGATGCGCTGCACATTATCAAAGGTTTCCTGGTCGATGATTGCTTCATGGGTATTTTCAAAAATTGTCCATTCGCTTTCATCGACATAGTGGCTTTTCTTGTCTTTGAAGTGCTTGCGGGTCTTGAAATTGATGGTATGGCCTAAGTATTCGCGCTTTTTCAGAATATTCACGATAGTGGACGATCCCCAGCCGTAAATGTCTTTGACCGTCTTATTTTTGTTCACGCCCTCGCCGTACCGGGCAAGGTGGACGGACGGGATTTCCACTTTCTGCTGCTTCAAAAGCTGTGAGATTTGGTACGGGCCGAATCCCTCCATTGTCAGCCGGAAAATCTGCTTGACAACGGCGGCAGCTTCTTCATCCACAAACCAGTGTTCCCGCTTCTCGTCCCACAGGTAGCCGTAAATGACAGTGCCAGTCAGGTGCTTTCCGCTCATGCCTTTCGCCTTGAACACGGATTTGATCTTCTTGCTGGTATCACGGGCATAATACTCGTTCATAATGTTGCGGAAAGGGGTAAAATCGTCATCGCCGTTGATACTGTCCACACCGTCATTGATGGCAATGAGCCGCACGCCCTTGATTCGCAGAATCTCCATGATCTGACCGACTTTAAGATAGTCGCGTCCTAACCGGCTCATGTCTTTGATGATGATTGCCTCCACACGGCCAGCCTCGACTTCCTCCATCATGGCATTAAATCCGGGGCGGTCAAAGCGGGTTCCTGAAATTCCATCGTCCGTAAAGTGGGTCGGGTTGGGAAAACCGTTGCGTCTGGCGTAGTCCTCCAGCATGGATTTCTGATTGCTGATGGAGTTGGATTCTCCATTCAGTTCATCGTCATGGCTCAATCTTTCGTACAAAGGTGTTATTTTAGTTTTCAGCATGACGATACCTCCCTCCGAATACAAGCTGTTCCTGCATGCAGCAGAGTGTTGCTCCATTCTCGCTCAAAAGCCGGATGTACTCTTGGAATTGCGGCATATCCCTTGCAATGCGGGAAGTGCTTTTCACCAGCACTATGTCAGCCTTGCCGCTGCAAATTGCCTGACTGACCTCATTAAGCCCGCCACGGTCTAAAGTTCTTCCGCCAGCATATTCAGCGGAAATACCCACGATTTCAAGCCCGGCCTGCTCTGCAAATTGCAGGAGTTCTTTTTTCTGCAATTCCAGTGAAAAACCGTCATTGTGTGCTACGCGGCAATACAGGTATGCTCTGGAACCTTTCATGCTGTCGCCCTGCGGAAAAGGCCGATACGGTGGGAGTGTTAGGGGTGTTGATGATCTCATCATAGCGTTGTCCTCCTGAAATGAAATATGCTCTAAGTGTCGCTTCACTAACCATGAGAAAAAATCGTGATTAAGAAGTCACTTAGAGCATATAACACCCGCCGCCAATTTGTATTTTTTATATTGCTTCACTGCGAAATGGTCGGGGCTGCGTTCTTCCAAATCGGCAAAGAGTAGATCAACGGGGCTTTGGTATTCCTCGTCGTCCTCGCGTGCTTCGCTTGCATTGATAAGTTCAAGCAGCGTTGTAAAGTTCATTTCCTCGGCGGGGGCTTCATACCAAATATAGCCGATCAACGCGCAATATAATAATCTCTCGGCTTTCACCCAAAAATCTTCCGCGCTTTTTTCTCCCTCGCCTTTGGTATTCACGATAAGGGTATTGACAACCTTTAACACGTCCTTTTCGCTGCGGATATAGACAAACGGGTTATAGTGCATACTTTTCCGAAAGTTTATCGTATTCAGTACCTTAATGCGGTAGCCTGCCCGTTGCAGCAGCTTTCCGCACTCGATTAGGACGGTGCCTTTCGGGTCTGTCAAGACGTAGGAAGAATGAAGCTGCATTAAATTAGGCTTTACAAAAAACCTTGTTTTTCCGCTGCCGCTGCCGCCGATCACCACAACGTTTTTATTTCTCGCGTATTTCGGCTGCTTCGGGCGGCTGTTCATGGTAAGCCGTTCGGTCTGCGTCAAAATGATGTTGTTCTGAAAATCCGGGTCGATGTAGGGCTTTATATCTTCGGCGTTGCCCCATCGGGCGCTGCCGTATTCTGCGCCCTTGCGGTATTTCTTCGCGTTTTTCCCTTTGACATAGACAATCAGACGGATAACCACCGCGCCGACAATGCCGATAAGTAAATCCAGCGGGTGAACGCTCGGCAAGGCATTTGAAAACGCTTCGGAAAATCCCTGTGTGATATTGAGTATCTTTTCGGAAATATCCGCGCCGGGGGCAAGCCGCGCCGCTTGTCCGACTTTATCAAAGAGATAGACAAAGAACACATACGGGATATTCGGGATTATCAGCTTTTTGTAGTTCATCTGCTTCATATCTCGCGCCCCCTGTCTATTTTCTTTACCTTGTCGCGGGCGGCGTTAAGCTGCTTCGCCTTGTCCTTTGCTGCGGCAAGGGCTTTGCGGATAGAGGGCTTTTTGTCCCTGTTCAGCTTCTTTGCGGAAAACTCTTGAAATGCTGCGGTCATAACGTCCGCGTCCCTGCCTTTGAAAAACACAAGGTAACGGGTCTGTTCGCCCTTAACCTTTTTCAGCGAAAAATCTATGTTGTATTTCTTCGCGGTACTCTCAAAGGCTTTGATATTGCTGTCGGTGATCTCGATGTTGGAAACACCCGCATTTTGCTTCATAAGCTGCCGCATAGTCTGTTTCCCATGCGGGGCTTTGCTTTTCTGCTCCAAAAACTTCTTGATTGCTTTCTGCAACGCCTGTTCGGTAAGCCTTGCCGCGCCTTTTCCCACGTTGACGGATAGGGCAATCGTTTTTTGGGTTACTTCCTCCTGCAAGGTATCAACTCCTTTCCCGGTAAACTGCGGCTATGCTCATTTGCTGCCGTAAAAGTCGTGATTGACAAGGGCGGTATAGTAGCTGTCAATGGTACTCGGCGCGTTGAACAGCACCGCTTTAAGATACTGCTTGATGTTGCGGATTTTGGTTGTGTTCTCCCTCATGCAATCCAAAACAAACTCAACGTGGCTGCTATTCAGCTTCATAAACTTTGATTTGACAAGTTCGGCGGGGTAGTCGTCCCCGGCGATACGGATTGTCTTTCGGGCTGTGCAGACGGTTTCCAGCATGATTTCTACAATCTCGTCCAAACGGTCTTTATCCATTTTGGGGTCTTGAATGAGAATGTCATAGTCGATGTTGTCTTTGATAATTTCCCGATAAATCTCTATTGCGCTGTTTGTTTTCGCTTCCGTTCTTTTCCTTTCCGGCGGCGTAGCCGCTTCGTCCTGCTCATAAGGCAAGGGATTTAGGGAATGGAAAGGAATGGAATGGGTACTTGATAAATCAGTAATTGATTGTTCTTTACTTGATATATCTTTATTTAATTGCGTTGGATTTTCCAACGTAGGTTTTTCCTGCGTAGGTTTTTCCAACGTTGGATTATCCAATGTTGGATTTTCCAATGTAGGTAAATCCGATGTAGGCGGCTGCGGCTGCTCATATATGACATAATCCGCACCGCGCAAACGTCCTTTCTCGTCGCGTTCCCGGCTGCGGACGATATATCCGGCTTTTTCAAGTTCTTTGACCGCTTCGCGGATTGCGTCGATCTTCTCGCGGTTGATGTGAGATAAGCCCGCAAGGGTATAATCCCAATCTTCGGGTAAGGACAGCATTTGCGAAAGCAAGCCTTTTGCCTTTAAGGTGAGTTCCTTATTGCGCAAGTGGTGGTTGCTCATAACGGTATAGCCCGTATTTCTCTCAACTCGGAAAACTGCCATTTTTTATCACTTCCTTTCTCGGTTTGCGTGGAATATTAGAAAGCCGTTTTTGGCGGTTTTGGTATTGCAGTATGCCTTTGCCGTTTTTTGCGTCTGAAAAGCCTTGTATTGCAAGGGCTTTTTCGCGCCTAACGTTCCACGTTACCGCCTGCTTTTGGGCATAAAAAAACCGCAACTCTTTTCAAGCTGCGGTATGCCAATATGCAGAAAGGGACGCTATCGGTCTGATAACGCCCCTTTTGCTCGGTTATTCAGTTGTAACCTGTTTGCCCGCCGTCCATAAACGCGATGATTTAAGGCTTTTTGCTTGTTTTCTTATCTCACCGCGCTTAAGCAGACATTTGTTTTTCTGGGCTCATTAGCGAACGAATATCCTGCGAAGCAGGATGTAGAGCGCGATAGCGCAGATTCGTGAGCTCATGATATAATGAGCGCAAGAGAGCCAACATGCTTGCATGATTGGCGAACGGCGAAGTTGATCATGATAGTTGCGAAGCAACGTTAAGCACCGAAGGTGCGAATCATGATATAATGAAGCAAAATCACTTGCGTGCAAGTGTGATTTTGCGAAATGCATTGAGTGAGCTGTGCTCACGATATAATGAAATGTAAGATTCAGGAGGCACTATGATCAAACTTATTGCAACCGATATTGACGGCACGCTATTGAAGGACGGCACTCTGATGCTGGATCCTGAATACATGACCGTCATTGAAAAGCTGATTGCAAAAGGCATCCGTTTCGTTGCCTGTTCCGGCAGACAATTTATCAGTGAGCGGAAGCTTTTTGCTCCCATCCGCGACAAGCTCCTCTATATCACCGACGGCGGTACCGTGGTCCGCACACCGAAGGAAATTTTAAAGGTGCATACCTTACCCAAAGAGATCTGGCACGGCATGTGTGAGACAGTCCGGAATGAATTACCGGACTGCGATTATTTTATTGCCACACCGGATTATTGCCTGGCGGAAGATGCTGGAAGCCGGATGTTCCGGTGGCTTACGGATTCCTACGGATATGACATCCGGGAATCTGCCGATCTTATGAAAACGCCCGTGGACAATGTGATCAAGTTCACTGTATATCATCCTTCCGCCTGTGAAGAAATGTGTGCACCTGTCTTCACTCCCACCTGGCAGTCCCGGGCGAAGCTTGCTTCTGCCGGAAAAGAATGGGTGGACTGCAATCCCCTTGGGGTAAATAAGGGGTCTGCGATCCGTTTTCTCCAGGAATATTTGGGGATTGCGCCAGATGAGACCTGTACCTTTGGAGACAATCTGAACGACATCGAAATGCTGCAAAGCGCCGGAATGAGCTATGCTGTTTCCAATGCAAGAGAGGAAGTCATTGCCGCTGCAAGGGATACCTGTGCGCCCTATTGGGAAAACGGAGTGTTGCAGGTGTTGAAAACTTTTTTATAAATTCCCCGGGGCATTCCGAAAGTAAACGCTTGACACTGCTACGATAAAGCACTATAGTAAACAGGTAAATAGAATATCCGCTAGGGGAGCACATCGCTGAGATTGAAGTGCCGCCGTCAAGGCTCCGCTTCTAACCCTCACTACTTGAACCGGGTAATACCGGCGTAAGGAAGCACATTATTCATACAGAGAGTTTATCTGTATGAATACGATGTTGTCCCTCCTCGCACACACGAAGGAGGATTTTTTTATGTTGTACACTGCTGTTACCAATGACTGGGGAGAGACTACTTATATCCCCACTACCCTGGGAAATGTCCTGTTGGTGATCATTCTGGCCGCACTGTTGGCGGCCGCTGTTTTATTTGCCCGCATGCAGATGAAAAAGACTGCGGCAGCTCCCGCTTCTTCCGATGGTGATTCCAGGATGAAGCACGGCAAGCTCACCGTGAAACAGCTGGCATTCTGTGCCATGGCCATTGCCCTGGGAACCGTTCTTTCCAATATCAAATTGTTCCATTTTCCTACCGGCGGCTCCATTACTTTGCTTTCCATGCTGGTGATCTGCCTGCCCGGCTACTGGTTCGGTCTGGGTGCCGGTATTGCCACAGGTGTAGCCTACGGTGTCCTGCAGCTGCTCATAGATCCCTATGTATTATATCCCCTGCAGCTGGTGGTAGACTATCTTCTTGCTTTCGGCGCTCTGGGACTGTCCGGTCTCTTCTCCAATGCGAAGCTAGGACTGATCAAGGGATATATTGCCGGGGTTCTTGGAAGATATGTGTTTGCCGTGATCTCCGGATGGATCTTCTTCGGCTACTATGCCTGGGAAGGCTGGGATCCCCTGCCTTACTCCCTCGCCTACAATGCTATCTATATCTTCTCTGAAGCAGCCATAACTCTGGTAATTTTAAGCGCTAAGCCGGTACGGAATTTGTTTGCGAAATTGAAAGACATGGCTTTGAACGACTAAATAGAAAGTTAGTTAAATACATTGGCAAAATCCACGAACTCCCGGAGCATGCGATACACATGTCTCGATGTAAGGTCTCCGGATGTGAATTTTCTACGAAAAGTGATGAGTAGTTCTCGTCATGACGGGGCCGCCTACAGTCGACATCCATGTCGACAATCGGCTGACGCGGACATCATGTCCGCTTTCCCCCTGCCTTTCAGCACTTTTCTAGAAAATATCAACATCCTCCGACAAACATCTTCGACATGGCACCGCATACGCCGGGAGTTCTGCGTTTTGGAAAGCTTTCAAAAAACCAGTAGCCCCGGCTGGGTATAAGAATAAGCAGTGCCGTAAGCAGACGTCGGTACCATAGCGTCCCAAGGGACGCATTGCGGTCGTATTATGACCGCTTATGTACCGCTACGCTCTGCGACAGGAGCGCATCGTACTAAAGTACGAGCGTGCCGCGTTTCTTATACCTTGCCAAGGGCTACGGGGATTTGATAGCATTTCTTTACTAACTTTCCATCTATCTTCAGCCAGTCTCTACCCACCCTGCATGGCAAAAACAACACCTTCACCCCAGCGGCTTCGGCTTCCGCCAGAGCGGTACCAAATTCCGGCTGCATTTCCACATAAGGACGTACTTCCGTCACTCCTTCCATCTGAATCACAAAGGCAACCACACATTCATATCCTTCCTGTCTCGCTGCGGCCAGTTCCCGCAGATGCTTCACCCCACGCTCCGTGGGTGCATCGGGAAAATAGCCGATGCCGTTGATCTCCAGAGTACAGCCTTTCACTTCCATGAGTATTTTGTGCTCCCCTTTTTCCAGATAGAAATCAATGCGGGAATTTCCATAGGTATACTCCGGTCTGACCACATCATAGTCCTGCGCCTCCAGCCATTCCTTCACGACCTTATTCGGTGCCTGACTGTCAATGTTGATCCAGCCGATCCTGTCTTTATAAACAGCCACCAGGTCATACAATGTCTTTCTTGCCGGATTATCCGACTGTTCCAGACGCACCGCTGCCCCAGGGAGCAAAAGCTCCCTGCATCTTCCGGTATTTTTCACATGCACCGTCTCCGCTTTCCCTGCAATCTCCACATGGGCAATAAACCGGTTGGGACGGTCAATGAATTTTCCCTCTACGATCTTTCCATACTTCATGTAAAATTTCCTATCCTTAACTCTATCCGCTCCCAGACTTTCGACACTGCTTTACGCCCCCAATTGCCAAGACTCTGCGGCATTTCCCGAGGTCTCCCGCGACCGTCCGCCACATGCTCATTCTATCCGCACTCGCCGTTCCGCATAGACTTCACTAGCAGCGGCACCTCGAACAACAGCATCACGATCCATCCGACCATATTGGCCCAGGCCAGGCTGGCAAATTCCATCTGTAACAGACGGATCATTACAAATACTGCCACAACTCTGCCGAACATATTCATAAATGTGCTGTACAATGTCACTTTCAGATCACCAATACCACGGAAGAATCCCTGCACACCATTGGTCAATCCCGGCAGAATATACATCCAGGAGATCAGATGCAGATAACTGATACCCAGAGATACCACCTGTGCATCCCCGTCCTCGGCGAACAATGTCATGATCTGCGGAGCCAGTCCCCAGATTACACAGAACAATCCGATGGAATAGACCAGTTCGATCAAAAGACCTGTCTGGAATCCCTTCTTCATCCGCTCCTTATGCCCTGCACCCTTGTTCTGTGCCAGAAAAGTCGTCATGGCATGTCCGATATTCTGCTGTGGTGTATAGGCAAAATCATCCACTCGGTTCACTGCGGTAAATGCCGCCATGACCGCAACACCCTGCGTATTGACCACAGACTGTATGATCAGTTTTCCCAGCTGCAGACATACCTGCTGCATGGCACTGGTACTGCCGTAGCTGACTGTCTTGCCCAGCAGGCTCTTATCGAATACCCACCACTTTTTCCCAAGACATAAAAGAGGAATCTTTTTCTTAATATATATACCGCACAGCAGGCAACAAAGTCCCTCGCTGCACACTGTGGCAATGGCACTTCCCGCCACACCCCAGCGCAGTACCACAACAAAAAACAGATCTCCGAAGATATTCAGGAAAGCACTGGTCACCAGAAAATACAGCGGCGTCTTGCTGTCTCCCAGCGCCCGCATGGTATTTGCCAGAAAATTATACATGAATGTAAAGATCAGGCCCATGAAAATGATCCTAAGATATGCCGCAGCTTCGGGTATGGCTGTCTCCGGCACCCGAATGAGACGAAGCACCGGATTCGCCAGAAGAAGCATCAACAGTGAAAACACTACGGAAAACCCGCAGCCAGCTAACATCGTCGTACTGATCTGTCTGGATAAAGTATCATAATCCTTCGCTCCGTACTGGGAGCTCATCAACACACTGGCTCCCATGCACATCCCGCTGATCAACAGGATTGCGATATTCATAATAGGAGTGGAAGTTCCCACTGCCGCCAGTGCCTGTTCTCCTACATATTTTCCCACAATGACGGAGTCCGCTGCATTGTAGGTCAGCTGAAACAGATTCCCCAGTACCAACGGGATTGTAAAAGATACTAAGGGTAACAGTATCTTTCCCTGGGTCATGTCGTGTTTCTCTATCGTACTCATTGCTTTATTGTCCTTTCACTGTCATTTTCTTCGGTAATTGTCTTTCCTTCTTTTTAAGAATTCCATCCTCTTCTGGGGCCGCCTCTGTACTGTCCTGTGAACTTTCATTACCGCTGACGGATAACGCGCTCTCCAGTCCGCTCTGTTTCTGCCCGTCTATACTGTTCCCGGATGCTGCCTGCTGTCCGCTGTCTGTCGAAGCAGAGTCTGTCATTTCAGCCATATTGGCACTATCCTCCGCAGCCTCACTCTCCGGCATAGCAGCCTCCGCTTCCGCCATTGCCGCCTCTTCCTGGATCTCCTGATCCTCAGTGATACCGTAGGCCATCTGCGGTGCTGCCGTATCCGCATTGCCGGTACTGTCTGCCATTTTGGTACTGCTCATTGTCATATACAATACTCCCGCTACCACGAAACACAGGCAGGCTGCCGCAATGCGGGTCACATAGCGCATCGGGAACTTATGTACCCTTCCCGAATTTCTGATCTGTTCGCTTCGAAGCAACAGATCCTCATCCACTCCGGACATCGCCCGGAACAGTTTTTCTTCTTTTAAATTCACATCTTGATTATTGTTCTTATTACAATCGCTCATATCCTTCATCACCGCTTTCGTCTCTTTCTCCGTCTATAAGACGATTCCCTGTTGTTCCAGATATTTTTGCAGTTTTTTTCTGGTCCGGAACAGCGATGTCTTCACCGTATTCAGATTCATTCCATAACGCCCGGCGATCTCCGCATATTCCTCTACGAACCAGTATCTGCGCAGGAATACATTGCACTCCTGTTCCGAAAGTGTATGCAGGAACGCATTGATGCTCCGCTCCAGTTCCGCCGCTTCCACGGCTTCTTCTGTGTTATGCGCCGCCGGAATGCACTCTGCCAGTTCATCCAGTGTCGTATCCATAATACCATTCCCTCGTTTCTGTGCATTTTTCGCCTTCCATCTATCAAACGACAAGTTCCGGGTAATAGTTCCCAGAAACAGCTCCAGACGATTCGGTTTTTTCGGTGGAATCGCATTCCAAGCCCGCATCCAGGTATCATTCAGACATTCTTCGGTATCTTCTCTGTCATGCAGGATATGATAAGCAATACTATAGCAGTATTTTCCGTAGCTCTTTTGTGTCTCTGCGATGGCCTGTTCGTCCCTCGCCCAATACAGTTCCAATATTGAGGTATCCTCCACTGGCTGTCTCCTTTCCAAAAAGGGCACTGCCACAGTTTTTTCTGTAACAGTGCCTCTCTTCATTTCTTCATTTCTCCATTTGCTCCGTTCCATCTTATCCGAGCTGGAATTTCTTCGCATTTGCATTCAGTGAACCCGCAATTTCATTCAGCTGTGTGGTAGCCTGTCGGCAATCCTCCACGATCTCCGCCAGCTGATCCATGGTAGCTGCGGTCTCTTCGGTGCTTGCCGCATTGTTCTGGGAGATCTCGGTAAGTCCGTCGATCTTCTCCACCACATCCGTCTTATAATTCTCAATATGATCCAGCTCGCCGGAGATCACATTGATCTCACCGACTACCTTCTGAACCTCCTGGTTCAGGGTGCTGAAGACATTCAGCGTGGTACCCAGCTTCTCGTTCTGCTGATGGATCTCGCCTACCACACCGTTCATGATCTCTACACTCTGATTGGAGTTGCTGATCAGGTTCTCTACGATGCCACGGATCTTGTCTGCGGATTCCCTGGACTGGTCTGCCAGACCACGGATTTCTTCGGCTACGACTGCAAAACCTCTGCCCATCTCGCCGGCTCTCGCTGCCTCAATACTGGCATTTAATGACAGCAGGTTGGTCTGGTTCGCAATACCTGCGATGATATCGGTAGCTGCCTGAATCGCCTGTGCGGACTCGTTGGTGATATTGGTCTGCTCCTGCACCTGATCCACCGACTGCTGTGTATGAGAGCTGATCTCCAACAGTTCCTTCAGGGTGCTGTCCACGGTAGCATTGCTCTCCTTCATGTTGGCAGCACTGCTGCTCAAAGCATTAACACTGTCTGCCGTACGGCCCAGTGCATTGCTCATCTCGTTCATGCTTTCGCTGACTTTCTGGGTATCCGCCGCCTGTGTGGTAGCTCCCTGGGCAATCTCATTCACAGCTGTATTTACAGAAGAAATGGACTGTCCGATGCTGTCAAAATTGCTGGTGAACGTTCCCGTAAACTCATTCATATCCAGCATGGAATTGTGAATATCCCTGATAATTCCGGAAAAGCCGTTCACTACAGAGTATACAGCCCGTGCGCTCTTACCTACTTCATCACTGCGGTTTAACAGCTTATCGGGAACCTTGAAGTTCAATTTACCCTCTGCGATCTGATCCAGATTACCTACTACACCCAGTAGTGCTTTGGAGATCATGCCTACTACAATAAAGGTGGAGACACAGAATGCTGTCACAAGGATCAGAATCGCTATTGCTCTTCCGGTTACAATCCCTTTGTAAAGCGCATTCACTTCCCTTACCGGCATACAGGCAGCCAGAATACCCACAACCGTGCCGTCGGTATTCTTCAAAGGTGCCAGATATGCATAGCATCCGGTATCCCCCAGCTTCAGGGAATTGGAAAAATAGACTTCTCCACCCAGTACCTTGGAAGCCACTTTTTCACTCAGAGTGATGGTACCTCCGGTCAGATTGGTCACAGCCAGATCACTGCCCCAGAACAGTGCCACATCCACACCGGCATTCTGTTTGAAAGCATCGAGTACCTGCTTATTGTCCGTAAGATTCAGTTCCCCTTTATAAAGTGCTCCGTTCTCGTATGAAAAGTCCCCGGGAGTGGAATTGTTCAGGCTCATTTCCAATGCATATTCCGTCGCTGCCAGCTCATGCTTCATCATTGCGTCGGAAATTCTGTCCCCTGCGGAATTCAATGCCAGGATGGCAATGACTGCGATCGCTATAAGCGGTACCAGTACGATTGCCAGGATCTTGACTACCATGTTAGCTCCCTTTTTCTCCTTCAGGCGCTTAGCTTCATCAATACCTGTCCCATTTTCCCCTTTGATCTGTTCTTTGCTTACCTCTTCTGTCATAAATAAAGCAACCTCCTTTGTACCTTTAACAGTTCATGCATAATAGAATTATACCGCACAGTTAATAAAAAAGCTATGCTTTTTCTGCAATCAGATCCTTGATCACTTCGCCTGCGAGAATCAATCCCGCTACGGACGGTACAAATGAAATACTGCCGGGGATGGCTCTTCTGTCCGTGCATTTATGAGTGGTACCCGGAGGGCAGACACAGCCTGTCTTGCAGCTGTTTTCCATATTTTCCAGCGGCTTCACCGGGCTTTCCGTAGAATACACCACCTTCAGCTTCTTCACACCGCGCTTTTTCAGTTCTCTGCGCATGACCTTCGCCAAAGGGCACATGGTAGTCTTGTAGATATCCGCCACATGGAACTGCGTGGGGTCTAATTTGTTGCCGGCTCCCATACAGCTGATAACGGGAACTCCCGCCTCCTTCGCCCGCATGATAATCTCCAGCTTGGCAGTCACGGTATCCACCGCATCCACCACGTAATCATACTGGGTAAAATCAAACTGGTCTGCCGTCTCCGGGAGATAAAAACATTTGTGTACTGTAACCTGTGCCTCCGGGTTGATGGAGTGTACACGTTCCTCCATGACATCTACCTTGTATTTGCCGATGGTCTTCCTGGTAGCGATGATCTGACGATTGATATTCGTCAGACATACTTTGTCATCGTCGATCAGGTCGAAGGCTCCGACACCGCTGCGGGCCAGAGCCTCCACCACATAACCGCCGACACCGCCGATGCCGAACACAGCAACTCTCGCATGATACAGGTGCTGCATAGCCTCCTTACCGATCAATAATTCTGTTCTGGAAAATTCATTTAACATAATTCACTGTTCCTACCAATCTACTGGGAATACTCTCGAAAGAGTATACCACATCTTTACAGATTGTCATAGAGTCCCTGAATAAAATTTTTCACCTGCACATTATTTTCCGGTGTGGTATCTTCCAAAGTCGCATGTATAAAGGGTTTGCGCTCCTTCATGAACTTCAGTACAGAAGTATAATCCATCTGTCCCAGACCGCAGCCTACAGAACGAAGCTTCCCGTCCTCGGGAATAAAGTCTTTCAGATGTACCATAGCCACATCTTCACCCAGCAGATCGATTGCTTCATCCACGATAGCCACCTGATCCTTGTAATTGCAGTAATCCAGCAGGTTCACCGGATCCAGAATGATCTGAAGGTTGGGAGAATTGATCTCATCCAGCACTCTTCTGGCTCTGGCGGGGTTGTATACGATATGCTTCCATACCGGCTCGATGGCCATGACAACGCCCATCTGCTCCGCGTATTTTACTACCGGGCGTAAGTTGGTGATAAAGGTCTGTAATGCTTCTTCTCCGTGGCATTCCGGAACCGCGGTATAGGTCTCGTTGGGAGCACCGGTCTCAGTTCCCACGACACCGCAGCCCAGCCAGGAAGCAAAACGGATATGTGCCATATAACGGTGGGTAATTTTCGCAAGCTGCTCCGGGTTGGGGTTTGCCAGGTTCAAATAGCATCCTAATACCGCAACATCCACCTGATTTTTTGCGAATACATTTTTCATGTACATGGCAAGTCCCGGGGTCAGCGCCTCATCCGTGGTGGGGAACTCGCTGATCACCTTACCGGGGGCCAGATGTCCGCAGACAAAGCCCAACTCATGTACATTGGCAATACGCTCCTCAAAAGGAAGCTTTTTCGTATCATGTAAACGGATTCCTAACTGCATATTTTCCTCCATTCCGATCACGGCTCCTGGGCCGTATTCTCTTCTGCTTATCTCTATTATAACGCGAGCTCACGAATTCGTGCTATCGCACTCTACATCCTGCTTCGCAGCTATCATGATCAGCTTCGCCGTTCACCGAGAGTGAGCAAGCTCCCTCTGGCTCTCTTGCGCTCATTATATCAACGTCTGATCAGTTCATCCACACCTTCCAGTTCGTAAGCTTCTCCGACCTGTCCTTCAATCTTCACATTGTCCAGTGTCAGTTTTGCTACATTTCTGGCAAACATTCCGCGCTTGCTGCTCTTCTCCACGCCGTCAGACATGGCGGGGACATCACACTTGGCATTTTCAGCGTAGCTGATGGAAATGTCCTTCATGTAGATTTCCTCGATCTTCTGCTCAGGAAGTCCGTCGAAGAACGCAGCTGCCACATGGCAGTTCGTACATTCCATGTTTTCAAATACCATCTTTTTCACCTGCGGTGTTCTGTCGTCCACAGGGTAAACATCTCTGGACTGGACATAAGTGGTCTTGCCGTCGGGATCACAGAAATAGAAGCAGTTGACCACCAGCGGTGTCATCACATGGTCCAGCGTCAGATTTCGGAAAATGATATTGCTGAGAATTGCATCTTTTCCTCTGCCGCGACGGGTCTTGATACGCAGACCTCTGTCTGTATGACGGAAAATACAGTCTTCCACTGTCAGATTTACCACGCCGCCTGCCATTTCACTTCCCAGAGTTACGGCACCGTGGCCGTTCTCCATAAGGCACTGACGGATATGAATATTCTCGGAAGGAGTCTTATGCTTTTTGCCCATGTAGATCTTACCGCTCTTGACTGCAATACAGTCATCTCCCAGGGAAAAACGCACACCCAGGATCTCCACATTTTTGCAGGATTCCGGATCCAGTCCGTCGGTGTTGGGGGAATCGCTGGGATTCTGCACGGTCACACCGATGAATTTCAGATCATTGCTGAAATAGGGATGCAAGGTCCAGGAAGGGGAATTGCAGAAGGTCACACCCTGCAAAATCACATTTTTACATCCGCTGATGAAAAACAGTCTGGGACGGAATGCAATATTCATAACCTTCGGATCCTTCCACCAGTTTTCTTTGGAAGCATTGCCGTTGATCTTACCCTGCCCATAGATCACCACATCCTCTGCACCGATACCACAGATAATGCCGGAGAACATAGGTAAAGGATTGCCCTCCCAAGTGCCCAGATTGTACTCGTCGGTCTCATCATAGCTCTGCAGCATTCCGGGGAACGTAGGGAATTTCTCTCTGTCGGTAAAGGCCTTCAGCTCCGCGCCCTCTGCCAGCTCGATCCGGATATGGCTCTTTAAGAACAGACTGGTTATGCGGTAGATTCCCGCCGGGAAATACACTCTGCTGTTCACCGGACATGCCATGATGGCAGCCTGAATAAAGTGGGTATCGTCATGTTCCCCGTCACCCTTGGCACCGAATCTGGTCACATCCAGAGTCACGTACTCATAATCCGTCTTGAAAGATACTTCGCCCTGCTTTTCTCCGTTCACATAAGCTTCCACCACATACTTCTGATCCGGCTTTAAATCAAACAGGGAAGTGATGGTCTTCTCTGTGGTCAGTGACGGCTCACCGTTTACCCGCAGCTCCACGGGCTGTTTTGTAAAATATCTGCCGCCGTCTGCGATCTCTATGGTCGCACTGCGGGCAGTATGCATAATATGTCTGATTTCCATGCGCTGTTTCCTCTCGTTCTCTACCTAATGCACTCCTGATATTTTTCCGCTAACAATAAATACTCCGCACATGCCTTCTGTACGGCATCGCAGAATACCTTTTCCGATGTGGCATCCATGGCAAACTTATTTTCCTTTGCATCATAATACTGCTCCAGCATACGCTTTACCGCACTGCGGAAATTGTCCAGAAGCTCTCTGTAATTCTCGTAGATCTCCGGGCTGATCTGCTCTACGGTATGAAGCATGACTGCGGTATAAGCTGCACCGTTTTCAGCACTGAATTCACTTTCTGCATGCTTTTTCAGCACACGCATCTGTGCCATGATATCCGGATAGCCTTCTTTTTTATTCTCCGTGGTCTCATAGGCCGCATAGACGGGATACACCAGATCCGCCGCCTGATAAATGTTGCCCAGACCTGCACTCTGCTGCACGGCTGCCAGGTCGAAAATGCCTTCCTCCGTACGGGGAAGTGCCTTGATTTCCTGAATTGTCATAGTTTTTGTCATTCCTTTCGCTTCGCTCAAGGCACAAACAAGTTATGAAAAATGTTGTGCCCCTCCACTCTTTGATTTATAATTCTTTCAAGGAATAGCAATACACTACAGAGCACGGAAGGAGAAGTGGCGAATTTATTTCGACCCCGTATAGTTATATGTGCCGTCATCCTTACAAGCACAAACAAGTGGGACATTGAGCCCGGACTCTTATCATTGGTAATAAACCATGTTTATTCAGTCGCAGGATGACAGTCAATGTTGCTATTCCCTTTTTATTAAGGTGGTGATACTTAATGATGAAGTTAAAATACTCCATCTGCTGTGGACTTGATGTCCACAAAAATGTTATCGTTGCAACCATCGTAACTACCAATAAGGACGGCATATCCGAATATCTGCAAAAATCTTTTTCAACCATCAACTCAGATATTCAAAGGTTTCACAACTGGCTTATCGAGAATAATTGCTATCATGTTTGTATGGAATCCACCGGAAAGTATTGGATTCCTATTTTTAATTATCTCGAAAATGACATTGATGTCTGCCTTACACATCCGAAGTATGTCAAAGCCATTAAAGGCAAGAAAACGGACAAAAAGGATTCTAAATGGATTGCCGACCTCTACAAATTTGATCTTGTCAGATGTTCCTTTATTCCTCCAAAAGATTTTCGTCAGCTTAGGGAACTTTCCAGATACCGTTTCAAGCTGGTCTGCATGAAGTCTTCCGAGAAGAATCGCATCCAGAACTGTATGACCATTTCCAATGTCGGCATTGCCAGTGTTCTTTCTGATCCTTTTGGCAAGACAGCAACTGAAATCATCTCTTATCTATTGGAGCATACTGCCGATTCCATGGATGAAAAAGCTGTCCGCAAACTCATAAAGAAAGGGGCTAAATCCAAGTCTGATGAAATCATCGAAGCCATCAAAGGCTACACTATTGAAACAGATCAGGCTAAAAAACTAGAGCTTGCCCGGGGGCATCTGGAATATCTCGATGATATGATTACCCAGACCGAAGTGGAACTCTATGTCCGCATCAAGCCTTATTACGAGTTCGTGGAGTTTGTCAGTACCATGCCCGGCATGACAGAGTTAAGTTCCACGATTGTTCTTGCAGAAACAGGCGTTGATATGGATATTTTTGATGATGCAAAACATCTGTGTTCCTGGTGCGGACTTTCTCCTGCCAACAATGAATCCGCTGGTAAGAAAAAGTCTGTCCGCATTGCCAAAGCAGGCGATTACCTGAAACCAATGATGGTTCAATGTGCCCTTGCTGCAATTAAGAGCAAAAAGCAGCCTTATTTTGCAATCAAATATGGTCGAATCAAAAAGCGACGTGGACACAAAAAGGCAATCATTGCCATTGCAAGAATGATGATGGTCTGTATTTACCACATGGTTTCAGAAAAGAAGCCCTTTACCCCTACTGACTATGAGGAATTGATGGACCCTCAGAATCATGTAGAGAGTGTCGTCTTGAATGAGAACAATGTGTTTGCTTACCTTGAAAGCCTTGGTTACGACAGCTCTAAGTTAGTGAAACGCAACGATAACTAACATTTTTTCTGCTTTCTATACTTGTAAAAACAGGGTTTTATGAACCCTTATATAAGTGCGCCCAAAAATCTACTTTATTTTTCACTCTTCCTCCTATATAACAAAGGCGTTCTCCTGCCCGTTTATTGTAACAAAAGAACGCCGTTTTGTGTATGATCTTTTACAGAGTTACACCCTGCTTGAAAATAGCCATATCATGGAAGCCTGCTGCCTCGCTGCATACCTGCCTGCCGGAAGCAGTCTCCACTACCAGATCAAACAAAGCCTTGGTCTCCTCTTCCATGGTCTTATCCTCTACCAGTACGCCGGCATTGAAATCGATCCAGTTGGACTTTTTGCCTGCCAGGCGGGAGTTGGTCGCGATCTTCATGGTAGGAACCGGAGATGCGAAAGGAGTTCCACGTCCTGTGGTAAACAGTACGATATGTGCTCCTGCGGCTGCCAGTGCGGTAGCTGCTACCAGATCATTGCCCGGTGCGGACAAAAGGTTCAGTCCCGGAGTCTTCACCGTATCACCATACTGCAATACACCCTTGACCAGGGCACTTCCGGACTTCTGGGTACATCCCAGAGACTTGTCCTCCAGAGTGGAGATACCTCCCTTTTTGTTGCCCGGAGAAGGATTCTCGTAAATAGTCTGATTGTGACTCTTGAAATAATTCTTGAAGTCATTGATCAGATCTACGGTCTGGTGGAACAGTTCCTCGTTGGCACAACGGTTCATCAGAATGGTCTCTGCACCGAACATCTCGGGAACCTCGGTCAGGATGGTGGTGCCACCCTTGGAGATCAGCAGATCGGAGAAACGTCCTACCAGAGGGTTGGCGGTAATACCGGACAGTCCGTCACTGCCGCCGCACTTCATACCGATGACCAGCTTGCTTACGCTGATGGGCTCTCTCTCGAACTTGGAAGCATAATCAATCAGGCCCTTGATCACCTCTACGGAATCTGCGATTTCATCCTCGTGCTCCTGACATACCAGGAATTTCACACGGTTCTCATCATAATCGCCAATGTAAGGCTTTAATACATCAATGTTGCTGTTCTCACAGCCCAGTCCCAGTACCAGAACACCACCTGCATTGGGATGATTGATCAGGTCTGCAAGAATCTTACGGGTATGCTCCTGGTCATCACCCATCTGGGAACAACCATAGGGATGAGGGAATGCGATAACCTCTTCCACACTACCCTTAACGAATGCATTGGCCTGTTTTGCAATAGCGGTTGCCACGTTGTTGACACAGCCAACGGTGGGGATGACCCAGATCTCGTTACGAACACCTACTTTGCCGTCCGGACGGTTGAAGCCCATAAAAGTCACATCTTCCGTCTTCTTCTCCTCTACCGGAGTGGGGTTGTAGGTGTACTCCAGCAGATCGCCCAGAGCGGTCTTTACATTATGAGTATGGATCCAGCTGCCCTCTGTGATGTTCTCCTTGGCATTACCGATACGGTAACCGTATTTGATGACCTCGCCGCCTTCGGGAATATCAAAAATAGCCATCTTATGTCCTGCTGGGATCTCCTCTCTGGCGGTAACGGTCTTCTGACCGTCACCTACAGAGACTGTGATCTTCTCACCGGCAGGAATCGTATTTAATGCTACGACTACATTATCATTGTCATTAATTTTTAAGAAATCTTGCATAATGCTGCCCTCATGCCATTTGCCTTAATATCATCCAGGTATGCTACAACTGCATCGGTCAGTCCGGGAACCTTGTTCAGATCCTGGCCGAAGAAGTCTTCATTACCAAGGAAGGAAGTTACGAAAGTCTTGGTGTCCTTCTCACAATTTGCTGCGAAGAACTCCAGAACTGCTTTGTCATCCATGATGTTGTATTCCTGACCGTCTCTATGACCGATCAGAGCCTTATCGCGGATCTCGGTGCCATGGTAGAATGCCATCAGTGCTGCAATGGAGAAGGTCAGATGAGCGGGAAGCTTACCGGTCTTCTCAACATAGCCTAACAGGCTGGGCATACATCTTGCTCTCCACTTGGATACGGAGTTCAGGGAGATAGCAAGCAGTGCATGATCTACATAAGGATTGTCGAAACGGTTTACAACCTCACCTGCAAACTGCTTCAGTTCCTCCTCAGGCAGAGACAGGGTAGGGATTACTTCGTCATAAATGGTCTTCAGCATGAAGTTACGGATATCGTCATCATGCATGGACTGTCTTACGATGTCGTTGCCGCACAGGTAAGAAGCCAGTACGAAAGAGGTATGCGCACCGTTCAGGATACGAACCTTTCTCTGCTTATAAGGCTTCTGATTGTCAGTGAAGATAACAGGAAGTCCTGCATCGGGAAGAGGGAATTCCTTGCTGATGTCCTTAGCGGATTCGATAACCCACAGAGCAAACGGCTCACCGGTTACCATGATGTGGTCTTCGTAACCCAGCTTCTCCCATTCTTCCTTCTCGGTAGCACGGGGATAACCGGTAATGATACGGTCTACCAGAGTAGAGGTGAATACACATGCCTCATCTACCCACTTCTTGAACTCATCGCCCAGTCCCCACAGCTCGATCAGCTGCATTACACACTTCTTCAGCATAATACCGTTGTCATCGATCAGCTCTACGGGAAGCATTACCAGACCCTTGCTCATATCACCCTTGAAGGTCTCGAATCTGTGATATAAGAACTTGGTCAGCTTGCCGGGGAAAGTCTTGGGAGGCTCTAATTCAAACTTATCGGTATCATCATATACGATACCTGCCTCGGTGGTGTTGGATACTACGAAACGTAAGGTATCGATCTCGGCAAGTCCCATGTACTTGTCATATTCATTATAAGTGTCTACAGCATCTGCAACACTGGTTACGATTCTATTAATAATCTTGGCTTCACCGTTCACATTACCGCGAAGGGATACAGTATACTGGCAGTCCTGCTTGTGGAACATATCCAGGTTACCGAACTCGATGGGTTTGATCAGAACGATGTCTCCATCGAACTTGCCCTGCTCGTTAGCGATGTCGATCATGTAATCTACGAATCCACGTAAGAAATTACCCTCGCCGAACTGTACCACCTTGATAGGTCTTTCCTTTTTACCGGTCTTTGCCTTGTTTAAGATATCCATTTTGTCCTCCATTCTACGCTTAGCGTATCCTATCTGCACCGTCTTACGGCACTCTATTACCTGCACTTACTTTCCCCGGCACGCCTTACGAACGAATCTGTTACGCCGCCCGGGGCATTGTCTTTGGTCTGAATTGTAGGAAGTTTATGTAAGTACTTTCATGATTCATTTTACTTCAAAAAAATGGTTTCGTCAATCACCAAAAAAAGAAAGTTTTATTTTCGTGAAACTACCGCTTTTATCAGCAATATTTCGCTTTGATAAATTTTTGACATATGAGAAGTTGAAAAAGTATCTTGAAAAAAGAGAAGTCTTTCGTTATAATTCAGATATAGCTTTTTTATGTAACTACTTACATTTTTCTTACATATCTTTTTACACACTGTTACATAGAAGCAGAGAGGAAGCCACAGATGACAATTTACGATATTTCTGAAAAGGCCGGTGTCTCTATTGCTACTGTTTCCCGCGTACTCAACGGAAGCAACAATGTAAGCGAGAAAACCAAGAAAAAAGTGCTGGATGTGATCAACCAGTACGAGTACACTCCCAACGCATTCGCCAGGGGATTAGGTCTCAACACCATGAAGACCATCGGTATCATGTGTGCCGACAGTTCGGATCCGTACCTTGCCAAAGCGATCTACTATATTGAGCAGAAGCTTCGGGCCAACGGTTACGACAGCATCCTGTGCTGTACCGGTTATGATCTGGATACCAAAGCAAGTTCCATGAACCTTCTGATCACGAAAAAAGTGGACGGCATTATATTAGTAGGTTCTAATTTTATCTACGAGAAGGAAGATGACAACAAATACATCCTCGGCGCTGCCGGACAGGTGCCTGTGATGCTGTTGAATGCAGCCATGGACGCTCCCAATGTTTACAGCATCGTATCGGATGATTTTACTTCCATATATGATGCCACCATGGAAATGATCCGTTCCGGAGTGGAAGACATCCTGTACTTCTACAACTCCACTTCTTACAGTGGTAAGAAAAAGCTGGCCGGTTACCGTGCCGCCATGGAGGAAAAAGGACTTCTGACCAACGGAAGCTTCCTGCAGCTCTATCAGGGATCTCATGAAGATATTCCCGCTATGGCAGACCAGCTGCTGAAGCTGCATGCAAAGGGAATCACCTTCCACGGTGTCATTGCTGCTGACGATTCTCTGGCACTGGGTGCTCTGAAATACGCCCGTGAAATGAAGCTGCGGATTCCGGAGGATCTGGCTATCATCGGTTATAATAATTCCATGCTGGTGAACTGCTGCGATCCGGAGCTGACCAGTATCGACAATAAACTGGAAACACTCTGCCAGCATCTGATCACAACGCTGATGGGCGTTCTGGGCGGAAGCGAGATGCCGAAGAAGACTGTATTCTCCGGTGAACTGGTAAAACGCGGTACCACAAAGTAGCTTGCGGCACATATAGGCATTTGTTTATGACAGCACGGGGGAGCTGCAAATCACCCCTTTTCTATATTTATCACTATAGTCGCCGGATCCCTACCGGATCTGACTCATATGAACATGGAGGATTTTTAAAATGAAAGCATTTATGGACAAGGACTTTCTGTTAGAGACCGAGACCGCCAAAAAGCTGTTCCACGACTACGCAGAAAAAACACCGATTCTGGACTACCATTGCCATATCAATCCCAAGGAGATTGCTGAGGATCGTCAGTTCGACAACATCACTCAGGTATGGTTGGGCGGCGATCACTACAAGTGGCGTTTCATGCGTTCCTGCGGTGTGGACGAAAAGTACATCACCGGTGACGCTTCCGATTACGAGAAGTTCTGCAAATGGGCTGAGTGCCTGGGCAAGGCTATCGGCAACCCCCTGTTCCACTGGAGCCATCTTGAACTGCAGAGATACTTCGGTTACACCGGCGTTCTGAACAAGAATACCGCTGATGAAGTATGGAACCTGTGCAATGAAAAACTGCAGCAGCCTTCCATGAGCGTTCGTAATCTGATCAAGCAGAGCAATGTTACCCTGATCTGCACCACCGATGATCCTATTGATTCTCTGGAGTGGCACAAGAAGCTGGCTGCAGATGATACTTTCGATGTAAAGGTTCTGCCCGCATGGAGACCTGACAAAGCTATGAACATCGAGAAGCCCGATTATCTGGATTATCTGGAGAAGCTGGCTGCTGCTGCAGGCATGACCGAGATCAACTCCTTCGCAAGCTTAAAGGAAGCTCTGAAGAACCGTATGGCTTTCTTCGCATCCATGGGTTGTAACGTATCTGACCATGCTCTGGAGTATGTAATGTACTATCCCGCTTCCGACGATGAGCTGGAAGAGATCTTCTTAAAGAGACTGAACAAGATGGTTCTGACCAAGGAAGAGGAACTGAAGTTCAAGACCGCTTTCATGCTGTTCGTAGGCAAGGAATATCACAAGCTTGACTGGGCTATGCAGTTGCATTACGGTTGTAAGCGTGACAACAATACTCTGATGTTCGAGAAGCTGGGTCCCGATACCGGTTACGACTGCATCAACAACTACGCTCCTTCCGCACAGATGGCTGACTTCCTGAACGCTCTGATCGTAACCGACGAGCTGCCCAGAACTGTCATCTACAGCCTGAATCCCAACGACAACCAGGCCATCGGTACCATCCTCGGATGCTTCCAGGATTCCACCGCTGTTGCCAAGATCCAGCAGGGTTCCGCTTGGTGGTTCAACGATCACAAGACCGGTATGCAGGATCAGATGATCTCCCTGGCTAACCTGGGCAACCTGTCCGGATTCGTTGGAATGCTGACCGATTCCAGAAGCTTCCTGTCCTATACCAGACACGAGTACTTCCGTCGTATCCTGTGCAACCTGATCGGTAACTGGGTAGAGAGTGGTGAATTCCCTGCAGATTACGATACTCTGTCCGAGATCGTAACCGATATCTCCTACAACAACGCTAAGAGATATTTCAAGTTCCCTCTGGCATAAAATTATAAGAATAGTGCAATCCCCCGGCTGGTTATTTGGCCGGGGGTTTTTATGTAAATGGAAAGTTAGTAAAGAAATGCTATCAAATCCCCGTAGCCCTTGGCAAGGTATAAGAAACGCGGCACGCTCGTACTTTAGTACGATGCGCTCCTGTCGCAGAGCGTAGCGGTACATAAGCGGTCACAATACGACCGCAATGCGTCCCTTGGGACGCTATGGTACCGACGTCTGCTTACGGCACTGCTTATTCTTATACCCAGCCGGGGCTACTGGTTTTTTTGAAAGCTTTCCAAAACACAGAACTCCCGGCGTATGCGGTGCCATGTCGAAGATGTTTGTCGGAGGATGTTGACATTTTCTAGAAAAGTGCTGAAAGGCAGGGGGAAAGCGGACACGATGTCCGCGTCAGCCGATTGTCGACATGGATGTCGACTGTAGGCGGCCCCGTCATGACAAGAACTACTCATCACTTTTCGTAGAAAATTCACATCCGGAGACCTTACATCGAGACATGTGTATCGCATGCTCCGGGAGTTCGTCTGGTTTAAGGCTCCCTCCGCTACGAACCATGCCTATTCATAAGATTGTCAGCAAGGAACGCTGTCAATCTTATTTCATAGACGGCTGTCGCCGTATAAAAATAGAGTGAACCAGCCTCGCTTGTGCGCAAGCGCCCATCGAGGTGTTCCACTCTATTTTTGCATGGCTCGTAGCTATGCTAACTTTCTAGTTAATTACCGTTTGATATCGCCGTCTTCGGCATCCTCTTCTGTGGTAATGGCAAAAGCGATATTGGTGGCATGGTCTGCTACTCTCTCCAGTCCGGATACGATATCGGAGAAGATCATGCCGGCTTCGGGAGAACACTCTCCCTTGGTCAGACGCTCTACATGTTTCTTCTGCAGTTCGCGTTCCTTCTCGTCTACCTGATCCTCCAGAGTAACGATCTCCTGCATATGGGATTCATCGCTCTTGGCGAACATTTCTACAGCATAACGGATGATCTTGTTGACCATTTCCAACATATCTCCCAGTTCCTTCTGGGCTTCCTTACTGATGGAAACGCCTTCTTCCTTACGCTGTCTGGCAGCATCCGCCACGTTCTCCGCATGGTCACCGATACGCTCGATATCGTTCACCACATGGAACAGGGCACCCAGACTGTTCAAGTCTTCGATGGGCAGCGTGGTCTGGTTGATCTTCACCAGATAATCCGTGATGGCATGATTCAGGAAGTTGATATTTTTCTCTACCTCGTAGACTTCCTCAATGTCCTCTTCATCCAGCGTGATCAGGGCATTCATGGCACGGTTTAAGTTCTCCTCTGCCAGAGAAGCCATACGCTCCAGCTCTTTGATAACCTCTACCACTGCGGTAGCAGGGTTGAACACCACTTTGTCGCCGATGTATTTTAACTGATAGCTCTCTCTGTAGCCAACCTTCTGATCCTCGCCTGGTACGATCAGGTAAGTCATCTTGACCAGCCATCCGGTGAACGGGAACAGCATAATTACCTGCGCAATCTTGATCAGCGTATGTGCATTTGCTACGAATCGACCGTTATCTGCGGAAATGGACTTGATCAATTCCACGATCTGGTCTCCTGCCACAAACAGGGCAATGTAGATAATAACCGTACCGATAATATTGAACAGCAGATGGATCAGTGCTGCTCTCTTTGCGTCCTTTTTACCGGTCATGGAAGCTAACATTGCGGTAGCACAAGCACCGATATTACATCCCAGGATAATGTACAGCGTAATAAGTAACGGCAGCAGATCCTGATTAGCCAGCAACAACACAATGCTGACCGTTACGGACGAACTCTGGATAATGGCTGTCAGAGCAAATCCCATCAATGTGGCTAAGAACGGGTTCTTCAGAGACATCAGCAGATTGACCACCTGTGGCTCATTCTTCATGTTCGCCATAGCCTGGGACATGGTGCTCAGGCCTACGAACAGGATACCGAAACCAACGACCACTTCCGCCACCTTACGGACCTTTTCCTTCTTCGTAAACATCATCACGACCACACCCACCAGCAGGATCAGCGGTGCTATTTTGGATAAATTAAAAGATACCAGCTGTGAAGTAATGGTAGTACCGATGTTTGCACCGAGGATAACGCCCGCCGCCTGATACAGATTCATCAGACCAGAGTTAACGAAGCTGACGACCATAACCGTACATGCCGAAGAGGACTGGATGATACCGGTAAAAATAATACCGACGATCATACCCATGAAACGGTTCGTGGTAAAGATTTCCAGAATACGACGAAGTCTGGCACCTGCTACCTTCTCAATGGAATCACTCATCAGTTCCATTCCGAATAAAAACAGTCCCAGACCTCCTGCCATTGTCAATATTGTTCCAAAGCTCATTTTTAATCCCTCAATCTCTCTTGATTCTCTTCCGAAAAACCAAAACAATAATTTTCAAATTTATTCTTATATAAACAATCCAAAATATATTTTACGAGATAGAATAAAAACTTGCAATGTAAATTTTACTTTTCTTTAACTTTTCTTTTACTTTTCTTTACAAAACTTTACGCAATTTCTACCGTGTTTGCGTAAAACAGCTGTTTTTCCTACGCATTTCGTCCATCCGCAATATCCCGGTCCAGCTGCTCCTTAAGTTCTTCCAGCGATCCAAATCTGCGTTCCGGGCGCCGAAATCTTTTCAAAGCCACCTCGATCTCCTGCCCGTAGATGTCCTGGTCAAAATCATACAGATAAGATTCCACCCCCATCACTTTTTCAGAAGAAACCGTGGGTTTGGTTCCCACATTGCTGATGGCCTTATAGACCTTTCCATTATGGCGCACCGCCGCATAGTAAACTCCGTTGGGCGGCAGAAGTTTGCCTGCGGGAGGCAGCAGATTCACCGTTGGAAATCCCAGGGTATGTCCGATATGATTGCCATGCTCCACTGCTCCCACCAGTGTATAAGGCATTCCCAGCATCTCTTCGGCCTCTTCCATCCGGCCCTCTTCCACCAGCTTGCGGATGTAAGTGGAACTGACTTCGATGCCGTTCACTTCGATCTTCTCTATGGTCTGGACGCAAAAGCCCAGATGCGGCGCCATTCTCTCCAGAAGTTCGGCATTTCCTGCGCCGTTCTTGCCAAAAGACAGATCCTCGCCTGCCGCCACAAACCGGGTATTCATCTGTTTGGCCAGAATCTCTGTTGCAAAACGCTCTGGCTCTGTGGCTGCAGTCTCCTTCGTAAGAGGAAACTCGATCAGAGTGTCGATTCCCAGACGTTCAAACAGGCGTCTTTTTTCCTCTCTGGTGGTCAGTTCTTTACCGTCAGACAGGCCGAACAGCACT
Source organism: Lachnospiraceae bacterium GAM79 (assembly GCA_003584705.1). Taxonomy (GTDB): domain Bacteria; phylum Bacillota; class Clostridia; order Lachnospirales; family Lachnospiraceae; genus Acetatifactor; species Acetatifactor acetigignens. The sequence goes on from AP018536.1 coordinate 2,877,379, forward strand.
GCCGGTGTAGGGTCAAAGGTGAACACGCACGCCGCCAGCCCATATTTTTTTCGGCCAAGAATCTCTTCCAAAAGTCTCCTGTGGCCCAGATGGACTCCGTCAAATTTACCGATGGCTACTGCTGTATCTTTTTCCAGATAAAAGTCTGTTGTTCCTGCAATGATTTCCAAGTCTATTTCCTGCTTTCTGTATTACTTGGGAAGATCTTCACGGGCTTGTACCATTCCTTCGTTTCATCATACGCATAAATGCCCACGAAGCTGTCATCCTCTCTGTAGATGCGCACCCACTCTCCTGCCGGATGTGTGGTCTGTTCCACAGTCTGTCCCGGATAAAAAGCATTCCCGTTATCGATCAGTTTCCGCCACTTTTCCTCCACATGCAACATGGGAAAATCCGAAAAAATACGGTCTGTGGGAAGCAGTGCTTCCTCCAGCCTCTCCGTGTCCCGAAGTTCCTGCAGCTGTGCAAGTGTCAGGGCATCTGCCAGCCGGAATTCCCCGACTCTGGTGCGAACGAGGCTCTGCATGGTGCCGCCGCAGCACAGTTTTTCCCCAATATCGGCACAGAGACTGCGGATATAGGTTCCCTTGGAACATTCCACGCGGAATTTTACCACGGGAAACTTTATTTCCAGAATCTCGATTGCCGGCAGATCCACATGTCTTGCCTGCCGTTCCACTTCTTTGCCCGCTCTGGCCAGCTCATAGAGCTTTTTCCCATTGACCTTCAGTGCAGAATACATGGGTGGGATCTGGTCATAGCCGCCGACAAAACCGGCGATCACTTCACGTACCTGTGCTTCACTCACCGCCACTTCCCGCTCTTCCAGAACGGTTCCCGTGATATCCTGGGTATCTGTGATCTGTCCCAGCAGAAGTTCTGCCACATATTCCTTGGTCCTGTCCGTCAGCATTTCACATGCTCTGGTAGCATTCCCCAGACATACAGGAAGCACACCGGTAGCCTGTGGATCCAGTGTACCTGTGTGCCCTATCTTTTTCTGCCGGCAGATCCCGCGAAGCTTGGCTACCACATCATGGGAGGTAAAGCCCGCTTCCTTATATACATTGATGATGCCGTCCATTAATCCTGTTCTCCCCGCAGTTGTTTGTCGATGTGCAGTGACAAATTGTTGACACAATCATGGAAGGTTCCCTTCATAGTGCAGCCTGCGGCACGTACATGTCCGCCGCCTCCGAAGAAAGATGCCACCTTCGCCACATCTACTTTCTCATTGGAACGCATGCTGACCTTGTACTCCAGTACGTTGGTCTCATACATGAAAATCGCACAGTCCACGCCCTTGATATTGCGCAACTGGTTCACAATGCCGTCCAGATCTCCCGGTACCGCATTGTAGAATTCCATGGTCTTGCGGTCCACCATGCTCACGATGCAGCGTCCGTCCATGAAACGAATGCTCTCCATCAGAGCTCTGCCCATGATCTGGGTCTGCAGATAGGTCTTCTGGTAAAAGCTTTCCTCGATCAGCTTCGGGAAATTGAATCCGAAGGAGATCAGAAACGCTGCTGCCTGCAACGTCTCCGGTGTCGTATTGGAATACTGGAATACACCGGTATCATGGATGATGCCGGTATACAGCGCTTCCGCAATATCCTTGTCAATAAGTTCCGCATCCATAATGTGATACAGCACCTCACAGGCACTTCCCACTTCCGGACGGACCAGATTCACATCACCGCAACCGGAATTGCTGATGTGATGATCAATGTTGATCTTCTTTTTCGCATTCTGGAAATACGTCTCCGCACCTCCCAGACGATCCCCACTGCAATCCAGCGCAAAATACACATCAAAAGGCTCCTGCACGGGACATTCGGTCTGAATCTCATCGTATCCTTTCAGATAGGTAAACTCTTCGGACGGCTTCTGCAGATATACGGTAACTTCCGCTTCGGGAAGGAGTTTACGCAGATACATCTGTAAGGAAAGACATACACCCACACAGTCTCCATCCGGACGAATATGTCCGCTGATGCCGATCTTTTTCGCACCCAGACATTCTTCACGCAAATCCATTACTCGTCACCTTCCTCTGTTTCTTCCGTATCTTCCACCACTTCATTTTCCGGCTTCTGTGCCTGTTCATCCGCTGCAATGACCTCATCGATCTTGTGGGACATATTGACACCGTATTCAATGGACTGATCCATCACAAAAGTGATATCCGGAGTATTACGCAGATTGATGGTACGAGCCAGTTCTCTGCGGATAAAGCCTTCGGCGCTCTTCAGTCCCTGCAGGGTAGACTTTCTGACTTCCTCGTCTCCCAGCACGCTGATCCATGCCTTACAGCTCTTCAGATCCGGTGCCACTTCCACAGCGACCACACTGGTCCAGGGACTGATCCGGGGGTCCTTGAGACCGCCCCGGATGATCTCTGCCAGAACGCGCTGTACTTCCCCGTTGATACGGGTATTTTTCACACTATTCTTTCTCATTCTTATTCCTTCTTAATTCTTTCCTGCGGGTATCGTAGACGTCTTGGCGAGCATCCGCGAACAGAATGCGTTTCGCGTAACCCCGTTGAAAAACGTCGGCACTTGAATCTTGCAAGCAAAGCGCAGGAAGATTCTTAGTGTCCGCTACGTTTTTTGCAGAGCGCGAGCGTGGGTAAGCGGAATGCATCTGCGAACGGATGCGTTCTAGTAACCTACCGTGGTACTTCCACCATGATATATGCTTCTACGATATCCAGCTCCTGCATCTTGTCAAAGCCTTCGAATACGAGACCACACTCATATCCGGCCTTAACTTCCTTCACATCATCCTTAAATCTCTTCAAGGAAGCCAGGTTGCCTTCGAAGATCTGCTCGCCCTCACGGGTGATACGAACCTTACAGCCTCTCTGGAACACACCGTCCAGAACATAGGAACCTGCGATGTTACCGATAGCGGATGCCTTGAAGATCTGACGAACCTCTGCATGACCGATAACCTTCTCCTCGTATACGGGATCCAGCATACCCTTCATGGCAGCTTCCACATCTTCGATAGCCTGGTAGATGACCTTGTACAGACGTACATCCACGCCCTCTCTCTCTGCGGTTGCCTTGGCAGTCGCATCGGGACGAACGTTGAATCCGATGATGATCGCGTTGGACGCACTTGCTAAAGATACGTCGGACTCATTGATGGCACCTACGCCGCCGTGGATACATTTAACTACTACTTCTTCGTTGGACAGCTTCATCAGGGACTGTTTTACAGCCTCGACACTACCCTGTACGTCAGCCTTGACGATCAGGTTCAGTTCCTTCAGATTACCCTCCTGGATCTGGCTGAACAGATCATCCAGGGACATTCTGCCCTTGGTCTCTTCCAGCATCTTTTCCTTGTTCTGTGCCAGATAGGTCTCCGCATAGGATTTTGCTGTCTTATCATTATCATGAGCCAGGAATACTTCACCTGCACTGGGAACATCGGAGAGGCCCAGGATTTCTACAGGGGTAGACGGTCCTGCTTCTTTTACTCTGCGTCCCTTATCATCGATCATGGCTCTTACCTTACCGTGTGCCACGCCTGCGGAAATGAAATCTCCCACATGCAGGGTACCTTTCTGTACCAGTACGGTAGCCACGGGACCGCGTCCCTTATCCAGCTCTGCCTCGATGACCAGACCTCTTGCTTTTCTCTTGGGGTTGGCCTTGAGTTCCATGATATCTGCGGTCAGCAGGATCATGTCAAGCAGCTGGTCGATACCTTCTCCGCTCTTCGCAGATACCGGTGCAAAGACGGTACTTCCGCCCCAATCCTCGGGGATCAGCTCGTACTCTGCCAGCTCCTGTTTTACACGGTCAATGTTGGCTGAGGGCTTATCGATCTTGTTCACTGCTACGATGATCTCCACACCTGCTGCCTTTGCATGGTTGATTGCCTCTACGGTCTGGGGCATTACGCCGTCGTCCGCTGCTACTACCAGGATAGCGATATCGGTCGCATTGGCACCACGCATACGCATGGCGGTAAATGCTTCGTGTCCGGGAGTATCTAAGAAGGTGATCTTACGGTCTCCCACATTTACAGTATAAGCACCGATGTGCTGGGTGATACCACCTGCCTCACGATCGGTTACGTTGGTCTTCCGGATAGCGTCTAACAGGGAAGTCTTACCATGGTCAACGTGACCCATAACACAGATTACGGGAGGTCTCTCCACCAGATCTGCCTCGTCCTCTTCATCTTCCTTCAACAGCTCTTCGATGACATCTACCTTGACCTCTTTTTCACAGAGAATGTCATATTCCATGGCAATGTTCTCTGCATCTTCATAGGAGATCTCCTGGTTCACGGTTACAATCTTACCTTCCAGGAACAGCTTCTTGATGATGGCTGCGGGCTGTAACTTCATCTTCTCAGCCAGTTCTTTGATGGTAATGGATTCCGGCAGCACGATCACCTTGATCTGCTCTTCCTGTACCTCTTCCTTCTTCTTTTCCGGCTTGATGAAACGTCCGGGCTTGTTCTTCAGCGCGTCCTCGTCCTCGTAGATATGGTCCTTCTTGGAACGCTTGTTGTCCTTCTCCTGGCTGAAACGTCTCTTTTCATCTTCGCGCTTCTTCTCAAGATCCTTGCCTGCAGGTTCCGGAGCGAAGCCCTTATTCTGTCTGTTATCTCCGAATCGATTACCCGATCCGCCATTGCCTCTTCCGTCGCGGCCGTTATTGCCGTAACCGCGCTCACCATTGCCGTTACCGCGGCGATCACCCTGACCGCCTTCCATACCCGGACGACCCTGTCTGTTAAATCCGCCTCCCTGAGGTCTGCCATTGCCCATACCTCCTCTGTTACCATTCTGTCCGCCCTGACGGTTACCCTGTCCGTAGCCACCCTGACGATTGTCACGATTGCCGTCTCTGTTGTCACGGTTGTAACCGCCCTGGCCACGCTCGTTCTGTCCACGGTTGTCACGATTATTCTGACCGTAACCGCCCTGACGGTTATCGCGGTTGTCACGGTTACCGTTCTGAGGTCTGTCTGCCGGTCTGGTCTGTGCCACATTCTGTGCAGGCTGTGCTGCCTGAGGTGCCTGTGCGGCTGCAGTATTCTGTACTGCCTGCTCCTTTACCGGTGCCTGTGTCTGAGGCTTTTTCGCAGGCTGCTGTCCACGGTTGCCGGGTACCATTGCCACGCTGGGAGTGGGAGACGGAGGGGTCAGCGGCTTGATGGGACGTACGGGAGCCTGTGCCTGAACACGGTTGCCGTAGGAATTATTCTGGTAACCATTGTTCTGGTATCTGCCGCCCTGATTCGGACGCTGTCCGCCTGCATTTCTCTGTCCCTGTCCACTCTGACCACCCTGACGCTGTCCGGGCATCTTGGAATTCTGAGGGTTGCTAACGAAAATAATCTTTTTCTTCTTTTTCGTCTCCTCAGTAGATTTGGTCTCCTCGGAAACTTTCGTTTCCTGAGCCTTTGCTTCCCCTGCGGGTGCCTGAGCCTTTTCCTCAGCAGGCTTTGCGTTTTCGGTATTTACCGGAGCTTTCTGTGCTGCGGGTGCAGCTGCTTTTTTCTTTCCGAGGCTGTTGCGTACCAGTGCTGCCGCATCCTCTTCCAGCGAGCTCTGTGCTGCCTTTGCCTCAATTCCTTTTTCCTGTAAAAAACTTAATATATCCTTACTCTGTAGTTCCAATTCTTTTGCGAGTTCATGTACTTTGATTTTCGCCATGCTTTCCTCCATTCTGCCTAACCGGGCAAATTCGCTTCCAATTGCTTGATGAGTGCATCTGCCAGTCCCGCATCACACACACCTACCGAAGATCTTAAGTTCCGGCCGATGGCCCAGCCGAGTTCTTCCTTCGTGCCATATTCATATACCGGGACTTCATAATAGGAACATTTGTCGTGAAACAACTTTTTCGTATTGGCCGATGCATCCTCTGCAACGATCACCAACATGGCAGAACCTTTTTTCACAGCGTCCTCCGTCTGGAATTCACCGCTTACCAGGTTACGCCCCCTCATCGCAAGTCCCAAAAGGGAATAAATCTTATTCTGTTTCAAGCTGATCAAACTCCTTTTCCAGTGTATCATATACCTCAGGAGAAATACTCATCTTGAAAGAACGTTCTAATCCTTTATTCTTCCGGGCTTTCTGCAGACATTCCTTCTGTCTGCATATATATGCACCACGTCCGTTTTTTTTGCCGGTTGCATCCAGACATATCTCATCTTCCGGTGTTTTCAGGACACGCAGCATTTCTTTTTTGCCTTTCATTTCTCCGCAGCCTACGCACTGCCTCAGTGGAATCTTTTTTGCCATTGATTATTCCTGCTCTCCATCAAAATCGTCTACGGTATCATCTTCGTAATCATCCACATAGTCCTCATAACGGAAGCCGGGAGCATCCTTGGCCTGAGTCTCGGACTTGATGTCGATCTTGTAGCCGGTCAGTCTTGCTGCCAGTCTTGCGTTCTGACCTTCCTTACCGATAGCCAGAGACAACTGATAATCGGGTACGACTACCTTTGCGGTCTTCTCATCGGGATCTGCAAATACTGCTACGATCTTGGCAGGAGAAAGTGCATTCTGAATCAGGTTACCGGGGTTCTCATCCCAGTTCACGATATCGATCTTCTCACCGCGCAGCTCTTCCACGATAGCATTGACGCGGGCACCATTCATACCTACACAGGCGCCGACAGCATCTACATTGGGGTTATTGCTCCATACAGCGATCTTGGTACGGCTTCCTGCCTCTCTGGCAATGCTCTTGATCTCTACGGTACCGTCCTTGATCTCGGTAACTTCGGACTCGAACAGTCTCTTTACCAGTTCCGGATGGGTACGGCTGACATTGATGCGGGGTCCCTTCGGGGTGTTCTTTACTTCCACAATGTAAACCTTGATACGCTCGGTGGGCTTGAATACTTCGCCCTTTACCTGCTCGTTCTCGGTCAGCATGGCATCTGCCTTACCCAGATTGATGCTGATGTTCTTGCCTACATAACGCTGTACTACGCCGGTCACAACATCCTTTTCCTTCTCGTAGTACTGGTTGTAGATCACGCTTCTCTCTTCCTCACGGATCTTCTGTAAGATCACGTTCTTGGCATTCTGGGTAGCGATACGGCCGAACTCCTTGGACTTGATCTCCACATGGATCATGTCGCCCACCTGTGCTCTCTTGGAAATCTCCTGTGCATCCTCCAGAGCAATCTGCAGGCAGTCATCCTCCACATCATCCTTCGTGGGAACGACTTCCTTCTCAGCATATACCAGAAAATCGCAGGTTTCTCTATTAATCTCCACATGGACATTGTCAGCCTTTCCAAAATGGTTCTTGCAGGCTGTCATCAGGGAGTTCTCGATGGCTTCAAACAAGGTCTCCTTGCTGATCTCCTTCTCCTTCTCCAGAACGTCCAGTGCCTCCATTAATTCCTTATTCATTATTTCCTCCATTCCGGCTTTCGCCTTTTCTTAGTGTATGGTTTCTTCTTATTCTACAAGCTATAACTATTCCTTCGCCCTTTGGCTCTGAATAGTATCAAAAATCTAATGCAAGACGGATCAGGGCAATGTCTGCTCTGGCAAAAGTTCTCGGGCTGCCGTTTTCCGTGATCGTAATGTTATCTGCATTGAAGCTCTCCAGAATGCCAGAAAACTCTTTGCATTTGTCAATGGGCTTGAACAGCTTGATCTCTACTTCTTCACCGATGCTCTTCTGCAAATGCTTATCCTTTTTCAGTGTTCTACCCAGTCCCGGGCTGCTGACTTCCAGAATGTAAGCATCCGGAATGAAATCAGCCTTGTCCAGAGCTTCGGATAATGCTCTGCTGACATTCTCGCAATCCAGAATGTTCACACCTTCCGGCTTGTCGATGTAAGCTCTCAGATAGTAGTCACTGCCTTCTTTTACATACTCCACATCATAGATCTCCACCTGACTTACTTCTGCGATGGGCGTCAGCAGTTCTTCGGTTCTGTTTTCGTAGTCCTCTCGTTTGGACATGTAGGCCCTCCTTTACTGATATGAGCTGTCGTTACAACAACAAGAAAGAGTGGCGCGCGTCCACTCTTACTCTAGTAATCATCTTTAAACTATACACAGTATAGACCCTGTGTGAAAAAATGTCAATAGGGTCTTGCAAACATTCGGATTCCGCTGATTTGCTTCGCAAATCGCTTCTTCCTCATGTTTGGGCGGTTCCCTGATTCAGCCGCAGGCGCATGCAAGCATGCCCTGCGGCTAAATCGGTCACCTGGTATTACAAGTAGTTATGTGTTTCAAAGTACAGTTCGTTCACGTGTTCGGAATGCAAAAGCTTATGGGCGGTGCGGCTGAGGGGCTTGCCCAGGAACTCTTCGTAGGCCTTCTGTACCTCGGGGTTCTCATGGGAGAAGCGAAGCTTTCTCTCACTGTCCAGACGGTACAGGGTGCCTCCGCGCCGCTCCGCGAATTCGCATCCGTCGTGGATGGGCTGTCCGCCGCCTCCGACACAACCACCGGGGCATGCCATGACTTCCACGAAATCATAGGATACCCTTCCTGCCTTAATGTCCTCCATCAGCTTCTCCGCATTGGCCAGTCCGCTGACAGTACAGGTATGTAAGGTCTGATCTCCCAGTGTGAAGTCTGCTTCTCTTCTGCCGTCTCTTCCCCGGACTGCCCGGAAAGCATCTGCTTCCGGATTCTTGCCTTCCACTACTGCATATGCGGTACGAAGTGCTGCCTCCATGACACCGCCGGTGACACCGAAGATCACTCCGGCACCGGTGCTTTCTCCCAGAGGAGAATCAAAAGCCTGCTCCTTTAAGAACCGGGTATTGATATGCTCGGCACGGATCATCCGCACGAATTCTCTTGTGGTCAGTACAATATCCACATCCTGTCCGGCTCCGGCGCTCTTCATATAAGAAAGAGAAGCCTCTCTCTTCTTGGATACGCAGGGCATGATGGAGATACAGCAGATATTATTGGGATCAATCCCTTTCTTCTGTGCAAAATAAGTCTTCGCCATGGCACCGAACATCTGCTGGGGGGATTTTGCCGTGGACAAATTCCGCAGATACTCCGGATACTTCTTGGACATGAAGCTTACCCAGCCGGGACAGCAGGAGGTAAACATGGGCCATGCGTATTTCCGGCAATTGCCCAGCCGCTCCAGCAGTTCGTTTCCCTCTTCCATAATCGTCAGATCCGCTGCGAAGTTGGTATCAAATACATAGTCAAAACCGATGCGCTTCAGCGCTGCCACCATTTTGCCCTCGGAAGCTTCCTCCGCATTCAGTCCCAGTTCCTCGCCCCATGCGGTTCTTACCGCCGGTGCCACCTGGACTACTGTGACCTTCTCGGGATCCGCCAGTGCCTCGAAAGCCTTGTATGTATCGTCCCGTTCCCGCAATGCTCCGGTAGGACAATGGGTAATACACTGTCCACACAGTGTACAGTCGGAGCAATCGATGGTCTTATTATCCGACACATCTACTGTGGTACGGGATCCGGTGTTCTGTACATCCCAGACATGCATGGCCTGGACTTTATCGCAGATCTGTACACAGCGCATACATTTAATACATTTTCTGGAATCCCGGATCAGAGGGAAAGAATGATCCCAGGGTGTCTCGGGAACCTCCTCGGTAAAAGGTACTTCCAGAATTCCCAGATCGTTGGAAATCTGCTGTAAATTACAGTTACGGCTTCTGACGCAGGTGGCACAGTGACAATCATGCTGGGACAGGATCAGTTCCACATTTGTCTTGCGCACACGGCGTACCTTCGGAGAATTGGTATACACTACCATTCCCTCTTCCACCGGGCTGTTGCAGGCTGTGATCAGCTTGCTTTTTCCCTGCACTTCCACCACGCAGACCTTGCAGGCACTGATCTCATTGATGTCTTTTAAAAAGCACAGATGCGGTACTTCGATTCCCACGCCTGCTGCTGCGCTCATGACGCTGGTTCCCTCCGGGACCTGCAGCTGCACGCCGTCTATTGTAAGGTTTATCATTTTCTCGCCCATTGTTTGCTCCTCTTTTTACCAGATGGCAGCTCGGCCGCCCTTTAAGCTTCCGTAGCCGTATTTATCGCAGCGTAAGCATCTGCCCGCTTCCTGGCAGGCTTCCTGCTTCGTCATGCCGCATTCAAATGCATCGAAATTCGTCTTGCGCTCTCCGGCTTCCTTTTCACTCAGCTGGATCCGTCCGCAGGGTTCCTTGTCCTCGTAGGATACCGGCGGGATCTCCACATCACAGGGTACTACATGGTGGTAACCCAGATATTCATCGATATTGGCTGCAGCTACTTTTCCGGCGGCAATGGCACGGATGACGGTAGCCGGACCGGTCACACAGTCACCACCGGCAAATACACCGTGGACATCCTTGACTTCACTGTCACTCATGGCAGTAATGGTGCCTCGTTTTACGGAGATACCCGCCTCCTCGAAATGGCGGGTCTCGATACCCTGACCGATGGCCACCACGACGATATCACAGGGGATTCGAAGGAGAGGCACATCCGCCTGGATCGGACGGGCTCGTCCCCAGGCATCGATTGGGCCGATGATCTGAGGTTCTACCCACAGAGCCGTCACATTGCCGTTCTCGTCGGCTTCGATCTTGTGAGGTGCTTTCAGGCTGTAAAGCTCTGCGCCCTCTGCGATGGCGCCTTCCACTTCTTCAGGAAGCGCCGTCATATCGGTCTGTCTTCTGCGGTAGGCAATTCCCACCTTTTTCGCACCCAGACGAATGGCGGAACGGGTACAGTCCATGGCTACGTTACCGCCGCCGACTACGACTACGGTCTTGTCCTTGAAGTCCGGCATGTCATCGTCACCGATGCGGCGCAGCATTTCCACTGCAGACATGACACCGTTGGCATCCTCTCCCTCGATACCGATCTTTTTATCCGTATGGGCACCGATGGCAATATAGACTGCATCGTATTCTTCGTGCAGCTTATTATAAGAAATCTCACCTTCGCCGTTGCCGACTCTGGTGTTCAATTTCACTTCCACTCCGGTGGACAGAATAGTGTCAATGTCCTCCTGTAAGCGTTCTCTTGGAAAACGATAGTTGGGAATTCCGTAGCGCAGCATACCGCCCAGCTTGCTCTTTTCCTCAAATACCACGGCATGGTGTCCCATCAGCTCCAGATAATATGCCGCAGACAGTCCGCCGGGGCCTCCGCCGATGATTGCTACTTTTTTACCGGTGCTCTCCGCTTTCTCAGGCACAGGAACCGTGTTGGCTCTGGCATTGTCCACTGCCATACGCTTCAGGCCGCGGATATTGATGGCACTATCGATCATGTTGCGGCGGCATCTTGCCTCACAGGGATGCTCACAGATCAGGGCACAGGCGGTGGGGAAAGGATTGTCCTTGCGGATCAGCTTCACGGCATCTGCATAACGCTCTTCCTTCACCAGTGCTATGTAACCGGGGATATCCACACCTGCGGGGCACAGCGCCACACAGGGAACCGGCTGGGTAATATGGCAGGAACATTTTCCCCCATGTTCAATGTGATAGACATAATCCTCACGGAAGCCTTCCAGTCCGGCCAGTACCATATGGGCCGCCTCGTAACCGATGGCACAGTCAGCGGAGTCCACAATGTCGGAAGCGGTATCCCGGATCAGATCCAGTGTCTTCAGGGTGGCTTTGCCTGCCAATACATCCTCCATCAGGTTCTGCAACTGCCCCAGTCCCACACGGCAGGGCACACATTTACCACAGGTCTGGGCATGACACATTTTCAGAAAAGAAAGCTGCAGGTCCACCGGACATAATCCGGGCGGGCTGGCGATAATTCTTCTCTCCAGATCTTTGTACAGGCGTTCCACCGTAAGCTGTGCTTTATTCGGGGTAGCTATCTTCAATCGGCTCATAATCTTCTCCATTCTGCGGGCTGATGCCTGCGTTACTTTTATGCCCTGCGCCACGGGCGCTGCCGGCAACGGCTATGGCGTGCTGCTCTCCGTCTGCGGGCGCGGTGTTTTACTGACACGTACTATGGCATTGGCCACCTGAGCTGGCTGCCTGTTACGCCGTGTAAGCGCTTACATTTTGTTTTTTAAAAAATAGCCGTTTCTTGTCGGCTACTGATTTTTGTATATGTGCAATTGTATCCTAAATAATAAAAACTATCAATAGTTTTTAGGAAAGTTAATTTTTTATCTATCTTTTTGTGGAATATGCATGAGGATGTTTGGCTCACATAGATGTAAGCTCTTACATTTTTTGCTTTTTCTGCTACATCCGTAGCAATACTCTCTTGACATCGGTTTTTCTGCCAGACAATCTCATCGGATCCTTCGTAGGGAATCCGATAGAATCAGGTATTTTCGTAAATCCCCATAAAATAACCGATTTCATACAAAAAAGTCACTGTTCTGCCACTTTTTTGTACAAAAACAGCCAAAAACGTATCTTTAACGAAAATATCTTCTCCAATTTCCTGAAAATCCTGTGTTTTTGTATTTTTTTGCAGCATTTTCCTGTTTTTGATACAAAACCGTTCCTTTTACAATGATAGAACAGGCTCAAAATAGTGGATTTTTCCTTGCCAGAAGAAATTTTTTCCACCTTTTCCGACCAAATACCCACTTTTGAAGGAAACTCACCTTTTCTGGCCGCTTTCGGAACGCTTTTTCCTCGGAAATCGCCTGTTTTTCCTAGTTTTCAGGAAAACAAAAGCCCAGGCGGAACAGGCTGTCAGAAACAAAAAATGACAGGCTAATCCGCCGGAGCTATATTGCCTATGATATTAATCTTTTTACACCGTCACGATCACGCCGCCATCGTTGGCGTACATGCTGCTGACACCGCGGGTGTCCATGATCAGGCATCCTTTGAACTCTGCCTTTTCCATAAGAAGCTTCTTCATGGTCTCGGCGCGGTCAGGAGCATTGCAGTGGGTGATCATCAGGAAACGTTCCTTCGTATCCCCTGCCTCTTCCAGAACGATCTCCGCCATTCTTCGGAGTGCTTTCTTCATGCCGACGCTCTGGCCTCTCTGCACGATACTGCCCTTGTCTCCGGCCATGATCGGCTTGATGTTCAGCGTGGATGCCACCAGTGCTTTCACACCGGTCAGTCTGCCGTTCTTGCGCAGCGTCTCCAGATTATCCAGTACAAAATAGGTATGCACATTGCTGCGGAACTCTTCGATCTGCTTCACGATTTCTTCGAAGGAAAGGCCCTGCTCTTCCAGTTCTACCAGTTTCTTCACGATCTGGGTCTCACCACAGCTGGCGGACTCGGAATCGATGACGTGGATCTGCTTCTTCCCGTATTTTTCCCGATACAGATTCATACCAAGCACCGCACTGTTGTAGCTTCCGCTGAGGTGGGAGGATAAAGTGATCACATACACATGCTCTGCTTCTGTGTGGTAGGCTTCCCTGAAACGCTCTGGGGAAGGGCATGCCGACTTGGGACATTTCGGACACTCTGCCACCTTTTTCAGGAATTCCGCCTGATCAAAATTCTCATCATCCTGAATCTGGTAATCTCCCACTTCCAGTCCCAAAGGCACGATCTCGAACCGGGAATCCTGCAAATATTCTTCCGGCAATTCACAACAGCTGTCTACTACGATTTTAAAACTCATATTAATCTCCATATTATTGATTGCAGCTATTCAAAAATATAACTCCCAAAGAGTCATTCTGCGAATGGGGCACTGAATAGTTACAATTATTTTCATTTTTTAAAAACCATACTATGTAGTTTTTAATACTACTTATAATAACACGAAACATTCCGTTCGTAAAGCCTTTACACAAAATATTCATATTCCCTTTTCGGCGGACTTCGTTTATACTATCTCTATATAGTCAGCATATTATGATGCCGGGGCCAAAAGTCCCCGACTTTGATGCCTACGGATTGTTCCGTTTCGACCGAAGCTCCTCACAGAGTTCTTCTCACAAACATATAAGGAGTCCCTATGATCGCATTACAGATTACATCCATGAAGAATTTTATGAACCACCTGCTGGTAGCGGATACTTTCGATCCTTTCCTGTTGGAAGAAGCCACCGTCAGCACGGCTCTCACCGTTACCATTGACGGGCATATCAACAAGGACTTCTATCCCGCAGAGGAACGGAGTGCAGACTGTATCCCCTGGGAGCTGCAGTCCTGGAGCAAAATAAAAGGACTGTGCTTTGACCTCATCAAGGGAAAACACACTCCTTTGTATTTTAAATTCGTGCTTCATATGCAGCCGGATAAAGCCGCCGCCATGCTTACAAAAGCCCAGGTCGATCCGGGCGTCATCCGGGCGCTGGTATTAAATATCCGCTACGACGGGGAAAAAACCGTTCTCACCACCGGATGTGCCTACCAGGTCTTCACCATGGATAAAAGTGCCGACACCGCATGGGACAAGGCATTAAAAAAATATCTGGATCTGAAGGGTATCTCCTACGAAGAACTCTGATCCCGCTCTCCGGGGTATCCCCAGTTCTTCGAATCATTCGTAGGAGCGGTTCCTGACGGTCACTCCTTCATCTTCGGTTTGCTGAGCAGGCTCGCCAGATAACCGAAGATCAGCGCTGCGGAGGTTCCCACGGCTCCGGCCTTGAATCCTCCGGCAAACAGTCCTAAGAATCCCTGTTCCTGCACCGCTTCTTTCACGCCCTTCATTAATACATTTCCAAATCCAAGCAACGGTACACTGGCGCCGGCTCCTGCATAATCCTGAAACGGTTCATACCAGCCAAGTGCACTGATCACCGCACCGGTGACCACCAGAAGCACCATGATGCGTCCCGGCATCATCTTCGTCTTTTCCATTAATATCTGCACCACAGCACAGATCAGACCGCCCACCCAGAAAGCATTGATATAATCCATTCTCTGCATTTCCCCCTTACTATCTGTTTAAGGACAGTCTCTGCACTTTTTCTTAAAATTATGCATTCTTTATTGATGCATTCTTTTTGCCAAAACGAAACCATTCCGGCGGAAGCTGTACCAGGATCACCGCCGCAAATACGATAACGCAGCCTGCGATCTGCCTGGCTGTCAGTGTCTGATCAGTCGTCAGAAATCCGATCTTATAGGCGATCCATCCGGAGATCGTGGCAATGACGGATTCCAGGCTCATGATCAGTGCCGCCACCGTAGGATTCAGTCCTTTCTGGCCTACGATCTGTAAGGTATAACCCACACCACAGCTTAAAACACCGGCATATAACAGGGCTCCCAGGCCTTCCTGCAGCTGACCGAAGGTGGGCTGTCCCCAGATGAGTGCTCCGATGCAGCAGACCACTCCACAGACCGTGAACTGGATACAGGATACCACAGCTCCGTCAATTCTTGCTGCATAATGGTCAACGGTCATGATCTGTATGGCAAATGCAATGGCACACAAAAATACCATGATATCTCCGGCTCCGAGACGCAGGGACTCGGTCATGCAGAGCAGATACATGCCCACGGCTGCCATGACTGCTGCCACCCAGACCACCGGCGCCACTTTTTTCTTCAAAAAGATACCGAACATGGGGACAAAAATGATATATAGCGTTGTGATAAATCCCGCCTTACCGACACTGGTGTATTTAATACCGAACTGCTGCAAGGTACTGGCGATCGTTAGGAAAATGCCACACAAAAGTCCTGCTTTCACATTCAGTTTCCAGTCAAGGGGCGCAGCTTTGTCCCCTGCAATCTTTCTGCTGATCAGAATATACACCAGAATGCTGGCGGCACCGATCAGGGAACGGACACCGTTAAAGGTGAACGGATGCATATAGTCCATGCCCTTGCTCTGGGAGACGAACGCCATACCCCAGATGGCAGCCGTTAACAGCAGGATCAGGCTGTTTCTCGTAGTTTTTGTTCTCGTATTTTCCATAGTTGTATTTTCCATTCCCTATATTTTTCGTTCCTTGCTGCTTTACGGTTATGTGATCTTGTCAGGGCTGTTTCTTATATCTCTCAGCAATCTCCGCCACTACATCCCGCAGCATTTTTCTGCTACAGTCTATGATCAGATCCGCATATTTTTCATACAAAGGGGTTCTCTCCTCGTACAGGTCCCTCAATGTCTGACCGGGCTGCAGGGTCACACCTCTGGCATTCAGATCTCCCAGCCGCTGTTCCACTTCCTCATAAGGAAGCTTCAAATATACCACGGTGCTGATATCCCGCAGATGCTGCATGCCCTCCGGCTCGTAGCAGGCGCTTCCGCCGGTGGCAATGATGCTGTTTTCCAGATTCAGAGAGGCATTTACGTTGCTCTCGATCTGCCAGAAGCCCTCCACGCCGTGTTCCGTGATGAGTTCATGCAATAATTTACCGTGTCTTTCCTGGATCACCAGATCCGAATCCACAAAACGTCTGCCCAGGCGCTTTGCCAGAACCACGCCTACCGTACTTTTTCCCGAACCCGGCATGCCGATCAGAGTAATATTATTTTTCATAAGTTTCTCCTGTCTCTACACAAGAAAATCGCCGCCTGTAAGCGACGATCTTCCGTCCTGTTCTTCTTTATAACCTTCGTAGCGCCCCATTTGCAGAACTGCCTCTGTGGGGATTTTGCCCCCGACATCATGCTATTTGCTCATGGTGGTTACTTACACTTTATACTTCCGCAATGACTTCCACTTCACATAATACGTTCTTGGGAAGGGTCTTGACTGCAACACAGCTTCTGGCAGGATTCTCAGTAAAATATTTCGCATAGACCTGATTGAAAGCTGCGAAATCGCCCATATCTGCCAGGAAACAGGAAGTCTTGGCCACTCTGGTGTAATCGGTGCCTGCTGCCTTTAACAGCTCGCCGATGTTCTTCATTACCTGCTCTGCCTGCTCTTCAATCGTGGTGCCGTGGATCTCTCCGGTTGCAGGATCAATAGGGATCTGACCGGATGCGAAAAAGATATTGCCCAGTACGATTCCCTGGGAATAAGGTCCGATTGCTGCGGGTGCTTTGTCTGTTGAAATCTTCTGTAACATAATATTCTCCTCTTCTTCCTATAATTACGCCCTGAGGATGCTTCCGGATCCTGGCACATCCAAAATCCGATGCAGCATGCACATAGCGTTTACTTCGTCATATCTACCTCCGGCTCATCAAATTCCGCCGTCACGTAGAATCCTCTGGAATTCTCCACGATATCCGCCACAACTCCTTCGCGATTCTTCAACCGATAACGAAAAGGAATATTGGGGGACATGGCCAGAGACGGGTCTATCGTATAATAATAGTTACTGGGCAGAAGTCCCTCGGTCACTGTGATCTTCTGTCCGACCTCCAACAGTCCCGGCCGCTCCATCTTAAATTCTATCCTGCGCATTTTGACTCACCAGCCATTCCCGGCATAATGTGTTTTCGCCGTTTGAGGTTTATTTTACCAGTAACTTACAGCGCTTGCAAGAGTGTGTTTCATTTCTGACCTGCTGCTTTTCCCTATTTCACCGCCGGACTCTCCAATACTACCGCATGTGCGATCCCCGGCACGCTTTTACCTTCGTTGAAACTGGTCTTACTGAGCAGGGCGCCGGTGGGTAGAAAGAGGACTTTTTTCCACTCGCCGGATTCCAGCTTCGGCAGGATGTATGCCGCCAGGGTCACAGCGCTGCATCCACAGCCGCTGCCTCCGGCGTGGGTGTCCTGGGCTTCTGCGTCAAAAATCTCGATACCGCAGTCCATGTGCCGGTCGGCGATGTCAATTCCCTTTTCCCGCAAAAAATCGATCAATACCGTCTGTCCCACGCTTCCCAGATCCCCGGTGATGATCCGGTCATATTCTTCCGGGGTCACATGAAAATCTTCCATGTGACGGGCAACGGTGTCTGCAGCGGCCGGTGCCATGCATGCTCCCATGTTCATGGAGTCTTTCAGGCCGTAATCCACGATCCTTCCGGGAGTCATGCCGGTAATGTGGGCTCTGCACTTCTGATTTAGTCCCAATGCAAAGGCTCCGCTTCCCGTCACCGTCCAGCTGGCAGACAGAGGTCTCTGGCTCCCATAATCTAACGGAAAACGGAACTCCTTCTCCGCACTGGCAAAATGACTGGAGGTCACACAGACCACATGCTCCGCATAGCCTCCCGCTGTCATCACAGCTCCCAGTGTCAGCGCTTCCCCGCAGGTAGAGCAGGCACCGTAGACTCCAAACAGAGGAATATTGTAAGCGGAGATACCGAAGGAAGTGGCAATGCACTGCCCCAACAGATCACCGGCGAAGAGATACGACACATCCTCCGCTTTCCATCCGGCCTTTTCCATGACCATGTAGACTGCGTCCTTCTGGAGATTACTTTCCGCCTCTTCCCAGGTCTTACAGCCGAAGAGATCATCCTCTCCCACCATGTCGAACAGGGTGCCTAACGGTCCTTCGCCTTCTTTTTTTCCCACGATACTGGCACCGGCGATCACACACACCGGCTGTGCCAGACGGATACTGCTTCTTCCCACTCTCTGATTCATAATTTCTCCTTCCATGCGATAACACTGCATTCTTTTTTGTCAGTGTTCCCGCATTAGGGAAGAATTATGAATTACAAAAAATTGTAACTATTCAGAACCCCATTCGCAAAACCGCTACTTCGTAGCTTTCCTTTTGCTCATGTGGTTACTTCGCCATATAAAACTGCTTATCTGCCTGAATGCAAGCATTCGCAGAACGCAGTTTTTCATGGCTCTGAATAGTTACAAAATATCTCCTCCAGCGCCCCAATCACCTTCTGTAATATCTCATCCGCCATATCCGAATAGTGAATGACCAGAATTCCCCGATATTTCTGCGCATCCGCAAAGCAATATTCCGACAGACAGTTCACGAGAATTCCCCGCTGTCTGGCCGCCCACTTGATCTCCACATCACTAAGTTCCGTCCGCACATGCAGCAGAAAATGAGTCCCGGCATCATCCTGATAGATCTGGCTGATCTGACTTAAAGGTGACTCCCGAAACATCCGGCAGATCCGCTCCCGCTGCCCTCTGTAATCGTTGAGCAGTCTCCGGATATGGCGTTCAAAATACCCTTTTTCCAGAAACGCTGCCATGGCATACTGTTCAAAACCGGATACCGTGCAGGAATAAAAATTCATAGTGGAAATATAGCGTTCCATCAATTTCTCCGGCAGCACCATATAGCCGATACGCAGGGATGGCACCATGGTCTTGGAAAAAGTGTTGATGTAAATAACTCTGTGGTTGCGGTCCATGGACTGCATGGAGGGAACCGGCTTTCCCACCATGCGGAATTCACAATCGAAATCGTCCTCCACGATATAGCGCTCCGGTTCCTCCGCCGCCCAGCGAAGCAGTTCCTGCCGTCTTCCCACTGGCATGACCAGTCCGATGGGAAAATGATGTTCCGGCGATACATGCGCCACGGTAATACCCTTTTGATCCAGCTGTTCCACTTTCATTCCCTGACCGTCAATGTCCACATAATCCCAGGTCACACCGCCCACATCATACAGTTTCGTAATCTTGCGATACCCAGGATTTTCCACACCGAATTTTGCATTTTTGCCCAATAACTGTAGCAGACGACTGTAGAGATATTCTGTTCCCGCTCCCACAATAATATGATCCGGTGACACATGCATGCCACGGTACCGATACAAATGCTCTGCAATGGCCACCCTTAGTTTTTCCACTCCGTTAAAAGGAACCGTCTTAAGCAGAGACGTATCATAATCCGTCAGGGTCTGCCGCATGATCTTCGCCCAGGTGGCAAAGGGGAACTTATCATATTGAATATTGTTGGCCGTCAGATCCGCCAGATATTCTTCCTCCCGGAAACGGGTCACAAAGGATGCATAGGCTGGGGCGGAGACGTTCTTCACTTCCAGACGGTTGACAAAATACCCTCTCTTTTCCTCCGACCGGATATAGCCCTCCAGCAGCAGCTGTTCATAGGTATTCTCCACGGTCTTGACACTGACCTGTAAGTGCTCGGCAAACGCCCGCTTCGAAGGAAGCTTCTCACCGGCAGTCAGCCGGCCGCTCAAGATGTCAGCTTTCATCGCTTCATATAAGTATTCATACATGGTTTTTCTGCCACGGGCAGTCAGATCATAGGTCAGCATCTGGTATCCTCATTTTTTCTTATTTTGGTTATTTAAAAGATATCAGATTTTATTATAATGAACTCATAAAGTAAAAGCAAGCAGGAAGGACAGATTCTCCCCCCGCCAAGGGGGTGACTCCTCAAGAGGGCAGCTCCTCAAGAAGAGCAGGATTTTCCTTCGGAAAACAAGGGAGGATTTAACATGGGCGTATATGCAATCACCGGCGCATCCAGCGGAATCGGCGCCAAGACAAAAGAACTGTTACTTCAAAAAGGACACGAAGTCATCAATATCGATCTGAAGGACGGCGATATCTGCGTGAACCTGGCAACCCCGGAAGGAAGACAGGCCGCTGTAGACAAGCTGCATGAGCTGCATCCCGAAGGTCTGGACGGCATGATCTGCAATGCCGGTGTCTCCGGTGCCTGCGGCAATCTGGAACTGATCATTTCCCTGAACTATTTCGGAACCGTAGCCATTGCAAAGGGCGTCTATGACCTCCTTAAGAAAAAACACGGCAGCTGCGTAGTCACCGTATCCAACACCATTTCCCAGGGTGCGGGACGTAAAGATATCGTAGATCTGCTGAACAATATCGGTGATGAAAAGAGAGTATTAAGCCTGGTATCCTCCATGGATTCCACTAACCTCTCCGTGGGCAACAGTCTCTATGTATCCACCAAATATGCTCTGGCCAGATGGGTCCGCAGAGTCTCTGCTACCTGGGCTGCCAACGGTGTCCGCATCAATGCGGTAGCTCCCGGCAACGTACATACTGCCATGACCGCTACCATGAGCACCACCGCGAAAATGGCACTGAATGCCCTTCCCATTCCCACCAAGTACGGTCAGGAATGTCTGATGGCTCCCGAAGAGATCGCTGAGGTGATGGTATTCCTGGCATCCGATTCCGCCAGAGGTGTCAACGGCAACATCATGTTCGTAGACGGCGGTACTGACGCACTGTTAAATTCTGAAAAGGTATATTAAGGAGGAACACGCTATGAGACCCATTGAAAAATATGTAGAAGCTATGGAAAATAAAGATTTTGCCGGACTTGCAGAGTTGTTCACCCCTGATGGCATTCTGTGTGACTATTGTACCACCTCCGCTTCCCAGCAGGAATATCATATCTACGGAAAAGAGGCCATCAATATGTTCTTCCGTAACAAATTCGGTTTCCGCCGCTACTCCATTCTGGATGCTGAGGTCGTAAATGATGAGCAGGCCGAGTTCATTGCCAACTTCGGAGGCTACAACATCATGGCCATCGCCACGGTTCGTGAGACCGATGAAAACGGTCTGATCCAGAGACTTACCGTAAGACCGAAATAATTTTTGCTATCCCCTTATACTTTTCTCTATATAGAATCTTAATGTAAAAGAAGCTGCACCCTACGGTACAGCTTCTTTTACATTCTATCTTCCGAATACGTCGGTCATTCCGGAGCACTGCCAGAGATCACATAGCTGGTCACGGCATACAGGATCTCACCGTTGTACTCCACTCTGGACCAGCCAGATCCTTCACTGTAGCCGGTACGATGCAGATTGGTTCCGTTCCGCACCTGGGTACGTACAGTGCTCTCTCCCTCGCTGGTGCTTGGTTCCGTCCGCAGATTGATCAGATCTTTGGGGGTAATATAATCATCACAATCCGTAAAGACGATCACTCTGCCGTCCTGGGTGCTGACGCGGTTGGGATATGTCGGCTTCTCCGGGGTCTTATAGGTAAGATCCGTGGTCAGATATGCTGATACTGCATAAACCGTCTGGCCGTTGTATTCCAGTCTGGACCATCCGGTGGAATCGTTCCTTCCGGTGCGTACCAGAGTCTCTCCGTTCTTCAGCTGCCCTACCACATTGCCCTCATCTCCGGTATAGGGTGTACTGCGAAGATTACTCACATCCTTGGCAGTGACAGTCTCGTTCACATCACCGAACGTCATGGAATTTCCCTCCGCAAGAGCATCTCCCGTATTATTGGTAGTGGGGACTTCGGTTGCCACCGGTGCCTCTGTCGGCTGCGGCTGTGCTTCCGGAGCCTGTGTAGGTGTCGGTTGCGGTGCTTCTGTCACTGCTGCCGCAGGCTCCGGAGTAACCGTCTCGGGGATTTGTGTAGTCTCCGGTTCCGCCGTTGCCACCTTTTCCGATGCGATCCCGGTCTCAGGGGTCTCTGCAGAAGCCTGTTCTGAGCTCTGCGCTTCTGTTGTCACCGCCGCGAATTCATTATTTTCCGTAGTTCTGTCATGATGGCTCAGTTTCCACAGCGGAATACAGATCAGGACCGCCAGAACCATCATGCCCGCAAAAGCCGGAATCATCCATGGCCGGAACCGGAAGCCGATCCCGTCCCCCTCGTCGAAGTCATCCAGGTCATCCCCTTCCGGGTACTCCCCATAGTCCTCATCCTCCGTAAAGTCCTCCAATTCCACAGTATACGGATCCTCTGTATCACAGGTTGTTTCCCATACAGCATCATCACGTCGTCCCGCCTGTTCAGAATCCACCTCTGCATCCGCAAGTTCTTCATAGTCAAAATTATATTCTTCCGGTTCCCTTTTCCGGTCTCTGACACCCTTTTCTTCCATGGCATACCCTCCTTCCGCCATCTTTAAGCTGATTATATACTTCCCTCTTTTGCAAAACAAGTACCTTTTCCTGTCTTTGCAGGTATGTTATACTGACTGTAGCATTATAAAAACCTCTCAGGAGTTATATTCTCTATGAAAAATAAACTTGCCAAATGGAAACCTTATATTTTCCTTGCGGTCCTGCTCGCCAGCCTGGTTCCTCTGGTATGGCTGGGGCGTTACAATTATCCCACCGGGGATGATTATTATTACGGTACGGAAGCCCATCTGGTCTGGCAGCAGACCGGAAGCATACCACAGGCCATTTCCGCCGCCTGTGCCGGTGTCGCCAAAAGCTATCAGATCTGGCAGGGAACCTATTCAGCGCTGTTTCTGATGTATCTTGCGCCCAATGCCTTCTCCAATACCGCCTATCATCTGGTGACTTTTGTGATCCTTCTTTTGCTGTGCGGCAGCATTTTCTATCTGCTACGGCCTCTGGTCTGCCATTTTCTGCCGGGAACATGTGGGGAATGGATCACGATTTCCTCAGTATTCAGTTTCCTGTGCATCCAGACAGTGGCCTTTCAGAGCGACAGCTTTTACTGGTACAACGGCTCCATGTATTACACCGGTTTCTTTGCCGTGACCCTGTTTTTCCTGGGCACATTGCTTCGCTACCTGTACAATGGGAAAAAGATACTGATGCTTCCGCTTCTCCTGTTCGCAATTTTCTTAGGCGGTGGCAATTACGTGTCCCTTCTCCCCTGCATGCTGTTTGTGGTAACCGTAACCTTTCTACTGCTGTTGCAGAGAAATAAAAAGACTTATGTCTGCGGAATTACCTCCGCTGTTCTCCTGCTATCTTTTGCCGTCAGTGCCATGGCCCCCGGCAATCAGGTGCGGCAGGACGGTATGTGGAAAATTCCCGCGTGGAAAGCCATTGCAAAGTGCCTGTTGCAGGGTGTCCGCTATACCTTCGCCTGGACCGGACTGTGGTGGCTGCTTGCCGCCCTGCTTCTGCTGCCGGTCTTCCTGCGCATTTTACAGAAGAAAAACTGGGGATTTTTCTCCCATCCCCTCCTTTTTACCGGATATTCCTACGGATTGTTCTGCTCCATGTCCTGTCCTCTGTTCTATACCATGAACTCCACAGGACCCGGCCGGGCCGTAGCCATTGTCTACTATACGTTTCTGCTGATCAGTTTTGCTGTGTTCTTCTACTGGCTCGGATATATAGTCCGGAAGCTGCGAATGCGTCAGAATACTCCGGAGAAAATGGCGGTCCTCGGCAAGTTGAAAATTGCCCGTTATGTCGCCATGACGGTCCTGTTGGCCGTCATCCTTTTCACCGGAGTATGGCAGGAGACCTCCGCCGCAAAAGCGATCCGGATGCTGACAAACGGTGAAGCCGCTGCCTATGCTGCAGAATACGAAGAACGTCTTCTTCTCCTGAATGACCCGGAGATTACGGATGTGGTTCTGACGCCGTTTATCCATCAGCCTGCCATGATCTATACCGGTGATCTCCCCGGAGACCCGGAGGATCCCACCAGTAAAAAGACCGCACAATACTTTGGAAAAAATTCCATATACGTAGATTACAGCAATTAATCCCCCAAAAAAGGACGCTTCCGGTTTTTCCGGAAACGTCCTTTTGTTATCTTTTACTATTCTTATTGTCCTTCGTACTTCTCACTCTGCATACGGATCAGTTCTGCATCGTCGAAGTAATTGATACGCATAGCGCTCTTTACCTCAGACAGGGTCTGTGCTGCCACTCCACGGGCCTCGTCACTGCCCTTCTTCAGGATCTCATATACTGCGGGAATATCCTTCTCCAGTTCTTTTCTACGGTTACGGATGGGCTCCAAGGTCTCCTGCATTACGTTGTTCAGGAACTTCTTCACCTTCACGTCACCCAGACCGCCTCTGGTATAATGCGCCTTTAACTCGTCCAGATTTGCGTAATCCGGCAGGTATCTCTCGAAGTGCTCCGGCTGGCAGAAAGCATCCAGGTAAGTGAATACCGTGTTGCCCTCCAGATGTCCGGGATCGCTGACCAACAGATGCTCGGGATCGGTGTACATGCTCATGATCTTGGTGCGTACATCGTCTGCGCTGTCTGCCAGATAGATGCAGTTGCCAAGGGATTTACTCATTTTCGCCTTGCCATCGATGCCGGGCAGTCGCTGACATGCCTCATTTTCAGGCAACAATGCCTTGGGCTCTACCAGTACCGGTGCATATACGGTGTTGAATTTGTGTACGATCTCTCTGGTCTGTTCGATCATGGGCAGCTGATCACCACCTACGGGAACGGTGGTCGCCTTGAAAGCGGTAATATCGGAAGCCTGGCTGATGGGATAGGTAAAAAATCCCACAGGGATGCTGGCTTCGAAGTTACGCATCTGAATCTCACTCTTTACGGTCGGGTTTCTCTGTAATCTGGCTACGGTTACCAAATCCATGTAATAGAAGGTCAGTTCACACAGCTCGGAAATCTGAGACTGGATGAAGATTGTTGCCTTACTGGGATCCAGTCCGCAGGACATGTAGTCCAGCGCCACTTCGATAATATTCTGACGCACCTTCTCGGGATTCTCGATATTGTCCGTCAGTGCCTGTGCATCTGCGATCATGATAAAAGTTTTCTTATATTCACCGGAATTCTGCAGCTCTACACGTCTTCTCAGGGAGCCTACATAATGTCCCACATGTAATCTTCCGGTAGGTCTGTCACCTGTCAAAATAATCTTGTCCATTTCGTCCTCTCAATCCGCCGTCTACGCGGCTATACATCATTGCTTCTATCATACCATCTTTTTGCATAGAAGCAAATGATTTTTCTACAGAATTAACGCTTTGTGTGCAAGCCCCCTCGCATTCGTTCTGCTGTTCTATGGCTGAACTATTGCAAGCAACTTATCCAGAATTTTATGTGCCACCTGTTCCTTGCTCATCAGTTCCAGGCTCTCCTCGGAATTCTTTGTGATCAGTGTCACAATATTGGTGTCCGTGCCAAAGCCCGCTCCTGCGCTCTTCAAACTGTTGGCACAGATCATGTCACAGTGCTTGCTCTCCAGCTTCTTCCGGGAATTCTCCAGTACATTTTCCGTCTCCATGGAAAATCCACACAAAATCTGTCCCGGTCTCTTGTTTTCCCCAAGGGTCTTCAAAATATCCTTCGTCCGCACCAGAGGGATCGACATGTCTCCGTCTTTTTTCTTAATCTTATTGTCTGCTGTCACTGCCGGGGTGTAGTCTGCCACGGCTGCTGCCTTGATGACAAAATCATAGTCCTGCGCTCTGGACACGATTGCATCGTACATCTCTTCTGCCGTCTGTACCGGCACCACATTTACAAACAAAGGCGGCTCCACATCCGTATGGGCTGCCACCACCGTCACTTCTGCGCCGCGGTGCATTGCAGCTCTCGCCAGGGCATAACCCATTTTTCCACTGGAGTGATTCGTGATAAAACGCACCGGGTCAATGGGTTCTCTGGTGGCACCTGCGGAGATCAGCACCTTTTTGCCCGCCAGATCCTTCTCGCAGGCGATCTCCTTCACCACGGCTTCGAACAGTACGGACTCCTCCGGCATTCTGCCGTCACCGATATCGCCGTTGGCCAGCATTCCCGTGGCCGGAGTGATGATCTCATAGCCGAAATGCTTTAATTTTTCGATATTATCCTGCACGATGGGGTTGTGATACATATTATGATTCATGGCAGGGGACACAATCTTCTTGCAGGGACATGCCATGACCGTAGTAGTCAACATATCATCTGCGATGCCGTTTGCAATCTTGCCGATCACATTGGCAGAAGCCGGTGCCACCAGAACCACATCCGCCCGCTTTGCCAGTGCCACATGTTCCACACTGTACTGGAAATTGCGGTCAAAGGTGTCCACCAGACATTTATGTCCCGTCAGACTTTCAAAAGTAATGGGGTTAATGAACTGCGTGGCATTCTGTGTCATCAGCACTTCCACATCACAGTGCTGTTTTAACAGCATCCGCGCTACATTGGCCATTTTATATGCAGCAATACTTCCCGAGATTGCCAGAACTACGGTCTTTCCCTTCAGCATAGTCGTCTCCTTTTGCCTGATTTATCAAAAATACTTCAAAACTGTACTCCTAAAATACCATAAGTGCATATTTTATGCAAATATCACTTTTCTTTTTGTCCGGGATATGATATAAACAGTAGGAGTGTCCCGAATCACCGGGGCAGCTTGTATTGTATCTCCCAGAGGGAGAATGGTAACAAGGAGGAAAATTTCATATGAACAAACAAAGTAAGACAATGCGACTCACGTTGATGGGATTGTTTGCTGCGGTACTTTTGCTGATGGCTTATACCCCGCTCGGGTACCTGAACATCGGCCCCCTGGCAATCACCTTCAATGTCATCCCCGTTGCACTGGCTGCAATCACTCTTGGCCCTGTAGGCGGAGCCGCCATGGGAGCAGTATTCGGATTGACCAGCTTTTTGCAATGCATCGGCGTGGGAGGCACCAGCGCCATGGGAGCAATGCTTTTTGGCATCAACCCTGTGTTGGCCTTCATCCAGCGTTTCATCCCCAGACTTCTGGACGGATTTCTGTTGGGATATGTCTTCCGTTACAGCCGCAAAGCCGTAGGAGACAGAATCGCCTGCATGATCACCGGATTTTGCAGCGCATTTTTCAACACCGCATTTTTCATGTCCCTTTTAGTACTGCTGTTCGGCAATACTTCCTATGTGCAGGGACTGATGGGTGGTAAAAACGCGATTTTATTCATCTGCTCTTTTGTAGGTGTGAATGCGATCTTCGAGATGTGTGCATCCACGTTTCTGACCGGAGCTGTAGGGCTGGCACTGATCAAGGCAAAAGTCATTCCTGTATATCAGAAAGCAGAGTCTGCAGCATAACAGGAGTATACCCGTGGTACTGACAATCGACATCGGAAATACTACGATCGGCATCGGGGGATTTCAGGGAAATAAGCTGCTCTTTATTGAGAAGATATCGTCCCGCCGTCCCCTGTCTGATGCCGGATATAGAAAAAAACTGAATATGATTTTAGACAAACACGGTCTGTCCGCCGAAGCCTTTGAGGGATCTGTGATCTCCTCGGTTGTGCCTTCGGTGACAGCCGTTTTTTCCTCTGCTCTGGAAGCTTTTCTGGGGCAGAAGCCTCTGCTTCTTACCCATGAACTGGATCTTGGCTATGAGATCTGTACGGAATTTCCGGAAAAGGTGGGCTGCGACCGCCTGGCAGATATCGCCGGAGCCATTTCCCGCTATCCTCTGCCACTGATCACCATTGATCTGGGCACCGCCACGACATTTAACGTGTTGGATGAGAACCGTCGCTTTTTAGGCGGCCTGATCCTTCCCGGCGTTGGAACCGCCCACAGGGCACTTTTAGGCAGGACCGCCCAGCTCCCGAAAGGGGACATTCATATGCCCGCCCACACCATCGGTGCGAATACGCAGGAATGCATCACCGGGGGAATGCTCTTGGGCAACGCCTGTGCCATCGACGGACTGATCCGCCGTATCCAGACAGAGTTAGGGCAAAAAGCAACGGTCGTTGCCACCGGAGGGTACGCAACGACCGTCATTCCACATTGTGAAACGAAGATCCATATCGATCAGAATCTTCTTATGAAAGGTCTGAGATCCATCTACGAGAATAATACCTCTACTGGATCACCAGATTAGAGTAGCCCATCAGGCTCTCATCCACAGCATGTGCGGCTTCTCTGCCTTCACGGATCGCCCACACCACCAGGGACTGTCCTCTGTGCATATCACCGGTGACGAATACATTTTCCACACTGGTCTGGTATTTGCCGGGGGCAGTTTTTACGTTGGTGCGTTCATTTAATTCCACCCCGAAAGCATCGGTAATATATTTCTGACTTCCCAAAAATCCTGCTGCGATCAGTACGATCTCCGCATCCAGGATCTGCTCACTTCCGGCGATCTCCTGCATCTTCATGCGTCCGGTAGCCGGATCCTTTTCCCAGGACAGCTTCACGATCTTCACGGCTTTCAGGCTGCCGTTCTTATCCTTGATAAATTCCTTAACCGTAGATTCATAGATTCTCGGATCCTGTCCGTAGACTGCAATGGCTTCTTCCTGACCGTAATCGGTCTTGCAGACCTTCGGCCATTCGGGCCAGGGATTGTTCTCTGCTCTCTTGTCCGGAGCCTTGGGCATCATCTCGATCTGGGTCACAGACTTGGCACCGTGACGGATGGAAGTTCCCACACAGTCATTACCGGTATCACCACCGCCGATGATGACCACGTTCTTACCCTTGGTCTCCACATATTTTTTATCTTCAAAGTTCGAATCCAGCAGGCTCTTGGTATTGGCTTTCAGAAAATCCACCGCGAAATAGATTCCCCTGGCATCTCTGCCTGGCGCATTGATGTCTCTGGGATTGGAAGCACCACAGGCCAGTACGACACGGTCAAAATCATGTAACAGCTTGGATGCCTTGATGTCCTTACCGATATCCGTACCGGTGACAAAGGTGACGCCCTCTTCCTTCATGATGGCTATCTTACGGTCAATGATCTGTTTCTCCAGCTTCATGTTAGGGATGCCGTACATCAACAGTCCTCCCACACGGTCGGAGCGCTCAAATACTGTGACCTGATGTCCTCTCTGGTTCAGCAGATCCGCCGCTGCCAGTCCGGAAGGACCGCTGCCGATGACTGCTACCTTTTTGCCGGTGCGTACCACAGGGGGCTTGGCTGCTGCATAGCCCTCGCTGTAGGCATTTTCAATGATGGCATATTCGTTCTCCTTGGTGGAGACCGGATCCCCGTTCAGTCCACAGGTACATGCCGCCTCACACAGTGCTGGACATACTCTGGACGTGAATTCGGGGAAATTGTTGGTCTTTTTCAGGCGGTTGTAAGCCTGTTGCCAGTTGCCGGTATATACCAGGTCGTTCCACTCCGGCACCAGATTGTGCAGGGGGCATCCGCTGGCCATACCGCAGATCATCATGCCCGACTGACAGAACGGCACACCGCATTCCATACATCTGGCACCCTGTAAACGCTGCTTTTCCTTCGGCAGATGCTCATGGAATTCATTAAAATGCTGTATTCTCTTCTTCGGATCCTCAGCCACGCTGACTTCCCTTTTATATTCCATAAATCCCGTTGGTTTTCCCATGACTCTCTCCATTCTGCAGACGCTTCGGCGTCGGAAGAATCGCGAACTAAATTTCATATTTAATTCTGTGATAAACTAATTTGTGGCGTCCGCGGCACAAATTAGTCGTGTGAAAAGCAATCTATCAAGATTACTTTTCACACTGGCCTCCATTTACTTTCTGGTGTTGGCATAGAATGCTTCGATCTGTGCCTGCTCTGCGCTCAGTCCCTTTTCCTCCATCTGGACGATGGTCTTTAAGACTCTCTCATAATCATGAGGGATGATCTTCTTGAACTTGGGCAGATACTCTCCAAAGTTGTCCAGCACTTCTTTACCCTTGGCGGAATTGGTCAGTGCCACATGCTCCTGGATCATGGATTTCAACTCCAGCACATCATATTTGGATGTGATCTCGCTGGAGGATACCATTTCCTTATTCAGACGCTTGTACAGGTCGTTGCCTTCATCCAGTACATAAGCGATACCGCCGCTCATACCGGCTGCAAAGTTTTTACCGGTGGGTCCTAAGACTACCACACGTCCGCCGGTCATGTATTCACAACCATGATCACCTACACCTTCGACAACTGCGATGGCACCTGAGTTACGTACGCAGAAACGTTCGCCTGCCACACCGTTAATGAATGCTTTACCGGAGGTTGCACCGTACAGTGCCACATTACCGATGATGATATTTTCCTCAGCCTTGAACCTGCTGCCCTGAGGAGGATATACCACCAGCTTACCGCCGGATAAGCCCTTACCGAAGTAGTCATTGCTGTCGCCTACCAGTTCCAGAGTCAGGCCCTTGGGGATAAAGGCTCCGAAGGACTGTCCGCCGGCACCCTTGCACAGTACATGGTAGGTATCCTCTTCCACATCATCGCCCAGTTTTCTGGTGATCTCACTTCCGAGGATCGTACCGAAAGCACGATCGGTGTTGCTGACGTCTACTTCGATGCTGCGCTTCTGTCCTGCGTCGATGGCTTTTCCTAACTGCTTTAACAGCACCTTCTCATCCAGTGTCTTCTCTAACTGGAAGTCATAGACCTGCCTGGGATCAAAGGTCACCTTCTGCTTGCTGCCCTCGTAAGGATTGCTTAAGATCTGGGTCAGATCCACTTCCTCCTGACGATCGGTCAGATGCTCTTTTCTCTTCAGCAGATCAGTTCTGCCCACCAGTTCATCTACGGTACGCACGCCCAGTGCTGCCATGTATTCCCGCAGCTCCTGCGCGATAAATTTCATAAAGTTTTCCACATATTCCGGCTTACCGCGGAAGTTTTTCCGTAACTCCGGGTTCTGGGTAGCCACGCCTACCGGGCAGGTATCCAGATTACATACTCTCATCATGACACAGCCCATGGTCACAAGGGGTGCGGTGGCAAAACCGAACTCCTCGGCACCTAAAATGGCTGCGATGGCTACGTCTCTGCCGCTCATCAGCTTACCGTCGGTCTCGATGCGGACTTTATTACGCAGGCCGTTCATGATCAGGGTCTGATGGGTCTCTGCCAGTCCCAGTTCCCAGGGAAGTCCGGCATTGTGGATGGAGTTTCTCGGTGCCGCACCGGTACCGCCGTCATAGCCGGATACCAGGATGACCTGGGCTCCCGCCTTGGCTACACCGGCTGCGACCGTTCCCACACCGGCTTCGGATACCAGTTTTACAGAGATTCTTGCCTGGGTGTTGGCATTTTTCAGATCATAGATCAGCTGCGCCAGATCCTCAATGGAATAAATGTCGTGATGAGGGGGCGGAGAGATCAGGGACACACCGGGCGTGGAGTGTCTGGTCTTGGCGATCCAGGGATATACCTTTCCTCCGGGCAGATGTCCGCCCTCACCGGGTTTTGCTCCCTGTGCCATCTTGATCTGAATCTCCTGTGCACTTACCAGGTAACGGCTGGTAACACCAAAACGTCCACTGGCTACCTGCTTGATTGCGGAACAACGGTTCAGTCCGTCCGGTCCGACGGTCAGACGATCCAGGTCCTCACCGCCTTCACCGGAATTGCTCTTGCCGTGCAGATGGTTCATGGCGATGGCCATGGTCTCATGGGCTTCTTTGGAAATGGAACCGTAGGACATGGCACCGGTCTTGAATCTGGTCACAATGGACTCTACCGGCTCTACTTCCTCAATAGGCACACCCTTTTTCGGATAATTGAAGTCCATCAGTCCTCTGAGATTCTTGATGGAATCTTCGTCGTTTACCATGGCAGTGTACTGTTTGAACATCTGGTAATCACCGCGTCTGGTGGATTCCTGTAACATATGGATGGTAGCGGGATTGTACAGATGCTCGTCACCGCCGCTGCGCATCTTGTGATGTCCGGGGCTGTTTAAGGTCAGATCGTTTTTCAGTCCCAGAGGATCAAATGCCTGAGAGTGCAGGTCGTCTACCTGCTGCTCAATATCTTTTAAGGTAATACCTCCCACACGACATACGGTGTTGGAGAAATACTTACTGATCACTTCCGGTGCAATACCGATAGCCTCGAAGATCTGGGAACCCTGATAGGACTGGATGGTGCTGATACCCATCTTGGATGCGATCTTGACGATGCCGTGGAGGACAGCATTGTTGTAATCATCCACTGCTGCATAGTAATCCTTATCCAGCATATTGCTCTCGATCAGTTCCTTGATGGTATCCTGTGCCAGATAAGGGTTGATGGCGCAGGCACCGTAACCTAGCAGCGTAGCAAAATGGTGTACCTCTCTGGGTTCGCCGGATTCCAGGATCAGTGCGACTCTGGTTCTCTTCTTGGTGCGTACCAGATACTGGTTCAGTGCGGATACGGCCAGCAGGGAAGGAATGGGCACATGGTTCTCATCCACGCCTCTGTCGGACAGGATCAGGATGTTCACGCCGTCTCTGTAAGCTCTGTCCACTTCCACGAACAGTCTGTCAATGGCACGCTCTAAGCTGGTGTTCTTGTAATATACGATAGGTACGACTTCTACTTTGAATCCGTCTACCTTCATGTTCTTGATCTTCAACAGATCCGTGTTGGTCAGGATCGGGTTGTTGACCTTCAGAACATTACAGTTCTTCGGGGTCTCCTCCAGAATGTTGCCCTCGGTACCGATGTATACGGTGGTGGAAGTCACGATCTCCTCACGGATCGCATCGATGGGCGGGTTGGTTACCTGTGCAAACAGCTGCTTGAAATAATGAAACAGCGGGTGGTTCGTCTTGCTTAAGACGGGAAGCGGCGTATCCACACCCATGGCGGCAATCGCTTCACTGCCGTTCTTTGCCATAGGCAGAATGCTCTGTTTCATCTCATCGTAGGTATAACCGAAAGCTTTCTGCATCCGCTGACGCTCTTCGTAGGTGTACTCAGGGACACGCTGGTTCGGGATGTGAATACTCTTCAATTCTGTCAGGTTGTTGTCTAGCCATTCACCATAGGGCTGTCTGGAAGCATATTTTTCCTTGATCTCCTCATCGTCAATGACTCTGCCCTGTACGGTATCGACCAGGAGCATCTTGCCGGGACGAAGTCTTTCCTTTAACTTGATCTTCGTGGGATCAACAGGAAGGACACCTACCTCGGAAGACAGGATCAGGGTATCATCGTCAGTGATCAGATAACGGGAAGGACGCAGGCCGTTTCTGTCCAGTACCGCACCCATGATATCTCCGTCGGAGAACAGGATGGATGCGGGGCCGTCCCAGGGCTCCATCATGGTAGCGTAATACTGGTAGAAATCTCTCTTGGTCTGGGACATGGCCTTGTTGTTCGCCCAGGGCTCGGGGATAGCGATCATGACCGCCAGAGGCAGTTCCATGCCGCTCATTACCAGGAATTCCAGCGTGTTGTCCAGCATAGCGGAGTCGGAACCGGTCTTGCTGATGGCAGGCAGTACTTTGTGCAGCTGGCCTTTCAGATGCTCGGATTCCATGTTCTCCTCCCTGGCCAGCATCTTGTCGGCATTGCCGCGGATAGTGTTAATCTCACCGTTGTGTACCATCAGACGGTTCGGATGAGCACGTTCCCAGCTGGGATTGGTATTGGTGGAGAAACGGGAGTGTACCATGGCAATGGCGGATTCGTAATCTTCACTCTGCAAATCTGCGAAGAAGGTACGCAGCTGGCCTACCAGGAACATTCCTTTATATACGATCGTTCTGCTGGAAAGAGAAACTACATAGGTATCATCGGAAGACTGCTCGAAGACACGTCTTGCAATATAAAGTCTGCGGTCAAAGGGAAGTCCTTTTTCCACATCGGCAGGCTTTTTCACGAATCCCTGCATGATATAGGGCATGCACTCTACGGCCTTATGTCCCAGCACATTGGGGAAGGTAGGCACTTCACGCCAGCCGAGGAATTCCATTCCTTCTTTTTCCACAATGATCTCGAACATCTTCTTGGCCTGATTGCGGCGCAGTTCTTCCTGCGGGAAGAAGAACATGCCGACACCGTATTCTCTCTCTCCGCCGATGTCCATGCCCAGAGCCCTGGTCACTCTGGCAAAAAATTTGTGGGGAATCTGGGTCAGAATACCGACACCGTCACCGGTCTTGCCTTCCGCATCCTTACCGGCTCTGTGCTCCAGATTCTCTACGATCTTCAGCGCATTCTCTACGGTCGCGCGGCTCTTCTCTCCGTGAATATTGACACAGGCTCCGATACCGCAGTTATCATGCTCAAATTCTTCCCGATATAACGGTGCCTTGGGCAGCTCCTGTTTTACATCAAACATATAGTTCTCCTTTCCGGGTTTCTATTTCTCTCTTTTTCATCTGTCTGTTACTATTCATAACCTCATTTGCAAGACTGTGCTTTCAGCACTTTCCTGCAACTAAAAAAGGTCGCAATGAGACTCTTTCGAGCGCCTCATTGCGACCTTTTCTGTACTATACACCTATTTTTCTCATTTGTAAATATAGATTTTTCCTTGAATTGTCAGATAATTTGTCAATTCAGTTGTTCGTATGGCTGTTGTCTGTGAATTGTGTTAATTTTCTTTTTTAAGCCATGCTTTTAGCACAACTCTTTGGGGATTTTCCCTATTTTTCCTGTCTCCGACCATACACTCTGCTTGTCAGTCCCTGATAGATTGCAGAGAAATGTCTGCTTTCTGCCATTGCGGTCCGGAGAGGTGCCAGGGTCAGTGCCATCACAGCGCGGTAACGGAACAGTTCTACGGGTTTCATGTATTTTATCGTGATCTCCTTATGCTCTGCGGCACTGCGTTTCAGGTTCTCCTTTGTCTCGGAGTAGCCGCCGCCTTCGTAGGAAGATACGGTAAGCCCCAGATACTGCATGGGAGCCTTCGCCCGGTAATAGCACCACAGAAAATGTTCATAATCTGCGCGGATCTTGTATTTTGGTTCGTAGGGCTTCTGTCGGCACAGGTCTGCGGCATAGAAGCAGGACTGATGGCAGGGAATGTTGCGGTAGCAGACAAAGCCGGTGATTCGGGGCGGGGATGATATCTTCGTGTCCGTTTTCGCGCTGTAGGTATCTCCGTAATAGATGCCTTGCAGTTTCATAGGGTGCTGTTCCATGAATTGTGCGGTGTGCGCCAGAACTTCCTTGTCATAGAAGAGGTCACCGCAGTTTAAGAACAGAATGTAATCTCCGGTCACATGAGAGACCGCCTGGTTCATAGCCTCGTAGATACTGTGATCCGGTTCCTGGTAGAGATGGATCCGCCCGTCAGTGCGCATGGACTCTATGGATCCGTCACGGCTGCCACCGTCCTTGACGATGACTTCGAAGTCTGGGCAGGTCTGGGCCAGGATACTGTCAAGGGTCTGATTCAGTTTGGTGCCGGGGTTCAGGCATACTACGATAATGCTGAATTTCATATGTTGCTCCTTTTAAGATATAATATCTCCGCAGTCGAGAACAGGGCAAGGAACGCGGCACGTTCGCACTCTGTCGCAGAGCGTAGCGGCACGTAAGTGACCAAAGTACGGTCACTAAGTGCCGACGTCTGCTTACGGCCTGCTTATCCTTACCCTGTTTTCGGCTGCTGGGTTACGTTGTCCATCTTTGTATATCTTATCAAGTATTTGGATGGTGACAAATGTACTTTTTTATTGCCTAAAATATATTTTTCTGTTTATGGAGCATCCCGAGGGATACTGCTGCCACTGTCAGGAAAATCACGCATACGGGCCAGCTGACGAAGCCGGTGACGGCGATGGCGGTATAGGAGAGGCAGTAGGCGAGGACATTGGATGCCACATGGACAAAGACCGCCATTTTGAACTCTCCAAAGTATTCGTAAGCATATGCCATCAGGCAGCCGATGAGGAAGCCGTACACGCCCTGGACGTAATTCATGTGGTAAACGCCAAAGATCAGAGCAGACAGGGCTATGGCGAGTTTGATATCCATGAATCTGCGGAGATATCCGTAGATAACTCCGCGGAACAGAAGCTCCTCTGCTATGGGGGAGATGAAGCCGAATACAAGGATTCCTACGATAAAGTGTGCGGAATATTGCTGGGCTGCAACTTCGGTATAGGCTTCGGATTTGTTGGTCACTCCCAGAAGTTCAAACAGGAGGTTGAAACCGATAACGGCACCGATGGTGACTGCCACCAGCAGGGCATATTTTGCCTTACCTTCTTTTTTCAGATGGCTTAAATGCATATCCTCTTTGTTCTTCGTGATCAGAAGCTTTGCCGTGGACCATACCGCCAGTGCTCCGCCGATGAAGCCCAGTGCCGCTATGATACTGGACACATCTCCGGAATAGCCGTTATAGGCGCCGGTCTCATCCCGCAGGATCAGCAGATCTACCAGTCCACCGGAAGCACCAGACTGTGCCAGCTGATACAACAGTGCCAGCAGCGCATACTGCACCGCATTGCGCACCAGGATAAACATCAGGAACGAATACACCATGGTCCAGATTCTCTGGTACATGGGATTTTTCTTTTTATTGTCGGGATTGCTGTTCACCAGTTCCTCGCTGCCGCGAAGCAGAAATTTTTCCAGTTCTTCCACGGATTGTACGATGTAGTCCGCTTTTGCTTCCTTTAACTCTTCCTTGCTTCCGTAGCCATAAGTCACGCCCACGCTCTCCACGCCCAACGCTCTGGCTCCTTCCACATCGAACTTTCTGTCACCGATCATGTAGACCTGATCCGGCTCTATGGG
The DNA here is from genome assembly GCA_003584705.1 of Lachnospiraceae bacterium GAM79. Taxonomy (GTDB): domain Bacteria; phylum Bacillota; class Clostridia; order Lachnospirales; family Lachnospiraceae; genus Acetatifactor; species Acetatifactor acetigignens. The sequence continues at coordinate 2,914,273 of AP018536.1, forward strand.
ATTCTCCTTGAACAGCTGATGCAGGGTCTCCTGCACCACCTGATCCTTCGTCTCTCTGGTGCCGTCCAGCTCACTGCCTACCACCACGGCAAAATATTTTTTCAGATCAAAATGCACCAGTATGCGTTCTACATAGATCTGGGGTTTGCTGGAAGCCAGTGCCAGAAAATAGCCCTTGGATTGCAGGTTCTTCAGCATCTCCGGAATACCGGCATAAACTTCATTTTCAAAAATACCCGTATTCTGAAAACGCTCTCTGTATTTTGCCACGGCCTCCTCCGCCTGCTCAGCGGTAAAACCGTAGAATTCCATAAAGCTGTCCCGTAAGGGCGGTCCGATAAAAGGCTCCAGCTTGTCCAGATCAGGTTCCTCAATACCGAAAGAGTGCAGCGCATACTGCACGCAGGTCGTAATTCCAATTTTGGGATCTGTCAGTGTACCGTCCAGATCAAACAGCAGATATTTTTTCATTCTTATAATTCCTTTTTTTGTATCTGTTCCAAGCCCTGTAACTATCGCAAAATATTCATTGAATACCGGGATCCGCAAGAATATTCTGTAATTGTTATGAGGCTCTGAATAGTTACCCTTTCTTTCTATAGCTTGTGGGGTCCGCAAAGCATTAGAAGCTGCGGATCTTGTCCCCGTCATCCTCAGTGTTTTTCAGCGCCTTGATCTCTACGTCATAGCCCACATTGGCATTGACCTGCACATGGACCACATCACCCACTTTTTTGCCAAGCAGTGCCTTGCCCAGCGGAGATTCGTTGCTGATCAGACCTTCCAGTGAGTTTCCGCGAACGGTGGTCACGATCTTGTAATCCTCTTCCGTGCCGTCGTCGATGAATTCCACGGTAACAGTGTTGTTGATGCCCACCTCATCCACGGCGGAGTTCTCGGAGATCACCTTTGCGGTCTTGATCATTCTCTCCAGATAACGGATCCGGCTCTCGTTCTGATTCTTGTATTTTTTCGCTGCATAATATTCAAAATTCTCACTGAGATCTCCGTGGGCTCTGGCTTCCTTCACGTCCTCCAGTGCCTTGGGACGCACCACCAGCTTACGATACTCGATCTCATCTTCCATTTTCTTAATGTCAGTGGGGGTTAATTCATCGTACATAATTTCTCCATTTCTATCTGTTCAATTACTTATATCATTTATTGACAGTTTTTCTCCCGGCTCGGCACGCTGATTTTCTACCAACAGCCGTCCTTCTTTTTCTTCGGCGACCGACCTTCTTTTCCTTCGGCAGACGCCTTTCTTTTCTTCTGACGGCCGACCTTTTTCCTTCCGGCAGCCAACCTTCTTTTCTTGCAGAGGATGACCGGTCGCAGTCTCTATGCTGTCCCGGTGTGCCCAGCATTCTACAACTGCATTGCGTAGATTACCGCCAGAGACAGAATGATCTGAATAATGGCAAAACGGAATACGGTCTGTGTATTGGACCAGTCCCACACCTTACGCACATGATCATGCAAGGGAGTACGCACATTTTTCAAAATATGAATCTTCAGGAAACGAAGCAGAGACACCTTAAGAAGTCCCAGTCCTCCATCCAGGATCAGCACCAGTGCCAGCGGGATGAACAGGAACGGGCAGCCGCTCTTCAAAATAGCGATGCTGATGAACAATCCCATAGCCCGGGAACCCGCATCCCCCATCATCAGCTTACTGGGTGTGGCATTGTACCACAAATAGCCCAGAATACATACGGCAAACAGCAGGATCAGGAAAGAATAGGTCTCATTGACGTCCTTCATACGGTCCACGATATAGATGGACATGATCGTAATGATCGACAGGGTTCCGGAGAGTCCGTCCACACCATCGGAGCAGTTGGTCACGTTCACGGAGGTCCATACCAGGATCACCGTGAGGATTGCGAATACTACGGGAGGCAGCGTGAACTTTACATGGAACAGTGCCAGTTCCACCACGTTGGAGTTGTATTTCAGGAAGGTGATGGCTACCAGTGCCGCCACGCACAGATCCAGAAACCCTTTTTTGTATTCACCCCAGGGAGTCTTGGAGGCGTCATCCAGAAAACCGGTCATCATGCATACCACGATCAGCAGCAGATAGATCACCAGCTCTGCGCTTAAGGGTGCAAACAGTAAAACAGATGCCACAAATGCCAGCACAAAAATGATTCCGGCGCCTCTTGGCTTTCCCGCGGACAATTTTCCATCATGGGCAAATTCTCTTCCGGCGTCCTTCGGCAGATACGGGCTTAATTTTGCCGTCGCCAGTACTGTCGCTCCGAAAGCAAAAAGGATTCCAAAAAAAGCAAGGAGAGAACTGCTTCCCTCCGGCAAGATCATCTGTAACATACTATCCCTCGTTTCCACATGAGATACTCACTTTTGTACTCTCATGCTGTATTTTCTGATAAATTCCGTGACTGTTCACAGGGGCATTCGAGAAATGAACACCTCAGAACAGTCACAAAATATTTTAACACAAATATCCCGGAATCTCAAATAATTTCCACAACAGTTCAGTTCTGAACATATCTGGGAGCAGAAATCATGCTTGCATGATTTTGCGGGCAAATATGTGCAGGAGCTAAGCGCCAATCTATGAGCAAAGGTAGTCACGAAGTGACATAAAAGCGTGTTAATGCGACTCCCGTGAACGGCGCGGCTGAACTGTTACGTTTGACAGTTCTCCCACGGTGGACTACTATATTCTTATGAACACTTTCTGAAAAATAGCCATAAAAGGAGAAATGCCTATGATGATCCATAAAATTGAACCACATAAATACTATCCGGAATTCCGAAATCAGGAGCCAAAGCCTTCCGATTATCTGCTGTTATTTGACGGAGAAAAGGTCTATCTGCCCTCCCATACAGAAAACAGTGATGTAACGGATACTTCCGCCGGTGCCGGCATCTCGGAGCATTCTCAAGTATATCTTCCTACTTTTGAAGAAGTCCATGGACTCTTGGGAATCCGTCAGCCTATGGAACGTTTTTTTCTGGACTGTGAATATCTCTTTTCCATTGATGACCGAGCATTCTTCCGCAAGACGACGGAGGACGCCGGTGCTCTCATGCTCCCGGAAGAAGACCTCTACGCCTCCGGTATGTTCCGTAATTTTGAGCCGGAATATCTGGCATTTGCTGGAATCACTGCCACCCAGATCAATCGTTTCCGTCTGGACCGGAAATTCTGTGGCCGCTGCGGGCATCCCACAGTTCCCAGCACTACGGAACGGGCCTGCATCTGTCCGGAGTGCGGTCAGATTGAATATCCCAAGATCTCTCCAGCCGTCATTATTGCCATCGTGGATACCGAGCGGGACAAGATCCTGCTGACCCGTTACGCCGGCGGTTCCTATCGTCACTGGGCACTGGTGGCCGGCTTCGTGGAAGTCGGTGAGACCTTCAAAGGTGCTGCCCGCCGGGAAATCATGGAAGAAGTCGGTTTAAAGGTCAGCGATCTGGTCTATTACAAATCCCAGCCCTGGTCCTTCAGTGATTCCGCCATGATCGGCTTCTTCGCGAAGCTGGAGGGGGATCCTTCTATTACTTTGCAGGAATCGGAGCTTGGCGAGGCTGTCTGGTTCTCCAGAGAGGATGTCCCGGATCTGCCCTCCACTATCAGTGTCGGTCAAGAAATGATCACATTATTCAAGAATGGTGGGGATCCGTTCTGCAAGAGATAATTGATACATTTGAAAGTTTTTCATTTCTATTCCATGATATACCTTGACTTTGTGCCCCCGTGGTTTCATGCCCCGGGGGCTTAATCAGCTTCTTTTCCTCTCTGCGCCCCGCTCTCTCGATCTCCCCGGGGCTTATTTAGTTTCTTTTCCTCTCTGCGCCCCGCTCTCTCGATCTCCCCGGGGCTTAATCAGCCTCTTTTCCTCTCTGCGCCCCGCTCTCTCGATCTTCCCGGGGCTTATTTAGCTTCTTTTCCTCTCTGCGCCCCGCTCTCTCGATCTCCCCGGGGCTTAATCAGCTTCTTTGATTCTCTGCGCCCCGCTCTCTCGATCTCCCCGGGGCTTAATCAGCTTCTTTTCCTCTCTGCGCCCCGCTCCCTCAATCTTCCTAGGGCTTATTTTGTTTCTTTGCCTCTCTGCGCCCCGCTCTCTCGATCTCCCCGGGGCTTAATCAGCATGCTCCTTATATCTACGCCCCATGTACGCAAAAATCTGCCTTCGACAATAACATTGTCATGAGGCAGACTCCTTTCTGTACTTATTCTCTTCACTGTTTCTTCACCTAGAGCATCGTAGCTGTCATCGCTTCTCATTATCTCAATAATCGGCACTTCTTCGCTACCTTCACTAACAGATATCCCTTCGGGAAGCTGCGAAGCTCCTGCTCCGTGATGCCCCGCATCAATATCAGCATGACAAAATAGACTACAGCAGCAATTACGATCGCAGGAATGACAGAGATCCGCATGGACTTCGTCACCATATACAGACCCTCGTAGATTGCCCAGGCTGCCGCTCCCATAAACGCGGAGGCGAACGCCGGAATGACGAAAGTCTTTACGATCTCCTGCCGGTAGCCTACCGCTCTTCTTACCGCCCACTGGTTCAGCACACACATCATACCGGAATACAGCGTATTAGCGATGGCAATGCTGTACAGATCCAGTCTTGTGAACATCAGAAGCAGCACTGCTGCCACCGTCTGCACCACCAGCGAGATCCCCGCATTGATGATCGGGGTATTGACTTTGCCAAGTCCCTGCAAAATCGAACTGTTCAGAGTCGACAGTGCATAAAAGATAACCGACAGTGACAATGTCATTAAAAGAGCTGCCGCCAGATTCAATTCCTCTGCCGTCTTATTCGTGAACAGCAGACTGATCACCGGCTTCGCCAGTACAAAAAGTCCCACAGCGCAGGGAATCGAGATCACCATGGTAGTCTTCACTGCCAGTCCGATCTTCTCTCTGGCTCCCTTCACATCCCGGGCTGCCATCAGCTGTGCTACGGAAGGGATCATGGCAGAAGCCATGGCAGATGCAAAGGCTATGGGAATATTGGACATTGTCAGGGACTGTCCGGAGAAAATACCATATTTTTCATAAATAGATACCGTATCCAGATTGCGAAGAGACGGATACCATTTGGTGTAGATACTGTTGTTGACCGTACTGCTTAAGTTATATACAGCCGTACTCAAAATAAACGGTGTCACCACCAGTGTGATCGTCTTGAATATCTGTCCGTAGGAATCCACATGTTCATGCCTGTCACGCTGCACTCTGCGCAGGATCATTCCACGATTCAGAGCATAGACTCCCGCCATAAAAAGCAGCGCCACTAATACGCCGACACCGGTACCCAGTGCACTTCCCACTGCACCGTAGGTTGCTCTCATCACCTGCCCTGCCTGATCCGCCGGAACCTCCATCGTTCCCATAAACATTTGGATCAGAAGGTATGCCGCGCCTACGCTGACTACCGCATTGGCGATCTGCTCCAGGATCTGCGATACGGAGGTCTGCGCCATGCTCTTATGTGCCTGAAAATACCCTCGTAAAACTCCCAGGATACCATAGACGAAGATCGTCGGTGCAAAGGTGCGCAGTACTGTGACCGCTGCTCCGGACACGAATAATCCCGCTCCGAAAAACAGAAAAAGGCTGGCTATACCGCCAACCATCAGTACATAGATCATGGCTCCGTGGAACAGTCTGTGGGCGTTACGGTATTCCTTCTCTCCCAGCTTCTGTGCGATAGCTTTGGAAATTGCCGAGGGAATACTATAAGAGGAGATCAGCAGAATGATCGTATAATAGTTATACGCTGACTGGTAATAACCAAGTCCCAGATTCCCGATGACACTCTGTAAAGGGCCCCTGTAAAGGAGCCCTATGATTCTGCTGATGATTCCGGCTGCCGCCAGAATTCCCGCCTGCATGATAAAATTGTTCTTGGAACTGTTCTTATCTGCCATATGTTATCTTACCTTATTTCAGTTCTTTATCCGATCAGCCAGTCATACATCTCCTGATATTTCCCGGCGGATACCTTCCAGGAGTAGTCGGTGGCCATGGCACGATCCACGATCTTATTCCACTCTCTCTTCCTGTCATAGTAAATATGCTCCGCATAGCGGATCGTATTCAGCATCTCGTGTGCATTGTAATTCGTAAAGCTGAAGCCCGTACCGGTGCTCTCATACTCATTATAGGGCTGTACGGTATCCTTCAGTCCGCCGGTCTCTCTGACGATGGGTACGGTACCGTAACGCAGCGCGATCAACTGACTCAGGCCGCAGGGTTCGAACAGGGACGGCATCAGATAAGCATCACAAGCCGCATAGATTTTATGGGACAGTGCATCCGAATAATAAATGTTGGCAGACACCTTGTCTCCATACTTCCAGTCGAAATGACGGAACATATTCTCATAACGTTCCTCACCGGTGCCCAGTACCACGAACTGGATATCATCCTGGCACAGTTCATCCATTACATAAGCGATCAGATCCAGACCCTTCTGGTCTGTCAGTCTGGATACCAGACCGATCATCATTTTCTTATCATCTACGCGAAGTCCAAGCTCTTCCTGCAGGGCTCGCTTATTCTTCACCTTTTCCTTGCGGAAATTCACTGCATTATAGGCTTTTACGATATTTTTGTCCGTCTCCGGATTGAACTCTCCATAGTCGATGCCGTTGACAATACCGCGCAGATCATGACTTCTCGCACGCAGCAATCCGTCCAGGCCCTCACCGTAAAACGGAGTCTTGATCTCCTCCGCATAGGTATCACTTACGGTGGTCACTGCATCCGCGAATACGATACCGCCCTTTAACAGATTTGCATCCTTATAAGCCTCCAGCTTGTCAGAGGTAAAATAATACTCCGGCAATCCGGTAATGCTCTGTACCGTCTTCACATCCCATTTTCCCTGGAACTTCAGATTATGTATGGTGATCACAGACTTCATGTTGCGGTAGAAATCTCCGCCATGGAAACGCTCCTTCAGGTATACCGGGATCAGACCGGTCTGCCAGTCATGGCAATGGATCAGATCCGGCTGGAAATTCAAAAGCGGTAATGCCGACAGCACTGCCTTGCAGAAATATGCATACTTCTCGATCTCATATCTGGGATCATCCCCATAAGGCTTGAAACCACCGAAATAACTCTCATTATCAATGAAATAATAATGCACCCCGGCTTCCTCTGCCTCCAGAACACCTACATACACATTCTGCCAGTTGAAATCCATGTAGAAATGTGTCACATACCTGAGCTTATCCTTCATCTCCTGCTTCATACAGGTATACTTCGGGATAAACACTCTTACATCAAAATACTCCTTGTCAATATACTTCGGCAAAGATCCTACGACATCCGCAAGTCCTCCGGTCTTGATAAAAGGTACGCCTTCCGATGCGGCAAAAAGAATTTTTTTCATGTAAACCCTCCACATATGCTACGGCTTGTATTCAAAATATAGATTGATTATACCATGTTTACGATTCATAGAAAAGAGTTCAAAGGCAATTTACAAATCTTTAATCTCCCAGTAACCCTTTCGATCCGATCCTACTCTAACTATTTTTCCCTCTTCTTTCAGTACCTTTATAAGACGAGCTACCTTTCTCGGACTTATGCTCATTTGTTTTGCCATTTGTTTTGCTGTGACAAATGGATTTTCTTTTAGGATCTCCAAAGTTTCCATTTCTTCCGACTTTTCATTGCCAATATCATTGCCAACATCATTGCCATTGGCAATGATATTGGTATCCTCTTTTTGTTCTGTTGAAAATGGAATCTCTACTTTAATAAAATGCTCTGAAATATGAAAGATGCTCTTATCATATACTTTGAGAATTCTGCTCATTCCTGACCCCAGCTGTTCCACAAGTCCTACATCTTTAAATACTCTCATCAATTCACGATTTCTTGGCATGCTGCTACAGCTAAAAAAATCCTCTTCACTCTGTCCCGGTATCAATCCTCCATAGGAAGTAAAAATCATTCTGTCACTAAAAATTTCAAAAACCGGAGGGATCTCTCTCGTAAAATCAGAATGAACAATTGTATTTATTACAGCCTCTCGCATAGGAATAGGTGCAACCAGATTTGTTTCTGTTCTCTGCGCAGTTGTCACTTTTGTTCTCGTAACATTCTCAATCTTTAATTTTTCCAACACTTGATAGGTTGCTTTAATCAAAGAACAATAACCATATTCTTCATTTTCAATCAGATCTACTTTATCTTTTCCTGCATATTTTGCGACCTTTACTGATATGCCGTTTTCATCTGCTAATAAATATGCAACATAATTATATTTTCCATCCGGGGTCAGGAGTTCCAGCGAATTTACAAATTTATCATTTAACTCCATTCCTCTTTCCTGATAATATATTTTTAATTGTGCAAATGTCAGATCCTGTCTGGGGGATGTGATATTTCTTAATGTATTATGAAGCCTTTTACTGTAATAATTGTCTATCAGCGGTGTCGGCATCGGTTGCGTAGATGTTCCTATCCGCATAAAACATCCATTCGGCGACATCCCTTGTTTTTTAATATAATACGGCTTTTCAAGTCCACTGGAAATCAAAATTTTAATGATTGGAATATTATCTATTTCCTCTGTTACAATATCAAATAATCCCATAGTTGATGGAAGAATATTATTTTTTATTCGATCTGCTATTTTCAATTGCGTAGAATCTAATTCCGGCACACCGATAGGGCTCCCTATATCATCTAAACCGATATAGAGTATTCCTCCCTCTTTATTGTTCAGAAATGCTACAACTTCTTTTTCCAGTTTGTCATTTAATTCCGATTTAAATTCTGTTCGACTATTTTCCTGAAGCATATTCCCTCTTTTCCACAATTATCATCAACTATTTACATTGACCCTTTATTTCTTCTATAGTGTCTTTTAATCCACGTATCTTCTTTATAATCTCAAAGTTTTCACTATTTAAATCAAAAACATTAACCGAACCTATTGCACTTACTAATTCTTTTTCCACCTTACTCAAAGTATTGTAAATTTCAGCTTTTAATGTATCCTCTTTAGCATTATTAGAAGATGCTTTCGTATTAACAGATGTACTTTCTATATCTTTAGAATATAAGCCTCTCCCAACTCTTGAAATATCATTTGAGTCAACTAATTGTGCAATAGCTCCGGCAATTTGATTTTTCGTAGGTATTTTCCCACTTTTTTGAATTATGTATTTTTTAAAATCATCATTAGTATACATGCCATATGTTTTTACGCATTCAATAATATAAATCTTAATTTCTGCTGTCGATATCTTCATTTTTTCCTCCACTTCATGTATTTCGTTTAAAGCGTTTGAATCGTTAAATTCGTTAAGCGTTGTTTCCTTAGTCATTTGTGGCATCTTTTTAACAAATTATACCATTTTAAAATTCATTTATCAATATCTTTTATTTTGAATCCCGTTGTTTTTCCATATAGTTAGTTTATATAAAAATAGCAATAATTACTTATTTCACCATACAAGTAAAACAAAGTAATTATTGCTATTATTCAGTCATCATTTACTTTTTCATCTAACTTTTCGTTTCAAATTTCTCATGATCTGTAGGACAGCCGGATTCTGTCGGCGATCAGAGCGATGAATTCAGAATTGGTAGGTTTGCCTTTGCCCGTGTCGATCGTGTAACCGAACATGGCATCCAGGGTCTCCATGCGCCCTCTGCTCCAGGCAACCTCAATGGCATGGCGAATAGCGCGCTCCACGCGGCTGGGTGTGGTCTGGAACCGCTTGGCGATGGTCGGATACAGGATCTTTGTGATAGAACTGATCATTGCCGGATCCTCTACCGACATCATGATAGCTTCCCGCAGATACTGATACCCTTTGATATGTGCCGGCACTCCGATCTCATGGATCATATCCGTGACATCCTTTTCCAGGTCATGGATGACTTCCTGGGTCTGTTCCTTTTTTTCTGTCGCTTTTACTGTGCTGTCTTTGGCGTTTTTCGTAGAAGGAACCGTGATCATAATTTGGAATTCCTTGTTGGCATTCATCAGATCCCCCAGGATTTTGTATACTTTTTCATTATCCTTTGTAGTTGTAATGTTTAATTTTTCCATTAAACTACCTCCATGACTACAAAACTACTTTTTTCACGTACCGTTCTATTATAAATAGATATGCATCGTAGCTTCAAGCAGAACCCGTCGCAAGATTTTTCCAAATTTCGCAAAAAAGGCGCCCGGAATGAACCGGACGCCAATAAGAGGGAAAATGTATAAGTAGAAAAACTACGAGTAAAGCAAATTAAATTAATGATGCTCTGCCAGAGTGTGAAGTGCTTCCTTGATGGCTGTCTTCACGGTCTCATCCTGTTCTGCATTCAGTCTGTGCAGTAGATAGGTCTTGGCATATTCGGTGCCGATGCTTCCTAACGCTTTTGCTGCTTCGACACGGATCTTCGTATCCGGATTGTCGATCATGTGGGCAATGCTGTTGACACTGTCTTCATCCTTGATCCGGCTCAGAGCTTCCAGTGCAGCTACCACCACGGTATCATCGGAAGAACTCAGATATTTGATGATCTTGTCGGATTTTCCTTTCTCTTGTAATTTTTGGATCTTACTTAAATCATGTTGTTCCATAAACACGCGCCTCTTTCTTTCTGCCAGCGCGGGGGCGGTGAAAATCGTCTCCGGATCATCCACTTTGCTTCGCCTGTGGTGATTGGCTTTTCTTGATAATGTTATGATAGCACCTTATTTGTCAGAAAACAATTATAACAAAATGAAGGATTTCTAAAAATTCTATAACCTGCTACTCTTTTGCTCAAATAAATCACATCTGTATTCTAATGCCCTGTAGTCCAATGCCGATTTCACATATCCCGCAGTCATATCATTCATTGCTTTCTGCTTAGCTCCTTGTATTCACTTTGTTGGAATATACATTCGGGAAATCCTCTCGAAGCCATTCCACATATTCATCCGAAATACGGTACAATTTGAATTCTTCCATTATACTTCCTTTCTTCGGTATAAAACAAAAAGAGAGCAAATATTTTACTATTTGCTCTCTCAGAATTTAAGATTCTCCACTTATATGGCAGGAGCCCTCCCGAGTTTAAAATCTTCCACTTATATGGCAGGAACTCTCCCGATAATCAATTCCTTATCTGTTAATCATTATATGCTTTCTTAATGAAAAAGCAATGAGTATTTTAGCAACGATATCTTTCAAAATCTTATTATTTTCTCCCAATTATAATAACATGATTACTTGCTCCTAAAACCGACTGTTCACGGCATACACTATAATGATAGTCGCACCAAGTTTTGAACTGTTTTTCATCCCATTTGTCAACCTTTTGTGATAAAAGAGGAGCTAAACCATCTTGGGCGAAATGGTCTACAATTTTTAATCTATATCTTTGGTAAATTGATTCCATTTCTTCTTTTGATGAGTAATAAGTATCTGTCCAAAAGCATTTCTCATCATCATGCTTCAGCACACCAGTTTCAATAAGTTGTTTCGCCAAGTGTTCATCCAAATATTTTTCATTGCTCGTAGCAATATATTGAAAAACATAGTATCTTGGAATGTACGCAGTAACCAAAAGCCCGCCTTTCCTTAACACTCTTAGACATTCCTTCATGCATTTTTCTCTCTGCTCTTCTGTAATCAAATGATAAAATGGTCCCATATTGAGAACAATATCAAATGAATCATCTGCGAAACAGGACATATCTGTAGCATCCAAAACAGAAGTATTCATATGATAATTTTTATTGGTAAGAGTTCGATTAATAATGTCTATATGCCTTGGCGTAATATCTGTAGCAGTTACATCATGCCCCTTATCTGCAAACCAGAAAGCATAAATTCCTGTTCCTGCTGCACAATCTAATATTTTACTATTGGTGCCGATAATCTCATCCAAAACTCTTGTAGTTGTTACAAATTCAATTCTTCTTGCATTATTTGTAGTCAAACGATTTTCCTCTTTGTAATTCTCGTAACTGTCAACAACATAATTCATCACTAATTCCTCCGATTCTATTATTTTATGTATTAAAAAAGCTACCCTCCTTAAATTAACTTTAAGGACGATAGCTGATAGCTTCGTGTTACCACCTTAATTCATCTATATTTCGCAATATAGACCTTAGCAAGTACGGAAATTTCTTTCGATACTCTGACGCTGTAATGGGCGTTCCCAGTGTAGCCTAATGAATAAATCAGTCGGTACACGGCTCCAAGACTGGTTCAATATTTCTTCAATAGAGTTTTCCACCAAGCAACTCCTCTCTGTAATTTCCAAAATATTTACTATCTCTCTTCATCGCTTTTTAACATAGTAGATTCATAATTATTTTTTGTCAAGACATACAAAATAAAAATTATTAATTATTTAGAATAAATTATATATGTCTTTTTGACTATCTTTTTATATCTTCTTAAATGTCCGTAAAGCCTTATTTTATCGGCTCTACGGGCATTTTGCTTTTGTTGTAAACCTCACATATCTAGGTCTATCTTCTTATATTTTCGCTATCAAGCGTGGTTAAAATCGTGGTAAATACTTCTATGCGATTAGACGCTGAACCTCTGATTTTGCAGTATCTATGGACGCATGAGCATACCAGTTCATTGTGATACTGATATTTGAATGTCCCATGATATACTGTAAATCTTTTGGGTTCATGTTCTTACTTGCCAGCCTTGTGCAGAACGTATGGCGTAGTGTATGCGGTGTGATATGTGGCAAGGGATTGTCCTTATGGTGCTTGTTGTATTTCTCTACCATACGGACAAAAAGCATATTGTAATCAATCGCAACTTTGGGCTTGCCTTTATGATTTACAAATAGAAAGTTGCCCCGTCCGTCTATCACAAATGGTTCTGCCTTTGGGCGTTTCTTCATAACCCGTTGAAATGCTTGTATCGTTTCTCTGCTTAATGGCACTTGCCTTGCTCCGCTTTTTGTCTTAGGCGTTTCAATATAGTAGCCCTGTTCCTTGCTCTTTAATAACTGGTGGTCGATAATCACAACTTCATTCTTGAAATCAATATCGGCTACTGTCAGTCCGCACAGTTCCGAGATACGAAGTCCTGTCTTTAACAGTATCAGCACATCATCATAATACTTGTGATACACATTGTCCGCCTTGATGAATGAGAGTAGGGCTTGTTCCTGTTCCTCTGTCAATGCGACTTTCTCTTTGGTATCATTTTCTATAACTTCACTTAACTTGAAATCAAAAGGGTTTTTCCTTACACAATCGTCTTGTATGGCGATATAGAATGACGCTTTTAACGAGCGTTTATGGTTGTTAATGGTGTTATAGGAAAAGCCTTTGTCTTTCATGCGTAACGCCCATTCCTTAGCGTCAGAGGGTTTTATCGTATCAATGCTCCTAGCACCTAACTTGTCCTCTTTCAATAACCGCATGAGCTGTTCCCGTTGTTTCTGTGTGCTCTTCTTCACGTTTGCCCTCTGTGTGTTCTGTTTGGCGTAGAGTTGGCAAAGCGTCATTTTCTTGCCTGTGCTGTCGATACCGTCCTCAATATCCCGTCTTATCTGCTGTTCCAGTTCACGAAGTGAGGGTTTTTCCCGTTTTCCCTTTGGTGTCGGGTCTGTGGGTGTCAATCTCCAAGCATACACATATTTTGTGTTTCCAAATGCGTCCACATATTTATATAAGTATTTCCCGTCTGTTCGTTGGCTCTCTCCAGTATGCAGGATACGTCCTTTGCTATCCCGTCTTTTTTCTTTCATGGTGTCTGCTCCTTTCCTTGTTGGAAAGAGCCTTGATATGACTTGTATTCATCATAACACATACAAGGCTCATTTGCATTAGATTGCGTCCAATTTGTCAATGACCTTTTCAAACTGTCGGCGTTTAATCTGTATGCGGTTGCCATTCATAATGAGCCAGCCAGCGTCCTTGTTTTCCTCTGCCAATCGTCTTAACTTGTTTTCTCCGATACGGAAATATTTTGACGCTTCTTCAATGGTAAGGGTGTATTTTTCCCATACGGGAATATCGTTGTTATTCATCAGATACCCCCTTTCCCATGTTTCGTGTTATATTGGATATAGGGGATAAGATCGGTGCGGTCTATCCTCTGTAAGTGGGCGGTTAGTTTACTGGAAAGGGAATTGCTGTATCTTGCCTTATCAAGCATAGTTCCCACTTTTTCCAGTCCACCTAATGCGTCATGTTCTTCCAAGAAGTAAAAACTTTTCACAGCGGAAATCACGCCACCCTCTGTGAGCCATTGCTGTGTTTCCTCAAGAGAATTATGTAGTTTCGGTACTTGCAGTTTTAAGACTTCCATAGCCCCTAAAAAGCGTTCCCAAAACCGACACGTTTTCCATCTGCTCTTATTACTTTCATTTCTGTTTGGCACGACAAAGCGTAGGTTGTTTGCCAATAGCCCGAAAGCCAGTTCCCCAAGTTCCAGCGGTCTGTCTTTGAATGTCATGGCAAAAGCATGAGCCTTATCATCTCGCAGTTGCATTTCTGTCCGTTTCCAACTGCCGACTTCATCAAGTGTCTTATTATGTTTTGAACAGACTTCCTTATCTTTGTCATAAAAGCGGTAGGACAATCCCGATTTACCAGCACCAATATAAACAGTCTTTGCAGTGTCGAAATCATCAAACTTGCTTTCGTCAAAGTGGTAGCCCTCACTATTAGAAATAAATTCCTCTTTTTCGCATTTCTTCTTTATCTGCTCTATGGTAAAGAATGGCTTTTCGTTCTTATCATCAATGGCAATATCAAGTCTTGTGAAATGGAAATTATCCAGTCCGTATCTTCGCTCACAGCGTCGGAACATATCCCCAAAGGTATAATTCCTACTGTCGAGAATACGGAAAATATCATCACAACCTCTGCCAGTCATAACAAGATAACAGCCTAGCCCCTGTGGGTTGTCCTCTGTCTTTCTTGCGTCCCCCGATACATAAATATCTCCAATCTGCCAGCGTGCCTGATAAGTCTTGAATTTTATCGTTGCTGGATAAACATTGAAAATGTCAGTCGGTAAATCTAAAATGTGCATGATTACATCTTCAGCGGTTGCCGTTTCAAATACAATGCTGATGTAATCAATCTTAACGGATAAATTTTTGTGTGTAGTTATAGTGCATTTCTCCTTTCGTATGCCCCGTTTTTTTGCGGGGTAAAAATTGTGTTTTTTCCTTTATTTATCACAGTTTCTAGGTACTATGACATGTATACGCAGGGCGGTGTTACATATACGCCCTTTACGAACGCCTAAAGGCGTTCCCTTTCTTCCTGTGTCTGATCCGTTCTTAACGCTCACGAGCCTTGTAAGGCTCGTGGCTAAACGGAACAGCCCCAGTCAGAAACCCGATTTTCAGTCTGATAGTCCATGCCTATTCATGCTATCAAAGTGAAAATATATCTTTTCTATGCTTACTCAAGCGTGTGATTGACCCTAGCGTGCTTAATCACTCTATCTGATACGATAATAACGCCATTAGAATTACTTGTCAAGAAGTTTTTGTTGACTTTTGGATATATATTAAGTATGATATGCTTATAAATACCATGAAAAGCAACGAAAGGAGCGGTTATACTAAGTTATGGAGGGTTATATAAAGAAAATCAGTTTCTTAGGAGAGAACATACAAACCATAAGAAAACACAGGAAAATGAAACAACAGGAGCTTGCGGACAAAATCGGTATCAATATGCAGAGCCTTTCCAAGATTGAACGTGGTGTGAATTATCCTACCTTTGATACGTTAGAGAAGATAATGGACGTGCTGGGTGTAACGCCCAATGAATTGTTATCAGGGGAATGGAAGTATATCGACCACACCGAGCCATATATCATGGACGTTATCAAACGGGAACAGAATTTTAATGTTTCTTTAGATTATCTGTCTGAAAATGAATTTTTCAATGACGAAAGAGAATGTAGATTTTACATGGAATATAAACTCATACAGTATATTCATAACTACATTACCAATGAGGTTACGGAGTTGGAAGAACTTATGGAAATCAAGCAGTTGATACAGCGTCAGAAATTGGAACGCATAATGAAAGTGCATAAGGAAATGCGAGGGTTAGACCGATACAGAGAACAGCCCAAAGAGTATAAATACCATGACCCTTATGATGATTGGATATTCCGTCAGCTTGCGGATATTGACAACAGAAACAACATTCCCGACACTTCGCCACAATCAGATTTCAATGAGGCGGACTATGACGATTATCTAAAAGAGAAATGGAACAGAGGACTTTAATTTTCCTCTTGCATGAAAGATACAGCAAACAAAAAGCCCAGTAAAGAGTGCAAAGCACCACCAATGGTGGCAAGGCTCTTGACAGGGCTTTTTCTTTTCTGTGGTGGGTAATCAAGAGGAAAAAGGGATAAAAGTTGATTTATGGTAAATCAGACAAAAGCGACACAGGTATCACAATATGAGCTGACGCTACATAAGAATAATAACTGGAAGATTGTATAAATTATTGACATACATGCACCTTGCATGATATTCTATACATGTAGGGTGCATGTATAAGGAGGTGGAAAATTGCCACGAAATAAATATCCAGAGGAAACTGTCCAAAAAATACTAGATGCTTCTTTAAAACTGTTTTTAGAAAAAGGATATGAAGAAACAACAGTATTAGATATCATAAGTGAAATGGGTGGATTGACAAGAGGAGCTTTTTATCATCATTTTAAATCAAAGGAAGAAGTTTTTGACGCTTTATGTGAAAAACTGTTTTATGAAACAAATCCTTTCAAGAAAGCAAAAAATCATAAAGAACTGAACGGATTGGAAAAACTAAAATTTGTCTTAAAAACTTCATTTGATGAAACGGAACATCATCAACTAAGTATAGCGTCCATGCAACTCATGGGAAGTCCTGCTTTTTTAAAAAAATTGATTGAAAGCAATCAAGAGTTGGTTCCCATGTATCAAGAATTGATAGAAGAAGGAATACAGGACGGTTCTATAAAAACAGAACATTCAAAATTATTAGCGGAGCTATTTGTTCTTTTAACTAACTTTTGGTCAATACCTACGATATATCCAATGACATCAGAGGAAATGTGGGAAAAGTTTCTAATGATTAAAGAGATTACAGATAAGTTAGGGCTTCCAATAATTGATGATGAAATTGTTGAATTATGCAAAAAAAATTCATAAAGAAAATAAGATTGTCGTAAGGCAATTTTATTTTCAGACATATACATACATGTAACATGTATAATTTATATTAAGGAGAAAGATTATGAAACTCTATATTAAACAGAATAAAATTTTATTTTTATTAACCATTTTAACAAGTGTAATTGCTTCTTTAGGATATGTGTTTATGGCTGTCCTTTTGCAACGATTATTAGATATAGCCGTAGAAAAAAACATGCAACAATTTACGGGAATGATTTTATTTTCGATTGTTTATTTTGCAATGCTAGGGATTTTTCTCTATCTTCAATCCTTGCTTAGCAAAAAAGTTATATGCAGAATTATGCGTCAAGTTCGTTCTGATGTATTTCGTGGAACAGTTAATTATAGTATAGAAGAATTTGAGAAAAGAAATACTGCTGATTATATATCAATTATTACAAATGATGTAAAAATGATAGAGGATAATTTCTTACTTCCTTTTTTTGAAATAGTACAATATACAGTTATATTTATTTCCTCTTTCGTGTTAATGATTTACTTTGATATTATCGTGACTATATGCGTTATAGTAGCGATTGCTATCATGTTTCTCATTCCGAGTTTATTGGGAGGGAAATTGGAAAAAAGACAAAATACATTTTCTTCTAAACTGGCAGATTTCACAGGTAGTTTAAAAGACATTTTATCTGGATTTGAAATCATTAAGTCCTATTCCATGAAACAATATGTAATTCAGCGATTTAACAAAGAAAATTGTGAAACTATCCATTCTAAATACAATGTAGATAAATTGCTTGCGTTAAATGAGGGACTATCTTCTTTTCTTGCTCTTATGGTTCAGATAGTTGTTTTGTTTTTATCCGCCTATTTCATTATTACAGGACGTATAACAATAGGTACATTATTGGGAATGGTGCAAGTAAGCAGTAATTTAGCCAACCCACTCATTATGATATTTACCAACGTTCCTAAAATAAAAAGCATACAACCTATTATTGAGAAATTGCATAGTATTTCTGAGCATTCTTCAAATGATTTACATAAGGAGCATGTAACTTCATTTAACCATCATATTCTTGCTGAAAACTTATCTTTTTCCTATGATACGCAAACACAAGTTTTAAATGAAATGAACTGTATCATTGAAAAAGGAAAAAAATATGCTGTTATAGGAAAAAGCGGTTGTGGAAAAAGCACTTTTATAAAGTTGTTAACAGGTTATTATTCTGATTATAAAGGAACACTCCTATATGACGATAGAGAATTAACTCAGCTAGTGAAAGAAGATGTAGTACAACTATCTTCTATCATTCATCAAAATATCTATCTATTTAACGAAACTATATTCGACAATATCTGTTTACACGAAGATTATCCAAAAGAAATGATTGACAAAGTTGTAAAGGAAAGTGGACTAGATAAATTTATATCTGAACTTCCAAACGGGCTATTCTATCAAGTCGGAGAAAATGGTTCTAATTTGTCTGGCGGACAAAAACAAAGGATTGCGGTTGCACGAGCTTTGATTAGAAACAAACCTATCTTAATATTAGACGAGGGTACGTCTGCTATTGATATGCAAACAGCCTATGATATTGAGAGCAGGTTACTCAAAATGAACGATTTAACACTTATAACAATTACTCATAATTTGGAAGAAAAACTGTTGAAAAAATATGATGAAATTATTTATATGGAAAATGGAAATGTTAAAGAACAAGGTTATTTTCAAGAACTTGTTAATACATCGTCTTGTTTTTCAGAATATTTGCATTTAAAGGAGTAAAGCACTTATGATTAGACTTAAAAAAAGGGATATTAAAAAAATGTTAAAATACGGAGCTAAATTAAGCGGTGTTCCATTATCAGAGATACAGGAAGATATACAAGCGACCATTGATGAAGAAATGAACAGCTCTGACCCAGAGGTGCAGGCAAATTTTAAAAAGTATTTTGGAAACAAACGACCTACACCAGAGGAATATATTTATATTCTAAGTTAAAAAGAAAAAGATTTAATACATTTATGCTGTAAGGGGGTATAATCTATGGAATACTTTAAGCATAGAACAAAATAATCTAGTCCAACTTAACAGCATACAATTAACAACTGAATATACAGCTTTAGAAGCTCGTACAAACACTATGTTTTGTGCGGGCTTTTTTCTTACCATTTTTCTGTATTGGTATAAGCGGTATTCCGTTTATATATTTCAGCATTAGCAGAAAGGGGGTGAGATTATGAGGACATCTTCTTTCGAGCATATCGTCAGATTACAGTTTAATTCTTTAATGCTGATTATCATTAAGAACAAATTAAAAAGTCGATACAGACAGCTTGTAAGACGTTCTAAACGTGAAGTATTGTTTTGTGAAATAGCAGAAACGAAACAAGTTGAACGTGGAACGAATGATACCTGTTTTTATGATTGTGTATCATTTGAAGTCTTGCACTTTACTATTTATGTATCTGATGAAACACTCGGTACAGCTTTACATAGACTGTCAGAAAAACAGCGTAGTGCGATTTTATTGCGTTATTTTCAAGGCATGAACGACAGAGAAATTTCGGAACTGTACCATGTATCACGTTCAGCTATTTTTAGCAGAAGAAGTAGAGGACTAAAGAAGTTAAAAATGCTTTTAAGCGAAAGGAAGTAAAAAGAATGAGCAAAGATTATGGCTATCCCTCTTTTGAATTGATTTGCAGAGCGTCAAGTGGAGATGAATTGGCAATCAGAGAAATTTTGAAGTTTTATGACGGTTACATTTCCAAATTATGCTTGCGTCCTTTTTACCACTCTGAAAGTGGTAAAATCATTATGCAGGTTGATGAAGAACTAAAAGGAGAAATTTATACAGACATGATAAAAGCAATCTTGAAATTTGAAATACGAGTGAAGTAATCAACTGTATAAAAGAAAATCGGGAGATACACGGTTATTTGTGCTATCTCCCATAGTGGTTTTATGTCATATCAAGGCTCATTCAATCGTGGTAAATTAGTGGTAAAATGAGTGTTTCAATATACTTCAAAATGCTTGAATGTATAGTGTTTATGCGGATAATTGAAAATTAGATATAAAATTTCAATCAATATCTATTATATCTTTCTTTCCTTTAGTGTACAATCCCCTATTATCAGCATACTTACTTTCCAGTTCTTCCTTCACCCTCTGATACTGCAAAGCCATATTCTCATTAGCATTTAGACAATCTCTAAAATGAATATAATTCCTCCACTCAGTTCCCTTCCACTTCACAACATGAATATGGTGTGTCCTGATATCCTTTTCCATATCACCCATTACATAAAGAATCTGATTTTCCACATCCGAACCACGATAAAAGATTCCATCCTTCTGTAACTGCTCATTATATGACATTATTTTCTCAAAATCAGTTACCCCAACAGCAATATCAATAATCGGTTTTGCTTTAATTGCTGGTATTGCTGTACTTCCAATATGTTGTATATCAACAGCATCATCACCTAATATAGATTTAAGGTTTTTGATTGTTTGAATGGCAGCCTCATCCCACTGTTTATCATGTGGTTCAAGCTGCACTGTTCCTCTTTTTAATCCTAATGACATAGCAATCTCCTTAATATTACATCACAATTTCACTGTCGAAATATTGTTCCTGAAAATGAATCTGTCTCCTGATTTCTTCCTTTGAAAAAGTTACTCCGTCAGGCACAACTACCCACTTTTCTTCTATATCATCTTTTCTATAAACAATGGCAATAATTTTCCCTGTAAACTTACCTACTGGCTCATTTACACCTAATATATAGGCATCCTGCTTCTCTCCATCTGGTGCCATAACTCCTTCAATGTAACCATAATTTATTGGATAATACATATCCTTATATTCAGGATGATAACTTCCTAATGGTCTATCGACTGTGACAGTTACTGTTGCTCCGATTATAGAATTACTTTTAACCCGTAAATACTTTTCTATCAATTTCGGCTGTATTAACGGATATGTCCAGTTCTCAGGCAAATCATCCATAAGCACAACTTTCTCCATTTCGCTATGTAATTCTGTTGCAAACTCTGTTATCTCTGCAAAACAAAGCAGTCCAAATGTTTCTTTACCGGTATCATTTACTCTAGTCTTACCTGTCACCGAATATACACATATTGGTTTTATCTCAAATTTGATAGCTCCAGTCTCTTCCTGCAACTCCCTTTTTGCTGTTTCAAAAATATCCTCCCCAGCTTCTCTATGCCCTCCCGGCACTTCATATGTATCTCTTTCTTTATGTTTGCAGAAAACCCACTTGCCGTTACTCTGTGAGATAATTACTGCAAATTTCAATAGTTCATCATTAACTGTATCATAAAATTTTACTTCCATCACATTTTTCCTTCCCATTCCAGCATAAACTCATACAGAAATTCCTGCATTACAACCAGTCTATGTTCTGCCAGTTTCTTTCCCTCAGTCGTATTCATCATGTCTTTCAACAAAAGCAACTTTTCATAGAAATGATTAATGCTTGTAGAATCTTGATTATTCCGATACTCTTCTTTATTCATTCCCATTTTAGGTTTTATTTCCGGATCATAAATCTTTCTTCCCCTACTACCACCATATGCGAATGTTCTGGCAATTCCAATAGCTCCTATAGCATCAAGTCGGTCTGCATCCTGCACACATTTTCCTTCTATGGTATCAGGTACGACTGAATCAGTTCCTGCAAATGAAACCTCATCTATAATTTTGCATACCGCCTCTATCTTTTTACCATCTATTTTGTTAATTGTCATAAAATCAACTGCATTTTTCTTGGTAACATAAGTGTCCGGAGAAAGCTTAATATCGTCAACATCATGTAACAGAGCCGCCAACTGCACTATTTTAACATCTGCATTTTCCTGTTTTGCGATTTTAGTAGCCAGTTTATATACTCGTATTGTATGATAATAGTCATGACCACTACTGTCTCCCGAAAATATACCTTGTATAAATCTCTTTTCATTATCTGTCATATTTTCTCCTAATCAACCTAACAAAGCAATATATTGATTTATGAAAGTCATTACTCCACCCACAAATAGAGCCAACCTAGAGCCATTCGATAAAACAAATGCCGGAAACCCGCATAAATACAGGCTTTCGGCATTTTAATCCGTTATTCAAACTCGGCAAATCCGAAGATATTACTAAATGTATTTGTTTAGTTTCCATCTCTTTTCTGCCGTTATTTTATCTCTGTTACATATATTATTTTGGCTCACTGATTTTCTGTTGCTAATTTGTTGCCATAAAATCTATATTATCCTGATTTTGGAGATACCCTGATTTCAAAAGGGAAGTCTATTTTCCCTTTGAAAAGCACCTCGCTCTCCCCCTACTGTATTTTTTCTTTAGAATGGAGAGTCAGGGAGTTGCCTTTTTTGATATTGGTTGAACCATCGCATTAGCTTCGCGTTGTTTCGTATTCCAATCACATATTTCAAAATTTTCATTGTACCATCTTATATTGGACATTCCATATACATTTCCCATTTTTAATCCTTGATAATATGCTTGTCCATCTACAATCGTTCCATGATACATGCCATTGAATTTGCTTCCATTATATAGACCAACTAGTTGCGGAATCCCTCCTGTATGCTTGTCCTTGACATTTTTTACAATATCACAAAAGCAATGGAAATAATTTCTACTTGTGCTTTCGTTATTTCCATTTTTGAACCTCAAAAAGTTCTCATCATATTCTTTTTTCCCACTTCCATCTGAAAAAAGGTTCTTTGACTTCTTAAAATCAGTATGTATTTTTATGTTCTCCCATATTATTCCATTCCAAAAGTATACGTTCGCATCAAATATTCTTTTTTTATTTCGCCCTATATGATATATTTTAATAATTCCATTATTAAGTTTGTATGCTGAATGTGCTCTTTTGATTTCATTAAAAATAATCTCACTTCTATCTTGATAATCCATATCTGCTGATAACAGCATTCCCACATCGCACATACTTGTTAAGCGAGTTAATATCTGATATGTAAATAATGTTTCTCCACAATACCCTAATATATCAGGAGTATTTTTTAATGCAAATGTCTTTTGGCTATAATCATAAAAGTTCCTATTATCAGAAATTCTACTATCACTGGCTATATATGCAGAACATGGGCCTCTCTGATCACAAGCCAACCATCCTACAATTAATGTCATTTTTACTAATTCCTCTTTGCAAATCCATTCTAAAAATCCATAAACTTTATGAACTTTTAGAGTGGATTTGCACCACTATCTTTTATCATCTGATAAACGTCTTACTCTTAGACCACTAGAACCATGTTCAGTATTATTTTATCACTCTTGCCCCCATTATACAACATATTTCCAACTTGAGCACTTGTCCCATCACGTTTTTTATACTATACTGATATCATCAAATCGAAAGAAGGTACTCTCATGACAAAACAGGAAATCAGCGAGATCAAAAAGCTGTTCACCCCGAAAAACTGCTCCATCACAAGAATCTGCGGATGCTATGTGGATGGAGAAAAAAATAAAAAGACAGAATTAAAGCAGGCCTTTCTGGCACTGCCGGAGGAAGAGATGTTCAAGTACTTCGAGATTCTGCGGAAGAGTCTGTCCGGCACCATCGGCAAAAATCTGCTGAATCTGGAATTCCCGTTAAAGAGTGAAACGGAGGGCGGCACGCAGGAATTCCTGCTGCGTCTGCGAGACAGCAGGCTGAAGGACGATGCATTGCTTGAGCAGTTCTATGACCGTATCATCGAGTCTTATGAATATGTGGGCAATTATCTGATCCTGCTGATCCACGATGCCTACGATGTACCGGGTCGTACCAGAGACGGCATCGAAATGGAGGACGCTTCCGACGAAGTCTATGACTATATCCTTACCTGCATCTGCCCCGTGGATCTGTCCAAGCCGGGATTGAGCTATAACGCTGTGGAAAATACCTTCCAGAACCGTATCCGCGACTGGGTGGTAGGTATGCCGGATGCAGCCTTCCTGTTCCCCGCATTCAATGACCGCAGCACGGACCTGCACAGCACTCTGTACTATTCCAAAGATGCGGAGGAATTAAAGGAGAACTTCGTAGATCTGATGTTAGGCTGTCCTCTTCCTCTGTCCGCAGGCGGTCAGAAGGAAACCTTCCAGTCACTGGTGGAGGAGACTCTGGGCGATAGCTGTGATATCGAGACGGTGAAAAATATCCACGAGAAAATGAATGAGATTGCCCAGGAACATAAAGAAGATCCCGAGCCTGTGGTATTAGATAAAAATGAAGTAAAAACCATTTTTGCCAGCAGTGGTGTAGCCAATGACCGCATGGAGGTCTTCGACCAGTGTTTCGATGCCACTGCCGGTGAAGCCACCTCCCTCATGATGACCAATGTCTACAATCCCCGCAGCTTTGAGGTAAAGACGCCAGATGTGGTCATCAAAGTCAATCCCGAGCGCACGGATCTCGTCAACACGAAGCTGATCGACGGCAGACAGTGTCTCGTTATCGAGCTGGACGGTAATATCGAAGTCAACGGCATCACCGTCCGGGCTGCCGGAAGCGGGGACAGGGAAGAATCTGAAGAATAAACCACCTGCCAAACGACAAGAATCGCACAACGAACTTGTGTAAAAAACCAGGAACAGCCTTACGAATCCAAACATCCGAAAGCTGTCCCTGGTTTTATTTTATGCGAAATCAACTATTGAATCTTGAAGTACTGCATGCTCTCCGCCAGCTCATCAGCAATCTTCTTCAGCTGTCCGGCACTGTCATATACCTGCTTAAAGGTATCCAGAACCTCCTGTGTCTCGGTATAGGTCTGCTGCGTACTATCTACATTGTCATGCGCAATCTGCGAAAGCTGCTCCACAGCCTCCATGACTTCTCCACGGGACTCGGCCAGTCTGCCGGTACTCTCTCTGATCTGCAGAATACTCTGCATGGAATCTTCAATCTCCTTCAATACCTCTGAGACATTGGCTCTGGTCTCCTGCATGCTTCCACTCTGCTCGATGATTATCTCCTGCATCCGCTGCATGATCTCCATTTCCTGGGCGGAATCTTCCATCAATGCTTTCGTGGTCTCTTCAATCTCGTGACCGGACTGGTTGGACTGTTCGGCCAGCTTCTTGATCTGGTCAGCCACTACGGCGAATCCTCTTCCGCTCTCTCCGGCTCTTGCCGCCTCGATGGAAGCATTCAGGCTTAACAGATTCGTCTCTTCCGCGATTGATGTTATAAACTCCATCGCTGCATTGATTTTCTGAATGGAGGCATTGGTTCTGTCTGTCTGCTCCTTGACCTCTCCGATGATCCGCTCCACTTCTTCATTGATATGGCACAGCTGTGCCAGCGTATCTGCGGTCTTTTTACTGGATTTCTGCATGGAAGCTGCATTTTGGTTCAACGTATCCACTTCTGTGGATGTCTCTGTGATATGCTCTCCCATGATCCGCATATTCTCGGAAGTACTCTCGGAATTTCTGGACTGCTCCGTAGAATTTGCTACCACCTGACTTACAGCGTTCTGTACTTCGTTCATGGTACTGTTGGTAGTGTCTGCCGCATTTCCCAGCGCCCTGGAAGCCTCCAGCAGACTCTCGGAATTCTGGGAAATTCCCTTCAGGATACCCTTCAGAGTGTCCTTCAGTTTTACGGTAACCCGGGACAGATCTCCGATCTCATCCTTCCTCTTTAACATCTTGTCATCAACCCAGACAGTCAGATCACCCTCTGCGACCTTCCCCATGATACCGATACTCTTCTTGATATTCCGGCTGATGGAAGTGGCCAGCTTCAGTCCCACGCCCATACACAGGATCATCGCCACACATACAGCTGCACCGATGCCAAAGATCATGCCGTTCACCACGGCATCCTTGTCCTCTTTATTCGCACCCACGAATACCATGCCGATGATTTCCGTAGAGTCGTTCTGATAGACCGGCATAAAATATCCGTAATTCATGACTCCGTCCAGAGATACCGCACTGCTGAAATACTCTTCTCCGTTCTGTAATACCTTCTCCACGATCCTGTCTCCTGCCGGAGAATTCAGAATCCGATCTCCGTTACTGTCCACGGCGGAAGTCATGATGCGACGGTCCCCGTAGAAAAAAGTCACATCCATTCCTGTATTGTCCCTGATCCGATCCACCAGGCTCTCAGAATGGGAGATATTATAGCTGCCTTTCCAGATGTCGCCATTACTGGATTCCATATAGTCACCGGTGTTCTGGTCATATGCTGCCAGCGTTGCCGCAGCCGTTCCCTTCAGTCCTTCTTCGATTTCCTCCATCATGGAACTGTGTACCGTCGTCAGCATAAAAAAGATAGATAACAGTCCCAACAATACTACCGGTCCGATGGTCATTGACAGAATCTTTTTTTGTATACTCATGAAAATGCCCCCTATTCTACCACAGATACGGTCTTGAAATACCAGTTGATACCTCCGGTGATCGTTGCATCATCCAGCGTTGTTCCTTCTTTGCCCACGGTCTCTCCCGTATTGGTCTCGATCACACCGTCAAATACCCCATTTTCTCCGGATAAAATCTGCTTCTTGGCTTCCTCTACTTTCTCTTTCGTTCCTTCCGCACAGAAATCCGCCAGATCCGTGATGCTCACCAGATTTTCATTCATGCCGCCGTAATAGTTGCTGCCGTCCCAACTGCCGTCAATGACGCTCTGCACTGCTGCCGTATAGTAAGCACTCCAGTTCCATACCACACTGCACAGGCAGGACTGCGGAGCATCCTTACTCATATCCGAATTATATCCGATACTGTACACACCTTTTTCCTGTGCCAGCGTCTGGGGATATACGGTATCACAATGCTGTGCAATCACATCACAGCCCATATCCAGTAACGTCTGTGCCGCAGCTTTTTCTCCCTCGGGATCGTACCAGCTGTTTGTCACCTTTACATATACTTTTGCGTCCGGATTCACCGAATAGATTCCCAGTGCAAAGGCATCTATACCACCAGTGACCTCCGAATTGGAAGAATCCATAGCTGCCACATACCCGATTTTATTGGAAGAAGTATTCATTCCCGCCACGATACCGCTCAAATATCTCGCCTGATAAATTCTGCCGAAATAGTTGTTGAAATTTTTACCGTTGCTCAGGTAGCCGGTGCCATGGGAAAAATACACTTCCGGATATTCTTCCGCCATTTCCGCTGTAGTTTCCATATATCCCCAGCTGGTAGTGAAGATGATATTGCAGCCTTCATCAATACATTCCTGAATTGCCTGCCTGGTCTCCTGCGTATCACTGTCATTGACATTAATCTTGCGGATGATCTGATCATCTGATAATCCCAGATTCTGCTGCATTCCCTGAATTCCCAGATCATGCGTATATGTATAACCGCTGCCCTCCGCCGGATCCGACAGATGCAGTACTCCTACCTTGATCTCCTCCTTTGGAATCCCTGCAGTCTGTGTTGTTGCGCTGCTGCCGCTTTCCGACTGCACCACCTGCGTAGTCCCATTGCTACCCCTTGCCTCATATCCGATGTTTGTAGCATAATCGTCCACTTCTCCGGTATTTCCGCAGCCTGTCAGTAATGCACACCCCAGAAGAATTGCCGCTGCCTTCCAAAAGTTTCCTGTTTTACCTCTTCCCATATACAAGTACCCCTTTCTCTTTTGTAGTCTATGTATATCTCTTATCTCTACCGTCTGATTTCTCAGAATCGGTTGATTCTACAAATATAAACTACAGCCTTCCCTTATTCCCTGCTGCCATGGCAGGTAAAATAAATCACCTGATACTCTTTCGCGATCTCTGTAAGGAACCGCATTGCTCCCTTGGTCCGGTTCTCATCCAGATTCACAAAAGGGTCATCCAGAATCAAAAACGGCTTCTGTTCCTCATACATGGCTTCCACCAAAGCAAGTCTCATACAGATACCGATCAGGTCACGGTTGCCCAGACTCAGGTATCCGATGTCTCTGGGCATATTTCCTTCAATCACCTGTAATCTGGTATTGGCATCCATCTGATAATTTTCGCATTCCGTTCCCGTGAGAATTCTGTAATATTTCCGGAACCCCTGCATGACAGATTCTGTATATTTCGCAGTGAACGAACTCTTTGCCTGTTCCAACAGATTTTTTGTCATTCCAAGCAATTCATATTGTTTGAGTCCTTCCTCTGTCTTCTCCTGCAACGCTTCCAGCTCTTCCTGCATATTTTCCACAGTATCCCAGGATTCCTGTAAGTCGGAAAGTTGTTTCTGATAGCTGTCAATGGTCTGAAAACGTTCTTCCATACGCTCCGAAAGGACCTGCATTTCATCTGCCAGACTTTCCAGGGATTCCTCTCCCTCCGGGATCTTCAGTGCCAGAAGTGCCGGAATGTCCTCTTTCTCTTCAAACGCTTTTATCTCCTGCTCGATTCTCCGATATTCCTGTAACTCCTTCTCATAATCCTTTCTATGACTTTCCAGTTCGGCCAGCTGTTCTTCCGGGTGCTCCTCCGGAATCAGCTGCAACGACATCAGATAATTTTTTACCTGTTCTGCCAGCGCTTCGTATTTCTGCTTTTGCTGTAAATATTTCTTTTGTTTTTCCAGTAAAAGCTGTCTCTGTCTGCACTTTCCCGCCAGTTCATGCAATGCCGCAAGATAATTTTGTGTTTCCGGTACTTCTCCGTATTCTGCAAAAAACTGCTGCAAATCTTTCTGCAATGCGGCAATTCTCGCAGTCTTTTCATCCGATCCGTCCTGCTTCTGCCGCTCCAAAAGTGCCTCGTAATCTCTTCTCTTATTCTGCAGTTCCACAAGCCAGGAGGTCAGTTCCAGTCCTTCCCGAAGTCCCCAACGAGTGCAGAAATCATCAATCTGTTCTTCCTCTATGCGGACCTGTGCCTCAAGTTCTTCCATTTCCTGTTCCAAATAGGAAAGCTCTGTATTTTCTCCCGTTTGGACTTTGGATCTGCCTGCTGTAAACAACAGTGCCGCTGCCACAGCTGCAATTCCCAGTACGATCAGGACTCCTCCGATCACTCCCTGTCCCAACAGGATCACAACAAAACCGCCAAGCGATAAAAGAATGCCAAAAAGCAATAGTATTTTTTTCCTTTTACCTGCTTCTTCCTGCTCCCGTAAGCATCTGGCATCTTCCTGTGCCTGTATGGATTGCAGGGTTTTCCGCTGTATTTCTTTCGCCTGCAGAAGACTTTTTCCTTCATTGCGGTTCGTCCAGGCATTTTTTACACTGTCGATCTCCGCCTCCTGTGGCATTCCTTCCGCAAAATATCCGGAAAGCTCCTCTAACCGTCTGCTCTCTTCCCCTGACAGGGCATTTTTTCTTATCGTACTTTCCAGGCTCTCAAGTTCTTGTGCCTCAGCATATTTTTCTTCCAGCCGGGCATTGTCCACCATGGGGAAATTATCTTTTAACTGCGCCTGTTCTTCCACTGTCAGGCAATAGATTTCCATTGCCTTGCGGACAGAAATCCCCTGATTGCAGACGGCTGCTTTTTCGCGTAATTCTTCCCCTTTTGGTATCACGCCGTTAAAATAGCTTTCCGCTTCTTTTAAAGTCTGCTGTCTCTGTGCCATTTTTGCACGCAGATCCAGGTACTTCTCTTTTTTCGCCTGTTGATCCTTATAAATTCCCAGTTCCTTTTGTCTCTCCTGCAGTTCTGTCAGTTCCGCAGAAAGCTTTTCTCTCTCCTCGATTGCCGCCTTTTTCCGGGCATCAATACTTTCCATCGTATTCTGTATCTCCTGCCCATTACGGATCTGCGTCTTCAGTTCCGTAATGCGGTCCTTGCTCTGACGGAGCAATCCGGTCTTGCGAGATGGAGACATGCTGTTTAACAGATCGTTCAACCGCTTGTCCGCTGTCTCAAAATTATTGATATCATCCGTATTCTCCGCCAGATTCCCGATCTTGGCATTGATGCCGTCCGTAACAAAGGTCTCGCAGTCATTCTGTGAGATAAAAATCGTTCGTTCAAAGGATCCTGCGTCGATCCGGAACAACTCTTCTCCCAGATTTTGTGTAAAATCACTGCATGGAAGATTTGTTTTCGTATCTGTCAGCTGAAATTCATCTTCTGCGCTTTTACTTCCGAAGGTTCTGCGGACAGAATATTGCTTTCCTTCACTTTCGAATCGCAGTTCTCCGCCATAGACGCCCTTTTGCCAGGGACTGTATCTCTTCCTCTCATTTTCCAGCGGGTCTCTCTTCCCTTCATTCCGGAATCCGAACAGCATAACGCGTAAGAATGCTGCCAGTGTGCTTTTTCCCCAGCCGTTTCCCTCACAGACGGTGTTGCAGCCATCTGTAAAATCATATGTAAAGTCACTTAGTTTTCCGAAATTCTCAATGTGACATTTGATCAGTTTCATGCGTCCAGGATCTCCTCTCCGGCCAGTGCCTGCAATCCGTAATGTATCACTGTCGCCTTGTCCTCTTCCGGCAGATCTGCCCTGCCCATGACAGTACGGATAAACTCTCCCTTTAAGGACTTATCCTTTGCAAAAGCAGCATAATCCACCAGATACTCAGAGCTGTCCTTAATCTTCACAAAATAAAAAAGGTGGCTGAACTGATGTAACAGAAAGTCAATATCCTTTTCACTTTCCACATCTATTTTCCCGACCAGTTCATACTTGATCAGACTTTTCTCCGGGTAACCTTTCCCGGCTGTCTCGGCTCTCATCCGTTCCATGATTTCCGTCGTGGATTCACAACCGGTAATATCCACCGGGATGGTATAGAGCTTTCGGGATGCGAAAGGAATAAACGTACTGTCAATTGTACCTGTCAGCTCATCAATGTCAAGCATCACAAATCCATGCTCTCCGCATTCATCAAACCCTCTGCCCTCCAGACAGCCGGGATAACAATAGACGCCTCTCGCATCCAGACGCTCTTTTTTATAGCTGTGGATGTGTCCCAGGGCAAGATAATCAATTCCCTTATTTTTCAATGCCGTCAGATGAATGATCTCCGCCTTATCTCTCGCACTGTATTCCGATTCCTGCCCATGCAGGACTACAATGTTGCATTGATCCACATCCAGTGACAGCGTATTATATATGCTTCCACTGTTTTCCGGTGTCAGTTCCACCCCAGTAACTGCAACTCCCTTACCTGAGGTATTCTCCGTCCCTGAAAGTTCATAGCTTGTCCAGTTGTTCCCAAATAGATGAAGATTCTCCGGAAGTTCCGAAAGACCGGACGTAAAGCTTCCTTCGTCATGATTCCCCTGTAAGTAATAAAAAGCTATTTTGGGATGTCCCTGAATTAAGTCTTTTACCACATTCCGGGCGGTAGCGGATACGTTTTTCGTATCGAACAGATCTCCTGCGATTATGATCGCCGCCACGCCCTGCTCTGCCCCGTAGGTAACCATATTCTGAAAAGTAGTCAGCAATTCCGTCTTGCGTTCTCTCGCTTTTTCTTTGGTCAGATTTGCACTCATTTTGGAATCCAGATGGATATCCGCACAATGGATGATTTTCATATTGCTGCCTCCCGCATTAACCCTGTAGCACCTGTTTCAAAAGATTGGAACTATGCAGAATCTCATTCGCAAAACCGCATCTGTGATGCTCTCGTTTTGCAGACATATTCATTATATACGAATCTTTGTTCGATTACAACAAAAACGTATCGGTAGTGAGACATTTGGTCTCATTTTCCGATACGTTTTTTTCAGATGTTGAATCACCTATGTTTATGACTATACCTGCAGTCTGCCGGCTGTAATAAGTTTGCCGCTTTTTCTGTCAAATAACAGAATATCTTCTCCACCGATCTCGAACTTCACTTCCTGACCGATCTTGTAAGCGGTATTGCCAAAGACTACTCCGGTCAACAGGAAATCACCGATACGAAGCTTAATCGTGGATTCCATACCGGTGGGCATGGCACCGTAGATCACGCCGTCCAGTCCTGCACCATCGTGTAATTGCAGGGCTTCGGGACGTACACCGATGACAAAATCCTCGTTGGTGATCACGGGAGCTTCCTGCAGTGCGTAATCGTCCTCGTTCACTCTGGCAATATGATACTTGAAGACTTCATCCTTATTGGATTTCTCCACAGCTTTCTTATCCTGCATTTTCTCTTTGTGACGGGCTGCCTCATCGGCTTCGTTCTTATCTCTCTCAGCGAACCATCTTAGCAGATCCAGATGTTCTTTCGGAACAAACTTTGCCTTTCTACCGTCTAAGATCGTCACATCCAGGCTGCCGTTTTCATTCTGCACACCCTTGGCTTCGATAAAATTAATGGAAGGATTTCCTACGAAATCAGCCACAAACAGGTTGTTGGGTCTGCTGTACACAGTCAACGGTGCTTCATACTGCTGCAGCACACCGTTGTTGATCAGGCAGATCTTCGTTGCCAGTGTCATAGCTTCCATCTGATCATGGGTTACATATACGAAGGTGCTTCCGGTCTCCACATGCAGACGCTGCAGTTCATATCTCATTTCCAGACGGAGTTTCGCGTCCAGGTTAGACAGCGGCTCATCCATGAACAATACCTGGGGTTCCGGCGCCAGTGTTCTGGCAATGGCAACTCTTTGCTGCTGTCCACCGGACAGTTCTGCAGGATAACGATTCATGAACATTCCGATCTTAACGATACGGGATACTCTGCGTACTGCCAGGTCAATCTCTTCCTTGGAATATTTTCTGACCCTGGTTACTACCTTGCCACCGGATACGACTTCGAATTTCTCGTTAAGTTCTTCCCCTTTTTCCTTATGACCTGCCAGGATGCTGTCCAATTTTGCAGTCAGTTCCTGCTTCTTTTGTTTTGATGCACTTTCTTTGTCTGCTGCCTCGTGGAGTTTGTAATTATACAGCTCCTTTGCAGTATAGATAGAAATGGTGTAATTATCGATCAGCTTCAGATAGACCATATCCAGGTCTAATTTTCCCTTTTTATCTCTGCATTCCTCAATGAGTTTTACCAGCTCTCCCGGATTCTCCAGTGCCTTGATCATGCTTTTTAAAGCTTTGGCTTCCTCATCGATCACGGGAAGTTCTTCCTTGATATTTCCCAGTCCGAAGGAGATGTTCTGGTATACCGTCATGTTCGGCCACAGTGCGTAGTTTTGGAACAGGAATCCGACTTTTCTCTTATTTGCGGGAACATTGATCCCCGCTTCACTATCGAATACCACCCGGTCTCCGATCTTGATCTGCCCGCTGGTAGGGGTCTCCAGACCGGCGATCATACGTAAGGTAGTGGTCTTACCGCAACCGGAGGGACCAAGCAGAGTGATAAAGGAATTGTCCTCCATATCCAGACTCAGATCATCTACCGCATAGAATTTTCCCCAACGTTTTGTAACATGTGTTAATTTGATTTCCGGCATAGTTATTTACCTCCGATACCTTCATCCAGGCTGGACCCGGTCAGTTTATTTACTAAAGTATTAAAGATCAGGATTGTTACGATCAGGATCAGGTTGATGGCGCTGGAGAATGCATACAGTCCCATCTCATCGAAATAATCCAGTGTCGTGGAGAGGATAAAGCCCTGCGTACATAACAGTAAGAACAGGGACAGCTCTCGCAGACAGGTCATAAACGGAAGCATATATCCGTTGATAATGGAAGACTTCTGGATCGGAATGATGATCCTCAGCATCCGCTTGTACCAGGGAATATCCTGGATGATGGCCGCTTCCTCGATCTCTCCCGACAGCTGCAGCATGGAGTTCAGTGCACTTCTGCTGGCGAAAGGAATGTACTTGATCACGCCTGCGATGATCAACAATGTGTAAGTATTGAACAGGTTGATCTTGTCATTGGAGAACAGGATGAAGAAAGCTGCGCCCACTGCCAGGGACGGCATCAGGTACGGCAGGAATGCCACACCGTTGACGTAATTTGCCCACTTGCTTCTCCGGTTCTTGGATACTGCATAACCGATCAGGGTGCCGATCGTACCTGCGATCAGAGCACAACATACAGCGACTAACATCGTTCCCTTGAATGCTCTCCAGATCAGCGGATTGTGGAGGATACCGGGCTGTCCGTACAGAGCACCCGCTCCGTTGTTATCTGTCAGCCACCACTTGGTGGTCAGCGCGCTGGAATCCATGGTGTACAGGAAACTGTAATCTCCCGGATTCGGCAGGAAAGTCTCCAGTGCGAAGGACAGGATCGGGAAAATACTGGTGAAGAAGGTGATGACGATCAGGATGACCGCGATCAGATATTTCCCGACTTTTCCTAAGTTGATCTTGGAGATCTGTCCGGATTTACCGGTAACCGTCGTATAATTCTTACGGCTCTTTAAGCTCATCTGGTTCATTAACAGGATCGCCACACCGAAGATCATCATGATGATGGCAAGAATACTGGCTTCCCCGGTATACTTGGAGTTCATGGAGATATACTTGGTGGACAGAGTTGTCAGTCCCAGGTAGTGCGGTACGGGATAACTTCCCATGGCGCTTCCGAATACCAGCAGGATCGTGGAAAGAATCGCCGGTTTTACCATAGGTAAGGTAATGCGGAACATGGTCTTCCACTTCGGTGTATCCAGGATCGTCGCTGCTTCCTCCAGATTGGCATCCATGTTGCGGAAGATACCGCCGATCAGGATGTAGGCAAAGGGGGCGTAATGCAGTCCCAATACCACTGCACTGGGGAACAATCCCAAGCACCACCATTTTGGCATCGTAATATTAAAAAGAGATGCCAGCAGTCCGTTGGAGGTTCCGGTGACTGCATTACTGTTGAACACATTCTGCCATACCACAGCCAGTGTCCACTGGGGCATGATGTAGGGGAAAATAAAAATAGAGCTTAAATATTT
Source organism: Lachnospiraceae bacterium GAM79 (assembly GCA_003584705.1). GTDB lineage: Bacteria > Bacillota > Clostridia > Lachnospirales > Lachnospiraceae > Acetatifactor > Acetatifactor acetigignens. The sequence continues at coordinate 2,949,243 of AP018536.1, forward strand.
TTTACATTTTAAATTGGTCCTCGTAATTAAGAATGCGAACAAGCCGCCGAACAAAATGGAGATCAGGCAGGTAAATACTGCCAGAAGCACGGTATTTAACAGCGGTGTCCACAGATTTGTTCTCGCCAGTTTACTGGTGAACAGATCCGCATAGTTGGCAACGGAATACCCGCTTGCCTTTCCGGTAAGATGTGCATCGATGGTGCCCGGATGGATCTTGAAGGTATCCTCGACGATTGCCACGATCGGCGCCACTGTGGTAAAAGTAAGTACGATACCAAACAGAAGCAGAATGATATTTTGTGGCTTGGAGAAATACGTCTTGATCTTGTTCAGAACAATCACCATCTTGCTTGTTTTTTTTGTGGCACTCTGATTCATGGTTAACCTCTCTTCCCAATACAAGCTTTTGGCCCTGTAAACCATCCACCCCTGCGAATAAGAAAACTGCTACTTACATGCAGGCATGATGTAGCAGATTTTCTTATTCTGACAGGACAAATAGTCACTTTTTTATATCATATATCACTCAGCAGTATACTTCGGTAACAGCTCGATCCAGCTTCCTACCGTGAAGGATACGGATGCACAGTACTCAGGATCTTCCAGCACCAATTCGCCATCGGTAGACCACCAGTCGAAGCCTCTGTCATTCTTGCTCTCGTATACAACATTACCGTTCTCATCATTACCGCCGGTGCTGTGCTGATAGGTAGCTTCGATTGCCTTTGCCACTTCAGGGTTAGCGGAATAACCGCCCATGTCTTTGCCCCATGCGCTGAAGCCGTCTTCCGTACAGGTCATGTATGCGATGAAAGCACATGCAGTCCAAGGCAGCGGGCTGTTATCGGTAACAAACAGATAATGGCAGTAACCGTATCCGCCGATTCCCTTATAATCATCCTGATAAGCGGCAACCTTAATATTGTTCACAGATACACCTGCGGATTCTTCTACGGAGCGCAGTTTACTGTATACTAACAGTCCACACTGATCGGTAGCAGAATCGGATACCAGTGTATTACAGATAGGTCCGTCATCGGTCTGGGCATTGTAGCTGCCTACCCAGAGTTTGATCCATGCCAGGGCATATTTACCATCAGCTCCTAAGCCTAAATCATTTGCCTCGGATTCCATCTCATCAATCGTGGGCTGGAAGTAAGCCTGCTCATCAGCGGGTAATGCATTGAAAGCATCCTTTAACATGGCTGCGTATTTGTCTTCGGTCAGCATGTACAGGAAATTCTTACCTACAACCTCGGAATCAATATCCATGAACAATGCGTGAGTTCCTTCCGCTACGAAGTCCCAGCAGTTGTCATATACTTTATCTCCGGTACAGTTGTATTCGAATACCTTATTCAGCGTCTGTAATGCCAGATAACCGTCCACCGCATCGGGTGTGGTTCCGTTAGCCTCTGCCCATTCCTTGGGAATGAACGTATCAAGTATTCCGGTCTGTGTCATCTTGGATTCGATCTGATTACCATCCTGGATCAGGGTCATTGCGAAGGTTCCTTCCGGCTTCAGGGAATCAGCGGTCAGCTGTTCAAAGATCTTGTTGTTCTTAGGCTGCTGCCAGTCAAATTCCATGCTGTAAGAAGGATCAATAGACTGCAGATACTCGATGAACAGAGGAAGTGCTGCTTTACCACGGCTGGAATTACCTACACCGTAAAAGGTCTTGCCGTTGGATTCTTCGATGGCCTTCTGTGCCAGTTCCTCCATGGTCATTCCTTCTGCCTGTTTGATGATCTGCTGAGTTGCAGTAAGATTTGCGTCGTCGGCTACCTCCGGGGTCTTGGTCTCTGCCACCGTCTCGGTTCCGGCTGTCTGTGTGTTATCTGCGCTTCCAGTTGCCTGGTTCTGGGTCTCGCTGCTGCCGCATCCGGCTAACATACCAACACTCAGTGCACAGATCATAAGTAACGATACTACTCTTTTCTTCATATGCTGTCCTCCCTTGAAACATATAGTTTGTATAACCCTTCATGGTCCACGTACTTGGAATGGGATATTTCCCACTTCCGTTCTGATGATTCTATTATACGTTGGGAATTCAGCAATTTGTATAAGGCAAAACTGTTATTATTTTAATATTTCTGATACTATGTATAGTTTTTCAGTTATTTTGTCGTTTCTTTTGTGCATCTTTGTATCTTTACATGCTTCTATCCTGGTATTCGGAAGGAGTAACACCAACAATCCGCTTAAAGCTGCTGGAAAAATGTGCAACATCACGATAGCCTACCTGTTCTGCGACTTCATACACCTTATTCCGGCAGTCATTCAACAGTTTCATGGCAGTACGCATACGCACTCTGGTAATGTATGCCGCCACCGTATAATCCGTCTCCCTTTTGAATGTATGACTCAAATGTCCTTCACTGATCCCCAGGTGCTCTGCGATCTGGGCCACACATAGTTCCGGATCCCCATAATGAGCGGAAATATAGTCTACGGCTGCCATGACATATTTGCTCTTATCGCCTTTATTTAAGACCAGTTCGGGAAGCGGCTCCTCCTTGCTGTTTTCCAATTTTTCCTGTGTCCTCTTACGTTTCTCCAGTGCATTGCTCACTGCCTGTTCCAGTTCCCCGTCTCCAAAAGGCTTTAACAGATAGTCACTGGCCAATAATTTCAGGGCGCTCTGCGCATAGGAGAATTCACTGTAAGCAGTTAAAAAGATCACACTGACATCATTGCCTTCTGCCCGCAGTTCCTTCAGCATTTCGATACCGTCCATTTTGGGCATACGGATATCGCAGATCAGCAGATCCGGATGATATTTCCGCACGGCTTCCAGTCCTTCAATCCCATTGCCGGCTTCCGCCACAACGACACAGTTCAGTGCCTGCCAGTCCGTCTCCATCACAATACCTCTGCGCACCAGCATCTCATCATCGATCACGATCACTTTGTACATCTTATTACTCCCTCCATTATTTCTTCCCGTTTTCTGCATATTCCCCACTATCCGGTAAAAATTCCTCTCTGTCCGTTGCTCTGTATCGGTTTCTCAAGCTTCTCCGTATCTTACCGGCAGCCGTAATGTCACTTTCGTGCCGTGGACTTCGCCTTCCTCTTCTGTTCGCTGTCCGTCCATAGTGTTTTCGATATTTGGGGTAAGACTCTCCATATGAATGCCGTATTCTTCCCCATAGGTCAGCCGGATGATCGTGTCCACATTGGATACTCCGATATGCCCCACCAGCTGCTCCTGTCTTCTGTGATTGATGGCATCCATCCGTTCTTCAGGAGCGCCACAGCCGTCATCGGTTACTTCAATACACAGGACATCTTCCTGTTCTGTGATCCGCACAAGGATATTTCCTTCTTCACTCTCCTTTAATCCGTGTAGTACCGAGTTCTCCACGATGGGCTGTATGATCAGCTTGGGGATCACGCACTCTTCCAGTCCCTCTTGCAGATCCACGGCATACAAGAACTTATCATTGAAACGGATCTTCTGGATATCTACATAACAGTTCACCAGTTCCAGTTCTTCTTTCAGATAGATGAACTGTCTCTTGGAGATACTGGTCCTAAGGATCTTCGCCAGTCCCGCCGCCATGGTAGCGATCTCCGGGATATGGTTGGCTTTCGCCACCCATTTCATGGTGTCCAGTGTGTTATACAGGAAATGGGGATTTAACTGTGCCTGCATCATGGCAATATGGGAGGCATTCAGTTCCTTCTGCTTCTCCACCTTATCCTGCACACTCTGTTCCAGCTCATTGGCCATGATATTAAAGTTCCGGGACATTTGTCCCAATTCATCCTCCCTGTCGGAGGCAATTCTTACACTCAGATCTCCCTCCTGTAGAGTACGCATGGCAGTATTCATCCGTTCAATGGGTTTCGTCATATTCCGCCCCACACGGGATGCTACGATCACACACAGCAATACACTGATGGTCAGCATCACCGTCAGTACGCGGTACATGGAACTTAGAACTTCCCTGGAAAATACACTGGGACACGCCATCACAGTATACAGACCACTCTCTCCCAAGGGCTGGATCAACAATTCTCCTGCCCGATAGACCCCCAACAATTTATGACCACTCATCAGTTCCTGACGGATCTGATCTGTCTGCAGGTTACCATTATCATAAATGGTTCTCCAGAAGGGGTCCATGATTGCTACCTCCGCTTTGGCATTTCCCTTATCATGAAGCACTTTTTCAAAATTTTCTGCGCGCATGCTGATCACAATATAACCTTCCGGTATACCGTCTTTTCCCATAAGTTTACCAGCTGCATACAATAAAATCTTGCTGTCATTAGTATCTGCACGCCGCAGCACCAGCGTCTCTTTACTATCCTCGACTGCTTTCAGGATGCCCCAGTATACAGGCAGATCCCTCTTGGCACTTCCCTGTGCCGTAGTGTAAATACATTTTCCGTTTTTATCATACAGATCAAATTGGGCATATTCTCTGTAATCAGTCACTTCCCGGTAGAATTGCAGGTAAATCTTGCTCTTCGACCAGGTGTCATCTTCACCTATCTGGTCCACGATCCGGGTGTTAGCATTTATATTCTCCACTACCGTCTCGAACTCCTGAAACAATTCCAATATGCCAGCATCTATCTGTTCCGCCTGCTCTGTTACTTTTTTCTCATAATCGCTGTTGATCTTGGTCTCCATAGTCTGGATCAGGGATACCCCAAAAAGCAATAACGGCAATAACGCAACTACACCGAAGCAGACCAGCAACTGTCTGTGAAACGACTTTTTAATCCACTTTTTCATCTGTTCTCCCCTGTAACGTCTCCCATGTGTTCAGAATTTTTTCCTTTTCCTGAGAAGCCCAATGAATATCATAATCGATCGTTTTTAATTTTGTCTGCTCCGGTGCTGCATACTCTTCCATATCATTGCGGACAGTTCTCCGGAAAAAGGCTTCCTCCACCAGTCTCTGTACATCACTACTGACGGTAAATTCCAGAAATAATTTAGCATTTTCCATATGCTTTGCGCCCTTGACGATTGCTGTGGCATCCGGTATGGCACTGGTGCCGTCCGTGGGGTAGATCACCGTAATATCTGCACCTTCCAGAATCTTCTGTCTCGCCATTCCCTCCGTGGTAATACCTACCAGTCTGGTACCGGCATTGACTTCCTCCAGCACTGCAACAGATGAGGGCGACAGGTAACCATCCAGTGCACCGGTAAAGTCCTCCAAAGTCTTCTGCGCATCCTGATCCGATACCTGAAGCATCGTGCAGAGTGCTGTATAACTACTGCCGGATTTCGTGGGATCTGCGAACGCAATCTTTCCCTTCCAACGATCGGTCTGCAATTCCTCCCAGGTTCTGGGAGCCGCTACGGGATAGACCAGTTTATTGTTATAGATAAATACAGTCGGCAGCACAGAAAAGGGCGTATAGGCATCTCCCTCCGTGCGATACTGTTCCGCAATTTGATCTATTTCGCTGACCTTATAAGGTTCCAGATAGTCTCTGCACTCCTCAAAATTCTCAATACCGCCACCGAACATGACATCAAAGGTACCAGGCGCATCCTGTTGTAATTCATCAAAAAGTGCCAAAGTATCTCCTGCCTTGAGTTCCACAAAAATCCCTGTACGCTCCTCGAATTCTTTGATGATCGGTTCATATACTTCCTCTTTATGAGCAGTATATACGATCAGTTTTTTATCCTCCGGAATCTGATAGACTGTTTCCTCCGACTGACCGCAGCCGGTAAGTAGAAAAATTGCCGCTGTCAGAATGGTTATGGCAAATATTCTTATTTTATGATTTTTGCTATAAATCTCCATACTTTCCCCTTACTTTCCTTCGCCGGTACCGCCTACCTTACGTTGTAATCTAAGCATCCTGTCGTACTGCACATACATTTTCTGCACTTCGTTCTCCAGAATATAATAGTGACGGATGTACGGGATCAGCAGGATCAGGATCACTACCGGGAGTAATAAGGTAAAAAGGCTGTCAGAGATCACACTTAAGACAATCGCCAGCATCTCTAACAACGCAAAAGTCACCGTAACGATCAGATGGATCAGGCGCTCATGCTGAAAAAATCCCACCTGCACCAGATGCTCCTGAAGCTTGTCCTGAACCATTTCCTGCATAGTCTGTTCCTCAGTATCCGTTTTCTCTGTATCAGTTTTCTGTGTATCCGACTGTCTCTGTATCGCTTGCGTTGAGTATTCGCCGTCCTGTGATAATGTCTGCGCTCTCTGCTCCATTTTCTGAAGCCACTCATCTATTTGTTTTCGATATTGCAAAATGCGCTGCTCCATTATTTTCCCCACCTTCCCGGTACTTGTATTACTCCATCATAGCTATTCTTTCGTTTTTCGTCAATGTGCCATAAATACAAATAATTCCAAAACAGTTATTTTCCTCCAAATACAGATTCTTGTGCAAGCACAAATCTGTACTTGGCTCATCGTATACACAAAAAACGCCTCTATGCATACGCATAAAGACGTTTTTCTTCATTTCAAACATAAAAATGGGGCCTATAGGGCTCGAACCTATGACCCTCTGCTTGTAAGGCAGATGCTCTCCCAGCTGAGCTAAGACCCCATAAAGATTAATGAAAATCTTTAGCGACCCAGATCGGACTCGAACCGACGACCTTCGCCGTGACAGGGCGACGCTCTAACCAACTGAGCCACTGGGCCATATTTATTATTTATCTTATGAAATGGAACTGCTTTCAGTGGACCTTCGGGGACTCGAACCCAGGACCGACCGGTTATGAGCCGGTTGCTCTAACCAACTGAGCTAAAGGTCCGCAACCCTTTCGGGACTGATCTGAGATCAGATGACTCCAACGGGAATCGAACCCGTGTTACCGCCGTGAAAGGGCGATGTCTTAACCGCTTGACCATGGAGCCGGATAATATTTATTTTCTTATGAAAAAACTCCCCGAGTAGGGCTCGAACCTACAACAACTCGGTTAACAGCCGAGTGCTCTACCATTGAGCTATCGAGGAAAATGTCTTTGCGTAGCAAAGCCATTTAAGAAAATGCTACGCATTTTCCGTGTATTGCCAAGCTACTTATAAAGGGAATTTTGTTCCCTCAAAACCGAACACTGAAATCTAATCTTTATATCCTAACTTACATCCTTTTCCTATCCAAAACCTTTGGTCAAGCCCTCGACCGATTAGTAAATGTCAGCTGAACACATTGCTGTGCTTACACCTCATTCCTATCTACCTTGTAGTCTTCAAGGGGTCTTACTCATTTCTGAGGGATATCTCATCTTGAGGGGGGCTTCACGCTTAGATGCCTTCAGCGTTTATCCCTGCCGGACTTGGCTACTCTGCCATGGCTCTGATAGCCAACAGATACACCAGTGGTCCGTCCATCCCGGTCCTCTCGTACTAAGGACAGCTCCTCTCAAATATCCTCCGCCTGCGCCGGATAGGGACCGAACTGTCTCACGACGTTCTGAACCCAGCTCGCGTACCGCTTTAATGGGCGAACAGCCCAACCCTTGGGACCTGCTACAGCCCCAGGATGCGATGAGCCGACATCGAGGTGCCAAACCACTCCGTCGATGTGAACTCTTGGGAGTGATAAGCCTGTTATCCCCAGGGTAGCTTTTATCCGTTGAGCGATGGCAATCCCACTTTATACCACCGGATCACTAAGTCCTACTTTCGTACCTGTTCCACCCGTCGGTGTCACAGTCAAGCTCCCTTCTGCCTTTGCACTCTTCGAATGGTTTCCAACCATTCTGAGGGAACCTTTGAGCGCCTCCGATACCCTTTCGGAGGCGACCGCCCCAGTCAAACTCCCCGCCAGACATTGTCCCCCACCCAGGTCATGGGTGCAGGTTAGAAATCCAATACTGCAAGGGTGGTATCCCAACAGCGACTCACATAAAACTGGCGTTCTATGCTCAACGTCTCCCACCTATCCTGTACATACAGTATCGAATCCCAGTATCAAGCTGGAGTAAAGCTCCATGGGGTCTTTCCGTCCTGGCGCAGGTAACCAGCATCTTCACTGGTACTTCAATTTCACCGGATGCATTGTCGAGACAGTGCTCAAATCATTACGCCTTTCGTGCGGGTCGGAACTTACCCGACAAGGAATTTCGCTACCTTAGGACCGTTATAGTTACGGCCGCCGTTTACTGGGGCTTAAATTCGAAGCTTCGTTGCCTGACTTCTCCTCTTAACCTTCCAGCACCGGGCAGGCGTCAGCCCATATACCTCACCTTTCGGTTTCGCATAGACCTGTGTTTTTGCTAAACAGTTGCTTGAGCCTATTCTCTGCGGCCCTGCTTTCACAGGGCACCCCTTCTCCCGAAGTTACGGGGTCATTTTGCCGAGTTCCTTAACAATGCTTCTTCCGTCGGCCTTAGGATTCTCTCCTCATCCACCTGTGTCGGTTTACGGTACGGGTATGTGTATCACTATAGCGGCTTTTCTTGGCACATGGCTCACATGCTTCCCTACTTTGGTTCGGTCCACATCACGTCTTCGGATTGTAAGGAAGATTTGCTGTCCTTACTCCTACCCCGCTTGTACCGGTCTTTTCTTTCCCGGCTCATGCTCTCCACATGCGTCCCCACAGTTCTGGGTACACATAGTACAGGAATCTCCACCTGTTATCCATCGACTACGTCTTTCGACCTCGCCTTAGGCCCCGACTTACCCAGAGCAGATCAGCTTTACTCTGGAAACCTTGGATATTCGGCCGGAAGGATTCTCACCTTCCTCTCGCTACTCATTCCGGCATTCTCTCTTCTTAGCACTCCACTGCTCCTTACCGGTACAGCTTCGCTGCGCTAACAATGCTCCTCTACCAATGTATATAGAACCAAAGGTTCATCTACATTCCTAAGCTTCGGTGTCGTGTTTCAGCCCCGGACATTTTCGGCGCAGGACCTCTCGACTAGTGAGCTATTACGCACTCTTTGAATGTATGGCTGCTTCTGAGCCAACATCCTAGTTGTCTTCGAAATCCCACATCCTTTTCCACTTAACACGCACTTTGGGACCTTAGCTGTAGGTCTGGGCTCTTTCCCTTTTGACCACCCAACTTATCTCGTGCAGTCTGACTCCCGTGCATCACCTCTATGGCATTCGGAGTTTGATAATCTTCGGTAGACTTTGACGCCCCCTAGGATATTCAGTGCTCTACCTCCACAAGGTTAACACGAGGCTAGCCCTAAAGCTATTTCGAGGAGAACCAGCTATCTCCGGGTTCGATTGGAATTTCTCCCCTACCCACACCTCATCGCCACCCTTTTCAACGGATGTGCGTTCGGCCCTCCATTGCCTTTTACGGCAACTTCAGCCTGGACATGGGTAGATCACCCGGTTTCGGGTCTACGTACACTGACTTAACGCCCTGTTAAGACTTGGTATCCCTTCGGCTCCGCACCTTAAGTGCTTAACCTCGCCAGTAAACGTAACTCGCCGGACCGTTCTACAAAAAGTACGCGGTTGTACTCATATGGTACTTCCACAGTTTGTAAACACAGGGTTTCAGGTTCTCTTTCACTCCCCTCCCGGGGTCCTTTTCACCTTTCCTTCACAGTACTCTGCTCTATCGGTCACTAAGGAGTATTTAGCCTTACGGGGTGGTCCCCGCTCATTCCCACAAGGTTTCTCGTGTCTCGTGGTACTCTGGATCCTGCTCTGCTTCCTTCCGTTTCGCCTACGGGGCTCTCACCCTCTCTGGCCGGTCTTTCCAGAACCGTTCCGCTACAGTCAGAAGTCATAAATGCAGTCCGAACCCCGGAGTGCACGCACTCCGGTTTGGGCTCTTTCCATTTCGCTCGCCGCTACTTTGAAAATCGAGTTTTCTTTCTCTTCCTCCGGCTACTTAGATGTTTCAGTTCACCGGGTTCCCTCCGTACACCTATGGATTCAGTGTACGGTGACTGAGGTATGCTCAGCCGGGTTTCCCCATTCAGAAATCTACGGATCAATGGATATGTGCTCCTCCCCGTAGCTTATCGCAGCTTATCACGTCTTTCATCGGCTCTTAGTGCCAAGGCATCCACCCTGCGCTCTTTTTAGCTTGACCTAATAACTCAGCAAGCGATTAAAACTTTTTTCATGACCCGGTGGGCGCTTGCGCACACAAGGGGCTTGGAAAAACGTTTTAAACATTTGCGAAGCAAATCTCATGAAGCAGATCGAAGATCTGCGAATGAAGCGCTTGCGTCCGTTCTTCACATCTAGCGTGATGTTACTTTAGGTTTTGTTTCGTTTTGCTTGTTTGATCTTACATCTCTGCAAGATCCCTCGGATGTCTTGTTATATCGTTTTGCAAACTTGATATAATAGATTTAATATTTCAATATTCGGTTTTCAAGGAACAAACTGGGTAGATCTGTTAGTATCTACCGACTGGGCTTAAGTGGGCATTACCTCTTTTACCTCAAAGGTTGTAAGGTTACTCACTTAACTGGGCTTAAGTGGACTCGAACCACCGACCTCACGCTTATCAGGCGTGCGCTCTAACCGGCTGAGCTATAAGCCCTCAGTTAATAGCCTGTCAAAATACCCAAGGTATTTCGCAATGCGATTCGTAAACGCGAAGCGTTTACTTCATCACGTGCTTCGCACTATCTATTCATGCATTCATGCTCTCGCGCAAGCGAACTTGCGTCGAGCCTGTCTGCCTGAATAGGCATTGCTCATGGCTATCGTGGAGATAAAGGGATTCGAACCCTTGACCCCCTGCTTGCAAGGCAGGTGCTCTCCCAACTGAGCTATACCCCCATGGGAATCTGGCAGCCACCTGCTCTCCCATACCGTCTCCAGTATAGTACCATCGGCCGCTTAGGTCTTAACCATCGTGTTCGGGATGAGAACGGGTGTGTCCCCTAAGCGCATCGCCACCAGAAGTGTTCTTATTTTGGATTTCTTCACCGGCGATGCGCTTTGCGCATAACCACCAGCTCATTATCCTTTTCTGACTTGCCCTTGGCAAATCAACAGTAATGCAACCCCTACTTCTTCCGTTTCCTTAGAAAGGAGGTGATCCAGCCGCACCTTCCGATACGGCTACCTTGTTACGACTTCACCCCAGTTATCAGACCTGCCTTCGGCGGCTCCTTCCTTGCGGTTAGGTCACCGACTTCGGGCATTTCCGACTCCCATGGTGTGACGGGCGGTGTGTACAAGACCCGGGAACGTATTCACCGCAGCATTCTGATCTGCGATTACTAGCGATTCCAGCTTCATGTAGTCGAGTTGCAGACTACAATCCGAACTGAGACGTTATTTTTGAGATTCGCTCTGCCTCACGACTTCGCTTCTCTTTGTTTACGCCATTGTAGCACGTGTGTAGCCCTGGTCATAAGGGGCATGATGATTTGACGTCATCCCCACCTTCCTCCGGGTTATCCCCGGCAGTCTCTCTAGAGTGCCCATCTTACTGCTGGCTACTAAAGATAAGGGTTGCGCTCGTTGCGGGACTTAACCCAACATCTCACGACACGAGCTGACGACAACCATGCACCACCTGTCTCCTATGTACCGAAGTACTAACGGCATTGCCCGTTATTCATAGGGATGTCAAGACCAGGTAAGGTTCTTCGCGTTGCTTCGAATTAAACCACATGCTCCACCGCTTGTGCGGGTCCCCGTCAATTCCTTTGAGTTTCATTCTTGCGAACGTACTCCCCAGGTGGATTACTTATTGCGTTTGCTGCGGCACCGATGGGTCGTACCCACCAACACCTAGTAATCATCGTTTACGGCGTGGACTACCAGGGTATCTAATCCTGTTTGCTCCCCACGCTTTCGAGCCTCAACGTCAGTTACAGTCCAGTAAGCCGCCTTCGCCACTGGTGTTCCTCCTAATATCTACGCATTTCACCGCTACACTAGGAATTCCACTTACCTCTCCTGCACTCTAGTCCTACAGTTTCCAAAGCAGTCCCGAGGTTAAGCCCCGGGCTTTCACTTCAGACTTGCAAAACCGTCTACGCTCCCTTTACACCCAGTAAATCCGGATAACGCTTGCCCCCTACGTATTACCGCGGCTGCTGGCACGTAGTTAGCCGGGGCTTCTTAGTCAGGTACCGTCATTTTCTTTCCTGCTGATAGAGCTTTACATACCGAAATACTTCTTCACTCACGCGGCGTTGCTGCATCAGGGTTTCCCCCATTGTGCAATATTCCCCACTGCTGCCTCCCGTAGGAGTTTGGGCCGTGTCTCAGTCCCAATGTGGCCGTTCACCCTCTCAGGCCGGCTACTGATCGTTGCCTTGGTGGGCCGTTACCTCACCAACCAGCTAATCAGACGCGGGTCCATCTTGTACCACCGGAGTTTTTCACACTGCTTCATGCGAAGCTGTGCGCTTATGCGGTATTAGCAGTCGTTTCCAACTGTTGTCCCCCAGTACAAGGCAGGTTACCCACGCGTTACTCACCCGTCCGCCACTAACTTACATATCGCTAGGCTTCAATGTAAGTCCGTTCGACTTGCATGTGTTAGGCACGCCGCCAGCGTTCATCCTGAGCCAGGATCAAACTCTCATGTTAAAATGGTGTTTGTGTCCTACCAGTTTATCTGGCATTGTTTACTGTTAATTCGGGTAGCTTGTCAATCTTTCGATCAACTTGCTTGTTCTTGAATTTCTCTGAAAATCTTGGAATTTTCAGGGTTGCATTACTGTTTATTTGTCAAAGATCATAACCTCTTGCTTCGCAAGAGCTGTGTTGCTTTGCCGTTGTTTTCAGCGACAGCTTTGATAGTTTATCATAACCATTTCTGTTTGTCAACAACTTTTTTCAAGTTTTTTGACTTTTTTACAACAGCCAACGGAGAAGGAGGGATTTGAACCCTCGCGCCGCTATTAACGACCTGCACCCTTTCCAGGGGTGTCCCTTCAACCTCTTGGGTACTTCTCCAGATAGTTGATTCTAATAATCTATATAATTATCGGCGGCACGAATGCCTAGCGGAGAGAGTGGGATTCGAACCCACGCGCCCTTTCGGACAAACGGTTTTCAAGACCGCCTCGTTATGACCACTTCGATATCTCTCCGAATGTGTGTCTTAAGTCTTTGTCATCTGTGTTGCTCACCTGACGACAAAAGCTATTCTAACAAAAAGGTCTGCTATTGTCAACACATTTTTACACAATTTTTATTTTATTTTTTTAAGATGAGAAAAAGCCCATTTTATCACGTTTTTGGGCTTTTCCTCTTTTTGCTGAATACAGTTTTTTCTATGAATTGTGTCTGTTATCATGTAATTGTTACAAATATTCCTACTATTTGCTTTTTACCACTGTCTGCTTTTCCCTGCAAGATACAACTCCCAGTCCGTCATATGATTTTCCATATTAGTGATCAGAACCACTTTGCAGTCATTCTCAGAGTAGGTCACTTCTCTCTGCCACTTGTAAAAATCCGGCCCGTCTCCCAGATTTCTCATATAGCCCATCAGGCGTTTCAGGCAGTAAGCTGTCTCCTTCACATCCGTCAGGCAATCATTGGCATAAAAGTCTTTCCATTTTCCGTGTTCCCGGTCCCTCATGGCGCTGTCCGCCGCTTCAAATGCTTCTGCAGCATTACCCAACAGGAAGAAGGCCTTCTTATATTCCTTCCGTTCATATGTTGCAAATGCTTCTGTAAATAAGATAGCTCCCTGTAGACAATTCCGGTGGATTTTCACCTGCAGCAATACGGAATCTTTCCATAATTCATTTTCCCCAACGGTAAGGCCGCACTCATACAGACCCTCAAGCTGTTTTCCCGTCTGCAGACATTTTCCTGTAAACCATTCCATCTGTGCAGCAAAAGTATCCTTATGAATACACCAGAACAGTTCTTCCACCGGTTCTGCAGCTCCGTTCTTCATCCAGCTATAGATAAAATCCCTCACAACATAATTATAGAATTGTTCTCCGGCATGCTCATCCTCTTTCTCTCCAAAGGGTAACATAGCCCTCGGATAATCGCGAATGCAGTCTTCCATAATGGAAAGCTGCGCAGTATCATTCTCCGCCCCATAGTATTCGGTGACATAACGCTTTCTATGCTCTTCTGCCGACAGAGCATCCTGTTTCCACAGATTGGCAATAAAAGAAAGAGGATATACATGCGGCTTGATATTGGATGCATTGACAAGCCACAGGTCCGTAATTCCATGCCTCATAGCATCCGTAAGCTCTTTTTCCACGAACTCCATGGAATTAGGCAGCATGGTAATATGGTTGGCCGCCTGTAAATCATAGAAGGATACATGATAATAGGTGCCATGCCGTCCCTTATCTCCTTCCTCCGGCAACGCTGACACTCTGGGGTTATGATTGCCTTGACGTCTGGATACCATCTTGCCGTAACCGTTGTCCGCCCAGATCAGGATCACATCCTCCGGGATCTGCAGGCAGCCCTCCCGATATAATTCCAGAATTTCACCGTACAGATTTGTGCAGAACACTGCGTCCGGAATCTGCTCTCTGACCATGGCATATTGCTTCTTCATAATATTGCTGATTAGCTCTCCACGTTTTTCAGGTGTGTCAAAAGCGGAATCATTTTCCCAGAACGGTACATCGCCCTGTCCCCGGAAGCCAATATTCCAGATGACTTCCTCGTCCTTTTGCCGTCCGATGGCGTCTTTCCATAATCCTTCAAACAAATCTTTATGTTTCAAATACGAAGGTTCCAGATCCGGGTAAGCCCGCAGGAACATTTCCGCTCCCAGCGGCTCCGCATGGTGATGTGTGATCATCAGCCCCATATCCGACGCAATAGGCGCATAGATTCTGGAATTTTTATCTGTTCCGGGAATCACCAGATTACCGCCGCAGCGAAGCAGCGCTTCAAACACCATTTCCCATGGATAGTCTTTTGATACGCCGGCTGTCCAATGGCTGATCAGTACTTCATCATTAATGAACCAGCCGCGGTACCGGATCCTGTCCGCCTCTGAATGGTATGTACCGCAAGGAATCTCTACATAAGATTTCACTTCCATCTTCTGATCATTCCAGAACCAGAATGGCAGCACTCCAAGGTAGGTTTCACTAAGGTAATTTAATGCATAGATAAAGGAACGGGCATCCGCTCCGTAGATCGTAATCTCCTGTTCTGTCACTTCCAGCTCATATTGTTCCGGTTTCAGATCTTTTTTGCACAAAATGATCCTGTTTCTATTCTTGACTATGTCAGTCAAAGTCTTTTCCATGTCTCTCCGAAACCGCTCACAGGCAAATTCTACGGCTTTTTCTGTTACAGCATCCGAAAGTAAGGTAGTGTTTCTACTTAACTGAAATGGGTTCATGCTCTTCTCCCTCTGTCTGTCATAATGATAGCAACATTATAAAAAAATGGGGTTCTTGTATCAAGATACAAAAAAGCCCGTTTCACTGACAAAATTTGTCTGTGAAACGGACTTCTGTATTTTTCTTAATTATCTGCCGGATTACAGTTTCAGATCATCCAACAGCATCTCTGCGTAGATTCCACCGATCTCTTTTAACCCTCTGGCGATCAGAGAAGCAAAATTCACGGCACCATCATAACGCAAATGCGTATTGTCCTCGGATTTCTCCGGATGATTCTTGTACTCCCCCTCCGGGAAGAACATGTACCATCTTCTGCTGTTCTTCTCTCCGGCTTTTTTTAATTCCATACGGCTCATGCTGTAGAGATCCACCAGAGGAACATTATTTTTCTCCGCGGTCTGCTTCATAGCAGCCACATAATCGGAATGTGCTCCGATCCCCAAGTGTTTCTCATCCATAAAGCATCTGCGCTCTAAGGGAGTGATCAGCACCGGATAAGCGCTATGATCTTTTGCCACACGGATAAAGGTTTCAAGATTCTCCATGTAAGTGGAAAAAGGCTCTGTATATCTGGTGGGATCCTCTTTTTTCTCGTCATTGTGTCCAAACTGGATAAACAGGAAATCTCCTGCACCAATTTTCTCCTCTATGGCTTTCAGTCTCCCCTCGTCCATAAAGCTTTTGGTGCTCCTGCCGTTCTTGGCATGGTTTACTATCTGATACTCATTTTTAACAAATAAAGGAAATACCTGGCCAATGCCCGTCTGTGGATATGTTGTGAAATCATTGGTCTGGACCGTGGAATCTGCAGCCCAAAAAATTCTGTTCATTTCTGCCCTCATTTCTGCGCTTCCCCTGCGCATCTTTTCTTGCGGAATTTGCCCGCAGATACAACACAAGGGAAACCGAAGTTTCCCTTGTCTAAGTCTAAGTACGTGTGAGAAGAAAATCACTCCTTAACAGCGCCGATATTAACACCCTTTACGAAGTATTTCTGCAGGAAAGGATACAGTGCCATGAAAGGAAGGATTGCACATACGATCGCTGCATAGAACAGAGTGTTCTGTGATACTGAATACTGCGTGGTAGGGGTATCACCATCCATGATCATATTACGTAACTGATACTGGAAGTTAACCTGATCAGGATTGGTAATATAGATCTTAACGGTAGAATAGTCATTCCATACGGTTACTGCGAACATCAGGCCGATGGAAGCCAGAGCTGCTTTGGACAGAGGAAGCACGATCTTGAAGAAGATTCCCATAGGGGAACATCCGTCGATCTCGGCCGCCTCGAACAGGCTGGCAGGTATTCCTTCGAAGAAGTTACGCATCAGTACCAGGTTGTACACGTTCATACCGTGCTTTACCACCAGGATCCACATGCTGTTAACCAGGTGTAACTGCTTCATTACCAGGTACTCGGGGATCATACCACCGGAGAAGATCATGGTAAACAGAAGGAAATATGCGAAGAAGTTACGTCCGGGCATATCAAACTGGATCAGTACATAGCCACCCAGGGTGGACAGGAGCAGACCAAGGAACGTACCGAGCACGGTTGTGATCACGGAGTTGATGAACGGTCTGTAAAGTCTCTGGGTATGAATGATGGTCTTATAGCCATCTAAGGTAAAATCCTCCGGCCACAGTCTGAACTGGTATACACCCACAGCATTGAAGGAGTCTACTACTACCTTCCAGATAGGTACCAGAACCAGGAGGCCGATGAGAATAAATACGATGTAGTTTACAATATCGAATACATGAACCTTTTTCTTAGGTTTACGATAAGCTGTCTTTGCCACGTTTAACACCTCCTATACAATGCCACGGCCACGGGTCTTCTTACTAGCCCAGTTACATATCAGTACCAGTACACAGCCAACCAGGGACTTGAAGAGACCAACTGCTGTAGAGTAACCATAGTTCGGCAGAGCGATTGCGAATGTCTGACGATAAATATAAGTAGAAATAACATCAGATACGCTGTATACCGCATTGTTGTACAATACGAATACGGACTCGAACATATTCATAACCTTAGCAAGGTTCAGGATCAATACAGTGATAATAGTATTGGACAGTGCAGGCAGCGTTACGAAACGCATCTTCTGCATACGGGTTGCACCGTCGATATCAGCTGCTTCATACAGCTCCGGGTTGATACCTGCCAGAGTAGCCAGGAAGATAATGGTTCCCCAACCGGTCTCTTTCCAGATATTGATAATGTAGAAGATCGGTCTCCACCATGCAGTGCTTGCCAGGAAATAAATTCCCTTGGCATCCGGTGCCAGGATGCCCCAGTCACGCAGCATTCCGTTTACCAGACCGGTAGAGGAGGGAGACAGGAACAGGCTGAAGATAGATGCAACTACTGCCCATGACATAAAGTGGGGCAGATATATAATAGTCTGCAAAGTTTTCTTTGCAAAGAGATTTCCCATTTCATTTAAGAAGATTGATACGATAACCGCAGTGAAGGTCGTGATCAATAACTTCATGATACTCAGTTCCAATGTGTTCCTGAATGCACTCCAGAACGCATCGGTCTTAAACATACTGTAAAAGTGCTTGAGTCCCACAAAAGTAGGAGCACCTACGGGCTTGTAATCGTAGAATGCATAACGAATACCAAGCATGGGCCAGTAATACATGATCAAAATAAATATAAATACAGGCAGGAACATTACATAATAGCCTCTGTTATTCCAGATCCGGAGACCCAAAGGCTTGTGACGTACTTCTACGCCGGTGGATGTGGTGATTTTCTTTTTCTTGCTCATACCATCCCTCTTCCTTTCAACTTCATCTCACACATTCTTTTCTCTCTAAAATATCCTGTCCCATGGGCTTTGTATCCCGATGGGACAGGATAATTATATCATATTTTGCAGCTTCCGCTACTCTATTACGGTCTCAATTACTGATTCAGTTCAGCTAAGCACTGATCAATGATACTGCCAACAGTGTCAACGTAGGTCTGCATAGCTGCATCTACATCGCCGCCATCAACTACTACAGAAGTGATAGCTGCCAGCTTAGCATCATAGATGGTACCGGACTCGTTGGTGTAGGTCTCAGAGGTAGGAGACTGAGGAGCATCCTTGCAGTTCTCGGTGAAGAACTTGTTACCTTCTGCAGCCAGGCTGGAGATATCGTTAAAGCCGTTGTCCAGAGAGCAGATAACCAGAGCGGGATCCATAGCGTTCTTCTTCCATACGGAGTTAGGATCGTTAGGAGACTGCTTTAAGTGGAACTGACCATCTTCGTACTCGTAAGACTTCTCTTTGTCAGTACCTGCATTGATGGTGAAGCTTTCAGCCTTGGTAGACCAGTGAACATCCTCTGCACCGTAGGTCCACAGTGTCTGCACCTTGTCACCATCCATCATGGTCTCGATGAATGCATCGAAGATAGCCTGCTCACGGGAATTGTCTCCGTCACCGTCATCAATGATAACCCATACAGGAGCTTCTCTGTTCAGGTAAGCACCAACCTCAGCGATAGGAGCCAGCTCAACCAGCTTCTCATCAACACCGTTCTTGATCAGGTTATCGGTCAGAGTCTGATACCAGGAACCTGCCCAGTAAGTGAATACACCTGAAGAACCGGTCTGATCGTTAGAGAACCATTTCTCACGAGCGATCTTGGTAGAAGCGGTCAGGGTCTCAGGGTCGATAGCGCCATCCTTGTAAGCCTGCTGTAATCTTAACAGAGCTGCCTTGGTAGCATCGGTCTGGAATCCATCGTACCAGGTACCATTCTCATCCTGCAGGATTGCGGGATAAGAATCCTGCCAGAACTCAGGCAGATAGTTTACATAAGGAGCCTCGTTACCAACGAAACCAGCTGCGATAACACCATAGGTATCACCGGTTACGCCGTTGCCATCGGGATCTTCGTTGTGGAACTTTAACAGCATGTTGTAGTAATCATCATAAGTCTTGATGTCTTCAGCCTTCAGGCCAACTGCATCTAACCATGCCTGCTTAACGTAGGTAACACATCCATTACCATAGGTAGGAGCGAAACCATACAGATGACCTTCCTCATCCTTCAGGTTCTCGTTGATCTCAGGCAGGATCAGGTGAGACTGGAATTTAGCGTTTGCATATGCTTCGGACATATCCCACAGCAGACCGGTAGGTGCATACTGCTTGAACATATCTGCACTCATGATCATTACATCAGGATAGTCACCGCCTGCGAACAGACGACCTACTGCATCGGTATAACCGGAATGGTCTAACTGCTGGACGTTCATCTTAATAGGATGACCGATTGCTTCGGATACTGCATCATCCCACTGCTGAACGAATTCAGCCTGGCCGTTATCAACGGTTGCGGTCAGAGTACCATTAACTACTACGTTAATCTCCTCCAGATTGTAAGCTTCGGTAGATGCTGCCTCGGTAGAAGCTGCTGCGCTGCCAGTTGCTGCGCTGTCGGTGGATGCTGCAGGAGCATCATTGCTGCTTCCGCATGCTGCTAAGGAAGCTACCATAGCAGATGCTAAAAGTACGGATAATACTTTTCTCTTCATTTCTTTCCTCCCTAAAAATTTGGAATCATGATTTGTCATGGGGTCATTCCCTTGACTTGCCCTCACCTTACCATCCGTCACCTGGAAAAACAAGTTACAATTTTTGCGTTCGGGTGCAAATTTTGACCACCGAATCTGCAAACCCTTGATTTTACTGCATTCTTTGAAAGCACTTACATTTGATATTTTTAAATTTGAAAGGGGTTACATCTTGCTTCCTTTGTAAGTAACTGATACAATATACATGGTTTATTCGGTATATTATCTAAAAAAATTGAGACACGGGAGTGATCATGAATGATTTTTAATAAAAAAGACACCCTTAATGATACAAATTATACAAGCCACAACAATACATTAATGCTGAAAATGGTAACCTCTTACAGTATTTTCCTGCTGATCATTCTGGTTTTGTTCATCTTTTTATACCGTTCTACGATAAATAACGCGCGTGATTCTTATGATCAGCAGAACGAGACAACCCTGATCAGCAATGCAGAGCTGTTTGAAAGCGATCTGAATATCATGGAAGTCTATTGCAGACAGCTTCTGCAGAACGACACTTTCCGGAAAGTCATGAATTATGAGAATACCTATTACCCTTTTACGGAAATGGGAAATGAATTGCAGAACTCTCTGGCTACCAATGTATATGCAGAAGCTCTTCTTCCGTTAAAAGAGTCCTTTGTCTATTTTCCGGAGACAGACTATGTATTGAATCCTACTTATTTTATATCCGCAAAGCGGTTCTATAGCTGGATCCAGAAGTATCCTTCTACCGAAAAAGAAATGTGGCGATCCTACATGACGGAACCGGAATACGAGAACCGCTTTCTTCCCATGGATCAGTTCATGCCAAATTACAGCGAAAAATACTATATGTATATCATCGACCTGAACGATCTCTATTATATGGATGCCAATGCGAAGGTCTGCTTTATCTTCGAACAGGATAAGATGGCGGATCTGTTCGACTGTGTTCAGATGGATGGTGATAATTTCCTGGCGGTGACCGCGGAAGATGACTCCACCGTGCTTACGATAAATACTCCGAACAGCATTTCCGCAGAAATGTTGGATTCTCTGGACTTTAATAAGGGCTATGCAGAGGTCCGGATCGATGGGCAGAACTTTACTTTGGGGAAATACGTTTCGGATAACACCAGTTATTCTTACTATTTCAGCTTCCCGCCCTACAAGGCGACCGCCGGATTGGGTGGCACCCAGCTGCTTTTCATCTTTTTTGCCCTGCTGGCATTGCTTACAGGCGGCTGTCTGGTCTATTATTTCTCCCGCCGCAATGTCCGCCCGATCATTGAGCTTGGGCAGGAATTGCAGACCGCTGTGGAAGTACAGAAAAATCTGCAGGAAGTGGTAGACAGTCAGCGTCCGATCATCTGTACCTCCTATGTGAGACAGCTGTTATCCGGTACTGCTACTTCCGAGGATGAAGTTACCTACATGGAAAACTATCTGGGTATTGCGGATTCTTCTTATTATAATGTGTTGTACATCGTCTACTATAATAATTTCGGAGACAATACAGAAATCACTCTCCCCGGCGGCGTGGAATCCATGGAAGAACTGGAAAAGATCATCGAGTCCGCACTGGAGAATTTCTTCGGTACACCGCTGTTCTAT
This sequence comes from Lachnospiraceae bacterium GAM79, assembly GCA_003584705.1. Lineage (GTDB taxonomy): Bacteria > Bacillota > Clostridia > Lachnospirales > Lachnospiraceae > Acetatifactor > Acetatifactor acetigignens. Next base: position 2,970,692 of record AP018536.1, read on the forward strand.
TTCAGCCCCTCGGACCGTACCTATTCCGTTTTGCTGCACTGCTCAGAGGAAGAAGAAAAGGATCTGATCCTGAAGATCAACAACTGCATCCTGCGTCTGCATGATTATCTGCTGGACACTTACGACATCTGGCTTTTCGCAGGTATCGGACGCAATACGGATTCCCTGATGAACGTATGGGAATGCTACCAGCAGGCCTCCGAGGCTGTCAGCTATACCACGAAGAACTACATTTTCTTCCCGTATGAATTCATTAAAAAGGATTCCAACGTGTTCTATTATCCGCCGGAGATCTCCACGAAGCTGATCCATTTCATCTCCACTGGCAATACTCCGCAGGTACTGGAGCTGTTCAATCTGATCCACCAGGAAAATATCGAGGAACGTACCCTGCCGGTCAACCTGTTAAAATACCTGCTGTCAGATATCCGTAACACTTTATTAAAAGCAAGATTTGCACTGCCTCAGGATGCAGATTCCGAAGCTGTAAAGGTGCTGGATGAACGTTTCAATGAGCACCTGACCTTCAAATTGTGCGAAGATCTTGCCTTATCCCTGTGTAATCTCTTCGGCAATAAGGAGGATGACAATACGTTATCCGCCACCATTGAGAAATATATTAAGGAAAATTACAAGGACCCTTCCTTAGGGCTTAACAAGATCTCCGATGAATTCCAGATCTCAGAGAGCTATTTCTCCCATATGTTCAAGGAAAAGACCGGAGTCAACTTCTCCACTTATCTGGAGAATATCCGCATGACAGAGGCCGCAAGACTGATCAAGGAGACCGATATCAGTCTGAATGAGCTGTATATTGCTGTGGGATATAATAATTCCAATACTTTCCGGCGTGCCTTCAAGAAGGTATACGGAGTGACCCCCAGTGCCATGCGGGAAAAATAGAACAATCTCTTGATAGAAATGCACAAAGGAACAGCCGGGACATCTTCGGAGGATTTAATCCTCCAGAAATGCCTCGGCTGTTTTCATATCTTCCGGCGTTGTGATCTTAATATTCTGATAAGAAGCCTCTACCAGCTTCACTCTTGTCTCAGTAAACAGTTCCACCACGCTGGCATCATCCGTTACCTGAATGCCCTGTTCCTGCATCCTGGGAAGACGATTTTTCAGTCTCTCGTATGCCTGCAGGATCAGGCTGGTCTCAAATACCTGCGGTGTCTGGATATTCCAGACGGTTCTTCGATCCGGAGTGGACAGGGCAAAGCCTTCTCCGTCACTGATCTTTACCGTATCCTTGCTCTGTACCGCCGCCACACAGGCCTGATATTGCACGGCCGCTGCATAGGTATCTTCTAATATCTTCTCTGTCAGAAAAGGTCTGGCTCCATCGTGAATGAACACATATCCGTGCTCATTGGGTACTTTCAACCGTCCGTCAGCAATCAGCTGTAAGGCTCTCCCCACGGACAGATACCGTTCCGCTCCTCCAGAAGTAATAATATTTACTTTGGTAAAATGATATTTTTGCACGATTTCTTCCCGGACATAGGGAATATCCTGCTCTGCCGTCACCAGAATGCAGTCATCAATGATCCGGGATTCCTCCACCGCATGCAAGGCATACCAGATCAGTGGCTTTTCTTTTAACGGTAAAAACTGCTTCGCCACCGCCGACTGCATGCGGCTTCCGCTGCCCGCCGCAAGGATAATAGCGGTACATCTGGGCTTTTCCCCATTCTCCTGAGGCTCCTGTCCGTTTTCCATCTCATTTTTCATGCTGTAATCTTCTGTCTCATTTCTGTCCTGTGCTACTCTGTCTACCATATTGTGTCTGTCTTTCCTTGAAGTCTTTTTTCGGTTCTTATCGCTCGCCCAGCTTTAAATTCGGCACCGCATTCAGATCATAACCGCTGCGGACACCCTTAATGTACTCGTAATAGCCGGCCACACCGATCATCGCCGCATTATCGGTACAGAAAATGGGGGAGGGATGATAAAATGCTATGTTACGTTTTCCGCATTCTTCCTCAAACGCTGCCCGCAGGGAAGAATTCGAAGCCACGCCGCCGGCAATGGCAAATTTATTCAGTCCATAAGCCTTCACTGCATGGAGGGAATGGCTCACCAGCACATCTACGACTGCTTTCTGGAAGGAAGCAGCCACATCCGCCTGATTAATCTCTTCTCCCTTCATCTGGCATCCGTTCAGATAGTTCAGCACTGCGGATTTCAGACCGCTGAAGCTGAAATCATATTCATTCTCCGCCACTGCTGCTCTGGGGAAGTGGATGGCATCCGGATTGCCCTCCTTCGACACCTTGTCAATCTTGGGACCGCCGGGATATCCCAGTCCGATGGCACGAGCCACCTTGTCAAAAGCTTCTCCCGCCGCATCATCTCTGGTCCGTCCGATGATCTCATATTCACCGTAATCCTTGACCACCACCAGATGTGAGTGGCCGCCGGACGCCACCAGACAGATAAAAGGAGGCTCCAGTTCTTTATTCTCAATGAAGTTGGCACTGATGTGTCCCTCAATATGATGTACTCCAACCAGGGGAATTCCGGTAGCAAAACTGATTGCTTTTGCCTCAGATACACCCACCAGAAGTGCTCCCACCAATCCGGGACCATAGGTCACCGCAATGGCGGTAATGTCTTCCAGCGTCACATGGGCATCGGCAAGCGCCTGCTCAATGACCTGATTGATCTTCTCGATATGTTTGCGGGATGCGATTTCCGGCACCACACCACCGTACAGGGTATGTAATGCAATCTGTGAGGAAATGACGTTGGAAAGCACTTCCCTGCCGTTTTTCACCACAGAAGCCGCTGTCTCATCACAGGAGCTCTCAATTCCCAGAATATAAATATCTTTTTGTTTTTCTGTCTCTGCCATTTTTCTGCCTACTTTGCTTTTAATTATTCTCCTGCTGTTCCAGACTGTCATTCAACTGATCCGCCGTCTCCCAGCCGTAGATCCTCCATTTGCGGTTTTCATCCCTGCGAAGCAGATATACCAGCATGGTGGAACTCTTTTTTCCGTTTTCCGTCATGCCATAGCCACAGGCAATCCGGGCAAAAGAATATCCGTCTGCTGTATAATAGTCCACATTGGTGCTGGACGCAAGAGAAACACTTGTTATTTTTCTCTTATTGTCCTTATAGTTCTTAACCTCTCCCTGTAATCGGGTCAGATAGGTATCTTCTTCGTTATTTGCCCGGAGTTCCTCATCGAACAGCTGAAGGGATTTCCTGCCCAGTTCCTGAAGCTCCTCCGTGGTACAGTCTTCATTGTAGAAGCATTTGATCAGATCATTGTAATATCTGATTACTTCCTTAGGTGTCGCAGGATAATTATTGGTCAGATCTCTGGAGAGTGCCGTATCCACCTCTGACATAATGGCCTCCTGCTGTTCTGTCCTGCTTTTTCCCGACAGATACGAATAATATCCCACTACCAGGACAATGAGGAAGATCAGAAAAACCGTAATTTTCGTCATCGACGTGTTGTTTTTTTTCATATTTTCCTACTTCCCTTCATCAAAGTTCAATTCCATGGTCCAGCCGTCCTTTGCCGCATAAGCTGCGGGGAAAATCTTCCGGACATCATCCATGAATTCCTCAGGTCTCGTCATAGAAGGGCTGTAATGTGTCAGCCACAGTTTCGGTGCCCCCACTTCTTTTGCGATCTTCGCCGCTTCGTACATTGTCATGTGCTTATGTTCTCTGGCTTTGACCAGCTTGTCGGGTTCGCCATACATTCCTTCCAGAATCAGCAGATCCGCTCCCTGGGCATTCTGACGGATGCTTTCAGTAGGACGGGTGTCTGTACTGTAGGTCACCTTCAGGCCCTTTCGTTCCGCTCCCAGTACCATATCCGGAGTGAAGACTCTTCCGTTTTCCTCCAGAGTCTCCCCCTTTTGCAGACGGCTCCAGAATTTCATGGGGATTTCCTGCTCCAAAGCTCTGTCCTTATCAAATCGACCCGCACGGTCAATCACCATACTGTACCCATAACAGAGCACATTGTGGTTCACTTTGAAGGCTTCCAGACGAAATCCTTCAAAAGAAAATGTCTGGGCATTCTCCGTGATCTCCATGCATTTTACTTCAAAAGGAAGCTCCGGTGCGATCACCCGCAGAGAAGCCACCACTTTGGCAAGTCCCCTGGGCCCGATCAGGAGCAGCGGTTCCGTGCGCTCTGCATTTCCCATGGTCAGAAGCATTCCCGGAAGACCGCTGATATGATCTGCGTGAAAATGGGTAAAGCAGATAATGTCGATGGGGTTCGGGCTCCAGCCTTTTTCCCTCATGGCAATCTGGGTGCCCTCTCCGCAGTCGATCAGAATACTTTTCCCGTTATAGCGCATCATCAGGGAGGTCAGCCATCTGTAAGGCAGTGGCATCATTCCTCCGGTTCCCAATAAGCAAACGTCTAACATCTTTCCTCGCAATCTTGCCTAAGCAGCATCTTTTTGTTCTTTCTGTCTATAAAAGCTCTGTCTCCGGCATTTCTTCCACCGGAACGGCAAACGTATGGATCCATTTGTCATAGCAGTCTTCGCACAGGTCAAACTTGTGTCTGAGCCCGTCTTTCCTGCTGAAATAGCCAAATCTCACATCTGCGGCGAAACATCCTTCACGGACGATTTCATTTTCTATCTTCAACTCCTTGCCGCAGCCGTTACAGATTACCTGCTGTAATTTACCGTTTTCTTCTTTTCGCATCCTGTTTCCACCTTTCTGACTGTAAATGTTACCTTTTGACCCTGGCATCATTATAATGGATAATCCGCCGGAAAAGTGATGGTAATACTTGTTAACGGCGCCACATGATCATGGCATCCTCTGTCGGTTTTTCATAAAATTTCGGGCGGATCCCCTCGGAGACAAAACCGAATTTCTCATACAAGTGGATGGCCGGTGCATTGCTCACTCTGACTTCCAGCGTATATGCTGTGATCCCGCGCTCATTGCCGAGGCGTAACAACTCTTCCAGCATTTTGCCGCCAATGCCCAGATTTCGATATTCCGGTGCTGTCACCACGTTGTCGATATTGCCCTCATGAAAACTGTCCGTCAGCCCGGCGCAGCCCGCGATATGACCGTCTGCCTCCGCCACGACATACAGGCAATAATCTCTCGTCAGAAGTCCTCTGAAATCTTCCGCCAACCATGGCATGCTGAAGGACGCAGCTTCGATCCGGCTCAGTTCTTCGATATCCGTATTCTGTAACTTACGAACTTCTATTTTCATGCCTGTGCCTCTTTTGCAGCCTTCTCCTGTTCCTCTCGTTCCCGCTCTGCCTGGCTCTTACGCAGGTATTCGGGTTCATGCTCCGCTGCGGTCACCGTTCTGCCATGTGCATAGTAGACAGCTCCCAGAGAAGCCACACTGGCAGCACGCTGACGATTATTTGCAGCCGGAGCAAAGGAGCAGGGAACCTTCAGTTTCTGTAAGATCTGTTCCCTGTAGACCGGAACGCCGTCTCCTAAGAAGATCACTTCCCGTCCCAGACGGTTTAATTCCTCCACCAGCTCGTCCACGGCAATAGCGCACTGCTCTTTGATACTGTGCATCACAAGTTGATGTTCTGAGCTTTCCTTTTCCGGGATCTCCTCTTTACAGAACTCATAAATTCCGGTATATACCTGATTCCTTCTGGCATCCATGATGGGACATACCAGCTTGTCCGTTCCCCAGAGGTTAAAAGCCAGTCCCTCCAGTGTCGGGACCTCTACCAGCGGAAGGTTCAGTGCCAGTCCCAGTCCCTTTGCCGTAGCCGCCCCGATCCGAAGTCCGGTAAAAGAACCAGGTCCTGCGGAAATGGCAATCGCATCAATGGTATGCAGATCCAGATCGATCATCTGCCGGATCTCATCCAGCATGGGTAATAATGTCTGGGAATGTGTTTTCTTGTAATCCGTGGTGTATTCCGCGATCAGGACGTCATCCTCCACGATGGCGGCGCTGGCCACCAGTCCGGAACTGTCCAAAGCTAATATTTTCATACTGTAGTCCTCTCCTCAATCGTGATCCGGCGGTAATCAAAGCCTTTCTCCAGATCCTTTTCTATGGTCACCTGCCTGTAATGTTCCGGCAGGATCTCTTCGATCAGATTCGCCCACTCGATCAGGCAAAGTCCTTCCCCGTAAAAACAATCCTCATAGCCAATCTCCTCCATCTCCTCAACATCGCCAATACGATAGACATCAAAATGGTAAAAGGGCATACGTCCTTCCTCGTAGATCTGCACAATGGTAAAGGTCGGGCTGTTCACCGGCTCCGTGATTCCGAGGCCATCTGCCACACCTTGGGTAAATACGGTCTTGCCTACTCCCAGATCACCGATCAGCGTGTAGACCTGTCCGGGAAGTGCTTCCCTGCCGATCCGCTGTCCCAGTGCAAAGGTCTCTTCCGCACTGTGGGTCTCTATGATCTCTTTTTTGCATTCTCTGTTATCTGCTGAATCGCCTGTTGTCATTTTCCTTACGCTTTCTATTGTTACATGTTACGTGTTACGGTTATGCAGTTACTGTTACTTTTTATATAATTCGTAACTATTCGGAGCCATGCAAAACTGCGTTCTGCGAATGCCTGCATACAGACAGATAAGCAGTTTTATATGGCGAAGTAACCACATGCTCTATTCTTCTGCTGTATCCATGCATCTAGCTGCGGATCTTCACTTTTGTGGGCGGCATATGGGTGGAAATCATTTCAATAACGTCCGTTGTCTTATCCTGCATCTGACTTTTAGGAAAAATTGTTGCATTATTTTTCGCCGTATACACAATGATGCTGCGTCCGGTGGATACCGCTTTCAAGCAATCCTCCCATTTCTGACAGGTGGAGCTGTCCCCCTGGGAGATGGTAATGCCGTTCTCATCCAACACATAATGCAGCGGTTCCTTGAAGACCGGATTGTTTACTGCCTGCTGTTTGCTCTTGATATAGAGTGTCCATGGGAGATATAACAGAATCACCACGCCAAGAATCAGATAGATCCAGTACTGTCTCGAGATGCCCACGATCACGCCCAAAGCTCCAATCACCGCTCCCAGAAGTCCGGACACACTGTTGTAGCTGTGCCGCAATAAAAAGTCATATAAATCCCCCGATGTAATCTTCACATCCAATTCTACCATAATGAGTTCTTTCCTTATAATAATGTGACTGCATAGTTACTTGCTATTACAATCCCATCCCCACCATCCGGCGACTGCGCATAGGATTGCATACTATAGAGAACATTATAAATTTTTTCCCATAAAAAAGCAAGTAAAGAACCGCAGGGATTCCAATATCTGTGACCTGCGGTTCTTATAGTTTGCATTTTATTTAATTATGATTTAACTTTTATCGCATATTATTCATGCCGTAATGCTTCGATAGGGCTTAATTTCGCTGCCTTTTTCGCCGGATAAATTCCAAAGAAAATACCTACAGCCGAGGAGAACATACTGGCTCCCAGCACCGTACCCACACTCACCTTTGCGGTAAATCCAATCAGGCTGCAGATTCCAAAGGCTCCTGCCACACCGATCAGAATACCGATCAGGCCGCCCAGCAGGGTAATGATGGCGGATTCCGACAGAAACTGTAACAGGATGGATCCGGTCCTGGCTCCCAGAGATTTCCGGATACCGATCTCTCTGGTACGCTCTGTCACGGATACCAGCATAATGTTCATAACGCCGATACCACCCACCAGCAGGGAGATGGCTGCTACAAATACCACAAAAATGGTGATGTAGCTTAAGATCTGATCCATCTGGCTCATAATATCATTAAAGTTCTGTACTAAGATGGCGTTCTGTCCTCTGACACCGTGGCGGTTCTCCAACAATCTCACCACATCCTTCGCCACCTGAGAGGCATTGTCCGCACCATCACTGACGATCAGCAGGTCCGTGTAATCCACATAGAATCCATACCCCTCAGAAATTGTGGAGATAGGTGCCTCCATGGTCACCGTACCGTTTCCTCCCATTCCGAACAGCTTCGATGCGTTGTCCTTACGGATACCAACGATCGTAAATTCCTGTGTCACTCCATACAACGTATAATCAAAACTCATTCCGATCACATTGGTATTACCAAACAGCGTTTTCGCGCTGCTCTCTGTAATGACACAGACCTTATTCGCCGTATAATAATCCGAATCGGTAAAATAACGTCCCTTGATGATCGGATCCTGGCTCGAATATTCCAGTCCCGCCTTACCGAAAGTTGCAGCAGCATCAAAGGTTCCCTTTCTGCCGGTGGCGCTTCCGCTGAAACTCCAGGACGGTGTTACCGCCTTGACATTAGGGACCTTCTCCTGAATGGCATCCATATCCTCTTCGGTAAATATCACTTCCGTACCGTTTTCTGCGGTATCGTTGCTATAAACTGCGATCTGGCCGCCCGCCATGGAATTCAATTCTCCGTTGATACCACTTTTTACGCCGTTACCGATGGAAATGATCATGATGACGGAGGAAATACCAATGATAATGCCCAGCATGGTCAGGATCGAACGTCCTTTATTACTGCGGATATTCATCAATGCAATTTTGATGTATTCCCATACTTGTGTCATGGATCCGCCTCCTACTGTTCCATGGGCACAGCCGTTACTGCCATGCCCTCCTCCAGGCTGATACCCGTGAGGCTGTTCACTATGATCTGGTCTTCCTCGGTAATGCCATCCAGGACCTCTGTGTATTCATCGGAGGAAATTCCGCAGGTAATTGCCCTCTTGACTACCATGCCGTTCTCGATCACATAGAGGAAATCTCCATTTTTATCCGCATTGATCGCTTCTACCGGGATCAACAATGTATCCTGTGCACTGTTGGTATGTACGGTCAGCTTAGCATCCAGTCCGAGGATGATCTTGTCATCCGGGTTAGTCAGATGTACTTCTACCCCTACCATGGGCGTATTGGATGCGTTCAGTGTTGCCATACGATTGATCTTACTGATCTCGCCTTCGTATTTATTGCCGGAGATGGTAATATCTACTTTCTGCCCGATGGCAAGTTTTGCCACATCGGACTTGGAAGCATCAAAGGAAACTTTCACATTCTGGCTGCTCTCCAGTGTGATCAGCTGTGCTCCTTCTGTTACGCTGGCTCCGGAGACACCGGTACACTCCGTTACAATACCGTCAAAGTCCGCAACAATTCCTTTTTTCGCCGCATCGTACTGTTCCTGTGCCTCCTGATAGGTCAGCTGTGCCAGATCCTTATCTGCCGCATAGGCTTGCGACTGATAGCCATTCAGGATCGTTCCCTCACTGCTGCCCTTCTGGCTCTGCATCTCGGCCTTGTAATTTTCACATTCCGTAATATGCTCCTGCACGGTAGCGATCTCATTCTGCATACTCACTACATAATCACTGGAATTAGCAATAGACTGCACGTAAGAATTTCTGGCCTGACTGCTGCTGATATCCTGTAATTCCTTATTGATTTCCTTGGCCCGTTCTGCTGTCACACCGTCCTGCAGTTCTTTGTTTAGGTCTGCCGCTTTTCTGCTCAGATCGTAGCTCTCCTCAGACAACTGTCTCTGGGTCTCCCTCTGGCTCGTACTCAGTTTATCCTGCAGTTCCTTGAGATATGCCTTGTAATCGGTAAGCTGCTGATCCAACACTGCTAGATTGGTATTGGCCTCATTCAGTTTTGCTGTACTTTTGCTGTTCTCTGTCATAGTACTGTTATAAGAAGCATTACTCTTATCCTGCTGTAAGGACGCCTCCTGCAGGCGCTGTTCCATCTGATCCATGTCGTAGGTCATCAGGACATCTCCTGCCTTGACGGCATCTCCGGCTGCCACATTGATCTCGCTTAATCTTCCGCTGACCGGAGCAAATAAAACGGTCTTTTCCTCACTGGCTACTTTTCCGCTGGTGCTGACATTTTCTTCGATGTCTCCGCGAAATGCATTAGTGGTGCTTACCATCACTCCAGCATTGCCGGAAAACGCACAGCTTACCATGCGTATCACGATCAGTACAATTATGATAGCCGCAATAATAACAGGTGCTTTTTTACGCTTTTTGCCTGGGTTCTTTGCCTTCTGTTCCTTTTTTGCTTCTTTTTGCTTTCTCTTTTCTGCTTTCTTCATTTCCTTGACTTTTTTAGCACTCAGTGCCTGTTCTGTTTTTTCCTGCTGTTCCATGATCCCTCACTTATGATCCTTTCTATATTCATTCATACTCTTATCTTTTCATAATTTGTTAGCCGTGACCGGCGGCATGGCATTGCATGTGAAAGATTTATTTTCCACTACGCTCCTGCTGTCTGCAGCTCCTCCACCGGAACGATCTGTCCGGAATCGGATTCCACTTTGCCGTCCTTGATCTTGATCACCCGTTTTGCCTGTGCCGCAATATCATTGTCATGGGTGATCAGGATGACTGTTCTTCCCTCATTATGTAAACCTTTCAGAATATCCATGATCTCTTTTGTGGAATTGGAGTCCAGATTGCCGGTAGGTTCATCCGCCAGGATCACCGGTGGTGCCTGGGCAATAGCTCGGGCAATGGCCACTCTCTGCTGTTGTCCTCCCGACATCTCCGAAGGCTTATGATCCATACGGTGTTCCAGTCCCACCTTTTTCAGTGCTTCTCTGGAAAGCTCCTGCCGTACACTTCTGGATACTCCCCGGTAGATCAGTGGCAGTTCTACATTTTCCACCGCAGTCAGATTGGGGATCAGATTGAATCCCTGGAAAATAAAGCCGATCTCCCGGTTGCGGATATCCGACAGTTCATCGTCTGTCAATGCGGATACATCCTGTCCATGGAGCCAATATTCTCCACTGGTGGGCACATCCAGGCATCCCAGCATATTCATCAGCGTGGACTTACCGCTTCCGGAATGTCCGATGATGGCCACAAATTCCTGTTCGTCGATGGTCAGGCTCACATGATCCAATGCCCGCACCTCATTTTCCCCGGGATTGTAAACCTTGCACACATCTTTGATCTCTACTAATGCACTCATTCCTCACATACTCCCATTTCATGATACATTTTCTGTGTATTCTTCATTGTGTCACTGTACTGTTTGCATAATACAATAATATCTATTGAGTGTCAACACATTTCTATAAGTATTTGCAACTATTCAGAGTCATGCAAAAGGAAAGCTCTGGAAGGGCGATTTTGCGCATGCGGTTCTGAATAGTTATTACAGCTACTATAACAGGGAAATCCGAAAAAAATGTTGGGAAAATTCTAAAGATTTTCTATATTGACAATATGTTCACAAAGTGTTATATTCCATGCATAAGGTAAAGTTCTTCAGGGTTGGGTGCAATTCCCTACTGGCGGTAATAGGTCATCCTTAAGTCCGCGACCCGCAGATGCATTCTGCGGCTGATCCGGTGTGAATCCGGAACCAACAGTACAGTCTGGATGAAAGAAGACGTATCACTTATATTTTTTGTGATACCCATGCCCCGGAAGCTTGTATTCCGGGGCTTTTTTTGAAGACTTTCCTTGATTTTCTCATAGGAAAGGAGTTCTGAAATGAACAAATTAATGCAAACTGTAACTGAAAATGTGGCCTATGTAGTCATCTTCCTAGCGGTCATCGTTGGTTGTTTCCTGGTGGCTGTGGTGCTGGAAAAGAGTGCCCAGAAGAAAAACGGAGTTTCTGAGCCGATCTTCAACACCAGAAAGCTTGCCATGATCGGTATGTTCTCCGCCATCGCCATGATCCTGCATGTGCTGGACTTCCCCATCTTTTTTGCCCCCGGCTTCTATAAAATGGACTTCAGTGAGCTGCCGATCTTAGTCGGTTCCTTTGCTTTCGGTCCCGTAGCAGGTGTCATGATGGAATTCGTGAAGATACTGCTGAAGCTGTGCATAAAAGGTACGTCTACCGCTTTCATCGGCGATCTGGCGAACTTCGTGGTGGGCTGCAGCCTGATCATCCCCGCTTCCGCTGTGTATTCCTTTAAGAAAACTAAGAAAAATGCCATCCTTGCCTGCATTGCCGGTACACTGGTCATGACCGTATTTGGCACCGCATTCAATGCCGTATATCTGCTTCCCGCGTTCTCCAAATTCTACGGAATGCCTCTGGATGCCATCCTGGCAATGGGTACCGAGGTCAATCCGCTGGCAAAGGAAGGCAGCATTGTAAGCTTCGTGGTGGCATGTGTGGCTCCCATGAATCTCATCAAGGGAACGCTGGTCTCTGTTGTGACACTGCTCATCTACAAGCCTTTAAGCCCTATTATCAAAACAGGTCATAAGGCATAATAAAGATCTATTTCACTTTTCGTATCGTTTGGTGTTATTGGTTATAAAATCATAAGAAGAAAGAGGAATAACATTTTGCTGTGTTATCCCTCTTTCTTCTTATGATAATACGATGTTGGGGTCAAAAGCCCCCGACTTTGATGCCTGCGGATTGTTCCGTGCTACGCACTCCCACTTCTCCGCTCCGCTTCGGTCCGTGCTAAACATGTGCCACTGGCACATGTTTAGCACCCTACCCTCTATTCGCATATCGTGGGATTATCATCCCACTTTTATGCTCATATCGGGGCGGGTCATAATATTACTGCTTCTGGATCTTCATGGTCAGACCGATACGTTTCTTCGCCACATCCACAGTCAATACCTGCACATCCACAATATCTCCGACGCTGACAGCTTCCAGCGGATGCTTGATATAGCGGTCGGTGATCTGGGAGATGTGCACCAGTCCGTCCTGATGGACACCGATATCCACGAACACACCAAAGTCAATGACATTACGCACGGTTCCTTTCAGAATCATGCCGGGCTTTAAATCCTTCATATCCAGAACATCACTGCGCAGGATTGGCTTCGGCATATCGTCTCTGGGATCTCTGCCCGGCTTCTCCAGTTCCTTCAGGATATCTGTCAGCGTGATCTCGCCGATTCCCAGCTCTTCTGCCAACAGTTTCTTATTCTTAATACGCTTTTCCAGTCCGGAAATATCTTTTGCATCATTTGATGCATTCTGTACTGCCGGTGCATTTTTCTTTGTAGAAGTTTCTGCAGAATTATCAAAGCTCACACCACCCATGGCCGCTGCCAGAGCCTTGCCCATAGCGGTATTGGTATTATGCACTCTTACGGTCTTACCTTTCTGCTCTTCCCGTTTCTTTGCTGTATTGGCTGCATTACTGCCGTTCTTCTGTCCGGAAGCCTGTGCCCCGCTCTTGTCGGAAGCTTTCTTAGCTGCCGCCTGTTTCTGGGCTTCCTTAATGTCCTCCATTGTCAGTCCCAGCTTCGCCATCAGCTGCTCCGCTGCTTCGTAGGATTCGGGATGAACGCTGGTGGCATCCAGAGGATTCTTACCATCCGGGATCCGTAAGAAACCGGCACACTGCTCATATGCCTTAGGTCCCAGCTTCGGCACCTTTAACAACTGCTTTCTGCTTACAAAACGCCCGTTATTTTCTCTGTAATCTACAATATTCTTCGCAATAGTCTTGTTAATGCCGGAGACATATTCCAGAAGGGATGCGGACGCAGTATTCAGATCCACACCGACCTTGTTTACACTGTCCTCCACCACGCCGCTTAAGGCATCGCTTAATTTCTTCTGGTTCATGTCGTGCTGATACTGGCCGACACCGATGGACTTGGGATCGATCTTCACCAGTTCTGCCAGGGGATCCTGTAATCTTCTGGCGATAGATGCAGCACTTCTCTGTCCCACGTCAAAATTAGGAAATTCTTCTGTCGCCAGCTTACTTGCGGAGTATACGGAAGCACCTGCCTCGTTGACGATCACATACTGTACCGGACGATCCAGTTCCTTCAACAGTTCTACAATTACCTGCTCGGACTCTCTGGAGGCTGTACCGTTTCCTACGGAAATTAAATCCACATTATATTTTTTGATCAGTTTCTTCAGTTCAGCTTTGGACTCCTCCACCTTATTCTGCGGTGCTGTAGGGAAGATCACTTTCGTATCCAGCACTTTTCCGGTAGCATCCACTACCGCCAGCTTACATCCGGTACGGAATGCCGGATCCCAGCCTAAGACCACTTTGCCTGCGATAGGAGGCTGCAGCAACAGCTGCTCTAAGTTTTTACCGAAGACATTGATCGCTCCGTCCTCTGCCTTTTCTGTCAGATCGTTACGGATCTCTCTTTCAATAGCGGGTGCTATTAAACGATCGTAGCTGTCTTCCACTGCGGCACAGATTACCGGTGTAGTATATTCGTTTTCCTTCGTGATCAGCTTTTTCTCCAGATAACGCAGAATACGTTCCTCCGGTGCATTGACTTTAACAGTCAGTACTTTTTCTGCCTCTCCACGGTTCAATGCCAATACTCTGTGACCTGCGATCTTCTTCACAGGCTCTTCAAAATTGTAATACATCTCGTAGACGCTCTGAGCCTTCTCATCCTTCGCCGTACCGGTCACAATGCCTTCCTCTACGGTGATATTGCGGATGTAAAGACGATGATCCGCATCGTCGGAGATCATCTCGGCAATAATATCCTGTGCTCCCTGCAATGCTTCCTCCGGAGTCTTTACTTCTTTTTCTTCGGATACATACTTTGCTGCCTCGTTAAGCACCGGTTCTGTTGCCTCCTGGCGCAGAATATATTCTGCCAGAGGTTCCAGACCCTTCTCCTTTGCAATACTGGCACGGGTCTTTCTCTTGGGACGATAGGGGCGGTACAGATCCTCTACTACTACCAGCGTCTGGGCTGCCAGGATCTTCTCCTTTAACTCATCGGTAAGTTTTCCCTGTTCCTCGATGCTCTTCAGCACCTGCTCCTTTTTATCTTCCAGACTTCTCAGATAGGTCAGTCTCTCATCGAGATTACGCAGCTGCTCGTCGTTCAGAGATCCGGTGGCCTCCTTACGGTAACGGGAGATGAAAGGGATGGTATTTCCCTCATCGATCAGCTTCACCGCTGCTTCCACCTGCCATTTTTCTACCTGAAGTTCTTCTTTGATTTTCTGTATAATATCCATAGTTCCTCCTGATGGCCTGTTGCCATTTTGTTTTGCGCATGGGTATATTATACTGGAAATCGGAAGTTTTCTCAATCTTTTCATTCTTATTTCATTTGCTTATTACAGGAAAAGATGGTACAGTACTTAATATAAGCGCGGCAGACAAATTTACCATATGCCGCCCGGAAATGAGGCTTTCTATGGATTATTATCAGAATCAGAATAACGAAATGAATCAAAATATGCCACAGATCGATCCGAAATACAGGGGTTTGTCGATCGCTTCTATGGTCTGCGGCATCTGTTCCCTGGTATTATGCTGCACGGGACTGCTGTCCATTCCCACCGGTGCTCTGGGCATTCTCTTTGCATTGCTCACCCGGAAAAGAGGGCAACGCATGAACAATATGTGTGTTGCCGGGATCTGGCTGTCCTGTGTGGGACTGGCACTCGGTATCTTCATAACGGTCAGCAGCATTGTCACGGTATTCACAGATCCTTCTTATATGAATATGCTGGATCAGATGTACCAGCAGATGTACGGTGTCGATATGGAAGAATTCTGGCAATCTTACCTGTAAGACATGCCTATGTTTTCCGATGCATTCTGCGGTTACGAAATCAAAACCCGGAGTAGCCGGAATAACCAATAGAACGCAATAATAAAAAGAAAAGAGGATTTCTATGATACAATATGCATCCAGAGCCCAACTCAAAGAAAAAGCCAGAGATCAGATGGCAGGGCATTACGGCAATGCCATCCTGCTGTCCATCTGCCGGAGTCTGATCGTATTTTCCCTCACCTTTGCCGTCAGCATGACCTTCACTATGATCCTTACCGTACGGACACTTATGGGGGGAAGCGCAGAGACATCTCTGACGGAATATCTGCTTTTGACAGCCTGTACGACTTTATTGTCGATTTTCACCGGAGTATTTCAGACCGGCATCACATTATTTTATCTGAATACTGCCTGCGGCAGACCTGCTGTAACTGCCAATCTGTTCTACGGCTTCAAATACTTATTCAAAAAATCGCTCGGGATCTCCGCAGTACTGATCCTGCTGAATACGGCATGTACACTGCCGTTTGATATCTGCTATTTTCTCCTGCGGTCAGGTAAAGGCTTTGACGCCATAACCATGGCAATCCTGTGCATTGTGCTTATGGTCATCGGTATGTGTATCTATATTCCGTTATCCCTTGGTTTATCCCAGGCTTACTATTTACTGTTGGATTTTCCCCAGTATAGCGCTATGGAGCTGATGAAATTAAGCTTCCGTATTATGAAAGGACATAAATGGGAGCTGTTCTGCTTACAGATGAGTTTCCTGCCGCTGGGATTTCTGTGTTTGCTGAGCTTCGGTATCGGAACTCTGTGGCTGGTGCCATACATGAATATGACCCAGACCTTATATTTTCTGGATCTGATGCAGAACGAGCACAGGCATTAATTGCCTGTGCTCGTTATTGTCTGTGCTATCACCGTGATGGTGTCCAGTACCATATCTTTCTGCGCATCATCCGTATAATTTCCGGTATACACATAAATTTTTCCATTTTTCAACTGATAGATCTGAATCTGGTCCGAAGCAATATTGTTACTTAAAAGTGCCTCACGGCCGCCCATGGCTTCTATCGTTTCCTCTGTCCACGCGCCGGTATCTACCATCATATCCAGTCCTTCCTGGGTCAGTGACATATTGTCCTCCAGATAGAACACCGGTGTACCTTCCATACTGCGCATTTCACTTTCCTTTATCACCATATAAGGAGCCTGTTCTTTTAAGCCATCCAACATTACCTGCAGAAGTTCCGGTTTCAACTGTGTGACCACGGTGTCATTCTCCGCCACCGAGATACTTGTGGAGCCGTCATCCGCTGTCCCTTTATAGAAGATCGTAAGCGGGTGATAATCCGTCGTCACCTGCTCCCACACTTCCCAGTCTTCTGCCGGATAGCTGAAACTGAACTTTCCATCACTTAAGCTCTCCAGTTCCATTCCCTGCAGATCTGCCAGCTCGATCACCGGATATTGGGAAGTCTGTACCCGATTCCGGACCAAAGGGATCACTTTTGCCGCCGTAACTATCACAGCCACAACGATCAGGGCAAGCACAATTCTGCTGCCCATGGACTCTCCTATCGCTTTTTTGCCCTGGTTTGTCTCTTTGTTTTCGTTTCTCATATGTAATTTTCTCCCTTATAAAAAATCACATTCCAGAAAGCTTTCACTCCTTCTGGAATGTGTCATTTACAAACTTGAATTTGTTAATTCTCTGTGTTCTTCTTATCTCCCTGCACGCTGATCCATTTCAGATAGCCATTGATGAAGATATCCAGTCCGCCGTCCAGTACTGCGTCCACATTACCGGTCTCCACATCGGTACGATGATCCTTGACCAGTGTGTAAGGCTGTAATACATAGGAGCGGATCTGGTTACCCCAGCCAATCTCCTTGACCTCACCGCGGATATCAGACAGCTTCTCGGCATTTGCTTCCTGCTTTAACAGATACAGCTTGGCTTTCAGCATCTGCATTGCCTTATCCTTGTTCTGGAACTGGCTTCGCTCATTCTGACATTGTACCACGGTTCCCGTAGGAATATGGGTGATACGAATGGCAGAGGAGGTCTTGTTGATATGCTGGCCACCGGCACCGCTGCTTCGGTAGGTGTCGATGCGCAGATCCTTCTCATCAATATCCACATCCAGATCGCCCTCGATATCCGGCATAACATCCAGCGATACAAAGGAAGTCTGACGTTTTCCCTGAGCATTGAAAGGGGAAATACGCACCAGACGGTGTACTCCCTTCTCGGATTTCAGGTAGCCGTAGGCATTCAGGCCGTTGACCTGAAAAGTCACTGACTTGATACCTGCTTCGTCACCATCCAGATAGTCCAGTACTTCGATGGCAAAGCCCTTGCGCTCCGCCCAGCGGGTATACATACGATACAGCATGCCGCACCAGTCACAGCTCTCGGTACCTCCGGCACCGGCATTGAGCTTTAAGATCGCATTGTTTTTGTCATATTCTCCGGATAATAATGTACCGATCCTGAGTTCGTCGAATTCCCTGATGAATTCATCCAGCTCCTCACGGATCTCAGGGATCAGAGACGCATCGTTTTCCTCATATCCCATATCGATCAAGGTCAGGATGTCATCGAACTGTGTCGAAAGCTTGTCGCACTCTCCCACAGTATCCTTCAGGTTCTTCAGTTCTTTCATTTTCTGATTGGAACGCTCCGGGTCATCCCAGAATCCGGGAGCCTCCATCTCACGTTCCATTTCTTCGATCCGCTTTGCCTTGTTAGCAAGGTCAAAGTGAATCCCTCACTTCCGCTAAAGGTGTTTCGTAGGACAGGATTTCTGTCTTCATCTGATCTAATTCAACCACTTAACGTCACCCACTTTCTTATTCTATTATTTTAATGATGCCAGGATCAAAAGGTCTAAGCCCACATGAGCTTGCTCATAGGTGGGTGAAAGACCTTGGGTAGGATTGTTCCGTGCTGCCGCACTATCTTCCGACTGTTGTCAGAAAGCATCAGGCTTTCCGTCCGCAGCAGTTCTTGTATTTTTTGCCGCTGCCGCAAGGACAGGGATCATTGGGATATACCTTTGCATTTTCACGCTTTACAGGTCCCTTCGGTAAGGAATCGTCCTTGTTCGTGCCGGTGATCTTCGCCTGCTGCTCACGTTCTACCTTCTGTTCGATCTTGATATGGAACAGAAGTCTCACAGTCTCTTCCCGGATGTTCTGAGTCATCTCATCGAACATCTCGTAACCGCTCATCTTGTACTCTACCAGAGGATCTCTCTGACCATATGCCTGTAAACCCACGCCCTGACGCAGCTGCTCCATATCGTCGATATGATCCATCCACTTGCGGTCAATGACCTTCAGCAGAACCACACGCTCCAGCTCACGGATAGCTTCGGGTTCGGGGAACTCGGCTTCTTTTGCTTCGTACAGCTTCACAGCTTCTTCCTTTAACTGCTGCTTTAGGCTGTTCTTCTTGGGCTTCTTCACACGCTCCGGTGTCAGAGGCTGTAACGGGATCGTAGGAATGAGCAGGGTATTTAACTCATTGAAATCCCAGTCGGAGATATCTGCGTCGTCATTGATACAGATATCTACACAGTTCTCGGTAATATCGGTGATCATCTTGTAGATCACATCACGCATGCTCTCGCCGTTCAGTACCCGCAGACGCTCCTCGTAGATAATCTCTCTCTGTTCACTCATGACACGGTCATACTCTAACAGATTCTTACGGATACCGTAGTTGTTGCTCTCGATCTTCTTCTGTGCGGATTCGATGGCATTGGTCAATGCTTTGTGTTCGATCTCCTGTCCCTCAGGGATACCTAAGGTATTGAACATGCTGATCAGGCGCTCGGAACCGAACAGTCTCATCAGATCGTCCTCCAGAGAGATGTAGAACTTGGACTCACCGGGATCTCCCTGACGTCCGGAACGACCACGCAGCTGATTATCAATACGTCTGGACTCATGACGCTCGGTACCGATGATCTTCAGTCCGCCGGCGGCTCTCGCTTCATCATCCAGCTTGATATCCGTACCACGGCCTGCCATGTTGGTAGCGATGGTTACCGCACCGTGTACACCGGCATCGGCTACGATCTCTGCTTCCAGTTCATGGAATTTTGCATTCAGTACCTTGTGCTGAATGCCGCGCTTGGTCAGCATTCTGCTCAGTTCCTCACTGGCTTCGATCGTGATCGTACCTACCAGTACAGGCTGTCCTGTGGCGTGTGCTTCCTCTACCGCATTCACGATAGCGTTCAGCTTCTCTCTCTTCGTCTTGTATACAGCATCCTGCAGATCCTTACGGATAACGGGACGGTTCGTAGGGATCACAACAACATCCATGCCGTAGATCTCACGGAACTCGGTCTCCTCAGTGAGAGCCGTACCGGTCATACCACACTTTTTATCGAATAGATTAAAGAAGTTCTGGAATGTAATGGATGCCAGCGTCTTACTTTCTCTCTTCACCTTTACATGCTCTTTTGCTTCGATTGCCTGATGCAGACCGTCGGAATAACGGCGTCCCGGCATGATACGTCCGGTAAATTCATCGACGATCAGTACCTGGTCATCCTTTACCACGTAATCTTTATCACGGAACATCAGATTATGGGCACGCAATGCCAGGATGATATTGTGCTGGATCTCCAGGTTCTCGGGATCAGCGAAGTTATCAATGTGGAAGAATCTCTCAACCTTCTCCATACCTGCTGCGGTCAGGTTAATGATCTTATCCTTCTCGTTGACTACGAAGTCTCCGGTCTCTTCCTGTACCACACCCATAATGGCGTCCATCTTGGTCAGTTCCTGTACATCATCACCGCGCTTCATCTGACGTGCCAGCAGATCACACATTTCATATAAAGCGGTAGACTTGCCGCTCTGTCCGGAAATGATCAGAGGAGTTCTCGCTTCATCGATCAGTACAGAGTCCACCTCATCGATGATGGCATAATGCAATCCACGCAGAACCAGCTGTTCCTTGTAAATAACCATGTTATCACGCAGATAATCAAATCCCAGTTCGTTGTTGGTAACATAAGTGATATCACACTTGTAAGCTTCCTGTCTCTCCTCGGAGGTCATGCTGTTTAGTACCACGCCGACCTTCAGTCCCAGGAACTCATGTACCTGACCCATCCACTCCGCATCACGCTTTGCCAGATAGTCATTGACGGTAACAACATGGACACCCTTGCCTTCCAAAGCATTCAGATAAGCGGGAAGGGTAGACACCAAAGTCTTACCTTCACCGGTACGCATCTCTGCGATACGTCCCTGATGCAGGATGATACCACCGATCAGCTGTACTCTGTAGTGTTCCATGTTCAGAACACGCTTTGCAGCCTCTCTTACGGTTGCATAAGCCTCCGGAAGCAGATCGTCCAGAGTCTCTCCCTCGGTCAGACGCTTCTTGTACTCTTCGGTCTTCCCCCGCAGCTCCTCATCGGAAAGTGCCTGCATCGCAGGGCGGAGTGCCTCGATCTTGTCTACCAGAGGTTCAATACGCTTCAGTTCTCTGGAACTGTGCGTGCCAAATATCTTCTCAATAACGCTCATTTTTTCCTCGTTTCCGCACCCTTTTGACAATAAAATGTCCATGGGTCTTCGCATAATTCAAAGGTTATTGTAGCAGATTTTCCTCTATGTTTCAACCTTTCTGTGCCTGCAGAGCCGTGAAAAGACTGTAAAAATTTTATGAACAGCTCTCTTCATCTATTCTGTCCCGGAAAATTGACAGTCCGGGGAAAAATTATTATAATTGAAATAAGTAGGATTTACGAAAGCACCTGATGATTTTCAGGTTACCGAAAGGCACAAGGATTACGGTCTATGAAGAGATTATCCATCACACAATTGATTCCCGGAATGATTGTTGCAGAAGATGTCTACAATCTGGATCATGAACTTCTGATTCCGAAGGGCACGGTTCTCACGGACAAGCTCATCACGAAGCTGGATCTGTACGGTATTCTCACAATCTTCGCCGAAGATGTACTCCCGGCAGCGGATCTTTCCGAAACGGAATCCTCCTACTATGAACGGATCAAAAGTTCTCCGGAATTTCATCTGTTTAAAGAAGATTTTGAGAATGAAGCCGAACTTTTCCGGGAAAATATGAATCTGGTCGTTCAGAAGAATACAGCCCTGGATGTGAAAACTCTGCTGAAAAGCACACTTTCCATTGTTTCGAATCATTCCGGCAGCATCAGTATTCTGGATATGCTTCAAAATATGCGGGAATACGATGATTCCACCTATACCCACAGTCTGAATGTGGCACTGATCTGTAATATTCTGGCGGGATGGCTGAAGCTTCCGAAAGAAGACGTGGAACTGGCTACTGCCTGCGGTCTGTTCCATGACATCGGCAAAATGCTGATTCCCTATTCCATCATCGCCAAGCCCGGCAGATTGTCCGAGGAAGAGTTTGCCACGGTAAAAAAACATCCTGCTCTGGGATATGAATTACTGCTGTCTCAGGATGTGGACGTGCATGTGAAAAATGCAGCTCTGATGCACCACGAACGTAGTGACGGCAGCGGTTACCCCTCGAAATTAAAAGGGAACCAGATCGATCCTTATGCACGGATGGTAGCCATTGCGGATGTCTACGATGCCATGACGGCAGCCCGCTGTTACAGAGGACCTTTGTGTCCGTTCTGTGTGATTGAAATGTTCGAAACGGAAGGCTTCCAGAAATACGATGTTTCCATTCTGCTTCCTTTCCTGGAAAACGTGGTAAATTCCTGCCTGCAAAATCGTTGTCTGTTGAACGATGGACGAAAAGTCACAATCATTTACATCAATAAGGAAAAATTGTCCCGCCCTGTAGTACAGTACGGCGAGGAATATATCAATCTGGCAGACCAGCCGGATCTGAAAATTGAAAAGCTGTTGTAAGTTATCATTTGAAAATTATTTTTTACGCACAATTTTGTACCTCACATTGTACTATAATACAAAACACTAAAGCATATATTATGTGCCAGTGGCACATGTTTAGCACGGACCGAAGCAAAGCGGAGAAATGGGCTTGAAAATGCGGAGGTACGGAAAGGTATAGGTATTCTATTTATGTCAGACACAATTCATTTGTATGTAAATATGTCCGGAAATACAATTCCGGGCACTTCTTTTGCCACCATCGGAGAAGCATTGGCTTCCCTGCCGGATGTTCCTGCCTCAGAATCCGGAAAGCAGTTCCCGGCTCCCGTTTCGGAGCTGCCGCCGGTGATCCTGCATATCGGTAAAGGAATTTATCGGGAAAAGCTGGTAATCACCCGTCCGAATATTACTTTTGAGGGTACCGGCGGTGACGAGACGATCCTTGTCTATGGAGATGCTGCCTTCGATCTCATGCCGGAGGGGGATAAGCGAGGTACCTTCCGTACCGCTTCCGTCCGGATCGACACTCATGACTTTACCGCCAGAAACCTGACTTTCCAGAACGATTCCGGCTACGGCCACACCGTAGGGCAGGCACTGGCCGTCTATGTGGACGGTGACCGCAATGCCTTTTATAACTGCCGGTTCTTAGGCAGTCAGGATACGATCTTCGATGCCCCCCTGCCATTAAAAGAGGCTCAGCCCGGCGGATTCAAGGGTCCTGGAGAATTCAAGCCCCGGACCATAGGACGCCATTATTATGAAAATTGTTTTATCCAGGGTGATGTGGATTTCATCTTCGGCAGTGGAATCGCCTGGTTTGAGCATTGCACGATCTTCTCCAAGCTGCCCGGAGACCGGATTCCACCGGAAAGTCCGGAGTCTGAAGTAATCTACGGCTATGTGACTGCTGCCTCCACCCCGCAGGAAGAGCCCTACGGCTACGTGTTCCATGAATGCAAATTAGAGAGCGACTGCCCGCCCAATTCCATCTATCTGGGACGTCCCTGGAGAGAATGGGCAAAGACAGTGTTCCTGCACTGTGAACTGGGTGTACATATCCACCCCGCCGGCTGGCAGGACTGGAAAAAGCCCCACGACCACTTCTACTACGGAGAATACAACTCCTACGGCCCCGGTGCCTCCCCTGCCACCCGCGCCGACTTCTCCCACCAACTGACAGATGCGGAAGCTGCGGAGTATACCGTGGAACGGGTGATGAAGGGTTGGGAGCCACAGACATTCTGAACCTTTGCGTGAAATGCTTTTTCGAGCATTCAAACCGTCCGATGCGGTCCATTGGGAAAGGAGTTCCGACATTTATGTATGGAGAAGAATTGTCTCGTCAACTGGCACTGGATTACTGCTGTAGTCCCGCAGATGTTGCTGATTCGAAGAACCATTTTTCAATTTATGCTCCACAGGAAGGACGCCGCCGCTTTCAGGAGGCTTTGATCCGTGGCTTGAAAATTGCTGTCGTCAATGGGAAATTATTATTTACCGGTTCCGAAGAAATTGTTGCAGAATGTAGAAAGCGTTATGCCAATGTAACCGGTGAATGGTTCTTCGATGCGAAAAGACTTCGGGAAATAGAAGAACTGCTGTTGCCGTTCCACCTCCGTGTTGCGCAGGCGCATCCTTTTTTTCTGCCGGAAGCCGATGTCATGCCTTCCTCTGGCATTCCTTTGCCAGATGCGTCTGATGCTCTCGCCTTCGATTTGATTCGGTATGACCAAAATGCCATTCTGCAGTTCCGGGAAGACAACCGCTTTGATGAGGCATTTGCCTTCGATTCCTATGCCCCGGATGTTCTGGGTATTGCCGCAGCAAAAGACGGACAGATTCTTGGCATGGCCGGTGCCAGTGCCGACAGTCCTCTGTTCTGGCAGATTGGTATCAATGTTGATTCCCATGCTGTCGGAATGCATGTGGGTTCTACTCTGGTAAGACTTCTGGCGCAGGATATCATCGCCCAAGGTGCTGTTCCCTATTACGGCACAAGCATGTCACATATTGCCTCCCAACGGGTTGCCCACAGAGCCGGATTTGCTGTGGCGTGGGCGGAATTGGTTGCGGAGGAAATAAAGTAAATGGAAAGTTAGCATAGCTACGAGCCATGCAAAAATAGAGTGGAACACCTCGATGGGCGCTTGCGCACAAGCGAGGCTGGTTCACTCTATTTTTATACGGCGACAGCCGTCTATGAAATAAGATTGACAGCGTTCCTTGCTGACAATCTTATGAATAGGCATGGTTCGTAGCGGAGGGAGCCTTAAACCAGACGAACTCCCGGAGCATGCGATACACATGTCTCGATGTAAGGTCTCCGGATGTGAATTTTCTACGAAAAGTGATGAGTAGTTCTCGTCATGACGGGGCCGCCTACAGTCGACATCCATGTCGACAATCGGCTGACGCGGACATCGTGTCCGCTTTCCCCCTGCCTTTCAGCACTTTTCTAGAAAATGTCAACATCCTCCGACAAACATCTTCGACATGGCACCGCATACTCGACATGGCACCGCATACGCCGGGAGTTCTGCGTTTTGGAAAGCTTTCAAAAAAACCAGTAGCCCCGGCTGGGTATAAGAATAAGCAGTGCCGTAAGCAGACGTCGGTACCATAGCGTCCCAAGGGACGCATTGCGGTCGTATTGTGACCGCTTATGTACCGCTACGCTCTGCGACAGGAGCGCATCGTACTAAAGTACGAGCGTGCCGCGTTTCTTATACCCTGCCAAGGGCTACGGGGATTTGATAGCATTTCTTTACTAACTTTCCAGTTAATTTCCCGGCATTCTCGCTTCGGTAGATTGCCAATTCCCCTTGATTCTTCTATACTGAAATCAAATATCAGTTCGTATGCAACAATCAGGAGGGGCACATGGATAAAACAAAAATAGGGACTTTTATCAGAGAACAGCGGATGGCTCTGGGACTGACGCAGCAACAGCTGGCCGAACAGTTACATATTACGAATAAGGCAATCTCCCGCTGGGAGACCGGCAATGCCTACCCGGACATTGCTCTGCTGGATGATCTGGCGGCTGCGCTGTCGGTATCGGTTGAAGAGCTTTGTCGCGGTGAGCGGATTGCCCTGCCCTCTGCTGACACCAATACACTCCTGAGCGATGTCATCGCCGAGGTAAGCCAACAGAAAAAAGACAGAGCCGCGAAATGGCTTCGCATCCTCTGTCTTAGTATTTTTTCCGTGATCCTTCTTGCGTTTCTCTTCTTTACTGGTGCGTTCTTATTTATACAAAATGAAGCAAATTTAGACGAAGCACTCTTCACCCTGGCTTTGGGTGCCTTTGCCATCGGGCTTATGCTTTTCCGGTACGGGATTCCGATCCTTCTGCTTGCCATCGCTCTACCGCCGTTACTTTGCAGACGCCCCCGGCAGCCGGCGGAGACCATCGTCTGTATCCTGCTGTCGGTTCTGTCCGTCCTCTGGCTGATCTTTGGCGGACACTTTCTCTGGTTCCAGTTATTCTAGCATTTCCATCGTTTTGCATAATCTTTCCGTCCGCTGACGATGGCAGAATAAGCATCAAAAGAATTTTATTCCTAATTACTTTCCAAACAGTGTACTCAAAATTCCTCTCTTGATGACCTGGGCACCGGTGTTGATCAGCTGGCGTTCGATCTGGGCCTGTCGGCGTTCCGCTGCCTTTTCCTTCTTTTTCTGTGCTGCTTCCCACTCTTTCTGTTTCTGCTTTACGGCGGATTCCTGTAGCTTGGCCTGCTGCTTTGCCAGAGCTTCCTTATCCTTCTCCAGCTGTGCCCGCTCTGCTGCCAGCTGCGCCGCTTTCGCCTCATGCTCCATGGTATCTGTCAACACTTCGTAGGCAGAAATATTGTCCACCGCCTCATCGTAGCGTCCCATGCCGTCTCTCGCCATTAGATTTCTGCGCTCCGTCTCATCCACAGGTCCCATAAAGCTCTGGGGGCAGATGATGGAGGTACGCTGGGCGATGCCGGGCACGCCGTTCTCATCCAGGAAGGATGTCAGCGCTTCTCCTACACCTAACTCCATGATGACTTCCTCTGCCTTAAACGCCGGATTAGCCCGCAGAGACTGTGCTGCCGCCCGGACAGCCTTCTGCTCCGCAGGGGTATACGCCCGGAGGGCATGCTGTACCCGGTTGCTTAACTGTGCCAGTACGGAATCGGGGATATCACTGGGACTCTGGGTCACAAAATAGATGCCCACACCCTTGGAGCGGATCAGCTTCACCACCTGCTCGATCTTCTGCACCAGTATCTTCGGTGCATCAGCAAACAACAGGTGTGCCTCATCGAAGAAAAATACCAGCTTCGGCTTTTCCAGATCTCCCGCCTCGGGAAGCTTCTGGAATAATTCTGACATCATCCATAACAGGAAGCTGGCATACAGTGTGGGATTCTGCACCAGCTTTACACAATTCAGCACGTTGACGATACCCTTGCCGTACACATCCGTATGCATCCAGTCATAAATATCCAGATCCGGTTCTCCGAAAAAGAGATCTCCGCCCTGATTCTCCAGAGGCAGTAACGCCCGCAGAATACCGCCCACGGACTGCTTGGAGATACTTCCGTAGGTGGTCAGATAGTCATCCTTGTGTTCTGCCACATAATTCAGCAGAATACGCAGATCCTTTAAGTCGATCAATAAAAGTCCCTTGTCATCCGCGATCCGGAAGACAATATTCAATACACCTTCCTGCGCAGCGGTGAGCCCCAGAATACGAGATAAAAGCTCCGGTCCCATATCGGAGATTGTGGCTCTCACAGGATGTCCGCCCTCCTGATAGATATCCCAAAAGCAGACCGGATAAGCCTTATAGGAAAAGCTGTCGCGGATACCGAATTTATCGATTCTCTTGTCCATAGACTCCGAAGCCACACCCGCCGTGGCAATGCCGGAGACATCTCCCTTGACATCACACAAAAAAACCGGAACTCCCGCGTCCGAAAATGATTCTGCCATAGCTTTCATCGTAATCGTCTTGCCGGTGCCGCTGGCTCCCGCGATCAATCCATGGCGGTTACTCATATTCAGCTGCATATTCACACGCTGGCCATCTGCCAGGCCCATATAGATCTGTCCATCTGTATACATTGTTGTCCCTCATCCTCTCTTTTCTATCTCAGACTTCCTGCTGCCCCATCCCGCGGGGATATCAATAGATGATATCTTCTACGACTTTTTGAAACGTTTCTTCCCCGTCATATGCTCCACTTTCAGGCAGAATATCTCCGTCCTGGCTACGACTTCCGGTCGGAATACGAAATTCTCCGTTCTGTCAGGATAGTACTGCTTCATCAGAAGATTCAATGCTTTCTGTTTTTCCGCATCCGACAGGATCTCTATAGTTCCCTGACCGATCACGCTCTCATATTCCATGGTGCACTGACAGCCGTCTTCCTTCTCCGACAGCACCAGTCTGTGGGAGCAATCCATCTCGAAGCTTGCCCTGGCATCCTTACGGATCAAGTCATATTTTTTTCCTTCTTTTGCCCCGTGAAAATAGAGTGTCACTCTGCCGTCCGTCTCTTCCATTCCGAAATTCAACGGCAGAAGATACGGATAGCCATGCTCATCATTCAGTGCAAGTCTGCACACATCACACCTCTTCATGACATCTGTCATTTCCGAAAATTCTGTAATCTCACGATCGTTACGACGCATTGTATTCCTCCTGTGCTGCATTTTGTTTTTCTGTCAATATCTGTTCGCCCGACAGGCTTTGCGGCATATAAATGCCGGGTAAGCCATCATTGGAATTTCATATACTCTTTCACAGATATATTTACTATAGCGCATAAACAAGATATAATGCAACTATATCCTTCCGTAAGGAATTTTGAAAGGAGTTTTATTTTGCAAAACAAAGGATCCCATTGTTCTATTTTCCCACCGGATCTCAGTGCTCTGACGCTGCATATCCTCGCTATGGCGTTCATGTTCTGTGATCACCTGTGGGCTACCCTCGCCGGAGATGCCTGGTGGCTGACCGGCATCGGCAGACTGGCATTTCCCATGTTCGCCTTTTTCCTGGTGGAAGGCTTCTTCCATACCCATGATAAGAAAAAATATTGCATGCGCCTGCTTCTTCTGGCCATTCTGTCTGAGCTTCCCATCAATCTGATGTACAGCGGGCTGTTATTCTATCCATTTCATCAGAACGTGATCTGGACACTGCTCACAGGCTTCCTGTGTATCTGGGCAATGGATACCCTACGGAAAAAATGTCCGGTCTGGCTGTGGATTCCGGCGATTCTGCTGCTATCTGCAATAGGCTACGTGCTGGCAACCCTCCTCATGTTCGACTATTACGGGGAAGGCGTTCTGACCGTTATCGTATTCTATCTCTTCCATGGGAAAAAATGGTGGCAGCTTGCCGGACAATTTGCCGGGCTCTACTGGATCAATGTCATGCTGTTGGCAGGAATGCAGCTTCCATTACAGCTTTTCGGTCATGCCTTCGAAATTTCAGAACAGGGGCTGGCGCTGTTGTGTCTGCCGCTTCTGTGGTGCTACCATGGACGCCAGGGCGCGCATAACCGCAAGATCCAGCTTGCCTGCTATGCCTTTTATCCGGCACACATGCTGGTACTGGGGATTCTGTCAAAGCTGATTTTTAGTTAAAACGATAGTGCTGACAGAAAGTCTATTCCCTGAAATAGAAAGACTCCCGATGGAATCATTCCACCGGGAGTTCTATATTTTTACTCTAAATTTCTAAATTAGTACTGCTTCACCTGTTCTTCGCCGTTCATGACACGCAGAGCCCCCTGAGCCAGAGCTAACAGCTCGTCCTCACCGGGATATACGGTCACCGGAGCGATCCAGCCGCATCTCTCTTTCAGCTTAGCCACTACATCCTCACCATAAGCAATACCGCCGGTGATAACGATCTGGTCTACCTTGCCGTTCAGCACACAAGCCATAGCACCGATATCCTTGGCTACCTGTAACAGGAATGCCTGCTTCACCTCAGCTGCCTTGGCATCGCCTTCATTGGCACGCTTAGTAACTTCACGCATATCGTTGGTACCCAGGTAAGAATTCAGGCCGCCCTTGCCGATCAGCTTTGCACTGATCTCTTTCTCAGTATATTTTCCGGAGAAGCACATTTTTACCAGTGCTGCACAGGGTACACCGCCTGCACGCTCCGGAGAGAATGCACCGTCACCGTCAAATGCACTGAATACGTCTACAACCTTGCCGTCCTCATGTGCGCCTACGGATACACCGCCGCCCATGTGCACGACTACCAGACGTAAGGACTCATAAGGCTTGCCGGCCTCTTTTGCATATCTCTTGGCAACTGCCTTCTGGTTCAGGGCATGGAAGATACTTCCTCTGGGGATCTCTTCCAGACCGGAATATCTTGCGATTGGCATCAGCTCATCTACTACAACGGGGTCTACGATGTAAGAGGGAACGCCGATCTCATCACCGATCTCTCTTGCCAGAATACCGCCTAAGTTAGAAGCATGCTGACCCTGTACACCTACTTTTAAATCCTCCAGCAGATCATCGGTTACCGCATAGGTACCACTGGGGATGGGCTTTAACAGACCGCCACGTCCTACGATCACGTTGAAGCTCTTCAGATCGCAGTTCTTCTCTGCCAGCAGATCGGTAATGATCTTCTTACGGAAATCCTTCTGTTCGAAAATAGTATCGTATTTGGAGATCTCCTCGGTAGAATGTCTCAGGGTTTCTTCAAATAATAAGTTCTCATCCTCAAATACACCGATCTTGGTGGAGGTGGAACCGGGGTTGATGATCAGACTCTTGATTGCCATTATGTGTTTCCTCCTATATTCACTCTTATATTCGCTCTTATGCTTTACCGCTTTGTCCACTACAGCATCTATACCTGCCGACAGCAGTTCTCCCGCAGCTTCCACAGCGACTTCGATCACGATATCCATAGCTTATTTCTGATTCTTTTTCATCTCTTCTGCTACAACTGCAGCCAGTGCCAGGGAGTATACCTTGGTCTCGAAGGTATCGGAACGGCTGGTCAGGACTACGGGTACCTTGGTACCGGTCAGGATGCATCCGTTCTTTACTTTTACCATATGTACGATTGCTTTGTATACCAGGTTGCCGGCATGGATATCCGGGAACAGCAATACATCTGCATCACCCTGGATCTTACGTTCGGTTGCGCCCTTATGCTTGGCTGCCTCGGGATCGATTGCCAGATCAAGAGACAGCGGGCCGTCTACGATACAGCCGGGGATCTGTCCTTCTTCACACATCTTAGTCAGTTCTGCCGCATCTACGGTAACGGGCATCTTGGGATTTACAACCTCAACTGCTGCTAAAGGTGCTACCTTAGGCTCTGCAACGCCGCAGGCATTACATACCGGAATGGTGTTCTTGATGATCTGAACCTTCTCCTCCAGTGTAGGATAGGTCATGAATGCAACATCGGTCAGGAACAGAAGTCTGTCAATGCCGGGAATCTCAAATACACATACATGAGACAGGGTTCCACCGGTACGAAGGCCTACTTCTTTGTTCAGTACGCTCTTTAAGAAGTTCTTGGAGTCGATCAGGCCCTTCATATACATATCTGCACGGCCGTCATGTGCCAGCTTTACAGCTTTCAGGGAAGCTTCGATCATATCCGGCTCATTGATGATCTCATAATCGGAGAGGTCCATATTCAGTCCGGCTGCAATCTCACGGATCTTTGCCTCATCACCTACCAGGATTGCATCTGCAATGCCCAGTCTCTTGGCCTCATGTACAGCTTCCAGTACTGCACTGTCCTGTGCTACGGAGACTGCGACGGTCTTCTTCCCACACTCTTTTACTTTTGCTACGATGTCATCAAAATTCATTTTCTTCCATTCCTTTCCGCCCCTCGTGGGCTCCAAGTATGAATACATTCCACACATTATTCGCAAAATCGCACGATAAATCGTGCTTTCGCTGCTGCGCAGCTATTTTTGCTCATATGTGTGGCGGTGACTCTATTCGAGTCACCTAAAATCAAGCAAAACTGCTTTTTACATGCAAGCATGACAAAGCAGTCCCGCTTGATTTCATTGTCTTCCGAATAGTCACTCTAATCGTTAAAATAATAACACACTGGAATACAAAAATCAAGCTACTATGACAAATATAGCCACCTCTAAATGAGGTGGCTGATATCTGCCAGGGTCGGTACGCAGGCGTACAGACATTTTTTTAATTTTTCATCTGGCTGTGTCTGATCCGGCACCATCACGACCTTACAGCCGGCGCGGTAAGCACTCATGACTCCGTTGGGAGAATCCTCCACGGCCATGCACTCTTCCGGTGCCAGTCCCAGCTGCCTGCAGGCATAGAGATAAATATCCGGGGACGGCTTACCTTCTGCTACCATAGTGGCCGAAATCAGTTTCTCAAAATACGGCCGAAGTCCTGCCATCGCCAGATATTTTTCCGTCCGCTCCAGATCCGTCGCTGTGGCAACCGCTGCGGTGATATGCCTTTTTTTCAGATCTTCCAGAAGCTCCACGGCACCGGGCTTGCATTTGATGCCATCCCGGTCCAGTGTTTCTTCCATCATCTCTTTTCGTTTGTCACGCACCACATAATAGTCAAAATCTTCACCGTACCAGTCCTTGAGCTGTCTGGGAGCAAAGGGGCGTCCCAGGCTGCGCATCGTAAGTGCCTGCTCATCTGTCATGGTATACCCACAGGCTGCCAGTGCCTTCGGCCAGAAAATACGGTAATATTTTTCGGTATCGATCAGCGTACCGTCCATGTCAAATAAAACTGCCTGAATCATTGTTATTCCTCTGCGTCAGCCGTCTGTCCGGCATCTTCTGCTGCATCCGTTTTGCCACTCTGGTCCTCGTCAGCTTTTCCGGCTTTCCGGTCACGTTTTACCGCCTTGCGCGTCTTCCGGCGTTTTGCCGCTTTTTTCCCTAACAATACGATCAACAGGATCACGACTGCACCACCGACGATGCAAAGTACGATCAGCAGTGTATGACTGCCCTCGGCCTCTACCGTGCGGAAGCTGCCGAGCACTTCCATGGTAAACTGTCTATAGCTGCCGATCACAGTTGATTCCACTTCCGTGTACTCTCCATCCTGTGCTACCTCTATGACAGTGTTATCCGCATCCTCACAGTAGACACGCAAGGTTGCTTCTCCGGTATAGTCCGGTGCATCCTCTTCCATGGAATTGGTCATGGATACTGTATAAGTATTTCCCTCTACCTGCAGATGCAATGCTGCATTGGGATAGAAGTTGCCTTCTGCCATAACCAGTGCCTTATTGTTATCGTTTTTCTCTGCGGAAGCAATGGATGCGGTCCATTCCTCATACTCTGCTTCCAGCACTTTATTACCGGTAATATCACTGAAATCATAATCCGGCCATACACCGTAATAGCCATCCTTCTCCGGTACTTCCGGAATCTGGTCTGCCGACAGATAATCCCCGTAACCGCATTTATAGGAAGCCACTTCTACACCATCCGCCTGGAAGGTAATGGTAAACTGTGAGAAAGCGTCCGGAACGTCTTTGCTGCAGAATTCCTGGTAGGACAACGGGGTAGCGCCGCCCTGATAACCAATGCCGTCTACGCCACCGGCTCCGCCTTCCACATAATAGTTGCCATACAGAGTTCCATCATCACTGACTTTTCCGGCAATGCTGCCCTGGCCTTCGCCGGACATATCCAGATCATTGTACGCATAGCTGTAGAAAATATCACAGCCTTCTCCGGCAATACCTCCGATATTATTTTTACCGGTGATCCTGCCCATGCTGTAACAGCTGCGGATCGCATAGCTGGCAGATCCGGCAATTCCTCCCACATAGCTGCCTCCGGTACTCTCTACGGGTGCATAAGACTCACAGGAAATGACTGCGCCATATTCTGCTTTACCGACCACACCGCCGACATAGTCTTTTTTACCGGTCACGTCTCCAAGGTTGCGGCTGTCTCTGATGACTGCCTTGACCGTCTGCTCCACATCGAAACTCTCCGTTCCGGTTAAAGTGATATCGTCCTCAGGGTCAAAATCGTATTCCGTTGCCACCTGTCCAACGATACCGCCCACATTCGTATCGGCTTCCACCGTACCGCGGTTCACACATAAGGTGACCTTTCCCTTCTGGAAGCTGGAAGTATCATAGCGCGCTTCTTCGGTTCCTTCCGGTTCTGCGGTGTCATCCTCCGCATCGGGATCTCCGGGGTTCACCTCTTCCTTGCTGGCTGACTCATCCGAAGTATCTTCTACAGAAATTCCTTCATACCGGAAGAGATCATCCCGGATTTCGCTGACCAGATTCCTCAGAACTCTGGCCTGATCCATCAGCTCATCCATGTGGGCACTGGTGCTGTCTGTCCCGGCTTCCAGTACATCCCCCAACTGACCCAACTGGTCAAAAGCCTTGTCGAGCCTGTCATTCAGTGTATCCAGATTATCTTTGATACCGCCACTGCGATCCGTGGAAGCATTCGTCATGTTATCCAGATGCTTGGTGGCATTCTCTCCGAATTTTTTCAGTGCCGATTTATAGCTCTCCGTATCGTCCGGTACGGTGATGGTAATGTTTCCGCCACTGACGTCATGATCGCCATCGCCACCCCAGTTACCATTCCAAATATCATTTCCACTGATGGTAACGTCATGACTGTTGCCGTTATTCTTGTCATTATCCGCCTGCTTGTTCAGATCGTCATTCAGGACTTTCAGATCGTTGCTGACGCCGTTCAACTCTTGATTGTAAATATGCCACAGATCATGAGCGGTCCCGGTCAGAGAACTTCCCGCATTGTTGGCATCTTTCAGGTTCGAACTGATACTCTTGGCAATACTGGATGCCTGTTTGCTATAGCTGCTCACATCTTTCTGGGTGGCATCCAACATATCCAGGAATTTGTCTGTCTCCGTATCCAGTTCCTTCAGCTTGTCACTGAGATACTGGATTTCCAGGAACGGCTCCATCTGACCCACGATACCGCCCACATCTTTTCTGCCCTGCACATATCCGGTGTTGGTGCAGTTCTGCAGATAGCCCTGATGCAGTCTGCCTACGATACCTCCGGTATTGTAGCCTACGTGCTGGTAGCCGATGGCACCGGAATTGGAGCAATAATAAATCTTACCATCCGAAATACCTGCGATACCGCCGGTGTCCGTATGAGCTGCCACATTGGAGGTACTGTTGATCTGCTCCAGATTGTCCATGGTGATATCTTCCAGATCATAAGTCACTTCCGTGCTGTACGTATTGATATTGCCATTGTTGCTGCAGTTATTCAGAATACCGTGGTTGTTGCCCACAATACCGCCTGCGGAATGATTGCCGATCACATTTCCGGAGGATTCACACCGACGGATCTCTCCGCTCTCGGCATTGACTCCGGCAATACCGCCGACATCCGTATCACCGACCACATTTCCGGTAAATTTACAATTTTCAATGCTGCCATAGTTCACACCGACGATACCGCCGACCTGATCCTGACTTCCAGAGGGAGATACTTCCCCCGTGACCGTAAGGTTGCGGACTTTTGCTCCCTCCTGCACATAGCGGAACAATCCCACTGCCGAACCGTCTCCGGTCAGTTTCACATTGGAAATAGTAAAACCGCTGCCGTCAAAGATTCCTGCAAACGTAGGAATACTGAGTTCACCTGTCATGCTCAGAACAATGTCGTTCTGCAGCACTACTTTTTTATCTCTGGACCAACTGTCCAGTACACAGTTCTCCACCAGTTTCCGCAGATCCTCCTCCGTGCTGATCTCTATGACTGCATAATCCTGCTCCTTTATCGTGCTGCTATAACCGCTGCCGCCTCTGTACTGCTCATAGGTCAAAGTTTCTGCTGCATAGGCGGTGGCCGGTGTCTGCAGGATCAATGCTGCTCCCAGCAGGAAACATAATAATCTCTTACTGTTCATCTTCTGTTCCCTCGCTTTCTGCTGTTTTTTCTTTATCCGAAGCTTTCTTATCCGCAGCTTCTGTATCTGCTCCGGTTGCTTTCTGTCCGGCTGTCTCATCCTCCGGCAGCTCCTGGGCTTCCAGTCTGGGATAGTTTTCTTCCGGGGCATCGTCCCGCTCCTCCATCGTCACGGTATCCTTGGGACGCACCACCGCACCCATCTCACCATCAATGACACCGATGAAATCACCCTCCAACACACCATTGACATAACCCTTGATGTGACCGTTCATACGGATTCTTCCGGCGGAGGGCAAGGGCTTTGCCAGATCCCGTTTCAGTGTAAATGCTGTCTTCTGAATAATGATATCTCCGATCAGCAGTGTCTGCGGCAATGCCAGCAGTACCAACAAAATAGATGTCAGAGTACCACGACCAAGAGCCAGTCCGATGGCCGCTACCGCTGCATTGGAAGATACATAGCTGATAATAAATCCCGCAGATACCAGCATGGATCCGCTGGTAACAATGGTAGGGAACGCCTGGTTCAGTGCTTCGATGGCGGCTTCCTTGATCGGCATATAGGTCTTCAGATCCATGTAACGGCTGGTGATAACGATAGCGTAGTCGATCGTTGCACCCATCTGGATCGCAGATACTACCAGATATCCCAGGAAATATACATTTTCATTCAACAGATACGGCAATGAGAAGTTCATCCAGATACTACCCTGAATCGTTACAACCAACAGTACCGGCAGACCGGCGGACTGGAAGGTGAACAGCAGGATGATCATAACGAACAATGCTGTCAGCACCGTGATGATCGTATTATCCGTTGCGAAGGAATCGCCCAGATCCTTATCACTGGTGGCGTTACCGACTAGCAGAATGTCATCTATATTATAGAACTTTGCCACGGTATTACGGATCTGATCCAGTGCTGCTGTGGTCTCTTCTCCCTCATAAGGAACATTCAATTCCAGAACAAATCGGGAATTGTCTTCGCCCAGCAGCTGATCTTTCGCAATACAGATCTGGGAATAAGCATCCGTCAGAGTTTCTTCCAGATCATCGTCCAGTGTGATGTTGCCGCTTTCTTTCTGATCATAAATGAACAGGAACATATCAATAAACGGAACTTCGTATTCACTGACGCCACTGACCAGCGCACCATAATCGCTCTGATCCAGTGCATATGCCGAATACAACATATCCGCCACTTCAATATCCAGATCGATCAGTTCCGCAAACTGCCTGGGGGTCAGCTTATCCGTCAGCATATAGCCGTCCATGGCCTCGATATTGCCAAGTCCCTGACAGGATTTCACCACATCCAGCTTTTCCAGAGCTTTCAGTGTCTGTGCCTCTTTTTCATAATCACCGTTCGGCACAATGACCGCCAGCTGGTTCACCATGCCGAATTCCTTATTTACCATGCTGACGGAGAATTTATTATCACTCATAGTACTGGATTCCAGAGTGTTGGTATCGTACACGTAGTTTGCCTTATTGGACAGGAAAAATGCTATAATAACACCTACGATCAGAATAGGCGGTATAATGTAGCGGGTAGCCACACAAAACTTACCGACTGCTGTGATCTTCGGAACGAAGCTCTTGTGATGGGTGTTGTCGATGGCCTTGGAAAAGGTCAACAACAGTCCGGGCATCAGGAAGAATACGGCCACCATACTGAAAATAATGGATTTTGCCAGAATGATACCCATATCATAACCAATTCTAAACTGCATGAACATCATGGCTACCATACCGGAGATGGTGGTCAGGGAACTGGAGGAAATCTCCGGGATTGCCTTACTCAAAGCAACAATCACAGCCTCTCTGGCATCCTTGTCCTCATGTTCTTCCATAAAACGGTGGGCCAGAATGATGGCATAGTCTACCGCCAGACCTAACTGCAGTACCACCGCGATGGAGTTCGTAACAAAACTGATGGTTCCGAACCAGTAGTTCGTACCTTTGTTCAAAATAGCTGCCACAATAAATGTAGTCAGATAAACCGGGATTTCCGCATAAGTCGTAGAGGTAAATAACAATACGGCTACGATAACCACTGCTGCCAACAACAGAATGACGATCATATCATTATTCAAGTCATCCGCGTCACGCTCTTCCTGACCGATATCGGAAGAATAGTAAACATCATAATCGGACAATGCATCCAATACTTCATCCAGATGCTGCTGTGTAGCTTCCGTGTCTGCTTCCTCATCAAAAGTGACAGACAATAAAGCCTCCATGTCATGATAATGATCCTCGGTGTCATCGAAATCCAACATGCTGACACCGTCCATCTCCTCCACCTGATCTGCCAGTTTCTGTGCCTCGTCAAACGTCACGTTACAGATCAGGATCCGGGCGGAGCCATACGTGGTAAATTCCGAATCCATCAGATCCAGTCCCCTTCTGGTCTCTGTTGTGTCCGGCAAATAAGTGGTCAGATCGTTATTAACCTTGACTCTGTTCATGGATAATACGCAAAATATGCATAAAACAATAAAGATCAGATAAAATCCTTTTCGTTTGTCTACAATGAGCGTGGCAAGTTTCATCATAAAGGAATTATCTTTTTTGTCTTTTTCTGCGTTGTCTGCCATAGTTCCCTCCTGCTTTTTCTCTCTTTGTACCCTTGTTTATGTATTTGATTTTATACACCTCTAGTTTAAAATGTTTTTGAACATCTGTAAAGACTTACTACAAAGATGAGAAATTGTATTAATGTCATTTAATGAACTTGTGTTGATTTTCTGCCACATGCAAAATATAATAATGGGGAAGAAAAAGCAAGCTACAGATTTTTTGTGATTGTTTATTTTTAGACATTTTCGCGATGTTCGTCTATTATTTTAGAAAAAATTCAGATTTGTATTACATATAGGAAATGATTTCTTCTTTTCCCGGAAAGGCTGGTGGATTGTCTTATGGAAAAAATGGATCGCCGTGTGCGCAAGACAAGAGCTCTCTTATTACAGGGGCTGGTAAAAATGTTAGAAACCCATGATATTCAGGATATCTCCGTCAAGGAGCTGACTGAACTGGTGGATATCAACCGCGGAACCTTTTATCTGCATTATGATGATATCTACGATATGCTCCATAAAATCGAGGATGAAATGTTCCTGGAATTTAATGAAATCATGGAGCAGAAACCGGTCGTTACCAATTCTCTGGCCTCTCAGGGGCCGTTGTTGGAATTCTTCCATTTTCTGGACCGAAACAGGGATCTGGCCAAGGTCATGATCGGCCCTCATGGGGATCTGGCTTTCGTCAATCGTCTGAAAGATCAGATTGAAAAGCGCACCCTCCAGGTTCTGGAAAGTGCGCAATCCGATGCCAACTATAAATATCTCTGCTCCTTCATCATCACCGGCTGTGTCGGTGTCGTAGAGACCTGGCTGAAAGAATCCAATCCCCAGTCTCCGGAAGAAATGGCAGAAATTCTGGGAACCATGCTCTTACGTCAGCTTAATTTTGCTCCGGAACCTGCATAGGCTGTGTCGACTCCGGCACGCCTACGCTCAATGAAGTCACTGTCTCACCATCCAGGAAGAAGGATACGGTATCGCCTACCTGAAGTTCATCCAGAGTGGCATCTTCTCCGTCAATCGTAATGATCGTATCGTCATTGACTGTGATAGTCATAGTATCTCCGCTGAGAGTTAAGGTCATCTCATCTAGCATGTCTTTCTCAGGTTTCTGACCGTTCGGTGTTTCTCCGTTGGGGGCGCTGCCATTGCCATCAGAAGTCTGGCCGTTCGGCTTTTCTCCGCTGGGAGCTTCGCCGGTAGGGGCTTCACCATTGGGCGCGCCACCGTTGCCGTCAGGAGCCTGGCCATCCGGCTTTTCTCCGCTGGGTGCCTCACCAACAGGTGCTTCACCCTCCGGAGCTTCCGGCTTCTCTGCCAGTGCGATGGAGATCACATTGCCGTCAATCGCTGTAATCTGACCAAGATAAGATTCTACCTTCTCTTCACTGCTCTCTACAGTATTCTGCTCCGTCGTACTCTCCGATGCGATCGTCTCTTTATTTTCCGATGCTTCCGTGCTTGCTGCACTCGCAGTGGTTGATCCGCCACAGGCTGTAAATCCTGTCATCACCATAGCAGCTGTCAACACTGCACACATTACCTTTGTATTCACCTGGGGTAAATTCCATCTTCTCATATTCTCATTCCTCCTGTTCCATTAAAAATCTTGTGAACATTTCTTTCCCCTTATCTGCCTCTTATGATAAAGGACATCTGCGAAGGAATTGTGAGAAAAATGTGGTGATTCTGTGAACTTTTCACGCATGACACATTTGTCATATGTACAGTGTTGGCAGTGTCAGATCATGTGTCGATTTTGCTGTTTTGTTGTAAATATTCAAGGAACGCGGTACAGCCTTCCAGAACGTCATCGTAGGTCGTCCCAAACTCTCCCGTGTACCATGGATCCGAAATATCCCGTTCCGATCCCGCATAGGAAAGTAGCTTCGCTACTTTCCCCTCCGGATCTCCCCCGAATATCCGCAGCATGTTGCGGATATTCGCACCATCCATACCAATCAGATAATCATATTCCGCATAATCCGCTCTCGTCACCTGTCTGGCCCGCTTCCCCTCACAGGAGATCCCATGCCTCGCCAGCTCCGCCTTCGCCGGCGGATACACCGGATTCCCGATGCCGTTCCAGATTTCCTCTGTGCTGGTGGCCGCGGAGGCGATCTGGAAGCGGGCGGTGAGTCCGGCATCGGATACTAATTTTTTCATTACGAATTCCGCCATGGGGGAACGACAGATGTTGCCATGGCAGATGAAAAGGACTTTTATCATAGTTATTGTTTACTCCTTTTTGTCCGGAAACACCCTGTTTTGCGAGGTTTTCTGGGGTTATGGTAAAATGCTGTGAAATTACAGATTGTGGCAAATCAGGGCAGAACTTAGCAAGTTGTTACTACCTGTTAGTAGTAAAATGAAAAAGATTACTACTAAGGATTTTGTTTTTTATTCCTATATAATCGTACCAAAAACAAAATATTAGCCGCAGCCAAATGCAATGCATAATCGGTGTATTCGTCTGATATAGTAATAATCTGATTTCCTTGTCCATGTCCAGCTACTTTATTTCTTACAACAGGTAATCCTGTTTCCAATGTTGTTCGTATACTTGTCAAATGCGCATTCATATAGCTTGGATAAAAACCATTGTTTTCTAAAATTGCAATTAGTTTCTGTGCCGTATCCTTGTTTTTATCATATACATATCCCTGTTTATCACAAATGATTTTCATTGTGCTTTCAAAAGCTTTCTCTGCCTCTAATATTGCATTTTTATTATCACCTTTTCGTCTTTTTTCATAAGCATTTCTTATCTCATCTTCAGCGCCTTCGAAGCCTTCTTCGAGCAATAATTTTAAAGCTGGTTTTACAGCTGTTTTATGCAAAAAAGTACTATCAATAGTAATAATCTGTGAATTGACAAACTCATATCCCAAATTATGCTGTTTAAATCGATAATTCAACTCAACGATTGCATCATTTATTGCGCCATCTGCATCATAATCATATTTGTATTTTGGTTTTATAGTACGTAGCTTTTTATCAATCAAGTAAAAGAAATAATCTATTGCATCCAAAAAGTCAATATCATCACAATCTTTAAAATATTCTTCTATACTGGATTTTCCATAACCCTTTTGCAGTTTACCATATCCCATGCCCTTCAATCCCTTTTCTCTGCAAAAATTTTCCTCGAAAATATCCCACAAATTTTCATCATATGTTGAATATGGCTCTAAAACATCTTCTAAAATATAAAAAACCTGATTTCTAAAAGCTGATGGAAAACTATTATATATAAATACTTCCGGTTCTCCGTCTGCATTCT
The DNA here is from genome assembly GCA_003584705.1 of Lachnospiraceae bacterium GAM79. Lineage (GTDB taxonomy): Bacteria > Bacillota > Clostridia > Lachnospirales > Lachnospiraceae > Acetatifactor > Acetatifactor acetigignens. Next base: position 3,011,853 of record AP018536.1, read on the forward strand.
TAATTCTCTTTGATAATAATTCGTACATACCTTCTCCTTTCTTATATTCCAGAGTGCCTCATAAATGCTAATATCAATTAATACGCTCTTGCCTATTAGTAAAAATCATATTAATCCCGAATCAAGCAATTCATAGGGACATGTTAATTTTCTCATCCATTCTCTAGTTTCATGGTTGCTATCTTTATTATAAATAAATACTCTCACTTTTAATTTTGTATTAATTATATGAATTAAGCTATCATCGCCATATGGTGACATTCCAAAAATATCCAGTTCATCAACATTCTTTATGTCTTCATATAATTTTTGTTTCTTAATAAGATACAAATCATCTGCTGGGAATAATCTATTTGATGGATATATTCCTTCTACGCAAATTAAATGTTCTTTAATAACCGCTGACGGAGCAAAAATTATATCTGATAAATTTACTATTTGAACCTTATTATTTCTTGCTACTTTTTCAACAGCTTCCCTGTATTTATCATAACTCATACGGAGACTACTAACTAGCACATTAATATTTTCATGGATTGCATCCAAGTCTACTCTTCCATGTAACGGTACCGCAATATGGTTATAATCCCAAAATTCATAATAATTCAGTGTAAATACCATATCATATACAGAAAAATCCGGCAGCTGGTCTACCTTGTAATTTACTTTCTTTTTACCATTTTCATCTAGAAAAATTGTAGTAATAGCAATGCATGTCAACAAATCCTGCAATCGGATATCATCATTTGTAGACCATTTGCTCCCGATTTTGTCACAAATATATTTGTAGACTGTACCTGCTAATGTTTCAATTCCTCTGTTACTTGAATTCAACAATACATCAACTATTTCATCTTCATATATCGTAATATCAAATGTTGCCTCAAAAACCGGTTTGTATTTTCTTATATTCTCTATAAAACGCCGCCAAATGTTATCGACTGAAAAAGAATCAACTCCTATTCTACTATTTATTCCATTCCCCAAAAGCAATCCTTTTTTCATCCTAATCCCCTTTTCCTGTATAAAACCAACATCCACTTCATAAATAACAGAATAATAATGCGTATTTAAACTTCCCCATGTATCACAACTTTTAGTTCTATTTATAGTTTATCATATTTTGCCGCACTTCCCTTTGCCTTCTCCACCGGATACTTCGCCTCGTTCTGATCCATCTTCATATTTACGATCTCATCCGCATCCAGCCCCAGCTTATCCAGCAAATTCTGGCTATATACAATAACATCCGCAAGTTCTTCTTTTACATGCTGTAAATCATAGTCTTTATCAGACCACTGAAAGCATTCCAAAAGCTCTGCTGCCTCAATTACAATTGATTTTGCAAGGTTTTCCGGTGAATGAAACTGATCCCAGTCTCTATCCTCTGTGAATTTTCTGATTCTGTCTATCGTTTCCTGTTTCATATTTACTTTGTCTCTCCTCTTTGGGTTGCCCTTTTTAATGCCTCTCTAAGTTCATCGTCACAAGCATAAATAAACATTCCATTTACACCACGGGTCATCAAAACACGAACTGCATGTTGAATCAATATTTCTCCAAATTTTTGTTTTGAACCATCTGATAATGTTCTGTTTTGAATCGCCTTATCATTACAGCTTTTTTCGGTGTCATATATTACTTTTCCATTTCTGTATTTAACAGAAGGTCCCAGAATAACTCCGGCATAATTTAAATCAAATCCCTGAATTGTAAAAGTAGAACCCACTTCATTGATTGTCTGTGGTTGTTCTGCCCAGGCTAAATCTTTAATCTGTCTCTTTTCTTTTTGGGAAAGTTCTGACTTTAATTCTCTATTCCAGGGTTTATGCCATGCTCCGATTTCTACTTCCCAATATTTTCTAAATCTTCTTTTCGCTTTGCTACTATATTCCCAGTCATAAGTTGCGATCAAACGTGATAATGCCGAATCCGTTTTCTTTGCCTTTTCCGTAATTTCCAGATCCAGTTGTTCCGGATCATCAAAAACCTTGATTGTATATCCATCAACTGTTTCCGGAAGTTTTTTGATCTCGTTTCTTTTTGTAAACGAATCGATCCAGTCCATCGTTTCCGGACCTGCCTGCATCCGAAGCTGTTTATCCAATATAATGTGATTATTGGTTGCTTCTGCCTGCTTTCGGTACTTTTCCAAAATCTGTGCTTCCCAAAACTGTTCCGTCGTGAGTATCTGATATTCATCAAACATCACCACAGTAACTCTTGCCCGCTCTATGATATCCTGAAGCTGATTTTTTCCTCTATAAGATTGCTTACCCTGTGTCAGCAATAAGTGTGCCTCATCTATAAATGCAACATCTACCGGATCATCTGCTGAATGGGTATTAATAAACGATGTGGGCTTGCTGACAACATTTCCATATTTTTCTGTTAATCCAAGTCTCTCCGCTATCTGCTCATATACCTTTATCTGTTCATCATGGTTTACAAGCATATAGCATCGTATACTGGTTTTATTTTCTTCTGCCCGGCAATATAATTCATAAAATGTACTGCTATTCAAAACAGTCTTACCTGTTCCTGCCTCACCATCAATAAAGATCAGCTGCTTTGTTTTTCCCTTAGAAAGAGCGTCCGTGACTTTCTGTATGATCAATTCTCTTGCATTTTCCTGATCCTCAGTCAACTTGTGCAGTGGTGAAGCCTTATATATCGCCGAATCTTTAATTGCACTCTCTGAGGGAAATAGTTCCTTATTTTCCTTCCGAAGACCTCTCCATATTTTACTGAATATTTCATCCAGCTCTTCCATCGGGTAATAACCCTTCTGCGGATTATCTCTCAAATTATGTACATGCCTTACATGATCAGCGCTCATCATATAGTGCATTAACCGATTTTCAATATCCAATGTCAATGATTTATTAAAATGTTCGTGTCCAATAATGAACAAGCTGGAATCCTTTTCCAATAATTTACTCTGCCATTGTGTTCTGTCATTCGCTGTATCATAGTGTTGGCGTGTTCTTTTAAAGATATTATTGGACTCCCCTACATACACCTCAAAATCACCGGAGTCTTTCCAGTTATGTATATAAACTGTGGGAAAATCCATAATGATTTTCCGTGTTTTCTCATCTTCGGAAGGAAGTGAAACAGTTTCAAAGAAATCTAATGATTCACTGTTGTCTTTTATCTGTCTTATAATTGGTTTTGCAACTGCCATCGTAAATCCCCTTTTCCAATATCTTCTGCTTTATAGCTCTTTAATTCTCGTATATTTTTACCTTATTTATTCCTATTTCATCAATCATCTTAATCTCATATTCATGATATTCCATAAAAGTTCTATTAGTCAATATAACGATTACTATTTCATGCCTGTCATTCGCTTTATTTTTATCCCTTGCCAATAGAGTATCATATCTGACAGCACTTGCTTCCTTAGATAAAATAAAAAGCCAGTAGGGAACAAGCGTTCTTTTTCGATTGATTTTTTTATATTAGTGCTGTATAATATTATTGCCAGTGTAAATAGCAGATTTACTCCCATTTGGTTCGTCTAAGACGAATGGTACATATTGACTACTCAATATGTATTTTTAAGGACGCGACTGCATCTCACAGTCTATGCCGCCCATATCCCCTAAGAGTACCAAGTCTGTACCGCAGTTCCCGGAGAGGGGGCTTAGGTGGTGCTATACTTACTTTTTTCGCATCATAAACGTATATAAGTGCTCATAGGGAGAAGAAATATGCTGGTGTGAGAACAATAGATATACGCTATAACAATCTCTTTGTTATTTGAGGATTAGGGAGACTCCTATATGGAGCCAATAATAACAAGGAGGTGATCTCTATGAAAAAGAAAGCGGATAAACCTAATGTTACTATAAATGTCAACATACTTAGTAACATTAAACTTGATGGCAAATCTTTAATCTGCATCATTATCGCTATTATTTGTCTTACACTGGTTATGTCTATTTGTGATCCTACTACTCGTGCTGAATTTATTCGTTTATTTATCAGCATAGTACGCAATTGCTAAACACCAGCATTTAATTTGAAATGAGGGAATTTTATGATTAACCCTATTCATTCGAACCTATATAAACTAACTTCAAAGAAATATTTATTGAGTTTATTACATATCCACAACAGGCAATTTTTAAAACAATCTTATGTTTCCAAACAAATTTCTCCATATATACAAACAGATCCCAAACCTCGTTTAATTGAAGTTCCTTCTGAAGAACTAAAAACCATTCAACGACATATTAAAAATGAATTAAATAAAATCATTGTTCCAGCTAATATTTTTTCTGGGATAAAAGGGAAATCATATATAGGAAATGCAAAACTACATAGCGGTAATAAATATGTCTTCAAAATTGATTTGTGTGCCTTTTTTCCTTGTATCACACGCAATGCTGTATACAATTTTTTTATAGAGTCACTAAAAACCTCTCCTGATATTGCAAATATTTTAACTAATTTGTTGACAGTAGACTTGTCAAAATGTAGCATTGAAAACGTTGAATCTGTAAATGCTTTTTTAATATCAAAGAAAATTAAAACACCAAACCATTTAATCTCCGGGTCTCCCGCAAGTCAGATATTATCTTATTTGGTGAACCATAAAATGTTTGATTCTTTACAGAATTTTTGTGATAAAAATAATATTACTATGTCCGTGTATGTTGATGACGTCACCTTTTCTTCACAACACATAATTTCTCATACTCAAAAACAAGTAATATATAAAATTATCTCTAAAAACTTATACCGACTTTCACGTAACAAAGTAAAATACTATACCAAAAAATATCCTAAGCTTATCACTGGTGTCGTTATATCGTCTGATGGAAACTTAAAAATCAAAAATTCATTAAGTCTTAATGTAATCAGTGAATGGAAATACTTTAGTCAGAATCCAAAAAATCTTCAGTCAAAGGCCCGATTGCAAGGACTTCTGATTGCCGCACGCCAAAGTGAACCTGCAAAATTCCAAAATATCTATAACTTAATCCGCGAGGCAAGTATTCCATTTTCTTAAATTTAAAATTTACATTCCGATTTATTCATTGCAAACAAATATCAAAATTATCTGCAAATTATCTTCCTCGGAACGTCAATTTGTATTTTAGACAATCATACTTTACTAAATTATATTTTACTATATATTCTATTTTTGCTAGCTTTTCTCTAAACTTTTACACTCGCCTATGGCATTTCTCCACCAGACAATGCTACGATACATATCTGCTACTGTCGTCCTTCCTTAAAACGACTACATACTAAACATGACCGATATATGTATTTCCCATAAAAAACAGACCGCGCATCCTTATTAGATGCGCGGTCTGTTCTATACGATAATCCCCTTTTGCTTTTGATACCTTTGGTATCATTTCTTAAATTATATAAAACATCTCATGAATTGTCAATAGTACTTTCATTTTTTTGTCGTTTTTTCAAAAATTATAAAAGTACTATCGTCTCCCGCCACACTTCGCACAAACTCTCCAGCCTCCATGCCGCATTAGCCGGGCTGGTGGAGGGCAGCACCGTGGCTTCTATGCCGGTCAGGGGCAGCTGATATTTTCGATAAAGCTCTCCTGCTTTGTTACCGTTGGCATAGATCCGCGTGATCTGTGATTCCGCCAGGATCCTTCGAATATCCGTCGGCTCCACATTGCGGATGCTACTGTCGCTGGATCCCTTAATATCGCAGCTCTGGATCACATCCCATATGGCGATATGGTGGGTCAGCAGCATTTTCTTTTTCTCCTCTATGGTCTCCGGCACCGGTTCCCCGCACAGATCTGCCATCACTTTCCAGAAACGGTTCTGCTTATGTCCGTAATAAAAATGGTTCTCCCGGGATTTCACAGAGGGCAATGTCCCCAGGATCAGCACCAGCGAATCCGCATCGTACACCGGTGCAAACGTGTGCTCAATATGTTCATATTCTGTCATGCTGTTTTCCTTCTTCCTTATGGCTGTCCCTGTCTTTCAGCAGATATCGGGCCGCAGGAATTTCCACGATCAGAGTAACCGCTACCGCCACCGCCGCAGACACCACGATAATCAGTATCTGATATTTCCACTGCCATACACGGTCACCTGTCATATTTGGCGGCGTATCCCCGCTCCAATAAGGAATTCTTTTTTCTTTCAGCCAGACGGCGATCATCTGATGCCAGAGATACAGATTATAGGAAAATTTGCAAAAAAGTGATGCCACTCGGTTGGAATATAGTTTCTGATAATATTCTCCCGCACAGGCTGTGCTGAAAAGGAACAATGCAAACAGGAACGACTGCACCAGCCTGCTCTGCAGCTGAACTGCCTGCAGATTCACATCCCCATCGTATTTATGAATCACCCCGTTCATCAGAAAAATGCACAAAACAGAGAGCACTGTTCCTGCCAGCTGCGAATATTTATTTTCTGTCACGTATTTCTTCCACATGACATACAGGATGCAGCAAAGCATGCCATTGGCATAGATTCCCATAAACGTCAGAATATTATTTCCATAATTTCTCTCTTTTCCCGCAAAACAGTTCAGAATTACCGCAGTACTTGTAACGGAAATCATCAACATCACACTATAAGTGGCAAAGGCCCACTTGCGGAACAATCTTGCGATCCACGGCAGCAGCAGATAATAGATTACTTCCATCTGTACCGTCCACAACACACCGTTAAAAGAGGTGGATATATAAGTGTCCGACCAGTTTGGTGCAACGCAAAATACATGTGTTACAATATCTTTGCACAATGCCCCCACATTCCGATATTTATGCCAAGGTAAAATATAAAAAACCAGATCGATCGTCAGCATAAAATAGTAAGAAGGCAATATTCTTGCTGCCCTCTTTCTGTAAAATCTCTTCGTATCCGGCCAGTCCTCTCCCAGAACAATAGATCTGGCATAGGGATAAAAATTGCAGAACGCGCTGAGCAGAATCATCATATCCACAAAAACGAATCCATATCTGACCCATCCAGCTAGGTTGATCTCCGTGAGTCCAATATATTTTGTGTACTCTGTTGGAATCCGAAGATACGGTGTCAGCCATGTCTGCTGCCAGAAATGAAACCACACTACCATCCCGATGGCTATGGCACGGATTCCATCCAGCACACCGATTCTGTTTTCTATTCTGTTTTTTTCATCCATGCTGTATTCCCGCCGTTTCTGATTTTCTGCTGCTTCCTATCTGTCATGTTCCAGTCTCCATCTGATACATCTGGTGAGATAATCCACGTAATCCGCATTCTTACACATTTCCTTGCCGGGAGTATCGGAGATCTTTGCCACATCCATGCCGTTGCAGGCAGTGGTCTTCATGACAATATTCAACGGTTCCTCGCAGGTATCATTGGCAATATAGGTTCCGATACCGAAAGCCACCGTCACCCTGTCCCGGAATGCCTTACGCAGTTCATCTGCCCGTGCAAAGTCCAGACTGTCACTGAACAGCAGGGTCTTGCGCTTCGGGTCAATCCCCAGAGATTCATAATGAGATATCAGCTTCTCCCCCCATGCAAAGGGATCCCCACTGTCATGCCGCACGCCGGAAAACAGAGTGGAATAGGTCAGCTGGAAATCTTTCAGGAAACAATCTGTGGTGATCGTATCCGTCAAAGCAATTCCGTTCAAAATGCCATACTCTTTCACCCAGGCATCCAGGGCATACCAGTTGGAATATGCCGGATTGTGCTTGTGATTGCCCTGCCCGGTACACATGATCCATTCATGGGCCATAGTGCCTACCGGTGTCACGTTCCATTTCTTTGCCAGATAGACATTGGAGGTACCAATGCAGGCGGAGTCCTTATAATCCTTATTGTGACCCACCAGCTCCTGTACTGCCAGTTCCTGTGCCTCTGCAGAGAGACGGCGTCTCAGACCGAATTCACTGAAATTTCCAAGGCAATACGTTCCGTCCACCAGCTTCTGTAGCTTGTCTGCCAGACGCTCCCGGAAGGAGGCATACAGCTTCTCATAGTCATAATTCATACGGAAAAATACTTCATTAACAATAGCCAGCGTTGGAATTTCATACATGGAGGTATTCAGCCAGGAGCCCTTCGTCTCGATAGTCAGGCCACAGTCTGCCTCTGTGCCGATCTCAAAATCCTCATATCTGGGCTGCCACAGCCGTAGGAAATCCACATAGGAACCCTTGATCCATTTTACGTTTTCCAGATAAGCCAGTTCTTCTTCCGTAAAACGTAAGTCACAATAGGCCCGGATCTGCGCCTTGATTTCTTCTACCATTTCAGATGTGAAAAATACATCTGTATTCCTGCATTTGAAGGTCCAGGTAGTCTTATAAGCGCTGAACTGGTGGTAGATACACTGTCCCATAGAGAACTTGTACATATCATTTTCCAGTAAGCTGTTGATGATCTGTGGTAATTGCATGATTTTATCCTCTTTCTCTCTTAGATTCACAACTGTGTAAATATGATATGTTCTCTAAATCACATCCGCCTGGATCGGTCCCATAGCTGCGATGGCCGTCTGGTGCGTCTGGGGTGTCACACAGGCACAGGCCTTCTCAATGACACACACTCTCGCTTCCGGTACAAATGCCTTTGCCATGACCACATTGCTTAACACACAGATTCCGGTGCAGAATCCGGTAAAATCCACTTCCATGGGATATTCACCCCCTGCTGCCTCTCCTGCTGCCGTCACCTCTTCCCAGATTGCCTTCAGCGTATTCCCAAAATCCAGACTGCCAAAAGTAGGCTTTTTCACCGTAAGGATCTGTTCCGGCGCATAATGCTCCTGTACCGCCTTCATGATATCCGGATGGATCTTATATCCTTCTGTGCCTTCCTGTCCGTGCAGAACGGGCAGACGCTTTCCTTCCTGGGTGTGCAGATAATCCGCCGTATGGGTATCCTTTGTAAAGATCACCTTGTAGTATTCCCCGCTTTCTGCTGCCGCAACGATATACTTTACCGCCGCCTCGCACTCCTTGTTTCCCAGCGCCCCGGTGATGAATTCGTTCTGTGCATCCGTGATCACTAATACTTTCTTTGTCATGTCCCTCTCCTCTACTCGTTTTTCTATAATGATGCCGGGGCAAAAGCCCCCGACTTTGCACAAAAAGCAGGCAACCGCATCCTGCGACTACCTGCTTCTATTACTTATAGAAATAATTTCTTCACTTTTTCTGCATCAAATACAACTTCCTTTACCCCGTCCACTTCGATCTGATACAGGGCATTGGCTGCCAGATGCTCCGCCGCCTGCTCAAGGTCACGGATTCCACTGGTGTTGGAATAGATCTCCACCACCGCATCCAGTCCCTCTTCGGTGAGTGTGCATTCGTCTGCCTGCAGTCCAATCCTTTTCAGCACCTTCGGCAATGCAAATCTGGAGAAAATGATCTTCTTCTCCTCCGGTGTGTAATCCGGGATGTCGATCACTGCAAAACGGGACATTAACGGAGCACTGATCTGCTCCTTGTCATTGGCAGTGGCGATGGGGTAGACACCAAAGGTGGGAACGGTACATTCCATATAGTTGTCCGTGAATCCCAGATTGTCAAGCAATGTCAGAAGCACATCCGCCGGATTGCCGTTACCCTTGCCGTTTGCCGCCTTGTCCAACTCATTGATGATGAATACCAGATTAGACTCTCCCGCCATGGAAAAAGCCTCCATGATAATGCCCGGCTTGGCATTGGCATAGATTCTGGAGCTTCCGGTCAGCTGCTCCGGATCGTTAATGGAACTCATGTCTAATGTTGTCCAGGGCAATTTCAGGATCCTCGCCACCGCATAAGCGATCTGGGATTTACCGGTTCCGGCCGGACCCACCAGAAGCAGTCCGTAAGCCGGTAAGGTGTGGGTACGGTTAATCTGGATAATGGTCTCCATGATCCGCTGCTTGACTCTCTCCATACCGTACAATTCCTCGTCCAGGATCCGTCTGGCTTCCACCGGATCAATGGCTTCGAAGTAATTGCCCTTCCACTGAATGTTCATCATGATGGACAGCGCTCTCTGGGCATGTCTTCTCTCTTCCGGAGACACCTCATGGGATCTGGCCACCGCCAGATTTCTTCTGGCCCACAGGCGGATGTTTTCCGGCATGGTCCTTCCAGCACATGTCATGAAATCGGAGATACTCTGAAGGCTGGTAAGCTTCATATCATCGCCGTCTTCCTCTTCGTCCTCCCCCTGTTCCTCTTCTGCGGGAGCACTGCTGGCGAACAGTCTTTCCATCATGAACTGTAAAAATCCATCTTCTGCCGAAAGCTTGGTTCCGCCGCCAAATGCAGTCTCTCGGATCTTGTATACCGCATAGCCTTCTTCCCGGTTTTCCCCGGAAAGCCGGACATTGATGTGATTTTCTCCTAACCATCTGACGAGGCTTACGAATCTTGCATCGATCTGTAAAATATCGGCATAGGCACTGCTGCCCTCTTCCCTGAATTCGAAATTCGTGCGTTTGTTCTGATTGCCGAAGACACCGATAGCATGGTGCTTCCACGGTTCGCTGCTGTTGTCCAGGATCAGGATCGGCTTTTCGGGACTTGCCGCAGCCTCATTGGAACGGAACATGGTATAGGTGCATACGGGATCCTGCTTCTTCTCATTTTCCGGAATACTGCTGAAATCAAATACCGGCATTGTCAGCCTCCTTTTTTCTCGCCTGAATCTTCTCCTCATCGATCAGCTTGAACTGCTTTACCAGATTGGTCATATTCTCGGACTGAGCCAGCAGTTCCTCACTGGTAGCGGATAATTCTTCTGCTGCCGCAGAGTTGGACTGTACGATCTCGGAGATCTGGTTCACACCGCTCTCCGCCTGATTCATGGCATCTGACTGAGCAGCTGCAATCTGGTTCAGTTCCTCAGAATCCTGTGCGATCCTGCGGACGCCTTCCACGATAACGCTCAACGTCTGGGACGCATGATCCACAGCTTCATTGCCGGCATGGATCTCCTCCAGTGTACCGCCGATCAGCTCTCTGGTATTGACAGCGGACTGCGCACTCTGCTCTGCCAGCTTACCAATCTGGTCTGCCACCACAGCAAAACCTCTTCCGGCCTCCCCCGCTCTGGCTGCCTCAATGGACGCATTTAAGGACAGCAGATTGGTCTGACTGGCAATATCCTCGATCTCACCGATGATGTTGCTGATCTTCTCGGAAGTCTCGTTGATCTGTTCCATGATCTCCATCAGATGATTCATCTCGGTACGGCCTTCATCTGCCTTAGCAGAGTATTCCTGTGCCTGCCTGCTGGAATTCTTGGTATGCTCTGCAGTATTGTCTACCATAGAGGTAATATTAGTAATGGTTGCCTGTAGCTGCTGTACGGCTCCGGCCTGCTCAGTAGCGCCCTCTGCCAGAGACTGTGCGGCATCTGCCAGGCTTCCGGCACCCATGGATACCTGGCCGGATACGGAATTTACATTGTACAATGCTTCGTTCATCTTATATTTGATATCTCTCAGGGCTTCCTTCAATTCATCCAGATCCCCTGCATAGAGATCGGGGTAAAGAAATTTTACCGTCCAGTCACCATTTGCCATGGCATTCAGAGCCTGCTTGATATCCTCAATGATCATTCGCAGATTTTCAGCCATTGCAATGGCGGCACGATTCATCTCTGCCACTTCGTCCTCTGTCTTTACTTCCGGGAACTCTGAAGACAGATCACCTGCAGCAAACCCATCCAGTCTGTCTGCCAGCGCTTTCAGCGGTCCGGCGATTCCTTTGGCTATTCTTTTTCCCGCTTTTTCAGATCCCGCAAAGCCTACTCCGATGATCAGAAGGATTACGATAAAAATAACCACACGGAAAACATTCAGTTTGGCTTCCATGGCATTTCCGTTCGTTACACTGCTGTCCAACAGGCTCGTCATATCTGCATAGACCTGCTGGAACACGGGATCCATCTGTTCGCCTGCCATCTGCTGTGCCTGCATCCGCTTAGCAGAATCGGAAGCTGTTCCCAGTTCCAGTATCTGTGCCTCGATCTGCTGATAAGAAGCTACGCCGTCCTTGATCTGCTGGTAGGTAGCTCTTCCCTCATCCGTGATCATGTCATCTTCCAGGGCACTGATATAGGTATCCAACTGTTCCGCCGTCAGGTCATGGGCATTTTTTGCTGTAGCGATCAGTGTATCGTCATCATAGCCGATGGCGGCACGGGTCTCACTCCGCATCTCCGCGATAACGATCATCGCCTTACCGATGTCACCCTGCGCGAAACCGTAATGCTTCAAGGCGTAGGAATACTGATAACTCACGATTCCCATGGCCACACAGGCGATGACACCCGTCATGCTCAGCAGTATCTTGGTCTTACGAAATACTTTCAATAGGCGCTTCTCAATGGAGAGCTTGTTTAAACTGTTAAATCTGTCCGTTCTGTCCATTCCAATGTTCCATCCTCTCTGTAAACTGTGTGTAAAAATCTATCGTCCCCTCATACGGCAATAAATAAAACAGACGCAGCAGCAGGAGATTTTCTTCCCTCTGTTTCCCTTCGTCTTCTCCTGTCAGTCTTTCTTCCATGGCATGTAACAGGTCATGCCATTGTAAGGTAAATTGCTGATTGCGGGTCAGATCCGGAGTATCGATCCATTTACTGACTTTTATCTTGCTGCGGTTCTCCTTTGCACATTCCCCGGTCTGAAGAAAATAGGAAAATCCTCCATTTTCATAATATCTTCCCAGAGGAAACAGTCTGCAGATTCCGGGACGGTACGGGTGAATACTGCATCGACCCCCTCCGTCCAGATACGCACAGGCTTCCTCTGCTCCCTGCATTTTCAGATTTGGCAGGATCACACCGTCCACCACATTGAGCTCCACCGATGCCGCTAATAGCTCCTGCATGCTTTTCCCCATTCCTGTAGTCATCCGGTACACATCATAGGGATCCAGGATAATGGAATTGCCCATGCCGTGACAACACCGGGAACAGCCATTGCAACCACCGCAATCCGCTTTTACCATATCATTTGCTTTGTATAATCGGCCGTCGGATATCTCCGCAAGGCTTACATTTCGCTTCATATCTTCACCATCAGCCTCTCTGTGCCTTGCGTTCCATGATCTCCTTCAGGCTCTCGGTGTAAGGCGCTCTCGCCACCCCGTATTCCGTGACAATTCCGGCGATCAGTTCATGGTCCGCCACATCGAATGCCGGATTGTAGACCTTTACACCCTCCGGGGCCATGCGCTCCTTGTACCACATCTCAGTAACCTCTTCTGCCTTACGCTGCTCAATACAGATATCTGCGCCGGTGGCTGTGGCCATATCAATGGTGGAAGTGGGTGCACAGATATATACCGGCACTCCGTATTGTTTTGCTACCGCTGCCACCACGCTGGTACCGATCTTGTTGGCCGTATCTCCGTTAGCCGCCACTCTGTCACAACCCACGAACACTGCCTGCACCCAGCCCTTGGACATGACAGAAGCGGACATATTGTCACAGATCAGTGTCACATCCACGCCTGCGGAATGCAGTTCAAATGCTGTCAGTCTGGCTCCCTGCAAAAGTGGTCTGGTCTCATCCGCAAATACATGGAAGTTGTAACCTCTCTCCTGTCCCAGATAAATCGGTGCGGTTGCGGTACCGTATTTTACGGTTGCAAGTTGTCCTGCATTACAGTGGGTCAGAATACCATCTCCCGGTTTTACCAGTTCCAGTCCAAATTCTCCGATTTTTCGACATACTTCCACATCTTCCGCCCGAATCTGTAGTGCTTCGTCATGCAGGATTTCCTTCACTTTTGCGACAGTCTTGTGCTCTTCTCTGCCAGCCTTTACAGCCACAGCATCCATGCGCTTCAGCGCCCAGGACAGATTAACTGCGGTGGGTCTGGAAGAATCCAGATATTCCTTATATTCGGTAAATTTCTCATAAAACTTTTCAAAATCTTCGGTCTCGATGCGGTTTGCCAGCAGATAAATACCCAGTGCCGCCGCTACGCCGATGGCCGGAGCCCCTCTGACTTTCAACAGATAAATGGCATCCCAGATTTCCTGTGCCGTATGTAAAGCGATCAGTTCGATCCTGCCGGGTAATAAGGTCTGGTCTATGATGATCACCGCATCCTGTGCTTCATCCAGTGCCACGGTGTCGTAATCGAGAATTGTTTTTTCTTTTTCCATAGATACTCCTTTATATATGTTTTCGTAATTGTCAGATCCTTACGGTATCTTCCCGGTTAATTTTCATGCCGGATAATATCGGCAAATTCTGCTTTCGCTGCCTTGGCCAGATCCTCCGGTGTCAGACGGATCTGAGATCCGATCTTGCCGCCGCTGACATAGATCTGCTCCTGTGTCTTTGCGCTTTCATCGATTCTGGTCACGTACTGCTTTTTCATGCCAATGGCAGTACAGCCGCCGCGGATATAACCGGTAATGGCGTTAATGTCCTTTACGTGGATCATTTCCACGCTCTTTTCCCCTACCGATTTCGCTGCCTTTTTCAGATCCAGCTCCGCCGCAATAGGGATAACGAATACAAAATAATTCTTGCTGTTGCTCACGGTGACCAACGTCTTATAGACCTGTTCATAGGGCAGGGATAATTTGTCAGCTATCTGAAGACCGTCCACGAATTCCTCACACTCGTAGGTGTGATGGGTATAAGGAATCTTCAAAGATTCCAGGATCCGCATTGCGTTGGTCTTTATTTCTTTTTGTTTTGCCATAAAACTACTCACGCCTTTCAACAACCTGCAAACTTTGAGCCGAAGGCACAAATTTGCAGGTGAAAAATTTATTTTTCACCTTGTTACCCTTGGTATCATTTTATTTTACTATTTTGCTTCCCCCAGCGCAAGCATACAAGGCAAGAAACTTGCACAAGTTGCATCAGTTTTTTGCAGAAAAGAACTCCGCCCGACTCCCGGACGGACCGGGGAATCAGGCGGAGTTCTTATATGTTTTTAATCCGTTGTTACGAATTAGTTTGCTGCCTTCTCAGCCTTTGCAGCCTTCAGCTGCTCGGTCAGAGCGGGAACTACCTTGTTCAGGTCGCCTACGATACCGTAGTCAGCCACATCGAAGATAGGCGCGGTCTCATCCTTGTTGATGGCAACAATGAGATCAGACTCTTCCATACCTGCTACATGCTGAATAGCACCGGAGATACCGATTGCAAAGTAAATCTGAGGACGAACGGTCTTACCGGTCTGTCCAACCTGCAGATCCTTGGGCTTCCAGCCATTATCTACAACTGCACGGGAGCAGGATACGGTACCGCCAAGAACCTCTGCCAGATCGTCCAGGATCTTGAAGTTCTCTGCGCTGCCAACTCCACGTCCGCCGGATACCAGGATCTTAGCATCCATGATATCAACGGTATCGGATACAGCCTTAACGACTTCCTTGATGGTTACATATTTGTTGTTCGGAGTAAATCCGGGATTGTACTCTTCGATTACAGCCTTTGCACCTGCGATAGGAGCGATCTTCTGCATAACGCCGGGACGAACGGTTGCCATCTGAGGTCTGTTGTCGGGGCAGGCGATGGTAGCGATGGTGTTACCACCGAATGCAGGACGGGTCATCAGCAGCTGGTTGTGCTTCTGCTCCTGTCCGGGAATCGCATTGAGAGGGAAATCACCAATCTCAAGTACGGTACAGTCAGCAGTCAGACCGGTCTTAACTCTTGCGGAAACGGTAGGGCCGAGGTCACGTCCGATAGCAGTTGCACCTACCAGAACGATCTCAGGCTTATATTTCTCGATAACAGATGCCAGTGCATGTGCATAAGGCTCGGTTCTGTAAGTCTCCAGTTCGGGATCGTCCACAAGGATTACCTTATCTGCGCCATACTCAGCCAGCTTATCTGCCAGATTCTTTACATTATAACCGATCAGAACCGCGGTTACCTCGGTCTCCAGCTTTGCAGCCAGCTCTTTACCTTTGCCGAGCAGCTCCAATGCGATACCGCTGATCTCATTGTCTACCTGCTGGGCGAACACATATACACCCTTGTATTCTTCAATATTATTGGTTACCATGGTTTGCCTCCTATATTAGATGATGTGCTTTTCTTTGAATTTAGCCACAATGTAAGCTGCTCCGTCTTCAGGTGAATCGGGAACGATCTTCTCACCTGCGCCCTTACGAACCTTATCGGATGCCTTTGCAATCTTGGTAGGAGATCCCTTCAGGCCAAGGTTACTGTCATCAACATCTTTCAGATCAGCTCTGCCCCAGGTAGTGATCTCTGCCTTGCATGCATCGAAGATTCCGCCGGGAGTCATATAACGAGGCTTATTCAGCTCGGACAGTGCAGTGATCAGGCAGGGCATCTGGGCCTCTACTACATGATATCTGTCATCATACTGTCTCTGAACGATCACCTTGTCTCCCTCAACCTTGATGTCCTGTGCATAAGAGATTACGGGAAGTCCCAGATGCTCAGCGATCTGAGGACCAACCTGTGCGGTATCACCATCGATTGCCTGACGACCGGTAATGATCAGATCATAGTCAAGGTTTCTCAGTGCACCTGCAATGGTAGTGGAAGTAGCCCAGGTATCAGCACCGCCCAGTACTCTGTCGGTAACCAGAATTGCTTTGTCAGCACCCATAGCCAGCGCCTCACGAAGAGCATCTGCTGCCTTGGGAAGACCCATGGTCAGTACGGTAACTTCTGCGCCGAACTCGTCCTTCAGCTTCAGTGCAGCTTCCAGACCAGCCTTATCATCGGGATTCATGATAGCAAGCATTGCGCCTCTGTCAAGAGTTCCGTCAGGATTGAATTTAACACCGCCCTTGGTATCGGGCACCTGCTTAATACAAACAACAATCTTCATTGTATTTTCTCCTTACTTTTCTAATAAAATTTCCGACAAATGCCTGCTTGCTTATTTCAGCAGATCTGCGGAGATAACCATTCTCTGAACTTCGGAAGTACCCTCGTAGATCTCGGTGATCTTTGCATCACGCATCATACGTTCAACTTCGTACTCTCTGATGTAACCGTAACCACCGTGCAGCTGAACAGCCTTGGTAGTAACTTCCATAGCAACCTCAGCAGCATACAGCTTAGCCATAGCAGCTTCTACAGAGTAAGAGATCTTAGGATTGGTCTTGTACTCGTCCTTCTTGCGTGCAGCCTTGTATACCAGCATCTTGGCAGCTTCCACCTTGGTAGCCATATCAGCCAGCTGGAACTGTGTATTCTGGAATCCGGAAATGGACTTTCCGAACTGCTTTCTTTCCTTGGTGTAAGCAACGGTTCTCTCCAGAGCGCCTTCTGCAATACCCAGAGCCTGGGAAGCGATACCGATACGTCCGCCGTCCAGAGTGTGCATTGCGATCTTGAATCCCTGTCCCTGCTTACCAAGCATATTCTCCTTGGGGATACGGCAGTCGGTGAAGATCAGCTCGTAAGTGGAAGAACCCTTGATACCCATCTTCTTCTCTTTGGTACCGAAGGTAAATCCGGGAGTACCTTTCTCAACGATAAAGGAAGAAATCTCCTTCATCTTTCTGCCTCTCTTCTCTACGATACCGGTAACTGCGATCACGATATATACATCAGCTTCTTTACCGTTGGTGATGAAGCACTTGGATCCGTTGATGACCCACTCGTCACCATCTAATACAGCCTTAGTCTGCTGTCCCTGAGCATCGGTACCTGCACCGGGCTCGGTCAGACCGAAAGCACCGATCTTACGGCCGCTTGCCAGATCGGGAACATATTTCTTCTTCTGATCCTCAGTACCGAAGGTCATGATAGGATCGATACACAGAGAGGTATGTGCGGATACGATAACGCCGGTGGTTGCACAAACCTTGGAAAGCTCCTCAACACACATAGCGTAGGTCAGGGTATCACAGCCCTGTCCGCCGTACTCCTTGGGAACGGGAATTCCCATGAAGCCGTACTTAGCCATCTTCTCAACGGTCTCTCTGGGGAAGGTTTCGGTCTCGTCAACTTCCTGCGCAAGAGGTTTTACTTCGTTCTCGGCGAACTCTTTGAACAGCTGTCTCGCCATCTCATGCTCTTTGGATAATGTAAAATCCATGATGTTAATCCTCCATTGTTATTTATACTTGGTTGTAATTATGAACTTAGACTGTCCAGAGCCGTATCCGGCTCCGAACAGTTATTTTACCTTTTGCCTACTGTGCATCCACAGGAGTCTTGGTGCGGTCTGCATTGTATACATAGAAGCCCTTGCCGGTCTTCACACCAAGGTTACCGCCGCGAACCATCTTACGGATCAGAGGGCATGCACGATACTTGCTGTCGCCGGTCTCGTTGTACAGAACATCCATGATGGCAAGGCAGATATCCAGTCCTACGAAATCGCCCAGTTCCAGGGGTCCCATGGGATGATTAGCGCCCAGCTTCATAGCTGCGTCGATACCTGCGATATCGGATACACCTTCCATCTTGATGAAAGCTGCTTCATTGATCATAGGGATCAGGATACGGTTAACAACAAAGCCTGCTGCCTCGTTTACCTGAACAGGGGTCTTGCCGATCTCTTCAGATATCTTCTTGATGGTGTCTACGGTCTCTGCGGGAGTATTCACACCTGCAATTACCTCAACCAGCTTCATACGGTCTGCGGGATTGAAGAAGTGCATACCGATCAGAGGACGGGTCAGTCCGTTGCCGATCTCGGTAATGGAAAGGCTGGAAGTGTTGGAAGCAAATACACACTCGGGCTTGCAGATCTTGTCCAGCTCACCGAAGGTGGTCTTCTTAACTTCCATATTCTCAAATGCAGCTTCTACGATCAGATCGCAGTCTGCACACAGATCTTCCTTCAGGCCCGGAGTGATCTTAGCTACGATAGCGTCAACAGCCTCCTGAGTCATCTTTCCTTTTTCTACCAGTCTTGCATAGCCTTTTACGATCTTGGCCTTGCCGCCGTCAGCCCACTCCTGCTTGATATCGCAAAGAGCTACTTCATATCCGTCTACCTGGGCAAATGCCTTTGCAATGCCCTGTCCCATAGTACCTGCACCGATAATACCTACTTTCATGGTAAATCCTCCTGATTTTATACTTTTATATTCGTAATGATTAGCAATTCTTAAAAGGCTCTTTTACCTTCTCCTTGTTCTTGTCAAGGAAGAAAGCCATACCATACTTCTGATCTTCTGTCTCGAAGCAGTCACCGAACAGCTTCTCTTCGATCACTACTGCCTGATCCATATCTGCATCCAGTCCTTCGTTAATAGCCTTCTTGCAGTTGCGGACTGCGATGGGAGCATTCTTTGCAATGGTGGCTGCCATCTTCTGTGCTGCTGCCAGCATTACTTCCTGTGCACTCTTTACCACATTGCCATCTGCATCTACTTCTGCGCTGTAAACTTCGTTTACCAGACCGATTCTGTAAGCGTCTGCTGCCTTGATATTGCGTGCGGTGTAGATCATCTGTTTTGCCATGCCTGCACCTACCAGACGAGCCAGTCTCTGGGTTCCGCCGAAGCCGGGAGTGATTCCCAGTCCTACCTCGGGCTGTCCGAAGACTGCATTGTCGGAACAGATTCTGATATCACAGCTCATGGAAATCTCACATCCGCCGCCCAGAGCAAAGCCGTTGACAGCTGCGATCACGGGAATGGGGAAGGTTTCGATTTTGCGGAACACATCGTTACCCTTCTTGCCGAATGCCTCGCCCTCTGCCTTGGTCAGGCTGCTCATCTCTCCGATATCTGCACCTGCCACGAAGGACTTACTGCCTGCACCGGTGATCACCAGACAACGAACCGTTGCCAGATCTACTGCATCCAATGTAGCGTTCAGTTCATCCAGTACCTGAGAATTCAGAGCGTTCAGTGCCTTTTCACGGTTGATGGTGATGGTTGCCACATTGCCATTCTGCTCATACAAAATGTAATCCATGTTTTTACCTCATTTCACATTTCAATCAGTATTTTCAAAACCACACTAAGGCGATAGAGATTCTACCGCCCCAGCGAATTGTTATTCCATTAGTCCTCGATCTTAACGATGGTGGAGCATCCCATACCACCGCCGATGCACAGAGTAGCCAGACCGGTCTTGGCACCTCTTGCCTGCATCTCATGCAACAGAGTTACCAGAATACGGCATCCGGAAGCTCCTACGGGATGGCCCAGAGCGATAGCACCGCCGTTGGGGTTCAGCTGCTTATCTACATCGATGCCCAGTTCCTTACCAACTGCTACGGACTGTGCTGCGAATGCTTCGTTAGCCTCGATGATATCGAAGTCTTCGATCTTCATACCGGTCTTAGCCATTACCTTCTTGGTAGAAGCTACAGGGCCGATACCCATAACCTCGGGACGAACACCAGCCAGAGCGCCTGCTACGAAAGTAGCCATAGGCTTAACGCCCAGCTCCTTAGCCTTCTCTTCGCTCATAACAACGATAGCTGCTGCACCGTCGTTGATACCGGAAGCGTTACCTGCGGTAACGAATCCACCGGGATTAATGGCACGAAGCTTAGCCAGACCTTCGATGGTAGAACCATGACGAGGGCCTTCATCGGTATCGAATACGATGGTCTCTTTTTTCTTCTTAACTTCTACGGGAACGATCTCTGCCTTGAAGGCACCGTTCTTCTGAGCTTCTTCAGCCTTTAACTGGCTCTTTAATGCGAACTCATCCAGTTCTTCACGGGTAAGTCCCCACTCTTCGCAGATGTTGTCTGCGGTCTTGATCATATGATAATCATTGAAAGCATCCCAAAGTGCATCTTTGATCATGGTATCAACCATGGTTGCGTTACCCATACGATATCCGTAACGTCCCTGAGGAATTGCGTAAGGAGCCATGGACATGTTCTCCATACCACCTGCTACTACGATATCTGCATCACCGGCCATGATCATCTGTGCTGCCTGGTTCACACAGTTCAGGCCAGAACCACATACCACGTTCATGGTAACTGCGGGAACTTCGATGGGAAGTCCGGCTTTGATAGCTGCCTGACGTGCTACGTTCTGTCCCTGGCCAGCCTGGATTACACATCCCATATATACCTGGTCAACTGCTTCGGGAGCAACGCCTGCTCTCTTCAGAGCCTCCTTGATAACGATTGCGCCCAGCTCCGGTGCAGGAGTTGTGCTTAAGGTTCCGCCCATGGTACCGATTGCGGTACGGCAAGCGCCTGCTAATACAACTTTCTTTGCCATTTGTTTGTCCTCCACTTTTTGTTTTCGTTTGGTTTGCTTTCTGAAATGTAGATTGTTATTTTTTTATCATTTCACTGTCCCCATTTTAACATAGCGAAATCTGTTTTGCAATGCTTTTGTCAAAAAAATAACAAAATAACAAATGAAATTTTTAGAAATCAGAATTCCCGGATTTTTGTAGTGCGGATCCACTCTCTTGTTCCCTCGACTTTCTGCACTTCCTGCGTGTGTTTTGCCAGAAAACAGGTCAGCGGATAGACATCGATCCAGATCTCGTTGTCACTCTCTTTCTGTTCTTCATCAAAGACCAGTTCCAATCCCCAGTGCAGATGGGTTACTTCTATATTATTTACATTTTCTGTGGTACTGTAACCGGTATGTCCCATATAACCGATCACATCCCCCGCCGTCACCTCGCTGCCTTCTTCCAGTCCTTCCGCATAGGGGTAGTTCTGCCGCAGATGTGCATAGTAATAGTAGCGCTTATTATCAAAGCTGCGGATACCAATGCGCCAGCCGCCGTACTGGTTCCAGCCCAGGGCTTCCACAGTGCCGGACTCGACAGCAATGATAGGTACACCGACGAGCCCCATCATGTCATGGCCCAGATGCCTTCGTTTATATCCGTAGCTTCTTCCCGCCCCGAAATCATCATAATGAGTATAATCAAATCCTCTCGCAATGGGGCAATAACCTTTTAATCCGTATTTTTTCTGCCAGGTGCTCTGTCCGTCTTCTCCGATCACCTCTGCCTCGTATTCTCCCACCAGTCCTCCCAGCGCCGCGCTGTAAGCTTCCAGATAATACGGATAGTATTTCATATCTTTTGTGAGAGTTTCCATCTCTGCCTCTCCCTCCGCCAGCTTCTCCGCCGTCTCGTTCAGGATCTTCAGCGCCTTTTTGTCAAATTCCCCTCCGGTTCTGGCTGCGGTATATGCAAGCAGCGGGATCCACTCCACATGATGTTCCGTGTCAAACGTATCCACATCCCAGTCATATGCCTGGCAGAGTGCTTCATAGGATACGGTAAAGTCCACCCATTTGATATAATCCTTTCCCGCAGCCGAGGTTGCGGTGACCACCGCCTGTTCCATGCTTTCTGTCCGTCCTGTCTCCCGGAGCAGAAATGCTCCCATCATTATAAATAGAAGCATCACCTCTGCCCGGATCCATGCCCGCATTCTCTTTTCTCTGTCCATTCCCTGTCCTGCTCTCAGTTCCTCCTTACAGGTTATGTTTCTGATTTTTCCGGTATTCAGGCAATTCGAAAATCTCCGGGGCATATCATTTCCCATACAACAAAACAGCCTGCCGGAAACTCCGGCAGGCTGTAAATTTGTCTTTATTTAATTTTCTGTCCGGTTTTATACTTCCGGCTCGATCAGTCCGTAGGTATCGCCCTTTCTCTTGTACACTACATTTACCTGATCTGTCTCTGCGTTGCAGAATACGAAGAAGTTGTGTCCCAACAGTTCCATCTGAATGCAGGCATCCTCGGGATACATGGGCTTGATATCGAACTTCTTGGTACGAACGATCTTGATCTCGTCATCGTCTGTGTAATCATTCTCTACATAGGCTTTGCTGAAAGAAGCTGCCGCCTGCTGTTTGTCAACGATCTTGTTCTTATATTTTTTCAACTGTCTCTCAATGATCTCTTCCACCAGATCAATGGATACATACATATCGTTGCTTACCTGCTCCGAACGGATAATGCTTCCCTTTACCGGAATGGTCACCTCAATTTTCTGACGTTCTTTTTCAACGCTTAATGTTACATGTACTTCTGTGTCGGGATTGAAATACTTGTCCAGCTTGCCGATCTTTTCCTCCACTGCTGCTCTTAATCCTGGTGTAACTTCGATGTTTCTGCCAACAATAATAAACTTCATGCTGATCATCCCTTCCAAGTATTTATTTACAAGGTTTTATGTAGCATCCCTTGTATTTATTGTATAGTCATTATAGCACAATAGCACAGCTTTTTGCAACAATTTAAGAAGTTTTTTACTTGTTTTTGACATTCTGTATGTCAACCCTAAAATCGACAAATCCTGTCATTTTACTATTTTTATTACATGTTCACAAAACATTTGTTCCTGTTTTTTCGTAAATTTATCCCCCTTGCAGTGCCGGTTTTTCTGTGGATAATGTGTATAACTTGGTGTATAAGTAACTTTTATCCTATTTTCTGGCATTTTGGATGTGGATAACTTATTTTGTATTTAAATTTCTTTTCTGTCGTTTTTACGTTCGTGTCACTTTTTTTGTATACTTTGTATAGTTCCGTTTTGTCAATCCCCATTTCATCGCGTAACAATATTTTGACAAATTGCACAATTCGTTATACAACTTATAGTTTTTTGCCTTATCGGCACTTAAGTTCCACTGTCCCCACAGCATCCTGTCCACATGGAAAATAAACCGACCACATGACACGGTGCAATCGAGTAGTCTCGCTCATCGTATACACAAAAAGCACTGTGTGTTTCCACACAGTGCCTTGTACTTTCTGTTATATAATCAGAAGATCCGTCGAACTGCCAGTACCTTCTTGTAATCCGCATTAGATACGATGATACCGGTCTTGGCGGTAGATGCATGAACGATCTGGCCGTTACCGATATACAGTGCCACATGGCCGGAGTAACAGATCAGGTCCCCTGCCTGTGCATTGGCAAGTCCGTCAACCGCGGAACCCTGGCTGCGGTCTGCAGAAGAGGAATGAGGCAGACTTACACCGAAGTTAGCATATACACTCATTACAAATCCGGAACAGTCGGTGCCGTTGGTCAGGCTGGATCCGCCGTATACATAAGGGTTACCAACGAACTGTAATGCATAGTCGGCAACTGCGGTACCCATCTCGCTGTCTCCGCTGGCCGCATAAGTAACTGCGGGAGCGCTGCTGGAAGAGCCAGAACTCTTGCTGCTTGTGGCTGCCTTGGCTGCCGCTGCGGCACGTGCTCTTTCTCTCTCTTCTTTCTCCTTTGCCAGACGCTTTGCTTCTTCCTCTTTGGATTCTGCTTCTACGAATTCCGTATGCAGGGAAACAAATTCTGTAGAGACCCATCCAAGACCTTCCTCGGTATCTACCTGTACCCAGCCATCGGTCTCATCGGATACTACCAGATCGTCCTCCAGAGGAACCAGACCCAGCACCGATGCTTCCAGCGAAGGCTCGGTACGAACTTTCAATGTGGTGGTGTTAACGGTTGCCAGTCGGGTTCCTACCTTCTTGGCAAGTTCTACTGCTTCGTCGCCGGTCACACAGTACTCGGCTTTTACATAACCGGTTACGGAACCGGAAGAAATCTGATACCAGCCGTTCTCTTCGGAAATGAAGAGACCAACAGAATCGTCATACAATTTACCGACGATCTCACCTTCCTCACTGGGCAGGCTTCTTACATTTACATAATCATTCACCTGTGCGATTACCAGATTCTTGAAGGACTCCTCCTCGGATGCTTCCGGGGTGGTATCCATCTGATCGTCACGGATCACAGTCTCAATAATACTTTCAATCTGTTTCGTGCTGTTGGTACCTGTGGAAAGGCTCTCCAGCTTGTTGCCCTTTGCCAGGGTCAGCTCGATACCGCCGCTGGGCAGTACAGATGAAGATGCTGCTGCATTTGCAGTGATATTCATTCCGGAAAAAGCCATAACCGCTGCCATGGTGCAAACGGTAATTTTTACAGATTTACGAACCATTCTATCCTCCTGAAACTCTTGGAGCTGTCTCAATTTCTTAACTTATTTCTTTACATTTTCAAATCATTTGTTACGAATTTGTTACATCTGTTAACAAATATATCACGCGAACTTTCATTTGTCAATATAGTGAATTAATTGTCAATATTGTCAAAAGTTCCCATTTCATGCGGGTTTGCGGTGTTTTTACATAAAAAGAGCCACCATCCAGGTGACTCTTTTCTTTAAATATTCTTCGGTTTTCTTCCGAATTTCTTAATGAATCTATTACTAATCTGTGTCTGTTAACGAAAACGGTTGCAGTAATTTCCTGCGCTGACTGCTGCATTGGCACCGTCTGCCACCGCTGTTACGACCTGGCGCAGAGGTTTCTTACGGATATCTCCGGCCACATAAATGCCGGGACGGCCGGTCTCTCCGGTCTCATCCGCAGGGATATAACCGTCTTCCCCGACTGCTACCAGTTCCCGCAGCAGTTCCGTGTTGGGATGGATGCCTACAGCGATAAAGATGCCTGCTGCCTCCAGATCTTTTTCCGCTTCTGTCTTCACATTTTTGATACGCAGCTTTTCCACCATGTCCTCGCCACAGATCTCTGTAACCACATGGTCATAGAGAATCTCCACATTAGGGAGACTCTTTAATTCCTCCTGCAATACCATAGCTCCCCGCAGACTATCTCTTCTGTGGATCAGATACACCTTTTCGCAGGTTCTTGCCAGATAGATGGCATCTTCCAGTGCCACGTCACCGCCGCCGACCACAGCCACCGTTCTGCCCCGGAAAAAGGCACCGTCACAGGTAGCACAGTAGGATACCCCCATGCCGTTCAATTCTTCCTCGCCGGGCACTCCTAATCTGGCATGTTCCGCACCGGTGGCAAAGATCACCGTACGGGTCTCCAGTTCCTGGTTGCCCGCATAGACGCATTTGTAATCGCCTCGTTCTTCCACACTGTGTACCGTAGCCTCCAGGAACTCCGCTCCCAGTTTCTCTGCATGCTGCCGGAACGTCATTCCCATATCGAATCCACTGATGCCGGGAAGTCCCAGATAGTTATCCACCTCATAGGTATTGAGGATCTGACCGCCGCTCATGGGCTTTTCTTCTATAATAAGTAGATTCAGTCCCGCTCTCTTACCATAGACTGCAGCTGACAGCCCTGCGGGACCGGAACCGATAATGATCAAATCATACATAATTTTTACTCTCCTTTTGTCCAGTGTAGCAGTTCCCCTATGGAAAAGCAAGTCCATCTGTGCTACACTCGTTTTACAGGTTTTTAGCATTCGGCACTGTTTTATCTCCAAAGGGTGCCGTAGAATTCAGAAAGGATACTTTACATGAATACAATAAAGAACGCACCGTTGGCTCTTGTCACCGGTGCCTCCCGCGGCATCGGTAAGGCCATCGCAGAAGCCCTGGCCGAAGCCGGCTACCATCTGATCCTCACCTGTAGCCATACCTTGCCGGACCTTCAGGAAGTGGCTGCCTGTTTAGAAGAAAAATATGGCATCACCTGCACCGCCATGGCTGCGGACGCATCGGAACCCGCTGCCATCGAAAAAGTTTTTGCCTCCCTGGACCATCTGGATGTACTGGTCAACAACGCCGGAATCTCTTACATTGGTCTGCTCACGGATATGAGTGTCGAAGAATGGCAGCATGTCCTGAATACGAACCTGAGCTCCTGCTTCTACACCAGCCGTCTGGCAGTGCCTCTGATGCTGCTGAAGCACAGCGGACGCATTATCAATATTTCCTCCGTCTGGGGAAATGTGGGAGCTTCCATGGAAGTGGCTTACTCCGCCTCCAAGGGTGGTGTGAACAGCTTCACCAAAGCACTGGCCAAGGAGCTGGCTCCCAGTAATATCCAGGTCAACGCCATCTCCTGCGGTGTTATTGATACTGCCATGAACCACTGCTTCTCCCCCGAGGAAATGAACGCCCTCCGGGAAGAGATTCCCGCCGACCGTCTGGGCCAGCCGGAGGAAGTCGCAAAACTTGTCCTCCAGCTCATCCAGGCGCCAACCTATCTCACCGGACAGATCCTTACTCTTGACGGAGGCTGGCAATAACACTCTCCGCCGATTCTCCCGGTACCAGTGATGCCACGATCCGCTCCATCTCTTCTTTGGATCCAGCATCCCGGCACCGGAGGATCAGATGTTCCTTCTCCGTCTCTGTCAGTGCCGCATAGCCTTGCATGGCCTGTTCATTCATCGCCAGCGCCACGCCGAATCCTACCGGCAGTTCATTCAAGGGAAACGCTTCTGTTCCGCCGCTTCCCCCAGTCAATCCATCCATTGCAAACTCCTTTCCCGCGTTCTGCGAAGATGCCTCATTTTACAGGCATCCTGTTTTTACATAACAATCGTGCACTTGATCGATAACATAATTTTGCATATGTTATCGATCAAGTGCTACTGTTTAGTCTGTGCAGGAGGAATCTGCGATATACAAAACGAAAACTCGCTCTTTGTAAATGGAAATCTCACGAATAACGGTATTCTCCGCCATCCGTGAGATTTTCAGTTTGGTTTCTGTCTGTCAGGTACCCAACATTATTTTCCGGCAAGATATTCTCTCATATGTTCTCTGATATGCTCGAACTGTTTTCTCGTCTGAGGATTCCGTGATTCAAAATTCATCAGCCGATCCAGATACCCCTGTCGCTTCACAATACGGCAGCTCTCGGGATAGACCAGCTCGTACACCAGCGAAATATGTCCCACCACGTTGTCCACTGCTGTTTTCTTCAGGGATCGTAGTACGGCATGCTCCTCATCAAAGCTCTGCAGTACTTCCGGCGTCACTTCCTCCTGGTATAATACCTCGGTGTCCACATTGTAGATCTCTTCCAGAGGGAATTCCACATTGACCTTCAAGATATCAATCTTATCCGCATCCCGTAAGATATGGCAGAACATTGCCGTACGTTCGTCCAGTCCCTCCGGAATCCGGTAGGCGCTGTGATAAAATACCGCCGTCCACAGAAGTTCATCGTAGGAAGCATCTTCTACGAAATCCCGGATACTGATTCCGGCATCTGCCTGAATTTCCTCGGGCAGGCTTTCTTCGCTTCCGGAAGCAAGTCCGTGTTTCTCTTCCCAGACCTTACCAAATAAAATCCTTGCTCCGTATTTCGCATGATCGATGGAATCTGCATCGGTGAAGGTACCATATACCCGCTGCTGTTCAAAGCGTCCCACATCATGGAGCAGTCCGGTCAGCCACGCAATGTCCACCTCTTCCTCCGGAAGGTCCAGAGATCTGGCGATCTGCTGACACAATCCGCAGACCCGGTAGGTGTGTTCTATTTTCAGGCGGATCATGTCCCGGCTGCTGTCATAACGGTCCGTGTATTCCTGAAATGCTGCCAGTGCTTTTTCTCTGTTGATCTTCATTGTTCGTTGCCTCTTTTGCCTCTTATCTCTTATATCATGTTTCATGACTCATGACCTGTTCGGTTTTTTCAAATCCATTCCTTCTTATCTGATGGTTTTTGTCTCTGTCAGGCCTTTTTCTCTGTCGACGATACATAGGCCAGCTTGTATACCGCTACACAAATCACTGCAACCACCATCAGCAATCCCAGCTCCAATGCCCATGTAGGAATCGTGGAGGCACACACCACAGTCAGAAAGTCCACTGTAAAATGCAGTCCGAAGGCTGCTGCCAAATGCAACTTTCTGCCTGTCTTCACCGCACTGTATACAAGAATCGACAACGCGATCTGCAGGGCGATCGCACTGATCCGCTCCACCGGTGCGAGGTAGAACTGGTAAGCCGGCGTGGTCCAGAGAACAGAGAGCTGATGGTAGGTTACCTCCTGTTGTGCGGGCTCCAATGCCGTCATAGTCTTCTCCATCAGGCCACCGTTAATCATGGCTGCGGTAAGGAGATTGCTCATAGAAGACATACCAAGGATCAGAAAAGCCTCAATGCCGCCATGTCCGGCGCCGTACATCAATGCATTTTCCCGGGTAAGGTGTTTTTTCAGGCAGAATTTCATGGCGATCCACCGGCCGCACTCCTCAAAAAGTGCTGCTGCAAGCCCACCGTAAATCGCATACAGCCAGATATTGTCCCGGATCACGTCTCCGGTCACCGTCAGCACAATGGCATGACAGATCTGCTCTAAGATCATGGCAAAGCCCACGAAGATACCGCAGCCGATGAAAAATGCCGGCACCCACGCCTTTGTCTTCTTATAGATAAAGATACCTAAAAATATGGGTAAACTCACGGATAATAGCAGAGATATCACCATTCCCAACATGCTTGCACCGCTTACGGTTCCCCAGATCATTGCTGTTTCCGTTACACTCTCAACTGCCATATATTCTCCTATCTGAGCGCCACGGGACGCTCTGCGCACTTGTTATTTCACCGTCTGCTGCCGTTTATATTCACCGTTCCCTCTTGTAAGATCCTCCGGAAAAAAGTAAGAAAACCTTCCTCTACCGCCACCCGGTCAACCGCTGTCTCAGGCAGATCATAGAAATATTTTCCGGTTCCGGGATCCAGGGAAATGCTGTCCAGCGGAAACCCCTCTCTGCGGATGCTGCTGTGGGGTACATCCGTCAGCCAGAATTTCTCACTTTCCATGTCAGGCTCCATCGCCTCATATACATGTTCCTCATCCTGCACATAGCAGATAGCATTGCGGTATTTTGCCGTAAGCCTTCCATAGCGTTTGACCAGTCCGATATAGTGCTCCAGCATCTGCTCATCCGTCAGATACACACCATTCACCGTACGCACATGTACCCCGGGCTGGACCGCCTCCGGGACATCTTCAAAATACAACCCGGAATCACAGGAAAATACAGGCATACGAAAAGCTTCATAATAAGCATGGACCTTCTGCCTGGCATTCTCCAGAGGCGTATTGCCTGTCTCCGGGACATCGGGAATTTTCATCCCCTGTGCCCGCAGATCCTGCAGACTGATCAGTTCAATGCCAAGTCCGGCTATGCGGTTCTGCATGGCAGCTGCCTTGGCTGGATTGCCGGTACCGTATAACAGTTTCATAAGCAATGTCCTGCTTCCTTTCCGGTCAGATCAGTGCCGGTGTCTGTGCCAGGACAGAGATAATCGCAATCGCCGCCAAAATCACAACAACTACCACTACTGCAACAATGATCTTCTTTTTCATATATGATACCTGCTCTTTCTAAACCTTTTATGTTTTTGCATTCCATGAACTAATGATGACATATTTCAAGGACATTTTCAAGGATTATGAAAATATTCGGGATGGCTCCACTTTCTCGCCCGGCCAGGATTTTCTGAGTGCCGCATAGGAAACCAGGAAGTTGGCAAGCCAGCCGGCCGGCACGGCAAGCCAGACAAAGGCGATGCCAAAACGCGGTGCACAGATCAAAGCCACAGACAGGCGGATCGCAAGGTTTACCATATTGGCAATGAGGAATGGCCGCATGATGCCGAGTCCGCGAAGAACTCCATCGGTCGCCATTTTAATCCCCATAAAGATAAAGAAGTAACCGATCCATCTCATATAATCTCCGGATACCTGATAAGCCAGCGCTGTTCCGTCTTTTCCAAGAAATAGTGCGGAAATCTGCGTGTGCAGCGTTTCAATGACAAGAAAGGCAACCGCCGCAAAACACACGTCCAACACCAATGCCGCATGATAACCTTTTTTGATACGCTCGGTTTTGCCTGCCCCAAGGTTCTGGGAAACATACGGCGAAACTGCATTACCGATGGACACGAAGATCAGGGAGAAAACATTCTCCACCCGCATCGTCGCCGAATATCCTGCAAGAGCCTGTGTGCCGAAAGGATTTACCACTGCCTGTACGATCATCATACCGATCGACACGGTAGACTGCTGCAGAACCGAGGGTACAGCGATCCGAAGCATCGAGCGCAGCTTGCGCCCATCAAACCACTGAAACGGGCTTTGGTATCGCCGCATCCGGTATAAGAAAATCAAAAGTGAAAAAACAGCGGAAATACCCTGGGCAATCAGAGTTGCAAGCGCCGCACCGAATACGCCAAGTCCCAGACCGGCTACCATCCAAAGATCCATCACAATATTCAGGATGGATGAAAAGATCAGCAGCCCCAGCGGAATTTTTGATTCACCGATGGAAGTGAACATGGTGGAGAGAATATTGTACATGAACAAAAACGGAAAGCCCACAAAATAGACCCGCAAGTACAGTACCGCTTCCTCCAGAATATCGGCAGGGGTCTGTAACCCGCTCATCATCGCATGGGAAAAGCAAAAGCCAAAGACACCAAGGATGATGCTCAGAAGTAAAAAGCTGATCAGTGATGTAGACACAATGGTTTTCATTTTGCCATACTCTTTGGCACCGAAATAGCGGCTCACAAGCACACCAGCACCGACACCGGCACCCAGTGCCACACAAATGAAAACATTCGTCAGGGCTGCACAGGCACCCACCGCTGCCAGTGCAGAGGAACCCACAAACTGACCGACGATAATGGAGTCAGCCATATTGTATACCTGCTGAAAAAAGCTGCCGAGAATCATCGGCATTGCAAAAACCGTCAGCGCTTTCAGCGGCGCATCGGTTATTAAATACTCATCTTTTGACATGATCCTATTCCTCCATAGTTCCTTCAGCATTCTTCCATGGCTTCTTCAACTCGTTCATCTGCATCTTCTGGAAGTTGGATGGCATCCAGCTTTCGCGTGAAAAGTTCAATCATCACAGGATACTGATTTGTAATTGGGTGACTAAACCGATAAAACTGCGGCACACCTTCTTTCTTTATATGCAGCAATCCCATTTCTTCAAGCTGTTTCGATGCCCTTGATATAGAAGTAGGTGTCAGTTCCAAGTCTTTCGCGGCTTGACTTGTAGATAGTTCCTGTTCGCCTCCAATCTTAACTCTTTTTGAGTTAAGATACAATATTTGAGTTAAAAACAGTTGAAAATCAACATTATCAAATATTATTTTTACGCAAAAAAAGCCCGATGCAACATGAGCATTACACCCACACTGCACCAGAACTTGTTTTTTGCATCCGTTTCCAGAATCACCGGCATGCCCAGCCGGTCGCCCTCGGCAAAGGCAATATCCAGCACCTTTCGCATATAGCCCTGCCGCTGATATTTCTCCCGCACACAGACAAGCCCAACGAAAATGTAGGGCTTCCTTTCCTTGTCCATGCGGTCTTGCAGGGAAGCCCCTCCCCGCTTGATAACGATACCAAACTGCAGAAGGCGCTTCATGTCCGATACTGCTTTTGCGGCATACCAATATGCCGCCCACTATTATCTGACCTTCATGCAGAAATCGCAGCGATCATTTCCGCGCCCCAGCGTCATGCTTCTCTCCCAGATCAGCTTCGGATGCAGCCCGGTATAGCTGATGTCATCACTGTCGCAAAAGCAGCGGCACAGCTCCGGGCAGCCGTATTCTGTGCAGGTGTCATGATAGGGACACTTCATCATATCCACACGCCAGACGCCGTTACCGGTCTGCAGTTCTTTTGGGGCAAAGCCCGCCGCCGGGCCGAAAACGCTCCGGGTGGATTTGACAAAAACGCCGGGAACAAGGCGGTAAAGCCCCGGTATGTGCAGCAGGGCGGCAAGCTGTTTGTGGCTCGTTCTCGCCAAGCGCTCCACATAGTCGTGAACGGTTTGCAGTGCCTCCTCTTTCGGCATGACCCGCTGCAAGGTCTCGTAGGCCGCAATGCCCGGCAAGATCTGCCGCTTGAGGTGGTATTGCTTTTCCTTGCTTGCATCTGCATTTTCAGCCAGCAGCGCACTCAGGCGCATATCGAAAGCGGTGTTCAGTTCCTTTGCCCGCGCGGGAAAGCGCTGTGCCGCAGTCTCCCGGAAATCACGGGAAAGATAGGTTTCCTTCCTCTTCATCGTCCGTTACCCTTTCTTTTTGTATCCGCAGTCGCAGTAGGGCCCGCCGGAGGCAAGGGTGTACTGCCGCACAAAATTTGTCACGCCGCCCGCTTCGCTCATGGTGTAGTCCAGACGGCACAAAGCAGGGGTCAGGTCGTACAGCCCCAGCTCCTTCATCAGCACACAGATGCCGCACTTGGTAAAGCGTCCCTCGTAGCCGCTGCCATCCGGGTATTCGTAAAACTCCATGTTCCACGAATAGGGGTTGCGGTCGGCGGCTTTCAGTGCGGCAGTGGCTTTCATGGCAGCGATATCCTTTGCGGTGAACTTGCTTTTTCCGCTCTTACGGCAGAACCACTGCATGGGCGCTGTCATCATCGCCTTTGCGTAGTAATCCGTCAGGCGGTCTACCGCCGGGCGCTGCGGCATGGAGAGAATGAACGCGCCGAGCATTGCGCAGTTGACGATGTTCATCTTGAAGCGGTCCGATTTTTCAAACTCCGGCAGGTCTGCAATGATTGCTTTGTACTTCGGCTTTGCTTTTTTCGTGATCGCTTGTGCCGCATCGGCATCATAGCCGAACACCGCCGTCAACTGCTTTTGGAATGAGCCTGCAAACAACGCCCACATTCCCATTGGCATACCCATGTATTTCATTGCACTGCCTCCTTACATTCTACGCATTTTGCCTTCTCCCGCAGCAACACCAGCCCCAATATCAAAACCAGCAGGTGTCCGGCGGATTCCGTGCCGTGATCGATCTGATCCAGCGGCCACGGCAGAAGCGTGAAGAGATTTCCCACAATCCCCGTAAAAACGATGGGGTTGCAGAAGGATGCCAATATCCGCTGTGCTGTGTTTTTCAGCGGGAGCATCCTTTTCCAGATCATAACGAGCATCACGACGGAAAGAAGTACATCACACAGGATATATGCTGCCAGCAGCGGCGCGGCGTTGCAGTAAAACACCTTGTTGGCAATTTCAGCTGCTGCCTGCATATCGCCGTATTTCTCAAAGGTAAACTTGAAGATCAGCGCCACATTCATGAACATAGCATGAACATAGCCCCAGCAGACCGTGCCGGTGAGATAGGCGATTTGAAACAGCTTGACCCATTTCTGCTGCTTCGGTTGGGTGAGGCGTTGCTTCAAAAGCTTCCACATCTGGTGAAAACCGATGTAATAGAGTGCCGTTCCGAGAACACCGCAGATGATGCTGACCACCATGCGCCATGTTGCCATATCAAGATAGGCGACCTTGACCATCAGCCCAATGGATTCTGTGCTTTGGCTTTTCCCGGTCGCCGCAAATAAAAAGTCGCCGATCACATATAAAAGGCATCCAATCATACCTGCGATGAGTGCTCGTTTTTCTTTGCTCATTTTCATTGCTTGCCTCCAAATCCGATCTTCACGATCTGTATTTTCATCATGCCGTCACCGACCCTTGCAAGAAAAAACAAAACAGCGGGAGCATTCCGATTTCCCAATGTCTTAAACTTCATTGTCTCTCCTTTCCTCAGTGAATAAAAGCCGTCATAAGGACCGCCAGCACCGCTGCTATACCTGCCATACCCACCGTGCCGAAAAGCCACTTTTTCTGCTTGTCTTTTGCAGTAATGTAGGGCTTCAGATCTTCTGTTCCGGGAATCGTCCATGCGTTCGTGTGCCCCACCCAGTAGCCATCGATCAAAAAGCGGTCAATGAGATTCATAACGGACAAGATGACAAGCAGCTGCCAGAAGCCCGCCACAAAGCCTTTCGCACCGTTTATCCCATAGACACAGACCAGCACATAACCAATATAGCCGGGAATGCAAACAGCTTTGAAAAGTTGAGAATTGCGCTTGATTTTCTCGTGTGTCGTAAGTCCCAGCTTCACGCACCGCTGCTGCACTGCCGGGCTGTAGAGATGCACCATCCCAACAGCCCCCTTGCGGATGCCCACAGCACAGACAAGAGCCAGCAAAGCCCCCAACCCAAGACCTTCCAGAATCACCTGTAAAAGCATTACTTATTCCTCCTGTATCCGTTTTCATCCCGGTATTCGGGATGTTCCTTTACGTATGGATCCTTATCGCCGCAGATGGTATAGTCGCATCGGCAGCCGTCCACGCCGTAAATTCATAATAGATGGGCTTGCTGTTTTCGTAAGGTGCAACATCCATCTCGTAATATGCCTTGTGGTCGGTCGGCGTAAAAACGCCGCGATGTCTGTTCTGCTTTTCAATTTCCTTTCGCAGTTCGTTCTCTGGCAGCGTGAAAGACTTTTTCACTCCGGAGAGTCTATACACTGCCCGTAGGATGGATGCAAAAATGCTCATGGCTTTTTTTCCTCTCATTTCCGCGCTGTAACGCACAGCCACCCCTTTTTGTTTTTGTGGCTCTTGATCCTACAAAATCCTGCTTGCTCCAGATATGCTTTCAGTGCAGTGTCCGTGTAGATGGTCATACCATTGATAATTTGTGTCCATTTGTCATCTTTTGCTGTTTCGCCGTTTGCTTCATTGCAGATGAAAAAGATCCCGCCGGGCTTCAGCACCCGATAGACCTCTCTGAAATTCTGTGCAAGCTCCGGCCAGAAGTAGACCGTTTCAAAGGCGGTCGCCACATCAAACTGCTCCGCTTCAAACGGCAGCTCTGTCACGCTTGCCTGTTGCACGTTGCACCGTCCTGCCGCAATGGCTCTGGCATTGACTTTTCGCGCTTTTTCCACGCTGACGGCTGAGTAGTCGATGCCCTGCACCCTGCCTTTGGGACACAGTTTCAACAGCGTTTTAATGTTCGCTCCACCGCCGCAGCCGCAGTCCAGCACCATGGCATCCGGGGCAGGCTGCAAAAATTGAAGTCCCCACGCTGCCATTGCGCTGTGTCCGAAGTTCATCATGGCAACCATGATCTTCCCGCCTAGTCCTACGGGTTTTCGGGTGTTTTCAAAGAATGACATATCACACCTCCGATTTCACACATTCGGCATAGGTCAGCGGGAAGGACGCTTTCAGCACAGCACTTTTTCGCACACTCCACCCGTTCTGCCTCAGAAAGCTCAGATACTCCTCACTCGTCCACCTGCTATGCAGAGGGAATCCTGCCAATCTCATAAAATAGGCTTTGATCCTTCCTCTAAGTGAATTTTCCGCGTGAGTAAAGGTTGGCGCGATCAACACACCATCGTCCTTCAGCACCCGTTTGATCTCTCGCAGTGATTTCTCTGGTTGCGGCACGATGTGCAATGCGTTGGATACGATTACCACATCAAATGAATTGCCTGCGTATGGCAAAGAAAACATATCCTGCACGGAAAAATGCAGCTTCGCAGAACAATTTCCCCGCTTGGCTTCTGCAATCATTTTTGGAGAGGCATCCGTCGCCTCAATGCGTGCCGCTACTTTTACGATGTGCTTGGCGATCAGTCCCGTTCCTGTAGCCAACTCCAGCACTGTTTTGTCTTTCACGACCGGACGGATCAGCTCATATATTTTTTCGTATGCTGCCCTGTCTTTTCGCATAAAGCAGTCATACAGACCTGCATTTCTGTCCCAGAAATTCTCGTGATCTTGCATTGTTGTCTCACCTTTTATAATTAGACTGTTCTAACCAGCACGCGCATATCCGCAAGTTAGGTTCGGCTAACTCGTGTGTTTAGAAAAAGCCGCATTTCTGCGACCTTTCGCCTTATTCAAATAACTTCCTCCATGCACTGCACACCAACGTTTTCAGCCACTGAGGATAACGATTCTCAATCTGCTCCTTGTGGGAACAGCCAAAATCTATTTTTTGCACCGTTGCGGTGGCCTTTGTCTTTTTGTCTATATTATACCGTGCTTGCTTCTGATTTGCAATGGTATAGTATTCTATTTTGTAAACTTCCTCTGTCACATCTACAAAAAAGTCTGTTGTATAAACATCAGGATAAAGTTCCCGAAGGTTAATTTTCTTCATTATGTACCTCCATTTCGATTCACGGGTGATTGACGGGTGAATCGAATGGAGGCGGAGACCGGCACCGGCAGACAACCGGGTCATCTCCGAAAAAATGGCAACAAAAAACGCCAGATTTCCGTGAGGGAAAACTGGCGCGCCAAGAACAGCCATTATTATACTGAATTACATGGAACGATAATGCCGATGCAATGTTATACTTGCCCGGAGGAGGGGCAAGGCTTTTTTTAACTGATGTAGATCATGTGAGCTTTGAAAAAGCAAACGAGACACGGCAAAATAACCTCCAATCGGCTACCGTGTCCCTGCAAGTCGTCATTGGTTTGTGTAGACGCAAAGAAACGGCGGCTCTGATTTCTCAAAACCGCCGCCAAAGTAAGTAGAGTAAGCGCACAAAATCAACCTGCCCAGCTACGGTTTTTTTCTTTCCCCATTAGGCGGGGCAGGTTTAAAAGAATATGAAAAGCCGATAACAGCAGTCATGTTAGCCTGCGTGTTATCGGCTCTGCGTCTATGCGTCTGGCTCTCTAATAACGGATATATTCAGTTGCTTTACATGAATGAGCGTTTCCTGTTTACATTTTGGACAGAACAAGGGGAAATTCCTTAAGTCCGTGTCAATTCGTATTTTTATTCGGGTTTTATTATGGCATATAGGACAACTAACCCAACTTGTCTCTTTCATCAAAATTACCCCGTAACTTGATGTTTCTTTGATATATTTTTTGTTAGTCTATAAAATACGAATATCAATCCAACATTAAGGATGATCATAAAGACCGGCTGGCTCATACCGAAATATGTTTTCATATCAGAAAATATACCGTTTGTATGAAGCATAAAAATCGGGCAAATTTCCTGCATTTTTTGTAAAACAGGAAGGCTATCATTAAAATCAAACACAACTGGCAAGAAGCAGATGACGCAAGAAGTAATAAGCGCTGTAACAGGAGAACTCATTTGAGCACTTAAAAACAATGTAATAGTTGTCAAGGCTACAATCCCAAAAATATTCAATATTACAGAGATAAAGAACATTTGCAAAAAGGTCAAATTATATATTGAAGAAGCATAATGTAATGAAGATTGAATGCTTACATTCCACCCCTGTAACCCATAGGTACAGCCATACAGAACTAAATTTAGCAGTAAATACAAGAGGTATGTGCCAATTACAACTTCCAAGGCCGCTATAATTTTTGAAGTTGTGAGTTTGGTTCGGCCATACCGAGCCGAATAAATAATGCTATCTGTATGAAGTGCATACTCTTCTGAGAAAACAGGAGATAGAGTGATTACAACAATTAAACATATCATTATGGACAAGATGCTCCCCATTCCAGATAATAGCTTATCCCAGCCATCGCAATATCCTAAAGTCACAGTTGGACTATTTGGATATGCTGTTTCGAGTGACTTAAAACTACCATCAGAATTTGTCAAATATTCCAGAATCGCCGCTTGGTCACGATAAACATGAACAGCAGAAAAAGCAGAATTTTCATCTTGTC
The DNA here is from genome assembly GCA_003584705.1 of Lachnospiraceae bacterium GAM79. Classification (GTDB taxonomy): domain Bacteria; phylum Bacillota; class Clostridia; order Lachnospirales; family Lachnospiraceae; genus Acetatifactor; species Acetatifactor acetigignens. Next base: position 3,050,010 of record AP018536.1, read on the forward strand.
CAACAGTTGCTTGTTTTGCTTGGTCGATTTTTTCTTGCATAGTAAGTAATGTATTTTGAGAGAGTTTTCCTTCAAATATTTCTGCTACTTCCTTCCGTTGTTCAATGGCTGTAAAACCGCTTGCTAATGCCATTTTTTCAAGGTCATAATCATAGAAAACATTTTGATAATTAAATTGAAAAAAGAAAAAATAGGCAACGATAAGAACCACACCAGCTAAAAACAACATTCGTGTTTGCTTTCTCGAACATATTTTATTTCGTTCTGCTTTTATCATTTCATTCATGCTCGGATACCTCCGCAAAATAGTATAAATACAAATCTTCCAATGTTGGATCAACATTCCAAGCGGTTCTGCATGGTGCTTCTTGAGAAATAATCCTCAGCCGTTCTGCACCATTATTATGTTTCAGATTTGCTGTTACATAGTTCAATTCTAATTCTTCGGCCTCTTTTCGAGATACATCACATTCCCAAACACATTTTTCAATCGGCTTCAAAATTTCTTCTGGAGAACCATGTTGAATTAACTCGCCATTTTTCATAATCAGAATCTCATTTGCGATATATTCAACATCAGAAACAATGTGAGTGGACAAAATTACAATTCTATTTTCTGCCAAAGAACTAATCAGATTCCTAAACCGCACCCGCTCTTTCGGGTCAAGTCCAGCTGTAGGTTCATCCAAAATCAAAATACGGGGATCGTTTAGTAATGCTTGAGCAATTCCCAAGCGTTGTTTCATACCGCCGGAAAAAGTTTTGATTTTTTCGTTTTTCTGTGTGAGCAGATCAACAACCTGCAACAGCTCCATTGTGCGATTATGGGCTTTTTTAGGCGGCAGCCCCTTTATTGCAGAGATATACATCAAAAATTTATACGCTGTAAAGTTAGGATAATAGCCAAAATTTTGTGGCAGGTAGCCTAAGATATTACGATATTTCTCGCCCAAATCATGAATGTTTTTCCCGTTAAAAAAAATGGCTCCTTTCGTTTCAGTTTGGACATCGCAAATCATTCGCATCAAAGTTGTCTTGCCCGCACCATTTGCCCCGATTAGACCATAAACACCATTTGTTAATTTTGCGCTGAAATGATTTACAGCTTTTTTTCTTCCATATTCTTTTGAAAGATCATTTATTGTAAGTTCCATATCAATTCTCCAATCATTTTTTCTTTTTTCAAGTACAGTTGAAGTGTTTTCCCTAATAGGATAATAGATAACACATAAAATCCAATCCATCCCCAGAACATAGACGCTTCAAATATAAATCGCTGATGGAGTACAAGAGAAAATGTTCCAGAAAGAAAAATCATACAAGCGATTAAATGATACAAGCTATCGTTTGTCCTGCTTTTCGCACATATAAAAAGATAACAAGTGCAAGAAATATTAAATGGAATCAAACCATACAACACCATTTCAATCATTGATTTCTGGTAAATATATGCCATTGAAATTAAAATGACTGTTATTAGGAAAAGGTTGATTACTCCAATAATCAGCATACGACCTGCTACAATTTTTACCAGCGTTGTTCTACTAGACTGTTCAATTTCCCACATACCATAGATGTTGCTTTTAGATATTTCTATTGCACCTAATAACGCAAGGAATGGAACCATAACTGCAAGGATTGTCAATGGATAATAAAATGGAACCCTCCATTGGCCCAGGATACATGCTAATAATACTGCACATATAGTGAGTATTATTTGAACAATCCAGAAAGAAAGCGGCAGAAATTGAAGTTGGTTCAATATAATATCTCGCATTGAATTTTTATTGAATTCAGAACTATTCATGTAACTTTTTCCAGCTACGATTACTGCTTTAATTTTAGGTTCAGATGGAGCAGGCGTTTCACAACTCTGCAACCATTCTAATACACCATTTTGTTTTTGGGTCATACATTATCGCCTCCTCTAAAATCAGCCAAATATCGTTCCAGTTTTTTAATCCCCTGTTGGAGCCTAGATTTTACAGTAGAAACACTAGCTTTTGTAATGGTTGCAATCTCTCGGATTTTCAAATCATAATAAAATCGTAAAATGATGACCTCTTTTTGATAGTCCGGTAATGTGTTGATTGCATATTGAATTTGCGCTTTAAGTTCGTTAAGCTCAATTTTTTCAAAGGCATTATCAGTATCTTCTATATCTTCAAGAGTTTCTAAATCCATATACAGGGGTTTTGCTTTCTTAGTATAATTGTTACAGGTATTAACAGCAATCGTTAGCAGGTAGTTTTGAAATTTCCCGATCTTTCGTACTGATTGAATATTCTCCAACAATTTCAAGAAAACATCTTGTGTAATATCTGCGGCGGTATCTGGATCGCCGTTCAATCGCCGACAACAAAATAGATAAATTGACTGATAATATTTTCGGACAATTATCTCAAATGCATCTGTGTCACCCGACTGGATTTTTTTAATTAGTATGAAATCTTCGATACCGTGTCACCGCCTTCCATGTGTAAAACGCCTTACACTTAATATACAACTGAGTAACCCAAAAGGATTTAACTTTAGAAATTTTTCTTTTACTTTTTTCATTTCCCTTGACATTAACTTAGGAGGACTGACAGACGAGGACGGTTTAATGCTCACACAACATTTGTTGGAGCGTTTTCCAGATCAAAAAATAGTCATTCTCTCTGGCTATAATCTTCCTGTTTATCGCAAAGAAGCAAAGAGGATCGGTGCAAGAGGGTTTATCAGTAAGGATGTAGAACCAGATGAGTTATTGCACATTTTATTGACCATCAAAAATGGGGCAACACACTTCCCACGGGAAGAAGTATTTATAGAAGAGCTGACAGACGGGGAGAGAAAAGTTCTCGAATTGGTTGCATCAGGAGTTAGGCGCCGCGAAATCGCTGAACAGCTTTTTATTAGTGAACGAACAGTATCAAATCATTTGCAACATATTTTTGAAAAATTGCAAGTTAGCTCTACCGTTGAGATGATAACAAAAGCTATTAAGCTCGGATATATTGCTCAATCTTCAATCCAGAGGTCATGCGAGAGGAAAGCGAGCTGCGCCAGCGGGTCGGACAGAAGTTGAAACTCTACCTGGAACAGTATTTGCCTATCGTGGAAGGCGCCATTGACGGGGCCTTAAAAGTTGAAAAGCCGAATGAAGAAGCGGAGGGTGTCTGAACATCCTCTGTTTTTCTTATTTTGCGGGCATTTTGGGACTTCTGCAACGCTTTATAAGTAGGGATAAGATACGGTATCACGGCGCCTCTGCATTTCCCGAAGGTAGTCGATTGCCTCATGGTACAGTACCAGCTTGCAGTAAGCATCGAACTGGCACCGCTCGCCATAGTCATTGCGGGGGATCATATCCATCTTTTTTTTCCTTTGCCGTCGTCCGGCAGAATGTTATTCAATATTTAATTCAATGCTTCCTGTGAAACTCTCGCATTCAATTCCGATATAATTTCCACCATCAGGAAGTGTAATTGTGTCACTATAAGTTCCGGTTGTTTCAATCAAAGTGACTGCTTCATCAGATCCAGAAATCCAAAATACTTTTGCAGTTCCCTCCGTAACCTCCAGCGCGCAGTCAATAGACAGCTCCTTACCGGCTTCTCTTTTTATGGAAGTTCCTCCGAACAAATACTCTGTACCTGAAAAGTTCGCATAATCAGCCATATAAGTCCCTGTATAATCATCAATTCCTTTTTCTTTTTCCCCTTGCAGTGACGATTTCCCTGTCAGTTCTATGGAGCCCGCAGATTGAACAATGTTATTGTAATGATTGAGAATTTCATCTTTTGAACAGCCAGCAAGCATAAAACTTCCCACAAGGACGAATGTTAATGCTAAAACTATTTTCTTCATAAAATCATCACCAGCCTTTCTTTGGAGCTACCTTTTTGGCCTTTTTCTTTGTTTGGGTTGCTTCTCGTTCTTTCATGCACAAAATCAAGATGGCAGAAATAACGACAGCAAGCGCAAGACTGCAAGAACAGGTTCCGATATTCCAGTTGACTGCGGTATCATAGCTACGGTAGCCTACCATTCCAAGACTTGCGGTAATCGGATAAAGGTTTGCTAATGTCATATTTCCTGCGGCAAACATCCCTCCATATCCATAGACAAAAGCAATGATTACACCGACTAAAAAGCTGCCTGCCCTCCGACAAGTAAGAGCGATAATCGGCAGAACCGCAAGATATAAAAAGAAATTAACCGCAGTAATCTGCAAGGCTGCTTTTAGAGCTAAGGAAATCTCAAAGCCGGGAAATCCCACAATCATTTCTGCTATGATTGTAAACAGACTGCATATCAGCCCGAAAATAATAGACAATACGCCGCACACAATCAATTTTCCGGTCAACAGTTTCTTAAAAGAGATCGGCACAGTCAGAATATTTTTCAATGTGTCATCCGTCTGCTCACGAGAAATCATATATCCAGCAATTAGGCTGATACACATCGGAAAAATCATGGACATATTGTTTTTGATGACCTGTTCTGTAAGATAGGCAAAATCCCAAACGGAACCATCATTCGCCATAGAGGTAAACAAGGTCAGCAGGACGGATAGGAGCATGAGTGCAACGCCCGCCCAAAGGATATGATACCTTTTCAATTTATAAAATTCTGTTTTTACAATGCGAACCATGTTTATTCCCCCCTCTGCTTATATAATCTGTCAATTAGTAAGAACGAAACCAATGCCATGATCCCAAGAATGAATACAACTTGAAATGTTGAGGGAATTAGCCCTGTCATTTGCTCCAAGTCCATTTTTATTCCATGAGCCGCCATATCTCCCGCACTCCAAAATGTAGTCAGTGGCGTGGGCAGAAGCCATAACATAGTTTTAGGCAGTGTGTCAAACAATGCCGTAGCACTCATGTTCAGAACGCTGTAAAAGACACACAACAAAATGGAAAAAACATAGGTCTTACTGAAAAAGACAACAAGGACAATCAACGGGAGTGTTCCTGCCGTAATGAAGATCCCCGTTTCAACCGCCAAAAACAGCTTATAACCAATTCCATAAACTTCTAATGTTCCAATTCCGCAAAGAATTGTTGCAATGGTAGAAGCCACACAAAAAACAATTCCAAAAAGAAAGAGGACAATAATCTTTGCAAGCACCATTTGCGTGCTGGTTACGGGAATTGTACGCAGATTTTTGAATGTATCGTTGTCGCGTTCCATAAAGAACAGGATAGCGGCAATCACTCCAATAATACAGGGCAGTAAAAACTGGATACCATATCCCAACACCATGTTAAATAGTCCGTCAAAAGCATCTGCCCGATCTGTATATCGCTCCATCATAGAGGGCGTTGTCATCAGATAAGTCAGCGGGATTGGAAACAGGAAAGCAGCCAGAATAATAAGCGGAATAAATTTCTTCCGTTTCAATTTCAAAAATTCGCATTTGATTAGTTTAAGCAATTCCTTCGCCCCCTGTCACACGCTTGAAGTAATCTTCAAGACTTTCTTCACAGGTATGTGCTTCTGATACCTCCAATCCGTTTTCTACAAAGGCAGTTACAATTTTACCCACAGGCAGATCAAGGTTGTGCAGGCGCAGATTATGGTCGTCCTGTATGGAAAAATGGTTTTCATGGAAATTGCGTTCCAAAATTCTTGCCGCCTGTGCAGTATCCGAAAGCGTAAAACGGATATGCTTACTGCTTTTTTGCTCCAGCTCAGCAAGGCTTTCTTCTTCCAGTAACGCGCCGTGGTCGATAATTCCAATATCGTCAGCCAGCAAAGAAATCTCCGAAAGAATGTGACTGGAAATCAAAATAGTTTTTCCTCTTGCGTCGCAAAGCTCCCGAATAAAGGAGCGTACTTCTGCAATACCGATGGGATCGAGGCCGTTGATCGGCTCATCCAAAATCAAAAGCTCCGGATCGTGCATAACGGCAAGGGCGATGGCAAGCCGCTGCTTCATACCAAGAGAATACTGTGAAAAGAGCTTTTTATCTTTGTAGGGCAGTCCTACCAGATCCAGAGCATCTTTGATAGCATGATTGTTTGGTACGCCCCGCAGAGTAGCAAAGATACGCAGGTTCTCTGTGCCGGTCAGGTTGGGATAAAAACCGGGGGACTCAATCAGGCTTCCGATACGGGGCAACAGCTTCTTTTCATTCCCCTGTAAAGACTTTCCCCAGATTTTGACCTCCCCGGAAGTCGGCTTCGTTAAGCCCAACAGCATTTTCATGGTAGTGGTTTTTCCGGCTCCGTTTCTGCCCAGCAGACCGTAAATTCTCCCACGCTTCACATGGATATTTAAGTCAGCCACACTCTTTTGTGAGCCGTATTGCTTTGTCAGATTTTTTGTTTCAATAATATAATTTGTATCCATATTCAAAACCTCCTGTTCTGTAAGGTATTCTATCATGCCAACCTTGCATTAACCTTGCCGCAACCTTGCATTAACCTTGCAATTTGAAATCCAGTAAAATGACAAAGGCTCCCGCCATAAAGACGGGAACCCGCTTAACTCTCCAAAGGAAAAAGCAACATAAATTCAGTTCCTTTTCCCGGCAAACTTTCAACTGTTATACTCCCACCCATCTTTTCTACAAGCTGATGGACAATAGAAAGACCAAGTCCGCTGCCTTTTTCAGAGCGTCCTTTATCACACTTATAAAGCCGTTCAAATATGTGTTTCAAATCTTCTTTCTCAATTCCCACTCCATTATCCGCCAGCAACAGCTCCATGCTGTTTTCTTTCTTCGATAGGGAAATTTTAATTTTGTCTGCATGGCTATGAGCGATTACATTTTGAATAAGGTTATTGATGATCCTCATATAGCTATCCATATCTAATCTTACCCGGACAGGCTGTTCAGGAATATCAATGTCATAATCAACCTGTTTATCCTCAAAAATCGGTATCCAGTCAATGAGGATATTTCTTGTCAGCTCTGCGGCCTCAACGCTCTGGATCTCCAAAGCAAACTCGTTTGAATTTAACTTGAACCAGTCAAAGAGTACATCAATATATTCTTTCAGATCATGGGCTTTCCGGCGGGCGGTTTCAATATAATCATCCCGGTCTTTTCCTGTGACCAGTCCTTTGTGTGCAGCGTCAAGATACCCAATCAGAGTAGTAAGGGGCGTTCGCACATCATGGGAAAGGCTCGTCATAAGTTGGCGGTTGGTTTCTTCTGTCTGCCGTACAGTTGAAAGTCTGCTTTCATAGGCCACAACGATCTCATTGATTTCATAGGCAAGAGGTGCTGTCAGTTCATTTGTTGCAGATAGAATACGCCGATTGCCATTTCCGTTTTTCACATCAACCAGCACATCGGTCATTTCTGCTATTTGTTTTTTTACACGCCGAACGAGAACGATGGAAGTCAATACAGCCACAACAGCAATCACAATGGACAAGGAAACGATGATTTCCATACCAGCTATACCTCCTTATTAAACCGGTAGCCAATCCCTTTGACCGTTTGGATATACTTTGGGCTTGAAGGATTGACTTCTAATTTTTTACGAAGCCGACTGATGATCGCCATAATGTTACTGTCATCATAGAAATATTCTTCACCCCATACTTCCTCATAAATCTGCTGTTTGGTCAAAATTTTTCCTTGATGCTTTGCACAGTACAGGAGCAGATCAAATTCCTTTGGCGGAAGTTCAATAGTGCCGTTTGCCGTCGTAACAGAACGATTTTCAAGGTCAATCTGCAATCCGTCAAAATTTAGCTTTTGTATGGCTCCAGCTTGCTGATTAAAACGGGTGTAGCGGCGAATAAGAGACGCAATACGAGCAATCAGTTCATCCATATCAAACGGTTTTGTAAGATAATCGTCCGCTCCGGCCCGTAAGCCCCGTACTTTAGAAATGCTGTCATTTTTAGATGTGAACATCAAAATCGGCAGACTGTTCTCTTTGCGGATTTCTTCCAGCGTTTCAAAGCCATCCATACCAGGCATCATCACATCCAGCACCACAAGCTGATACTCCTGCTCTCTTAATTTTTGTAAGCCCTCTTTTCCGGTATTACAAAAATCAGCTTCTATGTTTTCTGCTTGTACGCTACGTTTAATCAAAGCGCACAGTTCTCTGTCATCATCTATAATCAGGATTTTATTCATGGTGCAACCCCTTCCCTTGTTTTGTCCTTCCGTCAATCGGCTTTTCTGCGTTCTTTGGGATCAGCCAAACACCAGCCATCTTTACAGCGCCAGGGATACGCCCAGCAGCGCAATAGTAATTTACTCTACGAGGTGTCACGCCCCATTTTTCGGCGGCCTCTTTTAGTGTCATATAATCCATTATGCACCTCCACAGAGTACATTATAGTTCTTTGTCTCGAACAATACAAGTTTATCACCAATCGCAGCTTTATATAATCGGCATAATCGTACAGCTTGTCAGGCATAATAAGGTCATTCCATCATATAAACCGGAACGATACAATATTATTGAGGTGAACGATTATACCGATTGATGATTTAACTGCTTTAGGGCAAAAAATGCTGGAAGCCCGAAAGAAAAAAGACCTGACACAACAGGAGCTTGCGGATCTGAGCCATGTTTCTGTAAAGCAAATCGCCAATATCGAAAAGGGAAAATGAATCCTTCCTATTTGATTTTGAGAGCATTGGCAAAGGTCCTGCACATCTCTTTAGATACACTTATAAATCCAGATGTTTCTCTGGAGGATGAGGGTGTCAATCAGATGAAAATGCTTTATTCCAGCTGTCCGCCAGAAATGCGTGACACCCTGTTGCATCACACCCAAGAAACGGTGAAAGAACTGACAGAGTTGTCCGAGAAATTTGAAACGAATTGAGCCAGTGAGAGAACTCCCGTATGTTCTGTACCCGGTGGAATGGCTTGGAAAAAGGCTCTATCTTTGATGATGCATTGGACGATAAAGAATACGAAGGGAATCTGATTTATCTACTGAAAAGCGGCAGTGAATTTATTCGCAATAATTCCAAAGTCCGTTTTGTCAAAGAGGCACAGTATCGGGTAGACAAGCCGGATTATGCGGAACGAGCTGTGACAGAGGCTCTTGTTAATGCGCTTATCCATCGTGATTATATTGTACTTGGCAGTGAAATCCATATTGATATGTTTGATGATCGGGTGGAAATCACATCTCCTGGCGGTATGTTTGGCGGCGGCTCAATTCAGGAATACGATATTTACAGTATCCGTTCGATGCGACGAAACCCTGTGATTGCTGACCTGTTCCACCGCATGAAGTACATGGAACGCCGTGGAAGTGGCCTACGCAAAATCGTCAGTGAAACCGAAAAGCTACCTGGATATATAGCGGCATATAAGCCTGAATTTACCTCAACAGCAACAGATTTCAGAGTCATCTTGAAAAATGTAAACTACAACTTAGAGGGTGACGCCCACCAAGTTATCCACCAAGTTACCCACCAAGTTATTGAACTATCAACGGTATCCAAACAGATTTTGGCTTTTTGCACAACACCAAAATCCAAGAAAGAGCTTGCAGTATTTTGCGGCTTCAAAGATTTAAGAAACTTCACTTTGAAGCATATCAATCCGCTTTTAGAATCCGGGCAATTAGAAATGACTATTCCCGATAAACCTAAAAGTCGCAATCAAAAATATATTACAGTTCGTTCCGAATAAACAGAGAAGCAGGGCATTGGGTCTCATCTCCCATTGTCCTGCTTCTTTTTCATTCCAAATTATATTCACATCATTTACCCATACACCCAATCCTGTATCGCAAATTTCAAACTCTGCACCTTTCCCAGCAGCCAGCGGCAGCCCCATCGGGCTAATCAAAAATGCCATAACCAGCAAAATCACACCTTTCTGCGGGGAATAGGTAATAATCACAGCCACGCCAAGCAGAGCAATTACCGTGCTTAGTAGACCAATCACCAGACTGGATATGTAGATCAGCCCCGTGCAGAGCCAGACAAAAAGCGTCAACACCAAAACGACCGGTGCAGTTACGATCATCAGCAGACATTTCAAAATCTTCATTCCTGTTCCTCCTTCCAACGCTCCAGATGCCGTTTGCACAGGGCATCCGCTTCTCTCTCATCATCTTCCGTCACTTCCCGTTTTTCTTTGGTCAGTTCAATCTCCAGCACCTTTTCAAAGGTCAGCATCTGTTTTCACTCCTTTGCTACGCTTCTTATTCTACTCATATTATCCGATGCGGACAGACAAAAGACAAGGATACAGACAAAAAAGAAAAAGCGGAGGAAGGTGCGGCGAAGAAAAGCCGTTCCTCCCTCCGCAAATGGAGTATCTATCCCTGTTATGAAAGTTTGGAGAGTTGGGTAAGGATTTCCTTCACACCCGCATTCGTATTCTCAAAAAGTCAAAGAAAATGGGAACGCCTATCAGCCAGCGGAAAAAACGATAAGAAAGAAAGCTGAATTCTTGACTGAATTACCTACTTTCTTGAAAAAGTTCTATACTATATTTGGTAGGATTGTTTTGCTCGATAAAAACATTCGCATATAAATCCTCCTTTCGGTGAAATGGTGTCAAAACATAGTAATTACTTACTGCTTTGTATTCCTTACCCTCGTAAATAAATCCACATACAATTCTGCAACAGATGTAATTTCCAACCCTAATCCATGATGCTGGAATTATATCCTTGATTTCAGAGTCTATACAAGTACCTGAATGCTTCAGGTTTTTCAATCTTTTCTTATCGTATGTCAGCTTACCCACTGAAATCAGAAACAACATTATCCACACAGAGGCATTGAGCAACATGACCTTCAATATAGTTGGATTAAAAAAATTCCCAATAAAACCAACAGCTAATTCAATCACTGCTACAAGCAATGTTACATTAGAACATGTAGAGAATAAGTATTTTATTGGTTTAAGATTGGCAATTTGCTTTTCTTTGTAAAGTTTGGAAATATTTTCTTCCGCCTTTCCTTTATATTCCTCTGCCGATATATGTTCCCCAGAAAAAAGCTCGTTCAAACTAATGCCCAAAGCATCACATAAAGGTTGTAAAAGCGACACATCGGGCATTCCTCTACCATTTTCCCATTTAGAAACCGCCTGATTGGTAATATCTAATAGTTCGGCAAGCTGTATTTGTGTTAGACTTTTTTCTTTTCTACACTGTGCAATAAATGCACCTATTTTTTTCTGATCCATAAAACAAATCTCCTTTATACTATATTTGACCTCAGTATATCAAATAGAGAATTTATTTGGAACATACTAATCGTTGAAGGGAATCTCAACGTTGAGTTGAATAGATATCAATTTGCGATAATCATTCTACCATACCGTTATAAATAAATCATCTCATGCAAAACGATTTCTTCTGCCCGATTGCGAATGTTATTGCAACGCTGCACCCATTCCATTTGACGGGTACACTTTAATTTCTCGGTTACGCCCTCGGCAATTTTCATCTGCTCCATGATGGTATCTAACCGTTCCTGTGCCTGTTCGTTCAGGTCTGCAAGATATGTCCACAATTCTCCGGTCAGTATCAATGTGTTCAATCTGGCTGGGTGGACTTCTCTCAAATATTCCCGGTGCATCCGTCCATACTTTCCGATGGGGCGGTGTTCTTCCGGCAGTTTCAAATCTGGGATGTAGTAATCTCCGACAAGGATATAATCAATTCCGTTTTCCGTTATTCTTGGTTCACCCTCAAAAATACTCCCGAAATTGCTCTCTGGTTGTCCTATTTTTTAACCACTAAGGCCGTTTTTTGACCCCATTTTGCCGGTTGTCCTATATTTAACCACTAAAAATTGGGTGAAAACGGCTCTCGTTTGGTCAAATGAGGTCAAACTTTTGTCACCCGCTTAGGTATAAGAAAACCCCGGAAAGCCTTGATTAGTAAGGCTTTGATAAGGATGGTAGTAGAAAACCAGTAAAATCAAGGCTTTGCAGACAGCAGGCAGACAGTGCTTTTATAAAAAATGAATATGAAGATAGAAAAAGACGCATTTTTGAGATTTGCGTCTTTTTCTATTGAGCTTTCTGCTTTACCTTGAAACATTAGCAGACAACAACAAACGCCATTGAATGGACTTCCATTGATGGTGTTTTTTTTATTGTCTGGAAAGGAGCAGAAAAATGGAAATAACACATGAAAAAGTAAAACGAAAGGCGGTCTATGTGTGCCCTTAAATTAGGAAGCCTGTTTGACGGAATCGGCGTGTTCCCTCTTGCGGCTTCCCGTAATGGAATCATTCCCGTTTGGGCAAGTGAGATTGAAAAATCCCCGATTGCCATAACAAAACGCCATTTCCCCGGCATGGAACATTTAGGGGATATTACAAAGATACATGGAGGACACATCCCTCCTGTCCATATTATTACATTCGGCTCTCCCTGCCAGAACCTTTCTAAAATCGGGAAACGTGAGGGACTGGCTGGAAGCAAATCAGGTCTGTTTTTTCAGGCTATCAGAATTATAGAAGAAATGAGGTGTGCTACAAATGGGTTATATCCAGTTATCGCTGTTTGGGAAAACGTCATGGGAGCGTTTTCTTCAAATGACCGGATGGATTTTAGAGCCGTGCTGCAATCATTTTCCGATACCGAAATTTCAATGCCTCCTACTGGAGGATGGGCTAACGCCGGTATGGTGCGAGGGGGAAAAACTGACCTGTGCTGGCGGCTCATGGACGCCCAGTATTGGGGAAAGCCCCGGCTTGTTCAGCGAAGAAAAAGAATCTTCCTTGTGGCGGATTTTAGAGGACAGCGTTCCGCAGAAATACTATTTAAGCCCCGCGATATGTTCCCGATTCCTCCGCCTTGCACAGACTACGGGCTGCCCGCCGCCGGAGCCAGTCGAATATCTCTTGATAAAACAAGGGGGAAGATACCCATCATCCGCCCCTTTCAGGAACGGCGTATGCGGAGTGCTGCAAAATCAGGAAACCAGTCTGCTTTCCTCGCAAGTTTCGGACGGCCAGATGAACCTTTTCCAACTTTGCTGGCAAAAGCAGTCAATATGATTTCATTCTGGTATGAGGGGGAAGAAAAAGACGGAGTTCTCCGAAATTTGACACCGGTTGAGTGTGAGCGCCTGATGGGATTACCGGAGGGGTGGACGGCATATGGAAATTTAGGACAACCCATCAGTGATAATGCACGGTGCAAAGCACTTGGAAACGCAATCGCCCTGCCGTGTGCTGATTACATCATGGCAGGAATAGCAGAAACCATACATGAATAAGAAAGGCGGTTTTGTATGATAGAGAAAAATCGTTCTCCTCCGTTGTCGGGTGGAACATCAACAGAAGCTATCGAACCAACTATATTATTTCAGAAAGGACAGGTACATCTATATGGAATTAAAATTCGTTATCCCCAACATGGAAAAGACATTCGGCAACTTGGAGTTTGCCGGAGAAGACAAAACAGAACAGAGAAGAATCAACGGACGCATGGCGATACTCTCCCGCAGCTTCAATCTGTATTCGGACGTACAGAGAGCGGATGATATTGTAGTTATCCTCCCTGCCGAAGCCGGAGAAAAACATTTTGACTTTGAGGAACGTGTGAAGCTCGTCAATCCCCGTATCACCGCAGAGGGCTATAAAATCGGCACAAGGGGCTTTACCAACTACATTTTGCACGCTGACGATATGGTAAAAGCGTAAGGAAAAGGAGGACATCAAACTATGAGATTAGCAAACGGAATCGTAATTGACAAAGAAGCAACATTCGGGGCATTGAAATTTTCTGCCCTCCGCCGTGAGGTTCACCTCCAGAATGAAGACGGCTCGGTATCAGAAGAAATCAAGGAGCGTACCTATGACTTAAAATCCAGAGGACAGGGACGTATGATTCAGGTTTCCATCCCTGCCAGCGTGCCGTTAAAGGAGTTCGATTACAACGCAGAGGTAGAACTTATCAATCCTGTGGCAGATACCGTGGCAACGGCTACCTTTCAGGGGGCAGAGGTGGACTGGTACATCAAGGCGGAGGATATTGTCCTGAAAAAAGGGGCTGCCATGAATCCACAGCCGCCGAAGAAAGACGCTCCCCCTGTAAAATAACAGGAATATAAGAAGAAAGCGAAAGGAGGATTGTTCCCATGAAGCAGCTTTTCCACCGTGGAAAACGTATCCGTCCCACGGATAAAGACCTTGTATTCCATACTGCCCTTGCTTCTCTGTTCCCTGTCTTCCTGCTGGTTGTCCTGCTGTTTCATATCCGGCAGATTGCCGGAACCAACTGGCAGGAAGAGTCCCTCTCCCAGATAGTACAGGATGTAAACATCCCTTACCTGTTATTCAGTATGGGCGTGGCAGGGTTGGTGTGTCTTACAGCCGTTCTTCTGTTCTGGCGATACCGCAGGGATGAAGTAAAGCAGCTCATCCACCGCCAAAAGCTGGCAAGGATGGTGTTGGAAAACAAGTGGTATGAATCAGAGCAAAAAAAGGAAGACGCTTTTTTCAAGGACTTGTCTTCCAGCCGTTCCAAAGAAACCATCACTTACTTTCCTAAAATCTACTACCGGATGAAACAGGGCTTGCTCCATATCCGTGTGGAAATCACCTTAGGGAAATATCAGGAACAGCTCTTAAACTTGGAGAAAAAGCTGGAAAGCGGCTTATACTGTGAGCTGACGGATAAGGAATTAAAGGATTCCTATGTGGAGTACACCCTGCTTTATGATACTATTGCCAACCGTATCTCCATTGAGGACGTGCAGGCAAAGGACGGCAGGCTCCGGCTTATGAAAAATGTCTGGTGGGAGTATGACAAGCTCCCTCATATGCTCATTGCCGGAGGAACCGGCGGCGGAAAGACTTATTTCATCCTGACCCTTATTGAAGCCCTGCTCCGCACCAACGCCGTCCTGTCCGTGTTAGACCCGAAGAACGCCGACCTTGCGGATTTACAGGCGGTTATGCCGGATGTGTACTACAAAAAGGAAGATATGCTCACCTGTATTGACCGTTTCTATGAGGAAATGATGAAACGCAGCGAAGACATGAAGCTCATGGAGAATTACCGGACAGGGGAAAACTATGCTTATCTGGGGCTTCCGGCACATTTCCTTATCTTTGATGAATATGTGGCATTTATGGAAATGCTCGGCACAAAGGAAAATGCTGCTGTCCTCAACAAATTAAAGCAAATCGTTATGCTTGGGCGGCAGGCTGGCTTCTTCCTGATTCTCGCCTGCCAGCGTCCGGACGCAAAGTATCTGGGGGACGGAATCCGTGACCAGTTCAATTTCCGTGTGGCTCTGGGGCGGATGTCGGAAATGGGCTATGGGATGATGTTCGGGGAAACCACAAAGGACTTCTTCCTAAAGCAGATAAAAGGGCGTGGCTATGTGGATGTGGGAACCAGCGTTATCTCGGAGTTTTACACGCCCCTTGTCCCAAAAGGACACGATTTCCTCAAAGAAATAAAAAAGCTCATAAACAGCAGGCAGGAAGTGCAGGCGGCGTGCGAAGCGAAAGCCGCAGAAACGGACTGACCTGCTGTGGCTGGTGTGCCGCAAGGCACGCCAGCATAAACCCCTCGTATCTAACAGAGGGGTACAAATCGACAGGCAACAACCAAACAACAGGGCAGAATCCCACGGTACACAAGGGATTTTCCCCATATCCGGCGTGTGTCAACAAGGCTCTGAAAGTTGACATACGCTTTTTTAGACAGGAGGGATTTTCACTGAATGAAGAAACATGGGTACGGGACATCAAAGAAAAACGGGAAATTTATGGTATCTCACAACAGAAACTTGCCCTAGCTGCCGGAATCACACGTCCGTACCTGAGCGACATTGAAACGGGCAAGGCTCACCCATCCGAAGCATTACAGGAAGCCATCACGGAAGCTCTGGAACGCTTCAACCCAGACGCTCCCCTTGAAATGCTCTTTGACTATGTGCGGATTCGCTTTCCCACTACGGATGTGAAGCATATCGTGGAAGACGTGCTTCGGCTAAAGCTCCCCTACTTTATCCATGAAGACTACGGCTTCTACTCTTACACAGAGCATTACTATCTGGGGGATATTTTCGTTCTGGTATCGCCGGAACTGGAAAAAGGGGTACTGCTGGAACTGAAAGGGCGTGGCTGCCGCCAGTTTGAAAGCTATCTGCTGGCACAGGAACGGAGCTGGTATGAGTTTTTCATGGATGTTCTCATGGAGGACGGCGTGATGAAGCGGCTTGACCTCGCCATCAATGACAAAACGGGAATCCTGAACATTCCCCATCTGACAGAGAAGTGCCGGAATGAGGAATGTATCTCGGTCTTCCGCAGCTTCAAAAGCTACCGCAGCGGCGAACTGGTACGGCGTGGGGAAAAAGAATGTATGGGGAACACCCTGTATATCGGCTCCCTCCAAAGTGAGGTGTACTTCTGCATTTATGAAAAAGACTATGAGCAGTACAAAAAGCATGATATTCCCATTGCGGACGCAGAAGTAAAGAACCGCTTTGAAATCCGGCTGAAAAATGAGCGTGCCTTTTACGCCATCCGTGACCTGTTAGAACATGACAATCCAGAACGGACAGCCTTTCAAATCATCAACCGCTATGTCCGGTTCGTGGACAGGGACGATACGAAGCCCCGTTCTGACTGGCGTATCAGTGAGGAATGGGCGTGGTTTATCGGGGAACACAGGGGAAGCCTGAAACTGACAACCAAACCGGAACCCTATTCCTTTGAACGCACCCTGCACTGGCTCTCCCATCAGGTAGCCCCCACGTTAAAGCTGGCTCTCCGTCTGGATAAGATGAACCACACCCAGATTGTCCATGACATCATCACCCATGCAAGGCTGACGGAGAAGCATGAAAAAATCCTGAAGCAGCAAGCCGCCGCTGCAAAGGAGATGGTGCTTTAACGGCGGCAATCTTGGAAGCTAAGAAATCTTACAGCAAAGAAAGGAGCTTTTATGAATTTCGGACAGAATCTTTACAACTGGTTTTTATCCAACGCCCAGTCCCTTGTGCTGCTGGCAATCGTGGTGATTGGACTGTACCTCGGATTTAAGAGGGAATTTTCCAAACTTATCGGCTTTTTAGTGGTGTCCCTTGTAGCGGTTGGTCTGGTCTTCAATGCGGACGGTGTAAAGGACATCTTACTGGAACTGTTCAATAAGATTATCGGTGCATAGGAAAAACTATATCACACTTCCGTTATGGAGCAAGCTCTGATTGCTTCATGGCGGAAGTACACTAGGGGCTTGGGGAGCGTAACTCCCCAAAAGGAGCATGACAGAGAATGGAGGTGACACTGTGGAAGAAATGCGGATTTACATTGCCAACTTAGGAAAATACAATGAGGGCGAACTGGTGGGGGCATGGTTCACGCCGCCGGTGGACTTTGAGGAAGTCAAGGAACGTATCGGCTTGAATGATGAATATGAGGAATACGCCATCCATGATTATGAGCTGCCCTTTGAGATTGACGAATATACCCCCATTGAGGAAGTCAACCGCCTGTGTGAAATGGTGGAGGACTTACCGGATTACATTCAGGAGGAACTATCAGAGCTGCAATCCTACTTTGGCAGTATCGAAGAACTCTGTGAGCATGAAGACGATATTATTTGCCATTCCGGCTGTGACGATATGGCGGATGTGGCTCGCTACTATCTGGAAGAAAGCGGACAGCTTGGCGAACTTCCGGCACACTTGCAAAACTATATCGACTATGCAGCCTATGGGCGTGACATGGAATTGGAGGGAACCTTTGTTGTCACGAACCACGGCGTATATGAAATCTTACGGTAGCCCCGTCTGTATCTCTTTCAGGAAATACAGGCGGATTTTTTATTCAGGGGCGGCTCTTTTGCTGCCCCCATCTTTTAGAAAGGACGGACAACATGAAGAAAATACGAAGCTATACCAGTATCTGGTCGGTGGAAAAGGTACTCTATTCCATCAATGATTTTAAGCTGCCATTCCCCATCACGTTCACACAGATGGCGTGGTTCGTGGTATCGGTGTTTGCAGTTATGCTCTTGGGGAACCTCCCTCCCCTTTCGTTCATTGACGGGGCATTTCTGAAATATTTCGGCGTACCCTTTGCCCTCACTTGGTTCATGTGCCAGAAGACCTTTGACGGGAAAAAGCCTTATGGCTTCCTGAAATCCGTACTGGCATATCTGGTACGCCCGAAACTGACCTATGCAGGAAAGCCCGTGAAGCTGAAAAAGGAATATCCGGCACAGCCCATCACGGCAGTAAGGAGTGATATTTATGGCATATCCGATTAAATATATCGAAAATAACCTTGTGTTCAACCATGACGGGGAGTGCTTCGCTTACTATGAGCTGCTTCCCTACAACTATTCCTTTTTAAGCCCCGAACAGAAATATCAGGTACACGATTCCTTCCGGCAGCTTATCGCCCAGAACAGGGACGGGAAGATTCACGCCCTGCAAATCAGCACCGAATCCAGCATACGGGCGGCACAGGAACGCTCCAAACAGGAAGTGACAGGTAAGCTAAAGGATGTTGCCTGTGCAAAGATTGACGCACAGACCGAAGCCCTGATTTCCATGATAGGGGAAAATCAGGTGGACTACCGCTTTTTTATTGGCTTTAAGCTGCTTGTCAATGAGCAGGAAGTCACCATGAAACAGTTCCGCAGGGAAGCAAAGACCGCTGTTTCCGACTTCCTCCACGAAGTCAACCACAAGCTCATGGGGGATTTTGTTTCCATGAGCAATGAAGAAATCTGGCGGTTTCAGAAGATGGAAAAACTGCTGGAAAATAAAATCTCACGCCGCTTCAAAGTCCGGCGGCTTGATAAAGACGATTTTGGCTACCTGATTGAGCATTTATACGGGCAGACCGGAACCGCCTACGAAGATTATGAGTATTACCTGCCGAAGAAGCGATTTCAAGAGGAAACGCTGGTGAAATACTATGACCTCAT
This sequence comes from Lachnospiraceae bacterium GAM79, assembly GCA_003584705.1. GTDB lineage: Bacteria > Bacillota > Clostridia > Lachnospirales > Lachnospiraceae > Acetatifactor > Acetatifactor acetigignens. The sequence goes on from AP018536.1 coordinate 3,068,868, forward strand.
CAAACCCACCCGTTGTCTGATAGAGGAAAACCAACGGTATCTGAAAATTGAACAGGAAGGCGGAACAGTATATGCCGCCTACTTTACCATCAACAGCATTGTGGGGGAACTGGACTTCCCATCCTCGGAAATCTTTTACTATCAGCAGCAGCAATTCACCTTTCCCATTGATACCTCTATGAATGTGGAGATTGTGACAAACCGGAAAGCCCTCTCCACGGTGCGGAACAAGAAAAAAGAGCTGAAAGATTTGGACAACCACGCATGGCAGAATGACAGCGAAACCAGTACAAACGTGGTGGATGCTTTAGACAGCGTGAATGAGCTGGAATCCACCTTAGACCAGAGCAAGGAATCCATGTATAAGCTGTCCTATGTGGTTCGTGTGACGGCTCCCGACTTGGAAGAACTGAAACGCCGCTGCAATGAGGTGAAAGATTTTTATGACGATTTGAACGTGAAACTGGTTCGCCCCTTTGGGGATATGCTGGGGCTGCATGGGGAATTTCTCCCTGCCAGCAAACGGTATCTGAACGATTACATCCAGTATGTCACCAGCGACTTCCTCGCTGGTCTTGGCTTCGGGGCAACCCAGATGTTAGGAGAAACGGAGGGTATTTATATCGGGTACAGCCTTGATACAGGAAGAAACGTGTACTTAAAGCCTGCCCTTGCCAGTCAGGGGGTAAAAGGCTCCGTCACCAACGCCCTTGCTGCCGCTTTTGTCGGCTCCCTCGGCGGTGGAAAATCATTCAGCAACAACATGATTGTCTATTATTCCGTATTGTTTGGGGCACAGGCACTCATTGTTGACCCGAAAGCGGAACGGGGACGCTGGAAAGAAACCCTGCCGGAAATCGCCCATGAAATCAATATCGTAAACCTGACTTCGGAGGAACAGAACAGGGGCTTACTCGACCCGTATGTGATTATGGAGAACCCAAAAGATTCTGAATCACTGGCAATCGACATCCTGACCTTTTTAACCGGCATTTCCAGCCGTGACGGGGAGAAATTCCCTGTTCTTCGGAAAGCCATCCGTGCGGTGACAAACAGTGAAGAACGGGGGCTTTTCAAAGTGATTGAGGAACTACGGGCGGAGGGAACCGCCATCAGCACCAGCATAGCCGACCATATCGAATCCTTTACAGACTATGACTTTGCACACCTGCTCTTTTCGGATGGGGACGTCACACAGTCCATCAGCCTTGAAAAGCAGCTCAACATCATTCAGGTGGCGGATTTGGTGCTGCCGGATAAGGAAACCTCGTTTGAAGAATACACCACAATGGAGCTGCTTTCCGTGGCAATGCTCATTGTAATCAGTACCTTTGCCCTCGACTTCATCCACACTGACCGCAGCGTGTTTAAGATTGTGGATTTGGATGAAGCATGGAGCTTCTTACAGGTGGCACAGGGCAAGACCCTCTCCATGAAGCTGGTTCGTGCCGGACGTGCCATGAACGCAGGCGTTTACTTTGTCACCCAGAACACGGACGATTTGCTGGATGAAAAGCTGAAAAACAATCTGGGCTTGAAATTTGCGTTCCGTTCCACAGACATCAACGAAATCAAGAAGACCCTCGCCTTTTTCGGGGTGGATTCCGAAGATGAAAACAACCAGAAGCGGCTCCGTGACTTGGAAAACGGGCAGTGCCTTATCAGTGATTTGTACGGGCGTGTGGGTGTGATACAGTTCCATCCTATCTTTGAAGACCTGTTCCACGCCTTTGATACCAGACCGCCCGTAAGAAAAGAGGTGGAGGAATGAAGATAAGAAAGCCCATCCAGCAGGGGACAGCTCTTGTCCCTTGTCGGACAAAGGGACAAAACTCTTTAAAAAAAATCGGGAGTATAGCAGGAAAAGTGCTTCTGGCACTCCTGCTCATCCTCCTATTGCTTGCAGTCTTCGGCACAGCCGCCCACGCTGCCGGACTGGTGGATGATACGGTGGACGCTGCCAACGAATACAGCAAATATCCTCTGGACAACTACCAGCTTGATTTTTATGTGGACAGCGGATGGGACTGGCTCCCGTGGAACTGGCTGGACGGTATCGGAAAACAGGTGATGTACGGGCTGTATGCCATCACAAATTTTATCTGGACAATCAGCTTGTACCTTTCCAACGCCACAGGGTATCTGATTCAGGAAGCCTACTCGCTGGACTTCATTTCCTCTACGGCGGATTCTATCGGGAAAAATATGCAGACCCTTGCTGGCGTTACCACAGGCGGCTTGTCCTCGGAGGGATTTTATATCGGGTTCCTGCTGATTCTCATTCTGGTGGTGGGGATTTACGTTGCCTACACAGGGCTTATCAAACGGGAAACCACAAAAGCCATCCATGCCGTTGTCAATTTCGTGGTGGTGTTCGTGCTGTCCGCTGCCTTTATCGCCTATGCTCCTGATTATATCGGGAAAATCAATGAATTTTCCGCAGACATCAGCAATGCCAGCCTGACCCTTGGTACAAAGATTGTGCTGCCTAACTCGGAAAGTCAAGGAAAAGACAGCGTGGATTTGATACGGGACAGCCTGTTTTCCATTCAGGTCAAGCAGCCGTGGCTCCTGCTGCAATACGGCAACTCGGATGTGGAAAGCATTGGAGCTGACCGTGTGGAAAGCCTGCTTTCAACCAGTCCAGACGAAAACAACGGACAGGACAGAGAAGAAATCGTAGTGGAGGAAATCGAAGACAGGGAAAATACGAACCTTACCATCACAAAGACCATCAACCGATTGGGAACCGTCTTCTTCCTGTTCATGTTCAATATCGGTATCTCCGTTTTTGTATTCCTGCTCACGGGGATAATGATTTTCTCACAGGTGCTTTTTATCATCTACGCCATGTTCCTGCCTGTGAGCTTCCTCCTCAGCATGGTTCCCTCTTTTGAGGGGATGTCAAAGCGTGCCATTACGAAACTGTTCAACACCATCCTTACCAGAGCCGGAATCACCCTGATTATCACGGTAGCGTTCAGTATTTCCACCATGCTCTACAACCTGTCTGGGGAATATCCGTTCTTCCTGACGGCGTTTTTGCAGATAGTGACCTTTGCCGGAATTTATTTCAAGCTGGGGGATTTGATGGGGATGTTCTCCTTACAGAGTGGGGATTCCCAAAGCATGGGGAGCCGTATCATGCGAAGACCCCGTATGCTCATGCACTCCCATATGCACCGTTTACAGCATAAGTTAGGACGTTCTATGGCGGCTCTTGGGGCTGGAATGGCTACATACCACGCAGGGAAACAGGCTGGCTCAGACCAGAGAACTGCTTCCCACTCCGGCTCTTCCAAACGGACACAGGCAGACCACAGCAGACCAGACGGACAGGCAGCACCGGAAAAGGAATCCGTATGGAAACGGGCTGGCTCTGCGGTAGGTGCGGCGGCAGATACCAAAGATAAGATAGCCGATACTGCCGGACAGCTTCGGGAGCAGGCAAAGGATTTGCCTGTCAATGCAAAGTACGCCCTTTACCACGGGAAAACACAGGTATCAAAGGGAGTACGGGATTTTACTTCCAGCGTGACCCAGACCCGAACTGCCAGAGCCGAACAGCGAAACGCACAGGCAGAAAGCCGCAGACAGACCATTGCAGAACGCAGGGCGGAACTGGAACAGGCAAAACAGCCGCAAAAGACAGCTTCCGAAGTACCCAAAGGGGCGGCTCCCGTCCATGAACGCCCTGTTACTGCAAAGCAGCCGGAAGATTTCCGACATCATGCAGATACCACTCATACAGGAAAGCCAGCCATGCAGCCAGCTTCCCCATCCATCAGGGAACGGGGACAGGTTCCTTATGGGGGAACTGTGGCAGAACGGGCTTCGGTTCCGGTGGTAAAAGCGGCTTCCATCCGCTATGAACAGATACCGCCTGTACGGACAGAACGCCAGATAGTCCCATCTGCTTCCATATCCCAGCCAGATGAAAGACAAAAAGCGGCTCCCACTATCACACAGGCTGCTCCCCACCCGACAAGACCTTTCCAGAACGATACGGCTCCTGTGATACCGGAAAGAAAACGGGCTGCCCCTGCGGTAAAAGAATCGAACTTTACCATCCGGCGTACCACCGCCAGAAAGGAGTGGACAAAAACAGTAACAGCGGTTTCCAAACAAAAGAAAGGGGAGAAGCCATGAAGTTAAGACACCTTTTCTTTGCCTGTTCCGGCGTGTTCGTGATGATGTTCTCCCTGCTCCTTTTGGTGGTGATTGTCTTCTCGGATGAGGAAGACGGAGGAAGCGGCGGAAACCTTATCTATGGGGGTGTGAGCGTATCACAGGAAGTCCTCGCCCATAAGCCTATGCTGGAAAAGTATGCAAGGGAATATGGCATAGAGGAATACTTAAATGTGCTGCTCGCCATCATTCAGGTGGAATCCGGCGGCACACTGGAAGACGTTATGCAGTCCTCGGAATCTCTGGGGCTTCCCCCAAACTCCCTTAGCACAGAGGAATCCATCAAACAGGGCTGCAAATATTTCTCGGAACTGCTCGCAGCGGCAGAAACAAAAGGCTGTGACTTAAACAGTGTGATTCAGTCCTACAATTATGGCGGCGGTTTCCTAGACTATGTGGCAGGGCGTGGGAAAAAATACACTTTTGAACTGGCAGAGAGCTTCGCAAGGGACAAATCCAGCGGAAAGAAAGTCACCTACACCAACCCTGTTGCGGTAGAGAAAAACGGGGGCTGGCGGTATTCCTATGGAAATATGTTCTATGTCCTCTTGGTATCGCAATACCTGACCGTGGCACAGTTTGATGATGAAACGGTACAGGCTATCATGGAGGAAGCCTTAAAGTATGAGGGCTGGACGTATGTGTACGGGGGCGATTCCCCATCCACTTCCTTTGACTGTTCTGGACTGGTGCAGTGGTGCTATGGCAAGGCAGGAATCGCCCTGCCACGGACAGCACAGGAACAGTACAATGTGACGCAGCATATCCCCCTGTCCGAAGCAAAAGCAGGGGATTTGGTCTTTTTCCACTCCACCTACAACGCCGGAACCTACATCACCCATGTGGGGCTGTATGTGGGAAATAACCGGATGTACCATGCCGGAAATCCCATTGGCTACGCAGACCTGACAGGCTCTTACTGGCAACAGCACCTTGCCGGAGCCGGACGAATCAAACAATAAGAAAGGATGAACCGATATGATTCAGATTAGAAAAGAGGAAAACCAGAAAAAGCAGAAAGAAAAGAAACTGAAAGTTTACAAAGTCAATACCCACAAAAAAACCGTGATTGCCCTGTGGGTGCTGCTGGCGGTGAGCTTCCTATTTGCCGTCTATAAGAATTTCACGGCGATAGACATTCATACTGTCCATGAAACCAAAGTAATTGAGGAACAAATCCTCGACACTCACAAGATAGAGAATTTTGTGGAGAATTTCGCAGAAGTCTACTATTCATGGGAACAGTCCGCCGCTTCCATTGATAGCCGGACAAATGCTTTAAAAGGGTATCTCACCGGAGAACTGCAAGCCCTGAATGTAGATACTGTCCGAAAGGACATCCCCGTATCGTCTGCCCTGACCGATTTTCAGATATGGGAAATCACAGAAGAAAAGGAGCAGCATTATCAAGTGACCTATACAGTGGAACAGCGTATCACAGAGGGAGAATCCGGTAAAACCGTCCGTTCCGCCTATCAGGTGACGGTCTATGTGGACGGCTCTGGAAACCTGACGATTATCCAGAATCCAACCATTACCAGCGTTCCCGTAAAATCCGGCTATACGCCAAAAGCGGTACAAAGTGACGGTACGGTGGATTCCATCACTACGGAGGAAATCAACGAATTTCTCACCACCTTTTTCAAGCTGTACCCTACGGCAACCGCAAAGGAACTGACCTATTATGTAAATGAGGGTGTGCTGAAAACTGTGGGAAAAGAGTATATTTTCTCGGAACTGGTAAATCCGGTTTATAACCGAAACGGAAATCAGGTGACAGCTTCCCTTGCAGTAAAATATCTGGATAACCAGACCATGACAACACAGGTATCACAGTTTAACCTTGTACTGGAAAAGAACGGGGAAAACTGGAAGATTGTGAAATAAGCTATATAAAACAGAAGACACATTGTATTTCCTGAAAGATTACAATGTGTCTTCACGTTAAAATTCTGTTCTGGACATTCCCCTGTCCTCTGTTTCGACTTCGGCTATCTCTTTTGCTGTGGCGGTGACTACCCGTATTCCTTTCTCACTCATACTATCAAGCAGTGTATCAAGCTGCCTACGTTGTGTATCTTTTTCCGCTGATTTATCTGGGAAAAAGAATTGGTCTACGGATATATCATAGCGTGTTACAAGCTCATAAAAAATTTGTAAACTCGGCTGTTGTCCTTTATTCTCAATATTAGCAAGATAACGTGGTGAGATATACATTTCATCACTTACTTTTTTACGGCTCTCTTTTCGTTCGGTTCTCGCTGCTTTGATAGCTTGTCCGAAAGCCTTAAAGTCATATTTAGCTGTTGGTCTTTTTGCCATATTTATTCACCCATATACATTCTACTGTTCCTCTTTCATACTGAATACGTCTATACAGTTCCTATTTATAGCCATAATAATTCATATGCTTGCACTTGCTATTATTCGTATGCCCGACTATAATTATACTGATATGATTTGTAGAAAGGACTTGGGTGTTATGGAATATATGTCTTGCCCCGAAGCAGCGAAGAAATGGGGGATTTCTGAACGGCGTGTACAGATACTATGCAGAGAGAACCGCATCCCCGGTGTTTCAAAACTTGGGTATATGTGGCTGATACCAAAGGACGCGGAAAAACCGATTGACGGGAGAACAAAACAAGGAAAGGAGCTACACCATGAATAAAGTTTTGATTATAGATGATGATAAAGAGCTTTGTGTGCTGATTAAGCGAAGCGTTTTATCAGAAGATATAGAAGCTGATTTTTGTAATACAGGAAAAGAGGGACTACAAAAATTAAAAGAAAAAGAATATCAACTTGTGATACTGGACGTTATGATGCCCGGTATGGACGGATTTGAAACATTGGAAGAAATCAGAAAAGAAAACAGTCTGCCGATTTTGATGTTTACCTCTAAAAATGACAGCGCTTCCAAAGTGCGCGGCTTACGCGCAGGAGCCGATGACTATTTAACAAAGCCTTTTGACATGGACGAACTAATAGCCCGTATTATTTCTCTTATACGGCGTTATACCCGTTTCAATCAAACAGACGGAATGACACAGCAGCTTGAATTTGACGGGTTGAAAATTGACATTGAAAATCGTTCTGTTACTACGGAAAATGGAACTTTTGAACTGCCTCCAAAAGAATTTGACTTACTCTTATACTGCGCGAAAAATCAAGGGAAAATTCTGACAAAGCAACAGATTTATGAAGAAGTGTGGAGAGAGGAATATTTCTATGATGACAGCAACATTATGGCGATTATCAGCCGACTTCGCAAGAAATTAGAGGTAAATCCCGGAAGTCCAAAATATATTCAAACGATTAAAGGTATCGGTTATCGTTTTAACAAGGAGGTTTGATTTTCTATGGAAGCAGTCATTTTTCTATCCATAATAATTGCACTTTTTTCCATTCTTGTTTCCTGCTTTGCTATTCGACGTGTTAAAAAACAGATAGCCGAGATAACAGACACATTGATTGATGTAAAAAACGGAAATGGAAACAGGCGTATTTTATCTGCAACAAATGAACTGGTAGCCCCTCTTGCCTATGAAATAAATGAGATTGTTGTGTCTTATGAGAGCAGGCTTTCTACTGTCCGGCAGACAGAAGAAACAAACCGACAGCTTATGACAAGTCTTTCCCATGATGTTCGGACACCGCTTACAACGCTTATTGGGTATCTTGACGCTGCACATAAAGGAATTGTTACAGGAAAAGACAGGGACGACTATATCGAAACAGCCCGCCGCAAAGCTCACGATTTGAAAGAATATATTGATGTTCTTTTTGACTGGTTCAAATTAAATTCTAATGAGTTTGCTATGGATATAAATATTGTTGAAGCTGCGGAGCTGACACGAAATATCTTGATTGACTGGATACCCATATTTGAAGATAAGCAGATAGATTACAACATTGATATTCCCGAACAGCCTTTCCGGGTAAAACTTGATACGGACGGCTATATGCGGATATTGAACAATCTTATTCAGAATGTAATTTCTCACAGTCATGCGGATAAAATAGAAATAATCCTGTCAAAGCAGGAAAAAAATATGCAAATCCGATTAGCAGATAATGGAATAGGGATTGAAAAAGAAGATTTGAAGCATATTTTTGAACGACTCTATAAATGCGATAAGGGACGGTCTGAAAAAGGCAGCGGTCTTGGGCTTTCTATCGCACACCAACTTGTAGAAAAGATGAACGGCACAATAACAGCAAATAGCATACAGGGAAAAGGAACAGAATTTACTTTGCTTTTTCCCTTAGCAAAGTAAGGTTCTCCCGTCCTTTTGACGGGAGCCTTAATTATTTGGGGAGAAATATTTCAAATTGTAAGGTTAATGCAAGGTTGCGGCAAGGTTAATGCAAGGTTGGTATGATAGAATAGTTTACAGAACAGGAGGTTTGAATATGGACAAAAATTATATCATTGAAACAAAAAATCTTACAAAGCAGTACGGCTCACAAAAGAGTGTCGCTGACTTAAATATTCATGTGCAGAAAGGGAGAATTTACGGACTGCTTGGAAGAAACGGAGCCGGAAAAACGACTACTATGAAAATGCTACTTGGATTGACAAAGCCAACTTCCGGCGAAGTTAAAATATGGGGAAAGTCTTTGCAGGGGAATGAAAAGAAATTGTTGCCCCGTATCGGTAGTCTGATTGAGTCGCCCGGTTTTTACCCTAATTTGACTGCTACGGAAAACTTACAAATTTTTGCTACCTTACGGGGCATACCCAACCGTCATTCAATTAAAAACACATTGGATTTGGTAGGATTGCCTTATAAAGACAAAAAACTGTTTTCCCAGTATTCTCTTGGTATGAAACAACGACTTGCGATTGCACTTGCAGTTATGCACGACCCTGAACTTCTGATTTTAGATGAACCTATCAATGGGCTTGACCCGATTGGAATTGCAGAAGTACGTTCTTTTATTCGCGAGCTTTGCGATACAAAGGGAAAAACAATTTTAATTTCCAGTCATATCCTTTCGGAGATTTCTTTGCTAGCAGATGATATTGGAATTATCGACCATGGCGCACTATTGGAAGAAGAAAGTCTTGCGGAACTGGAACAAAAAAGCAGCAAACATATCCGATTTACTCTTTCTGATACCGCACAGGCAGCAAGAATTTTAGAGCGTACTTTCCATGAGAGCCATTTCTCTATACAGGACGACCACAATTTACGCTTGCATAATCTTGATTTGTCCGTAGGAAAAATCGTGACTGCTTTTGTAGAAAATGGATTGGAGGTATCAGAAGCCCATACTTGTGAAGAAAGTCTTGAAGATTACTTCAAGCGTGTGACAGGAGGCGAAGGAATTGCTTAAACTGATTAAGTGCGAATTTTGGAAATTAAAGCGAAAAAGACTGTTGTATGCACTGATGTCATTGTCGTTATTTTTTCCGCTGATTTTGGCATATATGGCAAAGGCGGGAACTGGTGCAGATACAACGGAACACTATCTTCAAACCCGATTTGATTATGTCTATACAATGATGTTGGGATATGGTTTAGTTTTTTTGCTTCCATGTCTAATTGGTATCATTGCCGCTATTTTGTTTTTTATAGAAAGAGATTGCGATACTTCCAAAAACCTTAGAACAATTCCAGTTACAAATACACAACTCATTATGGCAAAAATTTCTATGCTCTTTATTTTCAGCGTTGCATTTTGTCTGATAAGCACATTGTCTGTTGCGTTGTTTTGTAAATTGTTTCATGTAGGAATGGTTTACGGTATGACTTATAAGATATTTATGAGCCTTATTTTTGGAGTTCTTATCGTAGCAGCTTCTTTACCGATTGTATTTTTAATTATTTACTTTAACAAAAGTTTTTTACTTTCTATCCTGCTTGCATTTTTTTATTCCATTTTTAACTGGGGCATACTGGGAACGATTGGGACATCTATAAGTGCTGCCAAAATTGCTTTCTTAAATTCTTTTCCGGTTATATGTGTTATGAACTGGACAAGCGGCTTAATGATGGATAATTTGCAAAAAGATAATCTTTTGCCGGAAGCCTATGCGATTGTACCAACCACTTGCCATACAATTTTTATTATGGCAATTACAGTTATACTTTCTTTGTGGCTGATAATTCGCTTTTATAAAAAATGGACGAGGTAAAAGATATGAGAAATATAATAAAAACTGAATTTTTAAAATTAAAACGATATTCTGTAATAAAAGCCGGAATTATTATGACAACACTTTCTCCGTTGCTGTCACTGTTTTATTCCACAGCCAACGGTGGACAGACATGGACGTTTGACTATTTTATGCAACAGGTTATGATTAGTAACTGTACCTTATTTTTCCCGATTATTATTGCGCTGATTGCAGGTTATATCATAACAAGGGAATATACAGACGATACTATGAAGAATATATTAACAATTCCTATTCCATATAAACAGTTACTTTCTGGAAAATTACTTATTCTATTGCTGTTGACAATCAGCTTTAGTCTTATAGGTTGTGTGATAGCATTAGTAATCAATATTATTGTCGGATTTCCGGGAGTTCATTTTGGCAATCTACTCAATATGTTTATTCGTGTTACTGGGGCGAATATAGGAATTTATATTTCAGTCTTGCCGATTATTCTGATATTCTGTTGTTCGGCAAATAATTTTTTGGGTGGAGTTGCACTAGCTTTTGTGTATGGATATTTTGGAACTTTTGAAGGAACACTGTTAAATTATTATCCGATTAAAGCAAGCATGATTTTAGTAGACCCTACTTGTGGTGCGGAATATGGTTATACTTATCACATTTTCCCCGCTTTCATTACAATAGTTTTGACTTTCTTGATTTCTATGATTATTCTTGCAAATAAAAAGAAAAAACCTGGTACATTGACTGTTGGTAAGAAGAAAAAAGCAGTTAGAAAAAAGGGTTGGTAAATAATTTGATTGATAGTACCTGCCGAACGACGGCAAAAGAAAAAAAGCTGTCGCAGAGCAGATACACTTTCACGCGCCTTTGAAGCGGTGGCTTTAATTTTTAAAGCCGCCGCTTCTTTTTGTCTACTGCTACCTATAACATAAATTAGCGGCATTTAGGAGGGCTGCCGCTATGGGAATTTCTTTGCTGCTATACAGCATACATAGGTTGCATTCGTTAAAAAAAGTATAGCTCCTCCACTGTGGAAGTCCGACTTTGAATATGAACTGACAAGTCATATTTATTCTACTGTTATTTCTCATGCACTCATTTTTATTTTAAAATGGGTGTATTTTTTTATTCAAAAATGCAACTACACCCCCTGTCCTGTCGGGACTAAGAGCGAAAAGGGGGGAAGAAGCAGAAATTTCTATCAACTCGCTCCCTTTCAAGGCTGGAAAGGGGGTGAGCAATGATGAAGCCATCTGAATTTCAGACAACCATAGAGAACCAGTTTGATTACATTTGTAAAGTCGCTATGGAAGATGAACGCAAAGACTATCTCAAAGCGTTGTCCAGGCAGTGCAAACGGGAAACCCTGTTTTGTGATATGGACGATTACACCGTCAATCTGTTTTCTTCCGAAGACACCTATCCATCCTATTTCCATACTTTTGAAATGGATGGATTTACTGTCCGCATTGAAAACAGCCTGTTAGCAGAAGCGTTGGAAAATCTGGACGGAAAGAAACGTGACGTTATCCTGAGATATTATTTCCTCGGATTTGACGATACGGAGATTTCAAAAATTCTGGAAGTCAACCGTTCTACCATCCAGAGAAGAAGACACGCCGGACTGGAATTTATCAAAAAGTTTATGGAGGATAAAGCATGACAGCAAAGCACCCTATGATTCCGTTTCCTGTGATTGTAAGGGCTGCGGACGGCGATATTGAAGCAGTCAACCAGATTGTACGCCATTACAGCGGTTTTATTGCCAGCCGTTCCATGCGTCCCATGAAAGACGAATACGGGAACACCCACATGGTTGTAGATGAAACCCTACGCCGCCGGATGGAAACACGTCTGATTGCAAAGATTTTATCTTTTGAAATCAGGGAACCAAAGTAAAAATAACGCTCTCCTGTGGAAGCATGGACAAGCCCATGCTTCCCAGACAGAGCTTGCCCGTCTATTAAAGTGCATTATCACCAGTGCATTTTAACAGGCTGACAAAGCCGGATTGTTCCTTGAAAAAGAAAGCGTCTAATCAACGCAGCATAAAGCAGCCGAATACGTTTCGATAGAAAGAGAGCCGTTGGGCTGGCACGCCGTGACCCACCAAAGGAGGGATGATACCGGATAGCGATTCCTGCCAGCGTTCCATAAGTAGCTTACCGCAGAGCTGCCGCCATGAACTTTCTATTGTGATAATGATACTTCCGTACAGCCTTAGTCCGTGTGATGATGTAGCACCGCTGGCAAAGGGTACGGCTGGATGAGAACCATTCAGGGGTGAGATTCCCATGAGCTTTAGCGAAAGCTGTTCGGTTTGCTTCAAAGAAAATAACAGGAGGTTGTTATCTTATGGAAAACACAAAGAATCCTGCCCCTGAAATGATACGGGAATACCAGATAGGAAACACCTGTTATGTGGTAAAATCCCGCTCAAAAGAACAGGCACAGGAAGACGCAGTAACGAAAGTAAAAAGGCTTATCCGTAATGACTTGAAACAATAATTTTGCTATAAAACAGGGCAGACAGAAAACAGAAAATGCGGTACAATAAAGTTGCAAAAGCATTGTCTGTTTGACTGTCGGATAGGAGGTATTTATGTTACAGCAGTCAAACAACACTATCACTTCCATTTATCCGATTGGAAATCAAACAGAGGAATTAACCGCATTATACTGTCGGCTTTCACAAGATGATAAACAGGAGGGTGATTCAAACAGTATTATTAACCAGAAAAAAATCCTGAAGCGTTATGCAATCGAACATGGGTATCAGCCTTATGTGTTTTTTGTAGATGATGGATTTTCTGGTACAAATTTCAACAGACCAGATTTTCAAAGAATGATTGCAGAGGTCGAAGCAGGAAGAATCAAACGCGTTATAGTCAAAGATATGTCAAGACTTGGGCGTGATTATTTGCAGGTGGGAATGTACACAGAAATTATGTTCCCGAACATGGATGTCCATTTTATTGCTGTCAATGATGGCGTGGATAGCCATGTGGGGGAGAATGAGTTTACCCCATTTCGTAACATAATCAACGAATGGTACGCAAAGGATACCAGCAAAAAAATCCGTGCAGTCAAACGTTCTAAAGGAATGGCAGGCGAGCATATCGGTTCTCACGCTCCTTATGGCTACATGAAGAATCCTGACAATAAAAAGGAATGGCTTATAGATGAAGAAGCCGCCGAAGTGGTTCGGGAAATCTTCCGTTTATGTGTCAATGGTTATGGACCGACACGAATTGCCAATATTCTAACGGAAAGAAAAATTCTTTGCCCTACTTATTATGCGTTAGAGCATGGGGAAAAGCCACGAACCGTTCTTCCACCTGACAAGTATCTGTGGAGTGCAACTGTGGTATCTCACATCTTAGAAAGAATGGATTATTTAGGACATACTGTGAATTTTAAGACCCATGTTAAGTCTTATAAAAATCGCAAAAAAATTGATAACAGTCCTGAACAATGGAGGATTTTTGAGAATACCCATGAAGCAATCATTGACAAGGAAACCTTTGAGATTGTACAGAAAATCCGTTCCGGAAAACGCCGCCCTACCAAAATGGGGGATATGCCTATGTTCTCTGGTTTGCTCTACTGTGCAGATTGCGGAAGCAAAATGACATTTCATAGGCAAATGGCACAGAGCGCAGAGAAACATAATTTTGTATGCAGCAATTACCGGCACAATTCAAAATCATGTACTATGCACTATATTCGTAATGTAGTAGTCGAACAAATTGTGCTGGAAAACCTGAAAGAAGTTATCCGCTATGTATCAGATTATGAAGATGAATTTGTTCAGATGGTCATGGATACGGATATGCGGCAAAGAAATAAAGAACTGTCGCAAAAGAAAAAACGGCTTACAGAAATCCATTCCCGTATTCAAGAGTTGGACAAAATTTTTCAACGGATTTATGAAGACAATATTAGTGGAAAACTTTCAGATGAGCGCTTTATGAAACTTTCAAAAGGATATGAGGAAGAACAGCATACTTTGCAGGAAGAACAGACTTCCTTAGAGAAAGAATTACAGAAAGAAGAAAAACAATCTGTGGATGTAAAGCAATTTCTTTCAGTAGTCCGCAAGTACACTAACCTTACAGAACTAACACCAGAAATTGTACATGAGTTTATCGACAAAATTATTGTCCATGCTCCTGATAAGAGCAGCGGTAAACGCTTACAGGAAATTGAAATTATCTATAACCATATCGGAGTATTCGACCACTCAAAGGTCACTTTGTGGAAAGGGAAAGCGGTATAGTACGCAACATACTATACCGCAAAACCTAAATCTTAAAAACATCCTTACCAAACCCTCACATTTTCCGGGGTTTTTGAACCATTTTGATATAGTCTGAGCAGTCGATTATCGTTTGCTGAACTGAGGTGCGCGACGAGCAGCCTTTAAGCCGTATTTCTTTCTTTCCTTCATACGAGGGTCTCTGGTAAGGAATCCAGCCTTCTTCAGAACGGGTCTGAAATCACCGTCTACCTGAAGCAGAGCTCTAGAAATACCGTGTCTGATCGCACCAGCCTGGCCGGTGTATCCGCCACCGCGAACGTTAACCAGAACGTCGAACTTCTCAGCAGTCTCAGTAGCTGCCAGAGGCTGACGAACGATAACCTTCAGAGTCTCCAGACCGAAGTACTCATCAATGCTTCTCTTATTGATTGTAATATTACCATTACCGGGTACTAAATATACTCTGGCGATGGATTTCTTTCTTCTACCGGTTCCGTAGTATCTTTCTGTTTTAGCCATGATTTATTTTCCTCCTCTCAGTCCTTTAGAATGTCAGTACTTCAGGCTTCTGAGCTTCATGCTTGTGCTCAGGTCCTGCATATACGTGAAGTTTGGTGAACATCTGTCTTCCTAAAGGTCCCTTGGGAAGCATGCCCTTAACTGCAAGCTCGATTACCTGCTCAGGCTTCTTTTCTAATTTTTCTCTCAGGGTAGCTTCTTTTAAGCCACCAACGTAATCGGAATGATGATAATATACCTTCTGGTCCATCTTCTTACCGGTTACTTTGATCTTCTCAGCATTGATAACGATAACGTTGTCACCGCAGTCGATGTGGGGAGTGAAGATAGGCTTATTCTTGCCTCTCAGCACTTTAGCAACCTCAGATGCCAGACGGCCTAAGGTCATGTCAGTAGCGTCTACTACATACCATTTTCTATCGATTGTAGCTGGACTAGCCATAAATGTTTTCATTATGTTCCCTCCATATTACTTTCGCCGATTCCTGATCGACTTTTTCAGTGTTCCGGTCTGATAGTAATCTGCAGATGTCCGGCTACATTTTACTTCTTCCCAAAACGGTTGAATACTTTATTTCAATGCTTCGTCGGGGCTTTGACTCAGCATATTGAAACACTGTCACAGTCATATATTATATGGCACCAGGCAATTAGTGTCAAGATAATTTTAAAACTTTTTACAGTTCAGCCGTAAAACGTAACAATGCGGCTTTGCAGATGACGCATGCTGAACTGTCACAGAAACTCGTATTTCATCAGCGTCAGTCCATGGGCCGGTGCGGTAGGTCCCGCTGCACTGCGGTCTTTTGCCTCGAGGATCGTGAAAATATCCATGGGATCCCGCTTGCCCTGTCCGATATCTAACAGGGTTCCGGCAATGATCCTCACCATATTATATAAGAAGCCATTACCACAGACCCGGATCACCAGATCATTTTCTCCCTGCTCTTCCACTTCCACGGAATAGATGGTGCGTACGCTGGATTCCACCTGGGCACCGGTCTGGCAGAAGCTTTTGAAATCATGTTCTCCCTCCAGATAAGCCGCAGCTTCCTGCATCCGGTTCACATCCAGTTCATAATAAGTAAACAGCGAATACAGACGTTTCACCGGCATGGGGAACTGTGCCCGGTAGATCCGGTATTCATAGGTCTTGCGGCTGTCGCATCTGCGGGGATGCCAGTCATCCGGCACCTGTTCGGACTTTTGTATCCGGATATCCTCCGGAAGTCTCTGGTTCAGCGCATAAGAAATTTTCTCCGCAGGCATCCGGCTGGTCGTGTCAAACACAGCGATATTCCCCAGTGCATGCACACCGGAATCTGTCCGGCTGGCACCGATGACCTCAACAGGCTCCCGCAGCAGATCGGTCAGACACCGGTTCAGTTCGCTTTCGATGGTGATCCCGTTATTCTGGATCTGCCAGCCGTGATAATTCGTACCGTCGTAGGCCACGGTCAGGCGGACACGCTTTTTTTCTTTTTCCGGCTGCTTTGACAGCTGTTCTATTATCATTTCCGATTCCACTGTATTTCACCCGCTTTCTCTCCTGCCACCTGTCTTAGGTTCCCCGGCATTCTTTCCTGTATTTGACGAGATACTATCTGCTATGGGCATTATTGTTTTGCAGTAAAAATTTACGGTAAAAACGGTAGCCTTCCTACCACAATGCTGATCACCATATATGCTGCAATACAGCCGTAAGCAATGTAATCTCTCTTATGATAGATCAGCGGCTTCATCTTCGTCCTGCCCTCTCCGCCGCGATAGCATCTGGCCTCCATTGCCATGGCAAGGTCGTTGGCTCTGCGGAACGCGGAGATAAACAGCGGTACTAAAAGGGGCACCATTGCCTTGGCACGTTTGAATATATTGCCGCTCTCGAAATCCGCACCTCTGGCGATCTGCGCTTTCATGATCTTATCCGTTTCTTCTAATAATATAGGAATAAAACGAAGTGCAATGGACATCATCATGGCCACTTCATGTACGGGCACCTTGAATACTTTTAAGGGTCCCATCATTTTCTCCATACCGTCCGTCAGATTGTTCGGTGTGGTAGTCAGCGTCATCACAGAGGATCCAATGATCAGCAGCGTCAGGCGGATTGCCATGGAAATGGCCATCTTCAGACCTTCCTGCGTAATGGTCAGCTTCCAGATCGTGAATAACGGTGTGCCCGGTGTCAGAAAGAGATTGAACACCACTGTGATCAGCATGAGCATAACAATGGTCTTCATTCCCTTTACCATGAATTTAAAAGGTACCTTCGACAGACGGATCACTAATCCCAGGAAAAGTGCCGCAATCACATACCCTGCATAATTTTTGAAAAAGAACAGGGAAATGATAAATAAAACGGTACCTCCCAGCTTTACCCGGGGATCCATCTTATGAATCAATGATTCCGTCTGATAATATTGTCCTAATGTAATATCTCTAAGCATATTGCTCCTCACCAGAGTTTCTGCCCGGCTCCTGTCGGGTCAGAACTCGTATCTTCTCTCTGCTCATGCTGCAATTTGAGCATTGCAGTTCAAATCATTACTTCTGATTGTTCTGTTTCCAGACTCTTGCAATTTCTTCCGCAGCCTCTTCGATCGTTGTGGCATCTACATCCACATCCGCTCCCCGTGCTTTCAGCTCATGCATGATATAGGTGACCTGCGGTGCTGCCAGTCCTACTTCTTCCAATTCTTTGTAATGTTTGAACACTTCTCTCGGGGTATCGTCATACATGACGCTTCCCTTGTTCATCACAATAATACGGTCTACGTATTCCGCCACATCCTCCATACTGTGGGATACCAGCAGAATCGTAAGTCCTGTCTCGGTCTGCAGCTTTTTGATCTGCTGTAAGATCTCATCTCTTCCCTTGGGATCCAGCCCGGCAGTGGGTTCATCCAGGATCAGCACTTCCGGCTTCATTGCCAGTACTCCGGCGATCGCCACACGACGCTTCTGTCCACCGGACAGTTCAAAGGGTGACTGATAGAAAAGCTCGTCCGGCAGTCCTACTTTTTTCAGAGCATCGTATGCACGAAGCTCCACTTCTTTTTTATCCAGTCCCAGATTCTTCGGTCCGAAACAAACATCGCTGAATACATCGATCTCAAACAGCTGATGCTCCGGATACTGGAACACCAGCCCTACCTTGCTGCGGAGCTTTTTCATATCATAATCCTTGTCGTAGATATCTTCTCCGTTAAAATAGATATGTCCGTCGGTAGCACGGATCAATCCGTTCATATGCTGCATCAGCGTGGACTTACCGGAGCCGGTATGCCCAATGATACCGATGAACTGTCCATCCGGTATCTTCAGGCAGACATCGTTCAGGGCATGAACTGCCAGCGGTGTATCTGCACCGTATACATAATTCACATGATCTAATATGATAGACATTTTTTCGATCCTTTCCCGGGTACTTTCATTCGCTGCCATCCCCGCCACTATTTCCTGTCGGTTTTTCCATAGCCCAGTGCATTGACCAGCTCTTCTCTTGTCAATATGCCATCCGGCAGCGGAATTCCGCGTTTCTGCAATTCATACGATAACAGCGTTACCTGCGGCACATCCAGCCGTAGCTTTTTCAGCTGCTCCACCTGTGAAAAGATTTCCCGGGGGGTACCCTGCATGGCAATTTTTCCCTCATCCATGACAAATACCTTGTCCGCATGAATGATCTCTTCCATATAATGAGTGATCAGGATCAGCGTAACGCCTTCCACCTGATTCAATCCACGGACTGCACGGATGACTTCCTTACGTCCACTGGGATCCAGCATGGCAGTTGGCTCATCTAATACAATGCATTTGGGATGCATGGCCAGTACTCCGGCAATAGACACTCTCTGCTTCTGCCCACCGGACAGCTTATTCGGGGAATACTTTCGATATTCGTACATACCTACCGCGCGTAAGCTCTCTTCCACACGCTGCCAGATCTCCTCCGTGGGGATCCCCATGTTCTCCGGGCCAAATCCCACATCTTCTTCCACTACCTGTCCTATGATCTGGTTATCCGGATTCTGAAACACCATGCCGGCTGTCTGACGGACCTTCCAGATGTTGTCCTCATCCTTCGTGTCCATACCATCGACCCAGAGTGTTCCCTCTGTCGGATTTAAGATGGCATTCATATGCTTTGCCAGAGTAGACTTGCCGGAACCGTTATGTCCGAGGATAGCTATGAACTGTCCCTGCTCTATATCAAGAGAAACATCATTCACTGCTCTTGTGATCCCTTCCACATTTCCCTCTTCATCCCGACGAATATATTCATATACTACATTATTTGCTTTAATGATCTCCATAAATAATCTCCATTCCATATTCGCTTAGTGCCGGAGAATCAGCTGTCTTCTGCTTTTGCAAGATATCGTTCCTATTTTACTAGATTATGCACAGATTTACAACACTTAACAGGGAACTGACCCGACTTTTTCAAAATCTCTTGTACTGCTTTCCAAAAACCTTTATAGTTATGGTTGTATCTTTCTATTGTAGAACATTTCAGAAAATAAAACGAGGAGGCATTCTATGAATCCGATCGATCGCAATAAAATATGGAAGATGGTGGGTATCCTTGCGCTCATCACTGTCGTGGCCGGAGGACTGCTAAGGGTATCCCAACACAGTTCCTACACTCTGGGGGATTATGCGGCGGACAATCCTTCCCTGGCTTATCAGACATCAGAGCCATCACCTACCCCGGAACCTACACCGGCCGTCGACAATTCCAATACAAATGCGACAGAAAACTTGCAGGAAGGATCTTCCATGGCAGAAACTACTGTTTTGACCGGTTATTCCCTGAACGGAGAGCTATTGACCGACCAGCGGACCACGCTGTCCGACGGCTTCTATTATGAGCCGTTATCGGAAAAATTACAGAGATACATAACAGGTGTTTCTTATCCAGCCACTGTGCATAACTCTGATAGTTCTTCGGAAACACTGTTGAAATCTGTCGAAATCAGCTATGACGATCTACGCTATGTACATATAAGGCATTATAATTTTGAAGGAAATCCTGCAGAAGGGGAATTAATCTGTAACAAGGCGATCGCGCAGGACCTGACAGAAATCTTCTACGAGCTGTATTGTAATGAATATCAGCTGGAAAAGGTACTTTTGATCGATGAATATGATGGGGATGACCTCGCATCCATGGAGGATAACAATACCTCCTGCTTCAACTACCGCCCGGTGGAAGGAACTTCCTCCCTGTCTAAGCATGCATTAGGGCTGGCGATCGATATCAATCCCTTTTATAATCCTTATATTACTTACAATAAGGACGGCAGCGAAAAGGTATCTCCTGCAAACGCTTCCGCTTATGCAGACAGAACCTCTTCCTTCCCCTACAAAATTGACGAAAACGATCTGTGCTATCAGTTATTTAAGGAACATGGTTTCACCTGGGGAGGTCACTGGAACTCCTGCAAGGATTATCAGCATTTTCAGAACGTAGTGGAGTAAGCCGCTTGTCAGCAATCGTTTTCCTGTAATGATCGAGTAGGCTGTCTCCTACTCGATTTGTATACTTCGCATACACAAAAAGCGCCTCCGGAAATAAACCAACTCATTTCCGAAAGCGCTATTTTTATGTCTGCTTATAAGTTATGGATTAAACTAACTCCAGAACAACAGTCATAGCTGCGTCACCCTTACGCTGACCGATCTTAACGATTCTGGTGTAACCACCCTTACGGGTAGCATACTTGGGAGCATACTCATCGAAGAGCTTTGCAACCAGGTCAACTTCCTTGGTGTTCTTTTTCTTGCCTGCTGCATCAGCGGGAACCTCAACTACAGGGTTCAGAACCTTCAGCATCTGACGACGTGCATGAGATCTGGTAGGCAGATCCTTCTTGATCTCCTTCTCAACTTCGTCGTATACAGTAACGGTAACACCGTTCTCGATCTTAACCAGCTTGCCATCCTTATCGCGATGAGACTCAGCCAGGACCTTACCGGTCTCCTTGTCAACGATCTGCTTTACGCGCTTGCCGTCCTTGTCCTTGCGGGCAACCTTGGTGGTAACTTTAACAGTTTCGAAGTTATCCTTCTCTTTTACTGCCAGAGCGATCAGTCCATCAACGATCTTCTGTACTTCCTTAGCCTTAGCTTCGGTGGTAACGATCTTGCCGTTGTTGATCACTGCAGTTACCTGATTTCTTAATAATGCCTTTCTCTGTGCAGATGTTCTGCCGAGTTTTCTGTACTTTGCCATGATAATTTTCCTTTCTCCATTCATGGTACATCCGGCCATGCACTTTGGACTTACTTACCGAATGCGTTGTTTTTTGCCATTTAGAGATAAACCGCATCCGAACACTTTGGGCTTACCGGATACGGAAATCTAACTTTTTATGTTCAGCTGAAATTAGTTCTCATCGCTGGGGTTCAGCTGTAATCCCAGCTCTTTCAGTTTAGCCAGAACTTCTTCCAAAGATTTACGTCCGAGGTTACGAACCTTCATCATATCTTCTGAAGTCTTATTGGTTAACTCTTCTACAGTATTGATACCTGCTCTCTTCAAGCAGTTGTAAGAACGAACGGAAAGCTCCAGCTCGTCAATACTCATCTCCAGAACCTTTTCCTTCTCGTCGTCTTCCTTCTCTACCATAACCTCAGCGGTCTTAGCATTTTCGGAAAGGTCGATGAACAGGTTCAGATGCTCGCTGAGCACCTTAGCTGCCAGGCTGACTGCCTCATCGGGAGCCAGGGTTCCGTTGGTGTATACATCCAATGTAAGCTTGTCGAAATCAGTACTCTGACCTACACGGGTATTTTCTACCGTAACGTTAACTCTCTCTACAGGTGTATAGATAGAATCAATGGCAATTACGCCGATTGGTAAATCTTCGTGTTTGTTCTTGTCGGCACTTACGTAGCCACGGCCTCTTGTAATAGTTAACTCCATGTAAAGTTTGGTATCTTTACCGCTCAGAGTAGCGATTACAAGGTCGGGGTTCAGAATTTCAATATCCTGGTCACACTGGATATCAGAAGCTCTTACAACACCTTCGCCTTCAAACTCGATATATGCAGTCTTAGCCTCGTTGGTCTCGCTGTTGTTCTTGATCGCAAGGCTCTTGATGTTCATGATGATCTCAGATACATCTTCCTTTACGCCGGGAATAGAACTGAACTCATGAAGAACACCTTCAATTTTGATCTGGCTCACTGCAGCACCGGGCAGGGAAGACAGCATGATTCTTCTCAGGGAGTTACCCAGAGTAATACCATAGCCTCTTTCCAGGGGTTTTACTACGAATTTACCATACTTTTTGTCTTCTGAAATCTCGCTAACCTCAATATTAGGTCTTTCAAAATCAAACACTGCCAATACCCTCCTTTGCGAACTTTATATGTTGACATGTTCTTACGAACAATATCCCATGGAATAATATTCCACAGGAAATGTTCATTGGGGTTACATAAAACTTACTTGGAGTACAACTCGACGATAAGCATCTCGTCAACAGGAACATCGATCATCTCTCTGGTAGGCAGATTCTTGATGGTTCCCTTAAAGTTCTCAACATCAGCATCGATCCATTCGGGTACTAATCTTCCAGCAGTAACATCAAGGATATCCTTGTATCTCTGCATGGACTTAGCGCTCTCCTTGATCTCGATAACATCGCCAGCCTTGATCAGGTAAGAAGGAATGTTTACACACTTACCGTTTACAAGTACATGCTTGTGGTCAACGATCTGTCTTGCTTCTCTTCTGGTTCTTGCAAAGCCCATTCTGAACACTACGTTGTCCAGTCTGCTCTCTAACAGGATCATCAGGTTCTCACCGGTCATGCCCTTCATTCTATCAGCCTTCTCATAGTAGTTACGGAAAGGCTTCTCCAGAACGCCATAGATGAACTTAGCCTTCTGCTTTTCTCTTAACTGAAGTCCGTACTCAGATACCTTTTTGCCTGCTCTTGCAGAGGTTCTGTTAGACTTCTTGTCATAGCCCAGGTAAGAAGGCTCAAGGCCAAGGGCTCTACATCTTTTCAGTACAGGTACGCGATTTACTGCCATTTTTTTATTTTCCCTTCTTTATACTTCGGAAGTGACTTCCGAGGGTTGTTTACAGTGCCGCAATGCGGCACTTTCATCCAACTTGTTCTAATGTTACTTCATTAAAATTAATTGCTTCGTCTTCTGACGATTTCTCACTAAACGCGACGACGCTTAGGAGGACGGCATCCATTGTGAGGTACAGGAGTCACATCACAAATGCTTAAGACATCCAGTCCACTTGCAGACAGAGCTCTGATTGCTGCTTCACGTCCTGAACCAGGACCCTTTACGAATACGTCAACGGACTTTAATCCGTGAACAAGAGCAGCCTTTGTTGCTGTTTCAGCAGCCATCTGTGCAGCATATGGAGTAGATTTCTTTGAACCTCTAAAACCAAGACCACCGGCACTTGCCCAGCTAAGAGCATTACCTTCAGCATCAGTTAACGTTACGATTGTGTTGTTAAAAGAAGACTGAATATGTGCCTGTCCGCGTTCAACGTTTTTTCTTACACGCTTTTTTGTTACTTTCTTTGCAACTTTTTTAGCCATTTTAAACTAACCTACTTTCTCATTTCCTGGGGATGCTTACATTTGCTTCCCTCTCACAGTTACATTTTGATCTCAATTACTTCTTCTTATTTGCCACCGTGCGCTTAGGTCCCTTACGAGTTCTTGCGTTGGTCTTAGTCTTCTGACCACGAACAGGAAGTCCTTTACGATGACGAATACCACGATAGCAGCCGATTTCCTGAAGTCTCTTGATATTCAGAGCGATTTCTCTTCTCAGATCACCTTCTACCATAACGCCAAGCTTTTCGATAGCTTCACTGATCTTCTTTACCTCATCATCGGTAATATCTCTCACTCTGGTATCAGGATTTACACCTGCTTCTGCTAACAGCTTGTCAGCAGTAGGTCTGCCTATTCCATAGATATAGGTCAAACCGATCTCAATTCGTTTTTCTCTAGGTAAGTCTACACCTGCGATACGAGCCATTTACGTTTCCTCCATTTTCCTGCGTAATCTCTTACGCTTTGCGCAACATTTCTGCGCTCACAACTTTCGTTGTGTGTGCGTACGTTTTGGTCTGTTAATTGTACGCCCAATAGTTACTAATTGATTGGGGCTCTCACCCAATCGGACACGATCCGATCTTTCCACGATTAAAACTTTGCTACACCACCGAAAAAACGCTTGCGTTTTTTCCGGTGAAACATAGTATTTCTTAAATTGCGTACTTTGCAATTTTAGAAATTCTTTTCACCGTGGTATCAACAAGTAATCTCCCGTAAGCTCTATCCAAATCTATTATGAAAATTGATATTATCAATTCAGCCGCACATAATAACCGGACAAGAACTCACATACCTGATCAAATGACGATCAAGCGGTGATTATCCCTGTCTCTGTTTGTGCTTCGGATTCTCACAGATTACTCTGATGCGTCCTTTTCTCTTGATGATTTTGCACTTTTCGCAAATCGGTTTTACTGATGATCTAACTTTCATGTTAAACCCTCCTTTCAAAAAAGACCGTCTTACATTATAGCATGACGGTCTTTCCTTTGCAAGCGTATTATTGCGCTTTTTTTAATATTTTTTGACTTTTTTGTTGCTTTTTTGCCTGCTTTACATTCAAAACGATAAAAGTGATAGCCGCAGCCGCTGCAACACTTAAAATTCGGAAGGTAAATCTCGCATGCAATGCTGAATGATGTTGTACTGCAATGATCCAGACGAAGGGAATTGCAGCTGTGAGTACTACGGGAACCAGCTGTGCAAATATTTCCTTCCATTTGCCCGTGACGATTATCATCACAAGCATTCCTATCGCTATCGCTGCCAGCACTCCTGCAGCAATTCCAATATAGGCCGGATATTCCTGAAGATTCAGTCCGATGACATAGACCCCCCCGTTCATCCGGGGTCTGCCGCCAATAGCTTCGGTACGGCCGATAATGGACCAGATAGCATCCTTGATCGTACCGGTATGTAATGTCAGATCTGCAATGACCCATTTTGCTGCCCACATTCCGGCATAACCGATTGCCCAGCTTACACTGAAGCCGGTCAGTCTTTTGATATTATTCCACAGGCGATCACTTTCTAATAAGAAGTAACAGCACAGAGGAATTCCCAAAGTAACAACGGGATACGTCAGAAAATCAAAATAAGACGTCAGAATTCCCACGATCAGGAAGAATTCCGGATATTGTCCTTTTTCGTGCAGTCTGTCATGATGTAACAGCATGTATTCCACCGCCAGAAGCGTCAAAATCCAGCACACTGACATGGTCAGTGATACAAGAACCAACACCGGCTTCATAAACAGGAAACTTCCCAGAGTCACGACTGCGACACCTGCATTTTGCTTTTGGATTGCCGTAACCAGCACCCAGATCATAAGCGCGATCTGCACCGCCAGCTCCAGCCATACCACGTGTTGCCAGGAAAATAACAGTAACAGCGGCTTTAAATATAAAAGATAGCCGTGCCAGTATCTCGCATAAATGTGGAGATACATGTTATTGACGTTCTCATGGGATTCACAGAAGGATTTGAGAGAATCCTCCGGTGTCCATACATCCTCTTCCAGATCATAGTGGTACATCCACATAGCGTGTTCGTAGGCATTTTTGTCCGACAATCTCTCTATGGCATTCTGCACCATAATAGCATCGGTGTAGGTCTCTCTGTTTTTCCACAGGTACTGCGAAAATGCATCTTCCGGTATCTCGTCTCCGGTCTTCAGCATATCCCCGACACTTTTCTCCACATTCTTTCTCATAGGTCCTACCGGAAGCAAGAATACCAGTACTAACAGTATCGTTCCCACTACCGCACTGACCGCCAGAATGGCAGCAAAGTTACGTATTTTTTTAGCCATAGCTATTTTCTCTCCAGATGGTATTTACTTATCTCTCCAGATAATACGTCCCTTGCTCAGATCGTAGGGAGACAGTTCCAGTGTTACCTTATCTCCGGGAAGGATACGGATGAAGTTCTGACGAAGCTTACCACTGATGGTAGCCAGTACTCTGTGTCCGTTTTCCAGTTCTACACGGAACATGGTATTGGGAAGCTTCTCCACAACGGTTCCTTCGATTTCGATTACATCACTTTTAGACATAAATTTCCTCCATAGCTTTCTACTCTTTACTACTTTTACTGCTTTATATTACTTATTACACAGATACGCTTCCAGGGTCTTACAGATTCGTCTGTTGATCTCGTCTTTCTCCCCCGGAAGGTTCTGTTGCATGCTTTGTATCAACGCATCCTCTGCCGAAGAATGTATGATCTGGATATGTTTTTTCTTTTTCTTCTTCGGATGTTCCACACCGCGCAGCCTTCCGTCGCACAGATAGACCCATTCTTCCTCTTCACCGACGATCATGTACAGTCTGTCCTTATCGTGTCCGGCCTTTGAAGTTGCAAATTCTCCTAACATATCAAAATCTTACCTTTCTTCTCCGGGTCTGCCGTGACCCGTTCCTTAATACATGGTCAGGATCTCCGGCTCTCCGTCTGTGATCAGGATGGTATTCTCATAATGTGCAGACAGGGATCCATCCTCGGTAACTACAGTCCAATCATCGTCCAGCCATGCCACATCCGGTCTTCCGATATTGATCATGGGCTCGATTGCCAGCGTCATACCGGCCTGAAGCTTCAGTCCACGTCTATGCTGTGCGAAGTTGGGGATCTGGGGATCCTCATGTAAGCTGGTACCAATGCCGTGGCCTACCAGATCTCTTACGATTCCGTAGCCAAAAGGCCTGATATAGGCATCAATGGCATTGGAGATATCATACAGATGATTGCCTGCCTTTGCCATCTCTATTCCTGCAAAAAAGCTTCCTTTGGTCCTCTCCATCAGAAGTCTTGCTTCCTCACTTACCTGCCCTACCGGGAAAGTACGTGCCATATCGGAATGGTATCCTTTATAAATCAGTCCTGCATCCAGACTTACAATATCACCTTCGTGAAGAATATGATCCTTGTGAGGTATACCATGTACGACTTCATCATTCACGGATACACAGATAGATGCCGGATATCCGTTGTAATTTAAGAAGTTGGGAATGCAGCCATGGGCACGGATCAGTTTCTCTCCCAGGTTATTGATATCCAGAGTGGATACCCCGGGGTGTACTGCCTTCTCCATCTCGCTGAATACATCCGCCAGAATCTTACAAGATTCTCTCATCAACTCAATTTCACGCTGTGATTTGATAGTTACTGCCATTTTATTCACCTTTCTGTTCCGGACCTTACTGCTGCTGATCAGTGATCCGGACTTTTCCTAGCCAAGAATTGCTACGATATCTGCGAATACTTCCTTCATATCCTTGGTGCCGTCTACGGTCTTTAATACATTTTTCTTGGTATAGAATTCGATCAGAGGCTGGGTCTGGTCATGATAAACTTTCAGACGGTTCAGTACGGTCTCAGGCCTATCATCGTCACGCAGTACCAGTTCCTGTCCGCACTTGTCACAGATGCCTTCCTTCTTGGGAGGAATATGCTCAATGTGATAGGTTGCGCCGCAGGACAGGCATGCACGTCTGCCGGACATTCTCTTCACGATATTCTCATCGGGAACATTTACATCGATTGCAAAATCAATGGCATCTCCCAGCTCAGTCAGTGCCTTGTCCAGTACTTCTGCCTGAGGAATGGTTCTGGGGAATCCATCCAGTACATAACCGTTCTTGCAATCATCCTGTGCTACTCTGTCTAAGAGGATCTTAACAGTCAGTTCATCGGGAACCAGCTGTCCCTGATCCATGTATTTCTTTGCTTCCATACCAAGTTCGGTTCCGTTCTTGATATTTGCACGGAAAATATCGCCTGTGGATACATGAGGGATTCCGTACTTTTCAGCGATCATCTTTGCCTGGGTACCTTTACCTGCGCCGGGTGCGCCTAACATGATAATTTTCATCTTTGCTCCTATCTGCCTGTTGCTACAGGCTCTGCTCTTTCTATAGATAAGCTACAAATACAGTCCAACATTTACATTTTAACTTTTATGCGGCTTTTTTGCAATACATTTTCCTATAATACAATAATGCAAAAATAACCGGATGATTACAAACCATCCGGTTACTGTTATGCTACTAATCTTCCAGGAATCCCTTGTAGTTGCGAACGAGCATCTGAGATTCTACCTGCTTCATGGTCTCCAGTACTACGCTTACGATAATGATCAGGCTGGTACCGCCGAAGGATACACTTGCGCCGAACACACCGTTAAAGAAATACGGGATCACAGATACAATGATCAGGCCAATCGCACCGATGAATACGATATAATTCAGAATCTTGTTCAGATAATCACTGGTAGGCTTACCAGGTCTGATACCGGGGATGAAACCACCCTGCTTCTTCATGTTATCGGCAATCATCAAAGGATTAAATGTAATGGATGTATAGAAGTATGCAAAAAATACAATCAATACAATGTACAGCAAAAGTCCCAGGGAATAAATCGGCTGACTGGGTTTGCACCAGTAACCGGAATTCAGACCTTTCAGGATCTCTGCCCATACGCCGGTTCCGTTATATCCGATAAAGGAACAGATAATAATGGGGAACTGCATAATGGACTGTGCAAAAATGATGGGAATAACGCCGGAAGTATTTACTTTCAACGGAATATTGGAAGTCTGTCCGCCGACCATCTTTCTGCCCTGCATTTTCTTGGCATACTGTACCGGAATCTTGCGCACACCATCATTTAAGATGATAACCAGTACCACCATGGCAATAATAATTGCGAAGATGATAACTACTGCAAGGATTGCGGTTGCCGGAGCTTTTCCGAATACGAACTGCTCAAACAGGTTGCTCAGGTCTTGAGGCAGTCGGGAAATGATGTTGATCACCAGTACGATGGAAATACCATTTCCGATACCTTTTTCTGTGATTCGTTCACCCACCCACATCAGGAAAGCACTACCAGCGGTAAGTGCTGTGATCGTGGTAATTACATTCAGAGCGTTGAACTCGATCAAGTAGCCCTGTCTGCCAAAACCGATTGCCATTGCTGTGGACTGGATCAGTGCAAGCGCTACGGTAACGTATCTGGTGATGGCAACCATTTTTTTACGGCCGTCTTCACCGTCACGCTGCATTTCTTCCAGCTTTGGAATAGCAATTGTAAGCAGCTGCATGATAATGGAAGATGTAATATAAGGGTTGATGTTCAATGCCAGAATAGACATGTTCAGGAAAGAACCGCCCGTAATGGCATCAAAGAAACTGAACGCACCGCCTGTCTGCTGGGCAAACCATTGAGAAAAGAACTTCGTGTCCACCCCGGGTACGGGAAGCTGTGATCCGATACGGATCACAACTAACATTCCCAGTGTAAAAAGAATCTTCTGTCTGATTTCTTTGATTTTAAATGCGTTTTTCAGTGTTGTAAGCATTACATCACCTCAGCAGTTCCACCAAGAGCCTCGATCTTTTCTTTTGCGGATGCGCTGAAAGCATCTACCTTTACATCAAGCTTTTTGGTAAGTTCTCCGTTTCCAAGGATCTTAACTCCATCTCTGGGGTTCTTAATGATTCCTGCTTCAACCAATGCGTTTACATCAACGGTAGCACCGTTGTCAAAGCACTCCAGAGCACTTACATTGATAGCAACGATTTCCTTAGTGTTTCTGTTAGTGAAACCTCTCTTAGGAATACGTCTGTATAAAGGCATCTGACCACCTTCGAAACCAGGTCTGGGAGCTCCGGAACGAGCCTTCTGTCCCTTATGACCCTTACCTGCGGTCTTGCCATTTCCTGAACCGTGTCCACGGCCTCTTCTAAAATTATCACTGTGTTTGGAACCTTCTGCAGGTCTTAAATTGGATAATTCCATTCCTAACACCTCCTTATCTGATTATGCTTCTTCTACCTTGATCAAATGATTCACCTGACGGATCTGTCCTCTTGTTGCATCATTATCAGGCAGTACTACGGACTTACCGATCTTGCGCAGTCCCATAGACTCCACGATTGCTTTATTCTTCGGCACAGCGCCGATGGTGGACTTTACCAGAGTGATCTTTAACTTCTTGTCTGCCATACTCTACTCCTTTCTGTTGGCCCTGTCAACTTAACGGGAAGATCCGGCTTACGCCAGAACTTCCTCAACAGACTTTCCACGATTCTTTGCTACTTCTTCGGGAGCCTTGATCTGGCTTAAACCGGAGATGGTTGCAAGAACAACGTTCTGCTTATTGTTGGAGCCAAGAGACTTGGTACGGATATTCTTGATACCTGCAAGCTCACAAACGACACGAGCGGGACCACCAGCGATGATACCGGTACCTTCGGGAGCCTTCTTCAGTAAAACGTTAGCAGAACCATACTTACCGATGAAATCATGGGTGATGGAATTGTTCTCATCCAGATTGATCTCGACAATATGCTTTACAGCGTCTTCCTTACCCTTACGGATAGCTTCGGGAATTTCTACAGCCTTTCCCAGACCAGCGCCTACATGACCGTTGCCGTCACCAACAACTACCAGCGCGGTGAATCTCATGTTACGACCACCCTTAACGGTCTTGGTTACACGCTTGATGGTAACAACTTTATCATTTAACTCTAACTGGCTTGCATCTATGATTGTGTGTTTCATGGTGTATTCCTCTTTCCTTTCCTAGAATTCCAGGCCAGCTTCTCTGGCTGCATCGGCTAAAGCTGCTACTTTACCCTGATAAATGAAACCGCCACGGTCGAAAACAACTTCTTTGATACCTTTTTCGATTGCTCTCTTTGCGATAACAGTTCCAAGATATGCTGCTGCATCAACGTTATTGGTCTTCTCCAGCTCTGCCTTGATCTCTTTCTCAAGAGTGGATGCAGATACTAAAGTGTTACCAACTGTATCGTCGATAATTTGAGCATACATATGATTATTGCTTCTGAACACTGCAAGACGAGGTCTTTCAGCAGTGCCGCTGAAGCGGTTACGAATTTTCATGTGCTTTTTTGCACGTACTAACTGTCTGGACTCTTTACTAACCATCTTCATACTCTCCTTATCTATTATTTCTTACCAGTCTTACCAACTTTACGTCTGATGGTCTCATCGGCATACTTGATACCCTTGCCCTTATAAGGCTCAGGTCTTCTCTTGTCGCGGATCTCAGCAGCGTACTGGCCAACTTTTTCTTTGTCGATACCCTTAACGATGATCACGTTCTGGCCTTCAACTACAGCTTCAATGCCTTCGGGATCGATCATCTCTACGGGATGAGAGTAACCAAGGTTCAGGGTCAGCTTCTTGCCGGACTTAGCAGCTCTGTAACCAACACCATTTACTTCCAGCTTCTTCTCAAAACCTTCGGTAACACCTACTACCATATTGTGGATCAGAGTTCTTGTCAGGCCGTGAAGAGACTTCATCTTCTTCAGATCGTTGGGTCTGCTTACGAGAACTTCTGCACCTTCCACTTTAATTTCCATCTCAGAGGGTAATACTCTTACCAGAGTACCCTTGGGACCTTTCACAGTCACTTTGTTATTTTCTGCAACTTCTACAGTAACACCTGCAGGAATTGCGATTGGCATTCTACCTATTCTGGACATGCCCGTACCTCCTATAATTCTATAGAAAAACAATAGTTACATTTTTCGCCACGGAGAATTTTACGCTTGCGGAAAATTCTCTTAGGAGCAAAACTTAGATTTTATTAGTCAGCGTATTTTGCTGACTTAGAAAATCTTTTTGCTCTTACCAAACGAATGCTAATACTTCGCCGCCAACCTGAAGCTCACGAGCCTTCTTGTCGGTGATAACACCCTGGTTGGTAGAGATAATAGCAATACCCAGACCGCCAAGAACCTTAGGCAGATCTTCCTTGCCAGCGTATACACGTAAGCCGGGCTTAGAGATTCTCTTGATGCCGGAGATGATCTTCTCGTTCTTGTCTGCGCCGTACTTCAGAGTGATGTGGATGGTCTTGAAACCACCGTCTTCAACGATGTCGTACTTCTTAATATATCCCTCGTCCAGCAGAATCTGTGCGATAGCCAGCTTCATCTTGGAAGAAGGTACGTCTACGGTGTCGTGTTTTGCAGTATTTGCATTACGGATTCTTGTAAGCATATCTGCGATAGGATCGCTCATTGTCATGATTTAGTTTCCTCCTTATTATTTGACTTGAATCATGCTAAGTACATACACTTTGTATATACCATCTATATTATAAGATAATTCTTATAACCAAAACTTTTAGAAATTCTTACTCGACGCCTTTCGACGCCTTAGAATTTCTTTTCGTCTCGGAGAATTCCATAAGGAATTTCTTTTCGTCTCGGAGAATTTTGCCCCGCAAAATTCTCTTAGGAGCGAAACTTAGATTTTGTTAGCCAGCGTATTTAGCTGGCTTAGAAAATCTTTTCGCTCTTACCAAGAAGCCTTCTTAACTCCGGGGATCTCGCCCTTGTATGCCAGTTCACGGAAGCAAACACGGCAAATTCCGTATTTTCTCAGTACAGAGTGGGGACGACCACAAATCTTGCAGCGGGTATAAGCCTGAGTAGAGAACTTAGGTTTGCGCTGCTGTTTAATCTTCATTGATGTCTTTGCCATCAGAATTTACCTCCTTGATTACTTTGCGAAAGGCATGTTGAACAGTCTCAGCAGCTCACGTGCCTCTTCGTCGGTCTTAGCAGTTGTTACGAAAATGATATCCATACCTCTGGTCTTGTCAATCTTATCGTACTCGATCTCAGGGAAGATGAACTGCTCTTTGATACCGAGTGCATAGTTACCTCTGCCGTCGAATGCGTTAGGGTTAACGCCTCTGAAGTCACGGACACGAGGAAGAGCAAGGTTAACCAGACGATCCAGGAACTCATACATCTTCTCACCACGCAGAGTGGTCTTACATCCGATGGGCATGCCCTCACGGATCTTGAAGTTTGCTACGGAATTCTTAGCCTTGGTCAGAACTGCCTTCTGTCCGGTGATAGCTTCCATATCAGCAACTGCATTCTCAAGGATCTTAGCGTTTTCTTTTGCTTCACCAACACCCATGTTGATAACGATCTTGTCGAGCTTGGGAACTTCCATTACATTAGCATAACCGAACTTCTTGGTCATAGCATCGACGATCTCATTGTTATATAAATCTTTCAGTCTGCTCACTTATATTTCCTCCTTCCTATTGATTAGTCAATCACTTCGCCTGTTGACTTTGCGAAACGTACTTTCTTGCCGTCTTCAACCTTGAAGCCAACTCTTGTGGTCTTGCCTTTTACAACAAGCATAACGTTTGAAATATCAATAGGAGCTTCTTTCTCAACAATACCGCCATTGGGGTTTGCCTGAGAAGGCTTTGCATGCTTTGTGATCTTGTTAACGCCCTCAACCAGGACTTTATGATTCTTTACGTCTACAGAGAGAACCTTGCCCTCTGTACCTAAGTCTTTACCAGCGATAACCTTAACGGTGTCGCCCTTCTTAATTTTCATTGTAGACATGTGGCAACCTCCTTATAATACTTCGGGAGCCAGGGAAACAATTTTCATGAACTGTTTCTCACGAAGCTCTCTTGCAACCGGCCCAAAGATACGGGTTCCTCTGGGAGTCTTGTCATCTTTGATGATAACTGCAGCGTTCTCATCAAACTTGATGTAAGAACCGTCTTTACGACGAGCGCCCTTTACGGAACGAACTACAACTGCCTTTACTACATCACCTTTTTTTACAACGCCACCTGGTGTTGCATCTTTAACGGAAGCAACAATCACGTCGCCGATCTGTGCATATCTTCTGGTAGAACCGCCCATAACACGAATGCAAAGTAACTCTTTTGCGCCGGTGTTATCAGCAACTTTCAGTCTACTTTCCTGCTGAACCATGTTATTCCTCCTTCACCGCTTCCGCGGTTTCTTACAAACTTAATATTCGCGTGCTAATTTATTTAGCTCTTTCTACGATCTCAACAAGTCTCCATCTCTTGTCCTTGGACAGGGGTCTTGTCTCCATAACTTTTACGATATCGCCAATGTTGCACTCGTTATTCTCGTCATGCGCCTTCAGCTTGTAGGTGTCCTTTACGATCTTTTTGTAAAGGGGATGCTTAACATGCTCTTCGATTGCAACTACAATAGTTTTATCCATCTTATTACTGATAACCTTACCAGTACGTGTTTTTCTCAAATTTCTTTCCACGGTTTGATCTCCTTTCTACGCACCCACGCGTTACGCTCTAGCCTTCTCGGTGATAACAGTCTGAATACGTGCAATGTTTCTTCTAACTTCTTTGATTCTTGCAGTATTATCTAACTGATTGGTTGCGTTCTGGAATCTCAAATTGAAAAGTTCTTTTTTAGCAGCTACCAGCTCCTGTGCCAGTTCTGCATCGGACTTTGTCTTCAATTCTTCTACAAATTTATTTGATTTCATTCTGTCACACCGCCTTCCACATCTGCCTTAGCAATGATCTTACACTTACAAGGGAGCTTGTGCATAGCAAGACGTAATGCTTCACGAGCGTCCTCTTCGGGAACACCAGCGATCTCGAACATTACACGTCCGGGCTTAACAACTGCTACCCAGCAATCTACAGCGCCTTTACCGGAACCCATACGAGTACCGAGAGGCTTTACAGTTACGGGCTTATCGGGGAAAATCTTAATCCATACTTTACCGGTACGCTTGGTATAACGGGTAAGCGCAATACGGGCTGCCTCAATCTGATTAGACTTGATCCAGCAGGGTTCTGTAGCAACCAGACCAAATTCGCCATATGCCAGGGTGTTACCTCTGGAAGCTTTTCCGGCCATGGATCCACGGAACTGTTTACGACGTTTTACTCTCTTCGGCATTAACATTATTTATCGCTCCCTTCCATCTGATTTCCTTTTGTAGGAAGTATCTCGCCTTTATAAATCCAAACTTTAACTCCAACTTTACCATAGGTGGTGTTTGCTTCAGCAAAACCATAATCGATATCTGCTCTCAGTGTCTGCAGAGGAATGGTTCCCTCGCTGTAGAACTCAGCACGAGCGATATCAGCACCGCCCAGACGACCAGAACAGCAGGTCTTGATACCCATAGCACCAGACTTCATGGTTCTGCCCATGCAGGACTTCATTGCACGTCTGAAGGATACACGGTTCTCCAGCTGCTGAGCGATGTTCTCAGCTACCAGCTGTGCATCTCTGTCAGGTCTCTTGATCTCTTTAATGTCAACCATAACCTTCTTATCGGTTAATTTGGCGAGCTCTTTCTTGGTTACTTCGATCTCAGCGCCGCCCTTACCGATTACAACACCGGGCTTAGCAGTATAGATGATAACCTTTACTCTGTCAGATGCTCTTTCGATCTCGATCTTGGAAACACCTGCACTGTATAATTTCTTCTTCAGGAACTTTCTGATGTTGTAGTCTTCTACCAGATAATCGGAAAACTCTGCATCAGCGTACCACTTGGAATCCCAATCTTTAATAACACCGACTCTCAGGCCGTGAGGATTAACTTTCTGTCCCATAAACTTTTAATAGCTCCTTTCCCTACTTCTTCTCATCAAGAACGATGGTAATGTGGCTCATTCTCTTTTCGATTCTATAAGCTCTACCCTGTGCTCTGGGCTTTACTCTCTTCATGGTAGGTCCTTTGTTTGCAAAGCACTCTGCAACATAAAGGTTCTCGGTATTCATACCGTTATTGTTCTCAGCGTTAGCGATTGCTGACTCAAGCAGCTTCTTGATCAGGCTGGAAGCATATCTGGGATTGTACTCCAGAATACCAAGTGCAGTCTGTACATCTTTGCCTCTGATGGCATCTAATACGAAACAAGCCTTCTGAACAGATACTCTTGCGTAAGACAGCTTAGCTGAAGGTCTTGTATCTTTCTGAGCGTTTCTTTCTCTCTTAATTTGGGATCTATGTCCTTTAGCCATAGATTTGGTCCTCCTTTCAAACTGAAACCGCGCAACGCACCCGTGTGTTTCCTAAGTGCTGCGCACAAAAATATCCCGTCTTCTTTCCTCTTTCGAGGGAAGACCCTCGGGAGAGCGCATAGCTCTCCCAGCCATCTATAAAAGATAGCATATTTTTAGCTCCAGGTCAATAATAAAATTATCTAACCTTGGATTTCTTCTCGTCCTTGCCGTGACCTCTGAAGGTTCTGGTTGCTACGAACTCACCGAGCTTGTGGCCAACCATATCCTCAGTAACGTATACGGGAACATGCTTTCTACCATCATGAACAGCAATCGTATGTCCTACGAAGGAAGGGAAAATTGTAGAACGACGGGACCAGGTCTTAATAACCTGCTTCTGTCCTGATGCATTTAAAGCGTCGACTTTCTTTAACAGGCTTGCGTCTGCGAAAGGTCCTTTTTTCAGTGATCTAGCCATGATCTTTCCTCCTTAACTATTTGATTGCTCTGCCGTCACGTCTTCTTACGATCAGCTTGTTGGAAGCCTTCTTAGATTTACGTGTCTTCAGACCAAGAGCAGGTTTACCCCAAGGTGTGCTGGGGCCGGGACGACCGATACCGGTCTTACCTTCACCACCACCATGAGGATGGTCGTTGGGGTTCATGACGGAACCACGTACGGTGGGACGGATGCCCATGTGACGCTTACGTCCGGCTTTACCGATCTTAACCAGGCTATGATCAACGTTACCTACAACACCAACAGTTGCACGGCAAACCAGGGGAACCATTCTCATCTCACCGGAGGGAAGACGAAGAGTAGCGTACTTACCTTCTTTTGCCATCAGCTGTGCGCTGTTACCGGCGGAACGAACCAGCTGGCCGCCCTTACCGGGATATAACTCAATGTTGTGTACCTGAGTACCTACAGGGATCTCGGACAGAGGTAAGCAGTTACCTACTCTGACCTCGGCCTCTGCACCGTTCATAACCTTCATTCCGTCGGTCAGACCTTCGGGAGCGAGGATATAGGACTTGGTACCGTCTTCGTAGCAGATCAGCGCGATGTTTGCTGTTCTGTTAGGATCGTACTCGATACCGATTACGGTTGCAGGGATGCCATCCTTGTATCTCTTGAAATCAATTACTCTGTATTTTCTTCTGGAACCGCCGCCGCGATGTCTCACAGTGATCTTACCCTGATTGTTACGGCCGGAGTTCTTCTTCAGGGAAACACACAGGCTCTTCTCGGGAGAGGTCTTGGTGATCTCAGAGAAGTCAGAACCAGTCATGTTTCTTCTGGAAGGTGTATAGGGGTTGTATGTCTTAATTCCCATTACTGTATCTCCTTTACGATGATTTTTTGCGCGAGCACTTAAGTGCCGCATACTTGAATCTTAAGCAGTAGCTTTATTCTTACAGACCTGCGAAGATCTCGATCTCTTTGCTATCTGCAGTTAACTGAACAATTGCCTTCTTGGTCTTGGCAGTCTTGCCGGTAACCATTCCGCGTCTCTTGTTCTTGCCATCCATATTGATGGTGTTAACACTCTTAACCTTGGTACCTTCGAACATCTTCTCAACAGCCTCTTTGATCTGAGACTTGTTAGCTTCGGTGTGAACGAGGAAGGTGTACTTCTTCTCGCCCATGCCGGCCATGCTCTTCTCGGTAATAACGGGTTTGAGGATTACATCATAGTATTTAATATCAGCCATTATGCGTATACCTCCTCAATCTTTGCAACAGCAGCCTTGGTCAGGACAACTGTCTTAGCCTTCATTACGTCGTAAACGTTGATGGTATTTACCAGAGTGGTATCTACATCAGCTACGTTTCTAGCGGACATAACTACGTTAGTATCGTTATCAGCGATCACTACCAATCCCTTTTCTACCTTTAAGTTATTCATAACGTTGGTGAAGTTCTTGGTCTTGATCTCGTCGAATTTCAGCTCATCAACTACGATCAGGCTGCTTCCCTGAACCTTGCTGGTCAGTGCAGACTTCAGAGCTGCTCTCTTCTCTTTCTTGTTAAGCTTGAAAGAGTAATCTCTGGGAACGGGAGCGAATACTACGCCGCCGCCTGCCCACTGGGGAGATCTGGTTGAACCCTGTCTTGCATGACCGGTTCCCTTCTGTCTCCAGGGTTTTCTTCCGCCACCGGATACCTCAGAACGGGTCTTTGCTTTCTGAGTTCCCTGACGATTATTTGCAAGCTGCTGTACAACTGCCATGTGTACCAGGTGCTCGTTCACTTCAACACCAAACACTGCATCGTTTAATTCGATTGTACCAACTTCTTTGCCTTCCATATTGTAAACAGATACGTTTGCCATCTGATTGGTCCTCCTTTCGTCCTAAACTATGCCTCAACCTTAACGGTCTCTTTGATGGTTACTAAAGCTTTCTTAGGTCCGGGTACTGCACCCTTTACCAGAAGCAGATTCTTCTCAGCATCTACTCTTACGACCTCAAGATTCTGAACAGTTACCTTTACACAACCCATATGTCCAGGCATTCCCTTGCCCTTGAATACACGGCTAGGGGAGGAACATGCACCATTGGAACCCTGATGACGATGGAACTTGGAACCATGAGCCATAGGTCCTCTGTGCTGTCCAAATCTCTTGATTGCGCCCTGGAAGCCCTTACCTTTGGAGATTGCAGAAGCATCTACCTTATCGCCTGCAGCGAAGATGTCAGCTTTGATCTCTGCACCAAGGGTGTACTCCTCAGCGTTCTCAAACTTGAACTCTCTTACATATCTCTTGGAGCTTACGCCAGCCTTCTTGAAGTGGCCCTGCTCTGCTTTGTTAACACCATGTCTGTGTACGATCTGCTTCTTGCCGCTGGCATCCTTGTTAACAACCTTATCCTTCTTGTCAACGAAGCCTACCTGTACAGCACTGTAGCCATCATTCTCCACGGTCTTTACCTGAGTAACCACGCAGGGACCAGCCTGAAGCACGGTTACGGGAACGAGCACGCCATCTTCATTGAAGATCTGAGTCATTCCAACTTTTGTTGTCAAAATTGCTTTCTTCATTTTTACCTCCTGTGTTCTACATAGCGGACCAAAGTGTTTCTTGCAAAACCCAAAGTGTTTCTGCGAAACACTTAGAAATACGCTTCGCGCATTTCCCTGGCGATTGTTCATCGCACTGTGTTCTTACGTCTAAGTAGAGGTTTTTGTTGTTTTGGCTTTACTTTGAAAAACTTACTTATTAGTTGTTCTTCATCTTGATGTCGATGTAAACACCGGCAGGCATTTCCAGTCTCTGAAGAGCATCAACAGTCTTCTGAGTGGGAGCCATGATGTCGATCAGTCTCTTGTGAGTTCTCTGCTCGAACTGTTCTCTGGAGTCCTTGTACTTGTGTACTGCTCTCAGAATGGTAACAACTTCCTTCTTGGTAGGAAGAGGTACGGGACCGCTCACCTGAGCTCCGGTCTTCTTAACAGTTTCGATGATTTTTTTGGCAGATGCATCAACAAGCTGATGTTCATAAGCTTTCAATGTAATTCTCATTACCTGATTTGCCATAAAAAAAGTCGCCTCCTTTTCGCACTTTTGTAAGTTAATACTTACTTTTTGTACGGACAAGCGGTGACTGTACACTTTCCCGTGTGTGTCTGCGACCTTTGTGCAACGCTTTCTTCTCTCCGGTCATAAACTTACACGTTGTTACTGCTCAAGGCAGATGTTAATTGGTACAGTGACTTGCCGTCAGTTTTCTAACTTGACATTCGCTCCACGGAAAACCCGATCTCCATTACTGGGAACCGGCAACCTCACGCTTCACAGCTATCATGCCACAGCAAGGATTAGTATACATTGAATTTACGGGCATTGCAAGACTTTTTTTCAAAAAATTGTATTTTTTTAGATACAATTCTTTTTTGCTGTTTTGCACAGGTTCGCCACTGTATTTTTGTAAGTTTCTTCTTATATAATATAGCCCAGTATAATATTGCCCAATATTTTTTATGGCAAATGAAACCGTTCCCCCTTGGATGCTCTCAGTTGCCGTCGGGCTTATCCTGACAAAATCTCTTGCTGCGCCCCGCTGTTCTGATATCGCCGGGGCTTATCCTGGCAAAATCTCTTTCTACGCCCCGCTGGTCCGATATCGCCGGGGCTTATCCTGACAAAATCTCTTGCTGCGCCCCGCTGGTCCGATATCGCCGGGGCTTATCCTGGCAAAATCTCTTGCTGCGCCCCGCTGGTCCGAGATCCCCGGGGCTTATTTTGACAGAATCTCTTTCTGCGCCCCGCTGGTCCGAGATCCCCGGGGCTTATTCTGACAAAATCTCTTTCTGCGCCCCGCTGGTCCGAGATCCCCGGGGCTTATTCTGACAAAATCTCTTTCTAAGCCCCGCTGGTCCGAGATCCCCGGGGCTTATCCTGGCAAAATCTCTTGCTGCGCCCCGCTGGTCCGATATCCCCGGGGCCTATTCTGACAAAATCTCTTTCTGC
Source organism: Lachnospiraceae bacterium GAM79 (assembly GCA_003584705.1). GTDB lineage: Bacteria > Bacillota > Clostridia > Lachnospirales > Lachnospiraceae > Acetatifactor > Acetatifactor acetigignens. The sequence goes on from AP018536.1 coordinate 3,109,383, forward strand.
GCCCCGATGTCCCAGTATCGACGAGGCTTATTCTGGCAAAATCCTTATCTACGCCCCGATATCCCGGTATCGACGGGGCTTATTACGGCAAAATCCTTATCTGTGCCCCGATGTACAAAGGTGGAGGGTATAATCGACCTGATTTTGTCTCACATACCCGCTTTCGCAAGTTCTGCTGGGTACAGATAGCTTGTTTTTGCCTCCCATACCCTCGCCAACACAAATACATAAAAATACTGACAGGCAGATGTCTTCGCTGTCCATCAGTATTTTTGTCTGTCAATATTTATTTCATCAACGGTCTGTTACAGCCGGTTCGCCTTCACGTCCTCGAACTCTTGCAGCATTTCTTCGGAAGGAGCCTTGGTAGTGAGGCTGACTGCGATGATAGCGATAAGTCCCAGCCCGAAGCCTACTACCAGAGAATACAATCCGGTAGCTTTGCCCAGGGTCTGCCCGCCCACGAGAGGGATGTAATCCCAGATGATAACGGCAAGTGCACCGGTGACAATTCCGGCTACCGCTCCGGGGAAGTTGGTTCTCTTCCAATATAAGGACATCACTACCAGCGGACCAAAGGCGGCACCTAAACCTGCCCACGCGTTGGATACCAGTCCCATGACGGTGTTGTTCGGATTCCATGCGATGATGTAAGCCAGCACAGCTACTACCAGTACTGTGACACGGCTCACATTCATAACCGTCTTGTCATCCGCATCCTTTTTGAGCAGTCCCTTGAAGATATCCTCCGCTACGCTAGAGGCGCTGACCAACAACTGGGAATCCGCGGTGGACATGATCGCTGCCAGGATACCACAAAGGAACAATCCTGCAATGAACGGAGCACGCATCTCCACGGTAAATACTTTCTTGATCATCTCAATAAATACCTTCTCATTATTGCCATTCACCAGCTCCGGCAGATAAGCTCTGCCCAGAATACCGATAAATACTGCAAATCCCAGGGATAATGCCACCCAGCTGATGGCTGTAGCCTTGGACTTGGTCATTTCCTTCTCATCCCGGACTGCCATAAATCTCACCAGGATGTGGGGCATTCCGAAATATCCCAGTCCCCAACCGAGACCGGAGATCACGCTGATGATATTGTTGCTGCCGTCACCGTTCTTCATCAGGTTCAGGAAGTTGGCACTGTCAGCACCGCTGGCTTCCAGACCGACTGACAATGTAGTGCCGCCGGTTGTCAGAAAATGATAAGCGAACAGCGGTACTGCCAGGATACCGACCAGCATCAGCATACCCTGGATAAAGTCTGTCACACATACCGCGGTGAATCCACCGAGAAACGTATACACCAGTACTACCAGTGCACCGATGGTCAGTGCCACATGATAATCAATACCGAACACAGACTCAAACAGCTGACCGCCGGCAGAAAGTGCGGAAGCACAATATACCAGGAAAAATACTACAATAGTAATAGAAGAAACCGCCATCAATACCTTCTTCTCATCATGGAAGCGGTTCTCAAAATAAGTCGGCAGCGTAACGGAATTGTTGGCGCGGATCGTATATCTGCGCAGCTTCGTGGCAATGAACAGCCAGTTCAGCGTCGTGCCGATGAAAAGTCCGATGGCGATCCAGCCGTCACCTCCGACACCGGTTAAGTAAATAGCTCCCGGCAGCCCCATCAGCAGCCATCCGCTCATATCCGACGCCTGCGCGGACAGCGCAGCGACGAAGCCGTTCAGCTTTCTGCCTCCCAAAAAGTAGTCTTCGGAATTGTTATTGCCCTTTGCATAAAACGCTCCGATAGCGATCATCATGAGTAAATACAGCACGAATGCCACAATTACCCAGCCTAACGTATTTCCTGTCATAATAGCCTCCTCAAATTTTTCTTCTTGTACATTTTCTTAATTGTATACAGTGATACGATTTATTATATACAAGAAATGGCTTATCGTCAACAGATTAGTTTGCTATCGCTGTAATGTGCGAAAGCCTGATTTGAATGTTATTTTGTCATGTTGACAGGCTGAGAATAGTTTGCTATTCTCTATCTATAAGTAAATTTTCTATTTCAAATCTTATTTAATTTCAGTATTTTGGTGAATCACCATAGTTTTCATTATTAAAAATGAATGGCATTAAAATGTCTAAAATATGAAAGGGGAATTGATGAAAACATATATAGCATATTTTGATGAAACAGGGGATGACGGAGTAACAATAAATTCATCAGACCATTTTATTTTAACAAGTTTGTATATGCCTGCAGAGAGCTGGCAGCAAAATTTTGAAAAAATGCGTATTTTGAGAAGAGAATTGAAAGATAAATATGGCTTTCATGTATCAGAAGAGATGCATACAAAACATTTTTTGACGGATAAAAATCCATATCGTGAGTATCATTGGTCAAAAGAAACAAAACAAGATATAATAAAAGCATTTACGTTAACAATTGCAAAGATGGATTTAAAGATTGTAAATGTGATTATTGATAAGAAAAAATTTAAAGATAATAACTATCACGTTCTTGAAAATGCATTGAAATATAATATACAACGTATCGAGAATGACAGCGATGGGCAATGGAATTATTTAGTGATTACGGATGAGGGCAGAATAGCACCTATGAGAAAGACAGCCAGAGCTATACGTGCATTTAATCCGATCCAATCCAAATATTTGCCTGGGTTTGTCAATCATCCGATCAGCAATATGATCGAGGATATTATGGAAAAAAATTCATCAGAATCCTATTTTATTCAAATATGTGATTTCGTTTCATTTTTTGTACATTTATATTTCAAAATCGAAATTCGGAAAGAAGAGTTACCCAAACGAGTGGGAACTGTAATTGACAAACTCTTTGTAAAACGGGTTATGGTGACGTTAAAGGAAGCGGAAAAATTAAATTTGAAAGCAAATGAGACAAATATGTATGGATTAGTAATATATCCAAAATAAAACACCACCTACATCGCATTCGCGAGTTCAGTGGTTCATTTATATTATAATAAAAGGTAAGTATAGTGTCAATAATAAATGAAAAATAAGATTGCAAGACAAAAAGCCTCGCTACAGGTATCATCTCTGTAGCGAGGTTTCTATATTATTTACGTTATTCTTAGTTCTTCTTTCTTCTCGCCAGCATTCCTGCGAGTCCGGTCAGGGATATCGCAAAGAGCATCAGCCAGATACCGAGAGGATCTCCGGTAGCCGGAACCTTGTCCAGTTCCTGCGCAGTAGCAGCAGCGGTGGGAGCTGCGGCAGCTGAGTTGTCCGTACTGTCATTATTATCGTTATTGCCGGTGTTATTGCTGCCGGTATTATTGCTGCCGGAGGTGTTCCTTGCTACCGTAAAGCTGGTGCCTGCGGCGCCGTCTGTCCATACGATCTCAAAGGTGTGACTGCCCTCGGACAGAGTCTTCAGGTAATCTGCATGTAATTCGATGATCGTGGAGCCCTCACTCACGGTATAGTTCTTGGAATCAATGATATTCCCATCTACCTTTACATTCTGGAACTTGGAATATTCACCGTTTCCTCTGATTTTGAGACTTCTTCCGTCCGTATTCTGGTTCCAGGAGCCGTTCGCGCCTTCAATGATCTGATACTGTACCGTCAATACTACGGTATCGGTGGTAACTGAACCGGCCGCATTGCTGAGAACACACCGGTACTTAAATCCGTTGCAGTCTCTATCCGTTACTCCTATGGTGTAGGTTGCACCGGTAGCTCCGGTGATGTCTACAAATCCCTTGCCGTCATTTCTGTCAATCTGCCACTGATAGGTTACGTCCGTACCGGTTGCAGTAACTTCAAACGTTGCTGTGTCTCCTACTGTCACAGATACACTCTTGGGCTGTGCAGTGACTGCCGGAGCATCCACATGGTAAAGTTCGATTTCACCGGTCAGAATCTCATAATTGGTATCCGCAGGGGTGAAGCGCCACTTGTAAGTCTTGTTCATATCGACTGCCGTGTCATTGGGAAGTACACCTGCATCATCTATCCACTCCAGTGTACCGTCTGCCGGATGAATGGTGCTGCCTGCCAACGTCAGTCCTGCGTCTGCCAGGGTCTTACCGCCTGTGGTAATCTTATGGTACTTCGGTTCACCGCTTGTAGCAGCCTGGGTAATCATAATGACAAAAGGTGCACTGGTGATCTCACTGTAATCGACATCACCTGCCTTGGTTGCTGTGATAACAACGCTTCCGACCTTAACCGGAGTCAGAACGCCATTCTCATCAATCGTCGCATCGCCTGTGCTTCTTACTTCATCCACTTTGTAAGTAATCTCGCCTGTTCCGGAGCCGCCGACCGTGCTCAGTTGCAGCTTCTGTCCATAGACCACAGTGTTGTCACCGGTGATGCGCAATGTCTCCTGAGGTTCCTTTGCCGTCAGGGTCAGTACCAGATCCTTGGTAAAGTTTTTATAATTTGGATTGGAAATCGTTACCGTCCAACAGATGGTGTCATTTTCCGCACCGGCTGTCAGCCTGTAGGTGATCTTTCCGGCTGTATTAATCATAGCCGGTTCCACCTTTGCAGATCCCGAAGTTTGTGCCTCGGAAATGCTGTATGTCCATGTCTCCCCGGCAGGAAGTCCTGTGTAATCGGGTGTGAAGGTCTTCTGCTTCCGGTCGGAGAATTTCTGCTTTAAGTTCTCCTCCTGCAATACACCGCCCTTAGCCTGCGTAATCGCTACCTTTGCGGTGGTCATGTTGGAAACAAGCTTATAGTTGTCTGCCGCTTTTCCCTGCAGGGTCACCGTAACGGTAACTTTTTTGTCTGTGCCGACATTCGCATTAACCATCTTGCCGGTCGCGGTATAATCGGAACTTGTCAGCGTTGCAACAAGTGTGTTTGTGCTGTCTTTGAAGGTCACTTCTAAAATGGTCACGGAGGTATTATTCCGCTCGTAGCTGCGGTCTTGCGTGCGCGCGGTTGCAATGCTGATAGGCTTTGCAGTAATAGTTGCCCTGGTCTTATATGTTCCGCCGGTCAGTTCATAGTGAGAGGCAAACTCACCAAGAAGTTTTACCGTTACCTCTGCATCCTGTTTCCCGGCGTTTTCACTTTGGAAAGCACCGGTCACCGTGTAGTCCATACCCGCTACCAGACTATCTATTCTCACGTCTGCCTCGTTGGCAAAAACTACCCCTGTGACGTCAGCATTCACGCTTCCATCGTATTCCTTGTTGGCAACGGTAGCCTGTACAATATGAACACGTGCCTTATTCACCGTCAGTGTGTAACTTGCCGTGCCTAACTTATAGTTCTTCGTCTCGGCGGCTGTCGCGGTAATGGTTGTCTCGCCCACTCCGACAACGGTAACCTCACCTTTTTCATTCACAGTTGCAACGGAATTGTCGTTGCTTTGGTAAGTCACCACGCCGTTGCCCATATTGGTAAGCTTATTGTTGGCAGGCTGCGTTCCATAGGAGGTCGTCACAGTGGACTTTTCAAAGCTCAGCTTCGGATCCGCCTTCTCAATGGCAAATTTCTTAACAACATCTGCAAATCCATAATTCCCCTTTGCCTTAACGGTTACGAAACCGGCATTCGTACCGGCGTTTACGTTATCACCGTAAATAATGGTGTAGTCCGTACCCTTCGTCAGCGGTCTGCCATCGATGGTTACGGTAACATCCGGTGTAATCCGTTCGCCGGTATAAGTATAAGTTGTGTTACCGCTCAGTTCCACAGTCGGTTCGGTAATAATGGGAGTAATCCTAAACGCCCAGTTTTCATCCGTCAGGTCACTTGCTGCGTTAAAATTCGAGCCGTACGCCACACTGATTTTAACCTTGTATTCACCCGCATTCATGGGCTGCACTTCCGTCTCGCCCTGATAGTATTTCACCATAACATCGCCCATGCCGGTGATGTTCGTCGCAGTCTTGATGTCTGCAGTCTTTGCCATGCCGTCATATGTCAAGCTGCCCGGTGCGGTAAAGACAAAATTTTTCGCTGCGGGATCTGCCTTTTGAATCTCATAAGTCACACTGGCTGTCACACCACCCACTGTGATGCTTGCGGTATAAGCACCGACATTGGTGGGATAGGAACCGTCAGGGAGTGTAGCACCCTGTCCGTTTCCAACCGTGTAGCTGATTGTGGGATCCTTCTCACCGGTGAGCAGTTTGTTCTCAAGTATTGCCTTTTTGTTGCTGCCATCGTAGATCAGAGTATTCTCCTCAGGTGCCTTGATGGTCACGCTGCCGCCGTCAATGTTGGGACAGTTCGTTGTATTAACGCAGGTGGCGGTAATCGACTTGCCGTCTGCGCCCAGCGTGTATTGCCAACTGTGCTGGTGGGCGCTAAGGTACAGATTACCCTGCGCATCCTTTATAACCATATAGCCCCTATCTGTATTGTCCGGCTTGAAAATCTTAGTATAGTCCACCAAGCCGGTTGCTCCGGTAGCAATCTGAACCGGAACTTCTGCCGTGGGGCTATTGGTGATAGACACACCAATACTTGCGGCATCCGTCAGGCTTGAATCAATGTTGATAAATGATTTCGAGTTTTCATCATATTCGAACAGGAGAACATTCATGTCGGTGTTGCCGGTAATCTTTGCCGTGCCGCCGACCGTCATTGTAACATTCGCAGGAATATCTGCTCCTACTTTATTGCCGGTGATGGTACCGCCATACATATTAAACACATCAGTACCGGAAATCCCATCCACACCATTCCTATTTCCGGTGATGGTGCCGCCATACATGGTGAATGTAGCAGTGTCAGTGCTAGAGTGAGCATTGAGTTGCACACCATCAGACTTCTTATCGGTTGAGGTGATGGTACCGCTCTCGTGGTCGCACAGGGTCAGATTGCCATTCTTGGGAATAACAAACGTCGAAGCATCCTGTGCCGAATTGGTGATGCTCTTTCCGTTCAGGCAGAGATTTACGTTGCCTGAGATTTTGATCGTACCGGCAAACGTAATATCGTTCAGTAAGTAGTAGTTGCCCGCAGGAAGTTTGTATTCCATCCCTTCTGTGCCATTGCTACTGCTTACTTTCGTTCCGCCGCGCATCAGCGCCTGTGTATCTGCATTATAGGTCAGGGGAGTCCACAACACATCGTCATGCTTAGTCTTGTGACTGCAGTCTGCACTGCCACAGATTGCATGCTCATGCAGCTCGCCACTTACCACATACAGACTGTTGTCGATGTTCTGCACGCTGTATGTGTTGCTGCTATTATTGTCGATGGTGAATTTGCCCGCAATTTCATCCGTCAGGGTAATACCCGTGGCTGCCTCGGCGAACTTCATAAAATCTCCCTCCGCAGGCAGCTTTTCCAGCGTCACACCAATGTTTGCACCATCCGTCAAACTTGTGCCGCTGCCCCTAGTCGAGCCGACGGTGATAGTCTTGCCGCCAGGCAAATAAACATTGCCATTGGTGTTGCCGGTAATGTTCACATCCCCGTTGACTTCCATGGCTTCAACACTCTCAGCTACATACACACCACTACCGTTGTTCTTCGCCGTGTTACCGGTGACACTGCCACCACTCCATTCGACGCTATGATCACCTTTCACGGCAACACCGCCGCCGTTGGCATCGGCTTCGTTACTGGTGATGCTGCCACCACACATCTCAAAGGCGCAATCCATGTCAACGCCGCCACCGTTGGCGGCTGCCTTGTTGCCGGTAATCGTTCCACCTAACATCAAGAGTCTGCCAACGACATACCCCCCGTTCACTTTATAATTACTTACACGTCCAGCCACGCCACCGCCATTGTTTGCGCTGTTGTCTGTGATGCTGCCGCCGTACATGTAGAAGAAACTGCCGTCCAAATACACACCGCCACCGTGGTCATCAGTGTTGTTGCCGGTGATGTTTCCACTATACAGGCTAAGGTCACTGAAGGGTTTTAAATATACGCCACGCCCTTTCATACCGTCAACATGGGTAATCTCTCCTGTGTTGTTACCGCTGCCGTTACAGTCACAAAGTGTAAGTGAATCCGTATCTTTTCCTTCACCTACGGTAATGGTGTCAAAATTGCCGTTAGCTGTGATGCTGTAACCATTCAAACAAAGTGAGATGTAGCCTGTCGGATTCCAGCTCGTATTATTCAGAGCAATATTAGTCGTTAAATAGTAATACTGTCTGTGTGAGCTACTACTTCCACCCTTGATGTTGCGCAGATCCTCTTCCGTCCTGATCGCAGTCCACAGCACATTTTTGTGATTCTTACTCTCAGTGCAGTTCGCCGTGCCACAGAGACCATGCACATGTAATTCGCCGATTGAAAAGTTGACAGCGTTGTCTAACGCATACTTGTAATAGCCGGTATCGCTGTTGAAAGCATTCAGGTCATCCGCGGTCAGTGTGTAATCATCGCTTGTACCCTTGGCGATGGCAACTCGCACACCCTCGGCGAGCTGCTGTCCCATGGTCACGCCAATCTTGGCGGAGCTGCTCAACCCGTTCGCACCGATGAGAATGGTCTTGCCGCTGGGCAAATAGACATTGTTATCGTTTCCATTACCCGCGTTGTCGGTGATTTGTGCCGTACTGGACACAGTAAACTTGCCGTAATAGGGCTCAGAAATATATACACCACCGCCGTTTTTGCTAGCGACGTTGTTTGAAATCCTACCACCGGACATGGTAAACCTCATATTTCCATATGCACTCTTCAGCCATATACCACCACCGTTACCAGTAACGGCTGTGTTTCTAACGATATTACCACCAGATATATTGAATTTTACTGACTTACTAATTGTAGATTCATAGTATATACCACCACCGCTAGACGGTGCATGGTTGCTGTCAATACTACCACCGGATATAACGAAGTTGGTGCTATCTTTTGCATACACACCGCCGCCGTTACCGTTTATGGTTACTTTGTTATCAGAGATACTGCCCTTATACATGTAAAAATTACCACCATCTACGTATACACCGGCACCACTACCTTTGGCAATCTGGTTTTTGGTAATTTCGCCGTTATACAGTATCAAGGTACCCAAGGACATTATACCTCGTCCTATATTATCCTGTGCATGGGTAATCTTGCCGACCACTTTCTGACAGTCGGTGATAATCAGCTTCGTTCCTTTCGCAACCTGAATGGCATCAACTTCTGCTGCACAGGTGATTGTTTTTCCATTTAAACAGAGTGCTACATCATAAGTGCAGATCCATGTATCATTCAATTTAACATTGTCTGTCAGATAATAATAGCCCCCACTCTTGATGTCAGTCAGATTGGAAACGCCTATCCAGGTCTGATTTCCATGATTCTCGCTGTCACCACAGGTTGCGCCACAAACGGGATGCCGATGCGGTTCGGTCGCCGACAATTTCACCTCGCCACCCACAAGAACTGGATAGAGGTTCTCTTTATCACTGCAAATATGATCCAAATCTTCTTCGGTCAGGTGACCGCCACCCCCAGCCTCCACAGCTACCGCGGCAACCGTTACGAGGTTGCTCTCGGTGGGTGTATCCTGGGTGGATACGCCGATTTTTCCGGCGAATGTGGATAATTTACTAATCCGAATTGCATTGCCGGTAGCCAGATAGACATTGTTCTGAACATCTTGACACAAGTTGTCACAGACCCGAGGAGCACCGCCGGCAATTTTAAAAGTACTATTTTCTACATAGACGCCGCCACCATTCTCGGTTGCCGTGTTATTGCTAATCTGCGCATTGCCGCTCATGGTAACCTGACCGTTTTTACGTACATACACAGCACCTCCTTGGGTGGCTGTATTGCCGCTGATTTTCGCATTATCGGACATATATAAGCAGTTACCGACTTCTCCGTCAGTGCTGGCAAATATATACACTCCGCCACCTGATGTCGTCCATTTGGTGGGAGCAATGTTGTTACTAATCTGTGCATTGCCGGACATGTTCATGACGCTTTTGTCCGACAACAGTACACCGCCAGCAGAAGCAGAGACCATGTTGTCGCTGATTACACCACCATACATGTTAAATGTGCTACCGAGCGCAGCGACGCCACCACCCCAACTTGCAGCATTGCCTCTGATTGCACCGCCATACATATTAAATGTGCTATTATGCACATACACACCGGCTCCATTATAACTGCCTTGGAGCTTATTACCACAAATAGTTCCACCGTACATGGTAAAAGTGGCGTTATTATCCACTTTCACACCTAAATCCGACCTTCCCACGCTGTGAGTGATAACTCCACCTGTAACGGAGATGCGGTTCTCCGTATTTTCCTCGCACGGCACCCATCGAGTGAACAGACCTTCCTTGCTTGTGGTGAAATAGTGCATACTCTCACTACTATTGCAGTCACAGAGAGTAAATTGTCCCTTATCTATCTCAATGACAACAAAATCCCCGTTTGCCGCAATGCTGTGACCATTCAGACAAAGCACCACGTTATTGTTCGGTTTCCATGTTTCCATTGTCACGATATCCTGAGTCAGGTAGTAATATCCTTCCGTTGCAGCTTGCAGTGCTGCTTCACTGTCTATGGACTTCCACTCTGTCACAATGCTATGCTTATACTTATCTGTGCATGTCGCGCCGCAGATGGGATGGTCAACATGCTGACCTTCCGCCACCGTCATCGGAACCGTCATCGGTGTATTCAACGCTTCAGAAATAGCATGAAGTCGTGTCATATCCAGTTCTGCGATCTGCTCCTTGGTCAGTGACTCCATAGCCTCGTCGATGGCTTCCAGCTGCGCACCGACACTTTCTGCATTTTCCACCGTCACTTCGTCCGGCAGAGCATCGATGAGTGCCTGTACCTTCTGCACTGCTGCCTTCTTCTCATCGTCTGCCGAGGTATCCTGCGTGCCGGCATCACTATCGCTGACACTTTCCACTGAGGGTTCCACAGTATCGGGGGCTTCGCCCGCAGTGGAATCTTCCGTACCGGGAGTTGCCGCAGTGGTGCTCTTATCAGCCGGAGTCTCTTCCCCCGGTGCCGCAGCTGCTTCTGCTTCCTCTTGCTCTGCCGCAGAGTCTGTTTCCTGCTGTTCTTCCTGTTCTGCCACCGCATCAGCCTCCTGTGCGAATGCTGTCATGGGCAGTGTTGAGAAGCAGAGAATAAATGCCAGTAACATGCTCAATACTCGTTTTTTCATAGCGTTTTACCTCTTTCCGATGGGCATAGTGATACCCATTATCTTAAAGATAACGTACCACACTTTCTCTCAGCGGAACCAGGGGCTGCATGAATCGACCCAAATATGTCATGAATCGACCGAAGAGGACTTTAAATGGCTCAATGCGGTTCAATAGCAAGTATTCCTTGAAAAAGTCTTTCCGGTATTATATTCTATTATTATGTCCTATAAAAATCAGTTACAAAGTATACACACAGAAAGGTTTCTATATGTGGATTGCAGATCATTGGAAAGATTATGAAGTGCTGGATACGTCCAGCGGAGAAAAGTTAGAGCGTTGGGGAGATTATATTCTCGTCCGTCCGGATCCCCAGGTCATCTGGAAGACACCCCACGATCATAAGGGTTGGAAGCAGAAAAACGGTCATTACCACAGAAGTGCCAAGGGCGGCGGAGAATGGGAGTTCTTCCATCTGCCGGATGAATGGGCGATTCATTACACCCTGCCTTTTCAGAAGGAAGCCTCCGGTAAGGCTGATCCTCTGACCTTCCATCTGAAGCCCTTCAGCTTCAAGCATACCGGTCTGTTCCCGGAGCAGGCGGTGAACTGGGACTGGTTCTCCGGTCTGATCCATGAGGCAGGCCACCCCGTGAAAGTACTGAACCTCTTCGCTTACACCGGCGGTGCTACTGTATCCGCTGCGGCTGCGGGAGCTGCTGTGACCCATGTGGATGCGTCCAAGGGTATGGTCGGCTGGGCGAAGGAGAACGCTGCTGCCAGCGGGCTTGCCGATGCTCCTATCCGCTGGCTGGTGGACGACTGCATGAAGTTCGTAGAGCGTGAGATCCGCCGTGGCAACAAATACGACGGCATCATCATGGATCCCCCTTCCTACGGCAGAGGTCCCAAGGGCGAGATCTGGAAAATAGAAGATAATATCTGGGATTTCGTAGGACTGACCGCACAGCTTTTATCCGATGATGCGCTGTTCTTCCTGATCAATTCGTACACTACAGGATTGCAGCCCGCCGTGCTGTCCTATATGATGAATTCCACCCTGACGAAAAAGTTCGGCGGTCATGTGGAAGCCGAAGAGATCGGCCTCCCTGTCACCGAGAGTGGGCTGGTACTGCCTTGCGGCGCTTCCGGGCGCTGGCAGTGTGACTAAATTATACGCATAACAAGCAATCGCAAAAAGGAGCCCCCTCGTGAGGCTCCTTTCTTCTATAGCACATATTTTCTTAACACCGGGATCTTGCGCAGCACCCATGCGGTTGCCGTTGCCAGTGCCAGCACTACCAGGCAGAATGCAGCCAGCAGCAAAATCAATACCGCTTGTCCCGCGGCTACAGACTGCACACCGCATTGTTCCAACACCGTAAAGGGTGTGATCTTCACAAATTTATACAACAGGTTCACATACACCGGATGTACCAGGTATACGGCGAAGCTCAAAGCTCCCGCCTCCTGCCAAGGGATCCGGTGTATTCTGTCCTTCTCCCGGGCAGCAGGAGCCGCGCCATCCCGTCCCCCATTCCATCCTGCAGCGAACAGAAGCACTGCAAGCAGTACTGTAAACGGATAATTGTATGCCATCTGAATGGAGAATCCCGCAAGTGTTCTGCTCAGGATCATTCCCAGAGCCAGAACCGCTACTGCAGCTGTCAGCCATACATTCCATGCCCGACTTTCCACGTTTTGTGTTTCTCCGTCACATTCCGTATTTTCTCCGGTGCTTCTACCACTTCCGGACTCCACCATCTGCCCGCCTGCGTTCCTTCCCTTGTCCACACATACTTCTCTCACCGCGAAGAAATATCCACACAGATAATACAGGAAATACACACCGCCATCCGGCAATACCGGAATACTGTTGACATCCAGTACCTTATTCAGAAACGGTGCCACACTGCTTCCTAAGAAGATCACTGCCATCATTGCTACAACACCCCACACCGGCAGCACCCGCAACACTTTTTTCAGAAGCGGCGTGATCAGATATAAAAACAAGATCAGATACAGATACCACATATGGGACCATGTATGTCCCATCAGAGTCATCTTCAGTGCCTCCGGGATCATCCTGATCCGGAAGGTCCGCTCCGCCACTACCAACTCGGAAGCTGCATACGGAACGCCGAATAGGAGGATCGCCAGCGCAATCCTCCTGCAATATTTTTTAATCATGACCGGATAAGTCAATGTACGTTCCGGATTCAGGAACAAATATCCCGAGATCAATAAAAATATAGGAACACACCAGGTCACCAGATCCATAACTGACAGCAATAATGACCGGTATTCCGGCACTATCGACGCATCTGTCACATCTGTCGCACCTGTCAGTACATGCATCAGCACCACTGCACAGGTTGCCAGTACCCGGAGCACGTCCAGGAACTGCTTCCTGGGTCCGGATAAGCCGTTTGTCATGTCTCTCCCATCTCCTCCATCAGGCGCATGCCTGCAGTATCTGTCACAGGAAGGGAGAATACTATGCTTTGTGCCTTACTCTCCAGTCCTGCTTTTTCCATTATAGCACGCATGATGGAATTTTTCTGCTCACTTTTTACCACAATGAACAACATTTCTTTTTCCGGCACCAGTGTCACGCCCAGAAACTGCTGTGCATTCTCTGTTCCGGTACCCTTGGCATGGATGACTGTACCGCCTGCCGCATGTACTTCTCTCGCTGCATCCATGACCAGCTCCGTATATCCATGATTGGCTATCACTACCAGAAGCTCATTCTTCGTCTCTTTCAATGTGGACTCCTCTCCTTTTACGAATTTCTGCCCGCAGGTCAGGTAATTCAATGCTTTCTTGCCGCCGACACTGCTCACGGGAATGATAAATGCGATTCCCATTCCTGGGAGATCGATCTGCATTTTCTTACGCAGAGCAGGCTTGATCTGCCGCCAGGCAGCATCTGTGACAAGATGGAACAATACGCTCTTCTCCATGCCGTCCAGTCCAAAATAATCTAAGATCTCATTCGCCGCGGTTCCCATGCCGACGGTAACACTGCCGACCTGTGCGCCGTTTTCTTTATAGCATTCCACGAATTTCCTCGTCAGCTGACGATTGGTGATGGTGACCATCATATATAATTCACTCATGGGCACACCTCCTACAGTTCAATGATGGCATTCTCATCCAAAGCACCAAATGCATCCGCCGCACCGGCAAATACGCCTGCACCGCTCTTCTGCTGCTTTAACTGATATACCATTCCCAATATCTGGATCGTGATCAGCGGTGTCATGGCTACCATGGCCACCACACCGAAAGCATCTGCGACTAAATTGCCGCCCACCGCCACACAGGCACCCTGCGCTAACGGCAGTAAAAAGGTAGCTGTCATGGGACCGCTTGCCACACCGCCGGAGTCGAAGGCGATCGCTGTGAATATCTTCGGTACAAAAAAGGATAGTCCTATCGCCACGCCGTAGCCCGGGATCAAAAACCATAGAATCGGAATCCCCGTCAGCACGCGGATCATCGCCAGTGCTACGGATAAGGATACGCCCACGGACAGAGAAACCCCCATGGATCTGGCAGAGATGGCACCGTCCGTCAGCTCCTCTACCTGATGATTCAGTACATAGACCGCGGGCTCCGCTTTTACGATAAAGTAACCGATCAGTGCTCCCACCGGCACCAGTACCCACCTGTAGGATCTGGCTGCCATGACCTGACCGAGGTAATTACCGGCAGGCATAAAGCCCACATTTGCCCCTGTCAGAAACAGTACCAGACCAATATAAGTATAGATCAGACCGATCAGAATCTTCGCCAGTGTCTTCCCCGACAGCCGCAGGGCAAATATCTGGAACAGACCGAAAAACAATACAATGGGAAGTAATGAGAGTGCGATCTCTTTCACATAATCCGGAATCCCATGGGCAAAAAGCTGCGCCAGTTCCACGGAATCAGCGATCTCCGGGATTGCCACCGGCTGGTAATCCGCATTGGTCGGCTTATAGATCAGCCCCAGCACCATGACCGCCAGGATCGGGCCGATGGAGCACAGTGCTACCAGACCGAAGCTGTCGTCTGCCGCATGATGGTCATTACGGATGGACGCAATACCGACACCAAGTGCCATGATAAAAGGAACGGTCATGGGTCCCGTGGTCACACCTCCGGAATCAAACGCCACTGCCCGGAAATTCTCCGGTACGAGAAATGCAAGAACGAACACTGCTATGTAGAAAAAAGTTAACAACGGCGGCAGTGCCACACCGATCAGCATACGCAGAAGGGCAATGACCAGGAAGATTCCCACGCCCACTGCCACTGCCAGGATCAGCGTCATGTTCGGCACCGAAGGCACCTGTGTCGCCAGCACCTGCAAGTCAGGCTCGGAAATGGTGATCACCACTCCCAACAGAAAAGATAACACTACGATCAGCAGAATATTTTTACTCTGGGTCATTCTGGCACCCACTTTTTCTCCCATGGGGGTCATGGACATCTCCGCACCCAGGGTGAAAAACATCATACCGGCCATGACCATCACCGCCCCCACCAGAAAGCACAGCAGGATACTGGAGGTAATTGGAGCTATGGTAAAGCTTAATACGATCACGATCCCTACTACCGGCAGGACCGCCTTCAAGGATTCTGCAAATTTTTGCCGGATCTTTGGATTCAATAACTTCAATATTGGTCTTTCCTTTCTTTAGGTTTTCTTTATCTTAACATGAAGCAAAGACCCGATCCTACCGTTTTTCGTGAATTTATAAAATTTTCACGGGTTCTTAACGCAATCTTTATGCAGATAGCTCCCGGTCCTGCCCAGACTGCTTTTTCACAAATTTATAGGCCCAGACATCCACCACGATCACAAACAGGAAAAAGAAAACGAAGATCCAGTCCGCATCCAGAGACAATGCGGAATCATAGATACCGTGTTCGATCATCGGCATGAACACGCTGAGCTTCAGGTAGCGTTTCCTGCGTTTTTTATCGCCTGCAAGTTCTGCCTCCTTCGCCACACCGAAGAAATATCCCATGATCACGCCATCGATGGCATGGGAAGGCACGGACAACAGGGCTCTGGTCACTGCCGTCCCAAAGTCACCGCCCAGACAATACAGAACATTTTCAATGGCTGCAAATCCCAATGCCGAAGTCACGCAGTACACGATGGCATCGAATTTATAATTGAATGCTGGATGCTTCCATGCCGCCCATTTGGCCGCCTTCATCTTGCAAAGTTCCTCGATCAGTGCCACCCCGATAAAATTATCCAGGATCACGTAGCACAGCGTATCTGCATCCACAAATACCAGAAATACTTCATCCAGAATGATTTCCAGTATCATGGCCGGGATCACGGACAACACGCCGAACAGGAATATTTTCCACAATAATCCCCTCGGCTCCTTCTCCACCTTATCCTGTCTGTAGATCCATACCACCAGTGCGATGGCCGGCAATAGTGCCAATCCTGTCAGAAACATAACCTACTCCTCTCCTGTCCACATAGACGGTCCGCCCTTTCAGGACCGCCGCCATACTACATTTTAATCTAATGTTTTTCCTGATGTCAACCTAACGAAAGTATATGTTCCTATTTTTTGTGTCTTAGCTTTTCCGGAGGCTACCTGCCTGCCTTTTGCCACAGCTTTAGGGGAAAATATTCCGGTTTTCATATATCCTTAACTACTTCTTTACACCTTGCATTGCAAAGTAATGGTACTATAGTTATAATAAATTTACAAAATAACTAACAATATTTCATGGAGGATCACACCGTGTTCCGATCATTTTCCGATAAAAAATCACCGCGGAAAAGCTTCCGCTTAAAACCACCCTTTACCAGGCACGCCATCAGTATCCTGATCTGTGCTGCCTGCATGCTGTGCGCTACACTTGCCTCTTTTTTATATCAGCATATTGTCCCGGACAACCATGCCAATGTAGCACTGTTCTACATTCTGGCACTGGTGATCATCGCCAGATGGACGGTGGGCTACGGCTACGGCATTGCCTGCACCCTTTTTTCCGTAATAGCGATCAATTATCTGTTTACCTATCCGTATTATAAGCTTAATTTCACTCTGACCGGCTACCCTATCACCTTCCTGCTGATGAGTGGGATCACTCTGATCCTGTGTACCATGACCTCTCATATGACCATCCAGTCCGAGATGATCGCAGAGCGGGAAAAGCGGCTGGCAGAAGCCGAAATGGAAAAGATGCGTGCGAATCTTCTGCGCGCCATCTCCCACGATCTGCGCACGCCGCTCACCGGCATCATCGGCAACAGCTCCCTGTTTCTGGAAAGTCAGAACGATCTAAGCTCCACCGAACAGCGTACGATCATGACCAATATCTACGAGGATTCCAACTGGCTGTTGAATATGGTGGAAAATCTGCTGTCCGTCACCCGTATCCAGGGAGACAGCTTAAGCATCAATACCACAGAGGAGCCGGTGGAGGAAGTGGTGGGAGAAGCTTTGGAGAAGCTGAAAAAACGCTATCCCGATGCCGCCATCCGGGTCAGGATCCCCGAGGAATTTCTGATGATACCCATGGATGCGGTGCTGATCGAGCAGGTCACCATCAATCTGCTGGAAAATGCCATCGTTCATTCCGGAAGTATCCTGCCCATTGATTTCATCGTGGAGGATCATCCGGAGCATGTCTCTTTTATTGTGAGAGACTACGGAAAAGGACTGTCGGAAGAAAAATTACAGAATCTGTTCGAGACGGGTACCTACAACAATTCCCGGAGCTCGGATTCCCGCAAAGGCATGGGTATCGGTCTGTCCATCTGCAAGACCATCATCACCGCCCATCACGGAACGCTGAGTGGCAGGAATCATGCGGATGGCGCGGAATTCTGTTTCACACTTCCCAAGGCGGAAGCTCTCGCTTCGGAAAAATAAGTGTACTCTCAGCCACATACGATAGAACTGTTGAAAATACCGGAAAGGATATGGATCTCAGATATGAATAAGATCAAAGTTCTCTTAATCGAAGACGATAGAAGTATCAGTAATTTCATCACCGCTACCATGGACCGGGAAGGCTACAAGATCATGCATGCCTTAAACGGCAGAGAGGGACTTAGTCTCAGCACTTCTTTCTGCCCCAACGTGATCCTGCTAGACTTAGGGCTGCCGGACATGGACGGATTGGATGTGTTGCAAAAGCTGCGCTCCTGGAGCGATGTTCCCGTGATCATCATATCTGCCCGCACCAAGGAGCAGGAAAAGGTCTCCGCTCTGGATCTGGGTGCGGACGATTATATCACAAAACCCTTCGGCACCGGCGAGCTCATGGCAAGGATCCGCACTTCTCTGCGGCACAGCCACGCCCAGGCTCCCGGCCATGTGTATAAGGCACTGGATCTGGAGATTGATTTCGAAAAACGACTGATCCGCCTGCGGGGCGAAGAGATACATCTGACCCAGATCGAATACCAGCTGCTTACACTTTTAGCGGAAAATTCCGGCAGAGTCCTGACCTACAGCTATATCATGAATGCCATCTGGGGTCCCTATATGGACAATAATAATCAGATCCTCCGTGTCAACATGGCGAACATCCGCAGAAAGCTGGAACAGAATCCCGCGCAGCCCCAGTATGTCTTCACTGAGATTGGTGTGGGCTATCGGATGCGTGAGAACGAGAACGGTGGAACTGTATAAACAGAAATACAATTCCCGACACTGCCTCCAGCAATATGAGTACCGTCCCTCTGTCCAGTGCCTTCCAGACGCTGTCCAGGGTATCCATCCGGCCCAGAATGTCTATGTAAAAGAAATCCAGATAGATGACCGCCGGTGAGATCACACATCCCGGATGCAGTACCGTCCGCTCCATGAGCAGACGGTACATTTCCACTGCCAGAAATATTACATTCAGGGCATAGCCCGCACAAAGCTGATTGTTCAAAAACGGTCCCAGGGAGCTGAGTTCCATACCAAGGGGAACACTTCCTGCCCGGACCATTCCGAAGCTTAAATACATGATTCCAACACTCCACAATAGCATCGCAAGGGATGCTATTCCAAGTCCTCTGCTTAATTGACTGGAGGGAATCATTTTCACATCCTCTTCCTTTCCGAAATACCGGTATACAAGCCCCAGCATCGTCAGCGTCCCCGCCATGGAGATCCCGGCCACCTGGCAGGCAATATCTCTTCCCCCAAACAACCCTCTTCCGGAAAATAAACAGATCCCGATGACACAGTTATAGATCAAAAGCCCCAGCACGATCAGATACAGGATCCTCTTTTCACGTTTCCGCTGCTCCTGGAGCTTTGCCAGTCTCACGACTTCCGTCACAGCCTCCTCCCGGTCTCCCGCCCGCTCTCCGGTCACGATGTCCTGAATCGGCAGTTCCAACAGATGGGACAGGGACTCTAATACGCCGATATCCGGAAAACTTTCTCCATTCTCCCACCGGGATACCGCTTTGTTGGTCACCCCTAACATCCTTCCCAGTTCACTCTGGGTATAATTTTTGCGCTGTCTGGCTTCCCGGATCAGATTGCCCGTTTTCTTTTTATCCATACTAATCCCTATACCTTTCTGTACTCTGCAAACTCTCAGGTGCTTTAGCACCTTTGCTTTAGCATCTTTGCTTTAGCACCGTATGCCGGCCTATCTGTACCCTTATGGTAACAATCCTTTGGAAAATGCGCAATCCATTGTAACGAGACTGCCTGTTTTCTGTGATTTTTGCGCAAAAAATTCCCCTCGGCGAGGGGGGAGTGTACCGAGGGGGATAGAGAGAAAAGTATTTTTGAAAGAGGCGGGTTCCTTTTTCAGTTATTATAATAGCGTAATTTATTTATATTTACTGCTGTTTTTATTGCTTGTTTGTGTTGAAAATACTGTTTTTTTGTGGTATTCTGACTGTATCAATGAAAGTAGATTTAAAAAGCGAAGGAGCAGCTATGGATATCACAACCAAAAAAGGCCGACGCGGCAGAAAGGATATTGACCGTATCATCGTGGAAAAAGGCCGCAGAGGCGATTTTTCTCCGCTGCAGCCCGATCATTATCACAGCTTTTATGAAATATTCTATCTCTGGTCCGGCAGCTGCCGTTTCCTGTTAAAAGATACTGTCTATCAGATGGAAGCCGGAGATCTGGTCTTCATTGCCCCGGGGGAACTGCATCACTCTCTGTATTCTGCCGGAGAGGTCTGCGAGATCGTAATGATCTATTTCAAAGAAGAATATCTGCATTTATCGGACCGGTCTGCCGACAGCCTCACTTCCATATCCGGGCAGGGGCTACAGCTGCATTCTTTCATGGGCAGCGTTCCTACGGTATACCAGGAATATCTGCACTCTCTGCTGACCCGTATGCTCACCGAGAATTCCCGCTTCGACCAATACTCCGAACATTTTGAGCGTTGCTATCTGGAAGAGCTTCTGCTCCTGCTGATGCGGCATTCCGTCATGAATGAGAAGGAGCCGGATCTACTGAACTCCCGGGATGCGGACATCCTGCTTGCCACAAAATACATTTATAATAATTTCCGCAAGCCACTGACACTGGAAGATGTCTCCTACGTGGCTTCCTTAAGCCCCACCTATTTCAGCAAGAAATTCAAACTGATCACCGGCATGGGGTTCAAGGAATATTTAAATTACGTACGGCTCAAGCACGCCCAGACGGCGCTTCTTACCACCAACAGCTCCATCACGGATATTGCTCTGGAATACGGCTTCAACGACAGCAATTATTTTAAGGACCTGTTCAAAAAAGTATACGGAAAATCTCCTCGGGAATATCGGAAAAATCCGGATTGACGCCAGATCTACCGTGCGTCTTCCTCAAGGAATCTTCTCCAGAAGTCCTCTTCCTCTGCATGCGGAACTTCTTCCCCCTCTGCGAAGCTCTGTAAATAATTTAACACCTTCTGGTACTGGGAAGGATCCGTAAATTCCATACGCCACAGATCCTCTCCTTCCTGTCCTTCGGTGAATTTCTTACACCAGATGCCATCTTCGCTAAAGCAGGTGATATACCAGGTCTTAGGGTCACTGCCCTCTTCTGTGGTTTTCACACTCTGGGCCAGGATACTATCCACCTCATCCGGCTCTTCTGCTGTCTCCGACATACCTGTCAGTTTCTCTTCCAGCCGTTCTACCTTTTCCTTTTCGATTTTTTCCTCCAGTGCCGCCCGGGTGGCATCCTGCACACTGTCGAATTTCTCTAAGAAATGATCCCACTCCTTGATCGTAAATTCTTGATTGCCGATCTGGAACTTGGTATCCGTGTCTCCGTTCTGAAGCTTGTCGTAGATCTCCTGCATCTTCTCTTTGATCTGTGCCATGAGACTTAAATCCTCTTTTCCCGGCTCTCCGGCCGTCCCGGAAGGATCCGTTCCCGCTGCCTTGTCCGTGTCGGCGGTCTCCGATGCTTCCTCACTGTTATCCACATCATCGCCGTTCTCCATGTCATCCAGTTCTTTCTTCATCTGCTGGATCTTGTTATCCTTTGCCAGCGCCTCCAGGATCCGTTTCACATCCTCCGGCCTGAACATGCCGATGGCCTTGGACAGGGCATCAATGTTGTCCCGGTTCACCAGCAGGCTTCCGCCGCCGGACAACGGAATATTAATGCAATCCTCTTTATTGGTGGTATCCCCCAGTGTCAGGCGGTTGTGCTCATAATCACAGACGAAGGTCACCCCGTTGTATTCAATGACGCCGTCCTCAGCCATTTCTCCATAGGGCACCTTGTCCTTTCCCTCGATATGGCGGGCCAGCTGTACGCCGCGGGTCACCGGAGTCTTCACGGTGTTGTCTTCTTTTGCCAATTCCTCAATGCTCTCCGCGAAACGGGATTCTGCTGTCTCCGTCGCACTTCCCTGCGCACTCTGTACATCCCCTGCATTTACTCGCTTCTGTGCCTCATACACAAATGTCCTTCCGTAGCCGATTCCTGTTATTGCCATAGTACTCTCCCTCTCTGAGCAGTGATTGCTGCCCTGTCGCAATGCCCGTCAAATCTTCATGCAGGCATGCGATGTTCTCGCTTCACGCAAAAACGGATGGTCGCCTCACATGAGGCAGCCATCCGTAGCTATTTATCCATCCATGGTGTATGTATTTTCCTATATAAATAGTATCGACACAGCCCGGGGGAAACTTTATAGTACAAAACTCTTGTTTTTTGCATATTGCCACTTTATAATAACAGTAGTAATACCTAAAGTCAGCTTTAGATAATTTTATGCAGGGAGACGAAATCCTCTCCTCGACATGAAGCTCGGATTTTTGCTTCGCAAAAACAAGGAGGATTATATACGTACAGTATCGGACAAGTTTCCGCAATGACAAATTTACCGATTTCCTCTTTAAGATATTATGATAAAGAGGGCTTTTTCCCGAATCTGGAGAAGCAGTCCGGGATCCGCCGGTTCAGTAAGGCGGAATTGGACTCCATCCGCATGAATTCGAAATACAAAGCTAAAAATGCGAGCCATTACTTTTCGTAATCGCTCGCATTTCCTGTTTTCGTCACACTGACGGTTCGCCTTACAGTTTTCCGCCGTATACAGGGAAGCCGCTGTTGGCGCCGTAGCTTTCGATATGCTTGATTTTCCACGTTAGAGACATTTCTTACGGGATGATTTTATCATAATACCTAAAGCTAACTTTAGGTCAATAGGGGTTTTGAGAAAAATTTTCTCTTGCGGCATCTTTTCCTATATGTTATACTGGGAAAAAATCAGAAACGAAATACAGATCAGGTAACTATGTCAGCGTGGACATCTTCGGGTGTCTGCGCTTTTTCTTTTACCTGAAAACAAAGGAGGAGAATGTATATGGTAGAGCTCATAGCCAATGTGAACAATGCCATCAATGGTTTCGTATGGGGTGTTCCCATGTTGGTGCTGTTGGTGGGCACCGGTATCCTGATGACGATCCTGACGAAATTTTTCCAGTTGTCCCACATCGGACACTGGTTCAAAAATACAGTAGGCGGCATCTTTCACGACCAACACGTAACAAAGCACACGGATGCTGATGATCAGTCCATCTCCCAGTTCCAGTCGCTGTGCACCGCACTGGCTGCCACCATCGGTACCGGTAATATCGTCGGCGTGGCAAGTGCTCTGGTAGCCGGTGGTCCCGGCGCCATCTTCTGGATGTGGATTGTAGCTTTCTTCGGCATGATGACCAACTACTCAGAAAATGTACTGGGCATCTATTACCGCCGCAAGAACTTCAAAGGGGAATGGAGCGGAGGTGCCATGTACTATCTGAAGGACGGTCTCGGCTCCTATAAGGGCTGCAAACAGATCGGTGCCGTACTGGCTGTGCTGTTCTCTGCTTTCTGCCTGCTGGCTTCCTTCGGTATCGGCAACATGAGTCAGGTCAATTCCATTGCAGCCAACATGACTTCCGCCTTCTCCATTCCCGCTACGGTAACCGGCATCGTACTGGTGATCATCGGTGCACTGGTCATTGTCGGTGGGTTAAAGCGCATCGCTGCCGTCACCGAGAAGCTGGTTCCCTTTATGGCCATCGCTTATGTCATCGGTGCACTGGTGATCTTCTTTGCAAATATCGGTCACGTGGGTGCCGTATTTACCGCTATTTTCAAAGGAGCATTCGGTCTGCGCGCCGTGGGCGGCGGTATCGTAGGTTCCGGTGTGAAGCTGGCTCTGACCTGGGGCATGAAGCGCGGCGTGTTCTCCAACGAAGCCGGCCTTGGTTCCTCCGTTATGGTACATTCCAGTTCCAATGTAAAAGAACCCGTGCGTCAGGGTATGTGGGGCATCTTCGAGGTATTCGCTGACACTATGGTCGTATGTACACTGACGGCTTTCGCAGTTCTGTCCTCCGGCCTGATCGATCTGGACACCGGTGCCGTATTGGTGGATGTGTCCGGTTCCGCTCTGGTAGGTCAGGCTTTTGCTACCGTATTCGGCAGCTTCGGCCCTGCCTTCATCGCCATTGCGATCCTGCTGTTTGCATTCTCTACCGTACTGGGCTGGAGCCACTACGGATCCAAGGCCTGTGAATATTTATTCGGTACGAAATCCACCATTGTCTACAAGGTAGTGTTCGTACTGATGATCTTCATCGGCTGCACCATGAACCTTGGTCTGGCCTGGGATCTGTCCGACACCTTCAACGGATTGATGGCGATTCCCAACCTGATCGGTGTCATAGCCCTGTCTCCCGTAGTAATGAAGATCACGAAAAATTACGTGGCACGTATCATTAAAAAAGAAGACGTAAAGCCCATGTTATCTGTCTTCCCAGAGATTCAGGAAGAACAGGAAAAGGCCATGTAATTTAACTTAGAATCATACTTCTTCTCTGGTAATATTCTTCGCCCATTTACCCTCTCGGTAATGCTTAATGACCCAGGGCCACTTGACAAATTCATCGGTACATAACAGGAAATAGACCCACAGTACCGGAAGTTTCAGTACAAATGCGGCGAAGAATCCCAGAGGGATCGCATAACACCACATATCGATCGTATCGCAGATCAGTCCGAACTTCGTATCTCCGCCGGCACGGAATACTCCGGCGATCAGCGCCGTATTCACGGCAGCGCCCATAATATAATAAGTATTAATGAGCAGCATATATTTCAGATAATGCATGGCAGTGTCATTCAATGTAGCAAACCGTAACACAAAGGGTGTAATTGCCAGTACGATCAGGCCGCCTATAGCTCCGGCGATTACCGTCATCTTCAACATCCGGGAAGCGTAACTCTTTGACTTCTCCAGATCGCCTTGTCCCATAATATTTCCCAGCAATATGCTACCTGCACTGGCAATGGCAAAACAGAACACCGTACCGATATTGCGCACTACGACGACCAGTGAATTAGCAGCCACCGCATCTGTTCCCAGATGCCCCAGGATCACGGAATACATGGAAAACGCCACACTCCAGGACACATCATTGCAAAGTGCTGGCAGAGACAGACGCATGAAATCTTGTGTCAGCACCTTACTGTGAACAAACAGGTACTTCGGATGCAGTTTTACATTTTTGCTCAAGGAAGATACAATGACGCATGCCACCAGTTCCACCAGTCGGGACAGGGCTGTGGCAATGGCGACACCGGTAGCTCCCAGCTTTGGCATGCCGAACAGTCCGAAGATAAATGTGGCATTCAGAATGACATTCAATACGAAAGCCAGCATATTCAACGCCATACTGACCGTCACACGACCTACGCTTCGCAAAATGGCTAGATATACTTCCGTGATGCCCCAGCACAGGTATGTGATGCCCATGATCCGCAGATAAGAGGCGCCGATAGTGATCAGCTCCTGATCAGGAGTAAAGAGAAGCATCATCTTCTGAGGGAGGAAAAATGCAATCAGCGCAACTATACCTGAAATTGCCATAGAGAAACGAAGTGTGATTCCTTCTACAGTATGAATTGCTTCCAGGTTCCCCTTTCCATAATATTGGGCGCACAAGAGAGTGGCTCCCGTCCCCAGTCCGTAATATACCATAAACAGGACATTCGAAAAATTTGACGCCAGGGATACTGCGGATATTGCGGACTGTCCCACATAGTTTAGCATAATAACATCCGCGGAATTCACTGCTGCACTGAGCAGATTCTGTATAATGATCGGGATGGTCAGTTTGAACATCTGTCTGTAAAAATCGTCTTTTTTCATTGCTGTTATCTGCATGGTATTCCTCTGTGTTCCTCTCCATTGGATAATTTTCTGCCGTTGGATTGTATTATATGTCGTTCGCAGGAATTACGCAATATGCTAAAAGCGATCCGCCTGTAAACAAGCGGACCGCTCCTTTTAAAAAGGCTGTTTGATTATAATGTCCAGCCGGCAGCCTCCATCTGAGTGGCTTTCATATGCCGGTAAATGCCGTCTTTTGCTTCCAGTTCGGCAGGCGTTCCCTGCTCTGCCACCACGCCATCCTTCAATACAACAATCTTGTCTGCGTCCGCCACGGTACGCATGCGGTGCGCAATGATCATAACGGTCTTATTGCGGATCAGCCTGGAAAGGGATTCCTGAATCAGTGTCTCGTTATCTACATCCAGAGAAGCGGTTGCCTCATCCATGAGGATGATGGGAGCATCCTTTAAAAAGGCTCTGGCAATGGAGATCCGCTGTCTCTCACCGCCGGACAGTTCCGAACCGTTCTCACCGATCATGGTCTGCCAGCCGTTCGGAAGTTTCTCCGCGAACTCATCGCAATGCGCCAGTTTTGCCGCAGCCAGCACTTCTTCATCCGTAGCATTCTGCCTGCCGATACGGATATTTTCCATCACCGTATTATTGAACAGTGTCACATCCTGGAATACGATAGCGTACAGAGACATCAGTGTCTCCGGATCGATGGTGGAGATGTCCATGCCACCCACGGTGATCTTACCTTTATGGATATCCCAGAACCGGGAAGCCAGTCTGGACACGGTGGTCTTACCGCCGCCGGAAGGTCCGATCAATGCGGTCACTTCGCCTTGTTTTGCCGTGAAAGTGACATCGCGAAGTACGGTATCCTGACTGTCATAGGAGAATCCCACATGGGAAAATTCGATGTCATACCCCTTAGGATCCATGGTGCTGGCACCGGTCTGGATCTCATGGGACAGGATCTCGTCGAGACGGTCACACTGCACACTGGTACTGATAATAGCTGCCAGATTCTGCAGTGCCACCTGCAGGGGATCATACATTCTGGATACCAACAGGAGGAATACGAAGAAGGTCAGGATGTCGATCTCTCCCTTTACTAACAACACACCGCCGGTCAATGCCACGGTGGCGATGCCAAGCTTTAAGATCATCTGGGCACCGCCTACAAAGACTGCCGTACCAAGCTCCGTCACCAGTGCATGTTTTTCCACGGCACGGATCTTGCCCTCTAAGCCTTCCATGTACTCAGCCTGGGCATTGTTGGCCCGAAGGTCACGTACGGTCTCCAGGCATTCCTGAATGCCGTCAGCACAGTCCATTTTTAATTTCATCTGCTTCTTACTTAAGCTCTTCTGTACCCTGCCGGAACATCCCACAATGAGGAAAGACACAGGCAGTACCCACAGTGCTGCGATTGCCATTCTCCAGTTCATGAAAAAGGTACCCACAGCGATCAGTGTGGTGGAGATACAGGAACCAACCAGTTCCGGAATGAAATGGGAGGATGCAGTCTCCATGGTGGCACAGTCCGCCATAATGGTACTTGTCAGATCGGACAGATCTTTTTTTCCGAAGAAGGATAACGGGATCTTACGCAGCTGCTCTGCCAGAGCAATTCTGCGCACACCGCTCTCCACATAAGTTGCCAGGAACGTGGCACGATACTGCACCAACGTTGTCAGCGCGATCAGAAGAAGACAGAGTACGCAGCCCACAATGTAGAAAACACCTCTGCCTGCCATGGTGCCCTGTAAATAATCTCTTACCAGAAAATACAGCATCCATACCGGGAACATCAACACCAGATCGGAACATGTTACGGATACAAATGCCTTTATCATATCCTTCGCACCTTTTTCGGAAAGCGCGTATTTATGCTGCAATTTTGCCTGTAAGCTACTCATTCTATTTCTCCCCCTTTCCTACTTTCCAGCTGACGGATTTATTGTACTCTTCCCACATATGGGCATACAGTCCGTTTTGTCCCAGCAATATTTCATGGTTTCCCTGTTCCACAATTCCGCCATCCTTCAACACACAGATGCGGTCGGCATCCACAACCGAGGACAATCTGTGTGCGATCATGATCACGGTCTTGCCTGCGGAAAGCTTCGTAAATGCCTGCCGTACCTTCGCCTCATTATCCGGATCAGCAAAAGCGGTAGCTTCATCCAGGATCAGGATCGGTGCATTTTTTAACATCGCTCTCGCAACGGACAGGCGCTGTGCCTCACCTCCGGATACATAAGTACCCTGGCTTCCGATGACGGTATCCACACCGTCCGGCAGCTTTGCAATAATGTCCTCACACTGGGCATTTTTCAGAGCTTCCATGACTTCTTCTCTGGTGGCATCCTTTTTGCCCATGCGGACATTATCGTAAATGGACATCTTAAGCAATTTGCTGTCCTGAAATACGAAGGACACCATATTCATCAACTGTGCGGAAGGAATATCCTTCACATCCACGCCGCCGATGCATACCTTACCTTCTGTGGTATCATAGAAACGGGCAATGAGACTTGCCAGCGTGGTCTTACCGCCGCCGGAGGGACCGACAAATGCCACATGCTCTCCTTCTTTGATATCGAGATTGATCTGATGCAGAGCATCTCTTCCCGCATTTTCATAGCGGAAGGATACATTTTGTAACGCAATGGAATGATCCTTGATGTTCTGCTCTTTTTCTGCTTCCGGCAGAGGATTACGGCTTAAGATACCATCAGTTCTTTTCAGAGCATCCTCCACGATCATCTGATTCTCTCCGCCGTACATGATCTTGCCTAATGTAACGGTCAGTACCGGAGTGATAATGATGTAGAACAGAAGGTTGATCAGCACCTCAGGATCCCCGCCTGCTCCACCGAACCAATATGCGGCACCGATCAGAACGGCGAAGATCGCATTGATCAGTGTGGTAAAGCCTACCATGGGCCACATCAGTTCTTTGGTATAAGCGATGGTCCATTTTTCATATTTTTTAATAGAGGTCTGGAAACGCTTGAAAGAAAATACCGACTGTCCGAAGGTCTTCACTACCGGAATACCGCGGACATATTCCACTGCTTCACTGGACATCTCCTCTAACGCATTCTGGTATTCTGTCATTTTATCTTTCATGCGCTGTCCGGTCATGGCACCCATAATGAGGAACGCAAGGACGACGGGCACGAGACTTAACAGCCCCAGTTTCCAGTCAAATGCCACCAGCAATACCAACAATCCCACAGGCGTTGCCATTGCCCCTGCCTTATCCGGCATCTGGTGTGCCAGATAAGTCTCGGTGGCTGCGGTGGATTCGTTGACGATCTTACGGATCTTACCGCTGCCCTCACTGTCCATGAATCCCATGGGCAGCGTCAGAATATGACGCATCAGTGTGCTTCGCATATTCGCCTGCACGTGAAAGGCTGCAATGTGGGAGCACAACAGTGCGCAGATATAAATGATCATGGAAAGCAGTGCAAATCCCACGGCACTCCATCCAAGCCCCGACAGATTCTGCGCCTTGCTGTAATCCGGCGCTGCCAGTACAACCTCCTGCATGATCCGCCAGATATCATAAAACGGCAGTAATGCAATCAGTGCACTGACCGCGGACAGAATCCATGACGCAATGGTCAGGTACTTGTAGTTGCCCGCATGAGCGAACAGCTTCTGCATAGAGCTTTCTTTTTTCATGTGATCTTTCCCTCTTTCCCTTTGATTTAAATTAATTTTTTGGATTTAATGTAACTCTTTAATTTCTAGAATTTCTTTTCATTTTGCCCTGCTTTTCATCATTTCTCTTTTCCGGACATTTGAGGCTCTATTGTCTTTCCTATCTAACACCGCTTATTGGTAATTAGTTTCAACTAACCGTCGGTTTTTAAGATAGACTGCTACCGTAATCTTCCATAGCAGTCTTATCTTATGCTTCACCCCAGCTTGATGATGGCTCCCCATCCGCCGTAGTGATACTTCTCCAGCATATGCAGATATTTTCTGGCAGTATCCCTGTCCATGCGGTGTCTGACGACTTCGAACATACTGTCAAACATGGCTCTCGACATGATATGTAGGAACTCCTCGGTGATCATGCTGCCTTCCTGTAGGAATTGTGTGGCTTCCATATACTTGTAGGTATACTCCGTCTCAATGTCCACCAGATGTTCCACGAAATCCTGATACTTGGTACCGTAAGAGGCATCCAGCAGTAACCGGAAATCATCGAACCGATCATAGACATAGTCAAGCATTTCATCCATACCGCCTACCACATAATCCTCCATTACCTTCGGCTGTTCCTCTGCCTCTCTGGCATGAAACGCCTCCTGGGTCTTAAGGAATATCTGCGTCAGCCCTTCCGCCGCCGGTTCCACAATCGCACAAAACAATCCTTCCTTGTCCCCGAACCGGGAATAGATGGATCCGGTAGTAGTGTCTGCCTTGGCTGCGATCGTACGAAGCGACGCTTCGGAATAGCCCTTCTCCAGGAATTCTTCTCTGGCACAGACGAGAATTCTCTCTGAAACTCCTTCGATTGGTTTTGTCACTTTTTCCTCCAAAAAAATATTCATAACAGTGTTATATAACACTGTTATGAATATAAACACATTTCATTTTTTTGTCAAGAGGGATCATAGTTTTTTCTCTGCCAAAGCTGTCAGCTCCTGTAATGTACATTCAGCCAGTTTTGCCTTTACACCGGCGATATTTCCACTGCTCATAGACAGCTTTCTCGCTCCCAGTCCCACCAGCAATTGGGCGGTCTCCGGATTCCCTGCCATTTCTCCGCAGACGGAGATTTCTTTTCCACGTTTGGAAAATTCCTGAAAGACAAACCGCAGCAGCCTAAGCATTGCCGTGGAATCACTTCTGTAATATGCCGCCACCTCCGGATTCATCCGATCCGCAGCCGACAAATACTGCGTCAGGTCATTGGATCCTATGCTTGCAAAATCCACCTCTTCCGCCGCCAGATCTGCAATCAAGGCAATCGCGGGAATCTCTATCATAATACCGATTCGGATCTGTTCATCAAACTGCTGCTTTCTCTCTTTCAGCTGCTCTTTTGCCAGATTCAGGTACTCTTTTGCCTTGCGAATATCTTCCAGACTCCCGACCATCGGAAACATGATTTGCAGAGGTCCGTAAGCAGAAGCACGCAGTGCCGCACGCAGTTGCGTTAAAAATAACTCTTTTTCCGCAAAACAAAGCCTGATTGCTCTTTTCCCCAAAAAAGGATTGTCCTCTTTTGGCAATTCCATGTAGGGCAATGTCTTATCTCCGCCGATATCCAGTGTCCGCAAAGTAATCGGATGTCCTTTTGCCTTTTGCACAACCTGCCTATAGGCTTCAAATTGTGTTTCTTCCCCCGGAAGTTCCTTCCCTTCCATATAAAGAAATTCTGTACGGAACAAGCCGATGAAATCGTACCGGTCTGTCGGAACATCAAATTCCTGCGAGCCGATATTGATTCCTATCTTTATTTCTGTTCCGTCCTTCATAATTGCAGGTTTGTTTAAAAAATTTTTTTCTGCTTCTTTTTTGCGGAAAAAAGATGTCTGTTTTTCCCTGATATCGCAAATACATTCTTCTCCCGGTGTGACAAATATTTCTCCGGTCAAACCATCCATGGCAAGCATAGTATCTGTAGGAATTTTTTCCGTAACATTCGGAACTCCCAGAATTGCAGGAATTCCGTAACTTCTTGCCAGGATTGCGGAATGTGAATTCACTCCGCCAACCTCCGTCAGGATTCCTTTGATATGTTTTCTGTCCATGGTGGCCGTATCACTGGGTAATAGGTCATGGGCTACCAGAATTACATCTTCCGAAAACGAAGACAGCTTAGACGTTTCCTGCCCCGACAGAATCCGGAGCAGCCGGTCTCTGACATCTCTAAGATCCGCCGCGCGCTCGGCAATCAACGGATCCTCCACACCGGCCAACAATTCTGCAAATTCTGTATACACCTTACTGACCGCGCTGTCCGGATTCATGTTTTCCTCACAGATTGTCTCCCGGATCTCATCAAGGATTTCTTCATCCTGAAGTAATTCCCGATGTGCACTGAAGATTTTTGCCTTATCCGGATCCTCTTTACACATACCGTTGTACAATGTCACCAGTTCACTGTCTGCCTTTTCACAGGATTCCCTGAATTCCCGATATTTTTCCTCTTCCTGACCCTTGGGAAAAAAATCCGGAGCCTTTGTCAGTGTACCGGGAATGTAGATATAAGATTTCGCATAAGCAATTCCCTCAGATACCGGATTTCCCTGTAATCTTTCTTCCATACACATTTACCGCCTTTATTCTCCAAATCCGCTTTCCACCAAGGCTGCAAGAGACGCTGCCGCCTGCTCTTCATCTGTGCCTTCCGCAGCAATCTCTATTTTGGTTCCCTGTCCGATTCCTTCCGCCAGAATCCGTACAACGGATTTTGCATTCACCGGTACTCCGTTTTCCCTGCAAATCGTAATCTTGCTTTCATATTTTTTGGCTTCCAGTACAAAATCAGAAGCCGGTCTGGCATGCAGTCCTGTCTTATTCACAATCTCAACCTGTTTTTTTGTCATAATTTATCCTCTTTTTTATTCGTGGAAAGTACGCTGGCTCCGTTCGTCCTGATGCACTCCCGATACCAGGCAAAGGAATCTTTTTTCTTTCGTTCCAAGGTTCCTTTTCCTTCATCGTCTTTGTCCACATAGATAAAGCCATAGCGTTTTTTCATTTCACCGGTGCTTGCACTGATCAAATCGATACATCCCCACGGAGTGTATCCCAGTAACTCCACACCATCATTTACTGCTTCCCACATCTGTCTGATATGTTCGCTTAAATAAGCAATCCGGTAATCATCATGAATCTGTCCGTCTTCTGTCACACGATCCACCGCTCCCAGTCCGTTCTCTACGACCATCAGCGGAATCTGATATCTGCCGTACAGTTCATTCAGGAGGTAACGTAATCCCTTAGGATCAATGATCCATCCCCATTCGCTTGCTTCCAGATAGGGATTCGGCACACCAAGCATCATATTCCCCGCCGTCTGTATCACTTTCGGATCTGCCGTGGCACAACGGGAACTGTAATAACTGAAGCTTAAGAAATCCACTTTTCCATTCTTCAATATTTCATCATCCCCGGCCTCTTTTCGGATCTGTACCCCATTTTCCCTAAAAAAGCGTTCCGCAAAATAAGGATATGCTCCTCTTACGCACACATCTCCGCACAACCAGTTGCTGCGTTCCATCTGTGCCTGTGCTTCCACTACATCTTCCGGACTACAAGTATATGGATATACACCGGCCGCAGACAGCATACATCCCACTTTATTTTCGGGATTGATCTCGTGTGCCATTTTTACTGCCTGTGCACCGGCCAGAAACTGATGATGCAATGCAGTAAATCTGCAACTCTTTTCTGCTGCGGTCTCGGGGGATCCCAGTCGTTTTCTCCCGAACAAGTCTTCTCCGTCCTCGGGTAAAATGCCCCCTGCAAGGAGCGTTCCGAAACGGCTGACCAGTGTATTCATTTCATTAAATGTCAGCCAGTAATGAACCAGATCCTGATACTCTCTGAATACCGTCTCACAATACCGCAGGAAAAATGCAATCGTCTGTCGGTTGGTCCAGCCGCCGTAATGTTCGCACAGATAATAAGGCATTTCATAATGAGACAAGGTAACTAACGGTTCTATTCCGTATTTTTTACAGGTTTCAAATACTTTCCTGTAATACGCAATCCCGGCACGATTGGGCGATATCTCATCACCTTTGGGAAAAATACGGGTCCATGCAATCGAAATCCGGAATACTTTAAATCCCATTTCCGCAAATAGTGCAATGTCCTCCTCATATCTGTGATAGAAATCTATAGCTTCGTGACTTGGATAGTTCTCCTCAGGGCGGATCTGTTCCGTGAATCGCCGCGGGGACGTTTTTGTCCCCGCAGTAATGTGATCCGCTACAGAATCTCCTTTCCCGTCCGCCTGCCAGGCACCTTCTGCCTGATTGGCTGCCACGGCACCGCCCCATAGAAATCCCGGTGGAAATATTTTCTGCTTTTCTTCCATTATTTTTCTTCCTTTGCCTGTGCTTCTTTTGCTACCAGTTCCTTTTCATATACTTTGAAGAACGGCCAATAGCATGCAAACGCTACCGCAAATGCAATCACCGGAATAAAGATATTGGTCCAGGACAAAGTCGTCAGATACTGTGCAAATCCAACCGGAAGGTTCGCCGTAATGGAAATGTAAGCCGGTTTGAAAAATCCTATCATATATCCAAAATAACAGATGATCATGGTAATTACAGGGTTCAGGATAAAGGGAATGCACATGATCGGATTATACATAATAGGATAACCGAAGATCACAGGCTCGTTAATATTAAACAGACCGGGCACGATTGCTGCCTTGCTGACTGCTTTCAGCTGTTCGGATTTCGAGAATAATCCCATCACGCAGAGCGCCAGTGTATTGCCGGTTCCGCCACAGCAATTGATAATACCGAATAATGCGATTGGCATAAATACAAGCGCCTGACCGGCCTCATGATTGGCATAGTTGGTTGCATAATACTGCATTAACGGTGCTGCGATTGCCGCATATACCGCCACTGTTCCATGTACACCCATTGTCCATAACAGACTGGCAATGATTACGATAATAATAATTCCGGGAACACTTGTCAGTGCTGCCAGCGGCATTCCCAGCAGACCGGTAATAAGTACCGGAAGCGCTGTCTGTGTCAATGCCACACAGCCATAACCCAATACCGTCCAGATAATCGCATTTACTACCAGAGGGATCAGAGAACGGAAGGTATCCTGCAGAAATTCCGGAACCGCATCCGGCATCTTGATAACCAGATGATGCTTTTCAAAAAAATGTGTCAATTGTACGCTGGTCAGCGCTACAATAATGGCTACAAACATACCCTTCGCATCAAGCGCCATGGTATCCATTCCGGTAAAAGTTCCGCCCGCTTCCCCGGCCAGATCTACTGTTTTGATCGGCGCGGCTGCAATCAAAAAGATCAGAATCGAATTCAGTCCTGCCATCAGCGCCTGCATTTTTAAAGACTTTGCATAAGAATAGGCAATGGTAAAAGCTACATACAGCGAAATAAATCCCATAGACACCTTATACGGCACCATAAGTGCACTATAGATTCCGGAACTCTGATCGATAATACCGATCGTCTGTAATATGACTGCCAGTAATTGGAATACCGCTCCCAACAATATTACACCCATTACCATCATCATACCGGAGGAAATCGCCTGTATTCCCTTATTTCCCACTACTTTTTCCCCTGCTTTTTTCACCCATTGCATGGGCTTGCTTTCATAAAAATTTGCCATACCTTTACTCCTTCCCTGTTGAAATACCTTCTTTTTACGTTTTGCAGACTTATTGATACAAGTCTTCCACCTGCTTCATAATATTGGCCACATTACCGATTGCATAATCATATGCCGGAATCACCGCAATAGGTTTTTGCGTATTTTGCTCGATCTCACCCTTTTTATAAGATACCTGCGGTCCCAACAGAATGACATCATAATTTTTGTACACATCTTCATATGCTGACATTCCCACTGCTTCGATCTTCAGAGAAATTCCCTGTTCCTCTGCATATTTTTCCATCTTACGCATCAGAATTCCGGTAGACATCCCACCTGCGCAGATCAATAATACTTTTCGTTCCATACGATTCCTCCTTGCTTTTCCCTACTTTTGATATAAAACGATCATTTCCCGGATCAAATCCAGTGCCAGTGCACTTCCCATCAGATGATCCTGCGCATGACACAATAAAATACTTACCTGCGTCACTTCTCCGGACGCATCCATTTTCAACAGTTCTCTGTGAGATTCATGTGCTGTTTGAAGACTCTCTTCTGCCTCCTTCAGAAGTTTCTCTGCGTCTTCGAAATTTCCTTTTTTCGCCTCCTGCAGTGCAGCGAAGGCATCTGATCTTGCCTGTCCGGAATTGGCTATGATCATCATCGCGATTTCTTCCAGCTTTTCCTGCATATTTTCTTCCATTTTGTAACCTCCTATTCTTAGAGCTGATATATGATCGTCAGAATATTTGCTATCTCATCATCATTGATAATGACATGAAATGTCTTTTCCAACGGTTTTACTATTTTAAGCAGTTTTTTAAATTCCTTGTCATATTGAAGCAATATTGCTGCTTTTCTGGGATTTGTGGCAACTTCCTGTTTTGCAAGCAGCCTGTCAATACAACAGGAAATATGAATCAACAAGCCGGCTTCCGCATCCAAAGATAACTCCCTAAGCGCCGCATTGATTTCTTTCATAATATCCGGCAGTATTTTTCTCAGCTTTTCAATATCGGTGTGTGTCAGCTGTTCTCCCAGATATGCAAACATTGCATCATAATCTATCTTTGCTTTTGCCTCTTTTTCCAGTCGGAGCAATCTTGGAAGACTCTCTTTTCTGGCTCCGAATACTTCACTGATCGGCAGGAAGGGAATTGCAAACATTCCCGGATCATAGGTTCCCACAATGCACTGAACCACTCCCGTGGTCATCAGGTGTTTCAGGTTATCACGCAACAGTTCTTTGTCTGTAACCGACATCGGGATCACCTCTGTATCTTCCAACTGTCCATATTTTTCGATGTAACGTTTCAGTTCCTCTGCCCCGCCTTTCCCGGTGGTACAGAGCGTTACAATGTATTTTCTGTAACAGTCCAGACCATCTATACTCTCCACTGTGCTTTGCAATATCTTGTCGGGATCATTTTCTGTAAGGGTCCGCCTTGCAAGCTCAATTCCAAGTGTAGTTACCGGAACTCTGACCTGCCGGATTGGAATTTCCAGTTCATTTTCTATCTCCAGAAGCATTTCTCCCAAAAAACTACTATCATAGATGACCAGAATTCCCTTGCCCTGCTGCACTTTTTTCAGGAAATTTCTCAGTGTCCCATATACCTCTGCGGAGGCTCTCTCACTGGTAATTTCATAAGAAAAAATATTATCCAGCTTTGTCATGTTACTGACCGTCTGTGCTATGGAGGAAGCTATTCCCACACCGTAGAATGCAAATATCAATACCGGTCTTGCATTTTCCGTCTTTTCCTCATTTTGATAGCACAAAAACATTGTGAG
The DNA here is from genome assembly GCA_003584705.1 of Lachnospiraceae bacterium GAM79. Classification (GTDB taxonomy): domain Bacteria; phylum Bacillota; class Clostridia; order Lachnospirales; family Lachnospiraceae; genus Acetatifactor; species Acetatifactor acetigignens. The sequence goes on from AP018536.1 coordinate 3,146,220, forward strand.
AAGTAAGATTTCTTCCATGGACAATTCCACTGCGTATTCTGCTTTGATCTGTTCTGCAAGTTCTTCGCTTAGCAGATATTCTGCTCTGTGATATACCAGTATTTCTGCAATACTTTCTTTGTCCGGAGCACTTTTTTCTCTTTTTCCCGTAATCACTGCATTGAGATGAAGGCACAGCCCATATAGTACAGACGGAGAGAAATTACGTTTCAGCTGTTCCTTTGCCTTTTGCAAAAATGCTTCCACAATATTGATCAGCTTTTCTTCCACCAGGATTTCCAACTGTTTTTTATCCGTCACATCCTGTATCAGGGCTTTCCGATATTTATCAAAAGTCCTTTCTACCTCCATGCTCAGCAAAAGGTTGATCTCTTCCTCCTCTATTCCTGTCTCCTTTAATGCTGCTGCCTTCCGGCTGATTCTGTCATATAGTGTTCCGTCTTCCGGCCTGCTGACCCGGATTTCTTTTCCGCTGAACGTGAATCTCTGTTCAAAATCGATCAACTCCTCTGCTTCTCTCCGGTACTTTAACATGCCTTTGCGCACATTATTGGAAAAATCGCTGATAAATAATGAAATATCTCCTGTTTTCCCATATTCTCTCACATAGGCATTGGCGCAGCCGATCTTGATATCTCCTTTGAGCTGATAATAATTTGCTTCACACTCATAGAAAAGCAGGCATGTCATCAAATCTCCTCTGACGATCAGCGGTCTCTGTATCCGCACAGCCTCTTTGGAAAAAAGGTGTTTTATCATTTCCATCCGTTCCCTCAGCGGCCGCTCCGACAATGTCGGTAACTGTAACTGTACTGAAAATTCTGCCAGGAACTCATCCGACAGCTGTTCTTTGTCTGTACAGCTTACCGCCACCGCATATTTTCTGGATGGTGACTGCAGATACTCCAGCACCCTTTTTCTGGCTCTCGGGCTTAAAAACTGAATATTATCGAAAAATACAAAGCCCTGCTCCGACTGTTTCCAGCTGTCATCCGACTCAGCACTGACTTCTCCGCCTGCTGCATAATCGTGGCAATCGATGTGAAGAAACGGAGCATTTTCCGGCAGAATCTTCTGTTCCACCGCAAAACGGTACATTCTTTGTGCCAAGCGGCTCTTACCGGTTCCACGGGCTCCCACCAATAACGTATTGAGACTTCGCTGTGGATAGAGTACTGCTGCCTTTGCCAGCTGAATGGTCTGCCTCAGACTTCCGTCCGCTCCGATCAAATCAGAAAAGCATTCTTCCAATGTGCTTTCTTCTCTTCCAACCTTATAGAGAACCGGTCTGCCGTTACATTTTTGTATCCTGCCTTCCTGTACCAGAAGATTCAGTATGCTGCTTACATTCGTTCGCTGTAGTTCCATGGCATCCGCTATGTATGCGGTGGATATTCCTCTGTCTGCCTTTTCATCTGCATGAAGTCTGATAAAGTCATATACCTTTTCTTTGTTTGATTTCATAGGGTGCATCTCCTTTTCAACGTTTGCATCTATGTGTATATCCAAAGAAAATTATACACTCTATACAATATGCAATCTATCATTTTCCGAATATTTCGTCAAAAGAAGTTGTGTATCTGTTTTTGTCATAAAAAATATATTTATTCATTGATTTTCATGATTTTTATTATGATTTTTTGGTACTTTTTTACAGAACCATAAAAAGAATCCGAATGAAGGATCATTCGGATTCTTTTTAGTGTATATGATTTTATTTTGTTTTTCAGAAGTGTATAAGTTTTTTGTTATGGTGTTGTGAATTCTATCGGCTGCGCATCTTTTCCATACGCATCCCATGCCTGCAGATACTCCTCCGCAGTACTTTCCACACTCTGTCCCCGGCTGTCCAGACGATAATAGGTTTCATTGCCGTTCCCGTCAAAGTTTTCTGTATTGGAACCGGTCAGTACCAGCTGTCCGGTCGCAGTATCAAGGTTGTACACTTCGATGCTGTGTCCGGAGGTCACGTAGAACCCAGACATTCCGACGCAGATCGGATATGCGGTTCCCTCACTTAGGAGCTCGCCGATCTGCACCGGTGTTCCATCCTCTCCGACGCCGTAGACATCACAGTACATGGCATAGGTATGCTCTCCGTCCTGATAAATCCCGTCCGACAATAACAACAGAGTCGTATCACCAAGCTTTACCTGCGCATACGCTGCATCTCCCTTTCCTGTTACAAAACCGGCGGTTGCACCGTCCTGCATATTCATCCATGTAGTAGTATTACCATTCTGCATTGGGATCCAGCCGGCAGGATTCTCCGCTGCCTGTTTCTCCTGCTCTGCCGCACTTGCTTCCTTCACCGCCTCTGCCCGTTCTCTCTGTTTATCCAGCGCCTCCTGCAATGCGGCGTCCGTCTCCTGTTGTGCATTGACTTCGTCTGCGCTTGCGACATTCCCGGCATCCACACCGTTTTCGCTCTTTCCGGTCTCATTCGTCAGCAGGATTGTGGTTGTCGTCCCCTGCTTTGGATTCGTCAGAAAACATACCGCTACGATCACACAGACCGCCACCGCGGCAAGCACCACCCAAAAGGTCGGCTTCTTATAATTCAATATCTCTTTCACTCTCTTTTTCACCCCAACTTCTCCAAAGGCCAACGGGCATACCGTCACCAGCCGCCTTTGCATACTACAGGAAAGCAGTGCATAGGAATAGTCTTTTCGCTCCTGAGGATTCAGCTTCTTCACTGCGCTCTCATCGCATGCCAGTTCCAGATCGCTGCAGAACAGGATGTACGCTGCCCAGACAAAAGGATTGAACCAATGAATCGCTAAGATCAGAAATCCAAGCGGCTTCCACCACTGGTCGCCCCGTTTCAGATGCGCCTGCTCATGAGCGATGACGTAAGGGTACTGCGCTTCATCCATACTGGAGGACAGATAGATCTTCGGCTTATGCAGTCCCAGGATAAAAGGAGATTTTACCTCATCACAGATCCACAGGTTCTCCCGCAGCCACATAGCTTCCGCTACCTGCCTCCGCACCCTGACGTAACTGTATACCGCATAGCCTGCAAAAAGAATCACACCTGCCAGCCAGAGAATCGAGAATGCAGATAATAGCCGTTCCGGTATTCTCCATACTCCTGCTCCAAATGCTCCGATGCCACTTCCGGTAATTCCGAAAGCTCCGCCCATGCCGGATCCGGCTGCGCCCATGCTGCCGTCTAAAGCTGCCTGGGAAATATTGTCGGAAAAATTAGTTCCGTTTTGCAGCGTATCAGCCCGGAACGCATTCCCTGCCGGACTGCCTATCATATTTCCGTACAAATAGCCCGACAATATCGGCAGCTTCGGCATCAGACTGAACCGGCTCTCCGGCACAAAAGGGCACACCAGCCGCAGTCCCACAAGCCCCCACAGCACAAGATTCACCCACTTCGGTGCCCGTTTCAGCAAGCGTCTGAGCACCATTACGACAGGGATCATCCATGCCGCGGCAATACTCATCTGTAATACACCCGAAAATATGCGGCTCATTCTTTTCCCCCTTCTGCCTCATCGATCATCCTACGGATCTTCGCAGCTTCTTCTGCGGTCAGCGCACGATCTTTCGTAAATGCGGCAAGGAACGCAGGCAATGACCCCTCAAAGGTGTCTTCCACAAACTGTCTGCTCTGCATCGCATAGAACTCATCCCTGGAGATCAGGGAAGTCACCGTTCCGTTGTCATTGCGAAACAGCCCCTTATCGCACAGTCTGCGCAGCACATTATGCGCCGTGGTGCGCTTCCAGTGAAATGCTTCCTCCGTCAGCTTCACCAGCTCCGAAGAAGACACCGGTTCGTGCTCCCAGATGATATCCGCATACCGCGCCTCGACCACACCTAACTGAATCTCTGCCATGTTGTTTCCTCCTACTACTGTTTTCCTGATGACATCAATTTTGATATTTCACGTTTACTTTTGCAAAAGTATAGAGACCACATGTTGTGGTCTAACTACAGACTACAACATGTGGTCTCTATTGTCAAGTATCTTTTCTATTGCAAATGATATGTCTGTGGCCATCCTGCCCGTTTTCCGCACTCGATCTCCCGGCCGATCCTTTCAAAGATATATTGGTTTTTGTGCTCCAGATCGATCAGCTGCAGCATTTCCTCATCCGTCAGCTCACGCTCCGGCTCATAGAACCTCGCATCACTGATGCAATAGGCAAGCTCCTGTCCATCGTATTCTTCCGGATCAGTTATGACCTTAATGGGTGACTCTGTATAGGCATTTTCCACTTCATACTTTTCCGTCCATTGCTCATAGCGGCTCTGTTCCTCTGCTGTCAGGTTACGACTGTCTGTTCCCCATACATCTACTGGTGCAGAAGCCAGTAAGGCATATAATTCATCAATCTCCGCATCCGTCATCTGTTCATATCTGTCAAAATAGGAAACCTCGGAATACTTCTGCTGCCATAGTTTTTCCCGAAGGCTGTAGTCCAGTTTATGCAGATACTCTATAATCTCCAGCCACTCTTCCTCTGTGAGCACAGTATCCGGCAGATAGATCAGACAACCGTATTCTTCTCCGGGAGTACTTCGGACTGCCACACCAGTGCCGGAATAGTTCTCGTCTTCGGCTAGTTCCCGGATCTGTCCCGCCGGATATTTGCCGTCCGCTTCGTATTCTCTTGTCAGCTGCTCATAAATGCTCCGTTCTCTCGCTGTCAACTCTCTACTGAATTCTGCTGTGACATTGCCCTGCTCCGCTACCATCTCCAAATGCCCCAACTCCTCGGTACCAATGTCTGTCATGCGCTCCGCCATGTACCTACGGTAACCAACGATTCCGACGGCAGCGGCCGAGACAGCTGTGGCGGAAAGTATTACTACCGCCAACAGGATGCCTGCTGCCCGGGGAAAGCTTCTGACTCTCCTGCCCGCAGGACTCTCCTGCGACGCCTGTTGTCTGATCTGTGCATAGGCTGCATCTGCCCGCTCCAACACGATCTGTGGAAGTTCTATTTCTATTTCCTGTATTCGTCTCATTTTCTTCCGCCTCCTTCCTCTGTCTCCGCATAATACTTTGCCAACTGCTCCCGTCCTCTGGCAAGCCTTGTGCGTACCGTACTGTCCGGCAGCTGCAACAGCTTTCCAATCTCTGCTGTCCGCAGTCCGTCCGCATAGAACAGCACCACGATCAGACGATATTTTTCATCCAGTCCCCGCAGGGCTTCCTTCCATTCCAGATTGGCCTCCGCCTCTACTGTACTCCCCGTTTCCTGCTCTGGCAATTCCTCCACGCAGACCATCCGCCTCCCCAGGCGCAGAATATCCTTGCATTTATTGATCAGAATACGGATCATCCAGGTCTTGAAATACCGATTTTTCTGCAACGTGTCTATTTTCTCCCAACAGGTGAGAATCGTCTCCTGCATGGCGTCCGCAATATCCGCATCCTGCGACAGGATTGCACTGGCCGTACGGTACATATCCCGTTCATGAAGCTGCATCAGCTCCGTGAAAGCATCCGGATTCCGCTTCTTCGACCTGCGCACTAGTTGTTCTACCTCTCCCATATGCCTCGTCCTTTCTTCCTCATAAGTATACGTCTTATGACTATTAGACGGAAGAGCACATGGAAATGTCCCGGGGATAAATACCAAAATCAAATTCCTACTTTAGAAAAAACTTTTCAGCCTGTTACGAGGCAAAGCTCTTTTTTTGCTACATATAGTCCGTATAATTTTCTTTTTATTCCTCTGACTACTAAATATGGTATTGTGCACTTTTTTGTTGTGGAATTATATACGAAATATTAGAATTGAAACGCCTTCACACGCATGATACACTTCTTGAGAAGCAACCGTGTTACAAGGTGATAGCCTCCCGGCTTATAGCTTTTAATGAGAAGGGAGGTGGTGCTAATGAATATGTATGAAGTATTAAACCTGTTATTTTTAGGTGGTACATTTCTCATTGCGCTGCTTGCCTACATAGACAGTAGGATAAACAAGCGAAAATAAATAAACCTACCTTGTCACTTGGCCAGTACAGGTAGGTTTACTAAACAATTACCGGGAGGCTAACCACTTGTGGGCGGTTGCTTCTCTTTATGTCTTGATTATAATATCTTTCTTTCTTTCTTTCAAGCCTTAGTTTTAAAAATTATTTTCTCACCACTTACGGTCTCTGTCCCATAGCGCCTTCCAGTGTCAGGGTCTCACCGCTCATATACTTGAAGTCGGGAGAAGCCAACTGTACGCAGACGCGGCCGATCTCCTTCTCCACGTCGCCGTAATGTCCCATAGGAGGCATCTTGACATTTGCCTTGAAAGCATCGGGATATGCCTGCTCGAATTTCTCCAGCTGTGCGGTCCATGCCAGAGGACATACAACGTTGACATTGATGCCATCGGGACCCCACTCGGTAGCTGCGACTCTGGTCAGTCCGCGGATACCTTCCTTGGCTGCCGCATAAGCGCACTGTCCGAAATTACCGAAGAGACCTGCTCCGGAGGCAAAGTTAATAACAGAACCCTTGGTCTCCTTCAGATAAGGATAGCAAGCCTTCATATAGTAGAATGCTGCATACAGACCGGAATATACCGCCAGATCAAACTGCTCGGTGGTATGATCTGCGATGGTTACGCCAGAAGCGGAAGCCTGCGCATTGTTGATCAGTACATCAATTCTGCCAAAAGTATCAATGGCCTGCTTCACCACATTCTGTACGATCGCTTCATTGTCCGAACCGGCGCTGACATCCGCCTGCACAGGAAGTACTTTGATCCCATACTTTTTCTCCAGTTCTTCCTTCGCGTCGGTCAGCTTCTGAACATTACGTCCGGTCAGCACCAGATTGGCACCTTCCTTTGCATAAGCGGTTGCAATACCGTAACCAATGGATCCGCACTCTCCGTTACTCAATACCGCTCTTCCTCCACCGGTGATGATTGCTGTCTTTCCTGTTAAAAATCCCATAAATAACCTCCCTTTCCAATCTGACGATCTGCTATTCTAAAATATACCATGCCTTCCGGAACATATGTCATTGATTTCTATTTATGATACAAGTCCATGTAAGCACTTACATTTATTATAGCACACTTGTCAGACTTTTCCACAACTTTTTTCACATATTCAGTATTTATTCCCACTACTTGAGAAAAATACTCACCAATATCCCCACGATTCCGCCAATAATCAGCGTAGCCGGCACACCGTAAGCATCTTTTTTTGCCAGCCGCTCCCACTCGATACGTGTGGGGGTCATTTTCGTATGGCTCATGCTCTGATAGCAGAGGTAAATATGTTTCCAACGGCACAGGTAGCCCACCAGATTATAGATGCCATCCAGCAATATACCCAGTGCCAGAACGCACAGCATGGTATTTCTATCCCGGAACAGTTCCGCCAGCAGTCCAGCCAGCAGAATCAGTACCGGATAGACATAACGATCCAGATATGCCAGGACACACATCACTGTGACTGAACTGTGCTTTGGCTTCTTGTCAACGATCACTTCCGTACACCCCCAGCCGTTCTGCCTCCTGCAAGAACCGGATCTCGATCTCTCCCGGTGTATGCTCCGCCAGATCCGGTACCGACAATAACTTCGGTACCTCTCGGTTCTCTTCTCCGTGAAGCAGCGTCTTCAGTTCCAGTTCCAGGATCTCATCATCAATCTGCTTCCAACGACAGCTCTCTTCTTCCGTCAGGTCATCCAGTCCGAAATGCGTGAGGATCGTTCCCATAATCTTACTTTCAATTTCCAGATAATTGGACAGGTATATCTTCACCGGGCGAATAATATCAGAAATATATCCCTCACTGGCATCATGAAGCAGACAGGCGAGCTGCTGCCTCTCCGACCACCCTCTGGCTTTCGCTTCCGCAGCACAGTTGAGAGAATGCTGTCCCACCGAATAAAAATAGGTCAGCTGTCCACCGCCCCGACACAGTAAGCTCAGCGCATGAGCGATATCCTCAATATATACATCCCCCGGTGTCATCTGCATGGGATCAAACTTTCTGCCAGAATATGTAGTCATGGTGTTCATAAGTGTCGCTCCTTATTTCTCCGCGCGGATCAGGTTCTTATAGAATCTGACAGCTCCGGGCAGACAATTATACTCAATATTTTCGTTCAATCCATGCATTCCCTTCATCTGCTCCGGTCCATAGATCACCGGTGCAAAACGGATACAGCTCTTACAGATAGGCTGATAGAACTGTGCATCTGTCGCGCCTGTCATAACATAAGGGCTGGAAGGCAGTCCCGGGAAAGTATCTGCGATGGTCTGCTCCACCAGATGGAATGCTTCTCCGTGAATATCCACAGGCGGCGTATAATCATTGGCATGCAGCACTTCGGTCTCCAGACCGTATTTGTCTGCCACTTTTTTGATGATCTCCAGGCTCTCTTTCTCTCCCTGATGGGGAATAAAACGCATGTTGGCACCCACATAAGCCTCCTGGGGCAGCACATTATAGGCATCGGATCCCTTCTGTACCGTAAACGCTATCGTGGTCTTTAACATCGCTCCTGCCTGTGCACTGAGTGATGGCATCACCGCTTTTAATAAGGGGCCAAACAGCCACAGATTTCCAAATACCAGTTTCATTCCAAACCCGGCATAAGGCGCCAGTGCTGTGAACATGGCGGATACCTCCGGCAGCATCTTTTTCCGGAACGGTGAATGCGTCTCCACTTCATTGACGAATGCCGACAATCTGGCGATAGGGGTTCCCTTTACCGGTGTGCTGGCATGGCCGCCGTTGCTCCTTGCGGTAAATTTCACATCCGCCTTGCCTTTTTCAAATACTCCCACCATGGCAAAATTACCGTGGATTCCACCGATGGGCTCCGTGATGATACCACCGCCCTCATCACATACCAGGAACAGTTCAATCCCCCTGCGCTGCAGCTCCGCTACGATCTTCGGTGCACCGTCCCCACCCCACTCTTCCGTACAGGAACTTGCCAGATAGACATCAGTGGGTGGTACGAAGCCCTCTGCCAACAATTCTTCCACTGCCTGGAAAAATGCCATCACAGAGCATTTGGTATCGGACGCGCCTCGCCCCCATACCTTTCCTTCCGCAATATCTCCGGAAAAAGGTGCATGGGTCCACTCACCCTCCGCCGGCACTACGTCCTGATGGCTCATGAGCAGGATCGGCTTCTCAGAGCTTTTTCCCTTCCAGTAAAATAACAGGTTGCCGTCAATCTCTGTCTTTTCCAGTTTCTCATGTACCAAAGGAAACAATTCCTCCAACACTTTGTGGAACCCCAGGAACTTCTCCACCTCTGCCACATTGGCATGGGAGGTGGTATCATACTGGATCATTTTGGAAAGTTTCTGTGCCAGTGCCAGGGATTCCTCCTCCGGTTCCTCTGCCACGTAGGAAGAAGTCTTCCCAGGCATCAGTAAGGTACGGATCACCGCGATCAGTAACAACAATATAATTGCAATGATCACTGCCAGTAAAATGAAACCTATATATTTCATATTTCCTCTTTTCCGGGCGCTTCCTTCTATTACTCACATAACCTGACAGGTTTGGCCCTTTTTCCATTCATCTGTTTTCTGTTCGTATAGCCTTCTGACTATTCATCCCCGGTATTTACACTATTGGGGTCAGCTTTTGTCTGTTCCGGATTCTGTGTATTCTTTTTCCGGAACAGCAGATATGCCACACCGATGGCAATAGCGCCGGAAGGAACGATCATAAAGCTGGTAGATCCGATCAGGGACGGCACCAGAATAAACAGCAGACTCATAAGGATCAGCGGCAATGCAGCGATCTTCATATTTTTCCGGTAATATTTATAAGCCATGGCTCCGAACAGCGCCGGAACCACATTTTCAAAGGCCGGCTGCAACACCTCACTCTGCAAAACGGGCTGCAGGGGCACCATCAGCAATACTCCCAGTGCCAGTACCAGGATCGTCACCAGAGAAGAGGTAGCAATAGAGATTGTGGAAATGATCTCATTCTCCGGGGTTCCTGTCTTGGCTCCCACCATATCTCTGGCATTGACGGCACAGGGAATCTTCATATTGATCAGATTACCGGTGATAAAGGCCAGATATCCACCACCGGCTCCCAGCATCGGCGTATAGATCAAAAACTCCGCGATGCTGCTGACCAGCCATACGATTCCCACAGAGAGAAACCCCTTGCCGACAGCCCCCAGATCCGGATACGCACCTAAAAGCTTACCGATGAGAAACGGTGCTCCCACTAACATTACTAATGTGACAATGCTGACTGTCCGTCCGATGATATGTGTTTTCTTCGTATAGATCTGCCAGGTATCCGAAGTCTGCCCGGTCTGCTCCTTTGTTGCTTCTACATTATTCAGTTCCTTATTATCTATTGTCATGCTATCCGTTTTCATATTAAGCTCCATTCCGCAGACGATTCCTTCCGTTGGAGGAATTGCGAATCAAATTTTAAGGTTGTCACGTCAGCCTTTACAGCAATCCCACCAGTACGGCTGCTGTCATGCCGATGATCATGCTTCCGGCAATGGAAAAGCTGTCCACCCAGGCTTTTCCTTTTTTCTCAATGAGGTATACAAATCCTGCCATCACCAGTGCCGATACCGCCATTACCACTAACGGAATGTAATCTCCGTGAAACGTAAACAATCCGTTCTCCGATACAAAACCGCCGAGATATCTTCCGATGTAGGTGCTGACCAGTCCGATGAACATGGCAGTCATTGCCATATCTCCGAAGCCCGGCTTGCCGGATTTTTTATTCGAGGTCAGCTTCTGTGTATATTTTTTATTCAGGAAAATGGACAATGTCATTCCCCAGATAATGCAGATACTCATGAGCAGTGCAATCGTGGAAAATGCCTGCGGTGTCATTTCCGCAGCAGACAATGTATCCATTCCCACCTGCTCCGCTGCTGCCTGTGCCACCTGGGTCTCATAATGCAGGGCACCGATCACGGATAATCGAAGCCACGGCCAGGGCGTTCCCAGACTTCCCGACAGGGCGATGACACCTAACAGAATCCCCACACTGGGCAACAGGGAAAAGGTCGCACTGGAGATAATTGTACGCTTCATTTTCGTGGTATCCATACCGAGTGCCTGCCCGGCGCAGTAAGCCCTCACCAGAAAAATCACACAGACCACCGCCACAAAAGCAATGATACCTCCACAGATCAGGTACATCGGTACACTGTTTAACTGGCTTAAGATTGACATGTCTCTTCCTCCTTCAGAATCTCTCTGATTTTATCTTCCTGTAAATACTCTCCGATGACGATCAGCACCTCCTGCCCCACTGCGACAGACTGCATCGTATGACTGTCCTGTGTAGCATTCAATTCCATCCATTGTCCTGCTCCGTTTTTCACGAAACCCTTGATCCGGAATACTTCTCCGCAGGACTTTTCGACAAACAGTCTGGGTACTGCCCGTTCCAGAGCCTCCGAGGTAATCTTCTCTTCCATGAAAAATAAAGAGTCGAAACTCTGCTCATTCTCTAAATCCATCTTACGGTAACTTTCCAGACGATAACCGCATTTGGATACTTCCTCTAAATCTTCTTTTGTCAGATCCGTGAGATTTTTCTGTAAGATATCTTTCTCAGGGTCGATTCTCCGGTCGCAGCGGATCTGTTCCAGTGCCCGGTTGAGATGTGCCACCGTGTCCTCACACTGTTCCCTGGTGGCTGCATCCGCATGGCTCAGAATCACTTTTCCGGCATTGGCAGCCTCCGATGCCAGCAGATAGTCTGCCTGCTGTGAAAGATTTTTCTCCAGTCTCGCATCCAGTATGGCGATGACATTGCCGATCTCATACCACTGATCCAGAGGATCCTCCCGCAGCACATCAAAAAATTCATCTACATCGTAGATTCCAGACGGCTCCACCAGTACTCTGTCGTAACCGCACATCCGCATGGAAATCAGCTTCGTGCGGAAACGTCTTCTGTGGCTCTCCGCATCACATCCTCCGGCGATCATTTCCAGTTCACACTGGTCTCCCCGCAGTTCATGGAGCATCAGCATATCCACGTTGATGGCACCGAAATCATTTTCCAGAATACCGATATGCAGTCCCTGATCCATCAGATATTCCGCATATTTTTTCAGAAAAGTAGTCTTTCCGGATCCCAGGAAGCCTGTGATTAGATCGATCGTTACCATATATCGTCTTTCCTCTCTGTTTCATTGATTTGCATAGTGATCACTTCTATAATTCTTTCTCATAACACCAGTAGGAATGTCCGAAAAGCTCACATTCCCCTGCTGTGGTAAAATGCAATTTTTCATAAGAACGCAGGGCTTTCACGTTGTCCTTTGCCACTAATATGTGTGCCGCCTTATAACCCTGTGATTTCAATTCCGCCATAGCTTCCCGCAACAGGATCCTGGCAATACCGTGATTCTGATATTCTGCTGCCACTCCCAGTCTGGACAGTTCTGCCACCGGGGTAAGGTCCTCTGACCAACAGGACAGTGCCTCCACTTCCGGGTCATCGTCTATGGAGATTGTGCCCATCAAGCGTCCCGAGGGCTTCTCCCGCAGACAGAACAGTGCATCCCTGGACAGGTCAAATTCCACTTCCCGTTCCGTTGGGTAATTTTCTGTCCAGACACAATATTCGGTTCCGATCAGTGACTGGTATAATTGCAGAATTTCTTCCGCTTCTTCTCGTTTTGCCTTGCGAAATTCCATGTTATCATTCATGCTGTCCTATCCTCCGTTTACACCTTCAGTGTCTTCAAATATTCCTTCTGCTCCGGTGTGATCCGGTAGCTTTCCCGTGCTTTTTGTATGGTCTTATTATGTGTCCATGGATTCAGGCGCTTCTCTTCGATATAGCTGACGGCAGCATCCCACTGTTTTGCCAGTGCCGTGGCATAGAACCAGGCAATCATCATGTTCACATAATATTCTTCGGAATGCACCTCTGCCGGGATCTCCAGATATTCCACCCGGAAATCCTCATCCAAGAAATGCGTCATCAGCATTTCCATTCCAAAGCGGCAGGTGTAGGGGTGGTCCGAAGCTGTCCATTCTTTTATTTTTTTGATTAATCTGTCTCTGTTTTTCTTAAACACCTTCGGAGAAAAAATATCACACACTGCCCAGTTATCCACATGGGGCAGGAAACGTTCCACCTCTTTTACACAGGTGTCGTAATCTTTTATCTCCGCCACCAGCAAGGCATGCAGAATATTCTCATCGTAATAAGTATGCGGCAGTTGCATCAAAAACGCTGCACTCTCCGGATCCTTGGCATATTCTTTTGCTAGCTTCCGTATAGCCGGCGTGCGGACGCCAATAATCGTCTCCGCCGGGATCGTCGGGATCAGCTTGCTCTGAAAATCACGGTAACCTTTATCTTGCACTTGAAACAATAATCCCTGTGCTTTCATACAATTCTCTCCCCAATTCCTGCTTTTCTGTTTATTGTAACACAAGCTATATGTATATGCAAAACAGTCATGCATGTAACTGGAAAGTTAGTTAAATACATTGGCAAAATCCACGAACTCCCGGAGCATGCGATACACATGTCTCGATGTAAGGTCTCCGGATGTGAATTTTCTACGAAAAGTGATGAGTAGTTCTCGTCATGACGGGGCCGCCTACAGTCGACATCCATGTCGACAATCGGCTGACGCGGACATCGTGTCCGCTTTCCCCCTGCCTTTCAGCACTTTTCTAGAAAATATCAACATCCTCCGACAAACATCTTCGACATGGCACCGCATACGCCGGGAGTTCTGCGTTTTGGAAAGCTTTCAAAAAAACCAGTAGCCCCGGCTGGGTATAAGAATAAGCAGTGCCGTAAGCAGACGTCGGTACCATAGCGTCCCAAGGGACGCATTGCGGTCGTATTGTGACCGCTTATGTACCGCTACGCTCTGCGACAGGAGCGCATCGTACTAAAGTACGAGCGTGCCGCGTTTCTTATACCCTGCCAAGGGCTACGGGGATATTTCGCTAAATTTCTATTTACAATACCTTTGCCCCATTCACGGTCAGCTTAAAGGATGCCTCCAGCACTTCCGCTGCACGCTTACACATCATCATACGTCCAAGGAATATCTCAAAATACTCATACATACTGCAGATTTTCGGATCAATCTGCAGATTCAGTGAAATCACTCTCTTCTCCACATTGATCTTAAGCTTCGTATCCGTAACCGCATAATTGACGCGGTCATGTTTATCGAAGGTTGCCTTATTCTTCTCCCGGACTCTGCTCCTGCGGACATCGGTCTTATCTGCAATGATCAGCGCCGCTGAGATGGGATCGGTAGCACCGCCGGTAGATTCGTCATGCAATCCGATAGCAGACACGATCTGCACCCGGTCCTCCAGGGGCAGATCTGTCTTCTTCAGAATATCATTTGCAAGCAGCGCCCCGTACTCTGCATGATGGCTACGGTTCACCGCATTTCCGATATCGTGCATAAATCCGGCGATCTTCACAAGTTCAATATCTTTTTCCGGATACCCAAATTTTTTCAGAATCTCCGCTGCCCGCTCTGCCACCAGTCCCGAATGCGCCTCCGAATGATCGGTGAATCCCATGGCACCCAGATTCGCATTTCCCTTTTTAATAAATGCCAGTACTTCTTCATTTTTTCTGATTTCACTATATGTCATTCTTCTACTTCTTTCCTTCCATCCTGTGTTAATTCCCGTGTCTTTATATACATCTTATTTCGTGTTCATTGTACCATCCGCTCACGAATTCGTGCTATGATACGCTACATCCTGTTTCGCAGTTGCTTTTTTCTCCAAGGCGCATTATATGTTACCAAAACTGTTGCAGCGACACTATCCTGGGCAGGTAAGCAACATGTAATATCTGTGTAAACAACCCGGATATAAGCTGACAGATATTCACATTTTCTTCTTTTCAGTTTTCATCTGTGAGAGTATAATAAAACACAGAAAACATTTGGAGATTTTGTTCCAGAGAGGAGACCACAATGAAATTAAAAGAATTACAGGATGCTATGATCGCTGCCATGAAGGCAAAGGATAAATTCAGAAAGGATGCCATCTCCGCACTGGTATCCGCTGTAAAGAAAAAAGGAATCGACAACGGCTGCCGTGACAACATTCCCGATGAGATGGCCAACGAAGCCATCTTAAAAGAGATCAAATCCGTGAAGGAGCAGATCGATACCTGCCCCGCAGACCGTACCGAGCTGCTGGAAGAATACAAGAAGCGCTATGAGATCATGAGCGAATTTGCTCCTAAGATGCTCTCCGCTGAGGAAGTCAAGGCAATTCTGGAAGAGAAATTCGCAGATGTTCTGGCTACGAAAAATAAAGGGCAGATCATGAAGGCTGTTATGGGCGAACTGAAGGGTAAGGCTGACGGCAAGGTGATTAACCAGGTCGTTGCCGAGCTGACCAAATAATATGTGCGGTGCATTATCAGCGATTTTAAATCCATCAACAAACGGCTTCCGGGAGATCTCTGAAAGCCGTTTTTGTTTCCACTTCGCCTGTAGCTTCACTATTTTCTGCTTTCCATGAACCGCAGCTATGCTAACTACGCCTTCAGCTGTCATTGCGGTTGGCACAGCAGATATACTACGACTTGTCTGTTTCTATCGAAATCTTTTTTTCATAAAGAGCATTTTTCTCAAGTATTTCCAGGAATGCTGACGAATTTTCTCCCAGTGCCAGCCCCTTGATCTCCATGTATTCGTCATAATCATAGAGGTACACTGTAATCTCGGATATATCGTATCCGCTGACCGCCAGCTCGTTGGTATTGTTTCCTGCGTATGTCAGTTTTCTTCCATCTTTATCCAACACCACGGTCATAACAAGATGATCTTCCGGGAAAATGTCATATACCGTAAGCTCCACCGGAGAGACTTCGATTCTGTCCAGCCCGAAGCCCGCTGCATTTGTTTCGCCTATCTCTATTACCTGCATTTCCTTATCGCTCTGGGAGACTGAAAGCTCCGGGAATTTCCAGCTTCCGTGTACTGTCTCTTTGGAAGCCCCCTTCGGATATAGGAAAAAATACGGGATTTCCAACTGCAGGGACATTTCTTCCGGAATCTCTTCATAATATCCCTGATCCCCTGTCTGGATCGATTTGTAATCGATGCGGACCAGTCCCAGAAAAGTATGTTTATCTACAAGCTGCCCCAAAAGCACCCTGCCCCCGTGTACCGGATCGCCGCTTCGGAAGGAATACTCCTCCAGCGTTGCGATCATGATCTGACTTTTTCCGTCGCTGTCCGCTGACATCTCCGGGAATCCCTCTTCGCTCTCCATTTTTACCCCCAGGAAAATTGCCTGGTTCGTGGTATAATAATCCGTCAGCGTAATAGTATACCCCTGATCCGATGTCTGATACTGAGTCGATTCTGTAGCTTCCACACTGGTTTCCGTACTTTGGATTCCAATGGCCCCAGTATTGTTGTCCCCAGCCTCTTCTCTCTCCCCGGCATTGCATTTTCCTTGCCCTGTTGGTACCAGCGTCACAATTTCTTCTGTCGGAATCTCCTGGAACCCCAGCAGCTCCTGTACCCGTTCTATCACGCTGCCGATCAGAGGCAGTTCTTTTGCCAACGCTGGATTTGCCCCGCAAAATCCGATAGCGACTACCATCGCTGCAGCCACGGTTCCCCACTGCACAAATCTTTTTTTTCGGTTCTGTCTCTTTTTCTTTTCTGCATTTTCCCGGACGATTCCGTATGCTTCTTCTATTTTGTTGTCAATCAATGTACTGTTCATCATGACCCTTCTCCTTTCCTGCCTACATCTGCGATCTCAGCTGCTCTCTGCCTCGGTGAATTTTACTCTTCACTGTATTTTCATTCATATGTAGCAGCTGTGCGATCTCTCCTATGGAAAACTGTTCCCCATAATACATCTGGAAGATCAGTCTGCTGTCCTCCGGCAGAGTTCTCAACAGATCATTGAATTCCAGATCCGTACTGAAATCATAGAACTGTGAAGCTTCCTCCGCCCCGTTCATGGGAACCGTCCGACTCCTGTGCCGTCTCATTGCAATACATTGGTTGATCAGAATACGGATCAGCCAGGTTCTGAAATATTCAGCTCTTCGTAAAGTATCCAGCTTTTCAAAAGCTGAAAGTATGGTCTCCTGCATGGCATCGGCAACATCCTCTTCATTTCCCAGATAAGCGAATGCGATCCGTATCATGCTTTGCCTGTTCTGTTCCATCAGAGCGATGAATGCTTCCGCGTCTCCTTTTTTTGCTTTTTTCACCAGTTTCTCCATGGTTCCTCCCGTTCTTCATCCGGCCGGATGCCTTGCAAGGTATTTTGTGTTCACATACATTAGATAAGCATATCGTATTTTCGGTTGCAGAAAAAAATTTTTTTCCATAAAAAGTTTTTCCATAAAATAGTAAACAGCTTCCGAAGTTTCCTTCGAAAGCTGTTCTTAAAGCTATTTGAACTATTCCACTACTACCGTACCGTCTTCTTTTACGGTAATATTCATGTCATCCTTCACATATTCCAGGAACTCTTCCCCCAGGCTGTCAATGACAGGCATCTGCACATTGTCAAGCCACACATCTGCCAGAATGGCTCCGGCTGCTGCCAGTGAATCAATAGGTTCGGAAAACAGCATACATCCCGGCTGTCTGTTCATGGAGCAAGCACAGTAAAGTACCAGTCCGCCGGTGGTAGATCCTATGGTCGTCGGCAGGCACAGGGCTTTGCCCGCCATCTGTTTACCATAGAGGTCGGGGTTATTCTGATCTCCGCAGGTTGCTTTTTTATCGCCGAACTGTAATGCCTTCTGGAAAGATGCCAGTGTGTTCAGACCCCCGTGAGATACCAGTGCCTTGGCTGTTACGGTTCCGGAGGCTACGATTCTTCCTTTAAATTCTTTCATCTGTCCGTTCCTCCCTTCGTGATCTGCTCTAAGATCTCAGCATCGGTATAATATCTTGCGCTGGTGTAGGTCCGCAGCTTGTTACTGGAAGTAATGACCGGCATCTTCTCGCTGAGAGGATTATTCATATACATTAACGGGCAGATATAGGAAGTAATGACTCCCGTTGCCTTTAACGTCTCCGCATAAGGGGTCTCCTGAAATTTTTTCAATACCGCAGGTGCCGCTGTAAATACGGTAGGAATACATACTCTGGTTCTACCGGCTTCTTTCAGGCTCCGAGAGACTTTTTCCGTCCAGTCGATGAGCTGCTGTAAACTCATATGGGGACATCCCATGAAACACAGCTTCGGCTTGGCATCCTTCTTTTTCCAGATCACCGGATAGCTCTCATAGACCCTCTGAAGTTCCGCATCATCTACTACATAGACCTTTGCATCCTCCGCAATCAGGTCTTTTCCGTATTTTACAGCCTCCGGAGTGATATTTTCCACATGGTACAGACCTACCGCACCGTTGGAAGCAGTCGCTGCGCCAAAATCCTTCAGATAGGTTTTCGCAGCATCATCCAGTTCACCACCCAGCCATTTGTCCAGTCCTACGATATAGGGAACATCCGCCATGACCTTCATACCAATGGCTGATCCCAGCAGCTGTGCTTCCGGCTTCTTCGTTGTCTCGATCTTCACGATCCAGGTGGCTTTTCTGCCCTCATCCGTTAACAGACCGAAACGGGGCACATAGCCCACTACCGAACCCATGAGGTCAATGATACCGGAATTACGATTGCATCTTGCTCCCAATACGGAGTTGGCATAGACCACTGCAGAAGATTCAGACCATGACAACACCTCTCCCATGGCCGGGGTATTTCCCACTTCATCCATGTAACAGGTGCAGGTATATGCATCTTTTTCCATGATGCCCAGCTGGGTCAGCTGTTTCTCGTAGTCATCCTGCTTGGAGTACATGAAATTCTTGAACACAAAATCCTGTAAAAAAGAGCTTGGCACATTGGGATCCAGTGGTCTCGGATCGGCGGAAAATTTCTGTTTGGATACATTGCCGGATTCGATCAGCTGATTCATCAGTTCATACACCGGCGCCAGTGCTTTCAATCCGAAAGAGGTTACCAGATGGTTGTATTTACTGGTCACAGGCACCATACCGTCCGCACCGAACAGCTCGCCGTAGCGCACCAGCGTCTGCATGACCTTCGCCAGGGTCGCTCCCTGTTTTCCATCATATATTTCCTGTTGTTCTTTTGTTAAGTTCATTGATTTCCCTCCCTTTAAATCTTCATGGCAACTTCATAAGCGCGCCATACGACACTTCGCAGATTGCCTACACCGTCACAGTCACCTACCAGGCTGACATTGCTGCCCTTCGGTGCCAGTGGATTGGGAATGTATCCTGCGGAGCTGATCACACTGTCACAGGGAATTGTGATCTCTTTTCCGGAAGCATCCTTGCATACGATGCTGTCATCCTTTACTTCCTGCAGCGTAGTTTCCAGATATACGGGCACTTTTTTCCAGGCGAACCACTCTCTCAGATAGGAGCTGTTGGCCAGGCATACTCCGGTCTGGGCGATGAGATCGTTTTTCATCTCTACGATTACAGGCTGTTTGCCCTGCAGAGCCAGTTCATAAGCAATCTCACAGCCGGTGAGTCCGCCGCCGATGACGGCAACCTTTTCTCCTACGAGAGTACCGGTAAGGTATTCGCATGCCTCAACCATCTTCTCATGACCGGGCACTTTTTTCAGTACTCTGGGCACTGCTCCGGTAGCGATGATCACGGGAGCACCGGCAAACGGGGCGATACTCTCCACTTTTTCATTGTAATGAATCTCAATTTTCAGATCTACCATCTGCTTCCGATACCAGGTCAGAAGATCCCGCAGTTTTCCCTTATAGCTTTCCGCACTGGCAGCAATAAAGGTTCCGCCCAGGTGATCTGTCTGCTCGTGAATCACCGGCTCGTGTCCCCGCAGCTTCAGTACTCTGGCAGCCTCCATGCCGCCGATACCGCCACCGATAATATGTACCTTCTTCGGGCTGGTGGTCGGTACGATCTTGTGCTTCTCCCACTGCATGGTCTCGGCATTTACCGCACAGCGTGCCAGATGCAGGGAATCGGATAATGCCTGATCATTTGGAACTCCCTTATAGTGACACATGTTGAAGCAGCCGTTGTGGCACAGAATACAGGGACGGATGTCGTCCTCCCTATCATTCATCAGCTTGGTCACCCATTCCTGGTCTGCCAGGAACTGTCTGGCGAATCCGGCACCGTCAATTTTTCCGTCAGCAATGGCAGCCGCAGCCGTCTCCGGATCCATACGTCCGGCGCATACCACAGGGATATCCACGAATTTACGGATATGCGCCACATCCTCCAGATTGCAGTTCTCCGGCATATAGATAGGGGGATGTGCCCAGTACCAGGCATCATAGGTTCCGTTATCACAGTTCAGCATATCATAACCGGCATCCTGCAGATACTTTGCTGCTTTTTCGGATTCTGCCATATCACGGCCTGCTTCTGTGAAGCTTTCTCCGGGAAGTGCCCCCTCACGGAACCCCTTGGTCTTGGATTCCACGCTGTACCTAAGAGACACAGGAAAATCCTGCCCGCAGACTTTCTTGATCTCTTTTACGATCTCTACAGCAAAACGATATCTGTTTTCAAAAGATCCACCATATTCATCGGTTCGCTGATTCACATATTTTAAAGTAAACTGGTCCAGCAGATAGCCTTCATGTACCGCATGGATCTCCACACCGTCCACACCGGCATCCTTTAATAATTTTGCTGTCTTGCCGAATGCAGTGATGAACTCCTGAATCTCCTCCACGGTCATCTCCCGGGAAGGAACTTTATCTGACCAGCGGTTCGGAGACGGGCTGGGTGCGGCTGTGATCTTGTCGAGATCCATAAAAGGTTTCGCCAGTACCCGCAATGCCTTATTGGTGTACAGGGTCTCCATCATTTCACTGATGGTAAATGATCTGCCGAAACCTGCCGTCAGCTGGACGAACAGCTTTGCTCCTGTCTTGTGGAACTCCGGCATCCACTTTGCCAGATCCTCATACATTTTTTTCTTCTTATATAGCCACTGTCCGTACATGGGATTGTATACCGGCTGACATCCCGGAAGCACCAGACCGCAATTATTTTTCGCTACCTCCAGAATAAATTTCGCACCATCCTTGTCAAAATGGTTTACTTCCATCCATCCCAACAGGTTTGTGCCACCCATGGATGTCAGAACAATGCGGTTCTTAATCTCGCAGTTTCCGATCTTCCACGGCGTAAACAACGGTTCCAACTGTTGTTTCATTGTAACTCCTCCTTTGCCTTCTCTCTTGCTTACCCCATTACACAATCTTATAATAACACATTTTAATAGTATTCCCCTGATAACTCATTCCCTGGAATAAAATTCTTCACCGGTTTCCAGACAAATGCCCTGCATGAACCAGAATGTACTGCTATCCATTTAACGACCGTTCTGCATACGCTTCAAAATTTCAGAACATCATTTCGTTCTTCTCCTGTAAACTTCCCTCATGTTTTGTTGCGTTGTCAACAACTTCTTTATTGTAACAAACATGTTACAGTTTGTCTACTCTGCCTTCCAGAGATCTCCCCATATGGAATCACACAAATTGACACAGTATTCTCTGGAAAACTCCGGATCCTGCGAAACGATCTCATTTTCCTCTGCCAGTTCTTCCGGATAATCCTCCAGAAAATATGTTGTCACACCTTCGGGACCGGAAGCCACATGACTGATCATCGGTTTCACCCCATAGTCTGCGATCTCCACCTCTCCATGATCATTTTTCATAATCGTTACCTCTGCCATGCCGCCCACCATGCGGTTAGCGACTCCCTCTCCGGTGCCGGAGGTCCAGTTCACGAAATTTCCCAGCGAATAATACACAAGCATTTCATGCTCGCTCGCTTCATCTGTCACCCATTCTATGGGTTCAATGACATGCGGGTGGGTACCCAGGATCAGATCCGCACCGTTTTCCGCGAATATCTTGGTCCATTTCTCCTGCGAAGCATCTGATGTCAGCCTGTACTCCGTTCCCCAGTGCGGACATACGATGGTGAAATCCGCCAGTTCCTCTGCCCTCTGAATATCTGCCGCCACCTGTTCCTCATTCAAAAGATCCACCGCATAGGGCATATCCGCCGGCAGAGAAATTCCGTTGGTTCCGTAAGTGTAATTCAGGACTGCAATCCGCATGTCTCCCAGCTCAATGATCGATGGGTCTGCGCCACAGGAAGTGGAGGTATCCGCAGTATCATGAATGCCAAGAACAGTGATCTGCGGGTATTCGTCCCTCCAGTACTCCGCACAGTTTACCAGCCCCGCACGCCCCTTGTCCATAGCATGGTTCGTGGCATGACAGATGATATCGAATCCTGCTCCCACCAATGAATCGCAGAGACTGTAATCCGCATTGAAGCAGGGATACCCGGAGATTCCAAGATCCGCACCGCCTATGATCACCTCCTGGTTCACCAGAGCAAGATCTGCCGCAGCAATCTCCTCTTTTGTATGGGAAAACAGCGAATCATAGTCGTAACTTCCATCCGGCCGCAGACAGCTTTCCTCCACCGGAGTGTGAAGCAGTACATCCCCTACCATGATGATTTTGTACTCTGGGGTGGCTTCCGATAGCTGGTCGGAAGATGGCTGGATTGCATCCTGCGTTTCTGTTTCTATTACAATAGTTCCTGTTGTACTGACAATATTTTCATTCGTTACTGTATTGTCCTCAGACACCATCTCAGTCTTCGCACAGCCGAACAATAAAAAAAAGTTCCCTATACAAATATAAAACATTATTGTTTTTCTTAAAGTCAAAAATCTTCTATCTGCCATTTTTCTACCTTTTCACTGATTTTTCTGTATTTTTTTCTTCTTACTATGTCCCATTATAACATACCTATGATTTCGGGGTCAAAAGCCCCCGACTTTGATGCCTACGGATTGCTCCGTGCTATGCACTCCCACGTCTCCGCTCCGCTTCGGTCCGTGCTAAACATGTGCCACTGGCACATAGCACCCTACCCTCTATTCGCATATCGTGGGATTATCAGCATATATGATCAGAAACTGTTTGATTATATGGGATTGATTTGCTTCCTTTTTCAGACATCTTTTATGTACTAAATATTTGATTGATGAGATTTTCCACACTCATTGTGTTTAGACTGTATTTTTCTGATTCAAATGTATATATAATGTCTCTACCTTGTATAAACCCATTCTTGGCGTAAATGTCTATTTTTTTCATAGCTTTCTGACAGTAAATCGGATCTGTCATCATTCCCAAATGCTCCCATAAAATCGTTTTACGATCTGCTAACCGCAGGCATGTAAAATCCGGATATATCATTCCCAATCCCTTTAGGTTTATAGGACATTCATACTTGTATGGGATATTTTTATGGTACAACATATCTGCAATGATCTTTTCTGACTTTGATCTGACTCTTTCTTTCTTTTCTGTGTAGATTTCCGCCTGTCCTTCTGCAAAATCTTTACCTGAATATATTTTTGCTGACCACTGATTCACATATTCCTTATCCGATATTATCCTCGCATCCACCATTTTTTTCCTAGATGGACTCATTCTGTCATAGACACTATATAGTTCTTCTACCTGTACTATTTCTTGTTTTTCATATTTTTTAATAATATTTTGTATATTCTTTAATTGCTTTTCTACCTCTGACAGCAATTTTTCATCATAATTTCGTTGTGCAAGCTTACCTGCCAATTCAAAATCAGATTTTCGCAGATATTTTCCATTTGGATAGGATGTTCTAGTTTCAGCAGAGTCCAAATAATATTGCTCAACTCCTCTGCAGTTAATTATTTTCAGATTGCCTAAAGGTGCATTCTGTATACTCGTTTCCAAATTTTGTTTCAAATCCCTTAGCCAATGTTCTCTTTTTAGCAATTGTTCATATAGAAAGTCCTTTATAGCCTTTTCCTCCCGTTGTACATTTTTTTCATTTATTGCTTTTCATTTAATCTGTATTTTTCTCTTTCTCGCATGTATTCTCTTGCCTCTGGCACATACCTATTTCATCTTTTTTCTGTTTCCGCATGTATTCCTTTGCCTCTGGCACATACCTATTTCATCTTTTTCCTTATTTCGCATGTATTCCTTTGCTTCTGGCACATACCTATTTCATCTTTTTTCTGTTTCCGCATGTATTTCTTTACTTCTGGCACATACCTATTTCATCTTTTTTCTTATTTCGCATGTATTCTTTGCTTCTGGCACATACCTAATCCATAATTCTCCCCTCCCTCGCATGTATTTTACACGTTGCTCCTCATATATTTCCTATACATGTATAATTTTCACAAACTAACCTCTAAAAAAATAATGTTATTAAAGTAATAATTGAAATAAATATCTTGAAATATCCGACACAGAGCTGTGTCATTAAATGGTTAAAAGAAAAACTGATCTTTGAATTAATTTTTTGAATTATTATTCTGCGTTACTATTCTGCGTTATTGTGTAAAAAAATGGGGAAGTACAAGTACTTCCCCACAGACTGTAGACAAAGCTCCTTCCTGTGAGGGAGCTTTTCTTGTGTCATGACTGCAAAAATTATGTACTTACAAGCATATAAGAAGTAGTGAAAATGCCGTATTTACGGGACTTTTCACTACTTTTTTGGTATAATGAAAGTATCAAAATAAAGGCGGTGTTTCCTATGATGACACAGAATGCAGATAAGAAAAGAGAACAGATTCAGATGTTCTGCATGGATGACCTTGTTCCGCAGGATCATCTGCTGCGCCTGATTGACCAGGCAATCGACTGGAGTTTTATCTATGATCTTGTGATCGATAAATACAGTGCAGACAATGGCCGCCCCAGCATGGATCCGGTCATGCTCATTAAAATTCCATTCATCCAGTATCTGTACGGCATCCGAAGCATGCGCCAGACAGTAAAAGAAATCGAAGTCAATGTCGCATACCGATGGTTCCTCGGTCTGGAAATGATGGACAAGGTTCCCCATTTCTCTACGTTTGGAAAGAATTATACCAGACGCTTTAAGAATACTGATCTTTTTGAACAGATCTTTTCCCGTATCCTGCAGGAATGCTATAAATACAGACTGATTGATCCTTCCGAGGTCTTCGTGGATGCCACCCATGTAAAAGCACGGGCAAACAGCAAAAAGATGCGGAAACGGATTGCAGATGAGGAAGCACTGTTCTTCGAAGAGCAGTTAAAGAAGGAAATCAATGAAGACCGGGAAGCGCATGGGAAAAAGCCTCTGAAAGAAAAGAAGGAAGATCCCAAAGATCCCCCCTCCTGTGGTGGCAGCTCTGATGGAAAAGAAGAAAAAACGGTCAAGGAAAGTACAACGGATCCGGAAAGCGGATGGTTCCGAAAGGGTGAACATAAAAATGTTTTTGCGTATTCCGTGCAGACAGCCTGTGACAAAAACGGATGGATTCTGGGTTATAGTGTAAATCCCGGCAACCAGCATGACAGCCGGACATTTAAATCCCTGTATGATAAGATAAAAGACATTGGCATTCAGACACTGGTAGCCGATGCAGGATACAAAACACCAGCGATAGCAAAGTTACTTCTGGATGATGGTATCACACCGCTTCTGCCGTATAAACGCCCCATGACCAAAGATGGTTTTTTCAAAAAAACCGAGTATGTGTATGATGAATATTTTGACTGCTATGTATGCCCGAACGATCAGGTGTTGGCTTATCATACGACGAACCGTTCCGGATACCGGGAATACAAGAGCTGCGGAATCGTCTGTGAAGGATGTCCATATCTGAAGCAGTGCACAGAAAGCAGGGATCATGTGAAGGTAGTGACCCGGCATATCTGGGAGCCGTACATGGAAAAGTGTGAGGATATCCGGCATACGATTGGGATGAAGGAAGTGTATGCGCAACGGAAAGAGACCGTAGAGCGCCTCTTCGGAACAGCAAAAGAAAACCACGGATTCCGCTATACACAGATGATAGGAAAAGCCCGGATGGAAATGAAAGTCGGGCTTACGTTTGCCTGCATGAATCTGAAAAAACTGGCAAAGATGATAGCCAGGAAGGGAAAAAGGGGAACCCAAAAGTGTTTATTATTGATCAAGTACACACTTTTTGAACCCAAAACAAGAAAAACGCTTCTGGAGTGCTGACCAAAAGCGTTTTGTCTACAGTCTGTGGGGAAGTACAAGTACTTCCCCAGAATAAGAGCTATATACTATCTATCAAAGATTACTCGATGATGGTAGCAACACGGCCGGAACCAACGGTTCTACCACCCTCACGCTTCGTTGGATATAAAATCCTATTACTTTTAGGTGTATTTCAGGCACTTTTTTATCTGTATTATTCCAAATATGCCCTCTTATTTGAGGTTTTGAAATTTTTTAGAACCATAGTAGAACCACGCATGTACAAACTAATGTTTATTCATCCACTGGTAAATCTTGCTGAAAAATATCTAATGCTGGTCCCATGTTCTCAAATTCTTTTAATCTTTGTATATACTCCTCCTTCATTTCAGTGATACCTACCTTTACAGTTCGTGATGCTTCATCTACCCAACAAGAAGAAACAAAATTTAATTCTTTATTAAGAATGGCCTGCGAAATATTATCACGAAGTGTATCAAGATAAGCTAATGAATTCTCACCATTTTCCCCTCGTGAATCCAGCTTCATACTACTTAGCCCTTGCGTGGATGGTTCGCCATCATCAATGTAATAAAAAGACCCTTCAAGATTCTCTTTATCCATACAGTAGTTGTAAATGTTTTGCACACGCTCCCAGATCTGTTCATCGAAATATACATCGCTTCGCTGAGAAATCATGCTTTCTACATGAGTTCGCAAATCGGTATAGAATAGTTCTGTTACATTGAAGCAAATATATTTTTCATCTTCGTATACCTTGTACTGCTCCATTTCAGCAAATGTCAGAAGTTGCCCACGGATAAATGCGTAATCTTCAGAACTTTGAATGGAATCCACTTCATATGTCATGATATAGACCAACGGAACATCTACACCACCATCAAATTCTCCCCTGTGCTGAGGAACATAGGCACTCAACACCAATGCCTTTTCATCTAAAGTAGAACCAATCGGCAGATTGTATCCATCAATGGGTTTATGGTGTTCGCCAGTAAGCCAATGCTGTTTATCTGCCGGAACTGTTTCGTCAAAAATAACCCCGGGGTTCAACATATCGACAAGAAGATGTGGTGCAACGGAAGGAACAACATTCCCATCCAGATCGTTGAGAAGCTGCGCACAATCGGACAGGTATTCCTCGTTCCTCGCTTGCCACTCAAGCGGGTCAGCAATGTAGGTATCAAAATAGTGCTGGAGTTTTTCTGTAACTTTAGATACAGACACTTTATCTGCTTCAACGGGATTTATTGGGGTGGGTTCCTGTATAGGAGTAATGATAGGCTCGGTAAATTCGATACTGCACATCCAATCCTGCCCAAACAGGAAATTATTATTGGTCAACACAAAATAGTAATGGTCATCAACCAGCGGCTGTTCTAATACAGAAAAATCATATGCGGCAGATAGGTCAATGGTCATCGTGCCGCTGGTATTTGCTTTAATTTCCGTATTCTCAAAGATGATGTTGTCGGACAGTGGGGCAATTTCTTCACTGGTAGACCAGCGCATCAGTTTGAGTTGTTTTTGAAAATTCAAATCTTTATCAGATTTGTTTTCAACTTGGATAGACACAATTCCATTTCCTTCATAGGTAGAAGAGAGGCTTAGATCGTCACCCGACAGTGAAGAAAACAAGCTTGCTGCGAATGCCGTCATAGTGAAGCTACATACCAACACAGCGGCAATTACCACATATTTTTTAATCGGATAACGCCATACAGGAGCGCTCTCCAATTCAACTCCGGTTTTTTCTTCAAAAATATTTTTTATATTTTGCAAATTAGATTTGCGAAATGAGTTCATGTTATTCCTCCTATTCAATTCGAAAGCGCTTCACGCAATTTCTGTTTTGTTTGATACAGGCGATTATTCACCTGCTTCACACTCAAGTTCAGCGCAAGAGCAATTTCTTTTGGCTTCTGTTCGTAATAGTATCGTCGCACCAGAATTTCACGGTCAGGTTCTCCGAGTGCATTAACTGCTGCAATAAGCACTCTCCGAG
Organism: Lachnospiraceae bacterium GAM79; assembly: GCA_003584705.1. Classification (GTDB taxonomy): domain Bacteria; phylum Bacillota; class Clostridia; order Lachnospirales; family Lachnospiraceae; genus Acetatifactor; species Acetatifactor acetigignens. The sequence continues at coordinate 3,174,283 of AP018536.1, forward strand.
TTTCTTCTTGAATCATATCGTCAACAATACCGAGGTCACTAACAAGAATAGTGCTTTCTAATGAAATTGTGCGTGTCTTTGCAATTTCTCGGCAACGGTCAATGGCTTTTGTTCGAGCAATAATGGAGAGCCATGATTTTAACTTGCCTCGAGAGGGATCGAATTTATGAGGATTTTCCCATAAGTAGATAAATGTATCAGCAACACATTCCTCTATGTCTTGAACAGAGCCAATATTATTTAGAACCTTTCCTATAATAGACCACAGAAGTTTAGAGTATTTGTCGATAGTCTCATTGATTGCACCCTCACTTCTGTTTCTAATTGCAATTATAATTTTTTCGTCATTCAACAATGTCACCTCTTTCCATGTAGATTAACCGGTCATATATAGTACGGAAAAAGCACAAAAAACACTTAAATTTTTTTTGTGAAAGGTATTTTATCCTGAAATCGTATTCATTTTATCTTACCTCATCCGATAATTCAAACTTGGGAATGACGAAGTAAAAACCTGTCAAACTTGGACTCAAGCAAGTGAAAAGAGAGAACTTGTATGCATGATGTGTACAAGCTCCCCCTTGGAGTTAGCTATAAATCAATTCATTTATGATAATTTCTTCTGCACGGTTCCGGATACTATTCATAGCTCCCAGCCATGCCATTTGGTCAGTAGCTTTCAATTCCTCTGTCACGCCCTCAGATGCTTTCATCTGCTCCACCAACCGTTCCATCATCTGATAACATTCCTCATCCGTCTGGTGCAGATATTCATTGAATTCTCCACTTAGTAACAGTTCCAGATACAATGCTCGGTGATGTTCTTTCAGATACTCTGCTCTCATTCTTCCGTATCTGCCAATTTCATAATGCGTTCCCTCCGGGAGCCGGAGATCTGGGTAATACAGACCATCCTCTCCCAAAGTGTAACTGATTTCGTTTTCTCCTACAATGTGCTTTTCCAATACTTCTGTTTTCTTAATTTTATCTGTCATATCCATCAATCTCCTTTATCTGCTCATTCTGTTCTGGTAGCTTCTCTGCAGTCGGTTCTGCTCTGCCTGTAACCGTTCCACTTCTTTCATGCTGTCAATAATACCCTGCACCTTATCTGTACCGACATACTGCTTCACTCGTTCCAAATCCTCTGCTTTCTCCTGCAAGTGCTCCATTGTGCCATTCTGTTCCTTGATTTTATTCTTGTACCATGCGATGTCATCTTCCTGCTGATTTACCTTTTCAGTCAGTTTTCTAACCTGCTCCATCAGACCAACACACTTGATTGTCAGGCTTTTTACAATCTCCTTTAACCTTGTAATCAATGGTAGTGCCACCTTTTCACGATAGGCTTTTGCCGACTGCACCACTCCCGGCTCCGGAAGCTGCCATTGTCTGTCCTCGTCATAGGCTCTCACATTACGCTCCAGAGCGACCTTAGAACCTGCCATAGCTTCCAGTTCTTTTTGAAGCTTCTGTTGTTGCTTTTCTAATTCCCGATTGCCGGACAACCGCCTTTCCTTTTCCAGCTCCAAATCCTCATTCTCGAAAATCAACTGACTGTTTTTTGCCAACAAACTGTTATAACTCTGCTTTGTATCTACATACGTTTTTTCCAGTTCTGCATTATCTGCCTTGATTTCCTCGTTCCGTCTTTGAAACTTATCGCCCATCTCTGCCAATTCTTCCACACGAGCAAACTGATTGTCTACCATTTTACTTGCTGTCTGCAATGCCCGTTCTGATTGTGCAAGCTGACTGTCAAGCTCCGCAACCTCTTTTGCTCTCTCCTGCTTCTCATAATCCAACACCGAAAGATGTTTTTTGTGCGTACCCTTCTGCAGCCATTCGACACCATACCGCTCCATGACTGCCGCAAGTTCCTTTTTCTCCGATTCTATCCACTGATTCCATTCCGTTGCTCCTCTGGTGCCTCCCTCAAATCCCTGCGCTGCTAATGCTCCCTTTAATGAAACTCTGGTATCAAGTCCTCGCTTGCTCCCGGTAATAACAGGGACAAAATCAATGTGAATATGCGGCGTTTCCTCATCCATGTGCAGATGTGCCGAGAATACATGAAGATTCGGATTCCGGCTTTGAAAGTCTGCCATGAAATCCGAAAGTATCTGCTTTGCCAACTGCCCCTCCTCACTCCGCACATTCATATCGTCCTTATTGCCTATCTGGAAAATCACTTCATGGAACAGCTTTTCCTGCTTCCCCTGCCGGATTTTCTCATAATAGTTATCAATCTTTCTGTCACTCCGCTTCTGCTTCGCATTGTACCTTTCCAGAGCTTCGTCAAACAGTTCATGATACACTGCCTTTATATCCTTGTGACAAAATTCCACATTGTCACGGCTTCTTTCTTTATCTACATTCTTTGCTGAAAATGCTCTTGTATTGTGATTCACAGAGCCTTTCCCCATCATTCCGCTAATCGTTCTCTCCAATAAAAACCACCTCGCATCTTTTTTTATCTGTATCTTTTAGTGCCGGATACGGCACAGGCTTTGTTACTTTCGTCGAAAGTAACGCAAAAGCACTTTTGACAGCTACCGCCATCAAAAATGCAACCTGACAAGTCAGGTTTTGCGCCCTGCCGGGAGCTTTTATGCCTGCGGCAGTTGTGCCCGTTCCGGTCACATCATCATCGCTGCCACCCCACCATTTTTTTAACCGTATCCTACGGGTGCGTGCCACGCTCCCGTTTTAATCGTCTAAGGAAAACTTACCATCGGAAGCTGTCCGGCACACCACGCTTGTCAAGATATTCCCTGCGTGCCTTTTCCTTTTCTTCCTCTGTCGGTGCAGTTTTATACTGCGTATACAGCTCTCTCATTACCAACGCATCCATCTTTTTCTCCAATGCCTTAGTTATCTCCGGCTCTGTTTCTTCCTGCCCTATCAGAAAATATCTCACGAGTAAAAAGAAAAGCTCCTGCGAAATCTGCACATTCTTCATAGTAATCCACCAATCCTTTCTGCAAGATCGCAACAACGCAATGTCTATATCTTTTGCAACCTTGCAATGTTCAAGACCGCATTTCCATATACTCTGCATTGTTGCGTTCTTCCCTTATTCTGGCTTTACTTTATCCAGTTCCCAATACCATGCGTTGTTGATTTTCCTTGTCTGGACACCCAACTCTTTCTTTGCGTTTTCCAGTGTCCGTTTGGAAATCCCCAGCTCATTTGCCCGGTCAAATATCTCATTACTCAGAACCGCACTCTGTGTTTCTGCAAGCTCCCTTAACATCTGCTTTGCCTGCTCCATTTTATTTGCCTTTGGTGTAATTCCGCCAAGCACCTCGTCCACCGTAATCTCATAATCTCCAAGCCACTTGAACCCGTCCTCTGATAAAGCAAACGCTTTCGGGTGTCCGAATGCTGCAAGGTTGTTTTTTATCTGAACAACTGCTCTGGTATTCGATTCTCCTTCTACCCTGCCGACCAATAACACACTCCTCGCTACCGCAAAGAAATCTATGGAACCCATGCCCCGGTATGCCGCTTTATTGCCAGAAGCCTTGTTCATGTGACCGATAAGGATAATGGCACACTTTGTTTTCTCTGCCAATGCTCCTAATTTCTTTGTCATATCCCTTGCTTCGTTCGCCCGGTTCATATCCATGCCACCGCCCAAATATGCCTGTATCGGGTCTAAAATCAAGAGCCTTGCACCAGTCCTTACAATCGCTTGTTCCAATCGTTCATCTACCATAGACAGCGATTTGTCGCTCTCATCAATAACAATAATTCTCTCACAGTCTGCCCCTGCAAGTTCCAGTCTCGGTTTTACCGTATCTGCAAGACCATCTTCCGCAGTCTGGTATATTACATTGACCGGCTCTGTGACCTTCATATTTTCATCCAGTGCTTCGCCCTTTGACAGCTTTGCTGCCAGATTCAACACCATTGTTGTCTTTCCATCCCCCGGATCACCTTGGATAATTGTCAGCTTTCCATAAGGAATGAACGGATACCACAGCCACTCAATCTCCTGCGACTGTACCTCCGACATTCTAATCATCTTTAACTTAATCTTCTGTTCTGTCATCTTTTCCTCCAAATTTCATTTAGTGATTGCTACCGGAGAAAACCTCTGCTATACTTGTCTTGTGAATACATAGGATAACAGAGGTTTATCCGGTTATCTTAAGTCCTGACAGTTGCCGCTGTTGGGACTTTTTCAGTTCTCTGTTGATTCAGCATATCAGCCACCTGCCTCTGCTGATTCGGGTACAAGTGCCCATAAGTGTTCAATGTGATTTTTATATCCCTATGCCCTAACCGCTCTTTAATAATGAGTGGCTGCACTCCCTGATTGATAAGATAAGCAACATGACTGTGTCGAATATCATGAACTCTGATTTTCTTAACCCCAGTCTTTTCACAGTTATGCTTCAACTTGTGCTGTACTGCCTCTGCCACTATCGGAAATATCCTCTCATCATCTGGCAGTTCATAGAGCTTATCCACATAATCCTTTATCTCCTGTGTCAGAAATTGCGGAATATCAATCACTCTGACCGATTGCTCCGTTTTAGGTGTAGTAATAACATCTTTTCTTTCTGTCCGGTAATAGGTTTTGCTAATACTGATTCTGTTTTCCGTAAAATCAATGTCTGACTTTGTAAGGGCAAGCATTTCTCCAATTCTACACCCCGTCCAAAAGAGTATTTCAAAGATAAGATAGTATCTGCTTCCCGGTTCCATCGTCTGTATGAACTTTTGGTACTCATCTACTGTCCAGAAATCCAGACTTCTGTTATCCGAGCTTCCCATACGCTTAACTTTTTTACAAGGATTTGTGTGTAAATCGTAAATTCGTGAAGCGTGAGTGAATAAGCTAGTTAGCTGATTTTGTATCATTCTTAAGTAGGCTTCCGAAAATCCTTTGGTCTGCATTTCATTCTGCCACTGAATAATCTGCCCTGCAGTTATCTCACTCATCATCTGATTACCAAAATACGGAATGATGTGTTGCTCCATCATATATCGTTTGTTCTTCATGGTGCGTTCCTTCAGCTCATTCTGCTTATCTTCAAAATAAACTTCCATAAATTCACTTAGCTTCATATCCATACTTCTGCTGTTATTCAATTTCTTCTGTCGCTCATACTCAAGAGCCTCTCGCTTTGTCTCAAAACCTCTTTTTCTTCGCTTTTTCTTTTCACCCCTGGCATTTGTTTCAAACCATTGGGCTGTCCATTTCTTAGTGTCTTTTTCTTTGTATGCCATACTGCTCTCCTTTCCTATCCTACTGATAATTCGTAGCCATACATTTTTTTCGCCCAATACGCTCTTGGAATTCTTCCAGCCATTGTGATATATCCTTGCGAAGCCAACTCTTCATTCATGCTTTTTACCAGCTTGTACGCATGAGATTTGGAACAATTCAATTCTCGGGCTACATCATCGGCACTCATCATATATTGATAATTCGCCATACATTCGTCCTCCCTTCTATACTTTGAATCTCGTTACATTTCTAGTATTTGTTTTGTGTATGATTTTCGTACATTCATATTATCACTACACATTTCCCTTGTCAAGATTTCGTAATTATATTTTTACGATATTCGTATATGCTATTTTTGAAAATTATTCTTTTATGTCTTTCGTATTTGTGCTATGATAATAATTATATTTATGCAATTCGTAAATTTTAAATTTATGAAAACAGGAGGTTTCAATGGGAGACGGTAAGAAACTGAAAGAAATATTAGACAGTAAAGGCACGAATGTCCGCCAGATTGCAAAAGCAACTGGTATCAGTGCCACAACACTTTATTCAATTATTCAAAAGGATTCTAATATCCGATTTGACTTTGCACTTAGACTGGCAAATGAATTAGAAATTGACGTGAATGAGATATGCTCTGCCAGTCCCTTTTCGGGTGCAATCACAGAAGAAGAAATATATCCTACATTACCGAATGGATTGAATGGCGCTCTTGACGGAAATCGGGTAAAAACGTATTTAAAAAATTCCATGTACCCGCTTATGTATCTTTTCGGGAAAAACAGTATGCCTGATGTGGATAATTTGCTGACTTCCTTTTACCAGTTGGATGATGAAGCTAGGAAAGAAGTGGTGGAAACGATACAATTCAAGCTGCAGTATCACAGAGATCCCGAACGGGCAGAACAGATTAAACAGATTAAGGGATGGTAAAAATAACTCCAGTGAATCGTTGAATTCACTGGAGTTATTGCCTAATGATCAATATCCTGTCTTTTGACAATCTTCAAGTAGTTTCTCTTTAAATCATTTACTGAGCCAAAGAATATTTGCTCTGATTTCGAAAAGGAATGATTCTGTATTTTTAGCTTTAACAGTTCAAAAGTGCATATCATATCAGCCACCTGAAACAACCTATAATCCGATGGTTTTACTTTTCGAAACTCCACTCTTGGCAAAAATGCATTAAACAAGGTCGATAATATTTTGTTTAACTCTACTTGTCCATTATCATAGTATATTTTAACCAAGTCGAACGAAAGCAAGAAGTCATAGTGCTCCCTAATAAAAACAGATATTTGCTTTGAAAGTTTACCCGTTGCTTCAACAATATCTTCAATATGCTTTTTCTCTATATGGAAAGCTTTATATTTTACCCCACTCTGTCTCATAAACGTAACCATCTTATTAAATATCTTTCTACGTTCTATATAATCCATTTCAGAGTATTCTTCCTCTTTTCGAATAATAGGGCCTGTATGTATACAATGATTTTCTAATCCCAAAAGTGATAATTCTCTATTTAAATATTCCATTGGCTCTTGAATGGATGCTTCTTGTTCATGAAATACCATTGTAACTATATACCAAGGAGAATGATAATCATATTCACCAAAATCCCCAGACTCATCAATAAAAATACTTAGTTCTTTCATATAGCGCCTTCTTACTTCAAATTCTGTAAAAAAAATGGCGGGTATATACCCGCCAATAATGGGGAACCTCCCCATCCGCTGATGGACCCGGGTCTTTCGACCAGCCCAAACTGTAATGCATTACAGCTTTATTCTATGCACATTATATCACGTCTATTCATAATTTTCAAGGTCAATCTCATGCTTTCTGTTTGGTAATTTAAGCTTTCCGAAATATTATACCATAATATCTCCGAATATATCAAAAATCGACATCTGTCCATCTGACTTTTTTTGTGACATATAATTCCATATAGTTTTATCTAACACACTTTCACCCACTTCTAATACAGATGCAGTCTTTCGCAATATTCTACTTGCTTCCTTATAATCGGCTGTCAAAACACCTGCTATTTCAAGAAATTGAAACATATGCCTGTCAATCGGAATCGCTTGCTGACCAGATAGTAATTTCATATAATCAATAGTCTTTCTTCCTACTCCATTAATTTCTAATAAGCTCTCCGCATTCCCATCATCCAAAATCCACTCCGCCAAATCATCTTCTGTATTTATATTACAATTATACAAATACAAAGCCAAATTACAGATTGTGTTTTGCTTTCTTTTATTTTTCCATTGTATTATTTCCTCAATTGGTATTGTCTGAAATAGTATTATAAAATCACATGTTGTCCTATAATCCGAATATTTGCTCAGAATATTATAAACTCTTGGATACACCACACTTTTGTAATTCATTCCTGCTTGCAATACTGAATCTGTCAATGTTGCTGCCATATTATAATATGGTGTTCTTTGTGTAATTTCAGCATAATTATGGGGAATTCTTTCCAAAAGGTCTATAACCTTTTGAACTGAGTTATCTATATTATCCATTAATCTTTTCCTCTAGTATATTATTTATCGCATTAATGCGATCAACACAGTTTGGACACGCTCCACATGGCATATCTGAATTTACCTGACATGAATACGTTATCTCAATAGGAGCATTTAGTTCTAATCCTAACTTTGCCACCTCTGTTTTTGTCATTTCACGAAATGGCATATTAATCCTAATAGAGCCATATTCATATAACAAACTTTCCAATTTTGTAAAAAATTCCATAGAACAATCTATCTCTTTTGCATGGTTGCTATTAATAAATGCGGTATACACATCTTTTATTCCCATAGATTGCGCATATGCAGATGCCAATGAAATAAACAAAATATTTCTATACGGGAGATACATATCCTCTGCCACAACATTATCTTCCCACAAATTGGCTTCTATTATCATTCTCGAATTTGATTCCTTATAAACATCACCAATTTTTATAACACGCACATTATCTACATATTCTTCAGGAAGTACTTGTAAAAGTGTTTGATATTCCTTATCCTTACAGTGTTGACCGTAATCAATAAATAAAATTACTACATTTTTATTTTCTTTAGCAAGCTTATATGCCAAAACGGTAGAATCCATTCCACCAGAAGCAAGCAAAAGACAATCAAAATTATTCTCCATTTTTCACCATCCTACTAACCACAGTAAATACTGCATCAATTACTTGACTCTTCGTCTTGCAATAATATGTACATGAATTCTTTAAAAACATATTATCCAGTTTGAGATACGGATCATAAAGTATTATTGGTTTTCCATTTGCTTGATAATTCCCGATTTCTACCAACGTTCCTTGGTCGTTGTAGAGTAATGTTGCTATCATTATCTTGCATTCCGATAACAATTCCATATCTTTAGCAAATATAGCACGTTCTTCATTCATGTCCATCTCTTTATTCACTTGTCCATTTTCTTGGATTGGTCTCCGAGGTTTAAAATTATGATATAAAAGAGAATCCTCTAAAATATCCAATTTCTCTGTATCTACATAATCAAAATCTGGAGCTGCCATATAAATTGGATAGTTTACTCTTTCATTCCATGGAACTCTTATTCCTTCCATTTCAACAAAATCTTCAATATTCTGAACAATGAGCTCTACATTTTCTTTAAATTTTTCTTGTTGAATTGTTTGTGCATATAAACTTGACATCCACGCTGCAAATGCCATATTACCTGCAATATTAGTTCCAACCATTTCAGACATAAATGCTATATCATATACATCTCCTACTCCCACAGAATGAATAATCTCTCCGATATGAGCAGGTGCCTCATAACTTGTTTTTTCCTTGAAATCATAAAGCCATGAACCACCTCTATTTTCCTTTATTAATAACTGACTGACATTCTTTTTGTCAAAATATTTTATTAAATTGATTGAACTAATTTCTTTAAAAAACTCTTCAAATGAGGTGGATGATGTCGATAAGAATACAGTCTGAATTTTTATTGTATCTAAATCCAAAATATCATCACAGTCATAATTCATATCTATATGAATTTTTCCTTCATAATTTGAAAGGTTACTTAAAATTCCTGCATTCCCATACCTTCCCGGAAAGATAATTATATCTGTCGGATCGAAATCGTCTAATACCTGCATAAATGGTAACATGCTGACATATTCTGCTTGCCTACCTAATATGTTCTCATATAGCTGATTACCACTCTCATCCGACTGACCAATTAACATTACGTTGGGTGCCTTATCCACTTTACCTAAACGAAATATACTACTTGCTCTTAACACATCAATCCCAAACTTTTCAACATCCTTTACAAGATAATCTGGTGCATAATATGCCAATGCATATTCTATATTCAGCGCATCACAACTTCTTGCGGCATGAAAAATCCCGCCAAGTCTTGATGTACTGTATCCATTCTCTATAATATCAAGATGCTGGTCTACATATACCTCTCCAATTATCAATATTTTTCTGTTATGCATACAAATTTACCACAATAAAAGGAACAGGTGATAATCCAGACGACTTAATTTCTCCTGAATATCTTTTTCCCTTTTTTATACACAAATTCAAATAGTTATAAGATACTGGCAGATTTCCAATAACCTCTTGAGTACTGGACAAAACAACAGCCAATCTCTTGTTAACTAACTGCATTGATAATTCAACTGCTTGTCCAGTGGAAGGCACATCTTTATGATTCTGAAAATATTCTGATATAGCCACATCCTCCAATAGAATATTTTCAATAGCTAATGGACATTCATCGCCTCCATTATTTCCTCCTCTAACAATTGAACCTGCTCCACCACCACGATACGTTCCAAACATTCCATTACCAGAAGACCCCATAATACACCTCCGTAAAATATGATATTGTTATTTTACATCTCCGTTGCATTTTTGAACAGTCGGAACATATGGTCTATTCCATTACAGTTGTAGTATTTACTTTAAAATTTACTTGCGTAGTTTTTGGCACTGTTTTGGCACCGCTGACTACACTTTCACTGTTACACAGACGTAAAAAGGCTCCCGAGGAAAACCTCGGAAGCCTTTTAAATACTAGTTTTGTGAACAATCACTCGAAATTACTCAATGATGGTAGCTACACGGCCAGAACCTACGGTTCTACCACCTTCACGGATAGCGAAGGTAAGACCCTGCTCCATAGCGATAGGATGGATCAGTTCGATGGTCATTTCTACGTTATCACCAGGCATGCACATCTCAACACCAGCGGGCAGTTCGCAAACGCCGGTAACGTCGGTGGTTCTGAAGTAGAACTGAGGACGATAGTTGTTGAAGAAAGGAGTATGACGTCCACCTTCATCCTTGGTCAGAACGTAAACCTGAGCGGTAAACTTTCTGTGGCAGGTAACAGTACCGGGCTTAGCCAGAACCTGTCCTCTTTCGATTTCAGTTCTCTGGATACCACGAAGCAGAGCACCGATGTTATCACCAGCCTGTGCCTCATCCAGCATCTTACGGAACATTTCGATACCGGTTACAACAGTCTTCTTGGTCTCTTCCTTGATACCAACGATTTCAACTTCATCATTCAGATGCAGAACACCACGCTCTACACGACCGGTAGCAACGGTACCACGACCGGTAATGGTGAATACGTCCTCGACGGGCATCAGGAAAGGCTTATCAGTATCACGCTGAGGATCAGGGATATAAGAATCTACAGTATCCATCAGTTCCATGATCTTGTCGCCCCACTCGCTGCTGGGATCTTCCAGAGCCTTCAGAGCGGAACCCTTGATGATAGGGCAGTCATTGAAGTCGTACTCTTCCAGCTGCTCGGTTACTTCCATCTCAACCAGCTCGATCAGCTCGGGATCGTCAACCATATCACACTTGTTCAGGAATACGATGATGTAAGGAACGCCTACCTGACGGGACAGAAGGATGTGCTCCTTGGTCTGAGCCATAACACCATCAGTAGCAGCTACAACGAGGATAGCACCATCCATCTGTGCAGCACCGGTGATCATGTTCTTAACGTAGTCAGCATGGCCCGGGCAGTCAACGTGTGCATAGTGTCTCTTCTCGGTCTGGTACTCGATGTGAGCGGTAGAAATGGTGATACCACGCTCTCTCTCTTCGGGAGCCTTATCGATGTTATCGAAGTCAACCTTCTCGTTACCAGGTACTCTCTCGGAAAGAACCTTGGAGATTGCAGCGGTCAGAGTAGTTTTACCATGGTCAACGTGACCGATGGTACCAATGTTACAATGGGGCTTTGTTCTGTCAAATTTAGCTTTAGCCATTATTTAAGTCCTCCTTAAAATAATTAAACAGTTTCGTAGTTTTATTTTTTTAACTCGCTACCTCTGATTATATTAAATAATCAGAGGTTTTTCAAGTTATTTTTATTGATTTAGCGCTTATTTTGCTTTTGCAGCAAGAACCTTTTCCTGAACGTTCTTAGGAACGGGCTCATACTTTTCGAAGAACATGGAGTAGTTACCACGACCCTGGGTCTTGGAACGCAGGTCTGTGGAGTAACCGAACATCTCAGCAAGGGGAACGAAAGCCTTAACCATCTTACCACCGCCGATGTCTTCCATACCTTCTACACGACCACGACGGGAGTTCAGGTCACCGATTACATCGCCCATGTATTCCTCGGGCATGGTAACCTCAACCTTCATGATCGGCTCAAGCAGTACAGGAGCTGCCTTCTGCATTGCTTCCTTGAATGCCATGGAACCTGCAATGTGGAATGCCATCTCGGAGGAATCGACCTCATGATAGGATCCATCATATACATTCGCATGAACACCCAGTACAGGGAATCCACCCAAGATACCAGCCTGAGCTGCTTCCTGAATACCTTCACCTACTGCGGGGATGTATTCCTTAGGAATGGAACCACCAACTACAGTAGATTCGAATAACAGAGTAGGAGGATCGTTGATCAGAATGTTTGCCTTAGGATCAAATTCAAACTTCTCACAGTTAGCCTCCAGGGGCTCAAACTTAACTTTACAATGTCCATACTGTCCACGACCACCGGACTGCTTAGCATACTTGGAATCCACTTCGACAGCCTTGGTAAACGCTTCCTTATAAGCAACCTGAGGAGCACCTACGTTAGCTTCTACATGGAACTCACGAAGCAGACGGTCAACGATGATCTCCAGATGCAACTCACCCATACCGGCGATGATGGTCTGACCGGTTTCCTGATTGGTATGAGCACGGAAAGTAGGATCTTCTTCTGCCAGTTTTGCAAGAGCTTCACCCATCTTGCCCTGACCGGCTTTGGTCTTAGGCTCGATAGCCAGCTCGATAACGGGCTCAGGGAACTCCATGGACTCAAGGATTACAGGATGCTGCTCATCACAGATGGTATCACCGGTAGTGGTGAACTTGAAACCAACTGCTGCTGCGATGTCACCGGAGTAAACCTTTTCCAGCTCTGCACGCTTGTTCGCATGCATCTGCAGGATACGTCCTACACGTTCCTTCTTGTCCTTAGTAGCATTGAGTACATAAGAACCGGAATTCAGAGTACCGGAATATACACGGAAGTAAGCAAGCTTACCTACGAACGGGTCAGTCATGATCTTGAATGCAAGTGCGGCGAAAGGCTCTTCATCGGAAGACTTTCTCTCTACTTCATTACCGTCAAGGTCAACACCCTTAATAGCCGGTACATCCAGAGGAGAAGGCATATACTCGATAATAGCATCCAGAAGCTTCTGAACACCCTTATTTCTGTAAGCAGTACCGCAGCATACGGGAACGGCTCTGCACTCACAGGTAGCTTTTCTCAAAGCAGCCTTCATCTCTTCAACGGAAGGAATTTCACCTTCCAGATACATCATTGTCAGATCATCATCCAGCTCACAAACCTTTTCAATGAGCTCGTCATGATATAAAGCAGCCTCATCAGCCATATCTCCAAGATCATCGGTAACAGTGATATCGTCACCCTTCTCATCATTGTAGATATATGCTTTCATCTCGAACAGATCGATGATTCCCTTGAATTCATCTTCCTTACCGATAGGCAGCTGAAGGCAGATTGCATTCTTGCCAAGTCTGGTACGGATCTGATCTACTGCTGCGTAGAAGTTTGCACCAAGGATATCCATCTTATTGATGAATGCCATACGAGGTACATTGTAGGTATCAGCCTGACGCCATACGTTCTCGGACTGAGGCTCTACACCACCCTTTGCACAGAAGACACCAACGGCGCCATCCAGTACACGAAGGGAACGCTCAACTTCAACGGTGAAGTCTACGTGACCCGGGGTATCAATAATGTTGATACGATGCTCCAGAGCACCGGGCATGGGTTTGGTCTCTTTTTCCAGAGTCCAGTGACAGGTCGTAGCTGCAGATGTAATGGTAATACCTCTCTCCTGCTCCTGAGCCATCCAGTCCATGGTAGCAGTACCTTCGTGAGTATCACCGATCTTGTAGTTAACACCTGTGTAATACAGAATACGCTCGGTAGTAGTGGTCTTACCGGCATCGATATGAGCCATAATTCCGATATTTCTGGTTCTCTCTAACGGATATTCTCTTCCAGCCAAGTTTTTTCCCTCCTACTAGAATCTGTAATGAGCAAAAGCCTTGTTTGCCTCTGCCATCTTGTGCATGTCTTCTTTTCTCTTAACTGCAGATCCGGTATTGTTGGCTGCGTCAAGAATTTCGTTAGCAAGTCTGTCTTCCATGGTCTTCTCACTTCTCTTACGAGAGAACATGGTCAACCAACGAAGGCCCAGAGCCTGACGTCTCTCAGGTCTGACCTCGATAGGTACCTGATAGGTAGCACCACCGATACGTCTTGCTTTTACTTCCAGAACAGGCATGATGTTGTTCATAGCCTCTTCGAATACTTCCAGAGCAGGCTTGCCGCTCTTCTCTTCAACCTTAGCAAATGCTCCGTATACGATCTTCTGGGCTACACCCTTCTTGCCATCCAGCATGATGTTGTTGACAAGCTTGGTAACCACTTTGTTGTTGTATAAAGGATCTGCTAATACATCTCTTTTCTGAATATGTCCTTTACGTGGCACGGTTCTTCCCTCCTTAACAAATTGTTCTCGTGAGATCCGTTATCTCGGCATCAAAGATGCCTCGATGTCGGCTGTTCGCCGACCAATCCCTCCATAAAAAGTTCGCTCGTAAGCAAGCTTACGCTCTCTTTTCATGTCGGTCTTGTCTTCTCACTAGTTACGTTAAATCATCGGTACTCACATGTGTTTCCCCAAGTGTTCGCGCTGTTATATCTGTATCACAGAATTCCAACACTTTTCTTAGTTTCGTTTTTGTGGTACAAAGATGTCTCGCTGACATCTCCAAAAATCCTCGCGGATTTTCATCGAACTCTCGGTCCGATGTTCAAAACGCCCCGGATACTACTTATTTCTTAGCATCCTTAGGTCTCTTAGCGCCGTACTTGGAACGAGCCTGTTTTCTGTTAGCGACACCGGCGGTATCAAGGGTACCACGGATGATGTGGTATCTGGTACCGGGCAGGTCCTTAACACGACCACCACGGATCAAAACAACGCTGTGCTCCTGCAGATTGTGACCTTCACCGGGAATGTAGCTGGTAACTTCGATTCCGTTGGAAAGACGTACTCTGGCGATCTTTCTAAGAGCAGAGTTAGGCTTTTTAGGAGTTGCTGTCTTAACAGCGGTACATACACCACGCTTCTGGGGAGCAGAAACGTCTGTTGCTTTCTTGTGAAGAGAGTTGTAACCCTTCTGGAGAGCAGGTGCAGTAGACTTCTTAACAGAAGTCTGACGTCCTTTTCTTACTAACTGGTTAAATGTTGGCATTCTGTTTCACCTCTTTCTTAATAGTATAATAGACGCACCTTTTCTGGCACGCTTTAACAGTATACTTGTTCCGACTTCCGTTGTCAACAGGTTTTTCGTGAAATTTACAGGGTTTTTCATGACTTTTTCATATATTATAAGTCGAGTAGGCTGGCTCCTACTCGATTTGTATACTTTGTACACCATCTCGCTTAAAAGCTCGATGATGTACATTCGCCAAAATGGGAGCCGTACCGTTTCCGATACCGCTCCCTGAAGTATTTCCCGTTATTTTCCTGCTTACACAAAGTCTGTTTACAGGATTTCTTTCAGATATCTCTCTAACGCATCCTGCCAGGAGGGAAGCCTTACGAATCCGTTCTCTGTCAGCTTGGCTTTGCTCATGCGGCTGTTCTCCGGTCGCTTGGCTTTCGTCGGATACTCGGAAGCCGGTACAGGAGCCACATCCACTTTCATGCCAGCCTGGCGGAATATCTCGCAGGCAAATTCATACCAGTTACAGATACCTTCGTTGGTAGCATGATAGATACCGTATTTATCCGTCAGGATCATATCCACCAGAAGCCTTGCCAGATCATAAGTATAGGTAGGAGATCCGAACTGGTCATTCACCACTGTGAGATGATCATGGGTCTTGCCCAGATTCAGCATGGTCTTGATGAAGTTCTTGCCGTTGACTCCGAATACCCAGGAGATTCTTACGATAAAATATTTCTCCAGTGTCTTCTGTACTGCCAGTTCTCCTTCGTATTTGGTCTGTCCGTATACATTCAGCGGATGACGCTCGTCCTCTGGCTCCCAGGGTCTGGTGCCCTCGCCGTCAAACACATAATCGGTACTGATATAGACCATCTTGCAGTCCAGCTTCTTGCAGACATTCGCAATGTTCTGTGTGCCGTCCGCATTGACCTTACGGCAGATTTCCACGTTATCCTCCGCTGCATCCACTGCGGTATAGGCTGCACAGTGTACCACAGCGTCCGGTGCCGCCTCTCCGATCACCTTTTCCACGCTGGCCGCATCTGTGATATCCATCTCCTGAATATCCACGCCGACAGCCTCAATTCCGCACTTTGTCAACTCATTTACCACATCATATCCCAACTGGCCTTTTACGCCTGTTACCAAGACTTTCATAGATTGCCTTCCTTTTCTTTCCTATGCTTGTGGCACAGGTCTCTGAACCGGCCACATACATGATTATAACATTCCCGGCAGACATCAGCAACGAAATACTTCACTTTTATAAATCTGGTGTAAAAAATCCGGGGATGATCCCCGGATCTTTCTGATTAAATTTAAACAGTCATATAGCTTTGCGCTGCCCGCCGGATATCCTCGACAATTCCTTCTGCCTTTTTATCCTCCAGTTCGGTTACCTGCTTTCTAAGCTTCCACCAGTTCCAGCCGGGATGTGCATTTTCCTGCAATTCTATGATTCTTTTCTGGTATTTTCTGCATAATATAAAATAAATCACCAAGAGTAATAAAACACCAATGCCCAGCATTCCGGCTACTGTGTCACCGTAATATCCACTCTTTGCTGCCTGTGCAAGCGGTGTCGCTTCATCTTCAATTTGTACGATTCGATAACCTGTCAAAATCACAGGTATGGAATATAGCATGCCGCTCATCTCGACCGCCTCCGTTATTTCTTAGTCTCTATCTATAAAGACTACTTATCCATGAAAAACGGCTCACATTTTTCGATATTTTTTTCAGGAATTCCTACCGGTCTGCTTCCGGAAATTTTTATCGCATAAATTTACTTTTTATGTGAAATCCGATATAATGGTGATATAGATTTTCACACGGCTATTTGTGCTGCAGGCGTCACAAAGCAGCCCTTATCGCAGAATCAAATTTGAAATTTGATTCGCGATTTCTCCGACGGAAGGAATCGTCTGCAGAATGGAGATTATTATGAAAAAAATTTTCATACGACATATTTTTGCTGTAAGTATATTGTCCTGTTGTCTGTTATTCGGAGGATGCAGTCAGAATTCTGACAGAGAGGATACATCCTCCGCCACGACTGCTTCCACCTCCCCGTCTGAGACTGTTGCCGCCCAGCCTGCCGATGTTTCCCCGGATTCCGATTCGTCTGCCATAGAATCCACTTCGGAGGATACCAGGGCACTCACTCTGTCAGTAGTCAATATGTGCGGCATCGAAATCGGTATGGTAGCGGTCATTGATCCCGTGACCGGGGAACAGGTAAATATGGATTCCCTGTCGGATCAGGAATCGATCTCTATGGAAGCAGACTGGCCCTCCTCTGTCAATGAGTTCCAATGGGCTCTCTACAATACTGACGGTGAATTATGCGTTGAGGGGACAACCGATATCAGCAGTGCCCAGGCCACAGTGACTCTTCTTCTGACCGGAGACGGTAATCTGGAAAAAGTTGAAGAGCTCTTCGAGTAATCCGCTTTCCAAGGTCTAAAAAACGACATCCACCGGGAAAATCCCAATGGATGTCTTTTTTGTTATCTTTTATTCTTCGATATCTCCTGCATTTTCTGCCTGAGCCTTCAGCTTCTTCTCATTGTGCTTCTTGTACATTTCATATCCGGTTGCACCGAGGATCAGAATGATCAGCCACCACCACCAGGACATCTTTGCCTGTTCGCTCTCTACGGCAACATCTGCCAGGGGAACAGCCTCTTCTTCGATATTTACGGCTTCCTTGGTCTCTTCCTTATCGGAACCTGCCTGAACGGTTTCCTGTGTATTTGCAGGAGCTGCTTCTGCAAGAGGTGCTGCTTCGTCAGCGATCTGTACAACGGGTGCTGCTGCCTGGTTCTGTGCCACTACGGTTGCCTGTGCTGCGGGTGCTGCTGCCAGTGCAACAGGTGTAACAACTGTTGCTGCCTCTCCGGCGCCGCCTTCCTCTGTATCACCAGCACCCCCGGTCTCACCTTCTCCACCTGCAGGTGTTCCGGGTGTAGGTGCGGGAGTCAGACGCTCGATCGCCTTATCCAACTCTCCGCCTGCCTCATCCAGGCTGTCCAGAATCTCCTTCAGAGTATCTTCTGCATCCTTTTTGTTCTGTTCAGCCACGGTCAGCTTTCCTTCCAGTTCCTCCAGAGCTCCAAGGTTACTGGTTCTGTTACTCTTCAGAGCTTCGATCTCTGCCTTCAGCTCTTCTACCTTGCCCTGTGCATCTTCCACCTTACCCTGTGCGTCCTGTGCATCCTGTAACAGCTTCTGATACTTTTGGGTCAGAGCCTTGGCATCATCTACGAATTTACGATAGGCTTCATCCTTTTGGGTGAGCTTAATGTTGCCCTGAATGTAATTCAGGTTCTGGATGATCTGGCCGGTCAGCACTTCTGCATTTTCATAAGTCTCAGTTCTGACAGCAGTATTGGTTGTGGTCTCTCCGGTTTTCTCCAGATAATCAATCTCATAGGAATAGCTGGTATGAGCAATGGTATCGGTATCTGTAGTCTTCACATTGTACACACCGGTTGCGCCACTTGCTTTTGCCTGTGCCAGTGCTGCATCCTGTACCGCATTCTGTGCCTCCTCAGCAGAGGTCTTCTCATCGGTCTTAACGCTGACACCTGCCACATAGCGGATGGTTGCCTTGCCGAACTTCCAGTCATCCCAGTTGGCACTTACGAAAATACCGCCTTCTGCCTCGACTGCCTTTCTGGCTGCATCTTCCAGCTTCTTGTTCGTAGCTTCTCCATTACCAAACAGGGCTTTGATATCATTCCAAAGAGAACCGAAGGTACTCTGATCGACAGTTTTCTTGGTAACCTTTGCGTAGGTTGCGGATACAGTGCCGGATACGAGGAAGTCGGAATCATCATACCAGTGATCTTCTGTATAGCCGGTTACCTTAAGATCACTGCTTACACCGATCAGGTATAAGTCGTCATCATCGTTAATCTTATTGCTTAACGCCTTCTCCTGCTCTTTCGTAACCTTTGCTACTGCTTCTTCCTCTGTTCTTACACCATAATCCGTCTTTTTATCTGTATGCTTCCATTCAACCTCTTCATCCTTCACATTCACAGTCTTCGTAAAGGTAGGAATGTAGGTTCCGTTACCGGTATAAGTATAATCCGTTTTTTCTGTTCCTGTAACGGTTGCTTCCTTACCGTTATTGGCATTTTCCAATTCCTTTTCCTTTTCAGCAGCTGCAGCATCTCTCTCTGCCACTGTCTGATACTGTTCGGAAGAAGTGAATTTTGCATCGGTATAGGTGATGGTGGTCACATCAGCGGTCACGGTCTTGACCAGGTTGCCGTTCTCATCCAGTTTCCAGGATTCCTTCTCGGTAACCTCATTTACATCAGTATCAACCTCGCCGTTTTCGGTCTTCTGGTTATTGTCAGAAATAATGATACTCTCGGTTCCGTCGTTCTTGATCACTTTCTTTCCATCTACTGCAATAATGGTTCCGTCTTTCAGACCTTTTTCCACTTCGGAAACAGTGATAGTATCCCCGTTTTCCTTCACATACTGATCCGGATTGGTCTCCTGCGCCGTCTTCCAGTTTACTTCCTCAATTCGCTTCTCAAAGATCACGATATTGTCCTTGGAAGTCTGTTTGTCATCCATCACATAGTTGTAATACTTTGTCTGCTTATTACCATTCTCATCGGTATAGGTTACTTCAAAATAATTCTTGGTATTATTGTCTTCACCCTGTCTGCGGACAACCTTAATATCATCGGCAGTGATCTTCAGTACCTCGGGCAGATAATAATTCTGCATAATGGAAATAAAAAGCTTATCCTCATTTTTCCAGTTAAGTCCCTGATCTCCCTGTGTCAGAGCTTCCTTATCTGCAATATCCATGGCACCTGCTGCGGAGGTATCCACTGCGCTCTTGGCAGCTTCCAGAGCCTTTGCCAGTGCTTCTGCATTTTCCTGCGCTGCTTTCAACTCAGTAGCTGCGGCATCTGCATTGGCATCTGCACTGTTTACCGCATCCTCATATGCCTTTTCATAATCCGCCAGTTTCTTTGCGGCTTCTTCATAAGCTGCCTTGGCGGTATTGTACTCCCCGAGCTTTGCATCAAAATCTGCCTGTGCCTGATCCACGGTAGTCTTTACTTCTTCATAGGCAGCATTGGCATCGGTGATAGAAGCAGCATCCTTGATATTCTCGATCTGTCCATTTACCTTATCCTGGGAAGCCTGCATGGCATCCTTTGCTTCTGCCGCAGTCTGTCCTGCATTTGCCGCAGCATCAGCTGCCTTATTCAGTTCTGCGTCGGACAGCTTGTCATTGGCTTCCGCAACCCCCAGCGCAGTATCTGCATTCTCTACGGCAGACTCTGCATCCTTCAGGGATGAACCGTCTTCAACAGTCTTATCCTCTACTTTGGCATTGGCATCCAGAATGTCCTGAGACAGATCCTTTCCCCCGGCATCCTTCACATCTCCGGCTGCCACCTTGTCAACCACTTCCGCCTTCACATCAGCGGCACTCTTTTCGGCGCCCTCTACAGCCTTGTCAGCATCTTTTGCGGCTGCTTCCGCCTGATCGCATACACCGGCTTCCGGTGTCACTGTAATGTTCTTATCCTCGTTTCCTTCGGAAGAATTCCCCTCTCCTTCTGCTGCCAGTGCAGTCAACGGTGAAGATGCCATCAGCATTGCGGAAATGCCGATCGCCATAGCACGAATCACTTTTTCGTTCTTACTGTTTTTTCTCATATGATTTTTCCTCTCCATTCTATGTTTCAACAATATGTTCAAATAAATACTGCAGCACCTCCGGCGTGAACTTCTTTGCCGAAATAGCTACTTTAAAATTTCCGTCTTCTTGCTCCTCCTGTCTGGTGACATCTGCATACATGATCATCGTATCCGCTACGATTATGATGTCTTTCCCCTTAAGGTCAGGAGATCCTGCCGGCATCGTAAAGGCTATGCCCAGCGGACTGACATTCCGGGTCTCCACAAAAATGCTTTCCCCGGTATCACATACCACGATAACACTCTTTGCCTGGTAGCCCACACGGTCGATCCGTCTTCGTTCTTCCATGTCCCCTTTTGCTCCTTTCTTCCAGAGATGCCTGTTAAAACGCCCCTTTTATTCTGTCTTATCTATTAAGACTCTCCGTCTCAGAAAAAAGGTTCAGAAAAACAGAAATATTTTTCTTTTTTTTTACATTTTTTTCAAAACATTGTATTCTTAGCATTTTTCCCATCCCTTTTCCTTACACTCACCTCCATGGCCAGCAGATCCGCAAGCAGGATCATCCCTCCCAGCACCGCCGCCAACGGTTCTCTCCACCATCCATATCCAAACAATACCACGGCACCGGTCATTCCTACCCAGTTCACCCGGGTTCCATGCATCTTCATTCCACCTCTTCTGCCTCTCTTTCTAATACGCATCCGCATGCTTTAACAACACTGTCACCGTCTTGCACAAAATCCGGATATCCTCCATCAGTGACCAGTTATCAATATATTCCACATCCAGCTCCACAATCTTTTCGAAATCCGTCACCAGACTCCTGCCGTTCACCTGCCACATGCCCGTCAAGCCCGGCTTGATACTGATCCGCCGCCACTGCCTTGTGCCGTATTTCTCCACCTCGTCCGGGGTCGGCGGTCTCGTTCCCACCAGACTCATGGAACCTCCCAACACATTAAAAAACTGTGGCAGCTCATCAATGCTTAAATTCCGCAGGATCCTGCCCACCCGGGTGATCCGGGGATCCTCCCGGATCTTGAACATTACGCCCCCCGCGATCTCATTTTGCGACAGCAGCTCTGACTTTCTCTCTTCCGCATCCACATACATGCTACGGAATTTATAGATCTGAAATGTCCTGCCGTTTTTCCCGACCCGGGTCTGCCGGAAGATCACAGGACCGGGGGAATCCAGCTTAATGGCCAGCGCCGCCAATAACATCACCGGAGAAAACAAAACGATCCCTGCCAGGCCTCCTGCCACATCCATGATCCGTTTTATCACCTGTTCTCCGGTATTCAACGTCACCGTATGGTAGGTGATGACCGGATAGGTTCCCACACAGCTTACATAACTGTCGGCTCTGCGCCTCTTATAGAAATCCACCACCATCCGTACCGTCACCCCCATATCAATGCACAGATCCACATATTTCTGCATGGAAAAAAGCTGTTCCTCGCGCTTTTGCAGAATATAGATCTGATCCAGATGGTACCGGCGGATCAGCATTTCCAGATCTTCCAGACTTCCCAGATATTCTCCTGCATCTCCTTCTGAAATCTGTGCCAGTTCCTGTGCCGATGCCGCAATATACCCCACAAGCTCCATGGGGATGCTGGTCTTCTTCAAAAAATACCGAAACTTGTTGTACTGCGCCCTTCTTCCCACAAATGCGGTACGCGGCACTTCCCCGCGATTTCTTTCCATGTCTCTGCAGCATCTGCCGTGTCGCAGCAACGGTACGCTTTCCAGACTGTACGCCAGGATCAGAAACAGAAAATATCCCCTCTGATCCTCTGTAATATATGGCAGCAGGACCACGGTTGCCGCTGTTGCCACCAGAAACGATCCTGTTCTGCGCCGCTGTATCCTGTCCGGATAACCGAACAGGGTCACATTATACAGATATTGCTCTTCCTTTCCCAATACATAAAGCAGCACGAATATCGCTGCCAGCCCTGTCATACCCCCAAGTGTCCGAAGGCTCCATGCTCTTCCCATAAATAACACAGCCACTCCATAAGCCACCAGAAGCCGCAGCATATCCTTTACTATGTGTCCGATATCCTTATTTGCACTCGTATTTGACCGATTCATTTTTCTCCCCCTTCTCGTGTCACTTTTTCATCCGGTCTGTCGTTTTCCGCTGTCCTTTGTCTCTCTCTGTCGACCTTCCTTTGGTGACAATCGTTTTTCCCCCATGCTAAAATAGCACCAGCAAAGGAGGTAAGATAATACTATGTTCAAGCTTGTGCTGATCGATGATGATGCCGAAGTGCTGGCGATCAATCAGAAATATCTCACCGGTGCGGGATTCACCGTGTATACTGCCATCTCCCCCCGGGAAGGCGTCTTATCCATTCGAAAGAATCTTCCGGATTGTATCTTACTGGATGTTATGCTGCCCGAAGCCGACGGTTACCGGGTGTGCCGTTACATCCGCTCTTTTTCCTCTGTGCCGATCCTGTTTCTCACTGCCAGAAGTTCCGAGGAAGATGTGATCCGGGGACTTACCTGCGGCGGGGACGATTATCTGGTCAAACCCTACAGTCTCCGGGAGCTGAAAGCCCGGGTGGACCTCCTGATCCGCAGGCGCAGACAACTGGCGCAGGCTTCTTCCGATCTGGTACTGACGATCGGAAATCTTTCCATCGACAGGGTAGCCCACAAGGCCTTCTACCGGGAACAGGATCTGTGTCTCGCCAACCGGGAATATGAAGTCCTGCTGTATCTGGCAGAACACCCGGACCGGGACATCACCTTCGAGGAACTGGGAACGGCTCTCTTCGGTGTCTACCGGGAAAGTGACAGACGCAGCGTTATGGTCAATGTCAGCCGTCTCCGCAAACGTTTCGAGGGCAATTACGAATTGGAGAACCGCATCGAGACCGTCTGGTCCAAAGGGTATCGTTTTCTGAAAGGAGGTATCTGACCATGGCACAAAATTCCCGCCCCGTTTTCCGTTCTCCCTCTCTCGAACAGGAGACCGTGGAAGAACTGTCCCGCAGGCTGCTGGAAATCACCGCGCAGTTAAATGCCAGCAATCGCTCCCTGCAACACCTGCAACAGGAACGTACGGAAATGCTGGCCAATCTCTCCCATGATCTGCGGGCTCCCCTCACTGCCATCCGCAGTGCCGTGGATTATCTTACTTCCGGACAGTCTCTGTCTGCACAGGATATCGAAGGTGCCCTCACCCTGATCGATCACCGGACTGGGACACTGGAACATCTGATCCGGGATATGTACGAGTTGTTCACTCTGGAGGATCCTTCCCACGCCTTTTCCTTTCAGGAACTGGATGCCCCGGCCTTTCTGGAAGAATATTTCTATACCGCACTTCCGGACAGCCACTATGCCGGTCATCTTCTCTGTTTATCTGTATCGCAGGATCTCCATGCCACCCTTTTTGCAGATCCCGGAAAACTGATACGGATTCTGGACAATCTGCTCAGCAATGCCGCAAAATATGCTCCCGCCGGAACGAAAATCACTCTGTCTGCCGCGCCTTCCGCTGACCTTACTTCTCTCCGGATCTCCGTGACCGATGAGGGGCCCGGCATTCCGCCGGAGGACCTCGAGCGGATCTTTAACCGCACCTACACCGTCTCCTCCGCCAGAACTCCCGGTTCTGCCACCGGCAGTGGTCTGGGACTGGCCATTGTAAAGACGATCACAGAACGTCACGGCGGAACCGTGTCCTGCGAAAATGCCCCCGGTGCAGGCAGTATCTTTTCTGTGACACTTCCTGCAAAATTCTTACAATCATGATACATTTCTTTACTTCCGCCCCTGTGTTCCCTATGCTGTAGTCACACAGGGACTTTCCCCGTGTACATCTCTGCATAAGGCAGACGGAAAGGAGAATTCTTATGAAGCATTGGACACAACCTGAACTGATGGAACTGAAGGTATCCGAGACCGCCTGTGGATGGTTTCCCTGGTACCCCGGACATCCCGGCGGAGGAGGACATCATCCCGGACACCATCCCGGTGGCGGCGACTGTCAGCCCCCGCAGCCTTCTGAGGAACCGGAAGAGTTCTTAAGCTGACACGACGTTTCGCAGTGCGTGTACTTCCGCTGCCACCTCGGCAGTGGAATCACCTGCTGCCGGTCTCCTTATCCAAAAGACCGGTATCTGCTCCGCTATTTTCAGGCAGTTCTGCCAGATTTCCATTCCCGGATCCTGTTTTTTCCACAGATGTCTTAAGAACAGATTGTCTTTATACACGATCATGCTGTCGGGACCTGTGATTTTTTCTGCTTTTATCTTCCCGGACTTATCTTCCGCCTCTTTTTTCCATCGGATTCCCAGAAAAACAAATCGTTCCAGTCTGGCCTTTTCCCTTTGAAATACCCCGGTACAGGGCACCAGAAATTTGTCCTTTTTTTCATCAATATACAAAAGTTCTTCCGGGGGATATCCCTGCCTCAGCACCACATCCCTGCACAGCTTCATATAAGGAAAAGCCGGATACACCCACACCCCTTCTTTTCCGGAAATGTCCACCACTGCCATATCGTCTGCCAGAAAACGATACCCCCGTTTCAGCAGTTCTGCCGTCAGTGTGGACTTGCCCGCGCCACTCTCTCCGGCGATCAGGATCGCACCACCTTCCGGAGTTGCCAGCGCACTGCAATGGATGGGAAGTTTTCCCTGCTGAATGCTGAGCATTGCTATTCCAAAGCCCAGCAGATAGGTTCGTACCGCTCCGGGATCTCCTCCCTTCCGGATGTGATACCGGATCACCTGTCCCCGCTCCACACTCATGGCCAGCGTACGATTACACAACCAGCCTTTTTCTGTACCCAAAAAACTTCCGCAGACGCAGTCTCCGTGTTCTTTCCGAAACTGTGCTTCCTCCTCTTCGTCCATCGCCCGGATCCGGACCTTTTCCCGTCCGAAGTCCCTGTCATCCTCCGGTAAACGCACCGGATCCAGCTGTACAAAGTCCAGATCCGCTGTTACCCTCATGCCGTACAGATAGTAGTGGTACTGCATTCTTCCGTCACACTCCCTTCCCGGATGCAAAGTTCTCTGTCACAATATTTTAAAACACCCTTCCTGTGGGTGATAAGCAGGCAGGTGGGTCTCGGTTCTAATGCCCGGAGCCCCTGCAATACAGCGACCTCCGTAGCTTCATCCAGCGCCGAGGTGGCCTCATCCAGGATCAGAAACGGTGCTCTCCGCAAAAAGGCTCTGGCAATGGCGATCCGCTGCGCCTGTCCTTCCGACAGGCCATGCCCTCTTTCCCCGATGACGGTATCCAGCCCCTCCGGCAGTGACCGGACAAAATTTTCTCCGGAAGCCAGTTTCAGGGCCGCCCACAATTCTTCCTCCGAAGCATCTTCTCTGCCCATCTGCAGATTTTCTCTCACGGTTCCGCTGAACAGAGTATTCCCCTGGGGGACATAGGCAATAAACTTCCGGACGAAAGCTCCGGTCTCCTGCCTCTGTCCGCTGCCATTGTAGAAATCCACCGTTCCCGCTCCCGTTTCCAGAAAGGCCATCAGAATGCGGATCAGTGTTGTCTTGCCGATACCGGACTCTCCTACAATGGCGACAAATTCTCCCGGACAGATCTTCAGATTCACCCGTTTCAGCACCGGTTCCCTGGTATATCCGAAGCATACATTTCGAAGCTCCACTCCGATCTCCCATCCACGGATCTCTCCGGCTGCCCTTTGCTCCCCGGGAATTCTCTGTAACTCCATGATTCTCCCGGCGGAAGTCAACAGGGCAATGATCCGGGGAATCTGCTGGGCCAGTCCCAGGATCGGCGCCTGTACCCGGTTCACCAGTGTCAGAAATACCGACATAGTACCGTAGGTGATCTGTTGTCTCGACAGCTGCCATGCCCCGTAGGAAAATGCTATCAGATATCCTCCCTGAAAAGCCAGTGACATCACCGTGGAACTGGCGGTTCCCAGTCCGGTCTTGCGGTATACCCAGTAGAACCGTTCCTCCCGCAGCTTTGTCAGGCGCTCCACCGCCCGGTCCTCTCCGGTAAAAGCCTTTACGATCAGAAGGTTGGCCAGACTTTCCTGCAAAAAGGAACGGTATTCCGACTCACTCTCCTGCACTTTCCCCTGTAACCGTTTCAGGCGTTTTCCCAGCCACCAGGAGCACAGGGCTGCCACCGGTGCCACCAGCAGGGCAAACACCGCAAGGAGCGGGGAATAATAAAACAACATACAAAACACCAGTACCAACTCGATCCCCAGCTGTAAGATATTAGGGATCGTCCCCACAATACCGTCCGCCACATTTCCCGCATCGCTGGTCAGTCTTGTCATGAGATCACCGGTATGATAGGCCGTCACTTCCCGCCAGCCAGAATGCAGGATCTTCTCATAGATCTGCCGTCGGATCCCGAAGGAAAACCGCTCCGTTACCAGTGCAGTAAGCAGTGTCGACAACACCGAGATTCCCTGCATTCCCAATAACAGCAGCACATAACCCGTAAGCAGCCGTCCGAAACCGCTTCCCACTGTGGCATGATCAATGATCTCCTTGGTGATCTGCACCATGGCCAGCGAGGCAAAAGTCTCCAACAATCCAAACAATAACAGCAGACCAATCCTGCCCGCATAGGGAGCGGTATATTGCCACAACCAGGAAATATAATCTCTTCCTCTTATTTTTCCCATATGTGTCTACACCTCTTCCAGGATCCCCGCCTGTTCCAGTTTGTCCAGAAATGCCAGCACCTCTTTTTCACACACCTCTTCCATCACTTCATATTCTTCCATCAGTTTATGTAAGATAGCCTCCACCGTTATGCCGTCTTCGCCTTCCTGCCCGTCCAGCATATCCCAGATGTCGTTTCCCACACCTTTGATGCAGAAATATTTCCCCTGTTCGAAATCCACCATGACCTTTTCTCCCGCCAGGTCCGTCACATTCCTTTTCGCTTTCATTCGGATTTTTGCCGTTTTGTCCATTTTCTGTTCTCCCTTCTTTTACACGCTCTGTCTCCGTCTGTTAATCGAGCAGGCGGACTCATCGTATACACCAAAAAAGCCCATGTAACCATGAGCTTCCCTGATCCATTCTGGCATTTTCCTCTCATACAGTCCGAAAACTACTGTACGTCTACGGTAGGTTCTCCGGAATTGCCGGAAGAAGGACCGTAAGTGGGGATAGTATACTTACCGTCATCGGACTGGTAAACGCCGTCCTCGATCAGACCTCCCTTAGGGCTGTAAGCCGTTGCTCTTACGTTCAGTTCCTCCATTTCGGGCTGACTCCATGCTTTCATTTTCCATTCCTCCTTATTACATTTTTATGATTTCTTACATTTCTGATTATAATAATTTCCCTGTAAAAATACCCTCTTTCTAACAAAACTGTAAGATTTTCGTTACGACCTCGTGGAGTGTATCCTTGTCCGACTGCCTGATCACTTCATAGATTCCGGCCTGCCCTGCGATCCGGACCAACTGTTCCATCAAAGGATACGGAATCCCGGTACTGTACCGGTAGGTATCCGCCAGATACAACTGGCTGCTCAAAGTCTCCAGTGCTTTCTGCCCGGTGAGCTTTTGGATACTCACTGCCTCTTCCCCGGTATTCTGCACCGCATCCTGCCACCCGGCCACAGCATCCTTTCGCAGCAAAAAAATCTTCCCGAGGAGCGCCGCCTCTTTCCGATAGCAATCCTGTCTGCGCCAGGCATATTTGTCCCTCTCTTCGTCAATATAGATCAGTTCTTCCAGCGGCTTCCCGCATTTCAGCGCCATATCACGACAAAGCTTCTGCTGCGGGTAGGAAGGCTCCGCCAGCATCCCCATAGTTCCCGGATGCACCCTCACTGTGTCATCCGCCAGAAATCCAAGCTTTCTTTGCAACAATTCCATGGCCACCGTAGACTTCCCGGCCCCGCTCTCCCCACAGAGTAAAATGGCCTGTTCCCCGGTATACAATGCACTTCCGTGAAAAAAGAGTTCCCCCCTCTGCAGACAGACCAGTGCCATCCCGGCACTGAGCAACAGGGAAGTGATCACAAGCAGTTGCGGTTCCTCCGAAAGCTCCACGGTGATCCTGCTGCCCCCTTCCACATAGACCTGTGTTCCGTCCCGGATGCGGAACCAGGCCGATACAAAGCCGTTTGTCCAGGTCCCGTAGCCCTTCTGTCCCGCTTCCAGCAGGAAATCCGGCATCCTTCCAAATCCAATTTTTACCTCTGCCTCTCCCGCCGTCTCCGGTACTGCCTCCGAAAAGGGGATCTGCGACTGCACCCGCAGTCCGTAGATTCTGTAAAAATATTCCATCATACCTCAAACCTTCTCCGATATTCCTGTGCCAGGCCCACATAAAAGCCACGCACCATGTCTGCTTTTGAGTGCCTGTTTTCCCCGGACATCGTCTCACCCGGAATCCCCGACAGTTCCTCACAGATCCGTTCCCACTGCAAGGCGAGCAGTTCCCCGCTTCCCACGCCCTGTCTTCCCTTGTGGAATTCATCCGCCAGAATCTCTTCCGGAATCTTCCCCTGTAAATACTGCCGGACCAGGCGTCTCTCCTGCCCGGCATGGGTGAACTGTTCCGCCGGGAGACTTAGCACCAGCGCAATCAGCCGCTTGTCTCTGGTGGGATCTCTGGGCACCACTCCGGTGGCCAGAGACAGCTTTACTTCATATTCTCCGATCTGCCGCAAGGCACTTTTGTCATACATATACCGGGACACCGCTTCATGATCCCCACCGGCTTCCGCCGTGAGAAGATCCCGCCAGATCCACTTGCGGCTCCTGCGGTATTTTCTGCTGTAGACATTGATCTCCCGCACCAGTTCTTTGATTCTTCCCTGATGTAGCAGTGTCAGGAACAGGCTTCGAAAATCCCCATAGGATATGGTAATATTTCCGTACTGTCCCGACAGCAGGATCCCACAGTCTTTCTGAGCTGCCAGACGATAACTTTCATACATCCAGGGCAGATTCAGTACCGCTTTACAGGGAACTTCCAGAACTTCCCGCAGCCTCCGGTTCTCCGCCAGCAGATCTCCCCGGTTGGTCACCAGATACTCCGGTTCCAGATTCCCGTGAAATCTCCGCACCAGTTCCACACTGCCTCTCTCATCCTCCACAGCGTATTGTCCCGGGATCCGTGCTCTTTCCTTCTCCTCCGGCACCGCAGTAAAGGAATACAGTTTCTTTCCTCTGGCAGCAAGGTAAGGTGCTGCATAAGCTGCCACCGCATTGGAGTCCAGCCCGCCGCTTAACAGAATTCCTGTTTCTTTTCCACCCCGGCCTTCCCGGATCACATCCTCCACGCAGTGCCGGAACACCGTGGTCACCAGCTCCCGGTACCCTGCTTCCGTCTTCCCCCGCAGGATCCTCCTTCCCGCAAAGGGATCCCAGTAATCCCTTCTGTGCACCCCTTCTTCAGTAAATACCACAATTTCTCCCGGAGCCAGTCGCAGGATCCCCGCATAGGGTGTCTCTCTGGGTTCCGACACCGCCCGCAGATCCCGGATGGTATAGAACCGGTCAAACCAGCCCGTATTTTCCTTCCAGTTCTCCCGTTCGCAGGTGATCCCCGCAAGCAGCGTGGAAAAATAGACCCTTTTTTCCTCCTGAAAATAATAGACCGAACGGTTTCCCACCGCATCATTGAACAAAGTCAGGGTCCGCTTCCCCGGCTCCAGATACGCACAGGCATAGGCTCCTCTGGCCACGGCAAGCGTTTCCTCCGGATGGCTGCAAAAGCTTTCATACAGAATTTCCCCGTCCGGATGGCTGCACAGATCCCGGATGCCTCCAAACCGCTGCACCAGTTCTCCGCGGTTATCCAGGATCACATCCGCCACGAACAGACTTCTGCGCTCTCCCTTTCTTTCATAAGGGAATCTTTCTTCCACAGCTTCCCTTGTGACATCCTGTACCCCGCAGGCCAGATAATAGGTTGCCTCCCTTTTTTCCTGTATCCGGTCCAGGCAGCTCGTCCTATAGGCCTGCCGCATCCGCAGAGCCTCTTCCCACAGGTTCCCTGCACGATTTTTTCTTTGTGCCTCTGACTGCACCACACTCAGATCCACAATTCCCCAGATTGCCGACATACTTATCCCCTCTTTCCGGAAGCCTCCTTACAGAACCGGGCCACGGTAGTATATCCGCCGCCGTCCCCTCCGGTCACATACATTTCCCCAAAACGCAGCCAGGCATGGGCCACCATTTTACCTTCTTCCATGCCACACCCCAGATACAGGGTGGAAGAAAGTCCCTGTCGGTACAACAGTCTCTGGGCCGCCAGCGCCCGCACCAGACATTTACTCTCCCAGGGAGTCTTATCACAGACCTTTCCCACGATCTGGGCGATACGCGCCGCCTGCCGGTATCCTTCCCGGGATGCCGTTCCTGCGGATTCTTCGTTTTCTCTGCCCCAGCCCTTCCGCAATTTCCCCGGCGGCAGGAGCAGCAGCTGCATGCGGAAGATCGCCGAATAATAATAGGTAAGTAAGGTTTCTTTTTTCCAGTGGTTCTTCCAAAGAAACCCTGACGGACTTTTCATGGCTTTCTTACACTCCTTATAAATATTTCAATGGAACAGACTAATGAAAACGTAACTGCAGTCTGCGGTAGATATCCTGTCTTACACCGATCTGTGATGCATCGATCTGCCGCAGCATTTCCCGCTTGTATTTTCCCCGGCCGCAGACCACACCCCGAGCGGCCCGGATTCCCCAGGCTGCCGGAAGCAGAAATTTTCCCGCAACGGGATTTCTCGAAAGCCACGGGTAATACAACACCATATATTCATAAGGAGGGAACCAGTACCAGCGTTTCAGGGCATCTCGGCCCTTTTCTCCCTTCTCCGGCTGCGCATCGCAGAACCGGTTCCAGATACCGTTTTCATCCTTGCCATAGATTCCACACCCCTGCATATAGTCAAACAGTTGCTGATAAAACGCTTCACCGGGCTCTCCCTGCAGCCAGATCCGGGCCAGCTTCTCCATATGCTCCGTAAATGCCGTCAGTCCCAATCCCGCAAACTGCTTTTGCAGATAGTCTGCGTTCATTTCCCCACCGAATTTTTCCAGAAACACATAAATGTCCACCAGATTCCGGATACCACAGCCTCTCTTGTAAAAATGCTTTGCCATATGAGCCATCATGTAAATATAGAAATCTTCCGCCTCAAAATCATACACATACAGAAAGCCCTTTCTGCGCACCGCCCGGGACAGATCCGAGAAATAGGCATACTGCCTCTCGTCCACTGTCCGGTCATACATGGCTCTGTGCGCCTCCACCACGATTCCCGGTGCTTTCCGATAGATATCATGATGCTTGATCTTCTGTTGCAGGACATACCCCATGGCTTCCAGTTCCACTGCCGCCTGCTCCATGAAATCTCCGTGGATCAGAATGTCAATATCACTCATTTCCCGCAGAAACGGAGACGGATAATAGAATTTCATCCTGGCTCCTTTCATGGGTTGACAGGGAATCTTTGCCTGTTCCATCCGTTCCTCCAGCTTCTTCAATTCCTGCAGCTGCATACCGGTAAAAAGCATGCTTCCCAGTACTTTTTCCCGCAAAAGCTCTTTTTCTTCCTCCGAAAGCCCATCTGTTTTTAACAAGGCTCCCAAAAGCAGATAATCCATATGGTTCTCCTCTGAAATCTTTACAATCTCCCTTACAGAGACTCCCTCTGGCAGAGACGCCGCCTTTCTGTCCTCCAATCCGGCCTTTACCAGTTCCGCCAGATATTCTGCCATTGTTTCCATACGTGGTCCCCTTTCCCTTTATTCTTCAGGTACGCTTTCCGTGACCGTTTCCTGTACTCCGTCAGGAGCCTCCGTCTGATCCACAAGCGTTATAAGTTCTTCCGTATATCGCAGAATATATTCTCCCCGTGAGGCAAAATATTCCTGAATCGTATCCCCGTCAGCCAGATATCCTTCCTCTGTCTGTCGCAGGCCGTAGCGCTCCGCCGTGGCTGTCACTGCCACCCGGTAAGTTTCCAGAAGCGGTGTCAGATACTCTTCTGCCTTTTCCTTCGTCAGTTCTTCCACGTATTCCCGCATTCTCTGCCGGAACACTGTCTGAAAGTCCTTATTTTTCAGCAATCCCTGTAAAAACAGATCTTCTGCCACCCCCGGACACAGATAGGTATTCACACTGTAATTACTGACCTTATTCCGTCCCAGAGTATCCGTGGCATCCGAGAATTCCCAGTGCCATTTTCCCGTCTCTCCTTCTCCTGCCCGTCGCCACAAAGTGGTGGAAAAAGAGTCAAACTGCGAATTACCGAAATAGAGATTGGCACAGTAATAATCCAGATAACTTTCCAGATCCATCTGCTCCAGGATCTTCTGATACGTTCCGTGTCCGGAAGTATTCCCCTCGGTCACCAGCCGGTACAGTTCTCCGTATTCCGGAGCGATCTGGGAGGGATAGCGGTTCTCTATGATCTGAATTTCTTCCGGGGAACCGCCGGCTCTTCGGGCAAAGGTTTCCGCCGTATTTACCCTGCCCACCAGATACAATCCCCAGAACTCCCCGTCCACAAACACCAGACAGCCCTTCCGCTCTTCCAGCGTAAAATCCGTGATTTCTTTTAACAGCAGTTCCTCTAAAACCTGTCTGTTCTTGGCCACATGATCCGTGCCGCCCCCGTACAGAAGAAACGTGCCGTCCCGGAAAAGCTCATACAGCTCACAACTGCTCTCCGGCACCGGATCCGCTCCCGTCATAAGAAAACTTTTCTGCCCGTAATCCAGATTTCCGTCCTTCCGCAAACTTAAAATTACCTCCCCCTCATAAGTCAGATATCTGTCCGCTTCGAAGTATTCCACATGGGCATTCATCTCTCCACCCCGGTAATAATTGGCAGAATCAAACCGCAGGTCATCCGCCGCCAGCGCATTCTCATAATCCACACCTGTGACATAATTGCCGCCAAAATAATCAAACAGCTCCACAGGATCCACAGTCAGCGACAACACCGGCAGATCCCGGTACATTGCTCTGGCCTCCATAGCCACAAAATAGCTGGCGCAGGTGACATTACTTGTCCTGCCTCCGGCATCTACTGCCACTGCCTGTAACACCACCGCTTTGTCCACGTCATTAAACGGCGCATAGTCCTGGTAGGCTGACACTGTGGAAATGGCGGAATAGACATTGGGACTGCCGCAGACATTCGTTATCTCCACCGGTGCCTCATAGAGAATTCCGTTCTCCGGATCCGGCACCGTGCCATCCAGTGTATAATAGATACTGTTTCCCGCCGGTGCAGCGATCTCTACCGTAATATCCTCCGGATAAAACCCTCCCGGCAGGGAAAATACCGGCTGATCCCCTGTTTTGCTCCGGGTAACACAACTCCGGATCTCGATCTGCCCGCTTCCTTCCGTCTGTTCTTCCCGCTGCCCGCTGTCCTGTACCTGTTGTGTCAGCTGCTGTCTGTCATTCTCTTGGCTTTGCTGCAGCCAGATCAGAAAAGCGGAAAATCCCACACATGCTAACAGTGCCAGCGTGATTCCTATTCGTTCCCCCGTTTTTTTCTCTGTATCCATTTCTTCCCTCACTCAGTCCCTGTAGTAAATATCTCTGGTGTATACCTTCTCCCGGACATTCTCCAGATCTCTGTGATAACGATTGGCCACGATCACATCCGACTGCCGCTGAAAGGCTTCCAGATCCCGTATGACCGGGCTTCCGAAAAAATCATCCTCCGAAAGTTCCGGCTCGTACAACAAAATCTGTGCCCCTTTGGCCCGGATCCGTTTCATGACGCCCTGGATACTGGACTGACGGAAATTATCGGAGCCGGACTTCATGATAAGCCGATAGATTCCTATGACCACCTTTTGTCCCGGAACACCGCCTCTACCCTGACTTCCCTGATAAAATCCCGCCTTCTCCAGAATACTGTCCGCGATATGATCCTTGCGGGTACTGTTGGCGGACACGATGGCCTGGATCAGATTCTGGGGAATGTTCTCATAATTGGCCAGTAGCTGCTTCGTATCCTTCGGCAGACAGTATCCTCCGTAGCCAAAAGAGGGATTGTTGTACTGCATCCCGATCTGGGGATCCAGGCAGACACCCTCGATAATATTGCGGCTGCTTAAGTTCCGCATCTCCGCATAAGTGTCCAGTTCGTTAAAAAAACTGACCCGGAGCGCCAGATAGGTATTGGCAAACAGTTTTACCGCCTCCGCTTCCGTAGGGTCCATGATCCGTATGGGGATCTCCTGTTTTTTTGCACCCTCACGCAAAAGCTCTGCAAACCGTCTTGCATACTCCGCCATTTCAACGGACTTTGTGTCTGCTCCCACAATGATCCGGGAAGGATACAGATTGTCATACAGTGCATGCCCTTCCCGCAAAAATTCCGGAGAAAACAGGATCCTTTCCGTGTGATATTTTTCCATCAGAAACACTGTATATCCCACCGGCACCGTACTCTTGATCACGATCACCGCGTCAGGATTCACCCTCCGTACTGTCTCCACCACCGTTTCCACAGAACCGGTATCAAAAAAGTGAATTCCGGGATCATAGTTCGTCGGTGTGGAGACGATCACAAGCTCCGCATCCCGGTAAGCCACCTCTCCGTCCAGGGTAGCCTGCAAATGCAGCCTGCCGCCTGCCAGATATTCTTTGATCTCTTTATCCCGGATAGGTGATCTCCCTTTTTGTAACAACTCTACCTTCTCCGGTATCACATCCACCGCCGTTACTTCATGATTCTGGGCCAGCAGAACTGCCATGGACAATCCCACATACCCGGTTCCCGCTACTGCAATCTTCATAGAAAGCTCCCGCCTTTCCGTAATCTGCAAACTTTGTGGTTTCCTCTGCGGATCGGTCATTTCCCGAAATCGCTTTATCATGAGGTATTTCAGGCAGAAATCTCTTCCCCATTGCCAACAGGGCCCGGAAATCCTTCCGGCCTCCGTAACACAACAGAAAAAT
Source organism: Lachnospiraceae bacterium GAM79 (assembly GCA_003584705.1). Lineage (GTDB taxonomy): Bacteria > Bacillota > Clostridia > Lachnospirales > Lachnospiraceae > Acetatifactor > Acetatifactor acetigignens. Next base: position 3,209,964 of record AP018536.1, read on the forward strand.
GCCGTTGGACACAAGCAGACATACCAGTGCCCGCTCCAATAATTCCCGGATTCCTTCTACCGGTATCTGACTGCATACCCGGTCGGTCAGCATACAGTTTAAAAATGTTACGCTTCCATAGAAGACCAGTGTCCCCAGATAGCTTTGCCGGTCCTCTCCGTCAAACAACGTCGTAAACAGATTATGTATCAGCCACGGCATTCCTACGATGACCGTAGCAACTACCGTAGACAGGATCACTCCGTACAGCCCCATAGGTTTCACCAGCAGAAGATTCAGGACCAGATTCACTCCTGCCGTTGTCAGTGTCCGGAACCGGTCTCTGTGCCAGATCCCGGCGGCATCCTTGTAGGCATTGAACAGCTGGTTGAACTCGTAGATAAAATAATATACACACAGACAGATCACGATCTGTCCGGGCAAAATGCCTGCCTCTCCGATCCACAGTTTCATAAAGGGCTGCAACAGACACAGCAGGCAGCAGGTGCAAAGTCCTGCGATCCAGGCGATCAACAGTGTAAATTTACAGAAGTCCGCATAATTTTTCCCCCGGCTCTCGGTCAGAAGACTATTGCCGATCCCGGCTAGAGTGGAGGTGAAAAGCACCCCTACCAGACCAATGACGGAAGTAACGATGTAATAATAATTCTGATAGACTGCCAGCACTGTCAGTCCCAAAAATGCCGAAATGACCAGAGTATCCGCGGAATTCACAATGACCACCCCCACCCGGGAGGTAAACAGGTCCTTGATCCTGCCTCGGATTTTTTGCCTGGTCTGCTCTTCCACCTGTCCCTTTGGGACATAATCCGGATAATTTTTCTGTGCCACCAGTGCGGTACACAGATTCGTCAGGATCTGTGCTCCCAGTGCCGCCAGCAGATACCAGTAATAATTCCGAAAGCCCACCAGCAGCCCGGCCTGTATAAGATACTGCAGCGTCCGTACCGCCAGATCCGCCTTATTTGCCAGGTCACTTCGCTGATGAGCTGCCAGCAGACTGTTTTTATACGCAAACAGCCAGTAACTGATGACACAGGCTCCCAGATGCAGCAGATACAATACATACAAATCCACATCCGGCGGAATACTGTCCGTTTTCACCAACGATGGCAGAAACGGCAGCAGCACTATTCCGGCCAGAAAGATCCCCAGACCGATCAGGCGGTAATATCTGCGATACAATGACAACAGAGCACAGATCTCGTCCTTCTTTCCTTCCGCGATGGGAGCATACATACTGTAGCCCAGTGCACTCCCTACTCCCAGCTCCGCCAGATTCAGGATCTGCAGTATGGAAGTAAACAGACTGTTCAGCCCTAGATATTCCATTCCCAGATACCGGATCAGCAGCGTGCGCATGATAAAAGGAACCAGAATCTGATACCCCTTCAGGAGTCCTCCGAAGATCACATTTCTGACGGCATTTCGGGTCCTTTTCATTCACACTTTCTCCTTCCGGCTTTCTGGCCGATCCACAGATCATAGGGAAAGCTCTGTAGCAGTCCCTCCCTCAGTTCTTCCAGTTCGGGCAATTTCATGGGTTCTGTTTCCTTTGCTTCCGCAAGGGATGTTGCCGAGCGCACCTCATATCTGCCGGTGGCAAAGTACCAGTCATAATATTTCAGCATCTCTTCCTCCATCCCCTGCCGAAGGAATACCGACGGGACCCCATAGCTCTCCGCCAGAATGATCCCATGTAACGAAGACGAGTATACCACCTCCGCCTCCAGAATTTTGTCGAGGAAGGTCCGGTAATCTCCGGTTCGTATGGAAAGTCTGTCATCTCCTGTCGTTTTCCGCTTCATGTAATGGTCGATCACCACATATTTTTTCTTTTTCTCCGGTCGTCTGCCTGGATAAATCAGAGGCAGCAGGATCGCCGGGTCTCCGTAGATCTGCGGACAGGTATATCCGTTCTCCCGGAGCACCTGTGCGGTGACCGGACCTCTGACTGCCCGGATATCCAGCTTCCGGTATCCCTTTTGTGTAGTCACCCGTCCCACATGGGCGAAGGAATTGACCCCGCTGCCCCAGATCACCGCATCGAAAACTCCCAGTCCCAACACAGAACCAATGGTCATCAGATGGCAGGGCTTTGCCGCCTCTCTGTACAGATCCAGTCCCAGACGGTGCAACATCCACTGCGTCACCACCGGTGCCAGCAGATCCCCCAGATTCTCATTAAAATTCCAGTACTCCAGATTTACTTTGTTCCTGTCTGCTTTTCTTCCGTCCAAGGTTTTTCGATTGCGCAATACGCCGATCTGTTTTGTCAGTTCCAATCCTCTCTCCTTCCCCTGTCCTACCGCCACCGGTACAGACTGTCCAATAGCCGGAATTTCTTATGCAGGAGCAACTCCCGCAGCAAGCGCCTCTTTCCCGTGGCCCGGTATTCCCGCAGGGCATTCTGCAGCGGCAGGGAACCACCGATCCGTTTCAGTTCCGCATATTTCCTGGTTTCCTCATAGCCGGAATCTCTATAGATCTTATGCAGATACATCAGACTCTTCCCCACGAAACAGGCATTGACCTCCGCATACAGTTCCTGCTTTGCCTGAAGCGTTCGGAAGCACTGCCAGGTGCGGTCCCGGAAATACAATAAAGCCTCATAATAGTTCTCATGAAAACGGTTCACCAGATTCTCCGCTTCCTTATAGTGATAACAATACAACGACTCCGGAACCACACAGATCCCTTTGCTCTTTTCCAGCACCTGCATGGAAAAAGCCATATCCTCACAGATGGCAAATTCCTCTCCGAAGCGGATATCATTTTCCAGAAGCAATTCCCTGCGGATCAGCTTATTCCATGGCGGATTGAAAAATTCCCGCCGGAAGTCCGATAAAAACCGCTCCTCCAGATATTCTTTTCCTCCACCGCAGAAAGCTTTTTCCGGAAGGTTATCCACACATTCTTTCGTCTGTTCCACCAGATATGTAAAACCGCACACCGAAAGATCCGCGCCGGATACTTTTGCCTTTTGATATAAAGTTGCCAGGGTATCCGGGAACAGGGTATCATCACTGTCCGTAAAAAAAAGATACTCTCCTTCAGCCTTACAGATCCCCAGATTTCTGGCACTGCTGACACCGCCGTTTTCCTTGTGCCAGACCCGGACCCTTGTGTCCTGCGCCCCCAGCCTGTCACACAAGGCCGAAGAGCTATCCCTGCTGCCGTCATCGATAAGCAGCAGTTCCCAATTGGAAAAGCTCTGCCGGAAAATACTGTCTACACAGCGCTGTAATTCTTTTTCCGCGTTATACACCGGCACTACGATACTGATCTTTGTCTCTCTCATTTTTCTCCATCACACTGCATATTCTCTGCGCCACCTTGTCCCAGGAATACTCTCTCAGATACCATTCCCTCCGCCGTTCCACTTCCTCCCGGTATTTCGGATCCTGAAGTACTTCCCACAGATCCAGTGCCAGTTCCTCCGCATCCTCCCCGGAAATAAGCCTGCCGGTGCATCCGTCCTCAATGAACTCCGACATAGCGAATTTATCTCTGCCGATACAGGGCAGACCATAAGTAAGTGCCTCTGCAAATACCAGTCCATAGGCTTCAAAATAAGACGGCATACAGAAGACATCACACAGGTTATAATAGTCTGTCAGTTTTTCAGACCCCAGATCTCCCAGCAGGTGGATCTTCTGCCAGTCCGCCTCTTCTACCCTGATCTGCCTCTCCCGCAGAGCGTCCCGGATGTCCGACTCCTTTGCCCCCGCCAGATACAGCTCCGCTGACCACAGATATTTTTTCCGCAGGATTGTGAAAGCCTGTACCACCAACGGACCACCTTTTCTCACAAAATTCCTTCCCACAAACAGGATACGCCGCCCCTCCTTTGATCCCGGACGGATCCCTGCAGCATCCACATTGATGCCGCCTCCCACCGCATGGACCTTTTCCCGGGGGAGCCCGCATTCCCGGATCAGGAACTCCGAAAGCCACCTGCTCATGGTGAATACCCCTTCACTTTGCCGGTATTGCTCCAATTGTCTCGCCGCCCTGCGTTCCAACGTCTTTTGCGGCACCTGATCATACTCGCAGTACCGATAGCCCACCGGATCTTCCTTCTGCAGCCACAGAATCGCGGAAATGGAAAGGTCCTGATAGAGATAGGATGCCAAATGCGCTCCCGACGGCCAGCCGCCAAACTGAAACACAGGCATTTTTTCGTCTGTCCTGTGCCGATGTCTCCACGTAGCATATCTCCCCGACAGCCGCAGCCGGTCCCGCAGGACCGGCCCGGGGTTCAGTCCCTTCTTCCTCTGCAGTCTCCGGAGTATTTTGCGGTACAGAGGATCCGAAAGTGCCAGATCCTGCACCTGCAGATAAGGCTCCATGGCCTGTCGCAGGGACCAGGCCGTTCCTGACCAGGTTCTCTTTTTATCTTTGTACCACAGGCATATATACAGTACTTCCGTCATAATCATCTCTTCCTTTCCGCATACAGTGCGATCTGTGTGCACCCGTCCGTGATGTCATAGCATACCGCCCACTGTGCCCCCGGCACCACCACATCGATATCAAAGGGAAAATCCTCAAAGGTCATATCCGCCGTTCTGTCCTCATAGGGCGGACACGCCTTAACAGGCAGTATTATGGTCTGTCTGGGCGTCACGATCATCAGCTTCCGTTCCTGCGCCGTATCGTTGGTCACGCTGAAATGGATCCTGCCCTCTTCATCCACGAATCTGCTGCCTACATACAAAGTATCCGTCGTATAAATATTCTCCATGGTGACCCCCGCCGTGACATTGCGATGGTAGAAGGTTCCATAACGGGCCGCATCCCCTACCGAGATATTACACAGCACCACATTCTCCAGAGAAAAACCGTCTTTTACCAGTGTGTAGATGGCATAACCGCCTCCGTTGAGAATGCAGTTTGTGAAATAGATTCCTTTGGCACCGCTCTTCTCCGGGGCAATCATGAGACAGGCATTCACATAGCTCCCCCCTCCGGGGATCGCCGGTACTTCGAATCTGCAGTTGTCGAAGGAAATATTCTCCGCTGTAAGAGAAGGATATCCGAAGATCTGTACCCCGTCAGAATGTACTGTATCCCCGCTGTCCGGATGTGCCAGATCCGCAATGTAGCAATCTCTCAGTGTCACATTGCGATAGGGATTCAACGCATCTCCGCTGCTGCCCCCCAGACGGCACCGGGTAAACGTGGCATTGCTTCCCTGAAAATTACGCAGGGTGCAGTCTTCGAACACATAGGATATCCGGGCATCCTCCCGCCCGGTAGTGACTGCATCGAATTTACAGTTCCGGAAAGTCACCGTGGTCTCCACGGCAATTTTGCCCTCATTGACCATCAACAGTGCATACCGGGAAAAATCCATATTCCGGATCTCTATCTCATTCCCCGCCTGTCTGTTGCTGTAGACCAGATCCAGTGCCAGCTGTCCTCCGGCTCCGGTCTTGTACTGGATTCCACCGTAAATCCCCGGTTCCGGGATCTCCGTCAGCTCTGTATCTGTATCCACACCGGTATTGAAACGATCCGGGATCTCTCTGGGTGCCGCCTGCGCCCGTATCCCCAGACTCATACTCAGAACTATTGCAAACAGCCAAAAACTTTTTCGCATTTTCGTTTCCTTTTTTCGTTTCTTCTCTCTATTTACCTTATGTATCTGTGCACCGCTTTGTGTTGCAAATCCGACATATTTTCCCATTTTTCCCGGGAGATCACCTGGAACAGTGCGATGGGAAGATACGCATACTTGATGGTCTGCAGCGTATCCATCCACCACAGATTTAAGAAGTACCCGCAGACCGCAAGCGCCAGACTTAACATTGTTCTGTCCTTCTTTTGAATCCCGCATCGCACCATCTCCCCCACCGCCTGCAGGATCAACAGTCCGTAGACCACCAGTCCCGGATACCCGTAGCGGATATAATTGGCCACATAGAAATTGTCAATGGAGTGGATCGTGGCCCCTCCCGGAATATACCAGGAGAAATGATATCCGGAGCCCTGCCCCAGCCAGGGGTTCAGCCAGTCCACCGTGAAAATATCCAGCAGGGCATCCCTGTAGGAAGCGCTGTTGGCAAGGGAGGTGCTGTCCACCCCGTAACGGATGGCATAGGAGGTTCCAAACATCTCATCCACCACCGTACTAAGCTGCAACAGAATATAATGTCCCGGCGGAGAATTGGGGAATAAAAATGCAAGAAGCAGAATCAAAAGCCCGGCCGGTACTATGGTAAATAACAGTTTCTTCCTCTGCTCTCCCGGTGCCAGCACGGTCAACAGCAAAAGCTCCAGTCCCATGACCGCCAGCGTGGAGCGGGATCCCGTAAGAAATACATTAACCACCACCAATAGCAGGAGAGGCAGATGCCGAAACAGCGTGAAGCAATGTTTCTCCTCATCAATGCACAATAATGGTAACCCGGAGATCAGGATCAGCCCATACGCCAGAGAATGATTGGCCGGTCCCATGATCCGGTAGGCACCGGAGCGGATCATGCCTCCGGTATAAAGTCCCCTGATGGTCTCCAGATAGGCAAAGGGTGTCTTTCTCATGACCGCCTCCACGAGTCCCAACACACACAGAAACAAAAGCATCCGCCGGAAAAGCACCAGAAATCCATCACTTCCCAGATACTCCCGCAGTACGTAGATCACCAGAAAAGCTCCCAATAATTCAATGAACGGATAAAGAAAAGTACCTATGTGAAAACGCAGTACCGCCGTATAGAAACAGATTCCCAGATATCCTGCCATAAAAAGCCACAATCTGCAGCTTCTCACCCCTTCCCAGAACATCTTTTTCCTGGATTCTTTGCTCAACAGAAAGAGACACAGAATCGTTATGAGCATTCGCTGTGCCGTCAGATCAAAGCCCGGCAGCCGGATTCCGAAATACTGTGGTAAAATATAATAGGCCACAAGAAAAGAAACCGACAAAAACTGTCCAAGACTCCGCTCCCCACAATTTTCAAAATAGCGGTTGCTGCTCTGCCAGCCCTGCCCCGTTGTCTTCGTTTTTTCCACCAGATATCTGCTCATTGCCTCATCCTCTGACTGCCATGGCAAATTCCACCGGCAGAGATTTTTTGCTGTGATAACAATCCCGGTATTTCCATAAAAGCGGCACAATATTCCACAATTTTCGCTGTTCCATCAGCTCGATCCGAAGGGTGGTGGCCCGGATATTGCGTCTTAACAGTTCCTTCGCTTCCTCCGGCATTCCAAAGTCCTCGGCGAACCGCAGAGTGGTTTCATGACTCTTCTGCAATTCCCTGAAAAAAGCGATCCGTCTGTCCAGATCCCGCATCTTGCGTTTGGATACATTACCCGAGTGCATTCGCCGCCGTAACGTAACACTGTGCAGAATGTAACAGCCGTCCATGCACAGGGACAACTTCCAGGCATATTCATCATGCGCCCACCCGGGATACCAGTACTTCTTCGTCTCTTCCAGGAACTCTCTGCGCAGACACATGGTACAGCCCTCACTGCCGATGAAAATATGGGCCGGACTCCATGCAACATGCTCCATGCTTCCGTCCCCCCGGAAGCTTTTCAATACGCTCCGGCTGACAGAAGGAGCATCGGGATCCACTGTAAACGGTACGAATTCCGATCCCAGCACCAGTATCTCTCTCCGTTTTTCCATCTCGCTCACCATATCTTCCACCCGGTCCGGTTCCCAGATATCGTCCTGATCGCAGAAAAAGACATAATCACCGTCCGTCTCTTCCACCGCTGCCCGGAAATTCTCCGCATACCCCAGTCGTTTTCCGTTCTGTGTGATCCTCCATGCCGGTGCCAACTCGTAAGTCTCCAGATATTCCCGTACGATCTCCAGCGTCTGATCCGAGGAACCGTCATCCCGCAGGATCACCTGATCCACCGGAAGGCTCTGAAGCCGGATGGAATCCAGCTGTTCTGTGATAAATCTGGCCCCGTTATAAGTGGCCATTGCTACCGATATCCGCATATTTTTCCCCTTTTCTCTGTCCGCCATTTTCTATCCCGGTAACCCTCCCGGCCTGCATCTGCCGATGGTTCCCCCACAGATCCCGCACAATGCCGGTGTGGCGATCCGCAGATAACGCCCTTTCAGTCCATTGCCCAGATAAGGGTTCTTCCGATACTCCGGAAAATTTTCCCGAAGGAACACAAAAGTCTCTTCCCGCAGAGATTTCCGCAGCTTCCGGTCCCGCACTCTGGAGATCCGCCCCATGGAACTGCACAACAGGATCCTCGTACAGAAATATTCCAGTTCTTTCCCATAAGTATCCATCAGTTCTTTTTCCCGGTAAAACCGACAGGCATCCTGCAATACCGGAAAAATATTTCCCACCCGTCTGCTTTTATTGTCATTCATGGTAGAATCCCCTCTGTCCCGGTGATAGACATAGACTCCCAGCATTTTCGCCTGTTTTTTCACAAAGGGACGTAACTTCAGGTAGAAAGAGGTGTCCTCATAGATATACCCCTCCGGGAACCATATATCGTTGTCCGTAAGCAGTCTCCTGCGGATCAGCTTGTTCCAGGGAGCCGCCGAACCGTAAGAGCGCTTCTCTCTGCCGTCTTCCTCCAGATAATGAAAATCACATTCCACCAGATCCAGTTCTTCGGAACCGGCCCTGGCGTACATGGCCGCGTACATACGCCTGTCCACATAATCATCCGAATCCACGAATCCCACATATTCTCCCGTGGCAGCCGCAAGTCCTACATTTCTTGCCTTTCCCTGCCCTGCGTTCTTCTGGGTGATGACCCGGATGTGTTCGGGATCCCTGGCACGATATCTTTCCAGAATCTTGGGAGAAGCATCCGTGGAACCGTCATCCACGAAGATCAGTTCCAGTGAAGACAACGTCTGCTCTGTCAGGGAACGAATGCATTCCTCCAGATATTTTTCCGCATTGTATACCGGAACGATCACGCTGACTGCCGGCATAAGATTTCCTCCACACTATGTAATAAAAATTCCGGAAAATACAGACTGATCTCCCCGTGTTCCTTGTAATGTGCCACGTCCTCGCTGCAGCGGTATCCCTTTTTCGCCAGATCCCGGCGCAGATAGCGGATATGTTCCTCATAGGTGTGTTCGCTGTCGGAATAATGCAGATAGATCCTCTGGGAGGGCGCATAACGGTTGGCTGCCACCTTTTTCGGAAGATACTCATTGAGGAATTCGACCTTTTCCTTACAGACCTGTCCGGCAATATGCTTCAACGCCTCAATATTCCCGGTGTCCAGCAGGCTTTGTCCCAGAAAATACTGGGGCCCCCCCACCACCATATAGCTTCCGGGATAGTCCAGTCCGAAATTCAGTGCCGTGTAACCGCCCTTGCTGGAACCGCAGAAGATCAGGCGTTTTGCTCCGGTCTGCTCCCGCACCCGGTCGATCAGTTCCCTTACAACGACCGCCTCCTCGAATTTCATATTGCTGCCCAGATAAAAGGAACCTCTGTGATCTGACGCAAAATCATCCAACAGAAACAACTTGTTACAGGGAACTTCCTTTAACGTCCGGACATAATTGTATCTGGCCCGGATCCCTTTTCTGGTGCAGGAGCTGAAAACGATGATCAGATCCCGGGAATCCACCCGGTCTAGCATATATTTTAATGTTACTCCCCGGGAGCGATATTTTTTCTGATCCCGCAAAAGGCGCAGCTTCGTCATCATATACTCTCCCAGTTTTTTCCCTTTTTTACGAAATTTTTGAATGTTTTCCATGGTTTTCCCCCTCTTCCGCAATTAAAAAATTCTCAATATCCTTAAGGATCCTCCGGGTATTGGAATGGTATCCGGCAAAGTCCCTGCTGCCGGTATCCCGGATGCAATCCCCCAGTTTCTCACTGTCATAACAGGCACAGATCAGGTTCATTCCGTCGAATTCCCGAAGCAGCTGTACCTGATGATCGTCCACATGCTCCCCGTAGCTGGCAAGTCTCGGCACTGCGATCACTTTTTTCCCTTGTTTTACGGCGCCGATGATCACACCGGTTCCACCATGGGTAATGACCATCTGGCATTCCCGCAGCTTCCCGGTGAAGCCTTCTCTGTCCAGAAACCTGCAGTATTCATAATGCTTTGGCTGATAATCGCTGACTCCGATCTGGGCAAACACCTCCTCTCTTATCATGCCTTCCTCGATCAGCAGATCTATCCTTTGTAACAATCGATTGAACTGGAACTTCTGAGATCCGGTCGTTACAAATATCATCCTAATAAATTCCCCCCAGGCAGATCGCATCCGGATAGATTTCCTTCATCTGTGTCCATTGGACATAAAAACGATCCGCATAATGATATAACAGTTTTCCCGTCAGTGTGGCCGAAGTCACTTTGGCAAATGACTCGATGTAGATCAGCTTCCTGCCGGAGAGCTTGGCTTCCATGCACAGCGGGATCATGGCCAGCACTCCGGTGCAGACCACCACATCCGGCTGTTCTTTATGCAACAGCCGCAACGAATCCACGGTATTTTTCAACAGATAAAAAAGGCATCTCCACTGTCTCCGGTTCACCTGCTGCAGATAGTAACATTTCACCGGTGTCTTCACCTCATAGCCTGTTTTCTCCGTTACTACAAAACTTTCGTATTTTTCCATTAGCGGTTTTAACATCATCAGTTGTTCAAAGTGGCCGCCCGACGATGCGGCAAAACATATTTTCATAAAGACCTCCCGGTTTTTTTCAAACTGCTTCCCCATTTTGCTGTTTATATTCCTGCCAGTATTGCTGCAGTCTGTAGTTACAGTCCTTAGATTTTGGCGGCAGGCCGTTGAACAGGATGCCGCAGATATCCGCATCCACCTGCTCTAACAGTGTCACCGCCGACTTTTCCCGGCTCATATGGCTGACGCCGGCCCGCACCACCAGAAGATAGGCGGTGACTTCATGGGACAATAGCAGGGCATCCGTCACAATTCCTACCGGCGGCAGATCAATAATGATGCAGTCGTACCGGCTACGCAACGTCGTAAGCAGCTCCTTCATCCGCTCTCCGCCCAACAGTTCGGAAGGATTCGGTGGATTTTCTCCTCCCACCAGCACATCCAGATTCTGCCGGTATTCCACGATCTGCGGTGTCTCCCGCAATCCCGCCAGATACTGGCTCAGTCCAAGTCTGCCCCGGAGCTTTAGCAGAGATGCCACCGACATATTCCGCATGTCTCCGTCGATGAGCAATACTTTTTTGCCCAGCTGTGCGTAACTGATGGCGATGTTGACACTGTTCAAAGTCTTGCCTTCATCCTTATCCGCACTGGTGACGGCATAGACCGGACAATGTTCTCCTTTTCCCGTGAACAGCAGGTTTGCCCGGATGGTATTATAGGATTCTTTCACGGCAAAGGAGCTGTTCTCCCCCAATACTAACACGGGCTTACTCTTCCGGTCCGGCGCCTGGATCTGCGGAATATCTCCCAGCACCGGAATCCGGAATGCCAGCTTCAGTTCGTACCGCCTGCGGATCGTGGTATCCATCAGTCCTGCCAGCAGAAACAATACAAAGGATGCCCCAAAGCATCCGGCAAAGCCCACCAGTGCATATTTGACCAGACTGGTGGAACTGTAGGGTGCTTCCGGCAGTGTGGCATAATCGATCACCTCAATGCCACCGGACTTCACGATCCGGCCGATCTCCTTCGGAGCCACCCTGCCGATAGCATTGGCCAGCTCCATGGCCCGGTAAGGATCACTGTCATAAGTGTAGACATAGAACACTGCCGTGTTTTCCACCACACTGGTACCGATTCTTCCCGACAAAGCTTCCGTTCCGTAATCCAGCCCGGCTTCCTCCAGCACCTTCTGAAGGATCGTGTTACTCTTCAGGATTAATATGTAACTCTGTACCAGATTCTTGGCCTGGGTAAATTCGGAATTTGAGATATTGACCGAAGAATCATACACGTAGTCCGGATCACTGTATACATAGAAGGATACCTCCGCCCGGTAAAGTGTACTGTTGGTCAGATATGCATAAGCGCCTCCCGCCATTCCTCCCAGTACCCCCAGGATCATAATGTATGCAATCCTTTTTTGCAGGATCCACAGGATCTTCTCCAGATGAAAATTATTCAAGATCGTTTCCAACATTGTCCTCTCCTTTTCGACAAATTCTGCTTTTCCCTAAAATGAAAATATCCACCAGGGAATTCCCTGATGGATATCTTATGCCGGACATTGGCCTGTCCGTTTTCTTCTTATGTAAACCGTATAAATAATACGTTCCATATATGCAGCCACGCCTCCGCTCATACACTCCGGAAGCACTTCCGTATATAAAGACGGCGCTAAGAAGCGGAATGGCTCAATATTTCTTTTCTTTTTTTTAAGTGCCTGTTATGATATAATGAGCGCAAGAGAGCCAACATGCTTGCATGATTGGCGAACGGCGAAGTATTTTCCCGATGTACACCTCACCACCAGCGCAATCAAAGGAGTGAACCTATATGATACAGAAAAAGAAATTCGTAAAAACCTTCCGTAACACCAAAACCGTGCAGTTAATTCTTCTTCTGCTGTTGGAAACCGCCTATGTTCTGGTCCTGACTCTGAACCCTGCACTGGGCACAAAGCTTTTCGAAGACCGGACTCTGTTTATCTTATGCACACTTTCATGGATCCTTGCATTATTTAATCTGATATGGTTATTATACGATTTCTATAAATTACGCACTTTTGCCGAAGAAAGCCATGCTCTGAACCGTGCGGCCTTCCTGGATCATCTGACCGGTATCCCCAACCGGCACGGTCTGGACGTGGTCTTCGAGACCTATGACTCTCCGGAATCTCTGGCTCATGTAGCCTGCTATATGGTGACCATCACCAACCTGAAAGAGATCAACCAGACTATGGGACATGTGGTAGGCGACCAGATGTTAAAAGATTTCTCCGGCATTCTGGAGAGCGTTGGCGATGCCTTCGGTGTAGTGGGACGTAACGGCGGTAATGAATTCCTCATGATCGTCAACCACGGTTCCCATGATACCATGGACTATTTCATAGAAAGTCTGGCGCAGCAGTTAAAAGAATATAACGAAGAACACAGCAATGCGCCCATTCAGATCAAGTACGCATATATTTTAAATGAAGAAGCACATGCAGAGTATTTCTCCACTCTGCTTACAGAGACATACAATAAGCTCCACGCTTAAAGAACCCGTTAACCAAGCAGTGAGACGAACGCATGAAAGACATGAACATTCCTTACATTGCCGGTCTTGTGATCCGTGCCCAGCACAGCGACTCGGATGCCTTCGCGGAATTGTATGCTCTTACCTATAATAAAGTATACAACTACACCAGGCATTATCTGAGAGATGACTTTCTCGCTCAGGACGCTATGCAGGAGGTCTACATACTGGCTCTGAAAAACATTGGAAAACTGAATGATCCCACGGTTTTTATCGCCTGGCTGAACCGCATCTGCTTCCACGTCTGCTATGACATGACCCAGAAGAACCGACCGCAGAACGACTGCCAGGTCTTGAGCCAGGAGATTCTGGATATTGTCCAGGATCCCCACCTGGACACCAATCCGGAACTGCACTACCAGCAGAAGGATGAATACTCCCGGCTGACGGACGCTTTAGAGCAGCTTCCTTTCAATGAGAAGCAGGTCCTGATCATGCGCTACTATAACGACATGAAGCTCGAAGAGATCGCTGCAGCCATGGAGATCAGCCGCAGCAGCGTCAAACGCTATATTGCCTCCGGACAGGATCATTTGAAAGAAAGAATGAAAGGATAACAGATTATGTTTTTTCATAAAAAGAACCGATATGAACTGGACATGGCAACTGCCAACAATGCTTTGCAGAATATCCTGTCCAGTTGCAACCAGCCGGTCAATACGATCCCTTTTGACAAGCTGGTGCTTCGCAAAAAAGTGAATGCCGCCTCCTACAACCGGCTGATCGTTGCCACGACACTGATCTTCGTGCTGACCTTTTTGTCGCCGCTCGCCATCGTTCCTCTCTCTGAGATGACTGAGAAACTGTTGGCCCCCACACCTGCGGTGCTTACACTGGATTATGTGGAAAATAATATTTTAAGTCTGAAATTCACCGGTGACAACATTCTTTACGAGGAGGCTTTTATGGAGACTGTGTCCGGGGAGATCATCGAACCGCTCTCTGTGGATTCCTCCAAGGGTGTGATCAATTTTCCGTTTTTGTCCGAGGAAGCCAATATTTATGTCCCCGTCAAAAACGGTGAGACTCTCCACCTGCTTTTTACTCCCGATAATGTAACGGGCCTGGAACAATAACAACAGGATGTAACGATTTTTATGCGGATGCCAAAATTATCTGCGCGACTGCGCATTTTGCTAATTACATATTCCATGACAATCGGCTTATGTGCCTGCGGATCCGGCTCTGACAATCTGCCTGTGGATGCCCCCGTCGCAGACACTTACGGCGAACCATCACAATCCTCCGCAGTTCCTTCTTCTGCGGATACGAATATCAGCTCTGCGGATGCCTCTTCTCCTGAAACGGAAGCCGTAACTGACGCAGAGCCTCTCCGGGATGCCACGCCTGTCTGTCTTGTGCCCCGGGCCGACGGAACAGCAACAGCTTCCAATGATGTGGCTGTCATTGACTATTCTCATATGTCTGACGGCTATGTCTGTGCCAATTACACCGGCACCTGTCCCAAGGTCAAACTGCGCATTACCGGGCCGGATACCGTTGTCTATACTTACGATCTGCACGGTGGCGGCTATGAGACTTTCCCCTTGTCTTCCGGAGACGGATATTATGACGTGACGATCTATGAAAATATCTCCGGTACCAATTATGCCACCTGCCTGTATGCAGACCTCGATGTACAGATTACGGATGCATTCAGCCCTTTTCTCTACCCCAACCAGTACGTGAATTTTACTGCGGACAGCAAAGTGGTAGCCAAGGGACAGGAACTTGCCGAGGGTGCTTCCTCGGATCTGGAAGTGATCACCCGGATCTATGATTATATTACCCAGAATATTACTTACGACTACGACAAAGCCTCCGATCCTCCTACGGGCTATACCTCCGATGTGGATGCCATTCTTGCTTCCGGCACCGGTATCTGTCTGGATTATGCCGCGGTAATGGCAAGCATGCTGCGAAGCCAGCGGATCCCGACCCGGCTGGAGGTCGGCTATGCCCAGGATGCCTACCATGCCTGGATCAGTGTCTACACCGATGATACCGGATGGCTGAACGGCATCATAGAATTTGACGGCAATGTCTGGACCCTGGTGGATCCTACGTTCGGTGCCAACACGGATGACAAGACTCTGAAAAAGTTCATCGGTGACGGCAGTAATTATATCCTGCAGAAAATGTATTAGTGAAAGGGAACAAAACGCCATGAAGACCACAGAGAAAAAACTACTTTCTAATGAAGAGATCGCTTCTTTTTGCAGTCAGGCTGCCATGCTGTTTCAGGCAGGCATTCCGCCCGTGGAGGGCATGGCCATCCTGCAAAGTGATGCCCAGTCTCCCGAAGGCAAGGCGATCTTCGAGGAGATCCTTACCGTATGCCGACAGGGAGAAAGCTTTCACAAAGCACTGGAAGCCACCAAGGTCTTCCCCGATTACTGCCTGCATATGATCGCTCTGGGTGAAGAATCCGGTAATCTCGATGTGTGTATGAGCTCTCTGGCGGATTATTATGAAAAAGAGGATGCCATCGCAGGCAGTATCCGGGATGCTGTAACATATCCCTTTATCATGATCGCCATGATGGCCGCTGTCATCGTGGTACTGGTCAGCCGCGTCATGCCGATCTTCGAGCAGGTCTATATAGAGCTGGGCAGTGAGATGACCGGGTTTGCTGCATCACTTTTGCGTCTCGGCAACCATCTGAACCGGTATTCCTTTATTTTCGTAAGTATTCTGTGCATATTGTTGTTACTGTACCTTTTTGCTACCAGAACCCAGACCGGCAAACGTGTCACCGCCCGGTTCCTGAACTGGTTCCCCCTCACCAGACGTTTTTATGAAAGTGTGGCCTGCGAACGTTTTGCCAGCGGTATGGCACTGACCTTAAGCAGCGGTATGGATACCTATTCCAGCCTGGATATGGTGGCCGCTCTGGTAGGCAACGAGAAAATGAAACAGAAGATCCTGAGCTGTAAGGAAGCCATTAATGCCGGTGCCAATTTTGCCGAGGCTCTGACCGGTGCTGGCATTTTCAACCACCTGTATTCCCAGATGGTATCTGTCGGTTTTCGTAGCGGTAACGTAGATGTGGTTCTCAAAAAAATAGCGGATCGTTATGAGGAAAATACCAACCGCAGACTACAATCCATCATTGCCATTCTGGAGCCGACCCTTGTCATTATTCTGTCGGTGATCGTGGGCTTGATCCTGTTATCGGTCATCCTGCCTCTTATGGGTATTATGACCAGCATCGGATAGGAGTACGATACTATGAACCGTTTTGAGCAAAAAAGTATGTCCCTCGGGCGTAAGCTGATCTATTTACTTCCCATTCTGGCCTTTGTGATATTGTTTGTTCTTTTTCTGCGGGGCATCGGCTCCGTCGGTGAATCTACTCTGAGCAAGCAGCAGGAAAGTCTGGAAACCGCATTGGAACACAGCATTTCCCAGTGCTATGCCGTAGAAGGCTGTTATCCTCCTTCTCTGGAATATCTGGAGCAGCATTACGGACTGTTGTATGACGAGGACAGCTTCTTCATTGACTATGAATATTATGGCAGCAACCTTCTTCCGGAAGTCACTGTACTTCGCCGGACCGGTGCTCACTAAAGGAGTTTCTGACATATGAACAATAGAAATCATCAGAAGCAGGAAAAACATTTTATTGTGGATATCTTGTTCGTTCTGGCGTTGTTCGGTGTATTCGCTGTCTCCGCACTTGCCCTTGTTACCATCGGAGCAGATGTATACCAGCACACTGTAGAAGATATGGGCGTCAATTACGAAAGCCGGACGGCGGTGTCTTATATCATGGAAAAGGTGCGGCAGAACGATACCGCTGACAGTATTTTCCTGACCGATCTGGAAAATGTTCCGGCGCTCTGCATGCTTTCCGAAATTGACGAAGAAACCTACTGTACTTACCTCTATCTGTATGACGGACATTTAAAAGAACTTTTTATGCGGGAAGGAGCTTCTCTCGGCGGACAGGTATTGCCTGCCGGTACGGATATTATGGACTTGCAGGAGTTCTCCTTATCCTATGCGTCGGACGATCTGATCCGGATATTCCTGAGAACCGCCTCCGAAGAGGACCATACTTTTTATATCCACGTGCACTGTAATACTACCACAGAATAGAAACCGAACAGAAAGGATTCCGAACTTATTATGAAACATTCCAGATCCAGTTTATTTTTAATGGAAATGATCATAGCGATCCTGTTTTTTTCACTGGCCAGTGCCGTCTGTATCCAGTTGTTTGCTCGCTCACATCTTTTGAGCACACAGACGGTAAACCAGAATCATGCTGTCATTCAGGCACAGAATCTGGCAGAGTCCTATCTCTCTCTGGAGGGCAATGTGGCTGCCATGCAGGATTTGTTCTCCCCATCGGAGCTGACCGATGAAAACACTCTCCGCCTTGCCTTTGACAGCAGCTGGACTCTGTGCACTGCCGAAGATAACGCCGGCTTTTATGCAGAACTAAAAAGCACTCCGGCAGAAGAGACCGGAATCATGAAAGGCGAGATCACCGTCTATGATGTATCTACACCGGAATCTCCCATTTACACACTCTCTGTCATGCATCACACCGCAGAAAGGAGGGGATCCCATGAATAATTCCTCCAGAAAAAAACAATTCGGCATGAATATCGGATCCGCCTCGATCCTTCTGGTATTCGTGATCCTCTGCCTGGTGTCTTTTGCCGTACTGTCCATCGTCAGTGCCAACGCTGATAGCAAACTCAGCGCCCGTGTGCTGGAACGTACCACCGCTTATTATGCCGCCTGCAATCAGGCAGAACAATCCCTGGCAGGTATGGATAAGACGTTGCAACGCATGTATTCATCCAGTGACAGCGAAGAAGCCTATTTTGTGGCGGTAGGTCACGGAAAATCTTACGTGATTCCAATCTCCGACTTACAGACCCTGCAGGTGACCATTGAGATCCTCTATCCGGAATCTGATGAAGATACCTTTTACCGGATCACTGCCTGGCAGGTTCTGAATACAGAAGAATTGCAATAATTGTTCCGATTCTAAAAGGCTCCCCGGGAAAATCCCGGAGAGCCTTTCTTAATAAAGTCTTTTTATTTTACTGATTATCAGCGTCTGTTCCCACTTCCACAGTTTCTGCTTCTGTGTTCACATCTTCATTCAGTTCTGCACCTTCTGCATCCAGTTCGCTTCCGTCGCTCAGGTTCAGTTCTGCATCGTCACCGTACATATCACCACCGAAGTCAATGGTCTCTACGGCATCGGTGCTCAGTCTGGTATTGCGATATCTCTTCATACCGGTTCCTACAGGAATCAGCTTACCGATGATAACGTTCTCCTTCAGACCGATCAGATTATCTACCTTACCCTTGATGGCAGCTTCTGTCAGGACCTTGGTGGTCTCCTGGAAGGATGCTGCAGACAGGAAGGACTCGGTTGCCAGTGCTGCCTTGGTAATACCCAGGATAATACGCTTACCTTCTGCAGGCTCCTTGCCTTCAGCGGTCAGCTTCTCGTTCATTTCTTCGAAATCCAGAACATCTACCAGAGTTCCGGGCAGGAACTCGGTATCGCCGTTATTCTCGATACGAACCTTCTTCAGCATCTGACGTACCAGGACTTCGATATGCTTATCTGCGATATCTACACCCTGCAGACGATATACACGCTGTACTTCACGAAGCATGTAATCCTGTACGGCACGAATACCCTTGATCTTCAACAGATCGTGAGGGTTTACACTACCTTCGGTCAGTTCATCACCGGCCTCCAGTACCTGGCCGTCGATAACCTTGATACGGGAACCGTAAGGAATCAGATATGCCTTGGATTCACCGGTCTCTTCGTTGGTAATTACCACTTCACGCTTCTTCTTGGTATCACGGATCTCAGCCTTGCCGCCAAATTCAGCAATGATTGCAAGTCCCTTAGGCTTTCTGGCCTCGAACAACTCCTCGACACGGGGAAGACCCTGAGTGATATCGTCACCTGCGACACCACCACTGTGGAAGGTTCTCATGGTCAGCTGGGTACCGGGCTCACCGATAGACTGTGCAGCGATGATACCAACTGCTTCACCTACCTGCACGGCTTCACCGGTTGCCATGTTGGCACCGTAACATTTTGCACAGATACCAACGTGTGAACGGCAGGTCAGGATCGTACGGATCTTCACTTCCTCAATGGGCTCACCCTGTGCATTGACACCAACACTTAAGATCTTGGCAGCACGGCTGGGGGTGATCATGTGGTTGTGCTTAACGATCAACTGTCCGTCTTTATCATAAATATCCTCGCAGGAATATCTTCCTGTGATTCTGTCTTTCAGGC
This sequence comes from Lachnospiraceae bacterium GAM79, assembly GCA_003584705.1. Lineage (GTDB taxonomy): Bacteria > Bacillota > Clostridia > Lachnospirales > Lachnospiraceae > Acetatifactor > Acetatifactor acetigignens. The sequence continues at coordinate 3,229,443 of AP018536.1, forward strand.
CTTCAATGGTCTCTTTGCCATCCATGAATGCCTTGACTACCATACCAGGGATCTCAGCCTGACCCTCACAGCAGTCTACTTCACGGATAGAAAGTTCCTGAGATACGTCAACCATTCGTCTGGTCAGATAACCGGAGTCTGCGGTACGCAGAGCGGTATCGGACATACCCTTTCGTGCACCATGTGCGGACATGAAGTATTCCAGTACGTCCAGACCTTCACGGAAGTTTGACTTAATGGGCAGCTCGATGGTTCTACCTGTAGTATCAGCCATCAGTCCACGCATACCTGCCAGCTGTTTGATCTGCTGACTGGAACCACGCGCACCGGAGTCTGCCATCATGAAAATGTTGTTGTATTTATCCAGACCGGACAGCAGTACGTCGGTCAGCTCTTTATCGGTCTCGTTCCAAGTCTCTACAACGGCACGATAACGCTCTTCCTCGGTGATCAGACCACGTCTGAAGTTGCTTGCGATCTTGTCTACGGTAGCCTGTGCAGCTGCCAGCATTTCACCCTTCTTCTCAGGGACGGTCATATCGGAAATGGATACGGTCATAGCAGCTCTGGTAGAGTACTTGTAACCGATAGCCTTAACATCATCCAGTACCTCTGCGGTCTTGGATGCTCCGTGGGTATTGATGACCTTCTCCAGGATCTGCTTCAACTGCTTCTTGCCTACGTGGAAGTCTACTTCCAGCTTCAGGAAGTTCTCGGGATCGCTTCTGTCTACGAATCCCAGATCCTGAGGCAGGATCTCATTGAAGATGAAACGTCCCAGAGTGGACTCTACCGTACCGGTAATGGTCTCGCCCTCTGCATTTACCTTGTGCATACGCACATGGATGCGGGAATGTAAGGTCAGCGCCTGGTTCTCATATGCCAGGATTGCTTCGTTTACGCTCTTGAAATACTTACCTTCGCCGATCGCACCGGGTCTCTCCTGGGTCAGATAGTAGATACCAAGTACCATATCCTGGGAAGGAACGGCTACGGGTCCACCATCGGAAGGCTTCAGTAAGTTGTTGGGAGACAGCAGCAGGAAACGACACTCTGCCTGTGCCTCCTGGGACAGAGGAAGATGTACAGCCATCTGGTCTCCATCGAAGTCCGCGTTGAATGCGGTACATACCAGGGGATGCAGCTTGATTGCCTTACCTTCTACCAGGATCGGCTCAAATGCCTGAATGCCCAGTCTGTGCAGTGTCGGCGCACGGTTCAGCATAACAGGATGTTCCTTGATAACCTCTTCCAGCACATCCCATACCTGTGTATCCAGCTTTTCTACCAGCTTCTTCGCATTCTTGATGTTCTGGCTGATTCCCTTGGCTACCAGTTCTTTCATTACGAAAGGCTTGAACAGTTCGATTGCCATTTCCTTCGGCAGACCACACTGATAGATCTTCAGTTCCGGTCCAACGACGATAACGGAACGTCCGGAGTAATCTACACGCTTACCTAACAGGTTCTGGCGGAAACGACCGGTCTTACCCTTTAACATATCGGACAGAGACTTCAGTGCTCTGTTACCGGGGCCGGTAACAGGACGTCCGCGTCTGCCGTTATCGATCAGAGCATCTACCGCTTCCTGCAGCATTCTCTTCTCGTTACGAACAATGATATCAGGAGCACCAAGCTCTAACAGTCTCTTCAGACGGTTATTACGGTTGATGATCCTTCTGTACAGATCATTCAGATCGGAGGTAGCAAAACGTCCGCCATCCAGCTGTACCATAGGACGCAGATCGGGAGGAATGACAGGAACCACATCCATGATCATCCACTCCGGCTTATTACCGGACTCACGGAAAGCTTCTACAACTTCCAGTCTCTTAATGATACGTGCACGCTTCTGACCGGAGGACTCCTTCAGACCGGTCTTCAGCTCTACTGCCTCTTTTTCCAGGTCAATGGCCTGCAGCAGCTCTTTGATAGCCTCTGCACCCATGCCTACACGGAACTTGTTGCCCCAGGTCTCTCTTGCATCCTGATATTCCTTCTCGGACAGCACTGCCTTGTATTCAAGGTTCGTGGTTCCCGGATCCAGAACGATATAGGAAGCGAAGTACAGAACCTTCTCCAGGATTCTGGGAGACAGATCCAGGATCAGGCCCATACGGCTGGGGATACCTTTGAAATACCAGATATGGGATACGGGAGCTGCAAGCTCGATATGTCCCATACGCTCTCTACGTACGCTGGCTTTGGTAACTTCTACACCACAACGGTCGCAGACAACGCCCTTATATCTGATCTTTTTATATTTACCGCAATGACATTCCCAGTCTTTGCTGGGTCCAAAGATTCTCTCACAGAACAGACCGTCTCTTTCGGGCTTCAGTGTTCTATAGTTGATCGTCTCAGGCTTTAATACCTCACCATGGGACCACTCCCGGATTTTCTCCGGGGAAGCTAATCCAATCTTGATGGCATCAAATGTCATAGGCTGATAGGTTGTTTCATTTTTTGTTTCTGACATTAATGGCACTCCCTTCTATACAAAGCATTAAAATTCATCATCACTGCCGTCAAAGCTATCATCGGTGTAATCATCGTCAACGTAATCGTCGTCCTCAGAGTTCACCAGCTCACCATTGTCATCAAATTCCTGTGACTGATAGCCCATCTCGCCAAGGGAGCTCTTGTCGTAATCGTCATCGTACTTACGATCACCTTCCATCTCATAACGGTAATCGGTATCGCCGTAATCGACAGTCTCCATGATCTCAACCTCGGTCTGATCCTCACGCAGCACTCTGACATCCAGACCCAGTGCCTGCAGTTCCTTTAACAGAACCTTGAAGGACTCGGGGATACCGGGCTCAGGGATATTGTCTCCCTTGATGATTGCTTCGTAAGTCTTCACACGTCCGATCACATCATCGGACTTCACAGTCAGAATCTCCTGCAGGGTGTAGGATGCGCCATACGCCTCCAGAGCCCATACTTCCATCTCTCCGAAACGCTGGCCGCCGAACTGGGCTTTACCACCCAGAGGCTGCTGTGTTACCAGGGAGTACGGTCCGGTAGAACGCGCATGGATCTTATCATCTACCAGATGATGCAGTTTCAGGTAATGCATGTGTCCGATCGTTACAGGGCCATCAAAGTATTCACCGGTTCTACCGTCACGAAGACGTACCTTACCGTCTCTGGAAATGGGAACACCCTTCCATACTCCTCTGTGATCTCTGTTCTCAGACAGATACTGCATAACCTCAGGAAGAAGCTCTTCACCATGCTTGCTGGTAAAGGTCTCTCCTGCCCAAGGCTTACCGTCTGCGGTAGTTTCCTGTCCCTTTTCTTTCCACTCTGCACTTTCTGCATCGTCGAAAGGAAGGTTTACATAATCGTTGGCAAGATCCAACGTATCCATAATATCTTTCTCGTTCGCACCATCGAAGACAGGTGTTGCCACATTGAATCCCAGAGCCTTGGCAGCCAAGGAAAGGTGGATCTCCAGGACCTGTCCGATATTCATACGGGAAGGCACGCCCAGAGGGTTCAGCACGATGTCCAAAGGACGTCCGTTGGGCAGATAAGGCATATCTTCTACAGGAAGCACGCGGGAAACGACACCCTTGTTACCATGACGACCTGCCATCTTATCGCCTACGGAGATTTTTCTCTTCTGTGCGATATAAATGCGGACTGCCTGATTTACTCCGGGTGCCAGCTCATCGCTGTTCTCACGGGTAAATACCTTGGCATCCACTACAATACCATATTCGCCATGAGGTACCTTTAAGGAGGTATCTCTTACTTCTCTTGCCTTCTCACCGAAGATGGCACGCAGCAGTCTCTCTTCTGCGGTCAGTTCAGTCTCTCCCTTAGGAGTAACCTTACCTACCAGAATATCACCGGCACGAACCTCTGCGCCGATACGAATGATACCTCTGTCATCCAGATCCTTCAGTGCATCGTCACCGACACCGGGAACATCACGGGTGATCTCTTCCGGTCCCAGCTTGGTGTCACGGGCTTCTGCCTCATACTCCTCGATATGAACGGAAGTATAAACATCGTCACGTACCAGTCTCTCACTTAACAGAACCGCATCCTCGTAGTTGTAACCTTCCCAGGTCATGAAACCGATCAGAGGGTTCTTACCCAGTGCCAGCTCACCCTGAGAGGTGGAAGGACCGTCTGCAATGACCTGACCTGCCGCTACATGGTCACCCTTGAATACGATAGGCTTCTGGTTGTAGCAGTTGGACTGGTTACTGCGGGAGAACTTGGTCAGATGGATCTCTGCCTTTTCTCCGTCATCATAAGCAATGCGAATGATCTTGGAAGATACATAGGTAATGGTTCCGGGCTTCTTGGCCACTACGCAGACACCGGAGTCAACCGCTGTCTTTACTTCCATACCGGTACCAACCACAGGAGCCTCAGTGCTTAACAGAGGCACAGCCTGACGCTGCATGTTGGATCCCATCAGCGCACGGTTCGCATCATCGTTCTGCAGGAAAGGAATCAGTGCAGTAGCCACAGAGAATACCATTCTCGGGGATACATCCATGTAATCAAACATTTCCTTAGGATATTCCTGTGTCTCATCCAGATAACGTCCGGAAACAGATTTTCTCACGAAATGTCCCTCTGCATCCAGTGCTTCGTTTGCCTGTGCCACATGGTAATTATCCTCTTCGTCCGCAGTCATGTAGACTACTTCATCGGTAACGCGGGGGTTCTTAGGATCGGACTTGTCGATCTTGCGATAAGGAGCCTCTACAAAACCATATTCATTAATTCTTGCATAGCTTGCAAGAGAGTTGATCAGACCGATGTTAGGACCTTCGGGTGTCTCGATAGGGCACATTCTTCCATAATGGGAGTAATGTACATCTCGAACCTCGAATCCGGCACGGTCTCTGGACAGACCGCCGGGGCCCAGTGCAGACAGACGTCTCTTGTGGGTCAGCTCACCCAGAGGGTTATTCTGATCCATGAACTGAGACAGCTGGGAAGATCCGAAGAACTCCTTCACTGCAGCGGTTACAGGCTTGATATTGATCAGAGACTGGGGAGAAATATCCTCAGCATCATGTGTTGTCATACGCTCACGTACCACTCTCTCCATTCTGGACAGACCGATACGATACTGGTTCTGCAGCAGCTCACCTACTGCGCGGATACGTCTGTTGCCCAGATGGTCGATATCATCATCGTTGCCCAGGCCATACTCCAGATGCATATTATAGTTGATGGAAGCCAGGATATCTTCCTTGGTAATATGCTTGGGTACCAGTTCATGTACGTTCTTCTTGATTGCTTCTGCCAGCTTCTCGGGATCATCGCCGAACTCTTCCAGGATCTGGGCCAGAACCGGATAGTATACCAGTTCATGGATACCGAAATCCTTGGGATTGCAATCTACATAGTGGGTCAGATCTACCATCAGATTAGACAGTACTTTTACAGTTCTCTCTTCGGTCTGGATATATACGAAGGGAACTGCGCTGTTCTGGATGGTATCTGCCAGCTCTGCGGTCACCTTGTCTCCTGCGGATGCGATCACTTCACCGGTGGAAGGATCCACTACATCTGCAGCCAGGATCTGATGACGGATACGATTCTTCAGAGCTAACTTCTTATTGAATTTATATCTGCCGACTTTGGCTAAATCATATCTTCTGGGGTCGAAGAACATAGCATTGATCAGGCTCTCAGCGCTCTCAACGCTTAAAGGCTCACCGGGACGGATCTTTTTGTATAACTCTAACAGACCCTCCTGATAATTCTCAGCAGTGTCCTTGGTAAAGCTTGCCTCGATCTTGGGCTCGTCACCGAAGAGTTCACGGATCTCATCATTGGTACCGATACCCAGGGCTCTGATCAGTACGGTAATGGGAACCTTACGGGTTCTGTCCACACGTACATAGAAGACATCGTTAGAGTCGGTCTCATACTCCAGCCATGCACCACGGTTCGGGATCACGGTACAGGAGAAGAGCTTCTTACCGATCTTATCATGTCCGATTCCGTAGTAGATACCGGGAGAACGAACCAACTGGCTGACGATAACACGTTCTGCGCCATTGATTACGAAAGTACCGGTCTCAGTCATCAGCGGAAGATCACCCATGAAGATCTCATGCTCACTGATTTCTTCCTTCTCCTTGTTATAAAGGCGAACCTTAACCTTAAGAGGTGCTGCAAAGGTAGCATCTCTCTCTTTACACTCTTCGATAGAATACTTCACGTCGTCCCTGCAGAGTTCAAAATCCACAAATTCCAGACTCAAGGAACCGCTGTAGTCAGCGATCGGAGAGATGTCGTCAAAGACTTCCTTCAAGCCTTCGTCTAAAAACCACTGATAGGAGTCCTTCTGGACCTCGATCAGATTGGGCATCTCTAAAACCTCTTCTTGTCTTGAATAACTCATACGCATAACCTTGGTACCGGCAATCGGACGTATTCTGTTCTTTTCCATTGACATTTCACCCCGTTCTTTCAGATTTAAAGCCTATTTTGCGTCGGCAACAATGCAGTATATATAAACGCCAGTTTTTTGGCATGACAAATAAGCATGGTACCGCACAATAGTGCACTATCCATAATAGCACAATGTTAGAAATACGTCAAGGAAATATTTTGAATTATTTAAAAAGAATAGATATTTTTAAAAATTAATAACTGACAGATGCGAATAAGAAAAACCATGCACCGGCAGGTGCCGGCACATGGTCCGTCATATACTGGTTAAAAATTACTTCAGAGTAACCTTTGCGCCAACTTCCTCAAGCTTCTTCTTGATGTCCTCAGCCTCTTCCTTAGAAGCGCCTTCCTTAACAACCTTAGGAGCTCCGTCAACTACGTCCTTAGCTTCCTTCAGGCCCAGACCGGTTACTTCACGAACAACCTTGATAACCTTAACCTTCTCAGCGCCAACCTCGGTCAGCTCTACGTCGAACTCAGTCTTCTCTTCTGCTGCTTCAGCAGGGCCAGCTGCTGCTACAACAACGCCAGCTGCTGCAGATACGCCGAACTCCTCCTCGCAAGCCTTTACGAGATCATTTAACTCTAATACAGATAACTCTTTGATAGCATCGATTAATTCCTGTGCTGTTAATTTAGCCATTTTAATTTCCTCCATTTGAAATATTTTGATTGATTGTCAATTAGCTGCAATTATTATTCAGCTGTGGGTGCTGCTTCGCAAGCTGCTGCGCCGCCTTTTTCAGCCAGCTGATTCATAACACGTGCAAAATTGGTGATAGGACTCTGTAAGCTGCCAAGCAGTTTGGAAATGAGTACGTCTCTGGAAGGGATGTTAGCGATTGCAGCCATACCCTTAGCATCATAAACAGTACCTTCTACCACACCGGCCTTGATCTCAAGCTTATCAGCAGTCTTAGCGAATTGAGCCAGTACTCTTGCAGGAGCGGTTGCATCCTCGGTAGAGTAAGCCATTGCGCTGGGTCCTTCCAGATACTCGGACAGACCTTCGAACTGTGTACCCTTGAACGCAAAGTTCATCATAGTGTTCTTGTAAACCTTGTAGCTAACTCCTGCCTCACGTAAGCTCTTACGTAACTGGGTATCCTGCTCAACAGTAAGTCCACGGTAGTCTACCAGAACTACAGACTGGGCATCTTTGATACCAGCAGAAATCTCTTCTACTACAGGCTGTTTTAATTCAACTTTTGCCATTTCTTTACCTCCTTATAGATTTTGTGCCGATAAGAAGAATATAAATAGAATCCTGCTCGCAGGATTCTACGCCTGCGGCGAATCGCTTTAGCGATATATTTCACTTCGCCGCAGTGCGATCCTCGCGGAGCGTTTTGCTTTATAGGATAAAATCCTATAAAGTAAAAAAAACTCTCTGTGAAGACACAGAGAGATGATATCATCATACTTATCTCCTCGGCAGGACTTACGCTCGGTCTCCCTTGCACCTGCTGTCTTCGGCATGGTTTTACAACCTCAGATAGGATAGCATGGGAGACCTTGTTTGTCAAGGATTATTTAATAATTTTCTGCATGAATTTCAAAATAGCTCTGGGGATGATTACATACGGGGCAAACCTCCGGTGCCTTGGTGCCTACCACGATATGCCCGCAGTTGCGGCACTCCCATACCTTCACTTCACTCTTCTCGAACACTTTTGCTGTCTCCACGTTCTTTAACAGTTCGCGGTATCTTTCCTCATGATGCTTTTCGATCTCTCCAACCATACGGAATTTCTGCGCCAGTTCAGGGAATCCCTCATTCTCTGCAGTTGCCGCAAAATCTTCATACATATCAGTCCACTCGAAATTCTCACCTTCGGATGCTGCAGCAAGATTTGCTTTGGTATCACCGATGCCGTTCAGTTCCTTGAACCACATTTTTGCATGTTCTTTCTCATTATCTGCAGTCTTTAAGAAAATAGCTGCGATCTGCTCATACCCTTCCTTCTTTGCTACAGATGAAAAATAAGTATATTTGTTACGTGCCTGGGACTCTCCGGCAAATGCCGCCTGGAGATTTTTCTCTGTCTGGGTTCCCTGATATTTGTTCATGGTGTTTTCTCCTTCTCTTTTCATCTACTATACCTTTTGGAGGTAACCTTTATTCTAAAACATACGGTTTCTCCGTTCTTCGAACGTTCGAATTCGTAACCAGCATACCTGCAGGCAGCCAGTTATTGTTTCCTAAGGATAAATGTATTCTATCACAAAAACCGCCTCACTGTAAACAGTGAAGCGGCTCTTTTGCATTCGTTATCTAATTAGATTAGAGATCAGATTAGAACTTTGCTACGCTAACCTTAACGCCAGGTCCCATAGTGCTGGTCAGAGTGATGCTTCTCAGATACTGACCCTTTAATGCGCTGGGCTTAGCCTTTACGATTGCGTCCATAAGTGCATTGAAGTTCTCCTGCAGAGCTTCCTCAGAGAAAGAAGCCTTACCAACGGGAACATGCACGATGTTGGTCTTATCAAGTCTGTATTCAATCTTACCGGCTTTGATATCGTTAACTGCCTTGGTTACATCCATGGTTACGGTACCAGCCTTAGGGTTAGGCATTAAGCCCTTAGGTCCGAGAACCTTACCCAGACGACCTACAACGCCCATCATATCAGGGGTTGCTACTACAACGTCGAAGTCCAGCCATCCTTCGTTCTGGATCTTCGGGATCAGCTCCTCGCCACCAACATAGTCAGCGCCTGCAGCCTCAGCCTCATTGATCTTATCGCCCTTTGCGAATACCAGAACTTTTACAGTCTTACCAGTTCCGTTAGGCAGTACAACTGCGCCACGGATCTGCTGCTCAGCGTGACGTCCGTCACAACCGGTTCTGATGTGAACTTCGATGGTCTCATCGAATTTAGCAGTTGCAGTTTTCTTAACCAGAGCGATAGCATCGTTGGGCTCATAGAATGTAGCACGATCTACCAGCTTGGCAGCTTCGGTATATTTCTTACCATGTTTCATTATTTTACCTCCTAGGTTCCAGCGGCAATATTTTATTCATTGCCTCCCAAATATTTATAAGTTACTCCTCAACAACAATACCCATGCTGCGTGCAGTACCAGCGATCATGCTCATAGCTGCTTCCAGGCTTGCTGCATTCAGATCCGGCATCTTCATCTCAGCGATTTCCTGAACCTTAGCCTTGGAAATGGTAGCTACCTTGGTCTTGTTAGGAACGCCGGAACCGGACTTAATGTTGCAGGCTTTCTTTAACAGTACTGCTGCAGGGGGAGTCTTTGTAACGAAACTAAAGCTTCTGTCTGCATATACAGTAATAACTACGGGGATGATAAGATCCCCCTTGTCTGCTGTTCTTGCGTTGAACTGCTTGGTAAATTCAACGATGTTAACCCCGTGCTGTCCAAGTGCAGGACCAACAGGGGGAGCCGGTGTTGCTTTGCCGGCAGGGATCTGTAACTTGATATATCCTTCTACTTTCTTTGCCATTGTGGCACCTCCTATAATGTGGTAATTCGGCGCAGGCTGCCTTGTTGCTCGCCTCCTGCTCCCACTGGAACGACTTCTCGTTCCTTTCATGCTGCCACTCTCTTCACCTTGCGGATTCTGAGAGTTTTATATTTTATCTCCGGAATTGCCCGTGAGAAAAAATATCCTTCTAAGCTTATTAAAGCTTTCTGACCTCTGCAAAGCTGATTTCCACAGGGGTCTCTCTTCCAAACATTTCTACATTGATCGTAGCTGTCTGTTTGCCATAGTCCAGTTTCTGCACCACGCCGACGGTATCCTTCCATACTCCGGCCACAACAGCAATGCTGTCGCCTTCACCAAAGTCGATGGATACATTCTCGGTCTTAATGCCCAAAGGCTTCATCTCAGCTTCTGTAAGAGGTACAGGTTTACTTCCGGGACCTACGAAACCAGTCACGCCACGGGTATTACGAACGACATACCAGGTATCATCGTTCATCTCCATGTTGAGAAGCACATAACCGGGGAACATTTTCTTGGAGACCGTCTTGCGGGCGCCGTCTTTCAGTTCTACGACATCCTGCATGGGAACTCTTACTTCAAGGATCTGTTCTGCCAGACTCTTGTTGTTCTCTATGGTCTTCTCAATATTGGCTTTGACCTTGTTCTCATATCCTGAATAGGTATGGACTACATACCATTTTGCCTCTGCCATACAATCACCCTCGCTCTATAATGATGTTAAGAAGTTTACGCCGTACTGGATAAAATAATCCAGGACCGCAATAATCACACCCACTACAACTGATATTGCAACAACCGCTACGGATTGCTTCAATGTTGATTGTCTGTCCGGCCATGAAATTTTCTTAAATTCAGCTTTTGCGCCTTTAAAGAAACTGGGGCGCTTCTGTTTTTCTGCGGAATCTCCCATTTCGACCTCCCATACTAGAACGGCTGACTATTTGGTTTCTTTGTGCAATGTATGTGTCTTACAGAATCTACAATACTTCTTGGTTTCCATTCTATCAGGATGAGTCTTCTTATCCTTGGTAGTATTGTAGTTACGCTGCTTGCACTCGGTACATGCTAAAGTAATTTTTGTACGCATTTTTCTACCTCCACGTGTTTTCTGATCTCTAAATTTAAGCATAAAAAAAAGACCTAAATCTCATCTCGCTTGGATACTATAACATAATCTGCGGTCTTCGTCAACTGTTTTCCCAAAAATCCCACTATTTTTCTTGTTTCTTCTTATTTATTATGCTATAATGATCGCATAAAAGTGGGGTATTGGATTTCCCCGTCCCAATTCATCCGCAGGGAAGAAAGGAGATGCCTATGAGTGCTATCATGAACACTGTCTATAATAACTACCTGACTGCCTATGCATCAAGACAGATTACAAAATATGACACCCATAAAAAGAGTGAGCTTCGCAGTGTATACAACTCTATCGTAAAGCTGAACAAGGACACTCCCTGGTATCTTCCCACCACCAATAAAGACACACAGCATTATGCCGTGGATCTGAAGGAAAACGCCCGCGAACTGCACAACACCATCGCACAGATCGGCGGACTGGAGACGGATGGACTGTTCCGGAAAAAGAGTGCCTACTCCACAGACGATGATATCGTGGAGGCTTCCTACATAGGCTCCGATACCACCACAGGAGCTTCTCCGGAATTTGATATCGAAGTAAAACAGCTTGCCACGCCGCAGGAGAATCTGGGTTATTTTCTTCCGGATCTGGCAACCACGCTTGCTCCTGCCACCTATTCTTTTGATATTGCGATCAACGATATGAACTATGAATTCCAGTTCAATATTGGCGAGGGTGATACGAACCGGCAGATCACGGAACGTCTGTCCCGTCTGATCAACAACGCGGATATCGGTATCACAGCAGATGTGACGGAATCCGATTCCCGTTACGCACTTCGTCTGACCTCGGATGCTACCGGTGTACCGAACGGCAAGGCCTATCATTTTCAGGTCAGCGATGATCATACCAGCAAGACCTCCGGTGTTGTGGATTACCTCGGACTGAATTATGTCAGTCGTCCTGCCGGCAACGCAAGATTTTTTCTCAATGGTGAAGAACGAACCGCTTCTTCCAACCACTTTACAATAGGAAAACTGTTCGATGTACAGTTAAAAGCCGTCAGTCCGGAGGATCAGCCCACACATGTCGGTCTGAAAACAGATACCGAATCCATCACAGACAATATCATCCAGCTGGTAGGCAGTTATAATGAATTTATTAAAACAGCTTCCTCCTACCTGGAGACACAGTCCAGAAGCAAGCAGCTGATTCACGAATTCTCCTCCATAGCTTCCCACTACGGTACTTCTCTGGAAAACATGGGAATGCACCTGCAGGAGGATGGTATTCTATCTGTCAATGATGAAAAGCTGCGGCAGACCGCCGCGGAATCCGGGAATGACCTGTCCGGCTTCAATGTACTGAAAGAATTCAGCAGTTCGCTTTTACACAAGAGTGATCAGGTTGCTCTGAATCCTATGGATTATGTAGACAAAAAAATTGTGGCCTACAAAAATCCCGGTCACAATTTTGCCAGTCCTTACATTACCAGCGCTTACAGCGGTATGATGTTTAACAGCTACTGTTGATTCCCTTCCGGGGAATCAACAGTAGCTGTTATTTCATTTTCTGCTTCTGTTTTCTTATTTTGCCTTTTTGGATTTGGCCTTGTACTTATCAATCTGTACAAAATCATCCATCAGCTCCAGAATCTTGTCTCTACCTGTCTGGTTCAGCTTCACGTAGTTCTGCATAACACGGTTTTCCAGAAGCTGTGCTCCCAGAGAAGCATCTCTCTCCAGAGAAGAGAAATCCACCGGGTTCAGGCTCAGCTTGTCACACATCTTGATCACTGTTCCGTACGCCATCCCTTCAATCCCGCGCTCCAATGCAGTCACCAGTGTGCTGTAGGGAATGTTCATCTCCATGGCAAACTGTCTGACACTACGATACTGTCTCAAAATTTCTTTCTTTAAAATCTCCGCCTTAGTCATATTTATTCCTCCACATGTCCTCCAAAATTGGTACAGCTATAATATACGATTTCCCGTTTTCCATTTCAAGTAAAAAACAGAAAATTAAGAATTTCGACGAATTTTTAACAATATTTTTATATTTCTTCCAATTGATCCAGCCAGATCCTGGCACAGGCATCGGACGGCATCCGCAGATCACCTCTGGGTGACAATGCCACACTTCCCACTTTCGGTCCGTCCGGCAGGCAGGAACGCTTAAACTGCTGTGTGAAAAATCTCCGGTAAAAATTCTTCAGCCACTTGCGGATCGTCGGATCGTCATATTTTCCTTCAAAGGTCTCTCTCGCGATCCGGTAGACCTTGTCCGGTGCATAACCGCACCGCAGCATATAATACAGGAAAAAGTCATGCAGTTCGTAAGGACCTACCAGATCTTCCGTCTTCTGTGCAATGTTCCCCTCCACCGGTGGAAGCAGTTCCGGGCTCACCGGCGTATCCAGCACGTCCTTTAGGACTGCGGTAAGCTCTGCATTATTACAGGTATCGGCATAATAGGCCACCAGATGTCTCACCAGTGTTTTGGGCACTCCGGCATTAACGCCATACATGGACATATGATCTCCGTTATAGGTAGCCCACCCTAAGGCCAGTTCCGACATATCTCCCGTGCCGATGACCAGAGCATTTTCCTTGTTGGCAATATCCATGAGCACCTGGGTACGCTCTCTGGCCTGTCCGTTCTCATAGGTGACATCATGGCACTCCATATCCTGACCGATATCCGTAAAATGTCTGGTGACCGATTCCCGGATATCCACCTCCCGCAATGTAGTTCCCAGCGTCTTCGCCAGCAGACAGGCATTCTCATAAGTCCGGTCTGTTGTTCCGAAACAGGGCATGGTCACTGCAATGATCCCCGACCTCGGAAGTCCCAACAGATCAAAAGTGCGCACTGTCACTAAAAGTGCCAGTGTGGAATCCAGTCCTCCTGAAATACCCAGGACCGCTGTCTTACATCCGATATGCTCATATCTCTTTTTCAGGCCGAAAGCCTGAATGGATAAAATATCTTCACATCTGCGGTTGCGTTCTACCATGTCCTCCGGTACAAACGGGTGTGCAGCAAACTTCCGGTCCAGTTTTGTCCCAGTCAGCTGCATGGAAAAAGGAACTGTAAGATAGGGCTTCATCGGTCTCTTTCCGAAGGTACCCATTCGCCTGCGCTCACTGCTTATTTTTAATACATCCAGATCTGTGTAAAGAATTCCCGTAGTAAAACGCGCGGACTGTACCAACAGTGTTCCGTTCTCTGCGATCAGATCATGTCCTCCGAATACCAGATCCTGCGTGGATTCCCCTTCTCCGGCAGAGGTATAGATATAACCGCACAGAAGTCTTGCACTGGAAGCTTTTATCAGAAGGGTACGATAATCATCCTTGGAAACCGTCTCATTGGAGGCCGACAGATTCGCAATGACTGTAGCTCCCATCAGTGCATGCGAGGTAGAAGGCGGCTCTGCCACCCACAGATCTTCGCAGAGCTCACATCCCAATATCAGCTCCGGAAGTTCCTCACACCGGAACAACAGGTTGGATCCGAAAGGAATCACCTGTTTTCCCAGACGATATTCCGTCACCGTTTCCTCTCCCGGTGTGAAATGTCTGCCTTCATAGAACTCCGCATACATAGGGATATTTTTCTTAGGAATCATTCCCAGTATCCTACCCCGGTACAATACCGCAGCCACATTGTACAGACGGCCGTCCTTGTCCACGGGAAGTCCCACCAGAAATAACGTTTCCAACTGTCCGGTCTCTTCTGCAATCGTAAGCAATGCTTCTTTTGCTTTTTCCAACAAAAGTTCTTGCAAAAAAAGATCATTACAGGTGTATCCGGTAATACATAATTCCGGAAACACTACGATCTTTGCTCCATGCTCCGCCGCTTCTTTTGCCTGTTCACAGATTACCTGCGCATTATAGACCGGATCCGCCACCCGGATTCTGGGTGTGGCGGATGCTACCTTGACAAATCCCTGTTTCATAAGCTTCCTCGCTTTACTGTATACATTACTGGATCATCTGTTTCAATTCATCCACGGTAAAATTATAGTTTTTATTACAGAAGTGGCAGTTCACTTCGATGGTCTCTCCATCATCGATCATGGACTGCAATTCTTCCCTGCCAATGCTGATCAGTGCTTTTCTCACTCTGTCCTTGCTGCAATTGCAGGCAAATTCCACAGGAAGTGTATCGGTGATCTCCAGATCCATTCCGGAAAGCAGTACTTCCAGCATTCCCTCCGGAGTCTTGCCGGCATCCAGCATAGTAGTAACGGAAGAAAGATTCTTGATATTCTCTTCCAGTTTGCTGATCATTTCCTCTTCCGCAAAGGGCATCAGCTGTACAATGAAACCGCCTGCCTGTCTCACGGTATTGTCTCTGTTCATCAATACCCCAAGTCCTACCACGGAAGGTACCTGTTCGGATACCGCAAAATAATAGGTCAGATCCTCTGCAATCTCGCCGGTCTGCAGCTCTGTCTGTCCCACATAGGGATCCTTCAGTCCCATATCGCGGATCACGCTTAAAACACCTGCACCTACGGCACCGCCCACATCCAGTTTTCCCTGGGCATTGGCTGGCAGGATCACATCGGGCACATTGGCATAGCCCTTTACATGACCGTTCATATCTGCTGTAACTGTCAGTCCGCCAATCGGACCATCTCCTTTGATCTGCAGTGTGATCAGTTCATCATCGCCCTTTAACATGCTTCCCATCATGGCCCCTGCGCTGAGTAATCTTCCCAGTGCCGCCGTTACCACAGGGCTGGTATTGTGAGACGCTCTTGCGGTCTCCACCGTCTCTCTTGTCGTGCAGGCGAACGCTCGGATCTGCGCATTTGCCGCGGTTGCACGTACCATATAATCCTTCATTTATTCCACGTACCTTTCTGTCTACAGCTCTTTCTGCTGCTCTTTTGCTACGATATATACTCTTTCACTGGTCTCCGTTACCGCCTCACCGGTATCGGAATCCATGATCTCCAGAATCTTCAGTCCGGCCTGTTCCACCAGTGTCCTCATCTGTTCTACGGTATAACCCCTCTGCAAATGGGTCTCGGTAAATCTGTGGAAGGTATCACCCTCTTCCTGGACGAAGATTGTCAGATCATACTCGTTGATCTCTTCTTCCGGATCATAATAATTTTCCCAGATAAAACTGCAATCCTCCCGGTTCTCTGCAATCGTCGTGTTGCCGATGACTTCCCGGTATTTATAAGCCGTATTAAAATCAAAGATAAAAATGCCACCGGGGTAGAGATAATTGTTCACCAGGTGGAACACCTGTAGCAGTTCCTCTTCCTCCAGAATATAATTCACAGAGTCACATACACTGATCACGGTGCCCACTGTGGAATACAGATCCAGTTCCCGCATATCCTGATGCAGATAGAGGATCTCCGAACCGCTCTCCGCCTTTTTCTCCATGGCAATGCCCAGCATCTCTTCGGAATTGTCCACGCCGATGCAATCATACCCTTTTTGGTATAACAGTTCTGTCAAAGTGCCGGTGCCGCAGCCCAGATCCACCACCAGATTCCGCTCGGAATCCAGAATTCCTTCCGCGTCCCGCGTAGGTCTGGATACACCATAGGACGCAATCAGCTGATCCAGACGATTGCACCACATTTCATAGGGTGTATTATCCATCAGTTCGTCATATACTCTTGCAAAGTCTGTATAGATTTCTTCCGTATTCTCCATAATTGCAGCATCTCCATTTTTTTAGAAAATAGTCCCCAATGCGCCGAATACTCCCATGCTGAGCAATCCCATGATCACGCCTGCCAGAACCACACCGCACATTACTGCAATGACACTGGACTTGAAATCCATGTCTAACAGACTTGCTGCCAGTGTTCCGGTCCACGCACCGGTTCCGGGAAGGGGAATACCCACGAACAACAACAGCGCCACGAACAGGCCTCTGCCCGCTTTTTCCTGCAGCTTTTGTCCGCCTTTATGTCCTTTTTCCAGGCAGAAGGTAAAGAACTTGCCGATGACCGGCTTGTCCGCACCCCATTCCAGTACTTTTCTTGCAAAAAAGAAGATAATAGGTACCGGCAGCATATTTCCCAGAATACAGATAATATAGCTGGGAAGCAAAGGAAGATTCATTCCAACCGCAATAGGGACAGCACCTCTCAGCTCGATCAGAGGAACCATAGATACCAGGAAAATCATCAAATATTTTTTTAACATGTGTTTACTCCAATTCTTTTAATTTATTTATGCCCGCTTTTCCAGATAATTTTTCAAAAAAGCGATCAATCGGTCCATTTCCTCATCCGTGCCGACTGTAATACGCAGGGAGTTGGCAATTCTCGGTTTATTCCAGTGTCTGACATAGATGTCAGCCTCACGGAGAGCCCGGAACAGTTCTTCCGCGGGAACTTCCTTATGAGAAGCAAATATAAAGTTTGCTTTCGAATCCGGGAAAGTAAAGCCCAGCTCGTTCAGTTCCTTCTTGATCCGCTCTCTGGTAGCTGCGATCTTTGCCGTGGTGGCCTTGAAATAAGCATCATCCTTTACCGCTTCCACGCCCATGACCTGAGAAGGCAGGTTCATGGTATAGGAGTTGAAGGAAAACTTCACATCGTTCAGATAGTGTATCAGCTTCTCATTACCGATACAGAAGCCGATACGCATTCCCGCCATGGCTCTGGATTTGGAAAAAGTCTGTACTACCAGAAGATTCTCATATTTTTTAAGCAAGGGCAGTGCACTTGTGCCACCGAAGTCAACATAAGCCTCATCCACGATCACTACCACATCCGGATTGGCCTGCAGGATCTCTTCGATCAGTTCCTGCGATTCCTCCACACCGGTGGGGGCATTGGGATTCGGGAAGATCACACCGCCGTTGGGCTGCTTGTAATCCTCCGGGTTAATGTGCCAGTTCTCATCCAGTGCACAGGTATGATACGGAATGCGATACAGATCCGCCCATACATCATAGAAGGAATAAGTCACATCCGGGAACAGGATCGGCTTTCCGCTGTTGAAAAATGTCAGAAATGCCATGGACAATACATCATCAGATCCCACACCTACAAATACCTGTTCCGGTTTCACACCGTAATATGCCGCCAGCTCGTCCACCAGGGGCTGCGCATTTGAATTCGGATATAAGCGCAGTGCCGCACTCTCCATATTTTCTGCTGCCTTCCGCACTCCCGGGGCAGGAGGATAAGGACACTCATTCGTATTCAGCTTGATCATATTCGGGCGGTTCGGCTGCTCTCCTGCCACATAAGGAACCACCTTACGTACGTTTTCTTCCCACTTCATGTTAATAACCATGCCTTTCTCAAAACCTGCAAGCTTTCAGAGACTTTCGTCCCTTGTGCAGGCACAAATTTGCGTGTGAAAAATTTATTTTCAGTTATCTGTTTGTTCATTCTGTCGATGTTTTAATTCTTCCGCATAGCTCCGGGCCTGTGCAGGAAGTCCCAGCTGCTCATAACAACGGATCAATCCCTGTAAAGGTTCTTCTTCCGAACTCCGCAGCGCCAGTACCGGCTGTGTTTCATAAGCAGCATTATAATACCAGACAGCCGCTTCCTCGAAGTCTCCCGTCTCTTCATAGAAATGCCCCAGTTCACAGCAGATCTCCGAACAGCCGTCCCCCGCGATCACCTTGGAAGTGTACTTGAAAAATGTCACAGCAGCTCCCCGCAGTCTGGCGGCTCTGGCCGCCACGCAACAACCTTCCGTGATCTCATCCGCACTTCTGTCCGGGGACGAAACTTCCGCCCGGAAATAATTTTCCGCTTCCAGAAAATCCTGTGCCTCTCCCGCCAGGAACAGTTCTCTCGCATACATTCCGTACAGTCTTCTGGAAAGTCGTCTTCCCTGCGCGATCTGTTTGCGGAAATTTGCCAGATCCCTGCCCGCATGATTCTGTTCCGGCATGTGAGTGATGACTATATCGCTGTCATAGACTACCGGTTCCAGCCGTACAGTTTCATGGATTGGTTCTTCCCACACGAAGCTTCGCAGTCTGCGGAATAATTTGGGACGATATTCTTCATCAAAATTATACACTGTGACGTTCTGTAGCTGATTGCCGTATTTCATCTGGACGATCTCGATCTCCGGAAGCAGTGTCTCCTTTAACAGTCGAAACCTTCGCCGGTTTTCTTCCGAAAGCACCTCATCCGCATCTGCGGAGTAAATGTATTCCTTCGTAGCTTTGGAAAATGCAAAATTTCTCGCCGCACTGAAGTCATCGTTCCATGTGAAATCATATATTTTATCGGTGTATCCGGCTGCAATCCGCTTTGTGGCATCCGTGGATCCTGTATCCACAATAATGATCTCATCCACCAGATCCCTGACACTGTCCAGACACCTTTTCAGAACCCGTTCTTCATTTTTTACAATCATACACAAAGATATTGTGATCATTCCGGATCTCCGTTCCCGCATTTTTTGCATGCGATGCTGTTCCTACAGCACTTTGGATAAGAATTCCTGTAATCTTGGGCTCTTAGGATTGGTGAAGAACTCCTGGGGAGTATTCTCCTCCACGATATTACCACCGTCCATGAAAAGCACTTTCGTACCCACTTCTCTGGCAAATCCCATCTCATGTGTCACGACCACCATGGTCATACCGCTCTCTGCCAGTTCTTTCATAACTTCAAGTACCTCTCCCACCATTTCGGGATCCAGTGCGGAAGTAGGCTCATCAAACAGCATTACTCTGGGATTCATTGCCAGAGATCTGACAATTGCAATTCTCTGCTTCTGACCGCCGCTTAAAGATGCCGGATAGGCATCTGCCTTTTCCTCCAGTCCAACTCTCTTTAACAGCTTCAAGGCATTTTCTTTTGCCTCTTCCTCGCTCATCAGTTTCAGTTTCACAGGAGCAAGGGTTATATTGTTCATGATCGTCAGATTGTTGAACAGGTTAAAATGCTGAAACACCATGCCCATATGCTGACGAACCTTGTTAATGTCAATCTTGGGATCCGTGATGTTCTGTCCATCGAACCAGATTTCACCGCTGGTGGGTCTCTCCAAAAGGTTCAGGCAGCGTAAAAATGTACTCTTACCGGAGCCGGAAGGACCTACCACCACGATCTTCTCACCGGGGTGAATATGATAATTTACCCCTTTTAATACCTGATTATCTTCAAAGCTTTTATGCAGATCTTTAACGATTATCACTCTTACGCAGTCTCCTTTCCAGTTTTGCAAGCAGAATGGACAATACCTTGGTCAGTACAAAATAGATGAAGGCAATACCAAGCAGCGGTGTAAATACATCAAACAGCTTGGAGGTCATCTGGTTGGCCACACGGGTAAGGTCACTCATTCCTACGTAACCTACAATAGAGGTCTCCTTGATCAGCACGATAAATTCATTGCCCAGCGGCGGCAGAATGCTCTTGAATGCCTGAGGAATGATAATATATCGCATCGTCTGGAATTTGTTCAGTCCCAGTGATCTGCCCGCTTCCATTTGTCCCTTGTCCACAGCCAGGATACCGGCTCTGACGATCTCCGCTACATAAGCACCGGAATTGATACCGAATGTCAGACTGGCGATCAGTACGCTGTTTTTACAGGCAGCCAGAATGCCGGACCACATGATCAACAGCTGTACCGTAGTAGGAGTTCCGCGGATAATATCAATATAAGCGCTTGCAATCCGGGACGCTATGGTCTTCGATCCGTTCTTTCTCGTGGATAATTTCAAAAATGCCGCTATGGTTCCAATCAGGATACCAAGCAGTGCCGCAAAAAAAGAAACCTCTAAGGTTACTCCCAGTCCTTTCAGATAAAGCTTCCATCTGTCCGCTTCAATGAAGGCTGCATAAATATGTTGCCAGATATTTTGCATGTTATTTCCTATGCCTTTCTTGTGAATGTATAAGTGTACGATTAGCCAAACTGTATATGTTGCCTACCTTAATATAGCAAAAAGAAGAGAATGGTACAAGCCATTCTCTTCTTTTTCGTGTATATTTTGTATAAAAATTACTCTCCGATGTACTGAGCTACCAGAGCATCAAAGGTACCGTCTGCCTTAAGGTCTTCCAATGCCTGATTGATCTGATCTACCAGTTCGCTTCCCTTGGGAAGTGCGATCGCATATTCCTCGGTCTCGAAGCCGAACTCTGCGCCATCGATGATCTTAACTTTGCCTTCGAACTTGGTGTTGAATACTTCTGCAGGGTTTTTGTCGATAATAACAGCATCTACTCTGCCATTTACCAGATCGTTGACAGCATCGATGGCTCTATTATAGGTCTGTGCGGTAGCTCCTTCAATGTCCTCGGAAAGGAACATTCCGGTGGTACCAAGCTGGCTGCCGATGGTCTTGTTCTTCAGGTCATCAGCGGTTGCAATATCGGAATCTGCCGATACGATCACGAACTGTACAGCCTCGTAATAAGGATTGGAGAAATCCACCTGTTCCTTACGTTCGTCGGTGACAGTCATACCAGCGATAGCGCCATCAATTCTGTTGCCGATAGAGCTTACCAGAGAGTCGAACTCCATGTTTTCTACCTGAACTTCCATGCCCAGCTTCTCACCTACTGCCTTGATCAGAGCGACATCAAATCCATCGGGTTCTCCGTCATCACCAACATACTCAAAGGGAGGGAACTCAGCGTTGGTACCGAATACCAGTACTCCGCCCTCGGTCTTATCGGCTGCTTCCGTTGTTGCGGCAGCTTCCGTTGTTGCAGTAGCAGTCTCTGCCACACTGCTTTCAGCAGCCTGAGAACTCTCATTGGTTGCGGAATCGGAACCACAACCTGTCAGCATTGCTGTGCACATTACAGTTGCAAGTAACATTGCGATTGCTTTTTTCATAATATTTTCCTCCTGTCTGTTTTCTACGGACGACAGTCGTCCTTAAACGTTGATTACTATAGCACCTTTTTGAAAATTGTGCAACTGTTTATGCATAAATATACACAGATCCACTCTGCAAATACAACATTACCGGGATCTGCACCCAGAAGGTTACCACTATATATGGAATAAACGGCTTCGGTACACGAAGTTTTCCATCCGGTGTCACATTTCTTCTGCAAAACTGTACTGCAGCCAGCAATGTCAACGCCGATAACATATGGATCAGAAACCACAACAGATTCCCCTGCCAGGCGCAGCCTGCCAACGCACATACAGAAAATGCATGACAGTCAGCTCTTCCGTACATTTGGGCAAACAATATCTGCTGCAGGAGTACAAACAATGCCACTGCTGCCGCCTGCTGTATGCTAAACCTGTCAGTAATCCTGCACACTCCATCCTCCATATAAGCTTCCGACACCGGAAGCCCCAGCAGTATTCCTGTCCATGGCAGGCACCACCACCATACATAATTATACACATAACTGTGTACAGCATCCATGCAGGCCGCCGCTAACAAACCTCCCGCCAGCAGGGAACACAGGATCTCCTGTGCCCCCAGGATCACCAGTCTGTTTTCTTCCGGAAGTCTTCCATCCATTCCCCCTATAACAAGAATCACAACTGCATTGATCCAGGCCAGTCCTCCGAGAAGCCACGCTTTTCCGGGTTCCATCCTCTCGATGTCTCCCGATAGTTCCACACGCAGCAGCCAGATTGCACTGCCATAGATAAGGCCTCCCAGAACCACCGACCACAGTATCCGGAACACGATTTCCAAGGCTCTCATACCTCCTTACCGTAACCGGGTACGCAGTTCATCCAACACATTTCCCGACACTCCGATCACGCTGATCGTCGGATGATCTTCCAGCCTCTTGTCACCTTTATAGGCCCGCACTGTGATTTCCTGTGTCTGGTTCTCCGGAGTATATAAAGGCACCATAAATTCCAGTTCTTCCGTCTTACGATACCCCTGACTTTCGGTATAATCATAGACTTTATTCAATGTCGGATCCAGTGCTGTCATACATTCCGGGAAAATGACCTCCACCCGGTCCGCATATCCCCATGTGGTAAAGGTAAGAATTCCGCTTTCGCCGCATTTGAAGACCGGCTCCTGCGGCTCCAAAATACGTTTCACACTGCTTTCCAGTGCAAATTCCGTCGTACCGTAACAGATACGGCTCTCATTCCCCACATGATCCGAAGCATATCCCAGTACCGTAAAATCCCCGCTGAACAGCGGTTCGTCCTCTGTGATTGTAATCACGATACAGCCATCTTCTCCGGGAAGGTAGGTCTTAGAAACAGCATTGTCCGTATTACTGATAACAATTGTAAAATGATCCACACCACTTAGAGCATCTGTGGCAGTAACACGTATGGTAACAGCTCCGTCTCTGCGATCGATCAGTGCCCGGTTCTCCAGTATTTCCATCCCCCGGATGACCGGAGCTTCTCCGTCAGCGATCAGAGCGATCCCGTTTTTCTGATCCTGCGTAGATACAGAATATATTTTATCTGTTCCGTGATCCGCTTCCGCTACCGGAATCACCCGAATCGTTTGTCCGTTCCGGTCTCCACTTATGACAAATTGCTGTACTCCGATAAGTTCCTGGTTCCGGTGTGACCGCAAAGTATAGGAATAGGAATGTTGCTGCAGCACATTGGTCCCCTCAGTCGCATAAGACAGTCCCTCCGCATCTGTCCGGATCACATCATCCGTTATCTCCGCAGACGGTGTGACAATGATATTTCTCGCCCTGCCACCGTCCTCCGTCACCGTTTCATATATTGTCCCATTCAGTTGATAGTCCGGTCTGGCTGTACCTTCCATATAAGATGCATTCGTTAACGTGAACGGTGTCTTTCCGTCCGCCCGGACATACCAGGTTTTGTCTGCTGCCGCCGGATATACATTGCCCTCTGCCTCGTTTATCTTAAGCTGTTTTGTATGAAGCTTCCACAGAATCTGTTTTCCATCCACACAAATATGTGTGGTCTCGCCTACATTTCCCGCCACATCCACAGCGGCAACATGCAGATACTGCACCCCATCCTTTACCTCCAGTTCCATATGGGGTTCTTTACAATAACCGGCATCGTCCGTTACGACGGTATCCCTGTTTTGATCCACAAGATAATAATATCCCCTGATACCGCTAAGCAATGTGTTTTTTGTGATATTGGAGTCACATAGTTTGGAAGTACTGCCCGTCAGATAAGATTCCGCTCTATGATAATATACCGTCCCGTAATCCTCCGGCTGTGTCCACGAGATTCTTATTCTTTCACTGTCCAGTGCTTCTCTTACGACGTTCTCCGGAATTTTCCCGGGAACCGCAAGATCAGTTGCCCTGACTCCCTTCAGCTGTAAAGTCTCCTGGTAGCCTATTGCTTTTGACTGCAGACACAACAGCCCGTCTCCACTCCGTACTCCACTTTCACTTTCATATAGCAGTGCACATTCCGGATTTACATAATTGCTTCCGCCATATGCCGGCTTCGAGAATAGGACCTGGCCTTCCGTATAACCGCATACAAGAGTTCTCCCACCACTGAAACTAAGTGAGCTGATTCCCGCGGTAAACCAGACATTTCCTCTTAAATGAAAATTCAGATGCACGTAGATATGTGTCGTTCCTTCCGGTAATGAGATATGCAGGGACTGCCGGAAATCACTGGCTGCCGGGTCTCCGCCGCCATGTTTATCATAAAAAGGATAATCCCGAAATTTTCCCTGTGCAATTTTTGTTCCTTTCTGATCCAGGATTACAAATTCCGACGGCTGCTTCTCATCCGGCAGCCAGTCGGTATTCACAATATTTCCACCCAGAGATCCCCATCCATCGCAAAAATATGAAAGATTCAATGTCGTATTGCCATTGGTGGGAATCCCCCGATAACCGGAAACATTCCACATCTGTTCCTTAGGATAATTCCCGTTTCTGGCCCATCCGACCCGGACTATGGCACGGCTCCACTCATCATCGTCCGTACTTGTGGTATGTCCGTTATACTGATAAGAATTTGTGCCTGAGGAATCAAAGCAATTCGATCCCCACATAAAATATTCCCAATCTCCGAATGTTGGTGTATAAGAAGCATTTCTATAGCAGTCATTCGTATGGTGATGCACAATCTTCTCTCCGGCGGTTCCTCCATAATATCCGGCTCCGCCTCCGGCCATACCCGCTTCTCCTTCCTGCTGCCCTAGGACACTTTCCATGCTGCCACCCTTGCCGCCTGCACCGCCCGGTGATGCTCCACCGCCTCCTCCTGCGATCAGCAGGATTCCCTTCCGGTCGGATACCACGGATGTCATTCCTCCTCCGTTTCCATAATTTGAAGCTCTGCCGCCTTTGTTATACCCGTTTTGACCACCCACGGCATAGGTCAGTTGTTCCCCCCTCTGCAGCCAGAATGTTCCGGAGGCACTTCCCCCACATCCTCCCCGAAAGGAACCGTAGCCCTGTCCCTGCGCCCCCATCGCCTTTATGACGTAGAGTCCGGTATACGGCACGTTATATGTCCTCGTCTTTGCTTCATAAATACCGGTCAGTTCAACGGCCGCTCCGCTGTTGATATCCGTTGCACTATTAATCCGCATCCAGGCACCGTCTTCCAGTCTCTGATAAATAAGGTACGTTTTGTTGTTGTGATCCGTCTGCTCCCAGGACAGATCCACTGCTCCTTTTCCTTCGTTTTCCTTGTAGTTATCTTTCGCCAGCAGGGTAAGATCCACCCATTGCGCGTACAATGTCGTATTTTCGGACGGTATGATGCTGTCGCCCGCTCCTCCTGCCGGCCGTCGGAATTCCGAGTCATAATACCAGCCTCCAAAGGACCACCCGGGTCTGGTGGTCTCCGGTAATGTGACAGGTTCCGGCTGATAGACTGCCGTCAGCCTGTCCACATTACCGTCCGGAGCATCAAAGATATATTGCTTTCCATCCAGACTCCCCCGGAACGGATGCACCTTTTTCCATTCGACAAACCGATTTTTCCCCTGCACCGGAGTGATCTCCGATCCGCCATTGGCACGAAAACAGACTGTATACCCATCTGGTGCGCAGACCAGTTCTTCCTGCAACAGATATCTTTCAAGATATGGCTGCGTTACAGAAAATATCTCCCGGTCATCATACTTTCCTCCATTGGCATAAAGCACAAGGGTGCTTTCACTCCGCACCCATTGTGCATATAAATTGACTACACCATGATCGTTATCTGTCCAGGTTGTCCGGTCTCTCCAATCCGCCTGCCTGAGATTTTCGATTGCAGCTTTATCCGCATAAGCGGTTCCTGAACCATCTGGCTCTGTGTTCCAGCCCGCGAACAAATATCCGGTCCTGCTGTAATTGTTCTCTGTCAGGTGTGTCACCGGAGTGACCGTCTTGCCTTCGTAGACTATGGCATCGTTGTACATATGGATACTGTCATCCATATAACCGTTATAAGATGCACCTCCCGTATTGGCCTGATAACAGACCTTATACTGATTCCAGGAAATATTTTTACATTTATGTGCCGGCAGATCCACCCCCTGCTCCAGATTGTCGCAGAACGGACAGAGATAATAGTAGCTCATCGGTTTTCTTTCGTTGCCCAGATCCAGGTACTGTATCGAGGCCGCCGCTTCTCTGCTCATATAGATATTGTACTCTTCAATGGCTTCTCCACAATCCGCACAATAGGCTTTCCAGCCGGAATAATAATACTGCATGCATTTTTGTCTGCCAAAAGATACCCCGTGCCAGTTTTTTCCGGTATATCCATTATGAATACACTGTCCCGGCCGGTGGACCACTTTCCAATATCTCACTGGGATTTCTCCATACCGTTTCTCTGTATAAATATGTTCTCCCACTACCGGATCTCTCAGCGAAGAAGGAATCTGCGTATACACAGTGGTGCTGTCATCCCGGGCATACCACACATAATTCCGGTCTCCTGCGCAGGTTGTAAATGCACGTCCATCCGGACTGAAAGAAACATAAGGACTGTTGTAAATGGTCTTTTTCGCTGCCGCTTCCGACTGTATCGAAAACAGGAGCGCAATTCCCAGCACGAGTAATCCTGCCAGATATCTCCCATACCGCATTCTCATTCCTCCTGCCTATCCGCATCCTCTGCCTTGACCACACGCAAGGAGCCCTGTGCCAGTGCAGCATAAAAGTCCGCCACCCTTTCTTTTTCCATATAGATATTTACTCTCTGTGCCGGAGTTGTCCCATCATCACCGCCGATTGCAGCTCCATTCCGGTCAAACACCTGTTGGACAAACACATTTTCCCACAACAGTTTCCCGTTTTGTTCCTCTTCCTCCTGTTCCACACAATAAATATGGATCCTGTCTCCGGCACGCAGGACACCGCCCACTACCTGGTACAGATCTTCGGCGCGGAATCCGGCTATAACAGGTTCCCGCATCTGTTCTGTGATCTCCGACAGTTCCCGCAGCATGCCTGTAGTCAGTACCATCCCCTGTTCCACTCCATATGCCGCTATTCTTCCGCTTGCCGCCTCTGTGCTTTTCAGTGCAGTCTCCGGCACAATTCTTTTGTCGATTTCCATGACTGTCATATACTGCTCTGCATTTTCCGCGGAGATTTTTTCTCCCCTGGGAATTGCCGCCGTTACCACGCATACCTGTTCTTTTTCGTATTCCGTAAGCACTCTCTTTTCTGTCTGCAGCAAAAAAACAAATACTGCCATAGCCGCCACAAACGCTGCCAGGATACTTCCGTTCCAGATTCTATTCTTCCACGCCTGACTCATCTTCCGTTTTTTCATTCGTTTCCTCTCCCATATATTCACTGACCACATCTACCAGCTTACTTTTTTCAGCAGTTACTGTAATTCCCAGAAAACCTTCCACCGGATATGTGATCTCACTGTACACACCGGTATTCTCAATGGTCTGTCCCCCCGGAGTCCTCACTTCTCCCAGGGTTCCTTCCCATTCCAGGATCCTTCCGTCACCGTTTCGTTCCCACACCTGCACTTTTGTTCCCGTGACATTATAGATAATATAATTTCGTATCTCTACCTTTCCGGAAATCAGCTTGTGACCTACTGCTTCATAATTTTCATTTAACCCCAGATTTTCACGGACAGCAGAACAATATCCCGCATACGCCTGTTCCTGATCTGTGATATGTACCTTATGTGTGCTGCCATACTCCCGGATATCAATGACTGCCGATGCCAGATTGGACAGTGCCAATGCATCTTCCAGATACCGTGCGGATGCCTTGTACATTGCCAGTTGCAGCTGCATATACAACAAAATTGCCAGAAACAGTATCAGAAACAATCCCAGCACCCAGGAAACCTGTCCACTTTCTGCTTTTCCTGTCTCCTGCCGGTTCTCAGTTTTTGGCAGTCGATACTCTCTTTTCCCGTATTTCATAATGTCCGCCCAGCTTTCCGTGAATCTGCAGGATAATGCGTTCCCCATATCCTGCAGGTTCCAAAGTACTTCCCTCATAATCGATCTCTGTCAGTCCTGCCGTCTCCAGTTCTGCCGTGAGGTGTGCCTGCTCCGCCGGTTCCAGGTACCCTACCGTTTCCATTTTCAGCAGATAGGCCCTCGCCAGCTGTCCTACATTCTCTTTTGCCTGGAGCAGCTGCACATTCTGCAGGTAGTTCAGCATCACTACCGTCAGTGCCAGCACACACATACCCATCGTCAGCAGTTCTCCTATGTTCCCTGGCTGTTTCCCTCGTTCCGTCATCTTCTCTCCTATCCTATACCCCTGTCAGGATATCTGCCGCTTTGGTCTGCATCGCTGTTACAATGGTCTGTATAAACGTTGTCAGACTGTCCTTCATGACCACGCACAATAACAGTGCAATAATACACAGACCTACAGTGACCAGGATCCCGTCGATCCCCTGCTCCTGCCGTAAGGCATGTTCTTTTACTTTTCCCCAGATTCTCTGTAAATTCTTCATGTTTTGTCCCTTTCTTGTTTTGTTTTATTGGTATTTCAGAATTGCACCACTGCCCGGAACATATATCCCACACAGGCATATAAAATGATTCCCAGTACCGCCCCCAGCATTCCCAGCTGATAAAAAGTAATACTACGGTCCAGAGCACTTTTTTGCTGTTGAAGCACCGTAAGTTCCATATCCTTCAACTGCTCTCCCATGTCCTTCAACAGATCTACCGCCTGCCCCGACTCTCCTGCCTGGATCAGGGTAATGCACAATGCATCGATCTGACGGTTGTCAAATTTCTGTTGGAAGTCAGACAAAGCCGTAACCAGATCCGACTGTATGACCAGATCTCCGGACAGTTCCATCAATGCCTGCTGTAATCTCTGCGTCCGTACGCTCTGGCAGCATTCCGTCAAGGCATCCGTTACATAGACTCCGGCACAGGTCTGTACCTCCAGTGCCTGATAGATCAGCTGCAGATCCGGCATCATCTTACGATTGTCCTGTCGGTTCAGGTACAGCAATAACAGTTCCGGCACATAATACAGTCCCATTGCCGCAAGCAGTGCATATCCCCAGCCGATAGATTCCAGTGTCAGTACTGCGCCAAGAGAAAGAAACAGGCGCATCAGCAGGTATTTTACCGGTGTAATTTTCTTCCCATAGTGAAATTTTGCACCGTTTTTCCTTAATTTCTTTTCTGTTCCGGTGACCCAGTTTTCATACCTTCGGCTCTCCCGCAGCATTCCGGTAAATTCCTCGCAGGCATGCAACACCGTTTTCGGCATTGTTCCCATACCCAGCCGGAACACAAAAATTCCTCCCAGCACCGCTCCCAACAGTTCGGGAATCCAGATAACTCTCCAGCTCATTCTCCACACCTCCCTGACTAGCGGCGAAAACCATACAGTTTCCGCAAAAACAGAAACAATATCAGTCCATAGACACCCACTGCCAGATGCCCCGGTAAAGTCCCGGATACTATTTTCCAGACCGACACATCGATCAGCCGGTCCACCGTCAGCAGGGCGAATACCGACATTCCCAGAAGCAACGCCATATTGATACCTGCCTCTCGAAGCATCCCTTTACGTTCCTCTTCCATACGCAGATACTCCCTTGCGGAACGTCTGCTGCTGTCTACCAGTGTGGTCAGATCTGCCATATAGCGGATACTGATCTCCAGATTTCTGGCCAGTTCCTTTATCTTGGGATGTTCTATTCGTTCTGCCATGGACAAAAGTGCCAGCGAACTATCTCCGGTCGTCTGTGCTTCATAGGCACATTCCTCCAGTGCTCCCTTTAACGGTTCTTCCACATAACGGCTCACCTGACCCAGAATCATGGTGATCTCTCCCGCTGTCAGGCTGTAATTTCCCAGGAAATTCAGACATTTCAGCAGATTTTCATTGGTCATCCGCAATTCTTCTGCCCGCAGCGTGCTCAGGAACAGATATTCCACTGCTCCGCTTATCATTATCCCCGATAAAGCTATCAGGAATTTCCCACTGCTCCCAAGCAACACTCCAAAGATCACCGTCATTCCCAGAAGATTTCCTGCGATCCATTTCTCCGGGGTGCACGCCGGAAATCTGCGCCGCATACCGCAATAACAGAGAAATTCTTCCACCCGGCAGATCCAGGTATTGTTACGCTGTAGCTCCTGCAGCTTGTGCCGGTTTTCCAACACCCGCAGTCTTGCCGACTGATCCATCCCTTTTTTCGTCCGGGACAGCAGGCTTTTTGCTGTCTCCACCCACCGTATCCTTCCAAACAGAAGCAGAAAACCCGTAAATATTAAACAAAAGATCCATACGTATATGATCATAAGTTTCTCCTCTCATGTAATGGTCAAAACAATCTCTCATACTCCAGATTCTCTTTCTCCGCATTCCACCCCAGACAGGCGAAGATCTCCTTCACCCGGTAATGTTCCATAAACACCAGGGTCTGAAAGCAGTCCATCATTTTCATTAATTCGTTGCGGGAATAACGACTGTCATACATTGCATAGTCCACGATCTTCTCCGGTGCCCTGTCCGCAGAGGGTGCATGTACCGTAGCCGCACAGATCTGTCCTGTATACGCCGCATTCAACAGATACAGCGCTTCTCCTCCCTTCACCTCACCTATGATAAAAAAGTCCACGTCCATCGTCAGTCCCGCTATACTGATATGCTTTAAATCATAATTCACACTGCTTTCCGAGGTTCCCGGAAGCGAATGAAGGAACATCATATCCGGATGAAACAGTGTGGTCAGCTCATCCGCCTGCTGTGCCACCAGAATTGCCATATCATCCGGAAGCGTCTCCTTCAACGCATTTAACAGTGTGGTTTTACCGGAAGAATTTCCTCCGCAGATCAGGGTCGATCCCTGTCGGAACCTCTGCACCAGCAGTTCTGCCGTATTCCTGTCCAGCATCTCTTTCTCCACCAGTTCTGTCATCATGGGAAAACTCTTCGGCACCTTCCGGATACACAGATAAGGTTCGCTGTAGGTATTGACAATGGGCATGGATAAGGTAAAACGAAAGATAAAGTCCGGATGACTTTCTGTATCCGTAAACCGTTGGATCGCATTCAGGTTAGAAATATTCACCTGATTTCTGGTTGCCACATAATCAATAAACTGCCGGTACTCCTTCTCCGAAGCAAAGGCAATTCCGGCATCCATACGTTTTCCTTCTCTCTTGATCCGGATACAGTCATGACTCACCACCCGGATATCCGAAATGCTTTTGTCATCCATGAGCGGTGACAGTCTGGAATAACCGAAAATATATTGTTCAAATGATTTTAAAAGTCTTTTCCTTTTCGTTGCCGGGAAATGATAATATTGATCGATATGTTTTCCTGCCTCCTGCAGAAATTCCTCCTTGCCCAACACACCCTTTTTTACCTGGATCAAAAGCACCTGTTTCTGTGTGATAAAATCTTCTACCAGCCTCTGCAATTCTGCATCAGAGGCGGTTTCTTCCCTTTTGTTTTCTCTTTCCTCCATACATCCTCCTGTTGGTTTTTCTCAAAATAATCCATTTTGCACTAATTAATACATTATGTGATTCCTGGTCGAATATGACCTGATATTTAGAATTTTGACCTCGACTGACCTGTCGGGTAATATGCAGATTACTCCCTTCCGTGGCATCTGTCAACGCCTCCGGAACTATTTTCTCATTTTCGGAAGAATGGCCAAAGAAAAACCGCATTCTGTCAGGTTAATTTCAAAAAAACCGTCAGAATGCGGTCTGCGCATTTGTCTATTTTGTCTTTGTCTATTTTGCCATATCCGGCTCCCGTTCCTGCTGCCAAAGCAGTTTGTCGAACTCCTCCACCGGCATCGGCCGGTAGAATAAAAAGCCCTGTACATCAGTACAATTACAGCCTAACAGGAACTCCTTCTGCTCTTCCGTTTCCACGCCTTCGATGACGATATGCACTCCCAGCTGCTGCAGCATGGCAATGGTATTGCGGATAATGATCAGACTCTTGTCTTTCTCCAGATCCCGGATGAATTCCCGATCGATCTTGATCTCATCCAATGTCTGATTCTTCAACATGTTCATGGTAGAATATCCGGTACCGAAATCATCCATGGACACCAGGAACCCTCGCTCCCGCAGGCTTTCCATGCGGCGATACATACCAACCTCGTCCTCCAGGAATGCGCTCTCTGTCAGTTCCAGCGGAACATACTCCGGCAGAACATCATATTCCTCCCTGAGACGGAGCAGTGTCTCTGTCAGTTTCTCATCATACGCATGCAATCGGGATACATTGATGGAAACAGGAATAAGTGTCCGGCCTTCCTTACGCAGCTTTCCAAGATAAGCAAACACTTTCTCCCAGATATATTCATCTACATTGATGATAAATCCGTTTTTCTCCAGTACGGGAATAAACTCTCCCGGTGGCACCAGCCCCTTTTCCGGATGCTTCCAGCGCACAAGCGCCTCACCTCCGATCACTCTTCCGGCCCTCATATCGACCTTGGGCTGCACATACAGCTGTAGTTCTCCGTTCTCCAGTGCGGACACGATATCATTTTCCACCTGACGTTCTCGCATCTTCTGACTACGCATTTTTTCATCAAATACTGCATATGTCCGATATACTTTGCCTTTGATACTGTTCATAGCCATCGTGGCGCAATCTTTCAGATAGCTGATGGCAGGGGCTCTCTCCGGTGAGATTCCGATTCCAAAGGATGGTTGTACACGGTAAGCGAACGGAAAGTCAGTTATCTTTTTTCTGATCTCCCGCACAATAATTTCCAGTTCCTCTACTTCCTCATAGCTTGTACATAAACAAAAGATATCTGCTCTGATATGGCAGGCATAGCTATCCGGTCTGTTATTCTCATACCAGTCAAAGCAGGACGCAATAAATCTTAACAATCTGTCTCCTTCGTCTCTGCCGCAGAACTCATTCACAGCCTTAAACTGTACAATATCCATAATTATGACGCTGTATTTTTTATCCGGCTGCTGCTTGATCATTTCACCGCACAGATAGAAAAAAGAATTGATATTATGCAGATTTGTCAGCCCTGTTCTGTTATTTTCTACATTTTCTTCCGCCATTTTTCTAAGAGAATACAGATATAATTCTTCTTTTCCGGCATCTGTTTTCTGCGGCGAAGATTCAATGACTTCCTCTTTTGCTTTCTGATACGTCATAGGCACCCTCCTCAAAACATAAACCAGTCCCGATGAATGCTTTTATTATACTTCATTTTGGTGATTTTTTCTACTATATGCCGATTTTTATTGTTTTTTTTAGGAAAAATGATATAATATGGGTGTCTGTAAAGTTATTTCAGAGAGGAGCGTACTTTATGTTTTTACTTTTAGCCGGCGGACTTTTGATCATCCTTTTGGCAGTAGTGATCGCCGTAGTATCCTCCGTGGTATCCGCAGTTGCGGCAGCTACCGACGATGCAGAAGACTGACATTCCGGACTTCGGACTGTCAGTTTTCTTCGCCCTAGCTTTTCTTTTTCTCATCTGCTTCCACAGTATCTTTCAATAACACTTCTACTTTCCGTGTTTTGAATCATAATTACAATTCTACCACCAGATCTGCATGGGCCAGCGTGGATTCCCGGTGAGCAATCACAATCGTTGTCCGCCCCGCCATCATTCTGTCCAATGCTTCATTTACCAATTTTTCAGAGTTATGATCCAATGCCGAGGTTGCCTCATCCAAAATAAGGATAGGTGCATCTTTCAAAACAGCTCTGGCAATGGCAATTCTCTGGCGTTGACCACCGGATAACAGGTTTCCGCGTTCCCCCACCCGAGTCTCATATCCATCTTTCAGCTCCATAATAAAATCATGTGCATTTGCAAGCTTTGCCGCATTGATAATGTCCTCCTGACTTGCGCCAGGCCTTCCATAGCGAATATTTTCTGCAACGCTTACGTCATAAAGATATGGTTCCTGAGGCACATAACCTATCAGTTGCCGTACCTCTGCTAAAGGATATTCTTCATAAGCCTTTCCTTTGATAAAGATTTTTCCTTCCTTTACAGGATACAGGCCCAATATAAGCTTGGCAATGGTACTCTTGCCCTTCCCCGATTCTGCCTTAAGAGCCACACATTTTCCCTTGGGAATATCCAAATTGAAATGCTGCAAAACATCCTGCCTGCCATCGTAGGAAAAGGTTACATCCCGGATACTGATTTCCGCATCTCCCTGGAAGGAAATCGCCGATACACTCTCATAGCGTTCAGGTTCTTCCTCCATATCCAGAAACTCAAACACTCTTTTAGCATTTGCAAGATAATTTGCCATAGACGGAATATAAAGTCCCACCTGTAACAAATTCCAGCTCATAGATCCGTATAACAAATAAACTGCTGCCAGCCTGTCCACCGTAGTGATTCCCTGACTGACCATAACAAGCCCCACCGCAATAAACACCAACGAGCCAAGAAGTTCAAAGATCTGATTCAGTCCATCCAGACTGGCAGACATAAAGTTCCTCTTGTTTTGCTCTTTGCGATACTTTTCATTTTCTTTGATATATTGTTCTACCATCACAGATTTCAGGGAAAATATTTTAATCTGCTCTATGCCTGACAAAATATTGGAAATTCGTTCCGCAATGGATACATTGATGGTGGACATTTCCCAACTGACTCTTTGCATGGGTTCGATAAACAAGCCGTTTATCACAAGCAGTATAGCACTGGCGCCAAAGAGGCAGAGCGTCACCTGCCAACTGAGCATCAGCATTGCTGTCAGATAAAAGCTCATCATCAAAAATGGCATCAATACCCGCCGAAATCGAGAACCATAGATACCCTGGGCCCGTTCACAGTCATTAATCACCTTTGACATGAACTCGCTGCTGCCCGTCTGTTCATAATAAGAATACGGTAATCGCATACATTTGGAATATAGGGCCTTTTGTAAATCAGCGCCACCCTTTTTTGCCTCCATAGTATATACATAAAAGGACAGTGCATAAATAAAAAGCATCAGACATCCTATCCCTGCACACAGCAGCACCTCCTTTAAAAGTCCTGCAAACATATTCCTCTGTGCATAGTTTTCTACACGAAAAATAATATTTTTGAACAAGAGTGCAGTTATCATATCAAAAACAGACAAAGCTGCACTCATGAATATAATAGCCAAAAGATATCTGATAAATCCTGTCTTCATCATTTTCAACATCCGCCAAAGGATGCGTAAATCATTATCACTGTCCGCATCCCTGGGTCCACACTGTCTGATAATCACATCACTATATGCCATTTGTCCGTACCTCCCTTCTCACAATTTCCCCATTTTCAAAGACATATATCTCGTCTGCATCCGCAATAGTGTTCCGTCTGTGTGCAATAGTTATTACCGTCCGATTATGTGAAATTTCTCTCAAAGCCACCTGAATCTCCTGCTCCGTCTCCACATCCACTGCGGAAGTTGGTTCATCCAAAAGCAAAATAGGTGCGTCCTTTAAAAAGGCTCTGGCAATAGAAACCCTCTGTTTCTGGCCTCCGGACAATCTTGCCCCTCGCTCTCCCACTTCTGTGTCATAACCCTGAGACAGTTTCATAATAAAATTATGAATATTCGCCTTTTCACAAGCCTCTATGATCTCTTCTCTGGCAGCACCAATCTTACCATACGCCACATTCTGGGCAATCGTTCCGGGGAACAAAAACACATTCTGGGACACCAGACTGATATGTTTGCGCAGTGCATTCATATCCCATTCTCTAAAATCGTGCCCATAAATACGGTATTGCCCGGCCTGTGGATAATAAAAACCAAACAAAATCTTCATAACGGTAGACTTACCTCCACCAGAATTACCGATAAATGCCACATTGCTGCCCCTTTTTATGGTCAGGCTAATATCCTTCAAAATCTGCTTTTCTTCTGAATACCCAAAATTCACATGCTCAAGTTCCAGGACGCTCTCACCTTCAGGCGCAAAAACGCCTTTTCCAGACACCTCCTCTTCCTGATCAAGAATCTCCTGTAATCTTTTTATAGAAATACTGTACTCTCGGATAGAAGCAATCCGACCCGGGATATTTCCCATAGGTTTTGAAATCTGATCCAGCAGCATTGAATAGGCTAAAATTGTGCCAACAGTCATCCTTCCATGACAGGCCTCATAAATGCAGAACAAATAACAGCAGAGTTTTGGTATCCATCGCACCAAATCCCTCACAACAAAATTCATTGCCAGCACCTTGGTTCGGCATGACTCATTCCGCACAATCTCATCTGCTATATCAAAAATACGTTTCTTCTGGAGTTCATATAAATGAAAGGTCCTGCCCACTGAAATCCCCTGAATTACATCATAAGCAGAATTTTCCAATTCATCATACAACTGCCTGCGCACTACGGCTATTTTCCCAACCATTTTGGTCAGTTTCCCTGCACTCCAAAACAGCAACGGATAGCAGATCATTGTCACCAACAACAGACGTACACTTTGTAATCCTATGTAACTGCACACAGTTATTATAGTAATTATCGCTACGAAAAGCTCCGGGATGCCCTCCGCAAATAATGCCTCCGTCTGGTACATATCCGACAAAAGTTTATTCATTAAAGTTCCCGTTCCTTCTGTATCGAAATACGGAATCCGAATCTCTACCAGCTTACTCACCAACATATTGCGTATATCTGTTTGCATGCAGATACTAAAGGTATTCTTGGAATAACTCTTGCCAAAAGCTAATGCCCCTCCCAATAGCATGAGAATAATAAATGGAATCATAAACTCCAGCAAGGCAGCCTTTTCTCCGGCAAATAAACTGTCCGTAGCGTCAGCAATTTTACTACTTCCAATCACAATTATCCGAATCAATAGATAAGAAAAAATTATATATAAGAAACAAAGATACCAATATTTTCGAATGGGATCCAAAAGCTTCGGATTTTTAGTGGTCATAAAAGGCTTCATTCGTACTTCTCCTTTAACGTAAATTATGCTGGAAACACCATCTCTTCTTTTCTCCCAAATGGTACATCAGTTTTTTGAAGAAAACCTCTGTATATACAGATAGAATGCTTGATTTTTCAGTTTTTTTGATATATTTTAGAAATAAAGCTGTTATTCCATTAAATACGCATAAGGAGAATTACCGTGCCGGCACCAATCCATCCAAACTACAATTTCAAGGTAAATCATAAGAAACGTGACAACCATTACTCTATGAATACCGCTGCATCCTATGAAAATATGTACGGCATTGGTTATATGATTTCCGGGGACCGTATCATCATTACTCCTCAAAAAACGGTAACTGTACATCCCGGCACAATTCAGTTCATTCACAAAAATCTCATACATCGTACTACTTATATTTCTGAGGGAATCTATGAAAATATTGATATAAAATTTCGGGAATCCGTGGCAGAATATATCATTTCCGTAATCGGGCAGGAGCGTTTTAATATGCTTTATGACCAAATCAGCATTACTCTCACTCCACAGGCCATCGAACAAATCGATCAGCTCGTTAAACTTATAGAACATGAATGGAATAATTATGACAATTACTCCAATACCATTATTCAGGGACTTGTTATACAATTTTTCGTAACAGCATTACGCGGACAAACGTTTTCTTCCCAAAATGATGTCATTCTGAAGGAAACTCATTTTTCCTTAATAAATGCAATCCATTACGTTCAGTGCCACTATGTAGAGGATCCTTCCCTGAGAGAAACGGCAGAGGCAGTACACCTGTCTGATTCCTATCTTTCCAGACTGTTTACATCCCGTTTGGATACCACCTACTCCCGTTTCCTCACGGGGATAAAAATTTCTCATGCCATGGCATTACTTGTTAATACAAATCTGCCCATTATGGAGATTGCCGGTCAATGCGGTTATGACAACAGCAATTATTTTTCTGATTCATTTAAAAAAATTGTTGGTGTTTCTCCGTTAAAGTACAGAAAGCAGATAAATAAATAAAAGAACAGACTTTTTCTGTCTGCTCCTTTAACTAATTTCTTTGTGGGTATCAAGCCTTACTTAGAGGTTTTAATCAATCCGTTTACCTTTTCGTTACATACTTCTGAAATCTGCTCTTTGGTTTCTCTGGTATTGTATTATATGCTCTGAAATCTTTTTCTTGGGCATTGCTATTTTTCAAAGTAAACACAATATGCAAAATTATTTTATATTTTAAAATCCATTCAAACGTCCTCTCAGTTCTTCCTGAATTCCATATGCATCTAATTTTTTCTTTCCACCTTCTGTCTTTATATATACCTCTCCTTTGGACGTAGAAAATAAAATGTCATTTGTCCAACTTTTTACTACTACTTCTACAACATACAACTCCTCAATAATCTTGCTCTCGTCAGCTATGTTTTGAAATATAACTTCAACACAATCTGAGCTTACATATGGTTTCATCTGTCCGACTCTTTCAGCTATCTTTCTACTTATAACATCCTGATCATCTTTAGATAATTTTACTCCCTTCACTATTCTTTTATCACTTATCCCCCACTTTATTGTTCCTATACCAACGACACGACTATTTAAAAAAGCATTAATGTATATCTCAGCAACATCAATTATAGCGTTTATTGGACTACTACCCTTTATTTCCTTATACTCTATATTTCTCTTTTCAGTTTCCTTCACTTCCTGATTTAACATATACTTTACAATTATTTTTCCTTCTTCGTTTTTTTCTTGCCCCCTCATTATTTGCTTCATATTATTTTTAAAAATTTTATTATAATCAAATTGAGGTCGAGTAGATATTATATCTTTGCAGGTTCTTATCAAGTATATTACATTTTCTTCTGTTTCTTCAGTTATAGTGGTAGTTAAAATAATTTGAACATCTTTTAATCTTTTCATAACTTCTATCAAATTATTTCTAATTTTTGAATCCACTTTAGCAAAAGGTGCATCTAATAATAAAATACTATTTGAAGGAATAAGATATAGCAAATTTAAAATTTGTATAACGCTTTGTTGACCTTGAGACATATATACCCCTTCATATGCCAAAGAAAAATACCTTTCCATATCAACATTTTTTAATAATTTCATCGCATTCTTTATCATTTTAGTATTCAATTGACAATCATAATCCAGAAATTCTCCACTAAAAATAAACACCTTGTTTTCTTCCATTCTTGCAATTTTCTTTATATCTGCAAAAGATGATACAAAATATCCAGATTGTCCTTTTTTATATACCTTTTTTAAAACTAATTTTTCTTTGGAATCATGCAAATTCATACATATATATGCTTCTTGATTTTTATTCGTAAATTTGATTATTCCAGAATCGTGAAATAATGAATACAATAGTGCAAGTAAAGTTGTTTTCCCAACCCCATTCTCCCCTTGTATTATATTTATACTTTTATCAAATTTTAAAAATAAATTTTCCCATAATCCTAAATTCGAAATTTCTACTGTATCTATTATCATCTTACGTGTCCTTTACATAGTTTTTGGCTCTCATTTTATATATAATGGCAATAATAACTTTTGACACTCTTACTTTATTTCTCGAATATACATCATTATTAAATTCAACCCATGCCATACCCTTTCTCCTAATCATAAGCACTACACAAAGCAGATAAATATTTGTTTCATTTTAGTTGTCAATTTTTTATTTTACTCAATTACTTCCCATTCACCGGCTTTAGTAGCACCTTTTCTTATAATTTCTCCAGATTTCTTCATCAATTTAATTCGATAGCGCACTGCCTCTGCTTTCACATTCAGCATCTCTGCTATTTCATTAGCACTAATTGCCGGATTTTCTTTCATTAACTTCTTAATTTCTTTGGTAATTTCTTTGGTAATTTCTTTGGTAATTTCTTTGGTGACATCCGAACTCTTCTGCTCTTCCTCACGAATAGCTGCAAATTCATCATTAATCATGACCACTGCCATTGTATAATCATCAGTGTCGTTATCCGGCAAAAATTGCAATTCCGGTGAATGATTCTCTTTTAATGCATCCTTCGCACGTCGAATTCCCGAACCATATGACTCTATCAAATCCAGTGCAAAAAACATTTCTTTTAGCTCCGGATTCAAATACTGCCGATCATCAAATCGGGTTTCTTTATTCATTGCCTCAATTGTAACAGGAGGCACAGGCCGATTGTGGTTCACAAATGTTATTCTATCATTATAAATATAAATACCGATATAATTAGGTGACTCATACTGTTTGTGCAAAATACAATTTGTTGCCAGTTCCTCAAAAACCGTTAATGGCCAATTATAAACGATTCTATGTTCTATCGTCTCGCTATCCCTAACAGTATAGGAAGCCATAATATTGTCCTTAAAATATCGACTAACCTGCTTTGCCTGTATCCAAATCGGACCATCAAAAATTTTAGCTTCCATCTTATCCGTTCCAATAGCTTCCCTAATTATTTCCACATGAGCATAAGGTATGAATTTATCTGGTTTCTCTGTAAACATTAATACAGCAAAATTTTTCGCACGATACCCACCATATTCACTTTCACTAATTAATCCCATACTTTTTGCCATATCCAGTTTGGACTGATTTCTGATATCTTCTCTAGCATTTGTAGAAATCAAGTACTCCTTCATATATTCGTAACTCAAATCATCCAGAGTTGCTGTCTCATTCAAATTGGAGCTGAATACATCATGAGCAAATTTACGTAACAATTCATATTCCTCTTTAAAATTTGGCAAACGGCTATCTCTTTTTACTCTGATGTATCTACCGGCTTTTAATGAAATATCTTTGTCACTTTCTGCCTTATCACTTGTCTGATAAGGTCCGGAAGTTCCCGGTTCTACTGCTACAATAATATAATTCCTATCATCAACAACATCTGTAATCAGATGATAACTCACCTTAGGATAAATATTCGCCAATAATTGTTTCAACGAATTTTCTGTACTTTCTATCAACGATTCTTCTATACCATAAATAGGTCTTTTCGGAATGGCTTTTTCTCCCGTCTTTGGATCATTTACTTCCTCTATTCCAATAAACAGCAAACCAATCTCTCTATTCATGTAATTATTGGCAAATGCACAGATTGTCTTTAATATCTTATCTTTAAAAGTCGCAGACTTTTTATATTCAATATAATCATTTTCTATGCTGCCTTTTTCCAGAATGTCATGGGCCATTCTTTGAATATCTTCAATTCGCATATGCTTCTACCTGCCTTTTTGGTTATTAATATCTCCGAGAGTTCTCCGTTTTAAAAAATCCCTAAACTTATCTCTATTAAACTAAACAGATAACGCAATAACTCATCACATCTATTACTAGCAATGACATATTCCAATAATTCATCCAAATACCACCCAACTGCTTTCATTTCCATACTTTCTAGACAGGCCAAATATATTGTAGATTTCAACTAACTTCTGTCCAGAAAGATACTTCATTTTATTTTATACTATCCACTAAACTAATCTCTACTGCTCCGCAATTCTTGCTGCCAGGTCTTCTAAGTACATCCAGCGTTCCATTTTTTCTTCCAGCTGCTGTTCCGCAGCCTCTTTTTCCTGTGTTAATTCATTCAACTTTACAAAATCACTTGCATATTTTGAAAAATCCGCTTCTAGCGCAGAGATCTTCTCCTCTAATGCCGCCATTTCCCCTTCGATGGATTCATAATCCTTCTGTTCCTGGTAGGTGAATTTTAATTTGCGTTTCTGTCCGCTTTTCCAGTTTTTAGAAGTAGTTTCCTCATCGGCGTTCTTCGGCTGGGATGTTGCCGCCGCTCCCGTGCTCTCCGTGGTTCCTTCTGCAGCTTTTCTATTGGCATAATCCGTGTAGCCACCCTCGTACTGCACCATGCGGGTGTCCTCCAGTGCGAAGATCCTGCGGACCACACGATCCAGAAAATACCGGTCATGGGACACGACGATGACGATGCCCGGGAATGTATCCAGATAATCCTCCAGCACCTGCAGGGTGGCAATGTCCAGATCGTTAGTCGGCTCATCCAGGATCA
Organism: Lachnospiraceae bacterium GAM79; assembly: GCA_003584705.1. Lineage (GTDB taxonomy): Bacteria > Bacillota > Clostridia > Lachnospirales > Lachnospiraceae > Acetatifactor > Acetatifactor acetigignens. Next base: position 3,271,743 of record AP018536.1, read on the forward strand.
AAACATTCGGTGCCCCCATCAGTACCTTGCACAGTTGCAGTCTGCGCCGTTCTCCACCGGATAATTTTCCCAGCTGTCCGTACTGGTCTTCTCCGGAAAACAGGAACCGCTCCAGCATTCTCGCTGCCGTGATCTGTCCATCCTCCGTGGTGATATATTCTGCCACATCCCGGATATAATCAATGACTCTCTGCTCCGGATGCATCATGGTGTCATCGATCTCCTGGGCATAATATCCCAGCTTCACGGTCTGCCCAATCTCAATATGTCCGCTGTCCGGAGCCACTTCACCCAGGATCATTTTCATCAGCGTGGTCTTACCACTGCCGTTAGGGCCGATAAATCCCACCCGGTCGTCCTTGCCGAACAGATAGGTAAAATCACGGATCAACACTTTATCGCCATAGCTTTTGGATACATTCTCGATCTCTACTGTGGTACGGCCCAGTCTGGATGCTGCGGAAGTCAGTTCCACTTTGCCGTCCGTCACGGGTCCCTTCACATTTTTCAATTTCTCAAAACGCTGCAATCTGGCCTTCTGCTTCGTAGAGCGGGCTCTGGCGCCCCGCTGTACCCAGGCAAGCTCATTGCGTAGGATATTCAGGCGCTTTTTCTCACTGGCCTGTGCCATCTCCTCCCGTTGCATTTTCAGTTTCAGATAGCCGGAATAATTGGCATCATAGGAATAAATCTTCCCTTTGTCCAGTTCCAGGATCCGGTCAGTGACACTGTCCAGAAAATAGCGGTCGTGAGTGACCATGATCATAGCGCCTTTGCGGCGGCGCAGCTGATCCTCCAGCCAGTCAGACATGGAATTGTCCAGATGGTTGGTAGGCTCGTCCAATAACAGGATCTCTGCCGGGGACAACAGTACCGATACCAGTGCCAGACGCTTGCGCTGTCCGCCGGACAGCTGCCCGCAGGGCTGATCGAATTCCGTAACCCCCAGTTTCGTCAGCATGCTTTTGGCATCCGCCTCGATGGTTCCGGCGTTTTCCTCCACACGATTGCCACGCAGCACTGCCTCCAGCACCGTCTCCTCCGGAGCAAACTCCGGATTCTGCGGCAGATAACGCACCAGACAATGATTTGCCTTAATCACGGTGCCATCATCGGCTTCTTCCAACCCGGCAATCATTTTTAGCAAAGTGGATTTTCCGGTTCCGTTAATACCAATGATTCCGGCCTTTTCCCCTTCCTGCAGGAAAAAGGAGGCTCCGTCAAAAATCTTGCGTACTCCATAACTTTTGGTAATATTGTCAACAGTCAGTATATTCATCTGTATAACCTCTTTTTAGAATTTACGCATAGCTTATACGAACTTTTTTCTCAAAGAATCGTATCATTTTTCATGTGCTATACTTCCAAATGTAGTATACTATAAATAATCTATTTTAGGAAAGAAGGTTTTCGCATGAACTTAAAAGATGCTGCTGCGAATCTGAATCAGGCACACCCGGAAGACATCCTGCATCCCCTCTATACTCTCTGGGGGGAATCGCTGGTGCGATCCGGTTCCTATGACGATATCCTGCCGGAATATCCCCGTCCGCAAATGAAACGAACGGATTACCATATGCTGAACGGTCTCTGGGAATATGCTTTTGTGCCCGCAGATGGGAGTAGTTCTTCGGAAGATTCTGCGTATTTTACCGCTCAGGGTTCCATCCGGGTGCCTTTTTCGCCGGAAGCCCTGCTTTCCGGAGTTCACAGACGGCTGGAACCCACGGAGTACCTGTGGTACCACCGGGAACTTTCTTTTTCCACGGAAGAGCTTTCCCAAAAAGAGGAAAATATGCGTTGCATTCTGCATTTTGACGCGGTAGATCAGGAAGCAACCGTTTTCCTCGGCACAAAGAAGCTTGGCACTCACAGTGGCGGCTACCTTCCTTTTTCCTTAGACATCACAGAATATGTAAACGCAGATCCGGTATCTCTCTATGTAAAAGTCTGGGATCTGACTGACACCGGTTACGCCACCAGAGGCAAGCAGACCCTGAACCGCGGCGGCATGTTCTACACCGCCCAGAGCGGCATCTGGCAGAGTGTCTGGTACGAATGGGTTCCGAAAAACTATGTGATCAATTATAAGATCACCCCCGAGTACAACAAGGCTTCCGTAACCTTCGTTCTGTGTTCTCCAAAGCCGTTCAACCATCTGGAATTCCGGATAAGTGCCCCCTCTTGCGACGGAACCCTCGCACAGGAAAATACCGGTTCACTCACGCGGATGCGTGTACGTAAAATTTCTGAGCAACAGGATTCCTTTGGACTCACGTATACCACGGTAGTACTTTCTTTTCCCGCCAGTATCACCTATTCCGCTACGGTTCCCGCTGATGCACCGGAGCCGGTGAATTTCAAGCCCTGGAGCCCGGAGCATCCCTGGCTGTATCCCTTTACTCTGGATGCCGATAGTGATACCGTGGATGGTTATTTTGCCATGCGATGTTTCTCAATCGAAAAGGATTCCAAGGGAATTTTGCGGTTTTGTCTGAATCACAAGCCCTATTTTCTCCACGGGATCCTGGATCAGGGCTACTGGTCCGACGGGCTGATGACTGCTCCCTGCGATGAGGCCTTTGTCTATGATATCAGCCTCGCAAAAGGGCTAGGCTTCAATATGCTCCGGAAACATATCAAGCTCGAGTCTCTGCGCTGGTATTACCACTGTGATCGTCTGGGAATGATCGTATGGCAGGATATGGTCAGCGGTGGCTCTACCTATCATATGCCCTGGGTATGCTATATGCCCACACTGTTCCCCCACATGTCCGCCCACACGAAGGATAATCATTATGAGCTGTTCTCCCGTGGTTCGGAAGAAGGCCGGAAAAGCTGGGAACAGGAATGTCTTGACACCATAGATCACCTGTACAATGTCCCTTCCATCGCCGTATGGGTGCCCTTCAACGAAGGCTGGGGACAGTTCGATGCTGCCCGTATTGCGAAAATGGTGGCAAAAAAAGACCCCACCCGTCCGGTAGACCATGCCAGCGGCTGGTTCGACCAGAAAGGCGGGGATTTCCGCAGTATTCATAACTACTTCCGTCCGTTACAGGTAAAATTGGATGGAAAAAGGGCTTTCGTTATCTCGGAATATGGTGGCTACGCCTGTCACATCGACGGGCATTCCAGTGTGGACCGGATCTACGGATATCAGAAATATGACACCCCGGAGGAGATGGCTGCTGCCCTAAAGCAGTTATTTTCCAGACAATTATTTCCTCTGATCTCAAAGGGCTTGAGCGGTGCGGTATATACGCAGCTCTCCGATGTGGAAGAAGAGGTAAACGGTCTGGTGACTTACGACCGGCGTATCGTCAAACTGCCTGTGGGGCATCCGTTTGCGGCACCATCCTCTTTTGCAGCACCTTACTCACATGGAAATAAGCCGGAATAAGGAATGCATCCGCCATGATCCAGGCAATGGGACTGCCCAGGCATACCCCGGTGAAGCCGATGATTGGCACCAGTCCAAAGCCTGCCAGGGATCTGGCGATCATTTCGAAGACACCTGCTAAAATGGCGAATTTCGGGAAACCCATACCCTGGATCAGGAAACGGACAATGTTCACCAGTGCAAGCGGAATATAGAATGCCGTATTCCATAACAGAAAAGCACACACGTTGGCAATGATCTCTGCCTCGCCGCCGTCCACGAACAGCTGCGCCAGCGGACCGCCGAAAAATACTGCAATCAAAAATGCGATCACAGAGTATCCTACTCCCAACAGTACACAGGATTTAAGTCCCTTGCCAAGACGGTCCAGTTTGCCGGCTCCCACGTTCTGTCCACCGTAGGTTGCCATAGTGGAACCCATGGCATCAAAAGGACAGGCTAAGAAGTTACCGATCTTGCCGCCTGCAGTCATGGCCGCAACTGCCGCAGAACCTAAGGTGTTGGCTGCAGTCTGTAAGATTACGCTGCCAATGGCGGTAATGGAATACTGTAGCCCCATAGGAACTCCCATGCCGCACAACACCATCATCATATGTCCGTCCACTTTCCATTCTTCCCTGTGGATTCGCAGGATCTCGAATTTTTTCACCATATAGACCAGACATGCCACACCTGAGACTCCCTGGGAGATCACCGTTGCCCAGGCTGCCCCCGCCACGCCCATGTGCAGGGATATGATAAAATACAGATCCAGCACAATATTAATAATGGAAGACAGCACTAAGAATACCACAGGAGTCTTGCTGTCGCCGGTTGCACGGATCACGCCTGCCACGATGTTGTACAGGAATACCGTGGGAATACCGATAAATATAATGAAAATATAGTTATACGCCCCATCAATGATGTTGGCGGGCGTCTTCATCCATACCAGAATGTCCCGGCACAGGATCGCCGTCACCACGGTCATGATGACGGAAAAGGCAAGTCCCAGCCAGGCACAGTTGGCCACATATTTGCGCATGCCCACATAATCTCCGGCACCGAATTTATGGGACACGGGGATGGCAAATCCATTGCAGACACCCATGCAGAAACCGATGACCAGGAAGTTGATGGAGCCGGTAGAGCCTACTGCTGCCAGATCATCCACACCAAGAAACCGTCCTACGATCATGGTATCTACCAGATTATAGAACTGCTGGAATAAAAATCCAAATAATAACGGCACAGCAAAGCTGATGATAAGTTTCATAGGGCTGCCTTTTGTCAGGTCTTTTGTCATGGTAATAACCTCTCCATTTTTCAAATCAACCGCAAGCACTGAATTTATCAGTGTTTCCTGTTATTTCTATCGTTGAGAGTATATACGCGGCGCTCCAAAAAAGCAATATCTTTTTTTGCACATTTTATGTTTTTTTGCTATACTCTTTTTGTCATTTTTTTACAAGCATTGTTATTATGAGAGGGGAATTGTCATGAACGAATTTTTGAAATATCTGAAAATGATACCTGTAATTATCTATCCTTATATTTATGTATTGATTCTTGCTGTCTTCTTCCTGTTTGTAGGCGTACTGCCAGAGGATACCACGGATATCTCCCTGCTTGTCCTGCTTATCATCGCAGTCATCTATAACCTGTATTCCTTTGTCATCGTAATCGTCAATGCGGTACAGACCGCCAGGGGAAAATTGACTGCAGGGCAGGCTGCCCGGATGAACCTGATCATCAAAGGAATTCAGATTCCTGCTTATATCATGCACTTTATCCTGGGTTTCATCGGACTTGCCATGAGTGTCTGGGGCATCGGCTTTCTCCTGTGGGCAGTACTCATTGATCTTTTGACGATCCTGCTCACCGGCATCAGTTCCATCGGCTGCAGTATTCGCATGCGCAAAGAAAGGCTTGTCTCCCTGCCGGGTGCCATCTTCATGGGGATCGGATGTTTTATCTACTGTGCGGATGTGGCGATCGCCATTGTGTATGTTGTGAAAGCCCGGAAGAAATCTCCTGCTAAATAGAAAGTTAGCATAGCTACGAGCCATGCAAAAATAGAACGGAATACCTCAGTGGGAGCTTGCTCACACAAGAGGTTATTTCGTTCTATTTTTATACTGTGCGTCCAACGGACACACTCGACAGCCGTCTATGAAATAAGATTGACAGCGTTCTTTGCTGACAATCTTATGAATAGGCATGGTTCGTAGCGGAGGGAGCCTTAGACCAGACGAACTCCCGAAGCGGCAGAAAGCCCTCAGGCAGATATCGGTCTCCGAGTGTGAATTTTCTAAAGCAGTGGATAAAGTGTATCTCATCCGAACGGGCACGGCTCTAGGCGACATCCATGTCGCCGGCCGCCTGTCGCAAACATCGTGTTTGCTCCACCCTGATGGCTCACCACTGCTTAAGAAAATATCAACACGCTCCGACAGACATCTGCCTGAGGACTTTCTGCTACTCCGGGAGTTCTGTTTGTATTTAAAACGCCAATTTCTGCGAAAAAAATACAAAAATATGAAATTTTGATATGTAAAAAGTCTCTATTTTCGCCACATAAGCAAAATAAAGAAATTCCGTACAAAAATTCCTGATTTAGGAACTTTTTTTGTACGGAATTCATCGTTTTTGGACTATTTACACCAAACTAACTTTCCAGTTACTTAAGTTCTTTTTATGCAAAAGGATTCTCGGTAGGATACAGCATTCCCTTCGGCTGATTGAAATTCAGATCCTCTACAGGTACACCGATGTACTTGAATACTTCGTACAGAGCCTTGCCGAAGTGTCCGAAAGCAACAGCACCGTGGTGAGGGAAGTTCTTCTCGATCAGTACGTGACGATAGAAACGTCCCATTTCGGGGATAGCGAAAATACCGATACCACCGAAGGATCTGGTAGCTACAGGAAGTACTTCACCCTGTGCAATATATGCGCGCAGCTTGTTGTCTGCGGTAGACTGCAGACGATAGAAGGTGATGTCTCCGGGAACAATATCTCCTTCCAGAGTACCCTGGGTTACCTCTTCGGGAAGGGTTCTTGCCATGATCATCTGGTACTTCATGTTGCAGGAGGTCAGCTTCTTGGAGTTGGTGTTACCGCAATGGAATCCCATGAAGGTGTCATTGTGGGTATAGTTGAATTTACCCTTGATGGACTCTTCGTACATATCATCGGGAACAGTGTTGTTGATATCCAGCAGAGTTACGGTATCTGCGCTGACGCAGGTTCCGATGAACTCACTTAAGCAGCCGTAAATATCTACTTCACAGGATACGGGGATGCCCATACCGGTGAGACGGCTGTTCACATAGCAGGGCACGAAACCAAACTGGGTCTGGAATGCAGGCCAGCACTTTCCGGCAATGGCTACATACTTACGATATCCTCTGTGAGCCTCGATCCAGTCTAACAGTGTCAATTCATACTGAGCCAGCTTAGGCAGTACTTCGGGCTTATGGTTGCCTGCCCCCAGTTCTGCTTCCATCTCTTTTACCTTGGCGGGGATTCTCTCGTCTCCATCATGCTTCTTGAAGGCTTCGAACAGATCCAGTTCGGAGTTCTCCTCGATCTCTACCCCCAGATTGTACAACTGCTTGATGGGTGCATTACAAGCTAAGAAATTCAAAGGTCTGGGGCCGAAGGAAATGATCTTCAGATCACTTAAGCCCACAATAGCTCTTGCGACAGAAATGAACTCATGCAGCATATCTGCACATTCCGCTGCAGTTCCTACGGGATTCTCGGGGATATAAGCTTTTACATTACGAAGCTTTAAGTTGTAGCTTGCATTCAGCATACCGCAGTAAGCATCGCCTCTGCCGCCTACCAGATCATTCTGGGTCTCTTCTGCTGCTGCAATGAACATTGCAGGACCGTCAAAATGCTTTGCCAGTAAGGTCTCGGAAATCTCGGGGCCAAAGTTGCCCAGATATACGCACAGTGCATTACAACCTGCCTTCTTGATGTCTTCCAGAGCCTGTACCATATGGATCTCGCTCTCTACGATACATACCGGGCACTCATAGACACTGTCTGTTCCATACTTCTCAGTATAAGCCTTCATCAGAGCTTTTCTTCTGTTCACGGAAAGACTCTCGGGGAAACAGTCACGGCTGACAGCCACAACGCCAATTTTTACTTCGGGTAAATTACTCATTTTGTAATCCTCCTATTTTCGTTTTCTTTTTCTCTACACCATTTATTTTACCGCCGTCATACATCCATGCAGGGGATTCCGGCGTTCAAATCTTTTTATTCTGCCACCATTATTTGCTGACATCCAGATTCTCTCCAACAAGCCCGAGGAAGCTTCCCTCTGGAAGTCCACCCTCCGCATGGCCAATCAGCCATTTGTTCGTAGCGGCAAGCAACGCATCCTCGCTGGGTGCCTTGCCCTGCTCCACCTTCTGATGTGCTCCTTCTAACGGATAGTTAGTGCCCTGAGGTAACACGATGGCTACCTGGAATCCCTGTCCGTCTACTCCACAGGGAGCATAATGCAGAGAAGTTGCGAAGACCTCTACACCGGTTCCGGCCGGTACTAAAAATGCTTCCATCTTAGAAGTATCGTAGGTAAAATCTTCTGCCACATCCGCTAACAGCCCCAGGATCAGGATAGCATCCGTTGCTGCCACATTAATTTCGGAACTTCTGTGATATTCCACGGCATTCAGTTTGGAATTATGGCCATTGCAGTAACCGATCTGTACAGGCATTTCTCCGTATGTGATGGTCTCCAGTTCTTTTTTCACAGGTAATGCTTCCAAAGCATTGATCCCGGGCTCGTACACCACGCCGTCAGGAACCGGAGTCTTTTTCATTTCTTCCACCAACTGTGTAAAATCCACATTGGTGATCACTCTGCCATACTTACGAAATGCAGGATCTTTTACAGATAAAATATGCATTCTACTCTACCAACCTTTCTCTATTATAGCTCAAACTTAAAATTACGAGGTTCATTTTGTTATGTTGTTGTTTGATTTTTCTACGCGTTATTTAATGATCTCAAACAGCGGTCTGCATGCCGGATAGATCTGGCGGAATTTCTGATAGCGGTCTTCATATTTTGCCACCAGTTCCGGATCCGGTTCTACCGTTCCGGTGACTTTGACGAACTTCTCCGCGATCTCCTCCACACTTGCATATTCCCCACAGGCTACTGCCGCCAGCATGGCACCGCCCATGGCCGGTCCTTCTTCGCTTTCTATCACATCCACCTTCAGATTCAGGATATTGGCGATCATCTTCTTCCACAACGGGCTCTTGGCTCCGCCACCGCAGATCTTGGTCCGCTCCAGATGGATTCCCAGAGATTTTGCCACCTCCAGTGAATCACGCAGTGCAAATGCCACGCCTTCCAGTACCGCCTGCGTCATATCGGCTCTGGTGGTATCCATGGTCATTCCGATAAAAGTTCCTCTGGCATTGGGATCATTATGGGGAGAACGCTCGCCCATGAGATACGGCAGGAAGTAGACATGATTTTCTCCCAGCTTCTCAATCTGCGCCTGTTCTGAGGCATAATCCTTCGTTCCGATGATCTCATCCATCCACCATTTATTACAGGAAGCGGCACTCAGCATGCAACCCATGAGATGGTAATGTCCGTCTGCGTGGGCAAAGGAATGCAGGGCATTGTGCTGATCTACTCCGAAATGATTGGAGGAAATAAAGATTGTTCCACTGGTACCCAGGGAAATATTACACATATTGTCTCCTACAGTTCCGGTACCTACAGCGGCGGCCGCATTATCCCCGGCTCCCGCCGCTACCACAACATTTGCGGGAATCCCCAGTTCGTCTGCCACCTCCGGCAATACGCAGCCCACCTTTTCATAACTCTCATAACAAGTGGCCAACTGCTCTTCTCTCACTCCGCAGATCTCACACATTTCCTTCGACCAACAACGGTTCTTCACATCAAACAATAACATCCCGGAAGCATCTGATACATCCGTACAATGTACGCCGGTCAGACGATAAGCTATGTAATCCTTCGGCAACATGATCTTTTTGATCCGTGCAAAGTTCTCTGGCTCATTCTTTTTCACCCAGAGGATCTTCGGCGCGGTAAATCCGGTGAAAGAAATATTCGCAGTGTACTCAGACAACTTCTCTTTGCCGATCACATTATTCAGATAATCGCATTCCTCTGTGGTTCTGCCATCGTTCCAGAGGATGGCAGGGCGGATCACCTGATCCTTCTCATCCAGAATGACCAGTCCATGCATCTGTCCTCCGAAGCTGATGCCTGCCACCTGGCTCTTGTCTGCATCTTTCAAAAGCTCCCGGATGCCCTCCATAGTCTGTTCATACCAGTCCTCCGGCTTCTGTTCCGACCAGCCGGGATGTGGGAAATACAAAGGGTATTCCCGGGATACAATATTCCGGATGTTCCCTTCACTGTCCATTAAAAGCAGTTTTACCGCCGAAGTGCCCAGATCGATTCCAATATATAGCATGAATCTTCCTCCTACGTTTGTGCTGTGATCCATTTTCGTTCCTTTTCGTGCCCGTGCACGTTATAGTCTTATCATAACTGTTGTGAAAAAATTTTTCAAGTAGAAGTTTTTATGTTTTCAGTATTTTTTCACTAAAAAGTGAAGATGGAATTTCATCATTCATCATCCATTCAGCGTGCCCGGACAAATTCTGCACTTTCGTTGACGTCCCTCTGGAAATATGATACTTTTATAACTAGATACCTGGGACAGATATTACGGAAAGGCATGAGTATTCTATGGCAACCATCAAAGAAATCGCCGCATTGGCCGGAGTATCCCGCGGCACTGTGGATCGCGTCTTAAACGATCGCGGCGCAGTAAACCCGGAGACCGCCGAAAAGATCAGAAAAATTGCAAAAGAGCTGGACTATAAACCTAACCGCGCCGGTCTCGTTCTGGCAGCGCAGAAAAAGCGGCTGAAGCTGGGTGTCATTCTGTTTTCCACCGGGAATCCTTTTTTTCAGGATGTTCTGGCCGGAATCAATGAAAAGGCGGAAGAGCTGGCAGGTTACAACTGTACCGTGATCACCAAACAGATTTCTTTCGGTGTGGAGGCCCAGTTACAGGCAGTCAAAGAGCTTCTTGCAGAAGAAGTGAGCGGCATTGCCATGACCCCTTACAACGACGAACGGATCCGCGACTGCATCAATACTTTATACGAGCAGGGAATTCCCGTGGTCACGCTGAATACAGACATTGAAAATTCCAGACGTATCGCTTATGTCGGCAGCAACTACACCCGCAGTGGTGCCACCGCCGCCGGTCTTCTGCAATTGATGACCTCCGGCACGGTAAACGTGGGTATTGTCACAGGTTCCTCCAACATTCTCTGTCACACAGAGCGCATTGCGGGATTTCTGAAGACATTAGAACCTTTCTCTGACCGGATCTGCGTCGTGGATACCGTGGAGATCCACGATGACGAAGTGGAAAGCTACGAAAAGACAACGGCACTTCTGTCAAAGCACCCGGAGATCAATGCACTGTTCTTCGCCGCCGGCGGTGTCTACGGAGGCTGCCGCAGTGTAGAGGCTCTGGGTAAAAAAAAGGCAATCCGGATCATCGCTTTTGATCTGGTCCCCACCACACGCCAAATGCTGGAAAATGACACCATTGCCGCCACCATCTGCCAACAGCCGAAAATTCAGGGAAGCAACCCTCTTTCCCTGCTGTTTGCCTATCTGACGACCGGCGAAAATCCGGAAAAAGAATACAATTATGTAGCGGTAGATATCCGGATCAAAGAAAATATCTAAATAATTCTTAAGATTCTTCCGACACTCTTGTCATTCACAACATATAGTACTATAATATACATATTGTCTACGAAATGTTGTTTTGAGGGGTACAAAAGCGGGGGAGTCTTTGATCCATGAATTTATCTGATCTGAAAAGAAATGCATATATGTTGCGGGGTTCCGATGCAAAACGTGGTTACATGCGCTGGTGGCATTCCTTCCAGGGCATTTGTCCCACGACGCATGAAACCCGCACTTTTTTTGTAGAATACAGCATTTTAAATCCGGCTCTCGGTACTTCCCAGCCTATTTTAGGTCAACATCCCTACTATAAACGTCATGGTCTGAAACCATCTTATCTCTGCATAAAAGCCGGTGTATTCCCTGAGCCGGGAGATAGCGGGCTCCAGCTTCGGGCATATTATCCCCTGACCTCTCTGCAGGTGGTCCAGGATCCCTTTTACATGCAGTTTGAGGATTGTGTCTACAGCGAAAACCGGATCAGTGGTTCGATTGATATCTCCGATGAGGTTGCAAGACATCGCTCTCTTATGACCGATGCGGGCAGTTTTATCTGGGATCTGGAAGTGCATAAGGCGGTTGCCTGTCATACCGGCTATATTGCCAATGCTTTTTTTACCGCGGTTCATGCCCTGGAAAGTTTCTGGCATGGGGAAGGTATCCGTACCTTTTTCCGTGGGACCGTCATTTTGAGCGGTGTCACCTACGAGGTAACTCCCGAGACATCCTACGGCTATGCGGACAAACATTGGGGCCGCAGTTACAACCAGCCCTGGCTGCAATTTGCTTCCGGCCACCTGATCAGTGAGAAAACCGGGCGGGAATTGAAGCATTCGGCTCTGGCCATCGACGGCTGTTGTCCGAAATTTCTCTTTTTCCCCATGCGACGCAGGATTCTGATGCAGCTGACCTATACCGGGGAAGATTTCGAGTATCATTTTGGCAGACCTCTTACACTGTCCCGCTGCAAGTGGAAAGTGAAAGAGACCAACAAACGTTTTATCTGGCATTTCAAAGCCCAGAACCGCACTTCCGTTGTACGGATCTCCGGAAGCTGCAGCAAAGAGCAGATGATGCCGTTACTCTATGAAAGTCCTGACGGAAAAGTATCCGACATTCCTCTCTGGGAAGGCGGCAATGCAACAGGCACCATAGAACTATACCGGAGAATCGGCGGTTCCCTGGAATTGATCGATCGTCTGCAATTTGAAAACGGATTATGTGCTTATCAGCGTTCCTGATTTTCGTCCGGGGAATAAAAGATAACTGCAATTTAAAAAGCTGTTGCCACAGATCACTCTGTTGACAACAGCTTTTGTTGTTTATCCCTATGCAGCTTAGATTGCCTCTTCCGGCTCCTCCAATGCTTTTTCGTAACTCTCCAGGATCACCCTTTGCAAATTCTCTCTGGTGGAAGAATTGATGGGATGTGCGATATCCCTGTATTCTCCGTCCGTTGCCTTCTTGCTCGGCATTGCAATGAACAATCCCTTTTCACCTTCGATCACCTTGATATCATGTACGACGAATTCATCATCCAGTGTAATGGATACGATAGCTTTCATCTTGCCTTCCTTGGTGATCTTACGAACACGTACATCTGTAATCTGCATTTGCTAACCCCCTTGGTGTTATCGTGATCCCTACGCATTTCTCCGCCCTGCAGGCTCTCGAAGCGCTACAGATATTCGTATTCCGGGCTATCGCCCTACTTACTCATATCTGTTAGATTCCCTAATGACCACATTGCCCTGCCTGCAAGCAGTCTCGCAATGTAATCATTGAGAATCCGGATCACTTAGATCACGTATCGTTCATTCCTCTCAACTACGATCTTAACTTCGCCTTCTCCCACAAAGTACGAATTTGCACGGATCGTGTCACGGCTCTCTACAATACAGTTTTCAATATGCGTGTTATCTCCAATATACACATCATTGAGGATAATGGAATTCTTGATCACACAATTATTGCCGATATAGCTCTTCTTAAAGATCACGGAATTCTCTACCACACCGTTGACGATACATCCACTGGATACCAGGCTGTTACGCACCTGGGAACCGGGATTATATTTTGCGGGAGGCAGGTCATCCACCTTGGAATATACGTCCGGATACTGCTTGAAGAAATAGTTTCTCACATCTGCTTTCAAGAAGTCCATATTGGTGCTGTAGTAATCATCCACAGATGCGATATTTCTCCAGTAATCCTTGATCTTGTATCCATAGATTCTCTTCAGATCCTTGTAACGGATCAGGATATCTCTTACGAAATCGTAGCGGTCTTCCTCAGCACACTTCTCGATCATCTCGATCAGCAGTCTGCGTCGAACCACATAAATACCACAGGAAATGGTATTGGTCTTCGCCTGTAAGGGCTTCTCCTCGAACTCTTCGATACGACTTTCCTCGTTCATGCGAATCGTACCGAAACGCTCTACATTCGTACCGGCTTCCATATCGCGGCAGACTACAGTGATATCTGCTTTTTTCTCGATATGGTATTCCAGCACCTTATTATAATCCAGCTTGTATACACAGTCGCCGGATGCGATAACTACATAAGGCTCATGGCTGTCCTTCAAAAACTGCAGATTCTGGTAAATTGCATCTGCGGTTCCTCTGTACCAGTTGCTGTTCTCTGCTGTTACAGCGGGAGTGAATACATATAATCCACCCTGTTTACGTCCGAAATCCCACCATTTGGAAGAATTCAGATGCTCGTTCAGACTTCTTGCATTGTATTGGGTAAACACTGCCACCTTCTGAATATGAGAGTTGGTCATATTACTCAGTGTAAAGTCAATACTGCGGTAGCTGCCTGCAATCGGCATCGCACATATAGCTCTCTTCTGGGAAAGTTCCCGCATCCTGTGATTGTTACCGCCTGCTAAAATAATTCCAATCGCTCTCACTGCTATTCACCTGCCTTAATTAATGTTTTGCCGCTTGCGAGCTGGGAATCCTCATAATCTGCAGCAGCTGTCACTCCGGATATCACTGAGTTTTTGCCTACGCTGATACCGTCAGGAATCACGCTCTTCTCACCGATGGTTACAAGTCCGTGGTTGTAAATATGAGGTGCCGTATCGTTCTCTGCTTCTTCACCGACACCTAATTTTACCTGATTACCTACCACAACATTCTCTGCGATAATCGCCTTGTTGATCTCACATCCTTCACCGATCTGGGTCTGGTTCATGATAATGGAATCCCGGATCACGGTTCCCTTACCGATCGTAACACCACAACCGATGACGGAATTATATACTTCTCCATAGACCTCGGAGCCTTCACCGATGATACTGCGCTCTACCACACTGTCGGCAGCAATATAATCAGGGGGCTGGATCTCGCTCTTGGTATAGATCTTCCAGTATTCCTCATACAGGTTGAATTCCGGTACGATATCGATCAGTTCCATGTTGGCTTCCCAATAGGAACTCAAAGTACCTACATCCTTCCAATAACCGGTGAACTCATACGCATACAGCGGAGCCCCCTTTTCATGGCAGTAAGGAATGACATGCTTACCAAAATCCAGTGCCGGCTGATCTGCCATAGCGATCAGTGCTTCCTTCAATGTCTTCCAGTTAAATATGTAAATACCCATACTTGCAAGATTGCTTCTGGGATGTTCCGGCTTCTCTTCAAATTCGGTGATGCGATGGTTCTCATCTGCGATCATGATGCCGAAACGGCTGGCCTCCTCGATGGGAACAGGCATTACTGCAATAGTAACTTCTGCATTGTTGGCCTTGTGGAAATCCAACATCACTTCATAATCCATCTTATAAATATGATCTCCGGAAAGGATCAGCACATACTCTGGATTATAGCTCTCCATATACTCCAGGTTCTGATAGATCGCATTCGCAGTACCGGTATACCATTCACTGTTGGTACTCTTCTCATAGGGAGGCAGCACGGTCACTCCTCCGATATTACGATCCAGATCCCAGGGAATACCGATTCCGATATGGGTATTCAGTCTGAGGGGCTGGTACTGTGTCAGTACGCCTACCGTATCCACTCCCGAATTAATACAATTAGAAAGGGGAAAATCGATAATGCGGTACTTGCCTCCAAATGCAACGGCAGGTTTAGCAACCTTGGATGTCAAGACACCCAGACGGCTTCCCTGTCCTCCAGCCAATAGCATGGCTATCATTTCTTTCTTAATCATATCCTCACCTCTATCTAGCCTTCCACCTGTTGTAATAAATAGTCGCTCGCGGCTATTATCCGATGTATCCATCTGTCTCGAAAAAGTGCCTGCTCTTTCCTTCGGATGTGATAATCTGATTATAACACATTGCCAAAGGAAAGTGAATATTTATTACTAGGTTTTTTTGTCATTTTACGATTTTCATATCCATTTTTTACATAATTAGCTTATCTTTTGTAAGCTTTTTGTCAATTTATGCCAATCCCGTCTGGATTGGTTTTGCAAAAAATAGTAAACTTACACATTTTTTCAAAATCGTACCTATGGATTGTTTTTTTTCGTTCCTATGTATATAATATTAATAATAAGGTAACTGCTCTGAATAGTTACATAATAAGCAATGCAACTACACTATATTAAGGAAGTGCCAATATGTATCAGATAGACTTTAATCACCCCTCGTCCATTTATTTTGTAGGTATCGGCGGTATCAGCATGAGCGGTCTCGCAGAGATTCTGAAGGATGCCGGCTTCCGTGTGTCCGGTTCCGACCGTTCCAAAAGCCCCCTCACCGAAACTCTGGAAAGAAAGGGGATCAATGTATTTTATGGACAACGTGCCGGGAATATTACCGATGATATCGATTGTGTCGTATTTACCAGCGCGATTCACAAAGACAATCCCGAATATGTCGCTACTATGGAAAAAGGGATCCCGCATCTCACCAGAGCGCAGCTTTTAGGAGAGATCATGCAGAATTACAAGACCCCTATTGCCATCAGCGGTACTCACGGCAAGACCACCACGACCTCCATGGTCAGTGAGATTCTGCTGCATGCCGGTACGGATCCCACTCTGTCCATCGGTGGAATGTTAAAAAGCATCGGTGGCAACATCCGTGTCGGCAGTACCGATCTGTTCGTTACAGAAGCCTGCGAATACACCAACAGCTTCTTAAGCTTTTTCCCCAGGATCGGTATGATCCTGAATATCGAAGAAGATCACCTGGACTTTTTCAAGGATCTGGAGGATATCCGGAATTCCTTCCATAAATTTGCAAAGCTTCTGCCCGCTGACGGCTGTCTGATCATCAACGGTGCCATTGACAGATTACAGGAGATCACAGGAGATCTGGACTGTCGCGTGATCACTTTTAATAAAGAAGCGGTCAACAGTGACGGGTCCGCTGCCGATTATTATCCCTCGGATATTACTTATGACGAGTTCGGTCATCCTTCCTTTACGCTTCACCGGCATGGGGAAGTGTCCGGCAGTTTTTCTCTGCAGGTTCCCGGAGAGCATAACGTATGCAATGCCATTGCTTCCATTGCCCTGGCCGATTTGCTGAAGATCGATCGCGAGGTTACCGCTTCTGCCCTGCACGGTTTCACCGGTACAGACCGCAGATTCGAATACAAGGGCACCATCGGCGGTGTCACCATTGTGGATGATTATGCACATCATCCCACCGAGATTGCAGCCACCCTGCATGCGGCAGCGAATTATCCCCACAAGACCCTCTGGTGTGTCTTCCAGCCACATACTTACACCAGAACCAAGGCATTCATGAAAGATTTTGCCAAAGCCTTAAGTCTGGCAGACAAAGTCGTCCTGGCAGATATTTATGCTGCCCGTGAGACCGATACCCTGGGAATCAGTTCTGAGACGCTCCAGACAGAGATCCGGGCACTGGGCCATGAATGTTACTATTTTCCTTCTTTTAATGAGATTGAAAACTTTTTATTAGAAAATTGCATAAACGGTGATCTGTTGATAACTATGGGTGCCGGAGATGTAGTAAAAATCGGTGAAAACCTGCTTGGCAAATAGTTGTCCACATTATCCACAGGAAAACAACAAAATATCCCCGTTTTCCCTGTGGATATTTTGTTGTTTTCCTGTGGATAATTTTCTGTCGGATTTTGGCGATGATCTGCCGATATATAGGGTTTTCTCGATACACCGTCTTTTGGTATCCACAATATCCACCGTTTCCACATTTTTATCCAGGAGTCCGAAAGTCCAGTGTTTACAAGGTTTTCCGGCAAATTGACTATTTCTTTTTCACAGGTCTTATGCTATACTTGGTCTTACTTTGAAAAAGGAACGATTTGTGAAAGAAGGTATTGTGTGTTATGGCACGGATAGCGCTCTATAAAGATAATTATGCAGATTCTACGGTAGTATCCAATCTGTTTATTGATGAATATATGAAAGATGCCAACGACGCACAGCTGAAGGTCTATTTCTATCTGCTGCGCATGCTGAATGCGGAACAGGCTATTAGTGTGTCCGGAATTGCGGACAAGTTCAACCACACGGAAAAGGATGTGATCCGTGCACTGAAATACTGGGAAAAGCAGCAGATCCTGGATCTGGACTTCGATGATAATAAAACACTGGTAGGGATTCATCTTCGTGATTTGAGCACGCAGGCTGCTCCTGCCCCCCAGCATAATGTCCTGCTGACCTCCGGTCCTTCGCAGATGCAGAATACTCCCGCCGGAGTCTCTGTGATTCCTGCCGCTGCTATTCCGCAGGTTTCGGCTGCAGTTGTACCGACAACACCCCAGGAAACTGTCAACCCTTACGCAAAGCCGGCTTATTCTCTGGATCAGTTACGGGAATTCAAGGAACGGGAAGAGACCTCCCAGCTTCTCTTTATTGCAGAAGCTTATATTGGCAAGCCTCTGACTCCTTCCGAGATCAAGACGATCCTGTTTTTCACCGATGTACTGCATTTTTCAGAGGATCTGATCGATTATCTGCTACAGTACTGTGTGGAGCGCGGCAAGAAAGATTTCAAATACATAGAAAAAGTTGCTGTCAACTGGGCGGAAGAAGGAATCACCACCCCGAAGCAGGCGCAGAAATTCTCCACCCGCTACGACAGAAGCGTATATTCCATTATGAACAGCTTAGGACGCAGTACCTCTCCCACAGCGAAAGAACTGGAATTCATCAACCGTTGGACCAGAGATTACGGTTTCAGCACAGATATTATACTGGAAGCCTGTGAGCGCAGCTCTCTGGCTACGGACAAGCATCGCTTTGAATATGCGGAAGGAATCCTGAACAGCTGGAGACAGGCTAATGTACGCCACAAGGCCGATATTCAGCAGATGGATGACTCTTTCCAGAAGAAAAAGACTGCGAAGCCCGCTTCTTCCGGGTCCTCCAACCGCTTTACACAGTTTACCCAGAACAGCTACGATTTCGCCGCTCTGGAAAAGGAAATTTTAAGTAACTAATATTCAGATATTGAACAACCAGCAATGAGCAGATAAGGGGAACCGACCGTGTCACTGACTAACGCACAATACAATTCTATTATGAAGGGCTATGAGCAGACCAGAGACCGCAACCGTCACCTGGCAGAGCAGCGCCGCCGGGAAATTTATACAAAGCTTCCGGAATACGGAAGACTGGATGAGTCTGTCGGTGAACTTTCCGTGGCGCAGGCAAAGCTTTTATTGAACGGTGATGACGAGGCGCTTACCAGACTGCGTTCTTCTCTAAAGGAAATCTCCCGTCAGAAAAGAGAATTGCTCACGTCCGCCGGATACCCAGCAGACTATCTGGAACCCGTCTATGATTGCCCCGATTGCAAAGATACAGGTTATATTGACAGTGAAGATGGTCTTCGCAAAAAATGTCACTGTTTTCACCAGCAGGAACTGGATATTCTCTATGAGCAGTCCCATATCCGGGATATGATCGCTTCTGAGAATTTTTCCAACCTTTCTTACGAATACTATCAGGGCGATGATCTTACGCATTTCCGAAAATGTGTGGATGTCTGTCGCAATTTTGTACAAAACTTCAAACAAGACTACCACAATTTATTCTTTTATGGTACAGTAGGTACTGGCAAAAGCTTTTTGTCGGGATGTATCGCCAGTGAATTATTGCAAACCGGTCATTCCGTGATCTATTTCAGTGCTTCCGGGCTGTTTGATACTCTTGCCCGTTATGCCTTCGACAGCAGGGCAAAAGAAGCTCTCTCCGGATTCTACGAGGATCTGTATAACTGCGATCTGCTGATCATTGATGACCTCGGCACAGAGATGACCAATACTTTTGTAGCCTCCCAGCTGTTCTCCTGTCTGAATGAGAGACATCTGCGGAAAAACGCTACGATCATCTCCACAAATTTGAGTCTGGAGGAACTGCGCGACCGATATTCAGACCGGGTATTTTCCCGTATCACCAGTCATTACGATCTGTGTAAGCTGACCGGCCCCGATATTCGTATGTGCAAAAAGCGTATGCAGAATACATCTGACAATTAATCATTTGTTTGTAACAGAACAGTATACAGAATCAGAAAGTGAGGATCACCCCAATGGCGAATCGTGAAGAAAAAAGAAATCTGGAGACTATCCCCGTCGGCTCTCTGGGCATTATTTCCCTGCCCGGCTGCAAGCCTTTAGGTGAGAAGGTAGACCAGTATCTTGTAAAATGGAGAGCAGAGAGAGAAAGCGAACACAAAGAGTCTCTGGCATTTGCAGGTTATCAGAGAGAATCCTATCTTCTGGATGCCAAAGTACCCCGTTTCGGTTCCGGTGAGGCAAAGGGACAGATTCTGGAATCCGTCCGCGGTACTGATCTCTATCTGTTAGTAGATGTCCTGAACTACTCCATGACCTATTCCCTGTGTGGCAACGAGAACCATATGTCTCCCGATGATCACTATCAGGATCTGAAGCGTATCATCGCAGCTGTCGGCGGTAAGGCCCGTCGTATCACTGTGATCATGCCCTTCCTGTATGAGAGCCGTCAGCACAAGAGAACTTCCCGCGAGTCTCTGGACTGTGCACTGGCACTGCAGGAGCTGGTAAGCATGGGTGTAGACAACATTATCACTTTCGATGCTCATGATCCCCGTGTACAGAATGCCATTCCTCTGCACGGCTTTGAGACCGTACAGCCTGCATATCAGTTTATCAAAGGTCTGTTACGCAATGTAAAAGATCTGCAGCTGGATTCCAGCCACATGATGGTCATCAGCCCGGATGAAGGTGGTATGGGACGTGCCATCTACATTGCCAACGTTCTCGGTCTGGATATGGGTATGTTCTACAAGAGAAGAGATTACACCCGCATCGTCAACGGTCGTAACCCCATCGTAGCTCATGAATTCCTGGGTACCAGCGTAGAGGGCAAGGATATGATCATTATCGATGATATGATCTCCTCCGGTGAAAGCATGCTGGAAGTTGCCGCTGCTCTGAAGGAGCGTAAAGCCAACAAGATCTTCGTCTTCTCCACTTTTGGTCTCTTCACCAACGGTCTGGACAAGTTCGACAAGGCTTATGAGAACGGCATCATCGACAAGGTTCTGACCACCAACCTGATCTACCAGACTCCGGAACTGCTTCAGAGAGAGTGGTATATCAACTGTGATATGAGTAAGTACATTGCTTACATCATTGATACTTTGAACCACGATTCTTCCATCAGCGATCTGTTGAATCCAAATGAGAGAATTCAGAATATCGTTGCAAAATATAAGACGGGTGAGCTGTAAAGCTCACCCGTCTTATATTAACTTGAGAGTTAGTAAAGAAATGCTATCAAATCCCCGTAGCCCTTGGCAGGGTATAAGAAACGCGGCACGCTCGTACTTTAGTACGATGCGCTCCTGTCGCAGAGCGTAGCGGTACATAAGCGGTCACAATACGACCGCAATGCGTCCCTTGGGACGCTATGGTATCGACGTCTGCTTACGGCACTGCTTATTCTTATACCCAGCCGGGGCTACTGGTTTTTTGAAAGCTTTCCAAAACGCAGAACTCCCGGAGTATGCGGTGCCATGTCGAAGATGTTTGTCGGAGGATGTTGATATTTTCTAGAAAAGTGCTGAAAGGCAGGGGGAAAGCGGACACGATGTCCGCGTCAGCCGATTGTCGACATGGATGTCGACTGTAGGCGGCCCCGTCATGACGAGAAGCACTCATCACTTTTCGTAGAAAATTCACATCCCGAGACCTTACATCGAGACATGTGTATCGCATGCTCCGGGAGTTCGTGGATTTTGCCAATGTATTTCACTAACTCTCAATTTACAGCATTCCAAGCGCCGATAGCAACGCACCGATGATAATACAGAAATCCGAGCAGTTGAAGACGATCTTGCGGAACGCCTGCCATTTCACCGGGAAGCTCACATAATCCACCACATAACCTCTGCGAAGGCGGTCATAGGTATTGCTGAAGGCACCACCAAGCAACAGCGATAGTCCCAGTCGCAGCAAATTGTTGCCTCGATGTCCCAGACTCACGATAAAGACAACGGTCAATATCAGTGTAAACGCCAGTGAAACAACAGCCACCAGACGCCTTCTCTTCTGTCCGGCATTGAGCATCATGCCTTTGTTGTGATGCTTGCGGATCAGAAGTTTCCCCCTGCAGATCTCTCGTTCTTCCCGCTCGTCCACATGCGACTCTATATAATTTTTTAAGAAAAAATCTCCCCAGAAAATTCCTGCCAGTATCACAAGGCATACCACTGTCATATATTCCGCTCCTTTTTCACGCCGTCCGTATTTCCCCGTGCAATCCGCTCATTTGCGCTCTGCTTTCCGATTCTTTATCTTCAGAAACGCCAGAAGTGCCCCATACAATACTCCGGCCACAGGCCATACGACCCAGGTAATGTCCCAACGCATTGTCGGCAGGCTGATGGCCAGATAAAGCGCTGTCCAGACACACCAGTAAATTGCTGTCACATGCTCATACTTCCGGTTAACTGCCTTATTCTCCACAGTATAATCCCCCTCCTGAAGCAATTTCTGATAACCGCCCCAGATAATACCGGACCACACGAACAGCCATACAGCGATCGCCACTACAATGAGCAAAGCATCCGTAGCAAGGATTACCGCATAACCATTATTCCCGAAAAAAATAGATACTGCCAGCAACGGTACCACTCCCAGAATACACAATACAACACCCAGGGTTATGCAGATCCGGTAGGTTCCCGCAAATGTTTCTTTTGCTTTCTCCACGATTCCGGACACCCCATATTGCAATGTCAGCTTTTCTTTTTCCAGATATTCATATTTATTATACGGGATTCCGGTGAGAAGAAATACCGCTACCGCAACTACCACCATCAGTAACAGTACGATGAGACCGATTCCTCCTGCGACATTTTCTGTAACCGCTCCTCTTTTGGCACCTGCCATTCCCAACAACCACAACAATACAACAGGAGAGAGCACACATAAGGATACCGCCGGAGCAATCCGGGCAGCATATTTTTTCGTAGCTTCCAGAAACGTATTGGCTTCCTCCACCGTGATCACTTTGCCCTCTGTGATCTCCGGTGTCATTCCATCGGTGAATTCCGTCTCTTCCATTTCATCTTTTAATAGGTAATCCGTAGTAACTCCGAACAACTGGCTCATACTGACAATACGTTCCAGATCCGGGATTGAGGCTCCGCTCTCCCATTTGGATACAGACTGTCTGGAAATGTCCAGGCGTTCTGCCAGTTCCTCCTGGGACCACCCATATTTCTTACGCAACATTATTATTTTTTCTGACAGGATCATTTTCATTCTCTCCTTCTTTTATTAATGTTTTCTTGTGCACACATAGATCGTCGACATAGGAAAATCATAACAAAAGAGCCGGTTGACAACTACCAAGTGCCCTTGAAATTTTGTCAACCGGCAGTTGCGTTTCCGGATTTTTCTGAAATTTTCAGCAATATTACTGTACTTCACGGATCAGACAGTATTGCTTTAACGGGAAATTCTTCTCCATCACACCATATACCTTGAATCCAAATTTTTCATAAAATTCCACGTTTTTTGGATTATGAGTCTCCAGGGAGATCATCAGCTTGTGCTTCTGGGCATAGTCGATGGCTTCCTCCAGAAGCTCCGCTGCAATTCCGTGATGCTGCATGGTGGGATCCACTGCCAGATAAATGATGTGCAGCCGTTGGTTCTGATGCAGCTGATCCGTCCAGCTGGAATTCAGATAATCCTCACCCTTCATAAAATTCCGAAATGTCTTTAACGAAGGATCCTCCTTGATCAGATAGGAATCCGTCTGTAAAGCAGCCATGGCCTCTGTAAAATAGAACTGAAATACATTGTACGGCTCCGCTTCATCCGATACCACCAATACACTGTTCAGATCCGCGCTGTCTGCGAAGATCTCACAGGTCGCATAAAATTCATCCATGTCACATTTAAACAGCTCCGGCATCAGATTTTTACGGACTTCCGGATCCGGAATCAGCGTCTCGTACAACGGATCGTGTGCAAAGCACTGATTCAGCATTTTCTCCACTTTCGGAAGGTCTTCCTTCTGCACACGATATAACTTATCACTTTCCATAATTGTATTTACTGTTATCTCCTTATTATGATGATGTCAGTCCCCAGCTTTGTTGTCTGTGGATCGTTCCGTGCTCTGCTCTCGCCATCATTACAATTCGAATATCTCTGTCACAGATCTCTCCATTTGTTGCACGATATTCATCAGGCTGACCACAAGCTTGCTGCATGCATGCTCCAGGCTGGTAATTTCTTCCCGGTAGTCCATTTCCTTCATACCGGATCCTGTCAACATCTCCAGTTGTTTTTCTTTTTGTAGAAGCTGCTTGACCGTTCCATATAGATTTTCATGCTCCGGCAGCCTTCCGTAACCCCATTTCAGGCGATCCTTCGGCTGATGGAATACATAATCCGTAAAATGCCTATATACTTCTTCATCAAAATTAAAGGCATAGGCATTGTTGTCTACCTGATAAAGCTTACGAAGTGCGGAGGAAAGTCTCTGTTCCTTCAGATTTCTCACCGCTCCGCCCAGAAGTCTCAGATTTGCACTGCATATCTCATGAGGATACAACACATTTCCGTACCAGTCAATCCGCACAAAAGCGTCCTGCTCCTGTTGGAACCTTGCGAGCAGCTTCTGTTCCAGCGGTCTGATCTGCCGGAAAAGTTTCTCCGCCTCGTCGTATTTTCCATCTCTAAGCAACTGTTTGTAGTTACGGTTGTATTCCTCTACCGCTTCATATTCCTCCCGGCATCTTCTGAGTGCCCGGTCACTTAAAGTCTCCAGTTCCTCAATTTTTTCAAGCAAAACCCGTTTTTTCTCTCCCAACTGCCCCGCCACATCGGCGCGGTAGCAGATTTCCCGACACTGTTCCAAGCCCTTGCGAATCCGCTGCACCACCGGTGAAAACTGCAACGGTACCACTGCCGTTTCATCGAGTGCCAGGATCAACAGGGCAAACAGCTCATGATGCAGACGATATACCTGTTCATCATAAAACTCATCGTTATCAAACTGAGAATGGTAGTGGGTCTCCATAAAGCTTCCGCCGGTGAAATCATTTACCATGGACGGTACACCTGCGATCGCCATGGAAAAATCATCCGACCAGGTCTCGATCGGAGATGTCACTGCTGTCTCTTCCGGATAGGCTATCGTCAGATTCGGCAGATCCGCCAGATATTCCTCCAGAAAGCTGACGTATTCATAGCAGCTGCGGATCCTCGCTCTGGTACCATGCGCCAACGCAGGGAGTTCAAAGTTCAGGTCTGCGATCACCTTGCCCACCCATTCGGGATGTGCGGTGAATATCTGCTCATAAGCTCCCGTAGACCAGTCGAAATTAGAATCCACCACGCCCCATTCCTCGGATGCCATGGCACAGATCACAATGGTATTGTTCGGTTGAAAACCACTGTCCAGCAACGCCTTTGCAATACCAAACATCAGGGCGACCGCTGTATTGTCATCCTGGAATCCGTCAAAATAGGAATCATAGTGTGCAGACAAAAGCACCATGCGGTCAGGATGTTTTCCGGGAATCCTTCCCACAATATTATAAGTCGTGCAGTTTCTGGTCACCCTGGATTCCGCATCAAAGGTGACCGTTATTTCCTCCTGATCACGCAACAGCTCCAACAGGCCTGCCGCATCTTTTCTGGAAATGGAAAAAGCGGGAGCATCCTCCGGTCCGGCGATATCCTGTGCATTCAGAGCTTCATCGTCGATTTCGCCGTAGCCGCCGCTCTGCACTGCGATCAGGGCTGCGGCTCCCTTCAGATGTGCCTGGTATACCGGATAATTGATCCACCACTCATCTCTCTGGTTAATCTCCACCAGTACCAGTTTATCCCTGACGTCTTTTCCCTGATAGTCCGTCTCCGTTCCTTTTCCCAGATACATCATGGAAAATTCCTTAGGACCATCGGTGACAAAGGTTGTCTGATAGGCTCCCAATTCTGCTGACACGGTCTCCCCTGCCGCATTCGTGTAGCTTAACGCTGCCTTATGAAATTCCCAGCCGTCTACCGTCACAGCATCCTTTGTAACCTCAGACAGTCCGATTTTTTCCATTTCTGTCTTCAGCATCTCTCCGGTCTCAAATTCTGCCTTAGAACCCGCCGGGCGATACCCCAGTGTCGGATGTGACCGGTATTGTTCCATTCGTTTTGCCAGTTCATACGAATACGGTATATCCAGATTCTGTAACACCTTTTTCTGTAAAGTCACCCCGTTGTCATGCATATTCTGTCACTCCTGTTTCTATCCTGTCCGTTCTGTCACAGGAACCGTTACTTATTTTTTTACCATAGAATTCATATTTTCAGTAATTTTCTGCAGAATCTCTCTGTTTCTCTCTTCCGCTTCCAGTGTCTCACTGGCATGGGCAGACACTTCTTCCGTAGTCGCTGAGATTGTCTGAATGGAATCCACGATCTCCTGGTTGGCTGTTTTCAGAGCTTCTACTGTCTGAAGCATCTCACCCAGATTATCCACGATCGTATAGCTGCTGTCTTCAATTGCCGTGAAACTGTCCGCCGCGCGCATCGTTCCTTCCCTTTGGCTGCCAATACCGTCTATCATCTGACGGATGACCGTCACCACTTCTCCAATCGCTCCGGATACATTTTGGATCAACTCCGCGATGTTGCCGGTAGCATCCTTTGTCTGGGTGGCCATTCCCGAAATCTCCGTCGCTACTACGGAGAAACCGCGGCCGGCTTCACCGGCTCTGGCTGCTTCTATGCTGGCATTCAGCGCCAGAAGACTGGTCTGATTAGCTATTTTGCTGATGATTTCCACGATGGAATGCATCTCCTGCATATAATGATCCAGCGTTTCCAGCTTCTGTGCCGCCAGTTCACTGTTTCTTGCAGAATCCTCTGCCTGCTCCTTCAGACCTGTCATCTCTTCTTTTCCGGCATCCAACATTTCTATCGTATGTTCCATATTGCTTCCGATCGTCTCTGCCACTTCACCCACAGTATTTACTTTTTCCTGAATAGCCTCCGTCTGGGACGTCTGCTGCTGAATCGCCGCTGCAGACTCCCCGGAACCTGCAGACACCTCCTCCATGGCTGTTTTGGTACTGTCAAAAGCAGTTTCCAGTTTATTCAATTCCGCTGTGATATCAACTACTGAAGTCTCCATCCGGCTGCTCATTTCCATGACTTCACGTAAGGTTGCTTCCGCGCGGTCCTGCGCAGCTGTAATGCTCTCTATATTTTCATCGGTGTTCTTCTGGTTGGATATGGTAGCATAGATGGATGTAATGCACAGCAGAATCATTACCGAAATCTGTATAAATCCTGCATCCTGCCCCAGATAGCCGAACCCACCCTGTGTGGCTCCCAGGAGCACCACCAGGACATTCTCTACCACCGTCCCCACATTAATAAGTGCAAATGCCTTGACATCATGATAAGGCATGACTGCAAACATCATGGGAATTACAAATGCATACACCATATTGCACTGTGCCGTAAAAAGCAGCACCGTATAAAACAACGCAAATCCGATCAGTGACAGATGTTTTATAGCTTTGGTCGCATGATCCCTCTTCCAACAAATTAATTCCGCAAGAACCGGTATGATTCCCAGAAGCATCAGCACTGCCAATATCGGAGCCGACACTGTGTGATTAGCGAATCCGATCACGCTAATGAAAAGCATACATGCATTGATCACACCATGTGCTATCATGGCCACCCGGTTACTTCGTTCCAACTCTTTCATTTGCATTCTCCTTCTCTCCCGTATGATATTATGCCAGGGTCAAAAAGTCTAAGCCCATATGAGCTTGCTTATAAGTGGGTGAAATACCTTAAATTCATAACGTAATTCCTCACATCCCTTATATTGTAATTCATGATGGTATCCCCGTCAATAAAGCACACGAAAATGCAGTCCGGTTTTCTATGAAAAACGGACTGCATTTTCTGTCATTTATATGTTATCTCCCTGCCGGACAGCTTCCAGCACCCTCTTTATACCTTGAAAACATCCAGTACCTTTTCCAGCTTATCCGCTAATGCCAACAGGTTCTCAGAAGAATTCATCAGTTCTGTCATGGTATCACTCATGCCATGAGCCGCCTGCATGGTACTGTCTGCGGATGCTGCATTCTGTTCGGAGATTGCCGACAATCCTTCCACTACATCACGGATCGCACTTCCGGACTGTCCTAAGACATCCATCTTCTCCCGGATACCGTCAATATGCTGCAGGGAATTCTCCACACCATCCGCTACTGCCGCAGTCTTCACACCGGTCTCCTCTAACTTGCTCTGCTGGTGATTCATGTTGGCTTCCACTTCACCCATGATCTCCACCATTCTGCCGGAAGACTCCATGATATTTTGGATGATCTGCTGGATCTCGGTTGCGGAGCGCTTAGACTGGTCAGCCAGCTTACTGATCTGCTCTGCTACCACTGCGAAGCCTCTTCCCGCTTCTCCGGCTCTGGCTGCTTCAATGCTGGCATTCAGTGACAGCAGATCTGTCTCGTCCGCAATATCCTGAATCATGGATACTGCCTTGGTGATATTCTGAATTGCTCCGTTCATATCCGTAATCTGTTCCGCTACCCGCAGGACAGATTCCTTGGTGCTCTCGTTGGAGCCGTTCAGTTCCTTCATGATCTCTTCGGAAGCTTTCTCCGCTTCTGCCATCCTACCGGCATAATCCGTCAGAGATTTTACTTCCTCAGATATATATTCGATCTGCTCGCCGATACGCACTACATTTTCATTAGCATCCGTTGTCTCATTGGCCTGATTCCTTGCGCCGTCTGATATCTCGCCGACAGCATGGTATACATCATTCACAGATTCCTGGGTATCCTGTGCCATCTTGATCAGTTTGTTGGAAGATGCTGTCAGATCATCCGCGGAATCCTTGATCTCTGTTACGATCGAACGGAGAGTTTTTTGCAGTTTTACAGAAATACGATATACATCCCCAAGTTCATCCTTTTTACGGCACTGCTTTTCATCCGGCTCTGCATCCAGTTCTCCGTTCACGATCCTGCCTAGGAAATGCTTCGTCTTCTTCATGGTCTTCACCATGCTACGGGATAATACGCTTACCAGCGTTGCCGCCACAAGAACACATGCCACAGCGATCAGAATAATATCCTTCACCTGCATCGAGATTGTATCCTTGACATTCTGCATCGGCGTCGCCACTTCGATGGCACCGATCACAGAGCCATCAGAATTGATCAATGGCTGATAATATACATAATAATCTACTTCGGAAATGTTGCAGTCCGTCAGGAACAAAGCCTCCCCAGTCTGAATCTGTGCATAGACATCGTCTTCCAGCGCCGTACCGTTAATACGTCCTCCTTCCGGCTTGGTCAATGTCGTGATCAGACGCATATTTCCATACAGAAAAGACACCTGGAAGCCTGTCTTCTCCTGCAATCCATCGATCAACTGTGTCTCCCCGGAAATGGATGTGCCGCCCTTGCGCACCTTGCCTCCCTTATCTCTGGTGTAATCGCCTTCATACAGATTCGTGTAGGTTTCATCCACACTGACACCAACGATCTGCAGAGACTGCTCAATCTGTTTCTCAATTCCGGTCTCTAATGCTTTGGCCCCCACCGTAGCCACTAGTGCACATACAATGATCATCGGCAGAAGGCTCAACGCCAGTATCTTTTTCGAAATTGTGAAAAATGGCTTTTTGTTCCCTTTTACTTTCGTTTTCCTATTCTCTGTCTTCTTCATACTTACCACATCTGCCTTTCTGTAAAAGACTTTATCACATTCGGTCCATCTCGAAAACGTTTAAGTATTTTCTCGGTAAATTCATTGTAACATTTTCCATATAGTAATACAATTCGACAAAATTACAAGTATTTTATTGTTAAATTTGGTCATTTTTCCTTAACGTTAAGTGAAAATATCTCTTTTGTTTACGAAACAGTTAAGTTTTCTGCTTCCACAACGGCATACGCAGTATCTTTATCAATAGCGGAATGATCATGATAAACCACACAATAGGCTCCGCCGCGATGACACCCAGGTATCCGAACATGGGAACCAGCGTCGCCGCGATCACAATTTTCCCTATCATTTCCAGAGAGCTGGAGATCAGCGGTACGATACGTTCTCCCAACCCCTGCATGGCATTTCTCACAATACAGATTACCGCCGTCACATAATAGAACAAAGTATCTACCTTGAGATATAACGTTGCATTGTAGACCACTTCCGGGTTTTCACTGCCGGTGACTAGCCATACCAGCCAGTCACCGATGGTATAAGCAGTCACAATATTAAGCGTACACCAGATGCAGGTATAACCGGTTGCCAACAGGATTCCTCTGCGGATCCGTTCGATTTTGCCGGCTCCCAGATTTTGTCCGCAATAGGTCGCCATGGTCTGTCCGAAGACGCTGAACATGATCATGAAGATCTCGGAAATCTTGCGTGCCGCCGTATGGGCAATGATAATATTCTGTCCCAGCTTATTGATGGAGGTCTGCAATGTCAATGTACCGATATTGACCAGTGAGCTCATGAACCCCATGGAAAGGCCGGAGCTTAACATATTGCGGAGCATTCCGGCATCCTGCAGCTTCAGATCATTCACACGTATCCGCAGAATTACATACTTTTTCCACAGATAGATCGCACACACCACCACAGCGATCAGCTGCGACAGCACAGTAGCAACTGCAGCGCCCAGCACTCCCATATGCAGCACCACGATCAGAAGCAGATCTCCTCCGATATTCAGCACCACCGACACTGCCAGCACGATCAGCGGGGTCACGGTATCTCCGATTGCTCTTAGGGTCGCCGCTAATACATCATATAGTAATGTAACAACAAGTCCCGCTATGATCACGGATACATACTGTGTTGCTGTGTTCAGCAGATTTTCCGGCACATTCAGGAATCTGAGGATCGGCTGCAAAAATACAAGCCCTCCTATCGTCAGTACCACAGCTGCCAATAGGCCAAGCACCAGAGAATTGCCCAAGGATCTGCGCAATCTGTCCATATCCTTCGCTCCGAAGCACTGTGCCGAAATAATAGCAAAGCCATTGCACATTCCCATCAGGAATTGTACGATCAGATTGCTCAGCGTCGTCGTGGCCCCCACTGCCGCCAGGGCATTATCTCCCAGAAAAGTACCTACGATGCGGGTATCTGCCAGACTGTAAGTAAGTTGCAATAAATTGGCCAAAAAAATAGGAAGGGCAAACGTCAGTATCAAAACTGACGGTCTGCCCTTTGTAAGATCTTTCATATAGTTCCTCACTTCTACACTTCCGGGAAAAATATAGATTTTCCCGCGTGATAGGGCTACAGAACTTTTTTAAAACTTTTTCTTGGCATTGTCAAGGTATTTCTTGGTCTCAGCCACCACAACACCATTTAATGCCAACAGTGCGATCAGGTTCGGGATCGCCATCAGACCGTTGAAGATATCTGCGATGGTCCATACTGCCTTAACAGTCATGTAGGGTCCGATGAATACGCAGGCAATGTAGATCCAACGGTATACTTTGATCGCCTTCGGCTTCTGACCGATCAGGTATTCCAGGCATCTCTCGCTGTAGTAATCCCAACCGAGGATCGTGGTAAATGCAAAGAATACCAGGCATACCATCAGGATAAAGGATGCAATAAAGCTGTTAAAAGGCAGCCCCTGCTGGAAAGCTCTGGTGGTAACATCCACGCCGTCCAGACCTACGTTCCAGGAATCGGTAATTACGATCGTAAGACCGGTCATGGTACAAATGATCAGAGTATCAATGATGGTACCCATCATTGAGATCAGACCCTGTTTGGCAGGAGAGT
Organism: Lachnospiraceae bacterium GAM79; assembly: GCA_003584705.1. Taxonomy (GTDB): domain Bacteria; phylum Bacillota; class Clostridia; order Lachnospirales; family Lachnospiraceae; genus Acetatifactor; species Acetatifactor acetigignens. The sequence goes on from AP018536.1 coordinate 3,303,205, forward strand.
CGTTCTGCGCTGCAGCCGCTGCGATCGGTGCACTACCGATACCGGCTTCGTTGGAGAAAATACCTCTCGCAATACCCTTCTGCATTGCCATGATAACCGCTCCCAAAGCACCGCCGGCTACGGCACGCATACCAAACGCACTCTGTACAATGGTTACGATAGCTGCCGGAATGGCAGTTACATTAAAGATCAATACTAACAGACAGGCTACTACATAAGTCACTGCCATAAAAGGAACGATGACCTGTGCCACGGTGGAGATACGCTTTAATCCACCGATAACAACCAGTGCCACGCAGATGGTCAAAAGGATTCCGGAGATCACCACGCTCCAGGAATAGTCCATGCCGAAGAGCTGTACGGTATGTGCATTATTTGCATCGAAGAAATTATGTACCGCACTGGTGATACCGTTGATCTGGGTAAAGGTTCCGATACCGAACAATCCTACGCATACACCCATAAAAGCGAAGATCTTCGCCAGCCATTTCCAGCTCTTGCCCATACCGTTTTCGATATAGTAGAAGGGGCCGCCGATAATGTGTCCATCCTCTGCTACCACACGATATTTCACCGCCAGCAGGCACTCGGAATACTTTGTAGCCGTACCTACCAGCGCAGCGATCCACATCCAGAACAAAGCTCCGGGACCGCCTGCTACAATAGCCGTTGCCACACCAACGATATTACCGGTTCCGATGGTAGCGGACAATGCCGTACACAGTGCCGCGAAACTGGATACTTCGCCGTCTTCGCCCGACTTTTCATTGGCAATTAAATGTTTGATTGCATGGGGAAGCTTCGTGATCTGCAAAAAACGAAGTCTGGCTGTGAGAAAAAGGCCCGTAGCCAGAATGAGGACGATCAGGGGGATGCCCCAGACGAAATCATCCACTGTGGTCAGAAAGTTACTAATCATGTCTAACATATTCCCTCTCCTTCCGTCACCTCTTGTGACGTCCTATCGTAGATTGATTTCTTCCGAAGAGAATGGGAATAAGCATATAGATGCTCTGTCCTTTTGCCTGAGAGATTGGCAGCTTTACTGCCGTACACCTTCGGCGCCTTCTATACGGAAATATGAAAATTGCTTTCCGTGGAAGGACTCTCCAGAGTAAATCTTTACCGCGCTAAAGCGGCAACAAAATCACAATAGCATACTTTTTCACCCATTGCAACGTTTTTTTATCTTTGACATTGATCTGCCCAACACAGACATTGACTTTTATGGTACCTGATTACTATAATATAATTCATATGAATACTAACACGAACAATCACAAAACTTCATATTCCATTACACGTGGACTGTTTTTCCTGATCATGTGTTCTGTGATTTTTACGGTACTGTACTACAGTCTGCCCAGGCAGAACCGTGAGCCGGCAATATCGGATTATATTGACTTTTCAGAAGGCTGGACCACCTCCGATGGAAGCCCCGTTGATTTTTCCCATATCAGCGGCACCTGCACAGTGACCAAGAAGCTTCCTGCGCTGACTCACGACATGGCACTTTTCTTTTTTTATAAAAGTTCCAATGTGACGATCCTGATAGACGACCGGCTGATCTATGAGACCATGCAGCCAGAGAGAGTTTTCTTCGGCAAGACACCGGGAGCCTCTTATGTCTCTCTGCCGATCTACCGGGAAGATTCCGGGCGCACGCTCACCCTGGTGATCGATAATCCTTACAGAGACGGCAGTGGCAAGATCAATCATATGTACCTGGGGCGTAGTGAAGATATTCTGATAAGCCGCATCCGCGACAAGGCACCCGGATTCGGCATCAGCTTCCTGATCGCCCATCTTGGTCTGGCATTTATCCTGTTTTATCTGCCATTACACAAGAAGCACATCATCGGCAGTGAGATGCTTTATCTGGGATTATTTGCTCTGAATACCGGTATCTTTATGTTGGCAGATAACCGTATGCTGCAACTGATCCTGCGTAACAGCCATATTTATCATACAATTGCGGAACTTTTTATGATGCTGATCACCATTCCACTGTTTCTGTACCTTGGCAAAATGTATACAGAGTACTCCCCTGTGATGGTACAGACAGTATGCCTGATCAGTGTCATGGATTTCAGTATACGTTTCTGCCTGAATCTGACCGGTCTCAAGGACTTCCATGAAAGTCTTCGTCTGACCCATATTACTTTTGGCATTCTGATCGCACTTGTTATCTATGCCATCGGCAAGGGGTTTTATCAGAATCAAAGGCAGCATCTGAAGCACAATCTATATCATAACCTTGGAATTCTGTGTCTGTGCTTTGGCGTTCTACTGGATATCCTGCTGCTATGGTTCGGCAGTGCTCCCGAGACCAGCTTCTTCACACGGATCGGTGTGCTTATGTTCCTGATCATGGAAGCAGTCCAGGTTACCCTGCGCCTCATGACCAACTATCAGGAAGGTGTTCGCATGCAGCTGCTCAGCCGCCTGGCTTATCGCGACGGTCTAACCGACCTGCTGAACCGTACTTCCTATATGGAAGAATTGAAAAGACTGGACGCATCCCATAATTTTCATGTGTTGCTGGCACTGTACGATGTGAATAGCCTCAAATATGTGAACGACACCTACGGTCACCAAAGCGGTGATGAAATGATCCGCCGGGTAGCGGATACTCTGTCGGCACATCTCGGTTCCTTAGGAAAATGTTACCGAATCGGCGGAGATGAGTTCGTATTTCTGTCGACCGCAACCGATTCTGAAAAAGAATTTCTCAAGCTGCAAAGAGATTTCGAAGCGTCTCTGGGAGTTCTGAAGCTTCCGGACGGTTCCGAGCATCCCATTACTGTAGCCATGGGATATTCCGTACTGACCCATAATATGCCTCGTTCCATGGACGATATGGTCCGGGAGGCCGATGCCAAAATGTATGAGGCGAAACGACGAATGAAAACAGAAAATTGATCATAGGATTTGCAGCGTTTTTGCTGACAATCTTATGAATAGCGTGGCTCATTGCAGAGAACTGCCAACAAATGTGGAGTGCCCTTTGCGAAACATTTATGAATTGGGGACATGGCTCGTAACGTAGGGTTGCCATAGCCCCCACGCAGAAAGGACTCCCCCCCGACTCGGATGCTAGCTACAACTGTGGATTTTCTAAAGGAAAGTGGTCAAGTGTTTCTCATCATGACGGGGCCGCCTTTACGCTGCCATCCATGTCTCTTACCGGCTAAAGCGAACATCGTGTTCGCGTTGCCCCTGCGGCTTAACCACTTTCTAAGAAAATCTCACAGTCTCCGCCGCATCTACGCCCGGGGAGCAGTCCTTTTCTGCTGGAAACCTTCCGCCTCACTGTGGACACAGGTGATAGGAACAAGCTTCTCTGTATCCTTAAACCAAGGTATGGGGCGTTACGCACAATATTTGATAATTAAGCCCCGCTATCGTAAGACTGCCGGGGCTTAATTGACTAAATTTGATGATTACGCCCCGCGTATCGTAAACTATCGGGGCTTAATTGACTAAATTTGATGATTACGCCCCGCGTATCGTAAACTATCGGGGCTTAATTGACTAAATTTAATGATTACGCCCCGCGTATCGTAAACTGCCGGGGCTTAATTGACTAAATTTAATGATTACGCCCCGCGTAGCGAATAAGACAGCGATTTGTGTGCAAGCGCCCATCGCTGTCCTCACTATGCCTATGCGCGGCTCATTGCCCGCGTAACTCTCAATTAACTACGCTTGGCAGCATGTTCCAAATAGAGAAAAAAAGCCACATTCAGAACAATGCCCACTGCAGTAGAGATGGGGGCTGCGAGGCCGATATTGGTGAGACTTGCGTCCGGTTGGATACTCATATAGTAAGCGAAAGGAAGTCGGACGAGAAGTGTCTGGATCAGTCCCTGAAGCATGACCCACACGGTCTTGCCATTACCGTTAAAATATCCCATCATGCTGAACAGCACAGCAGTCAATAGTGTCTCCGGTGCGAAACCTTTCAGATACTCATACCCTCTCTGCACCACTGCCGCATCCGCGGAGAAGATACCTGCCAGCAGATCCCCCCGGAAGAACACCAGTGAAAAGGCAAAGCATCCCACCAAAAGTCCGATGCCGATACCGGTGAACATGGTCTTCTTCGCCCGCTTCTGTTCTCCGGCACCTACATTCTGTGACACGAAAGAAGAAGTGGACTGCATCAGTGCACTGGGGATCAGCATGGCAAAGTTAACGATTTTGCATGCCACGCCGTAGCCAGAGGAAGCTTCCAGTCCCAGGCGGTTGACAAAGGCACACAGTGCCAGGAAAGAGCCTTGCGTCAGACACTCCTGCAAAGCTAACGGCAGACCAATCTGCAGGAATTTACCGCACTGGGGATTCCAACGGAAATCGTATCCGGTAATGGTAAAGGGCAGTCCCTTTTTCACAAGGCGTACAATTGCAAACACTACGCTCAATGCCTGTGCAAAAACAGTAGCCAGCGCTGCTCCCATGGCATCCATGCCCAGTCCTGCCACCAGCACCAGATCACCCACGACATTGACAATGCACGCCACGAATACAAACAGCAGCGGGGAATTGCTGTCACCCAGTCCACGGAAAATGGCTGACAATACATTATATGCCACAATAAAAAAGATTCCGGCACCGCAGATCCGGATGTAAGCAGCGGTCAGCCCTACCGCCTCTTCCGGTGCCTGCATGAGAACCGCAATAGGACGGGCAAAGCCCACCATAATTACAAACAGCACCAGCGAGATCGCTGCAAATACAACGGTTCCGCCGCCGATGATACTGCCGATCTGCTCCTCCTTCTTCTCTCCCAGATACCGTGCGATCAGCACGGTGATACCCATTGCCAGCTGAGTCACCACAAAGGTCACCAGATTCAGCACCTGACTGCCGGTGGATACACCGGAAAGTCCGGAGGTGGAGCCGAAACGTCCCACTACCAGCAGATCCACTGCACCGTAGGCCGCCTGTAAGATCAGTGCTCCCAAAATAGGAACCATAAAGCGAAGTAATTTTTTCAAAATACTTCCCTGTGTAAAATCCATCATGTCATTTTCTTTATTTTTCAAAATACTCTCTCCTCTCGCACATCACCTGATAAAAAGTCTCTATGGCGTGTATCATAGCTTCCGCATCTGCTTCGGAAATGCTCTCCAGATACGGTGCCAGACCGGAAAAATAATTCTCGTTATATTTTTCCGACAACTTTCGTCCCTCTTCGGTCAAGGAAATATAGGTGATCCTACCGTCCTCCGTTGCATTCGTTTTCCGCAGATATCCCTTTTTTTCCATTTCCTTCACAGTCCGGGTCACACCGGGACGGGGGATGTTCAGATAGTCGCTGATATCTGAAATCTTCACAGCGACACCCTGTCGCTCCAGAATCTGGATCACATCCAGAAAATGAATATAAGAGGGGGTCACGCCTGAGGGCAGCGCCGGAAGCATCTCCCGGATTCTTTTTGCCTGATAACAGGCATCCAACATTCGTTTTATGGTCTGAACCGTCATTCTTTTTCCTCTCTGATATCTTTTTTCCATTCTTTAATTGCCTTTATAGTTACCACTAGTAATTATCTTTGGTAATTATATGTAAACATTTCAGATTTGTCAATGAGATATTTCATAAACACAAAAACAGCAGACTCTTTTGGAGAATCTGCTGTTTTCCTTTCTCTTCATTCAGATCATGAAGTTTCCACCTGGATGATTGTTTACGCATCCGATCTGGCATAGGCATTTTTCATCTGTCCGCTAAGTTCGTACAGTACCTTGTCCAGCGTGTCGACTGCTGCCTCCCGCAGCATTTGGGCCGTCTTTTCGTTGGCTTCTTCCTGCAATTTCTTACGTTTGTCCTCTTCGTTCTCCTGCGCCAGCAATGCATCGTAGCGATTCAGGATCACATGGCTCTTCGCCGCCACATTTTCCTGATAGCGCTCAATGTGGAACACGGATTTGTTGTAAGAAGCATCTGCCATGGCTGCGATCATACGGCTCATCCAGTAGAAGTTCTCCGTGGAGACTTTTCCGGTGGTCGCTGACAGGTACTCAGGTGTCCTGTCGATGCCGGTATAAAAAGGTGCCAGTACATTAAAGGCATTAGAGGCCAGCGCCAGCCACTGAACCGGCTCTCCCTCCGGACGCATCTGGATCAGGGTCATGACGTCATTGCGGTTGATGCCGATGGAACGATAGGCTCCCCGCATGGACTTATCTCCATAAGCCGCATAAGGATCGTAGGGCGTTCCCTGATAATGGGAAGACAGCACATATTTCACATCTTCCACCGTGATCTTCTTCTCCGGCACCATGCACCAGGGCAGATCATCGGAAAACGGTGTGTACTCTGCATTCGGGCCATCCCAGACCTTTGTACGGGGATTCAGGGTCCGCAGCATATACCAGGCTCTTGCGGTATTGTATACATGATCGGAATCGTCATGGCTTCCAAAGGCATCTCTGGCGGAAAAACTGCCGTCCTGTGACAGATCCAGGTGGTTCTTTTCAATAAATTCTTTCAGATCCGCGGAACACATATGCTCCTTTTGCTCCGTCAGCGCATCTTCCAGATCAAAGGCATCGATTCCGAACTGGTTCGGCATCACCACATAAGCGTCGTCCGGCACTCTCCGGGCAATCCAGTGATGGCCGCCGATGGTCTCCAGCCACCAGATCTCGTTTTTATCGGAAAAAGCAATCCCGTTCATCTCGTAGGTACCGTATTTCTCCAACAGGCTTCCCAGACGTGTGACACCCTCTCTGGCACTGTGAATGTAAGGAAGCACCAGAGACACAATGTCCTCCTCGCCGATGCCGCCGGAGATCTCTTCCACACCATCCTTCGCCGGAACATATTCCACCAGTGGATCCGCTCCCAGAACTCTGGCATTGGAAGTGATGGTCTCTGTGGCCGTCATGCCCACACCTGCCGCATTGACACCGTGCGCTGCCCAGATACCCTCTCCGTCCAGTGCATTGGGGACTGCGGTATAACGCATGGGATCCTCCGGCAGATCGATCTCCACATGGGAAAGCACGGATTTGTATTTTTTCGGCTGTTCTTCCGGATGCACCACAACGAATTTCTTCGGTGTGAACTGCCCCGAAGGAGAATCGTCATTCCGGGCGATCATGGTGGAACCGTCATAAGATGCATTTTTTCCTACTAATATGGTTGTACATGGCATAATCATTACCTCCTGATACTGTGTTTCAAAATTTTCTTCTCCGGCACCGGAAATCTGTGTTCCAGTCCTGGCACTTATGCCAGCTTCTGTCCGTTAATGACTACATTTTGAATTGTCTCCGGCCTGCCCTGTAAAGGCTCGATCTTTGTGAACTGTCTGCAGCCGGTGACTTCAATATTCTCCATCTGCAGATTTCTGAAATACGGGATGTCGTCCTCATTTTCCATGGCAATGGTCTCTTCCCGGTTCAGGGAATTGAGCACATAGGACATGGTCAGGATCACTGCCTCGCCCTTGATCTCGCTCATATGGATATTGCGGAGAGTGATATTTTCCACCACACCGCCGCGGCCCAGCGCACTCTTCATGCGGACACCCACATCGGTTCCCACGAAAGTACAGTTCTCCACCAGAATATCCTTTACTCCGCGGGACATCTCACTGCCGATGACGAAGCCGCCATGGCCTTCGTTCACCAGACAGTCATGGATGTAAACATTGCTGCAGGGCCCCTGAATCTTGCGGGCAATGGCATTTTTGCCGGACTTCATGCAGATGGCATCATCTCCGGTCTCAAAAACACTGTGATGAATATGCACATTAGTGCAGGACTCCACATCAATGCCGTCACCGTTCTGGGCATAATAAGGATTGCGGACTTGTATATGCTCCACCGTAAGGTTCTCGCAGAAATAGGGGTGGATATTCCATGCCGGAGAGTTCATGAACGTTACGCCTTGCAGAAGCACATTTTTGCAATGGCGCAGACTGATCATCACCGGGCGGTAAAAATCGTAATAGGGTGCCGCGGCGGCCAGTGCTTCCTCGGTGTTTCCCTGAATGTTGTGGTGATTTCCTTTTAAAATCGACTCTGTGGGCATCCAGATCGCTGTTTCTTTCGTCTCTAACACATAAGGGCTGATGGTAAACAACGCATCCCACTGTTTTTCCGTCATCTTAAACTTCTTGATCGGACGCCATTTATCACCGCTGCCGTCAATGATGCCTTCTCCGGTAATGGCGATGTTTTCTGCATTTTCCGCGGTAACGGGAGATACGGTGCGAATGCAGTCCTGACCTTCATAGCTGGTGATCCGCAGCGGATAGTCCTCTTTGGACTTGATGAATTTTAACATAGCCTGACTGTCCAGATGAAGATTGACACCGCTTAACAGCCGGAGCGGAGCCACCGCCCAGATGCCTGCGGGAACTCTTACCGTACCGCCCCCCTGCTCCGACACTTCGCAAATCGCGCGGTTAATGGCCTCCGCATTGTGTCTGCCGGTCTCGATCTGCAAATCGCCGCTCTTCGCGCCGTATTCTGCTATGGACACCTCCCGGTCCGGGAACTGGGGAATTTCTACTTTATAATTCTGATTATACATGGTTATTGTTTTCTCCTTTGAATATTTTCATGGATACTTTCACATTTTCTATGTTTCTGATTCTAGCGTGTTCCGTTTCGGACTTCCACCCGGTTTTTGCGTTTTTCCGAAGGGTTCTACTGCTTATTTGTGCCCTTCCGCGCAGATCCAGTCCTCGCCGTCTTTTAAGTGAATCCGTACCTCTTCAAATCCTGCATTTTCCAGCAGTTCCCGGAATTCTTCCGGTGTGGGATTAAACAGATGGAATCTTTGAATGTTTTCCCGCACCTGTTCCGGCAGATCCTCCTTCTGGTAAATGTCGGCCACCAGTAAAAAGGTTCCCTGCTCCTTCAATACCCGGTAGACTTCTTTCAGATTCTCCGCGGGATCCGGCCAGAAATAAAAGCTTTCCACCGTAATGATCTTGTCAAAAGCATTGTCCGCAAAGGGCAGTTTTTCCACTGAGGCTTCCACGAGATCCATTTTTCCCTGCTGCAGTGCTTCTGCATTGGTTTTCCCGGAAAGCTCCAGTGAAGTGGCGGAATAATCCACTCCGGTCAGATGTCCGTCACGCACCTCTTCACTCATGCGTTTCAGAGTTGCTCCTCCACCGCAGCCGATGTCCAGAATCCGGTCATTCTCCCGGATCTTCCAGTGTTCCAACGCCCAGCCGGTCACTGCGTAGTGGCTTTCGTTCATGCGGCGCAGCATCTTCTCCCCATCCTCCCCGACCGGTTTCCCGGGGTTGCCGGAGATGGTGATCTCCTGCTGGGTGCGTTCGTTGGTGGTTAGGTTCATGGTATTATTCTCTGTTTTTTCAGTCATGATCTTTATTCCTTCTTCCAGCCGCTTTCTTTTTGGATCTTTGCGGTTTTCTTTGCAATTTTTACTATCTCTATTATAATAGTAACTGTTTATAATCATGTAAAGGGCAATCCCGTTATTGAGAATATCTCTGCATAAGGGATTTGGCAAAACACCCGATACAAAGTACAATCTGCGAAAGCATACGCCGGAAATGCAGTGGAACGCTTGCAGGTTACGGAAAGGCATACATTTTTTATGAAATATTATCTTGCCCCCATGGAGGGACTGACCACTTATAATTTCCGCACTAACTGGAACCGCTGTTACGGCGGCATGGACAAATATTTTACCCCTTTTATCTCCAATCGGCACATGAACAGCAGAGAACGCAACGATGTGCTTCCGGAACATAATGTGGGCATGTACACCGTACCGCAGATCCTGACCAATAAGGCGGAGGAATTTCTGTCGCTGGCAGAGCAGCTGGCCGGATATGGCTACCACGAGGTCAATCTGAATCTGGGCTGTCCTTCCGGGACGGTGGTGGCAAGAAACCGTGGTGCCGGCTTCTTAGGCACGCCCCGGGAACTGGAGAATTTTCTGGACGAGATCTTCGAAAAATGTCCACTGGAAATCTCCATCAAGACCCGCATCGGCATGGACTACATGGATGAATGGGCTCCACTGCTTAAAATATATCAAAAATTCCCCATCAAGGAACTGATCATTCACCCCAGACTGCAAAAGGAAGGTTACAAGGGGACACCCCATCTGGAGGCTTTCGCAGAGGCGGTGGAAGCCCTGCAATGTCCGCTGTGCTATAACGGGGATATTACCTCTCCGGAGTCGCTAACGCAGATTCTTACGAAGCTTCCCAGTATCGATACGGTCATGATCGGCCGGGGAATTTTGCAGAATCCGGGATTATTGCAGGAATTGAAGGCTGCCTCCACGGAGAGTGTTGCGCTGCCGTCTTGTGAAGAGCGGCTGGCTGTCCTGAAGGAATTCCACACTTCCCTCCTGACCGGTTATCAGGAGATCATGTCCGGCGATACCAATACGCTCTATAAGATGAAGGATCTCTGGACTTTCTTAAGCCACAGCTTCGAATCTCCGGACAAATACGTAAAAAAGATCCGCAAAGCCACAGATGCCAGCGACTATAAGCTGGCCGTCAATGCGTTATTCCGGGAGTGCGCATTGCAGTCGGAGAATTCTTGATCCTGACATCATCCCATACCTTTATTCCCCGGTGTCGAACTGTTCTCCTTCGTTGGCGTCTTCCATGACGACCTCCGGCTCCGGGATGCCTGCATTTTCCACATAGCTGAAATGAATGACCGCCTGTGGCCAGTTGAAGCTGATCCGGGCGGTCTTCTGCCGCTCCTCGCCTGCCTTGCGAATCAGTTCCAACAGTTCCTGCAAGACTTCTCTGGTCAGATAGCCTCCCCGCCACTGGAACGTCATGGCCCGGCCTTTTTTCGCCATCTGCTGTGCTCTTTTATATACTTCTTCCGTTTTCGTAAAGGAAAGTTTTTTCTCCTTGTAATAAAAATGATCGTTGTCCGGACAGCCGGGTGCCGGGGCGATCAACGGTTCATGATCCCGGAACACTGCTTTATCTCCCAGATTGAAATAGTCGTAGCGGATCTCTCCGGGTGCTTCCGCATTGCCCTGATGTTTTCCCAATGTATTGTCAAATGTGGCATCCAGATGGTAATACTGCCCGCCGATCCGCACAATATTCCAGGTGTGACGGTACTTGATCCCTTTCTCCGGATTGTTGCCGCAGATAGCGATTACACACCATACACCCAGCGCATCACAAAGCACCTTCACCGATTTGGCAATGCCCTCGCAGACACCCACACCCTGTCCCAGCGGTCCGATAATCTCATGGGAATAGGGCTTTTTCAACTTATCGTAGGTGATATTTTCGCAGATAAAGTCGTGAATGTACTTCTCTTTTTCCCACTCTGTGAACTTTGCGGCAGGTCTTGCCAGCTTTTCCACCCGGGACTGCATGGCTTTCTGATGTTCTCTGATCTTATTTTTCTCAAACAGATACTCCGGCACGAAGATGATATTGGGGGAGTCCTGATAATATCTATACCGATAACTCACCACCCAGAAGATCTCCGGATGATCCAGCCGCAGTCGGAAAAATACGTCATACAATTCTTCTGCCGGGATCCGCGGCAGCTGAATCTCGTCTGCCAGCGCCAGCACTCCCTGCTGCATAGCGTGATAGGCGGCCTGCTGGGGCTTGTTCATTTTCTGGTAGTAATATGGTTCCATGGTAGTTTCCTATTCTATTGTTTTCATCTGTCTTATTTTTACATTTTAACAGAAGGTTTTTCTTTTGGGTGGATGTTTTTGATATTTTTTGATATTTTTTTGATATTTTTTGAAACTTTTGCAGCAGATGCATAGTCTAACCATCAGAGACCTGTAAGATATGGTTTTATTTAAGAGAGGAGTTTTACTTATGAAAAACAAAATGATCTGTACACTTTTAACTACTGTGATGGTATTGTCTTTTGCTGCCTGTGGCAGTCAGGGAAATGGAGCAGCTTCGGCGGAAAGTACGGTGACTTCCGAAATCGGTGCGGAGGCTTCTACTGCTGAAAGTTCTGCTGCTGAAGCTAGTGCTGAGACAACTACAGAAGCTTCTGCTGATGCGACCAACGGTACTTCTTACGAGGATAACTTTGCAGTTTCCACAGAGGATGCTGCCGCTTTCGCTAAAAAGATCCAGGATGCCGTAGCCGCTGAAGACCTGGATGCACTCGCTGATCTGGTCAATTATCCGGTCTATGTTGCTCTGGGCGATGGCAGTGTGATCGAAACCAGGGAAGACCTGATTGCCTTAGGTGCAGACAAAATCTTCACCCCTGAATTGAAAGACTCTATGGCTAATGCTGATCTGTCCGAATTAAGCCCCAGCATGGCAGGCTTCACCCTCTACAGCACCGGTGACGGCCCCAACATCACCTTCAATGTCCAGAACGGAGTACTCGGCATCAGCGGTATCAATTACTAATTTCCGCTTTGAACCATTAAGGGGAGCCTTTCATCAGGCTCCCCTTACTCGTGTCGAAATAACCGTTGTCAACGGTACCATAGTGATATCTATGTTCCCGTCTGTCTTCCTCGTGATCAGCGTAGCTCCACGCTGGATATATTGCTTCGCAATGCCGGAATATCCCAGATAATCAATGGACATTCCGTAGGTCATGCGGATGCCCTGATATATCAGGGATAATGTATTCAGGTGATCGTGTCCACAGAAGATCCATTTCAGCCAGCCGTTATCCACCGCTTTTTCGAAAAAATGTGGCGGTTGATTCGATATTCCGAAGTACTCGTCCTTTTCTCCGATACTGCCGTGTTCATAAATCACGCTGTGATCGCCCAATTTCATTTTCTCATAAGCTTCCTTAAATTCTGCGGGCGGCATGTGGAAAAATGCCATGGCAGGCACTTTTCTCTCGTTCAGTTTTTCCATGCACCAGTCCGTCTGATCCTCATGGATCCGGTCGAAACCACTGAAAAACCAGCCGTCACCATACATGTTGGAATCCAGCAGAATCAGCGGAAGTAACAGTTTTCCCTGATCATCTGTGAGGTCTACTACAAAATTCCCTACGCCGGTAATGGGATTCTGAGGACTGTGCTCATATCTTCCTTTGGTAAAAACGGCATATTTTCCCGTAGTGAAAATCTCCGCCAGCTGTTCCTTATTGCAGGTGGAGCCCATTTCACAGTCATGGTTACCAAAGACCAGAGTATAGGGAATCTGAAAACCATCCAGAAATACTAACAGCTTTTGCGCCTGTTTTCTATTATTCATCGTCCCGCTTTTGGGGAAAAACGGGAACACGGAATCCCCGGTCAGGACGATCAGATCCGGTCCCGTCCGGCGGATCAGCTCCGTCACCGCTTCCAGCGCCAGTTTGTCCTTTTTCCCGGAAAAAAGGCCGAACCCAAGGTGCAGATCCGTCAGCTGCAATATTTTATAATCTCTGTCCGTCGGGATGCAAAGGGAAAAAGTCTCTTCGTCCCGAATTTGAAAATATTGAGAAGTATACATAGGAATCTCTTTTCTGTTACTTAATCTGTTTCACTATTGTATTTGAGTTTTTTTGAAATCAGCTCAATGGGATCAGCGCACCGATTGCAGACAGCAGCGTAGACAGCACCATCAGCACCTGAAAAGGCACCGTGCCGATCACACCGCAGATAGGACTGCTGCCGGCTTTTTTCCTGGACTTTCCATAGGTCAGCACCAGCATGATGCTCACCAGTACCACAACGCCACTCATGATCCTGGTCAGAACGATAAAGCTGTTCACGCCAAACACAGCAAACAGAATGCAGGGAACTGTGGCGATCAGCCAGCTGATGCGGTTGCCGCTGCCGATCTGCTCATGAACCACATCGCGGAGGGCGAGAGTATTGCTCCAGAACGTGGTAAGTAAAGCAAACAGGGAAAATACGCCTGCCAGGATCATCGCCCAGGTACCGATACTCTCTCCCAACTGCATGTATGCCAGTTCTTTTTCCAGCGCTCCCTTGGTTCCCAGGAGAACCGTGCCCGTTACGATCAGGACAAACACTGAGGAAAGCCCAAAACCGATGAAAATGGAGCGGCGGATCTGTTTCGCGTTGCCATCCAGACCTTTCACCACCTGAATCACCGCCTGATTGGCGGAGGTGGCGAATACCACCATGCTGTACAGCGCCAGCAGATTATTCCAGTGGAACTGTGCCCGTCGCAATGTATTCAGCGGATGCAGAAAAGTCCCCACCGTCATCACCGCAACGATTCCCATCAGGACGATGACTGCGTATTTCTGCGCGATTCCTACTGCTTTCATGCCGATAAACACCACGACTCCGGCGATCACATAGTACAAAACCTGCGCCGCCACAAAAGGCATTCCGAACCAGTTCACAAAAATCTGGGCGCCACCGTTGATGTTGCCGCTGACACCAATCATGATGGCCAGCCCGTAGACAATAAATACGCCCCAGCTGAAGATCTGTTTCATTGTGCCGTGGAACAGCTCTCCTTCAAAGCTTTTCACCAGTTGGACACCACCGTTGTTATAGGACAACTCGGCAATGATCAGGTGCAGAATCACGTTCACACAATATGCAATCAATACCATCCACACGACATCCAGCATACTGTTCTTCGTGGCAAGATACGGAACGGCAATGATGCCCGTGCCGATGCTGTTGCCGACGATCATGCTGATGGCTTCGAAGGTCGTGAGATGGGCTTCGGATTGGATGGGGTGGGACATAGGGAGGCCTCCTTGGTAAAAATACACTACTTTATTATGCAATATGATTGTTTCGATATTCATCCGCGTCTACCCTGATAGGTACAAGAATATCTGTTACTAGATGGGCAATGTTTATCTGCAAGGTTGCTTCTATTCCTTCCGCTCCGGCAGCATCCCTTTGATCTTCACGCCACTCAGATCCACATCCAGCACGATCTTCACCATCCAAAAGAACAGCAACAGTACCAACATCGGGATCACACAGGAAGTAATGATCATCACGGCAACTGCCTCGATAAAGTGATTGAGGGAATTCTCCACCTTCTGTACCAGTTCTTCGGTAGAAATTGTCACATTTTCCACAACATTTGCCACCGAATCTTTAGCGCCGGAAATAGCGTCTTTTGCCCAGTCGAAGATGTTTGAGACAGATCCGGAGTTATTGTTTTCCCTCTCCTGCACATTACCTGTAACAGTTCCAGAAGCTTCTGTTGTTCCGATTCCGGATGTTTCCGTCGCATTAGTGTCATCCACCATGTCACTGTTTTCCAGTATGCTCTGTGTGCTCTTGGCATCTTCAATGGTTGCTTCGATCTGGGCCTGATAGGTGTCACCGATGAGGTCGGAGATCTTCACACTGGCAGGAACCACGAAGGAGATCGCCAAGCCGAACACCGCAAGCTTTGCTGCCAGTTTTCGTACCGTGGTATTTGCAAAGATCAGATTGAATATCCACAAGCCGCAGGCAATCGGAATCAGGTAGGTAAATGCCACATAGCCGGTAATCGTCACGAGATATTTTTCCAGATAGATAGCGCAGAGGACCACCAGCAGATATCCGCTGACATCTGCCATTTTCTCCGCAATGGGTGTTGCCGTGTCGCCCGGAAGCAAGGTAATCAGTGCCGAAGTCACCGTGGATGCCGCCGTCAATTCCATGACAGTCTGTTTTTTCTCATCCAGAGAGGCGATGGTCTTCTGATGATTCTCCGGTGCGGAGACGTATTTTCCTACAACTGTTATGGATAAAATGGCGACCAGCAATAATACTGCTGCTGTGATGCATTTTTTACTATCCAAATTTTTTTTCACAATTGTTCTCCTTTTACTTAATTTTGTAAATACCACTGCACGTGTTTACATTTTCTTATTAGCAGACATTTATATCAAAAATATAAATGATTATTTAGCGTATCAATCTTCAATGGTGGCTTGACCATTCATGAGCATCGGAAGGAGCCAGTCACGTAAATTGGATAACCTTTGAATTTCCTCATAATTCTTTGATTTTAAAGGAAATATAGATGCAAGCCTTTCTTTAAATTTTAAAATGACAGATAATGGTGGTACACATAGTTCTGTTTCCAGAAGGGTATTTATACGGATGCCTTTAAATATACTTCCAGTAGAGCTAGATGTTGCATGTTTAATAAAAGCATCACTCATAAAATATAAATACAAAAATGCTGGCGTAATAATATCAGTGTTTGCACGAATTGAAAATACAGATTCGTTGATATCCCAATCCGTAGGTTCTGATTGAATGAGGTAGCAACGTCCTAATGGGGCGATACTTGCAAATAAGATATCTCCTATTTGAATATCAGATCTGTTATGAACGATAGTTCGTGCAGATTCATCAATAGTGTCACAACCTGTAAAATCTAAAGTTCCATTAGGAGTCAGATTTTTTACAGTAATGTATTTTATATCACCTGTTCCTAGTTTAAAATTATCTCTTGGGTTCAAACCAGTGCAAATATTTGAAATAATATCTTGTACTTTACAAAATGTCCAGCCTTCTGGAATAATGTGACCATTAGAATTTACCATTTTACCGCCGGAGGACTTATATGGTTTACCGTTTTCATTCGGAAAATCAAACTGTACAAACCAATAGTCATAGATGGTCTTTGCCATCTCTTCTAAATAATCATTTATCTTGTTATTTATTCTTATTTTTTCATCTATACTGCTCAATAAATTGGCTACTTTTTTCTGTAACCCCAGACATGGTATAGGAATATCTATATCCTCAAAAACACTCTTACTAAGAATCGGAGTTCTGGTTACAGATGCTATTGAAAACAAATAATCTTTTTTCCCCTTGAGCCAATAATAAACATATCTAGGATCTGCTATACTCTCATTAAACCTTGTTATTGTATTAATCTGCTGATTTGTAGCACATCTACTATTACACATGGCTATATTTCCCATATCCCAACCTATACAGCCTGTAAGCACGCTTAATCCACCAATAGAATTGGTTTCTATTGAATTCAATCCTTCTTCAGTAATGGTCTTTTCAGATTCTTCTATTAAATAATCTCCATGTAAATCAGAAGGTGAAATAAACATTATATTTCCGCCATAATATTCATCTATTTCAGTAGACGGCGTTTTTCCAGTAACGACATGTCCTATATCTTTAATCTTCATGCACACAAGTCTCCTATATCATCCAATGTATTTTCTATGAGCAATTTTTACATTACTCTGCTTAACCATTGCATATTGCAATGTCGTGTCTATCCGCTGATGTCCTAGTAATTTTTGCAACTGTTCTATTGGCATCCCCTTATCTATCGCTACAGTTGCTAAGGTTCTTCTAAACTTATGAGGATGCACCTTATCTATATTCAATCTTTTCCCCATTTCACGAAGTCGTAACTCTATCCCGCCTATTTTCATTCTCCTGTACGGGGCTTTAAGTGAAACAAATAGCGCCTGTTCATTGTCTGTTCTTGATTCAAGATAATTCTGCAAATGTAGCTTTGTTCGTGCATCAAAATATACCATTCGTTCTTTGTCACCCTTACCAAATACTATACACTCCCTTTCATCAAATGAGATATCATCTCTGTTAAGCAGAACTAATTCTCCAACTCGCATTCCTGTTGATGCAAGTATATCAATCAATGCCAAATCTCTTTGATTATCACAATTATCTCTCATGGTCTCCAGTTGCTCATCTGTATATGTTTCCTTTATAACACTGGCAGACTTAATTCTATGTATTCTGCGTACCGGACTTTTGATGATGTAATCCTCGTCTTCCAGCCATGCAAAAAAACTTGAAAATATTCTTCTTATGTTATCAATTGTCACCTTACTTGATTCCTTTTCTGCCTGATACTTAGATAAATATGTCCTCAAATCTTCTGTTTCAATTGTACATACCGTTTTTCCGATACCTTCCATCATTTGATGAATTGTATTTTTGTAATATGTTAAGGTCTTCTCTGAACACCCTTCTATTCTCTTTGCAGATAAAAATATCTCCAAGTAATCCAATGTGTCCTGCTCCTTCTCTTCTTCCTTGGTTACAATAGTAACATTGTACAGATTTACCTCTAGTACATCCTTCAATTTTTTTAATTGTTCATTGTTAAGCGACGGAAGCATTTCATTGATAATCTCCGTTATTACTCTTTCTTTCATGTGTTTCTCCTTTATATGTGAGAACCACCATGAAGTGGAGTTCCTTTTTTTGCTCTCGCCACTTTCAAGAGTTAATAGTTCTATTATAAATGATTATTTAGCGTATCAATCTTCAATGGTGGCTTGACCATTCATGAGCATCGGAAGGAGCCAGTCACGTAAATTGGATAACCTTTGAATTTCCTCATAATTCTTTGATTTTAAAGGAAATATAGATGCAAGCCTTTCTTTAAATTTTAAAATGACAGATAATGGTGGTACACATAGTTCTGTTTCCAGAAGGGTATTTATACGGATGCCTTTAAATATACTTCCAGTAGAGCTAGATGTTGCATGTTTAATAAAAGCATCACTCATAAAATATAAATACAAAAATGCTGGCGTAATAATATCAGTGTTTGCACGAATTGAAAATACAGATTCGTTGATATCCCAATCCGTAGGTTCTGATTGAATGAGGTAGCAACGTCCTAATGGGGCGATACTTGCAAATAAGATATCTCCTATTTGAATATCAGATCTGTTATGAACGATAGTTCGTGCAGATTCATCAATAGTGTCACAACCTGTAAAATCTAAAGTTCCATTAGGAGTCAGATTTTTTACAGTAATGTATTTTATATCACCTGTTCCTAGTTTAAAATTATCTCTTGGGTTCAAACCAGTGCAAATATTTGAAATAATATCTTGTACTTTACAAAATGTCCAGCCTTCTGGAATAATGTGACCATTAGAATTTACCATTTTACCGCCGGAGGACTTATATGGTTTACCGTTTTCATTCGGAAAATCAAACTGTACAAACCAATAGTCATAGATGGTCTTTGCCATCTCTTCTAAATAATCATTTATCTCCTTATTTTTTTGAATTTTGCACTCAACAGCATAAAGCATATCCCCAATTCTTACCTGTTCTTCATAAATTGGCAAGTAAACATCCAAAAACGTAAAAATATCCTCATTAAAACTTGCTCTCAAAGTCATAAAGGCATTATTAGTTACAGCTTTACGAAACAATTCACTTCTAAAATAAAATGCCATGTACTTGGGATATGCTATTCCTTCTTTCTTAGGTCTAAGGCGTTTTGTAAATCCACTATAAGTTGCTTTTGGATAATCCTTTACTGCTACACAACTCATAGCTAGTTCGTCTATTGTTTCACTTGTTCGTGTAATAAGGACATCTCCTGCTTTTATCGAATATATCTCCTGTTCTTTCTCATTTGTATCCATCAAATCAGGTAACTCATCTGGCAAAAAATAATTATTAAAGACTGTGCTAAAAGATACAAATGGTGCACCATGTCCAGCCTGTTCTTTTGTAGATGAAATTCCGGAACTCATCTCATATAAATCAGATAAAGCATATTTTGTAATCCTACTCATATTTCACCTTCTTTAACTGTACCAAAATTTCTGTCTGCAGTGCATTTCCCTCAGCAAACAATTCCGTTAATTTTTCTGTATATCCATCCATTTTTTTCTGAAACTCTTCTTGTGTCAGCTCAACATATTCAATCTTTACTTTAAAATACTGTCCTGCGCTGAATGAACATTTTTTCTGCTCTATCTTGTCATAATCTACAACCACAGAAAAATCATCCTTTGTTTCAAAGTTATTAAAGGTATTGATAATATTCTCTATTTCTTCTGGTGATAAAACCGTTCTTTGGTTTTTTCCATCTACCCTAATCTTTGTTCCAAGTTTAGATGCATCCATTAAGATTGCCTGATCATACTTCTTTGAATTGTCTAAAAATAACACAGATACATTTGTTCCTGTCGTAGCAAAAATATTGCTTGGCATTGAGACAACACCTCTGAGCATTCTGTCTTCAATAATGCGTTCTCGTATTTTCTTAGGGATTCCGGTTCCTGCTGTTAGAAATCCTGTTGGAACTACTACGGCTGCTCTGCCACCATTCTCTTTCATGGAAAAAATAATGTGCTGTAAGAACATCTGATAGATTGCCATGCTATCCTTTTTCTTATTTGGTACATTAGGCACTCCAGCCCAAAATCTTTCTTTATAAATATCTCCCGCAAGAGTATCTCTGTTATCAGAAAAATCCACATTAAATGGAGGATTGCTAACAATATAATCAAATTTCATCAAACCATTTTTCTGACGGTTCAAATGCTGTGGAGAAAGAAGTGTATCTCCATGCACTACATGACCAAGTGAATGTACCAAGTTATTTAAAATAAGATTGAGTCTCAAAAATTCATTAGACTTTTGAGAAATATCCTGTGTATAAATCGTACAATTACTTTCGCCAATTTCATGTGCAAGTGCAAGTACCAGAGTTCCAGAACCTGCTGCCGGATCATATACGGTTACATTCTGCACACCTTCCGGCACCATAATTCTTGCAATAATACTTGCAATAGAATGTGGTGTATAATATTCTGCATACTTGCCAAAATCCTTGTTATAATCCTTAATCAGATACTCAAAAATAGTCGCGAAAAAGTCATACTTCTGTGAAAAAGCCTCTGCAAAACTGAATGTAACTAATTTATCAATCATAGCTTTGCAGAAATCAGACCTCCGATTTGACTCTGTTACATTTTGAGATAAATTCTGATCAAATAGACGAATCTTATCACCGGAGCCAGTACTTACAGAGAACACATCTAGATTAGTGTTAGAAATATCCCATAAGGTTGAATCAAATAATTCGTTAAACTTCTCATCATTCTTATGATTGAAAAGATAAGATATAAAATGCTCTCTCTTGAGTTTTGCAGTAGCCGGTGGTAGAAGCATCATAAGCATTTCATAGTCATCTTCTGACATATTATTTAATGCCTGCTCCACATTCTCGGAATTTTTTTGCTCTTCATCCGCCTGCTGTACCTCATAGATAAACTTATCATTTAAAAACTTATACAAAAAAATCTCTGTTATAATCTTATATTCACTACTAGCATTACCAAGTCCAAAATTGGCACATACTGTCTTAAGATCATCTATCATCTGTTTTGTATTTGCTATTATTGCTTCTGTTGTCATCAGGAAACCCAATCCCTTTCTAATATATATTCTTTCGACAGACAATTATCTATAAACATAAGTTGAGGTTTGTCTATTCTAACATTTTCTCCCATACATGCTCTCAAAATAATTGGCTGTAACGATTTAATAAAATAATCCTCATTATCAAGGATATTCTCATTATGAGCAATCTGATCATCTGCCTTAGACTTAACACTCATTAAAATTCTATGTACAGTAATTGCATCTGCAATGGGTGGTGGACTACCCATAATTCTCTTATGAGTTCTCATGTATTTAACATCACCTGAATACTTTGCCGCAAGCATACGATCTGCCAGATTTCTTTTTTCTGCCTTCTTTTTCAAAGTATCCAGTTCCCCCATCATCTGCTTCATTTCATCTGCTGTAAGTTCCTCAATATTTTTCTTCTTGAATACCCGCTTTAATTCATCAAGAAGTGCAATGTATTCTGGATCTTTTGGATCAAGGCATCTGTCTACGATTTCTCTTCTTGTTTTTTCCAGGCTATCTCTAAATGAATCAGCAATGATAAGTTCTTCTTCTTTTATCTTGCGAAACTGGAAATCTATCTGATCCAATGCCATATTGAGTACCTGTGACATATCCTCTGATGAATCAATGCTATTTTTTAAGTTAATAATGCTAATTCGATTATTGACCTCATTCAGACACTTAATTGCATTCTCGACATTGAAATGTTCGTATAAATCCTCATACCCATACAAACGGATCAGATTATACATCGCCTTGTAATTTTCTAATGCTTGTCGTAAATCAAGTAACTGCTTCTTATCATCAATCTCGCTAATTTGATTAATAAAACTTACCACATTGCTTGTATCATATAGAAAAAGCTGATTTTTTACAACATTCAGATCTTTTTCAATATCTTCTTTGCTCTTGAAAATATTACTATAGTTTTGTACCTCATCTCCAAGTTCAGATTGAAGTTCATCAAAATATGCTTTATTTGTTTTATCAAACTCATCTTTGATATTTGCAAAATCAACAACATATCCATAATGATAACCTTTATACGGGCGATTTACTCTAGTTAACGTTTGAAGCAGATTATGTGCTTTAATCATTCGTGCCAAATACTGCTTTTTTAATCGAGGAGCATCAAAGCCGGTCAAAAGCATGTTATAGACCACCAAAATATCTATATTGCCTTTTTTAAAATCTTCTTGATTATTTTTTCGATCCTGTTTCGTACCTTCATCATGCAAAACAAGCGCATGCGTATACGCAGAAAACCTTTTCAACTGTCTGTCAACTTCTCTTGCCTGTTCAGAAGAATCGCATACTATCATTGCTCCAATTGAAGAATCTAATGCTGCTCTTCCTTCGCCAAAATCGTGAACAATGTAGTCGACCATTTTCTCTACAAATTTAGGATGTGCATACAAATCTTTCTTATTAATGCTTCCCTGCTTTACAATTTGATCAAGAGTTTCATTCATTTGATTCTTATATGTGGTCTCAATCTCCTCACGAATCAGTTTCAATGTATAGCCATCCGCAATTGACTGATTATAGTAATATTTATGTATATAATTGCCAAATACATCTTTCGTATTATATCCTTCACCTATAAGAGGCGTACCTGTCAGCGCAATCTGTACTGCATTTCTATCTGATGCCATAAGATTAGCCAAAAATGAACCTACTGGATTATAACTTCGATGTGCCTCATCGAGGAAGTACACTCTTTGCACCTCCACATTATAATCAGATGGTTTAGTCACGGATTCTTTTGAGAACTTCTGAATGTTGATTACGGTCATCGTCACCTTACCACTGGCATTAGATTCCCCAGGGAGCGTAATGTCTGTAACAAATTCGTCCTTATCTTTAATCAATTTTACTTTTAGTCCCCTTGCTTCAAATTCGTTCTTTGCTTGTTCCGCTAAATCTAAACGATCAACAATAAAATAAAATTTTGCAATTTTCCCCTCTTCTTTACTAAAATAATCTGTCAAGAATCGCACATTTGAATATGCAAGAGCAGTTTTTCCACTACCTTGTGTATGCCAAATGACACCTTTTCTAATCCCTTCACGCAATCTATCGCGTATTGCCAATGTTGCAAACAACTGCGGATAACGCATGATATGTTTTTCAATTTCTGTAATCCCGTCTTTATTGGTCGTTGTTTTGTAGCAAATACCATACTTCAATAAAAACAATAATCTTTCTTTTGTATATAACGATGTAATAATACGATTTGTCGGTGAATCTTCCGATAAAGAAGATATATACTCTGGAGTCCCTTTAATAGAAATTAGGTTGGTGTCACTTAATATAAAAGCTTCATTCTTGGGAACAATTGCCTTCATTTTTGCCCTTAATTTAATTTTCCCGCTCTCTGGCTCACGAAACTTGCTAAAAAACATTCTCCTATAACTGCTAGAAGCATAAAAAGCCCCCTGAATTGGCTCAATATCCGAATCATCATATTCGTTATTATTGGAAAATACCATAAACTGTGTAATTCCAACAAAGCGACGATATATCTTATTGCCAAATCTTTTCTCCATACGATTTCGTTCTGTCAAAATCCCCTCTCGATTGTTATGACGCTTAACTTCAATAAATGATAAAGGTATTCCATTAATTAAAACAACTATATCAGGGCGAAAACTGTCATCTCCATTTTCATATGGTAATTCAGTTACAACCGTATAGTCATTATTTGCTCCACCAACATCATCAAAATCAATCAGTTTAATTCCGTCAATACCTGATTGCAAAATCTGAAAAAATGATTTGCCCAAATCATCATTCCCTAATTTAATCTTAAGTTCCCCAATAATCTTTTTTGCGTCTGCAAGTATGAAATTTTTATGATTGATTCGATTAATCGCAGACAAAAATTGACTATAAAAGATATTAGTATCACCATCATAGTCTACGTTACGTTCTTTATCTTTAATTGACATATAGGTATATCCAAGTCTTGTAAAATGCACAAGTGCCGGTATCTTTACTCTGGAATCCTCTGGTCTTCCCATAAGTATTTCCCCCTCTAATCACGTCATTTATACAACGTATATCCTTCTTTTACTAAATACTATGCACTACCATATAGATGTTATTTTTAAGTAATACTCTTATTTTTAGTATATTCCTTTGTCAAAATAGTTCAATATAAAACAGTATGTTATTCACACTCAATTATTACTATTATTCTTCCATATATTTTTTCACCCGGTCAATATGATAAAGCGGAATATTCGTCATCCATTCCTGCTCTCTGTAATCCGACATTGACGTCCGGATCGCAATTTTCGGCTGATATTTTTCGCAGAACATCTTCAGGCTCTTCGCTCTGAGGTTTTCCTCCGCTTTTACCTCTATGGGAATTACGGATGTTTTCCCCTGCACCATGAAATCAATCTCTCCGGAAGAGTTTTCCGTGCTGTAATAATAGGGGATCACTCCCACTTCAGAGATCAACTGCTGGAGCACATACTGTTCTGTCAATGCTCCCTTAAATTCTGTAAATATCCGGTTTCCGTCGATAATCACCCTGGCATCCAGATCCGTCATGGCAATCAGCAATCCGATATCCAGCAGGTATATTTTAAATGCATCCAGATTCAGATAAGCTTTTAATGGTAACGCCGGTTTGCTCACACGATTTACTTTATGGATCAGTCCGCAATCCAAAAGCCACTGGATTGCCAGTTCAAAATCTTTTGCCCTGGCGCCCTCTCTCACCTGTCCGTAGATATATTTTTTATTTTCTTTTGCCAGCTGCATCGGAATGGAATCCCACACCAGGTTCAATCGGGGAACCAGAGAATTCTCCGCATGCTTGGAAAAATCCTGGCGGTAATAATTCAGCAGATCTTTCTGAATTTCTCTGACCCGCCCGAAATCTTTATCATTCACATAGGACTGGACCACTTCCGGCATACCACCGACATAATAGTACTCTCTCAGACGATCCTTGTATTTGGAAGCGAAGGTATTGATCATTTGCGTATCCCCGGACTGCAGAAGCTCTGCAAATCGTTCTTCTCCCAAGGCGCACAAAAATTCCTGGAAATTGAGCGGATACAGATCCATGAAGTCTACCTTGCCTACCGGGAAAGAGGTGCCCTTGTGCATCGCCACACCCAGCAGGGAACCGGCAGCTACAATGGCATATTCCGGAGCATTTTCGCAAAAATACTTTAAAGAGGATAGTGCCTTCGGTACTTCCTGGATTTCATCAAAAATAAGTAAGGTATCTTCACTTTTGACCGAAACACCTGTCTCCACGCTGATTGCCAGAAGAATCCTTTCTACATTGATCTCTCCATCAAACACCTGTTGCATACGGGGATTACTGTCAAAATTGACATACGCTGTTTTCTCAAAACAGCTTGCTCCGAATTCCTTCATAAGCCAGGTCTTTCCTACCTGCCTGGCTCCGCGAATGATCAACGGCTTCCGGTTCTTTTTTTCTTTCCATTCTTTTAATCGTTCCAATGCAAACCGTCGCATGTCTGCCTCCCTTGTACTATTCACAATAGTTATCTACTTCTACTCTATCCCAGTAAAATTGCCTTGTCAACAGAAATAAGTCCTTAAATTCGTATATATAATACACTTTTAAGGACTTATTTCTGTAATTTATTACATTTTTCAGGACGTAATTTCCGCTCTGCGCTACACTTGGTAAATAGCAAATTTAACTTCCGTTTTGCAAAGGTAACTTCTTCTTGAATTATTTTTGCAAGATTAACTTCGGGATCAGCACCTTGAAAACAGAAATAAGTATTGCGAAGACAGCGCCAACTGGAAATTAGTATTGCAGGAGTGGACTTTAGTATTACAAACCGCTTGAAATAGGGCTTTTTAGCATGTTACTATACTCTTGAAGTCATATTTTACTGTATGCAAATAAGAAGTCGTCGCTTCGTTTGCATGTTTGCAAGGGAAACTTCCACCTCTGGGATATGGGTGACATGATCAGGAGATGACATTGGCAGTTTTACTTCAGCAGTTCAGGTTTTAGTATGATTTCATTAGCAGGAACAGCTTCCAGGTTAAGCTTAGAGGCTGTATCCGCGCCATAAAAGAAGCTGAATAGTTGATGTGCGGATCGATTATTCAGCTTCTTTCTTGTATAGGAGTTAATGTGACTCATCATCAGGTTGACTTTATCCTGTGTAAGAAAAGCAAATGATGTTTTCTTAGGAACAATCCTTCTGATGAATTCATGAGTTACTTCAATACTTCCTTTTTGATCAGGACGTTGCGGATCACAGTAAAACACATAGGTTCTGCGTCTTCCATCCTCATCAAACTCTATTGCCAGCGGATCCGTAAATTCGCTTCCGCGATCTGCTAAGATGACCTGGAACATCTCACAGAATTGTTCCCGCCCAAGTATCTCATAAAGATGGTTCACCGCTTCTGTTACCGACTTGGCTGTATTCGCTTCCCTAAGATATGCCAGCATAAGGGAACAGTTTCTAAAGAATACTGTAAGCAGCACCTTTGTGGAATCCCTGGTGCCTTCTACCGAATCCATTTCCACCACGTTGAAATCAGGATGTCCTTTCATAAAAGCTTCAAAATCTTCGTAGGTACGCCCGATATGGCATTTCTTATCGACACGTACAACCTTTTTGGATTTGCGTTTTTTATAACGCACTTTTCTTGGAAGATCTATATTTCCAGCAGAAAGTATGCCGGCATCTATGTAGTTATAAATGGTCCTTTCATCTACCATGATTTCTGCTGCATTGTTCATACAAATTTGATGAATCGACTGGCCTTGTCTGATAAGAGGCGAAAGGATGGCATCAAGCCGATCCAGTTCTTCTGGTGTTATATCGATACCCTTACGGGAATCAGAACGTGTCTCTTCGTATGTTTTATGAGCTTCCTTTGCATCATAGAACTGTTTGGCAAGAGTACAGGAACGTACCTGTTTACATGAATTGCAAACATAGGGTGCTTTCTTTAGACTTGAACATTTTTCCTCTTCAAAATCAGGACAATTGACCATGCACAAAGCACACTCAGAACAGTATGTTTTTCCGTGCCATAACCGATTAATAAACCCACAGCTATCTTCGCCACAGATATACTGCTTAGTGCATCTCTTTCTGTGTCTGCATGGATTATAGCCTCTGGAACGCGTACCAGTATTTCGATAATCAAGATGGGCTTTCACTTCTTTAGAAACAGTTGATGGATCCTTGCCTATCAGAGCGCCTATTTCAACGAACGTCTGCCCCTCTTTTAAAGCTTTCTGTATGGTAATGCGATCATCCAGTGTCAGATGCTTATATTTATAGGATGACATGTATTTATCCTCCTTAGTCTTGCTGCCATCTCCTGACACTACTGAAGTGATTACCATTATTACACAAAAAAGAAAAGGAAGATCATCTATTTACAAGACTATCTTCCATCTTCATGTTTGTATGACTTATTTCTGTTTTATAAAATATAAAAACCTTAGTAACTGGAAGTTACTTTTTCAATTGAGTCTGCGCTACACTTTTCAGGACGTTACTTCAAAAACCGCCGCAACAGCTTCTCTTTTTTCTCATCATACCTCTGGTACCGTATCGGCAGATCCATCCATGTCTTTTTGTCCACGATACTCCGATAATGGCTGAAGGTCTCGAATCCGGTGCGGCCGTGATACCCGCCCATGCCGCTCTCGCCCACACCTCCGAAGGGCATGGCACTGGTGGCGAGATGAATGATGGTGTCGTTGATGCAGCCGCCGCCAAAATGGCAGTGATCCAGGATCCGTCTCTGGGCTTTTTTATCTTCACTGAAGAAATACAGCGCCAGCGGATGAGGATGTTCCTCCACACAACGGATCGCCCAATCCACAAAATCTCCCGCGGCGGCTTGGGTTCCAGAAACTTCCCCGCTAAAATCATTTTGTGCAACACCTTTCTCTGCATCATGTGCATTATACGTCAGCACCGGCAGGATCGGTCCGAAGATCTCTTCTCCCATCACGGCATCCGACCAGTCCACATCCATCATCACCGTAGGCGCAATGCGCAACGTCTTCTCGTCATACTGTCCGCCGCAGACGATTTTTTTCGCATCCAGCAATCCCAACAGTCTGTGAAAATGCTTTTCGTTTATGATTTTCCCGTAATCCGGATTCTGCAGGGGATCTGCTCCAAACTGCCTCGCGATCTCCTCCCGGATAGCTTCCACCAATCGGTCGCGGATCCTGACATCACACAACACATAATCCGGTGCCACACAGGTCTGCCCGCAGTTTAGATATTTTCCGAATACGATCCTCCTCGCCGCCAGCGGAAGCTTCGCTGTAGCATCCACAATACAGGGACTTTTCCCGCCCAGCTCCAGCGTCACCGGGGTCAAATATTCCGCAGCGCTTCTAAGTACCTCCCGTCCCACGGTCTTGCCTCCGGTGAAAAAAATCATATCAAACCGCTGCTGTAACAATGCCTGATTCTCTGCTCTGCCGCCGGTGATCACCGCCACATATTCCGCCTGGAAGCATTCTTCCAAAATCATTTTTAACACTGCTGCCGTCGCCGGTGCATAAGCACTGGGTTTTACCATTGCCGTATTTCCGGCGGCAATAGCATCAATGAGGGGATCCAGTGTCAGGAGCACCGGGTAATTCCAGGGACTCATGATCAATACGGTTCCGTAAGGTGACGGGGAGCGGAAGCTTCGCGCTGCGAACTGGGATAACGGTGTCGGCACCCTCTTTTCCCGCATCAATCCCCGCAGGTGCTTCTTCATCCAGGTCAACTCCGACAGAGTCAGGCCGATCTCGCACATATAGCTCTCCAACCGGCTTTTCCCCAGATCCCGGTGCAGAGCATCGTTCAGTTCTGCCTCATGACGTTGTAGAGAGGTCTTTAGTTTTCCCAGCTGTTCTGACCGAAATTTCCGGGAAAGTGTGGCTCCCGTGGCAAAATATTCTCTTTGTCTGCTTAATATCGTCCGGATCTCCTGCTCTGTCATAGACGCCTCCTGCTTCTATATATGCTGCCGTAACTATTCCGAATTACATTCTCAAAATTGCCTCTACGAGGCTTTACTTTTGCTCATATGGTTACTTCGCCCTATAAATCGTGTCAAATGTTCTTACGAATGCAAACATTCGGCATACATGTTGACCTGATTTACATGACTCTGAATAGTTACATACTACCTAATTTTAAGTTGCAACGCAACCACTTCCCTGCTCATCCTATACACAAAAACGGCAGAGTTCTCACCCCACCGTCGTTTGTCTCTTCCTATCTTGATCTCATTTCTCCTATTTCCATGCAAAATTTACCATTCCGTACACATAGATGAACAGCACTGCCGCCGGCACAAAATATTTGAACACCGGCTTCATCCACGGCTGGACCTTTAAGCCCTTGCCGGCATTTGCTTCCTCCAGGAATTTGTCCCAGCCCCAGCCGACCTTATAGCAGCAAAATACCGCCAGCAGGATAGAACCTATGGGCATGATGTTATTCGACACCAGGAAATCCCAGAAATCGAGCCAGGTCGTCCCTGCTGCAAACGGCTGAAAATGAAATACACTGAAGCCCAGCGCTGTCGTCAGAGCCAACAGGAAACATCCGACACCACACGCCACGCACCCTGCCGGTCTGGACCATCCGGTCAGTTCCCGGACCATGGCCAGAATATTTTCACATACACCCAGCACTGTGGACATGGCTGCAAATACCATGAACAGGAAAAATAAAGTTCCCCACCATCTGCCGCCTGCCATGTTGTTAAATACGGTCGCCATAGTATCGAACAGAAGGCTGGGACCCGCCGTCACTTCTACATCATAAGTGAAGCATGCCGGAAATATAATGATACCGGCGATCACTGCCACCAGTGTATCCAGGATAATAATATGGATAGACTCACCCATGAGAGAACGGTCCTTGCCGATATAGCTTCCGAAGATCGCCATACCGCCCATTCCCACGGACAAGGTGAAAAATGCCTGATTCATGGCGCCTACCACCACAGAACCGGTGATCTTGGAAAAATGAGGGATCAGATAGAAGCTCAATCCCTCTCCTGCTCCCGGAAGTGTAAAGCTGTGCACCGCCAGCACCAGCATCAGCACGATCAATGCTGACATCATATATTTGGTAATACGTTCCAGTCCACCCTGCAGATGGAAGCTTAAAATGGCAAAAGCGATCAGCAAAGTGACTAACAGATATGTCACATTCACCGAGGGCGTCGTGATCATTTTTTCAAAACCGAAATCCTGATTCTGCCCTGTCAGAAATTTTACAAAATAATAGAGGATCCATCCGGACACCACCGCATAGAAAGCGATCAGCGCAATGTTTCCGATGAGACAAACGATGCCCCACAGATTCCATTTGCCTCTGCCGCCGGATAATTTCCGATACATATAAAGGGGACTCGTCTGCGCCGCGCGCCCCACGGAGAATTCCATGATCATGGCGGGCAGGCCCAGCACGATCAGGCAGATCACGTAGATCAGCATGAAGCTTCCGCCACCGTTCTGCCCGCACATCCACGGGAATTTCCACACATTTCCGCAGCCGATGGCGCACCCCGCCGACAGCATGATAAATCCCAAACGACTCCCCAGTCTCTCTCTGTTTTCCATACCTCTGATCCTTCCCAAAACTACTTATTCTAAACACGGGATACGGCATATATTTTTGCTGTTTTCCCACATTTTCGCCATCTTTTCACATTGACAGCCCTATTTTCTCATTATATAATTTTCATAAATATTTGAAAAACAAATTATTTGCATTGTATTGATCGAAGAATTGAATTTACAATATAGAAAGTGTATCTACTCTATGGATGTCAAAAATCTGGAAACCTTTGTTATGGTGAACGAACTGAAGAGCTTTACGCTGGCGGCCGGACGTCTGGGTTATACCCAGTCCACCGTATCCTTTCAGATCAAACAATTGGAAAAGGAGCTGTCCATCCCTCTGTTTGAACGGATCGGGCATACCGTAACCCTGACCAATGAGGGGGAGAAGCTGCTGCCCCTGGCCCAGCAGATCCTGCGTCTCGCTGCTGAAGCCACCCACATCAGCGGCAACACCGCTCCGGAGGGTCTGGTGCGGATCGCCATTGCAGAATCCCTGGCCAGCTGGGAATTTCACAGCCGTTTTAAAGATTTTCATGAAAAATATCCCGGAATCCGGTTGAAGATCATCGCTACCAGCACCGATGAAATGTTCCAGATGCTGGGACAGAATCAGGTGGACATTGTATACACGCTGGACCGCCGTATTTTTAATCACAATTATGTGACCGCGTTCGAAGCTCCGGTGGATATTCACTTCGTCACCGGTGCCGGTCACCCCTTAGCCGGACAGACTCAGGTCACCCTGGAACAGATTCTGGAATATCCGCTGATCCTGACAGAGAAAAACATGAGTTACCGGGCTGCACTGGATGATCTGCTCTCCCAAAACGGCAAGGAGACAATGCCCATCATGGAGGTGGGCGATACCCAGCTGATCCGCAATCTTCTGTGTCAGGGTCTCGGCATCTCCTATCTGCCGGAGTTCGTTATAGCAGAAGATCTGGCAAAAGGAAATCTCGTCAGTCTCCCCATGACAGAGATTCATCCGGATATCTGGCGGCAGCTTCTGTATCACCGGAACAAATGGATCTCTCCGGAACTGAAATGTGTAATAAAATACCTGCAGGAGGAATAATCCCCTGCAGGTTTTCTATTTGTCATCTTATCCTCTGAAATTTCTAGAATCCCATCAGCAAGCCGATACTATGTACCAGGAAGGCTGCCACCCATGCCACCAAACACTGCCAGAGTACCACGGCGATGGCCCATTTTCCACCCAGTTCTCTACGTACAGAAGCGATGGCTGCCACGCAGGGAGTATACAGCAGACTGAATACCAGTAACGACGCGGCTGCCAGCGGGGTAAGTACCGTGGCAATGCTGCTGCCGAACAATACTTCCAGGGTTGCTACCACACTTTCTTTTGCCATGAACCCACTGATCAGAGAGGTACAGATCCGCCAGTCCCCCAGACCGAGCGGTCGAAACAGCGGTACCAGCAGACCGGATACCATAGCCAGCATACTGTTTGCTGAATCCTCAACGAGATTCAGTTTCAGGTCAAAGCTCTGCAGGAACCATACCACGATGGTAGCAATGAAGATCACAGTGAATGCTTTCTGCAAAAAGTCTTTTGCCTTTTCCCACAACAGTTGCCCTACATTTTTGGCTCCCGGCAGACGGTAGTTCGGCAGTTCCATTACAAAGGGCACCGGTTCTCCTTTAAACAACGTGCCCCGGTATAAAAATGCTACCAGGATTCCCATCAGGATACCAAACAGATACAATGCTGACATGATCAGTCCGCCTTTTCCCGGGAAAAATACGCTCACGAAGAACGAATAAATCGGTAATTTTGCGGAGCAGCTCATAAACGGTGTCAGCAGGATCGTCATTTTACGGTCTCTCTCGCTGGTCAGTGTTCTCGTGGCCATGACCGCCGGTACCGTACATCCAAACCCGATCAGCATCGGCACAATGCTTCGTCCGGACAGACCGATCTTTCGAAGCAGCTTATCCATAACGAATGCCACTCGGGCAATATAGCCGCTGTCCTCCATCAGAGACAGGAAGAAAAACAGAGTGACCACGATGGGCAGGAAGCTCAGTACACTGCCCACACCGGTAAAGATACCGTCTATGACAAGGCTTTGGACCGCACTGTTGACATGAGCTGCCGTCAATGCCGCATCGGTGATCTCCGTCAATTTTCCGATTCCCAGTTCCAGCAGTCCCTGGAGCCATGCTCCGATGACATTGAAAGTCAGATAGAATACCAGCACCATGATCAGGATAAAACAGGGAATTGCCGTATATTTTCCGGTGAGGATCCGGTCGATCTTCTCACTGCGGATCCGTTCCTTACTTTCTTTGGGTTTTACTACTGTCTGCTCACATAATCTCTCGATAAAATCAAAACGCATATCGGCAATGGCTGCACTTCTGTCCACGCCACGCTCCGCCTCCATCTGGCAGACAATGTGCTCCAGCATTTCTTTTTCATTTTCATCCAGCTGCAGCTTCTCCAGAATCAAATGGTCTCCTTCAATGGCTTTGTTGGCAGCGAAACGCAGGGGCAGCTTTGCAGACTCCGCATGATCCTCGATCAGATGGCATACCGCATGGATGCAACGGTGTACGGAACCGTCATGATCGTTTTTATCGCAGAAATCCTGCCGTAACGGTCGTTCCTGATATTTTGCCACATGGACTGCATGGCGGATCAGTTCGTCCACGCCTTCGTTTTTCGCAGCGGAAATGGGGATTACGGGTACTCCCAGGAACGCTTCCATGGCATTCACATCGATGGAGCCGTGATTGCCGGTGACTTCATCCATCATGTTTAAGGCTACGACCATAGGAATGTTCATTTCCAACAACTGCATGGTCAGATACAGATTACGTTCGATATTCGTCGCATCCACGATATTAATGATAGCTCTGGGTTTCTCATACAGGATAAAATTACGGGATACGATCTCTTCACTG
The DNA here is from genome assembly GCA_003584705.1 of Lachnospiraceae bacterium GAM79. GTDB lineage: Bacteria > Bacillota > Clostridia > Lachnospirales > Lachnospiraceae > Acetatifactor > Acetatifactor acetigignens. The sequence goes on from AP018536.1 coordinate 3,336,843, forward strand.
CTGTAAGGGGACATCGAATAAATACCGGGCAGGTCTGTCACCAAAGTATCCGGATACCCCTTGATGGAACCGTCCTTACGGTCTACGGTAACTCCGGGGAAATTTCCCACATGCTGATTCGAGCCGGTGAGCTGATTGAACAGTGTAGTCTTGCCGCAGTTCTGATTTCCCGCCAGGGCGAACGTTAATGTCGTTCCCTCCGGCAGAGGATTCTCATCTTTTTTCGAATGGTATTTACCATCCTCACCTAAGCCCGGGTGCTCCGCATCCGTCACTCGGTCCAGCCCTTTATGTTCTCTTGTTCTCTTCGATATAGGTGCGATCTCGATCTGATCCGCTTCCGCCAGCCGTAACGTAAGTTCATAGCCGTGCACCTGCAATTCCATGGGATCCCCCATCGGAGCCAGCTTTACCACCGTCACCTCTGCTCCCGGGATCATACCCATATCCAGGAAATGCTGTCTGAGTTCTCCGGAACCACCGACGGTTTCGATCACGGCGCTTTTGCCGATTTTCAATTCTTTCAGTGTCATAACACTTCTGTATCCTTTCGTATCTCAACATTTTAATGTACTGTGTTGTAACAGAAGTATTATAGCGCATTTGGTATTGAAAATCAGTATCAATTTGCATTTTTTATTTCCATGATTTTTTTCAAAATTTTTTTCAAAAATGGAATAAAAATGTAGAAAAAATTGACGAAAGCAGTTACACTTAAAATAGCATCAATAAAAATAGGGAGGGAACTTATGAATATGAATATAAAAGGAAATAATAAATATCGTTATACGGATACCGCGGAACGCAATATCAGAATGAACCGGTTCTATATTATCGCTTCTTCGCTTTTGGCGATCGTGTTCCTGTTTTATCTGTGGTTAAAACTGGCAAATCACAACATTGCACCCATTGTTACATACGCAAATACCATTCTGATCGCCGTTTTCTGTGTGATAAATACCGTGACACACCTTCGAAATAAGGCGACACGACTATTAAAAGTCTTCGCTACCATCGAGATCGGCATTGAGTATTTGTTGGTCGGTTTACAGACAGATGCAAGTTTCATTCACTATGCGCTGATCGCCATTTTCATATTACAGATTCCTTATTATGAGAAAAAATCCCTGAAGAAAACCGCTTTGGGATTATTCGTGCTCTACCTGATCGTCATGATCGTTCAGGCTACGAAGGGAATCTACGGTCAGGATGTGAATGCCATCTGCTCTACCCTGCTGGTATTCCTGATTGGAATCATTATTCTGGAAACCGGTAAGATTGCTATATTATTTAACAATGATGCCATCGATTCTTCCCGTGAAGAACATAAACATGTAAAAGAAGTACTGGATAATGTTCTGGACGTATCCCAGACCGTACATCAGGAAACCACCAAAACCACAGATCTTATGAACCAGCTGGTACAAACTACGGAATCTGTTGCCAACAGCATGCAGGAAATCTCCGATGCCACCAATATGACTGCCACCAGCATCGAGGAGCAGAGTCAGATGACCGGTACGATTCAGAATGCTATCGAGCAGACCGGTCATATCTCCGAGCAGATGGTGCAGATCGCCGAAGATTCTAACGAAAGCATCCGTAAGAACATGGCTGCTATGGAATCCTTAAAACAGCAGTCCGCCATGATCAAGGATACCAACCATTCCGTCACCGACGCCATGGCAAAATTACAGCAAAAGACAAAAGAGGTAGAAACTATCGCCGGAAGCATCATGGCAATCTCCGGTCAGACAAATCTTTTAGCTCTGAACGCTTCCATCGAAAGTGCCCGTGCCGGTGAAGCCGGACGTGGTTTCGCTGTTGTAGCACAGCAGATCCGTCAGCTGGCAGAGCAGACCAAGAGCTTTACCGAAGAGATCACCAAGATTACCAACGAGCTGAATGTCAATGCCAACATGGTAGTCAACACTATCAACGGTTCCATTGAAGCTACCGAACAGCAGGGCGAAAAGATCCTGGCTGCTTCCGAGACTTTCGAACAGCTGAACAAAAATATGGAAGCACTGGCTTCCCAGGTGGAAGAAGTAAATCACCACATTCTGGGCTTGTCAGAATCCAATAATAAGATTATGGAAAACATCTCCCATCTGTCCGCTGTAACCGAAGAAGTCACAGCTAATGCCGAACAGGTGCACACCATGAGCCAGAACAACCTGGATTGCGCTGAACAAGTAAAAACGGCAGTAGAACATATCCGCTCTACCACCGATGAGATGGGAACGCAGGAGGGTTAAACCTCCTGCGTTCTTTGATCTTACTATTTCAATTTCAAACCGTCTTTAAAAGCATTTCCTACTTTATCTCCCATTGCAAGATAAGTATTATTCACAGGATCATAGCTGATTGGCTTCAATTTCTTCGGATCGATCTTGCCATCCGTCAGGATGCTTTCGTCCGCATTGACGTTGACGATATCGCCCACCAGAATACCGTCTTCAAAACTTTTCACCTTACATTCCAGCGCCATGGGAAGTTCATCGATCAACGGTGCATTGACAAAATCACTCTTGGCTGCATGGAAACCGGACTTTGAGAATTTATCAGGTACTTTCTTCGCAGATTCCACGCCCACATAGTCGCAGGCTACCACGGTATCTTCGGTTCCGATACTTACGGTAAATGCTCCGGTCTTTGCCAGATTCTCCGTGGTCTTATGCTCTGACATACTGATGGAGATCTCATTCATGTCCGTAATGATTCCCCATGCTGCGTTCATGGCATCGGGTACTCCATTTTCGTCATAAGTTGCAATGATCAGCATCGGCATGGGATACATTACCGGCTTTGCTCCAAAATTTACTCTGCTCATATTCGTCCTCCTTGTACTAAATTAATTTTTCCTTCCATTCTGCTTCCCGGAATCCGGTCAACACCAGATCCCCGTCCACGACAAACGGCCGCTTTACCAGCATTCCGTCCGTGGCCAGCAGCCGAAGTTGTTCCTCTTCCGTCATGTTCGGAAGCTTGTCCTTCAACCGCATGTTCTTATATAACAACCCACTGGTATTGAAGAATTTCTTTAACGGTAGCCCACTTCTGCTCTGCCATTCTTTTAATTCTTCGTAGGTGGGGTTGTCCTCTACAATGTGACGATCTGTATAGGTGATATTATGTTCCTCCAGCGGAATCCAGCAGAAATCCAGATTGATTCTCTCATGATCCAATTCATCATATCCATGAAACACCCCATCCATAGGAATACTATCGTCCAGTAAATGAACATTATAATATAAGCAGATCTGGTGGCAGGGGCTCTTTCCCCATGGAAAATAAATTTCGCCTATAGCCAGCAGATTATCTACCTCTATCTCAGCGTGAAGTTCTTCTTCAAACTCCCGTTTCAGCGTTTCCATGCTGGTCTCCATAGCCGCAACATGCCCGCCGATGATAGCATAGTCATCATTTTTCGGACGTTGCAACAGGATCTTTTCATTATGGATCAATATACCGCCAACCCTGTAGGAAAATACAAAATCATCGTTTTTAAATAGAATGTCCATGTGATCTCCCTTCACGTCAGATATACTCATCCTGTTTTACCTAAACTTTAAAATCAAAACTGTTATTCCCACGGAAATCATCATAAGCCCAAGCAAAATGACCAGCGCAATAACCTTTGCATTTTTCTCCATAAATCGGATAGGTGTCCCATACTTTTCATCAATGTTTGCATCTCTTCGCTCATTCCTGATATTCTGCTCCCACTCCAGATCCTTCAGTTTCATATATTCGTCATAATGGCGTTTTTCCAGACGGTCTTCCTCTTCGCGTACCAATAATTCCAGGTTTTCTTTATAAGAAGCCCCACAATTACTACACCCCTTTTCGTCTGTGCTTTTTCCCCTTATCTTATTATCACAGTATTCACAGGTAAATTCATAATCACTTGCAGGTTTATAAACCGGAGGCTCGCCGATTTCAAAATTGTAGTATTTATGACGTATCAGCTTATATTTTTGAATTGCCTGCATTGTAGTACTTATATATTCCGTTTCCTGTGTAATGGCTTCTTCCTGGGATTTCATATACTCTAAATACCTTTGATGCATGGCCCGTTTCTTTAACTGATACTCCTTGTTCTTTCCAAAATTACCGCCACAGGTTGGACATTTTTCATCCGCATAAGATACCTTGGATCCGCAAAACTCACAGGTAAATTCAAAATTCTCCTGAAAATGATCCTTTTTGTAGGAAATGTACTTAACCGGTTTCAGGTCCTTACGTGCTCTAATGCCCGAAAAGAAAAACAAGTATATAAGTAATAACAGGCCAAAGGTAATTGCTATATTAAAAAATACTGTTGAAAACAAACTGAAAAATTCCATAATAATGTGTCATTCCTCTTTCGTATTAAATATAATTCTTAACTAATCATATCATAGTAAATCCTATTTTTCATCTAAATCCTAAGAATGTACTGATTACAACTCTTGATACTTCATGCATGGGAAATATCTTAGAAAAATCCAGTTGCCATATCTCCATTTTCTGCTACAATTTGATCATAATAGTTGCGAAGCAACGTTAAGCACCGGATGCCGGGCAGAGTGAAACGAACGCAGAAACCGAACACACTGAAACCACAGAGGTGATAACCAAAGACTCCACAGAGACTCCCGCAACGGTGGAAGTGTCTGTAGAAGCAGAGAATAACATCATTTCTCCTCTTTCCTATGAGGATTTCAATATCAATGGATTTGGCTATAGTAATTACGTAGACTTATATGGAGCCGGAAACGGCTATGAAGATGTAGAACGTATTTCTATTATGACTACAAATTGTACGGCATATACTGAATACCCCGATCAAATGTCATCAGACACAGAAACTTCGCGTGGTATAAAATTAGGCGATTCCAGAGAACAGGTAATTGCTGCTTATGGAGAGCCCCGAAACGAGGTTGTATATAGATCTAAGGCCTATAATCATGATGGTCTGGAAAGCCAGTATAATTTGTGCTATTGCTATATTGATGAGCGCTACCCGGAAGTCTTTTTCAATTTATCCTTCAGTATGGATCAAAATGATAATGTGCTGGATATTTGCTATGAAGCAATATTGATGAAATGGTATAAATAATTAGTCGTTTAAAAGTATACCCTCAGGAGATATTATCTCATATCCCATGGGGTATATTAACCTTATAGTTTTATTTCCAATTCGAGGCAATCCCATTCTTCCCCCATTACATTATACTTTTCTATTTCATTCGGAGGTACATCTTCAAATCCTATTGCCTTATAGCAATAATAAGCGGATTCATTATTTTCAAAAACTCCTAATGAAACCTTGTCTGCGGCAAATATTTCTTTGGCATATTTTAGGCCTAATTTCAGCATATTTTTCCCATATCCCTGTCCGCGTTTTTCCGGATTGACAATCACAAAACCAAACCGTAACTCTTCAAAGGATTCCCTCTGCCTTCTCATAGTAAAAAATCCTGCTATCTCATTATCATCAATAGCAGTAAATGCCATAAGATTACTTACCGTGTTGAACTGCTCCACAGAAATCGGATATTCCCCTAAAACTCCTGCTGTCCATTTATAAAAAGATTTCTCATCCTTTATCCATGACATAATTGTTTCCGCATCGTTTTTATTATAGGGTCTTAATCTTAACATACTTACCGCACTCTCTCATTCATCTAAAATTTTGTTTATCATATCCTGCTTGCCAGTCTCAGCTTTGGTGCGACTATTACATCCCTAATGTTTTTTAATACTTATATTAAGTTCAATAATGCCTGCACTTGTTCATAAGCATCCCTCTTGGTCATTTCTATACTTTCTTCATCCTCTAAATCCATAAAATCCGCTACGTCTTTTGGACCAGCATGATTTTCAGAAGCAAATTTACCTGCTAACTTAACTTTCGCCTCTATCACAATATTTTTACCCCTTACAGGTTCAAATTCTTTTGCCAGTTCTCTTACTCCACCGAAATAATGTTTGATAATAAAGTAAATATCGTAAGCATCCTTTACTTTTCCTCTTCCCATTGCTGCTGTTTTCATTATTATATAAGGAACTACTGCTACAACACTGACATTTGCAACATCTATTGCTCCATCTGGTCGTTCTGCTTCCACACTAATCTTCTGTGCCGGAAATTCAAATGCAAAATTGCCGCCAGTAGCCTTTAATGCCTTAATCCCCTGCACATGCTGACTTCTTCTCTTCAGTTGTGTACCACCATACATTCCTGCTAAAATATCTACATCTACATCATAAGATATTCCTTCCACCATCACTGTTTTTACAAAGGAAAAATATTTTTCTGGATGCTCCTTGTACCCGTTTTTCTGAAGTATCCTCGACATATTCTGATAACCTTCATCCTGCAAAGTCAAATGATTAATCATAATATCTACATCCACACTTCCCACATGACCTTCTTGGGGAAACATTAAATCTGGAACCCAGCCTCCTATCACACGGATTTCATCTTCATATTCTTGAAAAATATTAACCAACTCTACTAGAACTCTATGTGCAGCCCGCTTCTGACCTTCCGAATAGTCTACGCTACTTTTCAAGTCTCCTTCTCTTATCATCTAAGTATCTCCTTTTTCAAAACCGCATCTGCCATTTCTTCTCCCCTTCCCTTTATCTGCATACAATCCAAATATATTTGCAGAGGGGATACTACTGCAGACTCGCCAATTACCCTGTAATCCTTGATATAAGAATCATTTTCTAGTGGAAAAATAACCACATTTGAACCACTGTTTACTTCTTTCATGTCCAAATATCGAATTGCTTCCTGAATATCCTCCGGCGCTATATAGACATGTACCTTATTGTATCGTACCACCGGCGTATAACGCACTCCACCGGACAATCCGGTAAGATAAGAATCAATCCCCGTATCTGTCTTTAATTCCTTCAATCGCTCCTCAATAGCAGAGATATTATCTAAGCTATAGCAAGCATAGGATGTTATTTCTTTTTTACCATAATCCTTACTCCATTCTAGCAAGAGTGATTCTGGATCAATAACCTTATAACCATCCGGCAATTTTTCTACCCATGCGTTTTCTATCAGAACTTTCATCAGTTTGGATACCTGTCCAATGCTGCAATTCACCTTTTCCGATAGGTATTTAAGCTTCCATGTCTTAGTTACATCCGCGAACAACTCACGCAAAATACGTGAAGACACCACAGAAGTCCTTTCAAATATTGACACAGACCTTTGCTCTTTAGGTCTTGGATTCTTATTTCCTTTTTCTGACAAATAAATAGAATGACCCACAAACCAACAGTTTCCTGCATAGTCAAAATACCCCATTCCATTATCTTCACATATTTGTGCAGTTCTTTCTGAAATATATGGAGCAACCAATATGTTAACTTTCTGACTTTTATTCTGCTTTTCAATCAATTTTATAACTGTAGATGGAAACACCCTGTTCAAGAAGCTGGCATATATTTGAAACTCATACCCATCATCCATCTCCACAGATGCAATAAAACCATCTTCTGTTCTGCTGACAACTTCATACTTCTGAATATTAGGAAGTTTTAAAAACTTATTCTCAACACATGCTAATCCCACTCTATCTAGTTTCACTCATATCACCGCTTTCACTCATGTAGTGAAACTTATTATATCAGTGAAATTAAATTAAGTCAACTAAGTCATTCTACAGCAGATAATTTGTAAAGGTAACAACTCTGTTGCATGCCTCACTTAAATCTATGCACATTTCTTTATACATAAGCGTTTCCAATATTCATATAGTCTTTTTTCTCCTAGTGACTTTTCTCCATACTTTTCCGTAAAGATACTATATTCACATTTAGGCACAAGCAAATCTTCCATATGAACCTTGAGCAATCTGCTCAATACATACAAATGATCTACTGATGGTAAAATGTTTCCTTTAAACCATCGATATATAGGCTGTGGGCATGACAAATGTAATATTTTCTGAATATCTTTAACTGTATAACCAGATTTATCAAACATCTCTTTCAGCAATATTCCTGTTCTTTCCATATCAATATTCTCATACATAAGCATATGCTCCTTCTAGCAAAACTCACCTTCTGTCCAATCAAATGGATAATCCGGATCTTCCCAATACCTTTCTTTGCACCATAGTCTTTCATGCACATGAAAGCGTTCCTTCGCCAGCTTTTCCTTTTCGTTATATTCTCTATGGCAGAATGGAATATATATTTCTGCCTCCTGTTCAGTACATGATACATTTTGTAAACGTGGCCCACAATTTGGAAAAACTGACTCGATATCATATATCCATTTACGAGGCTCTTTCTTCTGCTGACTATGCTCATATACTCTTTCAAAATATTGTTTCCATGTATATCTTCTTCCATATTCATCATAAATGCTTATAACACTTTTATTTTTTAGGCAAAACTCTTCCAGCTCTTTAAATGTATTGATTGTCTTATGTCTTTGGAATAGCGGACGCCATCCCCAACTTAACTTATTCAGATGAATCTCATATCCAAGATAGGGTTCATCAACTATTGCGTATTCAATATCCTTAATGTCATATTCTGTTTCGACAGCAAAATGCTCCCTCATCAGCTTTTTATTTCTACTCATAAGATAAAAATTAGTTCCCATAAGATATCCTCCAAGCTTTTTATTTGATAATACCTTATGCGAACTATTATTTCATTGGACTGTTAGTCCAAAATCATATTGCTGTCTCAAAAAATATTTAATCTCCCAGTGACCACTATATCCATTTGCAACATATACCATATTCGTCATTTGTTTTATTCTTCTCTTCACAGTCCTTACACCAACACCTAACCTTGTTGCAATTTCCGATGTGGAAATTTGAAGATTTTCTTCTATCATATCAAAGATTTGTTTCTGCAATTTGTCTTGAGCGCCACCTTGAGTGCCATTCCTCGTATCACATTGAGTATCGTTAACATTTATCACATAATCATGTCCATAATTCAGATTATACAAAGTCAATGTAAAATCATCATTATCCACCTCAAAGACTGGTATCTTGGTCTCATCAAATTCAACTTGTCCCTTGTAGTCTGCCAATATTTTCTTAAATCCGTTCCTGTATGTAGCCTTATATCTTCTAACATTCAATAAAGAAATGACTTACCTGTACCACAGTCTCCCTCAATAAGTGTAATTATATCATCAAATTAAAGATCGTATAAAAATAGATCTGCCTTAAATCTAATTGTGGCATCACTTGTTACATTAAAAATGTTGGTATGCATAGACATACAAATAATATTGTGAGTAAAATCTAAACTTATATTATTATCATAACATATTCTTTTAATAATTTCTCAAACTATTATATCTGTGGTACTATCAAAACAGGTATCATATAGGTATCACGACAAAGAAAAAGCCCCATAAATGGCTTGTTTACGCCATTTATGAAGCTCTGTTTATTATTCGAACTCTTTTTCGGGTTCGATTTTTCACATAAATCTGTTGTTATTACATTACAAAACCATATCATTTTGATACGGTTTTGTGTGTTATTTATATAGTTGCATTTCTGGTGTACCCAAATTGTACCCACGCTATTTCTGTACACTATTCTTTATTATCAAAGGTGTCATCTTTTCCATAAGTGCATCTGCGATACGTCTGCTTTTGTCATCAAGAATTTTCTTCTTTTGTTCACGTGCCCATTCTACAGCTTTTAACTGATCCTCCGGTCGTTCACTTAATACTACATGTTCTTCCATCATGCTATGCACCTCCTATCGCTTCTCATAGTTTATACCTACATTATAACAGCTTTTCAGAAAATAATCTGCTGCTTCCTGCAAATCTTTTATATTTTTTGCCTTGTTATTTAAGTCTATTGCTTCATTAAGCAAAACAACTGCTTTTTCAAAATCATATTTACTATTTTTTACCAAATATGATACATTTCCTAAATTCGTAACGACAACCATAAGTTTAACTGTCTCATATCTAAGCAAAAACTGGATATCTGACAAGGAAAAAGCCGACAACGATGGGTGATTATGCAGCACCAAGACAACACAATCTCTGGAAGCACGTATCAAATGATACCACGATCGCCGCATGGGATAATACCCCACCGGTATCAGCAATGACGCCTCCGGCTATGGCAAACAGCGGTGTCCACTCCGGATCGATATAGTGACATACCAGAATATCGCCCTTTTTCAGCTTGTAAAACTCCGCAGGGCTTGTGATCACGCAGACCTTTCCTTCTACGGTTCCGGCACTGCCGCTGACACCCTTTAAGGATTCTCCGTCCCCTTTGCAGGCCTCCCACATCTGTTTCTACCAGTAGGCTTCTACCAGCGGTCTGTATTCTTTCCTGCGGGAAATGATCTCTCTTTCCCTGTCTGGAACAGCTCCATTTCTGATCACATTCTGCAGTTCCTCATACCGCAGATAAAGCAGATCCTCCTCCGGCACAGAAAGGATACCTGCGATCCTTTTCAAACGCTTTCTGCAGGCATAAAAGCATCCTTCCCACAGATACTGGGTTCTCTCACGCTGTACATGATAAGTCCGGTAATATTCACAGAGCTGTCTGACCTCTGCCTTTTTCCTGTCACTGAGCCCTGCTGTCATTTTCGTAAAAAGCTCCTGATAATAAGTAAGCCCCTCTTCCTGTGACATTCCCTCTCCTGCCGGATTCTTAAGCAGGGGACGCAGCACCTGGAAAAACCGCTCTTTATCTTCCAGCCATGTTTTGGCGGTAAAACAGTAATCCGGGAAATCTGACTTATATCCGTTCTCCTGCAGAAAATTTTCCAGTTCCTCCCTGACCTCATTATTTTCTGCCGTCAGTTCTTCATAGCTGCAGCCGGCAAGGATCTTCTCTGCTGCTCCGTCTATGGTAAGAAGCTTTTCTGCCAGCTCCTTCATCTGCCTGTTCATCTCAGCCGTCTTATAGGAAAGCCCCGTCAGCAGATTGTAGGGAGACAGCGCCGGGTCCACCTTTTTCAGCAGTTTCCCAAGACTTTTGTTCATCATAAATCCCGGAAATACCGCATACTTAAATCTGACATAAGCTGTTTCTGTGATCAGATTCCTCATTTGATCCAGCTCTGCAGCCGTCTGCTGGAGTTCTTTTGCAGCTTCCTCAGATCCTGCTGCCTTACGGATCACAGGTTCTGCCCCGGAAAGGCATTTCTCCAGCCTCTCTACATTTGCCTGATGATCCTTCATCTCTTTCATTAATCCGGGAAAATGAATAAGATTTTTATTCACCTTAAACTTCACAGTCGGCAGGCACAGAAAACCATTGTCATCCAGACGGCAGTCATTGTCCACCAGCATACCGCCTTCTGCGAAGATCTCTGCTTTCTGTCTGCTTATAGGCATACAGAAGTCATAATCCAGCGGGAGGTAAGGCACCGGCATCTTTTCCATGAGAAACATCAGGGTAGCCTTCATCTTCTGGTTGACCGGCTGAAGAGGCGGCATTTTACTTTCATCCACTTCTTTTCTTTCTTCTGCTCCTGCCATAATGGCTCTTGCCTGCAAAATATATAATTTCTGATCCACAAACGCCCATTCAATATCCATGGGTTTGTGATAATGTCTTTCAATCTCTGCTGCAGTTTCTGTCAGCTTCCTGATCTGTTCATCAGAAAGAGAAAGTCTGCTTCTTTTTCCCTCTGCAACAGGCACGGTAACCGTCTGTTTTTCTCCGTAAACAACCTGCGTTTCCTTGGCTCCGATCTGACACTTTATCACATTTCCCAGTCTGTCGCAGACCAGCTCATCCGGACTTACGACGCCAGATACCACCGATTCTCCAAGTCCGTAGGAAGCATTGATCAGCATTTCTTCTTTCTTTCCGCTGGCCGGATTTATGGTAAATACTACACCTGCAGTCTCACTTTCCACCATTTTCTGGATAACGACAGCCAGTGCGACGTTCTCATCCTCATATCCTTTTTCTCTCCGGTAGCTGACAGCCCTGTCCCCCCATAGAGAAGCATAACAGCGTTTTACAGCCTCTGTCAGTTCCTCTTCTCCTCTGACATTCAGATACGTTTCCTGCTGTCCTGCAAAGCTGGCATCCTCTAGGTCTTCTGCTGTGGCAGAGGATCTGACGGCAATCCGTTCTCCCTCTCCGATCCCGATATAATATTCCAGAAGTGTCACATGAAGCTCTTTCGGCATGCTGCCTGTCAGAAATGCTTTCCGGATTTCCTCTGCCGGTGCCTTCAGATCAATTTTATTTTCCTTCACATACAGCCTGTAGGCCTCTGTGGTAAGCACTGCTCCCTCCGGTACCGGTATCCCTGCGTGTACCATTTCTCCGAGGTTGGCTCCTTTGCCTCCTGCTGTCAGAATATCCTTTTTCGTAATATCTTCAAACCGCTGCAACAATGCTGTCATGTTTCCACACTCCTTCCCGTTTCATGTTAGCATAGACTAACTTCTGTTGCAATCCGGTTTTCCGGGCAGAAACATCTTTTTCTGAAAACGCATCTGTTATTTTCTTCTCTTATATTCTCCTACTGTCATACCAGTATATTTCTTAAACTGCCTGCAGAAATAAGATGCGTACTGATATCCCACCTTTTCTGCCAGCACATTGACATTGTCGATTCCCTGATCGATCAGCCGCCTGGCCTGCTCCATTCGCACCTCCGTCAGATAATCCACGAAATTCTTATGCAGCTCCTGCCTGAAAAGATGGCTCAGATAGCTGGTACTGAGTTTTGTATGTTCTGCGATATCCTCCATGGATATATTTTCTATATAATGCTCTCCTATATATTGAACTGCTCTCTGCAGATGCAGGCTGCCACTCGCTGCATTGCCCTGTTCCCCTGCATTGCCCTGTTCCCCTGCTTTGTCAGCTCCCTGTCCCTGCAGCTGGAGCTGCCTTGGAAGTCTTTCCTCAATATCTGCGATCAGGAATCCTGCCTTCATTTCCGGAGCCATGCCAAATACTGTCCGACAGATCTGGCTCATCATCTCTTCCACATCCCCAGACAGCTTCCGGTATCCCTCTTCATCCATGGCTGATGAGGTATAGATCAGTATAGGCAGCACATTTCCTTCTGCTGGACAAATGGTAAAATCACAGAAAAGAGATAGCTTTCCTGCTGCTTCCTGTGATAATCTTTTTATTTTTCCTGCATCAGAAAGGCACTGGCTGCCTTCTTTGGCAAAGCATAGAGAAAGAATAAAACCACTGGTAAATTCTCCCCTTTTCCCTCTGCCTGCATCCTGCTTTCTCTCTGCCTCAATCTTTGAAAGGACCTCATCCATCTGTTCCTTTAATTCACTTTTCCTGACAGGCTTTAACAGATAAGCATCCGCATGAAGGTGCAGCGCATCCTTTGCATAGGTAAACTTACCATACGCTGTTTTGACGATCACATGTCCCTCATATCCCCGTTCCCTGAGAATGGTAAGTGCCTGCAATCCGTTCAGACCCGGCATCTCTATATCCAGGATCAGTAAATCAGGATTTTCCTTTGTCACTGTTTCTACTACCTGGGTGCCATCCTGTGCATCCGGCAGGAGTACTGCTTCCGGATAATTCCTTTCCAGAAAAAAGTGCATTGCCTTAAGCTCCAGTTCTTCATCATCAGCAATCAATACCCGATACATAAGCTCTCCTCATACGGGATCCTTATTCTGATCTCCGTTCCCTCTTCCGGTGTGGATATAATTTCCATCGCAAACCCGTCTTTAAAAAATGCCTTCATTCTGTCGATCACATTTTTCAGACCGATACTGTCAGAATGGATCCCCGTCTGGTCTGTCCCCTCTATATAACTTTGGATCAGTCTCCGCTTTTCTTCTTCCATGCCGCTTCCGTTATCCCGGATGGTTATATCTATCTTCCCATCTTTTCTGTGGATCCGTATGAGTATTTCCCCGCCCCGGATCGCCAGTCCATGGACGATAGCATTCTCTATAACAGGCTGAAGTGTAAGAGCGGGAATCCTTCCTTCTGCCGCTGTTTCATCATACTGCAGGTCAAACCGGATTCTTTTGCCAAAACGGATCTGCTGGATATAGATATAATCCCTGCAGTTTTTTACTTCATCTGCTACCGTAGCCACATGATGGATATCCTTCAGATTATACCGGAAGTAATCCGATACCGCTTCGATCATCTGCTCTGTGGAAGGTGCTTCCTCCAGATATGCCATCTGTGCAATACTATTCAGTGTATTAAACATAAAGTGAGGGTTGATCCTCGCCTGAAGTGCCTTGATCTCGCTTTCCTGCAGCAACTTTTCCATTTTCACCTTCTCCAGCCTCTGCTGCTCCAGCTCCAGCTGAAGCTTCATATTCAGTTCCATCTGTCCCATCTGATCCTCAATACGGGAAAGCATCTCCTCAAACAGCTCTGTCAACTGCCCCACCTCATCCCTATTTTGCTTCTGATAACCTTCTCTTTCTGAGCGGTAGGTTGCCGCCTTATAAGACAGTGCCGATATGGGACTGATCACATCTCTGGAAAACCAGAGAACCATTCCGAGGATTCCAAGAGAAAATACAATAACTGCCAAAATGCAGATCCCCGAAATCACCTTCATTTCCCTGTTCAGCTCATTCTGGGCTTCATTGGAATACTGTTCCATAGCCGGATATACATAATCATAATATTTCTCAATCAGCTGCACCACAGTATAAGCTGCCTCATCATATGCCTGCAGCCTTTCCTCTCTTGTCCCGTGCACAGTGGCTGCAATCTCCGGTTCGATCTGTTCATACAGGCTGTCTGCCATATGGCAGAGATCATCTATTTCTCTGATATAGCTGTCTTCAAAAATAACATGCCTTAAAGAGGCACTGTCGGACCGTAGTCTCTCAAGTGCCTCTTTTGCTGCTTCTCTGTCATCCTCCTTCTGCGAAACAGAATAATATTTATATGCCGACAATACCTCACTGAACGTTGTTTTCAGTTCATAGACCCGGTTACTCTTATCAATCAGGTCACCCAGCCTGTCTTTGGTATAATACTGCATACCAAGCAATATCACCTCTGTTGCAAAAAAGATTGCCATAACTACAAACATACAGAATGAAAATTTTCCTTTAAGAGAAAGTTTTTTCATAATTCATCCTATACAACCATTCTGGTCGCAAGCTCCATTACCTTTTCCTGACTTGCATCTTCCTGCTGCAATTCTCCTGATACCTTGCCTCCCGAAAGAACAATGATCCTGTCTGACATTGAAATCAATTCCGGCAGCTCAGAAGATATCATGATAATTGCAATACCCTGTCTTGCCAGTTCCACCATGATCTTATAAATTTCATACTTAGTTCCCACATCGATTCCCCTGGTAGGTTCATCCATGATCAGGACTCTCGGTTTGGTCATAAGCCATTTGCTGAGAACTGCCTTCTGCTGATTTCCACCGGACAGTGTTTCCATATGGACTGTCATATCAGCTGCCTTGATCTTCAGTTCATCAAAATATTTTCTGGCAGACAGCTGCTCTTTTTTGTGATTAATGATACCATATCTGCAGATTGCTTTCAACGAAGCCAGTGTGATGTTCTCTTCTATGGACATTCCACCTACAAATCCGTCCAGCTTACGGTCTTCTGTTACAAGTGCAAGTCCTTCCCGGATCGCATCCTCCGGTTTTCTGATCTGTACCTCTCTGCCATCGATCATTACTGCTCCTGATTGTTTCCCGATAATACCAAAAACTGCATTCACCAGCTCACTTCTGCCGGCTCCTACCAGACCGCCGATTCCAAGAATTTCTCCCTTCCTGACAGTGAAACTGACGTCTTCCACAATTTTCTTTTTGGCATTCTGCGGATGTGGAACCGAGAAATCTCTGGCCTCCATGACAACTTCTCCCACAGGAACTTTGCATTTTGGATACAGATTGTCCATTTTTCTTCCCACCATTTCTGCAATGATCCTGCTCTGGTCAAATTCCTCTCTGTTATGATTGTTGATCACTTTTCCATCCCGCATGACAACGATCCTGTCTGAATAAGCGAATACCTCGTCCAGCTTATGGGAAATAAGCACACAGGTATATCCCTGCTTCTTTAAATTCAGCATGATCTGAAAAAGTGTTGCTGATTCTGTTTCCGTCAGGGATGCCGTCGGCTCGTCCAGGATCAGGATCCTTGGCTTATGGGAAAGTGCTCTTGCGATCGAAACAAGCTGCTGTTTGCTGGCATTCAGATTTCTTAAAATTTCTGTCGGCTCCACATCAAGCTGAAGCTGACCCAGATACTCTGTTGCCGCCTGATATAGCTTATTCCACTTGATCACGTTTCCAAACTGCTTCCAGCCTCCAAGGAAAATATTCTCCGCCACACTCAGGTCAAGATGCATATTCAGCTCTTGATAAATCATGGCAATCCCTGCTTCCTCAGACTGTCTGGTGTTGTGAAACTGCATCGTTTTTCCTTCTACCAGAATGTTACCTGCATAGCTGTCGCAGGAATAGGAACCACTTAGGATTTTCATCAGTGTGCTTTTCCCGGCACCGTTCTCTCCTACAATAGAAAGGATCTCCCCTTCATATGCCTGCAGAGAAACATCATCCAGCGCTTTCACACCCGGAAAGGTCTTGGTAATATGCTGCATTTCCAATACCATTTTAGCCATACCCTCACCCTCCTTCCGCTATTTCGATGCAATTTTCTTTAGCCGGAATGTATCTATGCCGACTGCTGCTACCATAATGATCCCAATGGTGATCTTCTGCCAGTATACAGAAACATGGAGCAGTACCATGGCATTTGAAATAGTTTCCATCAGTGCGCAGCCAAGAATCGTGCCAAGCACTGATCCATAACCACCATACATACTTGTTCCACCGATAATAACAGCGGCAACAGCTGTCATCTCCCAGCCATCTCCTGCATTAGGCTGCGCAGAGCTTAATCTTGCTGCCATGATGATCCCCACAAAGCCAGCCAGCAGGGAAACCAGTACATGTGCAGAAAAGAGAACTCTTTTTACATTAATACCGGATACCCTGGAAGCCTCTCTGTTTCCACCAACTGCCATGAGACTTCTTCCATATGATGTCTTTTTGATCACGAAATGAGCGATCAGTACAATAGCAACTGCAATAAAAACAGAATATGGGATTCCTGCCAGAGTTCCCTGTCCAAGTACCTTGAATTCATCCGGCAGCGGATAATACGGTTCTCCCTTCGTCAGTACATTCACGATTCCCCTTGCCACATACATGGTTCCCAAGGTGGCAATCAGTGCCGGGATCCTGCAATTGACGATCAATACCGCATTTACTATGCCAACCACAGCTGATGCCAGAAGTCCCATAAGAATGGAGAACCAGACAGGAAGGCTGTTTACGAGGCACAATCCGCAGATTGCGCCCCCAAGCCCCATAACAGAGCCAATCGACATATCCAGGCTGGCCCCCAGCAGTACATAAGTAACTCCAACACTGACGATCAGCAGAAAAGAAACGGATCTTGCCAGATCGATCAGATTGGATCCGGCAAAAAACACCGGGTTGATCATACCAGTTACGATACATAATATTGCCAGCGGAACGATCTTGATCAGACCGTTCATGCTTATCTTCTTTTTCATAAGCACACCACCTTATCTGATTACTGGGCATCTTTGTAAGTATCTACATTTTCAGCCGTCACAAAAGTAACACCGGAATCAATAACTGTCTCTGTCAGTTCTTCTCCATTGTTGATCCTGGTCAGGAGTTCTACTGCCTTTCTTCCCATAAAATCAGGCTTCTGCACAATGGTTCCCTTTACTACACCTGTACGGATAAAGTCAAGGCATTCATCTGTATCATCCCATCCAATCACGGTAATTGTTCCAGAAAGCCCCTGCTCCTCCAGTACCTTTCCTGCTGCCACTGCGCCGGTTCCTTCACTGCCGAAGATTGCTGTCATCTCCGGATAAGCCTTCAACATATCCTGCGCCTTCTGGGTTCCTGTCAGCATATCAGAATTGCAGGCTTCTGTTGTCAGGATCTCCATATCCGGCTCATCCTTAATTGCATCCTCAAAGCCCTTGATTCGGTCGTTGTCTGTTTCCTGTCCAATGGTGCCTCTGATGATTCCAATCTTTGCCTTACCACCGGTTGCTTCGATCATTGCCTTACCAGCCTCATAGCCCGCATCATAGTTAGAGGTTCCAACATAAGCTGCCCGCTTGCTTTCTGGTGCATCAGTATCTACCAGTACAACGGGAATTCCCGCATCTACTGCACGGTCAATGGCCGGTCCGATCGCTGCCGGGGAAAGTGCCATTGTAATGATACCATCCACCTTGGATGCGATTGCTGTATCAATATATTTCACCATGGCATCCACATCAACCTTGGTATCTCCAAGCACTGCCACATCCACGCCCTGCTCCTTGGCACCTGCCTGAATTCCTTCCTCTACATCTATCCAATACTCATGACTGACAAGAGGTGAAACAAAGGTATACCGATAGGTATTTTCTCCATTTGCCGTTTCTTCTGCACCGGTATCTGCTTCTGCTGATCCCTCTGCAGCTGTTTGATCCTGTGTCTCTGCTGCCTCCTGTGTATTTGTGTTTGTATTTCCGCATCCCATCAGGGAGATTGCTGTTACAGCCGCCAAAATAAGTGCAATTATCTTTTTCTTCATAGTCTTTTTCCTCTTTTCTATATTGTTGAAATATGAATATATCTGGGTTCCGGCTTCTCCGGTTCCTGATCCCCAAGATATACGCCCTGCTTCTTCAGCTGATCCTGCAGCTTTTTCACAGAAAGCTTTCTGAAAGGAACGTCCTCTTTGATGCTCAGTGCCGCCGCTGCTCCTGCAGCTTCCCCAGTTCCATAGCAGGTGGCCATAACAGCAATTCCATCATGGGCAATGCAGCGTCCCGCTGCAATAATATTTTCTACTTCCAGTGGAAGTAATGCCCTGTAAGGAATGCTGTAAGCGTGTCCGGGAATCAGCCAGTACAATTCACAGCCTCCTCCATTCGGATTATGGATATCCACACCATAGGCATTCATGGAAATCGCATCATCAAATATAGTATAATTCAGGATATCATCTCTGGTCACTTTATACTCTGCCACGATTCTTCTGGATACCATCATACCCATCATATTGGCAACCTTGGTCAGTCTTGCATGCTCTGTTCCTTTATAATTATGATGAAGCCAGTCAAGAACCTCCAGTATCTGCTTTCTGCATGCAATTTCACCCTTTGTGATATCCTCTGCAGAGCAGGGATTGATACCTGTCACTCTGGTCATTTCTGCCCGGAATTCATCTTCCTTCATCAGCGGGAACAGATTGACTGCTCCATAGGCAAGGGACTTATCTACCTTCCAGGTTACTGTATCCGGCGCAAGACCATCCATACAGAACATGGTAGATACCGGACTCTTTACTTCTTCTCCATCCTTTTCTCCTACGCCTGTTTCAAATGGCGCTCCTGTGTAGGCAATGACATCTCCATCTCCGGTACAGTCGATCACACGTTTTGCATATACTGCCTGTCTGCCGGATTTGTTTTCAATGATGACACCTCGGATCGTCTTTCCTTCCATGATAGCTGCCGTGATGTAGGTATGGAATAATACCTTTATGCCATATTTTTCTACCAGTCTGTCAGCTGCGATCTTATACATTTCCGGATCAAACGGGCAGATCGCCGTATCCGGCTCATGGCGGTTGACCGAAAAGTATGGTCTTTCTTCTGCCAGGTGTGGTGGCTTGATACAGCCTCCCATCTCCTCCAGAAGATTTGTAAATTCCTCAAACACTCCCTTGATCACCTGTCTGCCTCCGGTATAGGCTGACATGGACATAAAGGATGTGACAAGTCCTACGGTTCCCTGTCCGCCAAGGCAGTTAAACCTTTCGATCAACAGAACCTCTGCGCCATTTTTGGCAGCGCTGACTGCCGCTGCGATCCCTGAAGGTCCACCGCCACATACCAGCACATCCACATCATAGCTGACAGGCAGTTTTTTTTCAGGTTCCACATAAATTTTCTGACTCTGCATGAATAATCCTCCCTTATCGTTTTGAACTGTTTCTTTGTAAGATAATTGTAGGATTTTATCCGTTTCACAGATATAAGAGGATTTTTTGTTCCTTATAGTTTTTTTCTTTTTCGCATTATACTTTTTTGTGATTGTTATACTCTTTTGCCCTTATCCCTGGAAACAGTATCTGCTGTATCTTTATTTTGTGGTTGCATAATAAATGTATTTATGATACACTCACTTCATTCCCACCCGTTTCCGGGATTCCGGGAAGATCATGTTGATTCTTTTATTTTTATCTTTTGGCATTTCGCCGGATGTTTTCTAAACTGGTCTGCATGATGTAACTATTCACTTTTGTTTTTTGATGTTGTCCTGACATCCGGAAACTCACATCTTTATTCAAAGGAGGTCTATCTATGACCACAAATCTACTGAAGTCTTATTTTCCTATGATCCAAAGCCGGGAGGAAATCCTTGCCAGGATCTATTCTAACCCAAAGCTACAGCAGCTTTTTGAAAGCTGGACTGTCCTGCAGCAGAAAGAATTCCTCGATTTTTGCTCCGGTGCCGCAAGAGATGTAGAATCACTCAAAGGATCAACATCATGCTCTGCCCCCAGTGCAATTCCAAGATAGCGTTCGCCTTTTTCTATCAGCTGCGCACTTTCAAGACTATATGTTACTGCTACTTCATTGGAATCATTTTCGTCTTTAGAAATTTGTAGAACTTGTCTTGCCAGTTCACGAAGATTATCATATTCTGTTTCTGGTATCTCTTTATACTGAACACGTGGCACTTTGTTAATTGCCGCGTCTGTGATCATAATCTTATAGTCACGCTTTTTTGCCATTTCAAGATCATTTAAATTCTCACTCATATTTACTCACTTTCTCTATCACATGTATTTTTTAACAACAATACATTGATCTAAATATTTATGAAGAAATGATATTTGCTGCAATATTTCCACTGCAGCAGCTTCATCAATGTCCCAACGTATTCTCAATTCATGCGCTGTGACATTACGAACCATATGTATTATACCAAGTATCATCTCTTTAAGACCATTTTGTTGATTCTGTTCTGATGATGTTCTTAGCGAATTAAAGGCAATATATGGATTTTTATTTGAAAACGCTGTCTGAATCAATTCATTTCCATCTTCAGGTAATCCTGTCATCTCACGTACTCTGTCACACAAACTCTTGGCAGCCTCTTGTACTGCATGAAAATAATCCTCTGCCAATAATTCCTCTTTACAACATTGAAGAACATATTGATGTGCTCCATATCCATATAACTTCTGCCTAAGTTCTCTTGTTCTTCTTGTAACTTCTGATACCCCTTGTGCTTTTTGTACAGTTCTAAAGTTTCCTCCATCATCAATTTCTATGCCTTTCAGCATCAGAATTTTATTTGTTTCCATTCTTCTTTTAGCATACTTTTCCTCATCTACAAGCCCCCTTGCTGGATCCATACACTTTTGAATAAACATATATATTGAGTTACATGACTTTTCTCTATTATATCTTTCCACAAAGGAATTATATAATCTCTTATATTTTGTCATAGTCGGATTTTCATCAGCAAAATAATATTGTTTGAGCAACACCTCTAATTCTGAACCAGTAAAACCATACTCTGTATCTGCTAACGCTTTACTTATTGCTAAAATCTCTGCTTGCGATAAATTTGGAAACTTCAATACTATTCCTCCCCTTGTGTTCACAATATTTCTTCAAACTATACTTCAAAATCAAATATATCGTTTTCACATATGTAATACCTTTTTGTGGTCCTATCACCTCAACGGACACTCTGACATAGTTATCCTATCTGCTAAATCATATAATCCATTTGAATATATATATTGTCGTAAAATATTTATATTCTGCTGTGACCTCGGTCCAACTATTACTTCATCTATTATTTTTTCTAAACTGGTTCCCTTTGAATTTCCCATAATATCTGGTTTAAGTATATATACTTTCTTTACAACATTACCAATTTCTTTTAGTGCGTATTCTGTACCATACGGAGATTTATTATCCATTGTTGTAATTCTTATTTCATGCTCATTTTTAAATGATTTGTGTTTATGTAAATTACCTGCATAAATCAACTGCCTTATCAATTCTTCTTCAGACGAATATATATCTATATTGCCTTTATCAAAATATTTTTTGACTATTTCAAAGTAAGCGTCATTTGTTATTGAATCATTATAAAAAACTTCATTGAACATTATATCATTATATCCATATAGGCATTTATATAATTCTCCAACATTAAAAGACAAACAAACACCCATAGCGGAATCCCCATATCTTTCCCATTGAGCCGCATCGTCTTTTTCCGTTGATAAACAAAATGCATATTTATAGCTAAACGGAATTTGATTATATACCTTTTCAAAAAAATCCTGTCTGCAATACGATTTTAATTCCTTTTCCAATAATTCAATAAAATATGTAATTTCTTTTCTGTCATTCATTGAACCAGTACTACTCATCCATATTTCCCGCGTTCTCATCATGCATAGAAATGCATTAAGTGAAGTATAGTGATACAATCTATTCCCAAATTTTTCTTCATACTTTTTTATTCCATTGTCCATTTGAATAAAATCAGCACTATTTAATTCCATTCTAACATCACCTTTCTATAACCCCATCCAAAACACCTATATTATCGCCTGTCGGGTTCATTTCTTAAATCTTTCCTTTGACATCTTAACTTCTTTTGTTAAAGAAAGACGGATGACCTAAGTCATCCGCCTTTTGATGTTTAGCAGTTTACTCTGTAATGGGAATGAGTTTTAGGTCTTCAGTCCGACCACCATAAATAAGTTTTAAGTTTTCATTCCGACTATAACATCTTCTTGTGACCTAAATATACACTATCACATGCTAAAAGTCAATTGTAGCGCTACTTTATACGTTCTATCCATTCTACGGGTTTCAAAATGTTCTTATACCATAAGGCAACGAATATGCATATAACATTTTTATTGTCCAACTTCAAAAATGTCCCGTTTCCGGGTGCATCCTCTTATCTACTCCTCTTTAGAATACAATTCATCCAACACTTGATCCAGCGTTCCTTCCTTTGCATAAGGCAAAGCATCTAACTGTCTGAAATTATGCTTGATATTCTTCGTATCCTCATCAAATCCCAATATGTAACTTGTTGCTATCTTATATATGATTTCCGTTGGAGCAAGTCCGTACACCTGCTTTTCAAAGATATGCTTCAAGCGTTCCTTATTGTCTGGGAATTGCTTTTTCATCTCGTCACTCTGATACAGCCTTTTTACAATCTCTGTAATATACAGACCGGATTTCATATACAAATCAATAAAGGTCTTATCCGGCATATCAAAACAACCAGGATTCTCCTGCTCTAGCATGTCCACCATTTTCTTAACCATTGTCTTTGGTGTGAATATCTGGTTGGTTTTCTGCGGTGGAATATAATCAAATATATCTTCCACACTCTTTTCATCAAAATAATCCGCCAGCTTTTTCTTTAAAGCAAGAAATTCTTTTACCGAATCATCAAATACCACCGAATCAAATAGCTGTCCATCAAAGTGCTTGGTCTGTCCGGTTTCTTCCTCTACATAATCGCCACCATCACGCAGAAATTTGAACTGATCCAGTGTGATGCTTGTCACTTCAAGAAACACTTTATCTGGAATAATCGTATCAAAAGTCGCAAGTGTTACCGTATTATCTCCGTATGCCATAAGGAATGACGGGATTGTCCTCGAAAAACCACGCAGATGATCTCTGACACCATCCTCGATTGTTTCCTTTTCACGCTCCTTTTTCTTGGTTTCTATGGTCTTGACTGTCTCTTTTGTAGATTCTTTTGCAAAATCAGAAATAGCAGTTGTCAGTTCCTCATTGA
Organism: Lachnospiraceae bacterium GAM79; assembly: GCA_003584705.1. GTDB lineage: Bacteria > Bacillota > Clostridia > Lachnospirales > Lachnospiraceae > Acetatifactor > Acetatifactor acetigignens. The sequence goes on from AP018536.1 coordinate 3,360,726, forward strand.
ATTTCTCCATAGCCACTTTCTGCTTCTGCTCAAATTCTTTATCAATCTGCTCTGAGGTTTTACCGGTTTCATATCTTGCCTGCTGTTCAGCAACACGTTGATTTTCTATAACATTTCGCTCAATCTCATAATTGGTATGCAACTTATCAATCATCCGATCGGCTTCATGATTCAATTTTGATTCAATCTGTCTTTTATCTGCTGCTTTCATATCAGAGCCATAGGTAGACTGCGCAGTATCCACAACAGCCTTGACTGCACTCTGTTTTACTGCTTCTTTCAGTTTGTCGATGGCTTTCTGCGCCTTGTCCGGTGCCTGCTTCATCTGCGTCATTGTTTCCTGTACCTGAGATGTCACATCATAAATTTTATCGCCAAAAACATCCTGTGTTCTTCCAATCACAAATTCATCACTAAGAGCCACTTCCCCATTTTCATCCAGCGATAGATCTTTCTGCACTTCCTCCGTCAGATTTACCTTGCTCTTTGGTTCTTCTATTGGTTCAAACTTTGTGATAATATCAATGACTTCCTTCGGCGCCCCAAAGATGTTACTGATATTCTGAAACAGGAAATTGCTCATAAACCCACGCTTTACAACCTCAATAGAACGAATTTTTCTCGGAATTGTCAGTACCTTTTCCGCATCCAGTTCTACTAATTCTCCCTGTTCATCTTCACCAATTACAGGGAAGAAATTAAGCAATTCCTTTACATTTTCCTTCCGCTCCTCTGCAGTACCGCCGCCCTTCGCTGTATTAGGATTCAGATTGTTGGCAAACTGCTCAAAAATAGTAAGGGTTCTTGCCGGATCAAAGTCAAATACATAAGCATTTTCTTTTCTCTTGAAAGATGTCCCAACTTTAAACAGACAAGGATTCTGTGCCCGGAATGCCGCCTGCATATAAAGTGCCGGGGATCGCATATTACTAAGCATCAGCACTGCTGTCCATTCTGGAATTGTAATTCCTGTCGTAAGCTGTCCTACCGACAAAGTAATGGTCTTTTCATGCTGTGCAATAGCCGCAACCACTTTATCATAAGATTTCATTGTTTCCTCATCATCGTCCAGTTTGCCGTCGCCAGCAGCAAGAACAACTTCATATTCCTGGAATATTGGATGTTCCCTTAATTTTTTTGCCAGCACCTTTGCACTGTCTACCCTATCGAGCAGCCAGAAGGTGTGCTTTAATTCATCTCGCAATTTTTCCGTAGAAAATGGAAATTTTGTCTGTCTTGTCAGGGCATCGAGAAATTTATCAACGGAAGATTCATGGTTAAACTTACCATTGGTAACCGCAAAAAACTCATTCAGATCAAATGCATATTCTTCTGTCTCCCCGTCAATTTCTATGCCCTGCTGAAGCTCATCCTTGATAATTTCTGACATCTGATAAGTATAGAGATTAAGCTGTGGCAATGTTGAATACGGATTTTCTTCCTCTGCTGAAACATCCCAGTCACGTTTTTTCTTCTGTTCATCTGCATAAGTCCAGTTATAGATAGCATCATCAGCAAATTTATTATTGGCAAGTGCTTTAAACGGTGTTCCTGACAAATGCAACGTAAATTTACGCTTAATACGATCAAATGCAACATCTGTTTTGTAGGTATCCACACCCTCATGTGCTTCGTCGATGACAAGGATATCCCACTCCATATTTGCGACCTCACCTAATTTATCATACTGACCTCCAAAATAAATGGAACCTTTCATATCCTGCAAGGATACAAATTCAATACATTTTACATTTTCACTGTCTTTTCCTAAAAGAAAATGTGTATATTCTTCTCTTGTCAACACACCTCTTTTCCCTTTTAGTGCATCAACTTCACTCACAAAAAGATACCCTGATTCACTACCCAGAAATTTGGCATAATCTGAAAACCACGAATTTGCAATTGCTGGTCGGTTTGTCACAATCAGTACTTTTTCTGCACCGGTTTTCTGCACAAAATCATAGACCGATAATGTCTTTCCAAATCTCGGCTTGGCATTCCAAAGGAACTCGCCATCTTTATGCGCTGCCTGATAATCAACCGTCATTGTAACCGCACGCTGCTGTTCCTCACGCAATTTGTACGGAATCACTGCATCTGTGGTTTTTAGGATACCATGATCTTCCCTGAAATCACGAAACATCTGCTTTGATGTAGCACCATCCACATGAAACCACTCATTATTCTTGCCTTTTTCCTGCTCTATACCGGATTTCCGCAAATAAGCATGAAAGTCCTTATCTATGAATGTCTCCCCTGAACCATCATCAAAAGTGGCATTTCCTTTCCATTCAAGATGCCACTTAACATCAGCAGTATGTGTCTGTTGATTGATACGAGTTTCTACATCCTGCTCTGTATATCCTATCTTCGTCCAGCCATTATGTCGAACTACTTCCGGAGTGGAATAGCCATAAAGCATCGGAACTACCTGTTTGGTTGTTTGAATGTTAGGTTTATTCATGCTATTCCATCTCCTTTACATTAGTTTCGATAAATGCGATTTCCTCTTCGGAAAGCCCATATTTTTTATAGAGTTGCTTGTCAATGTTTGCTATGGATACAGACCAGTCGATATCGGATTTATCAGTGAAATCTTGACGAGGGACATATTTCCATACATCAGGCGTTAAATGCTGCGTAATTTTCAATACATTTAACATAGCTCTGGCAAACTTACTTTTTATATATTTCAACAGATTTGTTGCTTCAGCCTTGCTATCAAAGCATCCCACACTGATAAATGTTTCCGTAGATCCTATTCCCGGAATACCCAATACAGGTGCAGTAAGCGTTTCTCCAAAAACACCATTTCCATTTGCGCTTGGTAAAAAAATCTTATACTGAAACAAATTTTTAGGCTGATTAACATAATCGGAACGAATATACTTATATACTCTTTGAGAATTTTCTCTTCCCAAAATTCGAATATATTTATTACCGTCATTAGGTGCTTCATTAAAAAAGAACTGAGGAAGCCGATTAAATATATTCGTTGACATGTCGTATGGATGTCCTTTGCTTAACTGATCCATCGCTTCCGTATGTTCTTGATGTAACTTTTCAGTTAAACGATAAGCGGTACGTGTAACTACAAGAGTATCCATCGGAACAAAATCAATCGTATTGTTTACTTTATGAAGAATATGATTGAGTGCTGGATATTTAGTAAATACAACAATGGGTTCATACTTAGCATCAGAAGTTCGATAAGTAATAGCTACTCCACCTTTAATATCCGTATTGGCAAATACCTTAGAAGCATCCTCCTCATAATGCATTACTTTAAAATGTGGATCATTTAGCATTTTTTCATTCCATGCCTTCGGAGTAGATCCAGCATTAAATAGAAATCTTGCCGGATGTATCATTTCCACAGAATCTGCTACCGCATAAGCCGCATCTAAAAATTTGTTATATACCGGTGGTGCATATGTATCATTTTCTCCTATGGCATTATCTTGATACGGCGGATTTCCAATCGCAAAATCAAACTTCATATCATCTACCTTCCTTCATGCTTTTGTATGTCAGTGACTTATCGCTACGCCAGTCATAGATCCGGCAGTACACTTCTTCCGGTTCTTCTGTATCCTGCTTTTCCGGCTCATCTGCTACCACAAAGTCAAATAGACTAAATTGATGGTATTCCTCTTTGGGCTTTCCAAAAGGGATTGTCCCGGATATTCCATCCATCTGCCACAGGTTCCAGACAATGACATTCACAATCTTTCGCAGTTCTGCATCTGTTGGAACTCTACCCCACCTGTCCTGCATATAGTCCACAAAAGTTATTAGCAGATTGATTCTTGCAATCAGAAGGCTGTCTCCCTGAAATTCATAACCATACACACTCTGATATGCCCGAAGCACCCATTTGAACCATTCTGTTTCATTGACTGTATTTTCATTTACCACACGTAGTTTTCTGTCTAAAATTCCTATCCGCTGCCTAATCTCAAGCAGTTCTCCGGTAGCTGCATCATAACGCGACACGATGTAGGGAGCTTCGCCACAGGTAATCTCAAGCCTTTTGGAATCGACATATTTTTTCCATCCATCCTCTGTGTCAAACCCCACTTTTTCTGTGTTTACCAGCCAACCCTGTTCCTGTTCAGTATTAAAAACATTCTTTCTTCCAAACCACTCCTCATCACAGTGGTTATTCATTTTGTTGCAAATCCATGAAGGCGTAAACACCTCTGCTTTGGCTTTGGTACGCTCCTGCTGTTGTTCCTTATTCTTTAGCACCCTCGGTTGTATCTCATACTGCGTAAATCCTTTTAAGATTTCCTCCGTCATTTGTTCCGTTTCCTTGATTGGAGTACCTTTAGAACTATATACCGAAGTTGCAAATATAATATTTTTCTTTGTTGTCTTATCCTTCAGCAATGCTTTAAGATTTTCACTGACCGGATAAGTATTCAGATTAATTAACTTATCCATTTTTATCCTCATTTCTAAAGCCAGCTATCCTTGATAGCCAGCTTGGAAAAAATGTATACATTTCCAGTAATCGTATACATAAAACCATTCTTACATATTGTATCACGAAATCAGTCGAAATTCAGTAATTTTCTGTCAAAACTTCGTGAAATTTCACAGTTACAAATCCAAATTTTTCTCATGAAAAAAAGTATACCATTTCAGTTAGAACACATGAACTATTTAACTGGATTTTTCATATTTTACTGCCTTGCTGTAAAACGTCTTAGGGCACATATTACAAGCCTTTGCTGCTTCTTCTATTGTGATTTTCCCTGCCCGCCAGTCTTTGTGCATCTGATAAAAGTTTTCTGGAATTGGTAATGGTGGTCTGCCGAACTTTACGCCCCTTGCTTTTGCCGCTGCAATTCCCTCCGCCTGTCTTTGCTTGATATTGGTACGTTCGTTTTCTGCGACATAGCTGAGCAATGCCAGAACAACATCGCTGATAAATGTTCCGAGCAGATTCTTTTCTCTGCGGGTATCTAGCAGTGGCATATCTATAACAACAATATCTGCTTTCTTCTCTTTCGTGATAATGCGCCATTGTTCATTCAATTCCCCGTAATTCCTGCCTAAGCGGTCAATCGACTTGATATACAGCACACTGTTTTCATTTAATTTTCGCAATAACCGCTTATATTGTGTTCTCTCAAAATCCTTACCCGACTGCTTATCCATATAAATGTTATTCTCAGGTACTCCCATCTCCGTTAATGCGATTTTCTGTCTATCCTCATTTTGCTCCTTGGATGACACTCGCATATATCCATAAATGTTTATTTCTTCCATGTATTTTTGCCTCCCATCTGCCAATTTTTCCTACTTAGGTCTAGTATTTGCATGCATATTGGTATATAACCAACAGAAAGCTGATTCGATAAAATCAACCTTCTGTTGTAGTGTGTAATCATCATTGTATTATTCTTGATAACCGCCATCTATCCCACCTCCTGGTATGATGTAGTCATAGACCAATAGCAGTCTTCTACATCATTATTTAATCTATATCAAGGTTGGTAGGAGGATTCTCCTCTGATTTCATTCCAACCAAAGATACGTGTATAAGTTACATGTTTTTAGTATAATTATTCACTCCTAGACTTCGTCTGTTACATAAGGTATTATATTCCATTGAATAGGGAAAAGGACGTTCGCCTCCTAGGGAGCTGGCTTATGTCCAGCAATACCCGTAACTTTAGACAGTCATTCCATCAATGAAAATTTATGTTTTAGGCTGGTTGGGAGCAATTAAGCTATACCCGTATCACGTGCCAGGTAGTGTATTCATTGTTTTTATGGAACCCTATCGGAAGGAGCTTACAATGTACAACAAAAACTATATTTCCGTCGGTATCGATGTCGGTTCTGCCTTTAGTTTCATGACCATCGTTGCACCTGACGGCTCTGTAATCCAAAAACCTTTTAAAATTACACACAATAAACCGGATTCTCTGGAAAAGGCCGTTTCTGCCATAAAAAAAGCAGAAGAGCTACATTCCTTAGAAAGTCGCACCTTTCTGGAATCCACTGGGATCTATCACTTCCCGCTCTTCTGCTACCTTGTTGATTGTGGTTTTCACGTCTCCATAATCAATCCTATTATTACACATTCTGCGAATAATACAAGTATCAGAAAAGTAAAAAATGATAAAGTTGATTCCATTGGTATTGCAAAGCTGGGATTATCCGGTGATATCCCTGTATCTCAATTCCCAGCAAAGCTGGTCCTTGAGATTCGATCCCTTACACGCAAGTATTATGATCTGACCGATGAACGGTCTGCTCACATCAACAAACTTAAGGGCGATCTGCATACCGTTTTTCCACAGTATCTGGACATCTTTTGTGATGTCACTGGCAAAACATCTACCATGATTCTCCGTCAGTATGGTACTCCGGATAAAATACTCCGTGGTCATAAAAAGACCATGATTGAAAAAATATCAAAAGCCTCAAGAAAAGGACTTTCAAAAGCTGCCGAGCGCTATGAAAAGCTCTGTGCCGCCGCAACAGCCGCAAAAACTTTCGGATGCCAGATTGATAGTATCTATTTCAACATCTCTCTGACTCTTGACCTTATCGAGAAGCTTGACTCTGCCTTGGATTCTATTTTGCAGCGGATCCATCAGCTGGTAACGTTCAATAAATCCGAAAAGTTTATCCAGCAGATTAAATGGCTTGATACCATTAAAGGGGTTGGATTTCTTACTGCTGTGACCATCATGTGCGAAATCGGTGATTTTTCAGCATTCCGCAATCCAAAACAGTTATTCGCTTACTTCGGACTTGATCCGGAAGTAAATCAGTCTGGTAAGTTCGTTGGCACTGAAATGCATATGACCAAACGAGGCTCCAGAATCGCCCGCCGCGCTGTCTTCGCAGTAGCACTGGCATCCATACGCACTAAACGCAATGGAGAAGGCATTAACCCATATCTTCGTGAATACTATGAGAAGAAATCCGGGCAAAAACCAAAGATGGTAGCTCTTGGTGCAGTAATGCACAAAGTGTGCAACATCATCTTTGCTGTTCTTCGTGATGAGAAAGAATTCGAATTACGGTCTCCCGAAGAACACTGCAGGCAGTATCAACGTCCTGCTTTACAGGCTGCATAAACATTCATCCTGTGCTGTATATAACCATCAACAAAGCGAAAATCCAAAGGATTTACGTTTATTAAAGTTACTCATTTTTAGGTTTCAATAATCAATAGAAAAAGTTCTATTTTTTATCATTTAGGGCTTGACTATAACTAGCTGGTCTTATCCGTAGATAGCCCGTAGATTCGTTTCATAAAATACTGTGTACTGACACGTCCTTTTATTGTCACGAATCCATCACCCTCAAGTTCCGCATTCAGCCGTCGTATCAGTTTATAGGAATACGATAGTGATACTCCCAGCATTTCCATGACATCCTGTGCTGTCAAAAATCTCTTGTTCTCCATAAGTTAATACCTCCTCTCTTTTGTTTTTATTATTCAGTTCATTTTCGAACGGTTTTGATGCGTTTTATATTATCAGTTCATTTTTGTACTGTCAATACTTTTCGGCAAAAAACATTTCATTTTTGCACTGTTAGTGATATAATGTACGCGAAGGCAAAGTGAGCATGGAGTTTTGACGATTGATATGCGAAGCATAAACAAGCGGCAAAGCACCATGAGAACGCGCCCGCGAACGAGGAAAACCGAAGGTTTTTCGAATTTTTGCCTTCGCAGAAAACATATTAAGTATTAATTTTATATGCATGTTTTGTACCTCGTGCCTTCGTGCATTCTACAACACTCATTCCACAAATAAGGAGCAGTTAAAATGGGCGAGAAATTCACCAGCCGAGTAGGCTATTTGATTCGAAATTTCAGAATTGCATCTGACATGACGCAAAAAGAATTAGCCGATAAATGTGGATTAAACGAATCCACTATCAGAAACTATGAACTTGGAAACAGATATCCGGATGAAGCCACTTTATTAAATATTGCAAACAATCTAGGTGTCAGCTTTTATGCGTTGTCCGACCCTGATGTAGCAAATATATTCAGTGCTCTTCATGTGCTGTTTGACATTGAATGGGCATACGGACTACGACCTACTATGAAAGATGGAGAAGTATGCTTCAAATTCGAAGAGCGGCTTCCAAGTGCCGGTCCCCGTCCACAGGAAGACCTTGTTAACTTCCGAAAGATGGTTGAGTATTGGGCACACTTACGAGACAAACTGGAAGATAACGAAATATCAGAAACGGAATATTACCTCAAAGAGGTGAAGTACCCAATGAATCCAATAGGTCCAAATAAAGAATACACTGTTTCGTTGAATCTCAATGATGACGATCAGCTACTTGTTCAAAATATGGATGAATATGACGATGCAGAAGAAACTGCTGAATTGTTAAAAGACTTGTTTCCGGATTTCTCTTATGTGAAGAGGAAAAGGAAACCGAAAAAGGATTAAACATTATATTTCAAATGAAAGGAACGAAGATTATGTCTGTATTTCAACTTTTTTGGAACTTAATATTAGGAATATCTGGAGGTATAATATCTGGTATTATTGTTTCACGAATTTTTTTGATTCAAGGAGATTTCCAAAATCAAATAAACTCTTTTGATCTATTGTTACGAAAATTGGGATATACCAGTGGTATGCTTTTTGGAATACGTACTGTTCAAGAATTCTCATATGATTCTGACATTAAAATGCATAATGAAATGGAAAAAGAAGGTATATCAACTGAAGAAGAATATTATAAAGCACATATAGATGTAAATTGGATATCTAAAGATAGATTGGTCAGCGATCTTTTGAAAGAATGCAAAAAAATGAATACATCATTAAAAGATGAACTTATGGACTTACATATTAACGAATCTGGTTTACAAAAAATACTCGATAAACTCAACAAATATGTTTCATCACTTTCCTCAACCAAAGAAATGTCTTTTTCAAAACTAAACGAACTAGAGAAACAATGTAAAGAAATTCTTAATGATTATGATTTGTACAAAAATACCTCTAGAAAAACACTCTTAACTCTTATTCTAAAAGATAAAGTTATGATTGTTCTCTACATACTCGTGCTATTAATCATAATAGCCACTGTAACAGCTTATATGCTACACATTTAATACATTTCTAATATATGTATTGTTATCAACAGTAATCACAATAAATCAAATACGTTTTTCTTTACTCACCACACACTAAACTTTATTGTCATTTGATTGTCACGCAATCAAAAACGAGCCAAGAAACACCGTAAATTCGGCATTTCTTGGCTCATGTACATTATTCAAACTCTTCCCAAAGGAAGTATTATCAAATCAAAAATGCTGATTTTATGCGGCATTCCACCGCATCTATTTCATCAAATGTTACTCTTTTCATATCATTTTTAAAAACTTTAGTAGCAAATTAGTTGCAATTATTAAATATTGCATCTACAAAATCCATGGCAGATATAATCTACTTTTACTACTAAAAAAGAATAATCAAATGTGGCTTGCGGGTGCTTAACTGTGCCTGCTGCCACAACCACTATGAAAGGAGCTTTTCTATGAGCAATCAACACAAACATCCAACTATAAGTTTTAGAATCAGCGATGCTGAACGCACGCAAATCGAAGCCCGTATCCTTGCCAGCGGCATGATGAAAAAAGATTATTTTGTCCGTTCCTGCATCTATAACCGCATCTGCGTTGTCGGCAAGAAAGAAAACATATATCCTCTTGTACAGACTGTTAATGCACTATATCTGCAATTACTTGAAATGCAGAAAGCATTTACTGAATGCTGTGAACATCAAACTTTAAACAATCTTCCCACAAGTGATGAAATCAAGGAACTGCAAACCGACTATAACAATATGCTTACAGCCATCATTGATCTTCTTGATGGTGCTAAGTATCTGTGGGAAGGAGAACACCATGAAACAAAATAATCCTTGTTACCTGTTTGGTATGTATGAACCTGATACTAATTCCGTTATCATTAATGCTATCAATGATACATATTCCGGCACGCCTCTTATTATCAGTTGTGAAAAATGTAATTCAGCTGTCTTGCTTGATACACCTAATGATATTGCATATCTATATCGGCTGGCACAGGAAAGCCCTCTGCTGTATGCTGAATTGGCTTGCAAACCTAATGGATTACAGGAATATGTGGATGCTATGAATGAATTTAATTAAGTCTGCATAACAGGTTATATCTTAAATTGTTTTCCAAGTTTCTATCGAGTTTTTTGAAAAAACTCGATAGAAACTCGAAGCATTAACATAGATTGATAATATACCATCTTACTTGTGACATTAATCTTACCAATGTTTTGCACTCAACTAAACTCTTAACTATCATTGACTAAAAATATCAAGCAAATACTTAATAAATAATGTTATCATTTTGTTATCGGTATTGATAACACTTGCTCAGTAGCTGTGGATAATAGCTATATGCTATGGCTTAAATCATAAGCGAGTTTGCTTAGAAAATCAAGCCTTGTAAAATATTTAGCATACTGTATTTTTCTATTCAGATACCATCTTAATTTGCACTATCTATGCTAACCGAAACAACAAAGTGCTTGACATTCACAAGTGTTTGCTGTTTACACTTCGGACAGTAGAGTGGAAAGTTCTTTAATTCGGTATCTTCTTGCATCATCGTTCGGGTTTTATTTCCACAGGTAGGACATAGAACTCATTTTATAGTTTCCATATTTTTCTCAATCCTTACTTCTAAATATTATCCTACTAAATTTATAAAATTTATCGCAACGGTTTTTAAGTTTTTGCTTCTTGATTACTTAACGGCGGAAAAAGAATGTTTTCACATAGGGCTGTTGTTTACATGTCATTTTTTTGTTTTTTTAATTCTATACCCACCAGTACAACAGACAGCACAAACGCTGAAAAATCAGCAACAGGTCCCGCAAGCAATACTCCCATAATTCCGAAACGAAGCGGGAGCAGCAGGGTAAGCGGAATCAACAAAAAGGTCTGCCTTGTTAATGCCAACAGAGCACCTCTTAACGATTTTCCTATTGCGGTAAAAAAACTGGAAGAAAGCAACTGCACACCATTTACCAACACCATGAAAAGATAGGTACGCATGAACAAAACAGCAAATTCAAAATACAGCTCGTCCCCATCTCCGAATAGCGAAATGATAGATTGCGGGAAAAATTGAAATGCGATGAAAGCAATAGTGGAAACAACAAGATTCCACTTTACTGCAAGCATGTAAGCCTCCCGTACACGTTGGTATTGCCCTGCCCCATAGTTGAAGCCGATAATCGGCTGTGTTCCCTGCGAGATTCCTACAACAATCGCAAGGATTATGGCATTTGTTTTCATAACGATTCCGCAAGCAGCTAAGGGAATATCTGATCCATATTTTGTTAATGCGCCGTAATAAGTCAATGAATTGTACTGAATGATTTGAATCACGGTAACTGCAATCTGGTTTGAGCTGCTGCTGATTCCCATGCTGCAAATTTTCATGCTTTCTTTGATGTCCAATAAAAACGACTCTTTTTCAAAATGGATTGTTTGGAAACGCCATAGATAACGGAGTGCGAGTATGAAGGAAAAAATTTGCCCAATAACTGTTGCCCAAGCTGCGCCGGCAATTCCCCAATCGCAAACAAAAATAAAAATGGGGTCAAGAATGGTATTGATAATAGCTCCCACAACCATGCAGACCATTGAATACTTTGGTTTTCCATCTGCTCGAATCAAATTGCTCATACCATTCGTTACAATGAGAAACGGCATTCCAATCAATGTTATGCTGGCATACTGCTTTGCATATGGAAATACATCTGTCGTTGCCCCAAATGCCTTTAGAAGCAAAGACAGAAAAGTTTCTCCAACCAGCAAATAAATAATTCCGAAAATTCCCATCAGAACAATACCATTTCCCGCTGCTTTGGCGGCAGCTTTCGGCTCTTTGCGTCCAAGGCAGAGGGAAACACGGGAAGCACTGCCAATTCCGACCAGTAGTGCAATGGCAAGGCAGATGGTAGAAAACGGGTAGGCAACATTAGTTGCTGCATTTCCCAAATAACCGACCCCTTGACCAATAAAAATCTGATCCACAATATTGTAGATTGAGCCGACAAGAGACGCCACAATACTGGGAACAGCAAAATTTTTCAACAGCTTTGAAATTTTTTCATAGCCCAGAGGATTTTCAGTCATTGAACTCCTCCCCCTTTCTCTCTATATGGAGTTCCGATGTGATATTTCTGCCCGCCTGTATTAAGAAATCCATAAAAAGGTTCTGCTCGGATTCGCTCATACCCTGCAATAAAAGAGCTTCTGTCTTTTCGCATACCGTCTGTACCTCATCAATTACAGACAGCGCACGTTCCGTAGGATACAGCTTACACGTCCGCTTATCCTTATCATTTGGGGAACGCATAATCATTCCCTGCTTTTCTAATGCCGCAACTGTCCGTACAATATTGCTCGGATGAACATAAAACATATCCATTAAAGAATCTTGTAAAATGCCGGGCGAACGACAGATTTTGATTAAGAACATATATTGACTGTTGTTGATTCCATATGGGGCAAGTTGCTTGTCCAAATAGATTTTGTAAAATCGGTCTGTTACGGAAAGCCATTTTAATAGTTGCATAGATATATACCTCCAATCAGAACGTATTATACATCAATATGCGTGCGCACGCAACTACTTTTAACATTATATCTGCCGCTTTGTCCTCCTAAACACAAATCAATTCTACATCTATAATCTCTACTGCTCTGCTACGAATATTATTCATTTTCCCGACCCATTCAAGCTGATTTTCTGCCTTTAGCTGTTCTATTACTCCCTGCCTGTCGGCATATTCCTATGGGCTTTTCTTTTTCGGAAGGTAATGCAAGCTCTGGAAGGTAATAGTCGTCCTGCTTTGCATACCAAAGACCGTTTCTTTCATCATAAATCCTGTTTTCCATAATGTTTCCTACCTTTCCTCTTGATTATTTCTAAAGTGTTTTCCACGCTGTTTAGACTATTGTACTGCCTTTGCCTGCTCTAAAAGGCTGTCCATCTGTTTACTTCCGAACGTCTTTTTCAGCAGTTTATAATTTTTGTTTTCCGCACGGAGGTTTTCATTCTCTCCCGCCAATTTCTCATTCGTTTTTGTCAATCTCTCATTTTCACGGTGAAGATTGCTGTTTGTGATATTCAGCCGATAATAGCTGTTCTTTTTCGGACTGTACCCACTGGCTCCACTCTGTATCTCCACGACTGCCGCCCTTAAACCCCTGCTTGGCTAACGCCTGTTTGAGTGATACTCTTGTATCTAATCCCCGCTTACGGCCTGTCGTAAATGGAACAAAATCAATGTGCAGATGCGGTGTTGCTTCATCCATATGCAGATGAGCAGAGAACACATAAAGGTTAGGATTTCTTTTTTGAAACTGCTGATAATATTCGTCTAAAACCTGTCTGGCAAGGTTGCCATTCTCACTCCATGCCCCCATGTTCTCCTTATCGCCAATCTGCAAAATCAGCTCATGGAACGGTTTTTCCTGCTTTGAGTTCCGTATCTTCTCGTAATAGTTGTCAATACGGCGGTCTGACCTCGTTTGTTTTTCATTGTACCGCTGTAACGCTTCATCAAAGAGTTTATGATATACCTTTTTGATATTCTCATTGCAATAATCTATATTGAAGTGTGAGCGTTCTCCATCCACATTCTCTATTTGCTTTGTCATAATATCTTTTTGATATTAGCAATGATGCAATTGCAGAAATGAAAATGGCCATTGCATTTTGATATAGCCAATTGCCTATTTGTGCCCACATTTTCTTCTCCTTCCAGTATCCAATACTTAATATTACTCATATGTTATTTTCTCAGTCTCATCAAAGTCTCAAAATCTCATCCCCAAAATGAGACTGATTGAGACTGACTTGAGACTGACTTTTTCTGACAAATTCAAAAATCATTGATTTTACTGCATTTCTTCGACTTTGCTCAGTCTCATCCAGTATCATATCTCATGAGACTTGGTTGAGACTAACTTGAGACTAAGTGGGTTACAAAGTCCATGTTGATGTCTTTTTATCATACATCGCACCCGTAACTTTTTTAATTTTTGCATAATCCCTGAATACCGTTGCTCTTGATATGTCAAGTTCTGCCATTACCTGTTCAACAGACAAATGAAGATTTTCGCATATCATATTGTAAATTTTTTGTTCTCTTTCAGATAATGTCTTCTGCTCCCTTGCTTCATCTGCTGCCATTTTATCGAGGGGAATTGTTATTCTAAATACATCATCCTCAATTAATTCAGGTTTTCCACCATCTGAATAAATCGGTGTATACTTGTACAAATTTCTCACACCTGAGCCAATCCTATCTGTTCTACCAATGTTGGCAAAAAATTGCTGGATTAACGGATTTTTAGGATATGGTGTGAATTCATCGCTCATAATATTTCCATGTCGTCTTGGAATACACCAGTTTTCTGTTTTTAGCCAGTCTTTTTCAATAATTACCTTTGCCGGAAATGCACTTGAATAATCCCTATGAACAAGTATATTACCAATTACTTCTCTGGCAATGATTCCTCTGATACTTGTATTTACATTATCAATCAGGCAAAACTTATCTGATGTGTGTTTCGCCACGAATTCCATCAAAAGGTCATATGCTTCTATCAGATTTGTCGTTACCTGTAATCTGTCATCATATCTATCCACATTTTCAACTCTGTATATTGCATCCGTAATATATCCCGGACAGCAGGAACGAATCACTTCATCTTTTCCAAGTAATAGCACGCCTGCCAGATTATACCCCTGAATACCTGACGAAAAATCTTTTTCCCACAAACCTGCACTTGTAAGTATCTCTTCATCAGACATTGTAAGCCACTGGTGATCCGGATTTTTGCTTTTTGCAAGATTACGCACCTTGTCCATTAAGTCAAGACGCAAATCTTCCTTTGTTACATATGGGAAAATCTTATGTTCCGCATATGTAGTGCTCTTTCTATTGTACATATTCTGTAACTGAATTGGTGAATCAGTAATATCCATATCACCATCTTCATTTCGGTCATATATTCTGTTTCCGCATTTTTCCACAGTCGCTGTCGGCGGCACATATACCCATAATATTATCTTTCCTTCATATTCAAAATCCTCAATTGAAAGATATAATGTTGGCGACATTTTATCCGGATTATTTAGCTGATTCACAAAATTCCTCTTCATATCCTTAACCATATTTTGCTTAACACCTATTGGAGTACCATCATCCCCTGCCCCCATAATAATATATCCACCATATCGATTGGAAAAGGAACACACCGTTTCATAGACATCCTCCTGGATGCCAAATTGACAGGTTTTGTATTCTACTGTTATCTTTTCATCTTTCGAAAGCAAATCTCTCATAAATTCACTTGTCATTTAATCGCCTCCAATTCCTACATTTTCATCATCATTTCCCAATGAATGTTGCCATTTAAATAAACACTGTACAATTTATTCACTCATATTTTCTTCATATTGTTGAGCTTGGTATTCCATGTACAAGTCTTCCTCATAGCATGATAAAATATAATTAATTCTTGATTGAACTACTGGATTATTTGCGTTTTTTGACTTTTCATCATAAAATCTATTTACTTCACTCCTATCAAAACGCATAGCAATTGTAACTAATGCATTTAATACCTTTCTTGTATCAATTGTTGGAGAATTCATCTTATTTAAAGCATACTGAAATGTCTTATCATAATCATCAATAGAATATTCCTCTTCCAATTTATCAGGATGCAATAATCGATTTTCCTCTTCTTCTGATTCGTTTTGTGCAGGAAAAACTTGCCTTTCATACTGTTTTGCATTGTAAGCATTTATTTCACTAATAAAATGTGCTGTTTTGCTATCACAATAATGATGACCATCATAATCATCATACTCCCATTGTGATACATCTATTTTTACCCTTTTCCCTTTCATTTTATCATCATAAATAACCTTGGCGAACGACAACAACTTGCTTTTGTTCTCTTCTGCCAATCCTATCTCTTGTAATATATCAAACATATTAATAACATTTATTTGGTTTCCAAAATATGAAATATTGCATTCATCTATTTTCCCAACCACACTATTTACAATTTCTTGTGCCTGCATATTATTGTATTCATGCAGATGACGGAGTTTGTACATATCGGATGCCACTTCAAATTCACTATTTAATATTTTTATATGTTCTTGTTGCTTTTTAAAGATAATACTTGGATTTTTTCCATACACTTTACTAAGTAAAATATCCTGTCCTAATAATGCAACCAGATTTGCAATCTGATTTCCATAAATAACATCGTCATAATAAAATATTGTAACTCGCGTATTAGGGCAACTAAATATAGTTGTCAATATATCTCTATCTGTAATATCTAAAGAGTGGCCAAAAATATACACCTCATTATCATATTTCTTAGATTTTTCAACCGATTTGTTCTTATCAAACCAGTAGACATATTCACAATCTGTTCTTTTATGGATTCTTTGATAGTATTTCTTAAACTGAATAAACTCAGTTTTCTTGTTTTTTCTAGACTCATCCAAATACTCATCTATACCCAGTACCATATTGCATGTTTCAACTGTGTGCTCAATAGAAGCCTTTCCATGAATATAATTATATCTAATAACACTTCTTTTATTTGAATACATTTTTTCATATGTATCCGTATAATTGAATGAAATAATACGATCTGGATTCAACTCAAAAATATCTGGTGAATAATATTCAATTTTAATATTTTGAACATAATCACAAAGATATATTTCTAGTAAACGTATCATACCATTCAAATCATTTACCCATTTTGAAATGTACTCATTAATAGTTTTATAGCTTCCATCCTTGTATATAGCTACTGCATCAAAAGAAATCTTGTCCAATTTTCTTTTCATATAATCGGGAACATTGATATTTGTTGTTCCTTTTTTCATTTCACCAGCCACATAATCTTTAACATTTTCTAATTCTTGAACAACCTGTGATATCTCCGATTCAAAATCTATCCAATTGTCTCCAAATTCTTCTTTAACTCGCAAAAAATAGTCAATCCACATATTTGCTTCAAGCAAAGATATCACTTCATTTTTAACCTGCGTTTTTTCAGATGCAAGAAAAAGCTGTTTTATGTAAGTTTTCAAATCGGAGTCATCCAAATAAATTTTTTTGATTTTATTGTCGCTCATTCCTTTAACAACATTTACTTCTTCTATGAAGCAAAGAAAATCCTTGTATTTTGTTGGCAAATTATGATCAATATCAAATCCATTTCCTATTATCAATGTTTGCATTCTATACCTTCTTTATCCATACAGATTTATTATTCCTTAGCTGTATTTATTTTTTCTAAATCGTTAAAATATATCAATTTTAACAAAATCAAAGCAAAATTATACGACAGCCACCTCATATCCAAACGATTACCCGCAAAATAAGTTTGTTTCTTATATTCAGGGAATCGAAAATATTCAGCATTTCTTCCTTCAACATACTCACAAAACATTTTACAAAATGAATCCACATAATTCATATAATTGTCTTTAATATCGTATTCCTCAAACACTAACTCAGCTAATTCCCCTAAATCATGAGTTGTTTCTATTTTTCCTGCTTTTTTAAGAAGCAAGTATTTGAATCCAAGTTCAATTGCATGCCTACCAACATAAATTGTGACAACAGAATCTGGCAAAATACCACAAAGCCTATCAAATGCATTTATATATTCCAACCAATAAATTTTCCACAATTGTATCCTGTCTTCTTTTTTGTAATTTTTCTCTGTTCCATCAAAGGAATGTAAGCACCCATAAATGTCGTCAATCTTATTGTTTAATGACACACCATTTTTTCTCGAATTTCTAGCTATGTCCTTACTATCAATTCCATTAAAAATTGGTGATTGGTCATAATTTATATGAGCTACCGAAAATGCACCATCAAGTTGTAAAATATCTTTGTAATTTAATTCCTTTCCTAACGATTCGAATAATGACATTTTTTGCCCCTTCCTCTACATGTAATTTTACACTACAAATACAAATCTCTTACCAATTCCATAACTTTCTCTGTCAGCATCTCCAAACACATTCCTTCAGCCATAGAAGCAATATCTTCTTTGTTTTCAAAGCACTTCTTCAGAATTACCTTAACCACTTTTTCATCCTGTAGTTCCTGTTCTGACAAGTCTTTTATTATCTTCTCTATTTCAATAGCAGCATCTGCTATCTGACCACAGCGAACATAAGAGTCCCCTATATCTTCTGCTACCATGCCGCCATAAGTTTCTTTTTCATATGGATCAAATCCATAAAATGCTTTACTGGCAACCGGGCAAATTGCATCATAAATAATTTTGGCTCCGAGTTCTCTTTTTATCTGTTTTGGATATATCAGATTTCCTCGTTCAGCTTTCATCTCAAGCTTCTTTTCTGCCATTTTACTGGCATTTGTAATTCTTGTAAGATATGCCAGCATTCGTTTTGCAAAATTTTGGTTCTCTACTTCCTGTATTCCAACTACCGGAATATATTTTCCAATCTCTCTTTCATCAATTGTTTTGTTTTCAAGATAAATATCATACATCTCTGATGCACATAACTTAACAACCGCAATATTTTCCAGTTTCTTATCTCCAATTTGATGTAGCATGTCCATCTGTACCCAGCCAAAATCCCTATCTGCTGTTTCACCTGGGCAAAAAAACATATTTTGAACATATCGATATCCCTGTTTTACGATAAAATCATCAAACGCAAGCTGGTACAAATACTGCTTTGTCACATCTCCTACTCCGGGTTGTCCCGAAATTTTTGCTTTATTATCTTTGACTTGATAATCTATACAGTAATATTTAGCATCATATATGCCAAAGCAATAATCCTTCTGTTCATCGTCAACAGGATATATACATACCAAATCCGGCTTTAATGTTTCTACCTTCGGATCTTTCACCATAGGGTATTCACTTTTTCTCCATCTCGGAGTTTTTATTACATCTCTTAGTGTAGTTTCTTTTGTCTCTGTCTTATTAGTCTTTTCTTTATATAACGGCAAGTCTACGATTGCTGTATCAAGCACACTTCCGAAGTTTTCAGCACACACTTTTTCCCATACCAGATTAAAACTGTTTGTGCCATATAGACTATAACTTATATCATCCTTGTCTGTCTTATCATTTGCAATGTATGTATAAATAGTCTTCAAAAGATTTTGCTTTCTAGTAACATACTGTGACTGTATTTCTGATTGCAATCTATACAAAATATAATTATCATCCCCAAAATCCGAAAGTTCTTCTTGCGTAAGATTCACTTCCGATAAATCAAATAACTGTAATAATCCAACACTTTTCAATTCATTGCTACAGGTTGTAAGCACACATTCATGCAATCTTCTGAAATAATCAAGGTCATTATTCACAGTATTTTTTGTCTGCAATTCCACATAATATGGTTTATTATTTTGTATAATAGCAAAGGTTTCGTTTATAGTCTTGTCCCATAAAATCTCACCTTCTCCATTTGTCTCAATTATTTCTTTTTGATTTGTGTAAAGTCCATCAGCATAGTATTCTTCAAGCAAATGTAACGCAACCGCTAATCTATTAAATATTCTGCTATCATCCTCACCATTGAATAAATAAATTAGCTGTTCCGACGAATTGTATTTTTTGATTACCTTTAATACTTGTTTTAATTCCTCAAATGGTTCATCTTCAGTTTCAATATATTTTGGATAGCATTTGAATACATGCCCTTCAAGCATAACAACACCAACATAATCAAACACATACTCAATGTCATTGGAATTATCCACAACATCCGTCAAAACAATATCTTCATTTGATAAATCATCAAATTCTGGTTTTGTTCTTTTTACAGCTTTAACAACTCCATACTTTTTAAGAATACCAACAAGGCGTCTGGTTTCCTCTAAGTCAGCATTTTCCTTTTCATATAGAATGTCTGCTATATTTTGTAATGTATAGTGTTTTCTTTCCTTGAAGAAACCTTTCGCCATGCTATAAAACCTCTTTTCCTAAATGTTATCTGTGTCTTTAATACCCAAATGTCCTATATCTACAATTCCAAAAATATGTTCACCATCTTCCTCAAACGCTTTGCATATTTCCGAAAATATCATTTCCCCTTTCTTCTGAGCATAATCAATAAATATTTTCTCTGCCCGCATTTTCATGACATCCTCAAACAAATACATAATTACCTTGCTTTCAAATGCTTTCATGTAAGATATTTCTTTTTTACATATCTCTGCCAAGATGTTATTATCTTCATCAGAACGAGATTCTTTATCTATTGCTAATATTCTGTCCTTTTCGTCTTTATTAGCTTTTATATCATCCAATACATTTTTTGAAATAAAGAATGGTCCTAACAATTTATCCTCATTCACTTTGCAATTATCAATGAGAATACTGTTAATTCTCGTTCTCAAATCATTCCAGTTTACATAATAACCTTGTTCCGTATTCGCACACATAGGAATTACATACTTTTCTATTTTAGCAACCTGCTCTGGTTCATTGACGCTTATGTACTCAAATTCCCATCTTCGTTTAAATGCAGTGTCCATTGGAAATACTCCCTGATCAGCACTATTCATGGTTGCCCATATATACATATTTTCTGGAATTTTCATTTCAAGGTACATCTTTTTTTCTTCATCAGATAACTCATTTATATCTTGATCTTTCAGGCAATCCAATTTTTCCAATAAATGCTTCTTTATATCTTCACTTGTGGCTATCGGATATTCACTTACTCCATTTTTTCTATCGAGCAATTGAAAAACATCCCCAAATACCGCTGCAACATTTGCCCTGTTAATTTCTTCTATCAACAATAAAAACTTTTTCTCCGGATTATTCAATGCATTTACATATGTTCTCATAAAAGGTCCCGGAACATATTCATACTTTATGTCTGTAGGATTTTCACCCTGAATAGGTTTATACGTTCCCACAAATTGGGCATATGAATAATTTGGATGAAAAGTCACTCGTTCCGTATTTTCACCAAATTGTTTGCTATCTTCTTCTAATTTATGACTTTTTCCAGTTCCTGGTGCTCCAAAAATTATACGATTGTATGTGTTGTTATCGTCTTTCTTGAGTTCATTAGATACACTATCCACTACACTGTTCATATACGGTCTACTATCAAAATATGTAATATAATTTTTAAATGCATCTGTTTTTACAATGCCATTCTCTTGTATTTTGATAAATGACGCCTGATATATACCTGATTGATGAAAACCATTAGCACATCGAACAAAATCACTCTCTTTTCCCGCACCGATGTATTCATCCAAGAAATCATACATACTTCTCAAGTCTCTTCTCGAAGTTTCATTGTCAATATTTGTTTCAATTGCAACAATATAATCATGTGGATCATAATTAGAAATATTTTTTGCCATTGCATTATCTTTAGAAAAAATAGTAAACAAGAAGAATCTTTTCTGATTTGTCTTTGCATATTGATAAGAAACTCTTGTTTTGTCCATAAAAACACGTATTTGAGGTTTTGCTCTATCCGAACCAGTTATACTAATATCTGCATAGCTTACTACAATTTCTTCACCCGATGGCAATAATATTATATCCGTATTTTTACTATCTAATATTCCTCTATACTCATCCTTTTTCTCTAATATAGTCCTATCAAATTCAGCCACATTCTTTTCAATGTATTCCCTAATAATCGTTGTAGATGTCAAACCCATAAAACAACCTCCTTTTCTAATAGTTTGTTACAACAATATGCATAGCCTCAGCATTAAATCTATTTCTTATATTTACAGCGTACCTTTTTGGATACTGATATTGTATCAGGTCGCCATATAATTCTTCTGTTAATGCAGTTCGTCCAATAACCATCATCGCTCTACATGGTAAATTTCTGAAATTATTCGCCAAACGTCTATGTTGTTCCTCATCAAATCCGTTCTGCATATCCACATTTCCATAATCATTAAATACACAATCATATGGAGGATCCAAAAACATAAAGTCTCCATCATGAGCCATTTCAAATATATTTTCATAATCGACATTAAATAGCTCTGCCCTTTGAAGCAATTGACTATGTTCACGTGTTATTATTCTTGTATTAAAATGTACATATCGCCCAAACGGAACATTATATTCACCCTGTCTGTTATATCGTATCATGCCCGAATATGCTGTTTTGTTAATAAAATAATAAATAGTTCCTTCCATATATTCTCTATCTATCTGATTATTAAACATACTCCTAATTCTATAATACAATTCCTCATTCATGTTATCCACCCTATCATCTGGATGTAACACCTTTTCTCTTGCATATATTGCCTGATTTTCTTCATATATCAATTGTAGCTCTTCAAGCTCCGCGGTAAGCTGTGCATAATTATCCCTTACCTCAGTATAAAAATTCATAAGTTTTTCATTAACATCATTTATAATTGCACGCTCTGGCTCCAATTCAAAAAATACAGCCCCGCCACCAAAAAAAGGTTCAATATATCTATCATAATGTTCAGGAATGAACCGCCTAAATTCAGAAATTTCTCGGCTTTTCCCACCCCTGTATTTTACTAAAGTTCTCATATTCTATCTGCCTTTCAATCTACAATGCACTCTTTCCACTTTTAACCCATTCATCTACCTCTGAAAATTTAAATTTCCAAAGTCGTCCTACTTTATGGGCTGGTATATCCGTTTTTTTAATCCAGCTTCTAATCGTATCCTTTGTTACACCTAAGTATTCTGCCGTCTCTTCTAAGCTAGACCATTTTTCATTTATTTCTGACATATTTTTCCTCCGCTTTTATCAAATTAAGCATAGCTACCCTAATTTATCTCATTATAATACATCCTCCTTTATTTCTCAACATAATTTTATCGTTTTAAATATGATTTAGTAGTATTTAATAGCTATTACTTTTCATAATTTCACTCATAAGACTCACAAAATTTTTCTATCTAATACATAACTGGAAGAGACAGAGGAATTATCTTCCTCTGCCCCTATTCCACATCTTATCTTCTGCTTTATCTTCACCAGCATCTCTACCAACACTCTCATCATAAATTCTCTGGAATTCCTCATACATTTCGTCTCCATCCGGCTTTATCCCCAGCCTTTTCATTACATCCGAGAACAACCATATGCTTCCACTAACATCAGCAATATTAAATCCGAATATATCAGCCTTAACAGAATCACTAATATTCTCATAACCACCAAGCTCTGATATCCTCCTGACAATCCAGCCAGCTTTGTCCACAGACACTTTTTCTTCAGATTCCATAAATTCGTTTTTACCTGTTACATCAGTAATATCTTCATCCATTCTTGCCGTATTTACATCAGACACATTACGAATATCTGGCATTACAGACGTATCGTTCTGATTATTGTCTGGATTCACTACCTCAACATTCGTCTCCGGCTCAACAGCCACATCTTTCTCAAACGCAGTCGCCTCTTCCATCCTCGGTATCTCAACATCCCTGTCAGCAACGATTTCTTCATTCTCCGACACCTCATAATAAGCTGTATACAAATCTTCTTTCACAATGCCATCAGCAAGCTGTATCTGCCTCTTAATCTCTCTTTTCTCCTGCTTCAGTTCATCCAGTTCTTCCTGCACTTCCACATGCCATATCTGATATTCCCGGTACTGCTCTTCATTCTTAATATTGCGTTTCCGGCTTGAGCTTTCTCTGTATATCTCATGCTGTCTGTCCTCAATCTGCTGAATCTTTTCTTTCTGCTCACCTATGAAATCCACAAGCTCCACAACACTTTTGATGTCATTATTTACAAGCAGCAGATATTCGTCCTGTAACTGATGAAACCTTTTCAAATCCTCTGTATACTTTGCTCCACCAACCCCAAAACGCTTCTGCTCTACAATCCTTAATCTGTACAGCTTTGCATAAAATTTCTTCTGATATGGTGACAGTTTCGCCCTGTGCAATCCCCTGATATCTGACGAATAAAAGTAAGGCTTTGCCATCCAAGGCATATCCACATGATGCCGTAACATATCTTCTGAAAACATCTCGTCCAGCTTTGCCAGTTTATGATAATACTGAAATCCCGGTGCCTGCACCTCCATCCACGCATCTTTCTTGAATACATATCCAAGTCGTTTCATCAGATATTTAAAATGCTCCACATTTCCGGCTGCATACGCACACATTTTTGCATCCCTGAGAATTATCTCTTTCATGGACATTTCTATTTTCCACTTGTCCCTGCTGATATTTTTTGGGTTTCTGCTGTACTCCGCCGGCATTATGGAAAGTCCAAGTTCATCACAATATTTATTTGTAATAGGCTGGAGATGATTCTTCCAGTTGCCTTTCGGTGAATTGTATTTCTTGCCAGTTGTCATACTGACACTATTCCAGATCAGATGCCCGTGCATATGCTCCCTGTCAGTATGGACTGCATACACCGCCTCATAATCATCACCAAGCACATCCTTCGCAAAGTGTTCCAGGACGTACATTGCCTGTTCTGCAGTTACTTTTTCTTCCGGCGAAAACGATATAATCACATGATAGCCTTGTCTTTTACCTGTCTTATGAAATATATTTTTCGTCTCTTCCATCTGCTCAAATGCAGTGTCTGGCAGGCAGTTGATCCCACCAACCAGTACGCATTCTTCTGTCTTATCCGGATTCTGAATATATTCCAAAGCATTCTTCAGGTGCGATGCCGGATTTCTGCCCTCTGATTCCATGATATTCAGGATCTTTGTAATCGCCATACTTCCAGCACCTCCCCGAATGTTTTCTTTACCTCATCCATGCTGCTCTGCAATTTATCAATATCGCTGTAATACAATCTGCCTTGCGAATTGCCAAGCTTTACTGCCTGATTAATATTATTTGCAATACCTGCTATGATACGGATTGCCATTGCCCTATCATCAGGATAACTTGTATCAATGTTACCTCCTGTCCGGATCAATTCTCTTATATATGCACTTGCTGTCATCCCCGTCCGTTTAAGTGCCGCTTTTAGAATATCCATATCTTTTTCCGACAGCTTCACAGATATCTTATAATCTTTCCTGTCAGACTTGTATCTTCTCTTTCCATCTGCCATACGTTTCTCCCCTTTCGTAATTTTTCAATGCTGTATCAAACCAATCTCTTTTTATCTGTACCATTGCTTTTTCAACCTTTCTTAAAATAGTGTTCACTGGTTTTGCAAGATGCGGAAAAGGTCGGACCTTTTCCCGAAAAAATATAAACGCATCAGCGTTTACATAATTTTCCGTCTTGGCAGGAGCACCTGCACCCTGTATATGATATGTGGTGGTTAATGTACCACCACAATTACTGATATGGTGGCACTTTTTGCCATCACTTTGCTGTTTTAGTGGCGTTTTCCGCCACCACTTTTCCATTTTGATGGCACATTCCGCCACCATGTCTTTTTTCTCTCTGATTTGAGTGGTGGCACTTTTTGCCGTCACTTTGCTGTTTTGACGGCGTTTTTTGCCTCCACTTTTGCATTTTGACGGCACTTTTTGCCCCCACACTTTTTCAGCTCTGATTTGTGTGGTGGCGCTTTCTGCCCCCACTTTGTGGTTTTGGGGGCGCTTTTTGCCCCCACATTGGTTTCGCCTATTCAGTTATCTCTTTTGCCATTGCATCCGATATTACATTTTCTGCTATCTCAGCACCATCTTCCGGCATCTCATTTGTTTCAGGCTGTATATCCACTTCATCCTGTTCACTTATCACAAAATCCCCAACTGCAGTTTCATAATCCATTTCTTCTGCAACCTTGCTTCGGTTACGCTGCGGCTCATAATCCGGATTGTAATAATCTTCGTAACCATAGATTTTCTGTTCAAAGTACTTCCTTGGACATTTGCCCCGCATGGTGAAATAACCTTTTGCCTCAAGCTCTGCATTATATTCCTTTATAATTGCATATGCCTTTGTCATCCCGATACCAAGCATCTGGCTTATCTCACCTGCATCTATGAATGCTTCCTTTATACCCTTCATGCAGCTCCTCCTTTCATAAATTGTTATTTTAAATACGTGTTTTCACAAAGCAGCTATCCTGTTCTTTATTTAATCCGTATTTGTAGTTCGTGTTTATCTTAATATCCTTTTCAGAATTTGTCAATAGAACTTTTTATAATTACGCACTTGCAATTCGTTTTTGTTTATGATAAAGTAATCGTACAATCATAAATAAGTCACTTACTGATACGTATTTCATTTAATATTAATCTGATACGCATCTTTACAACGGACTATTTCATATAAAGGAGGGTGAACAGAATGGCTTTCTCTGATTCCATTAAACTTACTATGTCTTCTCCTGAGGAAATCGGAAAGGCAATACAGAAGCAGCGCAGGGCACATAAAATCACGCAAAAGGAGTTTGCACAGCGGCTTGGTAAATCAGAACGTACTATCCAGAAATATGAATCTGGTGAAATACTATTAAAGATAGATGTTTTAAAACAGATTGCAAATGAATTAAATGTTCCATGGCAGGAGCTTTTATTTGCAAAAGTTACTAATACTCCAAAAGATGATACGACCGCTGAATATCCGGCATATGAATTCCACACTATGTCAGATGTAATCAATGCTCTCTTTGCCATAACTGAACTTACTGATTTCTCATTTGAGCTTACCAATACCAAACCTCCTGAAAATCCTGAATGGACTGCCGGGATCAAGGTTAATGGCAAAGGTGATGGAAAATATGATGCAGACTTCTGTCTCTTTATGGAAAACTGGATAACAAAGAAGAATATGCTTCAGACAGGAAAGCTTTCAAAAGAAAAGTTTGATTCATGGAAATCAGATATGTTAGCATATTATAAGGATTCCAGACTGGATAATGAAACCGATTCAGAAACTGAATAATTGCAGGCTTACACCTTTAGTAAAGAAAAAGCTCCGGCACACTCCTTCTCGCAAAAGAAATAACCGAAGCTATGTAAGTGATTGACCCGAAGGCTTTATAATCACCCTGAACAAGTAGATTATATCATAGCCTTTTGATGATTGCACAACAATTTTACAAAAAGGAGATGATATTTATGCCAGCTTACAAAGATGAAAAAACTGGTAAATGGTTCGCCAAGTTCTATTACACGAACTGGCAGGGAATCAAGAAACAGAAGTGGAAAAGAGGCTTCGCCACCAAAAAGGAAGCTTTAGGATTTGAAAGGGACTTTCTGGAAAAGCAGTCTGCCAATCCTGACATGACATTTCAAAACCTTTATGAAATTTATATGGAGGATATGGCTGCAAGACTTAAGCAGTCAACTCTTCTGACAAAAAAGACGGTACTACAGACGCATATTCTTCCATTTTTCGCTAACAAGCCAATAAATGAAATCAAAGCCTCTGATGTACGAAGATGGCAGGCGAAGCTTATGAGTTCGCCTAATAATTACTCCCAGACCTATCTGAAAAAGATTAATACGGAGCTTAACAGCATCATCAATTACGCCAAGCGGTTCTATGATCTCAACACCAATCCCTGCGGCAAGGCAGGCACCATCGGAAAAGCGAAGGCTGAGGAAATGGATTACTGGACCTACGATGAATATATTGATTTCCGTGAGGGCGTAAAAGACAAGCCTCTATCGTATATATGCTTTGAAATCCTGTACTGGACTGGTATGCGAGAAGGTGAATTGCTTGCTCTATCACCTGCTGATATTGACCTTGATAACAAGCTAATTTCCATCAACAGAACATATCAGCGGATAGGCGGAAAAGATGTATTTACATCACCTAAGACAAGAAAAAGTAAGCGAAAGATTCCGATTCCGGATTTTCTCTGCCAGGAGCTATCAGACTATATCCAGTCAAGGTATATGCTTGACTCAGATGAAAGGCTGTTCCCGATAACAAAATCATATCTCTCACACGAGATGATAAGAGGTTGTAAAAACACAGGTGTAAAGAAGATACGAATCCACGATATCAGGCATTCGCACGCCAGCTTACTTATTAATCAGGGCTGTGATGCCCTGATGTTAGCAGACAGGCTTGGACACGAAAAAGTATCCACAACACTTAACACATATTCCCATCTGTTTCCACATAAACAGCAGGAGCTTGTGCATAGTCTGGAATCATTGCAGGCAACAGATTTGCCAACACCTGAGCCTCCATCTGATAACCCTCTGCTTGAAGCAGCAGGTATAACCTGTGAAGTGCCTCAGGCTCAGAACAAAGGCTCAGATGTAACAATCCGACCTCAGTTTGGACCTTCGTTAGTACCGCCAAATACCGCATCAGGGAAAATCATCCAGATGCCACAAAGAAAGATCATTTAAAAGAAATCCAGCAATCATCAGGATTTCTTGCTATTAAAGTTAATGACAAGCACACGAAAACGATAAAAAAGAGTAGTTGCAATTAGTAGCAAATTAGTAGCAGAGCAAAAGAAAAAGTCTCGGAATCCGCTTGTTTAGCGGGTTCCAAGACTTGTAGCTCTTACTCAAACTCAATCGTTCCGGGCGGCTTACTGGTAATATCATACATTACCCGATTCACATGGCTCACCTCATTGATGATCCTG
The DNA here is from genome assembly GCA_003584705.1 of Lachnospiraceae bacterium GAM79. GTDB lineage: Bacteria > Bacillota > Clostridia > Lachnospirales > Lachnospiraceae > Acetatifactor > Acetatifactor acetigignens. The sequence goes on from AP018536.1 coordinate 3,389,378, forward strand.
CTGGTCACCTTCTGTAATACTTCATAAGGGATCTGTGCGCTCTCTGCGGTCATGAAGTCGATCGTTTTCACGGCTCTCAGTGCGATGGCGTAATCATAGGTTCTCTCATCACCCATAACTCCTACGGATCTCATATTGGTCAGGGCTGCGAAGTACTGGTTGATCTCGCGGTCCAGACCTGCGTTAGCGATTTCCTCGCGGTAGATGGCATCTGCATCCTGTACGATCTTGACCTTCTCAGCGGTCACTTCGCCGATGATACGGATACCCAGTCCGGGCCCGGGGAACGGTTGACGGAATACCAGATGCTCCGGAATGCCAAGCTCCAGTCCTACCTTGCGGACCTCATCCTTGAACAGGTTGCGCAGAGGCTCGATGATCTCCTTGAAATCTACATAGTCGGGCAGGCCGCCTACGTTGTGATGGGACTTGATTACTGCGGATTCACCGCCCAGTCCGCTCTCTACCACATCGGGATAGATGGTTCCCTGTACCAGGAAGTCCACGGCACCGATCTTCTTCGCCTCTTCCTCGAATACACGGATGAACTCTTCGCCGATGATCTTTCTCTTATGCTCCGGCTCGGATACACCTGCCAGCTTGCTATAGAAACGCTCCTGCGCATTCACACGGATGAAGTGCAGATCGTAATTGCCGTTGGGACCGAAGACTGCTTCTACCTCATCACCCTCATTCTTACGGAGCAGGCCGTGATCTACGAAGACACAGGTCAGCTGCTCGCCGACTGCCTTGGATAACAGTACTGCTGCCACGGAGGAATCCACGCCGCCGGACAATGCACAGAGGACTTTACCATTACCAACCTTCTCACGAATTGCCTTAATAGACTCTTCCACGAAGGAATCCATCTTCCAGTCACCGCAGCATCCGCAGATATTACGTACGAAATTATACAGCATCTTGGAGCCTTCCACCGTGTGGAGTACTTCCGGATGGAACTGGATTGCATACAGTCCGCGCTCTACGCACTCTGCTGCTGCCACAGGGCAGTTTGCGGTGGTAGCTACGGCACGGAAGCCGGGTGCCAGCTTCGAAATATAGTCGAAATGGCTCATCCAGCAGATCGTATTCTCGGATACATCGGAAAACAGCTTGGAACTGCGGTCTACCTTCACCTCAGTCTTGCCATATTCCCGAACGGCTGCACGTTCCACCTTACCACCCAGCACATGGGTCATCAGTTGTGCGCCGTAGCAGAGTCCCAGCACGGGAACTCCTAAGTGAAACAGATCCTCGGAGCAGGTAGCTGCACCGGGTTCATAGCAGCTTGCAGGGCCGCCGGTCAGGATGATTCCCTTGGGATTCATCGCTTTTATCTTATTCAAGTCTGTCTTGTAAGAGTAGATCTCGCAATATACATTGCATTCTCTGACTCTTCTGGCGACCAGCTGATTGTACTGTCCGCCAAAATCAATGACAACTACCAGTTCTTTTTCCATGGTTGTCCTCCAGTATATTTTTCTGTCCTCTATTATAGGGTATGGGGCAGGGGAAGTCAAACCCTACTGCACCAGTTCTTCCAATTTTCCGAAGGTATAACCCATTTCTTCCCATTTCGTGAGCAGTTCATCCAGAATCTCCCCATTGGTCTTCGAGGTATTATGTAACAGCACCACTGCTCCTGGGTGGATCCTGCCTGTCAGCTTGGAAAAAGCTTCCTCATGGCTGGGCTGGGCATCCACGTTCCAGTCCACATAAGCCAGGCTCCAGAAAAAAGTGGAATATCCCAGATCCTTTGCCATCTGCAGATTCGTCTCACTGTATTTTCCCTGGGGCGGCCGGTAGTACATCGCCATCTCCGTGCCGGTGGTCTCCTGAAAAAGAGTTCTCACGTCATCCATTTCCTTCCGAAAAACCGCCGGATCAGAAATTTTCGACATGTCATAATGATGATAGGTATGGTTTCCCACGGTATGTCCCTCCTCCACCATGCGTTTCACCATCTCCGGCGCCGACTCCAGAAAATGTCCTACCACAAAAAAGGTCGCCGGTGCATTGTGCCTTTTCAATGCATCCAATATGGCGGAACTATTACCATTCTCATAGCCGCAGTCAAAAGTGAGATAGATTTTTTTCTCCTCCGCATCTCCCACATAATAGGCATTGTACTCTTTTAGTTCTTCCGCAGATGCCGTGCCGGTGGGCTGTGTTCCTTCCGTCCCGAATCCCAATCCCCAGTTTTCTGCTGAAAATAACGCTTCGGTGTTCTCCAGCGCAGTTCCCGCCGTCGCCTGTGTCTTTATTTCCCGCTGCATACGCAGACCGTAGGCAATGGCTCCAATGCTTCTTCCGAGGAAAAACATTGCCAGCAAGAGCACTCCCAGCATCAGACCATTCTTATAATGCTTCTTCATCAATACCGTCTTTTTTTTCCCGACTTCCCATATTTTTTTGAAAATAGGATTTTCCCACATCTCACGATCCCTTACCGGTATTTCTACCCGTCTCTTCTATAATATTCATAATATTTTATGTACTATAGCTTTTCCCTTATGTCATGGATCTCCCCACGCATACACACCAAAATTCATCCCGTTGTATATATTATAAAAATGGATTCTTCGGAGTAACGCCATGGACTGCAAGGAAATGATCCTGTCAGAGGACACCTATGACATTATCACAGACTTTTCCGCATCGGAATTTCTGGGAGATGACAATAATTGTTATGAACGCATCGGAGAAGATTTTTTGATTTTGTATTTGGCCAATCTGGGAATCCGCAATCCAAAGATTGATTTTTTCCCCTATCACAATATGCCGAAGCTTTACGGGCTCATGCAGCTATCTCCCTCCGGTGAGACGCCACCCGGTGCCGCTCCCTTTGATCCGGCAAGTCTGATTGCCAGTGGGATCACCCAGGTGCAGCGTCCACCCCTAAGTCTCACGGGGCAGGGCGTGATCCTGTGTTTTATCGATACCGGTATTGATTACCAAAATCCTGTGTTTCTGGACGAGAACGGCAACAGCCGTGTCCTGGCGATCTGGGATCAGACGGTTCAGACCGGAGCGCCCCCTGATGGGTTAAAATATGGTTCTGAATACCGCAGAGAGGATATTAACCTGGCGTTGCGTTCCGAGGATCCTTATTCCATCGTTCCCTCCAGGGACGAAAACGGACACGGCAGTATCCTCGCCGGAGTCGCAGCCGGCAGTATCGTCAGACAAGGCAGTCCTTATATCGGTGCTGCACCGGGTGCCGACATCGTCGTGGTGAAGCTCAAGGAATGTAAGCAATATCTGCGCAGCTTTTATCTGGTGCCCGAGGGTGTTCCCGCCTATCAGGAAAATGATATTATGCTGGGCATCAAATACGCGGAATCCTTCGTGCGGCTCTTCGAGCGTCCGGTAGTCATCTGTCTGGGTCTGGGAACCAACCAGGGAGATCATGCGGGCAATTCCTCCCTGTCACGGTATCTCTCTTCTCTCGCTGTCCGCAGAAGCCGTGCCGCCATCGTCTGCGGGGGAAATGAAGGGAACGCCTCACACCATTACCATGGAAGACTAAGCGCTCAGACACCTGGGGAGGATTCCCGGGATGTGGAGATCCGGGTCAGCGAAGGCTGTATCGGATTCTGGCTGGAGCTTTGGGGTGCTCTGCCGGATGCTTTTAATCTGAGCATCCGCACTCCCGGCGGGGAAAATATTCCCGAACTGCGCCTTGGGTTGCAACAAAGCGTGACCTATTCCTTTATCTACGAAAAAAGCAGAGTCACTATCGACTCTGCTCTTGTGGAAGAAAATTCCGGCGAGGAACTGATCCTTGTACGCATCCAGGATCCTACCCCCGGTATCTGGACCTTTCATGTCTCTGCTTCCGGTAGTTTATATAACGGTAATTTTCACATGTGGCTGCCTATCACAGAATTTCTGTCTACTCCGGTATATTTTCTCAATCCGGATCCCGACATGACTTTGACGGAGCCCTCGATGGCGCCGGAGGTTCTGAGCGTTTCTACTTACAACGCGGAAAATAACAGTTTTTACGCAGAATCCGGCAGAGGCTTCGGACGCACCGGTCAGATCCGTCCGGACTTATCCGCTCCCGGAGTAAACATCTCCACCATTGACGGACGCCGTACGGGAAGCAGCATGGCTGCTGCTATCACTGCCGGAGCCGTAGCACAGTTTTTCCAATGGTCAGTCATTGAGGGCAATAACCGGCTGGCGGAAAGCCGGGAGATCCGCAGTTATTTCATACGCGGTGCCGTGCGTACACAGGGTCTGAACTACCCCAACCGGGAATGGGGCTACGGCAGACTGAATTTAGAGGAAACCTTCAATGCCCTGCTCCGGGTATGACTATATGATCTCCTGCAGTGCATAGACCGGCTGCACACTGCAGACGCCGTTAATCTTACGCACGCTGCGCTCCAGTTTTTCCAGTTCCTTTTCCGAGGTCACATCCGCTTTTACGAGGAAATCATATTCCCCCTCTACCTGATAGCAGGATGTGACTTCCGGTTGCTGCCGCATTTTGTCCATAAACCCGGCATGATATTTTTTATGCTGCACCGTCACCTCTAAAAATACTTCCATAAGCCACCTCTCTTCTCAAATCTTTTACTTGATCACCGAATAAAAAACGCTTGATGATGTATCTTCGTCAAATACAGCCTCCTGTGCAGGCACAAATCCGTGTTTGACTCATTGTATACATAAAAAGAGGAAAGACACCGTACACACGATATCTTTCCTCTTTGAAAGTGATTGCATCATACCATATTCTTTCTATACTTACAAGTCGTCTGATAAATCTTATCAGAATTTTAATATTTCGGACAATACTTTCTGCCGATTTGTACGCTATAAGCCTATTTTACATCCGCTTTGGAAAAAATTCTGGCATACCCATAGGACAGCGGACGGTCCGTCATGTCCGCAAACCGCAGAGGGAAATTCTCCTTTTCCTCCATGCGGTTCGGGCAGTCTCTCCTGCCGCATCCCAGACAGATTCCGGCACATTTGGTAAAAGGATCCTTCGTCAGCTCCGCATAAAATACCACACTTTTCTTCGGGATCATACAATACGCTGCATTACAGGTAACCGGCAATGCAAGCTCCTGCAGAAGCATGGGAAGGTTCGCCAGCCGCAGCAGACTGCTTATTTTTTGTTCTGAAGTCTCAGAAATCTCCCCACCTAAAAAATGCAGTCTGGCAACATGCAGATCCCGATGCACAACCAGCCACTCTGTATAAGCCCGGTAGCTTTCTAATAATAATTCACTGGACAGTACTTCGATCATATAACTCTCTGTCAGAAATCCGTTCTGCAAATACTTTTCCTGCAGTTCATCGATCCCTTTTCCCAGAGTAATGCCTACAGCCAAAAAAGACTGATCCCTCCCGGGAAAAGTCTCTTGGATTTCTCTGTCCTGCCATCCCGCTTCTGTCTCCAGGCAGGGGATCATCTCACCTGCCAGCCTCTTCAGATTGGGGTATTCTTCCGGATCATAATGATATTTTTCCATCACACTGTGCAGAAATTGTTCGTTCCTGCACAGTGCTGTAATTTCTGAAAAAAAAGTCTGCATGTCCACCTGTTCTCCCGGAATACCGGTGATCTCATGACGCAGGCATATTTTGCCTGCATCCGGTTAATTGTTTTTAATGCGCAGGCATCTGATGGCATTGAGCACAGCCAGTACCATAACTCCTACGTCTGCGAAGATAGCAACCCACATGTTGGCGATACCCAGCGCACCCAGGATCAGGCAGATGGCCTTAACTGCCAGCGCAAATACGATGTTCTCGTAAACGATGCGCAGACATTTCCGGGAAATCCGCATAGCCAGAGCGATCTTGGCAGGATTGTCATCCATCAGAACCACATCCGCTGCCTCAATGGCCGCATCTGAGCCAAGGGCTCCCATAGCGATACCGATATCCGCACGGGAAAGTACCGGTGCATCGTTGATACCGTCACCCACGAATGCCAGTTTTTCCTTCTCGCTCTTGTCCTGCAACAGCTTCTCCACGCAGCTTACCTTGTCTGCGGGAAGCAGTTCACTGTGTACCTCATCCAATTTTAACTCACCGGCCACATGTTCTGCAACTGTTTTGCTGTCACCGGTCAGCATAACGCATTTCTTCACACCGGAATTCTTCAGAGATGCAATGGCTTCCTTCGCACCATCCTTGATCACATCAGAGATCAGGATGTATCCGGCATATTTTCCGTCTACCGCTACATGAACCACTGTACCCACACCGGTATTTTCCGTATAAGCCAGGTTCAGACTCTTCATCAGTTTCGCATTACCGGCCGCTACCTGCTTGCCATTTACTTTGGCAGTAACGCCGTGTCCGCTGATTTCTTCCACATCACTGACGTTGGACGCCTCCAGCTCCTTGCCGTAAGAAATCTTCAGGCTCTTGCTGATGGGATGGCTGGAATAGCTCTCCGCATATGCAGCATACTCAAGCAGTTCATCCTCTGTGAAATCCCTGCCGGGGTAAATACCCGTCACATCGAATACACCCTTGGTCAGGGTACCGGTCTTGTCAAATACCACATATTTGGTCTCAGACAGCGCTTCCAGATAATTGGACCCCTTCACCAGAATACCACAGGCACTTGCTGCTCCGATTCCTCCGAAGAAAGAAAGGGGAATGGAAATGACCAGTGCACAAGGGCAGCTGATTACCAGGAAAGTCAAGGCACGAATGATCCACGTGCTCCAGACTGCCGGATTGCCCATGATCAGGTTGATCACAGGAGGCAGGATGGCCAGTGCCAGAGCACTGTAGCAGACTGCCGGGGTATAATATCTTGCGAACTTCGTAATAAAGTTCTCAGACTTGGACTTCTTCATACTGGAATTCTCTACCAGATCCAGAATCTTGGATACGGTGGATTCTCCAAATTCCTTGGTGGTACGGATCTTAAGTAATCCGGTCAGGTTCACACAGCCGCTGATCACATCCTGATCCACTGTGATCTCTCTGGGGACGCTTTCACCGGTCAGGGCACTGGTATTCAGTGTGGATGTACCTTCCACTACCACACCATCGATAGGAACCTTTTCACCGGGACGTACCACAATCACGGTTCCGATCTCTACATCATCGGGATCTACCTGCTCTAAGCTGCCGTCCTCTGCCTCAATGTTGGCATAATCCGGGCGGATATCCATCAGGGCGCTGATGTTCTGACGGCTCTTGCCCACAGCTACCGCCTGGAACAGTTCACCGATCTGGTAGAACAGCATAACGGCCACGCCTTCGGAATACTCTCCCAGTCCCATGGCACCTACGGTAGCTACCGCCATCAGGAAATTCTCATCAAACACTTCACCGTGCATAATGCCCAGAACGGCTTTTCTGAGAATATCATAGCCGATCACCGCATAGGGAATCAGGTACAGCAGTCCCAGCCAGATCCCTTCCAAAGGTACAAAATGCAAAATAATTAACAGTACTGCCGCCACAATGATGCGGACCAGTACTTTTTTCTGTTTCTTAGTCATAGCTTCCTCTTTTCCGAGAGCATCCTATAAATAGATCTCGCAGTCATCCTCTACTCTCTTGCAGGCTTTTACCACGTTCTCCATAACGGCCTTCTCATCGCTGCCATCGGCAAATTCCACCTTCATCTTCTGGGTCATGAAGCTGACGGTTGCACCGGTAACACCCTCTACCTTCTTCGCTGCATCCTCCATCTTCAGAGCACAAGCTGCACAGTCTACTTCGATCTTGTAAGTTTTCTTCATGGTAATATCCTCCTCTTTCTCCATTCGCATTTTTTGTTTAGTTGCTAATGATTTGCATTTAGTTTTAATATTCATTCATATGAACCACTGTTCATATGTTTATATTACCATATGCCTGGAAAAAGTCAATACTGTTTTTAAATGTTTTGTAAATTGAGAGTTAGTAAAATAATCCCGTAGCCCTTGGCAGGGTATAAGAAACGCGGCACGCTCGTACTTTATTTAGTACGATGCGCTCCTGTCGCAGAGCGTAGCGGTACATAAGCGGTCATAATACGACCGCAATGCGTCCCTTGAGACGCTATGGTACCGACGTCTGCTTACGGCACTGCTTATTCTTATACCCAGCCGGGGCTACTGGTTTTTGAAAGCTTTCCAAAACGCAGAACTCCCGGAGTATGCGGTGCCATGTCGAAGATGTTTGTCGGAGGATGTTGATATTTTCTAGAAAAGTGCTGAAAGACAGGGGGAAAGCGGACACGATGTCCGCGTCAGCCGATTGTCGACATGGATGTCGACTGTAGGCGGCCCCGTCATGACGAGAACCACTCATCACTTTTCGTAGAAAATTCACATCTGGAGACCTTACATCGAGACATGTGTATCGCATGCTCCGGGAGTTCGTGGATTTTGCCAATGTATTTCACTAACTCTCAATTTATTTCTCTTCCACCGGAATCTGCTTCAGATTCTCCACGGGTTCCAGGATCTCATTACTGCGGATGTCGATGATGGGGCCGCCGGTTCCTTCAATGTACTCTCTGGTAATGGTAACCCTTCCGATGTTATCATCCTTCGGGATCTCATACATGATATCCAGCATGAAGTCCTCGATGATGGAGCGCAGAGCTCTGGCACCGGTATCGCGCTTCATTGCCTTCTCGGCAATGGCATCCAGGGCATCGTCTGTGAACTCCAGTTTTACCTCATCCAGCTCCAACAGCTTCTGGTACTGCTTAAGAATCGCATTCTTCGGCTCTTTCAGGATCTTCACCAACATATCCTTTGACAATCCCTGTAAAGTACAAATGATCGGCAGACGACCGATAAATTCCGGAATCATACCAAACTTGCGGATATCCTCCACAGTCACCTTGGATAAAATATCGGTATCTTTATCGTATTTATCCTTCAGTTCCGAGTTGAAACCGATGGATGCGGTCTTGGTCAGGCGCTCCTTGATGATCTCGTCCAGATCCGGGAACGCACCACCGCAGATAAACAGGATATTGCGGGTGTTCACCGTTGCCAAAGGTACCATGGCATTTTTGCTGTTGGCACCTACCGGCACCTCCACTTCCGCACCTTCCAGAAGCTTCAACATACCCTGCTGTACACTCTCTCCGCTGACATCCCGGGAGTTGGTGTTTTTCTTCTTGGCGATCTTGTCGATCTCATCGATGAAGATGATACCTTTTTCCGCCTTTTCTACGTCATTGCCCGCCGCTGCCAGCAATTTGGATACCACGCTCTCGATATCATCACCGATATAACCCGCCTCAGTCAGAGAGGTGGCATCAGCAATAGCCAGAGGCACATCCAGAAGTTTTGCCAGTGTCTTTACCAGATAGGTCTTACCGGAACCGGTGGGGCCGATCATGAGGATGTTGGACTTTTCGATCTCAATCTCATCCATAGTGTCAGTGGCCACTCTCTTGTAATGGTTGTATACTGCTACGGAGATGACCTTCTTGGCTTTTTCCTGTCCTACCACGTATTCATCCAGACTGGCCTTGATCTTATGAGGTGCCGGAATGTCCTTGATATTGAATACCGGTTTGGGACCTTCCGCCTTCTTTTTCTTCTTGAGTTTCTGCTTGTTGGGAATACCGCCGTCTCCCTGAAGATCCGCCAGATTCACAAAACTGATGTTGGGGAATCCGTTCTGTCCGTTAAACTGGTTGAAATCATTGGGATTGTTCAACATTCCCTGATAATCGAACTGGCTCACAGTCTCCATGGTCTTGTGCATGCAATCATCGCAGATGCAGATATGGTTGGGCAGCTTGAACATTCTGCCGGCTTTGCTCTCCGGTCTGCGGCAGATAAAGCAGACATCTTCGTATTCGCTGCTGTCCTTTTTGTCCTCTGACTTTTTTTCGGTGGAATTTTCTTTTGCAGTATCCGCCACCTGTGTGTTTCCGTTATTTTTTTCGTTATCCTGAGTTTCACTCACATTGGTCTCTGTTTTTTCCTCCTCAGGGATCACTTCTCTATAATCATCATTATAATTATCTGTCATGTTATTCTCCTCTTTGTTTCCTACCACTATTCCGCAGTGTATCTCGGTAACACTTCGTGTTCCCTCGATATCCGGGCTTCGTCCTATCATCCCCGGCTCCAAAGCATCTTCGCAGTGTATCTCGGCAACACTTCGTGTTCCCTCGATATCCGGGCTTCGCCCTATCATCCCCGGCCATTATGCAATAATGCCTGCAAGCAGTCATATTGCATAATACCCGTGTCTGACACTTCTCATTGCCTACGCTTATTATACTCAATGAAGTAGCGGGGCACAAGTTAAGTTTTTCTAAACCATTTATAACTATTCATATTTTGGTAAATATTACAAGACCCGGGCAAAACTATATGTCTCGCCCGGGTCTCTTTCCATTTCCTTTTATTTACCTGTTATTTCTTTATTTCTGGCTTGCAGGTCTGCTGCCCAGTGTCAGATTCAGCTCGATGGATACATATTCACCGTTCTGAGGTCTCTGTACCGTTACGGTTACGGAATCACCGACCGCATAATACTGTAACGTTTTCTGCAGATCAGAGTAGGAAGAGATACTGCTGCCGTCAAATTTGGTAATGATATCACCTTTCATGATACCGGCATTGGCTGCTGCGCTGCCTTCCTCTACAGATACTACATAGATACCTTCCGGCATGTTGTACATCTGGGAGATCTGGGAAGTTACTTCCTGCAGGGAGATGCCGATGTAACCGACTTCATCCTCAGCTACCTTGGTTCTGGTCTGACGCTCCATCAGATCTGCAATGATAGGACTTGCCGAAGTAATAGGGATAGCATATCCCATACCTTCTACGGCAGTACCACCGATCTTGTTGGAGTTGATACCGATAACCTCACCATTCATGTTCAGCAGTGCACCGCCGGAGTTACCGGGGTTGATGGCTGCGTTGGTCTGGATGAAAGTACCGGTAGAGCCGTTCTCCAGAGTGATCTCACGATTCAGGGCACTTACAATACCGTTGGTAACAGACTGACCATAGCCAAGGGCATTACCGATAGCGATGACCGGCTCACCAAGCTTCAGATCATCACTGCTGCCAAGTGTTGCTACTGTAATAGCATTCTTGGTATCATCACTCAGATCATTTAAAGATACTGCGATCACTGCCAGATCCATATCGGAATCCAGTCCTTTGACCTGTGCCTGTGCTTCACTGCCATCGATAAAAGTAACGGTCAGAGTATCTGCACTCTCTACTACATGATTATTGGATACGATCAGCAGTTCATCATCGGTCTTACCTACAATGATACCGGAACCACTGGCTGCTTCTTCCTGTGTATACTGCTGTCCGAAGACATTGGCTGTCTCGGTAAAGTTATTTACGATGGATACCATGGCAGGCATTACTTTTTCTACCACATTGGATACATCGGACTCTACATAAGTAACATTGGTAGCCAGCTGTGCACTCTGGGTACTTTCTGTCGTTGCCTCAGAAGCGATCTCATCTACCACTGCGGTATCTGTGCTGGTCGTAAACATCCCGGTTCCCTGCTGTACTGCATAGAAACCGATTCCTGCGAACAGTCCAAAGAACAATCCCAGGCTGACACTTACCATTGCCTTCCGGAAGTAACCGCCATGTTTTTGGGTTTTCTTAGGCTCCGTATTGTTGCTGCCTGTGGTTCCGCCCATCTGATATGTGGTGTAACCATTCGTGCTTCCTGCTGCACTCTGGGTAGTACTATGATTTTCATAGCCATAACTGTTTTCTGTTCTTGTCTCATTCAGATCTGCTCCACTGAATGTACCGGTTGTATTTTCATTGCCGGTTCCGTAACCGGAAAAATTATCATTCTCGTACATATTGCTTCCTCCTATCCTGTTGCAAGTGAGAAACTCTTTTTACCATTACCTGTTTCATTTCTTCCTCTCACCTTATGAACACAGTATATCCGTCAATTGTGTCCGAATTGTGATAACTTTCTGAAGCAATTATGAATCCTGAAAAAAAAGAGAGTCTGTTCTGCCTGCAAGCAGTCTCTCTATGGGTAAGTTATTACACTCTACTCAACAGTAACGGATTTTGCCAGGTTTCTGGGTTTATCCACGTCACAGCCGCGTCCCACTGCCACATAGTAGGAGAACAACTGCAAAGGAATGATTGCCAGAGAATTGGTAAAGTACGGATTGGTCTCGGGGATGTATATTACATAATCCGCCGCTTTCTCAATGGCCTTGTTGCCTTCAATGGTGACTGCCATAACAAAGGCTCCTCTTGCTTTTACTTCTACCATATTACTGATGGTCTTCTGGAACAGATCCGGCTGGGTTGCCAAAGCCACTACCAGCGTACCATCTTCGATCAGAGAAATCGTACCATGTTTCAGTTCTCCGGCTGCATAAGCCTCAGAATGAATATAGGAAATCTCTTTCAGTTTCAGGGATCCTTCCAGCGAGATTGCATAGTCAATACCGCGTCCGATGAAGAAAATATCTCTTGCTCCCACGTAACGATTGGCAAAATGCTGAATCTTCTCCTTCTGTCCCAGAAGCAGTTCGATCTGATCCGGCAGGCATCTTAAATCTGTCAGCATACCGGCGAACTTCTCCTGATCAATAGTACCACGTACCCTGGCGAATTTCATAGCCAGCATGTAAAGTGCAGTTAGCTGTGCACTGTAAGCCTTGGTGGTAGCCACTGCGATCTCGGGACCTGCCCAGGTATACATAACACTGTCTGCCTCTCTGGCAATGGAGCTTCCCACCACATTGACAATGCCCAGTACCTTGAAGCCCCTTTCCCTGGACTCTCTCAGTGCTGCCAGAGTATCTGCCGTCTCACCGGACTGGCTGATGACAATGACCATATTACCCTTCTGAAGAATCGGATCACGATAACGGAATTCACTGGCCACATCCACTTCTACCGGGATTCTTGCCAGACCCTCGATCACATATTTTGCGGTAACTCCGGTATGATATGCGGAGCCGCAGGCCACAATATGGATCTTCGTGATCTCTTTGATCTCTTCATCACTCATGTTCAGCTCTTCGATCACAATATCATTATCCTTGATTCTCGGAGAGATGGTATCGTTGATGGTCTTCGGCTGCTCATAGATCTCTTTCAGCATGAAGTGCTCATATCCAGCCTTTTCTGCCGCATTGGCATCCCAGTCAATGGTCACCGGCTGCTTCTCGATCTCTTCCTCATCCACGGAGAAGAAACGCAGACTACCCTGCTGTAATTCCACAACTTCCTGATTGTCTACATAATATACGGTTCTGGTATATTTCAATATCGCAGGAACATCGGAAGCGATAAAGCTGCCGTTGTCGCTCTTTCCCACGATCAGCGGGCTGTCCTTGCGGGCTGCAAAAATCTTATCCGGCTGATCTGCAAACATGATTCCCAGCGCATAAGAGCCTTCCACACGATGAAGCACCTTCGTGATGGCTTCCAGAGGATTTCCCTTGTAATAATAGTCTAACAGATGTGCCAATACCTCGGTATCAGTCTCGGATACGAACTGATACCCCTTATCCTGCATCTTTTTCTTCAGGGGAATATAGTTCTCGATAATGCCGTTGTGTACCACGGCAATGGTTCCCGCATTGTTCATATGCGGATGGGAATTGATATCGCTGGGAGCTCCGTGAGTTGCCCAACGGGTATGTCCGATACCGGAGGTTCCTTTCATATTCTCTCCGCCGTGGGTCAGGTTCTCCAGAACCTTAAGTCTTCCCACTGCTTTTCTGGTGTTGATCTTCTCACCGTCAAAAATCGCCATACCTGCGGAATCATATCCACGGTATTCCAGCTTGGACAGACCGTCCAGAATGATCGGCGCTGCCTGTTCTGTTCCAATATAACCTACAATACCACACATAGTCATACATCCTTTCTGTTCTGTTTCCAGTATTCCTTGTTGGAAGTAAAAGCAAGTACCCATTTTTTCGGGAGCCTGCGATAGTTCTTTCCCAGTAAATAACCTGCATATTTACAGGCGCATTGCATATAAAAATGGGGCAATCCGGCAGACATATGGTTGCTGCGCAAATATACCGTCACATCTTTCACCATTCGTTTTCCCTCGGACTCCGAAGGATATGCTGCAAAAATCTCGGGATGCTCTGCCTGCGATACTCCCAGGTCAAAGTTTCTGTGGAACTGCTGCCCGTTGGTATAATTATGAGAATGCACCACCTGCGCATCCGCCGCATAAGCCACAGAGTATCCTGCTTCCACCGCCTTTGCCGCATAGATCATATCTTCATTAAATATCGTATGTCTGACGAACCCGCCCAGTTCCTCATAGATCTCCCGGCGATAGGCCGCACAGACATTGGAGCAGAAAAAGGTCTTGATCCCCAGGCTGTCCAGGTCTGCTGCCGATTTGATCCGGGACTTTGCCGGATAGTTAAATTCTCTGGTATAGCTCTCCACCGGTGTCGAATCCTCTCTGGGCAGCTGTCTCGCATAGGCCACCGCCACTTCCCCCTGCAGGGGTTCCACCAGTTTTTCGATCAGCCTGTCATCTTTCGGCATGGCATCCTGTGTCATCATCACGAAGACATCCGCAGAAGACTTTTTTACTCCCATCCGTCTCGTACCGCCATGATCGAACTCTCTTTTGGATACATGGTATACCTTGATATTCTGATAGGTTTCCAGAAATCTGATTCCGTAGATCAGCTGATCAAAATATTTTTCTTCCGTATTCAGAAGAATCACCTGATGTACCGGTACGCTCTGACTGCCCAGTTTATCCAATAATGTAAATAATTCTTTTCCCGGCTTATACAGGGGAATGATCACATCTATCTCCATGTCAGAGCGCTCCTCACTTTTCCAATCTCTGGTTCATTATACTTTAACTCTTATTGCGGCACAAGCCTTTTCCTACTGTCCAAAAGGCTTATAACCTTCTGGGTAATGCACAAGGGAGCCCCGGCAGATTCCGGAAGACTCCCTTGTATTCCTGTTGCTTTACTCTATACACTGTTTCTTACTTATTCAGATAAGGTGATGTGTCAGATTCAATCTTATTGCTGTATTCCTTCACGTTGCTGGTTACGGAATAGCTGGCATCATCAAACAGGAACTGATGCAGCCATACTACATTGCTTTCGAGATTTACCGGAATAACACAGCTTCCCTTTGCACCGATATTGCCGGTGTCACGCATGGTCTCTTCGGGGAAACCTCCTTCGTCCACTATGCGATAATTTGAAATATTGCTCAGCAGATCCAGGATGTCCTTGGAATCCAGACTGGTGTAAATATCGTCGATGACACTGTTGAATACCTTGGACAATGTTGCATAATCTGCTTTCTTTGCCTGATCTTCGATTGCCTGAATGACTTCACGCTGACGGGCAGCACGCTTAAAGTCGTTACCAGCGGTATAACGGATACGGCAGTAAGCAGTAGCCTGCAGACCATTCAACAGCTGCATACCGGTCTCAGTTACCGGTGTATAATCGCATTTCAAAACTTCTGCAATACCGATCTGATAGTTGTTGATATGCTTGATCTCCTCAGAGTCCACATCAATATAGACACCGCCCAGACCGTCGATCACTTCGCTCAGTCCTTTATAGCCTACGGTCACAAAGTTCGTAATATCCATATCCAGATTCATGTTCAGCATCTTAACCGCCTGCTCTGCTCCGCCATAGGAATAAGCGGAATTACATTTCTGGTAGGAATCCGTACCGATATTCAGGTACGTATCACGATATACGCTGACCAGTTTGATATCACCGGTATCCATGTTGATGCTGGCGATCATGATACTATCGCTTCGGCTGCCCTTGTACAGCTGGCTTTCCTTGGTGGCATCCACACCGAACAGGGCAATGTTCATATAGCCCTTCATAGTTTCATCCTGCTGCACCTCTTCGGGAATCTGAAGTTCTTCTGTCTCCAGAACGGTTACCTTGGGGCCCTCATTGCTGGTATGAGTCATTACCAGATACAATACTGCTACCATGAACAGGATCACTACGATCTCTACGCCAAAGATGATAACCTTTCTTCTCTTCCTGGCTGCACGCTGTTTGGCAGACATTCTCTTCTGTCCGTTCGCAGCTCCGGTTCTCTGTCCACTGCCGGCAGGTCTCTGTCCTGTAGGTCTCTGTGCGCTTCCGGAAGGTTTTCTTCCGCTTCCGGCAGGTCTCTGACTATTGCCGCCATTGTTGTTAGAATTTGTTGCCATCTTGTCTTCTCCTTGTACTAATAAGCATTTTTATTGATAAATCCTGTAAAGAACGTCATAAGAATGATCTTGATATCAAATCCAATGGTCCAGTTCTCAATATAGTAAATATCATATTCGATTCTCTTCTTGATGGAGGAATCACCGCGCAAGCCATTCACCTGTGCCCATCCGGTCAGTCCCGGCCGTACCTGATGTTTTAC
The DNA here is from genome assembly GCA_003584705.1 of Lachnospiraceae bacterium GAM79. GTDB lineage: Bacteria > Bacillota > Clostridia > Lachnospirales > Lachnospiraceae > Acetatifactor > Acetatifactor acetigignens. The sequence goes on from AP018536.1 coordinate 3,405,739, forward strand.
CATGTAACGAGGAATCTCTTCCTTGAACTTTTCCACAAACTGCGGTCTTTCCGGTCTGGGACCGACCAGACTCATATCTCCCTTTAAGATATTGAACAGCTGGGGAAGTTCATCGATACTGGTACGTCTGAGAACCTTACCGATACCGGTGACTCTGGGGTCATTGCGTACCGTCCATCCCTTTTTCTCTTCCGCCGCCGTCTGCATTGCCATGCTGCGGAATTTGTACATATAAAACGGCTTATTATGAAGTCCTACCCGTTCCTGCTTAAAGATCACCGGTCCCGGGCTGGACAGCTTTACCAGAATTGCTGATATGAGCATGATCGGTGAGGTAATAATGATACCGAAAATGGAACCAACGATATCCATTGCCCGCTTGATCACCATATTGCCTGTGTTCGTCAGCGGTACATACCGGATATTGATCACCGGTAATCCCATCAGATCCTCCGTATAGGGTCTGCTGGGGATCAGACTGCTGTAATCCGGAATGAATTTGGTGTGCACCCCGGATTTCTCACAGATATCCACCACACCTTCCAGATAATCATAATCCTTCAGGGAAAGTGTGATTGCGATTTCATCCAGCTTGTTCTCCGGAAGGATGTATTCCAGATTACCAAGCGTTCCCAGTACTTTCACTCCCTTGTAGGTCGTGCCTCCGGGGATATGCTCATCCAGAATACCGCACACCACATATCCCCATTGGGGATTGCTGAGGATTCTGTCGATATATTCCTCTGCCGCCCGGGAATATCCTACCAGCAAAATATGCTTCAGGTTGTACCCCTTTTTCCGTATGGAACGCAATGCCTTGCGCATGATGATACGGAATACGGAAGTCAGAAAAACATTCAGAACATAAAAAATCGCCATGACGGATCGTGAAAAGTTGATCTCACGGATGATCATATATAAAATAATGATCAAAGCCGCCAGGCCAATGGTATTTGCCTGCAGAATGCTGTAGATCTCATGTCTGCGGCGGACGGTACGCTTCGGTGAATACACACTGCACCGGTAATACAGGAACATATAACCGGGTACAATAAAGGGAAGCAACATGTAGTAATCCCGCACCGGCAGGACACCGATCCCCGGACCGTCATTTAAGATATAAAATTTGATATAATAGGCAAGGACAAAAGATACTGCTGTGATCAGCGCATCTATTATCACAAGAAGCCTGTTAAAGACTTTCTGGTTGTCTTTTATCATACGGGTCACCCAATCTTTAAGTCCGAAAAGCTTCTTTTCAACGATTTCATTCTACAATAACGGTGGTTTTTTCTCAACTTAAGAATTTATGAAGCGATTTCTTAAGATTTCATAAGAATTCGAAAAACATTCAGGTATAATTGCCACTGAATCTTCACATAATTCCATAAATGACTCCATTGAAAGCGCACTTTTGCCTGCTTTCCCACAGGACCCACAGTACGTTTCCACCCTTCTGCCAGTCCCTTTAAATATAGTTTTCCCATTCTCTTCTTGCAAAAAAACAGAAATTTTATGCCAAATCCAAGCAAAAAGAACGGCAGATTCAGGATCCACTGTAGTAGCGGCATATTTTTGCCGATGACATAGATATTATTGGAAGAAGACAGTTCCGTTTTCCGGGAATTGTAGCGGGATCCCGTAGAAGCACTGCCGTAATGCAGAACGGATGCCGTCGGCTCGTACCGGTTCTCATAGCCGTAGATCCGGGCACGGTAACCGATATCCAGATCTTCCAGATAAGCAAAATGCGCTTCGTCAAAATAACCGATCTCCTCAAATACCTGACGTCTGTAAATTGCCGCTCCGCCACAGGCTGAGAATATGCTGACATTCTTGTCATAATCCACAGCAGGCCGGCCTTTTCCCCGGGAATATGCCCATCCCAGAACGCAGTAGCGGTCTCCCGCATCATCCAGCAGCTCTGGCTTATCCCACATAAGCATTTTGGCGCTGACGGAAAAGATCTTTTCATCCTTCCGAATGGCATCATACAATCCTTTCACAAATCCAGCTTCTACTCTGGTATCGTTGTTCAACAGGATCACATAGGGGCTTCGTGCCTCCCGGATTCCCAGATTCACCGCATGACAGAAGCCGGTGTTCTCCGGCAGGGCGATCAGACGCACCTGCGGTTTTCCCCCCTCTTCTGCCGGTGCCTCTTTTTTGCGACACCATTCGCTGTCCAGATATTCCACGCTCCCGTCAGCAGAACCATTGTCTATGATCAGCACTTCATATTCCGGTGCATTTTCCTGTCCCTGACGCAGGGAAGCCATGCATTCCGGTAAATATTTCATTCCGTTGTAATTGGGTATAACGACGGTTACTTCCTTCATAGTCTCTCCCATTTCTCCGGATACTCCGGCAGATACAGCAGTCTTCCCCGTTTTCGTAATGCTTCCGATAATTGCAGACTTAAAAGCCGGATATCTGCCCCGGCAGGCAGTGTGGAGCTGTCAAATACCGGCTGTTGTTCCGGACCTCTTACTACTTCCGTATAAGGCACTCCCACGATTTTTTCAAACAATTCCCTGTCAGCTGACCGGATCCTGATGCACCGAAGGTCTAACGCTTCTGCATCCTGGGACAGCTCCGCCCGGTGAAGATAACCACCAAAGTCCTTCGGCAGTCCCTCGTAGAACACCTTTCCGTCCGCAGTCATTCTGCCGCCGGCGATCCTGCCGCGGTTTTTCCCGGACAGCACTCTGCCACCTACGGCAGCCACATCCGGTCTCTCCTGTAATACCTCTGTATATTGTAACCGATAAAATCCTACATGTCTGGTCTCCTCTGCCTTTGCCGGGATCCCACGCTCTGCCGCATGATCCTGCAGTGCACGCAGCCCCGCTTCGTAAGCATATTTCTTGCTGTGGGGATTGGCTGCTGTAGATGCTTCATGGCATCTCCAGTGATACAGCACTCTGGGAATATGAAGAATTCTCTCCTCCCCGGAGCGGCCATCTGCAGCCAGCACCTCTGACACTGCCCGCAGCACCAGATCATAGTCCTGGGCACCGTCGCATTCTGGCCGGAATGCAAGTTTCTTCATCAGATCTGCATCCATCACCAGAAAATGGCAGATATAGTTATTACTCAGGATTAAATCGTAATTAAAGTCTTCTTTATGGTTGGGATCGTAATATTTTGTCTCATCCCCGTTGCATTTGTCTTCATCCGAATAAGCGAATGCGACTCTGACACCTCTGTCATTTGCTTTGGTAATAGCATCCGCCATCTCATACAGAGCATCCGGTGTCAATACATCATCATGATCCAGCAGGCCGATATATTCTCCCCTTGCATAGGGTAATGCCTGATTGGTATTCGCCGCAATTCCGGCATTTTCCGTAAGATGTATATAGTGGATCCTTGCATCCGCTGCAATAGTTTCCGCATTTTCCGGGAGCCGTTCTGTCAGGAATCCCTGATTTGTCAACGTCTCCTCCACACTGTGATCCTCTGTGGCATCCGCCAGAATCAGTTCCCAGTGAGGATAGCTCTGTTGCATAACGCTTGTTATCATTCTGTTCAGATAGATTTCCGGGGTACGGTACAACGGCACCACAATGCTGAGTGTAACCGGATTATCCCATTTTCTGCAACTTTGCCTTTCCAGTTCCTCTTCCGGACAGGGCACATAAAAATAGCGGTCTGTCTCTGTCAGGCGTTCCCTTACAGAGATCCAGGTTTCCCTCAGGCCGTTGCGTTGCAGATAATATAGAGTTTTCTTAAGGTTTGCTATGTTCAGCTTTGCCACGGATACCTCCACTTTTATAAAAGAGCAAATCGCCCTTCCCGGGCGATTCGCTCTTAAAAATAACATTAACTATTCAGAACCCCATTCGCAAAATCGCTCTTCCAGAGCTTTCCTGAATAACATACCTGCATGCTATTTGCTCATAGTGGTTACAGTACAGCCTTTACATCCTCGGTCAGCTTCTCTACCTTGGCCTGTGCATCCTCTATGCTGTTACCTTTAACACCCATGTAGAACTTGATCTTGGGCTCGGTTCCGGAAGGACGGGCGCAGCACCATGCATTGTCGGGAAGCTCAAAATACAGGACATTAGACTTGGGAAGTCCGGTAGTGGTCTTCTCGCCGCTCTCCATGTCGATGACTACATCGTTCAGATAGTCACGGAATTTCTCCACTTTCAGGTCACCGAATGCCTTGGGCGGATTCTTACGAAGCTTATCCATGATCTCAGCGATCTGTCTTGCACCGTCGATACCCTTCATGGTAATGGTGTACTGGGTCTCCTTGAAGTAACCGTATTTCTCATACATGGATACCATCATATCCCACAGAGTCATGTTGTGCTTCTTGCAGTAAGCCGCCACTTCACACAGACACATAACTGCTACAACTGCATCCTTATCTCTTGCATGAGTACCTGCCAGACAGCCGTAGCTCTCTTCCAGACCGAATACATAATTGTTGCTGCCGGTCTGCTCGAAGAACTTGATCTGCTCACCGATGAACTTGAAGCCGGTCAGTACTTCGATCAGCTTTACACCATAAGCTTCGGTGATGGGCTTGGTCATATTGGTGGTAACGATGGTGGTTACCAGTGCGGGATTCTCGGGCATAGTGCCGGTAGCAGTCTTCTCTCTCAGGATATATTCTGCGATCAGCATACCGGACATGTTACCGGTAAATGCCACATACTCGCCGGTCTTGGTATCCTTGGCATACACACCCAGACGGTCTGCATCGGGATCGGTTGCCAGAACGATGTCCGCATCCTTCTCCTTGGCCAGACGCAGTGCGTATGTAAATGCCTTGGGATCCTCAGGGTTCGGGTAATCCAGTGTGGTGAAGTTTGGATCCGGATTCTCCTGTTCGGGAACTACATAGACGTGCTTAAATCCCAGCTCGGACAGGATACGTCTTACCGGCTTGTTACCGGTACCGCATAACGGAGTATATACGATCTTGATGTCATCAGCCATTTCCTGAATAACATCGGGATGAATGATCTGCTTCTTCAGCTCAGCCATGTACTTGTCATCGATCTCTTTACCGATCACCTGATAGAGGCCTGCTTTTTCCGCATCTTCTCTGCTCATGGTCTTCACGGTATGATAATCCTTGATGGCCTGTACTTCGGTGATGATGTCCTTATCAATAGGAGCGGTTACCTGTGCGCCGTCCTCCCAGTATACTTTGTAGCCGTTGTACTCAGGAGGGTTGTGGCTTGCAGTCACTACGATACCTGCGGTACATCCCAGCGTACGAAGGGCAAAGGACAGTTCCGGGGTAGGTCTTAAAGATTCAAAAATGTATGCCTTGATGCCATTGGCTGCCAGACATCTTGCTGCCTCATCGGAAAACTCGGGAGACATGCGGCGGGAGTCAAATGCGATAGCCACACCCTTGCTCTGGGTGCCGCGCTTAATGATATAATTAGCAAGACCCTGAGTTGCCTTACGAACGGTATATACGTTCATGCGGTTGGTTCCTGCACCGATCACGCCACGTAAACCGCCGGTACCGAATTCCAGTTCCTTGTAAAAACGATCTTCCACTTCTGCCTCGTTGTTGCGGATTGCCAGAAGTTCATCCTTGGTCTTCTGGTCAAAATAATCATCATTCAACCAGAAATTCAGTTCGTCCATATAACTCATTTTCCTATCCTCCTGTTTTATCGCTATCTTTATCTTTCTTCAGTAAACGCTCTCCGCCATTATTCTACCATAGATTACCTTTACTGAAAAGAGCAATTTAACGTCCGCTAACCGGATCTCTCAGCGCATAGTCACTGCGATCCAGAGAGAAATTCGGGTTGTAATAGGGGTCTCCTGCTTCCAGCTCTGCCTTCCATTTTTCACGGAAATGCTCGGATTCTTTGTTGTAACGCTCCGCCTTCTCTCCCTGATCATCCAGACCTCTGGAAATAGATTCATAATGATACAGTTCCGCAAAAGGGGTCCATACATTCAGCAGTCCCAGTTTGCGCAGTTTCAGGCAGAAATCCACGTCATTCAGAGAGATCACAAAGCTCTCGTCCAGTCCTCCCACCTGCTCATACAGACTCTTTTTCACCAACAGACATGCTCCGGTCACTGCCGTGGCATTCTGGGTATAACACAGGCGTCCCATGTAGCCGAGGTTCTGTACCGGAATACGATAATGGGTATGTCCTGCGGTGCGATGTGCCCCCAGTCCGATGACTACACCGGCATGCTGGATTGTCTTGTCCGCATAATACAGCTTTGCACCTACGGCACCCACATCTTCCCGCTGTGCATACATCAGCATCTCTTCCATCCAGTTGGCAGTGATCACTTCCGTATCATTGTTCAGCAAAAGGATATAATCTCCGGTGGCATAGGATACTCCCAGATTATTTACAGCAGAATAATTAAAGTCACCATGATAGGTCACCACAGAGATCCGGCCGTCCTCGCTGTGCAGAATCCCGCCGTCATGACCGCAGACGGTATGCAGCTTGCATCTCTCTGCGTAGGAATCATTGCCGGACAATGCCAGCAGCTGGGAATAGTAATCCCGGATTTCCGGTGTGGTGCTGTTGTTCTCCACCACGATGATCTCGTAGTTGCTCCAGGTGCTGTTCTTCTGAATAGAAGTAATACATCTCTTCAGATCTTCCACGTGATCCTTGTTGGCGATCACGATGGAGATCTTCGGATCTCCCAGAATCTGATAGCGGATCCGGAAAATTGTGGCACAGGCTCTGGTACTGGTGATCTGAAAATGTTTGAATCCATGCTTTTTCAGATGATCCGCCACGGCACCCTTTGCCGCCTCGATGGCATAGGGCTTTGCGTCAATACTGGCGGCGGTACTGCCCGCATGGCTTCTCCAGTAATACATCAGTCTGGGCACATGTACGATCTTTTGTGCTCTGTCCGTCAGACGCAGGATCATATCGTGGTCCTGCGCACCGTCAAAAGCCGTACGGAACAGTTCCTCGCCTTCCAGAAGTTTTCTGGAAAAGACGCTGAAATGACAGATATAATTGTTGGCCCGCAGATTATCCGGTGCATAATCCGGCTTAAAATGCATGGTCAGCATTTTATTAATATTGTCCTCCTGGAAGGTGGTCTCATCACAGTACAGATAATCCGCACCCTGTTCATTGATTTCCTTCACATAGGCATACAATACGGAAGGATGCAGAATGTCATCCTGATCGAACAGTCCGATATAGTCTCCGGTGGCCAGCTTGTAACACTCATTGGTGTTGTAGGAAATACCTCCGTTATGGTCCAGGTGCTTATATACAATACGGCCATCTGATTTCGCCGCGTACTCCTTGCAGAGTTCTTCGATGTAAGCATGTTCCGCATCGGAACCGTCCGCCAGACACAGTTCCCAGTTCTGATAGGTCTGGTTCATGACGCAGTCCAGCATCTGTATCTGGAACTCTCTCTTGTTATTCCACAACGGCACGAGAATACTGATCTTCGGCATATAGGGGAATACCGTTTCTTCCTCATTCTTCCTCTGCTCCGCATCGGGAAAGCTTCCGGTACCGTAGGATTCCATCAGGCTCTTCTGGTGACTCTTGTTACGGATCTTCCGCAGAATATCTTTGGGACCACCGCAATGAGACAGCCGTTCCTTCTGTCTCTGGGCAAAATGGATCACACTTCTGGCAGGTCCTGTAGCCTTCCAGAATTTATTTTTCTTGATTCGGTCCAGTTTGAACTGCAGATCTTCCTTCTCCGATTCGAGTACTACGATCTTGTCCGCCAGATCCGCACATTTTTCATGCTCTCTCTCGTAGGCTTCCTTATAATTGATCTCGGTGTTGCTCTCTGACATATGTCTCCTCCGTGATGCTTTCACCGCATTTTAGCGGATCATGCATCTGTTTTATTCTTTTGCTGCCGGAAGCTCTACGGTCAGATATTTTCCCGTAGTATTCCAAAGTTTCAGCTTGCTGACACGGTTCACCACAAGAACAGCGATCGTATAGTTTCCCGCCGGCAGTTGTTCTCCTTCTCTGAGGACACAAAAGCCGCCCAATGCCACATTTTTCTGATCCGGAAGATTTTCCTCCAGTTCCTGTCGGTAGGCAGGCATCAACTGCATGGACCACACACCCTGTCCTTCTGTTTCCCCACAGGGAATCAGCAACAGATGTTTTTCATAGCATGCATTATCGTCTCCCAGAATTACACTGTATCCCTGGATCCGCTCCGGTCCCGCTGTCTCTACTCTGGCCATCAGGCAGTTATCCCTGCGGATCTTCTGTAATTCCTCTCCGCCAGGAAGTCCCCTTTTCCAGAAAGGCTCCTGTAAAACATTCCGATCTGTCAGATATGCCGGAACCACACGGCTGTCCAGTCCCTCCCGGTTCAGCCCCTTCGGGTAAAAAGGATCCTCTCCCCGGAACTGTGGATGCATCTGGTAGAGCAGTTCTCTCTCCTGTACCAGACGCTGCATTTTCTCAGGACTTTCATCGCTTCCCCGGCTGAGAGATTCATGATGATATGCAAAGCGGTCGTTCCACACCACATTGTAGTATCCCATTTCCAGAAGCCGGAAGCCCAGTTCCACATCATTATAGGCTACCCGCAACACTTCCCGGAATCCTCCGGTCTCCCGGAACACCTCTGTCCGGATCAGGAGACAGGCTCCCGTCACGGCCACACAATCCTGTGTAAAACGGTTCCGTCCAAAATAGTAGCTTCTGTCATCCTCCATAAACTGTAGCTTATGCACCGGTCCCACCGGCAGATTGACAATGCCGTCATGCTGGATCTTCACGGAATCCGGATAATAAAGTTTCAGTCCCACACTGCCCACATAAGGCTGCAAGGCTCTGGACACCATTTTATCCAGCCAGTCATTCTCACATAATTCAATATCATCATTTAAGAACAGCAGCAGCTTGCCATCTGCCAGTTCTGCGCCACGATTACACATGGTGGAAAAATTGAACTCCGCAGGCTCATATACATACCGGATCGGTGTTCCGGCTGTCCGGATTTCTTCCACCAGCTGTTCTGTTTTTTTCCTGTTTTCCTCGTTACTTCCGTTATCTATCAGCAGGATTTCCACCGGAACACTGCCCTCCGGGCGTTGCGTCAGCGACCGCAGACATTTTCCCAGTACGGAAGGATTATCTTTGGAAGGAATGATCACAGAGACCCTAAGTTCTCTGGCGAACAGTTCTCTGGCTTCCTCTGCCGCTTTGGCCGCCAGTTCCACGGACAGTTTTGCGGATTCCGCTGCCGTCCGGTACTCTTCCCAGGGGTTCTGCTCATCTTCCGCTTTCTCCCGGCTGGTTTCTGCCGGTCCCTGCAGTCCGATTCCCGCAGTACCAAAAGTGCCGTGAAACAGCACTTCTTCCAGATGTCCAATGGTATGACAGCCTCTCTCAAATCCACCGGCCGCCAGAAACAGCCGGTCCATCAGGGGACGGATCTCTTCCGCTTTCGAAAATACTATTTCCCTGCCGGTGCTCTCTCCTTCTGTCACAGCCCCGGGCTCCCCCAGTTTCTGCAACAGTCTGCTCCGCACTGCCACGACGCTTCCCACATAGAAGAAAGCCCGGTAGGTATCCGGAGCCCAGCAAGGCTTGAACCATGGGATCATACGCTCTCCGTTCTCTGACAGCAGATCTTCATCTCCATAGACGATCTCTGCCTCCGGATGCTTCACAAAATACGCATTGATCCGCTCCACAGCATTTTCCGCCAACTGTCCTTTCTGCTGCCTGTAGATCACGAATTCCGCAAGACCGACTCTTTCCCCGATCTCTGTGACCACTGTTTCCGCAATCTTTTTTTCCTGCTCCGCAGCCCATTGCGCGTAGGTCACCCGCAGCTTTGCCAGTTCTGCTTCATACTTTTTATCCTGTTGTCTGACAAGCATCTGCTTTACTGACGTCCGAATGCTCAAGTTTCCTGTCTCCTTAGAAAAATTTTTTCACCGCTCCCGCCATGTCACTTGCCACAGCAAGGGGAATCTGCACGATCTCCATTTTCACAGTCAGGATGTTCTCTGCCTTTCTGTCCAATGCATCCACCCGGATCGTCAGATTCGGATCCTCCGTGGGAAATACCACGCTGGGATGCTCCGCACCGTCTGCGGACTTTAAGATTTTTCCATTGGTGGTAACGATCTTTTTGTCCTGCACAGGAACCGGCTGTCCGTTCATGGTAAGCTCCCGGATTTTACACACGCAGGCGCACATGGCCGGATCCAGCCGTAAATAATGGACATTTCCATCGAAATTCACCGTAAATTCCGCCTGTTTTTCCTCTGCATAGACGTTCTCCGGGAAATAGGAATTTTCTTCGGAAAATCCCTGTCCCTTGTCCTCATAGATCTGTACCCTGAGTTCTCCCTCCGTCTGACGGAACCGTCCGATCCATTCCGTGGGCTTATAAATTTCGCCGCCTAAGAGATTGCGGATCTCACCCATGGACAATTTCTGTCCGGTCACATATTTCTGAAATTCCATCTCCTGCTCTCTGTACTGTCTGGCCTCGTTTTCCGTGATGCCCAGACGATCCAGAATACGATCCAGTTCCAGTGCATTACGTCTTTCATCTTCCAGTACATAACAGTATACAGCCCGGAAGGCCAGAGCTCTGGTCTCTATGGGACGGTCAAAAGTCCATTCATAATCAATCAGTGTCCAGTGGTCACCATCCACCAGAATATTGGCAAAGATCAGATCAAAGTCCGCCACCGGCACATCCTCCCCGTAGCCCACTCTCTCCAGATATTCTGCGAACAGGTTGTGAAATTTCTCCACATCCTGTCTGTCCAGGCATTCGTCCATCAGTTCCGACAGCGGTCTGCCCGGCACGAACTCAAATTCCGCATAAGGTATGCCGTTCTCTTCTCCCAGATGGCAGACATTGACATCCAGACTGCTTCCCGCATACCGTTCCTTCAATTTTTCATAAGCCTCCGGCATATGACGCACATGGGCTTCCGCTTCTTTTGTCAGCGGATATTTTCGGACCGTCTTACAGCCTTCCTTGTCCCGCAGGATCTCGGTGCGGATCCGGAAGCTTTCCGCACGGTCATTGGAATATCTGGCATATTTCAGATCCAGAGGTGCTCCGATCACCGCCATATAGGAATTGGAAAAAACGGAAAACAATCCTTCCTCCACAATTCCGTCAAAAGCACTCTTCTCATCGAACAACAGCATTCTGTCCCGGTCAAAATTCCGCAGATTGTTGGACAGCTCTCCACGTCCTGGAAGATAAGCATCGGAATAGACTGTGGTCATAAATTTATAATCGGGATACGGATAATAAAAACTGCGTTCTCCCACACCGCAGGCATCGAAAATGCGCTCCAGCTTTTTCCGGGAAAACGTGCGTACCACACCGCCCTCCGGATAATTTTCAATGCCGGAAAACCAGCTGCCCAGATGATCTTCCTTGCATCCGGCAAAATATTTCAATCCGTATTTGTTCTCAATGGCAATCACGATCCTGCCGTCCGGTGCCAGATGCTTCTGCAGGATCTTAAGGAAATCCTCGTAAGGCGTCTTGCCGCCTATGTAAGCCTGTCCGTACTCAAAAACACCGATCAGACAGATATAGTCATAGTCTGCGGGAAGTTCCGGTTCCACATCCGTGAAATTGCCCACATGGATCGTCACATTTTCACATTCGCTGTGGCGGTAGGCGTTGATCAGGCTGCGCTTCTTCGAGAGATCCACACAGGTCACTTCCCCGGCTTTTCTTGCCAGTGCACCCGTGATGGCTCCGCATCCACTGCCCACTTCCAGCACTTTCTCTGTTTTCTGTATGGGAAGGAAATCCACGATATTTTCCCGGAGAGCAGACAAATGATACAGGATCGGCCAGCTCTTTCGCTCCGCAATGATCCTGTCATATTCCACCGTACTGTATTTTTTTACAATGTCTAAGATCTCGTCCTCCACACTGCCGTCGCAATAATAATCCTCGCCGGGATATTTATCCAGATTCAGTGTGATCTTCCCGATGGTCTCTGTCATTCCTTACTTCTCCTCCGCATCCCATACTTTTGTTTCGGAATCCATATCATAATATCCTACGGTGTTCTTGTCCGATACCACCGTAATATTCAAGGCATCATACAGTCTGTGATATACCTCGAAGGTATCCTGATTGTAGCCGGTCACTCCCAGAGACAGCAGATACTCACCACCCTGTAAGTTCATCTTCTGGGTAAAAGTCACATTTTTCACCTCTCCCGGCTCCACGCTGTCCAGAAAAGCCTTTTCAATCATGGTATTTGTACCGGTGATCTCCACACCGATGACGTTTTTTACAGAAAATGCAAAAATGGGGGCCGGAATATGATCCATAAAACGAACCCGCATATGGATGGTAAACATACTGCCCTTCAGGATCGCATTGGTGGGAACCCCTCTGTCATCCGTAATGTAAAATTCCTCAATCTGTGCCTGCTTCGTACCGTATTCCAGGGCATTGGGATTCTGCCCCTTGGCCTCCATGGAAGCCTGGGAAGCATCGGTCCCCTTCTCATCTGCTTTTTGGGCAGCTGCTCTCTGCAGGTCTTCATCATCCAGCAGACTGGCAGTCTCTTCTCCCACACTCTCCGGGCCGTCATACTGTCCCACCAATACCCTCTTGTAGGTGTCGATCATAGCCTTGGGACTGCCTTCGCCCAGGATATTTCCCTGATTCAGCAGATATACACGGTCACAATATTTGCTGATACTGCTCAGATCATGACTGACGAACACAATGGTCTTGCCCATCTTCTTGAATTCTTCGAATTTATGATAACATTTTGCCTGGAAAAATACGTCACCGACACTCAGAGCCTCATCCACGATCAGGATCTCCGGCTCGATATTGATGGCCACCGCAAAGGCCAGCCGGACGAACATACCGCTGGAATAAGTCTTCACCGGCTGATAGACGTAATCTCCGATATCCGCAAAACTTAAGATCTCCGGAAGCTTTGCCTCGATCTCCTTCTCGGAAAATCCCATCATCGTCCCGTTCAGATACACATTTTCAATGCCGTTATATTCCATATTGAATCCGGCACCCAGCTCCAGCAGAGCGGAAATACGGCCATTTACCAGCACTCTTCCCGAAGTGGGATTCAATACACCGGTGATGATCTTCAGGATCGTGGATTTACCGGAACCGTTGGTACCGATAATACCCACCGTTTCTCCCTGATAGATCTTCATGTCCACACCCTTCAGGGCATAGTGAAGCTTATGCTTCGTCTTTTTTCCGAAGCCGAAAGCCTCCTTCATCCGATCTGAGGGCTTATCATATAGTTTATAGATCTTCTGGACATTATCGACTTCAATGGCCAGCTTTTTCTTTTCCTGCATCAATTTTAATCCTCGCTTATCAGCGTTACACTGTCTTTGTCATACCATATGGCCAGAGAACGGTTGGCCTCGTTATTTTCATCCTCCGAGAGGTCTCCCATGCACAAAAACCAGGGCTTGTAGTGATAAGGTTGCAGCTGTACATCATCCTCATCTCCCAATAGCTTCTCCACCCGTTCCAGATATTCCTGATGGAAATTATACGCTTCTCCGGTATGCACATAGTAATAGGCCCCATAAGCCGAATAATGTCCTGCCTGATTGGGTGACACCTGAAAGATCATGATAAATTCCAGACCCATAATCGCATAAAACCACCACACTGCGGCTCCGTTCCAGTTCGCCAGCCATCTTGCCGCGCTGCCTGATGCCTTCTTCTGCAGTCTTTGCTGCAGCCAGCCACACCAGTATATTTCGTTCAGGAACAACAGCAATAAATATGTGATCTTCACCGCATTCAGAGTTCTGGACAATCCGGCATGTCCGAGGGAATACAGGCTTGGGGTGTAACCGGTGGCATACAGGCAGAAGGACCACAGAAGTACGACTCCCGGATACCGGAAACGATACTCCGTCTCCTTAAGTGCCTGCCAGATCAGGGGTAACAGCATCACCATTACCATAAGAACAATAGATCCCGTAAACTCTGGAAGATGTTTTACTCCTTCCAGAAAAGATCTGCCGATGGACTCCAGGGGACTGTATCCCCAGCCGACATAGCTGCGGGCCCGCACGGAATTGCCCGGTGCCGCTACATTCAGCCCAAATCCTATAATGTATACCAGCGTAGCAGGCAACAGCCACAGTCCCTTTTTCCGGTGTTCCACTACCACACTTATAAACAGAATCGTCAACAGCGATAAGAGTCCCTGCAATGCCGTGACAAAATTGCTTCCGGCCGTGATCATGGAAAGCAGTACCGAGGCCGTAAATAGCAGCCCGGTAGCAGTTCTTCCTTCTGCTCTCTCCAGGCAGATTGCCACAGACAACATCAACAATCCAAAGCCGTGCATTCCCACGTAATGAACTCCGCCGTTATACCAGTAGAAGCCACTCTGTGCGGAATAAATAAACATAAAGACTGCCACTGTAATCACTGCCTGTGCTGCCAGGCCGGTCCACTTTTCCATGCCCAGTACTTTCCGCAGGATCACATGGGTGAATGTCATGGTACCCGCCAGCAATAGCAGCAGGATGAACACTGGACCGAGGAAATAATACTGTTCTCCCCAGATTGCCGGCATCAATGCCATAAAGAAAATAGAAGAATAGGTTCCCTGCCACGCATACCACTGCGTTCTGGAGCAATCCAGTGCACCGGAGATGGCAGCCCATTTTGACTGTTCCTGCTCCATGGCAGCTCTGGCAAATCTTCCGAAATTGTAATCATCATAATACGGAACCGCATAGACTGTCAGACGAAACAATGGAATCAGCGTCAACAGCAGCAGTCCGCAGCATCCCACGGCCAGCAGGATCTTTCCCGGCTTCCATAACCAAAATTTTCTAAATTTTTCACGAGCACCCTTCAATTACTTTCACCCTTTCTGTTTTCCCCACAACAGTTTTGTAATGCAGCTCCTCCCCACAAGCCTCTTCATCTATAAAAGTTTTGCTATGCTCTGTTTTTTATAATACGATTTCTCCGTTCTTCGAACTCTCGAAATCGTAACAATCATTCGTATTATAGCACGTCTGCGAAATGTACCTTCAATCGTTTGAAAATAACGGCTCCCAACCCGAACAGTACTACCGTTACGATCCAGAAATACATGGTGGAAAAGAAATCCTGGAAAAACCATTCCTTCTCATAAATAGCACTTCGATAACCGTTTACAATATACACCAGCGGATTCAGCTTCAGAATCGTGATCCAATTGCCGGACAGGGAATCCAGATTCCACAAAATAGGAGTGGCCCACATGCCGATCTGCAATCCGATACTGATGATCTGAGACAGATCCCGGAAAAATACTACTACTGCACAAGTCGTATAGCTGAGTGCCAGTACAAAAATGAACAGGCAGAAGCTATAGTATACGATCTGTATCGTATATATGGTAGGATAATACCCGTAAATTGCTGCCACAATCAACAGCAGACACACAAAAAATACATGAATAAAGGTGGCTGCAATAATCTTGATGATAGGCAGGATACTGATCTTAAATACTACTTTTTTCACCAGATAGTTATATTCCAGCAGCGCATTGGTTCCATTGTTTAATGCCTCACTGAAATAGAACCAGGGCACCAGTCCCGCCGTCAGGAACAATACGAAGGGTACTTCCACACCCTCCCGCAGGGGAGTACTCGTATTACCCATGATCTTATCAAAAACAATGTAATACATAGCCACCGTGACCACCGGCTGTGCCATAGCCCATACCGCACCCAGATAAGATCCCGCATATCTTTTTTTGAAATCATTTTTTGCCAGTTTCCAGATCAGATGACGGTTCTGGAACAGTTCCACCGGCAGTCCGGTGAATTTATCATACCAGTGAATAAAAGCAACGCATGCCGCCGCGATCACTACGCAGGAAATGATCTTCTTGGCCAGTTCCTGTCCCGGATCTGCCGCAGGTCCCGGATTCTTATGGAATACAATGAGCACCGCCATGATCACTGCCGTTGTCACAAACAGGGCAATGCCCGCTTTTTTACTTACCTTCATTCTCTTTTTCCTTCACGTACTGTTCCAGTGTGCCCCACTTGGTATCCTTCTCGGAAAGCGTCAGTTCCATACCTTCGGGAATCGGCCATTTTACACCGATATCCGGTGTATTGTAAGCAATACCGCCCTCATCATCGGGATGATAGAAATCCGTACATTTATAGCAGAATTCCGCATAATCCGACAGTACCAGAAAACCATGTGCAAAATTCTTCGGGATAAAGAACTGCTTCTTGTTCTCTTCAGACAAAAGCACTCCGTACCACTGGCCGAAAGTCCTGGAACCTTCCCGCAGATCCACTGCCACGTCATAGACTTCTCCGCGGATCACGCGCACCAGCTTGTCCTGAGGAAAATGTTTCTGGAAATGCAGTCCACGCAATACACCCTTCTTGGAAGCGGACTGATTGTCCTGTACAAACACCTCAGGAATTCCCGCAGCCTTGAAATCGTTATAATTATAAGTCTCCATAAAATATCCTCTGGCATCTCCGAATACCGTAGGAGTAATGATCTTTAATCCTTCAATTTCACAGGTTTCTACTGTTATTTTACCCATTTATTTCGTCCTCACTCTTTATTTTTATTGACTATTCGTAGGTGATATTCATGTCCACACGACCTTCGATGCCGTCCACTTTTCCCTTGGAGGTATACTGCCAGGTCTTATAATATCCCTGATATAACGGAACACTGCGATACTCTGCCAGCCAGATATGATAGTTTTCCAGTCTTGCTGTCTGCAGATTATTGTTGTACCAGTTACGGCTGGCATAGACACCCGCCGTGTATCCGGCATTTTCTATGGTCCTGCAGAACGCTTCACATACCAGTGTTCTGGTCTCCGCATCCAGACTGTCCGCACGGCCGTTACCGCCCGCACCTTCGGTATCGATAAATACCGGATAGTTCAGCCGGTAATCCCGGATCAGTTCGATCACCGCGGAAGCCTCTTCCACAGCTTCCTTCTCATCCACAGCCTGGGTGAAAAAGTATACGCCCACCGGAATTCCTGCGGCCTGTGCACCCTTCATGTTCGTCACGAACATGGAATCTTCCACCAGGCTTCCGGTTACCGAACCGCGGTATCCGGCACGGATAATGGCAAACTGCACTCCTGCATTTTTCACCTTATCCCAGTCGATCTCCTGGTTCCATTTGGAGACATCGATACCGACCTTTGCATTACCGGATGTGGTCTGCAGCTTCTGGATCTCTGTCTTGTCCGCATCTGCCAGAGCATCTGCCACGGCGCTGTCCTCGGCTTCTGCATCCACTTCATCCTCCGTCTTGATCAACAGGGAAATATCGTCAATGGCCAGATACTCCACTTTATCCTTGACGTGAACTCTTGTCTCACTGACCGGAACCTTATATCCCTCAATGGGAAGGAGCTCAATATAATAGTCTCCGGAATCCAGATCTCCAATGTAAATGATACCGTCCTGATCCAGATCCTTGTAATCACCCAATCCGTCCAGTCGTACGTAGAAGCTCTCCCCGGTCACCGGACTTCCTTCGTTGTCCACGATCTGGATCCGCAGATCCTTTTCTATGGAGGTGGCTACCAGAGACAGACGGTTGCTGTTATCCTTTGCAGCTTCCAGAATTGGATTTACTTCCTGATCAAAAAACGTATTATCTTTTAAAAATGCCTTCAGATCATTGCCGATCTGACCATCCGGTGAGACCGTCTCTTCTGCCTGAACGCCATTTTCCGCCGGAGATGCACTGTCACCCGCTCCGGCATTCTGAGTGCCGGATGCCGGCGGTCCGGAAGCTGCCGTAAACTGCTCCCTATTGACATACATGACCAGCAGTGCCACCAGCAGGATCACCGCCATGGAGGCCAGAATCGCCATTTTCCGCAGCTTAGAGTCCATTTGCTACCTCTACCAGATATTTTCCGTAGTTCGTCTTAAGCAGCGGCTCTGCAAGAGCAAGCAGCTGCTCTTTGTCAATGAATCCTCGCTTGAAAGCGATCTCTTCAATACAGGAAATGTACAGACCCTGTCTCTTCTGGAAAGCCGCCACAAAATCTGCCGCATCCAGAAGGGCATCATGATTGCCGGTATCCAGCCATGCAAAGCCTCTTCCCAGTGTCTCTACCTGTAAACTGCCTCTGTTCAGGTACTCGTTGTTGATGCTGGTGATCTCAATCTCTCCTCTTGCAGAGGGCTTTACATTCTTTGCGATCTCCACTACAGCATTGTCATAGAAATACAGTCCGGGAACCGCATAATTGCTCTTGGGATGCTCCGGCTTCTCCTCGATGGAAAGTGCCTTGCCGTTCTCATCAAATTCCACTACACCGTATTCTCTGGGATCACGCACATAATAGCCGAAAATAGTTGCGCCCTTTTCTCTGGCAGCTACTCTGCGCAATACTGCGGAAAAGCTCTGTCCGTAGAAAATATTATCTCCCAGTACCAGTGCCACTCTGTCATTACCGATGAAATCCGCACCGATGATAAAGGCATCTGCCAGCCCGCGGGGCTGATCCTGCACCGCATATTCCAGGCGCATGCCCAGCTGGCTGCCGTCTCCCAGCAATTCCTGAAATACCGGAAGGTCTCTGGGGGTGGAGATGATCAATACCTCTCTGATATCTGCCAGCATCAGTGTTGACAGGGGATAATAGATCATGGGTTTATCGTACACCGGCATGATCTGCTTGGAAATCGCTTTTGTCAGGGGATACAGTCTGGTTCCGGAACCTCCCGCCAGTATAATTCCTTTCATTTCGTCCTCCGATCCGCCCTTTTCGGGCTTCTTTTTACTTGTTTTTTAACACACCGAATGGGAACGACGTTCATCGTTCCCATTTAACAGGTATTCTTTACTTTTCTTCGTACATCTCATTGTAGTACTTCTGGTAATCACCGCTGGTCACATTATTCATCCAGTCTTCATGCTCGAAGTACCAGGCGATGGTCTTGCGGATGCCTTCCTTGAACATGGTCTCGGGATACCAGCCGATCTCTGCCTTGATCTTGTCTGGTGCAATGGCATATCTTCTGTCATGTCCCTTACGATCCTCCACGTAAGTGATCAGGTCGTTGTTAATATGCGCCTTGCGGGGATCGGAATCCGGAAGCATCTCCTGCAGAGTCTCAATGATAATGTGGATGATCTCGATATTCTGCTTCTCATTATGTCCGCCCACATTGTAGGTTTCGAACAGTCTTCCCTGTTCCTGTACCATATCGATAGCCTTAGCATGGTC
The DNA here is from genome assembly GCA_003584705.1 of Lachnospiraceae bacterium GAM79. Taxonomy (GTDB): domain Bacteria; phylum Bacillota; class Clostridia; order Lachnospirales; family Lachnospiraceae; genus Acetatifactor; species Acetatifactor acetigignens. The sequence goes on from AP018536.1 coordinate 3,424,952, forward strand.
TTCCACATACAGCCAGTCACGGACGTTCTTACCGTCACCGTAGACCGGAAGCTTTTTGCCATGCAATGCATTATTGATGATCAGAGGGATCAGCTTCTCAGGGAACTGGAAAGGGCCGTAATTGTTGGAGCAGTTGGTAATGTTGGCAGGGAAATGATAGGTATCCATATATGCCTTCACCAGCATGTCTGAGCTTGCCTTACTTGCGGAGTAAGGGCTGTGGGGATCATACGGAGTGGTCTCATAGAAGAATGCATTGTCATCATCTGGAAGAGATCCGTAGACCTCATCTGTAGATACATGCAGGAACTTCTTGCCTTCTTTGAAGCTGCCATCGGGAAGCTCCCAGGCTGCCTTGGCACAGTTCAGCATCACTGCAGTACCCAGGACATTGGTCTGTACGAAGATCTCCGGGTTGCGGATACTTCTGTCTACATGGCTTTCTGCCGCAAAATGTACCACACGGTCGATATCATTCTCTGCGAAAATTTTGCTGATGGCATCCTTGTCACAGATATTAGCCTTGACAAAGGTGTAGTTCTCACGCTTCTCCACGTCCTTGAGATTCTCAAGATTGCCTGCATAGGTCAGTGCATCCACGTTGATGATACGGATTTCATTATCGTATTTTTTAAACATGTAATGAATATAGTTGGAACCGATAAAACCGGCCCCTCCTGTTACCAGATAAGTTCTCATTTTTTCTCCGTTCTGCGCACAGCGCACATTTTTTGTTATAGATAGGGATATTTTACCATAAAACAAGCAGGATATCAACACGGCTCCTCCGCACTTCGTGCTCTCGGATCCGTGACACACATTCGCATTCCGGACTATTGGCATTCGCAGCTCTGGGTATTAACACGGCTCCTCCGCACTTCGTGCTCTCGGATCCGTGACACACATTCGCATTCCGGACTATCGGCATTCGCAGCTCTGGGTATTAACACGGCTCCTTCGCACTTCGTGCTCTCGGATCCGTGACACACATTCGCATTCCGGACTATTGGCATTCTTAGCGCCGGGTATTAACACGGCTCCTCCGCACTTCGTGCTCTCGGACCCGTGACACCCATTCGCATTCCGGGCTATCGCCATTCTTAGCGCCGGGTATTAACACGGCTCCTCCGCACTTCGTGCTCTCGGACCCGTGACACACATTCGCATTCCGGACTATCGGCATTCTTAGCGCCGGGTATTAACACGGCTCCTCCGCACTTCGTGCTCTCGGATCCGTAACACACATTCGCATTCCGGACTATCGGCATTCTTAGCGCCGGGTATTAACACGGCTCCTCCGCACTTCGTGCTCTCGGATCCGTAACACCCATTCGCATTCCGGACTATCGTCCTACATGCTCATGTGTGTTTCATCAGCTAATGGCCAGCCGGTTCCGCCTGCAAGCAGTCTCACCGGCTGGTCATTGCTGATGTTAATATCCCAGGTAGCTGAGGTTCAGATCCACATTGCCGCTGATGCCGCTGACTTTTCCTGTGGATTTGTATTGCCACAGATCATAGCGTCCGGTGTAGGTGGGTGCTGCTGCATACTGGGCCAGCCAGATCTTGTAGCCACTCAGTGCACTTGCATCCATCTTCTGGCTGAGCCAGGTCTTGTTGGCATACACACCTGCGGTGTATCCTGCATTCTGAATGGTATTGCAGAATGCCTTACATACTGCCGTTCTGGTAGCGGAATCGATCTTATCACCTCTTCCGCCGCTTCCTTCCACATCCAGGAATACCGGATAGGAAATCTTGTAACCGCTGATACGGTCCAGTACCATGGAGGCTTCCTGTACTGCCTCGACCTCATCCACTGCCTGGGTAAAGAAGTATACACCCACTTTCAGTCCTGCTGCCGTAGCTCCCTTGATGTTGGTCTTGAAGGTAGGATCATCGATCAGTGCTCCCTGAGAGGAACCGCGATAACCCACACGGATGATCACGTAGCTGACACCGGAATTCTTCACGGCGTTCCAGTCAATTTTTCCATTCCACTTGGACACATCGATTCCCATGGTGCCGGAACCAACTACCAGAGATCCGTCACTGGCAAAATTGTATTTTGCGCCCTGAATGACCTGTTCTCCGGTAACCTTGTTGCCATCCGCTGTAAAGAAATAAAGCTTTCCGTCCAGTGTCTGCCATCCGGTGTATTTCACATCACCTTTGATAAAGAACTTAGAGGCAGTAAAGTAATCCGCATAGACTGCTTCACGATAGCTGTCACCATCCTGTACATACAGCTGTACACCGCTCTTGTCTTTCAGCTTGGTAGTTTTATCTTCTCTCGCATTGGAAGCCTTTACTGTTACTGTGCACTTGGCTTCCACCTTGTTGCTGCCTTCTGTATACGTTACCGTTACCGTAGCACTTCCCGCTTTCACGCCGGTGATAGTAATGGTCTTGCCGCTTACAGCCACAGTTGCTATACCGGTATCACTGGAAGCCGCACTTACGGTTCCACTTCCGCTGACTTTTGCGGTAACTGTATCCGTTGCCTTCGGATAAGTCGTCACTGCCGTTTTATCCAGAGTAATTGTCGCCGCCGGAGTCGCTGTAGGGGTTGCCGTAGGGGTCGCTGTAGGAGTTGCCGTAGGGGCAGCTGTCGGGGTTGCCGTAGGGGCCGCTGTAGGAGTTGCTGTTGCCGTCGGGGTTACTGTCGGAGCCACTGTGGGCTCTGCAGTCGGGGTTACTGTCGGAGCCACTGTGGGCTCTGCAGTCGGGGATACTGTCGGTTCTTTTGTAGGTTCTGCTGTCGGTTCCGCTGTTGGTTCTGCTGTAGGTCCTGCTGTAGGAGACACTTCTGCCATCCGCAGGAACTTACCGCTGTAAGCCACCGTTACGGTCTCCGGATCGGTAATGGTATCCTTGGATACTTCTTTATAAGTATTGGCAGTTGCGGTACTTGCCACCCACTGCACAGTATCCTGCAGTGTGGACTCTACAGTAGTATCCTTGATCTGTGTATCCTCTTTTGCAGCATTGATCTCAGATTCTTTCTTGATCTCATTGGAGACATCGACCTTTTTATAGGCGATATCTTTCTTTACTTCTACTTTCTGTGCTGCTGTCGGCAGAACATAGTCCTTGTATTTATCATCCGTCAGTGCGTTTACCGCTACGGAATAATTCCCCGGCGTAATACCCTTTTTATAGATAATACCGTCCATATCGTCATCAGTCCAGGTCTCGGTCTTGCCGTTGGGATCTGTGATGGTTACGCTGAAGGGTACGTTGGAGATCAGCTTGCCGGTCTTTTTATTGTTGAATTTGATCTTCAGATCCTTCTGTACAGAGACCAGCTCCAGTTCTACCGTACCGCCGTTGGTGTACTCTGCCTCTTCATATTCCTTCTGTTCTTCCGGATCTTCTTCTACCGCATTGGCTGCCGCGATCTTTGCCATCTGTGCGTCTGCCACTGCCAGAAGTCCCTGCTCACCGATCATCTGGATGCCGTCCAGCTGTGTTCCCACGCTGACGAACTCCGATACCTGTCCATCCACTGCCCGGGCACTGGCATAGACACTTCCGGTCACGATAGCCAGAATCAGTACCGCCACTCCGGTAGCTGCCATGATCCGGTCCATGGTACTCAGGTTCAGGAATTTTGTCCAGATTACAGCGATTCCGCCCTGCTTTTTGCCCCCGGTCTTTCTCCTGCCCGTGGGAGCCGGCTCTTCCTCGTAATCCTCGTCGGCATAGTACTCCTCACCGTCTTCTTCTCCGGTGTGCTCTTCCTCATCGGCGTAGTACTCCTCACCGTCGTCTTCTCCGGTGTACTCTTCCTCATCAGCATAGTACTCCTCGCCGTCTTCTTCTCCGGTGTACTCTTCCTCATCAGCATAGTACTCTTCGCCGTCTTCTTCTCCGGTGTACTCTTCCTCATCGGCGTAGTACTCCTCATCGTCTTCTTCTCCGGTGTACTCTTCCTCATCAGCATAGTACTCTTCGCCGTCTTCTTCTCCGGTGTACCCTTCCTCATCGGCATAGTACTCTTCGCCGTCTTCTTCTCCGGTGTACTCTTCCTCATCGGCATAGTATTCCTCGCCGTCGTCTTCTCCGGTGTACCCTTCCTCATCGGCATAGTACTCTTCGCCGTCAGTCTCTTCCGGATACTCTTCTTCATCGGCATAGTATTCCTCGCCGTCTTCTTCTCCGGTATATTCTTCCTCGTCCCAATCGTAACCATCCTGTACGTCTTCTTCCCAGTTACGGTCCGGACGTTTTGTATGGTTAAATAATTTTTTCATCTGATCTATCCCTTCTGCTCATAATTCTCGGTGTAACAATTCCGTAACATTATAGCATTGTATTTTCCCCACATCAAGGCATTCACCCATTTCTTCAGAATTTCTTAAATCTTTCTAATATTATGGACTTTCTTTTCGTATAATAGTAAAATCAATATAACTCTTTTTACCACTACATTATTGAATTACCTGAAACGGAGAGAATACATGAAACGAAACAATAACAACCATAATATCCACGCATCTTCTGTGAATGACATGCCGGATATTGAGATTGTAGATCTGGAAAACGACACAATGCAAGACACAGATTCTGGTAATTTCCATTCCGGGAATACTCGTTCCGGTTCTGTGCACAATTTCCATACCGATTCCGATGACGACATAGAAGACCTTTACGTAGATGCCGATGAAGAAATCCCTGAGGGCGAAGAGTCTGCGGCCCCTGCCGGTATCCGGCGCTTTCTGAATTTTCACGTACTGTTTGCTCTCGTGCTTCTTATTGTTGTCGGCGTGGTAGGATACCGCGTCACACACTGGGGACAGAGGATCAGCCAGTCCGACATCTTCAAGGACGGGCAGGGTTCCTACGACGACAGTTGGGATTCCATCCTTCCCCTGACCGACGAAAACGGTCAGATGATCATTAATGATGCTTCCAATATCGTTGTCTTCGGAAATGCTCCCTTCGCAGATGACAGGGACTCTTCCGACAATCTGGCCAATCTGATCGCCAAAGAGACCGATACCACCGTTTATAACTGTTCCATCAGCGGAAGTTACCTTGCTGCACAGCAGTTAAACTACGACCCCACCGTTGCCCCCATGGATGCTTACTGTCTCTACTGGCTGGTGAACCTGGCCGTTGGGGTTCCTCTGGATGGCTACTACACCGATGCAGCCAATGCTCTGGGCGACAAGACACCGGCCGAAGCAGAGGAAGTAATCAACACACTGAAAACTCTGGATTTCAACACGATCGACACCGTTGCCATTATGTATGATGCTACCGATTATCTGTCCGGCAATGCCATGTACAGTGATGAGAATCCCACGGATCCCACGCAGTTTACCGGCAATCTGGAGGCCAGCATTGAAGTATTGCAGAACTATTACCCCCAGATCCGCATTATCGTTATGTCTCCGACCTATGCATATGCTGTGGATGAGAACGGCGACTATGTAAGCTCCGATATGTATATTTACAACGGCCGTGATGTCTTATCCACTTATGTGATCAAGGAATGTTACTCCGCCAATATCCACAGCGTATCCTTCATGGATAACCTGTACGGCAGCATTACCGAAGACAATGCCGATGAATATCTTGTCGACAATCTGCACCTGAATGTAAAAGGACGTAAGCTCATCGCCAAACGTTTTGAATACTTCCTGAATTACTATTCCAAGGATTATGCATCCCAGGAAAAATAATTCCGGTCAAAAAAGGCTCCCGAAGCAGCCAGTTACTTTGCTGCTCCGGGAGCCACTTGTTTTTTCCTGAAATCTCATTCCTTCATAAAGTAATACAGATCCACTGTGGAATCTTTGTAGATCACATATCCGTGCATTCTTCCGAATTCTTCAAATTCCTGATTCTGCATCTTCCCCACCAGTTTTTTATCTTCCGACAGGATCACATAGGCACAGGCCTCTTCTCTGGCCAGTTCTGCCAACTCCTGTGCATCAATGACCTCCTGCTCCATAACATCATAAAGATCATTCTGCACCGTCCACTTGCTCACCATAATGTCCCGGCCGTAGGGCATACAAATCACATTGGAATACTGTCTCACATACTGCAGCAGTTCTCCCGGGAATGCCGCCATGACTTCTCTGCCCGGAACCTCAATGGTATCACAGATATCCACAACGCTCTGGGGTACATGATACGCATTTTCCGCCTTCTGAAAATTGGGATTCCTGTAGATCAGACTGCCGGATATCGTAAACAGCACAATAGCCAACGTTATCCCCACATATCTTTTTCTACCGGCGAGTTTTCCACAAAGCTGCACCGTACCGAAAGCAATCACCGGTGTCACAGGCAACAACCACAGGATCCGGTAATAGATTTCCCCATCCGCCATCTGAGAGACGATCTTCGCCACCAGCGGATTAAAAAAGACAAGCAGCAATACTAACGGCACATAAAGAAACATCACCCGGATATATTTTCTTTTCTCTGTGAGCCACAGATACAGCAGACTCACCAGGAACCACAGAACGATCAGTCCGGTCCCCATATATTCCTGAAACAGCTTTAAAGCATCCATTCTTCTCCTCCGGTCCTATCATCCCAACAGCAAATACATTCCGGCATACACAATGCAGGGAATACAACAGCCGATCAATGGCAGTATGAGTTTCCATTTTCTGTAACTGACCGCACCACAGAGCCCGGCCGTTCCCACCAGCATGCATGCCAGCAATGCTCCCATGGTACTGGCCAGACAGCAGGCCGTCATCACAGATCCCAACAGCACCCAGAAACCGACAGTGATCTTCTGTTCTTCCTGTATTTTTCGAAGCAGTGTCAGCAGCAGGAAAAATATCATGGGGATCAGGATACTTCCCAATGCAGCCTTCCCCTGTCTGCTCCTGGCAATCATAAAATTCTCTACAGTATAATAAGAATAATCTCCGAAAAGCACCAGCACTTCCGTACAGAGTAAAAATGCAGGCAACGCCCATTTCTTCCGGTATGCGCCCTCTCCTGCGAATAATACCCTGCTTCCCAGAAGATAAAATACTCCGTAAGTCATGGAGATCAGAGCGACCGGCACCAGAGTCTTCGCCACGATCACCGTAGTGATGCCGGTCATCTGGGCCAGCCATGCAATCCAGATGGGAAAAGGTGCCAGCCCGTGTCTCACATCCAGTTCCGTATGCATTCCCGTATAAGGGATCTTCTGATACATCCTGCCGGATTCCTCTGCCGCTGCGGAGATTGCCACATAATAGGCATCGTCACCATCACCGTAGACCATCAACACTGCCAATACCAGCTGTACCAGCAAAAGCACACCAGACAGCACCCACAAAATAATCTCTGCTTTCTCCGGCTTTGCTTCCCGGACTGCCCGCAGAGTACGGGACTGCCGGAAATACCGGACCGTTGCCGCTGCCAGCAGCACCAGGATGAAGCCGCAATAAGCTACGGTCACCATCCACATACGGCCTTCCAACAGGATCACCGGCACACAGATCACCTGAAATCCCGCCCATAGCAGCATCTGACCGCTAATCCACAGAAATACCGGATTTCTACAGGGTTTATCCACATTTAAAAAACAATTTCCCACCCATGCCGGTATCGCTACCAGCAGAACGGCAAGCCACAGCAAACGAACTGCGATCATGTTTCAACCTCATTTCTGTCTTCTTATCATTTCATTCCTTATCTGGAAAACATATATATCATATCTCCGTGCACGCCTTCCGAAAGCAGAAGTTCCTCCGACGTATAACCATACTTATCCCGGAGCACAGACACTGTTGCTTCTTTATCCACACCCGGTTTGATCAATACGATCACCCGGTCCAGTGCCTCCACGGATTCCGTATCCTTACGTTCCTTCAGTTCCTCTGCCGTTACCAGCAAAGTTTTGGTGTAACGCATAAATTCCGGCAGGTTCTCATAATAGCCCACTCCCGCATAAACGCAGATGCATGGGAACTCCTCATATTCTTCCGCCAATGCTTCCTGTCTGGCATATCCCTGATAGAGGTATTCCCCATCATAGGCCGCAAGCCGCAGCCCCTGTACCACCACGAGCAACAGCACCAGCATGCCTCCCACGATCTGTTCTTTCCATCCGGAGATCTCTGTCAGTTTTTTTCCAAGGAGACACAATAGCAAAGCAAGCAGCAATGCCACAAACGGAAACAAAGGCATAATATAGCGGTCCACCAGATACGGTGACATGCGGGATGCCAGCAGAAAATATCCGGCCACCGGCACCATCAGCATCCAGGCCGCATCTCTTCCGGAATTTTCACCTTTCTGTTCCTGTTTCCCGGCCCGGAAGCTCAGATACAGCTTTCCCAGAAGCAGGATTGCGCCGGCAGCACATCCGCCGGTCAGAAGAGGCGCTCCCACTGTCCGATCCGCCAGAATTCTGCCAAATGCAGCCAGTCTCTGTCCGTAACCGGCAAATCCGGAGGCCAGATTGCCGAGAGCTTCCGTCCCTCTTCCGCTGGAGAACACATCCGAAATTGCAAAAGGGAACAATACCAGTCCGATCACTGCAGCGATCACCATGGACCGGATATAGCACCATAATTCTTTGTTCCTGTGCCGGTACAGCAGGATCACTGCGGTAACCGCCGCCAGCAGAAGGCAGTAAAACAGGAAAAAATACTGTGTCAGGAAACCCAGCACCGTAATAGCGATAAGGCCCCTGTTTTTCTTGTCAAACCCGTTATTCTTCCATTTTTCCACATGGACGGAAAACAGGGCGACACACAGACAGGAAAGCAGCCCATACATACGGATCAGCAGCACCGTAGCCAGTGCTCCGGTACTCATTCCATAGAGAAGCACCGCCAGGATCCCCAGCTGTCTTCCCTTTCCTTCCAGGGAAAACACATCTGCCAGCTGTCTCCCCAGCCGCAGTAAAAGCCACAATGTAATTCCCAGACAGACCAGATTGATGCTGCATCCAAGCCACGGTGACAATGTTCCCCGAAAGACAGAACTCATGGTATGCAGCAGCATAAAATGTACCGGCGGATGATTGTCATCTTTTACATTAAAATAAACCGACAGGTAATCAAAGGCATCTTTCTGATCCACCGTAACATAATCCTGAAACTGCCGGTCCGTGATCCAGACCGGTTCCTCATAGACATCTGCTTTATAAGACAACAGCTTGCTGTTTCCCCGGTTCCTAAGCACATCTGTTACTGTATTTTTCAGATTCTCCAGAGTCTCTCCCGCACTGTCCCCCTCGATCTCTTCGTTCACGAATTTGGCCAGACGCCCTTCCGGCTGGGTAGGTACGATCCAGGGATTATACCTGGCATTTGCCAGTTCAAAGCTCAGAAGTTCGTCCATGTGATAGCCTTCCTTCCGGCTGGCTCCCGCACCCATCAATACCAGGCACAATATAACTGCCAGCAGTTCCGGCAGGATTTTTTTCCATTTATCCCGTTTTTCCTGTCCAATCATAGGAATCTTCCCATCTCCGTTATTATTCATTATCCATTACCCGATAGAGATGAATGCGGTAATAGCTGTTCTCTGTCTCAAAGGCCTCCGGCCTCATCAGTTCCAGACCGGTATCCTCACTGTGATCGATATAGGCTGCCGACAACAGATAGCTTCCGCCCAGCTGCCTCAGACTTTCCGCATCGATCGTATAGTCCTGAAAATAAAAGCCGCCTTTTTCGATCGTATAATAGCCGGGGCATTCCGCGCTGAACAAATAGCAACGATTCCCCCAATGGTCAAAGCTGTCTTCCAGATATTCACTCTTGTCCAGCTCCGGTGCAATGATCTCCCGGAAACGGTGCTTGTACTCCAGAGAATAGTTATTTGAATAGCCGTCCAGACAGTAAAATCCATGATACAATGCCGCAGCGGGATCGATCCCCAGACTTACGACCCGGTAATCCTGTGGTTCTTCCCCGGTATTCTCCCGCAGGTACTCCTGTACCTGATCCAGCACATCCACGGCATAATAATCCCGGAAGCTCATGGCTGCATAATTCCGGTTCACCAGTTTTTGCAGATTGGGCTTCAGATTGCTCTCCAGCAAAATCTTCCCGGCTGTTGCCACGGTAAGAAGCATTGCGGCCATTACGATGATCCCCGGGATCACACCGTTCCTGCGTCCGTTCCCTGTTTTCTCCGCTCCTGTGTCTCTTTCCGGGAGCTGTTCCGTCAGCAATAACAGGCTGCACCCCAGAATAAAATACCACAGGCAGGGACTCAGCCACAGGACTCTGTTGGCCTGAAAGCCCTTCAGAGCACCCAGACTGGAACGGATAGCGATTCCGATACTGCTGTCCCACAGTGCGGCCACTGCCGCAAAGCCTGCAATAACGGCCAGTGACAGGCCCACGGCTTTCCATAACCGTTTTTCTCCGCCCTCAGGTACATTCTTTTTATCCGCTATGTCCTTCTTCGTTGCCCGATTTAGGAAAAATAAAACAACTGTTGTCATCAACAGCACCACGAGGATCAGTCCATGATAATCCACACTGTGCTGTCCTCCCTGCAGGAGGTTTGTTTTCAACTGACTGAAAAAGTCCACCGAGCTGAGCAGATATTCCGATTTGTGAGAGATCTCTTCTCCCTGTCCTCCGGACAGCTGAAGCAATAACGAACCGTTCTCAACGATATACGTAAGCAGCAAAATCCCCCAGGCTGCAGCCTGTCCGGCGGAGAACTGTTTCCTTTTGTCCACCAGTGTGACGATCTCCCATACCGCCCAGATTCCCAGCACAGCAAAACCGGATAACACCAGGGAAGAATTACATCCGAAAAGCAGTACATAAAAATAACAGAGAATCCGAAAATTCTTCGGTCTGTCCTTTTCCCCCAGTCGCAGTACACAATACATTAACAGCGGCAATCCATACTGGGACAGCCCGTACACCGGCAAAAACGGCAGATACGCATACATACATCCGGTCAGCATGGCTATGAAACCGACAAGTCCTTTTCTTCTCCGCAGTGTTTCCGATGTTTCTCCGGCCCATCCAAGCAGGCAGAACATTCCCAGATATCCGGCAAAGCTGCCAGCCACCTGCATACAGGCCAGTGCCAGTTCCGCAGGCAGCCACCGGTATAACAGCACACAGGCGGGGGCCGGCATGGTAAGCGCTGTTTTTGCTGCGCCGTTCATGAATTCCGGCAATACACCGCTGCCATCCCACAGATGTCTTGCCTGCAGAAGATAGGCGATCACCTCACCGTCCAGCTGATCGTGATACACGAACACAGAGTCCTTCCCTAATACAAGATACGGAACTCCCATAAAAAATACTGCCAACGCTCCCAGAAAGAACCAGACTTTTTCTGATTTCTGCGTTTTCACTTTTGTTGTCATCTTCGTCATGGTTCCTCCTTCCCGCGTTTCTGCTGTCACAATTCTATTATTTCTCCGGGTTGTCTTCTGTATCTCCGGCGCTTATGGTCCTATCGGTCCAGAGGATCATTCCCACAAGCCACAGAGAACCCGGCAGCAATCCGTTCTTGTAATCCAGGCATCCGGCATCCCGCATGGTATACCACAGGATCATGCCTGCCGCAGTGATCACACAGACTCCTGAGATCTTCCAGAACAGGCTTCTGTCCGGTACTGTTTTTTCTTTTTTCTGTCGGCGCATGGCAATGATCCCGCATATCATGCCGCTCACGACCACAACAGCGATTCCCGACAGGAACCACCAGCTGCTGTATTTTAACAAAAGCTCTGTCAGCCTTGGATCTCCCGTCATCATAATGTCTACATTTCTGCCAGAGAAGGAGTCATATCCCCTGCCGTCCAACAGCAGCTGCAACAGTACCGTAGGCATGGCATATCCGAGGCAATCCCAGGCAATCTGATGGATATTGTCGGAAGTATACGTCTTCAGATGATACCCGGCATACTCTCTGAATATCTTCTGTGCTTCCGCCTTGCCGAAACGATCCTCCAGCGTCTTTTGTATGCCGGACTCCATGGTTCCCGCATAATACCCGGCATTCCTCATCTCTTTCCAGGTCATCCAGGTACGCAGCTGTTCCGGCCATTCATCGTATTCTTCTTCCTCTCTCATATGCGTCCAGCTGAACCGGCGCATCATGGCGGCGCTCACCGTATTCTCCGCCTTCCCGTAGCTGCCCGGTGTCTGCCACATGGGCACCAGCGTGAATAAAATTCCCGCCATTGCCAGAAGGAGCAAAAGTTCCCGGCCTACTCTCTTTTTCTCCGTCTTTCTGCTCCGTAGCTGCCACAGATGTATCAGCCACAGAACAATAAGCGGTACCAGCCCCAGATACAGATTCTCCACCACACACAGTGTACTGAGCGCCCACCAGATTCCGGCTTCGAACAGACCATGTAACGGTCTGACCGGCGCTGTCGTCTCACCATCCTCCGCCACAGCATCCTGCCGCAGGATACGGATCACCGCCGACAGTTCCAGCAGTAAAAAGGAATATCCCGGAGAATTCGGCAATACGGCCAGATGACTTTGCATGGCACAGGGAAAGGTCAGAAGCGCCAGGCTTCCCCAGCACAAAAATATCTTTTTCCCTGTCACTCCACATGCCCGTAAAAATACTACACCGGCATAAAATGCAATCAGGATCTGTACCGTATATACAAAAAAAGTATAAGGGATAGAACTTATGGATTCTATCCCTTTTACAAGCATCAGAAAAAGAGGGTAGCCGATCCCCATGTAGTCATCACACACAAGTGTCTCTGACGCTTTCAGCCATGTGTAGCTATCGCCGAATTCCGGAAAAATTCCAAAGGATCTGACGCCCCAGCAAATTCCCAGAAGAATCTGCACGGAGACACCCAGGAACAGAAATCTGCCTGCAACCTGTACAGACGCTCTGCCAATTTTTTGCATGTTACTGCTCCTCTAATTCAAAAAAGTTTTTCACCAGTCCACAGATGAAATCCACCTGATCCAGTGTCAGCCCATAGTACATGGGAAGTCTTACCAGGCGCTCGCTCTCTCTGGTAGTATAACGATCCTCGCCGTGGAACCGGCCGAACTTCTGTCCTGCGGGAGAAGTATGCAGCGGGATATAATGGAATACCGTAAGCACACCGTTCTCCTTCATATAGCTGATAAATCTTGTTCTCTGTTCCAGATCTCTTGCCTTAATGTAGAACATATGCGCATTATGCACACAGCCTTCCGGTACGGTGGGCAGGTCGATCTTTCCCGCTTTCTTTAAGGGAAGCAGCTGCTCATAATAGCGGTTCCAACAGGCAAGTCTTGCTTCATTGATCTCATCAGCGATCTCCAGCTGTGCATAGAGATAAGCCGCATTCATATCACTGGGAAGATAGGAAGATCCGTAATTTACCCAGGTATATTTATCGATCTGGCCCCGGAAGAACTTGCTTCGGTTGGTTCCCTTCTCCCTCATGATCTCCGCTTCTTCCACATCCTTCTTATCACGGATCAGCAGTGCTCCGCCCTCACCCATGCTGTAGTTTTTGGTCTCATGGAAGCTGTAGGCACCGAAGTCACCGATGGTTCCCAGTGCTTTTCCCTTGTAAGATGCCAGTACACCCTGTGCGGCATCCTCTACTACCTTTAAGTTATGTCTTTTTGCGATGTCCATAATGGTGTCCATCTCGCAGGCCACACCGGCATAATGCACCGGAACGATGGCTTTCGTCTTCTCCGTGATGGCATCCTCGATCAGTGTCTCGTCAATGTTCATGGTATCCGGGCGGATATCCACGAACACAGGAACCGCACCGCGCAGTACAAAGGCATCTGCGGTGGATACGAAGGTGTAAGCAGGCATGATCACTTCGTCCCCGGGCTGAATGTTACACAAAAGTGCTGCCAGTTCTGTCGCATGGGTGCAGGAGGTCGTCAGCAGGCATTTGCCGGCTCCGGTCCTCTCCTCGATCCAGGCATTACATTTTTTCGTATATTCTCCATCTCCGCAGATCTTCTGATTTTTTACACATTCCTGAATGTAATCTGCTGCTTTATCCACATAAGGCGGGACGTTAAACTTAATATCAATCTCTCTCATAACACATCCTCTTTTCTACTGTCTTTTAGCTTTCTCTATGTTCCCGCTTCCAGCTTCCTACGGCTGTCCCAGGCACATTTTCCGTCACATGACTGATAATATATTTCGGTCTTCCCTTGACTTCTTCATAGATTCTGGCAATATAATGGCCAATCACACCAAGGCTTAACATAATAAATCCGCCAATAATGAGGATCAGCAGGATCACCGTGGTAAAACCTTCCACCGCCGTTCCCATCAGATAGCGCACCAGGGTCTGAATCGCCAGGATCACACTGAACAGGATGGATACCCCGCCCATGATCGTCACCAGCTGCAATGGCAGTGTGCTGAAGGAAGTGGCATTGGTAATGGCATATTTCATCAGACTCCAGAAGGACCACTTGCTCTGTCCGTATTTCCGTTCCTGTACTTCATATTCCACAGTCTCCGTACGGAACCCCGCCCAGAAGGTCAACGCCCGGAAAAAGGTATTGCGTTCCGGCAGTTCCAACAGGACCTGTACTACTTTTCTGTCCAGAAGTTTGAAATCGGAAGAAGCATTCATGTCCATCTTGATCAGTTTGCTCATGATCTTGTAAAAAAGTCCGGCAGACAACTTATATCCCAGACTCTCCTTACCGCGGTCGGCCTTGATACCTTCCACGATCTCGGCACCCTGCTGCCATTTTTCCCACATCTGTGGAATCACCTCAGGCGGATGCTGCAGATCACAGTCCATAACGATCACCGCATCCCCCGTAGTCAACTCCAGGCCTGCAAAAATTCCAGCTTCCTTTCCGAAATTCCGGGAAAACTCCGCTCCCCGTACTCTCGGATTCCTGGCCGATTCTTCCTTAATACGTTCAAAGGTTCCGTCCTTCGAACCATCACTGATAAATACCAGCTCATAATCGATCCCGTGCTGTTCCAGCAGTTCCCCCAGTACTTTTGCGGTATTGGCAATATTCTGTTCTTCGTTATATGCCGGTAAAACAATCGATAATAATGACATCCTCTAATCCCTTCCGCAGTTCTCGGTCTTGACATACAGGATTCCATCCACAACCCTGGTGGAATTCGCTCCCGGAAAAGTATCCATGTCAATGTATTCCTGTGTCATATAAATCTCACCCACAGTATCCGGATCCAGAAAATTCAGGGTTGCGCCCAGATAGTTCTGCATAAATGCCTGATAATCCGCTCCCTTATAGATCAGATAGTCTCCGCTGAGACCGATCATACCGTCCGTGACTTTTCCGGTAATATCCGTAGTGGGGAATTCATCATACCCGATGACACCCACCAATGCAATGGGAATTCCCTGATAGTACCCTTCCGTCTGCTCGATCCTGTCCAGCAGACGTACACAGTACGCATAGGTCTTCTCGTATTTTTTCTCCAGATTGGAATATCCGATATTATCCGATACTCCATAATTGAATACCAGGATTCCGGCCGCCAGTAATGCCACCCACTGGATCCCGATATCTGTTTTCCCGTCCTCCGACGCATATCTGTCCACAAATGCCAGCATCAGGATCAGATATAATACCCACTGATACCGCATCAGCAAATGATAGGTCAGATTCGGAGAAATCACCAGAATCACATTGGTCAAAAGCGGAAGTCCCGCCGCCAACAGAATTATTATAACGAGAAATGCCGGATTCTTCCACCATTTTCTTCGCAGCATGCTTCTCACCAGCAGATAAGCCACCAGAAGCACCAGTGCCGCACAGGCCGTAAAAGAGAAAATATTGTTCACCAGCACATTTCCATGCACCGTAAATGCCAGAAAATCAACATACATTCCCCGGATCGTTGCAAACAGCCCCAGACCGGAACCTCCCTGCTCCATGGAATTGATCCCCTGATAGGTATCCAGCACCTTTCCCTGTAATTTCAACAGAATCTGCAGGATTACGTAATACAATGCGGCTCCGGCAACTCCCATGCCCAGGTAACGAAGTACATAGAACGCTTTCGTTTTCCAGCCCTTCTCTTCCATAAAAAAGAGCAGGATCACATATACGCACAGCAGAATGGCAAAGGGCAGATATGCCTGATAGATCCCCATACTGAACGCAAGACATACCGCCCCGGCCAGCCAGCCTTTTTTCTGTTTTTTCGTAAAAAGTACTGCCAGAATTGCGAGGAACAGTGCCATCATATAGCCATCCATGGTAAACACATAGGCAAAAGTGGATGCCAGTGCCGGAAAAGAAACCAGCAATCCGCTCACTGCCATGATTACCAACGGGTCTGCAAGTTCCAGCAGTTCCGTCAATGCCACCGCCGTCAGCGCCAGCCAGAGCAGACCGATCAGACCAATGATCCACGGAATGGTAAAATACGAAGAAAAGCCGCATGCCACAGACAGAAACCACCGTCCGGAAGTGATCATATTCTGATCAAAATACATACTGCTCAGGCCGTCATGATTCGGAATATCTGAAAGCATCACCGGCAGATGGATCAGAATTCCCAGTACAAACGCTGAGAGAAAGGCGATCTTCCATGTATTTTTTATTTTTGTTCTACTAGATTGAAAAAAATCCCACGGGGTCTTCATCCGTCTGTCACTCCTTATTTAGTCTTTCTGCGATCGTCTGTGCGATCTTCTCTCTGCCGGCCTCATTGGGATGCAGGCCGTCATCGGTATAGAGATACAGATCATCCCAGGTGTCATGTGGATAATAGTCATGATAGATGTCTATGACTTCTACATTCAAAGCCTCACACAATCCGATCTCCGCATTGACATAATCCTCCAGCACGCCACCGCCCAGATCATATTCCTCACAGGTCAGTTCCGGATCCGTATACCAGGTATAGGGCGGGGTGATGAAGATAATGCGCAGCTCCGGATAGGCTTCCCGCAGTTCCTTCACAATACTGCGGATAGCTCCACAGTAGGTATATTCATCATACGGATCTGCCGTGGATTCGATGGGAGTGCCGGAGTGATAATCATTCAGTCCAGAACCGATAAACAGGATCTTCACCTGGTCAAAATCGATCTGTCCCAGATCTCCCAAAGTATCCTCAAAATAATCCGTGGCTGCTTCTCGGATGTGCACGGTCCTCTGGACACCGAAATCCTTCACCACAAAGGAGCGTACCAGTCCGGCCGCAGAAATGGAATCCTTGGTATATCCCAGCCTTCTCTCCGCATCCGCTCTGCCAAGAACCGTTCCTCCCAGCCCACCGTTGTAGCATTTTAAACCTGTCTTCTCCTGAAGCTTTGCTGCGATGGATGTCTCATCACGGCACAGACCATATACACTGTCTCCCAGAAACACCACATCGTAAGGAATCCTCTGATATTCACGGTCTCCCGGGAAAAACAGTACCAAAAGCAGCACGAACAAAGCAGCCGCTGTCACACTATATAAAATTTTCCTCTTCCGGCTACTGTTTTTCTTCATAAACCTCAGATATTATCCTTCTATTCTTCCACTCCCGCCGTCCGCAGGATCTCTGCGATCCGGGCAGCCCCCTGCCCGTCGATCAGGGTTCTCTCCGCTTCATAGGTTCTCTGCCGCAATTCCCTGTTCTCACAGGCATTCCGGCACCAGCTGCCGATAGCTTTTCTTGTCTCTTCCGGGGCGTGATGCCATTTTCCGGCATATCCGGCAATTTTCTGCTCTCCCAGCCATTCCGTCAGCCCTTCCTGGTTCTCTGCGTAAGAAAAACAGACAAAAGGCACTCCCAGAACTGACAATTCATAGATTGTCGTTCCACCGGCAGTCACCGCCAGCTGACAGGCCGTCATCAGTCCCGCCATGTCTTTCACATCGCAATGCAGAACCACGTTGTTTTGCTCCGATGCATATTGCTCCAATTTTTCCCGGTTCGGATTAAACCTTCCCACCACCAGATGATACCTTATATTTTTTCCCGCCAGACTGTGCTCACACAGTTCCCGCAGGATTTCTCCCGCAATGTTGTCTTTGTCTCCACCACCGGTGGTGATCAGGATATCCGTTACATCATCCTGCAAAATATACTGTGCTGCCGCCTCACAGAACTGCTGCCGCACCGGCACATAAGCAGCTCCGAGATACTGTCCGGTACTGCTGCCATACAGTTCCCGATACTTTTCCCGGGAAGCAAACAGATTGTAATTGATCACACCGTCCACCGGAAATGCATGCTGCTGCATATCATCCAGCAGATACACCCTGCCAAACCGGTGCAATGCCTGCAAATAAGCATCCGTCACTGCATAGCTGTCCACCAGAAAAACATGCCCGCTTCCCCGGATCAGTCCTTCCAGCGCCGAAAGCTCTCCTTCCAGGTCAGCAGGATCCGTCCCAAGGATCTTCACCGGCATGTTCCAGCTCTGCAACAGTTCCGCAGATGCCTGCTCCGCGCACAAAAAGCAGAGTTCTTCCGGATGCTCTATTCTTTTTTGTAATTCCTGTGCCACCGTGAGGCAACGCATCAGATGCCCTGCCCCCGTAACAGCACTGCCGTCCGCACGAAAATAATACATTTCCGCTCCTTACTGCTGTTCCTTCTCTGTGAAATCCACAAGAGACCAGTCCATAGGGGTTCCCAGCCTGGCATCTCTGGTGATCCGTTTGCCCAACAGTTCCTCATAATATCTGGTATGCAGTCCGCAGGAAGGTCTCACAGACCGCAGATTCTCCGGAGTAAACACATCCCCGGCCTTCATATCCTGTGCCACGAACAGGGAACGGGAATGTTCTCTGCTCTTTTTCTGCTTCGGTGTCAGATCGTAGGTCACCTTTCCTACTGCTTTCTCGATCATGCGGATGTGATCCACCATCTCTTTAAATTCTTCCGGTTCCATGGAGAATGCCGCATCCGCACCGCCGTCTGCTCTGCGCAGTGTCAGATGTTTCTCCACCACCTTGGCTCCCAACGCCACGCCGGCACCTGCCACGGCACAGCCCATGGTATGATCAGAAAGACCTACCACACAGTCAAAGACTTCCTTCATGGAAGGAATCGTCTTCAGATTAATATCCTCATAGGGTGCCGGATAAGCGGAGGTACATTTCAACAGGATCACATTCTCGTTGCCCTCTTCCTTACAGGTACGCAGTGCCAGCTCGATATCCGCCAGATAGGCAATTCCGGTAGACATGATAATCGGCTTGCCGGTACGGGCGATCTTGCGGATGAAAGGAATGTCGTTAATCTCGAAGGATGCCACCTTGTATACCGGTACCTCCATCTCTTCCAGAAAATCAATGCTGGTCAGATCAAAGGGAGAAGAAAAGAATACCAGTCCCATCTCCTCTGCGATCTTTTTCAGCTTTGGCTGCCACTCCCAGGGAGTATAGGCGGTCTCATACAACTTGTGCAGTGTGGTTCCGTCCCAGATGGTTCCCTGTGTGATCTGGAAGCAGGGATCATCACAGTCCAGTGTGATGGTATCCGGGGTGTAAGTCTGTATTTTAATGGCATCCGCACCGGCATCCTTTGCCGCCTGCATGATAGCCACTGCTCTGTCAAAATCCATCAGATGATTCGCAGACATCTCTGCAATTACAAAAGTGGGAGAATCTTCACTGATTTTATGATTCCCGATCATAATCTCTTTGTTCATAATAGTGCCTCCTTAAGGAAATACAATATGTTCGTACTTCTTGCTGTCCCGGATCCCTTTCCAGTGTTCCGCTGTCATGCGCATATATGTCACGTCATAAGCAGCTCCGTTTTTCACCACGTGGGCTTTTTTCTCTTCCACGACTTCACAGCCGCAGATCTTATGGAGCTGGATGACACCCTGATTCAGGGTGAATACATCACTGTATACCGCATTTTTCCCAAGATCCAGAAACGCATGGTCATACATACTCATCTCCAGCGCCAGTGCCGTCTGGATGCTGCGCAGTTTTTTCTCGCCCACGTAATAGGCCCATCCCAGATCTCCTGTGGGATTCGTCAGCCCTGTGTAATTGATGACGCCGGCTGCTGTGCCGTCGATCTCAATGATCCAGTAGCTCACATCCGGATCCTGCTGCACTTTGGCAAACCATTTCTTCTGCCCTTCCAGAGTCAGCTTCGGATCCGTATTCATATAGCGGGTAATCTCCGGATCCATGCGCCAGCGCATGATCTGTTCCAGGTCTCCCTCTGTCACTTTTCTTAATGTAACACTCATTCGCAGCCCGCCTTTTCCAACAGTTCACGCATTCCTTTTAAATCAATGGCTTCGTCTAAGGGAATGCTGACACCAAGCTCTTCCTCCAACTGTCCGATGATCATGACATGCGCCAGGGAATCCCACTGCTCCACATCTTCGATCATGGTATCCTCGGTGATGGTTCCCGCCGGAACCTTTAATACATCTTCAATCAGCTTTATGATCTTCTCTTTCATATGGTTATCCTCTGCTTATCCTCATTTTTTCTAACATTTACCACTGTCCGGTCTTCCGTCCGGCAGCCGTCACCCAGCCCCAGGTCAATCGTATAAAGTCTCCTTCAGCCAGTAGGCCCTCTCCGGTCTCTCTGCCAGTGTGATCTCATAGCAGGTACCGCCCTCCTGTGTACTTTCCGTCCTGTGGTAACCCAGCTTTTCATACAGAGCTTCCACCGGCTTATTCTTGGCTGTCGGGATATATCTGCCGCGGAGTCCGGTATATCCTTCCTCCTGCATCTGTTCCTCGATACGGTCGATCACCGCATTCTCGATATTCCGTCCCATGACACGACAGCTCATGACCAGATCCGTGATCTCCGGCAGTTCTCCGGCAGTATCCACCATGGCTGCTGCCACGATTCCGTTGTCTCCAAACGCATCCGTCACCTGATACAGAAATACTCTCTTTCCGGCATCTTCCACGATCTGCTGCATCTGCTCTCTGGTGTAGCGTCTGGTGGTCAGGTTGAACTGGTTTGTTTTATTCAAAAGCTGTGTCAGCCGGTCCAGATGTTCCTTCGGATCCACCGGGATCAGACAGATCTCCAGCTTTTTCACATAGTCTTCAAAGCTCACCGCCTGCTCTGCCATGGCATTTCTGCCGGCATTGGCCCGGTACTGTGCGGTCTTCTCCCGGTCCTCTTTCGTGATCACTGCCCGGGCAAAATATTCTTCATAAATCTTTGCCATGCAGGGCGCCAGTTCCTCCGGTCTTGCCGGGAAATCGGGCACAGTCACCTCCGGCAGCATCTGCCGTACCATTTCCCGCTCCGCTTCGCTGTCATCAAAAAAGACAAAGGAATCCGTTCCCAGATTCAGTTCTTCCGCCATCTTACGGATATTGTCCGGCTTCGGGTCCCAGTTGATCCTGCGGGCTGCGAAATCTTCCGGCCCAAGCAGCATATGGGGATGATGTTCCAAGATCTCCATGGCATCCTCTTCATTATTTTTGGATGCTATGGCTAACAGCACACCCTGTTCCTGCATCAGCTTTATGACCCGTTGCAGATTTTTATAAGCCAGACCGCTGTGGTCTTCCGACAAAAGCACCGGTGTGTGATCCGTCTCTCCGGCCAGGCCGCCCCACAGGGTATTGTCCAGATCCAGGACCAGCACCTTTTTAGGGGTGCGTTCCTCCAGTTCCGCCTGCTGTAATATTTTTTCCGCCAGAAGAGACTGGGTCTCCATCCCCAGCAACACTTTTCCCATATACCACATTTTCAGGGAAAACGCCTTCTCCTCGCCCTGATGCTCTATGATCCGGCGATAAGGAAATATCCGCACATTGGAATGTTTCTCCGTCAGCTGCTGCAGTGCAGCACTCCACAAACTCTCCAGCTGCTGTTTGCGTTCCGGATCCGCCAGCACAGCCAGTTCCACCGCCCACAGATATGCATCGGAGACATAGAACACACCATGCTCCGGCAGACAGCCTTCCAGCGTCTGAAACCAGCTTCCGATCCGCTCTTTTGCTGTCTGCGGATCATAGTCATGTTCCAGCAGTTCTGCCAGATCCATGATCAGAAAGGTAATGTCCGGCTGAAACGCATGATAGGAGGAAGCCGGGTTCAGCAAAGCTCCCAGTTCATTTCCATAGCCTTCCGCATCGTAGACTTCCGCCTGTTTCTGTAACATACGGATCACCATATTCATATTTACATTGGACAATACTGCCAGTCTGCCTGTTGCCATAGTCTCAGATTCCTCCGGGATTATTTTTCCTCCGTCATCAGACGGTATTTCATCTCTGCGATCTTCCAGTCCGTCAGATTATCGATATCCTGCACTTCCAGTTCCGATACGATCAGGGGCAGAATATTTCCCACCATCAGCTTCTTATTCACTGCAAATCGGTCCGTACGGAAGACATAGAACTGTCCCACATCATGATAATGGGGCTGCAGGTCCTGGGATCTGCTGTCCAGATATTCGGGATATTTAAATACCAACCGTTCCTGCTCCACTACCATGGCCCGCTGGGGCGGGTAGGAAAAGCTGACCACCGGAATCAGGGTGTCCGCATCGCTTGCTTCCAGCTGTTCTACCGCTGCTTTCAGTTTTTCCGCTGTCACAAAAGGCGCTGTGGGATAGATGCAGCATGCCACATCAAAATGCATGCCACGCCTCTCATACTCCGCCAACACTTCCGCCAGCACATCATTGGTAGTGGCAAAGTCTCCGGAAGTCGCCTCACTGCGGAAAAACGGCACCTCTGCACCGTACTTTTTCGCAATCTCCGCAATCTCCGTATCGTCCGTGGATACCATCACATGGTCAAAAAGTCTGCTGGACAATGCCGCCTCGATGGAATATGCCAGAATCGGTTTTCCACAAAAATCTCTGATATTTTTCTTCGGGATCCGCTTGCTCCCACCTCTGGCGGTGATAATCGCTAATCTGCTCATTTTCCTAACCTCATCTTTCTCATGCCCCATGGCCGCCCTTCAGGCCCGTAGCTTCCATACAAACTGCCGGATTCTGTAACAGAGATAGAACCGCAGATTGCTCTTTTTCTGCATGGCGATGAATTTGCGTTCCTCCGGCCCGGTATATTCCAGATAATATTTGTTCCTGTCGAACTCCGGAAAATGTCGTTCTGTCCCCTCCCGTAGTTCTTTTACAAAAGACAGCTTCGGCTTCTCCACTCCCGACAGATAGGAGAATAAAGTGATCACATAATACAGCTCCGTAAAACGGTATTCGATCTGCTCCCGGTATTCCGCAAGAAACCCTCTGTTCTCGCATTCCGTGTACAAAAGTTCTGCTGCTTTCATACGATCACGGCATTTTTCCTCCGTGATGTGATGTACCGTGGACACCGCATGCTGGTAATAATAATACAGCGGTTCCTCCACTCTCTCAAAACGTCGAAAGTACAGGCTCCACAAGGGGCCTGCACAGTTGTCTTCGTAGAAAATATGCTCCGGAAAATCCAGATGATTCTCCCGGATCACACTATGTTTGTAAATTTTCAGCACCATACTGCCGGGACGCATGAACAGTCTCTCATGCTTTTCCTTCGTCAGATCCCCGGTCTGATCCGGTGTATTGTTGACGATGACCTTCCCGACCTCAAAGGTATGATGATCCACCAGACTGTAATCGCAGCCCACCAGATCCGCTCCGGTTGCTTCCGCTTTTTTCAGAAGCTTCTCGTAATAGTCCGGTGACACCCAGTCATCACTGTCGATGAAACCGATCCATTCCCCCTGCGCCACCCGCAGTCCAGCATTTTTGGCACCGCCCTGTCTTAAGTTCACAGGGTTCGGAATGACACAGACCAGCTCCGGATAACGCTTCTGATAATCCAGCAGGATCTCCAGAGAATCGTCTGTAGAAGCATCATCCACGCAGAGGATCTCATAATCGTACAGTCCCCGGATGGTCTGTCCCACCAGGCTGTCCAGACAATAATTCAGTTTTCCCTCCGTCGCCATATTATAGACGGGCACGATGATGCTCAGTTTTTTACTCATAGGCGTTACAGATTTCCCCGTTCTATTTTTGCTCTGCCGTCTTCTACCCGATAGACAATGTCACATTTTTCAATGGTCTGCAATCTGTGGGCGATAATGATCAAGGTCTTGCGGCCGTGCAGTCGGTTGATAGACTCCATGATGGCTGCTTCCGTATCATTATCCAGTGCGGAAGTGGCCTCATCCAGAATCAGTACCTCCGGATCATTATACAGCGCTCTGGCGATACCGATACGCTGTCTCTGTCCTCCGGAGAGGCGGATGCCCCGCTCGCCGATGCCAGTCTCCAGACCTTCCGGCAGAGTCTTGATAAATTCATCCAGCTGTGCCTCTTTCAATACTTCCCACAGTCTGTCCTCATCAATCTTGTCCTCCGGCACACCGAAGGCTACATTTTTACGGATGGTGTCATCCAGCATGAAGATCATCTGGGGGATGTAGCCGATATTCTTCAGCCATTTCCGGTAATTGCCCGGTTCCTTTACATCCACGCTGTCTGCATAGATATGTCCCGTACTGGGCTCCAGCAGTCCCAACAGAATATCCACCACGGTACTCTTGCCCGCGCCGGAAGTACCCACGATACCTACCGATGCACCCACCGGGATCTTCAGATCCGCATGGTCGAAGATCAGACGCTCCGTATTGGGATATGCATAAGTAATATCTTTCATCTCGATGCTTTCTTTTACATCCAGCTTTTCATCCTCATCGGTAGCAAAGGACATGTCGATATTCTGTCCGTTGATCTCATCCTGTAAATTATCGCTGACACCCATGAAGAAAGGTTCAAAATAGGCGATGGAATTGATCTGGTTGTTGATACGGTTCACGCAGGGCAACAGTACCAGTGCCGCTGCCGCCAGAGTTCCGAACACTGTCAGCATATTTTCTGTAGGCACACCGGTGGCCACCAGAAAGATCATGTATCCTACCATAGTGGCAACGCAGGCTGTCTCGATCAGCAGCTTCGGCACCTGATTGTACAGGCTGTAACGCTGTACGGCATCCACGTAGCCTTTTCCGCATTTGCGGTACTCGGATACGAAATACTGCTCCTTGCCGGAAATCTTTACTTCCTTGATACCCTGTACCGTCTGGGAGATCCATTTGAACAGACTGCTGTAATAGTCCTGATTGTCCTTACCGGCCTTGTACATGATGGGCTTCAGCACTCTCTTGATCAGCCACATCAACAGAAGCAATACCACCGCCATCAGGATCGTCATGGTACCGCTGGAAATAAAGCAATAACTGATGACAAACAGGGAAACCACGCTGTCGGATAACAGCTGTAACAGTGCCAGGATCAGTGCATACATATTGTTGACATCGGAAGTGATACTGCGCTGTACCACAGCGGTATCCGCATTCAGATAAAATTCATAACCTCTGCGCAGGTAATTACGCATCATGCGCTCGGAAGTGCGGAACTGGTTCGTATAGACAAAGGATAAAGTCAGCTTCTGCTGTACATAAGTAAACAGGTTCTTCACCACAAATACCAGAATCAGCAGCACCATGACAATAATGGAGAACGTACGATAGCTCTCCACACCCATGATCTCATAGCAGGCTTCCGCCACCCGGCTGTGTTGTACCGCTTCGGGATCAATGACGATCTGCATGACCTCCACCAGCATTCCCACACCGGCAGTCTGCAAAAAGGCACTGATCACCATGAGGATAATGAGTCCCACCATGGTTCTTTTCTGTTTTTTGTCCAGCAGGACACGTAATTTCTTGATGATCTGTATCATTGACGGTCTCCAAACTTATATCTGTTCATTCTGTCTGTGGATCAGTGGATCCTCATAGGCATCCATAAAATCAGGTCCGAGGCGTACCGCTTCATCCGCAAAAGGAAGTCCCTTTACCTCCGTAAATATGGTTACCACCTTTTTAAAACGCAGATTCGGGAAAAAGTTCAGCATCTCCATGGGCATGGATGCATCGAACTGGGGATATTCCACAAAAAGCTTCTGGTAATCCAGCAGGTCTCTGGGATGGGGCTTTAAAAATATGGTGCCCTCTTTTTCATACATTTTGATAATATCCCGGAAGATCTGTTCTCTCACATCCAGTGTGCATACCGGATCCGTGAGGATCAATATTTTATCTCCCACCTTATTGCTCTCTTCGATCTGGTGTTCCAGTTCGTCTTTATTTCTCACGAATGCCTGCAGGAGCAGCTGCTTATCCTCCGCTGTCAGCCGGTCTTCCAGCGGCTTTCTGGGAAGTTCGATATATCGGGGACAGGGATAGCGGATGGCGGAAATGTCATTTACTTCCATATCCATGCAGTATTTTCCGTAGCCGTTCTGAACAAAGATCAGGTTCAGATACATGGACAGGAATGCCTTGATCTTAAAATGTCCACGGTTGTCATATCGCGCCGCGTCAAAATTCTTGAGACAGTTCAGGCCGTCTTCCACGGCATGATAGCGGATATGGTTCTGATTCAGGTAGTAGCCGATGGGATCGGAATCGCAGTAGACATAAATGTCCTTGTAAGTCCGAAGATCTACCGGCACATAAGAAGCCTCGAGTCTGGCATACTCCTTCGTAAAGCGGATCCGGTTCTTCAGATTCCCCAGAAAGCTTCCGGTGTCCTCCCGGTATTTTTCCAGTTCCGGGAAGAAATCTTCACGCTTCTCATCGAATTCCAGTACCTCTTCGAACAGTCCCGTGCTCTCCACCCGGGATTTCAGGTTCTCGAAATTATTGGACATTTTGGACAGCACTAAAGTAGCAGCCCCTGCTTTCTTCGCAGGATCTGCCTCCGCCCTTAATTTCAGTTCTTTTAAAAAAGTCACATATACATGATAGTATGTGTGACAGATATAGATTCTGTCTTTCATATATAATCTCTATTATTGCTTATTGCCGTATAATTTAGTAACTATTCACTCCCCATCCGCAGAATCGCTGCAATGCGGATTCCATGAATAGTTACACTATAGCACACTTTTCTCTTCCAGTAAAAAATCTTATGAAATTTTAAGAAAGTTGGAGCAACAGTTCAGCCATAGGATGGCAGAATTGGTGCGTGGGTGCTTGCACACAAGGCAACGATTCTGTCATTCTATGAGCAGAACTGTTACAGTCGATACACCCAGATCCCCCAGTAAGAGTCTTCTGTTTCAAAGTATCCCACAAGTTCCATACCCATCCTGTCGGCATCGCCGATCTCAGCTCCGGAGAACAGGTACTCACATCCCAGTTCCCGCAATGCCTCCATGTCAAATTCCAGGCCTTCATAGACCAGTGTGTTTCCCTTTTGCAGGCGCATGTAATTGCCGGTAATGCTGTTGAACAGATAGCAGCGGTTCCCCCATGTATCAAAGTATACCCGCACTTCTTCGTTTTTCTCAATCTCCGGTGCAATAACTTCCCGGAATCTGTGCTTGTACTCCAGAGGATAATTGTTGGAATATCCGTCCACCGTATAAAAACCATGCATCAGTGCCGGTGCGGGACTGACTCCCAGATGTGCCACACGATAGGTGCTCTTGTCCCGGCCAATCGCATCATCGATCTCCTGCATCAGATCCTCTGAAAACCAGCTTTTCCAGGAGATATATCCCGTGATTCCGGATCCGTTATTGATCTGGTTCACATTGAGATACATTCCGGAATTCACTTTCAACAGCTGAAGCGTCGGCAACAGACACACTGCCAGGATCACCAGTTTTCCCGGCAGCATCCTGCTGTCGGTATGCGGCACTTTCGTTCTCCACAATACCGCTGCCGCCAGTGCGAACTCCAGATACCAGTCCGCAGGATACAGCCAATAGAACCGGTGGATCTGAAAATAGTGTAAAAATCCCGTGACGCTGTTTTTGAAATCAACGACCACCGTCATATGACAAAATGCATAAAACAATGCGATGCCGATCAGGAATAAAAAGTTGATAACAGCCGCCTTGTATATCATTCTGTCCGTTTCTTCCTTTTTGCAAAATGCTCCCAGAAGCAGGAATATGACAATCGGCAGGATCAGATATTTATGTAAGGACGGTGCGTGTTGTGCGCTGTTCCGGAAGAGGCTCCAAAAAGTCTCAAAAAAGGGAGTCGCGGAAGACACCATTTCTTCCCGGTGGCTGACATAACTGCTGTCTCCCACCAGAATCTCCAGGATCAGTGACCAGTTGACAATGACATAAGTCACCAGCAACTCTGCAAATCCCAGAACCGGCCATTTATTCTTTCTTTTCTGAAAGAAGGCAACAAGGAGTGCCAAAAGCCACAATCCCAGCACCACATAACCGGTATACACCAGGTGGCTGGTCAGGCCGAACAGTAACGTACACATCAATGCGGGAAGGATTCTTTTCCGTTTCCACAGACACAGAAAGGCATATGTCACCAAAGGAACGCCGAATTCCGAAAGACCGTAGACCGGATATAAGGGCAGCACACAGAAACATGCCCCGGCTATCACCGCCAGAATACTGCTCTCCGTGCTCTCCTTTACCAACAGATACATTCCCAGAAACGCCAGCACAAAGCAGCTCATATATTGTGTAAGAAACGCCACCCTGGCAGAAAACAGACAATACAGCGGCAGGAATAAAATGGCCGATGGCTGCATACCGCTGGCATTGACTCCGCCCAGCATCTCCGGATATACCGTACTGCCGTCCCATAAATGTCTGGCGGGAAGCATATAGTTCATAATGCTTTCATCCAGCTGGTCGTTGATCTCAAAGATGCAGCCATCCCCAAGAATAAAATAGGGGAAAAAAAATACAACCACGATCAAAATTCCGGTCCACCAGAGAGGGATCCGGTCCAGCCACAAGAGGAACCGGTTGATCTGTTTGCCTATTGCAGGTTTTTCATCAGAAGTGAACAATAATATAGTCCCCCTTATCTACAATATACCCCTCCTGCGGATATTCCGGCAGATCCAGAGACTCTTCTTCCGCTGCCGCATAGAGGCTGATGTCCTCCAGAGCCACCATCTGATGCCCGTGCATTTCAAAAAATTTCACCAACTCCGCATCGGAATCAAAGGCATAGCGTCCCCAGTCGATAACAGACAGTGCCGGTGTCTGTGCCACCCACACTCCTCTGAATCCACGATTGTATTTATCCAGCAAATCCGGGTCCACCAGATCCGCCAATCGTTTCATCTTATAATAAACAGGGCTGCTGTAGCTCACATAGGCATCCTGAACTATGCTATAGGGAATATCATAATTTCCCGTGAAGATCACCGGTTTTGAAGTATCAAAGTCCCGTTCCAGATCCATTGCAATCTGATCCACGGTCTTCACTGCCGCATCATATTTTTTCTTGTCAATATAGAACCATCTGGTCATATCCATACACTGGTTCCAGAGGATCACCGCCAGCACCAGAACTGCAAGTGCCCTCACACCAGCAGAGATTTTTCTGCCAGCCGTATTCTTCGCTTTTGGGGCCAAAGTTCCCGTCAGCTGCCAGATCCCATACACAAAAAGCAGCGCTCCGTATCCACAGAAGACCGGCAGGAACTGTGCCGAACGGTACAATGTGGCTTTTCCTTCAATGAACAGAAGAGAAAACGCTGCCAAATAAGCGGCAGGCAACAACAGAAGTGCCCACAGATCTCTGCCGCGGATCACCCGCACTAGCGTCACCACAAGGATCGCAGCCGCTGATAATATAAAAATCCGGATCGGCAGATACGCATAGGCAAACACACCATACAGCACAAAGGTCCTCTTGAGGATCATGGCAAGCTCCCCGAAAGCCCCCGGCTGCAGCATCCAGCCCAGCATTTCCGTCACGGAACGCTGTACCGCCTCTCCCCGCAGATATTCCAGGTGAAATGCTTTCGTCACTACCACGATCATCACACTACGCAGCACAATGGCCACAAGCGCCGCCACCGCACCGGCCACCAGTGTGGCAAATATGTCCTTCTCCTGACGTCCCCGTGCGATCCGCTCCGTCAGCAGCAAGAGCATCAGCCCCGCCAGCCACAGGATCATAAAGGACTCGTAACATCCCATGGCGATCCATAAAAAGACTGCCGCCGTCAGGATCTCTGCCACTGCCAGGCATCCCAGTTTCTGCCGGATACCGGATCCTTTTTGCATTTTCCGGGTACTGCTCTGCCATTCCCTGACACAGCACAGGCTGATGCCACAGCACAGATAGCCAATGGCGATACCGTTATGCAGGAAATAAGTAAAGACTTCACTGATCAGGGGACTGGAGAGAAAGACAGCACCGAAGAAAGCATAGCCTGCCGTCGGAACCTTCTCTCCCAATACAGAATAAAACAATGCAGACCAGACGACCGCTGCCAGCACCAGTATCACAACTGCCGCAAAATCCGTCACGAAGGGAACAAACTCTGCCAGCGATACCACCTTATTCAGCAAAAACAGAACCCACCGCCCCACAATGGCGATCAGTCCTTCTTCAAAATAATATAAGGATGGCGTATCATCGATGCCGATGGTTGCATTTGTCACCTTATAGCCGTAGGCACACACCGCTGTCAGTAACAGGATCCCCATATACAGGCGGTTCTGCTGGAAGTGTTTCCCGTAGCTCTTCCATTTCTGCATCACTTTTTCCATGCTTTTCATCCATTCCTTTTTCTTATTCGTCCATTACTGTGCTACTCTTCCTCCAGCTTCTCCAGGCGGAAGATTGCAAAATCATAATACATATAATGAAATTCCAATACCTGTTCATAGCTGTACTCATCTTCCATTTCATTGGGGTAGCCCCCCTGGAAGCAGATATACCACAGATTATCATAAGTGTCCAGCTGACTGTAACTGCTCAGTGCTTCCGTATTCACAAAAGGAAGACTGTACAGCTTATATGCGATCGTGTAGTAATGCAGTTCAGGATGATACACATTCAAAAAGATCGTATGCGTATACGGTCCGATGATCGCATCATTCTCCGTCATGTATTCCTCCACGAAATTCTCGTAAGTTTCCAGACCGTCATCATATTCCAGCCTGATCTCGGAGGTATACTGTAACAGGAAGCAGAGACCTGCCGTTCCCAGAAGGCCTGCAGCCCATATTTTCCTGCTTTTGCCTTTTGTGTTCTCCGTGATCTGTGCAAATCCCACGGCATACCACAGCATGACAAAGCCCATGCCCGGGAACGCATAACGGCCCATAAAACAGTTATTGACCGTAGCGGAGATCACGCCTCCCACGATACCCGTCAGGGCAAATGTGCCAAACGCGATGGCCGGTGCAATGTTATGATTCTGTCTCACCCAGTCCACGGCTCCGTAACTGAGTACCAGACATAATGCCATTCCCAACAGTACGACAATGCCAATGGGAGTCTCCACCGCTGAGAACCATTCCTTACAATAATCCATCACGGAATACAGCGTTGCCAGTTCCGCAGTGGAACCGTCATCGTAGCGCATCCGCAGGACAAATTGCCGGATCGTCACCGCCAGCCAGGGAGAAAACACCAGCGCCACCGTAAATCCGGAGATAAAATACCCCTTGATCAGCTCCTTCTTATGGCAGATCAGGATCACTGCGAAAAACAGCAGATAGAATAAGAATGTCTGGATCAATGCAAAGGTATGACAATATACCGTGCCGATACTGGCGATGCAGAATACGATCCATTTTTTCCGGGCCGGCTCTCTGAAAATGTCATAGGCAGACAGTCCCGTCAACGTCAGAAAGAACAGGGCCACCGCATACATTCTCACATTTCCCGCCTGTACACTGAAGATCGGCATCAGCAGGGAAAACAGCATAAAATACACTGAAATCTTACGGTCAAACAATTTTGCCACATAATATTTTCCCAGCAGCATATATCCCAGCATGAACAGCACGGACATCAGCTTCAGTGCCCAGAAATGGGTTCCTCCCCCACACAGATGATAGAAGCTTTTTAACAGCACATAGTAAAACGGTGAGTGATCATCCGTGGCTGTAATATAGATCAGCCGCTTCCAGGGCAGGGATACCATGGATGCCGAATAAGCCTCATCATACCAGAGGCTGTTGGTAATGCAGAAGGCTCCCCAGAGAAGCAATGCCGCCACCGGCAGTCCATGCCACAGCAGTGCCCACATATTGTTCTCTGTGAAATTATGCTGTTTTCTTCTCTGTGTCTCCATTACGTCTATAGTTCCTTCCCGTTCTGTCTTTTTTCACATATCAGATTTCAAAATCTTTTTCCATATCTTTCGATCTTTTATCAGTATCTCCGGTACAGCACCATATCCGCATCCCTGCCGAGCTCTTCATACCCCGCCGTCCGGCACATTTCATCGATGGCTCCACCGCTCACCGTTGCCAGATAACGGCTCTGCAGCTCTGTCAGATGCTCCGTAATATATTCCCGTTCACAGCAGCTGATGCCAAAGCCCTTCGGTGCACTGTACAAAAGCTGCCATTTCAGATTCTGATGGCCTTCCGGGGTCTCATCTCCGAAGATCCAGATCACTACATTCTCATAATTCGGCACCTGTTCTGTGTCCATGGCCAGTTTTTCCGAGAAGATTTCCCGCCAGTACTCCACCTGTGCCTGCCGTTCCTCTGTCACATAGGGAATCTGATAGTCATAAGGCTCCACCGCCTTGAAGCTGTACAGATACAGGAAAGCCGCTCCCAGAAGCACCGCTTTCTTATAATATCTGGTCTCCAGCATACTGACGATGAAAATGCCTGCTGCGATAAAGGTCAGGAAATGTTTGCTGCCTTCCACCATTTTGTACATGAGCAAATGTGCGAACAGCATGGCGATGAGGCTCAGGGCAAAATGCACTTCAATAACCAGCTGGTTATGCAGTTCCCGTTTTCTGTCCTCTGTCGGTGTGTACGGTCCGAACAACGCCTCCCGTACCTTCTTGTCCTCCGGCTCCATCGCGATCCGTTCCACCCGCTTCGCCCGGCGCAGTGTGCGGATGTCCAGAAAACTCTGCACCAACAGGATCAGAAGCACCAACAGATAACCGTCAAAAAAGGCTCCGGAAGCCAGACCATTCCGTCCCCCTTCGATACAATGTCTGTAGAATTCCAGTCCTTTCCAGTAAAGTGTTCCGAAAAGGTTGCGGAAGCCCGCGCCGATCCCATCAGTGAAAAAGGTAGTGATCCAGTCCGTATAAAACAGCGGTGTAAAATATTCCGCTCCCAGATAATGTTTGATCAGGGCATAGGTAATTCCCGTTGCCGCCACTATCAGAATCGAGCCGATCCACCCTGCCTTTTTATTACGGCAGATCCAGAAATAGCAGGCCAGAGCCAGAAACAGCAGCATATAAGGCCGCATCAGGGTCAGCAGTACCGAGATCACGAACATGGCGATCAGTTTCCCGCGGCTCTCCTTTTTCAGATAGCTCATGGCCAGTCCGTAGAACAGGATCAGCAAGCTGAAGCAGATCACCTCCGGCATACCGGACAGCATATATCTGACAAACAGAGAATACAGGCTGAACAATACCGTCAGTATCCCCAGCTGTTTCCAGGTGGGCTTCACCAGCCAGACAAATACAAACATGGTGATTGTCAGCAGCACGATATTGCAGATCACCGGAGACAGCAGATTCCAGCCGAATAACAGTCCCCACAGGATCCAGGGAAATACCAGCACCGGACTCCATGCTGCAAAGGACAACTGCAACGCATGACTTTCGTTAAAACCGAAATATCCCCGGGGAAAACCGTAATTTACAATTCCCTCCACCTGCTTGAAATAGAATAATTCGTCGTTCCATTCCGAAGAGGGAAGATACACCTGTCCGATGCTTCTTCCTTCCGCTGCCGTCCGTACCAGACAGCAGAACAGGGGAAGCAGTGCCATCAGTACCGCTTTCAGCAGTGTCATATAACGTTTGTCCTGTTTCCACCAATCCACAAAACGATCTTTCTTCATCCGTTTTCCTGTTACCCTTCTGTTTTATTTCGATTTACCGGTCTTCCTCACCCAGATGGATCTTTTCCCGGATCACATACTGGGGAGAATTATTCATGCTGATGTAAATACGTCCCACATATTCCCCGATCAGTCCCAGCATGATCATGATCATGCCGCCGAAAAATACCACGGCTGCCATCAGGGCACTAAAGCCCATGGGCACATTAGGATTCACCAGACGCTTGATAATGGTATAGATTCCATAGAGGAAGCCCATACCGGCACATCCCACACCCAGTGTAGTGGCAATCCGCAGCGGTTTCACCGAGAATGCGGTAAATCCGTTGAACCATAAGCCCAGCAGCTTTTTCAATGTATATCCGGAACTGCCTTCCTCTCTTTCCCTGTGACACACCGCCACATTGGTAATGTTTTTGGTGGCCCGGAGCACCAGTCCAATGACATAGGGGTAGGAATTCTCATAGCGGATCATATCCTCCACCACGAATCTCTTCACTGCAAAATAGCTGGAAATATACAGATCCGCCGGTTTATCCAGCATCATCCGGGTCATCAGCTCATTGACCTTGCTTCCCATATTCCGGAATGTGGAATGCTGTTTATGTTCGTAGCTGGCGTAAACGGCATCGAAACCCTCTTCCAGCTTGCCCAACAGCTTGTCCACTTCATCCGCCGGTGTCTGTCCGTCATCATCCAGACACACCACGTAATCGCCGTCGGAATGACGAAGTCCCGCCATCAGTGCCGCATGCTGTCCGAAATTCCGGGCAAAGCCGATTCCCTTGATATTGTCATATTTATCACACAGATCCCTTATGGTTCCCATGGTATTGTCCGGGGAAGCATCGTTCACCAGAAAAATATCGTATTCATACTGCGTGAGTTCCTGCATTTTTTCCCGGATCTCCTTCACCACATGGGGTAAGGTATGTTCCGAGCGATAACAGGGGATTACAAAACTTACTTTTTTCATAATTGTGTTCTATTCCTCGTTTTCCTGATCATTTCCGGAATTCACTGCCGCCATCCA
Source organism: Lachnospiraceae bacterium GAM79 (assembly GCA_003584705.1). Lineage (GTDB taxonomy): Bacteria > Bacillota > Clostridia > Lachnospirales > Lachnospiraceae > Acetatifactor > Acetatifactor acetigignens. Next base: position 3,459,695 of record AP018536.1, read on the forward strand.
GACGATGTCCCGGTAGTCGCCTTCAATACACACATCGTCCCGCAACAGGCCCTCTCTGCGAAATCCCGCTTTTTCATAGCTGCGGATCGCCTGCCCGTTCTCCGACAGAGCCCGCAGATACACTCTGTGCAGCTGTTCTTCCTCGAAGCAGTACCGGAGCATCAGCTTTGCCGCTGCCGTACCGACACCTCTGCCTCTGGCATCGGCCTCTCCGATGAAAATACCGTATTCCGCCTTGTTATGATGTCTGTCAATATCCCGGATATAGACGGATCCCAGTGGCTTGTCGTTTGCCAGATCACAGATGATCATCTGCACCACATCGCCGGTCTCCACATGGGTCCGGATCCAGTTCTCATGGGACTCTCTGGTAAAAAGAGCCTGATAGATAAAATTTTTCCGCACGGCATCACTGTTGCGCCATGCCACGATCCGGTCGGTATCCTCACGGGTCATCAGCCGTAAATAGATTCCTGCTCCGGTATCCCGGTAAACTCCGGGAATCCGTTCCTGCGCTATCCGCTTTTTTATTTCTGTCCGCATGGTATCCTGCATAATATTCACTCCTTATGCCTGTCTGTAGGCATTGCACAGATCGATCACTCTGGTGATCTCATCCTCCCGCATCTCCGGGAACAGTGGCAGGGTCACGCAGTGTGCGGCCAGATATTCCGCATTGGGACAGTCTCCCGGCTGATAGCCCAGATTGGCATAAGCCTTCTGTAAATGGCAGGGTACCGGATAATGCATGTTACATTCCACATCATTTGCTGCCATATACCGGATAAAGTCTTCATGATCCGGCACCGTAATGACAAACAGATGGAAGACCGGAGTGGTGTTCTCCGGATGTTTCTGCATGGTGATCAACGGATTTGTGATCTCCTTCAGATAACGATGTCCGATCTCCTGCCGTCTCTTCGTCCACTCCGGCAGATATTTCAGGCTGACACTCAACACTGCCCCCTGCAGACCTTCCAGCCGGTAGTTGTAACCGATCTCATCATGATAATACCGCACATCACAGCCTTGATTCTTCAGACGGTCGATATGCTTATAATATTTTTCTTCCTGACAGGTAACACTGCCGCCCTCACCAAAGGCGTAGAGGTTCTTGCCCGGGTAGAAGCTGAAGCAGGCCAGGTCTCCCAGCGTTCCCACATTTCTGTCCTCAAACTTTGCTCCGTGAGCCTGGGCACAATCCTCCACTACAAACAGTCCGTGGCGGTCTGCGATCTTGCGGACTCCCGCATAGTCAAAAGGCTGACCGTAGAGGTGAACACCGATAATGCCTTTCGTCTTTTCCGTGATCTTAGCCTCCAGTACGGAAGGATCGATTTCCCAGGTATCCGGCGTACAGTCTGCGAACACCGGTGTGGCTCCTGTATAGCTTACCCCCCATGCAGTTGCTATATAAGTATTGGCCGGAACGATCACTTCATCCCCGGGGCCTACACCCAATGCCAGCATTGCCAGATGCAAAGCGGAGGTACCGTTGTTGACACCACTGGCAAATTTGCTTCCCACATAGGCGGCAAACTCTTTGTCAAAGGCATCTGCATATTTTCCGCCGGAAAAAGCGGTCTCTTTACATACGTTCTCAATGGCTTTCCGGTAGGCTTCCGCATGCGCCTCCACATCTCTTGTCAGATCGATTCTTTTAATATGTGCCATGGTATTATCCTTCTTTCTTCCGTTTCCGGGGCAAAAGCCCTCAACCTTGATGCCTACGGATTGTTCCGTGCTACACACTTATGAGCGAGTTCATGTGGGCTTAGACCTTTTTCCCCTGGCATCTTATATATGCTTCTTAATATAAAACTCGTTAAACAATCTTGCAATCTGTACCAGATAATTACAGATCGTCTTAAATACCTTAACGGTAGTATTGTAATCTTCCTGCCACTCCACCGGGTAATCCAGGATCTTCACGCCCCGCTTCTCCGCCCGTAACAGGAATTCGATCATATAGAACCAGCCGTTATCCTGACTGCAGCCCTCAATCAGGGAAAGCGCAGTCTGTCTGCGTACAAAGGTAAAGCCGCAGATGGCATCCGTGGACTTCATCCGCAGGAACAGTTTCAACAGAATCAACAGTCCCTGGGAGGTGATCCTGCGATACCATTTTCTTCCCTTTGTATCGGATTCTCTGGCGAAACGGCTGCCGTTAATGTATTCGATCTGAGGCTGTGTTTCAAAAAGATGGATTGCCTCTCCCAGATGTTTGATATTGGTAGACAGGTCAATGTCCATATATCCCACCACGTCACCGTGGCTCAATTCCACACCTCTGCGGAAAGCCGCACCGACACCGCGGACATTGATTCTCTCATATCTTACTTTTTCATATTTCTGACAGAGCATCTCCGCGATCTGCGGGGTCTCGTCCTCGGAACCGTTATCCACAATAATGATCTCATAATCTTCAAATGCGATCTTGCGCAGATACTCCACCGTCCGTGTCACACCGCTTTCCAGCCGCAGACGCTCATTTAATACCGGAAAAATTATCGTAAACATCATTTTGTCAGTTTTTCCACTCCTTCTATTACATAACGCTGTCTCTTAAAGCTCATATTCAGAATGACGGACAGGTATTTGAAGATCAATGTCAGCATCACCGACATCATGAAAAATCCAAAAGAAATCAGAGTCATCAGGCTCATCCAGCCTTCCACCGGGCGTACCGTGCTGAAGATGGAATAAACGATCCACCCGAACATGATCACCATGACTGCAAACAGAATACTACTGATCAACATGGAAAATTTCTCCAGTACATCCGTGAAAATGATCAGCGTATCCAGAGCCAGACTGCTGCGGGTATTCCGCTCTTCCCGGTTCCTGGTTCCCTTTTCCATCTCTTTATTGTCATAGACTATGGTCTCCGCCCGCAGTCCGCAGTTCATATACATGGCCTTGCGGTAAGGAATATACGCATTCATCTGATTCACACGGTTCACTGCCCGTCTGGAAATAATGCGGAAACGTTCCTGACGCAGCTTATGGGTATTACGGCTTCCCAAATTGTACACCACATAGAAAAGTCTGGAGGTAAATGCTACATCCCGCTTCGGTGCCGCAGCCACCACGTCATAGCCTTCCAATGCCTTATGATAGATATCCATGATCAGGGACGGTTCAAAATCCAGCAGACAACGGTCGAATTCAAAGAGAAAATCTCCAACAGCCAGATCTCTTCCGGCGTTCATGGCCATTTCCACCCCCTGATAAAAGCTCAGATTGATCAGGCTCACCACATGGCGGGTATTGCTTTCTTCCAGATACCGGTGGATCTCCTCAATGGTATCATCCATGCAGCAGTCATTCACACAGACGATCTCATATTTTTCAAAATTCTGTTCCATGGTCCCGCAGACAGTCTTCAGAAACTCTCTGATATTTTTTCCATCGTTGTGCAGATACAGCACGCAGGATACGAAATTTTTCTCTTTATTCTGTATTGCTTCTTTCTCCATAATGTTTCCTTTTTCTTTGCGATTAATCTAAAAACGGATCCAGATCATATACGGTATTGATCTTGCCCGATAATACACTGATAAAAACAGGATCTTCGGAAAGAGCCCGGATTACTGTGGGTCTCGAATCGTCGATCTCCGAAGCCTTCAGAATGGGCTTCATGGAAAACAAAGATTTCTCATAGCTGAACGCATACTCTTCCCGCATATATTTCCGTGCCAGTGTGGACATATACTCCCAGGCGCTCTCCGGTCTGCCGGGGCAATCGTTACAGTTCCCCAGAAAACCTCCCTGACAGCAGTTGCCATTCTCTCCCACACAGGGAAACTGTGGTGTCGCATCATAGCTGGTCTTATGAGGAGTAAAGGTTACCGAAGTCAGGGAATGATAACCGGTCTTTCCAAACGGCATAATGGAGAAAAAGGGGCCATCCATTACCGTAAAACCGATATTCCGGATCTTATCGCTGGCTTTGCAGAGAATGATCTCGCACAGTTCATATTTCAGTCCGAAATCCTGAGTCTCTGCGCCCTTTACTTTCCTCAGGATCTGATTCACAGAAGCATAGGTGGCATTCAGGACAAAGGGAGCCCGGTAGACCTCCTGTTTTCCTTCGTGAAGTGCCGTCACCTCATAACAGTCCGTCCGCTTTTCGATCTCCGTGATCTTCCGTCCGAAATGCAGCTTTATGCCGGGATATTTTGCAATCTCCTCCATGAGGTAATCCCGCAAAATATGGGCATCATACGTATATTCCTCCGTCAGGAACGCTCCATCACACAAGCCAGGCTGAAAATACTCTTCCACCGGAAGAGGTTTGCAGGGGATCCCCGCATCCTGACAGAATTTGCGGAACTCGGTTGCGTCTGTCCAGGAAAAATGGCTGGAAGTCGCGTAAATCTGCTCAAACTTCGTATGAATACAGAAGGAATAGTCCTCCACAAAACGCTTGAAATACCCCGCTGATTTCATAGCGGTGGACAGAGATCTGGGATAATGGTAGCCCATGTGAACTCTGGCCTGATTGATATATGTGGCTCTGGTAAAAGGAGCCTGTTCGATCTCCAGTACCTCTACCTGTTGTCCTCTTTTTCCACAGTACAGGGCCGCGTACAAGCCATACAGTCCCGCACCGATGATCAGTTTATCCATTTTTCCTCCTGCCGGTAACAAGCGCCAGTACATAAGGCAGCGCCAGCATCACCGGATATACATATCGCATCTGTACGGTGGGCCCGAACAACATGGTCCCGTAATAGCCTGCCACAATGGCAAGGGGCAGACAGAACCGCTTCCTGTCTACGATCACCAGCACTGCTGCCAGGGCCAGATACAGCCACAGATAGCTTCCCGGCACGAAGAGATATTTCAATACCGGAGTCCGCAGATAACTGTTGTTCTCCGCCCAGCTCTCCAGCTGTTCAAAGAGCCACGGCCATTTGCTGTCCTTGTAGATCCCTCTGTCATTCAGCGTGTCTTCTTCCCATCTGGTCTGCACATAGCTTAATCCTGCTCTGCCCTCCACACGGTTCACATCCGCATGGGTCGTATCAAACGGAGACAGGAACCCGGCATTGGTAGCCAGTGCCGCATTGATCATATCTCCCGGATACTGCGTCAGCAGGTGCAGATATACCCGGATAAATTCACCGGAACGGTAGCGTGCCACATAAGTGTTGGTATGTCTTTTGACAGGATCCGCAATTCCGGGATCATAATCCCGATACGCCTCATCCAGAATAAAATCATTGATCAGTGCTTTGTCCGCCGCATCCATGGTATTGTCATCCTCCGCAAGGACGCTGACTCCCCCGTGATAGATCATACAGCGGGATAACTGCTGGATCGGCATGCTCAGCATCTCCCGGCGGTCTCCCTGTTCCGCATGCGTGGCGGAAAATACCGCAGACAGCACAAAAAGCCCTACGCAGAAAGCTGCTCCGCATACCACTAGCAGTCTCCCCCAGAGCTTCCTCGCTTTTTTTCCGAAACAAAAGGTCAGGAATGTAAAAGCCAACAATACGATCATTGCATATTTTCCGTTGTTACGGAATAAGATCATCCCAACGGTTCCCAGGGCAAACAGCAGATCCCGGATCCCGGGCCGCCAGGCATTGCGGTCTTCCCAAAGCAGATCTGCGAGACTGACCAGCTGCAACAGCAAAAATGCACTGAATACCGTGTCCTTGGTCATGCTGACACTCATGTACCAGTGAAACGGGAAAAACATCCCCAGTAACTGAATGGCCAGCTGCCACCCTGCGGCAGTTTTCCGGTGATGCAGTACCAGCATTCCATAAGCCATGCTTCCCGAAAGCAACAGCATCTGTACTGCCGTATAGAATGCCATTCCGGCATTCACACTGCCGAAGATATGACTTCCCAGCCACAGCATCCCCTGCAGAAACAGAGTGTGCACAATGGGGTGATGATCGAAATAATAATGTTCCATGATCTGTCCCGTCTGCACCGGTGCATCATAGGCACAGATTCCGGGATAATATGCCAGATATACCGGCAGCCAGGCCAACAGCAGGAACAACAGACTTCCGAAAAATATCTGCACACCGGAGCGGCGCTGCAGCCAGGCGGAAAGGCGGGCATACCATGCAGCCTGCTTTTTCCCGGTGTCTTCGGCGGTCTGTGCCCGGTTCCAAAGTCGATGCACCACCCAGGTTCCAAGAAATCCCAGAAGGCACCCCAGCACTACCGTCCACAGCAAAGTACTTCCGATGTAGCCTGCCGTCCACAGGATGTTTCCCGCAGATGCCAGGTCTTTTTCTGTTTTTGCAAAAAATACAAACAGACATCCCAGAACACTCAGCAATACAACGCCTTTGCGTCTGGGAAGAATTTTCTTTTCCTGCATATTACAACCCTTTACGCACCTGATGCTCCCCATGGACGCGATTCAGGCGATATTCAAAATCTTTCCGGTCCTTGGCCGCCATGACTTCCAGCATCATACCGGCAAAAAACGACTGGATCCCCGCCAGCAGGATAAAGCCACAGGCGATCAGTGTCGGGAATCTGGGTACCAGACCGGTATTCAGATATTCCAGGAAGACCGGTACGAACAGGATCGCGGAAACAGCGATCAATAACAGGGCCAGCATACCGAAAAAGTGCAGCGGCTTGTAATTTTTGTACAGCTGCATCATTTTACGGATCACACGGAAGCCATCGCTGTAGGTATTCAGCTTGGACTCACTGCCCTGGGGACGATCGCGGTATTCCACCACTACGTTTTCCACCTGCATGTTGTAGTTCACCGCGTGGATCGTCATCTCTGTCTCGATCTCGAATCCCTTGGAAAATACCGGGAACGTCTTTACAAATTCATAGCTGAAAGCGCGATAGCCAGTCATGATATCCTTAATGTTGGCATGAAACAGGCTGTTGATCCCCGCCCGCATCAGACTGTTGCCGAAATTGTGGAACGGGCGCTTGTTCTCCGTAAAATAAGTAGAGGAAAGCCGGTCTCCCACCACCATATCCGCCTGGTGCTGCAATACCCTGTCTACCATCTCCTGTGCGCAATCCAGCGGATATGTGTCATCTCCGTCGATCATCAGGTAACATTCCGCATCGATCTCACGGAACATCCGGCGTATTACATTTCCCTTTCCCTGTGCATATTCATAGCGTACGATTGCTCCTGCCTCCGTAGCCAGCTCCACAGTGCGGTCGGTGGAATTGTTATCATATACATAGGCCACTGCCTGGGGCAGGAACTTTTTCACATCCGACACCACCTTGGCGATGGTCTTTTCCTCGTTATAGCAGGGAATCAATACCGCAATTTTATCCATTTTCCATTCCTCGTATTTCATTTTATCATTCAGAGCATCACATAAATTTGCAAAACCGCCTGATAAATCGGGCTTTCCTTTTGCATATATAAAACTATTGTACCACGCTTATTGATTTACAGCCACTGTTTTTTTATGCTATAATCAAGCGTGAAAATGCAGCGTTCAAAAGTTCCGGAAGACTTCCTGTCTCTCGCCGGTGCTTGCTGGCAAGAAAGGACTTTTCCCATGCAAAAGTTTTATCGTCTGTCTGTAAATATCGTAAAGATCCTGACACTGCTGCTGGCAGTTTTTCTGTTTATTGGCAGCTTTCTCACTACCTGTTATGCCGAAAACATGGAGACCCAGCAGGTGCTTCTGCGCTTTGACAATCCCTTGTGGAATCTGTTGGAGCTTGCCGGATACGGACTTTTATTTGCCTGTTGTCTGTCTCTGTCCGGCAAGGCCGGTGTGAAATTCCGCCGCGGGCTGCTTGTTTTTACTCTGGGGCTGATCCTGCTTCTGGGGGGGATGCTCATCGTCTTCGGCCGCACAGTTCCTGCTGCGGACGCCTTATCTGTATACAATGCTGCCGCTGAATGGATCCTTGGAAATAAAGATATTATCCACCCCACCTTCTCTTATCTGTCCTATTATCCACAGCAGATCGGCCTGATGGCCTTTCTGGAGCTGCTGCTCCGCCTGTGGAATCTCACCGGGCTGAGTGCTCCCGCCTGGCATTTTGTCAAGCTGGTCTATGTCTGCCTGCTGTGCGTGGCCGTTCTGTTCCAGTACCGTTCCCTGCGCTATCTGTGGCCGGATGATTGGGAACCGGTCTCCTGCTGTTATCTGATTCTGGTATGCTGTAACCTGCCTATGATCCTGTACAGTTCCTTCGTCTATGGCGAGATCCCTTCCTTCGCAATGCTTTCTGTGGGACTATTTCTTCTGTTAAAGCTGTTGGCAGACTGTATTCCGGCACATTCCGTGGAGACCACTTCCCCGGACGACACCCGCGTCGTGGGTACTTCCCACGCATTATCCGCAGTTACGGTCTTTACCGCCCTTGGCAGTATCCTGTTCCTTACTTTAAGTGTGATGCTGCGCAAGAACTCCCTGATCCTCATTATTGCTGTGCTGCTGGTGCTGTTCTTCGAAGCGCTGCGTCCGGGACGCAGCGGCAGGGCGTGCATCGGCCTGATGGCCATGGCAGTCTGTCTTACCATTACCTCCGTGGGAGTCCTGCCGCTGGTGCAGAAGTGCTACGAGAAAAAAGCCGGCAATACCTTAAGTTCCGGTGTCACCGCCATGTCCTATTTTGCCATGGGGATGCAGGAATCTTCCCGGGGATGCGGCTGGTACAACGGCTTCAATATCGATACCTATGATGCTGCCGGGATGAATTCCGACGCAGCCAATGCAATCAGCCGGGCGGCGATCAACGAGCGTATAGCCTATTTCCGGGAGCATCCCGGCTATGCCGTGAACTTCTATCTCCACAAGCATCTGTCTCAATGGGCAGACGGTACTTATGCCAGCCGGCAGGCCACTCTGGCCACCTACGGTGGGCGAAGCGACTTTTTGAAGGAAGTCTATGAAGGTTCTCTTGCCTCTGCTTATATCGAATGGGGCAATGCCTGGCAGAATGTGTTGTATCTGGGCATGCTGTTGTTCTGTATTGCTACAGTCAGAAAGCGCCGTCCCGGCAATGGCTCCGCGAATGCCGCAGCCAACGACGATTTTCGTTTCCGCAACATCTGCCTCTACACCTATACGGGACTGATCGCCGTGCTGGGCGGTTTCCTGTTCCACACGATCTGGGAAGCCAATTCCCGCTATATTTTCGTGTACAGCCTGCTGCTGATGCCTTACTGTGCCGCCGGGATCCATGATGGACTGGTGCGTCTGGCAGCATGGCGCAGCAACAGAACGCTGACACGTCACTCAAATTCATAAAAGCAAAAAACTCCCGTGAATCGAATAAAATAACATTCCATTCGGTTCACGGGAGTTCTCGTTTGTATTTTAAACCTCAAAATTCACAAATAAAATACAAAAATATGTTTTTTCAAGCCTAAAAAAATTATTATTATCGTTAATAAAATATTTTGAACAAATTTCGTACAAAAAATCCTATCTTACCATACTTTTTGTACGAGAATGCTTATAAACGGCTTATTTACGAAAATCCTACGGAAACAGTATTTTCTAATAATACATGGCCCCTTGTAAAAATCCCCAGAAATAATACAATCCACACACCAGATGCCACAGATAGGCCAGCCATTGTATCGCAGCCAGTCCCTTTTTCTTCTTCGTATCCGCCTTTCCGGTAGCCCGCAGCAATACCAACAGTGCTCCCACAAATGCAAAAAAGATACCGTACATATATCCCCAGGAAAAGTTAAAATCCATCTCCCGGAATCCCTTCTCGTACAGGCAAAACGCCATCAGAAAACTCATACCGTAAATCTGCCAGGAGAAGCGGTAAATGCTGTCTCTGCACAACTCCTTATAGTTCAACAGAAGCACCAGGATCGGGAAACCGACAGCCAGACCGATAGCCAGCGGAAGATTACTGCAATACTGCAGCCACACATGTCCCAGCGTAAAACCGATGCCGCCTTCCTGTCCCTCCTGCGGGACGAACACACCGCGGAACTGGTACAACAGATCCGCAAAAGTAGGAAGGAAGCATACTCCCAGCCAAATGGTGGGCATGAAGTTCCGGAATTTGCTGTGGATCATTCTCCACAGCATCAGAATTCCCGCGGCCCCCACCAGTACGATCGTAAAGCTCGGCTTCGCCATCGTTGCCAGTAACAGATACACAGAAAAGAGGATATAATCTCTTCCATACTCCTTGTGGGCATTGTCCTGTTCATACAGGGGCATCAGCTCTGCATACTTGAAAAATGCCAGGATTGCAAAGGGTCGTGCCGCCATATAAGTAGCGTTATGGAAAGGATTTGCCGTAAATACTCCCAGATACTTGTACTTGATCCCCGGCAGATAGATTCCCGTTGGCGGATATACCATGGATACGAAAAACAGGGATACCGCTACCGTTCCTGTGAGTACGCCGGGAAGCCAGGCTTTCCCGGGCATGGCTTTACGCAACTCCGCCCCCACGTGCCTGTCCAGCATTATTTTCAGGGCAATCATCGCTGCGCTGTTCAGCAACATCGTTGCCAGCGCCATGGCCAGTTCCGTTCCGGTGGGCAGACTGCCTGTGACCAGATGGATCACTGCCGCCAGCTTGAAGAGGATCGGATAGGGAAAGCTGTAACCGCTGTCCAGTCCCTGCATTTCCAGAATGTATGCCTTCATATCGGAATGATACAGTCCCGTCCCCAACATACTTTCCACGCACTGCCGGTAAAACAGCCAGAGAGTAACCGCCGAAGCAATCCCCACCAGTACGGCAAACACAACGATCTCTATGAAATTTTCGACATTATTTCTTTTTCCCGTACTGTTTTCTGCTGTTTTCTGTCTCATGCCGCCTTTTCCCGCTATCCGTCCAGGTTTCACAGTCGGATCCTATTTCAGCTTCGTGTAATATGCTACCACTTTTTTCACCGCATGGATCACATCTTCCACGTCTTCGTCGGTCAATCCGTAGTACAGAGGAATACTCATGACTTCGTTGTAGTATTTCTCCGCATTCGGGCACAGCCCTTTTTCATAACCCAGTTTTTCATAATAAGAGTGCCAGTATACCGGCAGATAATGTACCTGTGGGCAGGTATTCTCTGCATACAGCGCGTCAAAGAACTGCCGTCTGTCGCAGTTCAGATTCTCCAGATTCAGATGCAGTACATACAGATGCCAGGTCGTGTCAGACTCCGGGATCTCCTTCTGCAGGATCAGTTCCGGCATGTCTGCGAAGGCTTCGTTGTAGCGTTTGCGGATCTGTTTTCTGCGTTCAGAGAACCGTGGCAGCTTCTTCAGCTGACTCAACAGCAATGCAGCCTGAAATTCAGTCATTCGATAGTTAAAGCCCAATTCCACCTGCTCGTTATACCAGCGTGCATCGGTAGGATGTACCATCTCTTCCGGATCTCTGGTAATGCCATGCGTACGCAGACGCAGCAAATGGCGATACAGCTTTTCATCATTGGTAGTAATAGCACCACCTTCTCCAGCAGTCACCGTTTTCACCGGATGAAAACTAAAGCAGGTCATATCCGCCAGACTTCCCACCGGCTTTCCCTTATAGGTTGTCCCAATCGCATGGGCTGCATCCTCAATCAGGAGCAGGTTATGCTCCTTGCAGATCTCTCTGATCTCATCCAGTTCCACAGCCTGTCCGGTGAAATCCACTGCGACAACCGCCTTGGTCCTGGGGGTGATCAGCTTCCGAATGGATGCCGGATCAATATTATAAGTCTCCGGGTTAATATCCGCAAAGACCGGCTTTGCACCGGCATATAATACACAGTTGGAAGAAGCTGCAAATGTAATGGAGCTTACGATAACCTCATCCCCTTCGCCAAAACCCGCGGCCAGAGCCGCCAGATGCAGGGCTGCCGTTCCGTTGCATACTGCCACTGCATATTTTGCATGTGTGATCTCACACAAGTGCTTCTCCAGATCGCTGACCTGCGGTCCGCTGGTGATCACATCTGCAGTCAATACTTTGGTCACCGCCTCGACATCTTCCTGATCAATATACTGTCGTCCGTAGAATATAGGCTTCTCACGGACCGGTCTCCCTCCAAAAACAGCTAATTCTTCCATAAAGATCCTCCTGTCTGATCCTTTTCGGCATCTATGTTTAAAAATACTTCCATTTGTCAACTCAACTTACTAATTTTATCATACTGAAGGAAGAAAAACAACAATGGTGTTGGCATCCACCGCTTTGCTGCGGTATAATAAAACCGTTATAAATCCATACTTACTGTTCACAGAAAGGATCTCTTCGCCTTATGAGTTCAAATACGAAAAAGAAAATAAAATCACGGAAACTCTTTTCCGGTATCGTTATTGTAGTTCTGCTGCTTGCCGTAACAGCCGCCGGAATTCTCTATGTGAAAATATATGAACCCGGAAAACGTTCCGCCGATCTTGGGCGCCTGCAGCAGGAATCCTATCAGGGGGTCTTCTGCTCCATGTATGCGCCGGAAGCTTTCCCGGAAGACATTTACTCTACCTATATGGGTTACGATGCTGTCAGCTGTTCCCATCGCCTGACTTCCTTTTCCGATATCTCCGATTATCTGGAAACTGCTTTTTCCTCCGGAAATGAGGTCACTCACGTATTGCTCATTTTGGACCCCTTACTGCTGTGGAACAGCAATTTCCATAATAACAGTCGATTTTATGCCTCTTTCGATGAGGATCTTTTGGCATATGTCGATTCTTATTCCGGTGTTGAATTTACCATAGTATTCTCCTGTCCTTCTCTGAAATACTGGCAGGCCCACAGCAGTGACACCGAAACCTACGAAAATCTGGTTCAGGTTCTGGCAGCTCCCCTGTCTGTCCGGGAAAATGTCTCTCTGTTCTTCCCCGGCGGAGAAGAATGGCTGATCTCCAATCCTGATGCCTATGACACTCCTCTGGAATTAAATGCTGTCGCTGCCCGCTCCGTCATGCTGCTGGTATTGAGCGGCACCTTGCAATACCATGGTATAGATGCCGATAACTCCAGTCTGACACAGTTTGATACCCTGGTGCAGGCAGCCATTAATGCCCCTGCTTCCTATTCCGATCTGTCCGATTATGACATCGTCTTTTTCGGTGACAGCGTATTCGGAAACTATCAGGATTTTGCCTCCATCCCCGGCGTTATCGGTGCCCTGACGAAAGCCTCCGTTCACAACCGTGCCATCGGAGGTTCCTCCGCCACACAATTGACCCCCGATGACAAATCCTTCCCCAGTGCCGTACAGCGCTTTTTATCGGAAGATACTGCCGAAATCTCCGGGGAGAAAAAACTTTGTTTCGTAATCAATTACGGATTGAATGACTATTTTACGGGATATACTGTGGAGCAATATCGTGACGGTCTGCAAGCAGGGGTGCAATCTCTTCAGGATGCTTACCCGGATGCTGAAATTCTGATCGCTTCCTCGAATTTCATTACAGCGTTCGACAACGGTACCGCTTTCAACAATGATCTGGATGAAATTCTGAACGATTATGTGACCGGTGCCGAAGAAACCGCGGCGGCCATGAACGTTTTCTTTCTCAATACCAACGAGGCATTGCAATGGAATCCCCAAAATGCTGCCTGCTATCTGGTGGATGCCGTTCATCCCAACGAAGAGGGACGTTTCCTGTTTGGCACAGCAATTATAAAGGCTTTAGAGGAGGATATTTTTTCTTATCCTGTACACTGATATCTTTTCCCAGCTGTACTTCGATCACCTGGAGCTCCGTGTCTGCCAGAAGCATATGCCGGCATCCCGCCGGCATCCGCAGCACATCACCGGCCTTTACTCTGCGTTCCTCACCATCTATCACTGCCCGGCCTTCTCCGTAGATCACCGTCCATACCTCATCCCGGAATTCATGGCTGTGATAATTCATCTTATGTCCGGGATTCAATGTCACTTTGATCGTCAGACTTTCCTTTTCCACATCCATGATCCGGAAGCTTCCCCAGGATTTTTCTGCGAACATGACCTGCTGGGTAAAACTGCTCACATATGGTTTGATATAGCTGGACTGCTCTTTGTCCGATACCAGAATCCCCTCGGGGCTGGCCGCCACGACAATATCCTGCAATCCCATGCACAGCACCGGCATATCCAGCTCATTCACCACATGGACATTCCGGCAGGTCTCATTGAGCACCGCCTCCCCGACGCATGCACTGTCCATGGCTTCCGTCAGGGTGTTCCAGGTACCCAGATCCTTCCAGGTTCCGGCAAAACGCATGACCTCGATCTCAGGTTCCTTCTCCACTACCGCATAGTCGAAACTGATCTTCTGTAGGGTTTCATATTTTGCCAGCAAATCTTCATAATCGGTAAACTCTATAAGTTCATGAGCCTTCTGCAATACATAATTCAGGCGGAAGGCAAACACTCCGCCGTTCCACAGCGCTCCCTGTCTGATATATTCCGCTGCCTGCTCCTTGTCCGGTTTCTCCTTAAACATTTCCACCGGGCTGATATTTTCCGCTGTTTTCGGAATGATATAGCCATATTTTTCGCTGGGATACGTCGGTTCCATACCCATCAGCACCAGATGGGCCGCACTCTGTGCCGCACGCTTCTCCAGCCGCTGCAAAGCTTCGAAATAATCCTTTTCCACGTACGGATCCACCGGACATACGATCACCGGCTCTTCTCCTGTCACTCCCTGCACATCCTGCAGATATGCCACCGCCAGTGCAATCGCCGGGAAGGTGTCTCTTCTGCAGGGCTCCATGCTGATACCGACATTTTCTCCCAGCTGGTTGTGGATGGAAGAGATCTGTGCCTTGGATGTGGCAATCGTGATCTTTGCCTCCGGATCCGCCTCCCGGATCTGCCGGTACACCCGCTGCACCATGGACTCCAGGCCGCCGTCTTCCGTATGGAATATTTTGATAAACTGCTTGGAACGGATTTCGTTGGACAGGGGCCAAAGCCGCTGTCCGGAGCCGCCCGATAAAAGTATGATATTCATAAGTGTCCTCTCTTAATTCTGTACGGTAAGCAGCAGATAATCTCCTACCGTATCCACTACATCATAGGAAAAATCAATGTATTGCAGATCTCCCTGATACAATACCAGCAGGCCGTCTCCCACCATCTCCACCAGTTCTGCGGCCTGTTGCTCTGGATAGATGTAGTGATACCGGTCCGCATAAGCCGGAAGCTCTCTTCCGTTGGAGACATTACTCTTCCCCTGATAATACTGTGCGTCTATCTTACAGACATACTGGGTCAGGATCTCCGTGGCATCCCGGTTGAACTGCCAGCCCAGATTGCCGGTGATGTACAGGCTTTCGTATTCCTCCAGAGAATCCGCTTCCGCCACCGTCTCCATGAAATCTTTGTTATAGTACTGTCTGCTTTCTTCCGCATAGGTAGTAAAATAAGTCCCGAAGAACAGAATACTGCTGATTCCATAGGCAGCTGCGATCACCGGCCACAGTTTTTCCATTTTCGAACCGCCAGACCGATTCCGTAGGCACATAACAGGATGATCGGATAGAAAATAATATTCACACGGTTAATGTTGACTTCGTAAGTGATCAGGCCGACCCAGATCCCGGTGACCAGGAAGCCCCATAATGCCAGCATCCGTGTCTGTTTTTCAATGCTTTTCTCCCGGAAGAGCTGTATGGTAAATACAATGATCCCCGCAAAGACAAACGGGATCGACACATGATACAACGGGCCAAAAGCCGGAATCGAATTGAAGAAAATATCCGGCAGCTGCAGGAATACATGGCTGAACAGAGCCCAGGCATTTTTCCCCAGCTGTGCAAAGGAAAAGTTCAAAAGCAGAATATCTGCGCTTCTCACACTGTCCGGAAAATACGGCATGGTAAAAAGCGGAGTACTTATGGTTCTGCCAAAGTGTACCGCGTTGATTCCCAGAACTATGACTTCCGGCAGGGCCACTACCGTAAAGATCAGTGCGCACAGCAATCCTTCCCGGAATTTCAGCCGGCGCTTCCACAGGCACCATATGAAGAATACAAAAAGAAATGCAGTTACGGAATAGGCAGCGATACCGTAACAGTAAAATGTCAGTCCGAAAAAGACCATGGACAAGTATAAATAGCGTCGTTTTTCCAATCCAAGAAGCAGTAAATAAAATCCCAGCAGGAAAATATGCGGGAAGAGATTGCAATCCAGCGACCAGCGGCTCTGCATAAACTGCCAGGGATTCACAGCGGTCAGCAGCATTGCCACCAGGGCGATCCGTTCAGAGAATAATTTCCTGCCCACAAGATATACCAATGCCACCGCGCCAGAGGAGATCAGTACCATCGGCAGACGCACCGTTACCGTGTTGAATCCGAACAGTTTGATAAAGGGAACCATGCAATAGGCAAGGAGAACGCTCATCTGACTGTATCTCCAGGCAGTAAAATGAACCGGCAGAAAAGTACCATATCTGTCGGTTCCGTATTTTGATAATGCCCAGGCATCCACCGCTCCCATGGCCTCGTCCTGGTTGATACCGTCCGGCACTGTGGCAAAACGGATGCAACGCAGGATCACGGCAAGCGCGAGGATGCTCCAGAAGAAAATTTTTCTGTTTTTATTGTTCCAAAGACCGGTGGAAGAATCCTGTGTCATAGTATTCATAATCGTACGATACCTTTCGATGTTCTCTTTCAGGCCTCCTGCGTCATTTTTTCCGCCGCATATGGCCTATCACTATCACATCATACCACAGAATGTTGCATTTGTCCCTAGTCTTCCGTATACCGGTCCAGCATTTTGAGATATTTCAAAACCGCTTTCTTCTTATCCTCCGGAAGATTACGATATGTATGCAATATCAATTCTTCCTCCTGTGCATGTACTTCCACCATTTCCCGCTCATCGAAGATATCTGTGATCGAGATTCCCAGCTGATTGCAAAGAATCATCATGGTATCGATTCTGGGAACTGTCTTGCCGGTCAGAAAACAGCTTACCGTAGAGGATGACAGTCCCGAATGCCTTGCAATCTTATAAGGTGTCGTGCCTCTTTCGGCACAGAGCTGTTTGAATTTTGCCGCAAGTTCCCTGCATTTTTCTTTGGTGTCGTACATATTGTTTAACCGCCTTTGTCATTTATTTAGGTCTCTATAAAGTACATGACAAAAATCGACGGATTCTTACAAAAAATTTTTTGTGTGGTGTACGCTGTATGCGTTTCACAGAAAGGAAGCAAAAAGACCTGCCTGTCGGCAGATCTTTTGAGTATTATAATATTTTCTGTTTTACATCATCAGCAGGCTTTCATGATTTATTTCATCATAAATAAATTCCGCCCATTCCTCAACAGTATCATGGTCGACAAAATCCTTGTCCATTGCCAGTGCCTTGGATAAATAAGAATCACGAACGGCACGAGCTGCTTCCACTTCATTCAAATGATACTTTCTGACCAAGGTATCCCGTACATAACTCTTAAATTCCCTGATTTCCGCATTTGTCATACCATTCACCTTCTTCCCCTTGCGTTCAAATATTTCTTCTTGTTATTTATCATATCACAAGATAATACTTTTATGCAAGATATCGCTTTTAAAGTATGAAAGGAATACTGTTGCGGATATACCTCTCCATTATCTTTCAAAAACTCCTTATAATTAATGTCTTCCGGTATGACTTTGCCTCCGTTAACCTTATACGCTATATTAATTATATTGCCATCCGCAATTTCTCCATAGCAAATATCGTATTTTCCATCCTGATTGTGCTCTAGTATATTGTATGCAGACAGCATCTGTGGTTTCAATCGATTATTCAGGACAAATTTTCCCCATCTTTCCGAATGTCGTGGATAGGAACCTATTACTAAATCCATTGCACTTATCGGTTTATAATCTACTTCTACAATGTATGGTTCCTCGTTTTTATTATTTTTCGCATTATATTTCTGAGTAGTTCTTATTGCTGCCAGCGCTGCATGATCATAGCTTGGCGTTGTATAAAAACCCGGGCCAAAATCCAGATAGGGTTTACTATATTTCAGATCGATTCCATGATTAACTATATTTATTGCTGAACTATAATTGGTTCCATGATATAATTTCATCTTATGTTTACTTTCTTTCACAGTATTTTTACTTCAATATGTTTCCCTAATGCACTGGCATATTTTTCCAAAACCACCAATGTAGGAATTCCCGAGCCATTCTCCAGTCTGGCAATATTAGACGCTTTCATCCCTGTACGATCCGCGATATCACTCTGTGTCAAACCCTGTCGATGTCTCTCTGCCACCAATTCCTTGACAACTTCATCCGTATGACTCGACACTTTTTTCTGTATTGCTTCCACATATGCCTGCAATCTTTTTAGCTGATCTTTTTTCCGCTCCTCGTCATCTCGCAAAATTTCAAATTTTATGCCATTCATATCTTCTCTTATATCGTTTTCTTTCATAATTCATACCCTTCTTCTATGTTACTGATTACTTTGTTATTTCATATTATATCATTGATGATAGTATCTTTCAAGATATGTTACAAGGAATATTTATTCATATATAAAGTGCCGGAATTCTGATTCGCAGAAATTACGTTTTCCATATAATATGGTATGAATTGCAATTCTCCGCTCCAACGATTCTTAAGTTCCCTCGATTTATCGAAATCCCTTTAGCCGTCAAAAACTTTACTCCCTCATTAGATAATGTTATACTTTTTATAAAACATCCCGAAAGGAGCCTGATCTTAAATGCGGAAATTTATTATGGATAAATATAATCTGATTGCATTTGCCATCGGATTGATTCCCACCATTCTACTTTACCTGTTTCCTCCGGATGCCGCTGTCCCCTTTTGGGCATTTTCTATTGTTTTATTCTTTCTGTTAATTGCCATCTGGATGTGTGCAAAGCTATGGTTAGAATCCAAAAACGATAAGGCTGTTCCCACGATATCCATCATCGAATGCAGTCACAATGTCTGTATTTGTAAAACACATGATTTTATCACATATAACTCGATTGTTACATTTTATAAGAAGGATGGGAATTTCGAAAAATTAATTGGATTCGGATTAGTAGAAACTATAAACAGCGGCGGAAAATCTGCACAGATTAGGATCGTTCCCGGTGACATGCGGAGCAAGAACCAAGTCTCCGCTTCGGAAATTTCCGATTTTGTCTCTTATATTAATGACAATAAAAATAACATTATTGTACGCCCTACTATAACAAGCGATATCGTGCCTTATATCTATAAAATATTAAATCAGGAGGTTTCCAATGAGTAAACAGATTAAGATCGTACATGTATCCGATGATAATTGTGATGTTTCTCTTAATGTTGGTTCTATTAATGGGGTGCAGGAAGGGGACAAATTTCTGGTATATTCTCTTTCCGACCACGAGATCGTGGATCCGGATACCGGGGAATCCTTAGGATATCTGGAATTTGTGAAGGGTACCGGGGAGGTCGTCCATGTCCAGGATAAGATGTGCACCATCACATCCGTCACATATCGGAAACCGGTAGCCAAAAAGACAATCCGTAAGACAACACCGTCCATGACTATGTGGGCCGGCAGTACCGTGGAAGAAATTGTTCAGGATGATAACCGGGAGCAGATACCTTTTGACAATCCTCATGTGGGAGATCTTGCAAAACCTATTTAAATACTCTTTTCAAAAACGCCAGAGCTTTTAGAAGCTCTGGCGTTTCAGACTGTAGACAAAACGCTTTTGGTCAGCACTCCAGAAGCGTTTTTCTTGTTTTGGGTTCAAAAAGTGTGTACTTGATCAATAATAAACACTTTTGGGTTCCCCTTTTTCCCTTCCTGGCTATCATCTTTGCCAGTTTTTTCAGATTCATGCAGGCAAACGTAAGCCCGACTTTCATTTCCATCCGGGCTTTTCCTATCATCTGTGTATAGCGTAATCCGTGGTTTTCTTTTGCTGTTCCGAAGAGGCGCTCTACGGTCTCTTTCCGTTGCGCATACACTTCCTTCATCCCAATCGTATGCCGGATATCCTCACACTTTTCCATGTACGGCTCCCAGATATGCCGGGTCACTACCTTCACATGATCCCTGCTTTCTGTGCACTGCTTCAGATATAGACATCCTTCACAGACGATTCCGCAGCTCTTGTATTCCCGGTATCCGGAACGGTTCGTCGTATGATAAGCCAGCACCTGATCATTCGGGCATACATAGCAGTCAAAATATTCATCATACACATACTCGGCTTTTTTGAAAAAACCATCTTTGGTCATGGGGCGTTTATACGGTAGAAGCGGTGTGATACCATCATCCAGAAGTAACTTTGCTATCGCTGGTGTTTTGTATCCTGCATCGGCTACCAGTGTCTGAATGCCAATGTCTTTTATCTTATCATACAGGGATTTAAATGTCCGGCTGTCATGCTGGTTGCCGGGATTTACACTATAACCCAGAATCCATCCGTTTTTGTCACAGGCTGTCCGCACGGAATACGCAAAACCATTTTTATGCTCACCCTTTCGGAACCATCCGCTTTCCGGATCCGTTGTACTTTCCTTGACCGTTTTTTCTTCTTTTCCATCAGAGCTGCCACCACAGGAGGGGGGATCTTTGGGATCTTCCTTCTTTTCTTTCAGAGGCTTTTTCCCATGCGCTTCCCGGTCTTCGTTGATTTCCTTCTTTAACTGCTCTTCGAAGAACAGTGCTTCCTCATCTGCAATCCGTTTCCGCATCTTTTTGCTGTTTGCCCGTGCTTTTACATGGGTGGAGACCTCGGAAGGATCGATCAGTCTGTATTTATAGCATTCCTGCAGGATACGGGAAAAGATCTGTTCAAAAAGATCAGTATCCTTAAAGCGTCTGGTATAATTCTTTCCAAACGTAGAGAAATGGGGAACCTTGTCCATCATTTCCAGACCGAGGAACCATCGGTATGCG
The DNA here is from genome assembly GCA_003584705.1 of Lachnospiraceae bacterium GAM79. GTDB lineage: Bacteria > Bacillota > Clostridia > Lachnospirales > Lachnospiraceae > Acetatifactor > Acetatifactor acetigignens. The sequence goes on from AP018536.1 coordinate 3,480,501, forward strand.
ACATTGACTTCGATTTCTTTTACTGTCTGGCGCATACTTCGGATGCCGTACAGATACTGGATGAATGGAATTTTAATGAGCATGACCGGATCCATGCTGGGGCGGCCATTGTCTGCACTGTATTTATGGATCACAAGATCATAGATAAAACTCCAGTCGATTGCCTGGTCAATCAGGCGCAGCAGATGATCCTGCGGAACAAGGTCATCCATGCAGAACATCTGAATCTGTTCTCTTTTCTTATCTGCATTCTGTGTCATCATAGGAAACACCGCCTTTATTTTGATACTTTCATTATACCAAAAAAGTAGTGAAAAGTCCCGTAAATACGGCATTTTCACTACTTCTTATATGCTTGTAAGTACATAATTTTTGCAGTCATGACACAAGAAAAGCTCCCTCACAGGAAGGAGCTTTGTCTACAGTCTGAAACGCCAGAGCTTTTAGAAGCTCTGGCGTTTCCCAATTTTTTATTCCACCGTAACACTCTTCGCCAGATTCCTGGGCTTATCTACATCCAGTCCCTTTGCGACACTGACATAATATCCCAGCAGCTGCAGCGGTATCACCGCAAGGCTGGCCATGAAATGCTCGTCCACCTTCGGCACATAGACAGCGAAGTTCACCTGATCTTCGATTTCGTAATTGCCATAGGTAGTCATGCCCATAAGGTATGCACCACGGCTCTTGCACTCCAGCATATTGCTTATGGTCTTCTCGTATAACTCGTTCTGGGTCAGAACACCGATCACCAGCGTTCCCTGTTCGATCAGACTGATGGTTCCGTGCTTCAGTTCCCCGGCCGCATATGCTTCGGAATGAATGTAGCTGATTTCCTTCAGTTTGAGGCTTCCTTCCAGACAAACGGCATAGTCTATACCACGTCCTACGAAGAATACATCAGACGCATTGGCATACTTTGCGGCAAACCATTGCAGGCGCTCCTTGTCTTCCAGAATTTTCTGTATCTTCTCCGGAATCGTCAGCAGTTCGGCAATATAATAACCATACTGCTCTTCTGTGATCTTACCACGAACTTTGGCAAACTGCACTGCCAGGCAATACATTGCTGCAAGCTGCGCACTATAGGCCTTCGTGGTTGCCACAGAAATCTCCGGGCCTGCCAGTGTGTAAAATACTTTATCCGCTTCTCTGGCAATACTACTGCCTACCACATTGACAATGGCCATAGTGGTAATGCCCTTTTCCTTCGCTAGTCTTAATGCAGCCAAAGTATCCGCTGTCTCACCGGACTGGCTGACCACGATCATCAGTGCCTTCGGGTTCAGGGACATTTTCCGGTATCTGAATTCTGATGCAAGTTCCACACGCACCGAAATATCTGCCATGTCTTCCAGAACATACTGTGCCGCCATGCCTACATGCCATGCAGAACCACAGGCTACAATATAAATCTGTTCAAAGCCCTTGATCTCATCTTCGGTAATTCCCACTGCTTCGAAATCTATCCTGCCATCTTTGATCACAGAATTCAGGGTATCCTGAACTGCTTTCGGCTGCTCATGGATCTCTTTCATCATGAAATGTTCAAAACCGGCCTTTTCTGCCGCTTCTGCATCCCATTTGATTTCCGTAGTCTGCTTCTCGATTTCATCCCCGTCCAGGTTATAGAAATGAGCTTCTCCCGGAGTCAGCTTTGCGAACTCAAGGTTGCCTATATAATACACATTTCTGGTATATTTCAGAATTGCCGGAACATCGGATGCCACATAGGTCTCCCCATCCGCAATACCGATGATCATCGGGCTGTCCTTACGCGCTACCCAGATCTCACCAGGATAGTCACGGAACATCAGCTCCAACGCATAGGATCCGCGAATGCGCACCATGGTTTTCGCAATGGCATCAATGGGACCGAGTTTATACTTCTTGTAGTAATAATCCACCAGCTTGATTGCTACCTCTGTATCAGTCTGGCTGTAAAATGTATAACCATGCTTCAGCAGTTTTTCTTTCAGTTCCGTGTAATTTTCAATAATGCCATTATGCACGCCAACCACTTCCGATTCTACCGCACCGGAACCGGATCTGCTACAGTTGCCGGAGACATGGGGATGGGCATTGATCTGGCTGGGTTCTCCGTGGGTTGCCCAACGGGTATGTCCAATACCACAGGTTCCTTTCAACGCATTTCCATTGTCTGTTTTCTCGACCAGATTAGAAAGACGGCCTTTCGCCTTTACTACCTGTGCCAGGGCATCGCCATCGCGGACTGCAAGTCCTGCAGAGTCATACCCTCTATATTCCAGTTTTGACAGTCCGTCCAGAAGGATCGGTGCTGCCTGTCTGTTTCCTGTAAATCCTACAATTCCACACATATGCTAGTCCTCTTTCTAAAAGTCTGCCTATTTTCCTACTACGATTTGCTATTTAAGAAATAAGCCCCTGGAATAAAAGCAAAAGATCTGCTCTCATACCGGCAGATCTTTTTAAAATTATTTTTCTAAATCAATTGTCTTTAATAATTCGCGAATCTGCTCTACACTCAGCCATTCGGTATTATTACCGGAACTATAGGAGAATCCTTCAGCAACTCTCTTGCCCGTAGGAACAGCACGTCTGGATTCACTCCATACCATCTGGGGATATACGATAAAGTGCTTGTCATATTCGTAAGTGTTCATGGAATCTTCCACGGTTACCATGATCTCATGAAGCTTTTCGCCTTCGCGGATTCCGACTTCCGGCATCTCACATCCCGGCAGCATTGCCTGAGCCAGATCTGTGATCTTGAAAGAAGGAATCTTGGAGATGAAAGTCTCACCACCCTTGGACTCTTCCAAAGCCTTGATCACCAGTTCCACACCCTGCTGCAGACTGATCCAGAAACGGGTCATGCGATAGTCGGTGATGGGGAGCTCGGTACCGCCGTTTTTGATAATGTTGTGGAAGAACGGAATAACAGATCCGCGGCTTCCGGCCACATTACCGTAACGAACGATGGAGAAGCAGATATCCTTGCTTCCGGCATAAGCGTTAGCAGCAATAAATAACTTGTCAGATACCAGTTTGGTTCCGCCGTACAGATTTACCGGATTGACAGCCTTGTCTGTGGACAGAGCAACCACCTTTTTCACACCGGTATCCAATGTGGCATCAATAACATTCTGCGCACCGTGAATATTGGTCTTGATCGCCTCAGCTGGATTGTATTCGCAGGCAGGCACCTGCTTCAGAGCTGCAGCATGGATAACATAATCCACACCCTCAAATGCTCTGGTCAGACGTTCCTTGTCTCTGACATCACCAATGAAGAAACGAAGTTTATCAGCATACTGTTTGAATTCATTCTGCATGATAAACTGCTTGAACTCATCACGGGAATAAATGATGATCTTCCTGGGATTGTAATTGTCCAACACATACTTGGTAAATGCTTTACCAAAACTGCCGGTACCACCTGTGATCAAAATGGATTTATTATCTAATAACATAATGTCCTCGCTTTCAACACTTAAAATTCCTAATCATCATAACATATTATATGGAAAAACGCAATTGTTACGCATATTCTCTGAGACAGCTTTTCAATATATTATACCCGTTTTCTCCCACACTAATAGTTCGTTTTGTAAGTGGTCATTTTCGCCTTATTGAAGTCTACCATAATATTTTATCAAAACCAAACGCCTCGAATTTCTCCGAGACGTTCCATTTTAGTTATCAGTTATCATATTAATTTACAATCTTGCATAATCTTTTTTATAGCCTCCCAAACAGCTAATGAAGGGTTTTCTTTGTAATACTTAAAGCCTTTGTAATTATGTAATATATATCCGTTTTCTGCGTTTCTTACCATAATACGCTCACTTCTTTCTATTGCTCTAATCACGTCCTCCAGAGTTAACTGATTTAAACATCCTTTAAAATTATCTTCACGCTTATATTCGTCCATACTCTCAAAGTTTTTTCCAAAAGCTCTGTTTATATATGCCAGATACCCCCTTCTATGTGGCAGTGCTCCATTGCAATCAATTTTATGAAGTACAATCCATAGGTCAAAAGCAAAGTTGCTATATCCGAATTTATACTTAATCTGCTTTCCTATACTCATTGCCTGCTTCATGCGGTCCATTGTATCCGTAAACCGTTTTACATGAACGTCTTCGTCGCTTTCATAATCAAAAAAATGATAAATTTCTGTCTTTGAAGTATTAACCAGTCCTTTTGCACGTTTTAATGGATCCTTTTCTATTTTACAATCAATAGAAACTTTATAAGCAGCATGGTCTGTCGAGTTAATCAAGTCTCTTAGCCAAAGCAAATACCATTCTTCCGTTTCACCCTCAACACTAAAAAAATATTTTTTTGAGCTTTTTCTATTCCCCATCATTTCCCTCCTCTAAAACTTCGCTTTCAAAAATAGGAGAGAAATCAATCGTTTTTATTGCACCATATTGGCTAATAAAATAATTTTTCATATAATCATCGCCTTTTCGGACTCCATTTTCACCAGAAGTTCCAAAATCAGACAATGAATATACCTCGCTCAGCAAAGAATCATCATTTTTCTCAACAAATTTGATCTCATCTCTCCTGAATATATTTGAATTCAAAAAAATCGGATTATGCGTATTAAAAATAAGCTGCGCACGTTTCTTATTAATATCATCATTATGAAAAACATTAATAATGCTCATAAGAGCCATTGGATGTATAGAGGCATCAAACTCATCTACAACAAGTGTTCCTCCCGTCGCAATTGCTCTTAACACCACCGGAAACAGATTAATAAATCTAATGGTTCCATACGATTCAAAAACTTCGGCCCACACAGCTTTTGCACTATTCTCATCTTCTTTATCTTTGAAAATAGAGCAAAGTTTGGCCTCGCCGTCATCTCCATTCGCAACATACGCAACGGAATTAGAATTAATTCCAAAAATTTTTGCTGCTTCATTTGTTGTCTTTTCTACAAACGCCGTTTTTTTCTGTGGATCAGAAAATCTTCTAATCAGCTGAATAGCATCCGCACGATATATAACCATGAATTTTTCCGCAAACCAATCATTAATTGTTTTGGACAGTTTTGGTGATACCAGTAATTTAAAACCATTCGAAAGAAACAACTCATCTTCTGCCAAACTCTGATTTGCAAATAAACTTACTGCGTCAGAATTTTTTAGTGTCTGACCCGGTATATATTTTCCTATTTTTTTATAGTCTCCCAGATGTACTTTATCTGTCCTTTCAAACATCATCTCTTCATTGATCAATAACTTCTCATATTTTACTGATCTTTGATATGTGTCCTCCAAAAATGTTCCCAATAAAATGCTAAGTTCATAGTCGAATTTCATTGAATTATCAACAAATGAAATTTTGAATACAACCGGTTCAATGTCTTCTAATAAATTATTTGGAATTAACTCCAAATCATATGCCGCTTTATTAGGAGAACTCTGTTCTTCTGCATTTCGAATATTTCCTCTAAGTACAATAGCTCTTAATGCATCCATTGCTCCAATAATATTCGTTTTTCCAGATGCATTGGGTCCATAAATAACAGATGAGCATAGACCTTTAATGCTTTTTTTCCCGATTTTTTCTGTAAGAATACTATAATCCAAACCGTGTTGTTTTGGTGCCGGAGTCATAGAAAACTGAGCCTTTTTCAAAAAAGATTTATAATTTTCAACAGAAAAATCAAGTAACATGGTAACACCCCCTTATATGAATAAAGTGTACTATCATATTAGCACGACGTAAGTAATTCAGTCAAACTATTTTTTGCATTTTGCAAATATATTGCAAAATAATTCGTGAAATTATTCTTTCTATATAATTATGCTCAATGTTTTTGAATATAATTCACAAATTCAATTTAACATAAATTTTATTTATATATCCCCCTCTTATCTGATAGTAAATAAAATAATCGTCCAAAGCCTTTCATCTTTTCTTTAATATTTTTCTTGCATTCTTGAAAGTTTCATGGTGGATTATATCAGAGAAATATCATTCAAGTTTCCATGGACAGGAAGAGCTACGACATCTCCCGGATGAGCACGGAATCCCTTATCCTGAAGAATACGAAATAGACTAAATATTATTTAAGGGTCTGGTGTTATACCAGACCCTCAGACTGTAGACAAAACGCTTTTGGTCAGCACTCCAGAAGCGTTTTTCTTGTTTTCGGTTCAAAAAGTGTGTACTTGATCAATAATAAACACTTTTGGGCTCCCCTTTTTCCCTTCCTGGCTATCATCTTTGCCAGTTTTTTCAGATTCATGCAGGCAAACGTAAGCCCGACTTTCATTTCCATCCGGGCTTTTCCTATCATCTGTGTATAGCGGAATCCGTGGTTTTCTTTTGCTGTTCCGAAGAGGCGCTCTACGGTCTCTTTCCGTTGCGCATACACTTCCTTCATCCCAATCGTATGCCGGATATCCTCACACTTTTCCATGTACGGCTCCCAGATATGCCGGGTCACTACCTTCACATGATCCCTGCTTTCTGTGCACTGCTTCAGATATAGACATCCCTCACAGACGATTCCGCAGCTCTTGTATTCCCGGTATCCGGAACGGTTCGTCGTATGATAAGCCAGCACCTGATCATTCGGGCATACATAGCAGTCAAAATATTCATCATACACATACTCGGCTTTTTTGAAAAAACCATCTTTGGTCATGGGGCGTTTATACGGTAGAAGCGGTGTGATACCATCATCCAGAAGTAACTTTGCTATCGCTGGTGTTTTGTATCCTGCATCGGCTACCAGTGTCTGAATGCCAATGTCTTTTATCTTATCATACAGGGATTTAAATGTCCGGCTGTCATGCTGGTTGCCGGGATTTACACATAACCCAGAATCCATCCGTTTTTGTCACAGGCTGTCTGCACGGAATACGCAAAAACATTTTTATGCTCACCCTTTCGGAACCATCCGCTTTCCGGATCCGTTGTACTTTCCTTGACCGTTTTTTCTTCTTTTCCATCAGAGCTGCCACCACAGGAGGGGGGGATCTTTGGGATCTTCCTTCTTTTCTTTCAGAGGCTTTTTCCCATGCGCTTCCCGGTCTTCGTTGATTTCCTTCTTTAACTGCTCTTCGAAGAACAGTGCTTCCTCATCTGCAATCCGTTTCCGCATCTTTTTGCTGTTTGCCCGTGCTTTTACATGGGTGGAGACCTCGGAAGGATCGATCAGTCTGTATTTATAGCATTCCTGCAGGATACGGGAAAAGATCTGTTCAAAAAGATCAGTATCCTTAAAGCGTCTGGTATAATTCTTTCCAAACGTAGAGAAATGGGGAACCTTGTCCATCATTTCCAGACCGAGGAACCATCGGTATGCGACATTGACTTCGATTTCTTTTACTGTCTGGCGCATGCTTCGGATGCCGTACAGATACTGGATGAATGGAATTTTAATGAGCATGACCGGATCCATGCTGGGGCGGCCATTGTCTGCACTGTATTTATCGATCACAAGTTCATAGATAAAACTCCAGTCGATTGCCTGGTCAATCAGGCGCAGCAGATGATCCTGCGGAACAAGGTCATCCATGCAGAACATCTGAATCTGTTCTCTTTTCTTATCTGCATTCTGTGTCATCATAGGAAACACCGCCTTTATTTTGATACTTTCATTATATCAAAAAAGTAGTGAAAAGTCCTGTAAATACGGCTTTTTCACCACTTCTTATATGCTTGTAAGTGCATAATGCTTGTAAGTGCATAATCTTTGCAGTCATGACACAAGAAAAGCTCCCTCACAGGAAGGAGCTTTGTCTACAGTCTGATGCACCGCTGCTTATATACAGCGGTGCATTCTGTTCGGTCAGTTCAGCCCTGTTTAAATGTTAGATTTATTCAAGATACCGATCAATCCTCCCAATATTCTTGCTTCCTCCAGCCAACTATTTTTCATCCCTTCAATAGCCTGACACATAATAGGCTTCGGAACCATATTCAAATACTTTTTAATCTTCTGAAACTTTACAGGCTCATTTTCTTCATCCCATAAGTTTTTATCGTACTTTGCGCGAATCAATTGTACTATGCCTCTTTCGAAAATGGGCTGAGCAAGATTACTATATTCCTTCTTTGCTTTCCAGTACATACATGAAATCGCAATTTGTCCATAGGCTTCATTATACCAAAACGACCTGTCCTCTTCGCACGCTCCGATAATTCTATGAATCCCCATTTCCAGAACTTCTGCAATCTCAGCCTGCTCTATCCCTTCATTCGAATTCATATATTCCACCAGCATGTCCCAAATCGAAATATCATATTTTGAATAATGCATTTCCTTCATGACGATATCAAGATATTTGAAAATTTTGTCATCAGTTATTTTATCTTTCATATAATACAGATATTCACTGATATAGAAGCATTTATCTAAGCGTACCTCTTCCAGATGAGCTTCTGATTCCTCAAGATACCTTTTATATTCCTCCAGTTTAGATTTCTCGTCCAATTGTGACTCAAATACTGTTCTCGTAAGGCGTAATAACTTCCGAAATATCTCTGAATCTATCTTGCTTCTAAAGAAATATGTCTGATGTGCAACGATTCCACTCTCCGCACGAACAGGCTCTCCATAACAGAAGCATAATGCTCCCGCAATCAATGCTCCATTTTCACCTAACTCGATTAGTTGGTCTATATATTCCTTGTTTATATTGCCATTTTCCTGGACAAAAGTCTGCATTGCCTCATCTAACTGTTTTGAAATTCTTTCAGATTCTTTTGCAAGTTCGAGCAATTGGTTCTGACAATCGTTCTGCGTAACAGCCCCTAATGTCTTACCCTTCTTCTTTTTGATATTAAGTTCTTGCAGATCACCGGAATATATTGCCAACAGGGCCAGACCGGCCTCTCCCATATACTCTTCTTTTCGTATAAAAGCCTCTTTTATTGTTGCGTCTTCTATCCCTTCAAACGTATACCTGAGCAGCAGTAACCAATGGTAATTAGAAATCCATCTTTCTTTTTCCAGCCGTTCATCTTCACAAATTCGTTTCACCGCATCCACAATAGCCTTTGCAGCATCCGCATTGCTTTTCCCATATGCAATCACTTCCAGCATAATAACATCCGCTTCATGAAAAAGTGTATTACGGCCAATGAACAGGTACCACAGAAATTCATACCAATCCACCACATAATGCTGATTTTCGTAATGAAAGCAATATAAGACCTCCGCATTCGGTTTATTCTTATATTTTTCTCTCATCTGCAGATAGTCTCTGTAATCCACCTCATGGTTCAGAATATTAAGATACCTGCGTAAATATTGTACTCCGTACTCAGCAACGCCCTCAATCTCCTTATCTATTTGCTCTTTTTTCGTCATTTGTACCGGTTCTTCTATTTCCTGTACCATATTATTTTTTATTATCCTGTCTGCCAATACTTTCATTCGTGGAAACATAACCGGCATTTTCTCAGACAGTTTTTTGATACTTTCTTCACGGTACTTCTTTTCCGCAACATAATCCTGCCATTCAAAATTATCCGTTTTCTCCCCGGCACATTCACTTACTACCGCAAGCAGGCACTCACCTTCCAAATCCTGACATGCTATTAACCCGATTTTACTTGCAGCACACCTGATTTCAGGATCTAGTGAATTCATAGCAGCAATGAGTGCATTCTTATATTCCTGCATTATAAGCAGACGTTGCAATAACAGCCTCGTCTCCTCACATCTTGCCAGCAAAAAAGGTCCCATATATTTAAGATTTCCTATAAAATCCTGTGTGAAATCTTCTTTTGCCTTTAACAGGAATCTTAAAAAGATTCTCCAGCTTCCCTCACTGGCTCCGTACACATGGTGCTCCCCGGCAAACAAAATTCTGATCCATTGTTTATTTAATCCACCATCCGCCGCAATTAACTCCATTATCTTTTTTTCATAACGATTATTCTTACCTGCATTAGTCATTCCCCCAACTAATGCAACTCTTACTTCCGGCAATTTATCCTGCCCATAATTACACAATTGCAGTGCTGATGCCGCAGCAATACTATAGCTGGATTCTGCCACTAACCATCTAAGATAACGAATATAGGTTTCCTCTCCCAGACGATGACGACACATCTCAATCAGTTCCTCATCTCCATGCTCTATAATTCTAGCTGTGAGATTAATATCCGGCGCATCATCAAACACTTTCATCCACAGAACTGCAGCTCCGAATGTCTTTTCATTTTTTAAAACCTTTTGACAAAGTTCCTTATGCTCTTTGCTGAGAGCCTCATATTCCTTTTGAGCCCATTCCTGATACTCATCATAAAATGAAATTCTTGCTATCAGCTGCAATCGTCTTTCTATCGGATACCTATCCGGCATGAGAAAGCATAAAATTTCCGGCAGACTGCTATATGCGATCGGGCAAATATATTCCAAAGGTTCTATACATTTTTTCAATTTATCTTTCTGTGTACTTGTCAAAGCGTCTTTGATTAATGGCGGCAGGACCACAAGCAATGCTCTAAAAAAGGCACTGCCTGCATTTATAACCGGATAAGTCAATGTCAAATAGGAATCAATGAACCAGTCCACTCCATATTCCCCTGCCAAAGCAATCACCTGAGCCACGATGCTCACTGACACATTTTTTTCCGGTTCATAATACCATAATGGGCGAATATCCTTTTCTTTAAAGTTCTCTATCATTTTTCTCGCCAACACTGTATCTTTCGCTTCGTAGCAGATATAGCAAGCCTTTATCAATCCTGCTGCCTCTTTTTTCAGATTATCTATGTATGTCTCAAGCCATCCTCTATACTTTCCGACCAAATCAGCCCTTCGAAGCTCACCTGCAGCAAATGAAATTTCTCTCCATAACTCAGGAGAACAATTATTCGCCTGTAACTCTCCTTTAATTATTTTATCAGCCATATAGATTCCCATTGCAATTTGTGCTAATGGGCGATACGTAAACACTATCCCTCCATCTACCTCTGTTGTCATACCATTTCTTTGCAACTTTGAAATTGTCTGCCCAGCTACCAGTCCCAAGTCGTTTTGAATTTGCATCCCCTGTTCGAGCATTAGTTCAAGCTTTTTTCTTGTAATCTTTTCTTTTTCAGCGCAATATGCCAAATATCCAATATAGTTTTTCTTTGCATCTACCGTAGGGAAATTTCTTTCAAATTCTTCGCCTGTGACCTCGCTGGTATTCTTTGCATCCCAATATGAAATCCTTTCCTCCAACAGAGTATTCAGTAAGTCTCCTATGGTATATTCATCAATTTCGATGTTTTTTCTCATAATATAATACAATAGCCTTACTGCTAACGGCGTAGTTGCCACTAACTGCACCATTGGATTGTTATTAATCTTCTTAAAATATTGTTTTGCCCGGGTAGTTGCCCCTTCACCGTCTTCCTCTGTCTTAGCCTCATTTTCCAGAATTCTTAATATTTCCTGCTGATGTAATCTGCCCAGACTGCATTGTGTCCAATTATCCCTATGATACTCTATGGTCTCTGTGGATCTGGTGGAAAGTATGATTGATATCCGGTTTTCCATCAAAGAGATCTGTTCCAATACCCGCATGAGAGGCTCCTGCTGTCTCTTATCCACTTCATCCAGTCCATCCACAAATAAATAGCACTGATCCACACAATCCAACATCTCACCTACAGAAGAAACTGTTACCAGCAATTGCTGTTGCATGAAATTACAAATTTGCTGCAGCACAGAACCTGTCTTCCCGTCATTTTCTTCTGCTAATTCTTTTGCAGAGATCAATATAGGAAGGCTCGTCGTATTATTATCCAGCATTTCTAAAACTGCCTGTGATAAAATAGTACTTTTACCGGCACCAAGTTCCCCGCATATCACAACTCTTCTTTCTGCCAATACTACATCTAACAGGCGAACTTCTCTGTTCTTCTCGCTGTTTTCCTTGCCCCTCTCCTGCTCATGCCTTTTTTGATCACTGTCTATTACAACATCCCTTAAAATAGTCTCCGGCAGCTTCGCTCCTGTTTTTACCTGTCGCAACTTACCATTTAATATCTCCCGGGCATATAGTCTTTCTTTTTGACGCAAAAGATCCATGTCACATGACACAGTTCCGGATATATCTTTATCATCCTTCACGGTTTCCCATGTATAAGTTAAAAAGTCATCAGATACTTTCCACAGCTGTTCTACCCTTTGCTGATCGTAACTGATATGCTTTAATTCAATGGCATTCTCTACTATTTTAATGATATTTATATTATTGGGATATTCTCTGTTTATACTGGTGGCCCCTGCCCTGATGGTAAAACAATGGTTTTCCATTTTGTTCGGCTCGCCCCCAACCTGCTCATGACTATGACCATATAATGTCATATCACAGATTCTCCACAAATAATGTAAAGCTGGGCAAATATCATTATGGTATTGCACTTCATTTTCATGAAATCCAACCTCACCCCCATGATGCATGATAGCGACTTTCTTAAAATCTCCCAGTGCATCGCTTGCCTGTTGCAGTTCCTCAACAATCTTTTTCCCCAATCTTAATTTTGTTTCATCGCTATACGCAAACCATTCGGTATTGCATCCTAAATAGATCACATCATTAATTACTCTATATCCAACCAGGTAATTATCACCATTTTGCCATGTATACGGCGTGATTTTGAGATCTTCACAGAATTTTTCATATGCCTCAAAACGCCCGCTTAAGTAGGCCGGTATATCGCAATTTAAAACCTCATCTACAAGCCCGTCATCGTTTGAATCCAATCTTGGATACTTTTTAATGTCACGACTACAATCATGGTTTCCCGGTGTTAAAATAAAATTATCCATGGGAATATTCAATATTTCCGCAAGTTTTCTAAACCATTCACCGGCTATGGAATATGCAGCCACATCATACCGGTCCACTATGTCACCCGAAACACATATAACATTAGGTCTCCACTCTTCTTCCAAATCTTTTAATGCGTCTACAAGAAAATTCATAATTACATCCTTTTCTCTTTTCTTCTCTTCGTTTGAAGAAAAATGTAAATCACTCATATGTAAAATTATCGTATCAGACATTTGACTCCTCCCACTTGTACACCATTACCGCTTATTTTTCAAAATCGAACTTTTCCTAACGTTTATCACAGTACTTCTATATTGTAACCCTTTTGACTCTGTATAGCAAAATATTGATAGCTGTGCGACATGCTATGTCATTGAAAATTATATAGAAAGAGCAGAAGGGAAACGCTCCTTCTGCTCTTTCTGTTCGGTTTTGTTCCTAGCGTGTTTTCGGCTTTTTCCTTCGTTGGCACAGTATTTGTATGACAATCATTGTATTCCAAATGCTGTTACAAAACCGCTTCTAAATTTTTTTGTGAATTTGCTAGATTGAAACACTAATTTTTCTCCATCGGCACGCTCTTCGCCAAGCCAATCAATCCTTCTCGTACTTTTCAATCAGGCATTGATGCTCTTTTATATTTTTATCGTAGTTGATTCCGATTAGCAGGATATCTCCGGTATAATCCAGAATCGTAGAAGGATACTTTTTATCTTTGATTTACATCAAAGCTGTGCACGCATTCTTATTCCATTTCAATTCTACAATTAATGCCGGATAGTCAGCTTTGTACTCCGGTTTAGGAACAAATACGAAATCAGCAAAGCCACGACCTGTCGGCAGTTCCCGAATTGGTTTGAAATAATACTCCATTGCACTCAGATACGCTATTGCCAGTACACTGCTCAGCGAAGTTTGCTCTCAACAGCAACCGTCAGTTCCTGCCGGATTTCTTCATTAGGCACAAAAGCAGTTTTTTTATTTTCGTTGTACCCCAAGTATCCCAAATGGATCATATAGGTCAGGACATCGTCCTTATTCTTGATATTTACTGTATCATTCTTAAAGGTTGCTGTGTTCACTTTAACTTCTGCACCGGAAAGCATTTCGATGATTGCTGTTTTCAAGCCATCATAATTCATATTGATCAGCGGAACGATTGCATCATAAGAAGCTGTTTCAGACCAATAACTCTTAAACTCCCCTCGCAGCATTACACTGACAACTGCTCTGGGATTATACACCTGATAGTCTTTCAATAGATATCCGTCATACCAGCGTTTCACTTCATTGAAGTCCTGATGATACTCTTCCGCCAGCTTCTGCACTTCCTCTTCCGTAAAACCGACATACGGTGCAAGGTTGCCTGCGCTCAACATAGGAAACTCATCAAAGTTATTCAGTGCTGACTGGGTTTTTTCCTTTTTTATAGGAAGTAATCTTCCTGTGCTTTTTTATTAGCTGCCTCATCACGAATAAGCACATCCCATTCATCAACGATGACAATGAACTTCTGTCCTGTCTTGTCTTTGATTCTTGAAAGTGCATCAGGCAAACTAAATATTTCTGGTGGCAGAATGCCCGGGTAGGCCACACGCAATTCATCCAGAACCGCCTCTGCAATGTGCTTAACTACATTGTCAACATCATCGCAATTTGCCAGAAACCATTGAATGTCAATGTGAATTACATCGTATTTATTAAGATGTTTCTTGAAATCCTCGTTTTTGCCGATTTCAAGTTCTGAGAACATCTTTTCGGAATCTGCGCCTTTACTATAATATGCTGCAAGCATATTTGCTGCATAAGACTTTCCGAAGCGGCGTGGACGACTGTTGCATATATAAGCATTTGTCGTGTTAAGAACACTGTTCGTGTATTCAATCAACCCCGTTTTGTCCACGTATATCCTGGAGTTAAGAGCAACCTGAAATGCACTGTTATCCGGATTTACAAATCTCCCCATACTTCTCAGACTCCTTTCCGAAGTTACTCCTCTGTTATGAGGTTACACCATCCCTATTCCTTATTCTTCCAAATATTCTTCCCTCAATCTGTCAATTGTCTCAAACGGAAATCTTTCTGCACATCCGTCCGGAATTTCTTCCAACCTTTCAACAAATTCTCGAACCAAAGTTTTTGCCTCCAGACTGTGCTTTCCGTTTTTCGGCATATGTCTGCCAAACCATACCTGATCATAAATTTCAATCTGTGAAATAATCATCTCTATATCCATTGAAAAGTCCAATTCATTCTCTTCATTTGTTTCTCCGTAATGGTAAATCACAGAATCCAGTCGACGTAAAATTGCATTTCTATTTAAATCAAGCGGAACATAAATACGAATATTATCCGATTCTTCATCCGGCCTCTTCTTCAAATCCGTCACCAATTGTACTCTTTCCATGATTGACTTATCAATCAGCCATGGCTCATTAATGTACAATGCTGTTTTCTCTCGTGGAATCGGATATATGTCTAAATCATGATGCTCCATAGTCAGTATATCTCCTCTTTATTTTGCTCGTGCTTTATTGTTCATAAAAGAAAATATCAAATATAGTTTTATCTAATCATATCATACCGGCAGCATATGCTTCGGAATGAATGTAGCTAATCTCCTTAAGCTTCAGGCTGCCTTCCAGGCAAATAGCATAATCGATACCACCGTCCTACGAAGAACACATCCGCTGCATAGCAAACAGTTCATCATCGTCATCTTCTTCATCATCAGTTTCCTCTTGCTCAACCAGTTCGCTGACAAGATTCATATCTAATGAGAGCGTTTCTGCATCCTTCATAATGTCTTCTTTTGAGGCATTGCCGGTAATAAATGCAGTTTCCATATCTTGATACGTTTTACTATACGGAATAATAAAGTTATTCGCTGTATCATATAATACAGAAACCGCTTCTCTGAATATCTGGATTTCTTGAAGGACTTTCTTTATAAAGCCATAATTTTCGATATATTTTTTTTACAGTATATTCAACATCCTCATTGCGCAACCTCATCTAATCAACACACAGACATGATACAAAATAGTATTACAATCATTTCTATCATGCACCGTTTGCATTACTCGAATATCTGCATAAGGAAAGTTCTCAACTTCATACCTGTCATCAGCTGAAATTAAGGGGTAAACATGCTGATATTTTTTTATATGCTCAAAATATTTCTCACAAAACTTACTAAAATTGACTACCCTGACATATGCCAATATTATGTTAAATACATTTCCAACAGTATCATATCTATAGACTTTATCCAAATGCCTGTCCAAGTAATTAGTATCAAGGCTGTCCAAATTTAATGCTTCGATTATGGTCACAGGCAAACCGCCTTCTTCAATTAAAATATCAACTTCTCCGGCACTTTTTCCAATAGCCGATATTCCTCTTCTGGTTTGATCTTTCACATCATACTTCTCTGTTTTTAGTAAATCTCTTATATAATCATTTCTTTGATTTTCAGATGTTTCAAAATACGTAGAATTTGATTGTAATTTAACACATGCTGCCAATAAATCCTGCAATATTGTTACTTTACTATTCTTTCTTCTTTTTCTTCCTCTTTCTTTCATTACACTTTCTAAATCATTCCATGTTGAATTAAATTCATTTTCAATATCCTGTTCTTTTCTTTTCAACTCCAAATAATTCTTTTTACTTGCATCATCTTTTTCAAAGGAATTAAAATATTGCCTTTTCCATTGCTCAATCCTCTTCAAATCCTTTTTTATTTCAGAGTTGCAAATGTCCTCTTTAACTTCCTTATATGATTGTGCCTCACCGAGTACTCTCCGAATAGCTACACATTGTTTTAAATTTCCCTTTTCTGCCTCACCTTTCAGTTTTTCATATAAGCAATAATATTGCTCAATATTTCTATACTTTTCTAACTGCTCTCCAATATTTTCTCTGTCTTTTTTGTATTCCGCTATCTCCTCAACCATAGCCTTTATCATTGCATAAATGTCCGTATCTTTTCCTACAGGTATTACCTTGTATCTGTTTTGCATTAAGTCATACAAAAATAAACACGGAATTTCTTCCTCTGATATATTATAATTCATAGCAAAGTCCGTAATTGTCTGTGAATGTTTTTGTTTCCAATTAATTTTATCATAGTCATCATATAGATATTCAAATGGGCCATTCTTTCGCTCTGCATTTCTGTCATTCAGCAACTCGACAAATGGACACATTACTCCTTCATAGGGTTCTTTTCCCGGCATATGAAAAAAGGATGCTCTTTTTCTGGCTTTCGGTGTAGAAAACACAAATAGGATTTTATCACCGGTTAGATCATTCATCGATGCCCAATCTTTTTCTAATTTTTCATAAAGATCTTGTGCATCAGAATACCTTGCAATTAAGGATATAATAAACAAATACCCTTCTCTTTTTGCTTGTGGAATACATCTTTCAAAATATTCACTTAACCCTATATACGTAACTTGCATAAGTTTTCCCCTTATTAAAATATCTGCGTAATGTCCTGATACCGATTCACACTTGGACAAATTATTTCTTGTATAATAAAAAACAATTTAGGTAATTTTATTATACAAGAAACACTTTGCAACATAAAATCACTTTTCTAAATTACTGCCCTGTCTTTTTCTGCATACATAGCCTGAAGTTCCTTTAATTTATCTTGTCGTTCCCTAAACACCTGATGAATAACAGGGTTTAATTGTTTTAATGAGATGGACGTTTTTGTCACACAACATTGCTTCAATGCATCATATATTGACATAGCTTCTAATCTTCTTCTGGAAGTGAACGCATTTTTTACAAAACTCCTTGCACCGGAATCGTCCGACATAAAATACATGCACTTCATTTGCAATGCCAGATATATAGATCGAATTTCCCCCAGATTCTCATCAATATCATGATATTTATAGATATCTTCGCCTTCCGGGAAATCATATCTGTTCATTCTCTCATATGCTCCTTTAAAATACTCCTGGTAGGCAGCATCATTTTCCCTATCTATATACGCATCATAATCGACAATTTCAATTTTCCCCTGGGTTATAAAATCTTTTAATTCGGTACACACTCGCAATTCTACTTCAGCAACATATTTATGCATAATGGGGTGTACACCCAGATCCCCCATCACCTGGCAAAACAGCTTTCCATTGTCAGATGCGTATTTTGTCAACTTTATATAAAAATCAGCATCTATTACTGCTTTTTGCATTTCGTTATCCATACGCATTATCCTTTGTAGTCTAATTCTGAATTCATAGGTGTTCCACTGTTTATATGAAATTTCTTTCTAACTACCTGTATATATTTGTCCTTTGCCAAATGCTGTTTTTCAATCAGTTCCAAATCATTTTTTAAATTCGCAATCTTATATACATCCTCCTGCTTATCCAGGCGCGTATATTGATTTTCCCGAATAATCTGATCATATAATGCCTTGTTATCGTTAAAAACTTTTAAATATATTTGAATGGATTTCTCTGTGATGTTTCCAAGTTCCTCAAGACGCTTAATAATCGCCTTAGCCGGGACGCAGAAATAATTCATTAAATATGTTACTAAATCCATCATTATTTCAACCGTCAACGATCCTCCCGCATACTTGTTATATGCTAATCTTCTACCAGCCTCCAGATAAAATATTTCTGTCGGCATTAAGAATTCCGCTGTAAAACGCCCAACAATCTTTTCTATGTCTATATTACAATTTGCCACATTGTCCTGTACATACTGATCCACTTTCCACACATGCCCCAATTCATGCGCAGCTGTCCATACCTGTTCCTGTAAAACCTTAGAAGTATTAATATACACAAATTGCTTCATTTCCCCATTTAAAGGTTTGCAAATATGGCATCCGTCTATATCATCATCTAACGAATAATAAAGTACACAACATTCTTTTTCAAGTATTGCAAAAACATCATCTCTGACAATAATATTTAGTATGTTCTCTTCATCCCGTTTGATCTTAATAAATTTTTGAATGGCACTGACTATTTCTTTCTCCATATTTCCTCCCAAATGAAAAAAGGCCATTTTCAATGGCCTAACTCATTGCTATCAATTCCTGTACATCGCAATACATATCCAATAAATCTAAGATACATGTTTTATTTTCGGAAGAACTGAATGCACCTCGGCATTCCATACATCCAACCTCATGATATTCATCTTCTGTTCTAGGTAGATAAAGATCTTCTACTGTTGTCTGCAATTCTCTTGCAATATCAGCTTTCTCATCTTCACCCAAAAATAGCCGTCCATCCATAATTTTCCATAAATCATATTTAGAATATCCCAGATGCTCTGCTACTGTCTGTTCGTTAAATTTTCCGTTTACAATCAAAAATTTAACATTGTTCCCGAACACTCTATTCCTTTCGTTCATACGATCCACTCCTATCCACTGGCTATCTTATCATATGTAATATTTCGCATAATATTACTACTATAGCAATTACCACATAGTTTTACAAGTGCTGATCATTTATATTTTACCACATTTATTCTAAAATGCACGACACTAGATATAGTTTTTACATTCTGTATCTAGTGTCGTAACCAACGTTCTACTTCAGTTTAAATATGGTTTCATCATTACCTCATATTTTTACTCCACCGTCACACTCTTCGCCAGATTCCTGGGCTTATCCACATCCAATCCCTTTGCCACGCTGACGTAGTATCCCAGCAGCTGCAGGGGCACCACCGCCAGGCTGGCCATGAAATGCTCATCCACCTTCGGCACATAGACTGTGAAATTCACCTGATCTTCGATTTCGTAATTGCCGTAAGTAGTCAGGCCCATAAGATATGCGCCACGGCTCTTGCACTCCAGCATATTGCTTATAGTCTTCTCGTATAACTCATCCTGTGTCAAAACACCGATTACCAATGTCCCCTGTTCGATCAGGCTGATGGTTCCGTGCTTCAATTCACCGGCAGCGTATGCTTCGGAATGAACATAACTAATCTCCTTAAGCTTTAAGCTGCCTTCCAGGCAAATGGCATAGTCAATACCACGTCCTACGAAGAACACATCCGCTGCATTGGCATATTTTGCAGCAAACCACTGAAGGCGCTCTTTGTCCTCCAGAATCTTCTGTATCTTCTCCGGGATTGTCATAAGTTCCGCAATATAATAGCCGTACTGTTCCTCTGTAAGCTTACCTCTGACCTCGGCAAACTGAACTGCCAGACAATACATTGCCGCAAGCTGGGCACTGTATGCCTTCGTGGTTGCCACAGAGATTTCCGGACCTGCAAGTGTATAGAACACTTTATCAGCTTCTCTGGCAATACTGCTACCCACCACATTGACAATCGCCATTGTGGCAATTCCTTTTTCCTTTGCGAGCCTTAATGCAGCCAAAGTATCTGCAGTCTCGCCAGACTGGCTGACCACGATCATCAGTGCCTTAGGGTTCAGGGACATTTTACGATATCTGAATTCTGAGGCAAGTTCCACACGCACCGGAATATCTGCCATGTCCTCCAGTACATATTGTGCCGCCATTCCAACATGCCATGCAGAACCACAGGCAACAATATAAATCTGTTCATAGGCCTTGATCTCATCCTCCGTAATCCCGATACTTTCAAAATCAATCTTTCCATCTTTCACTACAGAATTCAAAGTATCCTGAACTGCTTTCGGCTGCTCATGGATCTCTTTCATCATGAAATGTTCAAAACCGGCCTTCTCCGCCGCTTCCGCATCCCACTTAATCTCTGTAGTCTGCTTCTCGATTTCATCCCCATCCAGGTTATAGAAATGCGCCTCCCCCGGAGTCAGCTTTGCGAACTCAAGATTTCCAATATAATAAACATTTCTGGTATATTTCAAAATCGCCGGTACATCGGATGCTACATAAGTCTCACCATCCGCAATACCGATGATCATGGGGCTGTCCTTACGTGCTACCCAGATCTCACCGGGATAGTCACGGAACATTAACTCTAGAGCATAGGATCCGCGGACACGCACCATAGTCTTCGCAATCGCATCAATGGGACCGAGCTTATATTTCTTGTAATAATAATCGACCAGCTTAATCACCACTTCTGTATCGGTCTGGCTATAAAAGGTATACCCATGCTTCAGCAGTTTTTCTTTCAGTTCCGTATAATTCTCAATAATACCATTATGTACTCCAACTACTTCTGATTCCACCGCACCGGAACCGGATCTGCTGCAATTGCCGGAGACATGCGGATGAGCATTTGTCTGGCTTGGCTCACCATGGGTCGCCCAACGGGTATGTCCGATGCCGCAGGTTCCCTTTAAAGCCTTTCCTCCATCAGTCTTCTCTATTAAATTAGACAGTCTCCCTTTCGCCTTTACCACCTGTGCAAGGGCTTCTCCATCACGGACTGCCAACCCCGCAGAGTCATACCCTCTATATTCCAGTTTGGACAGTCCATCCAATAGGATCGGAGCTGCCTGTCTATTTCCTGTAAATCCAACAATTCCACACATTTATTAATCCTTCCCAAAGGGATATTTCTATGCTTTATATCCCTTTTCACAGATGACATTTACCACTTCATCCACGTACTTCTGACAAATCTCCTGATCCGGAGCTTCTACCATGACACGAATCACCGGCTCTGTACCGGACTCTCGTACCAAAATCCGTCCGGTATCTCCCAGTTTTTCCGTAACCGCAGCTACCGCTTTCTGCATGTCCGAATCGCTCTGCGCTGCCTTTTTATCTGTTACCCGAACATTTTCCAATACTTGCGGATAAATCTTCAGTGGTGCTGCCAATTCACTCATGGGCATCTTCTTAGCCAGCATGACTTCCATCATCTTCAGACTGGTCAAAATGCCGTCACCGGTACTTGCATACTTGGAAAAGATAATGTGTCCGCTCTGTTCTCCACCGATACGGCATCCGTTCTTTGCCATATATTCATAGACATACTTGTCCCCTACAGCGGTCTTGGCATAGCCAATCCCCTGTTCATCAAACGCCTTATACAGACCAAAGTTTGACATCACCGTAGTAACAACCGTATTCGTCAACAGCTTGCCACGTTCCTTCATATAGCAGCCATAAATGTATAAAATATGGTCACCTGTTATAACATTACCTTTTTCATCCACACACAGACAGCGATCAGCATCTCCGTCATAGGCAAAGCCCACATCCAGTCCATTTTCCACTACAAACTTCTGCAGACCTTCAATATGGGTAGAACCTGCATTGTTGTTGATATTTGTACCATTTGGTTTATTGTTAATAACATAGGTGTCTGCGCCAAGGGCATCAAATACGCTCTTCGCAATGTTCCAGCTTGAACCATTAGCACAATCCAATCCTACCTTAACTCCCCTGAAAGAATAGATGCCCAGGGAAATCAGATAGCCCATATAACGGTTACGTCCGGATACATAGTCTACCGTACAGCCGATTCCTTCTCTGCTGGCAAAGGGAAGTTCTGTCCAGTCCCGGTCAAATACATGAAGCTTACCGTCAATATAGTCCTCAATCAGCAGCAAGGTATCCTCAGGCATTTTTTCACCATTGCTGTCGATTAACTTAATCCCATTGTCATAATATGGATTATGACTGGCAGATATCATGATTCCACAGTCAAAATCGTCCACTCGGGCAATATAGGCTACTGACGGAGTCGTGGTAACGTGCAACAGATACGCATCTGCACCGGATGCCGTCAATCCTGCTACCAGACTGTATTCAAACATATAACTGGAGCGTCTGGTATCCTTTCCAATGACAATCCGCGCCGGTTCCCGGTTGTTATTTCTTACACGCAATTCGTTGTAATACCAGCCCAAAAAACGTCCCACTTTATAAGCATGATCTGCAGTTAATGTAATTCCGGCCTCTCCACGGAAGCCATCTGTTCCAAAGTATTTTCCCATTTTTATCTATCCTCGCACTATAAGATTTCCAAAATCCTTTTCTAAGCATTTGCTATTTTTTCAAATGCCTATTCCCTGTGCCGTCTGACACCAGGTTCGTGGATATCTTCTACTTCTCATTATCAGTCTTCTCCTAAAACTGAAAGTATATAAATGCAGAAGATCCAACCATACCATGAAGAAGAATTACAATAACTTCTACATAAATTAATAAAACTTTTATGCCCCAATTTTGTCCATCTAATTTTCTCATAATAGTCGTTCCTTCATATTCGCACTTATGTGCAGAATATATTATGACCATTCCCAATGACATTAGTAAAATATCCAATGTATTTAGACCAAATGTCTCCATTGCAACAGTAAAAGGAGTATAATTGATTGGAGTTATGAACATATGCCTAAAAATATTAATTGCATTATACGTTCCACCCGAGCATGCAACAATCCAGCAAATGCATATTAAAAGCAATGTCCTTACTCTTCTAAACCAACACCAGCTCTTACATTCTGTATTGACTTTAAAAGTCTTTACTAATATAGCAAACAGTGGCTGACAAAGATCACTTAATATTAGCAGTATACATGGAATACCTGCTGAAGCAATGAAATAATACCCTGTCCCACCATGCCAAATTCCTATTAAAATCCAAAGCATTAGCATTGCTACATAAAAAGGAACTTTCTTTCCTGCCTTTTTTCCAAATTTCTTTTTAGACCACTTAGCAACATTTTGTATCGGTTTTGACTTCTGTACAGGATACATAAAATAATCTTTAAACCATGTTCCCAGAGTAATGTGCCATCTCTGCCAAAATTCCTGAATGGTTTCTGAAAAAAAAGGTGCTTTGAAATTCTCAGGCAGTTCTATACCAAACAACATAGAAGCGCCCATAATTATATCCATGCAGCCAGAGAAATCAGTATACAATTGTACTGCATAGCACAAAGTTGCGCCCACAATTCCTACAAAACTATAGACCTCATAGTTTCCATAAACCGCACTTACAATTATTCCAAACCGTTCGGAAATAACCAGCTTTTTGAAATATCCCCATGCCATTCGTCGCATCCCACTCGTAAGATTCCCATAATCCAATTTGTTACGTTTATTAAACTGCTTATCCATAAATGGAAAACGTGTAAATGGTCCAGAAATCAGCTGGGGAAAATAGAAAATAAACAGTGCAACATCTACAGGATTTTTTGATGCCTTATAATTCCCCCAATATATATCGATAAGATATCCTATTGCCGACAAAGCATAATATGAAATACCAATTATAGACACAAATTGAAGACACGAAATATTTGCCTCTAAATTAAATATTGATACAATAATTCCCAGTATATTATAGGCATACTTTAGTAAAAACAAAACTAATACAAGCATCGAAATGCTTATTACTAAGAAAAGGCTTTTAACTTTCCCTTCCACATGTTCAATTATTAAAGCTCCTATGTAAGTGACTCCCAAAATACCGAACATCAGCATAATTAATTTCACTGCATTCACAGACGAAATACTGATATAAAAATAAACGCTTGCTGCAAGAAGTATATATTTCTGAAAGGGGTTAAATATATAAAACGCAATAATCACAATTAATAAAAAAACAAAAAAGCTAAAGCTGGTAAGTGTCACTGTTTCTACTACTCTCTTTCACCTATTTTCGAACAAAGTAATGCTCCCACAGGAGCATTACTTTATTAGTAGTCATTCTTTATTTCCCCATCTCCAGAATAATATCTACCATCTCTCCCACATTCTTCATCGTTACTACTTTACCCATTGGAATTTTAAATTCAAATTCTTCCTCTACACCAACAATAAGATTAATATGTTCAAAAGAATCCCAACCGTCAACATCATCTGCTACTGTTTCGTCATGAAGCTCTATAGAATCATCATCAAGGATTTCTCTAAACACTCCATTTAATCTCTCGTATACTTCTTCTCTCGTCATATCAAATGTCCTCCTTGGAAAATTAATTTTATTTCGTAACCAGAACCTTCATCTTGGCTCTGGAAACCTTCTTATTCTCTTGATTTTTTATTACAATTTTTAGTCGAATCATCTTAAGTGCTACATCCTTATCAATAACCTCTGCATATATGTTCAACTCATCCCCCACAAATACAGGCTTCATAAATGAAATTTCATCAAAACTATGTATGAGACTATATTTTCCTGGCAGGTACATTCCTGCAACTGTAGAGTAAAGAGATGCCGTCAGCATTCCAAAAGCAACGTGCCCCTTAAATTTTCCCTTGCTCATCTCCAAAGCAAAACTATCATCTTTATGCAATGGGTTTTCATCCCCAGTTATCATTCTGAAGGAATCTTCCATCTCTTTAGTAATCAACTTTTTAAAAGAGGCAGACATGCCAACTTCTATTTCGTCGAATGTGTACTCATTCATTCTTCATAAGCCTCCTTCATTCGCCGATATATATTTATTGCATCAAGTTGATTAGCTTTCCTAACCATTGCATACGTACCATATCCTTCTGCAAAAGTATCATTTAATCCAATTGGTATCACTCTTGCCTCAAGACCATTGTAAGTTATTGTCTCAGAAATTATACTAGCCAATCCTCCATGTATATTATGCTCCTCAATAACAGCGACTTTGTCAATCTCTTTTACTATGTCAATAACTTCTTTTTCATTGAATGGTTTAATAGTGGTAACATTAATAAGCTTTGCCGAAATCCCATCCTGTTCAAGCATCTCGCAAGTCTTTACAGCCTCCTCTAAGATACTTCCAGTAACAAAAACTGCAATATTCTTACCTTCTCTTAAGCAATCACTTTTCTTTATATCATGAACATAATTATCCTCAAAATATTCCTTTTCATGATTCATGCCAATCTTGATATAAACCGGTCCGTCATGTTCATATGCCGTCTGTACGCAAGCCACTACCTGTCTTGGAGTTGCCGGAGATAAAATCATAAGATTGGGAATTGCTCTTAAAACCGATATATCTTCCGTAGTATGATGTGTCGGACCAAGGGAACTCCAAGATAAGCCACTCCCCATACCTACAATCTTTACGTTAAGATTTTGAAAGCACACATCATCCCTTATAAATTCCATTGATCTATATGCCAAAAAAGCACCGGCGGTAAAAACAAACGGTTTTTTTCCTACTGAAGCCATACCAGCAGCTGCTGCAACCATATTTTCTTCGCCAATTCCAAAGTTGTACATCTGGTTTGGAAAATTTCTTTTAAACATCTCATCATAGCCTGTTCCGCTATCTGCAAGAAGATGTATGATATCCGGGTCTTTTTCCGCCAGTTCCATTAGTTTTCCAATATATGCACTATTCATTTGTTATACCAATTCCTCATCTGATATTCCAAGTTCTTCTTTGAATATCTTTAGTTCTTTCCTACCCGGTAGTCTAAAATGCCAGTTAGGATTGTTTTCCATAATAGAAACGCCTTTACCCTTTATGGTATTAGCAATAATCAACCTAGGCATTCCACTGTTATTTTCAGACAAAATCGTACTTTTAAAATCCTCCATATCATGTCCGTCTGTTTCAAGCACATCCCATCCAAAGCTTTTCCATTTGGCAGACCAGTTCGGAACTCCGATTGTCTTTTCAACGAAATCCATTTTTTGAATATTATTACAATCCAAAATTGCAATCAGGTTATCTACTCCAAAGGCAGGTGCAGTCATAATTGCCTCCCAGACTGTTCCCTCCTCTAGTTCTCCATCTCCAAGCATTACATAAACCTTTGCAGGACTGTTATTCATTTTCAATGCCATAGCAATACCAAGTCCCATGGACAATCCATGTCCTAGTGAACCCGTAGTTGCTTCTACCCACTGGCTATCCCTCATGCATGGTTCTCCGCCTATAAGAGAGTTCTCAGTTAAATAAGATTTATAGATTTCATCAGATATCAAACCAGCCTCTTCCATTACACCATAAAGAGCAAGTCCTGCATGTCCCTTGCTTAATATAAATCGATCCCGATCCTTCCATTTTGGATTTTTACGATCGTATTTAAGAATTCCCTTTAGATACATGGCGTAAATCATTTCTAAGCTAGAATAACAGGATGCAAGGTGTGCCATTCCACCTTTATACCCAGCTATAAATATCTTTTTTCTCAGTTCAAGCAGTTCTTTTATTTCCTGTTCTGAATTCATTTCGTCTTATAAACCTCGTAATCACTATTGCTAACATTGCGATCAGCAATGTACCAATATAATAGAGCCAAAATCTCAGTTTTAAATTATCCGTAACAATGTTCACTAACGATCCAATACCCCAATGAAATATAAACATAGGCATAGACAATCGTCCTAAGTATTTAAAAAGTTCACCTTGTATGTAAGAGGAATATGTTTCACCGGAAATCATAAGTACACATATTATAAAAAACAGCAATTCCATAATATTGATATATTCCTTGTTTAAGGCTGAAACATAAATTGCAAACAGCGCACTCCCTGCTTCTATTCCGGTTAAAATAATTTTCCGAATTACATTCTCAACTTTATGATTCCCCAAATATTCACCACAAAGATATACTAATGTTCCTAAAGCCATGCAAGCCAAAGCTCTTACCATATCGTTCGGCCACGAACGGTCCGTATTTACTCCTTTATATCCAAAGTATAAAATCGGGAAAACAAATGCAAATACTTTCCAGAACTCAGGTGCTTTCTGCATTAAGTAAACCATCACTGGAAGAACTATTAGCATTGCCGACAAGAACCAAATGGGAGCTACATGAGCCGGACATATACCGGATGATGATAAATATATCATTTCATATGGTGCATAGATAAATGCTCTAAAAAAAGATCCTATGTCCCCCGTACGCAAGTATGTCACATTATCAATTGCATATTGTAGTAGAACAGCTATTACTGTATACCCAAAAAATCTTTTAAATTTACGAAACGTATAGGCTAATGCTTCACTTCCAGGATTTACACTACTATTCTGCATACTGTGGAAATGCCTATACGTAAATGCTCCAGTAAGTATAAAGTAGAAATCTACCCAAACCCAACCGTTTTTACAAATATATGAGTCACTATATCCTATAAAATAAAGATGATGCCCCATTATCATAAGCATTCCTATGAATCTTAAAAATTCAACATTCTGCCTTTGTTCCCCCCCCCTGCGGACATTTGTCTTTCGTTTTCGTTAGCCAAATTCTTTTACCTCGTCAGGATCTATACCAATGCCACCACAGTATGGTAAATTGTCAATTGCATCCATTTCTTTCTCATTTAGTGTAAAGTCAAATATATCGAAATTTTCTTGCATACGACCAATATTTACGGTTTTGGAAATTAATGCAGCTCCCTTCTGAAGTCCCCATCGCAGGCAAACCTGAGCAATTGTTTTCTTTTTTTCTACAGCAATTGCGCAAATATCTTCATTGTTTAATATCTTCCCATTGCCTAAAGGACTGCTTGCTTGAACTACCATATTATTAACTCTACAATACTCTAACAATTCGTTTTGATTAAATCCCGGATGCAATTCCACCTGATCAACCATTGGCATGATTTCAGCAGTTTTCTTTAACGCTTCCAGATGATGTGTTTTAAAATTGCATACACCAATAGCTTTAACCATTCCATCCCTATACAGCTGCTCCATACCTCTCCAAGTATCTGCATTTATTTCTTCCCAGTTTGGATATAATTTCATACTGGCGGGCCAGTGAATCAAGTATAAATCAAAGTAATCTGTCTTAAGCTTTTTTAAAGATCTACGACAAGCTTCTTGAACCGCCTCGCATCCACGACTTGTATTCCAAACCTTATCTGATAATATGTATTCTTCCCTGCTAAGTCCTTTTCTAGCTATGGCCTTTGACAATGCGATCTCATTGCTATAAGCAGCTGCTGTGTCAAATAGCCGATATCCCACATCATACGCATTACTAAAAACCTCAGCCATTTGGTCTCTATCTGTTATCTGCCATGTTCCAAATCCAATTTGAGGCAATTTAATTCCATTAATAAGTTTTATCTGATCCATACTTATTCCTGTCCATTCACTATGATCACGTGCTGTTTCTTTTCGTAACTATCATCAATAATGAATTCCCAAACCGTGTTTCCTTCTTCGTCTTCAGAAATCTTTGTGAATCCCTGGACCGAATAAAACTCTTTAACCATAGCATTTTTTGCTGACGGATAGTAATATCCCACCAGTTTCTTAATTCCGTATTTTTTTGCCCTTTCAACAAGCTCATCCATCATTGCAAATTCCATGTCTCTTTTCAGAACGCGGCAGCTCATAAGCCATAATTCCATATGTAGTTCGTCACGATTCTCCCCGTCTATTCTTCCAATTACAATACTAACAACTCCATTATCACCAAATTTGTCTAGGAGCTTACCATATAGAGTAATGCGATTAGGGTCCTCTGCCACTTCCTCTATCTCACTTTGGCTATAACGCTTTGTTGTCAAATTAAACTGATTACTCTTATTAGTCAGCTGAGCTATTCGAGACATATAAATTGGAACAAAGCCCTGAATCTCTCCCTTCATTTCAAGCGATTTAAGATAATCCTCATAATTTGTAAAGGAAGCCTGAAGCTGATTACGTTTCGTATTCTCTTGGTACATCTCATTTCGTTTCAAATCATCCGCTGAAAAAGCTGTAACCTCGAAAAATCCTGATTTATCTATAGTCTGGATGTAATGCTCTACCCCTTCTATTTGTGGGACGGCAGTTCCCTTGACCTGACTCTCAATAATTGCTCGCTCCGCAGGATTATCATCTACAAATACAAAACTCTCAGGAAGAAGTGCTAACTCCTTTGCAGTTTCCATTATATTTATGCTCTTCGCATTCCAGTTTGCCTTAAAGCTAATGAAATCATCCCTTTTAAGTACGGAATCTGGTCTTTCGAAACCACTAACAGCATTCGCCTCATCATTTTTTGAATTTACTGTCAACAACACGCCAATCTGTTTATGGAGTTTTATATATTCCTGAAATTCACTGTATGTTTGTGCAAGTGATGTCTCTTGGCCAATTTCAATGTTATCCGCACCATCTTCTCCTACAATGCCTCCCCACAACGTATTATCCAAATCCAGATTAAATGCTTTCTTATTCTTTCCATAGATCGACTTAATAACCTTAGCCACATTAAAAGAGAGATACGGAATCGCCGGAACGGCAACCGCATACTTATACATATACCAATAATAAGGGTCAGACCATTTATCTAAGCCATAAGAAGCCGAAATATAATTCACATCGCAAATATAAAAATTATTATGCGTTTGAGCATAATCATAGAAAGCCATATTTAAACTGGTAACATAATTTATCCTGCCATGGTAGTCACTTGCATCTTTATTACCCATTAATCGAAAGAAGGGATATTCAAAATTATTTTGAATAATAGGACAATGATATTTTGCAGCCATTGTATCCCATAAACCTGTGAATTTATCCATTAAGGCCTGTCTTTTTGTATCCACATCATTTTTAGAATCTGTCATAACCGGCCATTCAATAATATTTCTCACACAGGTACATACGTAAATAATATCTGGCTTAAACTCCTCTAAGTCTGAATTAGGGAACATGCCATCCTCATAATACCGGTTATATTCGGACTCGTAAAAATCCGGTCTAATACCATAGTTAAGAAGAAAAAGCTCTAATACAAGCTTTATATTCTCCGTGGTTTCACCACCCAAAATGGCAATTTTTTTACCAATATATTTAGTATTCTCATCTGCTAAAAGTTGTTTTTTAAGTGATTTTTTCTTTCTGATGATGTAATCAGAGTTAAATGGATAGTCCAAATCTTTCATAGGTATTCCTACTGCCTTTCAAAAAAACAAAACATGACTGCTATATTGTCATGCGTCGAATTATAGTTCCCACCTACGGCATGATTACCATACAGCAATATTATAAGCATTTTTTATTCCTTACTATAAAAATCAAAAAACTCTCCCATAAGCTCTCGTCTTACATGTCTTGAATCATAAAAATTCTCATCTTTAATGCCTAGCTCATAGGGATTATATGTGCCCGTAATCTTTAAGTCATATTTATTCGACATTTCTTTTGCAAAATCCGTAATTTCATCAAGAATAGCATAATGACTCTTTTCTGCTTCAAGTCTATCCCACAAACTGGGCGCAAGTGGGCATAAAAACAGTTCTACCTCTATACCTTGATTCGTCAAATATGCAATCAATTTTTCAAATACTTCCTTGCTATATTCGCTGATATGCCTATCGTACGCAAACTGTTTTTCTATATCATAACTAGCACATTGTTCAAGAACATAATTAATATCATTTGCTTGATAGCTGGCTGCGTATGTCCAACTTCCATCAACACCATAATAAGGTTTTGAGCCATCCCACCCCTCTGGAACAATACCCCATCTTTTATCACTCATAGCATATGTTCCATTAAGTCTTACTTGATCCCATGAAGCTTGAAAATATGATATCGAAAAAGCCTGTTCTATTTGTGTTTTTATATCACTTCCATCATTGTAATGTATCGGCAAAGGTGGAACCCCGTTAAGTACTTGTAACATGTAATCAGTATATGGCATAAGTATAGCATTTTGTGCCCCATCAGCAGCATAAAAACTCTCATCAAAAGAATATGAATCCACACAGAAAATTACTCTCTTGGTCTTTTTCCCATATATATCCATAAGTCCAAACTGAGCTAAAATATCATATATATCGGAGCCACTAACGCCAAGATTTATAAAGCTATCAGTCCCAACAATATCTTTATTCACACACATAACCAAGCTCGGACCAACTGCTATACAATCCGTTTCTTTAGGCATAACCATTATTAAGTTATGTTTTACTTCTCTCTCATTTCCATTGCCAGTTGCACTATATGCCGCATACCCAGCAACAATTGATTCAGCTATTTCCTTACTCTCATCATGAAAAATATTAGCAGGATCTTGATATATATTTGTTATCACCAAAAAACATATCAACGGTATAACAAAAATCAGTTTTAACCATTTCATAGCAACCACCATATTAAAATCAAATTGAAAATATATAAACGCTAAATCCCCAACCATACCATAAAGATAACCTTAACAAGCTCAAATCTTTCTTAATCACTTCACAATCTTTATACACTTTTTAAAATATGCCACCAGTTGTAAGGGCTAATACATCATCACCATCCATTAGGAATCTCATAATCCTATCATATGTTTTCCTACCATATAATCAAGTGATTTTATCAATGAATTCAATACTTTTTGATACCTGTTACTAAATGGAACTAGTGTTATACAGCTGCTGTTTTGCGTGATATCTGACAGCTATGAAAACAAAAGCCTGATACTGACAACAAATCTAGAGTTTTCCAAGTGGGGCGGGATCTTTACCGATGACCAGATGGCCGCTGCCATGATAGACACTTACTGATCTTTGAAGGGAAAAGCTACCGTATGGAGCATGCCCTCATGCGTCGGGAGGCATAAATGCCACCTGCCCAAAGTAGGGAAATGCCCGTGCTAAAAACAAGGGATCTTGACGCTTTTTTCAGGAAAAAGTTCTTGACAAAAAACATTTTAAAGTACATTCCTAAGACAGTGACTCAAGTCATGGCCTTTTTCAAAAGCTGCACAGTTGCCTTTCAAACAAGGCTACGACAAGCTGCGGAGATCCTGCAACGAGTGCCGGTACGGCACGATTGGGAAGGCAATTTCACAAAATCAAAGTGCGGTTTATGCCTCCAACAATGTGCCGTCTGACAGTTTGAGTATTTACCGAAAAAGAGTTTTAATTTATAAGACCATTATACTTCGCCAAACCCTCTCTTGATAACATAAAACATTAATTCTCTGCTAAAATACTTCTTCAGCTCCTATAGTATCTCCTTTTTACTCCACTATAATACCACCCAGAACCTCAATTCCCTGCCTCTTCAGCAGTGCCAACTCACTTGCAATCTCACTGTATAACGTAGATCCTGCCTTTTCCACCAATACTATACCGGTCATTCCATCGACCTTTTCCATTGACTCTGCATTGTAGAGCACATTGTCCAGTACTGTAACATTAATACCTTCTTTTTCCAGTGCTGACTTCAAGTTCGCACATACAGTATCTGCCCCGGCACCTAAGTTGCATCCCATCAAGCAGATATCATTCAACTTATTCTTTATTGCCGCAATCTTCACTGCTACAAAAGCCAGCTCCATAGATTGCTCTGCTGTAAATTTGCGTTTACCGTAGTTGCGTAAATCATCGATCCATTTATCCACATGTTTTTTCTTTGAGTCTTTTACCACTACTCCAATCTGTGGAATATGATATAAATTCTGTAGTTCATCGGACACACGGAGTTTACTGTTGAAAAGATATACCACAAATAAAATTCCTGCATATACAAATACGAACAAAAAAGCTCCTAACAGGGTGTACTTCTTGCTGACAGAAGGGACAGCTATCTCAGGCTGGTTTTCTGTAATGTCCTTTTGATCTACTTCTTCCTTATCAATTTCTTCTCTAGTCAACAAATCATAGTACTTCTGTTGATCTTCACTGAAACCTACCTTAGCTGATGCGATGGTAGATCTCAACGAATTCACCACATTCCCGTAACTAACTTGGCGATCCATAAGTCCTGTATCAACAACTGTACCAGCTGATTCTGATAATAGAATCAACTCGTGCTCCCCTACTTTTGGTATCAAGGATTCTCTCTGTTGTTCCACATAGGATTTCACTTCATCAGTAAGTTTTTTGCACGATTCATCATCACTCTGTATTACCGTTATCTTCAGGCTGTCAGTTCCAAAGACCCCTGTTAACTCACCATTCACAAACGGAGTACTTGAGGTTGCACTAATTAATACTAGCGTTCCTACATCCGCCGCCGGAATACCTGTTTTCTCTTCTACCCAATTGTACAGACCTACATTATTGAGAATATCACCATAAACTGCCCCCAGGCGCTGATGCTGATTATCATCCACTGTTTTAATCTGGTACACCAACTGTCTCTGAGCAACATTCAAAGGGTCAATCTGCATACTTGTAGCTTCCCGAGAATACTTATCTTTCCAGACAAATTCTCTCTCATCATCAATTATTGTCAAAACAGCTGCCCTTTGACTTTCATCCAGATCTTCTTCCAACTGTTCCAACTGATTCTCTACTGTTTCTTCTTCCAGTCCTGTTTCTTCCACCAATTGCGTATTTTTCACATTTCGATAGGACTTTACATAACTCAATCCTCCCATCAGAAACGCACCAATCATAACTGCCACCAATAAACCTCTCCAATGAGACAAAATGTCAGCTACCATGTCTAGCAAATCAATTTCACGTTCTTCCATTGTTTTTAACCTTTCCAACGTTTATTTTTGTATTTTAAAGAGTACCATTTGGGACAGAATTATTATATCATATCAGTATTGTTTTCTCAACAGCCATTAGGCGACCGATTGAATGCTCTCCTGTATCTTGTATAAAACTACTCATAAATACTCGCCTTAAAGTCTTCTATCTCCTTACAAATAAATCTGTTAATAGTAGCTGTAATAGGAATCATCAACATTGCGATCACAATCACTGTCACCATACAAATCCAATAACCATTTTGAGAAATATCATTACCATATCGCTGAACTATAAATATTTGTAGCGGATATTGTATTAAGTAAAGTTCCACAGAAAATTTAGCTACATAGCTTGTATATTTATTGCTTGGAATGTTATATGAGAATCCGGAAACAGATAAGAAAAATGCTAACACCAAGTAGCCAAATGCAAATATATCATCCGAAGCTTCGCCATATCTAAATGCATTAAGCATAAATATCATATAACATATATATTTTACACAAGTCAAAAATATATTATTTCTTATATTCTTCCCATTGGATATAATCATTCTGTGAATATCGTAAACAGCTATTCCTATCACCATTTCCGAAAATCCTCTAATCAATTCTGGACGAATCACTGTATACGCATCATTATTAGAAATCATTCCAAAAGTTACATAGTTATAGGAAAAACCGATCACACATAGAACATACATACCATACTTGAAAACATTTCTATATCTACATATTAAAAGTGGATATAAAAGTGCTGACACCCCTATCCATACAGACAAATACCATTCCGGCGCAAGATATAAGATATTACTGCCTGCCCCTGTCAGAAATCTTGAAAAATTAAATGGTACTTTTAATAATTCTATGAATAAAGAGTATACTCCTATCCTTTTATTTATAATTAATACACCGCATAATACAAACAAAGACACCACGTATGTTGGAATAATACTCAGAAGCTTATCAAATACATAATGTACTGTAGCATTAGTGACATTAGTATTACGCCTTTGTGCATTCCAGGCTAAATAATATCCTGAAACTAAAAAGAAAAATTCAACTCCCAAATACCCTCTTGTAAAATAATTTGCACTTCTTTGGTAGATTTCATGGTAATGATATATTAAAATAATAATCGCAAAAACAGCACGTAAAATATCTATTTCTCCATTACGTCTTTTCATTTATTATTAGTTCCTCCTTCGTTTTTTTGCAATCCAATTCTCAGATATAAAATAGTATTATTCGTTATACCAACTTGATTTTAGGTTTAAAATCAACTACCATCTCCAAAGATGTTTCGTCATTTCCAAAATTTCTGGTTCTGACTTTTCTTTTATAACTATATTAGGTGATTGTCCAAATACAATACAGTTATCTGGCACTTTCTCATTTATAATATAAGTGTTACTGGAAACAATAACGTTATTGGCTATAGTGGTTTCTCCCAATATAGTAGCATTGGCATACAATACAACATTCTTCCCTAATTTAGGGTAATACAATTTTCCTTTTTTCCTGTTTCCACCAATCGTCGTTCCCTGATATACAAACAAATAGTCTGAGTACTGAGCTTTCCCCAAGACACTTCCTAATGGATGCTCTGCCATAAAATGTTCTGGAAGCTCTACTTGGTAAAACCATTCGACAGAATTCATAATTTTATTAAGGTAATATACACAATTTGCCTCATAAATGTTTCCAGCCAAATAAAGTAATCGACTAAGCCGATATAAAAATATAGCCCACGTCACCGTATGCATAGGATTAAATACCATATCGCCATCTTTATATAGCCTTGTTGATGCTGACATTAAATAATTCTCTTGCATTTCCCCCAGCGCCGAGGGTGCGGACATTTTCTTGGACTATCTAAGTGACCAATCCAAGTCTATGTCTGTACTCTATAGGACTCAAATATCCTAATGATTTTTTTATTCTTTTTTCATTATACCAATAAAGATAATCATTTAAAATACCAATAAATTCTGAGATGTTTACCCCAGACCAATCTGCATTATAGAACATCTCATTTTTAATTCTTCCAAATACGCCCTCACAGGCAGAATTATCAGGTGAACAGCCTTTCTTTGACATTGATCGTATGAAACCATTTTTCTCCATCCTGTCAATCCAGCCTGGCCAGCGGTAGTGTACGCCTCTGTCTGAATGTATGATTGGTTTTTCTCCTACAGATAGTAATTTAGCTGCATCGTCAAGCATAGAATTGACAAGTAATGCATCTGGAGAAGTGCCTATATTCCAATTGACAAGTAAGCCATCAAAACAATCTACTATAGGTGATAAATAAACCTTTCCTGCCGGAATTGCAAACTCGGTTATATCTGTTAACCACTTTTCGTTAGGTTTAGATGCAGAAAAATTTCTGTTAATTAGATTATCTACTGCCGGAGATATTTCACCTTGATAGGAATTATATTTACGAGTTCGTTTGATTTTTACTACAAGTTGTTCTTCTTTCATAATCCTACGAATAACTTTTTCTGAGACAATTATATTTTCACGCTTAAGTAGGGCGTGAATTCGTCTGTAACCATATCGACCTTTATTCTCTGTAAATAATTCAATGACTCTAACACGTAAAAGTGTATATTTATCTTCTTTTTGTAGGGATTGTTCCTGATAATAATAACTGCTTTTTGATAATTGTAATTTCTGTAATAATAATGGCAGTGAGTATCTATTTTTCAAGACATCGATTATCACCGCCTTCTCTCTGTTGCTGAGAGCACTCTGATCGATGTCTGGGTCTTTTTTTAATACATTTATCGTTTCTTTAAGAATGTCTATTTCTAATTGCATATCTTGCATTTGAGCCTTCAACTGATTTATTTCATCAGAAGAAATATCTGTACTTGAAACAGAACCTTCTACTAATGTTCCCGGAGTAATGTTTTTGTGATTCATAAGACCTAATGTACCTTCTTTTAAATAACGTTTTCGCCATTGATAAATACTGGCTCTACTATACCCAATGTCTTCTGAAACATATTTTATATTTTCTCCGAGCTCATAGCAACGGTGAATTGCATCTAATTTTACTTCTAATGGAGGATTGCGAGGATGATCAGGAGGATTATTAATTACAGGGTATTCTTTCCTTGTTTTGGGTGGGGTATTTTCCTCAGCAATCCATGTGTACAGATTTCTGCGTGTTGGATACCCTAGAATCCTAATAGTTTCAGTTACAGACTCTGTTTGATGATATATCCGTAGTGCAATATCCTTTTGTTCATTTGAATACATAAAAAGGTTCCTTTCGAAGCCCTATAGTAGTCCAGAATTTTGTCCGCACCCTCGCCTGTGAAATTTTTATACTGATTACTTCTTTATTCCAACCATCCCAGAAATTATCTAATTGTCTAAATAATATCTTCTGAACATTATTCTCTAATACCATCTTCTCATATTCCTTAGTCTTTTTTACATTGAATAATCTTACTACTTCCATAGCCTTACTGTCTAAATACCGGGACTCGATATTTCAATATCAAGAAATCCTAACCATATTTTTCTTCCAAATTATGGATTGTCTATATATTGTAATATATTTTTCCCAATTGAACATTTTTACTAAACAAATATTTGGCTATCACTTCCATCAATTCAAAATCATTCTCATGATCCAAATCCAAGACACCCGTATCATACATTTCTATGCACTCACAGTATCCGTCTAAAACACCTTTTCCACTTTTTAAAAATTCCGGTGAATAAGCATACAAAGACGCATTCATATCATAAATTTCCGGAGCTTGTTGCCTGGCAGTAAAGTTGGATGCAATCACTTTTTTATATCCATGTTCTGTCTTCATAACTTGATTAAAATAAGGATTTCTTCTTGCAGTCGTTACAGAAGTTGTCACATCTGCTTTACTTTCAAATTGTTTTGCTATAAGCTGCTCAATGTTCTCGACTGTTCTTAGAGGAGACGTAATATCCAAATCTATAATCATATCATATTTTTTGTGCTTTCGTTCTTCCATTTTCAGTCGACAGTCATTTATTACCGCTATTTTTCCAATTGTATCCCCAGCTAAACTCTCATCTCTTTCAATTGTCTCTATTCTTCGCAACGGATTATTTTTCATCAGTTCCAATAATTCTCTACTATCTGAATTAACAACAATGTCAGCCTCTATATCCGATGACGTCTCCTTTAAAAAAAGATCAATTGCGGAAATAGTATAATACGGTAACGGTTTTCCTACGAATTCTCTAATGTTCTTGTTCTTAATACCTTTTGATCCAGCCCGTCCGCATATTGTAAATAAAATTTTCATATTACATCCACTCCCCTTGTGTCAACTTTAAAACTTTAATTGCATGATTGATATCACTATCATTAATTTTATTACCGCTTATAATATCTAAAAAGTGTTCTAATTCTCTTATTTGAAAATCATCCCGTGATTCCTGAAAATCTAACGTTTCTCCGGTTTTTAAAAAATGTATCGTGTTATGCACAATATCTCCAACAATCGTATCATGATTCGTAAATAGCATTATTTCTCTGATAGTCTGTCTTCCAAAATAATCTAAATGCAGTTCAACTGTTCTTTCTTTGTATTCTCCTATATAAATAGCAATATCTTCGCAGTTCACTTCTAAGTTTGATTTTCTACCTATAATGCACCGAACTTCATTGGGGAGCCCAAATAAATACGTTAAATAATCCCATTCATGAATAAGATCAATGCTTACCCCTCCGCCTAATTCCTTCTGCGCACTATATGTTTTTCTATAATCCACACCGGGACGCCAATCAGGCAAATAACTCGAAGAAATACTTCTTACAGAAATCACATCATGCACGTCAATATTATCTTTGATATATTGAATTACTGCATTGTATCTAAGTGGACAGGCAATATAATAAGTGCTTCCCGGCTTCAATTGAAATTTTTCCGCTCTATCAATATTTGTGATCGAAGTTATTGGCTTTTCCACGAAAAAATGTTTTCCATAGGGCTTCATCTCATCCAATGTCTGAATATGCAATTCTGTTGGATTGGTAACAAATATTGCATCATATTCCCTATCTATATTTCTATAGTCCGTGTAAACAGTCCTGATTCCCAAATCCACATCTTCCTCTGCAGATTTATTTCTTCGTACTGCATCAATCTCTAACAGAATGTTCCGATCATCGCATATTCTCTTTAAATTTCTTATATGTCTTTTAGCAATTGAACCTATTCCAACAAAACATACTTCTAATTTCCTCACCCCTGAGCCTCCAATGCATCAATCAATTTCAATACTTTTAAATCCTGCTCAAATCCATATTTAGGAGTTTTCTCTCCTCTTACTATTTCCATAAATTCCCTTATCTCATTTCTATAAGCATTTTCAACCACAAATGCTCGATAGCCTTCTCTGTGCTCCTGAGTTTCATGTAACTGTACACACTCTACAGAATCGCTTTCAACATTATACTCCATAAGAGAGTCTGGTGTTCCATTCCAACTCAAATAACTATTTTCCTTGTAAATTTCCATTTTTCTTACTGCCACCGGAGATACAACATCAACTACCAATACGCCCTTACTTCCACTCTCATGAGTAAACTGAATCATGTAATTATCATTATAGTCAATATTAAGTGCTGTCATTTTATTAGTTACTACATTATAATCTGAAATTTTGCCAAATGCAGTCGTTAACCATGGTAGCTCTATTGCCATAATTTCCCTACAGCCATTAGTCCTCTTGTCCCCTATAAAGAAATCTTTATAATTTTCCCATGGATGCCAGTCTGGAAGATATTGTCCTATATGATAAATATAATTCCACGCTTCATTGTTCACCCTATGACAGATATATTTCATTTCCTCGCGATACAAAAAAGTGGAAGATAAAAATAACTTACATTGTTTTTCCTTAGCTAATGCTATATTTTCTTCATATCCATCTGATACCAAATTCAATTCAGTAAATACATTCCACCCATTATTCAAACATTCTGTAATAATTTTGTTATGTGATAGCGGAGATGTACACACAAATGCAGCTTCTATCCCTTCTTCTCTTGCTTCTTCAATAGAATTAAAACAGTTAATTCGGAACTGTTCTTTTGCATCATTTCTTCGATCTTCTCTTCCATCTACTCCAAAAATTTCAAATGTTGAATACATATCACGTATTAAACGAATACGTCTTTTCCCCATTGAGCCTAATCCTATAACCAAAATTTTCATATACTTATTCCTTTGCTAAATATATTCCATCATAATAAACAGGAGATATATATTACTATTTTTCGATTTCCTTTATAATTTTGAAAGCCTCTGCATATTGGCATCCTGCCTGTCCGCCTCTCAATAACGCTAATGCCTTTATTGCTTCCAAATTACGTGGAAACGGTACCACTCCTAATTCAGTATCATATATGCTAAGTGCATTTAACTTATTCTCCATTTCATCTGTAATATCTATAAAATAATTAGGTGAAAATGCTTCACCAGTCTTAC
Organism: Lachnospiraceae bacterium GAM79; assembly: GCA_003584705.1. Classification (GTDB taxonomy): domain Bacteria; phylum Bacillota; class Clostridia; order Lachnospirales; family Lachnospiraceae; genus Acetatifactor; species Acetatifactor acetigignens. Next base: position 3,521,064 of record AP018536.1, read on the forward strand.
TAAAATCAGTTTCTGAAATAATCTCCATTGTCATAATTTTTTTAACAGATGGGTATCTAAAACTCTTTGTGCATGACATACCTACTTCGTATGTAATTCGATGATCTGAATGTGCATCTACTGGATTTGGTAGTATTACCCAATCAGGTTCAATCTCACATATGCATTTGCTAAATGCATCGATAATTTTACCTTTATCAGTATTTTCTAAGAAAGCTGGTTGAAATTTCAAATTATAGAATCTATCAAAATTATAAAACCGACATACTTGCTCTATTTGTATCTTTCTTTTTTCAATGAATGCCTTATCCCATCCTTTTTTTTCCTCAACATCTGTTATATTGATCCAAAAAACCTGATCCCCTGCCTTTTTATGTTTTGCTATCAAACCTCCTGCTCCTAATGACTCATCGTCTGGATGTGGCGAAACAACAACAATTTTCATAATTCATTTCTCCTTGACTTTATAAATAATCACCTATTTTAACAGTAATTGGGGTATGCTCCAATAGTTCAATAAGGTTATCTCCTGTCTTAACAATAATATTTTCCTCATTTACATCAATAATCTTTCCAGGTTCAATATTAACATAATTATTGTCTTGGTCAATTACTTCTCTCACTTTCCAAACTTTCACTTCATCTTCCCCAAGCATAAAATGTGCACCGACATATGGTTTAGCTAGAGCTCTAACCAAATTATAAATAGTTCTACTCGACATTCTCCAATCTATCTGTCCATCACTTTTTCCACGTTTTCGCCAATTATTACCTTGTTTTTGAGATACCCTTTTTATACCGCCATATTCAAATTTCTCTGTTATAGAAACTACTTGTTTGGCGCCACAAGTTAATAGCTTATCCATCAAAGTTTTCGCATCATCCTCATAAGTAATTTCAACTTTTTCCTGAGAAATTATATCCCCTGTATCAGCATCCTTTTCAATCATAAAAAAACTTGATGCTGTTTCCGTAAGTCCTAATGCTAATGCCCAGATTATTGGATGTCTCCCCCTATTGTTAGGTAAGGCAGCAGGATGGTAGCCAACCATTCCCATGGGAAAAATTTTTATTACATCATTTTTAATTAGTTGTGACCATCCAAAACAATAGCCTATATCCGGATGGCATTTCTTAATAAATTCTACTGCTTCATCATCGTTGACGTTATGAATAAATAGATAAGGAATCCCATACTTCTTACAAAGAGGTGCCATATCCACAAAATCAGCATTGAATGAAGATGTTTCCTTAGTTATTACTCCAACTACATCTGCATCATTTTCTAACAATTCTTTTAAAAAAACATATGAAGACTTAACACAACCAATATAAAAAATACGCATTTTTATTCTCCTATATTATGTAATATCATAAAAGCTTTTCTGTATTTTTAATTTATTGTTCAGCAAAAATTCTTTTGTTACATTAACAATAACTTCTGATGCATTTCCATCTCCGTATGGATTAACGATATTACAAATTGAGTTTTTGAATTCTTCTGATAGAGCTGTACTAATTGCTTCAATGATGTTATCCGCCTTTGGTATACAATTAATTACACTTCTAGCCTGTGTTCTTCCCTTTTGTCTATCCCCAATATTAATTGTAGGTATTTTAAAGCTTGGGACCTCAATAATTCCACTAGATGAATTTCCAATCACAAACTCAGCATATGAAAGTAACGATAAATATCTTTTCAATCCAAGTGAATCAAATAAAATGATATTTTTTTGAGTCTCAGCACACTTTTGTAAAGAATCATTTATGATACGCCCAGACATATCGGCATTAGCTTTAGTGCATATAAAAGTTATCTCCGGATAGTGTTTTATCGCCTTGATTAATTCACCGATCTGAATCTCTGCTGTATTATGTTCCAAAGTTACAGGGTGAAAAGTTAATACTGCTATTTTTTCTCCCAGCGAACATTCCAAGGACTTTTCAAGTTCCTGCTTTGACATAAAATTTGTATGTAATGCGTTTTCAACTCCTATTGCACCAGCCGTATAAACTCTTTGAGGGTTTTCTCCCATTTGAATCACTCTATGCCTATATTCTTCCGTACTAGTAAAGTGAAGATAACTCAATTTTGTTATGGCGTTTCTTACTGCTTCATCTATAAGTCCTTCTGTGGCTTCCCCTCCATACAAATGAACAATAGGAATTTGAGCATTCATTGCAGCAGCACATACTGCAAGTGTTTCATATCTGTCTCCAAGAACCATCAGCGCATCCGGTTTACTTTCTGCAAAGTAATCTGCGAATCCAATCATAGCCAATCCCATAGTCTTGGATATTGCCGCCGGAGTATCCGAACTCAAAAGGATGTCAATTTCTTTATCCACTCTTACACCATCTTCTTTAATTTCATTAATAGTCATTCCGAATTCCGGCGATAAATGAGCACCTGTTACGACTACACGTACATCAATTTGAGAATCCATATCCATTTTTTTGATTACAGGAGCAAGTAATCCATACTCAGCTCTTGTAGCCGTCAATACTACAATTTTTTTCATAATCAACTCTCCCTCGTATATTAATTGGCTACAACAATTTGAAATTACAACTCTATTAGCTCATCTTCCTTAAAATCTCTAACTGCCTTCTTCCCCAATACCTCATACCATCGCATAGGAGAAATTCCATTTCCCGGTCTCTTGGTAGTAATATTTTCCACGGTAAAAACCTCTCCTTTATTTATTGGTCTTGCTGCTATAATACTTTTTCTTGCCACTTCCTTATTTGCGATTTCAGCATATACAGGTTTCTTCTCACCTGTTCCCAATGCCTGTTCTATGTTACGTATAGCCTGCACCATACTCATAAGTTCCTGTGGTTCCAGGCTTGCCTTATGATCCGGGCCCTCCATATTTCGGTCCAGCGTAAAGTGCTTCTCGATTACCGTTGCTCCCATAGCCACTGCAGCTATAGGCACCTCGATTCCTTGTGTATGATCTGAATATCCCACATCATATCCAAACTTTTTCTGTAAAGTCAACATCGCGTTCAAATTCACATCGCAATACGCTGTGGGATACTGTGTTGTGCAATGCAATAATGTAATTTTCCCACAGTCATTTTTGCCCAAGACATTTACGGCATCTTCAACTTCCTGCATAGTGCACATTCCTGTTGACAATATAATATTTTTATGTGTTTTCCCTATCTTCTCAAGGTATGGAAGATTGGTAATCTCTCCTGATGGAATCTTCCACACATCACAGCCCAGCTCCTCCAGGAAATCAATGCTCTCCAAATCAAACGGTGTCGATAAAAATGTTATTCCAATCTCTCTGCAATATGCTGCTAATTCTCTAAATTGATCATAACTGAGCAACAGCTTCTTCAGCATTTCTCTCTGGCTCATTTCCTGACCAATATTTTTCTTTTGATACTCTGCCATTTTTGCTGTTTTAGAAACAAGTGAAGACAACTTAGCCGTCTGGAACTTCACAATATCTGCTCCACACTTTTTTGCTTCTCTTGCCAATTCTTTGGCAATTTCTAATTCTCCGTTATGATTTACCCCTGCTTCCGCAATAATCAATGTTTTAGCCATTGCATATTCCTTTCTTGAAATACCCATTTCTAACTACTACTCCCGCAGGAATTATGCTCCCCGCCGGTATATTCATGCATTGTATAACCGTAGCATTGGCTCCTACAAAAGCAGCCCTGCCTACTTGTACTTGCCCACATAGCACTGCTGAAACTGCTATATGTGAGAAATCATCTATTTTACATTCATGTTCAACTAATGCCTGTGTATTTATAATACATGCTCGCCCTACATATGAATCAGCATTTACAATTACATTTTTTCCTATAAATGTTCCTTCTCCTACACTGGCTGTAGATGAAATGATCGCAGAGGGATCACTTATAACAGGTAATTCAAATCCTATCTGCTTTAATGTATCATATATTGTTTCTCGTATTTTTCCCTTACCCAGATAACCAACTCCAATAACTGCTTTTTTTATTCCGTTATCATAACACTCTTGAAGTCTTTCATCTGTTCCGAGATATTTGTACGGAGATTCCCGCTGCATCGAATCTGTATATCCTGCAATTCTATAATTGCCTTGCCGTTCTATACAGTCTGCTATGCTTTTGGCATGTCCGCCATAACCAACTAGTAATATATTTTCCATCTGCTATTTAGAAACTATATTCAGTTTCTCCTCCATTCGCCGCATTTCATCAAACTCGCCCATATCTAAAAAGGAGTCCTCACTAATAGGATACATACCAACTCGTCCACCTTCTTGCATCACCTTTTCCACTAAATGGGTCATATGAAACATTGTATTATCCGGAATTTTTTCAATAATTTCCGGATTAATGACGTACATTCCTGTATTTATAAAATAAGACAGTTTAGGTTTTTCTTCCATGCCTATAACTTTTCCATTTTTCTCAGATTTCAACACACCATATGGTATGGTAATATTCTTCAACGCTGACACAATTGTAATTATATTTCCTGTCTTACTATGATAATCATAAATTTCACTATAATTTGCCAAGATCAAAGCATCGCAATTGGTGACAAACAGTGGTTGTTCGAATTTATCTTCTATAAGCTTGAGACTTCCGCCGGTTCCCAGAGGCATGGTTTCTTCAACATACTTGATCCTATAATCGGGCTGGAGATCAGAAAAATAAGACTTAATCATACCCTTTTTATAATTTACGGTCATGTAATACTGATCTATTTCATACTCTGTAAAACAGTTTATAATCCTTTCTATAATGGGCGTATCTCCAATAGGTATAAGTGGTTTCGGTAGTATTTTAGTATATGGATATAACCGTGTACCTTTTCCCCCAGCCATAATAACTACCGGAACGCCCTTTAGTGCTTTCCTTTCTGGCCTTTGTTGTCGCTCAATCAAATCCGCATGTAATACAATATCAACAATATTTTCACTTTCATTCAAAATAGGCAAGGCAGTAATCCCATACTGCTGCATTATCTCCTGCGCTTTTGCCTTATCTGCCTGCAGTAAATATTTAGGAGACTCTTTCATTGCCATTTTTACAGTTGCTTGCAAATTCCCCGTTTTAATGAGCCATCTTCTAATATCCCCATCGGTTATACATCCCACCAGACATCCAGCTTCATCCTCTATGAACAAAATACCTTTTGCGTTATTGTCTATTTTCTCCATAGCGTCAACAATTGTAATATTTTGATTACTAACAAATTTAGCAATACGTTCTTTATGCATTCTGCAATTCTCCCAATACCTCTTTAATCCGGCTCACAGCATACTCTATTTCATCATCAGTAATCTGTGTACTGCAAGGAATGTTCAATATCCTCTCGGCATAATATGGTGCCTTTTCAAGTTCATATGCTTCTTCCTGTAAGTAGGGAATCTGCTCATTAATCAGCCCCCAAATGGCTCTTGTCTGTACGCCTCGCTTCTCAAGTGCCGTTATGATTTCACGCATTGTTGCACCGATTTTGTTTCTATTTATTTCCAATGAATAAAACCATTTATTAGAAGCTGTTCCTTCTCTAAATCCAATTATTGTTCCCAGTTCAAACCCATCAAACAGTTTTTTATACTTTTCGTAATTAGCTTGTTTCCGTCGGACAAATTCCGGCAACTCTTCCATTTGTGCAACTCCCAAAGCAGCCTGCAAATTGGTCATGCGATAATTATATCCGACCTCATGATGTATGTAATAATGGGGATCATCTTTAGCCTGCGTTGAAAGATATCTGATGTGATCCACTTGCGCAGCATTCTTGGCTGTAACAGCCCCTCCGCCACCGGTTGTAATAATCTTGTTCCCGTTAAAGGAAAATGCTCCAAAGTCACCAATGGTTCCTGCGTATTTACCTGCATAAATACCTTCTGTATATTTTGATCCCAATGCCTCTGTCGCATCCTCTATCACTTTAATTCCATATTTTTCTGCAAGCTTCATGATAGCAGGCATATCAGCTAAATTTCCAAATACATGCACTACCACCATTGCCTTAACTTGGTTCCCTTTATATAAAAGTTTGCCTTCCGTGTAAGTACACTCCTGCTCAAGAAATCTTTTTAACTTAACAGGATCCATGCAAAAACTATCATCACAATCCATAAAAACAGGTGTGGCGAATTGATATTTCACTGGATTCACTGCAGCAATAAATGTTAACGGAGGTACAATAACAACATCTCCGGGGTTCACTCCCGCTTCTATAAGCGATAAGTGCAATGCTGATGTTCCACTTTGACATGCTGCTACATTTTCCACATGTAGGAACTCTGCCATGCTCTGTTCCAACTTTGTAATATATGCTCCTCCTGTAGACACCCATCCCTGTTCCAATGCGTCATCTACATATTTTTTTTCGTTCCCCTCAAAGTTTGGAATACATAATGGTATAAATTTTTGCATTTTATTGCCTCCTAAAATTCTATTACATCTTAGAATCTAAGCTCTTACCGGTCTCTATGTGTTCAAAGTTCGGAAGATAATCTTTGATAATCTGCACAATTTTATCCTTGGTTGTTTCCTCTTTAAACTCATCTTTTAACTCAGAAAACAACCTCTCTATCCGATCTCTGTCTGATATTTCCTTGTCAACAATTATTCCCAAGGCATTCAACCTGTTCATATCCACCTTTTCGGTATCTGTATAAAATTCCTCAAATGGTTTTTCCCCGGATGTATTGGATTCCGAAAAATGTACAGGATATTTTTTGCTTCCGTTCTTCAGCTGTTCTGCCTTGTCAATTGCTTCCTCATCCGTTTCACATTCAAGCACCTCGAATCCCTGCTCTTTCAGTAATTCCCTGGCTATCGTATCAAATGTCATCATCTGTGCATCTTCTAGTTTTGGGAAAAATATCTCTCGATTTTTACCTAACATGCAAGCCAACATACAAATCTGACCACTTTCCTCCGGAGATACAAAATATCTCTTTACATCAGAGGGAGCACTTAGCGGCTGCAATTTTGAAATTCTAGCCAAAAAACCTGCCGGCAATGATCCGTTTGAGAAAGCAACATTGGCAAATCTGGCTGTTTTCACCGGAAACTTGTCCGAATAGCTAAATATAACATCTTCCATAATTCTCTTGCTAGCTCCCATAATATTCACAGGGTTGGCTGCTTTATCCGTAGATACGCAAAAATACTCTTCCGGGGGAAATTCTTCAAGCAAATCCAATAAAATTTTTGCATGTAAGACATTGTTTTGTAACAATGCCTCTACTGAAAAAATATCCTTTTCAGAGCGGACATGCTTATGCGCCGAAAAGTTAGCTACTACATCAAACCCACCGCGCTTTCTGAACATTTTTTCAAAAGTCGGGCTTGCAAAATCCATAGGATATGGCACAAAATCGTCCGGTACATATAATCCTCGAGTAGATCGAATATCTCGTGTTAATTCAGCCAACGCATTTTCATTAATATCCACTACAACTAAGGTCTTCGGCTTAAAAGGCAAAATCGCTTTGATATATGATGAACCGATTGATCCGGCTCCCCCAATTACAAGAATTTTCTTTCCTCCAATTTTACTGTTTAATGTCTCGTGATTATTCTCAATATCTTTCAAAAACATACTTTGGGGTCTTTTAACAACATATTTTGCAATAAAACTGTTCAGGTCAAATATAGCCATAATATCTCCTTTTTGCTTGTCTTTCTTATATTCCTTCTAAAAAAGAAATTATTTGCTGTTTATAGCTTTTTCCTTCAATTTTGCCATTAAAATTCTCTTTTATATATTCATTTGCTACTCTTTGATATTCTTCTTCATTAACAAGCAGCAGCTTATCTATATTAGTTCTGTCCATTTGTTGTTCTCCATCAATATAAATCGGCCTAGTTCCTACTTCTTTCGAAAATTTATCCATAAATAAAATATGCGTTGGTAAGCCATTCATCAATGCTGTTTGATATATAAATAAAATAGGCTTTTTATACATGACTGCATACAGAAAACTTGTAGATGCTGCAGATAAAACAAACTCTGCATCTCTCACTAACACGCATGTACAAAACTTATAAATTTCAAACCCTTCATATGCATCTTTATGTTCATTATAATCTGACCTAGGATGTGCCGCAACCACTACTTTTATTCCATATTCATTCTGAATCCAATGGAAGAACTTTCTCAATGCTTGGTAATAGCTTTCTGCATCCACATATGCTCCCGGTATTTGTGATAGATCCGGATGATATGGTATATAGGAATCTAGCCACACACAATATTTTTGTGGAACAACTCTTTCTGCCGCTTTCTTCTCTAAAGCTTCTTCATAAAAATTAGAGTGGACAATTAAAAACTTTGTATGCTCATCACAAAAAAACCTTTTTTTATAATTCTCTATTTCTTCCGGCGAATTATTTATTACAAACGCACATGCTTTTGCTCCAAACCATTTTTTAGGCATTCTAATGAATACACTATTGACCATACGTCTTATTCTGAAACCCTTTACAAACGAAACTACTCTGTCAAATCCTTTTTTTGCAGTTGAAGTTTCAAAGCAACTGTTTAATATCATATATCCGTATTTAGCATTTTTCTTCCATAGCTTCCTATAAATTTTTAAATGATCTAAATTATACCCTCCTGAATCAATTACCATTGCCTCTTCCGGCATATCATTAACCATTTTCTCCAACATATCAAAACTTTTACATAAATATATATTCGGCTCACTATAATCAATAAGGTCACTCTTGACACTTTTATATGCCCTTTTATTAATCAGCGGAGACACATCTATCAATACATATTCAATATTATGCTCCGAAAAGGCATCTAAAGCATAGTAAGATATATATGATTTCACAATTGGCGTATCAATAATAAAATATATTTTTTCGTTCATTTCTGTTCATCTCCTGTCAATTATACCATTTCGGTTGTCGAGGTTCTCCACTCCCGATTAGTTTAGAAAATATACTTTACAATTCTTTGTGGAACAGCTTTATGCACAAGAAATACAATTAAAAAAGAAAGAACAACTGTAGATATAAATATTATTCCTCCTGTCATCCAATGATTTATATCTACGAATTTAGTAATTACTGAGACAATCCTTCTTTGTACGTAAGGATGAATTATATATACACCAAGACAATTTTCAGATAGTTTCCTTACAATTCCACCAATCTTTTCTTCAAAGAAACTACCTATTCTAAATCCACAATAAATATAAGCCATTGTAAAAATAACAACATACACATGAAACGGTGATCTGACCATATCAACCGGAAAACCTATGCTTTCTGCTCTATCTTGAAATAACATAATTATTTTTATCAATATCAACGCTATGGCTATCACCACTACATCGTTTTTTAATTTCCAGTTTCCTTTTCTTTTTAAATACTGAGTAATAAAATATCCTCCCATAATAAAAATTCCAACACACTCGGCCGGATGGTATCCAGCTGTGGTACCTCCTATATATCCATCATATTCAAAGAAAGGAAGCGATAATATTTTAAACCAGCTTGAAGATATCTTAAACCCTGAAAGTAAATCAAGTGAATATTTCGTTCCAATAAATATCATCCAAAAAATCAGATATAATTTAACGGCATATTTATTATTTGTAATACATCTTATAATTGGATAACAAATCAATAATTCAATATATATTTTAATATACCAAAGGTGCCAGCCTTCTGAATTATTAACCATAAGTGACATCAAGTCAGTTGATGTATCCAACCGATAGTTTTCAAACACATAGAATAAATACCATATTAAAAAAATAATACTAAATTTCAAAAGTGGCACTTTTATTATTCTTTTATATTCCTTTTCCGATGTAAAAAACAATAAATACCCGCTGATCATCATAAACCCCGGTACCGCTGCAGCCGTTAAAGCATCTAAGCAGTTCATTAATGGTTTAGGCAAAAAGTCACAGGCGCTATGAATAACAATAACTAATATGCAACAAGTAACCTTAACAAAATCTATTTCATATATCCGTTTACTATCATTGTCCTTGGTACTTACCATATATCTATATTTCCTTCCCGTAACCTTAACTATCGAAAAGCATATAAATTTTTCTAATACTCATCTTCTAATAATTGAATATATTTTTTAATCATTGACTGTACGGAATACTTTTGCTCATAATCAGTCCGCCCATTCCTGCCAAACCGTTCCCGTAACTCTTGGTTTTCTTCCAAGCTTTCAATCTTACTTGCCATTTCCGTATATTCTCCGATAGGAACAATATATCCATCTCTGTCATTTACAACTACTTCCGGAATTCCACCACATGCGTATGCTACAACCGGTTTTGAATTTGCCATAGCTTCCACAGAAATCAAGCCAAAGCTCTCATCATACAACGATGTAACCGTTAAGACATCATATTCTTTAATGTAATCCGAAGCATTATGGATACCTTGATAAATATGTATTTTTTCTTGTAACCCGTACTCTTGAATTAATTTCATACACTCCGAGTAATATTCTTTATCATACGCATTACCGATAATTGTAAACTCGTAGTCCTTATGCCTTCTGCACAAATCATTTGCAGCCATAATAAAATGTTTTTGTCCCTTATTAACAGCAAAATTTCCTATCATCAAGATATTTTTGATATTATTTTGTGTATTATTATCTATTGCTCCCTTATTAGATATATTTACATTAATTCCATTATATATTACATCAATATTTTTATGTATGTACGATGAATCGGCAATTCTGTCTTTAGTATAATTAGATACAGTAATCAGATTCGTTGCTTGCTTATCTAATGTTCTATCGTAGGACCTGAAAATCTGTTTCATAATAAAACTTTTTTCTATATCATTATGAAATACATAAATTCTCTTTTTTACTATATCTTTATTATGATAAGCAGCTTCTAATACCTGATCACATAGTTCATCTCCATTATATCCTCCATTATGTATAATTACTGCATCTATTCTTTTATCCCGTATAAAATCACGTACTATTCTTATATTATTTTTTTTAATTTTCGAATAGCAAACAGTTCTTTTAAGCTTATTAATCACTCTTTTAATGTATTTCCCGCCATACATATGTGGATATACTTTTCTAGCAGACAATATGGGCAGTCGGTACAAATCCGGAATGTTGTTATATATATTTACATCATTGTCCTTATCTATACAAGCATAAACTTTATATTGTTCAGAGGCAATTTTTTCCAATCCCTCCGTAACTTCATAAAACATTCTTGCAGTCCCACCGTTAACCGGGTTCGCACAAAAAATCATCACATTCATTTTTTTCTTCCTCTTAATACGTTCAACATACTGTCTCTACTTATTCCCAACAATGTAGGTCTAATATATATAATTATTATAAAAGCGCAAGTGTATATAATTCCTGCAAACAATGTTTTTACTATGCATGCGCCAAAAGTATCCAGCACATATATTTTATTTAATGCAAAAACAATTACTATAGATGTCAAAGTGCAAAACATCATCGCACACCACTGCTGTATTATTGTTTTCATAGCAGAAATATTTAAAGTTTTACAAACGAAAAGCACAGATATATAAGTTGTTATAACATTCGCTAATAAATAGTTTAAAGCTATACCTATAGATCCCAAAGTATTAGGCCAAATAAAATTTGGAATTTGGAACAAAAATACAAATAACAAAGTCAATATCTGACCTATAACAGATATATATGCATTCGCCTTTGTTTTTTCAGTAGCAATCATATAGGCACCCGTTATCTGTCCCCATGCTTGATATACTGTATAAAACATTATTATGATTGTAATATTTTTAGCACCTGAATATTGTTTTCCATATACAATCGTTAGAATCCAATCCGATGCAAATGCTATAAATATTGCAAAATATGAAGTAATCCAGTTCATCAGTTTTAATGCTTGTTCTATTTTATTTTTCAAATCATTTTTAGATGTTGCGGCAACAGCAAATTCTCTTTTGGACAATTCAGCATATGGAGAAAAGACATATGTGACAAGAGTATTCAATTGCCATGCAGCGCCAAAAAGCGCCTGTTCTGTTGTCCCTGACCACTTCATGAGTGCCCAATTCATAAGAATAACTGTAATCTGGGCAACTCCGGTCGCTAATACAAGTGGCTTGCAAAAGATATAAAATTCCTTTATATATTCTTTAAAAAATTTTTTTTCGTAATTTATGTATTTCTTTTTCTGCTCTTTTATAATTGCATATAATAAAATACATACTATCACTATCGTAACACTTAATTGAATTATATAAAAAAGTGCTAGATTTAAATTTCCAAAAAGATAACCAAAAATCACCGCTCCACTGACGATAATTTTTAAAAGAATTTGTAGTACTGCAGGGAATCGGGAAATAGCCGCTGCATCATAAATAGAGATGCAATCTGTCAGCAGTTTCAATACAATTGCCGTTTCCAATCCCAGCATAACGATTCCTAATGTCTGCCCTGCAAAAGTCGAAGAAAATGCGCCTATTCCATAAAGAAAAATGACTGATACATTAAGCACTATTGCTACTATTCCATAGAAGCTAAGATAAAAATAAATCATTCCTATCTCTTGATTTCTTTTTGAATATTTAGCAATAAAAGCATTTGATGCAGACAAATTAGCCAAAGTAACTATTGATGTAAAGACATTTAAGTTATACGTATAATATCCGTATTCCTCTATACTAAAGGCTCGCGGCAAAACAAACTGTATTATCATATTAAGTACCGCAATTCCGATAGAACTTAATACCTTGACAATATATCTATACTTGAAATCATCTTGTTTCATTTATACGTCCCTTTATACTTTTCTTTATATATTGCGCAAATGCCTATAATCCGAGAAACTCATTAATTTCTTATCCTTATCGCTCATTATAAGCTTGTCTGAGCCACCTATTAAATCATACGGCCATTCAATAGCAAGTTCCGGATCATTATACATAATACCAGAATCTCCTTCTCCATAAAATACTTCAGCACACTTGTAACTCACAATCGAATCTTCAACAACGAGGTAGCCATGTCCAAAACGTTCCGGCACTAATACACACTTAGTATTTTCTCCTGTCAGATGAACCCCCCTCCATTGTCCAAAAGTAGGTGATTCCGGTCGCAGATCAACAATTACGTCATATACATGTCCCGATATGCAACGTACAAGTTTAGCCTGTTGTTTTATCAATTGGAAATGTATGGCTCGAATAACCCCTTTCTTAGATATTGTATAAAATACCTCTTTCAGATCATGATTTATTCCGTTGTCTTTAAACGTATCTATATTATAGTCTTTAATAAATGCTCCTCTATTATCCGTTGCACAAAACGGAGTAATTATATATGCTCCCTGTAAATCCAACTCTTGAAAATCAAATTTTTGTACCATTCCGACTCTCCTTTCAAAAATTATCCAGTGTTCGTTTTATTCCTTCCTCAAAAGTCACCGAGACATACTCTCCAATATCACTGATTAATTTGGAATTATCAAACATTTCCGCAGAATACTTTATTCCATCATCAGGTCTGAGACCTATCTTTATTAATTCACTTTTTCCGCAAATAGTTCCTATCTGATACAAATAATCTTTTAATATTTTAGGACTTCCTGATCCAATAAAATAATTATCAGCCCCTGTTTCATTTTCTCCTAATCTGTAAACTGCATTAATCAAATCATCTATATAGATAAAATCATAGATTTGCAGTGCCGGGCCAAAGGTAGCTTCTCTATTATTAAGTATTTCTTCCAACGTATAGCTAACCAAATTTCCTGTTTTGTTTTGAGGTCCATAGATATTGGAAAATTGCATCCATACATAATTAAGGCCAACATTCTTACAATAAGTTTCCAGCATCAGTTGTGTGCAGTGCTTAGCCACTCCGTACATCATTCCACCATTAGTCTTAATTAAGCTATCCAAACTGCTTATTGCTTGTTCAGCAATTGTTCCTGCACATAAAAATTTTTTGCATCCACTCTCATATGCTAATTTGGCACAATTTAGAGTCATGTCTATGTTTTCAATCTGTACAGAAGGATCCGCCTTCTCCTTACCGTTTACTCCACGCCAGGCAAAATGGTAAAACGTATCATAGTCATTTTTTTCTAAAAGCTCTCTAAGTTTATCAATTTCGCTCAGACTTAAAGAATATTTTTTTATATACTCACTTTCAGGCAATTTAGATGGTGAAAATGTCATATCAATGGCAATGACCTGTATGTGATGATCAATCATCTTTCTGATCAGCGTACTTCCAATAAAGCCATTAGCGCCTGTAACAACTACTTTTCTCATATTTTTCCCTTCCGTCATTCAAGAATTCCATTATTTCAGAATCCATGCAGGCTCTTATATCGCCATTTTCTTTCCAACATTTACTCCATTCCACTACTTTTTCTATTGCCTTATCAATATTCCACCGTGGAGCCCAGCTAAATACGCTTTTTGCTTTTGAGCAATCCAATTTTAAGAAGTTAGCCTCATGAGGTCCACCGTCATAACAGTTTTCCCATTGAACCCCTTCCCCCCAATGTTTTACGAATACATCAACAAGTTCCCCTGTCTTGTAACAATCCTGTTCATCCGGTCCGATATTATAATATCCTGCTAAATTAACATCTTCATATTGTTTTGCCGCAATCAGTAAATATGCGTATAACGGCTCCAATACATGCTGATAAGGTCTTGTAGAAAAAGGATTTCTCACCATAATCGTTCTTTTTTCATTTACAGCACGTATACAATCCGGTACAATCCGGTCCTCTGCAAAATCTCCCCCGCCTATTACGTTACCTGCCCGGGCAGTAGAAATAGCCACTTTACCATCACTGAAAAAACTTCTTTTATAGCTATGTGTCACAAGCTCTGAGCATGATTTCGAATTGGAGTAGGGATCATAACCATCAAGTTCCTCATTTTCGCGATATCCCCACTCCCATTCTTTATTCAAATATACTTTATCAGTTGTTACATTTAAAACGGATTTTACACTACTACTATTTCTAACACATTCCAAAACATTAACCGTTCCCATAACATTTGTTTCATAAGTATATGCAGGATTTTTATATCCTTCTCTCACGATTGGTTGCGCTGCTAAATGTAATACTATTTCCGGTTGTACACCATCAAATACATTTTTTAAATGTGCATAATCTCGGATATCTCCTATTATTGAGTCGACATCTTTTGCTATTTCTGCAATTTCAAATAATGAAGGTGTCGTTGGGGGTTCTAATGCATATCCCGTTACCTTTGCTCCTGCAAGTGAGAGCATTTTACATAACCAGGCTCCTTTAAATCCAGTATGTCCTGTAATAAGCACTTTTTTCCCTTTATAAAAGGAAATGTCAAATTCATTATTCAATCTGCCCACACTTTCCATGGTGCATTTCCCGATGCCCATAATTTTTCCAATTGTTGTTTTTCTCTTAAGGTATCCATACACTGCCAATATCCCCTATGTGTATATGCCACCAAATTTCCATCTCTAACCAGACTATTCAAAGGTTCTTGCTCAAATACAGTTTCATCTCCCTCTATACGATCAAATATTTCAGGGTTCATAACCATAAATCCAATATTGATCATATCTCCGTCCAAATCGGATTTTTCACGAAAAGCATTTACCTTTCCATCTGGGTTCACATCTAAAACGCCTTTGTTCTGTCCGAAATTGTATACGGATATTGTCCCTATTTTCCCATTCTGTAAATGAAATTTCAACAACTCATTTATATCTATATTACCAACTGCATCACCATAAGTAAGCATAAATGGTTCTTCGCCTACATACTCTTTTATTCTTTTAATTCTCCCTCCGGTCATGGTGTTCAAACCAGTATCTACAACTGTTACTTTCCACGGTTCTACTCTTTTATTATGAATAATAATATCATTTTTCCCGCTAGTATAGTCGAATGTCACATCCGAGGTATGTAAAAAATAATCCGCAAACCACTCTTTTATAACATGTTGTTTATATCCAGCACAAATAATAAAATCATTAAATCCATAGTGTGAATATTCTTTCATAATATGCCATAGAATAGGCATTTCACCAATTTCAAGCATAGGTTTAGGCTTAAATTGTGATTCCTCCGAAATACGTGTTCCAAATCCACCTGCTAAAATTACTGTTTTCATTCTATCTCTCCCTATTTACTGTTAAACTGCTTATGTTAAACATTTATATATGTAAAATATTAAAAAGAATCCCTACGATTGCCTTGATATAAAAGGGCGATATGGTTAATGCTTTTTTATAAACCTTATTACCCTCTCTACGTTTTCCTGCCATGGAAAGCATCCTGCCACATGCAAACCAATACCTTGCTATTATCTTATTATTTTTCTTTTCAATCGTTTCTTTGCTTAGTCCCACATAATCCAGATTGTTCAAATGCTCCTTTACTACTTCAATCACTGCTTCTGTATGTTTTATATGTTTTGCCGACACACTATTTTCTCTAATGACCCAGAATCCTAATGGTTCTTGTATCATATAAAACTTTGCTCCCTGCCTTGCAAGTCTCAGCCAGCAATCATAGTCTTCTTCTCCTGAGGTCAATTTTTCATCAAACCCTCCAATACTATTGATCAAGTTACGCTCAACTGCTACCGCGGAGGTAGAGAGACAATTTCCTTTTAATAACAAGTCTTTATAAGGATCTTGATTGTCAACGTTCCTATACTTTCCAATCTCCTTACTCTCTCCTTTGATATGGTACTCCCAATGACAACATACATTAATGCTTTCCTTTTCTTTTAAAACATTCTTTACGATGCTCAACTTATCATCTCTCCAATAATCATCAGCATCCAAAAAGCATACATATTCTCCCGTAGCTGCAAAAATACCGGTATTTCTTCCTCCGCTAATTCCCTTATTTTTTTTCAAAGTAATAATCTTTATATCAAATTTATCATATTTTTTCTGTAATTCTTTTATTATATCTGATGTACTGTCTGTGGAACCATTATCTACAATAATATATTCAAAGTCCTTTTCTGTCTGGCAAACAACTGATTCTATTGCTTTTTGAATATATTTTTCCCCATTGTATACTGATGTTATTACCGAAAAAAAATGCTCCATTTTATTTTCCTCTTATATTTATTTGAACATCTCAATAGTTGTTACAACTTGAATTTTTTTGTCACTTTGTTCTCTTTTTAGCCATTTACACAGTTCGTCAAATTTTTCAGCATCCCATGACCATAAATCACTATAATATTGGTCTTTTGATAAAACTATACTGTGAAACATAAAAACACAATCGAGTTTTTGAGTCTCTGCTTTCATAATTGCATATTTAATTTGTTCGACGGTAAGATTATGCAATACTGGAATTGAATATACGCACATGCTCGTCCCAACAACCTGCAACGATTTCTTAATAGATGCATAAAACATTACATTACTATGCGTTAAAATAGCAAGTTTAGAAACTATTTTCTGAATCAAACTATTTTGATTTTTTAATCCGATACGAACATAGGCAATATTATTTGATTTGATTATTTCACTTTTTTCCATAATGCTTTGCTCAGTAATACCGCAGTGAGGACTGGCTACTCCAATCCCTTGTTCACCCCAATGTTCTCCTAACCATTGCTTTAATTTCTCTATTCCTTCCTGCCAATCCTCTACATCATTCAAATGATTTTGCCCATGACCTGCTATTTCAAATAACTCATTTTTATTCAATTCCATAACATCGTTTATTGTCAATGCCGGATTTCTACAAGGTCTTTCACTTTCTCTTATTGTATCATCAAGATATCCCGTGGTGATATTAAATGTCGCCTTAAGCTCGTATTTTTTTAGTACTTTTTCTGCTACATCTATATTGTCTTTTCTTCCATCGTCAAAGGACAAAATAACTCTTGTTACTTTGCTGTTAGTCATTTTTTATCCGCCCCAATTATTTTTTCATATATTGTGTTATGGTATGTTTTATTCGTCTTCTAAAATATTTCATATTCATAAAAATGTAAAAAAACAAATAAAATCCAACATTTACATACCTTTTTTCATACAATTCCTTTAAGTTTTTCATCTCTCCCTCATGCATACCTCTAAGGTTAGATGTCAAGCCTTTTTCCCCTCGATATTTTTTCCCAATATCAATGTCTACAAGTTTATCTGGCAAATAATAATAATTAAAATGTACTGCAAATCGGATATAATAATTTATATCCTCACAGTACTTTTGATTCTCGTCAAAATATCCCACTTTCTCTATTGCTTCTCGCTTAAACATGACTGACGGCGTAACAGGGAAAAAGCTCCAAAAAATATCCCACAAATCCGCTTTATATAAGGTTGTAATAGTTCGACCTTTTCTTCTGAAAGGCTTATCCATATAACCGGTTCCCAAAAAGCAAACCTCCGAATAATGGTCAAATATTTCTAACTGCCTTTCCAATTTATCTGCGTGCCACAGGTCGTCCGAATCCAATAGTGCAATTAGTTCTCCCCTTGCTATTCTCATCCCTTCATTTCTGGCAGATGACACTCCTCTATTCTCCTGATATCTATATATTATAGGAATGTTTTTTACTTCTTTTATTTTATCTAGAACTTTTTGTTCTGAGCAATCCCTCGATCCATCATTAACTATAATGATTTCTTTCACTCTCTCTACTGCCGTTTGCTCCAGGACCGAATCAATTACTTGTTCTATGGTACTCTCCGCATTATACATTGGAATAATCACGGATACACTATATTTCATCATAAAATATTTTTCTCGCTCCTATTTTTATCTTATATTTTCCGACTAACATTTCCATCACTTTAATGCTTATAACAGTTAAAAGAAATGCGTATATATCCTGAGCATGATATACCCAATCAAAGAATTGAAATAATGAATAGAAGAAATAGCTTGCAACGAATAAAGCAAATGCATTATTCTTCATTTTACATGTTATCCTAAATAAGCTGTATATAATCGTTGCATATAATATAACAGCAACCATTAAACCATATTTTACATATAAATAAACCGGTAATACAAAATACATCGATGTATAATGTTCCTTTGCTGCCTCTTTTGTCCAACCGGCAAAAATAGCTCTCCAATATTGATTAGGCTGAACGTCATCTTGGAAAACACTTCCGGGAACAAGCATATTTACAATTTGTTTTGCTTGGTTTTCCATCCCGTATTTTTCATTAAATACATCTGCGACATAGTCCCCTGTTTTAGCCTGTTCTATTTCTATTGCACTAATTTCTAAATATGAAACTCTTCCTACGATTTGATTGATCATGCCTTCTATACTCAAATTTGCATCACTTCGACTTGCTGTTGCTAACATATACAACACTGGTGCAAGCATTATCGGCACTACCATGAGTAACATGATTTTTTGAACAAATCTTTTAGAGAGCTTTAAAGCATATAGTAAAACCATATTGTAAAATACCATCCAAAATATTCCTGATCTTGATGAATACATAAAGGATACAGCAACATATGCAAAAGAATAGATACATATTTCTTCTATCTTTTGCCTTTTATACGCTTTGAGAAGTACTGCAAAATATAACAATCGGCTGTCCAAAAAGAATTGGAGATAGGCAATAATTGTTGAATTAGCAGCTCCCACTATAATCCCTCTAAATCCTCCTGTTACAACAATATTAATTAAGTTTAAAATTATTGAGAACCAGAACAGCAGAGTAACCCCATTTCCCAATAAAAAGGAATTATCCAATTCAGAAAATTCTATCTTTGAGCCACCGTATCTAGATAATTCTACGATTACTATCGTTATTAGCAAAATTAATATCAAAAATACTACTGCTATATCCAAATATTTTTCATCTACCGGCCAATATATATATTGAAATCCCTTTATCTTGCAAAAAATCCACGGCAATAAAACATTTAATCCCAATGTTATATATATCATCGTTAAATATACACGTTTCATTATGCGGCTCCTATATTTTTACAAACTCACCCATTTGTCTGAAGTGCTTAGGGTTCATTCCATCTTTAAATTTTGCAATACTTTCTGTATGGATATACTCAATTCCTCCTAAATCCAATATTTCTACGCCTTCCTTCTTTAGTTCAATAGCAGCATGATATAATAATAGATTGTTTAGGCAGGCTTTTCTTCCTTCTTCATTATTCCAGCCAATGTAATAGGTTGCTGCCTTTTCATGTCGATAGAAAATGTCAAAAGCAATTACTTCTCCCAACTTATTTTTAACGTAGAAAAATCTTAATGGTTGAGAAGACAATTCATTTATCTCCCTTAACAATCTTTCATTTACGCCCTCAAATTTTTTGTCTTCCTGTTCTTTCCTATAACATTGAATGAATTTTTCAAAATCTATTTCTTCTTTTTCTATGCTATAGCCAGATTTTTCAGCCATTTTTAGTTGGTTCCGCCATTTACTATTTAACGCCGCACGGATTTCATTTTCTGCTTTCAGCAAATCTACAGTTCCTGAAGGAAAACCATATATATCTATCACTTTCCAACCATTTTGAATCATTTTTATAAAATTACTATTGCTCATAGTTGAATATGGATCCCACACAATTGGCAAAAGCTTGTAGTATCTTTTCCTAACCATATCTACTATTTGAAGTTCATTTTCCAATTGATTCTCTTCTTTAACAAAAACCGGGCCCTTATTTATTCTGACTGCTACTGTTACACCTAATACTTTTTTTCTTAAAATCTGAACAACGCCTATAACATTTTGGTCTTTACAGATAAAGAACCTGTCAACGCCCCATCCTTCAGCCTTGCTCTTTGCTTCAGCATAACCCCAATCTTGTGTTATGTTACTTAATTCAGACTGAGCGAGTATATCATTCCATTTTTTTCTTTCTTCCTGTTCGCAGCCTATTTTTTTCACCATCATACTATTAGAGGATTTTTTATCTTTCTTTGCATATTTCGCTATATCCTCCATTTTTATATCCTGATGAATAGGTATCATAAAAAGGTTCTTAGAATATTTTCTAGTGGTCTCGAATTGATCCCCATTAGCAACAATCGGCGATAAAGAAGGCCAGAACAATACCTCAATTCCCTTACCCTTTATTTGAGATATTACCGCTTCTTTATTCTCAACTTTTTCCAGCGAATATACCGCAAAGAAAGGACTTTCATTTTCTTCAGAAATAATCTCACAGATGTCTGGACAAACTTCCTTTATTACATAATTCATTAATTTAAGATTTTCTCTACGCCGGTATGCTATTTTCTTTAATTCCTCTTCATCAATACTTTTTATGATATTATATGATATAGTGGAAATTGCAATATTAGATGTTCTATCCCGGGTCTCAAGATAATGCTCCTGATAACAATAATTCGTTTTTCTACTTCTGCGAATTATCTTCTGAACTATCTTTTTAAGTCTCCATTTAACTGTTTCAAAAGTTTTTTTTGAGACATAAGACTTTTGCTGTACAACTTTATATATTCTTTCATTTTTTTCACTGTTATTACATAGAATTACAGCTCCATCCATTAGTCCTAACAATTTATGTGGACTAAATAATACAAAATCCCCCTTCTGTGCCATTTTACCGTATTTATATAGTACATGAGCACAATCTTCAATAAGTATACAATTATTATTATCACAAAATGTTCTTGCTCGATTTATATCATGATATTCCCCAAAAAAATGTACAAAAACAAAAATATCATTTTCCTTAAACTGATTGTTTTCCTTAATGTACTTCCAATCAGGTTCAAAATCATCTAACAAAGGGTATCTTAAAATATTTACATTTGAATCGGAAAATTCTGCTTCAGTTTCTGCGCAAAAATAGCTGGGAATACTTACATTTATTTTGTCTTTCTTTAATACCTCTCTATATGCATCAATAATAAGTCTTACTGATACTCCTGATCTTGATGTAAAAACACAATTTTTCCAGTATAAATTATTTTTACTTTTGGGAAATAATATTCTATTCACAGACGGAATTGGAGACACTAGCATATATTTCTCCCTTTCTTTTTTATTCTAATTATATTTGTAAGTTAAATTTCGTCTAAAATGCATTGCACTTTCTTTCTAAACGTATCAATACCGAATTCTCTCTCATACACCTCTCTAACTCTTTCTCTCATCTTTGCTTCATACTTAATTATATCCTTACAATTTTTTTCCTTATCAATATTATATCCTATTTTTTCTCGAAGAACTATTTCCCACGTATCACCATGAATATTATTGATTATCGGAAGTCCTCCTTCAAAATAGTCAATGCTTTTCATGGTTAACCCTACCACTACGGATTGCTTCATGATGTTCAATCCATAATGGCATTGGTTAAATATTTTTTGCTTTTCAGAGGCATCGTAAATTTTTCCGTGAAAAATTACCTGTGCACCTGCAAGCTTGCACGTTTCAATCAACTGTTCCCTTTTTTCACCATCCCCAACAATATGTATAGTTGTAGCTTTGACATTGGTCACTTCTGAGATTATCCTTGCAATTTCGTCAATATCAATAATATTATTAATTGATCCCAAATAGCAAAAATTAATTCTGTCGTTAGGTGTATTTAATTCAATTTTGCTTTCTTTTATTTTGCGTGCTAAATAGAGCGTATATACTGTCGAAAAATCAACTGTTGTTGGAAGCTTCTGCTTATACAAATCGCATTCGGTAACTATGCTATCTGCAACATTTAAATGTTTATCTCTTAATGATTTCCAATATATAAACGGAGGTAAATTTTTGAATTTAGATATGGGCATTGTCTCTGGCCACATATCTATTAAATCAAAGATTATTTTTACTTTGGGATGATTTTTTTTATATTTTGCAGCATCCTTTACAAAACTATTAGGCGGAACTAAAATCCAAAGTAAATCAACTTTTTCCTTACTAATCTGCTCATATATATTTTTTGAAAGAATGACATGTGATTTCACTCTGCTATAAGACAAATTTTTTTTATAAGGAATAGCATCAACAAATCTATAATCCTCTTTCTTATCTGTTCTTCTGCATTTCTCAAAATGTCTATAGTTAGATGTAAATACCTGAACTTTCATCCCTTTTTCTTTAAAATAGTCATAAAGTAAATCCACCCTATGCTCATATGTGTCAAAACAATTAATTATACAAACGCTACTAATTTTAATGATTATCTCTCCCCTCGGTTCTCTCAATGCTTTTATCTACCGAAATAATCTGATAACATATGCCTTCATATTCAGACATTGCAAGCGCATAACAATTATTTCCAAATGCTTTATTAATCAGAGAACTTATTTTACCCGGCACTTTTCCCGCTAAAACAAGTATAGGCCACATAGCTTTAACCATTGCTATATTTCTCCCATTTGCTTCTGATATTTTCTTGACCATTTTAGAGGTATTAGTCCATTCCGCATTCTGTGGAATCAAAACCGTTGCATCCTGCTCTATCTCCTTCACTAACATTATCTGGCATAAACACTCGCACAAATTCTCAATATATAACATAGATCTTTCATTTTTCACTTTTGGAAATAAAGGTAGCTTTTTTGCAAGCTTAGCCAATATTGGATAGTTACCTTTACTTCCCTTACCATAGATCATTGGCGGTCGAAGTACTATTACTTTAAAAGCATCGTCTGCCAATTCTCTCACTGCCACATCTGCCTGTAGTTTGCTGTCTCCATAGAAATTAGCCGGTAGCGGAACTGTATGCTCTACTATTACTTTCTTTTCTCCATATGGAGCAGATTCTCCATACACGATCATAGATGACATAAAGATAAATTCTTTTACGTTCTCGTTCTTTGCCTTTTTTGCAACTTCTACCGCAAGGTCTGTATTTACCGTATAATATTTTTCCTTTGTCTCCTCTGATACATTGCCAACATCAGCATGCGCTATTCCTGCCACATGATAAATAATATCATATTGAGAGAAATCATATGTTCTCCATGTATCTCTCAACATATCCAATTCTTCTATTTGGAAATTGTTCGGATAATATTTTTGTGCATACTCAATAAAAGCCCGTCCGATGTAGGATCCCGCGCCGGTAATCAACACTTTTTTCTTTTGTGTTTTATCAACCTCTACTCTTTTACCAAATCCAATATTTCCAATAATTTCTTCTCGGCTCTTACCTTCTGTATAGTTGCGGTATATTTTCGACATTGTGCCCGTTCCACCTTCTACAACAGTATCATCATGCCCTACTTTTACTACTGTCCCAAGCAGACATTTTAAGTCAAACATCAATGAACTGTGATGAACCCCATATCCGTCCAATTCACACTTTTTTTCGATAGAAATAGAATCTCGACCATTAATCTGTGCCCAACCTGTAATACCAGGTTTATATTCATTAACCCCATACTTATCTCTTTCCGCTGTAAGCACATCCTGATTCCACAATCCGGGTCTCGGACCTACTAAAGACAACGAACCATCCAATACATTAAACAGCTGAGGAAGTTCATCCAAAGAATGTGCACGTAAAAACTTTCCTACTTTGGTAATATACTGCTCAGGATTTTCCAACATATGAGTGGGGGTATCGTGTGGGGTGGACATTTTCATACTGCGGAACTTATATACTCTGAAATATTTCTTATTTTGTCCTAATCTTTTTTGTGTAAAAAACACCGGACCCGGATCATCAACCTTAATAGCAACTGCAATTCCCAGTAAAACCGGGGATAAGGCTACAATACCGCCCAATGATAACACAATATCGAAACATCTCTTTACATATTTGTCATAAACAGAAGGCGTATACTTTGAATTTCCCACCAATTCCAAATGTCCTCTTACTCCATCTGCATTTTCAAGATCCTCTTCATTTTTAACAAAGATTACCCGCTTACCTTCAAACGGATTCTTTTCATCATTTCTGCATTGCTTTTTCTGCATTGTTGATGCAATTTTCACCCCAGCTACAGCCATCCCAGTAAATATTGCCACACCATATAATACCTTTTTTGTTGTCTTATTCATAGTATTCCTCTATTTTACAACCTGATATGTCGGTACCATTTCTTTAATGTCTTCCCGAATCTTATCTGATTCATCATATGCATCTCTGTAAATCTTATCCAATTGTTTTTTGAAAACATCATCGTCAAAATCAATCGGTTTTCCAATATAAATCATTTTATTAGCAGTCTTTTTCAGCCCCTCTTCACTCATGAGAAGTTCTTCGTACATCTTCTCTCCAGGGCGTAACCCGGTAAATTTAATTTCAATATCTTCTCCGGGCTTATATCCAGACAATTTAATCAAGTTCGTTGCAAGATCCACAATTTTTACCGGTTCTCCCATATCCAATACAAAGATTTCTCCCCCATGAGCATAAGCCCCTGCCTGTAACACCAAAGATACTGCTTCTGGAATGGTCATAAAGTATCGAATAATGTTCGGGTCTGTAACCGTAACCGGGCCGCCTTCTGCAATCTGTTTTTTAAACAGAGGGATTACGCTTCCGTTACTACCTAATACATTTCCAAAACGAACTGCAACAAAATTAGTCTTCGACTGACGATTCATCATCTGAATGACCATCTCGCACATTCTCTTGGATGCTCCCATAACATTCGTAGGATTTACCGCCTTATCCGTAGAAATCAATACAAATTTTTCCGTGCCATACTTGTCCGCCGCCTGTACTGTACGATAGGTTCCAAACACGTTGTTCTTAATTGCTTCATTAGGGCTAACCTCCATAAGAGGGACATGTTTATGTGCTGCCGCATGATATACAATATTCGGACGATACTTTTCAAAAATTGAATCTATCCGCTCTTTGTTGCGCACGGATGCAATTAAGACTACTAAATCTAGTTTTGGATACTTACGTATCAATTCCTGTTGGATATCATAAGCATTGTTTTCATATATATCCACAATGATCAACTGTTGCGGTTGGTGTGCTGCAATTTGTCTACATAATTCGCTTCCAATAGAGCCACCTCCACCTGTTACAAGAACAGTTTTATCCTTTACATATCCAAGAACTTCCTCAGTATTAATTTTAATAGGATCTCTTCCCAACAAATCCTCAATTTCTACTTCCTTCAGTTTTGCAATGGATACATCTCCATTAATTAATTGATACATTCCCGGTAAAGTACGCATTTTGCATCCGGTTTCCTTACAAATATCTAATATTTCTTTTCTAACACGCGTACTGGCAGAAGGGATTGCAAAAATAATTTCATCAATACCATATTCACCTACAGCATCTATAATCTTGTTTCTTCCACCCACAATAGGAACTCCACGGAGAAATTTTCCATGGCATCCCGAATTATCATCTATAATACATTTAGCATTTAAATTCAAATATCTGCTTGTTTCAATTTCCTTTAAAATCGCATTTGCAGCTGCTCCTGCACCTATCAGCATTACATTATTCCGTTCTTTTTTCCCAGAAAATTCTGACCTCTTAGAATTAATCAAACGAAGAATGCGATAGCTAAAGCGAATTATGCATGTCATTCCAAATAACAAAAACCAGTACAATACATAATAACTTCTAGGCATTTTTTCATTCAGTAAATGGCATATGATTATCTGTCCGACAGAGGCACAAGTAGTAGCAAACACAATATTAAGTAATTCTGTAGCACTCGCATAACGCCACACACTTTTATATAATTTCCATATAGCAAAAAAAACTAATGTAATAATAATGCTGTATGGTATAATTCGTTCAAATTTTTGCAAATACTCACTTGGAATCCCATTAAAACTAAAGTCAAAACGAATATATAAAGCTGTAAAAGCTGCCACAACAATAGACATAATATCCAGCAATATTAATGCAATAATTCTATTTGCTGGGATTTTTAAAATATCAACATTCTTCATATCAAAGCCTTTCTCAAATAGTATCTATAAATTATATCATTAATACTTATGATTGACAATTTTCTTTTCTTCTATATTCACTGTTATGAATAATCATTTGTCGCCAACATATAAACAACAATATTATCGTTATCGAACCGCTTCCCCACGAAAATTCTAATATTCCAAATAATAATGGGACTGCCAACAGGAAAAGGGCAACTGCATATCTCATTTTTTCCGTATTAATATAGCATTTCACTAAATAAATTATTGATGAAATACACATAATAGCAAAAAGCCCTCCCGCAAAAAGTCCAAAATCTGTTGCATACTGTAAATAAATGTTATGTGCATGCCCAATCCAGTAGTTAGCAAACATCTGAAATCCTTGATTTTCCCTTGTATGTCCCCAAAAATTTAATTCCCTCAAATAATGCATATATATTGTTTTTCTAATTAATGTTGAATTATCTGCTTCTGTATAACTCAATGCGGGTATCTCAATATTTTCGGCCGCATACGCTCTAAGGGTAAAAAAAGTTCTTCCAAATATCTTTTCTGTAATTTCAGTAGTTCGCCCTAACGCTGTAGTAATTACCTCATCCACATTTACATATTTCTCAGAGTTCCATGCATCCCAGGAATGTACTTTTTCTTCACTCCACTCTCCCCAAAACCACACAGGGTGATGGAACACCGGTGGCAAATATCTCGTCATTCCGAACGTCACCGGAAACATTATGCAGACACATAATACCAACAATAATCCGTTCCGGATATAATGCCACTTTCTTTTTACTCTCTGATAAAACACCAGAAATAATACCCCCAGTATAAAGGATACAAGCCATGCTGTCCGGCCAATCGTCATAAACAGGAACGAATACACTGCCCCAGCTCCCAGCCAGTAATATACTCTCCAAAACTTATGCTTGTTTTCTTTTGTCACATACAAGATTTTTCCAAATACTGCTGCCAGCACAACAAGATAGAACAATCCGTTCAGGTTCGAATTATTATAGATTCCCGTGTATCTCACCTGATCATACGGCCGGAACACACAGCAGAATCCCTGAAACGTTAAAAAAGCGAAGATGACTCCGTTCATGATTCCCTGATACAAGTCCTCCTGCTCCTCTTCCGTAAAATCGGTAAGATAAAAACAGCCAAACATAATAAAGTAGCAAAGCGGCCATACATAATCACTTCTGGAAAAAATCATCAGAAGCATCATAACCAGCCACAGTCCGAATATCCCCTTGTTCAGCTTAGGATATTTTTTCTCTATCAGTACACTGATAAATGTATGAATTACTACGTAGCCAAATAACAGCACATCCAGTCCAACCATCACACGTGAATTCATGTAATAAGCAAACGGCTGTCCTAAGAACACGAATAAAATCCCTGCGGCAAGACCGATTACTGTCCAGACTGCATAGGGGATTTTATACTTCAAAAAATCTTCCCGCTTATAATGAGACATGATGATAATCGCCATCAGTACTCCCGCCATATCACGGAAAGTCTCTATCACACCATCCAGGCCTGATCCCGTCTTCGTCCTCTGGTCGATCACACAGAACAGGAAAAAGCAGATAGTATATAATATCCGCTTCTTTGACCATATGTGAAGCGTCTTTCCCTTTATTGTAAGTTCCATGTCGTAATCCTCAATTCTACTTCTATAACAATTTATCGCATACTCTTTTTTATTTTAATCAATTTAGGCTACAAGTACAAGCTTTTATTTATTCCCCTTCCACCACCGTCACGGATTCTTTCCCATAGTACTCCGCACACGCACTGTTCACCCATACATAGCCGTCCTCGGGCTGCAGATCCGTGTACATGATAAGTTCCACGTAATTTAACGGGGTAAATACCGGATTCTTTACGGAATCGTCCTTCAGTACTTTCAGCCGATCTTCCCAGCCGGCACCGTAGGCCTGTGCCCAGCCGTTTTTCCACATACGGTAAGCCCGGTAGCTGGTGGTACTCTGTACGTTTCCAAACAGCACTGCTGCCGCCAGAAGTACTCCTGCCGCGGTGCTATAGTGCAAAAGGTATTTTCCCACCAGTTGATCTGCTTTCTCTGCCTTTGCGGCAATTGCATCTCGTTTGGCGATCCAGCCGCACCAGTACAGTACATTGGCGACCATCCACAATACATAGAAATACCAGAGGATAGCTCCCTGTCTGCCGCCACCCATGGTACCGTCCACGTAAATTGTGGCCGTTGCCTGAGAGGAATATACACCAAAGGACAGTGCTGTAAACAGTCCGGGGAAACGGAATGCGTAGTTCATATTGCTTACCGCTTTCCAGAGGAAGGGAAACACTACCAATAACATCAACAGGACTTTCAGATTCGTCCAGCTGATAATATTCATAAAAGTTCGTTCCAAAGACAGCCAGATTGCCATAAGTGGAGAGTTCATTGTTTCTCCGCCAAAATTTGCATTCAGTCTGTTGGATGTCAGCGGGGATGTTATGCAGACAAGGACGCTTACGATCTCCAGCAGCGTCACGATCCAGGTTCTCCGGAAAGCATCCCTTCTGTAGATCAAAAAGAGGATCTGCAGACAAAGCAGCAGACACATCGTAGAAACACTGGTAGAAAAATTATTGCCACCCACAAGGACAGCCAGTAAACAGGCCAGAATAGTGAATACGGCTCTTTTCGCTTTACTGATTTTACAGATACCGATTTCCAGATACAGTACCAGTAGAATCAGAGACAAGCTATATACAAATGTGTAATTCACTGAGCCATTATACCAGTAGAAGCTCTCCTCCGGATTGGTGCAATAGAGGATCTGAAAAATTGCCATAGGAATACCGATAGGCAGAACGAGCAAACGGTTCTCTTTCTCCTGTCCTCCGATGCACTCTCTGATCAGCAAGAGCTGTGATACTATCACAGAACCGATCATCAGATACGGTGTGATTCGGTAAAAATGCTCTCCAAATGCCGCAGGCTGCAAGGCTGACAGGATCAGAATAGAGAATCTCGCCTCCCACACATTCTGAGACAGGGTCTCAGAAATTGCATGAAACACGCCGGAAAGTCCTTCTCCCGCCTGCATGGCACGGTACATATATTTCCCGAAGGACCAGTCATCCGCAGTAGGGTAATCATATTTTGCCAGCAAGAGCAGCGGCCACAAAATAACCGTCAGCGCCACCAGGCACACAATATTGATCAGTATCAGTTTTTTCTTTTCCGTCAGTTTCATACGTTTTCTTGTGTCCTTTTCCTCTTAGGTATCCTATCTTTACATCAGATCCGGTGTCCATTCCACGTCCACATCGTTTCCACCGGAATTGCCACCGTTGTTTCCGCTGTCTCCGCTATTGTTGTCATTGTTGCTGTTGTTATCGCTATTATTGTTATTATCGTTATCGTTATTGTCGTCATGATCATCGTTGTGATCATCCTGCGCCGGTGCCTGTGTAGGAGCCGGAGTAGGCTTTGCGGTTGCCGCAGGCTTCGCAGCAGGCTTGGGCGTAGACGTAGCCGGTTTTGTGGCAGGCTTTGCGGTCGCTGCCGGGGTAGGCGTAGGTTTCTGAATGCTGCCACCGGTCTTGTCTCCCGCAGTGCCTGTATTGCCGGTGATATTCTGTCCGTCATTCGCATTGGACGCATTGCCGTTGGTACTGCCTGTGATACTGCCGGTACCGCCCGTTGCACCGGTAGCATGGTTCTCCTCATATGCTGCGAAGGGATCCTGTTTCGCCATATCTCTTACGCTGCCGGCGCTGACCCAGTATGTGCCGTCAAACCACTGGACTTCTCCATCATAGATACGGATCTTCGGATCGCTGCCCGCGGTATCGCCTGTAGTGCCATCTGCCGCATTGTCTGTATTGTCCGCGCTGTCTGCGCCGTTTGTCGTAGTATCGGTCATATCAGCCACCACCTCATAGCCGGTATATTCCGGACGGATCTCCAGTCCGATCATTTCCTGTCCGAAGCAGTAATCCTCTGCGGTCTTACCTGCGCCGATGCCCTGCCACAGGCAGTTCTCACCCGCTGCATCATAGGCATAGAGAATGAGATCAATATATTCAGTCCCTTCCAGCAGCTTTTTCTTGGCATCTTCCGAAGGCTGTTCTGTCAGGATCTTTCCCTCCGCATCAAACGTACCTGTATAGGTGATATATTCTCTTTCTTCGCGGCTGCTCCACAGGGAATAGGCTTCCAGCGGACCGTCCCCGTTACAGACATCGCAGGTATATTCGCCTGTCAGGACACCGTTCTGAAGAGTTCCCTGTTCGTGGATGATATTGCCGTCCGCACAATCCATGGTCCATGCCTCGAAGCTGCCGTTCCATGCCTCAGTGTTTGCAGGCGCATCTGCCGTAGGTGCCGCAGTATCCTGAATGTCAGCTGCCAAAGACTCTGTGGCAGTAGCTGCGTCTGTGCCCGCACCTTCCTCGGTTCCG
This sequence comes from Lachnospiraceae bacterium GAM79, assembly GCA_003584705.1. GTDB lineage: Bacteria > Bacillota > Clostridia > Lachnospirales > Lachnospiraceae > Acetatifactor > Acetatifactor acetigignens. The sequence continues at coordinate 3,552,334 of AP018536.1, forward strand.
CTCTCGGGCGCTGTGGTGTCCTCTGCGGTTCCGGCAGGTGTTACGGTCACCATGCGGATCGTTGCGCCCTCCTGAATCAGGAAGCGGTCTGCCTGGCTGCCGGTATACCATACTTTAGAAAAGCACTGTCCTTCTTCCGTATATCCCACCTGTACATAGAGCAGCGGTTCGCTGTCCTGTTCCAGATAGTAGTTACGCTGTCCCTCTTTCAGCTTGGGCATCATGGTCAGGAACCAGTCTTCACTGTCTATCAGGTTAACGCTCTCATCCAGATATTCCGGCAGTTCCAGATCATGCTGCATTTCCTGCGCTCTCTCGCGGATGCTGTCGGTCTCCTCTTCCAGATTTACGCTGAGTTCCTGCAGGGCTGCAAATGCGTCTGTATCGTTATAGAGTCTGTAGTCCTGCTCCAGGATATCACGCTGTTTACGGATGTAGCCTGCTCTGTGATAGGCATCTGCCAGCGCAAGGTAATCTGCCTGTTCAAATTCGCCTTTGTTGTATTTTGTCTCGAGATTCAGGATCTCCAGTTCCAGATCCGATAAGATCGGCTCTGCTTCCACCGGTGTAAGTGCAGCGTCTGCGCTGCTGTCGCTGCCGTCGCCGCAGGCAGTAAGGGATACTGCCATAATAGCACTTATCGTCAGTGCCAAGTACTTTGTTGCCTGTCTTTTCATCTTTTTTGTCCTATCTTTATATTTTAGCTGTTTTTCCGTCTCATGCTCTTGGCATGCCGGTCTTCTCATAGGTTCCGTGAATCTTGCGGTCTTTTATTTTGCGTCACTGATCAGTTTGCGTAAGAATGCATCTGCCTCCGAACCCGATGCATAGGTTCCCATATTCAGCACCTGTTCCGCCAGGGAGTAGATGCTCTTTGCCATGGCAGGCCCGTATATGGTGATATCCTTATTATCTTTTGTAAGGACGATGTAGCCGCGGAAGGCATATTCGACCTTGTACTGATCCGCCGGCAGTCCCACCAATACGGAAGTATAGCGGTATCTTCCATCCACAGTCTCGTAGATGCTGTCCTGGTGTGCTCCGTTGCTGTCGGTTCCGTAGGCAAGTCCGCTGATGACTTTTTCGCCACCTTTGATCATGGGATATGTATTCCGGTTGGCATTGTTCATGACCAGGGTTCCGTATTCTTTCAGGTAATAGCCATTGACACCGCCGGTTAACAGGGTGTTCCGTAGATCCGCACTGATACCTGTCTTAAAGCGGATGCCCGCTTTGCCGGTGATACGGATGGAAAATCCATGATAGGTCAGCAGGTCCGTCAGTCCCGGCTGTTCCGTCACTGCGTAGGCGTTGTTACGGTATTCCAGCGTCCACACGTACATACCGATGGGAGCTCCGTTTTCATTATAGCGGTAGACTACTGCCGCCTGCGCATTTCCGTTCGGCACGGTGACGATCCGGCGGTTGTTCCGTACCTGCGGTGTATAAGGGATGCCGTCCACGTAGATGGTGGAAGCATCATAGCCTGCCGGTACCTGCAATACCACATTGGTGGAAGAGGTCGGCATCGGGCAGGGGCTTGCCGGCATATTTTCATAGACCGGGATTTTGAAAACAAAGGTGTTCTCCAATGCTCCCGCGCTTTCGTACAGCTTTTTCATGCTCAGTGCTTCACTGGTAGGGGCTGCGATATTCTGCATATACTGATGGGTATATACCGGGTTGCTGGCCGTAGTAGACACATTGAATTTCTGCAGGTACAGGGTATCCTGTCCTTTTTTTATGTAATTCGCAGAGATGACATTGGCACCGCCCAGGATAGATGCATAGGCATTGTCCCAGCCATTGTTCCGGGCGTAGTTCAGTCCATTGGTGATCACCTGCTCGTTGGTGCTGCCGCTGGCTGAGATATTAAAATAGTTATAATATCCTTCATAGCCAGGATAGTTTCCGGAGATCAGCGGTGAGGTACCCTGTCCCTGCTCCTGGTAGACTCTTGCCGCCAGGTGGAACGGGCTGACCTGCTGCTCCGCGCCGATTGCCCAGAAGATATGGGAAAACGTCATATCCGTCTTAGGCGCCGGGCTGTTGCTGTTCATAAAAGTATTCTTCAGGAAGGTCTCTACTGCTGCCTCCGTGTGGTAACTCTCGTTATATGTCAGCTGTTCAAATTGAAAAATGGCATTCTCATGTAATGAATTTCTCGGATCCATATACAATTTCAGGACATCTTCGGAAGCAAAGTACCAGTTGGGGCTGTGCTGTCCTTCCTTGCAATAGTCTCCATAGCTCTTATAGACCAGACTTTTTCCGCCCTGAAGCTCATTGTTGATCACCGTCTGGAAATCCAGTCCGGTATTCTGCCGTACAAACGTCCAGTTCGGATGCTTTTGTTTCAGAGCCTCCAGTGCCGGGCGGTAGCTCTCCGGGAACTGTTCGATGTCCGCATAGACACCGGCAGCATTTTCCTCCGCCAGCATCACGGCTTCTCCGGGATTCATGCTATACAGTTCTTCCCATTCCAGAAACCGTTCGTCGGAACATGCCAGATACTTCCGGGGGATATATCCCTCGTAGACCTTACCGCTTACCTCCGCGGACACCTTTTCCCAGACCTGATAGTCTTCAGCCACTGTCACATCCAGGATCTCCACCATCTGTCCGCTGGGCACGGTGACCACTTTTGTGCTGTCTTCCGCCGCTTCCGCACGGATCGTCAGATCATCGCACAGATAGACCAGTGCCATGACCTCCCGGTCTTCTACGATATTCTGCAAAGCCCCTCGTGCTTCTTCGATCCATGCCTGATCTTCTTCATCCAATGCATGCGTCTGATAGGTATTGCCCTCGTAGGTGAATATAAATGCCGCCAGGAGAATTGCTCCCAGAAATGCCAATTTTCTCTTCATATAACGTGACTCATTCCTTACTTTATGGTTGCTGTGTTGCCCGTTCTATCCTGCTTCTACGTCGGGCATCACTCTATGTGCTTCAGTTTCTTATGCAGTACCCGGATTCCCTTCGGTGCAATGGCAAACAGTGTATGATAACACTTGTTCTTTTTGGTAAGCCAGGGATTTTTCATGGCTCTCCACCAACCGTGACGCAAGTCACGCACCACCCTGCGGTAGAATGCGTTGTCCCCGGTCATCTGGGCGATAGGGATGTGCAGCAGATAATCCAGCCGCTGGAAGATCCCGAACCGGAATGCGATTTCCGACAGCTCCGGATATTTTTTATCCACCAGTGCAAGCACCATGTCCGCATTGTCGATATTGTCGGCGAATACTCTGGAGAACCGGTTCTTGTCTCTGGTATTGCTGTCCGGACGATAAAATACATGATACGCCTGTCCGGGAATGCATGCAATCCCCGGAACTGCACTTTCCTCCCGGGTCAGCATTTTTACTAATAAATGAAAATCTTCATTCAGTGCCCCCACCGGAAATTGTTCTATGGTAAACAGGTCCTTCCGCAAAAGCTTGGTACAGAAGGAGCAGTCTCCGCGGTGCATCAGAAGTTCCTTCAGAAAACCTTCTGCCGGGATCACCTGTTCCGTTGCCACCGGCTCGCAGATATTCGGTAAAATATTGCCGTCTTTGTCGATTTCATCTCTGCCGACCTGCGCTACGGGCATTCCGGTCTTTTCGATTGCCCCGTACAGCCGCTCATACATATCCGCATCCACGTAGTCATCGCTGTCCACAAAGCCCACATATTCTCCCCCGGCCTGCTGTAATCCGAAATTCCGGGCGGAAGAAGGCCCGCCGTTCTTTTTATGGAAGACGCGGATTCTCTCATCCTCCGCTTCCAGCCGGTCACATAATGCCGGTGTCTCATCCGTGGAACCGTCATCGATCAGCAGGATCTCCAGATTTTCGTATGTCTGTGTCCGCAGACTTTCCACGCAGCGGGGCAGATACGGTATGATATTGTACACCGGCACGATCACACTGATCAGCGGTTGCTTGGTTACACTACTGTTCACTGTTTATTCTCCTATACATAGACCGCTCCGGGATCACAGGGGCCGGAGAGCAGGGGCCGTCATTCCATAATTGTGGAATCACCGGGGCAGGTGTTGTGATGTTCAGCATCACATCCTGGCCGGCATCCGGCATTTCCTGTTCTTCTGACACTTCTGGCAAGAACTTCATTTTCCGGCACAGTTCGATCAATCTTTCCGCAGCCGTCCGGGCATTCCATTCCCCGACAATTGTCTGCTGTGCGTTTTCTCCAAGTCTGCGGCACTCTCCGGGATCCCTGAGAAGCCGTTCCACGGTCCGAAATAATTCCTGTTCCTCACCGTCCCGGTACATCCTGCCGTTTTCTCCCTGACGGATCAGCCAGGGAGCCGCTCCGATCATATGATCTGCCACCACAGCACAGCCGCTGTTCATGGCTTCATTCACCACTGCCCCCCAGCCTTCTTTGCGGTCACTGGTGACCAGATAGATTTCTGACTTTTCCATGGCCGCCCGGACTTCTTCCGGGCCTTGAAAACCGGGAAAGGTGATCACGTCGGTCACTCCGAGTTCCTCTGCCAGGCGATGCGTCTCTTCCTCCAGTTCCCCTCCGCCGATCATGGTAATATGAAACGTATTTTCTTCCAGATGTTCTTTTAAATAAGATGCTGTTTTCACCACCAGCTCCGGATGCTTCCAGTCGATCATCCGGGCCGCCCACAGAATACTGCCCGATTCTTTGTGATTGAAGGGCTGCCCTGCCTCGTAATGCCTGGTCTCCGGGAAATAGCCGAAGCGCAGCATTTTGCCGGGGTAGGCATGGATCAGGTGATAATCGCAAGGCACATAGGCTCCTGCGCACAGGAAATACACCGGTGCCTTACGGTATCTGGTGTGATCCTTGTATTTTTGCAACAGGCCTCTCGGAGAAACAGCCTTCCATTGCCCTTCCTTATATAAGCGTTCATTATAACGGAAGATCGGTTTTCCGGCAGTCAGTCTCTCCTGAATATAGCTTTCGTCATCGCATCCGCCGAAGATCACCACATCCGCGGTAAACAATAGTTTCTCAAAATCTTCCGCACCTGTGACGGCATTGCTGTTCGACTCAGAGCCGGGCGTTTTCTCCCCCCCAGACTTATGTGCACACGAATTCTTCGCAGCGTAGCGCACGTAGAGACGTTCCTCGGCCTGCCAGCCCATCTTCACCCGCTCTTCTTCCATGGGCTGTGTCTGCAGGAAACAGAAATCTCCCTCCAGCAATTCATACAGAGCGTCACAGAAGGGCAGCTGATGATGATTAAAATAGTTTGAGACAAATATCAGCTTCATTCCTTCCTCCCTGCTATGTTTGCATAGATTTCCTGCAATTTTGCGAAATTCTGCTCTTTATCATGGGTTTTTCTTGCATGTTCTCTTGCATTTTTTGAGTATTCCAGCATTTTCTCCGGAGAACTCCACATTTCGATAATAGAATTTGCCATGGAATTTACAATATTTCCCAATTCTTCTGTTTTTGTCGTTTTATAATTTCGCATGTTATTTTTACTTTCAGAAGCATCTGACGCATATTTGTCATTTTCAGCCACTTCCGACAGCTGATGTCCCCGGCACCACAGGCCGTCCCTTCCGCCATCAAACAGGCTGGGGATTCCCCCTACCTCCGTGCTGATGCAGGGAACTCCCAGAAGCATGGCCTCTCCCAGGGAATTCGGTGAATTTTCCAGAGAGGAACAACACAGGAACAGATGACTTTTCAGAAATCTTTCCTTCATTTCTTCTCCGGTCAGTTTTCCGAGGAAGTGTACCCTGTCCTCCAGCTGTCCTTCCCGGATCAGTCTGCGCAGGTAACGGCCATATGCCGATATTTTCAGCTTTTCCTTCGGCGTCCGGTATGCCGTCAGATCATTTCCTGCCACATACACCTGTACCCGGGGATATTTCTCCCGGATCTGTGGCAAGGCCTGCAGCAGATAGTGCAGTCCTTTCAGAGGATAATCCGCCTGACTGACGAAAATGGAATAGGATTCACAGTGCTCCGGCTGCCATTGTCCTTCATAAAAGGAAGCCCGCAGGGTCTCATTCATCGTATAATAATGTGCCTTGGGATTCCACGCGGTAGTCACTGCCCTGTCCCAGGCGGTTCTTCCGGTGATATTGCCGGCAAGTCCTATTGCTTCCCTCTCCATTACACCTCTGCGGGCAAATTTTTCCTGCTGGCTGCGCAGGGTATCCTTCTTCACCAGATCCCGGAAAGTGGTCTTGTGGATCTCCGATTCCGGCATATCAGCAAAATATGCCTCCGCACACAACGTACAGATTCCCTGAATTCCCACCAGTATCTTCTCCTTGTGGGGAAACACCCGGCATACTGCCAGTGTGTGTGGATATTCCGTGCCGAAGCAGTGGATCACATCCGGTGAAAAGTCTTCCGTGATCCGATGCAGTTCTTCTTCCAGCAACGGCTGATATCTGTCGGGGTGTACGGTGTCTTCGTGGAATCCATAACATGTGATATTATATGTTTCAGCATCTGTATTTGTCTGTAAATGCTCCCGGTCTTCTTTTTCCCGTGGCATTGCTATCTGCAGTCTCCGGGGCACCTCCGTATCTGCCGGCACCGGGAATGCCACAGCCAGCTCCAGGTCACTGGAATTCTCCGCGGCTACCTGCTCCAACAGACCGGACAGCCAGCCCTCTTTATTCGAAGCTTCTTTATGCAATGCTTCGGCTATGACCGGAAGCATGATATTGCAGACCCACAGCACTTTCATAAATTAAATCCTCTTTTAATTAAAGATCCAGTTTAGATACGGAAGCAGCCGTATCTCCACATCATACATTCCCCGCAACAGCATTACGAAATACAATAGATATGCTGCAACAACGCCAATAATACACAGGGTTCGGAGCCATCCCTTTTTGGCATCCTTCAGCACACCCGGAATCAGGAAAATCTGGCTTTGGATCAGGTAATATGCCACTCGGGATACTTCCGGGATAAAGGAGCCGCAGGAATAGAGCACCAGTCCCGCCAGATTCAGGTAGAAGTAATAACGGTTTCTGCGATTTTCCTGAACGCTGTCCTTCCAATAGATCAGGCACAGTATCAGCACTGCCAGGCATTTGGCGATGTTGACATAGGATAACTGTCCGTTGTCGAACATGGAATCCTTGTAATAGGGATAGAACCGGAAGATAATATTCCGGTACACATCCTGTCCGAAGATCAGAGATAAGATCAGTAATACGCCAACCGCATAGTGCCACTTTTTCAGTCGGATCCGGCACAAGAGATCTATCACAATATATGCCGGGATGACCAGCAGTACCGATTTGTGGATCGTACAGCCCATCAGCACCCAGAGAAGAAACTTCCCATATTCTCCCCGCAGCACATATTTCTGCGCATACATGACCAGTGCCAGTGCGAAATAGTAACGTACCGAATTCATACTATTAAAGTAAAATCCCTGTGTCAATAACAGGAACAGGGAAAATACATACCAGTCCGCCTGATCATGCAGTGCCTTCAGGAAAAAGAAGACCGTAATCAGGGAAAAGAAGCCAAAGATCGGAAGATAAGATCCCTCTCCGAAAATCAGATGGAAAAATTTCACCAGATACACAAAACCGGTTTCGTAGGAGACATGCCTTCCCTGATCGATCAGCTGAAATTTCAGCCAGTAGACCCAGTAATCACCGCCCACAGCAATGCGGCAGGCAGAAACCCCGGCCAGGAGACAGAAGATGGCGAATTCCGCCACAGCATTGCACGCCTGCTGTCTGTCCGGCCCGGCCGCCATCAGATCCCCGGAGGTATTCCCACGAAAGGAGCGTCTGCCGGACAGATATTCTGTCGTATAGTCACGATTTTTTACCAGAAAACCGAATGCTACGGTAACAGCTGTCAATATGATATACACCAGTGCGCTCTTCTCCATGTGGAACCTCCTTTCTTTATGGCCTTTTTTCCAAAAAGCAAGCTATCGTCCTCCTGCCTCCCGGATACCTTCCCACATCCACTGTTTTGCCTGCTGCAGGCTTACCTCTGTGCACAACATGCCCTTATGCGCATATAAAAACCTCAGCGCCAGCGGCCATTCCAACCATCCATACAGATAATGATACAGTACTCCTCTGTCATGGAAAAATTTTTCATTATAGCCATGAAACCAGGTGGATTCCCCGGCTTCCTCTCTGCCGATGGTCACCGGTGCAGTATATACCCGGTAGCCTTTTTTAATAAACTCCGTTAAAAACAGGCTGTCTTCTCCATTGCTGTATTTTGCTCCACCGCCAAACAGCAGGGAGAACGTAATACCAGATTGCAGCAGGCTTTCTCTGCGTACAGCAAAGCTGACTGCTCCATACCGCCCGCAATTATACCAGCGTACCGGTTTCCGTTCCGTAATATGGTAGGTGCGGCGTTCTTCCTCCACCTCAATATTGAAAATGATCATATCGGCCCGGGGATTCCGTTCAAACTCCGCAAGAACAGCCGCCTCATAACCATCTTCATACACAATATCCGCATCCGAAAAAAGGCAGATGTCCCCTTCCGCCCGAAGAATGGCCTCATTGCGGCTTCTGCCGATGCCACGGTCGGGAAAACTGCAGAAACGGATTCTTCCGTTCCCCGGAGATATCTGCATTTCCTCCTGCCCCAGCCGGTCGCACTGATTGATGATCACCGCGTCCGATTGCAGGTTCATATGTTGTACGGTCTCCGGAAGAGAAGCATTCATTACCGATGCCAGAACTTCTACCTTCATGCCTGCTCTCCTCCGTGTTCTGTATTCTGTGTCTGTATGGCTCCCGGCAGAAAATAATAGCTGAGGATCAGCTGTTCATCCGCATTCCACAGGAAGGCTCCGTTCACAGAGCAGTCCTGGGTATGCAGATACTCTAATACCGCTTCCAGTCTCTTTCCCACCCGTTCTCCGGCCGGCACCGCCAGCAGAAATGCATCTGCCTTACGAAGTGTCTCTCCACTCTCCGGGCATAACAACGGACTGGGAACCGCTACATATTCCACCGGTATTCCCTTCTGGGTCTTATCTGTCTTAGCCAGCTTCTGCAAATCCTCCACGACTTCCTTCGGATCCGCTTCCGGCAGTGCCACACATACTGCCACACGGCAGATTTCCGCATTTTCGGACTCCTTTGCCTGCTTTTTATCGTACACTTTCTCCAGCGTATACATCAGATTTTCCGCAAATCCCACACTGCGCACCGTTCCCAGACTGTTCAGTCCGTAGCGTCTGCGAAGTGTTGCCGGCAGCCAGATGCTGTCCTGCGAGATCTCCACCAGCAAAAAGAGGACTACTGCAAAAAACAGAGACAATACCGCCGCCAGAATGACTGCCCGCACCGGGCGCACATCCGGTACCACGACTTCTGCAAAATCTCCGTGATCCAGCACTTTGATCCGGTCGATCTCCACGATACTCTCTGCAAATTCGTCACACATGGTATCCTCCACTGCATGGGCCAGAGCAATACTCATCTCCGGATCCTGAGTTGCCGCCTGTGTCACCGGAACACTGAAATCCGAGGGAAGTGTTGCCGAGAGGTCTGCGATCCACTGATCTCTGCCCAGAGACAGTGCTTCCGAAGCTCCATTGTCTCCCCGTTCCACAGCCTCCTGCAGATGCTTCTCCACACCATCCAGGAATTCTCCCGTATGGATCATGGTGTTCCATGTAGCCTCGTTAATGTAGTACGCACCCGCCGCATTGGGGTTCTCTTTATATTCTACCTTATAAGTGGAAGAAGCCGCATACCCTGGATCGGGCTGCAGCACCACATTTTTTACATAATAACCGCCACCGAACAGTAATGTTCCCACTACTGTCACAGCCAGTATTTTCCACAGATTGCGGCATAGCCGCAGACACATAAGTCTCAGGTCGAAGGGCTCTTTTCCGTAGCTTACTTCCATGCGTCTACCTCCTGCCTTCTCAGTCGTCATCCTTCTCGGCACGACCATCGTAGGTTGCCTTGAAAGCCGTTACCTGTTCGCTCTCCACACCCTCGGTACTGTCCGGCCAGAACAATACCTTCAGTGTCAGAAGCATCAATTTAAGATCCAGCCACACAGAATAATTCTCGATATATGTTAAATCCAGTTTTAATTTATCATACGGAGAAGTATTGTACTTTCCGTATACCTGTGCGAAACCGGCCAGTCCCGCTTTCACCTTCATACGGAATGCGAACTCCGGCATGACTTCCATGTACTGTGCAATAATCTCCGGGCGCTCCGGTCTGGGGCCGATGAAAGACATATCTCCCCGCAGAATATTGATCAGCTGGGGCAGTTCATCCAGCCGGCATTTGCGGATCACCTTACCCACGGGAGTGATACGCTTATCCCCTTTCTGTGCCAGACGTGCCACGCCGTCCTTCTCGGCATCAGTGCGCATACTGCGGAACTTCATAATATAGAATTCCCTCTGTCCGGTGGTGCAGCGCACCTGCTTGTACAATACAGGTCCGCCGTCATAAAGCTTGATGGCAAGCGCTGTCAGAAGCATCAGCGGTGAAGTCACCACCAACAGGATCAACGAGCAGATCACATCGATAGATCGCTTGATGAACCGCTGCTCCATGCTCAGGGAGTACTCTCTGGTCAGCAGGATAGGCGTGTCAAATACATGCAGTTCCTCGGAGCCAACTAAAATAACATCTGATATTTTAGGCATGACATAGACACGGATGGAATGGGCATAGCAGAATTTCAGAATAATATTACGATCCTTTTCATTAATATCCCAGATTACTACCGCATTGATCTCACCGTTCCGGTAATTGTCCAGAATCTCCCGACACAGTTCTGTCGTACCTTTTTTAATGTGCTCACATTTTGTGATCTTATATTTGTCCTTACGGCTTTCAAATTTGTTGACAATGTCTTCGATGGGACGATCACCGTGGATCAGCAAAAGCTCTCTGGGCGGGAATGCTGTACGATAGATCTTGTTGGCAATATTGGCATAGATGATCACCGCTATGATCTGTAAAAATACCATCAACAGGAACATATCCGCCGGAAAAATGCTACGGGCCATCATACACAGTTCCGCATAGATCAGCACATCCGCCATCAGGGTTGCAAACACCTGGGAGAAAATAATCTCCGTGTTTTTCATGTATCCCAGACGCATGCCGCCGTAGGTCACGGAGAAAAATATCAGGATTGCACTGTAGATACCGTTTTCCAGCAGAAAGCCACGATACCAGATCTTCTGCAGGGGATCTACCAGCTGGAACTGGAAATGGAACTGCCACATGTAGGCAAACAGGCTGATCTCCAGCAACAGACAGATCATCGACAACCCTATATTGATCAGACGCTTAAAGGATTCCCTTTTCCGCAGTCGGTTTTCATAATAATTACCGTTTGTATTCAAAACAAACTCCTCCTATACTCTGCGTTTTACGGCGCGTACCGCCCAGAAGCAGAAATGCCAGGCACTGTTCGGCACTGACATGCCTTCCGCCTTACGGTACAGATTCCAGATCCTCCGCAAAGCTTCCAGCTTATTCGATGACAGGGATTTCCCTGCTCTCCGATATTTTACCAAATTTTGATCCAAACCACAAGCTACATAACCCTCCCGCAGTATTCTCCACCACAGAGCAGTGTCCTCACTCTTGATCTGGGGCATCTGCAGTTGTTCTTTCGACAGCTGTTCCATATCGAACATCACGGTACTGGTAAAGATTGTGGTATTTTTCAAAGCTTCTTTATAAGTAATCGTGGCCGGCACACGGACAATCTTTCCGGTGCCCTTGCCATTCTCATCGGCGAATTCATAGCCGGTAAACACAAAGGCTGCCTGTTTCTCTTTCAGAAAAGCCAGCTCTTTTTCCAGCTTGTCCGGTGTCCACAGGTCATCTGCATCCAGATAGGCCAGATACCGGCCTTTTGCTTCGTTGACTCCCAGATTACGTGCTCTCGCCGCCCCCAGATTCGTAGAGTAAGTCAGCATGCGGATTCTCGTATCTCCGGTTCTCTGAATATATTGTTCTATGATCTCCCTGCTGCGGTCCGGGCCGCAATCCTCCACCAGCAGCAGTTCCCAGTGTGGATACGTCTGTGCCCGGACGCAGTCCATCGTTTCTTCTATATAACGTTCTGCCCGGTACACCGGCACCACAATACTGATCAGTTCCTGTTCCATTTTGCTTTCCTGTTCCTAATTCTTACAAATCGTTATCGTTTTCCCTATCTTTCCGCAAGATGCCTACTTACATCACGATCAGGAAATATCCGCCAAAGGACCGCAGTCTGCCGTCCGCAGCCTCTTGCAATTCCTTCTGTACATCCTCCGACAGGTCCTCCGGCAATAAAATGTAGTCTATACCGGCCTTCCCGGCGCTGTCAAGGCACGCAGCAAAATCTATTTTTCTGCCACCGGCTTCTGTCGTGGTATTTTCATCTGTCCGCAGATATTCCGTCTCCCCGGTAGTCTCCAGGTGGCTCATCCACAGATACATATCTTCCTGCCAGGTCTCATAGGTATCATAGGAGTAGCTGCCCAGCGATGCATCCCAGATGCTTCTGCCGTATACCGGGTGGATCTCAGCGCTGTAGGCTCTGGCAGCCTCCATGACCTCCTTCGGCGCCCACAGACTGTATTCCCGTGAGTTTCCTTTTTCCGCATTGTATACAGAAAGCTGCTCCAGAATTTCCCTGGCGGGAGTTCCCTGTTGCTGTCCGGGCATTCCTGTCAGTGCCGGTATCTGCGTTGTCTGTGCCACGGTCCATTCCGACACCGGGTTTCCACCCAGGAACAGGATGCCCAGCAGGATCAGCGCAGCCATCCCGTTTCGCAGGCTTTTCTCTTTTAATAAGTTACACAGAAAGTCCGTTGCCGCCCATGCGATCAATGCTGTCTGGGGCACCGCCGCCCAGATCCATACATAAGAGTAAAAGGCGGTCTGGTATTTTAACAGGATCAGTGCCGTTACGGGACAGATACAGCCAAATGTCACCAGTGCCCCGTAAAGATACAGCCGTTTCCGTGCTTTTTCCGCCCCGGATGCATTGGCTTCCTTTCCGGAACCATAGAGGACAAATCCCAGATACAGGATCGCCAGCAGCAAAAGTGCCGCAAATTTTCCATGTTGTGTATAGTCGGTCCAGCCTGTCAGGGCGGACTGCAGAAGTGTCATCATTCTGTAGCCTCCTCTCCTGACCTGCCATGTGCATCAGTCATTTTCCGTTTTTCCCATCGTTTCCGGAACTGGGAAACCAACGCTCCAAGTATCAGCCATGCCACAGTAACAAGCAGGCAGACTCCCGCGCCATACAGGGTCCAGACTATGCAGGCCTCCGCCAGGATGCAAAGGATCACGCCCGTATATTTTCTGTCCATCAGACAGGACAGCAGATACGGAAGCAACACCGCCGCCCGGATCGTCACACCGCGGAATCCTCCGTAAAACACATCAAAACCATCCACTCCGGGCATATAGGCCCCTGTACTGAACAGTATTCCCACGATCAGCAAAAACGTCCGTCTTTTCACAGAATTTTCCGGAAAAAGTGCTTTCCCCAGGCTTCCGTAAGCTACATAAGACAACAGCAGCGTAATGCAGGGGATCAGACGATACACCACGTCTACGGGTGCCATACCCGTAAAACGGCTGATGGCCCCGTACAGAGTGGGCAGGCACAATATTTTCAGCCGTAAGGACATCCCCATCGAATATGCCGTCCCCGTGAGAGGATTCACGGTATAAACAGCATTTTCCCTGAGAAATGTGTTCACGGTCTCCACCGTCATATCTCCGGTCAGCCACATGCGGTTCCCCGTCAGTATCCGCAGGATCTGCAGCAGGATCAGAAATGCCAGGACGCCTGTGAGAATCTGTGTGCTTTTTTCCTTTGCCGTGTCTGTCCCGCTGTTTTGATCCGCAACCGGATCATTTTTACCGGCTGTGGCCCGTTTTCGTGTCTGTCTGGATATTACAGACAATAATATCGCCGCCAGCAGAACGATTCCCACCTCTGCCAGCAGCAGATCCGTTACAGTCAAAAAAGACCACCCTAACAGGCAGCCTGCCAAATGGGCGATCTCTGTCAGCCCGATAATGATCAGGCTCCCCCCGATCAAAATATCCGATGTCCGAAAAGTCATTTCATCTCCCATACCCGCCTTTTTCTTACACGGGCTTTTGTACATCTTACCATATTTATATGGACTTGACAAATATAACAGCATTTCCCTGCAACAAAAAACCGCGTACCGGAAACTTCCCCATTCCGATACGCGGTCTTTCTCAGTCTGCAGAGGAGAATACTGCATCTGCTTAATTAACAAACTCTCCCTGTTCCAAATAATTAAATTTAATATGTTACATAGCCTTATAATCCAGTCGGATGTTGTCGGCGATACGTGCGATGTACTCGCTGTTCGTAGGTCTTGTCCTTCCGGAGGCTACAGAATAGCCAAAAATCTTTTCGAATGTCTCCACATTTCCTCTGGACCAGGACACTTCAATGGCGTTCCTGATCGCGCGTTCCACTTTCTGATCTGTGGTCTTGAAATGTTTCGCGATGGTGGGATATAACAGCTTGGTAACGCTGCTTACTACCTCCATGTCTTTCCCTGACAAAATGATTGCATCACGCAAATAGTGATAACCCTTCAAATGCGCCGGCCCCCCTATCTCCAACATGATTTTGGTTACATATCTCTCTAACTCTGAATCTTTTACTGCAACAATATCCAAAACAAGTCCCCCTTTTTACTTGTCGAGTATTGCTCCTCTACAGTGACTGATAGAGAAATCATATCATAGCTGTCGATATTTGAAAAGACATTTTTCCGTTAAAATATAGTTAAGAAACTAAAAATGTTACATTTTACCCCTATTTTGTAACATTTTTACGTACATAAAAAACGGATATTTATGCGGTTTTTCTTAAATTTCCTCTTTTACCAGGTAAATCGGACGGCGTTTTACTTCCATGTATGCCTTTGCCAGATACTGCCCCAGAATACCCGTACAGAAAAACTGTACGCCGCTGGTCATCAGGATGATGCACACCAGAGAAGGCCAGCCGGACACCGGATCTCCGAAGATCAGCTTCCGTACGATGATAAATATGATCATCAAAAAGGCAATGATGCAGAACAGCACGCCCACAAAGGAAGCGATCAAAAGCGGTGCCGTGGAAAATGCGGTGATACCGTCAAGGGAATATACCAGGAGCTTCCAGAAATTCCACTTGGTCTCGCCCTTGGCGCGCTCTACATTCTCATATTCCAGCCATTTGGTCTTAAAGCCGACCCAGCCGAAGATTCCTTTGGTAAAACGATTATATTCCCGCATGGACAGGATGGCATCCACCATCTGTCTGGTCATCAGGCGATAATCTCTCGCTCCGTCCATCATTTCCGTCTGGGAAATCTTCTTCATCAGATGGTAAAATCTTCTGGCAAAAAAGCTGCGGATCGGCGGTTCGCCCTTGCGGGTCACGCGGCGGGTCGCTACAGAATCATACCCCTGCCAGATCCATTCAAACATCTCCGGCAGCAAGGAAGGCGGATCCTGCAGATCCACATCCATCATAACCACGTAATCGCCCTTCGACTTTTCCAGTCCGGCAAACATCGCCGCTTCCTTTCCGAAATTTCTGGAGAAAGAGACAATATGCACACGGGAATCCTGTTCGATCAGCTTTTTCACTTCTCTCACAGTGCCGTCTTTGGAACCGTCATCAATATAGAGAAGCTCCAGTTCTATTTCCTTTTCCTTGAAAAAGGGATCATTTTTCGTCAATTCCTGATAAAACAGGGCAACGCTTTCTTCTTCATTATAGCAGGGAACGATCACGCTCAATAAGCTCATTTTGTAATCTCCTTATGTTTTCCTGTCGCTTTTTCAGGCTTATCTGCGCCACTGTGCGACAGGTAACAACTATATTATACTATCCTTCGATGCATCATTTCAAGGTCAACACTGTACTTTTTCCGCTTTTTGGATTATACTGGATTTATATATGTCTGTTCTGCAAACTACAGCATATAGGAAACGAGGTTATTTATGACTTTTTTTGAACAGTTTTTCAGCAATACCATTTTCCTGACTGCAGCCTTCGGCTGGCTGGTGGCACAGGTTCTGAAGACGCTGATCCATTTGATCGTCTCCAAGAAATTCGTTGCGGAGCGTCTGGTCGGCAGCGGCGGTATGCCCAGTTCTCACTCTGCTACCGTATGTGCCCTGGTAACAGCGGTCTGCTACGAATACGGTGCGGGAAGCTTTGAATTTGCCATTTCCCTGATCCTGGCGATCATTGTAATGTATGATGCCATGGGAGTACGCAGAGAGACCGGTATTCAGGCACAGGTATTGAACGAAATGCTGAAGGTCTTCGAAGATATGGGCCGCAGTGAGATTTCCGCCCATGATAAATTAAAGGAATTCGTGGGACATACTCCCCTGCAGGTGTTGATGGGTGCGCTGTTAGGCATTTTATGCGGCGTGGTCATTTACAGCTTCTTACTCTGATAACCGATCGAGGTGTGATTATATGTGTAAATATAAATTTCGACGGCAGTTTCTGCAGACTGCGGTGCCTCTTCTGCTGACTGTCTCCATGATGCTTACCGGATGTGGACAGACGGGTAACTCCAATTCCCTGGTCCGTCCGATCCTCCCGGATAACAGCCCGGATTCCTCCACGGTTTCTTCCGGGGAAAAGCTTCCGGATCCCGTAACGATCGTTGTAGAGGATGATTCCACTCCTCCCGCTGAGGGCATGGTCCGCAGCCGTCTTACGAACGAATGGGTGGATGCCGATGTGGCTGCCACACGCCCCATTGCCGTAATGATCCCCAATGAAGCCTCTGCGATCCCACAATACAGTCTGTCCGATGCTTCTATTATTTATGAGGCGAATGTAGAGAACCGTATGACCCGGATGATGGCAATCTACGAAGACTGGCAGAATCTGGACAAGATCGGCAATATACGCAGTCTTCGTGATTATTATGCTTACTGGGCATTCGAATGGGATGCTTTTATCGTACATTTCGGCGGTCCGTTTTTCATCAATGAGCTGCTGGCGCAGCCGGATACTCAGGATGTAGACGGTACCTCCGGCAGTGATGAGGCTGCCTTTTTCCGTACTACCGACCGCAACAAGCCCCACAATGCTTATGCTTCCGGTGAAGGGCTGCAAAAGGTGATCGAGAAAAAGGGCTACAGCCTGGGATACCGCGGACTCAGCGATGAGAATCACTTCCGGTTTGCCACCAAGGCGGAACCGAACACCCTTGGGCAGTATGGTGCCAAAGCAAAGGATGCCACCTATATCGATATGTCCGGGTGTTATCCGCTGACAAGGTGTTATTTTGAATTTAACGAGGATGACGGCCTCTATTACCGTTCCCAGCATCTGTCCGGCAGCACAGACGGCCCTCATATAGATGCCGCCACCGGAGAGCAGCTGACTTTCAAAAATATTCTGGTACAGAATACGTTTCACGAGGAACTGGGCGAGGGGTATCTGGCTTTTCAGTGTCATGACACCACCCGGGACGGCTGGTTCTTCACCAATGGCAGGGGAATACATGTGAATTGGGAGAAGACTTCCGATTACAGTGCCACCAGATATTACGATGACAACGGGGACGAGATCATCCTCAATACCGGCAAGACCATGATCTGTATTATCGAAGATGGAGATTCCTTTACGTTCCATTAATGTAAATGGAACGTTAGTAAAGAAATGCTATCAAATCCCCGTAGCCCTTGGCAAGGTATAAGAAACGCGGCACGCTCGTACTTTAGTACGATGCGCTCCTGTCGCAGAGCGTAGCGGTACATAAGCGGTCACAATACGACCGCAATGCGTCCCTTGGGACGCTATGGTACCGACGTCTGCTTACGTCACTGCTTATTCTTATACCCAGCCGGGGCTACTGGTTTTTTTGAAAGCTTTCCAAAACGCAGAACTCCCGGCGTATGCGGTGCCATGTCGAAGATGTTTGTCGGAGGATGTTGATATTTTCTAGAAAAGTGCTGAAAGGCAGGGGGAAAGCGGACACGATGTCCGCGTCAGCCGATTGTCGACATGGATGTCGACTGTAGGCGGCCCCGTCATGACGAGAACTACTCATCACTTTTCGTAGAAAATTCACATCCGGAGACCTTACATCGAGACATGTGTATCGCATGCTCCGGGAGTTCGTCTGGTTTAAGGCTCCCTCCGCTACGAACCATGCCTATTCATAAGATTGTCAGCAAGGAACGCTGTCAATCTTATTTCATAGACGGCTGTCGCCGTATAAAAATAGAGTGAACCAGCCTCGCTTGTGCGCAAGCGCCCATCGAGGTGTTCCACTCTATTTTTGCATGGCTCGTAGCTATGCTAACTTTCCATTTACAATATAATTACATTCGCGCATTTCACATCATTGGCGAGGTCGTACACTTTACCGGTGGTGAGACCCAGAACTTTGGGGCGCAGCACCGCATTGGGAACGTTCTCCACAATACGGGCGGTCTCTCCGTTGCTCAATGCCACATCTGTGCCTACCGGATAGAGAATAACGCTCTCCAGGAAGCACCGCATAACTGTAATATCCAGCTCTTCCGTCATGGACATGATCATTTCCACGGCGTCTCTGGGAGAAAACGGCTTCTTATACGGCCGCTCCGTCACCAATGCATCATAAATATCCGACACAGAGATCAGTCTGGCAAACAGGTCGATCTTGTCCCCTGTGATCCCCATAGGATATCCTTTTCCGTTCATTTTCTCATGATGCTGTAACACACCCAGCTTGATCTCCATGGACAGATCTTCCTTAGACTGCAGAATACGATATCCGTACACGGAATGCTGCTTCATAATGGCAAACTCTTCATCCGTCAGCCGCGCCGCCTTATTCAGGATCTCATTGGGTACTTTTGATTTTCCGATATCATGTAAAAGTCCTGCGATTCCGATCTCGTAGACCTGCTTGTCATCCAGTCCGTATTTCCGCGCCACGATCATGGACATCGTTGCCACATCCACACTATGTTTGAAAGTGTACTCATCACTGATCTTCAATGCACCGATATCCACTGCTACTGCATCATTATCCTCAATAGCCCGCAGCAGGTCATCCGTAATACTCCGGGAAGCATTGGTAAAATCCGGTGACTGCGTATCCTGATACAAATACTGCACTCCCTGTGCCACGCGGCTTCGCACGCTCTCTGAGATCTGTACCTTGGCAGGATCCTTCACCTTCACCTGTTCATATTTTTTCTGTAATGGTTCCGGCAGTTCCTGCGGCTTGTCCGCATCCGCCGGCTTCACATCCTCTGTACCCTCACAGGTATAGATTCCTGTAACCCCCATTTTCTTCAGCGCATCGATATGGAAATCCTCCAGTCGGGTACGTCTGGCGATCAGTACACGGCCTGCACGGTCTATGATTGCCTGATCGATCATCATCCCCGGCTGCACAATGCGCAGCGGAACATATTTTCTCCTGATCATCGGTCCCTTCCCCTTTCCGAATGATTTTGGTCCATGCTTTATTGTAACATATCTTCATGAATTCTTAAAGATATCTGTCAAAAAGCTTAAAACTTCTTAAAAGACTTTTTATGGGACAATCCTTTATACTCTTCTATAGAAAAGACGGTTATTTTGTCAAAAAGGTTCTAACGGGAGGGATTTCTATGAATACAAATGCAGCTTATCAGGTTCCGGTGCAACAACGCCGCCGCAGAATTTCCAGGCAGGAGATGCTCCGCAGGAAGCGGGCGATCCGCAGAAGAAAACGCATAGTCTGCTTCCTCCGGGTCTCATTTGCCATCGTGTTGCTCCTGACCGCAGTCTCTTTCTGGCAGGATTACGGCCATGAGATTCTTCCTGCCGTCAATCATCTGTATTATCAGCTGACTGCCCGGTATGATCTGCCGGTTGTCCAATATGATTTTGCTGCACTGCGGGAAGAAAATGAATCTGACGCTGCCGGAAGTCTCTCTACCACCGCAGATACCGTAAGCATCACGGAAGCACTGGCCGATCTTGCCCAAAATAATGCCGAAGCCGCGGATTTCGTGGCAGACTACCCCAACAGACAAAATTATCTGGGACGGTCCATCGATCTTGCTTCCGATGTTCTCATTGGACAGGTGCCTCTGCTCCTGCAATGGGACAAGCGCTGGGGCTACGAGTCCTACGGTGATAGCATCATCGGTCTCGCCGGCTGTGGTCCCACCTGTCTGTCCATGGTCTATGTCTATTTCACCCACGATTTGAACGGCACCCCGAGAGAGATTGCCTCCTACTGTGAAAAGAACGGTTATTATACGGAAAATGGCACCAGCTGGTCCCTGTGGACCGAAGGGCTTCCTGCCCTCGGCCTGTCCGGCAAGGAACTTCCCCTGGGTGAAAACAGCATGAAAACAGCCCTGGATCAGGGCAAACTTATCGTATGCAGCATGCGGCCGGGGGATTTCACCACCTCCGGCCACTATATCCTGCTCTATGATTATGATGACACGGGCTTTTGCGTCAAAGATCCCAATCGGGTAAGCAATTCTTCCCGCACCTGGGATTATGACACGCTGTCTCCGCAGATCAAAAATCTGTGGGCCGTCAGCCCCACTGGTTTTTAACAATGTCTGCCAGAATCTTTGCTGTGCCGTCGATGCCGAACCGGCTGCTGTCGATCATGAGATCCTTATGGTCGAAAACGCTCTGCCAGCCGGGAATATAGGCTTTGTGGTAACGATTTCTGGCAGCATCCACATCCCGCATCATTTTCTTTGCCGTCTGGGGATCCATCTGCAGGTTCTCCACACAGTTTTTCAGCCTTGCCTCATCGGGGGCATAGACATACACATTCAGATGATTCGGGATATCCTCCAGAATATAGTCCGCACAGCGTCCCACAATGATGCAGGATCCCTTGGCTGCGAAATCCCGGATGATATTTTTCTGGGTAAGAAAGATCTCATCCTTGAGGCTGGACATTCCCATTCCGAGCGGATACTGCCTCCGGAAGAAAGTAGACTTCATACTCTCTTCTTCATCGCTGATGACAGATACCGGAAGGCCCATGCGCTTCGCCGTAGCCTCCACAATATCTCTGTCCAGGAATTCTATTCCCAGTATTTCGGACAGTTCCCTGGCAATGGAACGTCCCATACTTCCGAATTGTCTTGAAATCGTGATCACATACTGTTCCATGGATATCCTCTTTTCTTTTCTCGTTTAATCTGCGGTCACACGTACCGGTCTCTTCCGCCGTTTCTGCATGGTACGTACCACGCAGGACAGTGTGTAGTTGATGATAAAATAGATCAATGCAGCTACACCAAACAGCACAAATACATCCGATACGTTTACATTGCCAGTACCATTGTAACGGCTGGCTGCGGAAAGCAGCTGTTTGGTCCGGGCCATCAGTTCGATGGTCG
Source organism: Lachnospiraceae bacterium GAM79 (assembly GCA_003584705.1). GTDB lineage: Bacteria > Bacillota > Clostridia > Lachnospirales > Lachnospiraceae > Acetatifactor > Acetatifactor acetigignens. The sequence goes on from AP018536.1 coordinate 3,573,708, forward strand.
CCACATTTGCCAGATAGGAAGAGTCCTTGATGGTGGTGATTACCTGACTCAACAGGGTAGGAATGACATTCCGGTAAGCCTGCGGCAGAATAATATAGATCATGACCTGTACCACATTGAATCCCTGTGCGTGGCCGGCTTCAAACTGTCCATGTGCGATGGAATTCAGTCCTCCGCGGATGATCTCCGCAATAACGGAAGAGGTAAACAGGATCAGAGCAACTGCTGCCTTGAACAACAGCTTGGTCTCTACTGTGGTCAGCCCGAACAGTTTCCGGTTGAACAGCTCCGGGCAGGGGCAGAATACCAGGCATATGAAAATCCACAGCAGCAACGGTGTATTTCGAAATACTTCTATGTATACGGTGGCAATCATGCCAAATATTTTCGTCTTTTTGCTTGTGCAGTAGTTTCTGCACAGGGCCAGTACCGAACCGATGACGATTCCCAGCACAACAGCGATCAGAGCAATGATCAGAGTGAATACCGTACCTTTGAGAATGTAGGCCATAACACCTTTCTGTCCCAGTATGGAAAAGCTTGCTTCCAGGTTACTCATTGTCCGTCACCGTCCCTTCTGTTCTCTGAAATGTCACCCGCTGGTCTCTTTTCTTCAGATGGATCTCCCAGACACTGGCTGTCTTGGAGAGGGGATAACATATAACGAAAAATAACAGTCCACTGACCAGATAGGCCGGAGCATAGGCTCCACCGGTATTTTCACCGGTGACAAAGCTGTAAGTCAGCGAGATCAGATCCGCTCCGCCGATAATATACAGGCAGGAGGTATTTTTGATCAGGTTTACGATCTGGTTCACCATGGGCGGCAGAATGATCTTGATGCTCTGGGGCAGGATAATATAATACATCCGCTCCACATAAGTGAATCCCTGGGACACAGCCGCCTCGAACTGTCCCTTGGGGACGGCCTCGATGCCCGCGCGCACCACCTCGGCCATATAGGCTCCGGTGTATACGCCCAGTGCAACGATACCTGTCGGCAGGATTCCGATACTGTGACCGGAAAAAGCCAGCGCATAGTAGAAGAAACACAGCTGAAGCAAAATCGGTGTATTCTGCATGATCTCCACATAGACTCTGCTGATGATCTGCAATACCTTTTTTCCGCTGGTAGCCATCAGGCCAAAGATCACACCCAGTGCCAGCGATAACAGGATCGCAAAAAATGCTGTCTCCACAGTATTCAGAAGTCCTAACAGGAATGTGCTCCTGTACGCCCAGACCTTGCCCCAGGCTCTTGCTGAAATAATACCAGACATAGTGTTTCCTCCCAGTTACTTTTTTCTTTTTTACTCTAATCCGTTCTCTGTGATCAGGCTGTCAATGGTACCGTCTGCCAGCCATCCCTGTACCAGTTCATCCACGTATGCAGAGAAGCCGGAACCCTTGGTGGTAGCCACACCATATTCCTGAGGGGAGAACTTGTCGTCGATGTAGGAACGTCCGTCAGTCTTGTAAATAGCCAGAATGGACTTATCTACACAGAAGGCATCTACTTCACCGGCACTCAGTGCGGTGGAGATTGCAGGGTAGTCATCATACTGCTGGAAAGAGATTCCGGTAGTCCACAGTGCGGGATCAAAGGTATCTGCATCAAAGCCGCTACCATCGATCAGGCCTGCATCGATCATAGCCTTTACCAGTGCCTTTGCGGAAGTGGATCCGGAGGATACACCGACCTTCTTGTCTACCAGGTCTGCCAGGGAGCTGATGCCGCTCTTATCCTCTACCAGTACGGTTACATAGTCTGTAAAATAAGGAGTGGAGAAATCCCAGCTCTGCTTTCTCTCATCGGTGATGGTGAAAGTAGCCAGTACACAGTCAATATCGCCGGAATCCAGAAGCTCGGTTCTTGTAGCTGCGGTTACGGCGGTGAACTCTACATCCACGCCAAGGCTCTCTGCGATCTTCTCAGCCAGGCTGATCTCCAGTCCGGAATACTCACCGGTCAGGGTATCCTGGAAGCCAAAGCCTACTACTGCATTTTTAACGCCGACTCTCAATACACCACGGTCTACGATTGCCTGTACGTCTGCTGCCAGCTCGCCGTCTGTTGCAGGAGTTTCCGCTCCTGTTTCTGTGGTTGCTGCTGCGGTACTTTCCGCTGCAGGTTCTGTTGCCCCGAAAGCGGGGGCATCAGTGCTGCCGCATCCGGTAAATAAAGTTGCAGTCATTGCCATGACTGCTGTCAATGCAGTCCATTTTCTTAGATTTTTCATAACGTTTTCCTCCTTTAATTCCCTTTACTTATATATCTAAACACGAAGCCTTCTGACTGACATGCTGTAAATATGACTTCGTGGATAGACCTGCTGTTATGTAATGCTGCGGTCTAACGGATGATCTTGCCCAGGAACTGTTTTACACGTTCGTTGGAAGGATTGTCGAAGAAATGATCCGGCGTACCTTCCTCAATGATCTGTCCGTCTGCCATGAATACGATACGGTCCGCCACCTGTCTGGCAAATCCCATCTCGTGGGTAACCACTACCATGGTGATGTTTTCCTTAGCCAGCTTGATCATGACATCCAGTACTTCCTGGATTGTCTCCGGATCCAGTGCGGAAGTCGGCTCATCGAAAAGAATGATCTTCGTCTGTGCACACAGGGCTCTCGCTATGGCGATTCTCTGCTGCTGTCCGCCGGAAAGTGTTGTGGGATACACATGAGCCTTATCCCTAAGTCCTACCACATCCAGATAATGATAAGCCAGATCCTCGGCTTCCTTTTTGCTCTTATGATGCAGCTTCATGGGTGCTATGGTCAGGTTCTTCAATACCGTCATATGCGGATACAGGTTGAACTGCTGGAATACCATGGAGATGGACTCCCGGATGATCTTGGTCTTGTTCGCATGGGTCAGCTTCTGTCCATCAATATATACTTGACCACTGGTAGGCTCCTCCAGGAAATTCATACATCGCACGGTGGTGGATTTACCGGAACCGGAGGGTCCGATGATAACCAGCTTCTCGCCTTCTTTTACTTCCAGATTTACATTTTTCAGTACCTGGAGATCTCCGAAATTCTTACATACATTTTCCAGTCTGATCATTTTGCTCCTCCATTCTACGTTCCGGGCAGGAATTTTTGATAACAGAAAAAGGCGCTTTTACCGATCCGGTAAAAACGCCTTTGTTTTTATGGGTTACATATTATACAGTTTTGTGCGCTTTGTCAAGACTTTTATTTCATTAATTCTTTCAGGACCTCTTTTGCCTTCTCCAGCTGATTGTCCACCGGATCATCACTGTTGTAGTATGCTTCCCCGTCAAACTCGCATTCCACATCCGGTTCAATACCGGTTCCGTGGATATTGCGGCCATTGGGAGTATAGTAAGCGCTGATGGTGATCTTGATGGCGGATCCGTCGGTGAAGGGCATGATCTGCTGTACGATTCCTTTACCGAAGGTCGTGGTACCTACCAGGGTTCCAACGCCGTAGTCCTGGATTGCTCCGGCCAGAATCTCGGAGGCGCTGGCACTGTTCATATCCACCAGTACCACCAGAGGTACTTCCAGAGGAGTCTTGCCGTCACAGGTATATTCTGTGCGCTTGCCTGCCTTGTCCTCGGTATATACGATCATGCCTTCCGGGAGCAGCTTTCTGGCAATTTTAACCACTGCATCCAGACTTCCACCGGGATTGCCCCGCAGATCCAGGATCAGGCCTTCCATGCCGGAGCCCTTCACGGTTGCCAGCGCATCGGTAAACTGGTCTATGGTCACATCGTCGAATTCCACGATCTGGATATATGCCATATTGTCATCCAACATTTCGTATTTTACGGTGGGACTCTCTACCTTGGCTCTCTCCACGGTGACGTGCAGATAATCCCCGGCGCCCTGTCTGACAATGGTCAGATCCACTGTGGTCCCGGCTTCTCCGCGGATCATATTCACCGCTTCCGTCAAAGTCTTACCTGCAGTGGAGACACCGTCCACTTCATAGATAATATCGTTGGCACGCAGATCCACATCAGCTGCCGGTGCTCCTTCGATCACGCCGCTGATCTTGGGCAGATTGGTCTCGGAATCCATGCTGACATAGGCACCGATGCCAAAGTAAATGCCCTGTGTCTGTTCCGTCAGTTCATTCAGCTCCTCTGCGGTATAGTACTCGGAATACGGGTCATCCAGAGAGTCCATCAGGCCACGGAACATACCGTCTTCCAGCTGTTCATTGGTGACCTCACTCAGATAAAAGTTCTCCTTCACAGTGTCTTCCAGCAATTGCAGTTTTTTAATGGTCTGTGCATTGACCGCGGAATCTTCTCCATAGGATACCTGTGCTGCCACATCATCCTTCATGGTCATGATGTTGTGGATCTGAAAAGCGATAAAGATACCGCCCACGATCAGCAACGTGGCCGCAAAGCCAACGATAAGGCCACTGAGAAATAAGCCTTTTTTCTCGCCATTATTTGCCGCCGGAGTTACAGAAGCCTGTTCTTCGGTGGTGGTTTCCAGTTCCTTATTTTCCTCCATAAATGCTCTCCTTTATTTCCAAGATATTGTCGCAACACGTCCTGCTTCTTGTCGCAACACGCATTTCTCCGTGCTTCGCACTCTCGAAATGCTGCATACATTCGCATTCCGGGCTATCGCCCTACTTGCTCATGTATGTTTGATTGTCTAATAGACAGATCACTTAGCCTGCAAGCAGTCACGTGATTCTGTCTATTGACAATCTATTGCGACAAGTAGTTCCAGGGGGATGTGTAAGCTCCATCCTTACGCACGCTGAAGTGCAGATGGTTGCCGGTGGAACGTCCGGTGGAGCCCACTGCGGCTATCGTCTCTCCTCTGACCACAATATCGTCCTTGGATACATATAATGCCGAGGCATGCATATAGATCGTATACAGTCCACCACCATGGTCGATCATCACGTAGTTGCCCATGGTGTTGCTGTAAGTGGCTGCCACCACCTGTCCGTCATAGGCCGCATAAATAGCCGTGCCCTTGGGCGCCGCGAAATCCACGCCGTTGTGGAACTGTTCGATTCCCAGTGTCGGATGGATACGGTTGCCGTAATCATCCGAGATCCGGGTATAGGTTGCCAGCGGGAACTTAAAGGTACCGCCATCGTAAGTCAGCACAGTACCACTGGCCTCCAGGATCTTTTTTTTCTCTGCGGCAATGGCAGCCTCCAGGGCTGCAATCTCCGCATCCTGATCCGCAATGGACTGCTTGTATTCCTTGATGGCCTGTTCCTTGTTGGTAATATCGGATTCGTAAGCGGTGATATCCCGGTTCTTCTGGTCGATCAGAGCCTCCATATTGGCCTGCTCCTGTTCCACGCCGGCCTTGGCCTCATCCAGAATGGCTTTCTCCGCTTCCAGTTCCTCTTTGCAGAGTTCAATATATTTGCGGTTCTCCATGAAGTCTTTCCATTGCTGTCTGTCATAAGCCATGATCAGATCCATGAAATCCGCCCGGTTCAGGAAATCGCTGAAGCTTTCTGCTTTCAACATCATATCGAGGATGTAGGAATCCCCTTTCTCATACATAATTCTTATGCGGCGGATCATGGCATCTTTCTGATTTTCTTCTCTCTCCAGTGCCGCATCCAGTTCCGCCTGGGTCTTTGCAATTTCTTCTTCTTTTGCTGTGATCTTATTTTTCAGATCCGCAATATTCTGTTCGATCTGGCTCAGATTCTGATCCAGCTGGGTTACATAATTTTTCAGATTGGTCTTCTGTGTCTCCAGGTCTTTCTTGATCTGCTCCAAATTGCTCAGATTGCTTTTCATCTGTTCACGTTCTTTTTCCGCCTGTTTGATCTGATCCTGTTTGTCCCGGATACTGTCAGAGGTAATGGATGACATATTGGTCGCATTTACCCGCAATCCCTGCATGCCGAAGGAAACCGTCAGGATCAGGCACAGTGCCAGGCACAGGAAGCCTTTTTTCTTTTTATTCAATTTGATTTAGTCTCCATTCTTAAAATGTCATGATGCAGTGCAGAGCCACACTCCGCACACATCATGACAAATAGGATCCGGGTTATCTGCTGGAATTGTATTTACACGTGCAGATGCTTTCTTACAGTAGCGATACTTCCCAGGAAACCGATACCCACACCGACACCCAGAGATACCGGGATCAGGAAATGGAATATCTCGTCCACAGACAGGAAATTCAGGAAGCCGCTGAGTACCATAAAACGGTTGATCACATAGTTCAACGCATAATTGTAAAGGGAATAGATCAGTCCCAGCGGTACTGCTGCACCGATCAGACCGATCAGCATACCTTCCAGCACAAAGGGCGCACGCACGAAAAAGTCGGTAGCGCCGATATATTTCATAATATTGATCTCCGCAGAACGGACAGAAATACCGATAGCTACGGTATTGCTGATCAGGAAGATGCTGACTGCCAGCAGGATCACGATGATTCCCATGGACACGTAGGCGATCAGAAGGTTCAGACCGCTCAGTGTGTTGGCTGTCATTTCGGAATAGTTGACCTTGCGCACCTCCGGAATGGACTGCAGCCAGGTCACCAGTGCATCCTGCATGGAGACATCACTCAGGAAAATCTCATAAGTATCCTCTCCTGCCAGTGGATTCTCGGGGAATCCTTCTGCATAATCCTCACCGAAATAATCCGGTCCGAAGGTTGCCCATGCATCATCTGCAGACTGGAACTGTACCTCGGATACCTCTGCACGCTTGGCAATCTCCTGTCCGATCTCTTCCAGGCGCTGTTCGGACGGGATCTGTCCGTCTATATGACTCTCACAGTTATCCATATCACTGTGGAAAAATACCGTAACGGATACACCTTCTTCTGCAGTCTTCAGGATATTCTGAAAGTTGGCCACGATGCAATAGAACAGTCCAAACAGAAACAGGCATGCGGATATCGTGGCAATGGATGCCAGAGAATACCATTTATTCCGGAAAATATTGACAAATCCCTGCTTGATCGTATAAAAAAGTGTACTAATCTTCATCGATATACCCACCCTTCTCTTCGTCACTGATGATCACACCTTTTTTCATGGTGATCACTCGTTTCTGCATGGCATTGACGATTTCGCGGTTATGGGTGACCACGACTACCGTGGTGCCGCTCTCATTGATCTCCTCCAGCAATTTCATGATCTCCCAGGAATTATTGGGATCCAGATTACCGGTGGGCTCATCTGCCAGCAGTACGGAAGGATTGTTCACCAGCGCTCTGGCCAGTGCAACACGCTGCTGCTCACCGCCGGAGAGCTGTTTGGTCTTGGCCTTATATTTGCCTGCCAGTCCCACAGTTGCCAGAATCGCAGGAACATTTCTGCGGATCTCACTGACGGGAGTCTCTACGATACGCTGTGCGAATGCTACATTTTCATAGACATTGCGGTCATTCAGCAGTCGGAAATCCTGGAATACGACACCCAGGTTACGACGAAAACGGGGGATCTGCCTGTGCTTTAATTTCGCCAGATCATTTCCCATAACATAAACACTGCCGCTGGTCGCTGTAAGCTCCCGCAGCAGTAATTTGATCAACGTGGATTTACCGGATCCGCTGTCTCCTACAATAAATACAAATTCCCCTCTTCCGATGCTTAACGACACACCATTCAGTGCCGGAGAACCTGAGGAATAAGACTTGCTGACGTTGTCCAGGAAAATGATTCCGTTTTCCTCAATGATCCGCTCTCTTTTCAGCCTTTGTGTTTCTTTTCTTGTCATTTTATGATCATGCCTTTCTATTGCCCGTAAGATCCCACCCTGCGGACAGTTGCTACCTTTGTGCTACCATATTGATCCCTATTCAGAGCCTCATTCGCAAAATCGCATCTACGATGCTCTTCTAAACAACAAGTTAACTTGTTGTTTGCTCATTTGAGGCTTTCTCGCCAAAGAAATCAATACTCATATGTTTCCATATACTTCATGTATTTTACGACCATCAATGCGATCTTGAAGGTGATGGCATCTTCAAATACCCGCAGATCCAGCCCTGTACTCTTCTGTAACTTATCCAGACGATATACCAGCGTATTTCTGTGAATAAACAGCTGTCTGGAGGTCTCTGACACATTCAGGCTGTTCTCGAAGAACTTGTAAATGGTCGTCAGGGTCTCCTCATCAAAATCATCCGGGCTCTTGCCTCCGAAGATCTCACGGATAAACATTTTGCACAGAGGAATGGGCAGCTGATAGATCAGACGGCCGATTCCCAGTTCACTGTATGCGATAATATCTCTCTCGTCAAAGAAGATCTTGCCTACATCCAGAGCCATCTTTGCTTCCTTGTAGGAACGGCTGACTTCTTTGATCTCATGTACAATGGTACCGTATGCAATACGGATCTCACGGATACCTTCCTTCAGGAGAGCCGCTTCCAGTGCTCTTGCCGATTTTTCAATTTCTTTGCCGGTATCGGTCTCTGCGAATTCCTTCACCACGATCACGTTGCTCTCGTCTACCGCTGTGATGAAATCCTTGCTGTTGCTGCCAAAATGAGTTCTGGCCAGTTCCAGGACATTATTATCCTTGCCTCCCGCAGATTCCACGATCATGACCACTCTGGGCACGTCTGTCTGAATATGCAGCTTCTTGGAACGGCTGTAGATATCCACCAGCAGCAGATTATCCAGCAGCAGATTCTTGATGAAATTGTCCTTATCAAATCTCTCCTTATAGGCCACCAGCAGATTCTGGATCTGAAACGCAACCATTTTGCCGATCATATAGACATCCTCACCGGTACCTCCGGCTACGAGAATATACTCCAGCTGCTGCTCATCATAGATCTTGAAATACTGATATCCCTGGATCTCCTGGGAATCCGCCGGTGATGCCGCGAATTCCACCGCGGGCTTGGAACAGTTGCCCATATCCATGGTGGCTGCTACTTCCTTGCCATCCACATCCATGACACACAATTCCACTCTGGCGATTCCTTTCAATCCTTCAATGGTGTTCTGTAAAATCTGATTTGATATCATCTTCTGCTCCTTCAGTCCCCAAACATACTTCTCTTTTGCTATAACCCCGAAAAATGATATGAGAGTCCATATCATATATAAATTTACAGAAAAACTGGTAAAAATGCAATAGTTTTTTATGCATTTTTTAGTAAAAATGCCTTTTTCTTTTAAATACGCGCAAAAAAAGAATTCGGAAAACTAATATTCCGAACTCTTTTTGTCTTAGCGTTTATTATGTATTATTTCTGCGCTAAATCCGCAGATCGATATTCGCACCAAGTTCCGGTGTTACGCTACGTTCCATAGCAGCGGAATCAATCATCTGGACGATTCCCTGTCCCAGTGCTTCGTTCGTATCCATCGCCTTGCTCAGCACAGCTGTTCCGATTTTCGTCTGCAGATTATTTGAAGCCATTGACATTGATAATCCTGCGATATCCATGATAACACCTCCTGTATCTGTTCATATCTCTCAGATTACGTTCTTACTATAGCACACTTTTTTTGTTTTTTCCACACTATCCACGCACCCTGCGAATATTTTTCTCCGTGATCTGGATCTTGCCTTCTTTTAACAGATGTCCTACCGCGCGCTTGAACTCGTTCTTGCTCATGCCGGTCTCATGGGCAATGACCTCCGGCGCCGCCTTATCATTAAACGGCAGAGAACCTTCATAGCTGTCCAGCAGTCTCTCGATCTTCTCCGCATCCTTCTGAATCTGCAGATAGGCTTTTTCCCGGACACTCAGTGTCAGCTTACCGTCTTCCAACACTTTTACCACTCTGGCAGTGACCTGATCGCCAATCCTGAGCTCGGTATCTCCGAACAGTTCTTTTTTCGGGATCAGTCCGGAAAAGCAGTTATCCACTGCCACAAACGCACCGAAATTCTTGCTGATCTCATAGATCCGGCCGGTTACCTTATCGTCTTTTTTGTACGGGCTGTCCGTGCGCAGATGTTCATAGACATTCATGGTCGCACACAGTCTGCCGCTCTTGTCGATATAGAGAGCTGCCAGCACCTGTTCTCCGGTCTTTACCTTGCGGGTCTGCTGCTTAAAGGGCAGGAGCAGATCCTTCTCCAGTCCCCAGTCCAGGAAAGCACCTACTTTCCCTACCTGTACTACAGTGAGCAGAGCCACCTGTCCCATACACAGCTTCGGGGTTCTCGTCGTAGAGATCAGACGGTCACTGGAATCCCGGTACAGGAATACTTCCAGTTCATCTCCGACCTTTGCTCCTTCCGGCACCTGCTTCGCCGGCAGCAGCACTTTATCCTCCGGTGCTTCCTTCGTTGCCAGATACACTCCGAATTCTACTTTTTTCACTATTACCAGCGTCTGTTTTTCGCCTAATCTCAATTCCACGTTCTCTCCTGTTCTGACAGCATAGGATTACTGTCCCTGAAATTCCACTGATACATAAGGTTTCCCGGCTTCGTCCTGCAGGCAGATGACGTAGCCATTCTCTATAGACACTACATACGGATGCAATACATCATCCAGGAATGCCTGTTTCTTGTATTCCGCCCGCATCTGACGGATCACAAAATCATCCGGCAGATACTCCATGGCAATATTTATATACTGCCCATTGTTTACATGATGGTTGGTGTCCAGGTGGTGTTTTTTCACCACGATGGGTTCCAACAGTTCTCCACCTTCCGGCACGGCAATTTTGCGGGGGGCATACTCCATGTCCAGCTTTTCGTCTATTTCGTAGCCCTTATGCATGGCTTCGTTCACCATTACCGGTTTGCCGGTGCCGACATCCAGCAGACTCCATAAGGAGTTGGCTTTCGCCAGATATTCTCCCTGTTCATCCAGCATGGCAAAATTACGGTATCCCAAAAATACTTTTAGCTCATAGGGCAGCGTCACGATCTTTACTTTTTCCCCTAATTTCGGATAACGGTTCACCACGATCTGCCAGGAGGAAAGGACCCAGACCTGACCAATCTCCTTCATATAACCGATTCCCAGCCCCACATCCTCCGAATGGAAAGTGGAACAATCCTGAAAATAATTCAGTAATGCGTCCAGCGTAAGATACCCTTCACTGTCTGTCTCGCTGTAACGTATTCTACTGTCAAATGCGTACATAACTTCCGATCTCCTTTGCGGCGATGTTCTGCCGCAGCCGTTCTTTTTACAGATTTCCCGTAATTGCCGTAACAATCTCCGGGAACATCTGGATAATGATCATGGCGATCCAGAAAATACAGTAGCATATCATTCCCGGATTGCCGATCACGGTCTTGAATCTCCGTCCCTTTGCAATCTGTCCCGGCTCTAATTTCAGCTTCTTACGATATACAATGAACAATACAATTCCCGTAACCAATACTGCCAGAATAAACAATACATAGATCATATAGCCGATCCAGCCCGGCAGGTACTTCATCATGTAGTCCATGACAGCCTGTGAATCTGCCCCGTTCATAATGACTTCCTGGTATTCCTCCAGATGGATTGCTTTCAATAACAGTACACTGACTACGGCACCCATAAAATTAATGCACATGTGCAGGCCAATGGTCACTTTCAGTTCTCCGGTCTTCACATACAGAAATGCCAGAAACATTCCCAGTAAAAATGCGTAGGCAAACTGATTCAGGTTGCCATGGAACAATCCGAACATCAGACCGGACAGAACAACAGCTACTCCCTGTCCGTATCTTACGGTACGATCCACGATCAGTTTCCGGAAAATATATTCCTCAAGGATTGGCGCGCAGATCACCATATAGAGAAATGTCACGATCATATTGGATCCGGTGGCATAGGTCATCAGTGCATTGTCCACTGCGGAGCCTTTTAATGCCCCTACGACAGTGGTGATCAGCGTTCCCACCAGATTACCACAATACATCAGTGCAAAACACATGATCAGCGCCAGAACAAACTGTCCCGGTGTAATGCTTTTCTTCGCGGGTGCTTCCCCGGGCATCCGCTTTACCACAGCGATCAGAACCGGCATACCCACAAGATACAGTGGTAATACTGCCAGGATCAGGCTTATGGTGGTGTCCTGCAGCCATTCCGGCTTCACCGCACCTACGATGGCCATTACTCCCATCTGCACTGCGTAGATGACCAGTGTTCCGATCAGGAATCGGAAACCTAAGCTGGAAAAACTTTTCTTCATGCTTTTTTCTTCCATTTATTTTTCTCTCCCTCATGTACTATAAACTATTCAGAATCACATTTTCTAAATCCGCTCTGAATAGTTACAGCATAGCATAAATCCTTTGAGTATGAAACTATTTTTTCCATGGCTCAAGACAGTTCCATAGGAAAAGGCTGCGCATCTTCAATATGCACAGCCTCTGTAATGTTCCTCTATGACGATCCTGTTATTCTCCCAGACCGTTCTCTACGGCTTCTACCAGGGTCTTCAGGGCTTCTGCCTCGTCCTCACCCTCACATACGAATTCGATCTCATCCCCACATTTTACGCAAGCGCCCAATACACTGAGTACGCTCTTGGCATTTGCAGTATTTTCACGAAATTTGAAGGTGATCAATGACTTGAACTGCATTGCCTCCTTGCACAGAATTCCGGCGGGGCGCAGATGCAGACCCGTAGGATTCTTGATTACGACTTTCTGACTTACCATATAATAAACCCTCCAATATCTATATTATTCTGCATTATTTTCTCTAGTGTTTATGATTTTACTTTTCATTTACATTTCTATCATAGCATGAATGAAAAGCATTCACAAGGGCTTTTACCAGACAACTTTCGGAATCTGTCTGCTAGAACATGATATCCTGTATCAGGTTGGCAAGCTTCTGTGCTTCTTCCCGGATCACCTGCTGATCCTTTCCTTCGATCATGACTCTTACCAGCGGTTCGGTTCCGGAAGGACGGATCAGGACACGGCCCTCTCCGGCGAATTTTTCTTCCAGTTTCCCAATGGCTGCTGCAATCTCCGGATATTCCATATATTTCTCTTTTTTGTGATTGGCCACTTTGGCATTTACCAGTGCCTGGGGCAGTACTTCCATCACCTTAGCCAGTTCTGACAGAGGCTTTCCGGTATCCACCATGACCTGCAGCAGATGCAGTGCACTGAGCAGTCCGTCTCCGGTGGTATTCTCATCCAGGAAAATAATGTGACCGGACTGTTCGCCGCCGAGGCTGGCGCCGATCTCCTTCATGCGCTCCAGTACATAGCGGTCACCCACCTTGGTCTTCTCCATATGGATGGCATTCTTCTCTGCCATCAGGAAGAATCCCAGATTACTCATAATGGTTGCCACGATGGTATCCCTCTTCAGAGTACCCTTGCTCTTCATGTAGTTGCCTACGATTGCCATGATCTGGTCACCATCGACGATATTACCGTTCTCATCCACAGCCAGCAGTCTGTCTGCGTCTCCATCGAAGGCCAGACCGACATTGGCCTTTTCATAGACCACTCTGGCCTGCAGTTCTTCCATATGGGTGGAACCACAGTTGGCATTGATATTGGTACCGTCCGGATTGTTGTGGATGGCCACCACGCTGCCGCCCAGTTCTTTCAGGCATTCTACGGATGTATAGAAAGAGGCACCCTCTGCACAATCCACCACGATCTTCAGTCCGGTCAGATCCACATTGACCGCTCTCATGGCATGATTGATGTACTCTTCTCTGGCATCGGTACGGTACTTGATCTTGCCGACTCCGGGACCGATGGGAAATTTGATACCGGGCATATTGTTACGGATCAATGCCTCGATCTCATCTTCCATGGCATCGGGAAGCTTATAGCCGTTACCGTCAAAGAATTTAATACCATTGAACTCTACCGGATTGTGGGATGCGGAGATCACAACGCCGGCATCTACTTTGTATTTCTTGGTCAGATAAGCAACCGCAGGAGTGGGAATCACACCTACGTAGACACAGTTGGCTCCTACGGAGCAGGCTCCTGCCATCAACGCATTCGCCAGCATATCTCCGGAAATTCTGGTATCACAACCCACCATGATCGTGGGTTTATGCTCATTTTCCTTCGTAAGTACATAGGCTCCTGCCTGCCCCAGCTGCATGGCAAGCAACGGAGTCAGTTCCTCGTTGGCAATTCCTCGTACACCATCTGTTCCAAACATTCTAGCCATGATAAAAAACCTCTCATTCTATCTTTTAATTATTTGTATCCTGATTCTTCAGTCGGATGTGGATATTGACATCATTTTCTACCATGATATCCTCCGACAGGTTAAACGTCACAGGGATCGTGTAATTTCCCGGTGTCAGTTCTTCTACATTGTTGTCATCCATCCATTTCTCCAGATCCAGTACTCCCGTCACCGTATCATCCCGCAGAATACTGATATCTCTGTCCAGGCCGGATACCGTGATATCATAAGTCTCCGCCTCTGTAGTGATCTCTGCCTCCATTCCCTCCGGCACACCGCTGATCGTAATGTTCTCTGCCGGTACGGACAGGTCCTTGGTTGCGATCGGTTCAATGTATACCGTTGCAGTGATCTTGCCGTCAAAGCTCTTATCCGCCAGTCTGACGTTAGCGGGCAGGTACTCCTTCAGATTAATGATATCCACCAGATCGCTGGACTGTCCGGTAATATTCATACGATCCTCCGGTACGGTAATGGCAGATACTCCCAACAGTGCTGATGCCGTTCCGGCGATCTTCACTGTAGACCTGCTACTCTCTACTTCACCGGTAGCCATATAACCGTCCTCAGGTACACCCATATATTCAATCTCTACCGGTACTTCCTTCGTTGCCAGCACTTCTACTGTCATATGCGCAGAATCCACGTTTTTCTTGACAGTTTCCAGAGATAGTTCATTGTCGTCCGCATCATACAGCTTAATGTCCACATTAGCCGACAGACTGCTGGTGGAATCTGCTACATTGATGTCCACTCCGGCATGATCGATCTGTGAGATCGCTGATTTAGGTCCGGTTACTTCGATGTTGGTCTGATCCAACGTTACATTGCCGATCATATAACCGGATGCCACCTCTCCCAGCGTGGTGCTCTCCAGTTTGATCCATTTGCTGGTCTTGTCTTCCACATTCAGGCGCACGGAATCGTGATTACCCCTGATCTCCACGGAATCGTTGCTGATATTCTCACAATAATAAGTGATGGCGATCGTATTGATATCTGTCAGTTTGCTCATATCCGCTTCCGCTACAATATCGTTTCTGCGCAATTCGGATTTTACAATACTCTGGGGGCCTGTTACCGTTACTCTTACCAAATTACTGTTGTCCAGCACCTCATATACTTTTCCTTCTTGCTCCAGCAGATCTGTGTTAATCAGTCTGACCTGGATATTATTGAAGGTTACCGTGTCCTTCGGATCATAAATCTGTGCCACCAGAAACCACAATACAAAGGCCAGCACCAGAGAAGCAAGCTTCAGTCCAAGATTACGTGTCAGTAATTTTTTCATTTCTTCTCACGGCTCCTTCCCTTCCAGATTCGCAGATTTTTGTGTTCCTCTCCGGTATTGTTCAGGATCTTATGCATTCTGTCGCGAAGAGTCTCCGCATCCAGATTCCGCTCCAGCTTTCCTTCGTATGCAACGCTGATCTTACCCGTCTCTTCGGATACGATCACCGTCAGGGAATCTGTCACCTCCGAGATACCCACACCGGCACGATGTCTGGTACCCAGTTCCTTGCTCAGTCCCAGGTTATCCGACAGCGGCAGATAACAGGTGGCAGAGGCTACCCGGTTCCCCCGTACGATCACAGCACCGTCATGCAGCGGGGTGTTGTGCTCGAAAATATTGATCAGCAGCTGGCTGGTCACGATACCATCCACATCGATTCCCGTTCTCTCATAATCCCGCAGGGAAACCTTCTGTTCGATAACGATCAGGGCACCGGTCTTGACCTTGCCCATCTCCACACAGGCTTTGGTGATCTCATTAATGGTCTTCTCGGAAAATCCCTCGTCCACACGATGATTGTTGTCAAAAGGTAATACAGAACTGATAATATTCTTCTTGCCCAGTTCCTCCAATGCCTTTCTCAATTCCGGCTGTAGCACCACTATGAGGGCTGTCACCGCAAATCCCAGGACATTCTGGGCCATCCACAGGATGGTAGTCATACGGAAAAAATAAGCCAACAGCAAAAAAATGAGGATGACAACCAGACCCTTGAGCAATACCCATGCCCGGGTCGTCTTCATCCACACTAACGCATAATACAGTAGTACCGCAATGATCAGGATCTCGGCCACATCGCCGAAATCCATGGTTGTGCGGTAACTGCTGAAATTTTTAATATATTCTGCCAGCTTATCCCCTAATTGCATTTTCCATTAATCCCTTCAGAACAATTCTTCATAATCATCGGAGTCATCCTGAGGATTCGTGTGATTGCCGCCTATGGTGACACTTCTGCCACCGGACATCTCGTGTCCGCGGTAACCGCCCTGCTGTCCGTAAGGAACTCCGTTTCCGGCGGGGGTACGTTCTGTCACAACACTTCGGCCTGTTCCTTCTGAGGGCCTGCCGGTATGTGCCGTACTTCTGTAGGTCTGGCCTGCAGATCTCTTACCCTGTCCGGAGGTTCTGGTCTGCTGACCTGCCGGACGTCGCTGTGTATTGATTTTCTTCACTGTATTGGTGGGCGCCGCAACTGTCATTTTGGGCACTGCCTTTACATAGTAATAATACTCGTCATCTTCAAACTGTACTTTCTCCGTTCTGCTATAGTCCAGACAGAATCGGAAAAATTCTATGATCTTGCAGGCGATCAGCGTAACAACGGCACCTAACAGTGCGCTGACGATGGAGAGATTGGTATCGTACATCAGATCTCCCACCAGCAGGATCATCACTTCGATCATAACGCCGGCAACCATGGCAATGGTCCAGGAGTGATCCACACTCATTCTCCGGATCAGATACACCACGATCACGGTAATGGCAAATGCTGCGATCATCACCAGCATTGCCTTGTTCCCCAACATTCCGTCAATCAGCAGGCGCAGTTTGGCAGTGGCTTCCTCTGCTCCCATGGAGTTGATGGTCGGAGCATTGGTGATCACCGTCTGGAGCAGATAATACACCACAACACCGCAGCCTACAGATACGCAGGACGCCGGGGTTCCGATCAGTCCCATTGCCACAGGCATCACATAGGGCAGCTTCAGCATACAAAGCACCGGGGTCAGTACCACTACCAGTGCTTCCTTCGCGGTAAATCTGAGAAACAGCAGATACAGCAACAGGAAAACAACCAGCCCAACCGCCGCGGTTTCAATAGAGAGTGCATACATATGAAGCACTGCAAACATCATTGCAAAAAAAGCCATAAATCCGGTGGGCAGGAAAGAACACAGCAGCGATACGATCAGCACGATGGCCATGTTATCCAGCTTTGTCATATATCCCATTTTGCCGTTTATGATGCTCAGCACGATAACGCCGAGTAAAAACTTGATCACCGGCAGAATAAAAGCTTCATTTCTGCTGTAGATCTTCTTGAGATTCTCTCTTAATTCCAGTAAAGCAGTCATATTTCCTCCAGGTCAATCTGTGTAGGCCGTTTACTCATTGTAAATGGAATTCAACTTCTTCAGATTGTTATAATAGCATTTCAGGCTCTTTTTCGCCCGTGCATAGCGCAGAGAGCAGATCAGATAAGATGCCACTCCATACACTACAACCGTTATTCCATAGTACAGCAGAACATTTTTTCCAAAACCGATCAGGTCCATCTTGTAAATATCCTGCATGAAATTCTCAAAATCATAGAACACAAACAACGCAAAGCAGACTCCATACGCGATCGTCGCACACAGAATGGACTTCAACACCTGTATGGCGATGTAGTCACTGCGGAAATAACGGCCGATGGCCATATTCTTTTTGCCTTCATTCTCTTCATAAGATGCCATTTGCGTCATCAGTATGACTTTTTCTTCGTTCAGCATAATTCCTCCGCTTACAAATGCTTACAGAAAACGCATTCTTTCTCCGTCTCTGGATGTTCTGGGGCTCTGCTGGGGCGCAGTCGGCTTCTTCGGCAGTACACTCTGCAGATCCATGGCCATATCATATTTGCACTTTTCGCAAAATCTTCCGCTGCGGATCGGTGCTCCGCATTTCTCACAGTTCAGCAGAATACTGGATCCTTCTGTCAGTTCCAGTCTCTCTTCTCTCAGCCACTGCTGGATCTGGGACGGCTCCACGTCACAGTTCTCCGATACATCCTGAATACTTACACCGGGGTTATTACGGATGTATTCCTTTACCTCCTGGAACTTGGCTTCCATCTTCTCACGGCAATGCGGGCACAGAAACGGTCCTGCCACATAGTTAAAAATATGTCCGCACATTCTGCAATTTCTTATATTCATAGTATCTCACACCTTCCTGATCATACACCAGACCCACAGGCCAATGTCACGCAATACACTTTTGACACTCCGTGCTCTTTTAACAGTGCTGCGATCTCATCCAGGGTCGTACCTGTTGTATAAATATCATCCACCAGAATAATCCGGTCATATAATTTTACATCATTTCTGCCTATAATAAAAGCCTTTTTCAAATTATTTTGCCGTTCTGTGGGATTTAAATGCTTCATCGGTGCTGTATTTCTCACCCGTTTTACCAGTTTCTCATCTACCGGCAGTTCCAGGCTTCTGCCCAAAGCCCTTGCCAGACATGCTGCCTGGTTATATCCTCTTTTCCGCAGTTTCCCACGGTACAGCGGCACCGGAACTATAACGTCCGGACGCACCCGGCCGATAAAATCTCCCAACAGACGCGCCATTTCTTCTCCGAAAAAATCGCCGTATTCCTGCCGTCCACTATACTTAAAACGATAGATTGACGGAGCCACATCCCTGTATTCGTATAAAGTTCTGGCTCTGTCGTATTTATGTTCCCGGTGCATACAATCACCGCAATACTCCCGTTCCTCCGCCAGTTTCTTTCCGCAACGCATACACCACGGAGCCGTCACCGGCTTTAATTTAGGCAGACATTCCGGGCAGATTTTTCTGCCAAAAGGACGGACGATCCCGTCACAGACCGGGCATCTTCCGGGAAACAGCAGCTGTAATCCCGTTTCCTTTATTTTGCTTATGGTTTTTCTGATCTCTTTCTGCAATCTCAGGCTCCCGTTTTGTTTTCCGTCTACGGTGTATCATTTTCCGGCAGACAGCAGATCTCCCGGATCCGCTGCTCCAATCCCGTATATCTGCGATTCTCGCTGACATTCTCGATCATGTTTCGCACGGTCTCACTGCTTCCCAGAATGGTGACACAGTTCCTGGCACGGGTAATTCCGGTGTACAGAAGGTTGCGGTTGAACAGCATTCTGGGGCCGCCCAACAGTGGCAGGATCACCGCAGGATATTCGCTTCCCTGGGACTTATGGATCGTAATGGCATAAGAGAGTTCCAGTTCCTCCAATGCCGAGAAAGGATAGTTGACCCGTCTTCCGTCATCGAATTCCACCAGCAGTGTGGACATGGTATCATTGATTTCCTTAACCCTTCCCATATCTCCGTTGAATACGCCCATTCCCTTGTCGATGGGAATATTGTATCTCCCGACGATCTCCCATTCGATCTGGTAATTGTTTTTGATCTGCATGACCTTATCGCCTTCCCGGAAAACGGTATTGCCATAGGCATGCTCCTTTTTATGAGGATCCGCTGGATTCAGATAACGCTGTAAGATCTCATTCAACGTCTCACAGCCCAGACTTCCCTTCCTCATAGGGGTCAGTACCTGAATATCAAAGGAGGTGGCTCCCACATATCTGGGCAGCATATCCTGAATCAGCTGGATCATGTGCTTATATATGACATTTACGTCATTTCTTTCCAGTAAAAAGAAATCCTTTGACTTATTGTCCAGAGTGATCTGCTCTCCTCTGTTAATCCGATGGGCATTGACGACAATGTCACTTTGTCCGGCCTGCCGGAAGATCTTCTCCAGAGTTACCATGGGGAACGCCCGGCTGTTCATGAGGTCCCGCAATACCTGTCCGGGTCCCACACTGGGCAGCTGGTCCACATCTCCCACCAGGATCAGTCGTGTTCCCGGAAGAATTGCTTTCAGAAGCGCCTGAAACAGTTGAATATCCACCATGGACATTTCATCAATGATCACTACATCCGCCTCTAAGGGGTTCTCCTGGTTCCGCTCGAAATTTGCCTTTCTGGTGTCGTCTTCCGACAGGGCACTGTTCAGTTCCAACAGACGATGAATGGTCTTCGCCTCAAATCCGGTGGCTTCCGTCATTCTCTTGGCTGCTCTGCCCGTAGGTGCTGCCAGAAAAATGTCCATGCCTTCCGATTCAAAGAATCGGATGATCATATTAATGGTGGTGGTTTTTCCGGTGCCGGGACCTCCGGACAGGATAAACAGGCCATTTTTGATACTTTCCTCCACCGCTTTCAGCTGCAGTTCATCCAGTTCCATGGACAGATTTTCCGCCATGCGTTCCAGACGTTTGCGGATCGCTGCATCCTGGGAGGGAAGATTTTCTGCCTCCACCATAGGGATATTCAGATTCCTGAGCATATTGGCACAATTCAACTCCGCATAGTAATAAGAGGAAGCAAATACTGCTTCTCCCTTTGCCACAAGCTTTCGGTCCATGATAAGGTTATCCACCTGAGGACGGATATTTTCCTCTGATACCCCCAATAGTTCGGAAGCTCTGCGCAGCAGAAGATCCAACGGCAGATAACAATGACCTTCTCCCACCGCCTGCAGCAGGGTATACAGAATGCCACTGCGGATGCGGTAATCCGAGTCGGTATGAATGCCGATCTTCCCCGCGATCTCGTCCGCGATACGGAATCCCACACCACTGACATCCTCTGCCAGGCGATAGGGATTCTCCCGCATAACGCTGTACATTTCCATACCATAGGTATTATATATTTTTACGGCAAGAGTATTACTGATTCCGTATTGCTGTAAATAGACCAGTGCTTCCCGGAGATCCTTTTTTTCTTCCATCTGGATAGCGATCTCCTGTGCCTTACGTTCGCTGATCCCCTTTACCTCAGCCAGACGCTCCGGCTCCTCCTCGATGATGCGGAAAGTATCGTCTCCGAATTTTTTTACGATTCTGGCTGCCAGTGCCTCACCGACTCCCCGGATTGCTCCGGAACCCAGATACCGTTCCATTCCCACACGGTCGGTCGGTGTTACGGTCTCGTAGCTCTGGATCTTGAACTGTCGGCCGTATACGGGATGTTCTATGTATTCTCCCTCGGCGGAAATATTTTCTCCCTGGGTCAGTCCTTTGCACATACCGACACAGGTCATCTCTTCCCCTTCTGTCGACAGGATCATTACCGTATATCCGTTTTCACTGTTTTGAAACACAATATGGTCTACAAAACCTGTAATCGTCTCCATTTTTAGTCCTCATACTATCTGTCTGTTGATTTGTGGGTTTCAAGGCTGTTCTCTCCGAATTGGGAAGAGGTCACCGCGGTGGCGGCGTAAGATAAAAAAGATCAGGGCTGCCAGAAATGGCAGCCCGAAGTCGCTACTCAAGATTGTAATTACGCTTCATCTGCTCATATAGCATCTGTGCCAATCCCAGACTGTTCTGCTCCGTAGAGTCGGATGCGATCTGCTGTACCATCTCATCCTTATAGTAATCCATAAGCTGGGAGTTGGAAGAAGAAGTCTCATCGCTCTCAGGGATGGTCTTCATCATTTCCTTGAACATCTGCTCCAGGAAATAAGCCTCGAACTGCTTGCAGGCATCCATCAGTTCATCGTCTGTTGCTTTGGTGTAATCCGAACCGTTTAACTGGTTCTGCAATTTGGAAGCCGTCTGGTTCGCCGCATTGGTGTATGCGGTGCTGTCCAGAGCGGAACTGCCGTATATAGAAGAGATATCCATAATTTATCCTTTCTAAATTCCACGGTAATGCGACGGGCATTCGCCCTATCAAACCGTAATCTGACGTTTCCGCCTGCAAGCAGGCGAATCGTCCCTACGGTAATGAGCAATGCATCTCGTAAACGCTTCGCGTTTCCTTCGATGTCGGGCATTCGCCCTATCAAACCGCAATCTGACGTTTCCGCCTGCAAGCAGGCGAATCGTCCCTACGGTAATGAGCAATGCATCTCGTAAACGCTTCGCGTTTCCTTCGATGTCGGGCATTCGCCCTATCAAACCGCAATCTGACGTTTCCGCCTGCAAGCAGGCGAATCGTCTCTACGGTAATGAGCAATGCATCTCGTAAACGCTTCGCGTTTCCTTCGATGTCGGGCATTCGCCCTATCAAACCGCAATCTGACGTTTCCGCCTGCAAGCAGGCGAATCGTCTCTACGGTAATGCGACGGGCATCCCTGCAAGACGAGCTTGCAGGGATGTCGGGCATTCGCCCTGTCAGGCCGCAATCTGGTGATTTCGCCTGCTAGCAGTCGAATCACCATCTTGCACCCTGCCCCGTCTCATTACCTACGCAGGTTGTTGGCCTGCTGTAGCATCTCATCGGATGCTGTGATGGCTTTGGAGTTGAGTTCGTAGGCACGCTGTGCAACGATCATGTTGACCATCTCGTCTACGACCTGTACATTGGAGCTTTCCAGATATCCCTGGATAATACTGCTCTTTTCTACATTATTATTTCTTGCTTCGTTGATAGCCTGTCCGCTGGCTGCGGTCTGCTGATACAGGCTGTCTGCCAGTCTTTCCAGTCCGTTCGGATTATTGAACTGGAAAACACCTATTGTGATGCCGATAGGCTGAGGATTGTTCTTTGCATCGGGATAACACAGACTTCCGTCCTTGCTGACTGTAATATTGCTCATCACATAATTGCTGCCCAGAACAATTGCTTTACCCTGTGTATCCAGTACCGGAAGTCCATCAGAAGTAGCCAGCATATTGCCGCCGTTGGCTGCAAGTGTAAACTTCAGATTACCGTTTCTGGTGTAATAGGTATTGCCGTCCGCTCCTCTTACTGCAAAGAATCCCTTGCCGTCGATTGCAAATGCGGTGTCGCTGTCGGATGCTGTCAGACTTCCTTCCTTAAATACGGAACTGATGGAAGCATTTCTTACACCGAGACCTACCTGCGCACTGCCGGGCTTGGTATCTCCGTTTGCGGAAGTTGTCTTCGTCTGGATGTTCTGGTATAACAGGCTCTTGAATTCATTCACCTGTGTTTTGTAACCTGTGGTGTTTACGTTTGCCAGATTGTTGGCAATCGTATCCACATTTGTCTGCTGTGCGATCATGCCGGTCGCTGCTGTCCATAAGCTTCTGACCATATGTAGTCTCCTCTCACAATGTCCCTTATGTCATCCATGACCTGATTTTTATCCTGAAAATATTCTATAATCAGTTATCGGCTGTCCCAGCCGAATTCATTACTACAGTTTACCAATCTGGTTCGCTGCTACATCCAGAGTGCCATCAATGGTCTGGACCACCTTCTGGTTGGATTCATATGCTCTGGTAATGGAGATCAGATTTACCATCTCGGATACAATCTGTACATTTGCCATCTCCAGATAGCCTGACTTCACCTGTGCATCTGCCGTAGTCGTTTTGGCCCCTTCAATGGGCTGATAATAGGTCTCTCCATATTTTTCCAGGTAATCATAATCTTCAAAGTCCGTCACCTGAATTCTGGCAACTGCCTGATCGTTCTGATAAATCGTACCGTCATCGGTGATCTTGGAATCCAGCAGTGTGTTCAGGCGGATCCTCCTGTTCTGGGTATCCAGAACATAGTCACCCTCTTCCGTTACCAGATATCCATCCTTATTCAGTGTAAACTGTCCTGCACGGGTGTATTTGGTGTCGGTCTCTCCTGCCTTATTGGTAAATTCAATGGCAAAAAAGCCATCTCCGGCTAATGCCAGATCATAGGTATTATCCGTAATGCGGAAAGATCCCTGCGTATAATCGGTATAATTCTCTCCGATCTTCACTCCGGGATTTTTGATACCGATCTTCTGGACATTTCTCATGCCTACCGACTGGTCCTTGATCTTGACCGTCAGCACATCATTAAAGGACTGGCTGGTGGATCCTTCCTTTTTATATCCGACGGTAGATGCATTGGCCAGATTGTTGGTCATGATATCCATTCTGTTCTGTTCGTTTACCATACCGGTGTAAGCGGTATACAAGCCTTTAACCATTCATATCCTCCATTTGCGGCTGCGATCCTTCGCCAAATGTACGGCATCCTGCCTTAGTCTATCTTTTCCGGTTCCCCGGAGCTGTCTGTGTTACTCTCTGTAGCCTGCCAGGAACTCTACGTATTTACCGGTTCCAATGGCCACTGCTGTCATGGGATCCTCTGCTGTCATGGTGTTGATACCTGTCTTGGCAGAGATCAGATCTTCCAGACCGCGCAGCAGGCTTCCACCTCCGGTCAGTACGATTCCTCTGTCTGCAATATCGGCTGCCAGCTCAGGGGGAGTCTTCTCCAGTACGCTGTGAATGGTCTCCACGATCTGTGCGGTAGTCTCGCGCAATGCCTCCTCGGTCTCCTCGGAAGACACCTTAACAGTCTTGGGCAGACCGGTCACGAGGTTACGTCCTCTGACATCCATATAATCCACTTCCGCTCTCTTGTAGCAGGAACCGATCTTGATCTTCAGATCCTCTGCGGTTCTCTCACCGATGAGCAGATTATGTTTTTTACGCATATAACGCACAATGGCTTCATCAAAATCATCGCCTGCGATCTTGATGGAAGCACTGACTACAGTACCTCCCAGAGATATGACTGCGATATCGGAAGTACCGCCGCCGATATCTACGATCATATTACCGCAAGGCTTGGAAATATCAATACCCGCACCGATAGCAGCTGCGATGGGTTCCTCAATAATGGAAACCTCTCTGGCACCTGCCTGGTAGGTAGCATCTTCTACTGCCTTCTTCTCTACCTCTGTAACGCCGCTGGGAACACAGACAGCGATACGGGGCTTACGGAAAGTTCTCTTCCCCAGCGCTTTCTGGATAAAGTATTTCATCATTTTCTCGGTTACGGTATAATCAGAGATAACACCCTGACGTAACGGTCTTACGGCTACGATGTTGCCGGGAGTTCTTCCCAGCATCAGTCTTGCATCCTCACCGATGGCTTTAATCTTATTTGTATCTCTATCAAAAGCTACAACAGAGGGCTCCTTTAATACAACGCCCTTTCCTCTGATGTATACCAGAATGCTGGCGGTACCTAAATCAATTCCGATATCTGTGCACTGCATCTTTTTTATTACCCCTTTCCGATGGTATCTATCTATAAGTCTTGACTCTACACGCTATTTTAGTCATATACATCATATTATAACTGAATTTTTTCCATTTTCATAGAGGGTAATTCTTAAAATTTGATAACTATTCAGAATCAGGGAGCCATGAAAGAGCGTTTTGCGAATGGGGGGCTGAATAGTTATCGTAGTTTCTTGTCCTTCTCCAGCATCTTTTTCACATAGTAACCGGTGTAGGATTTTTTCACCTTGACGATCTCTTCCGGGGTTCCCTTGGCGATCACTGTACCACCGCGGTCTCCGCCTTCCGGTCCCATATCGATGATATAATCCGCGGTCTTGATCACATCCAGATTATGCTCGATGACAACCACCGTGTTGCCGCCGTCCGCCAGTCTGTGCAGGATCTCCACCAGCTTATGGACATCCTCAAAATGCAGTCCTGTGGTAGGCTCATCCAGGATATAGATGGTCCTGCCGGTACTTCTTCTGGAAAGCTCCGTGGCCAGCTTGATACGCTGTGCCTCACCACCGGACAGGGTAGTGGAAGGCTGTCCCAGCTTTACATAGGAAAGTCCCACATCATACAGGGTCTCGATCTTTCTGCGGATAAACGGTACATTTTCGAAGAAAGGCAATGCTTCTTCCACCGTCATATCCAACACATCAAAAATACTCTTGCCTTTGTATTTTACATCCAGTGTCTCACGGTTGTATCTCTTACCGCCGCAGACCTCACAGGGCACATAGACATCCGGCAGGAAATGCATCTCGATCTTGATGATACCATCGCCACCGCAGGCTTCACATCTTCCGCCCTTGACATTGAAGCTGAATCGTCCCTTGCTGTAACCCTTGGCCTTTGCGTCCGCCGTAGAAGCAAACAGATCGCGGATCAGATCAAATACTCCGGTATAAGTAGCGGGGTTGGATCTGGGAGTCCGTCCGATGGGAGACTGGTCAATGTTGATGACTTTGTCCAGCTGTTCCACACCTTCGATACCCTTGTGTCTGCCGGGAATGCAGCGGGCACGGTTCAATTCTCTCGCCAGATGCTTGTAGAGGATCTCATTCACCAGTGAACTTTTTCCGGAACCGGAGACACCGGTGACACAGGTCATCACACCCAGAGGAATTTCTACATCTACGTTTTTCAGGTTGTTTTCCTGAGCTCCCAGTACTTTGATCCAGCCGGTGGGAATCCTTCTGGTCTCCGGTACGGGAATCCGCTTTTTGCCGCTGAGGTACTGTCCCGTAATGGATTCCGGAATCTGCATGATCTCTTCCGCTGTGCCGCAGGCAATGAGCTCTCCGCCGTGGGAACCGGCTCCCGGACCAATGTCCACGATATAATCCGCTGCCAGCATGGTGTCTTCATCATGCTCTACCACTACCAGAGTGTTCCCCAGATCCCGCAGGTTCTTCAGAGTATTCAGCAGTTTGTCATTGTCTCTCTGGTGCAGGCCGATGCTGGGCTCGTCCAGAATATAGCATACACCCACCAGTCCGGAACCGATCTGGGTAGCCAGACGGATACGCTGTGCTTCACCGCCGGACAGGGTAGCCGTAGCTCTGGCCAGGGACAAATATTCCAGTCCCACATCCACCAGAAATCCTACTCTTGCGCGGATCTCCTTCAGCACACGTTCACCGATGAACTGCTGCTGTTTCGTCAGCGTCATGGTATCCAGGAATTTCTGCAGATCACGGATGGACATGGATGTGATCTCATAAATATTCTTGTCGCATACGGTAACCGCCAGAGATTCCTTCTTCAGTCGCATGCCCTTACATTCTTTACAGGGAGTGATGCGCATGAAGGTCTCATATTCCTGTTTGCTGCTCTCGGAAGCGGTCTCACGATAGCGGCGCTCCACATTTTTGATCAGGCCTTCAAAGGCTACTGGATACACACCACTGCCGCGCTGGCCGGTATAATGCACCAGGACCTCTTTACCGTTGGTGCCGTGGAGCAGAATGTCATGAATCTTCTGGGGATAATCCTGGAAGGGAGTATCCAGATCAAAATTATATTCCTTCGCCAGTGCCCGCAGAATAGCATTGGTAAAGCTGGACTTGTCCGCACAGGACTGCCAGCCCATGACCGTGATGGCTCCCTCATTGATGCTGAGTCTCTTGTCCGGGATCATCAGATCCTCGTCGAATTCCATCTTATATCCCAGGCCGAAGCATACCGGGCAGGCACCGAAAGGATTGTTGAAGGAAAAGCTTCTGGGTTCCACTTCGCTGACACTGATACCACAGTCCGGACAGGAAAAGCTCTGGCTGAAAGTCACCGGTTCGCCGCCGATCACATCCACCACCAGCAGCCCCTCTGCCAGTTCCAGTACATTTTCAATAGAGTCTGTCAGACGGCGCTGAATACCATCCTTTACCACCAGACGATCTACCACGATGTCGATATTGTGCTTGATATTTTTATCCAGTTTGATCTCTTCCGTCAGTTCATACATGCTGCCGTCGATCCGTACCCGGACATAACCGCTTCTCTTGGCACGCTCCAGCACTTTGGCATGCTCGCCCTTGCGGCCTCTGACCACGGGGGCCAGCAACTGGATCTTCGTGCCTTCTCCCATGTTCATGATCTGATCCACCATCTGATCTACAGTCTGCTTGGCAATCTCTCTGCCACACTTCGGGCAGTGGGGAATACCGATTCTCGCATACAGCAGACGGAAATAGTCATAAATCTCTGTTACCGTACCTACGGTAGAACGAGGGTTACGGTTGGTGGATTTCTGGTCAATGGAGATAGCGGGGGACAGTCCTTCGATGCTTTCCACATTAGGCTTCTCCATCTGGCCCAGGAACTGTCTCGCATAGGAGGACAGGGATTCCATGTAGCGTCTCTGTCCCTCTGCATAGATCGTGTCGAATGCCAGAGAGGACTTACCGGAACCGGACATACCGGTCAATACCACCAGCTCGTTTCTGGGAATGTCCACATTAATGTTTTTCAGGTTATGTTCATTGGCACCCCGGATCTTAATGTACTCCCGGGGACGCATCTTCTTTGCTTCTTCCATTGTCTTGCCTTTCTTAAATAAAATATCGTTCTCCAATTATTCAGAGCCCCATTCGCAAAATCGCATCTTTGATGCTTTACTTTTATTCCATATCATTTAATTGTTTCTTTAATTCAAGCATTTTATCTCTAAGTTCTGCTGCCGCTTCGAAATTCAGGTCTGCCGCTGCTTTCTGCATCTTCTTCTGGATCTCGCCGATCAGCTTCTCCAGTTCCTTCTTCGTCATGGATTCGGGATCCTTCTCAAAGCGTACCTCTTCCTTGGCGATTACCTTGGAGATGCTGATAAGATCACGCACCGCCTTTTTGATCGTCTGGGGGGTGATACCATGTTCTTCATTATATTTCATCTGGATCTCACGACGTCTGTTGGTCTCATCCAGTGCTTCCCGCATGGAGTCCGTGATGGTGTCCGCATACATGATGACATGGCCTTCCGCATTACGGGCCGCACGGCCGATGGTCTGGATCAGGGAAGTCGCACTTCTAAGGAATCCTTCCTTATCCGCATCCAGAATGGCCACCAGAGTGATCTCCGGAATATCCAGACCCTCTCGCAACAGGTTGATACCTACCAGTACATCGAACACATCCAGACGCATATCCCGGATGATCTGGGCACGCTCCAGCGTATCAATGTCAGAATGCAGATATTTCACCCGAATACCGACTTCCTTCATATAATCCGTAAGATCCTCTGCCATCCGCTTGGTCAGTGTGGTGATCAGTACCTTATGATGCTGTGCGATCTCCTTGTTGACCTCTCCGATCAGGTCATCGATCTGTCCCTCTACCGGGCGCACCTGTACTTCCGGATCCAGCAGACCTGTGGGACGAATGATCTGCTCTGTCCGCAGCAGTTCATGATCCTTCTCATAATCGGAAGGAGTGGCGGATACGAACATCATCTGGTCGATATGCGCCTCGAATTCCTCAAAGTTCAACGGTCTATTATCCAGTGCCGAGGGCAGACGGAAACCGTAGTCCACCAGTGTCTGCTTTCGCGAGCGGTCCCCGGCATACATACCGCGGATCTGTGGGATCGTCATATGGGACTCGTCCACGATAATCAGGAAATCATCCGGGAAAAAGTCCAACAGCGTCATGGGCGGTGCTCCCGCAGGAAGTCCGTTCAGATGTCTGGAATAGTTCTCGATACCGGAACAGAAACCGGTCTCCCGGAGCATCTCAATATCGAAATTCGTCCGTTCCGCAATCCGCTGGGCCTCGATCAGCTTGTCTTCGCCCTTGAAAAACTGTACCCGTTCCTTCATCTCTTCTTCGATATTGTCACATGCTGCCTTGATCTTCTCCTGAGATACCACATAATGGGATGCCGGGAAGATCGCCACATGATTCAGCTCTGCATGAATTTTCCCTGTAAGGGGCTCTACCTCTGCGATCCGGTCGATCTCATCCCCGAAGAATTCGATACGGATGAGATAATCGCCGCCCTGTGCCGGATATACTTCCACCACATCTCCCCTGACACGGAAAGTGGCACGCTGAATATCCATATCGTTGCGGTTGTACTGAATATCGATCAGTTCCCGCAATACCTCGTCACGATCCTTCACCATACCGGGACGCAGAGATACGATCAGATCCTGATATTCGTCGGGGCTTCCCAGACCATAGATACAGGACACGCTTGCCACTACCACCACGTCTCTGCGCTCCGCCAGAGAGGCCGTCGCTGACAGCCGCAGCTTGTCGATCTCATCATTGATGGAAGAATCCTTGGCAATATAGGTATCCGAAGACGGCACATAAGCCTCCGGCTGATAATAATCGTAATAAGAAACAAAATATTCCACCGCATTTTCCGGGAAAAATTCCTTCATTTCCCCGTAAAGCTGCCCCGCCAGTGTCTTGTTGTGGGCAATGATCAGCGTCGGCTTATTCAATGCCTGGATCACATTGGCCATGGTAAAGGTCTTACCGGAACCGGTAACACCCAGCAGTGTCTCAAACTGATTGCCCTGCCGGAAGCCTTCCACCAGCTCCGCAATCGCCTGCGGCTGGTCTCCGGTAGGCTGATATTCGGAATGTAATTTGAAATGATCCATATTCCTTCTCCTGATTTTCGCTTCTATCTGTAAAACTCTATCTGTAAAAATAGGAAGTCTCTATCATCTTCTTAGTATGATTACCTGTCTAGTATATCATTCAAAAATAAAAAAGTACAGAACAAAATCGAATGTTTGTTCTGTACTTCTTATACCCTGATGATAACACGCAATATTTCAACATTTTCATAACACTGTACGCTCAGCCATTGCATCATATACTATTTTTTCCAGATATTCTCTCTTTGAGAAATTACTGCCATCCGCAAAATATGCATTATATGCTACCAAGGCCATTCGAACATATCTGCTGTTTTTTTCAAATAACTCTCTGTTTATCTTTAAGCCAATCGCATCAGCATATTGGCAGCAAAATGTTATCGTTGTTCTGGTGTTTCCTTCCCGAAAAGGATGTACTTTCCATAGTCTTGCCAGAGAATCGCAAAATTCGACTGTTGCACGCTTTCTATCCATATCTTTCCAAGGCTTTCCTCGCATATCTGAAAGGATATTGTGAATATCCTTCACGATATCAAACGGATCAGAGTACTCTACTGACATACCTCCGAGGACATCTTCCTCCTTATAGATAGCAATGATACGTGGTTCTCCTGCCCATTCATATAAATCCTGAAAAATATAATGGTGCATCCTTAAAAGATGTTCGGTATTATATTCTCCCGGCAATGGATTCATTGCTAACTCTTTTAAACGATACACCACGTAATCTGCTTCCGCATCATTCAGCCCATCCTGCGTTCTGATATCCAGTTTGTTTTTTAATACCTCTGTATTTTCATACAAATACGGATCACACATTCGCAGGCTCCTTCATCTTATATTTCTTATCAAGAAATTTTTTAACATCTTCCATCGTTGCCTCACCTGTTTTTTCTTTTTCGATATATTTTTTTAAATCCTCTGTAGGTTCAAGTCCATCTACCCTGATCATTCCGATTGCATAATCCCAAGCTTCTGCATTAGTCATTGTATCAGTCCTCCTTTTCTGCTCTTCTTATTATATCAAAAATTCTTAAATTCTTCACTATTATTTCATCATAAAGTTGCTCTACCAGCGCCTCGAAAAACTCCATCATTTTCTTAGTATGATTACCCGTCTAGTATATCATTCAAAAATAAAAAAGTACAGAACAAAATCGAATGTTTGTTCTGTACTTTTTTATCATACGCCTCTTTACTGCATGATATCGCCAACACCATTATCCCGAATCACCTGCTGATACCAATAAAAGGAATCTTTCGGAATTCGCTGCTGTGATCTATAGTCCACATAAACTAATCCAAATCTCGGGTCGCATCCTTCCGCCCACTCAAAATTATCTGTAAATGCCCATGCTGTATATCCTATCACAGGAATCCCATCATTCATTGCACGATACAATTTACTCAGATAGCAATACATATAATCAACCCTCTGAGGGTCATGTACCTTACCGTCACTCATTACAAAATCAAGATTGGACATACCATTCTCCGTAATCAGAATTGGAAGATGATATCGTTCATACAGGAATTTCGGAGACCAGTAAAGTACCTCGGGGGTAATCGCCCATCCTAACTGTGTACGTGGCATTCCGGGCCAGCCGAGATCGGGAGATTTTGCATCTGCATTATAATTGTTAGCAAAATAAATATTATACCCAAAAAAGTTCAACGGCTGGCAGATTACTTTCAAATCCTCTTGTGTCAAAACCTTTTCCAGATACTGTGGTGCTTTTCCCAAAATCATTGGATCTGCCCACCAGTTTACCGCCATAGAAAATCCCTTTTCAATATCAAACATTTCATTTCTTGCTTTTTCGATTCCATCAGTCGTTTCATCATACGCCACAAAATTGCGTCCATTCAAGGCGAATCCAATCTGCGGATCTGCAAGTTTCGAACGTTCTCTAATAATTTTCACCGCATATCCGTGACATAATAATACATTCCTGCTGATGTAAGCCAGATCACTGAATCGTTGCTCTTTTGTCATCGTATTTGTCTTAAACGGAGCTTGTCGACCTTCAAAATAACCGAACCCGATAAAGCATGCCGGCTCGTTGAACGTTATCCAATAACGCACTTTATCAGATAAAGCGTCTACCACAGTCTGAACATATTCTTTAAATTCATCAATAATCTGTGGATTCTCCCATCCTCCTTCGTTGTAAGCCCACATAGGAAGATCCCAATGATACAAAGTACACAGCGGCTCAATCCCGGCACGACGCAGTTCGCCTGTCAGATCTCGATAAAACTGAAGTCCTTTTTCGTTGATAATACCTCTTTGAGGCATAACTCTCGGCCAACTGACGGAAAACCGGTAACTCTTCAATCCCAGCTCTTTCATCAGAGCGATATCCTCTCTGTAACGATGATAATGATCACAAGCCTTATCCCCATTTAGGTTCCGCTTGATGTGTCCATCTGCAGTAGCGTCCCAGATACTGTCGGTCTTACCATCCTCATTTCTGGCTCCCTCTATCTGGAAGGAAGCACTGGCTGCTCCCCATAAAAAATTCTCCGGAAATAATTTCATTTTCCTGTTCCTCCTGCTCTTGTTATTTTTTGTGATATAAATGTACTTCTCCGCATAAACCGATCTGATTCTCCGGTTTCCAGTTCTCCTGTTTTCTCTTTGGTGGTATTCTCCGCTCCAATGTAGTAGCAACTTCGATTACAATCCGGTTTTTTCCTGTTATAAGTAACTTATCAATCTCATACCGATACGGTGGAATAATCTGGATTCCACAATCTGCTCCGTTTACAAATACTTGTACGGCTTCCCCTGCGTCACTGATTTCTAAAACTGCATGTTGTATTTCTTCCGGTCTCAGTTCCACTTCCTGTTCATAACGAATCACACCGCCGAAATCCGGCATTTCCTTCTCTGCATGATCTGGTAATTCTACCGCTACAGGCTGTTCAAATACAGGATAATGAATGCTATCGCACACCGAGCGTGTCCATCCTTTATTCAGATTTCTGCCTCCTGTTACCGTATACGTCGATTGCTTTTTCAAACAGTCCGGGGTTTCCGTATCAAATATGATGATCCAACTTTTTCCGGGTTCTATCCGCACATTAAACTCTGTCGAATTTCCTTCTTTTAGCTGTAGCTCTTCCAGTTCATTTTCCCATGCATTATACCGATAGCATATCTCTCTTTTATCTGACAAGAGCACCGTGCCTTCATATATCGTCGTTCCTTCATTCACAAGGTACAAGAGTTCCGGGTCTCCATGATACCTGTAACTGCGAATATCTTTATTCTCCGGAATCATCTGTATTTCCGGCATCCTGTGCTTTCTCATGTACTCCAAAAGTTTCGTTACCGGCAATGTTTCTGCGTATTTGCGTATTTGTGACAACCTTTCCGCTTCACTATTACTGTCGATCCAACTGCATATTCCTTTGGGATAGGCATTTAGGAATACACAGGGGAATCCCTGTTTTCCCAGTCGGATAACAGCTTCTGCCGTTTCCTTTGTTATATAATCGGTCTGTGGAATAATGAAAATCTTATATTTCTGTGTATGGACCTGTAATCCGTCACTCAGATCCGTTTCATAACAACTGTCTGTAAAAATATCTGACGGCAAGAAGTCAAATCCAATCTGTGCTTCCGTCAGAATTCTCGCCGGTTCCTGAATATACATGCATGTCATTCCCGTCCACTCGGCTTCGCCATGATACAAAATCGCCGCTTCGCTCTCATGATGTCCACCGTTTATCAGATTGCAGATACGATTCATATAATTCATCAGCACTCCAAAGTGACGGTATTGCGGATTATGTCCATGTGCATAAAAATGCGGTGGGCAGTCCTGATCCGGGAAATCCTTGGCCGAAAAAGCATGCGGAACAAAATGATTCACACCTCGAACCATAAAATGATCCGCCAGATATGCCTCCAGTCTCACCCCTTCTTTCCAGCCATAATTTCCAAAAATTTCGCACATGGAGCGATCTTTTTTACGACGATCTATTGCTGCCGCGCTGGAAGCAAGACGCCCCAATGTGAAATGATAAAACACACCGTCACGCGGTGTCCCCAGATGAGAGACATAAGCAATATCTTCTCCCTGTGGTAATACCTGTCCTCCAATATCATCTATTCCTGACATATCCTGTCCTGCCAGTCCGCGGAAATAGTGTCCCAGACTCGATCCGCAGCGAGCATGCTGGTTATTGTCTTCGATCAGGTGGCCTATGTATTCGACACCGTGTTTGTGACACCAGTCTCCTATCTGCCGGGAAAAATCCCTTTCCACGCATCTGGTAACTTTATCCATGTAACTGAAACGCACCTTGGCCGTCAGATTCTCATCAAATTCCCTTTCCCATAAAAGCGGCAGATATTTTGCATATTCCGTTCCAAACGTTTTCTCAAGATCCTGTGCAAGTTCCCTGCTCCAAGGTTGATCTTCCATCTGATAGATCTTCTGATCCATCTGATAGAGATGACCGTTCCCGATCTCCGGTTCATCCGAGAAAAATCCTGCAATGGTATCTCCGAAATCCTCTTGATAATGTGCATAGTGTGGCTCATACACAGCCTCGATCAGTGTATGACAGGCCTCCTCATCCAACATATTCATGTAATTACGATGTGACCCACGATTTCTCGTCAGATGAAGTGCATATACTTTCCATTCTCCTTCCGTCGGTGCATACGCTATCTCTCCGTTTTTTTCCTCCAGCAATATCAGATCTTTCTCCACTGATCCGTTTTTCCGCACCGCTATTATCCCCAGTGTCTGATCTCCCGGGAATGTTTCAAATTCCATGTGAAAATAATTCTCGATCCAGGATGGGACAAACGGTTCTGCTCTATCGTAGCTTGATCTCTTCCAGACTTTTCTTTCTCCCGGAGCCACCCTGTCCAACACTCGGTAGGTCAGGAACCATCTCTTGCAGGTGTCTGGTTTTTCCTCAATTTTTCCGTTACAATATCCTGTGGGGAAATGACTGTCATCCAGTATCCAGACCTTCATTTTCCGTTTTCTTGCTTCCTCCAAAATAATGTCCATATCCCGCCACCAGCCGGCTCCCACAAAATCCGGATGTGGGCGGCTTTCTATACACACCGCGCGAATATTTGCATCATAAATTACCTGCATGTATTTTCTCAGCACTGCTTCCGATTCACCGTGTTGCCAGAAAAAGGGGAAAATATAATTTTCCATCTCTCCATGCAACAGGCTGTTTATTTTGGAATTCATAAACGCCTCCTCATCTGCTGTCAGTTCTCTTCCTGTTTGTATTTTTGTCTGTACTCGCTGGGTTTCATTCCTTCCACCCGTTCAAATGTCTGATTAAAATGGTTTACATCACTGTATCCCACCGCTTTACACACCTCATAAATATGCAGTTCCGTCTCTGCCAACAGCTTTTTGGCACGATCCACACGATAATCTGTCAGATACTTCTGATAGGTCATTCCGGTTTTTTTCTTAAACAATTGACTGAAATAGTAAGGATTAATATAAAATTTCCCGGATATGTCATTCAATGAAATATTCTGATTATAGTTTTGCCTGATGTACTCCTTTGCTTCTGCAATAACGTCTTTCTTTTTTGGCATATTATCTTTCAGCATAACTTCGTTGACACTGCTGACCATATTCATGATCCAGTTTTCCAACTGTTCCATTGTCTTGAATTTTTCAATACTCTTCAAAGTAAATAAATTCTTTCCAAAGTATTCATTCATCTGAAGTTGTGCCGTCGGTATGTTGTGTAATCCCAGAAGCACAATATTCAAGCTCAGTTTCTGCAATTCTGGAAGTGTCAATGTATTCTCTGAAAGAATTCTGTGAAAAATTCCTTTCACGGTAATCCGGAAGCCATTCTGGTCAAAACGATCAATTCTATCCTTTAATTGCTCTGTCTCTTCTTCCGTAAGCAGTTCCGGCCGGTTTTCCATATTGCAAAGTTCTTCAAATAAAATAGCGGTTCCGCAGCCTTTCAAAATACGGTAATTGATAGCTACACAAGCTTCCTCATATGCTTTAGGGAGATCTTCATACTCTTTATAAGTACTTCCGATTCCTATGCTGAACCGCCCTGCATCTTCCGTGTTTTGGATCATATACTTTCCGACAAGCGTCTTCTTATCTTCCGTCGTAAAATTGTTTGCTCCGATGATTACCGCTGTTTGTGCATTCCCGATGTGGATGCTGTAAAGGAACTGTTCCCCCTGTAGAATCAAGCCTTCTACAGGCAGTATATTCTCCTCTTGATTTTCTGCAGCAAGTACCAGACAGGTATACTGACTGTAATTTTCTAAAACTCTCATTTTCTTCAGGAATTCTCCCACTTTATAGCGGCTGTCCGTACCACCTGTCAAGAAATCCCTCAATGCATAGTTACGCATATCATCATTCAATTTTCCCAAGGAATCCTGTGTCTTTCTCCTGGTTGCAATTTCTCCGCACACCCTGGTTATTGTCTCACTCAGTTCTTTCTCATCAACCGGTTTTGTGATAAAATCTCTGACTCCCAGTTCGATTGCCTTTTTTGCGTAGCTGAATTCTGCATATCCGCTTAATACAATAAACTCAGCTGAGCATCCTGCTTTTTTCAGTTCCCGGATCATTTCCAATCCGTCCATTTCAGGCATTCTGATATCCGTAACAATAATATCCGGCTGCTCTGCGACGGCTTTCTCATATCCTTCTCTTCCGTCATGTGCCAGCAGAACCGGTCTGCACTCCGGATTATACTTTCCAGTCAAATAGGCAATTCCGGTTGCCTTTTCCTTTTCATCCTCAACAATCAATAACTTATATGCCATATTGATCAGCCTCTTTCCTGCTCCATATAAGGAATTCGAATTTCCACCACTGTTCCGTACTCATCACTTGATAAGATACTCAGCTTTCCTTCATTTCCATAACGCAATCTGATCCGCTCTGCTATATTGCGAAGACCGATTCGATGAGAGTTTTGTGTTTCCTCGCTCTGTGATGTTTCCGACAATGCCTCCAGGCTGTGTCGTACTTCTTCCAGTCTCTCACCGGACATACCGGCACCATCATCCTGAATGGTAAACACCATAATATGTTCATCAACCAGTCTTCCTGATATAGATATTTTGATCGGTATACCACTCTCTCTGCTTCCGTATTTGAATGAATTTTCAATGACCGGCTGGAACAGAATCGGCATGATACGTGCCTGACAGAGCTTCTGATCCACATCCTCATGCAAAGTAATCACATTGTCAAAGCGGATATTCTGAAGGCAGATATAAGACCGAATATTGTCAAGTTCATCGTTTACTGTGTAATTCTTTTTATCACTGTCCAGGACATTACGAAACATTTTTGCCAGAATCTTAACCATATCGGCCACATCATCATCTCCGTTCAGGATAGCCTTAATGCGAATGGATTCCAGGGTATTAAACAGAAAATGGGGATTAATCTGGGTACGAAGTGCCAGAAACTGTGCATTTTTCTGGCGTACACCTGCCTGATATATCTCCTCAAGCAGTGCTTCCATCTTACCGACCATATGATTATAGCTTTTTACCAGGCTTCCGAGTTCATCATTTCCAACTGTTTCCTCAATCAACTCATAGTTTCCATTTTCCAGTCTTTTCATACTACTCTGCAACTTCCGGATTAAATATACCATTTGTTTGCTGAATAAAACGGAAGCGGAAATAATGATTGCAATCAGAACCGCCACCAGTATCCATGTCACCTTCTGGATAAAGCTGACACGCAGATACATCTTGCTCCTCGGGATCACAGTATTCACCTTAATTCCCAACTGTTTCGTCGTATCTTCTATTACGATATAATCGTCAGGGTTCTTTTCATAAAACAGCAGGCTTTCTTTGTCAATCTCGCTATAATGAGCTCTGCCGCTGGACAAATCAGAATCATATATCAGTCCCCCCTGTGCATCTGTAATATTAATTTTGATATTATATTGATTGCGTTCCAGAAGAAACATATCACTCAATTTGATAATACTGGACGGAGCAAGGTCTATCAGTATCATCCCGGCATATTTTCCGTTTACACCGTATACACGACGTCCAAATGTAACCAATATCTGATCTCTGTTTCTATCATAATAAGAGCAGTCATGCAACGGTGTCAGAAACAGAACTTCCGAATTCTCCTGTTCTTTTAAAAACCAGTCCTGCCGCAACAATTCTTCACAACTCAAAGATCTTCCGGTACGATCATACTGAAAATATCCGCCTTCCTCATTCATGATCGTCACAGACTGAATTTCACTTTCCATCGTCATCAGTCTCATTACCAGTTCACGATAAAACAGTTTATTCTCTATTCTCTGTGATATCGGAATCTCTGTGTCCAGACGATCCATCAGACCTTCATTCACCAGCAGAGATTTTGTAAGCGCATCATAATCGCTGATAAACCCATTCATGTCAGAAGCTATTTGTGAACTGAAA
The DNA here is from genome assembly GCA_003584705.1 of Lachnospiraceae bacterium GAM79. Taxonomy (GTDB): domain Bacteria; phylum Bacillota; class Clostridia; order Lachnospirales; family Lachnospiraceae; genus Acetatifactor; species Acetatifactor acetigignens. Next base: position 3,612,444 of record AP018536.1, read on the forward strand.
ATAGATGCAGTTTCCTCCATGGCGGATTCCAGACTATTAGCGGAAATATGATATAGTACAAAGCTCATAACCAACAATGGCATCACACTGACCATCGAGAACACAAGAATCAATTTTGTCGCTATATTCAGGTTGTTCCACATTTTCTTCATTGTCATCACACCGCCCATAGATTATTCGCTGTTCTATTCTAAAGAGATTTCAAGCATATCCAACATTCCCCGTCCGTGATATTCCAACATCAAAGTACCAATACCTCTCCATTCTTTTATATCGGTTTGGTTCTTTTCCCAGTCTTCTGACGGTGTCACAAGAATACGCCCTATCTCCTTATCATTTTCCTGTATTCTAACACAAATCTCTCCTTTTGCGCATCCTCTGGTCGTTATCGTTATCTTTTTCAGGTCATCGAATTGAAAATATTTATACCCTGCGCATCCTCCGTCTTCTATGCAGGTAATGTATTGCTTGGGCGCTGCATTTTCATCTTGTATCTCATCCGGATTTTTATCCGGAGCATCCTGTGTCACATAGGGCTGCGCATTGCTGTCCGGCCTGGATATCTCAGGTTCTAATTTTCCATGCAGTATGCATGCTATGGACGCAGGATATGTACCTTTTTCCAGCGGAGCTCCGTTGAATCCCTGTGATGTCATCTCTGCCTGTTGAAACCTGCCATCCGGCAACATAACTAACTCTTCAACGCAGGCTTGTCTTGAAAACTGTGTCTTATTAGTAGGTCTATGATAAAAGACGTACCATTTACCATTGATCTGCTCAATACTTCCATGATTGTTTCCCCACATGATCTGTATCCGGTTCTTATCCTGTTCTTCTATTACGCCGGAGTTATCGGACAGTACTCCTGCATAACGATACTCACGATCCGGTTTTTCACTTATGGCATAGCATAATTCTCTCGACCGAACAGAAGAATAAATCAAATAGTACTTTCCGTTTATCTTCCTGACAGAACTTGCTTCAAAAAACTCATGTCCCTCAAATCCGGTATCCTTTGCTTTTCCCAATATTGGAAGCAGAATTCTTGGTTCTTCTATGACTGTAAGCATATCGTCACTTAATTCCATGACACAGGAATTTTTAGGTGTTTTCCCTATATCCTTCTCTGTCTTTGGACCATTTCCTGAATACAGGTAAATTTTACTGTCTTCATCTATAAAAACACCGGGATCAAACTGCCAGATATCCCCTTCCCGTTTTCCGATCCATTGTCCTTTTTTATCCTGCACAATTCCATAGAATTGATATTGTCCTGCAGGTTCATTGCATACAGCTACACCGATTGCCTCTCCGTCACCGTCCGGGCAATAATATAAATAGTATCTTCCATCCTTGCCTCTTGCGACATCCGGTGCCCAGATTTGTCTGTTACCATCCGGCATTCTTGGATCCTGGCTGCTCCGGTAGATAATGCCTTCGTATCTCCATTCCTTTAGGTCATGAACATTGGCAGACCAACAGACATAATCGTTCATGCAATACTTATTTCCGCCAAACCCGTCATGGCTTCCGTATAGATAAACCCTGTCACCAAATACATGTGGTTCTCCGTCCGGAATATATTCCCACAAAGGCAGATATGGATTATAGCTCTGCATTCTTTTGTACTCCTGTTTCTACAAAGGAGTCCTGGGGAAATAAACTCTCAGGACTCCTCATCTTCTTGCAGAATATTACTGTGCTTTTTTTGCGTACCACTCTCTTGCTTTCTCAGTTACTTCCGTTCCACCGGTGGCATACCATTTTTCTACAAATTCATCAAACTTATCAATGGAGTATTCTCCGGTGATAATCTTGGTAGCATATTCAATATATAAAGTCCGGTTAGCAATATCCGGATAATCAGAAGTAATCGATTCCGGCATACCGTCCCCAGCAAAACTCTTTACATATTTCTGGTTTTCCTGAACATTCTCAATTGCCTGAGATACTGCCCATGCTCTGTCATCTGTTAACTGGGAAGACAGTACATTCACTTGGAAATCAATGGTTGCAATTTGGTTGAAAGGTACTAATACCAAATTCTGCTGCGTGGATGGATCATCCGGCAGACGAACGGATTCCCCGTTTACCACTTCACTGTGCATACCTTCCACACCATTATAAAATTTCATCCACAGATCCTGGTTTCCATAAGCATCTAATACTTTCATGATTCTGTCAATCTTCGCTTCATCATCCGTATTTGCTACAACAAATCCTCCGCCGTTCATCTGATGCATTGTATAATATCCTTCATATCCGGGTGCTGAAATGGCAGGTAATACAGCGATTTCCGGTTTTACTCCGGTACCATTATAAATATTTTCCGCATAATTATAGCATTCCTGAGGCAAATGTTCCCAAATACCAACCACACCTGAATTGATTTTACCGTCCCACGCAGCCTTATCATTCAGAAAAGTCTCTGGGTCGAGCAATCCTTCTGCATATAACCCGGACATCCACTCCAGACAATCTCGCATATTCTTGGTTACTGCAGAGTAAGTAAGTTCTCCATCATAAATATCCCACTGAGGATATCCTTCCCACATTGCAATTCCGTACTGTCCAAACAACTGTCCCATCCATCTTGCTTCTGCACGACCACCTGTAGGGATTTCATCTGCCACCCCATTGCCATTGGGATCATCGTTTTTAAATGCTCTGAGTACTTCTACAAACTCTTCCTGGGTTGTGGGCATGTCCAGACCGAGATTATCCAGCCAGTCCTTACGAATCATAGCGCCATTTCTTCCGTAACTCATAACCTGCGGAATCACATAGATGCGGTTTTGCCCGGTCGGATCATTCGCTTTTACTGCGTCCCAGACATCCTCCGGAATGCTCTCCCACAAATGAGGTGCTTTTTCAGGCAACAGATCTGTCAGATCCAGTAATGCTCCATTCGCAATTAATTCTGTCTCTACACCATTCCAGGGAGTAAACATATCCGGCATATCTCCGGCAGCAATTCTGAGATTCAACTGCTCCAAATAGGTTTCTCCACCATTCCACTCTACATAAGGCTGTACAATCCCGACACCTATGATATCTTTATAAAAATTATACAGTTCACTTCCTGCTTCCACCGGAAGGTATCCATTGTTGGTGCTCCAGATTTCAATATCCTCATCTGTAGAAGCCTCTGCCGTCTGTTCTGTTGCTTCTGTGCTCTTAGAATCAGCACTTCCACACCCCGACAACATTGACATCACCATCACCGATGCCAGCGTTGCACTCATTAGTTTCTTTGCATACCTTTTTTTCATACCTTTCCACCTCGTTCTTTCTTTTGGTAATTCTATTTTATCAGCTCCTATTTCTTTTGAAATATGGGCTTTTTAGTTCTTACTCTGTGTTTCTTTAGTTTTTATTTATCCCTTTACAGACCCTAGCATTGCACCTTTCGCAAAATATTTCTGTATCCAGGGATACGCGACCAAAACCGGAAGAATCGCAAATACAACCGCTGCTGCGCTGAGAGTTGCGGATGTATAATTTGCTGTCTGTGCCATGGTAACTGCCTGTAATTCTCCACCTCCGTCAACAATTGTTCGAATCTTCATTTGTAAAGGAAACAGGTTCATATTTTGTATAAACATCATCGGATGCTCATATTGGTTCCACATTGTCACTCCGTAAAATAATCCTACCGTAGCCAGCACTGCTTTCGAAGCCGGAAGCACAATTTGAAGCAAAATACGAAATTTTCCACATCCATCAATCATTGCAGCTTCTTCCAACTCCCGGGGAAACTGTTTGAAAAATGTTCTGACTATAATCAGGTTATACGCTGTCATAATATGAGGAAGAATTAACACCCAGTAATTATTGTATAATCCATAAGAACGTAACGTCAAAAAATAAGGAACTTTAGGAGCAGCAAACACCATAGTAAATACCACAAATAACATAATATATTTGGACGGTCGGAATTCTGTTTTCGACAACGGATATGCCATTAAAACATTTAGTAATAATGCTATCGCCACACCCAACACTGTGGAAGAAACCGAAATCAAGAAAGGCGTCCATATTTTTCCTTTCATAAAAAGATATTTCCAGGAATCAAACGTAAATCCTACCGGTAATAAATTAATCTGATTCATCTGTGATGCCGTTTTGGAGCTCAAGGATACTGCAGCCTCAGAAATAAGCGGGATGGCCGTAATAACGGCAAACAATATTAGAATCAAGCTAATTACAAACCCAAAGATTTTATCGTTTGCAGATTCCCGTACATGTGATTTTTTCGTATAAGCCTTCATTACCACAATCCTCCGTCTTCTGAAACTTTATTTGCAATTTTATTGAAAGTAACTACCATAAACAGACCTACTACCGACTGGAACAATCCTACCGCTGTTGCGAAACTGTATTGTGCCTGTTGAATTCCGACACGGAAAACATACGTATCAAAAATATCTGCCACTGAATAAGTCATTGGTGTGTATAAATTATATACTTGATCAAATCCCAGTGTTAAAAAGCTTCCGATGTTCAAAAGTAAAAGTGTAAGCACCGTAGGCACTAAAAGAGGAAATGTAATGAATTTCATTTTCTGGAATCGCGACGCACCATCAATAGAAGCTGATTCATACAAACTCGGATCCATTCCGCTAATTGCCGCCAGATATACTACCGTACCCCAGCCAGATTCTTTCCATATCGTAGAAAGAACATAAATAGGACGAAACCAGCTTTCTTTCTGCATTACCAGTAAGGGAGACATTCCCAGAAATTCTCTTACGTTATTAAACAGTCCACCAATGCCAAAAATATCGAATACCAGTCCTCCTACCACTACCCAGGATACAAAATATGGGATACAAATAATCGTCTGTATTCCCTTTTTCACCTTAGCATTTCGTAGTTCATTTAACATCAATGCCAAAATGACGGGAACCGGAAATGTCAAAACAGTCTTCAGCAATCCCAGAACAACCGTATTTCTGAGGATTTTGTAAAAATCCGGATATGTAAACAGCTTTTTAAAATTAGTCAATCCACACCATGCACTATCCCAAATTCCTTTATATGCAGAATAATCTTTAAATGCGATTACGCTACCAAGCATAGGAATATACTTAAACATAACAAGATATATAATTCCAGGCAACATCATCACATAATAAGGCCAGTTTCTTTTAAAATGCTCCTTTAAATTACCGGATCCAGCCTCCGTTCTTTTCATTTTTGTTTTTCCCATAAACTCACTCCTTCTTCTTTCTTTTTGGAATGATTTCATTTTAACATTTGTGTTTTTTTTGAAAATATGAGAATTTTAGTGATTGCTATGGTTTTTTTTAGAATTTGACACAAAAAAACCTCAGCAGATTTCTCTACTGAGGTCTTCTTAGCAGGTCAACCCCTGCCTCGCAGGGCTACAAGGATTCGAACCTTGAAATGACGGAGTCAGAGTCCGTTGCCTTACCGTTTGGCGATAGCCCTATGTCGTTTACTTGATGAAGTATACACTATCTGTTCCTTTTTTGCAATACCTAATTTAAAAAAAATTTAAAAAAATATATGAAATTAGAACAATTTCCGTAAAATCATCGCGTAAACACCGTGATATAGGGGTAATCCTTCCTCTCTGCAGGCTTAAAATCCTCCATCAACCAGTTCCAGATAAAGCTGTTCTCTCCTTCCTGGGCAATATCTCCATAACAGCTTTCAAATACCACCACATCCGGATATCTGTCCGGATTGATCTTCCAGTAGTCCAACAGACGCTCATCATAGATCATAGAGCAGATCGTATCGGGGGATGCCTGCTTATGTTCTCCGAGCATACAATAGAACTGGGACGGTCCCACATAAAGCACGGTACTGCCGTCCGGCACGGCCTCCGGCCATACAGCCAGATTATTGTTGTAACGGTATGCAGTCATATAATCCGTGAGGATTCCGGCGCGTAATCCCTCTCTGTTGATGCCACGCACATTTTGAATCACATAGGCATGATATTCCTGGGATCCCAGAATCAGCCAGGTATAGGAAAATGCATTCCCAAGCACAAGGATCAGGCACAGGATCTGAATTGCCTTCTTTCCTGCGGTGTTTTCCTTCTGCCAGTAGTCTTCCAGACATACCAGTCCGGTCACTGCTCCCATAATGAGATAGGTGACCAGCAGCATCGGTCCCCAGTTAGACAACAGAAGTACCGAAAAATAATTGACAAATGCCAGCAGGATCAGTTCATAGAACAGCTTTTCCGTCTTGTCTCTGCGTAGATAAATATAACATCCCGTCAGAGATACTGCCATCAGCAAAAGCTGCGGGTAAATTGCATTAAAGGAACTGAACAGCCAGAACCAGATCTGGATCAGAAATACAATTACGAAAAACAGCATGCCCGGAAGCTGTAGCAGTCCGGGAAGTTTTTTCTTCCACACTTTCTCTATAAACCATCGGATTCCCAGAGACACCAGCAGGGCACACAGAAGGATCATGGCCATCTCTCCCAGGCTTGACCCCCATCCCAACAATTTTTCTCCCACAGTAGTCTGATGGGACCCCTCTCCCAGGATCTCGCCTGCCATCTCCAACATTTTCTGCGGTGTCATATAACTCAGAAGATATGTAAACATTACTGCCGCACTTGCCACACAGGGCAGTACATAAGCACAGAGTTCTTTCCATTTTTTCTCTGATCTGCGCACCAGCAGAAATACCAGGCAGCACAAAAATACCAGTACCATACTGGGATAAGCCAGCACATCACAGGTCATGAATATACCTGCCAGCACCAGCCACCGCAGCTCTCCTGCTGTCTGTCTGCCCTCGGAGTCCTTCGCTCCGAAGTATCTCAGAAGGCACAGCACCATAAGTGCAAAGAACCAGTTATGAAGATTGGAATACTCCGGAATAAAAATGGACTTGGGCGTTGTCACATAGTAGAGAAGCCCCATCAGTGCTGCCACATTCTCATCCATCTGCGGCACTGTCCTGCGGATCGTCTTATACAGGAAGACACTGACACCTGCCTGAATCGGGAAAAATACGAGCCTTAAAAACAGGTTCAGGTAATTCACTCCACCTGTCAGCATCACAAACAGCCTGATAAAAACTGCCGTAAAAATGGCGGAAGTCTGGTGTGGCTCCCACATTTCAAGCAGCAGCCGGTCTCCCATGGCAAGACGATAGCCCACCATGATGCCATAGCCTTCGTCCGTATCAGCACCAATAAATAAATTTTTTGCCGTATATGCAATGATTGCAAGAATACAGATAATTTTCCAAAATTTCTTATTTTTCAGTATATTTTTCATCATGCAGTTATCATAACACAGGATTTTCCCCATAGCAATGCCAAGAAACATACATAACTGCAAAACGAGGCTCACCATCATATGGCAAGCCCCGTTTTCATTCAACACAATGAGAGAAACGTATTATGGTATTTTGCAACGCTATTTATACTTCAAAGATCAGATCGCCGTAGGTGGGTACCGGCCATACCTTCTTGTCGACCATCATTTCCAGTTCATCCACGGGAGTTCTCAGGTCATCCATTGCAGTATGTACCACATCTTTATAGAAGAAAGCAAGCTTCTTGGGATCCTCGATACCTGCTGCCTCAGCCAGCTTATCCTCCAGAGCAGTCTCAGCAGCCTGTGTCTCTGCCAGCTTCTCAGAAATACTCTTCAGTACTGTGGTCTGTACACTTGCATCAGCGCCTGCACTCTTAACAGCCAGTACGGTATCAGCCAGAGTCCTGGTATACTCCATAACTGCGGGAATGTACTGCTTCTTCGCCATATCTACCATGGTCAGAGCTTCGATGTTGATGGTCTTGGAGTAGGTCTCATACAGAACCTCCTCGCGGGATTCCAGCTCAGCCTTGGTGAAGATACCGAACTTCTCGAACAGTTTGATAGACTTTTCGGTGGTCAGAGTCTCGGAAGCTTCTACCATGGACTTGATGTTGGGAAGTCCTCTTCTGGCTGCCTCTTCTACCCACTCCTCAGAATAGCCGTTGCCGTTGAAGATGATTCTCTGATGCTCGGTCAGGTACTTCTTGATCAGATCGTGTACGGCAATATCGAAATCGTCTGCTTTCTCCAGAATGTCTGCTGCCTCGCAGAAAGCTTCTGCAACGATAGCGTTCAGAGTGGTGTTGGGGCTGGCGATGGAGTCTGCACTACCTACCATACGGAACTCAAACTTGTTGCCGGTGAAAGCAAACGGTGAAGTTCTGTTACGGTCGGTGGCATCCTTATCCAGATCCGGCAGAGTGGATACGCCGGTCAACAGTTTACCGCCCTGGATGGAATGAGTAGCATCACCGGTCTCAACCAGCTGCTTTACCACATCCTCCAGCTGCTCGCCCAGGAATACGGAAATGATGGCAGGGGGTGCCTCGTTAGCTCCCAGCCTGTGATCGTTGCCGACATCGGATGCACTCTGACGAAGCAGATCTGCATGGGTATCTACGGCTTTCAGGATACATGCCAGTACTAACAGGAACTGGATGTTCTCGTTAGGAGTATCGCCGGGATCCAACAGGTTGACACCGTTATCGGTTCCCAGGGACCAGTTGTTATGCTTACCGGAACCGTTCACTCCGGCGAAAGGCTTCTCATGCAGCAGGCAGGTCATACCGTGACGTCCTGCTACTTTCTTCATGGTCTCCATAACCAGCTGGTTATGATCTACCGCAATGTTGGCGGTCTCATAAATAGGAGCCAGCTCGTGCTGTGCGGGAGCCACTTCGTTATGCTGTGTCTTGGCGGTTACGCCCAGCTTCCACAGTTCAATGTTCAGATCCTTCATGAAAGAACCGATTCTCTCGCGGATAGTACCGAAGTAATGATCCTCCAGCTCCTGTCCCTTGGGTGCGGGTGCACCGAACAGGGTACGTCCTGCGAAGATCAGGTCTTCACGCTTTAAGTATTTGTCTCTGTCTACCAGGAAATATTCCTGCTCCGGTCCCACGCTAGCTACGACCTTGGTAGCTTCGGTATTGCCGAACAGTCTTACGATACGCAGTGCCTGTGTGCTGACTGCTTCCATGGAACGAAGAAGCGGTGTCTTCTTATCCAGTGCCTCACCCTTGTAAGAACAGAATGCAGTGGGAATGCAGAGGATCACGCCGGTTGCATCCTCTTTCAGGAATGCGGGAGAGGTGATATCCCATGCAGTATAGCCTCTTGCCTCGAAGGTAGCTCGTAAGCCTCCGGAGGGGAAGGAAGATGCATCGGGCTCGCCCTTGATCAGCTCCTTACCGGAGAACTCCATGATCATCTTGCCGTACTCATCGGGATGGGTTACGAATGCATCGTGCTTCTCTGCGGTGATTCCGGTCAGAGGCTGGAACCAGTGGGTATAATGGGTGGCACCGTTCTCGATGGCCCAATCCTTCATTGCCTTTGCTACAACATCAGCGGTGGCCAGAGACAGCTCTCCGCCGTGATCAATGATCTTCTTCACTTCTTTGTATACGCTCTTGGGTAATCTTTCCCTCATCTTACCCAGAGTGAATACCTTACTGCCAAAGATTTCTTCCACGTTTAATACTTCACTCATCTTCGTTTCCTCCTTATTCTTGCTATTTTCCATGCTTCCTGCGACTATTCCGTGCTGACTATTCAGAACCTCCATTCGCAAAATCGTCTCTACGAGACTTTCCTGAACAACAAGTTTACTTGTTGTTTGCTCATTTGAGGTTACTTCGCCGAATAAATATTGACACATATTTTTACGAATGCAAGCATTTGACAAATATGTTCAATATTTACGGCTCTGAATAGTCACAAAAAAAGGCGCTACACTTCCTAGTGTAAACGCCTTCGTTTCGCATTGAAAAATATTAACTTGTGAGGATCGCTCCTCTATGGCTCATTACTATACAACAGATTTTTTTTGAATGCAATACCTTTTTTGAAAAAATTGTAACTATTCAGAACTCCATTCGCAAAATCGCCTCTACGAGGCTTTACTTTTGCATCCGAAGCGATCTCTGAAGTGCTCTATACCTCAAACAACAGATCCGCATAGGTCGGGAACGGCCAGTACTTCTTGTCTACCAGCTTTTCCAGTTCATCCGCAGGTTTTCTCAGTGCGTTCATTGCCACCATGACTTCATCATGATAACAGAATGCCTGCTCCTTGCCTCTCTCCATGGCGGATGCCTTTTTCTCCACCTCGAGAAGTGCCTCGGATGCCTTTTCCATCTCTGTCAGCTTCTGTGTGATCTGCTGCAACATACGGGTAGGCACGTAGGTGTCTCCGCCAGCTTCCGTAATAGCAATAACAGCATCTGCCAGCGACTTGCTGTATTTCATGACTGCAGGAATGATCTGCTTGTTTGCCATATCCACCATAGTCAGTGCCTCGATATTGATGGTCTTTGCATAGGTCTCGTACAGTACCTCCGCGCGGGAACGCAGCTCTGCCTCGGTGAAAATACCGAACTTTTCAAACAGATGGATAGCCTTGGGAGTAGTCAGAGTATCTACTGCTGCTACCATGGAAGGAATATTGGGCAATCCTCTTCTGGCTGCTTCCTCTTCCCATTCCCTGGCATAACCGTTGCCATTGAAAATAATACGCTGGTGCTCCGTCATATATTCCTTGATCAGATCATGGACTGCCATATCGAAATCTTCCGCGCCTTCCAGACGGTCTGCAGCTTCGCAGAACGCCTCTGCCACAATGGCATTCAGGGTGGTGTTGGGGCTTCCGATGGAATCCTCGCTTCCCACCATACGGAATTCGAATTTATTTCCTGTAAAGGCAAACGGTGAAGTACGGTTTCTGTCGGTAGCATCCTTTACAAAATCCGGCAATGTGGATACACCGGTGCGAAGTACACCGCCTTCTTTCAGATTGTCTGCTTTACCGGTCTCCACCAGCTGTGCCACCACATCCTCCAGCTGTTCGCCCAGGAAGATCGAAATAATGGCAGGGGGTGCCTCGTAACCGCCCAGTCTGTGATCGTTACCTACATTGGACGCACTCTGACGCAGCAGATCCGCATGGGTATCTACAGCTTTCATGATACATGCCAGTACCAGCAGGAACTGAATATTTTCATTGGGGGTCTGGCCGGGCTCCAGAAGGTTTACACCATTGTCCGTAGTGATGGACCAGTTGTTATGCTTACCGGAACCGTTTACTCCGGCAAAAGGCTTCTCATGCAGCATGCAGCGCAGACCGTGCTTGCCTGCCACACGCTTCAGAGTCTCCATTACCAGCTGGTTGTGATCCACTGCCACATTGGCAGACTCGTAGATGGGCGCCACTTCATGCTGTGCGGGAGCCGCCTCATTATGCTGGGTCTTGGATGTTACACCCAGCTTCCACAGCTCGATATTGACATCATGCATGAAACCACCGATACGCTCACGGATAACACCGAAATAGTGGTCATCCATCTCCTGTCCCTTGGGGGCGGGAGCACCGAACAGGGTTCGTCCGGCGAAAATAATATCTTCACGCTGCAAAGCCTTGGCAGAATCTACCAGGAAATATTCCTGCTCCGCGCCAACGGAAGGCAGTACTTTGGTAGCTTCTGTATTGCCGAACAGGCGGACGATACGGATCGCCTGCTTGCTCAGAGCCTCCATGGAACGAAGTAACGGTGTCTTCTTATCCAGTGCTTCGCCTTTATAAGAACAGAATGCTGTAGGGATACAAAGGGTCGGACCGGTAGCGGTCTCTTTGATAAATGCGGGGGAAGTGATGTCCCATGTAGTGTAACCTCTTGCCTCAAAGGTAGCACGTAAGCCTCCGGAAGGGAAAGAAGATGCATCGGGCTCTCCCTTGATCAGTTCTTTGCCGGAAAATTCCATGATCATCCGGCCATCCTCATCAGGATGTGTCACAAAAGCATCATGTTTCTCTGCGGTAATGCCGGTCAACGGCTGGAACCAGTGGGTATAATGAGTGGCACCGTTCTCGATGGCCCAATCCTTCATGGCACTTGCCACTACATCCGCAGTTGCCAGGGAAAGTTCTCCTCCCTGATCCATGATCTTCTTCACTTCTTTGTAAGTACTCTTTGGGAGCCTCTCTTTCATCTTGCCCAGGGTAAACACCTTGCTGGCAAAAAGCTCCTCTACATTCAATTCTTCGCGCATGTCCCTACTTCCCTTCGGTATACAATAAAATAATATCGAATACAGTGTACAACATGTGCGTTATAATGGTCAATTATTATTTTCGAGGTTTTAGTGATAAGTTTTTCCAAAAATACTCTATACTCAGAACACTTCCCAGCAGGATTCCGGGCATCTGATTGTACATCTGTCTTCCACTGGCTTCCCAGAACATTAAAAAAACAACGATACCGATAAATCCCAACTGACAGATCATCAGCATTACAGGTGGTTCCTGATCTCTGATAATATTGCGAAGGCTGAGGATCATTCCGATCAGTAACAGCACATACATGGACACCAGATAGCAGAAACAATACTGACAGGTGCGCCAGTAGTATTTTCCCCAGGGCGAAAACATTTCCCAGAGCAGGGTTCCATCGCTGTACTCCACGTTTAAAAATGCACTGGCCCCCAGATTTCCGTTGGCAAAATTATAGCTTGCCTTTTTGCGCAAATGTACGGGATTCCAGAATTCCGATCTGTTTTCGCGAATATATTCCATACTGTATTGCTGTTTTTCCTGTCTGGTGGAAAATTCATACATATGATCCACAAACTCTGTGTTGTTGGTCCAGGAACCGTCTTCCTTCATTCCCAGTGCCACCCAGCTGATCACAGGATTGGCTGTTTCAGATGCTTCCTTTGTGATCTCGTAGGAATTGGCCCAGAGCTGCAGAGCCACTCCCAGAATCACGACAAAACCTCCAAACAGCAATGTCACTCGACGGTCCACCGACACTCTCTGCCACAAGAGGATCACAGCGCATGCGATCAGCGGTATGATCACTGTGATCTTCCATGTGCCTGCCAGTACCGCCACACCGGCCGCAAGCAGCGCCCACAGGATCTGCCGGCGCTTCCCCCTGGATGTTGCCGCCAATTTCAGGAAAGCCAGTCCCAGGATTCCCATACCGAAACTCATGGAATCCGTATAAAACACGGCAGTCATCTCCCACATCGGAAGCAGAAATACAAAGGCAAGCAGGATCGGAAATCTCCAGCAAGTATCCCCATTCCGTTCCGCAAGATAACCACAGGCACATGCCACCAGCATCACCAGAATTACATTCCTCAACAAAACAAAATAAAACGGGGACACATCCATCAGCAATGCCATCCGAAACAGAACGGAAAGCAAAAGCATCGGCTTCAGATTATTCGAATAGGTCAAAAAATAATTGGTGTCTTCCAGTTCTCTCCCGTTCGCCAGATTCAGGGCATCCCGATAGACATAGGTGTAATCCAGCAGAGTATTCTCATTCCCCTGCCGGCTCAATGAAACCACATAAAGCAGCACCCCAAACAATACCAGCGCTACGGCATACAGCGAATTTTTCCGGCCTGTCACCGTATATATTTTGTTCCATGCCGCACCGGCCGCCAGCAGCAACACTGTAGCAGCCGCCACCCCCAGAGCCATCTGCCATGGGATCAGATGATTCCCCGGATACCTGAGTACTGTCCACAACAGCAACAGCATAAAAACGATGAGAATACTATAGGCACCTATGGACACTCCTTTATGAATTCTGCCTTCCCTTTTCATAAGGCGTTACCTCCGGTCACTCTTTCTCAATCAGCATTTTTCTGACGCAGCAAATCAAATTCCTGCGGCGGCGTGGATAACTTTATCCACAGCACCTGCTTGGGATGGGGTGCACTGTCCACACTTTCTCCCTCCTCGGTGTACATAGCTTCCACCGTGACCGGTACATTGGTGCCGTCAGGCTTCATGATTTCTATGGAATCGCCCACGCAGAATTTGTTCCGCTGCTCGATCCGGCACAGAGAATCCTTTACTGCCTCCACAATTCCCAGATAAATATATTCGTTCACGTAAGTGTTATTATCATAGATCTGCGTATTTTCATCCGGCTTGCCGAAATAGAACCCCGTCGTAAACTGACGATAGGTGCACTTGGAGATCTCCGCCTTGTACCAGTCCATATTTTTCTCGTACAGCTCCGGATCGGCAAAATAATCATCAATGGCCTTCCGGTAGGTTCTGGCTACCGTTGCCACATACAATGCGGTCTTCATACGCCCCTCGATCTTGAGACTGTCGATTCCTGCCTCCACCAGCTCCGGAATATGTTCGATCATGCACAGATCCTTGGAGTTGAAAATATATGTCCCCCGCTCATTCTCGTAGACCGGCAGATATTCTCCGGGACGGGTCTCCTCCACCACCGCATATTTCCAGCGGCAGGGATGTGTGCAGGCACCTCTGTTGGCATCTCTTCCTGTAAAGAAATTGCTCAGCAGACATCTGCCGGAATAAGAGATACACATTGCCCCGTGGACAAAACTCTCAATCTCCATTTCCGCAGGAATCTTCTCCCGGATTCCCTTGATCTCTACCAGGGACAGTTCTCTGGCAGACACCACTCTTTTGGCTCCCAGCTTCCACCAGAACAGATATGTCTCATAGTTGGTATTGTTGGCCTGCGTGGAAATATGCACCTCCACCTGGGGCCAGACTTCTTTGGCGATCATGAACATTCCCGGATCGGAAATGATCAGCGCATCCGGCTGCTCCAGCTTCATATCCCGCAGCTCGGCAAAATATTTTCTGGCTCCCTCGAGATCATAATTGTGCGCCAGAATATTGGCCGTCACATAAACCTTCACTCCATGTGCATGGGCGAATGCAACTCCTTCCGCCATTTCTTCACTGCTGAAATTTTTTGCCTTGGCCCGCAGTCCAAAAGCTTCTCCGCCGATATAAACAGCATCCGCGCCAAAAATAACAGCCGTTTTTAATACTTCCAGGCTGCTGGCCGGGATTAAAAGTTCCGGTTTTTTATATGTCATTTTATTTCTCCTCTTTTTCTGCAACAGATTCTCTTTCCTGATAAGCACACCATGTCAGATTTAGCGGAAGCATTATCATCACCGGCAGCATATAGCGCAGTTCTCCGTTGACCGGGGAAAGAATGCATACCGCAAACACCAGCAGTGTGGGTACTATCAGCAAAATCCGCTTTCCCTTTTTCGATCCCAGCAGATACACCACATATCCCAGCAGCAGGTATCCGTGAAATCCCGCATTATACAACAGGGAGATCAGCGGGAAAAGTGGGATGATAATCCCACGATATGCGAATATTGGGTAGGATTGTGGGAGTGCGTAGCACGGAACAATCCGTAGGCATCAAAGTCGGGGGCTTTTGACCCCGACATCATAATATATAAGGATACACGAGATGAAGAATTTATGCAAACAAAACTGGTATCAGATCACATTACTTTTTCTGTTTTGTGTCACAGTATTTTTAAGATTCTATAAACTGACCGTTTTACCGGATGTTTTACATATAGACGAAGCCGCTCTTGGATATAACTCCTGGTGTCTGGCCAATTACGGTACCGATCGTTATCTCAATGTGCTGCCTTTCTATCCGCAGAATTTTTACGGTGGCCAAAGCCCTCTTTATACTTACCTTGTCGTATTGCTGATCAAGTTTTTCGGGAAGGGGAATCTGTCCGTTTTTCTGGTAAGATTTCCTGCCGCCTTTGCCAGTATTCTTCTGTGGATCACCGGCACCAGGAGCATGTCCCTTATCTTTGATAATAAAAAAATCACCCTCGCTGCTGCTCTTTTTCTGTGTTTCTGCCCGTATTTTGTGATGTCCGGACGTTATGCCCTGGACTGCAATCTGATGTTGTGCTGCATTTCCTGTTCTGTTCTTGTACTGCTTTTGTATCTGAAAACAGGAAAACTGCATACTTTACTTCTGTCCGGAGTCTGCTTCGGTATCAGCTTGTACTCTTATGCATTGAGTTATCTGATCCTACCTATTTTTCTGGTTCTGATCTCTCTTTACATGCTTTACCATAAAAAAATCACGTTTTCCAGAATACTGTTGTGGGCGGTCAGTGTCTGCATTACGGCATTGCCCGTGATCCTTTTTGCCTACACACTTCTCTTCCATGCAGAGCCTATTCATTTTCTCGGCTTTACAATTTCTCCTATTTCCGGCAACCGCATGGATGAAATTTCTTTTTCCTCATTGGGTGCAAATCTGTGGAACAACCTTAAGATCACTCTGACATACAGTATTTATCCTATGGATTCCGTGGATAAATTCTATACCTTATACCCGGTTTCCATCCCTTTTATCCTGTTGGGAATGTTATGTTCCGTTTATGACTTCGGAAATTCCTTCCGGACACGCTGTTTTCATTCCGGCACAGTATATCTGTTCTATTTCATCAGCTGCTCCTTTGTGGTTGCTCTGACACCTACAGATCATCTATATCGTGCCAACAGCATCTATATCTGTTATCTGTTCTTTTTTCTCCGTGGTATCCGGGCATGTTGCGATTTTCTTACCGTTTACCGGAAAGCATTTCTGAGCATTCTGGCTTATGGCTATGTGCTGTGGATTGCTTCGTTTATGCGTTACTATTACACTATATATTCCGTGCTGGATCTGCATACCTATGCAAATTCCTTCTATTTTGCCGATATTTCCGACATTGTCACCTATATTGACGAAAATCTCGGGGATAAAGAAATCTATGCGGACTGCGTTGATGTAGAGGAGTTTTTGTATTTTTATTATCCTATTTCTCCTTATGAGCGCGTTCCCCTGTCCGCCCGGGAAGAAGACGATGAAATTCCCAAGCATTATATACTGAATGCTTCCACTCCGCTCTCTCCTTCCGCAGCCTACATTGTCCGCAAAGAAAATCAGGAATTTATTTCTTATCTGAACGATTCCGGACTTTCCTGTCATACGGTAGAATTTTCACCGTATTACTTATTTTATTTTGATTGATTGCGAGGTATCCACAAATGAAGGATCTGAAATCTCTGGTGAAAAAATACTGGTATTCCGCAGCCATCCTGCTGTTGTTTCTCATTGCGGTCTTCCTGCGCGTTTATCGTCTGGAAAGCCTGCCTGACGTTCTTCATATCGATGAAGCAGGACTGGGTTATAATGCCTGGTGTCTGGCTCATTACGGAACCGACCGGTATCTCAATGTACGCCCTTTTTACCCTCAGAATTTTTATGGTGGTCAGAGTCCTCTTTATACCTACTTACTGGCTCTGCTGATCCGGACAGTCGGACAGGGCAACCTGTCTCTTACGCTTCTCAAAATTCCCGCCGTCCTTGCAAGCCTGTTGCTGTTTTTTGTCGGGACCAAGAGTATCCGTCTGGTGTTCGATGATCAAAAATGGAGTATTGCTGCTGCTTTCCTGTTGACAATCTGCCCCTATTATATCATGTCCGCCCGTTTTGCCCTGGACTGTAATCTTATGTTGTGCTGCTCAGCTGTAGCATTGCTGTTTCTCATCCGTTTCACACAGACTAAGACCCTTCGGAACCTTATATTATCCGGAGTCTTTTTTGGTATCACGATGTATTCGTATGCACTGAGTTACTTCCTGATCCCTATTTTTCTGATCTGCATTTCCCTGTATCTGCTATACACGAAAGAAATATCCTTCCGCCGGGTTCTGCTCTGGGCTGCATGTGTATGTATTACAGCTCTGCCCGTAATATTATTTGTATGCTCCCTGTTATTCCACTGGGAAACCATTCATTTTCTGGGGCTTACCATATCTCCCATCGCCTCCGAGCGCATGTCAGATGTGGGAGTCACTTCTTTCTGGGAAAATATAAAAGATATCATAAAGATTACCTTGACATGTGGTTCCTACCGTTTAGATGCCGTACCTAAATTTTACACGCTTTATCCCTTATCCATTCCCTTTATTGTTCTGGGATTTATCGGTGCAGTTTACAGTTTTCTTGTCTCTCTGTACAAGCGGACTTTTCAGGCCGACAGTATCTATCTGCTGTTCTTTCTCAGCGGTCTCATCACCATTGGTCTGTCCGGATCCGGCTATGTCTACCGGGCTAACAGTTTCTTTATCTGTTATCTCTTCTTCCTGATAAAAGGACTTTTCCTTTGCTGCCGTTTCCTGTCCTCTTATCACACAGCCTTTATGCTCCTTTTGTCCGTCGGTTATCTCTTATGGAGCATCTCTTTCTGTAGTTTTTATTTTCGGGTCTATACCATGACCGACGTCTGCCCGAATTATCTGTATTCCATCTCCTTCCGGGAGTGTGTGGATGATGTGAATCTCAACCTGGATTATGCGGATCTCTATGTGGATCTGGTCAACATGAAGGAGTTTTTCTTCTTTTATTATCCCGCATCTCCTTATGATACTCAGGATGATGAAACCTTTACCGACGGTATACACACTTATCATTTTCTCACCGACTATTCCACGGAGATCAGTCCTTCTTCCGTCTATGTGGTATACAAAAAGAACAATGAATTCCTGCAGAATCTGTCAGAGTCCGGTCTGGCTTACCAGACCTGGGAATACCCGTATTATTATGTTATTTATTTTGAGTAACTGTGCTTTCCTCTTTCTTCGTACTCAGTGTCACTCCATCACCTACCGGCAGGATCACCGTCTCCAGTTCCGGATGATGTTTCAATTCATACAGATATTCCCGCATCCTTGCATGAATGGTCCGGTTCCTTCTGGTTACGGCAAAACGGGATTCTATGATATCACCGTCCTGTAATACGTTGTCGGAGATCAACAGTCCGCCGGGGGGCAACAGGCGTAAGATATCCGGCAGGAAATGAATGTACTGTCCCTTCGCCGCATCCATAAAGATCACATCATAGGTGCCTTCCAGTTCCCGCAGGATCTCCGTAGCATCACCCTCCAGCAGAGTGATCCGGTCTTCCCTGCCTGCCTTACGGAAGTTCTCTTTTGCAATAGGAATTCTTTTCTCATATTTTTCGATCGTCGTGATATGACAATCCTCCGGTGCATATTCACTCATCAGTAACGCAGAAAAGCCGATAGCAGTCCCGACTTCCAGGATGCTCTTCGGCTTTGTAAATTTCAGCAAAAATTTCAGCAGACTTTGCATGGATCTGCGTATGATGGGAACCTGTGTCTCCAGAGCGAATTTTTCAATCTCATTCAGCCACGCCGGATTCCCGCTGTCCAGGGAATCGATAAACGCGGACATTCTCTCGTCTATGATCATACTGTCCCTCATTTCACACTTTACTGTGCAACTGCAGTGGTATCCTGTGTCTCACCGGTAATCGCACTGCCGTTGTCTATAGTCTCCACTGTCTCTTCCGTTGCGCTTTCCGTCTGTCCGGCCATGACTTCCATCATTTCCTCTGCGGTCATGGCAGTACTCAGCTCATAAGTTCCGGGCTGCCAGTCCTTCTTATTCTCAGATAACAGATACTGTAATGCGAACAGTCTGCTGTCACGTGTCAGGCCCTTTTCCTGCATAATTGTGCCAATCTCCGTTGCGGACATGTCCGAGGTCAGGGTTACTGTGATCTTACGTCCCTCTCCGGCAGAGACCGCCGGTTCTGTGAAAATACGATAACCATAGTCGTAGCATGTAGACGCTCCGGTGTACACCAGATATACCACGATCACTGCAAATGCCACTTTTAAGATAGCGCCCAATACGGCACCTGCCAAATTTGCTGCCTTCATGTGTTCTGTCCTTTCTTATCCAAGTAATCCGCATTTCGATCCATACATTCGCAAAATCGTCTCTTCGAGACTTTCCTTTTGCTCACTCAAAATGCATCTGATCGGTAACGTAAAGTCCGATCCCCTGCATCATACGGCAAAATGCCAGCTCCGCCGCCAGAAAATCCGACACCAGTGGATTCTCCCGGAAAGCTTCGTTTTCTCTGGTAAACTGATCCAGCTTATCAAAGTTGGTGTCCTTGCTGGTCTGCAATTCAAAATTTCTGGTCCGGAATTCATCGATCTGTCTCTTAAGTTCCGGTTGCTCCTTCACGCGGGCCAGCTGCTTCTGATATTCCAGATAAGCGTCGGTATTACGAATCGCCTGTACCATCTGCTCTACAGCCTGATTTACATTTTCGTCCGATGTAATCTTCATCTGCTTACGACCTTTCCAGCAATCGCTGCTATTACACTTCCATAATGATCGGAAGGATCATGGGACGTCTCTTGGTCTTCTTCCATACATAATCGCCGAGGACATCCTTGGTGGTGGTCTTCAGTTTACCCCAGTCCGTAATTCCCTTATCCAGACATGCCTGCAGCGCATCATCCACGGTGCGTCTGGCTTCCTCGATAAGTTCATCGGATTCCTTCACATATACAAAACCTCTGGATACAATGTCGGGACCTGCTACCAGTTCTCCACTGGCCTTGTCCAGACTCATGACCACGATCATAATACCATCTTCTGCCAGATGCTGTCTATCTCTCAATACTACATTTCCGACATCACCGACACCCAGACCGTCCACCAGAATAGCTCCTACAGGTACTCTGCCATTGACCTTGGCCTGTTCCTCGCTGACTTCCAATACATCTCCGGAGGACAGGATGAAGATATTGTCCTTACTGATGCCCAGACTCTCTGCAATCTTGGCCTGTGCCTTCAGATGCTTGTATTCACCATGCACGGGTACTGCGTACTTCGGATGGATCAGGGTATAGATCAGCTTGATCTCTTCCTGGCAGGCATGTCCGGATACATGAGCATCCTGGAAAATAACATCTGCGCCTTTGCGGAGCAGCTCGTTGATGATCTTGGTGACGGACTTTTCATTGCCCGGGATGGGGTTGGAGGAGAAGATTACGGTATCTCCCGCACCGATCGTGATCTTACGGTGCATATTGTTGGCCATACGGGACAGGGCTGCCATACTTTCGCCCTGGCTTCCGGTGGTGATAATCACCTGCTGCTCATCGGGATAATTCTTCATCTGATCCAGATCCACCAGTGTATTCTCGGGAATATTGATGCACTCCAGCTTGATGGCGGTATCCAGGATATTTACCATACTGCGGCCTTCCACAGCCACTTTACGGCCAAATTTGTATGCCGTATTGATGATCTGCTGTACACGATCCACATTGGATGCGAAAGTTGCCACGAAAATTCTGGTGTTCTTATGTTCTTCAAATAAAGTATCAAAGGTCTTACCCACTGTTTTCTCAGAAGGGGTAAAGCCGGGACGCTCTGCATTGGTGGAGTCGCACATCAGTGCCAGTACACCCTTTTTGCCGATTTCTGCAAAACGCTGTAAATCAATAGCATCTCCATATACCGGTGTGTAGTCTACCTTAAAGTCTCCGGTGTGCACCACAATACCGGCAGGGGAATAAATGGCCAGTGCTGCGGCATCTACGATACTGTGATTCGTCTTGATGAATTCCACACGGAAATCGCCCAGATTGATGGACTGACCGAACTTCACTACTTTACGCTTGGTCTTCTTCATGAGATTGTGCTCGGTCAGCTTGTTCTCGATAATACCCATGGTCAGGCGGGTAGCGTAGATGGGAACATTAATATCCCGCAGCACATAAGGCAGTGCTCCGATATGATCCTCATGTCCGTGGGTGATAACAAAACCCTTTACCTTGTCGATATTGTCCTTCAGATAAGTCACATCCGGGATGACCAGATCGATTCCCAGCATATCATCTGCAGGGAAAGACAGACCACAGTCCACCACAATAATACTGTCCTCATACTGGAAGGCAGTAATGTTCATACCGATCTGCTCCAGGCCTCCCAAAGGAATGATCTTCAGACCTGAAACGTTACTATTCTCTTTTTTCTTTTTCAACGAAATTACCTCCAAATTCTATACGTCTATACAACTGTTCTTAGTGTATGTATCCCGGCGTTAGAACGGATTGTTATGCTCTGCAAACAAAGATCTGTGATTTCACGCCTGCTCCTTCCGGCTCTCTTCTCAAAGACTCCCGTGGAGATCAGACATCCCAGATCTTACGATTCCATCAAAATAACGGCATCTCTCATGCCCTTCGTGTATTCCCTGTCACTTTTAGCACAAAACCATTATATGCTGAAACCGGCAAAGCCTCCAATATCCCTCTCTGCCAATCATACAAATCATATATAAATATAAGACCGTCCTTCTCGCAGGACCGCCTGTATTTATCATATATCAAGGTCATAAGCCTGAAAACAGGACGTGCTTGCACAGGAGTGATTTTATGGCTTAATGACCTGCCCCAATATGAGCATAAAAGCGGTGCGAATGCTTCACGATATGCGAATATTGGAACGGATTGTGTGAGTGCATAGCACGGAACAATCCATAGGATATGATCTAAATTAAATCAACGTCCTCTAACATATCCGCAAATACTCCGGATACCGCTTCCAGTTCTTCATCATCGGAGACTACATCATAAATGCTCTCTTCTTCACCATCCTGAGACATATCCTTCAGGATCAGGGCATCTCCGTCTCCCTCTTCCACATCGGTTACCAGGATGTAATTGTGTCCACCGATCCTGGTCTGTTCCAGTACATAAAATTCTACAGGTTCTTCGCCTTCGGGGCGAAATGTAATCTTTTCCAATTTACTCATTCTGTTTCCTTTTTCTTCTCATTGTTCCTGCGATCCAGATAGCCCTGCAGGATCAGAGTAGCTGCGATCATATCCACGTAATCCTTACGGTTCTCACGGCGGATTCCCGCTTCCATCATGGCTTTGTCCGCTGCCACAGTCGTCAGTCTCTCATCCCAGAAATATACCGGGAGACCGGTCCTGCGCTCCAGCTTCTCCTTGAACTCCTTGGTCAGTTCCACGCGGACACCCTCGGTATCGTTCATGTTCTTGGGAAGTCCCAGTACGATCTCTTCCACTTCATTCTCCACGATCAGTTCTTCGATCCGGGCCAGCGTCTGTCGTAATTTATTCTCTTCTTTGCGGCGAATGATCTCCACACCCTGCGCTGTCAACAGCAGACTGTCACTAATCGCCACGCCCACGGTACGTGAGCCGAAATCCAACCCCATAATACGCATGTGGGTCCTCCTGATAACTGTAATTATTTCCAGTGTTTTGTCCTGATATACTCCGTGAGCAGTTCTTCCACCAGTTCGTCACGCTCTACCTTCATGATGAGGCTGCGGGCATTTTTGTGACTGGTAATATAAGTAGGGTCCCCGCTCATGATGTAACCTACGATCTGGTTCACCGGGTTGTATCCCTTTTCCGTCAGTGCCTCATATACGGTAGAAAGCACCAGCTTCACACCGGTCTCAGGTTCTGTCTCTACCTTGAAGTATTGTGTATTTCCTAAGTCCTGCATACGATCCTCTTTTTCTGCCATAGGGCAAATCTTTCCGTTATGCCTTATATTACCGCATTTACTTTGAAAATTCAAGGGGTGATAGTAATAGGATTTCATCCGTCAAAAACCCCTGTACCCTGCCGCATATCACGGTATTTGCAACATTTTTTTTATTTTCCTTCACAGAGACAGCCAGTTTGACATAATCTCTCGTGTGTCCCAGCAGATATTCCATTCCGCCGATCTCCTTGGTCTCCTCCAGAAGCACCTCCGCCTCCCGTCCCACATAGTGGGTCCGGAACTGCTTCGACTGTTCCTTCTCCATAGCCAGAAGTTCCGCACTTCTGGTGGTCTTCACGGGATCCGGCACCTGATGAGACATCACGGCCGCTCTGGTGCCTGCCCGTTTGGAATACTTGAAAATATGCATCTCGAAGAATTGAATCCGGTCTAAAAATTCCTTTGTCTGCGCAAACTCTTCCTCAGTCTCCCCGGGGAATCCGACGATGACGTCCGTAGTAATGGCCGGATGATCAAACACCTTGCGGAGCAGCGCAACGCTCTCCGCATATTCTTCGGAAGTATATTTACGGTTCATACGGCGTAGCGTGGCATCACAGCCGCTCTGCAAGGACAGATGGAAATGGGGACACAGCTTCGGCAGTGCCGCCATTCTGACTGCCGTCTCCTCCGTAATAATGCGGGGTTCCAGGGAACCGATACGGATCCGCTCAATCCCTTCAATAGTATGGATCCGTTCCAGCAGATCGATCAGCTTACTGCTGCCGGAATAATCTCTTCTCTCCTCGTCTTCTTTTAATACAGAAACGCTTTCTCCCCGCTTCCAGGCCTCCTCGTCGAAATCAATGCCATAAGAACTGATATGGATACCTGTCAGTACAATCTCCCGGTATCCGTTCTGTGCCATGCCGGTGATCTCCCGGATGATATCCTCCGCCCTGCGGCTGCGGACCCTGCCTCTGGCATAGGGGATAACGCAGTAAGAGCAGAACTGATTGCATCCGTCCTGAATTTTAATATAGGCTCGGGTGTGCTCTGCCGTCTGTTTCAGAGTCATTTCTTCATATTCCGCGGTATGGTTAATATCTATGACAGTAGTGTCATGCAGAGTCTTGTCCACACCATGCCCGGCATTTTCTGCATTCTCCGCCACCGCATCTTCCTGTTCCAGATCCCGTAAATATTCTTCCAAAATAGATGCCAGATCCTTCTTGCGGTTGTTGCCGATCGCCAGATCAATGCAGGAATCCTGCTCCACATCTTCCCTTCCGGTCTGCACATAGCATCCCACAGCCACCACCAGCGCATTGGGGTTTTTCTGCTTGGCCCGATGAAGCATCTGTCGGCTTTTCCGGTCTGCAATATTGGTAACTGTGCAGGTATTTACAATGTAAATATCCGCGATTTCATCAAATGGTACAATAGTATAACCTTTTTCTTGTAACATTTGTTGCATTACTTCTATTTCATAGGAATTAACCTTACATCCAAGGTTGTGTAATGCTACACTTTTCATAGGATTCCTCACTTTTTTTGTATTGTTTTCGTCTTGACTTTTGAGCGTTCCCCCATTAATATAAAGTCAGAAGGTATGACACACATTAAGGAGGTAGTCAACATGAAGACAGTTCAGATTTCTTTAAATTCTATTGATAAGGTAAAATCTTTCGTAAACGATATTACTAAGTTCGATTATGATTTCGATCTTGTATCCGGCAGATACGTAATTGATGCAAAGTCCATCATGGGTATCTTCAGCCTGGATCTTTCCAAGCCTATCGACCTGAACATCCATGCAGAGGATGGCGCTGATGAGGTTCTGGAAGTATTAAAGCCTTATCTGGTATAAGTTACCGATTCGGAATTCCGAATACATAGTAAAACAGAGAACACCTTGAGAGACGCAATCCTCTTGAGGTGTTTTTTATATGCCATTTCAAAAAAGTAACTATTCAGTACCTCTGTTTCCCCGGTTCTGAATAGTTACTCTGCATTCACACTTATGCTTCCGCAATGATCAGTTCTTTGGTCTCCAGTGCGGTCTTCACCAGTTCGTCGATCTTCTCATCCAGATTGTGTTCATGTCTGCGGATCACCTTCACGTTCGGTTTCGTCACGGGATGTTTTGCCACGAAGATGGTACAACAATCTTCATAGGGCAGAATGGAAGTCTCATAAGTCCCGATCTTCTCGGATACTTCTACGATCTCCTGCTTGTCAAATCCGATCAGCGGACGGTAGACCGGCAGCTCACATACTTCATTGGTAGCGATCAGGGAATTCATGGTCTGAGATGCCACCTGGCCAATGCTCTCACCGGTGATCAGACCCAGGCACTCGGTCTCCTTCGCGATCTGCTCTGCGATCCGCATCATATAGCGGCGCATGATAATGGTCAGTTCCTCATGAGGACATTTCTCATAAATATATAACTGAATATCGGTAAAATTGATCACATGCAGATAGATCGGTCCGGTGTAACGGGCAACGATCTTCGCCAGATCCACTACTTTCTGCTTCGCACGCTCACTGGTGTAAGGCGGTGCATGGAAATATACCGCATCGATCTTGACGCCTCTCTTGGCGATCATATAACCTGCCACGGGAGAATCAATACCACCGGAGAGAAGCAGCATTCCCTTGCCACCGGTACCTACGGGCATTCCTCCGGGACCGGGCAGGATCACGGAGTAGATATAGATTTCTTCACGGATCTCAATGTTCAGCATAATATCGGGATGATGTACATCCACCTTCATATTGGGATAAGCCTTCAGGATAGCTTCTCCCATATCCATGTTGATGGTCATGGAATCCTTGGGGTAATTTTTCCGGGCACGTCTCGCTGCCACCTTGAACGTCTGATTGCAATCGGGATATACTTTTGCAATGTAGTCAATCACGGTCTCACACAGCTTCTCAAAGCCCTCATCCTGTACGTGCACTACCGGGCAGATTCCGGAGATTCCAAAGACTCTTTGTAAGTGTGCCACAACTTCATCGTAGTCAAATTCTGACTCTGCATCTACGAAGATACGGCCCTGTGTCTTGTGCACCAGGAATTCTCCCTCACACTTTTTCAGTGCATACTTAATCTGGCGTACCAGAGCATCTTCGAACAGGTAACGGTTCTTTCCCTTAATGCCGATCTCGGCATATTTTATCAAAAATGATGTAAACACGTTCGTTTCCTTTCTGAGTGTTTCTCAAATCGCTTATCTGCGACTGTATCTGCGTAACATAGGTACTATATTGTACAATGCCTGGAGACATACGTCAATCTCTTCTTCCGTGGTAAATACGGAAAAACTGAAACGTATGGTGGAATCCAGCAGGGATTTATCGATGCCGATGGCTTTCAGTGTAGCAGAAGGCTGCGGCTTGTGTGCAGAGCAGGCGCTTCCTGCAGAAACATAGATTCCCTTGTCCTCCAGTGCATGCAGGAGCACTTCACTTCTGACGCCGGCAAAAGATACGCTGACAATGTGTGCCGCCGTTCCCTCACCGTACGGTGCATCCGGCAAAAGTCCGTTGACCTTCACCTGATCCAGTCTTTCCACACCTTCAATGAATCGTCTCTTGCAGGCGCAGAGTCTGGCATGATCCTCATCAAAATGACTATAGAGCATTTCCGCTGCTTTTGCAAGTCCCGCAATACCGGGCACATTCTCGGTACCGGAGCGGAGGTTCTGCTGCTGTCCGCCACCGAATACGATGGGCTGGATCTTCACCCGTTCCCCTACATACAGCAGTCCGACGCCCTTCGGTCCGTGGATCTTGTGTCCACTGACGGACAGCAGATCAATGTGCATCTTCTTGGGATAGATCCGGGATTTTCCGAATCCCTGTACCGCATCCACATGGAACAGCGTATCCGGGTTCATCTGTTTGATCAGAGCTCCGGCTTCCTCAATGGGCTGCAGGGCTCCGATCTCGTTATTCGTGTGCATGATAGATACCAGAATGGTCTCCGGTGTCATGGCTCTGCGTAAGTCTTCCAGCCGGATACGTCCGCAGGGATCCACCGGCAGATAAGTGACACGATACCCCTGGGTCTCCAGATAACGCATGGTCTGCAGGATAGCGGGATGTTCGATCTGCGTCGTGATCAGATGATTGCCTCTGCGGCAATTCGCCAGGGCGCAGCCGATCAGTGCCATATTATCGGATTCCGTTCCCCCGGAAGTAAATAAAAGCTCTCTCTCCTCCACCTTCAGAATCCTTGCCAGAGTCTCCTTGGCATAGCGGAGGTATTTCTCTGCCTCCACTCCCTTCATATGCAGGCTGGAGGGATTACCGTAATCTTCACACATGATCTTCGTCATCAACTCTGCCACTTCCGGGAATGTCCTTGTGGTAGCGGAATTGTCCATATAGACTTCCATTCTCTTCTTCTCCTTGCTATCTATCTCTTCAGTAACTATTCAGCGCCCTATTCGCCAAATCGACTCTTCCGGGCTTTCCTTTTGCTCTGAATAATTACTATATTCTTCTTATGATTAAAATATGCCGCAGGCAGGCGATCCGTGCCGTCCGCTGTCTAATTTTCCAACTGATACATCAGCCATGCGATAGTCGTAAATCCGGCCGTCTCCGTCCGCAGGATCCGTTTCCCCAAAGTGATCGGTTGAATTCCCGCCTCCGTGGCAAGTCTTATCTCCTCCGGATCAAATCCGCCCTCCGGGCCGATGAAAATAGCGATCTGCTGTCCGGGTCTTGCGCTTTCGATGAGCTGTTTCGTCTGTGGCATTCCTTCCGCCAGCTCGTAAGGTACCAGTTTCAGATCCATTTCAGAAGCCGTTTTCACCGCCTGCACATAACTCATAACCGGTGCCACCGTCGGGATCACGCCTCGTTTGCTCTGCTTGGCGGCTGCTTCCGCAATTCCCTGCCAGCGCTTTATTTTGCTGTCCGCTTTTTTCTCATCCAATTTCACCACGCAGCGTTTCATAGCCACCGGAATGATCTGAAAGGCTCCCAGTTCCACAGCCTTCTGGATGATGAGCTCCATCTTGTCCGCCTTGGGCAGTCCCTGGAACAGATAGATCTTCGCCGGAAGCTCTACTCCGTCTTCCTTGATAAAACGAAGCTCCAGACGGACACAGTCCTCTTCCAGTGCAAGGATCCCACAGCGATATTCCTTCCCGTCGATTCCATTGCTGACAGCCACTTCTTCGCCGGGGCGCATCCGCAGTACATTTTTGATATGATTCACATCGGTTCCCCGGATGATAACGCTCTTCGCTGCCACGTCGATCTGTTCCGGTTCTACAAAAAACTGATACATAGAAACTCCTATTTTAAGCGCTTAATTCTTTCTTGCGGTAACGCTGACCCATTCTCCCTGGTAGGTCACTTCCAGTACTTCCAATCCAGCGGCCTTCACAGCCTCCACCACGGTCTGCTCCTTGTCATCAATGATGCCAGAGGTGATGTAGATACCGCCCTTCTTCAGCTGATGTACGATGACAGGAGTCAACGGTACCAGTACATCTGCCAGAATATTGGCCACCACGATATCATAACACTCATAGCCTACCTTGTCCTGCACTTCTTTGTCTGTAATGATATTGCCGATCATCATGTCAAACTGTGCCGGATCGATTCCATTCACTTCGCAGTTCTGGGCCACAGCTTCCACAGCACAGATATCCAGATCGGTTCCCACGGCATGTTTTGCCCCGAACATGAGGGATAAAATTGCCAGAATACCGCTGCCGGTGCCGACATCCAAAAGCTCTGTATCAGGAGTGATGAACTTACGCAGCTGACGGATACACAGCTGTGTGGTCTCATGCATACCGGTGCCAAATGCCGTACCGGGATCGATATGAAGCACCATCTTGTCAGTATCTTCCGGTTTGATATTTTCCCAGGAAGGGATCACCAGGATATCATCGATATAGAACTGGTGGAAATACTGTTTCCAGTTGTTGATCCAGTCAATGTCCTCCGTCTCATCTACCACAACAGAAGCCTCGCCGATATCCATAAACTGGCGTAAGTCTTCCAGTTCCCGCTTTACATCCGCAAGTACAGCTTCGGTCGTGGTCTTCTCCCCGGCCACTTCCAGACTGCCGTCCTCTTTTTCCTCTACAAAAAAACTTAAATAGGCAATGCCGTCATCCTCCGGTCCGTCCGGCAGGATATCTACAAACATCTGCTCCTTCTCCATGGCGGTCAGGGGCACCTTGTCTTCGATCTGTGCCCCTTCCAGTCCGAGATCGTACAGGGTGCTGATAATAATATCTTCTGCTTCCGTTACCGTCTTTATTCTGAATTTAACCCACTTCATTGTTCTTTTTTTCCTTTCTTTTCCATTGTTCCAACACAGCATATATCATTGCAGCCACTATTGCAATAAAACTGTCGATTTCCAATACGCTGACCGCATCCAGCTTCTCTCTCCAGGTGTATCGGTTCAATGCCTGTCCGTCCACAGTTGCTTCATGTACCACCAGTTGCTGATTTTCCGGTACATGCGCCTTTTCCGTAGTAGTATATACTACCTGCGGCAGATTCTCGGAAATACTTTGATTCACGATCCGGTATTCATATACAGCGCCCCTTTTCAGCCGGGTCTCGATGACGGCAGGGAAAAATGTCGTCGCTTCCATGGCATCATAAGGAATTACACCTTCATATATCTTCTGATCCTCTTTCCATATCTCCAGACCCAGAAGTCCGTTCCGTTCTTCCTCCTGATTATAGTTCACCGCAATTTCCAGTGTTTTCAGAAAATCTGTCTCCGCAACAAAATACTGCGAAGCATATTCTCCCACCTGCAGGGGCTCTGTATATCCATAATCCTCACTTAAGGAACTGTCCTTTTTATCTTCACGGATTCCTCCATACGGCCATACAAACAGCATGGAAAGTATCGCTGCCAGCAGGACTCCTCTTTCCACCCATTTAATCATTTCCCGTTTCCTCCGTTATGTTCACCTTTAAAATATCAAAATCCGTATTCCCATCCATATACTGGAATCCATAATGTCCCATATTTTCATAGGTTACGGTATATTTATCCGATTCCTCCAGCAGATGTCCGAAACACTGGAAATACCAGACTCTTTTCCCCACCAGTTCTTCCAGATCCGGTACCTCTTCCATGGTATAAAAGATCTGGTCCGGCATATAGCATCCGAATAGCTGTCCGAAGCGGGAATCCGTATCGTAGACGACCACATCTCCCGGCTCCATATTCTCCGCTATAAATGCCTTCGTCTCTTCCAGATATGAGATTGTACCATATTCTTCATGATAAGAGATTCCGTAGGCCGACACTCCCATCCACACAGTGAAGGACAGACAGGCGATCCATTCCTGTAAATTGATCCTGGATAAAATGATCGTCATTCCCAGCCAGAACAATCCCATGCTATGCATAACATGGCGGTAGGTAAAAAAGTGGGACGCGTGTAATGCCAGCAGCGCCGCCATCAAATAGCTTATTGGGAAAATACAGGTACACAGAACCGCAAAAACACCGTTTCTTCTCCCCAGCCGCTTCCAGAAGAGGATCGCACAGACCAGTGTCAGTACAAAAAGAAGTTCTCCCATTTTGGTCGCATACTTCACTCTGGTTCCGAAAATGAAATCAAAAAATTCGTAAATACCGAATTTGGACTGGTTCGTCGGGTTTCCATCAGAAACCAGCAGATGAAAGAAATCGGATTTTATCAGCCATGCCACAAAAAGCAATACAACGGAACCACCACAGACAAACGGCTTCCAGATCTGTTTTCTGTCCTGCTGCCAAATCACCGCCACCAGATACAGGTAGATAAACAGGTAACTGAACGCGGTAAAGTAATGACTGAAAATACCGCAGAAGGTCGTCAGAAACAATATCGTCCACAGGGCCTTACTGTTCAGACGCTCCCGCAGGAAATAAGCGGTCAGTCCGCAGACGGTAACTCCAAACACCGTCCAGGAATACATTCTGTTGTTCACACTGATCTTCATCATTGCAGGTGTCAGGCTTACCATGATCATATAAAGGGCTGCTGTCTTCGCTCCCCACTGCCTGCGGATCACGACAGGCCCCAGCAGCATGGACAATACCGTTCCCAGCAATGCAAACATTTTGTAGGCAATAATGCCGTCTCCTGCCAGAAACGACCACAGCCGCAATCCCATATACCATACCGGCACATCCGTATCATGGGCCGCCAGTACCACGCGAATGATTCCCATCATCGTATTGTCATGGGCGGTGCGATAACTGTATGCTTCATCATAGTCGATCCCCTCACTGAGACACAGGGAGAACAATACCGCCGTGCACAGAATGAGGATCAGCCATAAGCCAATGGTTGTAATTTTATGTTTCTTTTCCGAAGTCATTTTTTTCATCTGCATCAAATCATTAATCCTGTCTTCTCTTTACTCTTCTCTATCATATGATTCAGCTTGCGGAACGGCGGCTCCAACACCAGACCAAGCAGCAATACTACGATCAGGAACAGTGTCATTTTTCCTACATTGATCCAATAATCCACGCCGTACATTCCTGCAATACATTCTTTAAACGCTTTCATGCCAAACTGGAACGGCAGGAAAGGATAGATCCACTGGAATACCTGCGGAAGAACCTCGATAGGGAACGTTCCGCCGCTTCCCGCCACCTGGATGACCATGACTACAATAGCCAGTGCCTCACCCACGTTTCCAAAAGCGAAAGTCACAGAATACATAAAGCAGCTGAATGCCGCACTGGCCACGGCTGCCGCCAGCCAGTATAAAAATCTGTGCTGACACTGTATCTCAATATAATAAAGGTTCCCAAGAACAATAAGCAGTGTCTGTGCCTGTCCAATCAGGAAAAACAGCAGATATCTGCCAAAATATCTCTCATGCGCCTTATAATGATCCCCCGGTTCAATGGGTTTCACACCCACGTGAATAATAGCCACCAGGAACAGCGCTCCCACCCAGATTGCCAGGATCGTATAGAACGGCGATGCTGCAGAGCCGTAATGATCCACCGGATAAACAGGTACCGTCTCCAGTCTGACCGGAGAAGATACGAAGTCTGCCACCGCCGTCGGATCGGCAGCCATAGCGCTTAAAATATCCTCATAGGTCTCCGCACCGGTGATCCGTTTTATATTATCTGCTATTTTGCTGACCTTGTCCAGCAGTTCCTGTGCGATCACCAGGGAATCCTGCAGGCTGACATTACCTTCCTGCAAAGTCTGCTGATACTCTTTCAGAATATCGGAAATTTCATCCATATTCACATCCGTACCGTTCATCATCGCTGCTGCATTCAGGAAAGCCTGCTGCATGGATTTGCCGGTAGCCCGGAAAGAAGGTCTGACATTGTTATTGTAATCACTCATCAGATTATTCAGCTGTTTGTTGCAGATCTGGATCTGTTCCCGGATCTGTGCCCGCAGAGTATTGATATCATGATCCACATCTCCCTTGCTGTCTTGCAGCTGTTTCAGATCCGCTTCGATCGTTTTCAGAGACTGGTTGATCTCCTGAATCTGAGCATCCTGTCCGGTGATCAGGCTTCCCAGCACATCCATATTGGCCTGCATGCCCTGTACCAGTCCGATGGCCGTGCCCAATCCGGTGTCCGTGGTGCTTCCCACATTGTTGCTGCCCATCTGCTCCAGCAATCCATCAGAAAAGACCGACAGATACTGCAACGCTTCCGTGACCATATCCATACTGCTGCTCACCATATCTCCCATAACGTCAACCGCATCGACGCTGGAATTGATCATGGTCTGCATACCGATCATGGTATTTCGTCCATTCTCCAGCATATTATCCATATCCGGGAGCATATTCTGGCTGGTCTCCATGATCATCTCCGCGGAGGTCATAATACTCTGGAAGGACTGTAACATAACCACATAATCCTGCAACTGTGCCTGCATGGTGTCCAGAGATTCTTCCACACTGGTCTGCCCGCCGGCATTCACCACCGAAAGGGCATTTCCCGCTTTCATCACCGCTTCTGCCACAGTACTGATAAAGGTGGCATTTACCTGTTCCTGCACAGCATTTTTCGCTTTGCCCGTGATTTTGGGGGCAATACCATTCTTTTTCTCATTTTCATAGTAGTAAATGGTGGGATGATCCACTTCACCGTCGATAAATCCCAGCATTTCCTGAGTAAACGTCTCCGGAATAATCAATGCCGCATAGTAATCACTGTTCTTCACACCTTCCAGTGCTTCCTCCGTGGTCTCCGGGAACACCCAGCCGATAGTGGTATTGGCTCCCAGAGCCTCCAGCACACTGTCTCCCACGTTCAGAGACAGCCCCATGATCTCCGCCCCGGCATCATCGGAAGCCACGGCTACTTTCAGCTGACTGGTAGCTGCGGGCTCGTAAGGATCCCAGTTGGAGAAAATGTTGAACCAGGCATACAGTGCCGGGAGGATGCTGAGTCCCATGATAATAACGACCGCCACCACATTATTGCTGATCCGACGGATGTCGGTGGTAAATATTTTCCAGATATTATGCATACTATTCACCATCCTCCCAGTCTTCGGTCTCGTCTTCGTTTTCCTCTTCGGTTTCGTCTTCCGGATTCTCTTCGGTTTCATTTTCCGGATCCTCTTCGGTCCCGATCTCGGCCGGGGAATTCAGGCCTTCACCAATCAGTTTCCGGGTCTCCCGGATGATCTGCGCCGCCCGGTCAAAGTCTGTCGGAGTCACCGCTTTGAGATCGCCTTCTTCTCCTTTGAGCTCCATGATCTTCTCCTGCAGATTATAATCCATATATTCCACAACGATCAGATAGATTGACAGGGCAAACAGCGACACGATCCACAGGATCAGGAAGATGACCTTGTTGCTGCCAGTCAGGAACAACAG
Organism: Lachnospiraceae bacterium GAM79; assembly: GCA_003584705.1. GTDB lineage: Bacteria > Bacillota > Clostridia > Lachnospirales > Lachnospiraceae > Acetatifactor > Acetatifactor acetigignens. Next base: position 3,646,533 of record AP018536.1, read on the forward strand.
TGCCAGAAAAAACAAGGGGACGATCCAGATACATTTCAGACCGATCTTTATTCTTTTTCTATTCTTCTCATGAAGGGCCTGCTCGTAATCCAGAACCTTCTGAAAAATTTCTTCGTAATTTCTCTCCATGATTTTACCTTTCTGCCTGTTCGGAACTTCATTCACAAACCCACTCCTGCGGAGTTTTCGTTTTCATGGTTCTGAACAGGTGTCACATTAACTCAGTGTCTTCCATACGCTCTTCCACAAAATGGTTCAGTTTTACGAACGGGATCCGGATCACCAGGCCGATCAACAGTCCCTCGATCATAAACAGGCTCAATTTTGCCAGTGCTTCCATATAGGCAGTACCGTACATACCCGCCAGTGCCTCACGCATAGCCCGGATGGCATAGGGGAAGGGAAAGAAAATATAAATCTTCTGGTAGGTGTCCGGTAGCAGTTCGATCGGGAAGGTACCGCTGGAACCAGCGATCTGCAATACCATAACAATAACGCAGACGGCCTTGCCCACATCTCCGAATGCCAGTGTCAGAGAATAGATCAACAGGGAAAATGCCGTAGCCGTAAAGCTTGCCGCCAGGAAAAACAGCCCCGGTTCCACAATGTTTACTTTTAACAGCCACAGATCTCCGGCCACAATGATGGCTGCCTGAATCTGTGCCAATAAGAAGAACAGCAAATATCTGCCGAAATACAATTGATAGCTCTGTACATTTTCAAGCCCTTTCGGAGAGGCTTTTACTTTCACCAGTGCCACCAGGATCGTAGAACCTACCCAGATCGCCAGTGTGGAATAGAACGGTGTCATGGCAGAACCATACGTAGCCACCGGATACATGGCTATGGTCTCCATGGTTACGGGAGATGCAAAATATGCCCCCAGACTATCCGGATCTCCTCCAAGGAAACGCACCAGAATATCCATCATTTCCTCTTCGGATGCACCGTCCAGCTTCTCTGTCAGATCTGTGAGTTTGGCACTGATATTATCTACCACATCTTTGATCTGTCCCAGACTCTCACTGGTTCCGGACACAGTGTCACCGACACCTTTCATGACAACTCCGACATTTTTCACCGTATTGCTCAGGGTATTTACCAGATTGGTCACCTGATTCAGAGAATCTGACATATTTGTCAGAACCTTCTGCATCTGGGGCACCAGATTATTCTTATAGATTCCCTGCATATTACTTACAGAAGTCTCGCAGCTGTCAATGGCGCTCCTTAAATTATTCATGGCATTGTTGACATTGACCTTTGCATTCTCCGCAGCCTTGTCGTCCGTGGATTCCAGAACGCTGCCCACTACGGTATTCATCAGATCCAGTTCCTTCTGCATAGCTTTCAATGCTTCCATAGCCGCATCAGTTGCCGCTGCGTTGATATTGCTGCCGGTGCCGCCGTTCGCAGCATTACCGTCAGAGACGCTTTCCAGCTTTTGTTGGATCAGTGCCGCCAGCAGTGTATTTACTTGTCCGTTCAGCGTATTGGTATCTCTTGCCACCCGGTTCAGATCTCTCGTCATCTGGGCGGTATCCTCCGCCAGTTTGCTTTCATCCAGAGCCTTTTTGATACTTTCCAGAGAGTTATTGATATTGCTCATGGAAGTATCGATGTTGTTGCTGAAATTGCCCAGGGTGTCTCTGGTAGAAGACAGATCCTGACTGCTCTGGTTCAGACTGGCTGTGGTGCTGTCCAGTTTCTTCTGCATCGCGGGAATCTCATAGTTGACATGGGTGATGGCAGACTCCAGCCGCGCATTGCCTGCCTGAAAGGAGTCGATCATGGCACTGTATTCCTTCAGATTGTCATTCAGTTCCTCCAGTTTGGAACAGAATTCCTCTACATAACTGTCCCCCTGTACCTGATCCGACACCGTATTGCCCTCTTCAAATACCGTGGTAGCTGCCACCTTGATAAAGGTCTCATTGATGGTATTCTGCAGAGTTCCTGCCACCGTATCCGTGATTTTGGTGGCAATGGCATTGCTCTTCTGATTCTGATAATAGATCAGCGCCGGATTCTCAAAATCATCCGAAAATACATTGTACATACTATAAGTAAATTTATCGGTAATGACGATGGCTGCATAATATTTTCCGGCTTCCACGCCCTCTTTTGCTTCTTCCTCGGTATCCAGAAAGATCCATTTTACACTGGTGTTGGAATGCAGGCTTTCCAGTACGGATTCTCCCATATTTACCACCGATCCGTCTTTCAGCGTATAGTCCTGATCCAGGGATACTACCGCCACAGGAATTCCTCCGGTATTGGCATAGGGATCCCAGTTGGCAAATATATTAAACCACGCATACAGCGACGGTATCACGCACAACCCGATAATAATAACCAGCGCAAAAGGCTGCTTCACCAGTTTTTTCAGATCTCCGGTAAAAATCTTCCAAATATTTTTCATATAGCTTCTAGCAACTCCTCATCCGTATCCATTTGATTGGTTTTGGTCTTTTCTCCCCGGGCCGCCGCTTCACACAATCCCAGTATCAGGAAGAAAAGCGGCGCATTCAGCACCTGCTGAAAGCTGATCAGGGAATGTATCCCGTAGGTAAGCAGTAACAATACTGCGAGAAAATTCTTCCTGTATGTCTGCAGCGCCGTGATAAAAACAGCTGCATAGGCAGCCACACCCAGCAGTCCCATATTGACCAGTGTGGTGAGCCACTCATTATGTGCATTGGTAAAAACAGAGCCTTCAAAATATCCTTTATCAAAAAGCACCGTGCCTCCCGGCAACAGTTCTCCCAGATACGATGCAAAACAATCCGGGCCTGCTCCCAACAGCTTCTGATGCAGATTTCCTTTCCGGAAACCCATCCATGCCATCTGCCACAATCTTCCCCGGCGATTGCCCCATTCCGCAAAATCGATTACCGACAACCGATGCAGATACCATGCCAGCACTACCGCTATTCCTGCCAGTGCACAACACAATACTCCCTCTTGCAATATTTTTTTCTTATTCTCCGGAATCCTGCGACAGGCTCCCCAAAGCAGCAGACACCCTGCTGCAACCGGAATCCATCCCTGCCAGGCTGCCAGTTTTTTGGCGATGCCATCCTGCAGGAGAATGTCAAACGTTCCCAGATATAACATCCATTTACCCCAACGGCACATTCCCAGCGCCACCGCTGCAAGAAAAAGGAAATATACTTCCCAATGTCCGGTTTGCTTCCGGTCGAGCCAAAAGCACAACCCCATGACTGTGCATGCCACGATCACACCGCTGTCACTTCCCTGTAAAAGCAGAAGCATCATGGCCAACATATTGCACGTTCCTGCCAGCAGTGTGGGACCTTTTTTCCCTGCTTCCACTGCCCGGTGAAACAGCGTCATGGAAAAGGGAAACATCACACTGTAATACCCGCTGAGCCAGTTGCTGTTCCCCAGCGTGGTCAACATATGGGTAAATTCCCAGTCCCCCACAACGTAACCCTTGAGAAGTCCCAGAGGATCATAGCCCAGCTTCTGCAACAGACCGATCAGGGTGACCGCCACAAAAGCCGCCTCTCCTAACCATATCGCCGTTTTACAACTACCTCCGTACTTCGCCGTCAGTAAAAAACCTCCGATCATCAAACAGATCGTGACAGCTCCCATGTACCATTCCCGCTCTCCGTTCCACGCGATACTGCCATAGGGGCTGCAGATTGCAGAGAGTAACGCACAGATTCCGTACAGGCAGACTGCCGTCGTTACCGCATGTGTTCTGCATTTATCGACCGATTTTTTCACTACTTCAGCCAGAGATCTGGCAAAAATCCGATGTTCCCCTGTCCACCGGCTGCTTACAGCAAAGACACACAGTGCCAGCAATGCGATCCCCTGGCAAAGCAGTGAAACATTGCGATACAGGTAATATTTGGTATCACCCAGTTTATAATATCCATTCCAGGGAATATAATAAAGAGGCAGCACTGCCAGAATAACGATCAGATAACTCTGACATACAATTTTCAGAAATTCCTCTTTCCGGTTCTCCATCCTGCAGGCTCCTTCGTGTCACAGACAGCATAACTACTTGAATTGTAAGCGTTTCTGCCCATTCTGTCAAACCGTTCACCCTGCCTTTTGACAAAAAAACCAAACTGTATTCTATATCATTGGCCTTCAAAGATACCTTTAACTTTTTCCCAACAAACCAGTAGCCCCGGCTGGGTGTAAGAATAAGCAGTGCCGTAAGCAGACGTCGGTACCATAGCGTCCCAAGGGACGCATTGCGAGGGTACTTTCCTCACTTATGTACCGCTACGCTCTGCGATAGAGCACGAGCGTGCCGCGTTTCTTACCCCAGCCGAGGCTACGGGGAATTTTATTTATTAACTTTTACTTCCAAAACTTTTTCTTCTTGCCGTCCCTGGAGTCATTCTCCCTGGACTCTCCCTCTCCGCTTTCCGTTGCTTTCTTCACAGCATTCAGGGAATCTCCGGTCAGTACATCGAACTGCTTTAGCAGTTCCTTTGCTTCCGGTTTCAACTTGTCGGGAGTCTGAACCACCAGTGTTACATAATGGTCACCGCGGACATCCTTATTTCTCCAGGAAGGAACACCCTTGCCGCGCAGACGGATCTTGGTGTCAGTCTGGGTTCCGGCCTTTACATCATATACCACCTTGCCGTCTACCGTATCGATCAGCACTTCGCCGCCCAATGCCGCTACTGCAAAAGAAATAGGTACGGTAGAGAAAATATCGAAATCCTGTCTCTGGAAGATAGGATGACGACCTACGATCACTTCTACCAGCACATCGCCTCTGGGGCCACCGTTGACACCCGGTTCACCCAGTCCCGGCATACGGGTAGACTGTCCGTTGTCGATACCTGCGGGAATATCCACCGCATAACGTTTCTTCATAGGAATATATCCGGTACCACGGCAATCCGGGCATTTGTCCTTGATCACCTTACCGGTACCCTGACAGTCGGGACAGGTCTGTACATTACGCACAGTACCGAAGAAAGACTGCTGGGTAAATACCACCTGACCCTTACCACCACACTTGGTACAGGTCTCAGGGCTGGTTCCTGGCTTCGCACCGGAGCCGTTACAGGTCTTACAGGTTTCCTTTACCGTAAGATCGATCTCTTTCTTGCAGCCGAAAACTGCCTCTTCAAAAGTGATATGAACACTGGTACGGATGTTGGCACCTTTCATGGGGCCGTTATTTCTGGCACCTCTGCTTCTGCCGCCGCCAAAGATATCTCCGAAAATATCTCCGAAAATGTCTCCAAAATCAGCTCCATTGAAATCGAAACCACCGGCGCCGCCTGCACCACCGTCAAATGCCGCATGACCATACTGATCATACTGGCGTCTCTTCTCGGGATCACTCAGCACGGCATAAGCCTCGGAAGCTTCTTTAAACTTCTGTTCTGCCTCCTTGTCTCCGGGGTTCATGTCGGGATGGTATTTTTTCGCCAGTACACGGTATGCTTTTTTAATTGCAGCATCATCTGCATTCTTATCTACACCGAGGACCTCGTAATAGTCTCTCTTCTGCTCTGCCATTTTTGCACCTCTGTCATTTAAATCTAAAAACGGTTATGCACAGGGCACGCTTCCGCATACCCTGTGCCGCCTGTTATCACAATCACTGTTACACAGCATTTACTGTTATACCACGGATTGCTCTGTTTGTGAAGTTATTTATACTTCTCTAAAATCTCCGTCGATGACATCATCATCTGCGGAAGAACCTGCATTGCTGCTACCGGCCTGTGCATTCATGTCAGGACCTGCGCCCTGAGCACCCTGCTGTGCCTGTGCAGCCTGCTCATACATCTTGGTGAATACGGACTGTGCGCTCTGGGTCAGTTTCTCTTTTGCAGCTTTCAGTTCATCTACATCGCTGTCGCTCATTTCCTGATCCTTGGTTCTCTCCAGAATAGCCTTCACAGCTTCCAGATCAGCCTGTACCTGAGTCTTGTCACTCTCGGGAACCTTGTCACCTACTTCGTTCAGAGCCTTCTCGGTCTGGAATACGAAGGAATCTGCTTCGTTTCTTGCCTCGATAGCTTCCTTACGCTTCTTATCCTGTGCTTCGAACTCAGCTGCTTCCTTGACAGCCTTCTCGATATCGGAATCAGACATATTGGAACCGGCGGTGATGGTAATGTGCTGTTCCTTACCGGTACCCAGATCCTTAGCGGATACATTTACGATACCGTTGGCATCAATATCGAAAGTAACCTCGATCTGAGGGATTCCTCTGGGTGCGGGAGCGATGCCGTCCAGACGGAACTGTCCGAGGGACTTGTTATCCTTAGCGAACTGACGCTCACCCTGTACTACGTTGATATCTACTGCGGTCTGATTATCAGCAGCGGTAGAGAAGATCTGGCTCTTCTTGGTAGGAATGGTTGTATTTCTCTCAATCAGTCTGGTAGCAACACCACCCATGGTCTCGATAGACAGAGACAGAGGAGTTACATCCAGTAACAGAATATCACCGGCACCTGCATCACCGGCAAGCTTACCACCCTGGATAGAAGCACCAATTGCTACGCACTCATCAGGATTCAGAGATTTGCTGGGCTCTTTACCGGTCAGGGCTCTTACCTTATCCTGTACCGCAGGAATACGTGTAGAACCACCTACCAGCAGTACCTGACCCAGATCAGAATAGTTCAGGCCAGCATCCTTCATAGCGTTCTGTACGGGGATAGCAGTCTTATCAACCAGGTCTCTGGTCAGTTCATCGAACTTTGCACGAGTCAGGTTCATATCAAAGTGCTTAGGTCCCTCTGCAGTTGCGGTAATGAAAGGAAGGTTGATATTGGTGGTCATTGCGCTGGACAGCTCTTTCTTAGCCTTCTCAGCTGCTTCCTTCAGTCTCTGCATAGCCATCTTATCACCGGACAGATCTACACCTTCTGCCTTCTTGAATTCATCCAGCATCCACTGAATGATCTTGTTATCGAAATCATCACCGCCAAGGTGTGTATCACCGTTGGTAGCCAGTACTTCGATGACACCGTCACCGATCTCGATGATAGATACATCAAAGGTACCGCCACCAAGGTCGTATACCATGATCTTCTGTTCTTTTTCATTGTCCAGACCGTAAGCAAGTGCTGCTGCGGTAGGCTCGTTGATGATACGCTTTACATCCAGACCTGCGATCTTACCGGCATCCTTGGTAGCCTGACGCTGGGCATCGTTGAAGTATGCGGGAACAGTGATAACTGCCTCGGTAACCTTCTCACCCAGATAGCTCTCTGCATCTGCTTTCAGCTTCTGCAGGATCATTGCGGAAATCTGCTGAGGAGAATACTTTTTGCCATCAATAGTACGGCCACGGTCAGTACCCATGTCTCTCTTAATGGAAGCAATGGTCTTCTCTGCGTTAGTAACTGCCTGACGCTTTGCAGGCTCACCGACCAGTCTCTCACCGGTCTTGGTAAATGCTACAACAGAGGGTGTAGTTCTTGCGCCTTCTGTATTAGCGATAACGGTGGGCTTACCACCTTCCATAACAGCTACACAGCTGTTGGTCGTACCTAAGTCAATACCAATAATCTTACTCATAATATTTTCCTCCTGTTTTTATTCTCTGTTTTCATTTTATAGTTTCTATTTTCAAAAATATGTGATAATCAAATTATTGAACAACGCCTACCATGCTATGTCTTACGACCATGTCATGGTATGTGTAACCCTTCTGGAGTTCCTGGGCTACGACACCGGATTCATACTCATCGCTCTCCACCTGCATCACTGCGTTGTGAAGATTCGGGTCGAATTCCTGTCCGACCGCCTCGATGGGTTTTACACCGATGTTCTCAAGTTCTGTCATCAGCTGTTTGTAGATGCGGTTCATACCGTCTACAAAAGGATCTTCTTTGGATTCCTCGGGAACCGTTGCCAGACCTCTTTCAAAATTATCCACTACCGGAAGGATCTTCTCGATCACACTCTTGGCACCGGTATCGAACATTGCCTGTTTTTCTTTGTCAGTTCTCTTACGGAAGTTCTCGAACTCCGCCATCTGACGTTTTACTCTGTCTTCCAGCTGATCGATCTTCTCCTTGTAGGAATCTTCCTTTTTGTTCAGCTTTGCCTGCTTCTTTGCTGCCTTTTTGTCTTCCTTGCTCACGGGTTCCTCATCTTCTGTCTCTTCTTCCTTCAGTTCTTCGGCATCTGAAAGATCCTGTTCCATTTCTTCCTCTAATATTTCTTTTTCCTGATCTGCCATTCTTACTTTCCTTTCTGGAATCTGTCTATTCTTTGCGGTAAAGGTCATCCAACTGGTTCTGCACCGTCCGCAGCGTTCCTATGACCTTGTCATAATCCATTCTCTTGGGACCTATGATTCCTATGGTTCCCTTCATGCCTTCGCCTAATTCATAAGTAGCGGTCACGACACTGCAGTCCTTCATGCCCTGCACCGGTGTCTCGTCTCCGATGTACACCTGGATACCTGTGCTGCCCTCGTCTGCCAGGGATTCCTGGATCAGACCGCCTAACTGCTGCTTCTCCTCGAAAGCATTGATCAGTTCACTTGCCTTGGACTGATCTGCCAGTTCCGGATACCGGAAAATATTGTTGGCACCGCTGGTGTAAATCTCCAGGTCCTCGTCTGCCTTGATGGCATCCGCCACAGCATCGATCACCTCACTGACGATCTCACTGTGGATTCCGGCCTGCTGCTTCATTGCTGCGATCATTCCCAGATTGATCTCCTCCATGGACAATCCATTGAGGTGGGTATTCAACAGAATGTTCAGCTTCAGCAGTGTCTCATCATCCAGTTCCTGATTCACCGCCAGGATATTGTTCTTGATCACATTACCTTCGGCAACGATGACCGCCAGAATCTGTCCGGCATCCACCCGGGACAGCTGGATGAACTTTACCTTGTTGCGATGTACCTGCGGAGCACTGATCATGGTGGCGTATTGTGTGTTCTGAGCCAGGGTCTTCACCACCTGTTTTAACAGGTTCTCCAGCTTATCCTGCCTCTCTAAGAGCATATCCTTCATCTCATTGACTTCCTGCTCTCTGGTGGCCATCATGGTATCCACATAGAAGCGATATCCCTTATCGGAAGGAATTCTTCCTGCGGAAGTGTGCGGCTGTATGATATAACCCATCTCTTCCAGATCCGCCATCTCATTACGAATGGTCGCCGAGCTTAAATTCAGATCTGTGTATTTTGAAATGGTCCTGCTGCCTACCGGCTCTCCCGTTTCCAAGTAGTTCCGGATAATGGCTTGCAATATAATCGTTTTTCTGTCATCCAATTGCATTCCATCACTCCCTTTGGGATTATTAGCACTCATCTAAAAGGAGTGCTAACATCTTCTTACCCTAAAATAGCACTACAGGGTATTATTGTCAACTGATTTTCCGGAAAATAATTCTAAACAAACTATTAAAAAAAACTATTCAGAGCCTCATTCGCCAAATACAGATTCTTGTGCAAGCACAAATCTGTACTTGGCTCATCGTATACACAAAAAGGACCGGCACTATTTCAGTACCAGTCCTGTCTCCAGATATACGGGAAGTGCCCGTACATATACCATATCTATTGTGCCTCCGACAAGGATCAGAAAACATATCGCAACCCCTGTATTCACCAGCCACCGGGGAAAGGTTCTGCCTTTGATCTTCAGTTCCGAAAGTTTTTGAATTCCTTTTATCATATAATACATCAGGGGGAGCAGCGCTGGGAGCAGGTACCGTCCCTGATTCTGATAATCCGTGGTGTATGCATAATAAATCGTCAGAAATACCGGCATAAAAATGCAATAAAGCATATTAATATGGAAGAACCATTCTCTTCCGGATATTTTGCGACGCTTCTTATAGCAGATCACATACAGAAGGCTTCCCGCGGTGCCAAGCACAAAAAATGCTTTATACGCCCGATACAGCCAGATGCTTCCGTAGATGGACATGGAGCCGAAAGCCGCCACGAAGCTGTGGAACAGACCGGACAGTGTGTAGCGTTCCCGGAACATTTCCAGCACCGTATAACCCATGGACTGATAAGTCTGCATGGTCAGCGGATTGACACTCTCCACCGCATATTGGATCGCCATCTTTTCCCGGGTGGCCAGTCCCAGCAGATCTCCGTCCAGAACGATATAACTGCGGATGAACCACCAGCCGATCCCCGCCAGAACTACTCCGGCGATCAGACAGCCGTATTTCAGCATATTCTTCCAGTCATAGAAATAGCCGCCGTTTTCCTTCTTCTGCAAAAAGGACAACAGAAAGAGTAAAATGCAGCTTACGATATATCCGTAAGCATTATAATAAGAAAGAGCACACAGAATAATACCACCGCTCATCCACAGACTGTTGCGGAGATTTATACCATCCTGATATACGCATACCAGAGCATATACCATCATGGCCGTGGATAACATACAGCAGGAATCCGTATTCACATAAGTGTGCAGGAACAATCCCTCCGGCAGGTACGTTACTGCAAAGCAGAACAGCCAACGGAATCGGTCATCCCGGAACACTCTTTTTCCAATCAAATATACCACTACTGCCATCAGCAGGCCAAAGGTTACGTTCACCAGTCTTGCGGTATAGAGCAGTACCACTTCCGATTCCGTAAACAGGCTCACAAAGCGCATGAGATATCCCTGCACGATATAGGGAAATACGTTATACAGAGCATAGGAAAATCCGTAGGCCGGAATCCGCACCTCTTCCTCCCATCCCGTAGGGATCTTCCCATACTTGCAGATAAACTGCGGGATCAGATATCTCGCATGTTCATCCGGCGGATTACCATACAGCGGCGGTGTGTTGGCCAGCGGCTGCAACAGTGCAAGTGTAAGTGCCAGTGCCAGGAATCCCAACAGATATAATGTAAAAATAATCTTTTCTGATTTTTTCTGCATTCTGTCATCCTTTAACATTTTTATAGATACGAAGACCCCAAAGTGGTAAATTCAACTTTGGGGCCTGGTAAACTATTCAGACCCTATTCGCAAAACCGCACCTTCGGTGCTTTCCTTTTGCTCATAGGGTTACTTCGTAATATAAAAATAAGTATATATCCTTATGAATGCAAGCATTCAACGTATATATACTTATTTTTTATTACTCTGAATAGTTTATATGTAGAAGCTTCCGGTGATCTCTTTGTTCATTACATAGTAAACCATGTTCTCTTCGGGCTTTACATACAGCTCTACGCTGGTCAGGTCAGCTGCCTTCTGCTTCAGATCGTATTTCCATACGTCCTTGGCGATCTTCAGCAGTTCTTCCTGAGAGTAGGACTTTCCACCGAACTGAACGCTGATCTCACTCTTTAACTCTGTCTTCTTGGCTACGGGCTTCTTAGCCTCTGCCTTTGCAGGTGCTGCCTTCTTGGTCTCTTTCTTAACTGTTTCCTTCTTGGCTGCAGGCTTCTTAACCTCTGCCTTTACAGGTGCTTTTTCTTCTGCCTTTGCTACAGGGGCCTTCTCAGCTTCCTTCACAGCGGTCTTGGTTTCTGTCTTAACTGGAGTTGTCGGTGCTGCTTTCTTAACTTCTGCCTTAGGTGCTTCCACTTTAGCTGCTACAGGTGCTACAGTTTTCTTAACTACTGCCATGTTACCGTCTCCCTTCTGTACGAATCATGTACAAAAAACATTTTCATTCTCCTCACAAGTACCGTATTTCGGCGCTCGATAAGGGTAGTGTATTCCTTTTCCCTATAATTGTCAACTGTTATGCGAATACCAGAAAGTACAGCAATACGATAATACCCAGCACAATACGATACCATCCAAAGACTTTAAAGTCATGCTTTTTGATATATCCCATCAGGAAACGAAGTACGAACAGGGATACAATGAAGGATATCACTGTACCGACCAGCAGGCAGGCAAGCTCCATTCCCGTGAATGCAAATCCGAACTTCAATACCTTCAGAAGACTCGCTCCAAACATAACGGGAATCGCCAGAAAGAAGGTAAATTCCGCTGCCACCGTTCTCGATATACCAATCATAATAGCACCCAGGATCGTAGCTCCGGAGCGGGATGTTCCGGGCAGTGCCGCAGCCACCAGTTGGCAGAAACCGATGATCAATGCATCTCTGTAGGTCAACTGTGACAGTGTTGTGGTGGTAGGTACACGATTCTTGTTCCAGTTCTCGATCACGATAAACAATACACCGACCAGTACCAGCATAACTGCTACCACGATGACCTGGACCGTTACTCCACTGGTTCCGATCTCTTTTTTGAAGGCTTCGCTCACCGCATCATCAAACAGCAGGCCGTAAACGACCGCAGGGATACATGCTACAACGATCTTCACCCACATCCAGAAAGCATCCATGCTCAGTGCCACATTTCCTACCGTAAAATCTTTTTTAGATCTTACAATACCACCTTTTTTTGTCTGCTGATTTTTCTTCATATAAAAAGGCCAGATCTTGTTCCAGAACAGAACGACTACCGCCAGGATAGCTCCCAACTGAATGACAACATCAAACATATCGAAGAAACCTTCACTGGTCTCCTGAAAGGGAATCAGACGCTCCACCAGGATCAGATGTCCTGTGCTGCTGATGGGCAGCCACTCGGTGATGCCCTCCACGATACCGTAGATAATTGCCTTGATAATTTCTAACATTTTGTTTCTCCTATCTTTTTTATTTTCTGACGAATCAGAGCTTTTATTTTTCCAGATATGCCAGCAGATCTTCATAGCAGTTCTCTGCTTCCTGATAGCCCTCTTCATATAATGCGATCAGTTTGTCCTTGTCTTTCTCTATCCGTCCCACATCACTCTTCTTATGAGGTCTGATCACGAAAGCCTGACCGTTTTTCTCCTGTCTGTCAATATAGTCCAGGCACTCGTTATAACGGACATGTCGGTCTGCCATGAGTTCATATACTTTAGGATATTTCAGGTATCTGAGTTTTATGAGTCCCAGCTGTGACGCAGATGCGGGCTTTCTCACGAATCCCACCTCTTTGGTCATGACCAGGATGTTCTTCCGGTTGCCGTCCAGAATAGATTTCTCCAGAGGAATGGCATCGCTGATGCCACCATCCAGATACAGCTTCCCATCGATCTTCACATTCCGTGCCACCAGCGGCAGGGATGCGGATGCCCGGATCTTGTCGATATCCTTGCGGATATCACGGACACGCAGATACTCCGGCTGTCCCGTCTCGATGTTGGTCACCACGCTGTAGGCCTTGCCAGGATATTTTTCAAAGGTATCGTAATCATACGGATACAGGTAATCCGGAATCAGGTGATAACAGAAATCCACATTGAACAAATCTCCGCTGGTCAATAAGCTTTCCAGGCTGCAATACCGTCTCGTATCCAAATAATCCACACTGACACTCAGCGCCCGTCCCTTTTGTCTGGACAGGTAGCTGCACATATGGCATGCACCGGCGGATACTCCGTAGATGTGGGAAAAATCAATTCCCTTTTCCGTAAAAAAGTCCAGTACGCCGGCGGTGTATACACCCTTCATTCCGCCGCCTTCCAATACCAGTCCTGCCTGATACATTCTCATTACTCTCCTTTCTGCTTCTGCAACTATCCAGAACCACATCAGCATATCGAAAGGCTCATTCGTGCAAGCACAATTCGCTTTCGATATGCTGCGTGACTCTAGATAGTTGCATACTCCGTCTTCACAAACTTCCGCAACGCTTCCAGGGATCTCTCCACTTTTTCGGTGTCCACACAGTAGGCCATGCGGAAATATCCGGGTGCACCAAAGCTATCACCCGGTACCAGAACGAGATCATATTTCAATGCTTTCTGGCTGAATACCTTGGCATCCTCTTCCAGCGCCTTCGGGAAAATGTAGAAGGTTCCGCCGGGCTTCACACAAGTGAATCCCAGCTCGGTCAGTTCTTTATACAGGATATTCATATTCGTCTCATACACCGACAGATCCGCTGTCTTATCCAGTACCTGTGCCACTGCCAGCTGGATAATGGAGGGAGGACAGTTATGTCCGATACCTCGGGAGATCTGTCCGCACATATTGATCATGGTCTCCGCATCCTCACATGCCGGGTTCACTGCCACATAACCGATACGTTCTCCCGGCAGAGACAGAGATTTGGAGAAAGAATAGCACATGATGGTATTGTCATAAAAATAGGATACGCAGGGACTGTCTACACCTTCAAACACGATCTCACGATAAGGTTCATCAGAGATCAGATAAATAATATGACCGTATTCCTTGGACTTTTCGCTCAGGATATCTGCCAGTCTCTGCAATGTCGGGGTGGAATATACCACACCGGAGGGGTTGTTGGGAGTGTTGATCAGTACTGCCTTGACCTTCTCCGTCAGCATCTCCTCAAACGCCTCGAAGTTGATCTGGAAGTTCTCCAGATTGGGGGGAACCACCTTCAGTACCGCTCCGGTGAGATCCACATAAGGATGATATTCCGGGAAAAACGGTGCAAAAGTCAGGATCTCATCTCCCGGCTCCGTCACCAGACGAAAAGCATGTGCCAACGCTCCTGCCGCCCCGGATGCCATGAAAATGTGCTCCTTACGATAAGGCAGCCCAAACTTTTTCTCCAGGTTCTCCGCAATTGCCTCCCTGACACTTGTAATACCGAGGCTGGGACTGTAGCCATGCAGTTCCAACGGTTCCTTCGTTGCCAGCATATGGATCATACGATCTGTAAATTCTCTGGGAACCGGAACGGAAGGATTCCCCAGGCTGTAATCAAATACGTTCTCGTATCCGATTTCCTGTCCCCTTGCCGTAGCAAATTCCGAAAGCTGCCGAATCACCGATTTTCCCGACAGCATGTCTTTATATTTCTGAACTAACATACTAATCTCCTTTCCGCAGACGATTCCTTTCGTCGGAGGAATCGCAAATCAAATTTCAAATTTGATTCTGCGCTGTTTATTTGATCTCTATAAACTTATCTCCGAACCTTTCCGTGGACAGACAGATACTGTTTCTTCCACAGCTTTTGGCCTTATAGAGAAGATCATCCGCTCTTGATGTGAAATCCCATTCCTTGTTATTGCCCACCGGAATCCGCACAAATACTCCCTGGCTTACCGATACATAGTTGCTGCAATTACTGCATTCATGGGGAAGTTTCAATTTGCGGACCTTCCTCAAAATATCTTCCGCCACTCTTCGTATCTTCTCCACCGTCATTCCTGTATAGAGAATCATAAATTCATCCCCACCGTATCTGGCACAGAAAATCTTACCCGGAACCTGCTGTTTCCGCAGAACTCCGGCAATCGCTTTCAGGCACTGATCTCCGGCAAGATGTCCGTAATGATCGTTGTATTCCTTGAAGAAATCAATATCCATGAGTTCTACTCCCATGAGCTCATGTTCCTCATAGGCATGTTCAAAACTGCTCGTAAAGTGTTCATGTAAAAAGGTCCGGTTTGCCAGTCCCGTCAGCTCATCATGCATAGCCAGACTTTCCAGCTCCCGGTTGGAAGCTTTCATGTTCGTCCAGTCCAACGTAACGTTTTTCAGCCGGTTCTGCAATTCTATGACATTGATCAGCGCTTCTCTGTTTTCCTGTTGGTATTTCTCATAAATATCAAAATACTGGCGGGTATAATCTATGTATTCCCAGGTGAGACCTTTCTTCTGCAGAAGTTCACTCTTGAAAGGATACAGATCCAGGAAAATATTATAATGCTCTTCGATATGCTTTTCATCAATGATCCGGATCAATTCTTCCAGATATTTTCCATCAGGCAGGATTGCCAGGATTCCCGCCAGGATCACCAGTTCATCCATGATCTCTTCAAAAACATCCCGGTCTGACAATTGCTCCAGAAGATCTGCTGCAAGCTTTAAAGCCTCTTCCTCATGCCCTTGTAATAATTCGCAGGAAATACGATACATTTCTAATGTTATTTTCGAATAATAGCTTTCCGATGCCTCTCTGATGATCTGTTCTATTTGATTCCAAAGCCGTAAAGCCTCTTCCATTTCTCCCATATACATGTGACAGCAGCCACATTCGATCATACAGTTGATCCTGTTATAATTCAGCTGATATGTTTTCTCTGACTTACTATAGGAGTCGATTGCTGTACGGTAATGCTGTATCGCCTCCTGCCGCAGGCGCATCCTGACCAGGGTATAGGCAATATTACTCTCCGCCATGCCCTGGATATAATAAAAATGGTATTTTTCCGCATATTGAAGGCAGTTATAATAGGAACTTAAGGCCACCATCCGGTTGTTCTTCCGATCGGACACCGCTCCCATCATATTATAGGTTCTGGCCAGCAGTTCATACATCTGCTCATTTTTCAGATAACCGATACTCTCTGTCAGACATTGCAAGGTTTTTTCATACTGGTCGTTCTGCCAATAATATTCTGCAAGATAATAAAGCCCCAGGCCGGCCAGCTTCTGTGAGCCGGTGTCTGCTGCATATTCCATCACTTTCTGACAGGTCTCGTTGTCCGGAAATTTACCGTTTTCCCGGTTTTGGATGGTTTCCTCTATGAAATTTTGAATGGTCTGTGGTAAACCCTTTAAATCCATGCCGGTTCCTTTCCGGAATCTCCAAGCTGTCATTGATCATCCCCTGTCAGAGGCCATCATAAACAGCCATGGTATTCTAAATAGTTATCATACCACAGTACTTTGTCACTTTACAAGATTGCTCCGCCAAAAATACACGTCACCCGTAAAAAATTAAGGTTTTATTTAGATTTCATCCTCTGCCCATGCAAGAGCACATTTCACTGCACGATGCCAGCCTTTCAATAATTGCCGGCGTCTTTCCTCCTCCATCTGCGGTGCAAAGGATGCTCCGATCTGCCAGTTCTCACGGATCTCATCACGATTCTTCCAATAGCCTACCGCAAGTCCTGCCAGATAAGCCGCTCCCAAAGCCGTCGTCTCAATACAGGCCGGGCGGCGTACCTGTGTATTTACAATATCTGCCTGAAACTGCATGAGGAAATCATTGGCACTGGCGCCGCCGTCTACTTTCAGGCTCTTTAAATCAATGCCGCTGTCCTTCTCCATGGCTTCCAGCACATCTGCCGTCTGGTATGCGATGGATTCCAGCGTGGCCCGGATGAAATGTTCCTTGGTACAGCCTCTGGTAATGCCGACGATGGTTCCTCTGGCATACTGGTCCCAGTAAGGAGCTCCCATGCCCGCAAATGCCGGAACAATATAGACCCCTGCGGTATCCGGCACATGCTCCGCATACTCCTGGGACTGTGCAGAGGTCTTGAGCATACGCATACTGTCACGAAGCCACTGGATCCCGGCACCGGCTACGAACACGCTGCCCTCCAGGGCATATTCTACGTTCTTGCTTGTGCTGGCAGCAATAGTGGTCAACAGACCCGACTGGGAGGTAATGGCTTCGTGTCCGGTATTCATTAATAAGAAGCAGCCGGTCCCATAAGTATTTTTCACTTCTCCCTGCTCAAAGCAGCACTGTCCGAACAGCGCCGCCTGCTGGTCTCCCGCCGCACCGGCGATAGGAATCTCGCCGCCCAGAACAGAAGCATCGGTCCTGCCGTAGATTTCGCTGGAACAACATACCCTGGGCAGCAGACTCTCCGGGATATTGAAGCGCTTCAGGATCTCCTGATCCCAGCAGAGATTATGAATATCGAAAAGCATGGTCCGGGAAGCATTGGTATAATCCGTTACATGTACGGCACCCTTGGTCAGATTCCAGATCAGCCAGGTATCTACCGTACCGAAAAGCAATTCTCCCCGCTCTGCCCGTTCTCTGACACCGGGTACATTATTCAGGATCCAGGCAATCTTGGAAGCACTGAAATAAGCATCCGGGATCAAGCCGGTCTTCTTCCGGATGATTTTGTCAAAACCGTCTTTTTTCAATTCCTCGATCATATCGGAGGTCCGGCGGCACTGCCATACAATGGCATTGTATACCGGTTCCCCGGTATTTTTATCCCAGAGAATCGTAGTCTCACGCTGATTCGTGATGCCGATGGCCTCGATCTGGTCATCGGTGATACCCAGCACCGCCATACTTTCAATGGCCACTCCCAGCTGGGAGGACCAGATTTCCATAGGGTTATGCTCTACCCAGCCTGGCTGGGGATAGATCTGTGTGAATTCTTTTTGTGCCATGGAACAGATATTTCCCTGTTTATCAAACAGGATACAGCGGGAACTCGTGGTTCCCTGATCCAGTGCCATGATGTATGTCTTTTTCTGTGTGTTATGTGTATCTCCCATTGTGTTATGTAACCTCCCGTTGTTCGTTCCAGGCTCTGCCCATAGCATATCCCAATCGTGTCATTGGAATATATTGTGTCCATTGCCCCAAATATGCTCTATTCTCAATAGTTCTGTCCTCTGTCACCCACGAAACGACCGGGTTGCCACTATATTGACACCCGTGTCAGCTACGTTTTCCACAATGACATCTCCTACATGAATGGGTGCAGCCACAGTGACATCTGCCAGGGCTTTCATGCAGTCATCGATCCTGCCTTTGGGAATATCGGAAGCCGTCTTCACGGATACTACTGTGTCCGGATACCCTTCCACACGCACGGTGGAGGTGACGATCCGGGTAGGATTCGTGACTTCTTTTTCTCCGTAAGCCGCCCCTCTGGGGCACCGGTTGCCGGTCACTGTGACACTATTGTCACCTTCTATGGTCACAGTCAGAGCACACCCCACCGGGCAGCAGATACAGGTCAGTTCTCTTTGTGTTGTGTTCTTCTCTGCCATCGTCTCACCCTCTTTTCTGCCGAATATATTCTACAGCGTAGTTTCCCGCCTTTTCCGCTTCTGCGGATACATGGTCTACCAGTTCATGGACGTGGAGCACATTGCCGCAGGCGAAGACTCCGGGGATACTGCACTCCAGATTCTCTCCCACTACCGGTCCTCCGGTCTTGCCGTCCATATCTGCTCCTAAGCCTCTGGTCAGTTCGTTCTCCGGGATCAGCCCGCAGGATAACAACAGAGTATCACAGGGAACATCCCATTCGGAACCGGGAATCGGTTTTCCATTATCATCCACTTTCGTAAAGGTCACACCCTCTACACGGTCTTTGCCGTGGATCTTTGCTACCGTAGTATTCAGATACAGTGGAATATTAAAATCATCCAGGCACTGGACAATGTTACGCTTCAGTCCGCCGCTTTGGGGGCGAAGCTCTGCCACGCACTGTACTTTGGCACCTTCCAGCACCATACGTCTCGCCATGATAAGTCCGATGTCTCCGGAACCAAGGATCACCACACATTTACCGGGCATCCGCCCTCTGATATTTACATAATACTGTGCCGTTCCGGCGCTGTAGATGCCTGCCGGTCTGCTGCCGGGGATATTTAACGCACCACGGGAACGCTCTCTGCAGCCCATCGCCAGGATCACGGTCTCTGTCTCGATCTCCAACAGACCGTCCTCTTTGTTCATGGCGGTGACTTTCTTGCGTCCATCGGAGCGCAGGGAAATATTTGTTACCATGGTATTCAGCAGATAAGGGATTTTTGCTTCTTCTGCCATGTCAATATAACGTTCCGCATATTCCGGTCCGGTCAGCTCCTCTTTAAAAGTATGCAGTCCGAAACCGTTGTGGATACACTGGTTCAGAATGCCTCCCAGTTCTCTGTCACGCTCTAAGATCAGCACTTTTTCACAGCCGGCCTTTCTCGCAGACATCGCTGCCGCCAGTCCCGCAGGACCTCCTCCGATGATGACGATATCTTCTGTGCGTTTACTCATGGAGTGCCTCCTTTCCGACAGGCGCCTGTGTCCTCTTCCATGTTCCGCCCTCTCCGGGTGCGGTGTCTTTATTTTTACCGGTCAGAATCTCTGAGCCGGTTCCTTCCTTAGTGATCTGTGCCAGATCGAGATGCAGTTCTCTCGACAGGATTTCCAACGTCTTCGGGGAACAGAAGCCTGCCTGGCATCTGCCCATTCCGGCTCTGGTGCGGCGTTTGACACCATCTAATGTCGTCGCTCCCACCGGACGGTGAATGGCTTCCAAGATCTCTCCCTCCGTCACCAGTTCACAACGGCAGATCACATTGGCAAACGCGGGATTTTCCCGGATCAGTGCTTCTCTCTCCTCTTCCGTGGCAAGTGCCATGCTGGGGATTCCTTTTCTGCTGTCAATAAAATCCGTCTTACGTTCTGCGGGATAAATATTTTTAACAATCCGTGCCACATACTCGCCAATAGCCGGTGCACTGGTGAGTCCCGGAGATTCAATACCTGCCACATCAATAAAGCCAGGATGTCCTTCTGCCTCGCCAATGAGAAAATCCGATTTTTCCGCAGGTTCTTCATGTACCAGATGAGCTCGCAGTCCGGCAAAAGAGGTGATGGTCTGTCTGCCGTCCAGCGCATCCACACTGTTACTTCCCAGATTCAGAACCTTCGTCAGTCCTTCTGCCGTGGTGTCCACATCCTGCTTATCCGGAATATCCTCCGCTGTCGGACCTACCAGCAGATTGCCATGGACAGTAGGAGTTACAAGGATACCTTTACCCATTTTAGAGGGCTGTTGGAAAATAGTGGAATTTACCAGATCGCCACAATTTTTGTCCATCAGACGATACTCGCCTCTGCGAGGCACGATGCGGATCTTCTCCTCACAGATCATATTGTGAATTTCATCCGCATAGACACCTGCCGCATTGATGACGATGGGTGCCACGAATATCTCACCATCCACCTGCACCTGATACATCCGTCCTTCCTTCGCAGGTGGGTTCTCGGTCCATACCGGTCTCTGTTCCACGATAGCTGTCACCTTGTGGTCACGATAGAACTCTACGCCGTTTTCCGCCGCATTTTCTGCCAGCGCAATATTCAGTCCGAAGGGACAGACGATACCACCGGTGGGGGCATACAGGGCTCCTACGATGTCACGGGACACCGCCGGCTCCATTCCCCAGACTTCCTCCGGGGACAAAAGCTTCAATTCTTTTACCCCGTTCTCCATGCCTCGCTGATACAGTTCTTCCAGACCGGACATGGCATCTTCTTCAAAGCATAACACCAGGGATCCGTTCCTGCGGAACGGGAAGTCCAGCTTCTTCGACAGTTCCTCCATCATTTCATTGCCCCGGACGTTTAACTGTGCCTTGAGAGTTCCCGGTACTGCATCATACCCCGCATGCACGATACCGCTGTTGGCTTTGGAAGTACCTTCGCAGACATCACTTTTCGCCTCCAGTACAGCGATCCTTAGCTTTCCCTTCGCCAGTTCCCTGGCAATGGCGCAGCCACTGACTCCGGCGCCGATAATGATCACATCATAATCCTTCATAACCTCGCCCTGCCTTTCCTATGTTTACATTTATATTTGAATGTCCACCTTTACCTTCTGAATATCCGTTTTCTCTTTATGAATGTCCATTTTTTATTTGTCGCAAATGTCTCTTTGCTATTTATTTTACCATATTCTGCGGGAAAACACGACCGAAAACCAGCAACACTCTGTGTAAAATGTAGTCGAAAAAACCGGACAGCAATCGCTCACCATCCGGTCTCTTATTATTGTTCTATTTTTCTTCTATAATCGCATATCCCATACTTCCAAGCTTTCCGGCTTCATAGGATTCACTCAAAAGCACGCTGCCCTTTCCCAAATACTCCCGCAGATCAATCGTTGTACTGCCATTATTGAGACAGACTGTAATCTTGTGATCTCCCCAGGTTCTCTGATAGATATATCCTCCGTCATGATCCATATATCGCAGAGTGTAATCTCCATAGGTCAGCTCCTCATGTTCTTTACGAATAGCAATCAGCCGGGAAAAGAAATCATCCTCTTCATCCTGCACCTTTTCCCAGGGCATGGGCCCCCGCAGTGTTGTCTCGCTACTTCCGTCCATTCCCAGTTCATCCCCATAGAATACGCAGGGGATTCCGGGAGAGGTAAACAGGAACACCTCTGCCAGCCGGAATCTTCGCAGGTCTCCCTCGCAGTACGACAGGAACCGGTTGACATCATGGCTGTCTAATAGGTTTAACTGCCCACGCAACGTTCCGGTACGATATCGCAGTAGCATCTTCACGATACGATCATGAAATTCCTCTGCGGAAATTTTCCGAAGGGCAAAGAAATCACGACAGTTCTTCCGGAAATCATAATTCATGGTGGAATCAAACATGTCTCCGTTCAGCCAGGTCTCCGAGCTCTCCCATATCTCCCCTATCATAACACTCTCCGGATTTTCCTCATGAGCAGCCCTACGAAAATCTCTCCAAAATCCCCGATCCACTTCATTTGCCACATCCAGACGCCAGCCATCCACCTTAAATTCCCGAATCCAATAACGGCATACTTCCATAAAATAAGCTCTTTCCTCCGGATTAGAAGAATTCAGCTTCGGCATCTTCCGCTCATAAGCGAAACAACTGTATGTCGGCTTTTCTTCTTCCGTTGCCGGGCGTATCACCGGAAACTGCAGCTGATAAAACCAGTTGGCATATTCGGAGCTTTCTCCTTTTTCCACCACATCGCTAAACTGCGGGAAATACCAGCTGCAATGGTTGAACACACCATCAATGACAATGTGCATTCCTCTGTTGTGAATATCCTGCGCCAATTCCCGGAACTCTTCGTCCGTTCCCATATTGGGGGACACATGAAAATAGTCTAGCAGGTCGTATTTATGATACTCTCCCGCCGTGAATACCGGGTTCAGGTAGATACAATTGAATCCCAGCTTCTGAATATAATCCAGATTCTCCCGGATCCCCTGTATGGTTCCGCCCAGACGGCTTTTCAACCGGATGCCGTTCTGCCATTCCATCTCTTTTCCCTGTCCTACGATCTCACGGTGTCCGCTGGCAAAGCTGTCCGGGAAAATATTGTAAACGATTGCCTCCCGGAACCACTTCGGTTCCTCACAGATCTCTTCTCTGCGGATAAACGGATACTGGTAAAATTCGCTTCTCTCTACCGGAAGATATTTTGCGCAGATATCTGCATAATAAAACCTCGTCTCTTCCGGGTCTTTCAATTCAAAATAGTAGCATACCCTGTCATACGGAGTCTCAAAAGTTGCATCATAATAGTCAAAATGCATATCCGACAGTATCTTCTTCATGTACACTGCCGTAAACACAATAGGATCACCGGGTTGTACGCGGTCTCCGTACCACAGAACACAATCTGTCAGATTATCCTTCGCCACCCGGATGCGAATTGTAAGATTCATCTCACTGTTCGCAAATGCATACTGCGACAGCGGTATATGTAAAATTGCTTCTTGTAAAATCATAAGTTCCTCCTGCTTTTAACCTTTGACACCTCCCGAAGACAGTCCCGATACCATGTATTTCTGCACCAGGAAAAACAAAATCAATACAGGAAGTGTTGTCAGAATTGCCGCTGCCGAAAAAAGCGGCCAGTTGCGCGTATAGTCCGTAGCCTGCAGAGAATACAGCGCTACCGCCAGTGTGTTTTTCTCCGCGCCTGACAAAAAGACTGTGCTGAAAATATATTCATTCCACACATAGATCACCACCAGAACAGAAGAGATGATGATGCTTGGCCTTGCCAGCGGCATGACGATCTTCGTGATCAATTGTCTGTCATTCACACCATCAATTCTCGCTGCATCCTCGATAGCCTCAGGAATACTGTCAAAATATCCCTTCATATTCCAGAAAACAAAAATCGCCATACTTCCCGCATAGATAAATACCAATCCCATATAAGAATTCAACAGATTCAGAGTCTTGATAATCCGATAAATTGCAAACATGGAGAGAATTGCCGGGAACGCATTTAACACCAGTAAAATATATAAAGTCCTCTTCCGTCCGACAAACCGCATTCTGGAAAATACATACGCAGCCGGCACAGCCACCAGCATAGTTAGCAGAACGGTCAGTGCGCTTAGCAAAAGACTGTTCACAAACCATCTCCCAAAAGGTCTCTCCGTCAGGATCGTAATATAGTTATCCATAGTGATTGTCTTCGGCAAAATATGAAATTCTGTGGAAATAATACTGTTACTCCCACTGATAGATATACTGAATGCATACAGGATAGGAATCAGTGTCAGGAAAGAAAGTAAAATGAATCCTATATTCAGCAATATCAGCTTTACTTTTTCTTTAATTTTTTTCCCTGTCATATTCCCCTCACTGTTCCGAGATTGAAAACTCTCTTCGGTTCATGGTCTTGTAAAGCACCAGTATAATCAAAAATACAATAAACGCCACAGCGGATGAATATCCATAGTTGCTGGTAATAAACGCTTTTTCATATACATAGGTGATTACCGTATTAATATCTGCACCAGTCTTCGAACCGGTCTGCATCGTCATCAGATACACAATGTCAAACTGCTTAAACGCCGTGAATGTAGCCATAATGATCACCGGCATCAGAATGGGAAGAATCTGCGGAATGGTCACATAGAAATGTTTTTTCCAAAATCCCGCACCATCTAATTCCGCACTTTCATAGATATTCCGGTCAATACTCTGCATGGCACCATCCATCATCGTGAACATATACGGAACTCCCAGCCACAGGTTCACCACCAGACAACTGATAAATGCCATACCGTTTGTGGACAGAAAATTTACCGGTTTGCCTCCAATCTGTTTCAGTATCTGATTAAACAGTCCGAATTCCGTATTAAAAATTCCCATACGCCATAACAGAATTGATACATATGCCGGCATCGCCCAGGGCACGATCAGCAGAGTCTTGTAGACCCTTCTCAGTTTTAATCCTTTCGCATTCAACCCAACGGCAATGAAAAAGCCAAAGATCAACTGTAATGCCATACTGGATACAGTCCATAATAGAGTCCGTAAAAAAGCAGGAAGAAATCCGGAATCAAAAGCCAGCAATGCCTTTTTATAATTGTCCAGTCCAACACACTGATAATCCTTCCAATGATAAATACTCATATTGGTAAAGGATATTTCTACGGTATACAATAAGGGCACGACAATCATCAACCCTACAATGATCAGAAACGGCATACTGTAGAACCATGCTTTCTTCTTTCCTCGTTTCATCCTGCTTTCACTCCTTACCTGTCATTACATCTGCAAATTACTGCATTGCAGAAATCTGTTCCAAAGCTTCCTTCTGGTGTGCATCGCATGCCGTCTGCACATTCTCTCCACGCTTATTCACTGCTGCCAGCAGGTCATCTGTCACTGACCACATCACATCCATTTCCGGAATGTTGGGCATAGGTACTACATTGTCTGCCATAGTCTTCAGTGCCATGATCATTTGATTCTCTGATACAGATGCATCTTCATAAGCTTTACTGTTGGCAGGTGCACAGCTTGCGGCATTTGCCAGTGCCACACCGGCCTCCTTGGATCCAAGTACCTTCAACACTTCTGCCAACGCCTCCTTTTTCGTCTCTGCTGCATGCTTCAGTACATGAACGCCCTGTACTCCGGAAAAAGGTGTCAGAGATGTGCCGTTCGGCAGGACCGGCATCGGCGCAATTCCTAAGTCAATACCGGCTTCTTTGATACCCGGTACCAGCCAGGGACCTCCGATAGTACTTGCTGCTTTTCCTTCCGTAAACAGAGTTGTCACGGTATTATACTCACCATCTGCCGGCATATATGACACAAACTGCTTATGATATTCCATAGCTTCTACCGTCTGGGGCAGATTCAATCCCGGCTCTCTGTTCTCATTGATCAGATAACCGCCAAAGCCCTGGATCCAGGCTGCTGCATTATAGGAAGTGGAATGCTGCTCGACAAATACATACTGATCTGCCGTGGTCTCATTCTTCATAAGTTCCAACAGTTCATCCGTGGTCTCCGGTGCAGTCTCCATCAGATCCTTATTGTACAGAAACAGCAATGCTTCATAGTACAACGGTAATTGATATTTGTCTCCCTGATACTCCCCGGCGCTTAACGTCATAGGAAGGAAATCCGCCAGATCATCCTCCGTCAACACATCGGTAATCGGAGACAGGATTCCCATCTGTGCAAAGGTACCTACTTTATCATGCGCCCACATAAACATATCCGGCGCACTTTCCGGATCGTCACCCACTAATTTTAAGGCATCCGACATATTTTCTTTTCTTTCAAAAGTGACTACAATCTCCGGTGCCAGTGCATCGACCTGCTTCTGTAACGTATCGGCAATAGTGGCATCCGCACAATGCCATACGGTAATATTCACCGGTTCTGTTGTCTGCGTATTCTGATTTTCCGTTGTCGTGGTTACATTACTTTCTGTATTTACGGTTGCCTCTGATCCGCATCCGCTTAACATGGATACTACTAAAAGTGAACTTAGCAACATTGCAATTTTTTTCTTCATAGCTTCCTCCTTTTGATAAAACGTTTTTCTACTTTTATAAAACACAGCGCTATGTTTAAAAAGTATTGAATCTTCTTTGCGAATTCGATATACTAAAAATAGCAGACCGCCTGCGAAATAGCAACGAAACAGCCCATAAAAAATGCACAAATTACGCAAACGTTTTACCAATGGAGGATTTCAGATGGCAGCAACAATCAAGGATGTAGCCAAAAAGGCCAATGTATCTATTTCCACAGTCAGCCGAGTACTGAGCAATCAGATGCATGTCTCTTCTTCCACTTATAAACGAATCCAGGATGCCGTAGCCGAATTGAATTACATTCCCAATTCTTCCGCGGTATCCCTGGTTAAAAAAAGCAGCACAACTGTCCTCTATGCTGACAGTTTTTACAAGGGACGCCCCTACGAGAATCCCCATATGTTCGACATTATCTCCGGTTCATCCCATGAATTACGCAAAAAAGGATATTTTCTCGGCTTATTGGATCTGGATTGTTCCAAAGAAAAAGCCGAAGAGCAGATCATCAACGCCATACAATCTAAAAAAGCAGATGGCATTCTGATCAACGGTTATTACGTAACTCCTGCAATTGAGAAAATACTATTAGCCACTGATTTCCCGCATATCTGTATCGGAAAACCCTCTTTCGACTCCATGCTGTCTTGGATTGACACAAATCATTCTCTGTCTTCCAATCTGGCAATCACTCACCTGGTCTCTCTCGGGCATAAAAAAATCGCCTTCGTCGGCGGTTCTGACAAAGACAATATTTACAGAGATCGTTTTCTGGGATACCGGCTGTCTCTCGAGCGCAACAATCTCTCACCCCGAGATGCCTATGTCATCCCTACTTCTTGCAATCTGGAAGAAATCATCCAACATACCACGGAGCTTCTGCGACTACCGGAACCTCCCGACAGCATTCTGTGCTTTAACAGTCTTATCGCCGTCGGCGTCATCCAGGCAATCCGTCAGTTCCGCCTGCGCATTCCGGAGGACATTTCTATTGTCTCCTTCGACAATTACCCTTATGCACCTCTGATCACACCATCTCTGACTGTCGTGGATATTGATATGTACAGTCTTGGCACCCGTGCCGGAGCATCTCTGCTGAAAAAGATACAGAATCCGGAGATGCTGATCCAGACCTATACCGCCCTGCCACATTTGATTCAACGAGACAGCACGGTGTTACACAGTGAAACATAATTCGTATATATCCTTAAATCTTGTGGAAAATGTTCCGAATTTTAATAAAGACCATAGCTTTTCACTTAACATTTGCTCATTAGAATTAATCAGCAGACTGGCTCCTTCATCATCATACGCGATATCAAAACAATATTCTTCCTGCTCAATCTGCTTTCGTATAGAAATCATTTATAAAATCTCCAGTCTGATAGTTTCCATCACCATGTTTGTCTTTGGCAGTTCATATGCATATTCCATAATTTGTGTCATGTCCATTTTATGGATCAGCTTTCTATAGTTACTTATTATTTCTTTGTATAGATCAAAAGAAAATTTGCGCTTATTACGTATTAATTCAATCAGCAGTCTCTCTTCATTATAAATTGTTATATCCACTCCATCATACTCTATCGTTGTCTTCCCCATTTCAAAAGCATTACTGTTCTCATAAATCTGCTTCACCCGTACATCTCCAATTTTTCTATTACTTTTGGGCGTTGCGACATAATAATGATCCGGTATGGTGTCGGTCAGTCCATAATAATAAAATGCGCTGTTAAGTGTCAGTATTGCATTCGGATCTTTTTTCATGATGATCTCTAATTCCGGCACATACCTATCCTCTGAATAGAGACCATTTTCTGTTATAAATAGATGACCTTCCTGTATGTTTTTTTAATTCGATAATCTGTACCATATTTTTCCAGACATTCATGATATGATAATAACATATTCCCCTCCTGGTTTTAGCTATTGTAGGTAAAATATATTTTTTACCTGTTTCTATTTCAATATCATCATAACTTATTATATTTGTCCCTATTTACCTTTGTGTGTCTAATATCAAGACAGTATAATTATGCATTTCACGAATTGCGTATGCAGTTAGAAAATCAAGTAGTCCAAATTCAAATACAATCCTAAGAGGCTTTTCAGATAATCTGGAGAGCCTTTTTATATTTTTAGAAACGTTAAGTTATTATTTTGTTCTTGTGTCTATAAATATTATAATGTCTATACTTCATGTAGTTGTACATTTAAGGCAATGAATACACATCTTAGGTAATGTCTATGAACCATTTTTTCAACACCTCAATATAGAAAATATAATTTATTTTTGAAAGGAACATTTTATGGAAAGCAAATCACAGACATTAGTTTGGCTGTAGTGCTTTTTATCAACATGTGTTAGACTACTGTTATACAAAATCGATATTTGTGGAGGTAAAGAGTGTATGAAAAAGGAACTGCGTATTCTGGTTATTTTAATTGCTGTGTTATTGGTAGGAACAGTAGGTTACTATTTCATGCCAAAGAAATTCGGTAAGAATGTAAATCCTTCTGAGGTAGACCATATAAATGTGTTCGATGGAAATACAGGAACTGGTTTTACTATCACCGATTCAGAAGATATCGAATATATAGTGGCGAATATTCAAGGTATTTCAATGAAAAGAGATGGCATTTCACTTGGAAGAACAGGATACAGTTTTAAAATTAGTTATATAAACAGCAACGATAAAGATATCATACCTGTATTTATTCTCAATAGTGATAATACAATTTGTAAAGATCCATTTTTCTATAGATGTGATGGTGGATTATGCTTTGATTACTTAAAAGCATGTGAAGAGAAATATAAAACTAATGCAACAGAATCTATAGAAGAAAAATAACTTATTGCTGATAAATGTTTTGATGGGGCGATGGTTTTTACATTGATAATAATGGTAATTATTTTATTGGTTTTGATACCTGTAGGAATTGTTGTAGATAAAAAGATTGAAGCTTATTTTGAAAATAAGAGAGAACCTTAAATTCTTATTTATGGAGGTATATATTATGAGAGTAATCATTTCAATCATTCTTATGGTAATTGCAGCGTTGGTCGGTTTTTTCTTTGGTGCTGGAATGAACGAAGCAATGGGTGGAGCAATACTACTTTCAATGATTACAGGTTTTGCTTGCACTATTAATGCTATTGAAAAGAACAAGAAGGACTGACAACTTCAAGTTTGGAGAATTGAGAAAATCGGGATTTGTAGAATTAGTAAATCTCGATTTTGGGAAATACAAGAATGTGTCTCATTATGGTTTTAATGCGGTTTGTAAGGAGAAACAATATGATTGGGTTTGTTATATGGTCACTTTTGGGAGTGTTTATAATTGGATTAGGAATAAAAGATATGTTTTCTAAGAATCCCGTTGGATTCTGGGCTAATACCGAAACAATAAAAGTAAAAGATGTTAAAGGTTACAATCGTGCGAGCGGACTATTGTTTATAATCTATGGAATCATTTTTGTTATATTAGGAATTCCGCTGTTAGATGGTCAAAATACACCATACTTTCTGTTGTCGGTTATTGGTGTGATGGTGGAAACAATTGTAATTATGGCTGTTTATAGTTTAGTTATCGTTAAAAAGTATGAAGAGAAGTAAATAACTTTGAAGTTGCAAGGAGGAAATTATGAAATTTATGCAAACAGAGAAAAAACAGCTATTGATTTATGTGATTATAGCATACGGAATCACATATGTAATGGGACTTCTGATGTGGTATGGCTATGGAAAAGGTCTTGATCTCAGCGCTTTTCCAAATGCGCAGATGCTGTATCCAGCAGCAGGTGTGATGATGGCTTATTTAATTACCAAAAAAGGAGATAAAAATCTTCCAACGGCTTTTTTCATATTCTTTGTAGCTCTCACGGCGGTGCTGGTTGTCTGCACGGCGGCTTCTGTTCTGGCTCCCCAAAATAGAGATCTGATGAGCATGCCATATTCTCAGTGGGCAACGATCATGGAGTACGTTATAATAGGTGGCAGCGTTATTTTCTGGATTCTTCTTCTGCAATCCGGTAAAGAAAAGCGCAGATCCTATGGACTGAACAGCGAACATTGGAATATATCTATTCGTATGATCCTGTTGTTTATTGGATTATATCTTCTCAGATTTGTGATTGCCTGTGCTCTGAGCGGCCAGCTTTCTGAATTTGGCAAAATAATGGCAAATCCTACTACCTGGATCATTTTTTTTACTGTTTTGGTAAACTTTTTCCTGTCAGTAGTGGCATTCTTTGGAGAAGAATACGGATGGAGATATTATCTTCAGCCTCTTCTTCAGAAAAAATTTGGACTAAAAGGCGGCGTAATCCTTTTGGGCTGTGTGTGGGCTGTATGGCATCTGCCAATAGACTTCTTCTATTACACTACGCCGGATATGGGGCTGACGGCTCTGGCAAGCCAGTTTGTTACCTGTATTTCACTGGGGATTTTTATGGCATATACTTATATGAAAACCCAGAATATCTGGGTTCCGATAATTATTCATTTTCTGAATAATAATATGGTGGTAGTTTTTTCAGGAACGTACTCTGCGGATGTACTTCAGAATCAGCAAATCCACTGGGGAGCTATTCCTGTGGCACTGGTAATGAATCTGCTGATCTATGGATGGGTGATCTTTCTGAAGCCATTTAAGGAGAAAAAAGCATAATATTGAATTCATTCAAATTATTTAGAACAATTTGCAGGAGTACCTGCATTTTTAGGAATAGTTATTTTAATTTCATGTATTGCAGATTGGATGATATTTGCAAAAATTGAAGTGGCATAACTTATAATAGGTTAATCATAATTGTAATCAAAAATCAATGTCCATTCTGTGGCAAATCATTAAGGGTTGTACCTATAAATAGTGAAGAATATTGTCCACACTGTGGTTGTAAAATAGAACAGGAGCATAAGAAAATTCAAGTTTGTAATGGAGGTATTTGCTATGAAAGGAATTAAGATTGAGTTATTGGGGATTGCAACAATACTTTTAGGAATTGCTGTGACAACAAATAATTTCTTTGGATATGTCCTAGGTTTTCTTGGATTTGGCGTCGCTGTAGCTGGCTGTTTTCTAAAAGATAAGCACTAATAACTTTCAGTTTGGAGAATCGAAAAAAACGGAATTTACCTATTAGGACATATAAACTGTTGACAATAAAGCTCCTATATAGTATGTTTTTGATAAACTACTATATAGGAGATTTTGTATGGAAATGAATGGAGGATTTCTTGTCACCAAAATAAAACAGCTTGGAGACCGGATTTTCGAGAAGATTCTCAGTGAAAAGAATATTGATGCGTTTAATGGAGCCCAGGGACGTATTCTTTATGTGCTGTGGCAGGAGGATGGTATCTCAATCAGGTCACTCTCGACTAAATGCGGATTAGCGATAACATCTCTTACTACAATGCTGGAAAGAATGGAAAATCAAGGGCTGATAAGCCGTGTTCAGTCTGAAACGGACAAAAGGAAAACACTCCTGTTTCTGACTGAGAAAGCACATGCCTTAAAGGGCGAGTACGATTCTGTATCTGATGAGATGGGCAGTATTTACTACAAAGGTTTTTCAGAGGAAGAAATTACCCGGTTTGAGGAATGTCTCGACCGCATCAGAAAGAATCTTGAGGAGTGGCAGAAGTCATGAGTATTTGTATCAAAGATCAGATTCAGAACATGAATATTGTCATTGGCTGCACAGTGGGGTGTACATATTGCTATGCCCGCAACAACGTGAAACGCTGGCATATGATTGATGACTTCGCTAACCCTGAATTCTTTCCGGGTAAGCTCAAGATGATGGAAAAGAAACGTCCGCAGAACTTTCTTCTTACCGGGATGAGCGATCTCTCCGGATGGAAGCCGGAATGGAGAGACGAGGTACTTGCAAAGATCCGTGAAAATCCGCAGCATCAGTTCCTGTTCCTTACCAAGCGACCTGATTTGCTGGATTTTGATACCGATCTGGAAAACGCATGGTTTGGCGTTACGGTGACGAGGAAAGCAGAACTGTGGCGTATCGATGCCCTTCGGAAAAACGTCAGAGCAAAACATTACCATGTTACCTTTGAGCCGTTATTCGATGATCCCGGCACAGTTGACCTTTCCGGAATCAATTGGATCGTTGTCGGCACCATGACCGGAGCTCAGAGCAGGAAGATTCATACGGAGCCGGAATGGGCATGGTCTCTGGCGGACCAGGCACATAAGCTCGGCATTCCGGTGTTTATGAAGGAAGACCTTGTCCCTATCATAGGGGATGAAAATATGATTCAGGAAATGCCGGAAGAATTTAATAAAGTGTTAGAGGTACAGAAATCATGGAAGAAGTAATAAATGGAATCCTCATTCGTGAGGTGGAAACAAAGAACATCATGACTAAGTCTAGTCTGCCGGTAGGCGGTTACTCGGTCAATCCCTATGTGGGCTGTACACATGCCTGCAAGTATTGCTATGCTTCTTTTATGAAGCGCTTTACCGGGCACAAGGAGGAATGGGGCACTTTCCTTGATGTGAAGCATTGGCCGGAAATTAAAAATCCGAAGAAATATGCCGGACAGCGGGTGGTCATCGGTTCTGTGACAGATGGCTACAATCCACAGGAGGAGCAATTCGGGAATAGCAGAAAACTTCTGGAGCAGCTGATCGGCAGTGACGCAGATATTCTGATCTGCACAAAGTCTGATCTTGTGGTACGGGATATTGATCTGCTGAAAAAGCATGGACGAGTGACCGTTTCATGGTCGATCAACACACTGGATGAAAATTTCAAGAACGATATGGACTCTGCTTCAAGCATTGAGCGTCGTATCGCTGCTATGAAGCAGGTATATGAAGCAGGGATCCGTACAGTCTGTTTCGTATCCCCGGTATTTCCCGGTATCACGGACTTTGAAGCGATCTTTGAGCGGGTAAAGGATCAGTGCGATCTGTTCTGGCTCGAAAATCTCAATCTTCGAGGCGGTTTCAAAAAGACAATTATGGATTATATCGCCGGACAATATCCTGATCTTGTACCACTTTACGACGAGATCTATAACAAGCATAACCGCAGCTACTTTGAAGCACTTGAAGTAAAAGCTGAGAAAATGGCTAAGAAGTATGATTGTGCCTTTGTGGATAATGAAATGCCTTATGGCAGAGTCCCGCAGGGGCATCCGGTGATTGTAGATTATTTCTATCATGAGGAAATCCGTGGGACAGA
Source organism: Lachnospiraceae bacterium GAM79 (assembly GCA_003584705.1). Taxonomy (GTDB): domain Bacteria; phylum Bacillota; class Clostridia; order Lachnospirales; family Lachnospiraceae; genus Acetatifactor; species Acetatifactor acetigignens. Next base: position 3,680,033 of record AP018536.1, read on the forward strand.
GAATACCGGAAAAAGAAATCGCTAATTTCCAGTTTGGAGAATTGAGAAAATCGGAATTTGACGAGGTAAGTAATTATGGATGTATGCAGTTTTATTAAGGCTGTGTTGGCTCAAGATGAGAACACAATCAGAAGTTTTTTTCACAAAGATGCGTATGTGAATTGGCATTGTTCCAACGAACACTTTACGGTCGATGAGTTCATTATTGCAAACTGTGAATATCCAGGTGATTGGGATGGAACAGTTGAACGAGTTGAAGTGATAGGCGATTTATTCATCACGGTAACAAAAGTTTATCCCCAAGATAGAAGTGTATATTTCCATGTGGTGTCATTCATAAGAACAGCAAATGATAAAATTACGTCAATGGATGAATACTGGGCTGATGATGGAAATCCTCCACAATGGAGAATAGATAAGCACATAGGCACACCAATTATATAAATTCAAGTTTGTCAATTACAGGTGACATTGAAAGAGACAGCCCATTCAAGGTGCTGGCTCTTTCAAAAATTTCATTCTAATAAATTGCACGACAACTTATCAAAAAATAAGCTCCCCATCCGGTCTTTACTATCCTATCTTTCTTACTGTCTGTCCGCAAGTTTTATGGTTTTCATCAGTGTATTCTCCAGCACACCTGCCGGACAGTCATCGCTATCCGGCTTAACTTTTTACAGCAATGTATTCAGATCCACCAGGGTTCCGCCCGCGATCTCCACGCACTTGTCACTGTTTAACTGCAGCCATACGCTGCAGGCATTGGGGTTATATACCTTTTCGTAATCCGCAGAGAACTGTAAACGTTTCGCTGCATCCATATAATCAATGATCTCGATGTTGGTGGCGTACCAGATGTCGTCTCTGCCGCCCATGTATTTACAGAAGTTCTCGATCACATCCCAGTTGTCATTATTATCGAACTCGTAGCTGTGCCCCCAGACATACATCAGCTTCAGGTACTGGCTCTTCTTGAAATCAGCGAAAAATTCCGCGTACTCCATCAGCTTCGGATCATTATGATGGCAGGTAGCATGCCACTCCAACGGATCCTTTGGCAGTGCAAAATCCGGAACCGTCTCTACCACTCTGGCATAAGCCACGCCCAACTGACGATACAGCTGCTTAATCTCCTCGCTGTAAGAACCGTTGGGATACGCATGTCCCCTGACGATCTGTCCCGTCCATTTTTCCAGGCCTTTCCGATCCTCCAGCAGTTCCTGTGCCACTTCCACTAACGGACATCTCTCGATGGTGGGGTGGGTCATGGTATGGGTTGCGATCTCATGTCCCGCATACAGCCCTTCCATTTCTTCAAAAGTCATCCGGGGTCTCTTCCCCACCTGCCCGTAATTCAGATTAAACGTCCCTTTGATACCATATTTATTGAAAATGTCGATCAGGCGTCTGTCCTGTACCTTACCGTCATCATAACTCATGGTCAGTGCTTTGGCTTTTCCGCCGGGGAAACAAGTATATACTTTCATCTTTTCCATCCTTTTCTACTGTAATTTCTTTTGTGGTTTTAAAAATATGATAATTTTCATCCCACATGTTTTCATCATATTACGACTGGAACAATTTTGCAACTGATAAGAATCCGGCATTAACCCTCTTTATCGTGCAGAACTTTCCATTGCCTTCCTTTCATTCATCCTTTAATATAGTAAAATATACAACCAATAAACGAATTACAATGAGAAGGGAGCATATTTATGAAAAAATTCAACTCCTTCCGTAATCGCCAGAACGGCTTTGAAGATTTAGGTTCCGGCACCGCGGAAGCAGCAAAAACGAAAAAAAGCTGGTGGAAAATCCCCGGCATCATTCTTGTGATTCTGGTAATCGCTATTTTTGCTTTTAATTCTACTTACCAGATCCGTGAACAGGAGCAGGCGGTTCTGATCACTTTAGGCCAGGCCAAAGCGGTAACGGATCCCGGACTTCATTTTAAGATACCGTTCATCCAGCAGGTTCGTAAAGTAAATACCACCATTCAGGGATTTTCCCTGGGATATGATGTAGATTCCAATTCTTCGGAAACCGACGATTCTCTCATGATCACTTCCGACTATAATTTTGTCAACGTCGATTTCTTCGTAGAGTATCGTTTCAGTGACCCGGTAAAAGCTGTCTATGCATCCAAGGATCCCGTACTGATCCTGCGTAACATCAGCCAGAGCTGTATCCGTACCGTGATCGGCAGTTATCCGGTGGACGATGTCCTGACTACCGGAAAAAATGAGATTCAGGCCGCTATTAAAGAAATGATTCTGGAGCGTCTGAGCGAACAGGATATCGGTATCCAACTGGTAAATATCACAATCCAGGATTCCGAGCCGCCTACCTCCGAAGTCATGGAAGCTTTCAAGGCCGTGGAAACCGCCAAGCAGGGAAAAGAAACTGCCCTGAACAATGCCAATAAGTACCGCAATGAACAGCTTCCTCTGGCGCAGGCACAGGCCGACGGTATCATCAAAGACGCTGAGGCGCAAAAGGCCGAGCGCATCAATGAGGCTACTGCACAGGTTGCGCGTTTTAACGCTATGTACGAGGAATATATCAAGAACCCGACCGTCACCAAACAGCGTATGTTCTACGAGACCATGGAAGAAGTACTGCCTGACCTTAAGGTTGTCATCGAAAGCCCCAACGGCAATACACAGACCTTCTATCCTTTGGAATCCTTCACAGGTACCGCTTCCGCTTCTTCGGAGAGCAGCACCTCTGAAGCTGCACAATAACCATTGTCTACAGAAAGGCAGTTTTATAAATATGAAAAAAGTGAAAAATATATCTCTGATTCTATTAGTACTGGCATTGTTGATCATCGGATCCTCCAGCATTGTCGTTACCAACGAAAACGAATACAGTCTGATCCGACAGTTCGGTAAAGTAGACCATGTAGTGAGTTCTGCAGGTGTTACCTTTAAGATTCCTTTTGTACAGAGCGTCGATAAGCTTCCGAAGGAGATCCTGCTCTATGATCTGTCTTCCTCCGATGTCATCACCAGTGACAAGAAGACCATGATCTGTGACAGTTACATTTTATGGCAGATCAATGATCCTCTGAAATTTGCCCAGACCCTGAACTCCTCCATCTCCAACGCAGAGAGCCGTCTGGACACCATCGTATATAACTCTACGAAAAATATCATAAGCAGTACGACCCAGAACGACGTCATCTCCGGGCGTGACGGAGAGTTGGCTGCAGCCATTATGAAAAACATTGGGAACACCACTGAGCAATACGGTATTGAATTGCTCTCCTTCGAAACCAAACAGCTGGATCTGCCCAGTGACAACAAAGCCGCTGTGTACGAGCGTATGATCTCCGAACGTGAAAACATCTCCGCAACCTATACCGCAGAGGGAAGCTCTGAGGCACAGAAGATCCGCAATACCACAGATAAGGAAGTCAATGTTCTCCTGTCGGAGGCCAATAAAAATGCGGAGATTCTCATTGCCGAGGGCGAAGCGGAATACATGAGAATTCTGTCAGAAGCTTATTCCGATGAATCCAAACAGGATTTCTATTCCTTCGTCAGAAGCCTGGATGCACTGAAGGCTTCCATGACCGGCGATAATAAGACGGTGATCCTGTCTCCGGATTCCCCGATCGCACAGATTTTCTACGGAAGATAACATAAAGGCCGGTGTCTGCAATATTCTTGCAGGCACCGGCTTTTTTATGCCAGAATCTCCTCAATTCTGCGTCTCTCTTCTTCACTGAATGCGGTTGCATGTACAATACCGATATTATCCAGGATCTGTGAGGGCTTAGATGCTCCGATCAGAACACTGGTAATATCCCCATCCCTTAAGATCCACGAAAGTGCCATCTGTGCCAGGGTCTGTCCTCTCTGGGCTGCCAGATCGTTCAGTGCACGTACCTTCTTCAATGTCTCTTCCACGATCGCCGCTTCTTTCAGGAACCTGCCGTCGGTACGGACACGGCTGTCCTCAGGAATACCGTGGAGATAACGGTCGGTCAGAAGTCCCTGTGCCAGCGGGCTGAACGTAATGATGCCGATGCCATGGGCAGCCGCATAATCCTTCAATCCGTCCTTCTCAATATCTCTTACAAACATGGAATATTTTCTCTGGTTGATAATAAACGGTGTCCCCAGCTCCTTGAACAGTTCTGCTGCCGCAATGGTCTGCTCCTTATTGTAGTTGGAAATTCCCACATACAATGCCTTACCGGATCTGACAATGCCATCCAGTGCACGAACGGTCTCCTCCAACGGTGTATTTGGATCCGGTCTGTGATGGTAGAAGATATCCACATAATCCAGTCCCATGCGCTTCAGGCTCTGATCCAGGCTGGCCACGAGATACTTTTTGCTGCCCCAGTTGCCGTAAGGTCCGGGCCACATATCATAACCGGCCTTCGTGGAAATGATCAGTTCATCACGGTACACTCCCATATCCTTTTTCAGGATACGGCCGAAATTCTCCTCCGCGCTGCCCGGTACCGGTCCATAATTGTTTGCCAGATCAAAATGTGTAATTCCATGGTCAAATGCTGTGTGACACATGTCCTGCATGTTGTCAAAATTCCCATTGGAGCCGAAATTGTGCCATAATCCCAGAGAGACTGCCGGAAGCTGCAATCCACTGGCGCCGCAGCGGTTGTATTTCATTTCTTCATATCTTTTTTCATCTGCCTGATACATTTAAATACCTCCTTTTTCCGAAAGAACATTATAGACATTATTGTAACTATTCAGACCCCATTCGCAAAACCGCCTCTGCGAGGCTTCCTTTTTGCTCATGAGGTTACTTCGCCATATAAAACTGCTTATCTGACTGAATGCAAGCATTCGCAGAACACAGTTTTGCATGGCTCTGAATAGTTACACATTATTATAAATTTATTTCCATCCCATTTCTATGCAAATTTTATAGAATAAAGTGCAATATCTTACAAATCACCTCTTACGTCCCACGATCTTCAAGCGGCTGAAAAACAGGTAATACACAATAAAAGCAATACTGGTCACCGTCCAGGTCAGCGGATAGCTGAATACAATGGTGAGAATGTCATTTTTCAGAGGTACGGCTGTCAGGATCCATACCACGCGCAGTGCGCAGATCCCCAGACAGCAGATGATCATGGGAAGCCAGCTGTCGCCGATACCGCGCAGAGTACCGGACAAAATCTCAATGGCAATATAGGTAAAATATGTAGGTACCAAAAAATGCAGAATCTGTTCTCCGATCACTACCACCTGTGCATCCGTGGTAAACAGTTGATAACAGATCGATGCATAATTATAGAGAATCACGGACAACAGTACGGTTGCCCCGGCTGTAATCCCCATACAGGTACGGACTCCCTTGTGTACACGATCCATTTTCCCCGCACCATAATTCTGCCCCACAAAGGTAGTGATCGATATGCCAAAGGCATTGACGATCATCCAAAACAGGCTGTCAATCTTGCTGTAGGCTGTCCATGCCGCTACCGTATCCGTTCCCAGTTCGTTAACGCTGGACTGGATCAGAATATTGGACGATGTATACATCACCGACTGCAATCCCGCCGGAAGTCCGATCCGGATGATCCTGCGGAACATTCTTCCATCAAAACGGATCTTTCTCAGTTCCAGACGATGCATATCCTTCGTCCGCATCAGCACCCACAATACCAGTACCGCACTGAGTGCCTGCGACAGAATGGTCGCCAGTGCGGCTCCAGCCACACCCATATGCAGTCCGATGACAAATGCAATATCCAGCACAATATTCGTCAGGCAGCTGGCGATCAGGAAATATAGCGGTCTCTTGGAATCCCCCACAGCCCGCAGGATACCTGCGCCCATATTGTAGATCAGGTTTCCGATGACTCCCAGGAAATAGATTCGGATATAGGTTGTCGCCGGTCCCAAAATATCCTCAGGTGTAGACATCGCACGCAGTGCCCATGGTGCCACCGTAATACCCACGATCATCATGCCGACTCCAGCCACCAGACTGAACGCAATGGAGGTATGTACGGCATAGCCTACCATCTCGGCACGTTTTGCCCCATAATACTGGGAAATAATGACCGTGGCACCGCTGGACAATCCTACGAAAAATCCCACCAACAGCTGGATCAGCGTACCGGTGCCGCCACCTACCGCCGACAGAGCTTCTTTTCCGACAAAACGCCCTACGATCACTGCATCTGCCGCATTATATAATTGCTGGAAAAAGGTTCCGAACAAAATAGGGAAAAAGAACAGGAGCAGCTGCTGCCAGATGACTCCCGTTACGATCTTGTTTTCTTTCCCTATAGCATTTTCTGTCTGCTTTTGTGTTTTCTTTGTATTTTCTTCCATATAAATCATGCCCTTTGAAAATCTGTACTTCTACGATGATAGTATCATTTCCACAGAACCTTTTCAAGAGGGCAATCTTATCCACAGCTCAGGGCAGGAAAATCCCCGGGTGGTGGAAGCACCCGGGGATCCTGTCTGCACCCGGATGAGTCGCAGCATCCGGGCACAGCACTCTGTATATACCGAATTGAGGGATTAGATAAAAGCTAAGTTATTTACTCCATTCGCATATCGCAAAGCTTACGCTCCGCTTTTATGCTCATGTCGCAATCGGGTTATAAATCCCTTAAGCCACTCCCGTGCCAGCACGTCGTGTCTTAGGGATTATAACCTTGGCATTATTACTCCACGTCTTGCAGAGCTGCGAAGTCTTCTTCGCCGGTACGAACCTTTACTACTTTGTCAACGTTGTATACAAAGATCTTGCCATCGCCGATATGTCCGGTGTACAGAGCCTTCTTGGCAGCATCGATGACTGCGCTTACGGGAATCTTGCTGACAATAACTTCTACCTTCACCTTAGGCAGAAGGGTCGCATCCATCTCAACTCCACGATACATCTCGCCGGCACCCTTCTGGATACCACAACCCATGACCTGTGTCATGGTCATACCGGTTACACCCAGATCGTTCAGAGCCTTCTTCAGTACCTCGAACCGGGCAAGCTTTGCAATAACCACTACTTTGTAGATTCCGGTTGCAGGAATTGCTGCCGGAGCTGTCTCTACCTTTACTGCCGCTTCCTTCATGGCTGCGGAAGCTGTGTCATAATCACTTACGCCAAGGCTGGTATTTTCATTTACCTCCATGGTCATAGTGTTGGAAATATCCATAATGCTGAAGCCTGCATATGCGGAAGGAAGACCATGCTCACAGGAGTCCAGACCAACAATCTCTTCTTCCTCAGATACACGTAAGCCTACGGTAGCCTTGATGATCAGGAAAGCAATGGTAATCGTTACTGCAGTCCATGCCGCTACACTTACAAAACCTAACAGCTGCAGACCAAGCTGCTTGAAGCCGCCGCCATAGAACAGGCCTACCACACTGTCATTGCCGGGTGCGGAAGTGGTTGCAAATAAACCGGTTGCAATAGTACCCCAGATACCATTCAGGCAATGTACTGCAACTGCACCTACAGGATCATCAATATGAAGCTTATAATCCAGAAGCCATACACCAAATACTACCAGAAGTCCTGCTACTGCACCGATTACGATAGCGCCGAAGCAGTCAGTCACATCACAAGGAGCGGTAATTGCTACCAGACCTGCCAGAGATGCATTCAGACACATAGATACATCAGGTTTGCCATATTTGATCCAGGTAAATACCATACATACTACAGTTGCGATTGCAGGAGCTACAGTGGTGGTAAGGAACACGGAGCCTAACTGCTCTACGGAAGTACAAGCGGCACCGTTGAATCCGTACCAGCCAAGCCACAGGATAAATACACCAAGGCATCCAATCGGAAGGTTATGTCCGGGGAATGCATTTACTTTTACAATCTTACCACTCTTGTCCTTTTCAAACTTACCAATACGGGGACCTAAAAGCTTTGCTCCGATCAAAGCAGAGATACCGCCTACCATGTGAATTGCGCAGGAACCTGCGAAATCATGGAAGCCAAGCTGTGAAAGCCAGCCGCCGCCCCAGATCCAGTGTGCTTCGATGGGATAGATCAGTGCGGAGATCACTCCGGAATAAATACAATAGGATAAGAACTTGGTTCTCTCTGCCATAGCGCCGGATACGATGGTAGCTGTGGTAGCACAGAACACCAGGTTAAATACGAAATTTGAATAATCAAAATTCTCATAGGAAGTAAAGATATCCAGTCCCGGCTTACCGATCAGACCTACTACATCTTCACCAAGTAACAATCCAAAACCAATCAGAATAAACACTACGGTACCGATACAGAAATCCATCAGATTCTTCATCAGGATATTACCGGCATTCTTGGCTCTGGTAAATCCGGTCTCCACCATTGCGAATCCTGCCTGCATCCAGAACACCAGGGCCGCGCCGATCAGGAACCAGACTGCAAATAATTGACCATCTACTGCGCTTAAGATTTCTTCTGTCATAACATTTTCCTCCTCACTCTTCGTGAAATATCCTCCACAATATTTCACCGGTGTAAAAAAATATGCGATACTATGGTCTCATCCTTCGAAGCCCCATTGCATCGCATCCTTAGGGTATAGCAGTCAAACTGTTTTCCACATACCCATACGCTATTTTTGTCCGGCCACGCGCGTTGTGATACTGCCGGACAATACCCGGGATATACATCCCGGTATGATTAGCGGTCGTCAAGTGACCATTCGTGCCAGCACGATGTTCACTTTCCTCGTCGCCATAACAAAAAGGGCGCTACAGTTTTATTCTGTAGCGCCTTTGCTATGTTGAGAGTATAGCACCGTGGTTTTAGAGTGTCAACATGTTTTTTATATTTTCTTTATATTTTTACAGTTCCATAAGAAGTCGCTCATAGCAAGTTCCTTCCCAGGTGACCTGATCCAGTTGGGAAAATCCCAGTCTTTCCGCAAGGTGCAGGGATATTTCGTTCTCTGGCATCACTAACATCTGCACTCGCTCAAATCCCAATTCTTCTTTCCCGTATTTTAATAATGCCTTGCATACTTCCGTGGCATACCCCTGCCGCTGCCACGGGACACCGATGACGAAGCCCAGCTCCGGATCCTCGTAACCCTCGCGGTTGGAGAATCCCGCTCTGCCGATCACCTGTCCGGTCATCCGGTCACAGATCGTCCAGACGCCGTAATTATAAAAATAATACATATTTTCCGTATAATCCTTCAGATAGGCCTCTTCTTTCGCCCGCTCCGGATAGAGTCCTTCTGTGTACTTCGTCACAGAAGGATCCGCATAAATCTCATAAAGGGCATCCAGATCCTCCGCACCGGTCTCCCGGATGAGACACCTCTCCGTGGTCAGAATCTCCCAGGGAATGCCCACGTATCTGCGATAGACCTTCTCCAGATAATCAAAATCCAGTTCACTGATATTTTCACAGGCATAACGGACACCGCTAAAATCCTGATCCCTGTTGTCCTCATGGAGCCAGACAAGCACCGGGCAGCCCTGCTCCAAGAGTTCCTGTGCACGTTTTCCATTATCTACGATCCAGAGTTTTCCCTGCCCGCTTTCATACCCGGACATCATGCTATCCCGGACGCTTTTCTCTTCGAAGCACTCTTTTCCCGACCCGTTTCTTTGTTGGGAAAATTCTCTTTCCTGTCTCTGTCTGCGAATCGCATCCAGCAGGGCGTGCATCTGCGCACCATATTTTTTACTGTAGCTTTTTCGTTCCTCGTCCGATGCACCTTCCGGATATATTTCTATTGACACCTGCTTCAAAAAATCCATCTGCAGCAATTCTCCTCTTTACGTTTCCCCGGGAATCCATTACAATAATATTTATATTTTATGATGCCAGGGTCAAAAGGTCTAAGCCCACATGAGCTTGCTCATAGGTGGGTGAAAGACCTTAGGACCCGCTCCGATATGAGCATAAAAGTAGGATGATAATCCCACGATATGCGAATATTGGGTATAATTGTGAGAGTGCGTAGCACGAAGCAATTCGTAGGCATCAAAGTCGGGGGCTTTTGACCCTGATATCATTTTATTCTATTTCTGTCAAGAAAGAAAGGAAATTATTATGGCAAAGAATCCTATTGTTACTATTACTATGAAGGATGGCGGTGTGATCAAATGCGAGCTTTATCCTGAAATTGCCCCCGAATCCGTCAACAATTTTATCAGTCTGATCAACAAGCATTTTTACGATGGTCTGATCTTCCACCGTGTCATCCGCGGTTTCATGATCCAGGGCGGATGTCCCGATGGCACCGGCATGGGTGGTCCCGGCTACAGCATCAAGGGTGAATTCGCTGCTAACGGCGTGACCAATGATCTGAAACATACCGAAGGCGTTCTGTCTATGGCAAGAGCTATGCATCCCGATTCCGCAGGCAGCCAGTTCTTCATCATGCACAAGACCAGCCCTCATCTGGATGGCTCTTATGCCGCTTTCGGTAAAGTCATCGAGGATATGGATGTGGTAAATAAGATTGCTGAGACCCGCACCGATTACAACGATCGTCCCCTGGAGGATCAGGTAATGGAAAGCGTTACCGTAGATACCTTCGGCGAGACCTATCCCGAGCCCAACAAGCTGGACAGATAAGATTTCAAAAAACAACCTCCGTAGGTCAGATGTTCTCTGACCTACGGAGGTCTTTTTATGTCTATGGTTTTCATATCTGTGGATCAATATTCCACGTTTTCACAATTTTCAATAAAAATAGGAGCTTCCACTTCGCCCTTCATGTCCTCAGTAATCTCATAAGAGAAATTCCGGAAATGGATATTTTCTGCATTGCGGGCATACAGCACTCTGAGAGAATCCTCCAGGATCACATTCCCCTCATTGGGACGCAGATCATGGCAATTCTTCGGCCAGTCCGTCTTCTTCTCCAGTTGGACATGAATACCGTCAAATGTGATATCCCGGATATTTTTCGAATCGTCACCATAGATCAGGATGCCATTCTCTCCGACACAGTTGATATTCTGGAAACGGACATTCCGGATATATCCCACATTCGTCTGTGCATTTCTCTTCACCGCAGTGATGGTAATGGGTTCTGCCTCGCCCCACCAATGTACCTTGGAGAACAGGCGGGTATCGATATTCAGATTGGAGAATGTCACATTTTCTATACAGCCTTTATCACGTAACTGCAGGGAAATTGCACGGTTGGTGCGCTGGATACTACAGTTGGTCACGGAAATGTTCCGGAAAGGCGCTTCACTCTCCGTGCCGAACTTGATAGCAGCACTGGTGGAGATCATGGTACAGTTATCCACTACAATATTTTCGCAGGGACCATATTCCATGGCAGCCGCCGTATTCTTAAATACAATACAGTCATCTGCGCATTCAATATGACAGTTGGAGATTCTCACATTGTTGCAGTGATCCGGATCAATGCCATCGCAGTTAGCCAGACGCAGATTATTGATAATACGGATTCCCTCAATCAATACTTCCTTACATCCCACCAGATGAGTGGTCCAGAATGCACTGCCGGTCAGGGTTACCTGCTGGATGGTCAGATGCCTTACATTTTCCAGGAACAGCAACGGTACTCTGGGATAAAAATATCCGTCAATATGCCATTTGGTCACCTTTCCATAGAATATCTCCTCGTTGCCGTCAATCTTGCCAAATCCGGTGATAGCCACATTCTCGGCATCCTTGCTGTATACAAAATTCAGCGTCGGTTTTCCATTGTAATCACAGGCATTGTAGGTCGGAGTGTCTACCTTGCTGATCTGTGGGGTTCCCACTTTCAACATATCGAAATCTTCCAGATGGTCGCTGGCTTTCAGGACAGCCCCCATCTCCAGATGAAATTCCACATTTGATTTCAGAAAAATGGTTCCGCTCCGGAAGACATGTCCTCCCTGTAACAGGACCTTACCGCCGCCAGCCTGGCTGCAGGCATCAATCGCCTTCTGGATGGCTGCAGCGTCATTCGTCACGCCATCACCTTTTGCACCGTATTCCAATACATCGTATATCATCTCTCTGCTCCTCTCTTAGCCCTTCAGGCCGGAAGTGGAAATTCCTTCTACCAGATATCTCTGCAGGCAGAAGAAGATCAATACTGCAGGCAGAATAGACAAGGTCGCCATAGCGAACATAGCACCGTAGTCGGAAGAAGAACTGGGGTCACAGAACATTTTCAGTGCCAGACTGACAGGATATTTCTCTGTCTTGTTGACATACAATAATGCTCCAAGGAAATCATCCCATCTCCACATAAAGGAGAAGATACATCCGGTGATCATGGTAGGAACCATCAGCGGGAAGATGATCTTGGTGAAAATGGTATAATAGGAGCAGCCGTCAATCTTTGCTGCCTCATCCAGCTCTCTGGGAATGCCTTCAATAAAGTTTGTCATCATATAAACGAAGAAACCCTGAATAGCAAAGCAATAAGGCACGATCAGCGGCAGATTGGTTCCAACCCAGTTCAGCTTCTGATACCAGAGATACTGAGGGATCATCAGTACCTGTGCCGGCAGCATCATAGATGCCAGCATTGCTGCGAAGAGAAGCTTTCTGCCGGGGAATTTGCATCTGGCAAATCCATAGGCTACCACAGAGGAAGAAAGTACGGTTCCAATGGTGGCGGTAATGGAGATAAACAGAGAGTTTTTGAAGAAGGTTCCAAAACCTACCTTTGCAAAACCCTTCCAGCCGTTTACATAGTTCTGTAATGTGAATTTTTCCGGGATCAGGCTGGTGGCTGTGGTAAAGATGGTGTTCGTATCCTTAAAGGAACTCATTACCATCCATACCAGCGGATAGATCATTACCAGTCCGAAGGCACATACTAAAATGTGATATATAATATTGCTGATTGTCTTTTTTCTTTTCATAATAACACCCACTTACGCATTGCGGCGTACCTTTCCGATTCTATAAACCGCCATCGTATACCCACAGTTTTTTGGTTGCAAACAGGATCCATGTAATAAATGCGATCAATGCCAACATGATCCATGCCAGTGCTGCGCCGTAGCCGGTACTTCCGAAGAGGAATGACTGCTGGTACATGTATACCGTGTAGAACAGAGTAGAGTTCATGGGTTTACCCTGAGTAATGATCAGGCACTGTGTGAATGCCAGGAAGCCGTTGATCATCTGCATTACCAGGTTAAAATGGATCGTGGGAGTCAGAAGTTTCAGTGTGATCTTCCAGAACTGCTGCCATCCGTTGGCACCATCCACTCTTGCCGCCTCATAAAGGCTGACAGGAATCTGCTTCAATGCAGACAGGAAGATCAGCATGGAAGAACCGAACTGCCATACCGCCAGAATGATCAGCGTCCAGATCGCTGTTCTGGTATCTCCCAGCCAGGCTACCGGCTCTTTTATTCCGAACACCATCAAAAGTTTATTTACAAGTCCGTCTACTGCAAACAGTCTCTTCCAGAGGATTGCTACTGCTACAGATCCGCCGATGATGGAAGGCAGATAATACAGTGCACGGTAAACGCCTGTCATTTTCGTACTCTTAAATAAAAGCAATGCAACGATCAATGCAAAAATCAGTCGTAACGGAACCGAAATGATGGCAAATTTGAAAGTTACCACCAGTGACTGATAAAACGTTGCATCAGAAAACATTCTCTTAAAATTCGCCCATCCGGTAAATGTAGGGGGCTGTAAAATATTGTAATCGCAGAAGGAATAGTAAAGCGATATACACATGGGAATAATCATAAACGCCAGAAATCCAACGATAAATGGCATAGTACATACGATACCTGCAGCCTTTTCCGTATTCAGCTTCTGACGGATAGTCATGTGCTTTGTTGTCTTCATAACGTTACCTCCGTTGCTGCAGCATTCATAGAAGCAGCCTTTTTCAGAATGGGTACTGTGGGATCTTCCACAGTACCCATTTGGTCTTTCTAAAAATGTTGTAATACTTATACTGTGCTACTGCTTATGTAAGCCCTGGCAGCTTATCTGGACATGATCTGGTTGCCCATCTTGAACAGATCTTCTGCTGCCTCCTGTGCGGTCATCTGACCATAGAGGATCTTATCAACCAGCTGGTTGTAGTAATCATATACTTCATTTGCTCCATCAGGGATCGCAGGGCTGATAGCGGAGCAGTTGGGAGTTACTACGTCATTTACATACTTGGTAACCACCTGTGCAGTCTCATCCTGCAGAGGAGCGATGGCGGATGCTACTACGGAAGAAGCAGGCACACCTCTCTCACCAAGAAGAATCTTGTTAGCATCTTCAGAGTTCAGCAGATAATTTACAACCTTAACAGCTTCAGCCTCATTCTCGCCGGCATCTCTGGATACTGCAAAGAACTGGCTGGGCTTTAAGAAGTTAGACTTCTGAGGGTTCTCGGAAGGCCATGTGGTGATACCGATCTCCATGCCTTCGGGAGCGGCCGCTACCATAGCGGACAGCTGGTTGGACCAGAAGAATCCGCACCAGGACTGGGTTGCTTCGGAAGAGAAGTATACCAGAGGACTCTGCTCTACAGAGTTGGAAGTCAGTTCAGCGTGAACATCTGCACCGATGATCCATCCGTCCTTGACACCATCTTCATAAATCTGGAAGCCGGGTACCAGACTTGCTGCATCTGTTACATTGAGGGAATCCTCATTGAACAGCTTCACCACGTCATGAGAACGCATTGCATAAGGCAGATAGTTGTCACCTGCGCTGTAAGGAAGATCGGTCTTAACACCGGACTTCTCATATACTTCCTTAGCAACTGCTTCGAACTCATCAATGGTCATGTTGTCTTTTACAGTGATTCCAAGGCTGTCAAGTAAAGTCTTGTTGTAGAACAGGGAAGGTGCATTTACACCTGCACAGATTGCATATAACTTACCGTCAATGGAACCCGCATCCAGAATACCCTGAGATACATTAGATACATCCAGCGTACCATCTTCTACATAAGGTGTCAGATCTACCAGCAGATCTGCTGCTACATACTGTGCCAGATAGGAATAGTCCATCTGCAGGCACTCGGGAAGGGAATTACCTGCTGCCAGGGTGGACAGCTTGGTCCAGTAATCATTCCACTCTGCAGGCTGCGTATCAAAGGTTACACCGGGATTCTGCTCAGAATACAGATCCAGGGCTGCCTGAGTACGTTCATTTCTGGTCTGATTGCCCCACCAGGTAAATGTCATGGATACATTTCCGGCCGCTGCACTTCCGCTGTTGTCAGCAGTCGTGGTTGCGGTATTACCGCTGTCGGTGGAAGCGGTAGCTGCGGGTTCATTGGAAGAACCACATGCAGTCAGTCCGACGATCATGGCGGATGCCATTAACAGGGATAAAACTCTCTTTTTCATTAATATAACCCTCCTTTTGGTATCGAAAGGTAAATCCGCTATGGATTTACTTCTTTTTGATGTTCTAATTATAACAGTTCTTATTTTTTCCAGGAATATACTTTTCCGTCTATTTGCACCAAAAAACCGATATCATTGTTGAAAACATGTGCATGTTGTGTATATAATCAATAAAGAACTGATGGAGGCTTGTATATCATGTCATTTTTTAATAAGAATATCTCGAGAAAAATAGCAAATCAGAAGTTAGAAACCAAGTTACTGCTCTCTACCATAGGGATTGACCTTCTCTTTCTGTTCTTTTTCCTGGTAGCTGCCTTTTCCATTATTACATCGCGTTATCATAAGCTGCTGTATCAGTCCATGCAGTCTTCCTCGTCGTTAGTCTCCTATGAATTTACTAACCGGCTGGAGGATCTGGTGACCATGACCAATATCGTCCGTTCAGATTCTACCGTCCAATCAACACTGGATGAAATCTACCAGCCCCAGGAAGACTATGCTGTACATTATTACTCTGATATTTATTCTGCTTTACAGAAACACTACCTGGAATACCGCCAGCCCTACCTGAAAATGGCGGCAATTTCCTGCCCCAGATTCATCACTTATACCAATGAAAATATTGCCTGTCGGCCGGATGCGGATCTGACTAAAGAACTGATAGCTCTGGCAGAGGCCGGGGAAGGCTCCCCGGTATGGGTAACTTCCCATGCGGAAGACCACGGTATATTTCTTGTCCGGGAGATCAAAAAGATCAAGAACTTACGACTGGATAATCTCGGAACATTGATCATCAATGTAAATCTGGGAGATCTGGTAACGGAAATGTCCAAGATCAGCAATGAATATAAAGGTTCCTACTGGATCATCTATGAGAAAGACCAGCTGCTGTTCTCTTCTCCGGAATTGGATACAGAGGAAGTACAGAAAATCAATGATAAAATCAAAAGTTATGCTGTTGTCACCCTGAATGGCAGAAAATATTTTGCCATCCGCGGCACCATGGACATCAATGAATGGAATTATCTGCATCTGATCTCTTATGACGAAGTGGCAAAATCCCAGCAGATGACTGCATTTCTATATGTATTGATCCTGTTCTGCGGTTTCCTGTGCTCCATTTTGATCGTCCACCTGATCGTACGTAAGATCACCAGACATTTTGATCTGCTGCTCTACCGTATGCAGCGGTTCGGTGAAGACTCCACCGTACTGGCAGAGATTCCTTATGATTATAATGATCGTACCGATGAGATTGGTATTCTGCACAGGCAATTTACACATATGGCAGAGCGGATCCAGACACTGGTTGTTGAAAATTACCGTCAACAGCTGCTGGCTAAAGATGCGCAGTTAAAAAGTCTGGAATCCCAGATGAATCCGCATTTTCTGTATAACACGCTGGATGCCATCAACTGGCGGGCCAAGGCCATCGGAGAGCCGGAAATATCACAGATTGCAGACTCCCTGGGTCATTTCCTGCGGATGACGCTGAACAAAAAAGAACGCTTTACGTTGAAGCAGGAACTTGATATTATACATTATTATATGACTATACAGCAGCTTCGTTTTGACAACCGTCTGAATTTTACGGAAAGCATTCCGGATGCTTGTCTGGATGCACAGGTTCCCAAGCTTTCCATTCAGCCGTTGTTGGAAAATGCCGTACACTATGCACTGGAGCAGATCACGGATGAATGTATCATCAATCTCACCTGTGTGTATTCCCAGGGGCTGATACAGATTTATGTGAAAAACAGCGGATCTGAATTCCCCGATGATTTATTGGAGAATCTCCGGACACATAAGATTCAGGAACAGGGTCTGGGCATTGCGTTGTTAAATATTGAAGAACGCATCCAGCTGATGTTCGGCCAGCAATACGGGCTGCACTTCTATAACGAAAATGATTTTGCTGTAGTAAAAATGGAGATACCTTATGTTAAAGATGATTATCGTGGATGATGAGAAGATCATACGTGAAACGATCCATTCCCTGATCGACTGGAATTCTCTGGGAATTGATGTGGCTGCTGTCTGCAAAGACGGTATTGAAGCCTTTGACTGTATTCTGGATGAATACCCGGATATTGTCATGACAGATATCAAGATGCCCGGTTTATCCGGGCTGGATCTGATTGAAAAGGTCCGTGCTGCCCAGTTGAACACAGAGTTTATCATCCTCTCAGGATATGGTGAATTTGAATTTGCACGGACCGCCATGCGCTATGGTGTGAAACACTATCTGTTAAAGCCTTCCAATGAAACAGAGATCACGCAGGTCATCGTATCCTGTGTGGAAACCTGTAAAAGCAAGACTGCTTCCCGGGTAGATTCCCTGCTGACACAGCTGTTCCTCACGGAAATGCCACCGGAAAAACTTTTGCAGAGAAGATTTTTCACAGAATTATCCGGGGAACAGGATGTGGATCTGGCCAAGACCCAGATGATCCGTCTGGTAATGGAGGCCTCCAAGAAGGAATATTACCCGCTCAGCAAACTGCAGACCACAGACAGTCTCATGGCAGTCAACGTCTGTGTCACCATGAATGACCTGATTCCATCTGCGGAGCAGATCATGACCTCGATCTTCTCTGTGGAACCGCAGCACAAATACACAGACTGTGTGGAAAAGGTCATAAAGTACATCGGAGAGCATCTGAGTGACAGCAACCTTTCACTGAAATGGATCTCGGAAAATTATCTTTTTATGAATCCGGATTATGTCAGCAAAATGTTCGTCAAACAGACTGGCAGCAAATTTTCCGCCTATGTAACAGAGCTCCGCATTCAGGAGGCGAAAAAACTTTTACTGGAGCACTCAGAAGAATCTCCCTATGCGGTAGCGGAAATGGTCGGTTTCGGCAATAATCCCCAGTATTTCAGCCAGATCTTTAAGAAATATACGAGGCTGTCACCGAAGGATTATGTGAAGTCAATGCTGGAACCGTAAGACCGCAGCTATTGCAGCTATTCAGAACCCCATTCGCAAAATAGGCCGTTGTTCATATTTTGTTTACAAATCCTTCAAGGAATCTTCAATTCCATAACACGTTTTGGACATTTCTGTTTCATATACTATAACCATAGAAACAAACAAAACAAAAACTTAAGCACACAACAGTTTCTTGTTTAAAAAACTTTTTCATAATAAATGCCAAGGATCCTGATCCTTGGCATCCTCCCTTTCTAGGGGTTTTTTCAACTATCGCAGAGCAATGCGGATAGTTATTTTTTATCTTGTTCTATATGTAAGTAACTTTATCCCTGTAAATCATTCCTCATATAAAAAATCAAATTATTAACATGATGTACTATGTCTTCTTTTACAACGCCTAAATTGCAATAATACTCATTATGTAAGGCAACTGAAAGCTCTACATAACTATTCCACACTCTCGCAGATGCAAACAATCTCAACAAGTTTTTCTTCCCACTTTTATCAAATTCTTCTAGTTTTTTATGTAGCTCTCCCATTTCTTGCAAGTACTCTTTGTGTCGCTTTATTCTATACTCCCAATTACTAATCTCTATTTCTACTTCATGCATTTCGTTGTATGTATGCTGGCTCTCTTGCATTATTTTTAGTCGGTCCTCTGCATCATGCAATTTCATTTCCATAATTACAATTTTGTTTTCCGCAGTTCCACCCAATTGACAATCCTGTAAATAATCAGACTGCGTTATACATGTATCTATAATAGGTAATATGCTCGCCAATTCATAATATATCTGTTTTCTTTCTTCAAAATATTTTTCTTTTTTAACATTTTTCAATGCCCAAAGGGACCCTAAATAGGCTGCTATAAATGTTCCAGCCACCGATATTAGCTCTATGATATAATTCTCCATCTCTTATCCTTTCTGGAAATTTTTTATCGTCGCATCAATATATGTTGTACCCTCTACTTTTTCAAGGCACAAGTCTCATTTCTATAACATCTATAACATAATAACTCTATTTTTCTTAGTTGCTATAATCTTTTCCTGCTTATCTATGTAAATGTCTACTCCATCTTCTCCAATTTTCTCAACAAAAAAAGTTTTGGGAATGTAATATCCCAATGTCTCATCTTTCTTTATTCCAAGATGTATAATTGCATTTTCATCCTTTGTATAAAACAAAATATCGCAGTCGATTTTTGTTGGAGGACTTACATTTTCATTTTTAAAATTAACTGCAACCGGATTTTCTAAAATATCCGGCATGAGATAGAAATAAACAAATTTTGCCTTTATGCTTTTAAATTTGCTCTTATTCATCCTTTTCAGATCATTAAAACAAAGACCTGTATTCTGTATATAATCCCAGCCGCCTTGTCCCTTGTAATGGTGTATTTCTTTCTTCGAAACTGAATATTTTACAATCGATTCAATTCCTAACAAATGACAGAAGTTTTCTTCATCAAACCTTAATTGAATAGAACTCTGCTTCTCATTTTCTGTTATATCATATTGATAAATGAACGGATTTAAAAATTTTCTATAGTAGTCTTGCAAAACATCCAGGTCAATATCGTTAATTTTGGGTTTTATTAAAAGACCACACAATTCTTCGGCTTTGTACAAATTAATCTCCTTTTACAAAAAAGACTCTGAATCTCTTCAGAGTCTTTTTAAGCAACTTTAATTTAATTCTGCTCATATTTAAACTCTCCGCAGCGGAGAAATCAGGAGTTGCATCCCAATTATATAAATAGCATATGCTACTTATTTCAAAAATATTTCTTATATAAGTATAGTATACCCTCAAACTTACTAAGTCAAGCTTTTTATCTCAGAATTATTCAGCCTTGCCAACAGATCCGAACAGTTCCATCTTCTCCTTAACAGTAGCCTTGATAGCTTCTGCGCCGGGAGCCAGAAGCTTACGAGGGTCAAAGCCCTTGCCTTCCAGATCCTTACCAGCTTCGATGTACTTGCGGGTAGCATCAGCAAATGCCAGCTGGCACTCGGTGTTAACGTTGATCTTGGATACGCCAAGGTCAATTGCTTTCTTGATCTGATCTGCAGGGATTCCGGTACCACCGTGCAGAACCAGAGGAAGCTCACCGGTCAGCTCCTGTACAGCTGCCAGAGTCTCGAAGCTTAAGCCCTTCCAGTTAGCGGGGTATTTACCATGAATGTTACCGATACCTGCTGCCAGGAAGTCAACACCCAGATCAGCGATAGACTTACACTCCTTAGGATCAGCGCACTCGCCCATACCGATAACGCCGTCTTCCTCACCACCGATGGAACCAACTTCTGCCTCGATAGAAAGTCCCTTGCTGTGAGCAGCCTTAACCAGCTCAGTGGTCTTCTCTACATTCTCAGCGATAGGATAGTGAGAACCATCAAACATGATGGAAGAGAAACCAGCTTCGATGCACTTGTAGCAGCCTTCAAAAGAGCCATGATCCAGATGCAGCGCAACGGGAACATCAATGTCCAGATCCTTTAACAGTCCGTTGACCATGCCAACGACTACATCATAACCGCCCATGTACTTGCCGGCACCCTCGGATACACCCAGAATAACAGGGGAACGAAGTTCTTTAGCGGTGAGAAGGATGGACTTTGTCCACTCCAGGTTGTTGATGTTGAACTGACCTACTGCATAGTGGCCTGCTTTCGCTTTTTTGAGCATTTCTGTTGCGGATACTAACATTTTAATACCTCCATTTTATATACTCATTCTTGTTACGATATACGAAATGTTATACATTCGTAAAAGCACGAAAAACACATTTCGAATAATCACTTTGTGACTATCCAAACTATAACACATTCTTTTCAAAAATGGAACAGCTTATTGTTAAATTTTTACCAAATTTTAAGATTCCTTCTGTTCCACCCGGATGTCTACGCCCCGGCAGATGTTCTCAATCACTACTTTTGTATGGGTTCCGCCATATTCTCCATCCAGAGTCCAGGAAAGAGGCTCTGCGGAAGTGATCTCCACCTTTGACGTCCGGAAGCAGTACATAGCATCGGTATCGATATCCCGGTTCAGCAGGGATACCATAATGTTATTCAGTTCAATCGGGTTCTTCGGACGTTTGATCAGCGTTACTTCGAAAACGCCGTCATCCAGCCTGACGTTTTTGCCGGTGATCCGCTTAAATCCTCCTACCGATGCGGAATTGGTCACCATTCCGAAGATAAAATCATCCACGATCGTAGTATCGTCATAAGTAATCCGCATGGGATAGGAACGGATCGCGGACAGCCGCTTCATTCCTTCCAGCAGATATGCCATATGCCCCAGCACATTTTTCATATCCTGTCCGGTCTCATAAGAGACATCCGTGAATAGTCCGAAAGCTGCGATATAGACGAACACATCCTCATTAAAGGATCCCACATCACAGGCGAAATCATTCCCATTTACAATATTTTCCGCAGCTCTCACCATATTCTTCGGCAGCCCGAGGCTTCCTCCGAAATCATTGGTGCTCCCGGCCGGGATATAGCCAATAGGCGTACGGAAGCCACTGCGGATCATGCCGGTGACCACCTCATCCAGCGTTCCGTCTCCGCCGCTGCAGACCACGATATCATATTCTTTGCTGCGCTTCTCGGTCTTCTCCATGGCATCCTCACTTCTCTGCGTGGGATATACGGTAATCTCATAACCGCCCTTGGTGAATACATCCAGAATATCCGCCAGTTTGTTGCGGATTTGTGCCTTTCCAGCTTTGGGATTATAGATAAATAACATCTTCTTCATAATACTGCCCTCAAGATACAACAAACGGGACTAACAGAATTCTCCATCAGCCCCGCTTCTTCTCATGTTATGTTCTTAAGCCACCTGACCGCTCAAAAACTTTTCAATGTTGTCCACAGCGGTCTGCTCATCTGCACCCTCTGCAGTTACTGTAAGCTCTTCGCCTGCACAAAGTCCCAGGCTCATCATACCCATAATACTCTTGGCATTGATCCGCTTATCGTCTACTTCAAAATAAATGTTGCTTTCGTACTTGCTGGCTTCCTGTACTAACAGTGCCACCGGTCTTGCGTCCAGGCCATCTTCCAGTCTGACCGTAATACTCCTCTTTGTCATAATTTTCCTCCTCTTTTACGTCCGGATTCTATCTGCCAGTTCGCTGAGTTTACGTAATCTATGGTTCACACCGGATTTTCCCACCGGCGGATTCAGATACTCTCCCAGTTCCTTCAGCGGAGCGTCCGGATTCTCCAGCCTGACCTCTGCCATCTGGCTTAAGGGCTCGGGCAGATTCTCCAGTCCGTAGTGATCCCGGATATAAATAATATCCTCTATCTGTCTGGTCGCCGCAGTTACCGTTTTGGTAATATTGGCGGTCTCACAGTTCACTCTCCGATTCACAGAATTGCGCATTTCTTTCACAATCCTCAGGTTTTCCAGCTTCATCAGGGCAATGGGTGCTTCGCACACATTGAGAAGATCCACAATACCGGATCCTTCCTTCAGATAGACCACGTAATACTTCTTCCGAAGCACAATCTTGGCTTCTATGTCAAATCCCTGTATCACACTCTGTAGTTGTCTCGCTTTATCCTCATCGGTGCATACAAATTCCAGGTGATAACTTTTCTGCGGATCGCTCATAGAACCAATGCAGAGAAAAGCTCCTCTTAAAAATGCTCTTTGACAGCAGGAATTTTTAATCAACAAGGGGCTCACAGGCTCAGACAGATCCCCGATCTTATCGATCACACTCCGCATCTGTTCCTCGCTGATTTTAACATCAGTATCTATATTATATGTTTTTTTCAATAATGTAAAGCCTTTTCTGACAACCGCCTCGTTTTCCGTCTGGAAACCGATCATGAAATCTCCTTCTGCGGAGCGTCCGTATTGTCCACTGAAGTTCATGAGTGCGGCCAGCTCAGCGATCTGGCAATGTCTTGCCGGGCTGATGTGTTTTGCCAGTTCTTCCTTTACTTCACTCGAAAATGACATGTCAGATTCCTTCTCTGGGTACATCACGGTGGTACAGCTTGATACCATAATGACCTTCCGCCTTCATACGTTCGTACAATTTATTTGCTAAAGTAACGCTTCGGTGCTTACCGCCGGTGCAGCCGATTGCAATAACCAGACGGTATTTGCCTTCTTTAATATAATTCGGGATCAGAAACTGAATCATGTCGGTCAGCTTGTCCAGGAATATTCCGGTCTCCGGAAAACTCATCACATAATCCTGCACTCCTTTATCATTACCGGTCTGGGGCTTCAGTTCCTCGATATAATAAGGGTTTGGCAGGAATCTTACATCAAAGACCAGATCGGCGTCTGCGGGGATTCCATGCTTGAACCCGAAGGACATGACCGTTACCATAAGACTATTGTATTCTTCGTTCTGTACAAAAATACGATCCAGCTCTTCCTTCAGTTCTCTGACTAACAGATTGGAGGTATCGATGACGTAATCTGAATTTTTGCGGATTGTCTCCAAGATCTTGCGCTCCTTGTGAATGCCGTCCTCCACTCTGCCGTCTGCTGCAAGAGGGTGCACACGTCTGGTCTCCTTATACCGTTTTATCAGAGCAGCATCGTCGGAGTCCATAAACAAAATCTCGAATTTGTAGCCTTTTTCCTTTAATTGCTCCAAAATCCGGGTCGCATCCATGAAATTCTGGTCTGCCCGAACATCCAGTCCCAGGGCCACCTTGCTGATCTCACTGCCCGGCATGGCAATCAGTTCTACGAACTTCTCCACCAGAGATACCGGCAGATTATCCACGCAGTAAAATCCAGCATCTTCCAAAAGCTTTAATGCGGTTCTCTTTCCTCCGCCACTCATGCCTGTTACTACTACAAATCTCATATGCACCTCGTTATTCTATCGTAACTATTCAGAATCCCATTCGCAAAATCACCTCTTCGAGGCTTCCTTGGAGAACAGGTCTTCCTGTTCTCTGCTCATGTGGTTACTTCGCCATATAAATTTGCGATTCTGCGAAGATGCAAGCATCCGCAGAAAACAAATTTACATGGCTCTGAATAGTTACAGGAATTTGATCTCGGGTTCCAGCTCCACGTGAAAACGTTCTTTCACTCTTCTCTGTACTTCCCAGATCACATCTTTTACATCTTCTGCAGTGGCATTGCCGGTGTTGATAATAAATCCGCAATGCTTTTCCGATACCTTTGCGCCTCCTACGGAGTATCCCCGCAGACCGGCTTCCATGATCAGCTGCCCGGCGAAATGTCCCTCGGGACGTTTGAAAGTACTGCCGGCACTGGGATATTCCAAAGGTTGTTTTTCTCTGCGGCGAATTGCCAGTTCCTCCATTTTGGCTGCGATCTGTTCCGGATCTCCGGGCTGTAGCCGGAAAGTCACTTTCGTCACGACAAACGACTGGTTCTGGATCACGCTGGTACGATAGCCGTACTCCATGGTACTGTTGTCCAGTTCCATGATCTCTCCATTACGGTTGACTACCGTAACAGTGGTCACCACCTGGCTCATCTCTCCGCCGTAGGCTCCGGCATTCATTACAGCTCCGCCCCCGATGGTACCGGGGATTCCCGCGGCGAACTCCAGGCCTGTCAGGCCATGCTCTTTCGCTGCTTTTGCCACCTGGCTCATCAGGGCCCCTGCCTCTGCTTCCAGATAGCAGTCTTTCACTTCGATCCGGCTCATATGCTTACCAACCACCAGAACAATTCCTGCATATCCCTGGTCGCTGACCAGCAGATTGCTTCCGTTGCCGATCACGGTATAGGGAACATCCACCAGCCGAAGGTATTTCTGGATCTTACAGAGCTGCTCTTCGTTTTCCAGATAGACCAGGCAATCTGCCGGGCCACCGATCCGGAAGGTGGTATGCAATTTCATCGGTTCCTGTAAAAGAACTTTATCTGCCGGTACAATTTCTTTTAATGCTTCTATCACTGCTGCACTTATCATGTTGTCAGGCTGCTCTTTCTTTTTGTTATAATTATGCCGCGAAAGCCTACTTTAATACCAGTGCCGCCGCGCCGTAGATTCCGGCGTCATTGCCCAGCGTTGCCAGTGCGAATTTCGTCTGCTTGCAGGGACCGAAAGCACATCTCTTATAAGAAGGCTCTATGTATTTGAATAAAATGTCTCCGGCCTTGGACACGCCACCGCCAATGACAAAAATCTGGGGATCAACTACGCTGGCTACTGCGGCAAGTCCCTTGCCAAGATACTCGCCGAACTGTTCTGCGATCTCGATTGCTACTTTATCTCCGGCTTTCACCGCATCAAATACGGTCTTCGCAGAGATTTCACCACCTCTGAGCATGCTGGGAGCATCATCTTTGGCCAGACGTCTGTTGGTCAGACGGGTAATTCCAGTAGCGGATGCATACTGCTCCAGACAGCCCTTGTTCTTACAGCCGCAAGTCTCTGTCTCAGCATCTTCAATATGGATATGTCCGATTTCACCGCCGGCACCGTTGGTACCGGTCAGGATTCTGCCGTCGATGATGATACCTCCACCGACACCGGTTCCCAGAGTAACGGCTACCAGATTGGAATAGCCTTTACCACCGCCCTGCCACATTTCACCCAGGGCTGCTACATTGGCATCATTTCCAGCTTTCACAGTTACAGGCAGATCCAGTTCTTTTTTCAGGGTCTCTGCCAGATCAAAGGCACCCCAGCCAATGTTCACTGCACCGTTGACCATATAGCCGTCAGCGTCCACTGCACCGGGAGCTCCAATTCCTACGCCTACCAGTTCTTCTACAGAGATATTCTTCTCCTGCATTTTGTTTTTGATAGATGCTGCAATATCCGGCAATACCTTTTCCCCGCCGTTATCTTTTACTGTGGGAATCTCCCACTTATCCAGCACCTGTCCCTTATCATTGAAAAGTCCTAACTTGACCGTGGTTCCTCCCACGTCTACCCCAAATGCATATTTACTCATCGTCCTCGTCCTCCTCACGTCTTTTTGCCAGAGAGTTCTGTACACGGGTGTATAGCTCTTTTGCTGCGTTGTAGCCCATCTTCTTCTGACGGTGGTTGATAGCTGCCGTCTCGCAGATAACTGCCAGGTTACGTCCGGGACGAATCGGAATGTTGTGGCATACCACCTTATTGCCCAGATATTCGGTATAATTCTCTTCCAGTCCCAGTCTGTCGTACTCTTTGTCCTTATCCCAATCTTCCAGACGGATGACCAGGTCAATGGTCTGTGTATCTTTTACGGACAGTGCACCGAACAGTGCCTTGACATCCACGATGCCGATACCACGCAATTCAATAAAGTGTTTTGTGATATCCGGTGCAGAACCTACCAGCGTATCATCACTGACCTTACGGAGTTCTACCACATCATCGGTTACCAGACGATGACCTCTTCGGATCAGCTCCAGTGCTGCCTCGGACTTACCGATGCCGCTCTCACCGGTGATCAGGACACCTTCACCGTAGACATCCACCAGTACACCGTGCACGGAAATGCAGGGAGCCAGCTTGACATTTAACCACCGGATGATCTCAGACATAAAGTCAGAAGTGGATTTTTTCGTAGATAATAACGGAATCTGATGTCGGATCGCCGTCTCCAGGAAAATAGGATCCGGTTTCAGGTCACGGCTGAACACGATACAGGGAATATCATAAGCCATCAGCTTCTCATAAGCTTCCTTACGAGTCTCATCCGTCATGCCTTCCATATAAGTATATTCCACAAATCCAACGATCTGCAGACGCGTGGCATCAAAATGCTCAAAATATCCTGCCAGCTGCAGTGCCGGACGGTTGATATCCGGCTGTGTGATCTTCACATGTTTCACATCAATCTCCGGTGTGAGATTTTCCAGTTTCATTTTTTCGATAACACGGGTTAAACTTACACTTGCCATACTAATCTCCATACCTTTCCGCGAAAAAACCGCCCCGGTTCCCCGCCCTTTTCATTATCTTTTAGTGTACCACAGGTTGTCCTGTCTGTGAAGCAAAAAAGGTCACGATTTCCTCTGCCGTACGCTCATTCATTTCGGGAATTTCCATCAATTCTTCCACCGATGCCTGCCGGATCTCCTCCAGTGACTTAAAGTGCCTCATCAGGGCCTTTCTCCGGGCCGGTCCCACCCCCGGGATATCATCCAGTACGGACTTCACCTGAGTCTTGCTGCGCAGGGATCTGTGATACTCGATAGCAAAACGGTGGGCCTCATCCTGAATTCTGGTGATCAGCTTAAAACCTTCGGAATGGGTATCAATGGGAAGCTCAATATTATGATAATATAAGCCTCTGGTACGATGGTTGTCATCCTTGACCATGCCGCAGACCGGAATGTCGATTCCCAGTTCTTCCAGTACGGACAGCGCAATATTCACCTGTCCGCGGCCGCCGTCCATCAGAATCAGATCCGGGAACTTCGTGAAGCTTCCGTACTCCTGATCCATTTCCTGTTCTTCCAGCTCTTTGCTCTCTTCCATGCCGTGGCGGAACCGCCTCGTCAACACTTCCCGCATGCAGGCATAATCATCCGGGCCAGAGACACTCTTGATTTTGAATTTACGGTAATCGCTGCGCTTTGGCTTCCCCTTTTCGTAGACTACCATGGAGCCTACATTTTCAAAACCGTTGATATTGGAAATATCGTAGGCCTCCATCCGGGCCGTGCCGGTCAGCGGAAGCTGCAACAGATCTGAGATTTCCTTCACCGCACCGATAGTACGGCCTTCCTCACGCTTCAGTTTCTCCCTGTCCTGAGACAATACCAGTTTTGCATTCTGGGCTGCCAGTTCCACCAGTTTTTCCTTACTGCCGATCTTTGGCACCTTCAGGTAGACCCTGCTGCCTTTTCGCTCCGACAGCCATTTCTCGATCAGTTCCGCATCCTCGATTTCATATTGCAGCATCAGTTCTCTGGGAATAAATGGGGTCCCCGCATAGAACTGCTTTACAAAATCCTGTAAGATCGCTGGTTTGTTATTTTCCGGCACATGTGTCATATAGTAATGTTCCCTGCCGATCAGCTTGCCATCCCGGACGAAAAACACCTGTACCACCGCTTCCGTCTCATCCTGATACAGCGCCAGGATATCTTTATCTTCACCCACGCCCTCTGTGATCTTCTGTTTCTGGGACACCTGGCGGACACTGGATAACAGATCTCTGTATCTGGCAGCTTCTTCAAATTCCAGTTCCTCCGCTGCCTTGTTCATCTTCTCTTCCAGATCCTTCAGAATCGGGCTGTAATTGCCGTTTAGAAATTCCAGTGCTCCCGCCACCTGCTGTCTATACTCCTCCTTGCTCACATAGCCCTGACAGGGAGCCAGGCACTGTTTAATATGATAATTCAGGCAGGGGCGCTCCAGTCCGGTGTCTCTCGGCAGCACCCGGTTGCAGGTACGCAGCTGGTACAGCTTGTTCAGCAGCTCAATGGTATCTTTGACCGCCGCAGCACTGGTATAAGGACCGAAATAGCGGGACTTATCCTTCTTCATGGTACGGGAAAACAGGATTCTGGGATAATCCTCCCCCACCGTCACCTTGATATAAGGGTACGTCTTGTCATCCTTCAGCAGAGTGTTGTATTTCGGAGAATTCTCTTTGATCAGATTGTTCTCCAGTACCAGTGCCTCCAGTTCGGAGTCCGTCACGATATATTCAAAACGCGCGATCAATGATACCATCTGGTCAATGGCAGGACCTCTGCCGATATTTTCACGAAAATAAGACCTTACACGATTGTGCAGGTTGATGGCTTTTCCCACATACAAAATGACATCCTTGTCATCCCGCATGATATACACTCCCGGCTTGCGGGGGAGCTTTTTTAATTCTTCTTCAAAATTAAACATAAATATTTCCTCGCATGCTTCTATCATACCGATTCTGGGGAAAAATACAATAAGGGATTTAATATTGTAACTTGAGAGTTAGTTAAATACATTGGCAAAATCCACGAACTCCCGGAGCATGCGATACACATGTCTCGATGTAAGGTCTCCGGATGTGAATTTTCTACGAAAAGTGATGAGTAATTCTCGTCATGACGGGGCCGCCTACAGTCGACATCCATGTCGACAATCGGCTGACGCGGACATCGTGTCCGCTTTCCCCCTGTCTTTCAGCACTTTTCTAGAAAATATCAACATCCTCCGACAAACATCTTCGACATGGCACCACATACGCCGGGAGTTCTGCGTTTTGGAAAGTTTTAAAAAAACAGTAGCCCCGGCTGGGTATAAGAATAAGCAGTGCCGTAAGCAGACGTCGGTACCATAGCGTCCCAAGGGACGCATTGCGGTCGTACTGTGACCGCTTATGTACCGCTACGCTCTGCGACAGGAGCGCATCGTACTAAAGTACGAGTGTGCCGCGTTTCTTATACCCTGCCAAGGGCTACGGGGATATTTCGCTAAATCTCAATTTTTAACAAAAGGCTCTGGTGCTATACCATCTTGAATCCCTTTGCTCTCAGGCAGATTTCCACTTCCTCAGGATCTGCGGTGTGCAGGATCATGACAGGTGTGGAAGAATCACGGTTGAAGGATAGGTAGGTATAGTCCACATTGACATTGCTGTCTAAGAGAGCTGTCAGCAGGGTATTCAGTGCACCAGGCTTATCCTCGATCTCCACAGCCAGAACATCCACAAAACGGCAGAGATAACCTTTCTCTGTCAGAACCTCTTTTGCCTTATCGGGATCGGATACCACCATGCGGTTGATGCCGTACTCCGCGCCGTCGTTGGTAACGGAACCCCAGATATTGATGCCTGCTTCATACAGCGCATTGGTCATAGCCTGCAGGGCTCCTTTTTTATTTTCAGCGTAAATGGATAGCTGTTTTAACATTCTGATATTACCTCCTCATTGCGATCTGACTGCCTGTGCAGTCTGTCCGGGAATCTCCCGACACTTTATTATGATAAAGCATTATTACAAAATAATCAACCCGGAGTTCGCATTTGAACATAAAAATTAAAGTAACTATTCTGAACCCCATTTGCAAAACCGCCTCTGCGAGGTTTTTTAAAAATTGTGATAATATCGCACCTTTTAAAAGAGCATCAGTCATTTGACTAATGCTCTTTGCTAATTACTCTATTTTATAGGTGTCGGGTTCAAAAGTTCTCGACATCTATAATGTTCCATGGGAGAACAGTCCTACCGGTCCCTGAGGAGGATCCTTAGGATCCTTCGACTCCTCGGCAGCATCGCTTTTCTGCTCTGTGGATTCCTGTTCATGCTTCTCCTGTGCGGAAGTCTCTTCTTTTGCGGATTCTGCAGGCTGCTTTGCGGTATCCTGCGCCGGTGCAGTCTGCTCCTTTGCTTCCTGCAGGCTGTCTTCGAAAGTCAGGGGTTGGAAAGTTGAATCGGTGGAAGTCATGACCTGTTCCCCAATGGTCACATCCACGCTGTTGCCCTTTACTGCACTGCCCGCAGCATTTGTTTCTGTCACATCTTTCTTCTCTTCCTCTGGGTCAGGCAGTCCCTTCTCTCTGCGAAAGATCTCCATGAATTCCTTACCGGTGATGGTCTCACGCTCGATCAGGAACGCTGCCAGCTTATCCATCAGTTCTCTGTTCTCGCGAAGCATCTGCAATGCCTGATCGTAGCTCTCCTTGATCATGGCAACGACTTCTTCGTCAATGGCTGCTGCCGTTTCATCACTACAGTTCAGCGCGGTTCTTCCCTCCAGATATTGGCTCTCTACGGTAGCCAGACCCACAAGACCGAAACGTTTGCTCATACCGTAGCGGGTGATCATGTTGCGGGCAATGGATGTAGCCTTCTCAATATCATTGGCTGCACCGGTGGTCACAGTGTCGAATACTACTTCCTCAGCGGCACGTCCACCCACCAGACCTACCAGCATATCCCGAAGTTCTGCCTCGGTATTGAGATATTTTTCCTCCTCCGGCACCTGCATCACATAGCCCAACGCACCCATGGTACGGGGGACAATGGTAATTTTCTGTACCGGCTCGGAGTTTTTCTGTAAAGCGCTGATCAGTGCATGTCCCACTTCATGATAGGATACGATGCGACGTTCTTCTTTGCTCATGATGCGGTCTTTCTTTTCCTTACCTACCAGCACCTGTTCCACAGCTGCGAACAGATCCTTCTGGCTTACAAATTCTCTGCCTTCCTTGACAGCATTGATAGCTGCCTCGTTGATCATATTGGCCAGATCGGAACCGACCGCTCCGCTGGTAGCCAGTGCAATCGCATCCAGATCTACGGTCTCGTCCATCTTCACATCCTTGGAATGTACTTTCAGGATTTCCACACGGCCCTTGAGATCCGGCTTGTCTACGATGATACGGCGGTCAAAACGTCCGGGACGTAAGAGCGCCTTGTCCAGGATCTCCGGACGATTCGTTGCCCCCAGGATCAGGATACCTTTGGAACTGTCGAAGCCATCCATTTCGGATAATAACTGATTCAGCGTCTGCTCTCTCTCTTCATTGCCTCCACCGTACTTGGAATCACGGCTTCGTCCGATGGCATCGATCTCATCAATAAATACGATACAGGGCGCGTTCTTGGTCGCTTCCTTGAACAGGTCACGAACACGGCTGGCGCCCACACCTACATACAGCTCAATAAAATCAGAACCCGTCAGAGAGAAGAACGGTACATGTGCTTCTCCTGCCACTGCCTTGGCCAGCAAAGTCTTACCGGTTCCGGGAGGGCCCACCAGCAATGCTCCCTTGGGCAGTTTTGCACCGATCTTGGAATATTTCTGTGGATTATGCAGGAAGTCCACGACTTCCACCAGAGATTCCTTTGCTTCGTCTTCACCGGCCACATCCTTGAATGTAACGCCGGTCTCCTTCTGTACATATACCTTGGCATTGCTCTTGCCCACGCCCATGGGTCCGCCGCTTCCGCCCATTCTGCGGAACAGAAAACCTGCCACGATCCAGATCAGTACCACCGGCAATACCACGGTTACCAGAATCTCCATCAGGAAATTGGAAGTATTGCTGGTCACGCGATTCCCCTGTACATCATGCTCCTGCAATCTGGCTGTCAGGGTATCCAGATCCTCCATCAGCATTGTATAATATACAGTCTGGGACTGTGTCACCTTCTGGGTAATTCCATAGAAGCTGACATAACTGCCCGGTGCCGGGGTGGCTGCAGCTTCCTGCTTCAGCTGTACCGTCACCATGCCGCTTTCCTTATTTACCTCCACCGCAGCAACCTTATCCGCTTCCAGATCCTTCAGGAAATCGGTATAAGATACTTCCGTTCCGGTATTGGTGCCGAAGAACGCATTATACAGCATCAGTACAACGATCACTGTCATCAGTCCTGACAGGATCAGCATCAGGATGCTGGGGCGCTTCGGTGAACCATTGCCGTTGCCTCCGTTACTGTTATTGCCGTTCCCGCCATTGTTACCGCTGCCGGGAGCTCCGTTGCCATTGCCTCCGTTGCCGGGGCCATAGCCGTTATTATATGACTCAATTAATTTTCTCATGTCATCTCCATTTTCTATTTTATACGCTATTGCACTTCCGTTATTTCAACTGCACAGTTGAAATCTGAGCAATCATATCTATTATAGAGATAACCTGTGGATAAATCAATAGCTCAAATATGAAAAAACTCTGAACTATTCCCGGAAATAACGAATATCCGGAAACCATGTTTTTCTACAGTTTCCGGGCATTCGCCAGCAACAAACAACTCACAACAACCAATTATATACTAACACCCTTCAAACATAACGTTGATCTCCGACTGATACAAAGTCCAGGTATTGATCGGGGTATTCATACCTTCGTTGGGTGTCTGAATCTGCAGTGCAGCGTATTTCTGTTTCCAGTAGGCTGCCAGATCGGTGTAGACTGCGTCCACTCTTTTCAGATCGCTGTATTTTACCAGGATCCGTCTGCCCTCTTCACGATTGCCCTCGCCCAGCATAATCACAAAACGGGCTTCTTCGCCGGACTGTAATTTGAAGTTCTTCTGCAAGCTGCCGCAGTGATTGCCACCAAGTTCTGTGGAACCTTCCAGAGTTCCTCTCTCCAGGCCTGCCGGATGATCTTCGGTACCATAAACTCCCAGGAATTTCTCTCTGACGCAGTCATAGCCGTCCGGTGTGAAGTTGGCGGTAAGATACTGATACCCTTTTTCTTCGTAGAACAAGTCCTCCTCAATGATGCCGTCTTCATAGGAAGAACCGGCACAATACAGACTCATCTGAAAATTCTGGTTGTCTATCATAATGTGATGGAACGAAAATTCCATGTAAGGAAATAAGGAAAGATTTCTGACTGCATCGGTGGTATTTTTCACCTTTACATCTTACAACAGTACATTTTCCCCGCGGGGAATAACCATGGTCTGTGAGGATGCCAGTCCGTCATATTCGCTCTCGTAGACGGTGTAAGGCAGTCCGTGGCGGCAACGGTATTTTGCCTTGGATAAATCCTTGGCTACCGGCTGCCAGGAGATGGAATGGTAATCCTTCTTTTCATTATCCCTGATATATACATAGAATCCCGGGCGGTCCATGGGTACCGCATTCCCACGGAACCGGATGATCCTGTGATACTCCGGTGTTTTGTAAAACAGATAACCTCCCGCCGTATGGTTGATGACCGCCGCCATGTCCTCGACACCCAGATAGTTCGTCCAGGAACAGGGCAGAGCCACGTTGTCGATGACGTATTCTCTTTTTTCATTATCGAAATAGCCGTATTGCAAAACGCGTCCCTCCCGTATATAGTTTTTTGCTTTTTCAGAACTTTTTTGTTCTGTATTTATTGTAATTTCATGTAACTATTCAGAGCCATGCAAAACTGCGTTCTGCGAATGCTTGCATTCAGGCAGATAAGCAATTTTATATGGCGAAGTAACCACATGAGCAAAAGGAAGCTACGAAGTAGCGGTTTTGCGAATGGGGTTCTGAATAGTTACAATTTCATTATAGAAAAGGATCTCTTTGTTGAAAATTGCTCATTATGTGATTATTTGCTTAAAATTGTTAGATATAATAATGATTTCCAAAAAAAATTTTACTTTCCAGTAGATTTTTGGGAAACACTAAACTATAATAGAACATCATGGGATTTTAGTTGCAAAGATTCGCAGAGAAAGGTGTCAGCAATGTACAAGATAGGTTTTGACAATGACAAATACCTCAGCATGCAGTCTGAGAAGATCAAGGAGCGTATCGCAAAATTCGGCGGTAAGCTGTATCTGGAGTTCGGCGGCAAGCTGTTCGACGATTATCATGCATCCCGCGTATTGCCCGGTTTCCATCCGGACAGTAAAATCAACATGCTGGCACAGCTGAAGGACGAGGCTGAGATCGTCATCGTCATCAATGCAGCAGACATTGAGAAAAACAAGGTTCGTTCCGACTTAGGCATCACCTATGATCTGGACGTGTTACGTCTGATCGATGCGTTCCGCGGCTACGGTCTGTATGTAGGCAGTGTGTGTCTGACCCGCTTTGCCGGACAGCCCAGTGCCATTGCTTATCAGAAAAAACTGGAGTCCCTGGGAATGAAGGTGTATCGTCATTATTCCATTCCCGGATATCCTTCCAATATTCCGTTCATCGTAAGTGATGAAGGTTACGGTAAGAACGATTATATTGAAACCACCCGTTCTCTGGTGGTGGTGACTGCTCCCGGACCCGGAAGCGGCAAGATGGCTACCTGTCTCTCCCAGCTATATCATGAATACAAGAGAGGCATCAAGGCCGGTTATGCCAAATATGAGACCTTTCCAATCTGGAATATTCCGTTAAAGCATCCGGTAAACCTGGCTTATGAAGCCGCTACCGCAGACTTGAACGATGTCAATATGATCGATCCCTTCCACCTGGAAGCTTATGGTGAGACCACGATCAATTACAATCGTGACGTGGAGATTTTCCCCGTAGTCAGCGCTATGTTTGAGAAGATCATGGGCAGCTGCCCTTACAAGTCTCCTACTGACATGGGTGTCAATATGGCAGGCTTCGGTATTGTTGATGACGAAGCTGTCCGCGACGCCGCCAAACAGGAAATCATCCGCCGCTACTACCACACTCTGTGCCAGAAGCGCCAGGGTACCGCCAGTGACGACCAGATCTTAAAGCTTGAGCTTCTGATGAAGCAGGCAGGTGTCACCATCGACGATCGTGCAGTAGTCAGCGCAGCCAATATTAAAGCAGAGACCACCGGGGAACCGGCAGCTGCGATCCAGCTTCCGGACGGCAGAGTCCTCACCGGACGGACCAGTACTCTGCTGGGTGCTTCTTCCGCATTATTATTAAATGCCCTGAAAGCTCTGGCAGGCATTCCGGACGAAGTACAGCTGATCTCACCTACCGCCATCGGTCCCATCCAGGATCTGAAGACGAACTATCTGGGGAACCGCAATCCCAGACTTCATACAGATGAGACGCTGATCGCCCTTTCCATCTGTGCAGCTTCGGATGATACCGCGAAGGCTGCTGTGGAGCAGTTGAAGAACCTGAAAGGTTCCGAAGTGCACTCCAGCGTGATCCTGTCCCAGATTGACATGAATACCTTCCGCAAATTAGGTGTGAATCTGACATGCGAACCTCATTATCAGAACCAGAAGCTGTATCACAACTAAACATTTTGTCATTCTACTATAAATTATGGCAGTTATTGAGCGAAGGCGCTCCCCAAGGGGAGTTCTTCGCTCTTTTTATATGCACAACTATTAAAAAAGCGAAGTAACCACCATGAGCAAATCACATTCAGACATGTGATTCAGAAAAGCTATGAAAGAGCGGTTTTGCGATGTGGCTGAATAGTTACTATATCAAAAGGAGGAGAACATTATGGCAGTAAAGTATGTGTTTGTGACCGGAGGAGTCGTATCCGGCCTCGGAAAAGGAATTACCGCAGCTTCCCTGGGAAGACTGTTAAAGGCAAGAGGTTATAAGGTAACCATGCAGAAATTCGATCCTTATATCAATATTGATCCCGGCACCATGAACCCGATCCAGCATGGCGAGGTATTCGTCACAGAAGATGGTACAGAGACCGATCTGGATCTGGGACATTATGAGCGTTTCATCGATGAGAACCTGGATAAGAATTCCAATGTCACCACCGGTAAAGTATACTGGTCCGTATTACAGAAGGAGCGCCGCGGCGACTATGGCGGAGGTACGGTACAGGTCATCCCTCATATCACCAATGAGATCAAGAGCCGTTTCTACCGCAATTTTACGGATGATGAGACCCGTATCGCCATCATCGAGGTCGGCGGTACCGTAGGTGATATCGAGAGTCAGCCTTTTCTGGAGTCCATTCGTCAGTTCCAGCATGAAGTCGGCCATGACAATGCGATTCTGATCCATGTAACGCTGATTCCTTATCTGAGCGCTTCTCAGGAACTGAAGACCAAGCCCACCCAGGCCAGTGTTAAGGATTTGCAGGGCATGGGCATCCAGCCGGATATCATCGTATGCCGGAGCGAGCATCCTCTGGACCAGTCCATCAAGGACAAGATTGCGTTGTTCTGTAACGTACCTGAGAGCCATGTATTGCAGAATCTGGATGTGGAATATCTGTATGAGGCTCCGCTGGCAATGGAGAAAGAGCATCTGGCACAGGTGGCCTGCGAATGTCTGCATCTGGATTGTCCGGAACCGGATCTGACAGACTGGAAGAAGATGGTGGAGGATCTGCGTCATCCCACCGATGAAGTGCAGATCGCTCTGGTCGGAAAATATGTCTCTCTGCATGATGCCTATATCAGTGTCGTAGAGGCTTTGAAACATGGCGGTATCACCAATCATGCGACCGTACACATCAAATGGATCGACTCCGAGACGGTAACGTCTGAAAATGTGGAAGAACTGTTAGGTGACTGCAACGGTGTCCTGGTACCCGGCGGCTTCGGTTCCCGGGGTATCGAAGGCAAGATCCTGGCGATCCAGTATGCAAGAACCCATGGGATTCCCTTCCTGGGACTGTGTCTGGGAATGCAGCTGACAATCGTGGAATATGCAAGAAATGTCATCGGGTATACGGATGCCCACAGTGTGGAACTGGATCCTAACACCACACATCCTGTGATCGCTCTGATGCCGGACCAGAACGGTGTTGAGGATATCGGCGGTACCTTAAGACTGGGTGCATACCCTTGTGTACTGGATAAGGATTCCCGTGCTTATCAGCTCTACGGACAGGAGAATATCTCCGAGAGACATCGTCATCGTTATGAGGTCAACAACGATTATCGTGCCGTCCTCACCGAACACGGTCTTCGTCTGTCCGGTCTGTCCCCTGACGGACGTATCGTGGAAATGTGCGAGCTTACCGAGCACCCCTTCTTCGTAGCCACCCAGGGACACCCCGAGCTCAAGTCCAGACCCAACAGACCCCATCCGTTATTTAAGGGATTCGTGGAAGCGGCTTTGGAGAATAAGCACCGGAAGTAAATTGAAATTTAGCGAAATATCCCCGTAGCCCTTGGCAGGGTATAAGAAACGCGGCACGCTCGTACTTTAGTACGATGCGCTCCTGTCGCAGAGCGTAGCGGTACATAAGCGGTCACAGTACGACCGCAATGCGTCCCTTGGGACGCTATGGTACCGACGTCTGCTTACGGCACTGCTTATTCTTATACCCAGCCGGGGCTACTGTTTTTTTTAAACTTTCCAAAACGCAGAACTCCCGGCGTATGCGGTGCCATGTCGAAGATGTTTGTCGGAGGATGTTGATATTTTCTAGAAAAGTGCTGAAAGGCAGGGGGAAAGCGGACACGATGTCCGCGTCAGCCGATTGTCGACATGGATGTCGACTGTAGGCGGCCCCGTCATGACGAGAACTACTCATCACTTTTCGTAGAAAATTCACATCCGGAGACCTTACATCGAGACATGTGTATCGCATGCTCCGGGAGTTCGTGGATTTTGCCAATGTATTTAACTAACTCTCAATTTTGCAATCTTTACCATCAAAGCAGAAAATATGTCTATGGTGTACAAATATTATGAAAAAAGCTGAACTTCCTCCTACTTTTTATCCTTTCGCAAATACATCAAAATTCCATGGATCACTCTGCCAAGGCATGCTCCCACCACTGCCCCGGCAATGGTGATTCCCAGTATTTCCACATAGCGAAATCTGTTTGCCGAAAATGCCCATACGCATGCTACGACGCAGCACAAAACGATCAATCCGATATAGATATCCTTTATACTCTTATTCTCCCTCGAACTCCCGGATGACATCGCATCATTTCCCACCAATTCATCAATGCTTATGTCGAATTGCTTTGATAAGAGAATTAATTGCTCCGGATTCGGCGCCGTCTCTCCTAATTCCCAATTTGATATGGTCTGCCTTGTAACATTAATTTTTTCTGCCAGCTTCTCCTGCGAAAGTCCCTTCTTTTTTCTTAAGGTCTGAATATTGTTTCCTAACTGCATCCGTCACCTCTCCTTTCGCATGAAGTATAGCATGCAATAGCTATGCAGTACTATCAACATCTCTGGGAAATTGCGCAAAGGAACTTAACATTTCCGCAAACCTCAGAGTTTCTACTGATTTGCCGGTTTCTCCGATATTCGGCATTGTCCACATGTTTCGAGTGTTCCTATGTACCATTTCAGGATTGCTGCCACAAAATTGCTACTACCAAAAACATAATTGCAAAACCAAATTCAATCACTGTCGTGAACCTGATTCTTCTCTTCAAAACACATACTCCCGGATGTTTTGAATGAATATAGATGGGATAAG
Source organism: Lachnospiraceae bacterium GAM79 (assembly GCA_003584705.1). Classification (GTDB taxonomy): domain Bacteria; phylum Bacillota; class Clostridia; order Lachnospirales; family Lachnospiraceae; genus Acetatifactor; species Acetatifactor acetigignens. Next base: position 3,718,960 of record AP018536.1, read on the forward strand.
TGTTCCCTTCTGTCATCCTCCGCAGCAGGCGATAGGGTACTGTCAATGTGGTCTGCTCATGGTAAACCGTGCTGTTACAGACGTATTCAAACACCGGTGCATAGCTGGTAATCCCATAGTGTCCGGGGTAGCTGTTATATCCGCAATAGATAGCTTCTATCTTCTGATTGCAGCAAAATACAGCATAGATATCATTCACACCCAGTAAAAACAGAAACAATCCAAACACGCTCATAATCAGCAGCGCTTCGAGAGCTTCATTCCCTACAAACAAAATAACAAATGATGTGATGGCAAAACCAGCAAATGTCAGGATGATGTCCAGACATATAAAAGGTACAACCTTATATCTCTTATTTTTTATAATGATAACGGTAGATACTCCAAACAATAATGTCAATATGTATACCAGAGCTTCCATTACCATATCCCTCTCCTCCGATCCAATAAGCAAAATTTATGAGTTTTTCATTACCCAGGCAAATGCCTTCGCGGTCCGCAGGCCCGGATCTCTGAAATGATTCCCCGGATTCCATTCCAGCGTACTGCCGATCCCACACTGCTGCAGCCACGCATGTGCCTCCCGGATACAGTCACCTACAGTAGCCATAACAGGATTTTTCGTCTTTTCCTCTTTGTCCCCCAGGCTTAAGTAAACTGCCCGACTCTGATTCTCGTGCTCTTTCATATAGGGCAGAAACCCTGGGAACCACACCGAGGGCGATGCCGCCGCTATCCCCGCAAACCGATCCGTCTGATAAGATGCCCACAGAGAAAACAACCCTGCAAGAGAATATCCTCCAAGATAATAAGTTTTACTTTCATCCGAGCATAAACGCAAAATTTCTTCTAACAACGAGGCTGCACCATCGCCAAAATCCTCTTTTCCGAACACCGCCGGTGATCGCCACGGAGACAGATCGAGGTTCCAGTCATCCACCTTCACCGCAATCATTTGAAAATCCAATGCTGTCAGTTTCCGGATCTGTGCCACTTCGCCCTCTATTTCCGGAAGATCATGATCTCCCACGGGCTGGATCAAAACAATGGGAGCCTCCGGATTCCCATATTTATATTTAGTCATGCCGTCCTCTTTCTCTATCAAATATCCTTTTCTATCAAGTATCCATTCTATTTTATCAGTTTCAGAATCCTTTGCCTGTTATATCGCTGCATGATCACAAACATCATATCAAACATGGCCGCAAGGATCGATGTAATGATAAATGCCGGATATCCACCCAGCCAATGACCTGCCACAATCGGTGCAAAGCTGAGCACTACGATCGTCTCATGCCCCAGTTCCGCCTGACATGTGACCTGCGCTATTTCCTCCCAGGTGTGTTGTCTCGGATCAAACAGGCTGGGATTATAGGTAGGCATACAATTCTTCCATTTTTTCACACGCAGCTTTTCATATAATTTCATTTCGGATTTACTTACCTGATACCAGTGTTTTCTGTAATCTGCCCTGTTATGCATGATAGAATTGTAGATAAATGCTACCACCCATCGCATGATAAAATGATAAGCAGTGGTTCCAAAGGTAATGGCAATCGTCAGCCAGATTCCTAACAAAGTTTTTTGATATAAAATAGCCGTGACCATGGTTCCGATCAGGAACACGACAGGCGCTGCCTTTAAAAAATTTATCATAGGTCATTCTCCGTTTTTTCCAACTTCATATACCCATTTTCTTAATGAGTTTTGAATAAATATGTTCCACGAACCATGGTTCCGTAGATTTCTCCAAAGCATCTTCCGGAGAGAACCAGGCCACACCGCTGTTCTCATCTGCCTTTACGGATACTTGCTCTTCCGAATCTGCCTCCAATAAATACGTGATATTCAGGTGCAAATGGCTGGACACATAGTTTCCTTTTTTCACATGTCCATCCACCGTCAGAGATTCCAGAGAAAAAATCTCCTCTGATACTGGTCTCACATTGGAAATTCCCGCCTCCTCCTTCACTTCCCGGATGGCAACAGACAGCAGATCTGTCTCCCCATCCGCATGTCCTCCCAGCCAGGACCAGGAATTATAAATATTATGATATACCATAAGCACCTTGCTTCTGTCCTTATTTACCACCCAGGCAGAAGCCGTAATATGCGCTACAGTATTTTTTCTGGAAAATGCATTCTCATTGTCCCTGATCCATCCCAGAATCAAAGCTTTGTCCTTTTCTTCCTGTTCATTGAATGGGGGATAGTTTTCTATTTGTCTGATGGAATCCTCTCGTGTCATTTGGTTATCTCCCTATTTTCAAACAACCGGTCAATCTCCTGCCAATCCTTACATCTCACAAACCTGTCATTGGGAAGCTCTGCCCGGCTGTTCCATGGCCGGTCGAACACGGCTGTCCTGCAGTTGTCAAAATGTATTACATGCTCAAACGCCGCCGGAGAATCCTCTACCGCAAAATCAAAGGTCATGTTGTAAAGTTCCGCCAATGTCATATTATATCTATAATCCTGTTTCGCTGTTTCGCGCCCGTATTTGTCTACGCAGAACAAGGGAACTCTTTCCAAATGATGTTTATCAAGCCATTGCCTCGATGGTTCGTAGGAATTGAACGGCCTTCCGGTAATGATAAAAACCTCGTGTCCCTGATCCACCCACTTATTAATTACCTCGGAAGCCCCCGGCGTCTCCTCATAATGCAACAGATTTTCCGGTAAATGCCCCGCCTTCATTAAGACTTCATACTGTGCATCATTCAGGTCAAAGGATTTCTGCAAATTGAAAAATTGAACCTGCCGATAAGGGACCTCAATGCCGAACATTTCTTTCGCAATTTTTGTAAAATATTCTGCGGTTTCACATAATACATCGTCAAAATCTATGTAGATTTTCATCATTTCTTTTCTCCTATACCTTCGCATTATTCTTCTAATAGATTTTTAAACACCATTGTGATTTCCGACTCTCCCCCATGGTTCCATTTAAACTTAACATCACTTCCTGCCTTTGGTTTTTCATTAATATCCCCCGCCAATTTTGCAGGAATGAGTTTTTCCCAATAACGTACATTATATATATCATTTTCTACAGATTCAACCACACCTAAATGTTGCTCAAAAATCTGCATAAAACCCTCCTTAACTTTTACTTTGCGGTACTCGGGAAACTCTTCACTGATTCTAAGCAACGCTGCTTCATCACCGAGCTTTTCAAAATCAGAACTTTCAATGAGCTTTCCTCTGATTAATGAAAAATCAGCATTTAATGGTAATACCATTATTTCATCAAATGATTTTCCCCTGGCATCTGTAATTTTATATTTGGAAGCTCTCTCAAATCCAAAACGCGGATAATAATAAAGTTCTCCAATAATTACAATTCCAGCTATTCCCTGCTTTTGGGCCAGTTTTATTGTTTCACGCATAAGCGCTCCACCGATATCGTTTCCTTCCCATGTTGGTTCAACTGCTAATGGTCCAAATGTAGCAATTTCATGCCTACTTTTTCCGTCTACGATCCACGCTTTTGTGTAATATATGGCTCCGACAATCTGGCCATCAATTTCTGCAATTCGGCTTATTTCCGGTATGTATTCTTGAGAATCACGAATAATGCGAGTCAATAAATGCTCCGTGCATCCGGGCCAATATTTATTCCAAAAGCTTCTCATTATCATTAATTCCGTTTTTTTATAATCTTCTTCGGTCTCTTGTCTAATGATTAAATTATTTATCATTGTATCCTTTTCCACTCCACAGGCCTCAATTTTCCTAACCATTTAAAACTAAAATTTGTCAGTTGAGTTCATTTTCCTCCTCATCATTGAAAATATACTTCGATGTTTCCTTTGCAAGGATTTTAATCTTTCAATTCTGCCTCAATCTCTTCAATTGTAGGCAAGCTTCCCTTAAATTCTTCTGGTATCAACTTAGATAATTCATAGCTGGATATTCCCAAAGGTTGACTTGTTGATTCCAGTGCATACTGTGCCTCGACTTTATCCATATCTTTACAGATTAACAATCCTAAAGTTGGATTATCATTCTCTGTTTTCATTTGGTGATTAATTGCGACAACATACGTTCCAAGCTGTCCGGCATAAGATGAGTCAAATTTACCTGTCTTAATTTCTACAACTACATAGCAATGTCTTTGTGTATTGTAAAACAACATATCGATGAATTTCTCTACTTCCCCCACTGTGATACGGACTTCGCGCCCCATATAAGCGAATCCTGTTCCGAGTTCTATTAGAAAGTTGTTTACTTTATTAATTAATGCATCCTTTAATTCCTTTTCATCATATTGTTCCCGTAATGTCAAAAAATCAAAATTGTACGGATCCTTTGTAATTGCCTGCGCCAAATCACCTTGCACTGAAGGTAATGTATTTGCAAAATTTGTTATAGCTTTTCCTTGTCTTTCAAATAAATCCGTATCTAAAAAATTTACCAGGACATCACGAGACCAATTATTTTCTAGTGTTTTTCTCACATAAAACAATGCCTTATCCACATTGTTTTTACATTTGTCTATTATTGTTCTATTATGTCCCCAAGGAATTCTAAAAACGATAGTCGAATCGTCCACAGCTTGTGGACGATTTCCGGCACAAGGATATAATTCATAGAAATAACGCATATATTTTAAATTGGTTGGTGAAAATGACTTAACATCCGGTAATACCTTTTTTAAGTCATCACTAAGTATCTTATAAAATCCTGATCCATATCCGTATTGCTTGCTCATGGTTGAAATATCTTTTCCAAGTTTCCAATAAAAACGTAGCATTTCATCATTTATTTTTACCGCTGCACGAATTTGGCTCCTTTTAAATTCATTTGATATTTCTGTTATCCAATCTTTGTATGATTCACCATCGACAATAACCAATTTCTCCATTATTTCATTCCCCTCTATAAATTATTTTTTCCGTTTCACCACAACTTTTATCACCGCTCAAATCACCAATACCGCAAGAATAACCACACCATGACCCAAAATACTGCTATGCTACGGAGTTGAGATCAACGCATACAAATTGTTTAGCACATATTCCATACTTGTTCTACTGCCCAATTTTGCATTTCCAGGCACATTTTTCCTCTAAGATCTTCATATTTAACCCATCTAAACACATGGTCCTGCTCCACGGGTTCTCTTACTTTTTTAACCAGTTTTCCTGAATAATAAACTTGAATGGGATGAAAGAATCCAATCGTAGGATGTTCATAATACGTTTCTGCAGAGCATACTCTTTCTTTTATTTCAACTTGCTATCCCGCTTCTTCTATACATTCCCGAATAATACATTGGTTATCTGTTTCATCTCCGTCAATTCCACCACCTAGCAGGAAGAGCCCCTTAGGGGTTTCTACAACACCTATCTCTTCTCCCTTTATGGGAATGATATAGGCGCCTCTTCTATCCAGATAAGCTACATTTTCTTCTTTTCCAAAAATTCTATGCAAATTAGCCTCCTTAGGTTCTGAATTACCTCTTAATAACAAGCCACTCTCCGTCCTCAATGACATATTGAAATTCCATTAACTCATCATCCAGCATTACTTCTATCAGATCCTCGAAATCCTCAACTAAGTTGACTTTGGAAAGTTCCCTCTCATCTATCCAATGCATGGTTCCTTCCTCGGAACTGCGTAAGTCTCCCTCAAATTCCTCTGTTTCAAAGAGGAAAACGATATAGCGCCCTTCTTCCAGTGGGAATTGTTTAACTCCACATAGATGTGGATGGCTGATCGTTAATCCGGTTTCCTCCTGCATCTCTCTTATCACCGCATCCACGATGGATTCCCCCGGCTCGATATGACCTCCCGGAAGTGTATATCCCTTCCAGTCATTTTTTATTCTGTCCTGTAACAAGTATCTGCCATTTTTATGTATTAAGCATAAAACGGTAAGTTCGACGCTTTCTGTTCTCATTTACTTTCTCCTTCAATGTTTTCGACAATTTGGGAATTTCCACGCTGCCATACCATTACATAGTCTTTTTCCCCGGTAACTTCATCCAATCCTTCTCGTTGGATTTCAAAACCTTCTCTTTGATAAAAGCGAATTGCATGTGTATTCTTTTGGTAAACATTTAAGTATAATTTCGTCTTTTTTTCTTTTACAAAATTCAACAGAAGCTTACCTATACCCTGCGACTGCATTTCATCACGGACAAAAATGCCTTCCACATATTCATCATTTAACCCTATAAAGCCTTCTATCTGGCAGTCATTCTCATACACATAGACCTCTGCCTGTGGCAACATTTCTTTCACTAAATCAATATTATCTTTCCAATATTGACCCGGAATAAAATAATGTGCTTTTAAGTTGGTATTTAACCATATATCAACAACTCGTTCGATATCTGCTTTTTTTAATACTCTGATCATATTTGACATTTCTCCAAATCTTCTTCCGGAGAGAATCTAGTTCAAAACCACCTCGAAGATCGTCCCTCCGGATGGATTGGACTTCACTGTAATACTGCCATCATGCACTCTTACAATTTCGCGAACCAGGGCAAGTCCCAGTCCTACTCCACCCAACTCCCGGCTTCTGGATTTATCCACCCGGAAAAACGGTTCAAACACGCGCTCCTTAAGTTCCTCAGGGATTCCGGCTCCCGTATCCTCTACTGACAGATACACATGGTTTTCCTTCCGGTCTGCGGTTACTGTGACCTGCCCGCCCGAATGATTATATTTTATGGCATTCTCAACAAGATTGTATACCAGCCGGTAAATAAGGATATCACTTCCGGTCATCGTTATATCCTTACATTTTCCGATCAGTCTTATATTTTTTCCCTCTGCAAGCGGTTCCAGATCCTCCAATACCTCATCCACCAGAGCATCCAAGATAATTTCATCATCCCGTCCTACCGTCTGAAGCTCACTCATGTCGAGAAGTGTCTTTACCATTTTGTTGAGTCTGTCGTTCTGTTCGGTAACCATCTTTATCATCTGTACCGTGTCTGCATCATTGTCCGGATGTCTGTTGGAATGATACAGATCCAGCTGTACCTGCATCAGGGCCAATGGAGTCCGAAGCTCATGGGCTGCATTTGCAGTAAATTGTCTCTGTATCTCAAATGCAGCCGAGAGACGTTCCAGCATCCGGTTATACGAAACGCTAAGCTGGTTCAGTTCCTTCACCTGGTTTTCTTCTATCCGTGAATCTGCCAGATTTTGCGCCTGCACCTTTTCAATCTTGTCCGAAAACTCTCTGATCGGTCTGAGTGCATGCCCACTTATAAAATAGGTAGCCACTCCACCCAGAAGCGCCAATACTGCTGAAATGATCAAGCTGTTTTTCCTGTAGTCCGCCTTATTATTATAGACCTGGACAGAAAAGTCATTAGCGAACTCATCCCACTTGTCCTCCGGAATGCTGATATATATTTCCTCCGCATCGTCCGGCTGATCATCTCCCCGTGTATCCACAGCCTCCTGCAGGGAATCCATATAATATACACCGTTTTTATAGACAAGCATCGTCACGCATCCACATATCACCGCTATATATAATGTAATGATGCAGGTAAGTCTCCACTGCAGCGACATTTTTTTCATCTATCGGACTCCTCTCGTATTTTATACCCTTCTCCCACCTTGTTCAGAATCGGATCATATCCCAGCACAGCCTTAAGCTTTTTTCTAAGGGAAGACATGTGTACTCTGATCGCTCCGCTAAAGCTATCCACAGATGCATCCCAGACATGCTCCATCAATTCCTCCTGACTTACCGGTCTGCCCATGTTCAGAAGCAGATATTCCAGAATACCATTTTCTTTTCTTGTCAGGGATACCATTTCTCCTTTTGCATAAGCCTCACGCCTTACGGTATCGAACTTTATATCACCGCTTTCCAGACATACATCCTTCTGCACAAACTTCCTTCTGGTCAGGCTTCTGATACGTGCCTCAAGCTCCTGTAGATGGAATGGTTTTTCCATATAATCATTTGCCCCTGCATCCAGCGCCTCAACCTTATCCGCGATCTGCCCTCTTGCAGATAATATAAGAACCTTCGTCTCCTCATTTTCCTGCCTGAGTTCCTTCAGGATCTCCATTCCATCCATGCCGGGCAGATTCAGATCAAGAACGACCAGATCATAGTTCTCCGTCAGGATACCTGCAAGAGCTTCTTCCCCATCATAGCAGGTATCCACCTCATATCCTGCGTCATACAGACTTTTCGCAACTGTATCACATATTTCTTTTTCATCCTCAACAATGAATAATCTCAAAATTCCTTCCCGCCTTAACAAAGATTTTACAACAATTATTGTATAATAGCGAAGTCAACTGGTCAATAAATACCACGATCGAAAGGAGTAACAATAACTTGAAGTGCAGAAAAATATCTCAGATCGTTCTGCTCGTCACCGGGATCACTATGATCGGCTACGGTGCAGTCAGAGGCGAAGCGGCTGTCGTGCTTGGTAAAGCAATAAAATTATGTCTGGAGTGTGTCGGAATTGGATAAGAGAAAAAAATCACTGTCAGGGCAGACAGCCGGGATGCGCGGATGGATACAGGCTGCTGCCACACTGCTTACTAATATTCACATCCCTAATTTTTTTAAGGGCAAAATATATCAGGGTAACGCTAAGACCGTATGTGTACCGGGATTAAACTGTTATTCCTGTCCTGCTGCCACTGGAGCATGCCCCATTGGCGCATTTCAGGCGGTGATCGGATCCTCCCGATTTAAATTTTCATATTACGTCACGGGATTTTTTATTTTACTGGGTGTGACACTTGGAAGATTTATATGTGGTTTTTTGTGTCCGTTTGGATGGTTTCAGGATTTACTTCATAAAATCCCGGGAAAAAAATTTTCCACAGCCAGACTGAAGCCGCTAAGATATCTGAAATATATGATTCTTATCGTTTTCGTTATCCTTCTGCCGCTGCTCGTAACGAACTCTATAGGAATGGGCGACCCTTTCTTCTGTAAATATATTTGTCCACAAGGCGTTCTGGAGGGAGCCATCCCGCTTTCCCTGGGAAATGCAGCCATACGGTCCGCACTTGGAAAACTCTTTACTTGGAAATGCTTTATTTTGATCACAGTTGTCGTGTTAAGTATTTTATTTTACAGACCCTTCTGTAAATGGATCTGTCCTCTTGGCGCGATCTACTCGCTGTTTAATAAGGTCAGCCTTCTTAATATTAAGGTGGAGGACAGCAAATGTATCGGTTGTGGTCAATGTTCAAGGGTATGTAAAATGGATGTGGATGTGTGCAGGCATCCAGACCATCCGGAATGCATACGTTGCGGAGCCTGCATAAAGGCTTGTCCCAAGGATGCGATCCACTACCGGTTTATGGGAAAATAATCTTATTACGATTACTTAAAGGAGAAATCGATCATGAAAACAAACAAAAAATTCCTTACTATTTTAACACTGTGCATAGCTTTATTGCTTACAGCCTGCGGCGCAACGGATGCTGCCGGCACAGACAAAACCAATGAGTCTCTGACGGAAACCGGCACAGTATCCACAGACAGCTCCAACACAGCGCTGAATGATCTGTATCAGCAGGAGAATCAGATTTTTGCAGATCATGAGGCTGTATGGAACAAGCTATTCGGCATGATGAGCAAAAGTAATGCTGATCCCAGCGGAAATTATGCTGATTATCTGGCTGATACCGCCGAAGCAAACAAGGACTCCTTTACAGAGGATGAATGGAAAACACTTACGGATGATATGGAAACCATACGGAAAATCGAAGAACAGATCGCAGGACTGGAACAGGGAACTACCGCAGCCGATAATACTGCTCCGGGAAACAATTCTGAAGCTGACTCTCCCTTCCGGAATTTCTCCGGTCAGGATTTTGATGGTAATTCTGTCGATGAAAGCCTGTTTTCCGCCAATGCAGTAACCGTTGTCAATTTCTGGTTTACCGGCTGTAAGCCCTGTGTTGCTGAGTTGTCTATGCTGGACGAATTAAACAATACGCTCAAAGCAATGGGCGGCGAAGTCATCGGCATCAATACCGAAACCTTCGACGGCAATGAAATTGCCATGAAAGAAGCTGCTGCCGTTCTTGAAAGCCAGGGTGCACAGTACCGCAATCTTTCCATTGACTCTGCTTCCGATGCAGGTAAATATGCTTCTGATATTATGGCATTTCCTACAACAATACTTGTCGATAGAAATGGTAATATTGTAGGGGAACCGATCCTTGGGGGCATTGATAACCAGGATAACTACGACTCTCTGATGCAGCAGATTCAATCGGTAATTGATGCAGACAGCGCAAACCAATAATGCAAAACATCCCTCTAAGATTTCTTCATTCAGCTGTTGACACCTGCAATTCTTTTTGATATTATTTATCAAGAAATAAATATTCCATGAGGGAGTAGTTAGCGCGAAGGTGTGATTTGTCAACATTCTGATTATAATTTTAGAGTATAATCTGGCAAATCTTAAATAATGAGACTCATGTATATCTCTTAACGGTCTGTGTATAATACACACTGGCAGATAATTGATATACATGAGTCTTTTTTATCTCTGTCGATAGTTATCATCGCACAGCTTTCGGCTGACAACACTGTAATGGATCACGCAAAGGAGAAAAACATGGAGAAACTTATTAACAATGCCCCGTTTGCCCTTGTTCTTGTATTCCTTGTAATCGGTTTTATACTGCTTATTAAGGGTGCGGACTTTTTCGTAGAAGGAAGCTCCAGTGTGGCGAAGAGACTGCATGTTCCATCTATCATTATCGGACTTACCATCGTAGCAATGGGAACCTCTCTTCCGGAGACAGCGGTCAGTGTATCGGCTTCCCTCGCAGGCAATAATGAACTTGCAGTCAGTAATGTCGTCGGTTCCAATATCTTTAATCTGATGGTCGTGATCGGCGTATGTGCAATGATCGCCACTGTTGAGGTTGCGCGGGAAACTATCAGGAGAGACATCCCCCTCTCCCTGATCTGCGCCGGTCTTTTACTGCTTTTGGGAATTATCGGACTTGGTGATCCGGCCAAAATGACACTGGGACATTTCGATGGTGTGATATTCATAGGTCTTTTTGCCGGATATATCTTCTACATGATCAGAATTGCCTTAAAAGCAAATAAAGAAGGAAAAAAAGTAGAGATTGAGGGCGGTTCCGATGAAGAGATCAAGCTGATCTCCGTACCGCTCAGCATTATTTTCATCATCGGCGGTGCTGCTGCGATCGCCTTCGGCGGAGATCTCACCGTCGATGCTGCATCCAGAATCGCAAGTGACCTGGGAATGACCCAGACACTGATCGGACTTACCATCGTTTCCATCGGTACATCCCTTCCGGAGCTTGTGACTTCCATTGTTGCAGCCAGAAAAAATGAAGTCGATATGGCACTGGGTAATGCCATCGGTTCCAACGTATTTAACATTCTGATGGTACTGGGTATCGCTTCCGCCATCAGCCCCATCAGCATCATTACGGAAAACATCATTGATCTGTGTGTGCTGATCGCATTTACTGTGTGTGTATGGATCTTCGCAGGAAGCAAAAAGAAAATCGGAAGAGTCGAAGGCTTCTGTATGGTGGCTCTTTACGCAGCATATGCGGTTTATATCATAATCAGATAAATGAGGGCCATACAAATGATATTGTTTTTTAAGGTATTTCTCACGGAATTCATCGCAGAGATGGGCGACAAGACACAGCTTATGCTGATCGCCCTTACTTCGAAATACAAATTAAGAGATATTATATTGGGAACCGCTGCCGCAATCCTGGTGCTGAACGGCCTGGCCGTTCTCGCCGGCGGGCTTGTCAGCGAATTCATCCCTGCCTGGCTCATCAAGGTCATTGCTGCACTTGCATTTCTGTATTTTGCCGCATCCACACTTGCAGGCAGCAATGATGAGGAAGATGAGGGCAGCGGCAGATCCGGAATCCGGTTTGCACCGCTTGCGGTTTTCTGTACCTTTTTCGTAGCCGAGCTTGGAGACAAGACACAGCTTACCGCCATCACCTTTGGTGCCAATGAAGGTATGAGTTCTGCACTGATCGTATGGCTCGGCTGTTCTCTTGGACTGTTTTTAGCAGACATCCTGGGAATGCTTTTAGGCTATCTGTTAAAGAGCAAGACTCCGGAAGGACTGCTCAATACTCTCGCATTTGCTATCTTCTCTGTATTCGGCATCTTCACACTGTATCAGGGACTGAAGCTCATCAGTACAGATATCCGTTCCATACCGGTACTGCCGATACTGATCGTCGCAACGATTGCTTTTGCCGGTATCTGTGTGTACCTGTTTTTAAAGAGAGAGAAAAAGGCAAAAGCAGCAAACTAAAAACGAACCCCATTCTGTTTTCACGGAATGGGGTTTATTTATCTATTCCGTTCGGAACTCAAAAGAAAAATAGTACACATAATCATCCATTTCAAGGGCATCCAGCTGGTCGTTCACAATATAACTAAAATCAAAAGTTCTCGCTTCGTCATTATCATAGATCAGCGCAAGAAGCGGCTGCTGTTCATCATAGACAATATCTGTTTTCTCCTGAATTTCCGTTGCAGCTCTTCCATATCCATAGTGCTCTCCTTCCGGAACATCCTCCAGGATTGGGATTAGCATATCTCCCTGCGATTCATCATCTGCAATAATAATTTTCACGGTACGATCCTTAAACTGCGGTACAATAATAATCGTTCCATTCTGCGGTGAATCCATTCCTTCATACGAAAGCCCTGCCCTTTGTCTGTCTACCAGCTTTCCTTCCCGGTATTGCCAAATATGAATATATAGAGTTTTAAATTCATTCGTTGCCGTGTATTTATACATAAAGGCACCGTCTACGCCTGACAGCATTTCCGCCGTTTTCATTTCAATACTGTCCTTGTCCACCGGAACGATAAAGTTCTGTGGCATATTTTTCCGGAATATCATGATTCCGACCGTCAAAACAACAATCGCCGCCGTGACAAGCAGAATACCTATAATGTATTTCAATCGTTTTTGCTTCTGCTTACTGTCCGTTGCCAGCCCGATAATATTTTCTTCCGATTTTTTGGCAATATTTTCCCGGACAATATCTTCTCCTGCCAGGAATTCATTGATGCTGATACCGAGGATCTGGCAGAGTTCCGAATAGACGGATACATCCGGCAGACACACGCCCGTTTCCCTTAATTAAAGATATTGTTGGGTAAAAAAAGAAAGGTCAGTCGATTTTGCCGATGAAGCGGTAGTAGATTTCTACTTCCTGCTCACGGCTTCCATCCTCGCCCTTGACAGCTTCGTGGACGGTTATTTTTTCAATTAGAGTGTTCAGAAGTTCGGCGGTCAGCTCCACAGGGTTGACATACTGTTTCATTAGGGCAATCCACTTTTCAGCATCCGCTGCGGTCTGTACGGCGGCTTCCATCGTTTCGTGAAGCTGTCTTATTTTTGCTTCAAGCTCCTTTTGCTCGTTCTGGTACTTCTCGGACAGCATATTGAAGTTATACTCGGTTATGCGTCCGGCAGACCAGTCCTCATACATTTTAGCAAACAGCCCGTCAACCTCGGCTTTACGCTTCTCTGCCTTTTTCAGCTCCGCAGCCTGCTTTTTCTTCGCAGAGTTTCTTTCCCTGTCGCTGGCATTGAGCAGGCGTTTCAGCAGATTGTCCTCGTCTTTCTGTGCCAGCATAGACCAGTATTGCAGTCTTGCAAGCACATAGGCATACAGTACATCATAGCGGATATAGTGCATGGAACACTGGCGTAATCCCTGCCCGTTCTTGCTGCAATGGTAGTACCCGTATGGGTTCTTATTCTGCTTGTTTTCCCCATAGGCTAAAGACCATCCGCAGTCTGCACATTTTATCAATCCTGCGAAAATCTGTGTCGTACCGTTTCTGCGTTTCCTGCGTCTGCTTGCAATCAGCTCCTGAACTTTTTGGAACACTTCTTCGGAAATGATGGCTTCGTGGGTATTTTCCACACGATACCATTCTTCCTGCGGCTTCCGCACCTTTTTCTTGTTCTTGAATGAAATGTTGCTCTGCTTGTTGTGAACGCTGTGACCGATGTAGGTTTCCTCTTTCAAAATGCTCTTGACCTGTGCTATCGTCCACGCATAGGCTTTTTCTGCGGGCGCACCGGCGTAGATATTAGCGAAAGTCCCGTATCTTTCATAGTTCAGCCAGCCGGGGGTAGGTACTTTTTCTTCCACCAGAATCCGTGTAATGCTGGCGGCACCCCTCCCGTGTACTGCAAGGTCAAAAATCTTCTCTACAATCCAGCGTGTTTCCGGGTCGATCAGAAGATGACCTTTTTTGTCCGGGTCTTTTACATACCCCAGCGGTGCATAGGCTCCATAGTGTGCGCCATTGGCAAATCTTGTGCGCATGGCAGCCTTGACCTTTTTGCTGGTCTGTCGGGCGTGCATTTCATTCAGGATGTTTAAGAATGGGGCAAGCTCGCTTTCTCCGTTGATGGTGTCCACATTGTCATTGATGGCAATGTAGCGTACTCCCTTGCTGGGGAAATAGATTTCCGTGTACTGACCGGTCAGGATATAGTTTCTTCCCAGACGGGATAAGTCCTTTGTGACAACGCAGTTGATTTTCCCGTCCTCGATGTCATCAATCATCCTTTGGAAACTTGGACGCTCGAAATTTGTCCCGCTCCATCCGTCGTCAATGTACTCGTCTACAATGGTCAGCCCATGCTCAGCGGCATACTGTCTAAGCATCATGCGCTGGGTCTGGATACTGCCGCTTTCCCCCTGTAATTCATCGTCACGGCTCAATCTCAAATATAGTGCAGTGTTATAAATCGTTGTATTGTATGGTTGTTTCACGGTTAAAAATCCTCCTTCTAAAAGAAACAACCCACGCTTATACAATACTCGCTGGTACAAGTATATCATAAGCGTGGGCTGATTGACAGTCGTTATTCCGTATTTTTTCAGGAAGCGGCGGCAGCGTGCTGGATCACATCTTCCAGTAGGCTGTCAAGCGGCTTTCCATCCTGTGCGAAATGCTCCGATACCTTGATACGGACCTTCCCCATGACAAAATACTGGGTGCCGTCTTTTTCGGTAAGCAGGGTGCCGCTGTTTTTGTTATTGCTCTCGTTTTTGCTTTTTGCCATAGGCAGTTACCTCCATAAATGAAATATGCCCGACAAGGGAATGTCAGGCAGGTGTACAGCCGCAGACTGTCTCCGTGTCAACCAAACCGTGTCAACCGGCAGAAAAGACTTTGAAAACAATCCATAGGCGCTCTATTATTACTTTTTACTTTTTCTTTGATTTCTTGGTTGACATGGTTGACAAAGGAGAGAAATGCCCCAAATATCAGGCTTTTCCCCGTCAACCGGCTGTCAACCAAAGCGTCAACCAAACTGTCAACCGGTGGCTTTTCAGAATGGCAGTTCCATTTGCCGGGCTTCTTCTTCCGTGATTTCCTGAAAACCGTCCCCCTCCGGCGGAGCTTGGTTGACACGCTCCCAGCCTTTTTGAGAACCGTATTTCTTATACCGCTTCGGGCTTTTGTAGGCTACCCAGCCCTGTATGATGCCGCCCGCAATGCCGGTATTCATAATCTCGCAGATTGCCCGTGTCTCCCAGTCTGCCGGGGAATTTAAGTTCCCCAATGCTTCCTCATAAAGCTGCTTGGAGCATACCCTGTCGCCGGTGTAGTCCTCCAAATAGGCGTAGATCATGCCGGCCTGTGTGTCTTCCTGCATGAAGTCCTGCTGGTGGGCGTTCAGATATCGGTTCATTTCCATACTGAATGATAGCTTATACTTCCCGCTGCGGTAAACCGTCATGGCTTCCGCCCACATCTGTTCGATATACGCCCTCGCCGCCGCTTCATCATCCAGTATGTGAACCTCCGCCCGTTCCGGGTACACCGTCACGGGGAGAAAGCGCCGGTTGCCGGTGCGGTCACGGGGTAAAAAGTCCTGCCGGTTGGTCGTCCCTCCAAATACACATTGCCGCAGCCGGTCTGCCGGGTGTGTCTCATACGGCACTTTGTAGGTTTCTTTCTGGCGGCTTAAGAATGACTTGATTTCCTCAATACTCTTGGCATTGGCTGTGGCAATCATCTCCGACATCTCGATAATCCAATGCCCTTGCAGCTTGCGGTACACATTTTCATCATCCAGCTTTTTCAAATCGTCTGAAAACCATTCGTCCCTGCCTGCCAGCAGCCGGAAAAAGGTAGATTTCCCGGCTCCCTGACCACCAACCAGACAGAGCATGACCTCAAACTTGCTCCCCGGTCTGAATACCCGCCGGATGGCTCCCATCAGGAACAGTTTCAAGGCTTCATAGGTGTATTCGTCCGTATCGGCTCCCAGAAAGTGATGCAGGGCGTAACGGATGCGCTCTGTGCCGTCCCATTGCAGGCTGTTCAGGTAATCCCTGACCGGATGGTAGCGGTTTTCATTGGCAACAATCTTGATGGCGCTCTGCACCTTTTTCTCGCTGGTAAGCCCGTAGTTTTCTTCCAGATACAAAAGCAGGTAGTTCATGTCCATGTCGGTCAGCGTGGTACTGGTGCGCTCCCAGCCCAGCGGCTTCACAATGTCAATCTGCTCCGTCAAAAGGTTCAGGCGCAGCGCCCCGCGAAACAGAGGGTCACGCTGGAACACCGTCAGGCAGTTTCGGATGCTGTTCTTCACGCCGCCTTTCTGCGTCCCCTCTAATGTTTCCCGGATTTCTGCCGGTGCCTGCGCCGGTTCCATTGTGTCCATCGTCCTTTTGACCGCTTCCTGCGTTTCCGGCGGCAAGTTCTGAAATTCGCTGTTCAAGCCGCAGCACCTCCTTTCCCTGTGCGGCGATCAATGCCGCTTTTTCTTCTATTTCTCCGTATAACAAAATATCAAAAAGGTATTCTGTGTAGCTTATCCTCTGCAACGCTTCCACAAAAAGAGGATGCCAGATGGCATCCTGCGGCTGTGGGGCGTATGCTGTTTTCCAATGCTCCAGCAGGCGCAGATAATCGCATAGCACCCGGAAACAATACCGTTCCGTTTCCTGGAATCTCTGCTCCGCTGATTTTTGTCGGGGCTGTGACCTGTTGTGACGCTTCCTATCTGGCGGCGCATTGCCGGATTTCTCATAGGAAACGCCGAAGTCCTTCGCAAGCCTGACCGCAGCTTCCCGTTTCCCCAATCCATGCAGCAAAGCGGCAAAGTCGATCACATCCCCGGAAGCCCCGCAGCCGAAGCAGTAAAAGCGGCTGTCCACTTTCATGCTGGGCGTGCGGTCATTGTGGAATGGACAGCAGACCATGCCGTTTCTCCCCACCCTGATTCCATAGAATGAAGCAGCCTGCCGGGTGGTAACAGACTGTTTCACCGCTTCAAATACATTCAAATACTCCCTCCATAAAAATGCCGGCAGCGGTAAAGCTGCCGGTTATGTCATAGCTCCATCTCATGTTTCTTTCTCTGTACTTCCTGTGGCTGCTCTCTCCGGCGCAGTGCGGTATCTACGGCGTTCTGCACCTGCCGCAGCCGTATGACTTCCTCCCGGAGCGGCTTGTGCTGCGGAGACAGTTCGGCATACTCTGTTTTTAACTGTGAGTATTCCTGTTTCCATGCTTTCAGGGCAATGGGTTTTCCGTCCAGTTTTTCTTTCAGAATACGGCGGGCGGCATAAAACAGCCGTAACTCCGCATCGTGGGATGTTTCAAATTTCTCCCTCTGTTTCTTAAACTTGATATTGTTCAATTCCGTATGAACAGGTTTTAGCCGCTGGTAATTCTCGCCCTCCCGTATCAATTCCTGCAATTCCTTTATCCTGGCAGATTTCTTTTTCATGGAGCCGCTTAATGCTTCAAATTCTTCACTGACAGAGGAAAGACGCTCCTGCAAATCCTCTAATGTGAGCAGCTTGTTTTCCGTCAGATAATTGACGGCTTCGGCAAACTGCTTTAAGTTTCCGGTTCTGGCTTTATTGCTCCATGCCCCTGCGTTGCGCTGGTTGTAATAAGCGATCAGCAGGTCGGCAAGGCTCGGTGTCTGCGGTTTGGAAAGTTCTTCTTTTACCTCTGCCATCCAGACAAACAGGGCTTTGATCTTCTTCCTCACATCCTGCATGAGCCGGTTGGTGGCTTTAATCCAGCGGTTCAGTTCCCCTTTCTCGGTGCGGATGCCCTTTGCTTCCATCTGCCGGACATTAGCTCCCTCGTGGACAGTAGGTATCAGGTCAAGCCCCTGCCGCACATAGGAACGGTGGTCGATACGCACATCCAGCCCTTTTTCCTCAAATTTTGTATTAACGGCAGCCGCCCACTGCTCCCGCCAGTGTTCCAGCGTTTCCGGTTCATGCCAGTCTGTTGTATGGACAGCGTTAAACATATAATCGCCGTTTTTATCCCGGATTCGGTTTCCATCTTCATCAAGAAGATATTCCCGACGCTGTTTTTGTCCCCATGTGCCATCCGGGTTCAAAGGGCGCATGGTTGTCATCACATGAAAATGCGGGTTAGGGATGCCGCCGTCCTCTTTCTCCGGGCTGTGAAAAGCAAGGTCGGCAATCATGCCTTTTGTCACAAACTGCTCCTGTACGAACTTCCTCGCCAGCTCCATGTTTTCTTCCAGCGTCAATTCATTCTGCATGGCAATATCAAAGGAATAGGCAAGCTGTGCTTTTGGATGTTTCTCGCAGTTCTCCACAGCATTCCAGAGGGTCGCTCGGTCAAGATATATTTCCGGCGCATGGGGCGGCAGCATGATTTCCGAAGCGATCACGCCGCCCTTTTTGGTGTAGTCGCTGACTTCTCCATAGTAGCTGCTGTAAAGACGCTCCCCGGCTCGATAGGCTGCGCTGGCAATGGCGCTCTGACCGGCGCTGCGCTTTATCTGTGCGATTGAAAAATGATAAAGTGCTATCCTTAGTCACCGCCTTTCTCCTGCCCGGAAATACGGGCGTGGTTCTCTGCGGCAGACCGGATGAAATGCTCCGCCTGCGGCAGATTCAAAATGTTTTCCATGAGGGAATAAAATTCCGTTTCGGTCAGCCCCTTTGTCTGTGGTGCAATGCTCTCAACGGCTGCCCCACGGGTAATCAGCCGGTGCGTCCTCTGTTTTCGGGAACCGCTTTCCAGATACGCCTGCCGGTTTTTCAAACGCTGCATTTTCCGTTTTTCCTGTTCCAGCAGGACAGTGGTTTTTTCATATTCCTGCTTCAACTGTTCCAAAGATTTTTCCATGTTCTCACATCCTTTGCTGATAAGATAAAGAAAGACCATCCGCAGACAGTCCGTGTGTCAGTGCTTCTATAAAACCCGATGAAAAGGGAAAACCGCAGAGCGGATTTCTCTTTGCGGCGAGTACACAGGGGATAGCCGCTTTAGCGGCGCAAGGGGGTGTAGCCACCTTGTCGGAGCGAAGCGAACGCAGACCTCGGATTGCTGATTTTATCAGCGGCAGAGGTAAGCTCCGCAGGACGCACGATACATGGTCTTTAGACTATGTATAGAAGTGCGCCCTTAGTTCCTAAGGGATTTTGCCGTTTCCGGCAGTCTTGTCCTTTTTCTTGGAACGCTTGGAAAGATACTTCGGGCAGTCAACCACAACCGCCCGGAAGCTCTGTTTACATTCGTGCTGGCATTTCCGGCACAGTTCGTTGTAAGTGATACGGCTGCGGTCATTTAAGAAGAAAGACCATTCCAACCGCCGCTTGTTACTCATTCTTGCCATAACCGGCTCCTTTCTCCGTTTCTATCTGATGTACGCAGATAGGCTGTTTTGATGTAGCGTCTCGGTATCATTTTTAAGTTTTTTTCCCTCTGTATGCCCCTTTGGAAAGTGCGGCAGTATTGCAAGTCAGGGAATGATACCTCACGCTTATTTGTCGCTTCCCGGTACGGTTTCGGAGCCTTTTGCCATCCATTCAAAGAAAGCAATTTTGCTGACCTTGATAAGTCTGCCCCTGCGGAACGCTGGAAAGCCGGGTGTGTGTACCAGCTCATAGGCGCTCGCTCTTGAAATTCCCATAATCCACTGAATGTCCGCCACATCCAGAACCAGCGGTAAATCCTCGTAGCTGTTCAATCTCTTTTTATCGTTCATTCTGTTCCTCCCATAAATCAAATAGGTTAAAATGCTTCCTGTTGCCGTTCTCCCCAAAAGCCGTTTTCCTGCCCCATTCCTGCGGTGTTTCCCTGCATTGGTGCGCCGAATGCGTCACTTCTCCTGCCGGTCATATCCCTTTTGGACGGTCATTCACTTGTCAAGGTACTGTGCGGTACGAAATTACCAACCGCAATCATCATAGCGTACTATCCTTGACAAAACAATGATTCTGCGATACCATGAGTGTAACGGATATAACTGAATTATATAATTACCATAAACAAAGGCAGGGGATAGGGATGGAGAATCAGTTTATACGGCATGAGCCATGTTTTGAGAGGATTTTGTTTGTCCTGACGCTGGACAGGAAGAAAATGAAAGAGCGGATTTTGATTGGGGAAGAACAGCAGATCCGCTTCCGTCTGAACGGGAGCCAAAACGCAGAGGTGCTTTGTGATATGACACGCCCACTGGGAACTTTTTTGATAAACTTTGAGCGTGACACGGACAGAGACTGGAACTTATACGGGCTTTCTCCGCTGCGGCAAGCTCTCCACTCCAACCGATGGAAACAGCCGGAGCTGGAGCAGGCGGCAAGCGAATTTCTTTGGGAGAAATATCTTAGCAACGACCCTCTGAAAATGTATGTGGCGTTCCGTATCTGGAACAGCTATCTGCTTGCCAGAGAACCCCGTGACCGTAACGCTGCCTGTGACCGCTTCATGGATAAAATGAGCAGACTGACCGGGGTATTCCAAAACGAAACCATGAGCTTTGACAGGGAGACAGGAAAACCGAAACAATTTCAAGCTGGCAGCCTTTATTTCAAAGGCGCACCGTCAGAAGATACCCGGCTTGACCTCTGGTTCCCGGACAACCGGCGCACAGAAGAATGTGTGTCTGCCTATGCGTCCCTCTACCCGTTGATTACCTATTATCTGAACAGGCTGAATGACTGGGGGCTTTGCTTCCGGCGGTGCAAGGTCTGTGGAAAATATTTTCTGGCAAAGAGCCAGCGGTATGAGCTGTGCAGCGACAAGTGCCGAAAAGCACAGGCGCTTCAAAACAAGCGGGAATTTGACGAGAGGGCAAGAGAAAATAACTATGACCTGCTTTATAAAAATGAATGCCAGAACTGGCGCAACAAAATAAACCGGGTAAAAAATACCGCAGGCTTTCCGGCTGACCGTCTGGAAAAAATACAGGCTGCCTTTGCCGACTTTAAGAAAGAAGCCTTACAGAGAAAAAAGGCTGTAAAAACAGGAACAGCCAGCCCGAAAGAATTTACGGACTGGCTGTATCAGCAGAGTAATGTAATTGTTGAGCTGACCGAGATATGAAAAACTTTCTATCGTCAATTTCGCATTATTGCAATAACAGATTGCTTCTTCCATGAATGAATAAGCAATATTGTCATCAAACTTTCAAGCATAAACATAGCAACAGCAAAAAGAGTAAAAGCAACAACCGGAAATACAAATCCCGTAGACATGCCTGTATTTTTCAAAAATATACCGATTGCATATCCGCCGGGGATTCCAACAACAGCAGTTATAAGCAATGCAATCAAAGTAGTAAAAAGACCTTCCATCATAAATGCTTGCTCCAACTGCTTATTTGTCATACCAATAGATTTTAGTGTGCCCATTTCCTGTTTCTGTGATAAAAGATTTGTCACAGTAAGATTGATTTGATTGATAACCGCAAATATCCACAAGATGGCTGCAATCGCATAAGCTAATGTAAAACCTGCACGATTGTCTGATTGGTGTTCTACAATAAAATCTTGAAGGGTTTGTAAGCGAACATCCCTATTGTCAGAAACGAGTAATTTGAGTTCTTGCTCGATTATCTCCTGATATTCAGCTTCTGCTTGTATTTCGATTGCGTATGTACAGTCATAACCTGCAAGTTCTTTGAGCATATTTTCCGGCATTCTGAAAATATAGCCACCCATTCCATCATTGCTGGAAGTGATTGCACCAATTTTGAATGCTTTTGTTATTGTTTTACCACTATGATTTTTGAAATTAAAGGTCACAGTATCCCCAATTTGAGGTTTCCAATGGTAAACATCATAAATACGTTCGGGATCACTTACAACTAATTCTGTATCATCAGTAATATTTCCAGACAAAACCGCTGCATTTAGCGACGCCAAATCCTTTTCATTATAGCCGAGCATCAAGGTGCTATCTGAAATATCATTGTCTGTTGAGAAATCAACTGGTACGGTAGCATAAGTAAATATATTGCTAACTCCCTCTATATCTCCAACACGCTTTACATAATCAGAAAAATATTCTTTCTGCAAGAGAGCATCCAAATTTTCACTTTCGTTTTCTAAATCAATGCTGATTTTGAAATCTCCGTACTTCATATCCCAATAACGAGCCATACTCTCGGCATTAAAAGAACTCTGATAACTTGCTGCAAGGAAAAATATAACTCCGCACAGTCCCAATGATAAAATGGTCAATAGAGATTTTTTTCTGTTTCTGGAAAAGCTGATTTTCGCTAAATATACAGGCGTAATACGATGTCTTTTGTGAGTGCGGTAATTTACAATTCCCACTGGATTTTTCAGGGCGGAAATTGGAGAAGTATTCGCTGCAATTTTTGCTGGTTTACGAACACTAATATAAACAAGCAGTATTCCAAAAAGGCATGCGCCACATAGAGAAACAATAAATGCAAATACTGACCAGCCTTTTGATTGCAGACAATAGCTGATGATCGTTCCCATGATACTACCAATTAAAATCCCCGGAACTGCAAGCATATAACCCTGTTTAAGAACTATTTTATAAATTTGCTTTTTACTTGCCCCTATTGTCCGAAGCTGTCCGAACTCAGCAACTTTTTGTCCAACCGAAATATAGAAAATGCTGTAAATTACAAGTGCGGCAGCTAAAAACAAAATGGCAGCAACTACACCATATACCGCATAATTACTGAAGGACAAAGTTGTATTTACATAATCATAGTAACTGCTGACTGTCCAATTATTCAGTCCAGTCTCCTCTGAAATTTGAGATAATATTTCTGTTGCTTCGTCTTTTGTAAGGGTATCTGCATTTTCAAGCCAAACATATCCATTAAGCAGGTCATTTCCACGTAATTCCCGGCATTTTTCAAGTGAAACAAAAACAGGATAAGCGGTAGAAGTTTTATCATGGTAAATACCAACAATAGTATAATTCTTCAAAGTACCATCCAGATTCAACTGAACTATGGCGTTGATTTCCGGAGACTTATTTTCACTGGCAAAAAAGGCATCTGTAACAGCAATTTCACTTGCTTTCTCTGGATATTTTCCGTCAAAGGCAGGAATCAAACTAAACATGTCATCATCATAATAAATCAGAGACAGTTCTTTAGAATTTTCTTTCACTGTTTTGATATTACAGGAAAGTCCTACACTTTTTACTTCTTCGTTTGCTAACAACTTTTCTTTACTGTCCTGCGTAATGTCAAAGAAAATTCCTTGATGTAATCCTTCGATTTCTTTCTGATTTTGATAAATGATATTTTGCACTGTGAGCAACGACATCATTATCATAGCAACGGCTACAATAATTGCCGAAAGGCAAAATAAGTTTTTCTTCTTATCAAAACGCACACTTTTTCGTGCTAATTTTTTAATTACTGCACTGGTATCATTTTCAAAAGGATAATTCATAATTCCCACCTCCTTTAGCCAACAATTTTACCATCTTCAATCCGTACAATGCGGTCTGCGAGTTGAGCGATCTCGTTGTTGTGAGTAATCATTACAATGGTCTGATTAAATTCTCCGCTGGTACGCTTCAAAAGCCCTAACACATCTGCACTGGTCTTGCTATCAAGATTTCCGGTCGGTTCATCAGCAAGGATAATCGCAGGCTTCGTAATTAAAGCTCGTGCAATCGCTACACGTTGCTGTTGACCGCCTGAAAGATTGTTCGGCATATTTTCCAGTTTATCTTCTAAAGCCAACATATACACAACTTCGTCCATAAATTTCTGGTCTACTGTATCGCCATCCAGTTCCACAGGCAGGACGATATTTTCATATACATTCAAAATCGGAACCAGATTATAATTTTGGAAGATAAATCCGATGTTACGACGGCGGAAAATTGTCAATTCATCATCATTCTTTTTTGCGAGTTCTTCTCCCCGTACAATCACGCTGCCGGAAGTGGGGGTATCAAGTCCTCCCATCATGTGAAGCAATGTAGACTTACCGCTGCCGGAAGTTCCAACTACGGCAACAAATTCTCCCTGTTCCACAGTAAAATTTACACCATTAAGGGCACGAGTAATATTTGGTTCTGTGCCGTAATACTTCTTTAAGTCGATTGTTTGTAAAATGCTCATATTCAAATGCTCCTTTCAAGGCTTTCTATCTGTTGATAAAGCCATTGTAAACCACAAATGTTACACAAATGTCCGAGATAGAAAAAATTTTTATCGAAAATCAGGGTGAAATGTTACAACGCTCGGACATTTCAAAAAAAGTGGTTATATCTTACCTTACAGGAAGCATAATAGAAAATTCTGAGCCTTGCCCCAGCTCTGAAACGACCTTGATATAGCCCCCTTGCCTTGTTACAATCTCACGAGCCAAATACAAACCTATTCCTACACCCTGTTGATCATGTACTTCTTCCTCACGATAGAAGCGCCGGAAGATGGCAGCCTGATTGTTTTCTGAAATGCCCTTGCCGGTGTCGGTCACTTTGACCTCTACGTACATTTCCCACTGAACCACTGATACAGAAATCTTTCCACCTGACGGAGTGTATTTTACTGCATTGTCCAGCAGATTGAAAAGGGCTTCGCTTGTCCACTTGCTGTCATGGGAGATTATCAAATTTTCCGGGCAATCCACAGATACAGCAATTTCTTTTTTCTCTGCGGCATATACAATACTGCTCATGGCTTGTGCAAGCGTATGGAATAAGCTGCTGTCTTTCTTTTCTAATCGTATCGCTCCGGTTTCCAACCGGGATGTTTTAACCAGTGCTTGGAACAGAAAATCCAGTTTATCAGTCTGACTGCGTATGCCTTGTAAAAAGTCCATCCGTTCTTCTTCTGAAACAGGCTTTGTTAAAAGTGTGTCCGTTACCATTTGCAAATTGCTGACAGGCGTTTTTACTTGATGCGAAATATCAGAAATCAGCATTTGAAGCTCCTGTCGTTCCATGTCTACCTTGTGTCGGTTTTTCTGCATAATCTCATACAACCGGATTAAGCGGTGGTTGATACGGGCAAAAAGAGTTTCACTATCATTTGACTTTTGTAATTCCTCGTTTCCATCAATCATGTTGTCCAGCGTCCGGCACAAATTAGAAGTAAAATGAGAAAGGCGTTTTCCAAAAAACAGCACCAATAGCCAAATCCAGAAAAATGCACAGAGTGTCAATGTTCCACCCGCTATGAAAATTCGTGTATCCTGCATTATACCGCCGAAAATACCAGTAATTACCAGCATAGAGAAAACCATGCCAGTACTAATCAGTCTACAAATTTTCTTAGCAGAAAGGTTATTCAGTTTCATTTCTTTTCGCCTCCTGTCCATTGATAACCCATACCGTAAACCGTTTTGATATATGTGTCGCCATCCGCTTCAATCTTACTGCGAATGCGGCTGATAGAAGTAGTAAGGGTATGTTCATCTACATATTTTTCATCAATGTCCCACAGTCTTTCCAAAAGTTGTTGGCGGGTAAGTACCTGCTTCGGATTTTTAAGAAATAGGTTCAGCATTTTATATTCCATCGCAGAAAGCGCTAATGGTTTCCCGTTCAAACTTGCAAATTGTTCCGAAAAATCCAGAAACAGGCTACCATCCTCGTAAATATCCTTAGCTGGTTTGTGATGTTCCAACATAGCGAACATGGCTTTGATCTTTCGCTGCAAAGCACTAATCGAAAAAGGTTTCGTGATATAATCCACTGCACCAGCTTCATATCCTCGTATCTGATCGCTTTCCTGATCGTTGGCAGTTAGAAATATAACTACTGTATCAGGATGCTCTGGCTTGATAAGACGGCATAGGTCATAACCATTTCCGTCTGGTAAATTTATATCCAGCAATACCAAATCAAAAATGTTTGTTTTTAATGATTCAGCGGCTGTCCTTGCATTCAGAACAGAAGTTATTGTGTAACCGTCCAGTTCCAAATTATAAGTAAGCGTTTTATTCAAAAGATTATCGTCTTCGACAATTAAAATCTGCTTCATATTGTCACTTCCTTTTCTTTTTGCAGATAGTATAACAGGCAAATGTCCGAGAATTGTTACAAGGACAAATATATTTTTCATTTTACAGCTTTTTTCTGTGTACTGCAATTTTATAAAAGAAAGGACAGCAGTGTCAAATTGCTGTCCTTACGGCTTATTATAGCTGGTAGTGTATAAGCGTGGGTTCATCATATTTGGTGTGGTATCTTTAACTATGGGAAACTCCCCGCTCCCACTTGGATACGGATTTGTCACTCATACCCAGTTTTTCGGCGAGCTGCTTCTGCGTCATACCTAAGTCTTTTCTTTTGCCTGCAATATATTTTCCTATCTTGACGAGATCCATGTGCTTACCTCCTGTGTCTGAGATCATACTATTCTCTTTTCAGAAATAAGTACACCTCCCGGAAGTAGAATCCCGGTATCTACTGTGTTTTCCATTGTATACTCTTCTATTACACCTATTTCTGTTCCAACAATTTCTTCCAGTCATCCGGAAAACCCATCGTTTTCACATCTACTTTTTCATATTTATCTATTAGCAATTCTATTTGATCTACATAAAGATTCCAATGCTTGTCATTCTTTAAAATCTGTTTCATACACAATAATACACCAAACATTCTATTGTTTCCTATACCGGCTTGTGTATATTCTTTGTAAAGAATAGGCGTCTTTGAAAGTTTTGCATTATACAACCTCCCATAATGCGCACAAACATTGCGAACATAAGAAATGCTCTCCAACCAACTTTCCAGATATGTATATCCAATTCCAAAACTCTTGGCAACTGCCTTTTTGTCAGCATTTTTCATGTTTTTGTAAAATTTTGAAAGAGTGCCAAAACTAAATACCTCCACCAATGCATATATAGGCAAATTTCCACCTGCATAATTAGTTTTGAAATTTCTCACAAACGGCGCCTTTGAGTTTCTCCGAACCTCCTCTTCGATATCAGCCATAAATGCCCGATGATATTCTTCGTCCGCAAAATTTTGGGGTTCCATATATCCAAGAACTCCATAAACTTCCGCAAAATAATTTGCAATTCTGCATCTGACATTTACTTCTATTTTTTCTATCTCAGCAAATGTCACTTGTCTGAAATTAGCATTGAACAGATATAACTCTACAATCTGCTCAAATGTTACGCCTTCTTCATATTTCCCATTTTTAGGTTTAAATCCTAAACTATACGCCTTAATTAATCGGAAATAGGATATGTCATTTAATATCTTCTTGGCATATTCCTCGTTCTCAATAATTAAGCCAAGTGATTTCAAGTTTTCTATTTGTTCGTCTATTGTCATCGGTAATGGATGTTGCTTTAGTTCCCCCATATATTTTCCCCCTTAAAATTAAAAGACCCAACGTGGTCCGCATCGTTGAGAGGCGTGTTGGGTTCTGTTATTTTTAGTATATTCTATATGTTGTAAAAATACAATGATTATTTCAAATTACTTAAACTTTTTCTTATACCCGCAGTCGCAATAAGATCCGCCGGAAGCCAGGGTGTATTCCCTGACAAAATTGGTGACATCGCCCGCCTCGCTCATGGTGTAGTCAAACTGGCACATGGCAGGGATCAGCTCAGTAAGTCCCAGTTCCTTCATAAGGGTACAGATTCCGCAGGTCGTAAATCTTGCCTCGTAGCCGCTGCCATCCTCCCTCTAAAATGTAATTTGCATATTCTGTCCCTATTCCCCGGCATCCCTCGCCTTGCTGTGCTTGTGTCTCTTGCGCACTTCTCTGGCGTGATCTCTGCGGGCCGCAATAGCTTCTGCCTCTTCCTTAGGAATCAGCTTCGTGGTCTTGACGATATATACGCCGCCGTCATATGCCTTGCGTACCCGGATCTTGCCCTTGAGATAGCCGTGCTTCTCGCAATAAGCCACGCAGTAATAATGCCTGCCGTTAGCGCTGAACCATTTGATCTTCTTGCGAAGGTTACGATGGCAGAGATAACATTTGCTGGACACGACTTCCTTATCTGCGAAAGCTTCTGTCTTGTCCTTGAATTCCCTGGAAATATATTTTACATAGGTATCAAACTGCGCTTTCACCTCGTCCCTACGGTCCTTCGGAGGACAGAAGGTATCGTAGGACAGGTTCACCACTACCTCCGGGTGCTCCTCCAGTATCCGGATCAGGATCTTTGCCGTATAGTAGGCATCACTGAACGCCCGGTGGAAGGGAATATCCTTCTCAATATGCAGGTAATCAATGGCATATTCCAGATTTCTGCGGATCTTGCGCTCCTCATAGGCAATGGCGAACAGCTTCTGCACATCCAGATAGGGCAGCGGTCCCGGTGCCAGAAGCGGCATCTCATAATATGCCATATTCCGCTGTAACTCCGTCAGATCCAGCGTGCCCCAGGTACAGAACAGATACTCCTCCTGTCCGCACCATCTGACAAAATCTCCTCCGACCTCCGGGAAAGGCCGTCCACGCTCCAGCTCCTGCATCTGAATATGGATCAGTTTGCTGGTGATCTTGTGCATCTCATGGTAGACCTGCGGTTTGACCAGTTCGTTGAATTCACTGACCATAACACGTTCATTATTCAGTTTGATGGCACCGATCTCTATGATTTCAAAAGGGAGCTTCTCCACAGCATCCTCTTTACCGGTGTTACTCTGATTCCATTCCAGATCCAGAACGATATATTCCATACGTTCCTCCATATTTTGTAACTATTAACAGGGGTTATAAATGTCTTACAGTCTTGGCAGTGCGATATCCAATACCTCTTCATGCCAGCAGTGGTCTCCCTCTCTGACATCGTGGATCGGGTATTCCTCTTTTCCGTACAGGCTGTAAGCCTCCCGCACAATATCTAGCTGCTCCGTTACATTCACCAGTCCTCTGGGACCGTTCAGATGGTCATCCCGGCAGGACTGGACCGCCAGCGGTCTCGGAGCAATGAGCGATGCAATATCTCCCATATCAAAGTGTTCCCACAGATGGGGAACATAATTACAGCTGCAATTTCCGTTGAGCAATAACAACGCGTCACGATATCCATAGAGATATCCGCTGATGATACATTTTTTCACACGGTCATCCAAAGCAGAGACCCACAGCGTCTGCATACCACCGCCGGAAAATCCCATGACTCCCAAGTCCTCAGTATCCCATTCGCCCCGTTCGTAGACATAATCGATCAGCCGGGAAGCATCCCAGGTACACATACCTGCCACGGTCTCTCCCAAAGGCTCCGCCATATGTGCCAGATGAAAACAGGTACTGGTCAGGAAGGATTTCTCATCCGTTCCTTTCTGCAATGCCTCATCCCTGCGCTCTCCGAAGCCTCTGCAGTCCGGACAGATTGCCACATAACCACGCTTCGCCAGCTGCATACCGTAATCATAATGGTAGAATTCGATCATCCGTTTTACCGCGGGAATATCATCACGGCCTGCCACGCTGAATTTACCTGCGCCCTGATGCCCCGGAAGGGCAAGAAAACATTTCTGCTTCCCTTCGTTCTGCTTCGGCGGGATCAGTATATACATAGGCATATACACTTCCGGCTCTACCTGAAGGATCACTTTTTCCCGACGAATGCCGTTCTCCAGCTCCACGACTTCTTCCACGCGGGGGTCCAGATCACAGGTCTCCATATATTTCCATCCCAGAAGCTCTTTCAAAGTCTCTCTGGAAGTCTCTTTCCAACTTTCCCATTCCTCTCTGGTGGATCCGGTGAAAGCATCCTGTCTTGCATAGTTATCGAATTTCTTCTGCATTCCCTTCAGGCTTCCGTAGAAGTGAGGGATCTGAACGATCGTATCTGCCTGTTCCATGACTGCTCCTTGCGTTTTCATTTTCTCTTATTGCTATTCTTACCATTCTCTGCCCTGTGCGTGCAGTCCGTCTTCCACATCTCCTGCAAAAAGGCTCTCCAGCCAGGTATGCGCCAGTTCAACCCAGGAGGTGCATTCCTCCTGTACGGCTCTGCCATCGTTAGTCTCTGTCAGCTTATTCGCCAGTGCCAGCCCGTGCGCTCCCTTTTCATACATATGGAATTCCGTGGGCACTCCGGCTCTGCGGAGAGCGCTGACGAACAGCAGGGAATTCTCCACCGGTACCGACTGATCCGCAAAGGTATGCCAGATGAAGGTCTTCGGCACTTTATTTGTTACCTGTTTCTCCAGGGACAGCTTCTCTCCCAGCTCCTCCTGTCTGCTGCCCAACAGATTCTCAAAAGATCCTCTGTGGGCAAACTCTCCGGAAGTGATGACCGGATAGCATAACAGCAGTCCGTCCGGACGCAACAGCTCATGCTCGGACGCGGAAAGTCCCTGGCTCTCTGCCAGAAAATCTTCATCCCAGAACACCCCAAGGCTAGCTGCCAGGTGTCCTCCCGCAGAACAGCCTTCCACTACGATCTTGTGGGGATCGATATGCCACTCTTTCGCGTGCTCCCGCAGGAACTTGATGCTGTAAGCCAGTTCCTTTAAGGAAGTAGGATATTCCGCAGGGGCGCAGGAATAGCGCAGCACTGCCGCATGATATCCCATCGCCAGGAATTTCAGTGCCATGGGCTCCGCCTCTCTGTCGGAGGTTCTTGTATAGCCGCCTCCCGGGCACAACAGGATCAGAGGTCTGTCGTTAATGGCCATTGCCTCCGAATACTCCTGAATATAGGTAACTAAATGTGCTCCCGGCAGGGAACCCTCCTGATGCAGTTCAAATGTATTATAGATCATCTTTTTCCTCATTTCCGAGCATTATCATTGAAAAATAAGGCGCAGACCATGTAGCAATACTACCGGCCTGCGTCTTCATCTGCCTTATTAATATTTTCATAACTATTCAGAACCCCATTCGCAAAACGCTCCTATGGAGCTTCTTTTTTGCTCATGTGGTTGCTTCGCCCTATAAATATCATAAAATATTCTTACGAATGCCAGCATTCGACGAATATTTGTCGATATTTACATAGCTCTGAATAGTTACATATTATCTTAGTATGCTCTTCCCCAGTATACCATCTTTTTCGCAGGTTTTCCACAACATACGCAGGTATCTGCGATCTGTTCCTGTTCAAAAGGCATACAACGGCTGGTAACAGCAAGCTTTTCCTTGATCTTGTCTTCGCATTCCTGACATCCGCACCACATAGCCTTGACGAATCCGGACTTTTCGTTGAAGATCTGCTCGAACTCTTCCATGTTATGTGCCACATAAGTATGGCTGTCACGATGTGCTCTTGCTCTCTCCAGCATTTCCTTCTGCATGGTCTCCAGGATCTCGGCTGCCTTGGTCTCCAGATCCTCCAGAGCTACCTCGGTCTTCTCTCTGGTATCACGGCGGCAGATCACACACTTGCCTGCCTCGATATCCTTAGGTCCGATCTCCACACGGATCGGATAACCTCTCATCTCAGCCTCTGCGAACTTGAAGCCGGGGGTCTTGTCGCTGTCATCTACCTTGACACGGAAATTCTTTGCCAGACGGTCTCTCAGCTCATACGCCTTGTCGAGAACGCCTTCCTTTTTCTGCATAACGGGTACAATGCAGATCTGGATGGGTGCTACACGGGGAGGAATCACCAGACCTTCGTTATCACCGTGTACCATGATCAGTGCACCAATCAGACGGGTGGTCATACCCCAGGAGGTCTGATGTACATATTTTAAAGTATTGTCCTTGTCTGCGAACTGGATGCCGAAAGCCTTGGCGAATCCGTCACCGAAATTATGGCTGGTACCGGACTGCAGAGCCTTGCCATCATGCATCAGTGCTTCTACCGTATAGGTTGCAACTGCACCTGCGAATTTCTCCTTCTCGGTCTTCTGTCCCTTGATCGCGGGGATAGCCAGAACCTCCTCCAGGAACTTCGCATATACATTCAGCATCTGCAGAGTTCTCTCCTGAGATTCTTCTGCGGTAGCATGTGCGGTATGTCCTTCCTGCCACAGGAACTCTCTGGAACGCAGGAAAGGTCTGGTCTCCTTCTCCCAACGTACCACGGAACACCACTGATTGTATACCTTAGGCAGATCTCTGTAGGAATGGATGTCATTCTTATAGAAATCACAAAACAGCGTCTCGGAAGTAGGTCTGACACAGAGTCTCTCGGGAAGCTCGTTCAATCCTCCCTGAGTAACCCATGCTACTTCGGGTGCGAAACCTTCTACATGATCCTTCTCCTTGTCTAACAGGGACTCAGGAATGAACATGGGAAGATATACATTCTGTACTCCGACTGCTTTGAAACGTGCATCCAGCTCCTTCTGGATCAGTTCCCAGATCGCATAGCCTGCGGGCTTAATTACCATACATCCTTTTACGCTGGTGTAATCACACAGCTCTGCTTTCTTCACTACATCGGTATACCACTGGGCGAAATCTTCTTCCATGGAAGTGATCGCTTCTACCATTTTCTTGTCTGCCATTTTCTCTCTCCTTTTCTTTTTCTGAAAATAAACTGCTCATACGATCTACGGAAACGAAAAACGCCGGGTCATCGCTCCCGAAAAAGGGACCGATCACTCGGCGGTACCACCCTGATTGATACAAATATGTATCCTGCTCTGTCACCGTTAACGCCGGTTCTACGCTGTGCTTCGCCGCTTCCAGGTACATTGCGTCTCGCACAGGACTCCAAGGGAGGTTTCCGATCCTCTGTCATAAGGGGTTCCCAGCCGCACGCCACCGTGTCCTTCCCCTCTCTCTGGGATGCTTTCCGATCGTACTGATCCTTTTCATCGTCATTGTCGTATGCAAGTAATTGTAGTGCATGCTTCCGTGATTTGTCAAGGTCTATCTGCTAATAAGAAGATACCTGCCGGAGCTGCATAAAATAAAAGCAGATAATAACGCACCAGGGATATGGGACCCAGAAAGACCGTAAGGCACAGTGCCAGAACCAGCAGCCAACTGTTCCATATCTCTGCCCTCCGCCGCCGGATGCCATAGAAAAACAGGATCACTGCCAGCCAGAAATAGGTGCCGATTGCAAACAACGCACGGATCACCGGAATTTTCTGGTAATAATATTCCAGCGATATCTTACGATAAAATTCTGTCAGCCGGGAACTGATCGTCTTCATTTCCAGTACATTTCTTCCCTCGAAATCAAAGTAATAAATATCACCGTCCGGATCATCCACAACCGATGTCCCCGGATACCAGGCCTGATACGTATTATCCAGAAAGGCTCTCAGATAACATCCCGGATACTGCCATCCTTTTCGGAACCATAGTCTCAGATACTCCAACTTATTTTGAAGAAGTTCTTCATTATTCACATAATTTTTGATCCGGTCTGCCAGAAACGGATTATATTGTGACCACTGTTCTCTGTCCATGATCTGATCCAGCAGCTGCAATTCCTCACTGTCAAACGCCGCTTCTCCCTTATCTGTATATACCCTTGCAATCTGTTGGAGCGGTACACACAGAGCCTCTACCGCGGAACCTTTTTCCGCATGGAGCAGAGTTTCCATTCCCACAGACAATAGCATGGTCAGCAGAATCGTTCCCGCAAACAGTGAAATGATCTTTCTTTTCTGCTTTTTACAGAAAACCGCGCACAACACCAGATAAAGAAAAACCGCATAAATTACATTTTTCCGATACAGCGCTCCCACGATCAGGCTGCACGATAATGCTGCGATTTTCTCTTTCTTCCGAAAAAATCCCTCCGTATTCTCATACAATTCATACAACAGGTGAAATGCAATAAAAAGTGCCAGAGAGCATACCACATCCTTGGTCGTACTGACGGAAAACAAGGCAATCGTCGGCAGAAAAGCATAAAAACAAAATCCGACTCCCAACAGCCATTTTCTATTCAATCGCCGATACCAGAAATCCAGACTGTAGGAAAAGGTCGCCGCACAAAGTATCATCTGGAAGCAGGAGTGCAGAAATACTGCCTTCTCCATCGTCCCGAAGATCCGGTATCCTATCGTGATAACGCCTCCCATGACCAACGTGCTGAGTAACGAATGGTGTGTATTATACGGTACCTCAGGATACATCACCTGAGGCACCTGCCCGTAAATATCATAATTATAAAATCCGGGATCATTGGAAAGGAGCACCGGCAGCCAGGCTATCAACAATCCTGCAAAAATCAAAAATATTCTCTTTCCGATACCTTTCCCGATACCGTCCTCCTGAACTGCCTTGTCTCTCCCTGCATGCACAAACAGCCATCGCAGCATCTGTCCAAAAAGTAATGTCTCTGCTATCCACCACAAAATCCAGCCTGCCATAGGGACCTGTTCCAGCCACGACTGCATCGTTCTATGTACGGAAGTATGGTATTCTATACTGATCCGGCATCCCACTGTCTGACAGGCTGCCAGTAATATCGCCGGTATTCCTACAGCAAATCTGTCAGTCCAATCCAAGTCTCTCCCTGATGCTGTCCGCTGCAATATTCCAGTCACCCATTTCTTCATATGCGGCATCCATCTTCTCCTTTTCTCTGGCAGCTCGCTCCGTATCTCCGGTCTGAAGAAATGCCTTATACATGGACGCCGCCTCAAAATATCTCGCCACACCATAGCATTCCTTTTTTGTTCCGGACAGCAAGCCGCCGTACGCCATGTCCTCGTGATAATTTACTAACAGGTAGGCATAATTTTCACTCTGCACATTATTCTCCATCCAGTTGGTCTTCGCAGGACGGGAAAAGGCGTCATTTAATTGCCGGAACATATGAATGGTTCCCCAAAACAATATCAGGCACAGGGCTATGATCACCAGATTCATCACAAGCAGCGCGCCTCTCTGCTTCTGTGCCTGTTTCAGCTTACTCTTCAGATTTACCATAACCCATCACCTCGCCTTTTTCTTCCAGGAATAAGATTTTTTGTGCATTTGACATCGTACCGAAATTCTCTGCCTCTTCCGGGGTCATGCCAAAATAGGTCTGCAGCAGTGCCTTCTCATTCTCTTCCATCCGGAGAATGGCTTCCTTCTGCTCCTCCGGCAGTTCCCGATATTGTTTTGCCCTATAATCATTATCCACAGGATGCAGAATCCTTTCCAGCTGCTCGTAATAATCCGAAATATTTTCATACAGACCGGGAAGTATGGATACATTGCCAGAGTTGATAGTAACTGCCTTCATCAGACTTTCATAAAAGTAACGATACGCTCCGCTGGCTTCCATGAGCAGCTGATATTTTTCATAATTATTATTACTGCTATAAGGCCGGATGTAATGCCTGTCGCAAAAAGCTGATAAACCTATGTAATCCTCATCTTCCAGA
Source organism: Lachnospiraceae bacterium GAM79 (assembly GCA_003584705.1). Classification (GTDB taxonomy): domain Bacteria; phylum Bacillota; class Clostridia; order Lachnospirales; family Lachnospiraceae; genus Acetatifactor; species Acetatifactor acetigignens. The sequence continues at coordinate 3,754,448 of AP018536.1, forward strand.
TATTGTTCCATCTGTTTCATATAGCTGCTCTGCCGGATCCCTGCATCAAACTGCAGCAAGCCTCTGTGGATGCTCCAGCTACGTGCAGATACTACAAACACCACCACACACAGGATCACCAGCACTGTGATGATTATCATATGTGACATGATCTCCGTATTTTTCTCCGCCACTTCATAGACATCACTTTTGGTATCCTCAAAATTGCTCTTATAATGCTCCATGTCCTTGACATGCTGTGCGGCTTCTTCATTTGGTCTTCCGCAATGCGGACAATATGCCTGCTCCAATGTCAGATTGCCCCCGCAATATTTACATTTCATCATTGCTTTTATGATCCTTTCCTATTCGTTATGCTTCTTAATGTATTCCTCGCAATCCTCATATCTGGGATAACCATAATTATTTCGCAGACTATCCTCGAATTTTTTCTCTTCTTCTGCGGTAAACGTATAACGGTCTGCCAGACTGTTCAGGGTTGCTTCCACATAAGGACGGATATACTCCCTGTCTTTCTCCGTCAGAATGACCTCGCTGTAGTCCAGTCCCCGCATCATCCAATAATCATCCAGCAGCAATGCCTGCTGATACTCATTCAAAGTCTCTCCACTCTGCTCCAGTGCCAGATATTCCCTCGCATCCCGACAGCTCATGAGCCAGCGGAAAATACCACTGTGTTCCCATCGGTCTATGGTTCTGTTCTCTTCGACAGCCTGCTCATAAAAATCCATCAGTGCTTCCAGATCCTTCTCCTGATAGAGACGGTCCAGTATCGGAAAGTTCTCTTTTTCCCACAGATAATCCGCTCTGGCATCCCTGGGTTCTATATACTGCACCCGGAACACAATTACCGCAAGTATCGCTGCCAATGCTGCCAATGAGATCAAAAACTTAATCACAAATTTCTGTTTCTTTTTCAGTTTTTTCTTCAGTTCCTTCTCCGGTACCTGCTCTAACTGCTGCATATCCTGCCGCATACCTTCCAGTTTCCCCAGATATTCCGCTTCGGCACCCTTGTAATTCAGGCTTCCGCAATAGGGACACTTCGGAAGGGTATCCTCGAATTCTGCACCACAGGAACTGCAGATGATCTTTTTAACTGTGGTATCTGCCATACAAATCCTCATATCTTTCCACAACCTGCACACTTTGGACTGCCGGCGCAAAGCTGCTTATTGTTCATAATCATTATTAATATACAACACAAAAATGACACGTGCAATGCAGAATCACTTTTTGCACACATCTTGAGGTTTTTGTCTCTTTCCTGTAAAATAAACTCAGTCGAAAAACCTGCCCGCAGTTCAAAATTGCGGGTTGCTGAAAGGAATGACGATCGATATGTATGAGAACGGTTTTCTGGATCCGGCCTATATCACACCGGAGGAACAACAGATTTTAGACGGTAATATTGCCGTTCAGAAGAATCTCTACACCAGCAAACAGGATTTTGTAGTAGAGAGTGATAAATTTTTGGAACACTCCGAAGATGATATTACTCTGCGTCGCCACACCCGCTTTGTGGATTTTCCAAAGCATAAACATGATTACGTGGAGATCTTTTATTGTCTCTCTGGTTCTGTCACACATGTCATAAATGAAGAAGAGATCTGTCTCCGCCCCGGGGAACTTCTATTTATGAACCAACATATCGAACATGCGGTAATAGCCTGCGGCCAGGAAGATCTGGGCATTAACATCATCATCCGCCCCGCCTATTTCCAGAATATCCTGACTTTGATCAACAAGGATAATATTCTGGCGGATTTTATCATCAATGCGCTGGAAGGTGACAGTTGTGTCGGTCAGTATCTGTACTTTACCGTCTCCGATAATCCCTGCATCCAGAACCTCATCCACAATGCGGTCTTCCTTCTGTTACAGCAGCCTCAGAACTGGCATAAGCTCTCGGAACACACCTTTGCCCTGCTGTTCATGCATATCTTAAGCAATGCGGAAAATATTTTATTAGACCAGAAAGATGAGCAGAGCAATGTCCTGATGGTGGTGGTACGCAGATACCTGGCGGAGCATTATGATACCGGAACTCTTCACGAACTGGCTGCGCAGATCGGGTACACCCCCTCTTCCCTGAGCCGTATGATCAAAAAATATTCCGGCACTACCTTTAAGGAAATACAAACACGGCAGCGTATGCGAGTCGCTATGAATCAGCTGTCCCACACCGCGCTGCCGGTGTCTGAGATTGCCCTGTCTGTAGGCTATGAGAATCAGAACTTCTTCTACAAACAGTTCAAAAAAATGTATGATATGACACCTAACGAGGCGCGTTTAAAATCGCGCCGATAACGTCAGGCATTCAAGATATAACGGTTCGAGGCTCCTTCGTGTGTCCCTCGGATCGTTATTTTTCATATAAGAATTCTTCCGGAAGGGTCACACCGAAGTCCTTTGCCAGATGGCGAAAATCATCGGGGGTAATGGTCTGTCTCTTATTCGGCTGCATGGACAACATCTTCACCAGGATCTCAGCGGACTTCTCTACGGTATGCATCAGTCCGAAGGTCAGGTCGAAATCCTTGCCTGCGGCAAAGGTTCCATGATGTGCCCAGATGGCCAGATCGTATTTCTTCATCAGTTCGGAGGTAGCTACTGCGATCTCTCTGCCGCCCGGTACCATCCAGGGCACTACGCCCACACCATCCGGGAATACTACGGGGCACTCGGTTGCCATCTCCCACAGTTCTCTGGTGAATACCTTATCCTCCAGAGGAAGCACGAAGGTCAGCGCAATGATATTGGTGGTATGTGCATGATATACCACACGGTAGTCGGGATCCTGCAGCTTCTTCACTTCCAGATTCATCAGGTGGCTGGGGAGCTCGGAGGTAGGTCTGCCCCCGTTTACCAGCCCCCATACGATACGGTAATTCTCACCCTTGTCGTCAAGTTCGATCATGCAGATAGAATCTTCCGGCTTAATGCTGACATTACGAAAATATTTGCCACTGCCGGTCACCAGGAAATACTCTCCTGCCAGTGCGGGAACTGTGGTGCCGATGGGCTGGAACTCCTTCGGCTCAAAGTTCTCCTTTACCTGTTCTACCTCTTCCGGCTTCACACGGTAAGACAGGTTGCCGCCGTTACGTTCATGCCAGCCTTGCTGCCAGCCGTCATCTGCCATTCTGATAAATCCCTGTACAAATTCTGCATCTAAAAATTTCATGATAATACCTAACCTTTCCATCGTCTGCAACCTCCCGGCCGCAGACATATTTTTCAAAATTATAAGCATTTTCTACACAAATGCTATTATCTGGTAATGATATCTACCGGCACATTTAATATTTTAGCAACCTTCAGGATCGTGTCAATATGTCTGCCGGCAGCTGCTGCCATATGATGGGTAGGGCCTGCCTCGCTCCAACGGTTCACGAACTCTCTGCAGGGGATTGAGAATTTGGTACGCATATTGGTGTCACCGAAAGTGAAGATCGGGCCGGGCTGATTCTCGCCTTCTGCCACAACGAACTTGAAGTTGCCGTCCTTATCCTGCGTGATAGCCAGATAGGTCACAGGGCCTACGGGAGGATAGAACTGAGTCAGATATCCGCCGCCTACCTTGCCGTGGAATACCTTAACGATCTTCATGGTGGGCTTATGTGCCAGAGAGATATCCGCATCGCCGGATCCGGAATGACCGATGATGCAGATATCCTCGTTGAAATCAATGGAGTACATCTCGGACAACTGTCCCATACCGGAGATCGTCTTCAGAATGGACATTGCCATGGCAACTTTCATATCACCTTCTACGGCACATGCGGTACCTTGCTTGATCAGCATGGAAAATGCAGGGATCAACATGGAATCCAGTTTACCGGCTACTCCCTGTGCCTTACCGGCATAATGGGAGGCGATCATGCTTAAGTCTTCATCCTTCGCCCACTGCTCGAAAGCAAGCACATGCTTTGCCATATCCAGAATATCTTCGTCATCTGCGGTAGCGCCACCCTCTACTTCGAAGGTATCGATGATGTCCTGTGCCTTCGCCTTAATAGCTTCGGTATTGGTAATATCGTCTGCAATAGCCCACATATCTTCCCAGTCAAACTGCTTGGTATACAGACCCATTCTGTTGTAAAGGTTGGTCTCATCAATATAGAGATCCATCATTCCGGGATAAGGGCGGCCGATCTGGGCAATATTGGTCTGACGGAAACGTCTGCGGACCTGAGCTGCCTTACACCAATCTTCGATCTGAGCTGCCACCTCGGGGTCGCCGCCTTCTACCACGCCAGTGATTACAGCATGTCTCTTGCCTGCACGCTCCAGGTCTGCCACAGCCTCACCTACGGCACCACAGGCATACAGGTCACCCAGCCAGATGGGAATATCGGTATTGGCATAGTCCGGCGCCAGCTTCTTCTGCACATTGATACATACTACAGGCACATCCAGATCACGGATCGCGGGAAGTACGTTATAGGAAGTTGCATAGGTCAGCAACTGCAGGAATACCAGATCTACGTCTGCAGCACGAAATTTATCACCTGCTGCCATAGCCTGTTCCTTGGTGGTCACCATGCCACCATCAACGATATCTACAGTATCGGGAATCGTCTTCTTGAAATCCTCATACTGTGCCTCGAAATTAGGCACCAGCTGGGGGAATTGGGGCAGATATGCTCCCAGAGCGATGGAAAATACACCGATCTTTGCCTTTGTGTTTACTAACATTTATAATTTCCTCCTTTTATAAGGTTATTTTTATGATGTCGGGGGCAAAAGCCCCCGACTTTGATGCCTACGGATTGCTCCGTGCTACGCACTCCCACGTCTCCGCTCCGCTTCGGTCCGTGCTAGACATGTGCCACTGGCACATAGCACCCTACCCAATATTCGCATATCGTGGGATTATCATCCCACTTTTATGCTCATATCGGGGCGGGTCCTAAGGTCTTTCGCCCACTTATGAGCAAGCTCATGTGGGCTTAGACCTTTTGACCCTGGCATCATTTTTATTACTTTGCCGGAGCAAATGCCTTAATTTCAAAAGACTCCCGGACACATTTTCTGGCACTCTTCAGATCTGCAAGATCTCCTGCATGGATCATCTGCGCCAATAAGTTGCCGATAGCGGTTGCCTCACCGGGACCCGCATATACGGTCTTGCCCGTAGCATCCGCTGTCAACTGGTTCAGATATGCTGCATTGGAACCGCCCCCGATGATATGGATGCTGTCATAGGTCTTCCCGGCGATCTTCTCCAGACCTCTTACGGTCTCTCCGTAGGACTGTGCCAGACTGCGGTATACTACGGAAGTCAGCTCTCCCACGGACTCCGGTACCGGTTGTCCTGTCTTATGACAGTACTGTCTGATGGCTTCCACCATGCTGTCCGGAGAGAGAAAACTCTGGTCATTCACATCCACTCTGGAAGGGAACTCCTTGCTTTCCTCCGCCATATCGCACAGCTGTGCAAAAGAGTATGCATCGTTATATTCGTGTCTTACGGACTGGATCATCCACAGTCCCATAATGTTTTTCAGGAAACGGAACCGGTGATCGTAACCGCCCTCGTTGGTAAAGTTGGCCGCTGCGGCATCCTCTGTAATGACCGGTTTCAGGGATTCGATTCCCATGAGAGACCAGGTTCCCGAGCTGATGTAAATGCCGTCTCCTTCTGTCTGAGGAACTGCCATTACGGCCGATGCGGTGTCATGGCTTCCGCACAGTACCACTTCCAGATCGAATCCTACTTCCTTCTGAATCTCCGGAAGCAGCTGGCCCACTTTCGTTCCGGGCATCTGCAGCGGCAGGAAAATATCCTCCGGGTAACCCAGCTTACGGATCAGCTCCTTATCCCACTGGAAGGTATCGGGATTCACTAGCTGTGTCGTGGAACCGTTCGTGTACTCCGACAATTTATTGCCCGTCAGACGGAAACCGAAGTAATCCGGCAGCATGAGAAGTGTCTTTGCCTGTTGTAAAAGCTCCGGAGTCTGCTGCTTTACTGCCATCAGCTGATAAACGGTATTGAAAATCTGCTTCTGGATACCTGTTTTTCCATACAGTTCGGTCTCCGGCAGGATCTTTGCCACCTCCGCGTCCATGCCATCCGTGCGGTGATCACGATAACCGTAAGTATCACCCAGAATTTGATCCTTTTCGTCTAACAGAACATAATCCACAGCCCAGGTGTCAATAGCCATGCTCACCGGGATCTTTCCCAGTTCTTTGCATTTTTTCATGCCGGCAACGATCTCGCCGAACAGACGGTTCACATCCCACAGAAGCTTTCCGTCCTTATGATCCATGCCATTCTCAAAACGATAGATCTCTTCCAGCTCTATTTTGCCGTTCTCCAGGTGTCCCAAAATATGTCGTCCACTGGAAGCACCGATATCCACGGCCAGATAATATTTTTCCATAAGATATCCACAGCCTCCTTTATCTGAAACTGAATACCTGTGTAAGAAGCGGCTGTGCTCCTGTAACAGGATCCTTCTCCATGATTAGAATATCTTTCATATATTCATCCCATTTTTTCACTACATCGCTCTCTGCCTGCACCTTTGCCGCATAGTCAACGCCTTTTTCACATTCGTAATAACCGAACAGTTCCTCGCCCTGCATCCAGATAGAGTAATTTACAATTCCGGCATTTGCCAGAACTTCCTTCATCTCCGGCCAGATGTTGTCATGTCTCTTCTTATATTCCTCCTGCATTCCCGGTACAATTTTTCCGCGCCATGCGTATTTTTCCATACAAACCACCATACCTTTCTCACTCATTATTTTCGTTGCAAATCTGCTCTGTTACCCAATCTCTGTCGCAATATTCCTCTGCTTCGGGCATCAGCTTTTTCATAATCTGTGCTTGCAGAAGCACAAACTTGTGCTTTTAACGATATTATAGAAAACATAATCTGCTTCTGAAATGACATTATTTGCTCCCTGGACTGTCCGATTTTGCCCGATCCTGAGAATAGCTGTTTATTACAACGTGGGAATTGTGTTATGATACAATAAGTTCACCCGTATAAAGCAGCCGCCGTGGATAAATTGTACCGCAAATTTGATCACGATAGCCGCCCAAGCAAAGAGAGTATGAAAAATACCATCGTTATGTATCATAAATAATAATTTAGAAAGCACAATTTTTATGGAACGTACATTAACCTATACAACAGATCATTTCATATCACCCCTGCCGGTCAACCATTTTCTGAAACAGAAAGGCTTCTCCTCTCAGAATCTGGTGCAGTTAAAAAAAGACCCCACCGCCGTGCAGGCAAACGGGATTCCCTGCTTCATGAATCATATATTGCAGCCGGGAGATACCTTGACTCTGCATATTCACGAGGAACATTCCTCGGAAAAAATCCCACCGGTGGAGCTGCCGCTGGATATCATCTACGAGGACGAGGATCTCATGGTGATCAATAAGCCGGCGGGCATGCCGATCCACCCTTCCATGAACAATTATTACAATTCCCTGGCAAACAGTCTTGCCTATTATTTTGCACAGCAGAACTGTCCTTTTGTGTTCCGCTGTATTAATCGTCTGGACCGGGATACCTCCGGACTGACCATCGTAGCCAAGCATTATGTCAGCGCCGGAATGCTGTCCACCATGATCGCCAACAAGGCAAGTTCCGGTATCACACGGGAATACCTTGCCATTGTAAAAGGCTCTGTGCTGCCTTCTGAGGGTACGATCACCGCTCCTTTGGGACGTAAAGAAGGTTCTATCATTGAACGCTGTGTGGATTTTGAAAAAGGGGAATCCGCTGTTACCCATTACCGGGTTTTGGACGAAAAAAATGGACACAGCCTGGTCTCTCTCATCTTAGAGACCGGCCGTACCCATCAGATACGGATTCATATGAAATACCTGGGCTATCCCCTGATCGGAGATTATTTGTACAACCTGGATATGGAGCAGATACAGCGACAGGCGCTGCATGCCTGGAAGCTGTCCTTTGTCCATCCCATCACCGGGGAGAAAATGCAGTTCACAGCACCTCTGCCGGAGGATATGGCGAAGGTAGCGGGAGATACCCCATGGAGCATATCCTGAATCTGCTTAATCTACAAGCAGTCATGCAGATTCCTATGGTGCAGTATTATGCACGCAGTTTCTTCAGTGCTTTCTCCCGGATCAGGCATTCACCGTGTTCTTCCAGATATCTTATCTTCTGCTCGTCTGCGGCATACAACGCTGCGAATTCCATAGCCTGGATGCAGGCTCTGCTGTAGCGCTCGTAGGACGCACCGCCCTTCTGCACATAGACATAGCAGGTGCCGTCTTCCATCCGGTACAACGTGCTGTTGATCCGCAGGTTCGCCGGTAATACGGCGGCATATTCGATCACTCTGCCGATATTGCGGAAGGCAAAAATTGCAAACTGGGGCTTTGCCGCTTCCTCTGCTTTTCCCTTTGCTTTCTTATTTTTCCCGGCATTGTTCTCCGTTTCTTCCTTCGCCTGTTTTCCCAGCGTAGCGCCGATCTCTGCCTTCTTCTCCTCGAAGACCCGTTTCATTTCCTGCAAAGCCTGCAACAGCTGTGCACCGTTTTTATTCTCCAACGGTTCTTTCTCGGAAAATACCAGTACCAGTCCCTCATCCGGCAGCATCATGATCTGCAGGTCAAATGCGTACTTCGGCGGCTTGTAGCCTACCTCTTCCTCTGCCTGCTCAATAATCTCCTGTACCACCTCTTTGGCCTTATCACTGCGGGTCACAAAATCTTTATAATCAATCTCGTACTCTTCCAATTCTTCATTGGACAGGAAGCACTTTACTGTCTTGTCATCAATTCGTTCTATTTTCATAGCTATCACCTCTTACTGTTATATGCATGATAGCATAAAAACGTTTTTATTTCTACTGTCCAAATCTAAACATTTTATATACTTCTTATTTGCAGATACTTCTTTCTGTCTTTTCTTGTTTTACTCCGCAAAGTAATACAACTTTCTGTATCCTACTGAACAATGATGTCTCGTGATTTTAAAATCCTGCATAACCTACCGTATACAAAAAACCGACGAAATCTTAATGACAGCCATGTCAAATAAGATTTCGCCGGTTTTTAATGTTAGATCATACAGAATATATATACTCTTTTACTTTTTCTTACGCAGATAGAAATATCCTGCAGCACATCCTGTCAATACTATTACAATCACAATAGGAATCCAAATTTTCCCTGCTTTGCTGTGATTACGGTTCTGGCTCTCTGTGTTGTCATTTTCTGCGGAAACTGCTTCCGACGAAGCATCCTTGGACAGATTCTCTACATCCATAGGCTCGTCAGCCATAACCAGCAGATATTCGCTGGCATGCTCATAGTTGAGTTCAACCCATCCGCTGTCTGCCACCTGACCGAACGCAACTAACTCCATTGCTGCATTGTCAGGGTTATAGTAGAAGAGATTTGCATATTTACCGATATTCTCTGTACCAAGACGGACTGACAGTTTTGCGGTCATGCCGAAGCTTCCGTCGTGTACCAGTGACAAAGGAATATAATCATGTCCCTGTGTCGTCTGTGTTATCAGTTCAGCAGGAATCCGATCCGCTGACCTAAGGATTCCGAAATCAATATCTCCTACATTTTCTGTGATCTCCTGTCCTTCAATGATCCATGCCAGTTCCTCCTCGATTTCGATTCTCAGAGACAGGTTGCTTCCCATTACGCTTTGCAATACTTCTGCAGGAACAACGGTGTCGCTGCCTGCCACAATATAGATATCTTTATTGCTGCTATCACTTACATTCTGACGAATATTTTCAAGGATATCCTTCCATCCGATTGCCTCAGCCTCACCGGCTGCATTGATTATGGTTGCTCCTGTTTTTTCTGTCTTCTGTGTTGTTGCCGGAACGGTCGGTGTCGCATTTACCATATCACTTGGTGTTGCACCCACTGTAGGATGAACAGGTCTTGCTGTTGCTACCGGAACCGGAGTTGCGGTTGCTGCCACAGGAGAATTCGAGGTGTTGTTGTCCTTGTCATCCTCATGATTGGAATCGTTTGAGGGCGTTGCCGTAGGTGCTGCCGTAGGCTTTGGACTTGCCGTAGGCTCCGGAGTCGGGGTAACTTCTGCATCCTTCTGCGCTTTTGCCACTACAATAAAGCTGACTTGAACGGCACTGGATGTAGCTGCATTCGGCGAAATAGTTATCGTCAGAGTTCCTTCTTCGCCTACCTCTACATTTTCATACGTAAGAGTATCGTTTACATTATTCTGGTAATTGTATTTCTCTGTTACTACCTTATCATTCAGACTGATATCCGCATAGCGTTTTCCATCCCACCAGCTGGAGGGGTCAAACATACCCACATAAACATTATATTTTCCGGCTTCCAAATCAAACCGATAACTGATGCTCTGGGTCTTGTCTGTTGCATAACGCATACTTTGATAAATGTCATCTGTGCTGTTACGCAGCTTTCCTTCTGCTCCTACATATCCAAATCCTGTTTCTGTACTGTAGGCGCCATCATATACATCCACTGTATGTAACAATGTATTGCCGAGCTGTTTCATGATGGAAGTATAATCTGCACTTACCGGTGCTTTCGATGCATTTGCAAAATAAACTGCATTTTTCGGACATACCAGCATTTCTGTTGAGATCTCTGCGTTCCGGCAATCGATGAGTTTACCGGTGACAGTGGTTCTGCCGATGACCTGATAAGAACTCTTGTCCCAGGCAACCTTACTCTCCACAGTCTGTCCCTTATAGCTTACCGTGACTTTCTCCGGCAAATTACTGCCGTCCGTCCATGTGATCTTGGGAAGTGCAGTCTGTATGCCAACCGGGATCAGATCTTCCAGTTCTTCTGTCTTCCAGTTGGTGCGATTCAGAATCGCAATAGTATGGGAAGTGGCATCTACCTGTAAGGGCAGCCAGACAGTACGGCTGTCGGACAATTTGTTGCCATTCCAACGGTCTCCCATATAAATGAACTTTCCTGCAGCTGCATCAATCGGAATAATATATGTCACCTGTGTATCAAAACATTTTCCGGTATCATTCTTTGCCGGGTTTCCTACTTTTTCCCAGCCGCTTAGAATATTCTGACTGCGATAGTAGGTATGTGCGGTGCTGTTCCAGCCATCCGTTCCGCTCGTAATCATGTAATACCAACCATCGTATTTCATGACAGCGGGTGCTTCTCTGCTATTGTCAGATACCAGACGGGCTGCCATCTGTTGATTGTCCGCTGTATTACCCTTGGCAGCGAGCCCGGTATAATCACTGTTCAATAGAGATGCATACAGCTTTGCATTCATCTCACTGGAGTAGATTACATAAGCATCCTTTGCTCCGTCTGCATTTGCATCCACATCATCGACAAACACAGTCATGTCTCTGGCTTCGCCCAACCGCTGTGCATTCAGGCTCTCATCATAATTCATACGGGTCATATTTACCACTTCGAAAGGTCCGAATGGTGTATCACTTGTTGCAAAACCAACCATAGCGCGGCTGTATCTGCTGGCTTCACAGTTGCCCTGCATACCGTTCTTCACCCAGTTGTACAGCTTTTCATTGTTGTACAAAGGTCCATCTGCATGGAAAATAATGACAAATTTCTTTGTCTTTTCATTATAGACCATCTTAGGTCGCTCAGTAATGCAATAATTACCATACATTCCCTCGAAAGCAAGCTGTAATCTGGATACGGTCTGGGTTCCATTGGTCTTGCTGTCAGGGTACAGGAAGCTACCTGCCTCTACCTTTGTCTCATCATAACTCTTTGCAATCCAGGATATATCCTCAGCGCTCGTTGGCTCTTTCTCAAACTCTGTGACATAGGCTCTTAAGAACAGCTTGACATCACGGAATTCCGCTTCGGTGACACCCTCTGGTGCTGCGGACAGCTTTCCCCATGCCTTCAGAGTCTCGAAATTGGTATTACTGAGCTGCATTGCAGGATAACTCTGGGTCGTTCCTGTTCCATTTGCTCCTGCGGAGGAAGTGATTGCTTTCTCTGCGGATTCTTCAATCGGCAGGATGCTGCTCTGAAGATACAGTACTGTTCCCTTGTCGGTCCAGTTGTAAAGATCGGTAGAAACATAACATTTTACACCATCTACCGGTCTGGTGTTGTTGGTCTTATCTTCTCCATACCACAGATATACGGTCTTACCCTCTGTGATCTGTCCGTCACCATCGAGGTCAATATTGACGCATCCCTCTCCGGTTCCTTCTTTCATGGCTGCTGCGGAACCGCCGTGTGCCTGCATCGCCTTTCCGTTCGTATCACGGATGACACTGCCTGATGTACCGGGAATACTGTCATTCGGCTGAATTTCCTCGGCATCTCCGGTCCGGCTGACAACGAGCCAGCTGATGACAGGAGCCTGTGTTCCGGTTGCAGTGATCGTATAGGTTACGGTCTGTTTGGTTCTTACGTCAAAAGAATAAGTATTTACAGCATTCGGATTGCTGCCGTCTACCTGAATCGTTCCGGCATCCAGTGTAATATTATCCACTGTTACTGTCAGGTTCATCGGTCTGGTCATTCCCCACCACTCTCTGTGTGCAGAGGTAATGGTGTATTTACCGGGATCTAAAGTCAGCGCGTAGGTCAGAGTTTCGCCTGATTTGTTATTGTTCCCGTAAATACCGGTTGCTGTCTTATCTGTAGTATCGGTGTAACTCTTGGTTCCCGCGTCAGTATCTACCAGCCCCCAGCTATTGCCGGAGGTCTTTAACTGATCCGCAGTCTGGTTCAACAGCGCACTTCCTCTGAGTTCCTTCACTGCTGCAAAGGCTTCCGTTTTTGCATCTGCATCCGGAGTTCCCTTTACCATATCAATAAAATATACCGTATTCTCCGGCACCACTTCTACCGGAATCGTCACTCCGAGACTTGCTCCGAAGCTGTTGACACCATCCTGCACCACACCGGTGACACTGGTCGTCGCATAAGCTTCCGAGAAATGTTCCGCCGTATTATTGCTCCATACGATAGGCTTTGTCACTACAGTTCCATTTCCTGTTTTTACCTCTACCGTAGCCGGCAAATTCTTGAGGGTCTGATTCTGCTCAACTGCATAAGCTGCAGGAAATTTTGTTTCTACGCTGACAAGCACATCATCACCGATCTGGGTTGTCTCACCCAACGCATACAGTGCATCTATTTTCAGGGTACCACTCTTTACTACTACTTTGATATTATGATCTGCAAGGCTCAGACCACTATAGCTGTAAGACTCATAACGACTTGCAGCTGCTGTGGTCGAAACATTCTCCGCTACAAGGTTGTTATCTACATAGACATCCAGCTTCGTCCCGGCGTTGTTAGGTCCAATAATTGCAAATCCCGCACCATGGATAGGGAAGCTTACTGTTGCACCGCTTCCGCCTGATACAGACAAGGTACGATACCAGTTGTCCGCACTGCCGCTTCCGGGATTGTCGATTGTCCAACTTCCCTCATAGCTTACGCTGTCATCCTGTCCATCCACCATAGACAACGCATAAGCACATCCTCCTGCAATCTTCTCAATGAGAAGGTTATCATAATATACCTGATGCCAGTTGTTGCTGATCTTGACGCGACCGGACAGCATCGGAGATGCGTCCTGATAGCTTGTGACCTGTTCTCCGTTGATAAACGCGGTAATCATGTCGCCAAGGGCTGCCAGCTTTAATTCATATTTGCCATCTGTTGTGGCTGTTACCGTTCCATTTGCTACAGCACTGCCTACGCGGTACAGTTTCCAAGATCCGGCACCGTTAATCTCCAGCGTATAGCCGCTCTGGTTCCAGTTCATGCCTGTCTGGGTGCGGATACCCAGTCTCGCATAGGTCGATGCAGATGTCTCCGGAATCTGGACATCAATTTTTGTCACATAATCCATCCATCGGAAATCACCGACGATCGTCGAAGGCTCTCCACCGTTCCACTGTCCCACACTGGTCGTCAGTTCCGATTTTAATCTGCCGTTCTCTACAATGTAAGCGCCATGCGTATCCAACATATAACGTGGCTCATTGCCTCTTGCCGTCAGATAATCTACACTGGTGGTTTCCTGGGTTTTGGCATTATACTGTTCCATTTCCGGTTCTTCTGTATACTCGAAATCATCCGCATAAAGTACATTATCCGTTGTATTCTGATTGCGTCCGGTACTGTCAGTATCCAAAACCGTTCTGTCCTCGTTATGGATTTCTTGTTCCGGTGTTCTTGCAGGTGTCGTATTCAGTGTAGTTGCTGTTACCATCCCATAAGCCGGAACTGTTACATACCAGCAACCGTTCTGCTGTTCTGCATCTGTATCACTCTTTTGTAAATAGCTATCTGTTGTGGTTGTCCATATTTTTAAGGTTGCATCGGAGGCTACTGTCATATCCTTTGCAGTAATCTTAAAGGTTTTTTGATTTCTTGTGTTATTTACAAAAATTACAGAAAAGTCTTTTTTATCCGGAGATACCAGTGTCATATAGCTGGCTTTCCCATCCATCCCTGCTGTCTGATGCTCATTGTCACTGGAGCCGAAGGATCCGGAGGTTGCACCGGTGATAACACGCCAGATTTCATTCTGGGAAGGGTCGGTATCCTCCCATCCGGTGACTGCAAACTGAGAGAAATGTGCAATCATGTACAATGCCGGATCATAATGGATATAACCGCTCCAGGGATCTCTGGCACTTAACAGCTCTTTATGGCCATACTGGATGCCTTCATAGAAGGAACCGATAGCCGGCTGGAAAATATAGTGGGTTCTGCGAGATCCGGTAAACGCATTGATAAAGCTGTCTGCCAGAGCCAACGGACTCTGATATCCTCCGATCGTTCCACCACCGTATTCACTCGTCTTGTTTTCCTGTAACTCTGTATAACCAAAGGTTGCACAACCCTCGCTGTACCATACCTCCTTGTCGTCCACATCCGCCATTTTGATGTAATCCTCCGTGGCACTGGTACGATAATGGAAACCAATGATATCTACTGCATTGTAGAGATCATTGTCGCTTCTCATGGAAGGTACGATTTGCAGGGTCTTATTCTCGTCAGAAGCAATAATTCTGATATTGTGATAAGCGTCAATCGCTGCCTGATCCATATAGTCCGGGAAATCTGTTTCTTTTTTTACCCGGTTGGAAAACCATTTGATAAAGTCCTCATTAGGGTCTGTTGTCTCGTTCTTATCAGGATCTACGAAATCTACGACATAACCATATTTTTCATAGGCATCAAAAATGGTCTCCTTGTACCATTTATAAACTGCTTCATATCCTGCACCGGTACGGTCACTGCTCCATTTGGAAGCAACCCATGCCGGCATCTCCCAACGCAAAATACTGATCTTGACATTCGGGTTGATCTTCTTCGCATCTGCTGCCATAACAAATCCGGGAGAGCGGGAAGCATCTGCCTCTTCGTTCTCATAACGCATGGTACAGGCTTCTGCTCCGGTAGAATTATTTCCGTCATTTCCCATTTCCATCTTGATATGGGTAAACAAAGGATATTCTCCACCGAAAAGATACCGCATCATTTCCCAGTATTGATCTGAATGCTCTGCCTTGTAATCCAGCAGCAGGTTACTGGTGCTGTTACCATTTAACATACCAAAGCCCTTATAAGTCAGACCATTGATATTAGCTGCTGCCTTGTCAACATCTGCACCTGATATCACTATGTTTCCGTCTGTCTGGACAGCGCCTTTGATGGCATCCAGTCTTGCCTGTGTTTCCGTAATGGCTTCTTCCTCTGTTGCAGCTGCTGCCATGACAACAATATTGTCATAAGTACCGTTGCACAAATAGCTGGTTCCATAAGCTGCACCGATTCCGGCAGCCAGATTGTTAGTATTACTTAATCTAAACCCTATTCCAGTGGCATTCAGTACCTTTGCTCCGTCACAGTATAATGCCACATAGCCTTGCTGTTCATCCTCGGTATACACAATAGAAAGCGCATGCCAGTCCCCTGCAGTAAGAGCCGTTGTCAAAGGATAATCCTTTGCTCCTGCATTGGTACCCACTCTCAGCACAGACTGATTCTGGGACTTTGCCGGAATTACACGGAAAGCAGTGGAATCGGAATTACCAAGAAAAACAGCAGCACGGCTCCCCGTTTCTTCTTGTATGTAATTGTATTTTAAATTGAGATTATATGTAAATTGCTTTCTCTGGAAAAAATCAGGTGCATTTTTTATGGTTGCGCCTGCCTTAGAGATACCATCTTTAGTCCAGCCACCTGTCACAGAAAGCTGCTTTCCTGTGCCGCTGTCTGCTTCTAAGGAAGCATCAGAAAGAACAGTGAGCTGATTATTGTCTTCCAGAGCCTGTCCAAAATATTCCGATTCCTTTGTGATATATTTTGATACTCCAAGCCAGCTTAAAACAGGAGCCTGCTTTGCCGTACTCTTTAAAGTATAAGTAACCGTCTGGGCAGTATCCAGCGTAAAAGTATAAGAAAATTGTGCTGTTTTTGCACTTTTGCTAACAGATACACTTCCAATGGTTGTTTCTCCTGCGTCTGTTTTTAACAGCACCTCCATAGGACGGGTATTGCTCCACCATTCTCTATGTCCTGAAGTAATGGTATAGGTGCCTGCCTCCAGATACAGATCATAAGACAACGTTTCTCCAATGGCATTATTTTTTCCATAAATACCGGTGGCTGTTTTATCAGTAGTCGTATTCTTATATCCTTTGGTTTGCGCATCCGTATCTACCAGACCCCATGCAGTATCCGCCGTCTTTTGCTGATCATAGACGGTATTGATCAGCTGGTCACCTGCTAATGTCTTTACTGCTTCATAAGGCTCTGTTGTAGTTTCCGAAAAATCTTTTGTTACATTATCGATAAAATATACAATTCCTTCCGGTACAACCTCAACCGTATAGCTGGTTCCATCCGCCGCCTTTGCCGTAACCGCGCTGTACGACTCGCTGAAAGTATCTACCGTCACATCTGCATCCCATGTGATTCCTTCCGGAATTTTTCCTGTATAAGTTGCAATATGTGTATTGGAAGCTTCCAGGCTTATTAATGCGATTCCGTCTCCTTCTGATACGGAATCCGCCTGTGGGGCACCACACTCCGTTCCTGTTTCTTCTCTCTCCTTTATAACTACGTTTCCATCAGATACAGAACCTGTGGATTGCGTATTGCCTTCTGTTCCGGCTTCTGTATCAGTCTCTGTGCCCCCAACAGGCTGTTCTGACTGTACATCCGCTGCCAATGCATCTATCGGCACCGAACCTGCCGTCAGACCTGCACAAAGCAACAGAGTCAATACTGTTTTCGCTACTTTACATGTTTTTTGCTTCATACAATCCTCCCATAATTATTTACAACAATACATCTTTATTATAAAAAATAAGACAGATTGTACAAAATGCAATAAATTACTTTTTACTTCCTTTTTTCTCTATGATTTTTATGATTATTTTTGTAAGTGTTTACATATAATGTAAAAAATTATGCAACTATATACTTTTTTAATATTTATATTTCAACAATTTACAGTATACATAATACTTTTATTTCATATAAAAACAATGGAGCCTGCAAATAGCAAAACTCCACTGCAATTTCTATATATTCAGATAACTTCCGCATCCACTCTGGTCACGATTTCCTGTTCCCCTTTGCTGATATGGTATTTCACTGCCGGGATCTTGGTCTTGGTGTAGAGCAGGTTGGTGTTGGGATCTACGTTGATCATGTAGCCTACGGGCGGCTTTTCTGCCACTTCGTTGGCTTTGGTATGATCGTCAAGTACCGCGCTGACGGTACAGCTGCAGAATTCATTGCTGGCCTGGGCGGATATACCGTCCACCTTTTCCGCAAAGCCGACCTCTTCAAAATCACCTCTGCTGACTGCAAATCCACAGTCGTAGGCCACGCAGTCAATCTCGCTGGTGATCTTATGTACTCTGGTATGTCCACCGGCATCCGGGGTGATCGTGGTCTCTACCGTAATGCCGGGATAGGGACTCCACTTCGACCATATTCCGTTCTCCGTAATCTTTGACTCCTCGCAGATCCGGCGCACATATACATAACCATCGATCCAGAACGCCAGCATATTGTCCGGGGCATTCTCATGCAGCTCGTAGCAGGACTTTGCCACGCTGATACTGAACCGGGTATCATAAGCAAACTTTCCGTATTTTGCCACGATCTGGCCGTGTCCATTGGGACTGTAGACACCTGGTGCAAATGCTGTGGTGTGATTGCCGTAATGGTAGACAAACAGATCGGCATACTTCTGGGGACAGGCCGATGCCAGCTTCGGCAATGGTGCCTCTTCCACACTCCAGAAGGGATGATCATCGGGAAGCAACAAAAAGGCAAACACCTTCATGCCCCAGTAAGGAGAACCGGGGGCATTGTACCGCTCCGCCATGGTCAGATTCGGATATCCATATCCTATGGTCAGCACATGATCTCTGTCGAAGATCGGACGCTTCAGCCAGGTACGCAGATGCCTTGCAATCAGACCTTTCATCACGGGAACCGGGAACGGCTCCAGTCCTGCCAGCAGGCAGACACTGAAAAAGCTTACCTGCGAAAAACGATAGGTCAGGGATCTGCCGAAAGGAATGGCCTCGCCCTCTTCATCGAACCAGTAAATGAACTGCTTTGCAAATTCCATGGCTCTCGCCTTGTATTTTTTTGCCCGCTCCGGGTCATCTTTCTCCATAATTACGGCATAGATCAGGCTGTAAAAATGAATGGCAAAGGAAATATAGTAATCCTTCTGACCGGAATCTCCGTCCTGATACCAGCCTTCACCCAGATAGAAGGTCTCCAGTCCGTTCAGATATTCCTCAAGCATCTCGGGACTGTAACGGCGTCCCACCTTTTTCATGGCAATGTTCACCAGTACTGCAAAGAGGATCCAGTTGCACACCGGCAAAGGATGCTCATTGATCTTATTTAAGTAGTTACAGAGGTTCTCTTTCTGTTCCTCCGTGAGAGGATCCCATACCACCTGAGGTGCGAACATGATGCCGTAGGAAATGGCCGCCATTTCCACGAATCTCTGGTCAAAAGAGGTGCACTCTCCCCAGTATTCCGGGTTCTTCTCATCGGTTCCGGCCGTCAGGCCCTTGCGATAGATCTCTTCGAATTCCGGCTCTTTTCCGCCGCCTGCCCAGAAAGGCACCAGTCCCCATAAGGGGCGGGAAAATGCCTCCATCCATGTGGCACCGATGTCATAATGTGCCATGGTAACGCCCAGGGTCAGTCTCGCCTTTTCCTCACTGTAATAAGGCTTTAACGGATTTAATATCGATAACATACAGTCCTGAAAATCTTTTTTGCTATGTAAGTTCATGCAGTTAGTCCCTCCAAAATAACAAACGTAGTAACTATATTCCTATATTAGAAATACTTCTTACAGAAGCCCAGACAGGATGCCATGCCGAAGATGTTTGTCGTAGAGTGTGAGATTTTCTTGAAAAGTGGTCTGGCAACAGGGCGAAAGCGAACACGATGTTCGCGTCAGCCGATCGTCGACATGGATGTCGACTGTAGGCGGGCCCGTCATAATGAGAAAAACTAAGCCACTTTTCTTTAGAAAATCCACACTCGGAGACCTTACATCAAGGCATGCGTATCTGTATGGGCTTCGTATGATATCAATTTAATATAATCTACCAGTACTCTCTCCAATCCTTCAATAACCGGGTCAGTGCCTCCATGTAGAAGTAGTCTCCCCAGGAATTGCACTCATCCACGCCGTAATGATTACAGGTATTGTAAGGAGAATGATTTGAGTAAGTGCTGTGCAGCACCAGTCCGTTGGATTCCTTCGGATCCTTTACGGCATAGCCCACATAGACAGACCGCATGATCTGTTTTGCCAGTGTAATGTAATGCTCTGCCTCCTCCGGCTCCAGGTATTTCGCCATCTCGAGCATTCCACAGGCTGCAATGGAAGCGGAAGAGGAATCTCTCGGCTGGTCATCTCCATCAGTGAATTCCAAATCCCAGTACGGTACCAGATCCTTGGGCAGATGTTCCAGGAAATATTCCGTTACATGGCGGAACAGGTCGATATATTCTTTTCTTCCGGTATAACGGTAAGCCAGTGCCATACCGTAGACACCCCAGGCCTGACCTCTCGCCCAGGCGGAACCGTCACGGTATCCCTGACAGGTGGCACCATGATCCGGCGCACCTGTCTTCATATCGAAGAAGAAGGTATGCCAGGTAGAATAATCCTCACGGATCACATTTGCTACTGCTGTATGGATGTGCTTCTCAGCAATATCACGATACTTGGGATCCCCAGTCTCGTCGGATGCCCAATACAGCAGTGGCAGATTCAGCAGGCAGTCAATGATCAGACGGTAATTCTCCGGAGCATCCATGGGGCCCCAGGCCTGAATGAACTCGCCTACGGGATGATATCTGGTGATCAGCTGATCTGCTGCTTTGATAGCTGCTTCCCTGCCTTCCTTGCTTCCGATCAGCTTATAAGCTGCCACGCAGGAAGGAGAATACAGAAATCCCATATCGTGATGATCTACTTCAATCTTGTTGTCAATGCGCTCCAGAAAGCTCTTCACCTGAACCTCGCCCGCTTTTTTCAAGCGCTCGTCCTGTGAATATTCATAAGCCAGCCAGATTTCTCCGGTCCAGAACCCACAGGTCCAGTAATTGTTCGGAATCGGCTGATAGAAACCGTTCTCACTGTAGGCATTCTGGAACTGATCGGTAAATTCCGGCAGATCCCGGATCACCTGCTCCGTGGAAAACCGCAACGCCTCTTTGATCTCCGCATCTGTGATCTGCGGATATTTCTTTTCGTCAAATGTTATCATAGTCTTATCCTTTACCTTACTATTCAGCCCCACCCCGCACATTCGCAAAACCGCCTCAGCGAGGCTTTACGGAATAGCATGCCTGCATGGTTCTGAATATTCATTTTTATTATACAAGCCTGTGACATGGAACCGGCACAGGCTTGTGAAAATACATTGTTATCCGTTATCCCTTCAGTCCCGTAGAAGCAACACCTTCTACGAAGTATTTCTGCAATACCAGGAATACGATCAGCACCGGGATCAGTGACAATACCGATCCTGCCATGATCAGACCGTAATCGGAAGAATACTGGCTAATAAACATTTTCAGTCCCAGCTGAATGGTCTTCTTCTCCTGGCTCTTTAAATAGATCAGAGGTCCCAGATAGTCATTCCAGGTTGCCACGAAGGTGAAGATCGTCAATGTGGACAATGCCGGTTTCGACAGCGGCAGCATAATGCTGGCATAGATTCTATACTCGCTCATGCCATCGATTCTGGCGGCTTCACACAGATCATCGGGAATGCCTTCATAGAACTGCTTCATCATGAATACACCGAAAGCGGAGAATGCCTGCAGGCAGATCATAGCCAGCAGCTTATCGTTCAATCCCATTCTTCTCATCATGATAAACTGAGGTACCATATATACCTGCCAGGGCATTGCGATGGTTGCGATGTATGCCAGGAACAGTCCGTTCTTATGACGGAAGTCCAGTTTTGCAAAAGAGTATGCTGCAAAACTACTGGTCAGTAACTGTAAGAAAGTAACGATCAATGTCAAGTATACCGTATTTCCCACGAATCTGCCAAAGGGAATCTTCGTCCAGATCTTCACGTAATTGTCCCACCTGGGGTTCGCAGGGATCCATACAAAAGGATTCATCTGAAATACTTCTCTGTCACTCTTGATGGATGCGGAAAGCATCCACAGGAAAGGAATGATCATGACCACTGCGATCAGAATTAGAATCGCATATACGATCACTTTGCCAAAAACGGCTTTTTTATGTGCTGATTTCATAATCTGTGCGCCTCCTAACGTTTTACCCTGCCGTACACTTCAATCTGACTCAGTGCCGGGAAGGGGGATGGATCTTCTGCTTTGATCAGGTTGCAAAGCTCCAGCCAGGTGATCTCCTTCTCGGGGATTGGCAGTACATGTGCCCTGCTGCTCTTCTCTAAGGGAAATTCCTGTTCACTGCCATCGGAAAACCGGATTGTTACCTGCTGCCACCAGTTGTCATGCGGGAAATCGGATCTGGTGTACAACACGATCCTGTCTGCCAGTACCGGTCTGCCGAAGTCCAGCTTCATAGCTGCATCATCCTGCATGTTGATTCCCCAGGATTCGTAGGGCCATTCTCCGTGGGAGCGGTTCGCCCGGACACCGTCAATGGCGTTTTTCGCTGCGAATACACTCTCGCCTCTGGTCTCCACATTGGCTGTCGCATGAGGATAACAGGGAACATCCATATGCTGATCCGCAGGATTCAGTGCCAGGTTTCTATAGACTGTGATCTCATCTTCTCTTGCGACTTCCGCATAGAGATAATGTTTATTTCCGGAAAATACCTTAGGGGACATGCTGATCCTTTTCTCCCCGAAGGGAACATCATAGGATACATTGTCGGTTATGTATACGAAAGCATCCCCAAGAGCATCATCCACCTGTAAATGTACATGTATATTTTTCTCATCGGTCTCCAGCACGATCCGGTCACCCTCTTCATAGGTATGGGTGCAGACCAGATCCACAAAATCCTCACCGCTGCTGACGCAGATGGTGTTGCTGTCCTTATCGAGAACCTTCAAAGCCAAGATTGCCATTATGCTTTCTCCCTCTTTGCCTGACCGCGGAACTGGATGATCGTTACGAACAGTACCATCAGGAACAGTACCATTGCTACAGAACTGGAGTAGCCCAGATCCCAGTCAATAAATGCTTTCTGATAGATGTAGTATACAAGAACGGTTGCGGACGTTGTCAGTTCTCCGCTTCCGCCACCTGCCAGCATGATAGCAATGTCGTATACCTTAAAGCAGTTGATGGTCAGCATGACGACTACGAAGAAAGTCGTGGAGGACAACTGCGGCCAGGTCACATAACGGAATTTCTGCCAGGTATTTGCACCGTCCAGGCTGGCTGCCTCATACAGTTCAGAGGAGATTCCCTGTAAACCTGCCAGGTAGATTACCATATAATAACCCATATATTTCCATACACTGAACAGGATCATGGAGAACAGTACCAGTCCGCCGGTGAACCACTGGGGAAGCTGATCCTGCGGTACATTGAAAACATTCAGCAGAATGTTGTTCACAGGTCCTTTCGAGGGGTGGAACAGCATTTTCCATACTGCGGTGATTGCTACCAGAGAAGCTACATATGGGAAAAAGGAAAGGGTTCTGAAAATACCTCTTCCTATTACTTTCTGATTTAACACGATGGCCAGTGCCAGAGATGCGATCATGGTCAGAGGCACGGTACCGATACAATAAATAATGGTGTTTTTAAATGCTGCGATAAAGAAAGTATCTTTCCACAGTCTTGTAAAATTACTGATGCCTGCCCACTGGATCGGGTTACTCCCGTCCCACTTCATGAAAGCAAGGGCAAAGGCAAAAATAATGGGGATCAAAGTAAATACGCAGAAACCGATAAAGTTAGGTGCAATAAAGGAGTAGGCCACCAGATCTCTTTTGGTTTGACGGCTTAATTTCCGCATAACAATTCTCCTTTCAAACGCTTTTTGTGTCATCTTTTGCGTCTTTTTCTGATAAGAAAGGGGCCGTAGGTACGACCCCTTAAGTCTTATTCAACATTCAACAAACATTCAATACTTTTATAGAGAAGATCTTCATTACTGAGCCTGAAGGTCAGCTACCGCTTTATTCATTGCTGCAATACCATCATCAATGCTCATCTCACCGGTCATGATACTTCCATGATAGGAATCCAGAGCGGAGTTGATCTCAGATACATTGGGAGCGTAGGGAACTTCCAGGTACAGGTTGGATACGGTCAGAGCCTCCTTGCTGGCTTCATCGGTGGGAAATCCTTCCAGACCGGAGATCATGTCTACTACTTCGTCAGTCATCATTGCAGGGAAGTTACCGCTGGAAGCCATAACTGCTGCGCCTTCTTCACCGCTGACCCATTTAACGAAATCCCAGGACGCATCGGGAGTATCACTTGCAGTGGTTACAGCCAGACCGGTGATGGTACCCAGAGTAGAACCGGGCTCTACGCCTTCTGCATGGGGATACTTAACGATACCCCAGTTACCGCACAGGCTGGAATCATATTCGCCGGACTTCAGGTTGGACATCATGGTTGCGATGAACCAGGAGCCCATGTTCATCATTGCTACGTCTCCACCGGAGAATGCTGCGGAATAATGTAAGCCTTCGGTCTTCAGATCTGTGTACTTTCTGCATACGCCGTCAGCTTCCTGATTCAGAACCATCTCATAGTAAGGTTTGAAGAAATCATAGTTACCGTCTAAGATGGTATGTTTTCCATCCAGTACACCGAAGAGCTGTACCGCACTTCTCCAGGTGTGGTAATGAGCACCGTATACCTGAGAACCAAAGGTAGTATCGGTCATCTCTCTTGCCAGAGCATCGTACTCATCAAAAGTCATATCGTTGGTAGGATAAGCAACACCCTTGGCATCAAACAGATCCTTGTTATAGAACAATACCCAGAAGTCATTTCTGAAGGGCAGCTCATACAGGCTTCCGTCTACAGTTACCTGATCGGTAACACCTGCGTATTTGCTTAAATCCACGCCATCTTTGGAGATGTAATCATCCAGGGAAAGAATAGATCCCTTCTGTACCAGCGTTGCATATCCGGGTACATCCTTGACGGTTACTACATCGAAATCGGATCCGCTGCCGGAAAGCTCAGTTGCCAGAACGGTCATGTAATCGGTAGAACCAAGGTCTACCATCTCAATGGTTACACCGGGATGAGATGCTTCATACGCATCTTTAATATCACCCCAGTACTGTGTGGTCTCCTGATCCCAGATAGCCCACTTTAAAGTAACTTCTTCTGCGGGTGCTGCTTCGGTGGAAGCTGCTGCAGCCTCAGTGGTTGCTGCTGCGGGTGCTTCACCGGTGGAAGCTGCTGTGCTGCCGTTATCAGAGCTGCCGCAGCCTGCAAGCATGGTGGTCATCATTGCTGCTGTCAGTACTAAACTTAATACTTTCTTTTTCATGTAAACCCTCCTGTTAATTTGATACTATGTTACGTCTGTTACGGATCCGTTCTTACCGGTTCCTTGACTGTAACTAAAGTATAACGAAAAAGATCTTTCCGTAACATGGAAAAATTTATAATATAATTCACATTCTTTTATAATTTTTTTATCTTTTTTCTAAAAGTGCTTTCGGAAGATGTAATATTTTATTTTAATATGCACTTTTTTTAGCATCTTGTTTTTTCAACTACCGTTTTTCTTTCGTTATGTTATACTGAAAGCATGAAAAAGACTGTTTATCACTCAAAAAGCATACGAAATCGCATATTGCTCTTCACTCTGAGCGCCATTTTGGGAATGTGTCTGTTGATCAGCCTGTTCAGTTATTACATATTCCGGCACTATCTGCAGAACACCCTGATCCAGTCCACGGAGACCAGCCTGCGCCTGTTGTCGGAGTCTATGGACAACAGTATGGATGAAGTCTACCGGTTGGTCAGATATTGCCAGACAGATTCCAATATTGCCAATTATATTGAACATAACCCCAATCCCGGCTCTGTCCTGTCCGTATCCACTTATGATTCCTTCTACGAGGAATGCAGCCGGAATTCTTCTTATAATTATATGCCCAGAATTGCCATTGTCTCACAGGAGCATTATCTGCAGGTGGTAACCGCAACGTACTCTTCTACCGCAGATCTTGCAACGCTGATTCCGGAGCTTCCTTATTATGAAGAATTACTGACTGCCGATGATTATGATTTTTCGCCCGGTATTGTATCCGATCCTTTTCACCGTGCGGGACGTAAAGTATTACCTGTGATCCGTCCCATTACCTACCAATACAATAACAGGCAGGCAGGATATCTGTTCATCGAAATATCCGCAGATCTGTTCACCATACCTTTGAAGGATTACAGTTGTCCGTCAGACAGCTTTCTCTATCTGTCCATTGCAGGACATACCTATATTTATGAAAACGGAGGCTTGCAGGAATTTACGCCCGAATATAGTATTCTTGATGACCTGAGCACATATTCTCTCACGGGCACCACACAGATTTCCAAAATCCACAGTGCTACCATGGGAGAACAGATTCTGGTCACCACTCCGTTAAATATGCCGGACTGCTACTTAAGTCAGAGTATTTCACATGCGGAGCGGACCAATCAGGCGGTTTTGTTCATGGGAATCCTTGCCTGCATCCTGATCGGCATTTTGTCTATCGGTGTCGTTCTGATGCTGTTGATGAATCGTATGATCACGGTACCTGTATCCAGGCTGCAGACACGGATGGTACGCATCGCCGGCGGAGACTTCTCCAGAGATCCCAGCGTGGAATGGGATCACGAACTGGGGGATATCGGACGGGGAATCAATGATCTGTCGGAAAATGTATCGGAACTTATGGAGAAACGACTGGAAGATGAGAAACAGAAACAGGATCTGGAATACAAGATGCTACAAAGCCAGATCAATCCTCATTTCCTGTATAATACACTGAACTCTATCAAATGGATGGCAACCATACAGGGGGCAACCGGTATCTCCGAGATGACCACCTCCCTGTCCCGTCTGTTAAAAAGTATTTCCAAAGGCACCAGCCTGTTGATCGATATCCGGGAAGAATTATCTCTGTTGGAGAACTATTTCACCATTCAGAGCTACCGCTACGGCGGCACCATTACCATGGACATTCAGGCGGATAATGAATCTCTGTACAACAGTGAGATTATCAAGTTTACATTGCAGCCTCTGGTGGAAAATGCAATTTTCCACGGTATCGAACCGAAGGGCTGTGCCGGACACATCCGGATACATGTCGGCTATGAGACATCGGACAACACCGAAAAGATCCGTATTGATGTCACAGATGACGGTGTATGCATGACAGCGGATAAAGCTGCACAGGTATTACGCTCCAACGACGACAGTTCTGCGGATTTCTTCCGGGAAATCGGTGTCAGCAATGTGCATAAACGCTTACAATACCAATTTGGTGCAGAATATGGCATTACCATAGAAAGCAAAGAAGGGGAATATACGACGATGTCCATACACATACCGAATATTCCTCTGCATAACAATGAAACTGTTTCATCCGAAACTATTTCATCTGAAAACACTTAATCCGGACAGACATCTGTCCAGAACGGAGTTACTATGTATCAGCTTTTAATCGTAGATGATGAGCCTTTGGTTCAGGCGGGTATCCGCTCCATGCTGAACTGGAATGAATTAAATATCGAGATCTGCGGCACTGCCATGAACGGTCAGGCAGCTCTCAGGATCATCGAGGAAAAATCTCCTGAGATTGTGATCACGGATATCAAAATGCCCGTAATGAGCGGTCTGGATCTCGCAAAAGTATGTAGGGAACGCTATGGTGAAAACTGTCCGTACTTTATCATCCTTACCAGCTATGAGGATTTCCAGATGGCCAGAGATGCTCTGTCCTATCAGGTATCCGATTATCTGGTGAAGCTGGAGCTGACACCGGAAGTATTGAAAAATGCCATAGACCGGGTACTCACACAGATCTCCCGTTCCCGGAAAAAGCAGATGTCCGCCGTAAATATTCATCCCTTTTATGACAAGTTCCTGATCAGTCTCCTTCATGACCTGTTCGAGTCCGAAGAACAGTTCCGTCTGCAGAGCAGAGATCTGAATCTGAATTTCGATTACGTCGCTTATGTGTGCTGTTACGGAGAGATCATCAGCCCTCAGGCCGATCAGATGTCTGCCGAAAAGCAGATGCCTCTGTTTACCAGTTCACTGCAGATGATCCGGGAACTGGGCGGTAAATATCTGCCGCTGTATGCATTATCCCTGGATCTGCGCCATTTTGCACTGATTTTCTGCTTTGCGGATGCCGTAGGTACCGATGATTATGTAGAAAATCTGACGGAGATTCTGCACAATATCAGTGGAACTCTGCAAAACTACTATAATGTGTCGCTACGCTGCGGCATCGGCATCCCGGTTCAGACGCCTGGTACCATCTGTGATTCCTACCAGTACGCGAGACAGATTTTTCAAAATACGGAATCCCATGACGCGATAGTAGCATTTGATACCGGTCATTCACAGGAAAAGGCTAAGAATTCCTTCAATATCAGCCTGTTTAAGAATGATCTCACCAGAGCTTTTGAAGAATATGATCCTGATATTTTACATAACACGATTCAGTCGATCTGCGATCTGTTCCGGGATCACCCGGGGCACTATGTGCAGGCTCTGGACGCTGCCAGCAATATTCTCTATCTGTCGATTTCGCTTTTACAGGACGGGGAATCTATTGTGTCCGGCTTTTTTGCGGAAGATCCGGATGGCTACCGTTCCCTCTATAAGCAGTCCAATGTGGATCACGTGATCCAGTGGCTGCAATTCTTCTGCGGACAACTGTGCGAATTGTTCCAATCCCGTCGAAAGGATTATAAAAACCACATCGTAACTAATGTTCGGAAATATATTAATGAACACGTTAGCGAGCGGTTGTCCCTGAATGAGGTGGCCGCAGTCTTTGGCATCAGCCCGAATTACTTAAGCCAGCTGTTCAGCAAATACAACGATACCGGCTTCAGTGAATATATCAACATCTGCAAGATCACGGAAGCCAAACGGCTGCTGGAAGAAGAAAATATGAAGGTCTACGAGGCCGCAGAGGCTCTGGGCTTCGAGAGTGCCTTCTATTTCAGCAAGGTATTTAAACGGGTGGAGGGTGTCTCCCCCACGGAATATGTGAATGGGAAATTTAATTAACATATATAACGGAGCATAACGATGAACAATCAGAACAATAAAACAGCTTATGCCAATCATAATATAGAAAAACGCTTTTTGGAAACAGCCGAAACTTTTCATGGTACTTTTCAGTCTTTCCGGCCTTTTCCGAAAGCTTCTATGCAGACATCCTATGAGACTCTCCCTGAGTCATTAAAAGAAAAACTCATTCAGGCAGGTGAGGAAAAACTGAATTACTCTTTTCCGGTGATCCGTGCCACGGATTATATGCGTTTTAAAAGAGACGGTGACCGGGCTGCTTTTGAAGCCCTCTATTTTGCCAAACGCAATGCCCTGAATGATCTGATCCAGGCCGAATGTGTGGAACATCAGGGACGTTTTCTGGACGATATTCTCAATGGTATCTATTCCATCTGTGAAGAGACTGCCTGGCAGCTTCCCGCGCATAACTCCTATATCCGGGATACCCCGCAGTTGATCCTGCCGGATGTGACCAGGCCCGTCATGGATCTGTTCGCCTGCGAGACCGGTGCACTGCTGGCCTGTGCGGCTTATCTGCTGGAAGAAGAATTCAACGCTGTCAGCCCTTTTATCCTGACCTGCATCGAGGACAATCTGAAGCGACGGATCCTGCTGCCCTATCTGACCGCACATTTCTGGTGGATGGGACATGACGATGAGCCTATGTGCAACTGGACCGTATGGTGTACACAGAATGTACTGCTGACCACGTTCCTGATGCCCTGGAGTGTGGAAATGTCCTCTCGGTTGTCCTCTCCGGTGCGCACATTCTGCGGAAATGCTCCGTTATTCCTGCCGGAGAATACGTCTGACACAGTTGTCACATTGCAGGCGATTCTGCATAAGGCTGCTGAAAGCTGTGATTATTTTCTCAAGGATTACGGCAATGACGGCTGTTGCGAGGAGGGTGCCCAATATTATCGCCATGCGGGACTATGTCTATACGGTGCCATGACTGTGCTGAACACGGTTACCGACGGTCATTTCGACACTCTGTTCCGGTGGGATAAGGTGAAAAATATTGCATCCTATATTCTGAACGTGCATGTGAATGATAAATACTATTTTAATTTTGCTGACTGCTCTCCTATAGCCGGCCGTGCCGGAGTACGGGAATATCTCTTTGGCAAGGCCACCGGGCAGGAGGATCTCTGCCTGTTCGCCGCAAAAGATTTCCAGGCGGGTCAGGGACAGCTTGTCACAGATGAAGTGAACGGTGGGAATCTGTTCTATCGCATGCAGACCGTATTTCATTATGAAGAACTGATGCAGCAGAATACTTCCGGAACACTTTCCCACCGGGATGTCTATTATCCCAGCGTAGGGCTGTTCCTCGTGCATTCCGATACTCTGGATCTGGCAGTCAAAGCCGGAGACAATGCCGACAGTCACAACCACAATGATACCGGCAGCATCACCTTATACAAAAACGGACTGCCCATTCTGGCGGATATCGGTGTGGAGACCTACACCCGGAAGACCTTCTCTCCCAGACGTTACGAGATCTGGACCATGCAGTCAGGGTATCACAACCTGCCTACAATCTGCGGTACGGATCAGAAGGACGGTGTGGAATACCGTGCGGAAAATGTGATGACAGTTCTGACCGGAGCCGAACCTTCTATTTCCATGGAACTGGCTGCCGCCTATCCTGCCGCACAGGCTATTGTGCCGGATCTGACTTATGTCCGCAGGGTGACATTAAAAAAGTCTTCCAACACTGTCGTATTGGAAGACCACACAAATGCGCAAGATGTTATTCTTAATTTTATTACTTATGAAAAACCGGTTATTCTTTCTGACGGTAAACTCTCCATCGGAGAAGCATCTGCCTCCTTCGAAGGGGCTGATCTGCTTGCCATAGAAACTTTACCGATCACGGACGCACGCCTGAAAACGGCATGGGATCATGATCTGTACCGGATCCGGCTGAAGGGCAGCGATGCCGGCTTCCGGCTGACTATTCAATAAAGCCTGAAATTTCAGGCTTTTCTCACGGAATGTTTATTCTTGTACATTTCATCATCTGCCCGTTTTATGGTTTCTTCCAGAGTTTCCCCCGTCTTGCGAAAAGCTCCGCCGATTGCAAGACGGCAGTAAAACTCTGCTGTTACATCCGATAAATTTCCTTTTTCATCTCCACGCATGGTACTTACCAGTTCCTGTACTTTTTCTTCCGTACAATCTCTGATCAGCATTACAAATTCATCTCCACCGATACGGAATCCGCTTGCCTGCTCCGTGAGATATCTCCGGATAAATTCCGCTGCTTTCAGGATCACAGCATCGCCTTTTTCATGTCCGAAGGTATCATTCATGCGTTTCAAATTGTCAATGTCGAAATAAATTACACCGATGGTACTGTCATTCTGCAGTTCTTTTAACTGTTCTTTGTAGTGTCTCTTGTTGTAGAGCTGCGTCATGCTGTCATGATTGCTGTTCCAATCAGCAATAGCCAGCTGGGAACTGGACGCAATGATATCATGCTCCATTTTCTTCATGGATTCACACAGTCGTTCCAGTTCATCTCCGGTTCTGATGTTCATCCGGCTGATGGGAGATTCCTTACCATCCCGCAAAATGGCAATAGAATAGCTGGAAGCCGCCTTGGACATGGCATTTAACGGTCGCAGTACATTGTGCTGCATAAACCAGATCATAAAGACTCCGAAAAGCACCGTAATCGATGTAACAATGATGGTAATATACCCTAAATAAGTCAATTGCTCCCTTCTGACATTTTCTGTGGAAATTCCTACGATAATATAAGCCACCGGAATATTGTATGAGGAATTCAGCGGAATGTAGTAATCGCTTCTTCCGTTATACTCTAACGGTTCTATTTTCTCACATGCGATCAACTCGTCTTTTATAGCATTCTGTACCTCATCATAGGGGCGGATATCTCCTAAAAATGCTCCGTTTTCTGTCAGATCTGTGTCATACACATAACATCCTCCACCATCCCTGAAATTGACCACGCTGATCTGCATTACATTTTCACTGGTGTTGCGATAGTCAATGAGTTTATTCCATACCTCGTAATAAGCCGTATTTCTCCGTCTGTTGTCCAGATAGCCCGTTACGCTGTCTCCATCTACCACCAGTCTGCAGGTATTCGCCACAGTCTGCGCCAGAGAATCTGTGTAATTCCGATTGACATTCATATAATTGACGTAGTTTACAAATATGAAGCTCACGTCCATAATGCATACGATGATAACAATAGCCAGAACGATTTTATATTTTAATGATTTTTTCATTCGTAATCCTCGGAAATCAATACTTTCTCTGATCTATATAGTCGGCTGCATTTTCATAGGTATAGATGTTTTCCTCAGTGTTATAGATCTTATCCACCTCTCTGCCGGCTTCCAGTTCTTCTATGACCGTCTCCACCGTGGATGCCAACAGCGGATTACACTCCACGGTGGCATGTAATTTTCCCGCCATCATATTTTCAAAGCTTTCGTGCAAAGCGTCAAAGGAGATCATAATGATGTCTCCCTCAGGCCCATAGCTCTTGCCGTTCCGATCCAGTGCTTTCATGGCACCAAAGATCATGTTATCATTTTCCGAAATGATAACATCAATATCCTTTACTGTTCCTTCGCTGAGCAGATTTTCCATATAGGTCTGGCCTTCTCCCTGAGTGAAATTGGCACATCCCCTATCTACGATGGTCCAATTCGGATGTTCCTCCACTCCATGTAAAATACCGTTCGTTCTTCCAATGGCAGCGGTAGCTCCTTCGGTTCCTTCCAACAGGACAATGTGGATTGTCTCGTTTTCCCGTCCCTGCTCTGTTAAATACTGATCCAGCCACGTTACAGCTTTCCGGCCTTCCTCTTCAAAATCCGAACCGATCCAGGACACGTATTCCGTTTCATCCACAGCGATTTTACGATCCGCTACGATGACCGGTATCCCAGCTTCCTTTGCGGCATGTATGGCATCCTCCCATCCGGTCTCCACGATGGGCTGCAGGATAATATAATCTACTTTCTGCTGGATCAGATCGTACATGGCTTTTACCTGGCGCTCCGAACTGGAATTGCCGTCGATATAGATCAGATCGTAGCCTCTTTCTTGGGTGAACGTATTCAGATAATCATTGGTATTGGCATCTCTCCAGTCAGACTCTTTTCCCGTCTGGATCATCCCCACCCGGATGAGACCGTCATTATACCCCGGTGCCGCACCCCGGATCAGTTGCTGCGTTTTGTCGGCTCGTTCAGTCCCACATCCGATCAACCCCAGACAAAACATCAGCACACAAGTCACGGCAACTATTCTTTTTTTCATGTAACCACCCCTGGTTCTTTATTTATCTTTATTTATCTTTATTTATCGTTATTTTTACCGTTATCTTCTCTTTTCCGAATCATGCCTCTTACGTTTTATAGTACCATCTTCCTGTATAGGGTGCAAGCAATCACCGGTGGTTCTCAAAATAATTTTACGCTTTTTTTATATTTTTAACAAGGTCTACCTATCGGATACTGATCATCAGTATCGTCATGATGATCCTGTTCGTGGGATCCAATCTATATCTGAGCCGGATCAATTCTCAACAGCTGGAAGCTACCATGTATATGAACCTATACCGTCTGGGTTCCAAAACGCTGACCGCTGCCGTACAGCCTTATGCCGTCACCGGAGATAAGACCTATTACAACAATATGAAGGAATTACACGAGGACAAGAATTGTGACATTGCCTGGGAAAGTCTGCAGCAGGACGGTCTAACAGACAATGAATGGGAGGAGATAAATCATATCGCCGAGATCTCCGAGACCTTAAGAGCCTACCGAAGAATATGTCGATGGCTTCGTACACTTTTCCAACGGTTTTTATCACCATTTTGTACATTTTTCCAACATTGTAATTTAGTCATGGTTTCTATCATGCCGTTGTGATATGATGGAACAAGACAATATTCGACAATCTTCGACGAAAGAGGTGCCCCTATGACAATAACCTGGTTATGCCTGTTCTGGTTGTTTTTCTTCTATTCCTTTATTGGATGGTGTATTGAGGTATGTGCTGCTGCGGTGCAGCATCGGAAATTCGTTAACCGCGGATTCGTAGCGGGTCCCCTATGCCCGATCTACGGTTTTGGTGCCATATTGTTCGAGATTTTCCTGCCGGAACTAACGGAAGACCCGTTTTTCCTGTTCCTGGGTGGCTTTGTACTGGCTTCCCTGTTGGAATATTCCACCGGCATGTTCTTCGAAAAGTTCTATAAGAAAAAGCTGTGGGATTACTCCCGTTTCCGCTACAACGTAGGTGGCTACATCTGCCTGCCTTTTTCCCTGCTGTGGGGTGCTTTAAGTGTTGTGACGGTAATGTTTGCAGATCCGTTATTATGCGGACTTTTTGACCGCATTCCGCACTTGCTTTCCGTTGTACTTCTGTTGGTGCTGGGCGGGCTGCTCCTGTTGGACACCGTTGGTTCCGCTTTATCTACTTTAAGCCTACAGGTACAGGCAAAGCACCGGGTGGAGGCCTCTCTGGAAAAGCAGACCGCCCGCCCGGATCAGATTACAGAAGGGCTGGGCCAGACTTCCCGTTTTCTGGAAAATGCCCTGACAAGACATATACAGAAGCGACTGCAGAAATCATATCCTTCTATCAGCCTGGATGCTCTGGTAAAAGCCAGAGAAGAACATAAAAAATCCACCGTCTTTGCCGAGGGCTGCTGCTTTTACAAACTGTTTTCCCTCTTCTTCATCGGTGCATTGTTAGGTGACATTACGGAAACGATCTTCTGCCGCATCACCGCAGGTGTCTGGATGAGCCGCAGCAGTGTCGTCTACGGGCCTTTCAGTATTGTCTGGGGTTTGGGCTGTGCCTTCCTTACCCTGCTGCTCTACCGTTACCGCAACAAGAGCGACAGTACTATTTTTCTGGCAGGTACCCTGCTGGGCGGTGCTTACGAATATATCTGCAGCGTCTTCACGGAAATGGTCTTTGGCACGATTTTCTGGGACTACAGCGGATTTGCCTTTAACTTAGGCGGCCGTATCAACCTCTTGTACTGCTTCTTTTGGGGAATTGCCGCTGTGGTATGGCTGAAACTGATCTATCCGAAGCTTTCCGGCTGTATTGAAAAGATTCCGAAAAGAACCGGCACAATTGTCTGCAATATTTTGATAGTATTTATGATTGTCAATATGCTGATCTCCGCACTGGCGCTGGCCAGATATACGGAGCGCAACGATATTTCTTATTCTGTGGAGACCACAGAACTTAACGGATTACAGCAATTTTTAGATGAACATTATCCGGATACCCGGATGGAGCGTATCTATCCAAATGCCAAAATGGTGAACTAGATGATTTTGTAAAGATGGGAGACCACCGACGATGCAGATCGATGACTTGACAGCAGGATTATCCCTTAACTTTTTAATCCATCTGAATACGGAACAGCTTCAATTTGAATCTAAGATTCTGGAAGTGTATCCCCGCAGACATACTTTGTTGGCTGAGGGTGTATTTACCGATGATAAAATTATTTCTTTCCGGGGAAAAGGACTGGTCGTAGACCTCATTGTCACATTTCCGGAGGAAAAGCCACAGTTGTTCAAAAATGTGACCACTAACGTGGTGAAACGTGCTGACGGAACGCTCTGCTACACTGTTTTCAGTGTTGCCGGAAGCAACACCTATAACCGCCGGCAAAGCTACCGCTGCTATGTCGGCATCGAAACTGCTGTCCAATGCGGCCTAAACCGTGCCGCCCACGATGCCATCATCAAGGACATCAGCTACAACGGCTTTTCCGTGGTCAGCAAAGAAGATTTAAAACTGGAGGTCAATCAGACCGTCCATGCCGTCTTGAATGATCATATGGATGAAACCGCCGAAAACTTCAACTTCCATCTCTATGGACTGGTTGCACGGATACAGGAACTGGAAAACGGGCTGTTTCTCTACGGCTGCCGTCTCAACAATCCGGTTCCGGGACTGGAACAATATATTATAAAAAAAGAACGGGCTGTCTTACGGAAAAGACAGTCATCCTGAGATTCTACGCAACTATTTCGTATAATCGAGTAGGAGGCGGTGACTAACCGCCGTCCTCTCACACCACCGTGCGTACCGTTCGGTACACGGCGGTTTCAATAGTTGACGTGCACAGACTGATAGGCTGTGGCTAAATCGTAAAAGCCACTGTTTATCAGTCTTTCTTTATTCAGCGCCCAAATCACAGCTTTGTTATTACTGATATACCAATACTTTCTGCGACTGTTTGCTATTGTTGCCGCATAGTGTTCTGGAATTCCCAGCTTGACTAGATTCTTATATTTCGTTCTCGGTTTCTTCCACTGTTTCCATATACACATACGTATTCTGTGATAGAGCCATCCATTGATGTCATCTATGTTGTTCTTCATACTTGCAATTCCGTAGTAGTTAAGCCATCCCCTCGCATACACCTTGATTTTCTCAAGGCTTAGCTTGATTGACTGCCATCGTTTACGGGAAGATAACTCTTTCAGTCTAGACTTGAACTTCTTCCATGACTTCAGATGAACTCTGACATAAATGCCTTTTCCGTTCCTTCCCAATGCAAAGCCAAGGAATTTAAAATTTCGGATTGCAAACACGCTGACAGTACGGCTCTTTTCTCGGTTGACTGTAAGTTTCAGCCTCTCCTCAAGATATTTTGTACTGCTTTCCAAGAGTCTCTCTGATGCCCGCCTGCTCTTTGCAAGAAGCACGATGTCATCTGCATATCTTATGCATGGAACACCTCTTTTCAGGAATTCCTGGTCGAACTCATTGAGGTAGACATTTGCCAGCAATGGTGATAGGTTTCCACCTTGTGGTGAGCCTTCCTCTGTGTCAATGACCACTCCGTTTCCCATTACACCGCTCTTCAAATAGCGCTTTATCAACTGTACTACACGTTCATCTTTTACATTCTTCCGGAGAAGATTGATGAGAATTTCGTGATTAAGAGTATCGAAGTACTTTAACAAGTCAAGGACTACAGCAAATGTATAGCCTTGTTCTGCATACTCCTTAACCTTAAGTATTGCATCTTTTGCACTTCTGTTCGGACGATAGCCATAGCTACCATCTGCAAACAGCGGTTCATAGATTGGCACTAACTGTTGGGTTATTGCCTGTTGAAGTGTACGGTCTACCACTGTTGGTATGCCAAGCTTTCGCACACCACCATCTGGTTTGGGAATCGTGGCTCGTCTTACTGGAGATGGAGTATACTTTCCACGATAAATGCGGTCGGTTATCTCTTGTTGATGTTCCTTTAGATATGGAAGAGCCTCCTCAATGGTCATGCCATCAATTCCCGGTGCTCCCTTGTTTGCCTTAACTCTCTTATACGCTCTGTTAAAGTTGTCTTTATACAGTATCGCTTCCAAAAGTCTCGGCTGTGCACTGTCTCTTTCTTTCCATATCCGATTGAATGACCTGGACGCTTTCACATACCCTTCATGTTCCGCATTATCTCTTTGCGAACAGCCATTGTTTTCAATGTTTTCTGCCATAGACGGTCATTCCTCCTTTCTCGGTCATACTCAAGACTCCTACTGATTCGGTCCTTCACCTCGAACGGAACTTGTTCCGTTTGGCTACTATGACCTCTGCTGACTTCTGTGCGTTCAGCATTGCTTTATGCAATGGTTGCCTCTTTCAAGGCGTACCGCACAGACCTCCCTAGGTACCACACGTTTCTTCCTCTCCATCCATCTGCCTCATTTATCATGCATGATTCCGTGTAGTTATTGGGCTTCGATTTGGCGTGCAACCTTACCCTCATGCATAACCTCATATAAGATTTCTGTCCGTCAGACCAGAGATTTGCCCATGAGTTAGTATTTTCCTCACATCCAGCTTCCTTCAGATTCCACCTCACGATGGACACCCTTGCCTTCGGCTATATCCTTCCCACTACCGGGCGGATTCGGGACTTTAACCCGTTAGAAACGTGCGCCGCTAGGCGCACACGCAAAAAACCGCTGCCCCTTACGGGGCAACGGTTTTTGTATTCAAAGGATTATCCCTCAATAGCGATGTATTTATTGGTCTCTACCGCAGGCTTTGCTTCCTTCTTAGGAACATTCAGAGTCAAGATACCATGTTTGAACTCGCCCTTGATATCCTCCTGAGTCAGGTTGTCACCAACATAGAAGCTACGCTGGCAAGCTCCGGCATAACGCTCCTTGCGGATGTATTTACCGGTCTTCTTCTCCTGCTCATCCTCATCCAGACCTTTGGCAGCCTCAATGGTCAGATAACCATCCTCCAGAGAAACCTTGATCTCATCTTTCTTGAAGCCGGGCAGATCAACGATCAACTCATAGTTGTCATCGGTCTCCTTGATATCGGTCTTCATTACATTATGTGCATGTCTGCCATACAGTTTCTTCTCTATCTGATTCTCTGCTCTGTTGTCAAAGAAAGGTACATCATCAAAAAAGTCATCAAATAAGTTCTCTCCAAAAATGCTAGGTAATAACATAAGTCATCTCTCCTTTTCTATTAAACATATGTCGGTGTCTTTCGATACCTCTTACCTTTTGTCCTCCGGCAACCACCGGAGAATTTCGGAACCTGTCAGAGGATCTTCGATCAATCTCTTGATCTTTCTTCCTCTCCCTTGTTCTATTTGTACTATAACACGCATATATAAGTATGTCAATTAAGGAAAAATTATATAATTATAAATTAAAAATAAACTGCAAAAAAGAACCAGAACACTGTGATCCACAGTACTCCGGTTCTTTTTTACAGGCAAAACCGCCAGTCTTACTTATTTGTTTTCTCTTACTTATCCTTTGCAGTAAAGAATACGAAGAATACATCTCCCTCAGTGTCATTGGAGAACTGCTCCAGATAAGAAATGGAATAATCCTTGGAATCTTCCGGTACTTCATATACCAGCAGACCGGTTTTCTCTTCGTTAACACCCAGATCATACTCTTCCGGCAGCTGTTCGTCACTTACAGTGTTACCATAGTAGGTGATAGGTGCAGCGTATGCGTCATCGTTATCATCATCGCCCCACTGGATCTGGAAATCGGTGTCATACATGGTAACGGTAGAACGATCGGTGTTCTTAACGGTTACTTCTGCTACTAACAGCTTATTTCCCTCGGAAGGGGTATATCCTTCATAGTCATTGCAGGTATATGCGCTGTTTACAGTGTAATCGAAGAAGTAAGTTCTCATTACATCTCCCATACGTCCTTCTGCATAGCCGTCATCATCTGCGGTTACCACACCACTCTTGCTGCTGGTATTGGATCCGGAACTTGCAATATTCTGAATTGCGCTGTCTACAGGACCACATCCTACCAGACTAAATGCCAGTACAGTTGCTACAATAATTCCAACAAATTTTTTCATTTTCTTTCTCCCTCTCATAACCCTTATTGTGCATGCAGTCATCTGCACGCGAAGCTAGTATAACACACAAAATGGCAGAATGCAACGCTTTATTGCGCTACTTTGCGAATGTAAGTGCTTACTCACGGGTCAGACGCAGGATCACATCGCTGTGTTCCGGATATTTTTCCAATAGTTTTTTCCGTTCAAACAGTTCAAATTCTTCATATTTAAAACAGGGTGAAACCATACAGCCCACCAGACTGAAACCCTCTTCCTCCATGGCAGACCCGAAGATCATTCCCTTCGGAACCAGTACCTGCGGGACTTCTCCCTTTTCCAGGTCCAGCCCAAGTTTCGCCGCTGTGAGTTTTCCGGCCTCATCGATCATATAAATCGTCAACGCATTGCCGTCATGATAATACCATACCTCATCCGACTTCAGGCGATGAAAATGGGACACTTCCCCCTTTGCCAGCATAAAATAAATGCTGCTCCACAGGTTCCTCTCTTCTTTTTCCAGCAGGCATTCCTTGAAATAACCGCCCTCCACATGGGGCTCCATTTCCAGATGCTCTATATAATATTCCGCTGAATGCTTCATACTCTTATCCCTCCGGCTATTTTCTTTTCTACTGAATTAGTGTATACTATGCAGAGAAAAAGCGCAATTATTAACCTGAAAGATTGTGCGGAATGGAGAATATCATGGAAAAAATAGCAAGCTTCACCATTGACCATATCAAGCTTCAGCCCGGTGTCTATGTATCCCGCAAGGATCACATCGGTGCAGAGGTCATCACCACTTTCGATCTGCGTATGACCAGTCCCAACGAAGAGCCTGTGATGAATACCGCAGAAGTACACACCATCGAGCATCTGGGTGCAACTTTCCTGCGCAATCATCCGGAATACAAGGACAAGACCGTCTACTTCGGCCCCATGGGATGCCGTACCGGCTTCTATCTGCTGCTGGCCGGAGATCTCTCTTCTAAGGATATTGTTCCTCTGATGGTGGAAATGTTTGAATTCATCCGCGATTACAAGGGTGAGGTACCCGGTGCTTCTCCCAAAGACTGCGGCAACTATCTGGATATGAATCTGGGTATGGCCAACTATCTGGCAAAACGCTATCTGGATAATGTGCTGTACGGCATTGACGACAGCCGTCTGGTATATCCGGAGTGATTACAATTATTTAAGAAAGAACAGGAAACACACATGAAAAAAATCGGAATCATCGGTGCCATGGAGCTGGAAGTGGAAACTCTCAAGGCTCACATGACCACCACTAATATCACGACCAAAGCAAATATGGAATTTCACGAGGGTACCCTGAACGGTACTCCCGTAGTCATCGTCCGCAGTGGTGTCGGCAAAGTCAATGCCGCTCTCTGCGTACAGATTCTGGCAGACCTTTTTCAGGTCACTGCCATCATCAACACCGGTGTGGCAGGATCCCTGAATGCCGCTCTGGACATCGGAGATATTCTGATCTCCAAGGATGCCCTGCACCATGATGTAGATGCCACCATTTTCGGTTACAAGCCTGGGGAAGTTCCCCAGCTGGGATGTCGGGAATTCCTTGCAGATGAGCATCTTATCGAGGTTGCTGCCAGCACCTGTCAGGAGGTCAATCCGGACATTCACGTTCATACCGGGCGTGTAGTCAGCGGAGATCAGTTCATTTCCAGCAAAGAAGTCAAGGACCGACTGATCAAAGAATTTCAGGGGGACTGTGCCGAGATGGAGGGGGCTTCCATTGCCCACGGTGCTTACCTGAACGGTATTCCCTTTGTCATCATCCGTGCCATTTCCGACAAGGCGGATGACAGTGCCGAGATGGATTATCCTACCTTTGAAAAGGCCGCAGCGCTCCACTCCGCCAAGCTGGTAGAGGCTATGATGCCCCGGATCTGATCCGGGCGGCTGTCCTGTGGATCGAAAACAATGCCTGCTGCACAGACTTTGCAGGCAATAGAAAGGCATGCATATTAACATGAAAAAAGAAAAGAAATACATTGAATATATCTTAAAACAGGCCGAAGCCCTGCTGGCTATCGACAGCCCTTCCGGCTTCACGGAAAAAGTAACGGATTACCTCTGTGAAGAGTACAAGCGCCTCGGCTACAAACCGGTCAAGACCAAAAAGGGCGGCGTTCTCGTAGAGATCGGCGGTAAAGACAACGCAGTTCTGACCATGGCCCATGTAGACACGCTGGGCGGCATGGTGGCAGAGATCAAGAGCAACGGCCGTCTCCGTCTGACTAAGGTCGGCGGCTTAAACGCCAACAATATCGAGACCGAGAACTGCCGTATCTATACGCTGGACGGCA
This sequence comes from Lachnospiraceae bacterium GAM79, assembly GCA_003584705.1. Classification (GTDB taxonomy): domain Bacteria; phylum Bacillota; class Clostridia; order Lachnospirales; family Lachnospiraceae; genus Acetatifactor; species Acetatifactor acetigignens. The sequence continues at coordinate 3,795,891 of AP018536.1, forward strand.
AAGTATACGAAGGCACCGTACAGCTGACGGATGCTTCCATCCATGTCAACGGCGATTACCAGAGGTCCGAGCGTACCTTCGATTCCGTGGAAGTCCTGCTGGATGAAAAGGTATCTTCCAGGGAAGATGTCAAGGCACTGGGTATTGAGAACGGTTCCTTCGTCTGCATGGATCCCCGGACCCGCATCACGGAGTCCGGTTACATCAAGAGCCGTTTTCTGGATGACAAGCTCAGCACCGCTATTCTGCTTGGCTTCGCAAAATATGTAAAAGACGAGGATCTGAAGCTGTCCCGTAAGGTCTACCAACATATCACGGTCTTCGAGGAAGTGGGTCACGGTGCCTGCGCTTCCGCTCCGGAAGATGTGGAGGAACTGCTGTCCGTAGATATGGGTTGCGTCGGAGAGGGTCTGGAATGCACGGATCGTCAGGTATCCATCTGCGTCAAGGACGGCCACGGACCTTATCATTATGATGTGGTCAAAGGGCTGATCCAGGCTGCAAAAGACAATCATATCGACTACGCCGCAGATGTTTACCCCTACTACGGCTCCGATGCTGATGCCGCATTAAGCGCCGGTATTGATGCCAGACACGGACTCATCGGCCCAGGTGTCTACGCTTCCCACGGCTACGAGCGTTCCCACAAGGATGCAGTTGCCGCAACGCTGGAATTGTTGAAGGCTTATCTGGCATAACTCCAAATATAAATTGCACATAAAAAGCAGTCCGGAGACCAGCAGATTTTCTATCTTCTGCCAGTTCCGGACTGCTTTTATAATACTCTTGCAAGTTAATATATTTATTTTGCCTCTTCTGCTCCGCCGTCTTTTTTCTTGTTGAATACGAACAGCTTGCTGAATACATAGTTGCCGATGATGACCAGAACTGCGGAGATCAGGGTTGCCACCAGCAGATTTACACCGATTGCGGTCAGTACCTGCATCACTACCATATCCAGGATCAGCGTGGATACTCTGGAAAGTACGAATTTCGGTGCTTCGGACAGCATCGGAGCATTGCTCTTGAATACAAACTTACGGTTGGTAAAATATGCGAAAATGACACCCGCCGTCCAGTTGATAACACTTAATACAACATTCTGAAAGGGTGTTGGATACATTGTGTTGTCAAATAACAGGAAGTTTGCCAGGAATTTTGCTGCCCAGGATACGACCGTGGTCAGTCCGCCTACGATCAGGTATGCAATGATCTCTTCATACTTGATCCAAAGTGCCTTTATTTTTTCTACCATATTGTTCCTCATTTCTCTGTGCTAAGGTTAACAAAACTATTCAGAACCCCATTCGCAAAATCGCCTCTGCGTGGCTTTCTTTTTGCTCATGTGGTTACTTCGCCCTATAAATAGTTAACTACAAATAACAAATATACACAAATATCCCCTTAAATGCAAGCATTCCAAAGACATTTGTGTATATCTTAATCACTGTTTATGAAATTCTATACCACCGTATGGCTTATAAATTTACCACGTTACGGTTCTCACCACGCATAAATGCCTTAATGTTCTCGTAGACGCCCTGTACGCAACGGGTACGTGCCTCCACGCTGGCCCATGCCAGGTGCGGTGTGATGATCAGCTTGTTACTGTCTTTTAACTGGCTTAAAGGATTAGATAACTCCAAAGGCTCCTTTTCCAGGACATCCAGACCTGCTGCCTGAATCTCTCCGGCCACCAGTGCTTCATAGAGATCAGCGTTATTTACCACGGGGCCTCTTGCCACATTGATGAGGATTGCTGTCTTTTTCATCTTACGAAGGGCTTCCTTATCAATGAAATTACGGGATAAGTCACTTAACGGACAATGCAGGGACAGGAAATCGCTCTCTTTTAACAGGGTATCCTTGTCCACCTGCGGATAATCCGTACAGGTGCTCTTGCCCGTGATGGAATAAAAGATTACCTTACAGCCGAAAGCGGTAGCGATCGCTGCGGCTCTCCTGCCGATATTCCCCATTCCTACAATGCCCCATGTCTTACCTTCTAATTCATAAAAAGGTCTGTCAAAATTAGAAAAACGATCCTGTGCACTGTAAGCGCCGGATTTTACATATTCATCATAGTAGGGCAGCTTCTGGCTCAATGCCAGCGCCAGAGTAAACGTATGCTGGGCTACCATGGCGGTGGAATAATCGACCACATTTGCCACCTTGATTCCTCTGGACCTGCAATATGCCAGATCACAGTTGTCGTATCCGGTAGCAAGCTCACAGATCAGCTTCACATTGGGGCAATCCTTCAGGGATTCCTCTTTCATGGGAGCCTTGTTGCAGACAATGACATCCGCATCGCCCACACGCTCTGCCACTTCCTGTGCAGTAACGGTATTCGGGTAACTGGTCACTTCTCCCAATTCATTAAAGCAGTCCACCGGCACATCCGTGCCGGCGCTGTTTCTCTCCAGTAAAACAATCTTCATCTCTTGCAATTTCTCCTGTCTTTTGTTTTCTTTTCGTAATAGCATAATAACATAGTAGAATAAACGATTTCTCCGGGCTATCGCCCTACTTACTTATTCCATCATACAGCAACAGCGTAATGAAATCAATTCATTACGCTGTCCTTTTCTTCTTTTGAAACATATTACTGCCGGAGTGATCCCGCCTCTGTGGCTTACAATCTCTTCAGCAGTTCTTCTCTCTGTGCCTCATAACCGGGCTTGCCAAGCAGAGCGAACATATTCTTCTTGTAGCTCTCTACACCGGGCTGGTTGAAAGGATTTACACCCAGCAGGTATCCGCTGACACCACATGCGAACTCGAAGAAGTAGAACAGCTCGCCAAGATAGAACTCATTTACCTCGGGAACGGTTACCATGAAGTTGGGAACCTGACCGTCGGTATGTGCCAGAATGGTTCCGTTCATAGCGCTCTTATTGACGAAATCAACGGTCTTGCCTGCCAGATAGTTCAGACCATCCAGATCTACAGGCTCCTCGCCGATCGTAAGCTCCTCTCTCGGAGTGTCGATATTGATCACGGTCTCGAACATTACACGGGAACCGTCCTGAATGAACTGACCCATGGAATGCAGATCGGTGGTCAGGTCCACGCTTGCGGGAAACAGACCCTTGTTGTCCTTACCTTCGCTCTCACCGAACAGCTGCTTCCACCACTCACTTACATAGTGAACAGCGGGCTCATAGTTCGCCAGGATCTCGACACTCTTGCCCTTGCGCAGTAAGATGTTACGCAGAGCCGCATACTGTAAAGCATCGTTCTCTTCGAAATCATTCTCCAGGGCACGCTTTCTTCCGCTGGCTGCACCTTCCATCAGCTTGTCGATATCAGCACCACTGACAGCGATCGGTAACAGACCTACAGCGGTCAGTACGGAGAAACGTCCTCCTACATCATCGGGTACTACGAAGGTCTCGTAACCTTCCTCATCGGACAGATGCTTTAAGCTTCCCTTCGCCTTATCGGTGGTAGCATAAATTCTCTCTGCCGCGCCCTTCTTGCCGTATTTAGCTTCCAGCTTCTCCTTGAATACACGGAAAGCAATAGCGGGCTCTGTGGTGGTACCGGACTTGGAGATCATGTTGATGGAGAAATCTCTGTCGCCTACTACATCCATCAGGTGCTTCAGATAGGTGGAGCTGATGGAGTTACCACAGAAGTAGATCTCCGGAGTCTTACGTACACTCTTATCCAGTACATTGTAGAAGCTGTGGCTTAAGAACTCGATAGCCGCTCTGGCTCCCAGATAAGAACCACCGATACCGATAACCAGCAGAACATCGGAATCACTCTGGATCTTCTTCGCTGCTGCCTTGATGCGGGCGAACTCTTCCTTATCGTAATCTACGGGAAGATCGATCCATCCCAGGAAATCATTGCCTGCGCCGGTCTTGGATACCAGGGTCTCCTTCGCATCCAGGGTAAGCTTCTTCATGTAACCGATCTCTTCTTCAGAAATAAAAGAGCCGGCCTTGGAATAATCAAATGTAACTTGTCTGCTCATAATGCTCCTCCTTATATCTTGCAGATATATCACGCATTCTTGCGTTACTTACTTAAAAAATCCGTTTTTATTTTAACAAAGTTACATCTCATTTTCAAGACATATCTATAGATCCGGGGAATGTTTTCTGAATTCTTTCGGACGTCTGACATTTTCCGCTATACTGTAAGTAATTCCTGAAGCAATGCCTGTAATTCTTCCTCCGTGACTCTGGCGGGATCCTCCGGTCTCTGCGGCAGCACTTTTTCTCCCGGCTTTTCATGTGCGGCATTTTCTACGGAAAATACTTCTCTGTCCAGACGATCTCCCGTTTCTTCCGGCTGCGCCATTCTGCTGCTGATCGGCATCAGTTCCACCGTCCGCCTGCCGGAAGCTCTCTGCTGTCGTCCTCTCGTTCTTCCGGCCGCACTGATCTCCTCCCCCAGGCTTCCCGGTCCGTAAAGTCTTTCATAATCCTGTTCCGTGACAGAGATCCGGCCCGACAGATGATTTTCCAGATAATCAATGAGGTTCGTCTTTAATATTCTGCGTTTTCCCTTGATATCCACCATGGCTGACAAGGAAAAATAAAGATACATTCCTAAGAAGCTTACTATATAAAAAGGCAGGATTTCCCCCAGCATCCTTCCGCCCATGATCCCCTTGCAGATCCCGACACCGGCAAACACAATGGAAAACAGCATGCACTGGCCGGACAAATGATACCAGGCATCAAAGGATAGGTGTCCAAACGCCAGCCGGTTGAGGAACTTGTCCACAAACACCGGAATGTTTGATACTCCACCATTTAACTGGTAACAATTTGCAAATTTTACTTTACACTGTTTCAACAGGCGGTTATTCGTCGTTGCCATATTATCTGTCTCTTTTATCATCGTATGGTAAAATCCTGCCAGAAGCAGACGCACCAGAATACTAAGTCCCAGAAATACCAGAATTCCGGTTGTGATCACTTTTTCTTCTTTGAAAATCGTAAACATAACCTGCGCTCCTTTCTATCGCTTCCTTAGAGTATAACGTATTAGAGGCTTGTTTTGTACGTTTTTTCATCGTCATTCTTCTACGTTGCCGAACAGAAAAAGTATTTCTTTTACATTTTTCGTGAAAAGAAAACCTTGTACATATTGTTGTATAAATGCCGAAAATCTGCTATAATCACTCCTTAGAAATTCAGTTTGAAAAGGATGGTTTTACATATGATATACAAGACAAAAGGTACCTGTTCCACTTCGATCGATGTAGAATTAAAGGATGGTGTTATTGATTCCGTAAAATTCACCGGTGGATGCAACGGTAATCTGCAGGGAATCAGTGCTCTGGTAAAAGGAATGAAGCCGGAAGAAGCAATCAGCCGTCTCAAGGGGATCCGCTGCGGTTTCAAGCCTACCTCCTGTCCTGACCAGCTGGCTCATGCCCTGGAAGAAATGATCGCACAGTAATCTCACCGACAAGAAGGATTTTATTATGAAAAAAATCGTATTGACCGGCGGCGGAACTGCCGGACATGTAACCCCCAATATTGCTTTATTACCGGCGCTGCAGGCGGCCGGCTATGAAATTGCCTATGTGGGATCTTATGAAGGCATTGAGAAAAAGCTGATTGCAGATTTCAACATTCCTTACACAGGCATTTCTACGGGCAAATTCCGCAGATACCTGGATCCGAAGAACTTCTCCGATCCGTTCCGTGTCATGAAGGGATTTGTGGAAGCGAGAAATTACCTGAAAAATTACCAGCCGGATGTAGTCTTCTCCAAGGGGGGCTTCGTAAGCGTCCCGGTCGTCCGCGCTGCAGCTTCCTTACATATTCCCTGTATCATCCACGAATCGGATATGACACCGGGACTGGCCAATAAGCTGTGCATTCCCGTGGCAGAAAAGGTATGCTGCAATTTCCCGGAGACTATGAAAAATATTCCTGCCGACAAGGCTGTCCTCACCGGTTCTCCCATTCGTGCGGAGCTGGCACAGGGCAGCCGGCTGGCCGGACTGAACATGTGCGGCTTTACTGCCAATAAACCTGTCATCATGGTCATTGGCGGAAGTCTGGGTGCAGCTAACGTGAACAAGGCTGTCCGCGATGCGTTGCCGAAGCTTCTGGAGGATTTCCAGGTAGTACATCTCTGCGGTAAGGACAAAATAGACAACCTGTTGTTAAATACACCCGGATATAAACAGTTTGAATATATCAAGGCGGAACTAAAGGATATTTTCGCCATGGCAGACGTGGTGATTTCCCGTGCCGGAGCCAATGCCATCTGTGAACTTCTGGCGCTGAAAAAGCCCAACATTCTGATCCCCCTGCCTGCCGCCAGCAGCCGCGGAGACCAGCTGTTGAATGCCGCTTCCTTCGAAGCGCAGGGTTATTCCATTGTGCTGAATGAGGATGATATTACGACGAATCTGCTGGTGGATAAAGTACACGAGCTGTACTTCAACCGCCAGAATTATGTGGAAGCCATGAGCCGCAGCCACCAGATGGACGCCATCAACACAATCATGGTGCTGATCAATGAAGCCGCAAACAAGAGTCATACGCAATAATGTCATGTATTGATTGAGGGGATTATTTTGAAAGGATTATTGGAAATCTGCTGCGGCAGCTTCGAAGATGTGAAAACCGCCTGGCAAAATGGTGCTGACCGGGTAGAGCTTAACAGTGCACTGTATCTGGGTGGTCTCACACCTTCTACGGCCAATCTGATCTGTGCAAAAGAACAGTGCAGCATCCCTATTGTAACAATGGTCCGCCCAAGAGGAGGCGGATTCTGCTATTCACAGGATGAATACGAGACCATGCTCTTAGATGCCCGCATCCTTTTAGAGCACGGAGCTGACGGTATTGCTTTCGGCTTCCTGACAGAGGATCATGCCATCCATAGGAACCGGACACAGGAAATGATCGACCTCATCCATAGCGCCGGAAAAGAAGCTGTATTTCACCGGGCGTTTGATTGTATTGCACAACAGGAACGTGCAGTGGAAGCATTGATCTTACTTGGTGCGGACCGGATCCTCACCAGTGGTGGTGCACCCGATGTATGGTCGGGCAGAACGCAATTGCAAAAGCTGCAAAGCCAGTATGGTAAGGATATCACATTTTTAGCCGGAAGCGGCGTGAATGCACAAAACGTAAACGCTCTGATGGAATATACGAGCATAGAGCAGGTTCATACATCCTGCAGAAGCTGGCAGCCGGATGCGACCGCCTCCCTGCAGGACGTGGACTTCTCTTATGATAGAAACCGAAAGAATGCATATGAAGCAGTAGATGCCGGGAAAGTGGCAGAGATGCGGGCAGCAATGCCTATATTGTAATCAGCCCATGTTCTAAGCAAAAATCGTAGACTCCGTCTTCTTCCACCGATCTGCACGTGCAGGTGGCGTGGGCTTTGATCTCATCCTTCGCATTCCCCATGGCCACACCGGTGCCGACTGCTTCCAGCATCTCGATATCATTGAAGCCATCTCCAAAAGCGATGGCTTCCTCCTTTGTAAAGCCAAAATGCTGAAGTACCGCGCGCACAGCGTTTCCCTTCCCACATTCCAGAGGAATGATATCAGCCGCTCTGTCCCACCACGCTGTAATCTGTGTATGGTGCGTACCATAGAGAATCCGCTCATACTCTTCTTCCCGGCAGGCACACATCATCTGATAGATATCCTCACGAACCCGTTCATCGAATTGTTTATCGATTTTCAGCATCTCATTACCGAATCTGAAATACTGCTCCAGATCCGGATCTGTACCGTTGGTGATGATAAAATGTTCGTTACTTATCGCTACCGCCCTATGCATGTCTTTCAGATTCTGAAGGATCTGAAGCTTGTCCATCCGATCAAGCGGGCACTTAAAAATAATCTCGTCTCCTACTGTTACATAAGAACCGTTAAAGGTCAGAAGAGCATCGAAATCAATCCCCGGAAAACGCGGCGCCGACAGATATCCTCTTCCGGTCGCCATACACAGCTTCACCCCATTCCGATGAAGAGAAATTAATGCATGCAGCGTCCGCTCACTTAATTCTTTATGACCCATCTTCAAAAGTGTCCCATCGACATCAAAAAATGCAATTTTAATCATGCTTGCCACCTCCGTCCGGCTCACAGGATATATTCCATCTGCCGTTCTTTTGTCTTCATTCCCATCTTTTCATAAAAGTGCTCTGCCGAAGTGTTGCCTGCCCAGACGTTCAGGGTTACTTCATAGCAGCCCAGTTCTTTTGCCTGCTGTTTCACATATTCAAACAGGCTTTCCCCGATATGCTGCCCCCGTGTCTGCTTGTCAACGCAAAGGTCATCGATAAACAATGATTTGAAGGGGACCATATTAGTGGAAAAGGGCTGCTCCCTGAGTTGGCAGAATGCATAGCCCATGCACAGATCGTCCTCGTCTACGGCAACATAGATAGGGTGATCCTCCTGTTGTAATAGCTCTGTCAGCTCGCAGGGGGTGTATTTCGTAGTACCCGGTATAAAAATATCCGGACGGATCTCTGCATGTATCTGTAATACCTGCCCCAACAGTGCAAGAATTCTTGGAATGTCCTTTTTTTCTGCCTTGCGAATCTTCATTTCTATTTTGCTCCTTTATTCGACAAATCCCGTTTTATTACTTCTCCCGGTGTTATAACCCTTCCATATCTAGATTCACGATTAACTTTCCAATTTTCCGTTCTTTTAAAAGATAGCACATATAGATAGGAAGATATACCACGGCTCCCTCCTGTTCCATATTTGCTACCGATAAAACATATGCTTTCTCAATATGATAATCAGAAATTTTCATAAAGTTATCCAAGGATTTGTGTGCCTTGTAAGCTTTCCCGGATTTCACCTCAATGGGAACCACTTTCCCATCCATTTCGACCAAAACATCCAGTTCCCCTATATTTTTCTTTTTACAGAAATAAGGTTCCAAACCATTGGCCATTAATTGCTGTGCCACAGCATTTTCAAAGTGAGCACCGTTATTTACTTCGCTGTTTTTATTGATCAGTTCCAGTTTGGTTTCCGCCGGATATGCACTGGTAAGCAAACCGATGTCATTGGAAAAAAGTCGGAACACATTACTGCTCTTGCTCGCTTTGAGAGGAATAACAGGAGCTTCCACGTTATACACCGGTAACGCAACTCCGGCATCTTTCAGCCATAAAAAGCTGTTTTCATATCTGTCAAACTTTAACTCTTTATTCAGCATTGTAAATACAAATTTTTTATTCTGTTTGTTCAATTCTGCCGGAATGATATCATAAATAGATATCAATTTCAGTTTTTTATCTTCACTCTCATGTTGAGAGAAATCCTCTTTATATAGCGCAACGATATCCCGTTGTACCTTATCCACTTCCCGGATATCTTTTGTAGCAATATATATTTTTACCGCATCCGGCATGCCTCCGACAATTAGATAGATAAAAAACAGCGACAATAGCTTCTGATGTATGAATTCATCCACGGGCTGACATGTTTCAAATTTCGCTTTCAACATTTCCAAAGTTGTTTTTGACACATTATTTGCTATCATGAATTCTTCAAAATCCATCGGATACATTCTCAAAACAGTTAAATATCCAACCGGAACCGACGTTATTCCCTTAAGCTCTACTCCTAATAAGGATCCGCTCATTACATATTTGAAGCTGCCTTCTTCTACAAGGAATTTTATTTTTGTCACTATTTCCGGACATTTCTGTATCTCATCAAAAAAGACGACCGTTTCCTGCGGCTTACAATCCTCCGGCATAATCATTTTTAATTTCACCAGAAACTCATTCGCACTCATTTTTACATTGAGATAATCCACCAAATCCGGCTGATCTATAAAATTAACTTCAAACTTACGATATCCGCTTTTGGCAATTTCCTCTCTTATCAGCCAGGTCTTTCCAATCTGTCTGGCGCCTGTTACCAATAATGCTTTATCCGATCTTTTCAACCATTCTTCTATGATAATAGAGTCTTTTCTATACATAAATTCCCTCCTCCCTTTTTAACAGTATCTCTTTTGCCCCGTTTTTTCAATATGATTTGTAATATTTTGCCCCGTTTTATTCAATTTACCATTCCAAAGGTATTTTTTTCTTTCTCGTCGAATTCTTTTTTCCATGCAAAAATAATTGTTGTATCATCCCTATAAACTGGAATTTACTTGCTTTTCTTCTCTTTGCTGCGTCTCACTAATGCGATAAATAGTTCAATAACTCCGCCACATAGCCATATGATACCTAACGCAATATTTTCTGCCCAGAACCAAAACGGTGACATAACAATCCATGTAATCGCTAAAATAAAAATTCCCCTACTGCTCATGATTTTCCTCCTGAAACTTCGATTGTTGCTTACATTATACTTCGTCCATCTCTCTAAGGACAGTGGGATGTTGTGATGAAAGTGAGAGAGATCGCTTACCTGTCAGACAATTTATCTTACTATATTTTTTGCACGATAAATTTACTGATTTAATATCTCTGCAATCGTGTTTGGTGCATATTTATTGAGTTCATGTCCTGCATTTGGAACGATGTGCAAAGTAGCTTGGGGTAGCAATTCTTTTAGCCTTTTAGAAGCCTTTAGATTGGCAGTATCCTTTTTGCCACACAAAATTGTTACTGGACAACGAATATTATTTAATTGCAAAGTAAAATCCAATGACCGCATAGAGTGAGCCAATTTTATGGTGCTGCTTTTTGATAGTCCCATACTTTCAAAAACCTTGTTTGGCATACAACGGAAGATAAGATTTTGAAAATCTATCAGTAAACTTGGAACTTTATATTGTGCGCCAATCAAAACCAGCGAATCCACTTTTTCCTCATGTCGAATAGCAAAATCAATCGCAAGAAGCGCACCTAACGAAAGACCGCAGATACGAAGCGGCTCTTTTACTTCTGAATACCGCTGTTCTAAATCACCCAAAATCTGCGAATAGGATATTTCATCTTCTGTTGAAGAAAAAAGTTCTGGGCAATCGACATCAGAAATTGATAGTTGTTGGGCTACTTCTTTCCAGTCCTGTGCAGTTTGTCCCAACCCATGTAAAAAAACAGTTTTCATTAAACGCCTCCTAAGCTCAAGATAACCATCAATGCACAAACAAACTTGAAGTTGCGCGTTTCTACAAGCGGTGCATAAATGCAATGAATTGGCTGATGGGAGCTTGCTCACATTCGGACACATTCATTTGCATTTATATAGCGCGCCAGCGCGACATGAGCATGAAGCGTAGCGAAATGCGAATGACACTGCTTGGATAAGCAAAAATTTTATTGCTTACAAACAGACATTATCTTGCATATAAAATATGTAAATCTCCGTCAACAAATCCAATGCCTATTGCTTGATATTCTTTTAATTTTCCAGCATATTTTCCAGAAGAAAGGTATTCATTCACTAAACCAATAAAAAAGGTTTCCACTAATTTCCAATCACTTTCACACTCTATTACGAAAGGATGATCTCTTGTAGTAAAGACTTCATCACAAGCCCAATCATCATTATCCTTATCGAATGAAAATGTGCCGACCAATTCAACAGACCATTTATTATCTGTATCTTCATATAAATTAAAGTTAATTGCTTTTATTTCACTATTCAATTCATTCTTCAAAATTAAATCTAACCATTCAAAGAAATCTTTGGTTTTATTCAGTTTTAACCTTTCAAGTAATCCCATAACTTCACCCTCCACAAACTTCGATTTCTCAGTTTCAAAAACTGGAAGTTGTTAGTTGTTTGGAATCACTTCTCCATTTTCATCTAAAAGATAGATTGCATAAACCGTTCCTATCTGCAATGGATCACTTTCCATTACATCACCATTAAATACAACACGGATATTATCATCTACATTCAATTCTGGTGCTCCTCCTGCTGATACTACATCTTTTGTAACAGAAAATTCCTCATCAACAGAAATCCCACTATTAAATGCTTCTATACACCTAACATCAACATATTCTTTATTTACTTCCAAAACTTTTGCATTAAAATATGCTTGTTCTGCTTCATTTTTACATCCAGACAACGCTACTATACAGCCCAATACTGCTAAAATAGATAACCACCTTTTCATACTCAACACCTCTTTAAATCCCGATTGAGATTTCACCTGTTTTAAGAAATTTAATAACTGTTATATTTTATTATTAAATTCTTCGCAACCCCTTGAAAACACTGGATTTGTCGCAGGTGAGCTTTCCCTTATTATTTCCCTTGTGTTATATCGTCCCATCAGTGTTTATGCACTCTGATAAGGGCAAATACAAGGGCAAGAAAAATCTATAAGACAGTATAACACAAAATAAAAGTGACATGGTGAACTGATTGAAATGCTTCTTAATTTTTGCTACTACTGATTGATTAAATGATAAGGAGATGGGATACGATGAGAACAATATTTGCAGAATACAATCCACAGTGCAACAGCATTGATGTATATACTAATACGGGCTATATACTCCGTATTGATTGTTGGGAAGCAGAAAAAAATTTAAGAACCACACCTGGATCTGATTGTGCTTTGACATCGCTTGCAATCGATGAGCCATTAGAATATGCAAGGTTATATCTTGATGGGAATTTACAGATGTGGGTAGATGCTGAAGATTCATTAGAGTTATGATTATTCCAATCAAAATCTACTAGAATTTATTAAAAATTAGCTTCATAATTTTAAAAGGACAGCCCTATTGCTATGAGGCTGTCCTTAAAAATACAATAGATAAACCTAGATTATTCTTGCTACTATCTGATTGTTAAATTTTCTGTATTCCATATTGCAAATCTCCCTTTTCGCAATATTTTATTAGTATGAATGCCAGAATCGCTGAAAAAACACGTGCCAATACCGTACTCCACCATATCATAATCTGTCCACCAAATAAAGGTGGTAAAACAAGCATAAATATCAGCATCAATACTGGTTCAATGAATGTAAGAATGTATGACAATCCACTTTTTTCAGTAGCATAAAATCCAGCTGTCGCTATTCTGGTAATCGCAACAAATGGTAATGACACTAAAAATATAGGTACAATTTTAGAAATCTCAATACTTACTTCATAAGAAGCTCCGAAAACCCCTCCAATATTTGCTCTGTTTACATACATGATAATTCCACCACAAACAGCAAGAATTATTGCAAAAATGTATGCCATTCTCTGAACTCCTCTCAGGCTTTCTTGATCCTTCTCACCATAAAAACGGCTCATTAAAGGTTGACTTCCATCACCTACGCCCTGCAATATGAGATATATGATACAGATAATATAGGATACACATGCATAAGTTGCAATAGCTTTTTCTCCCCCATAAGAAGCGGAGAATCGGTTTATAAACACCAATGAAATATTAGGAGTCAATGCTAGCCCAAATGGTGCAAGACCTACTCTGAATATAGCGCCACACATTTCTTTTACATTTTTTAAGGATACATACACATAAAACTTTTTATTATATAATGCGTATATGATTGCAATTGCTGCAGTCACACCCTGTCCGGCTATTGTAGCTGTGGCTGCACCTTTCATGCCCATTTCATATATCCATACAAAGATAAAATCCAGAACAATATTGGTTATGAATCCACCAACCATCGCAAACATTGACCAGAAAGAGTTTCCATAATTTCTAATGAATGGCATCATTCCAGTTCCAAGAATCTGCAATATTGCTCCAAGTGCTATAATTTTGATATAATCTGTCGCATTTGTTAATATAATTCCATCTGCTCCAAGCAATCCTAAAATTTTAGACGAAAAGGAGTAAATAATTATGGTATTGATAACACTTACTATTACAAGAAGCCACCAGCTTGTAGCAATAAATTCTTCTGCCCGTTTTCCTTTCTTTTCTGCTGCATTAATTGAGTAATAAACAGCTCCTCCCATACCAATTCCTGTTCCAAGAGCCTGAATCAAAGCCACAATCGGATATGCAATATTAATAGCCGAAATTCCAGCATCTCCTATGGTATTGCCTACAAAATATCCATCCACTATCGCATATATTCCTGATAATGCAAATGCTATAATAGATGGAATAACATATTTAAAAAATAATGATTTATGATTCATTTTTCTTACAATCTCCTTCCTTGAAAAGTCTGATAAACAGCTCTGTATTATCATTAAGACTTTCTATATTCTCTAATCCCATTTTTTCGATTACATATATTTCTTTTGAGTGCAGTTTTTCTATGATATCTTTCGTATATTCCATTCCTGATTCTGTGAGGCATATCAGCTTATTTCTCTTGTCTGAATCATCAGATACCATATTGATGTATCCTTTTTTCTGAAAATCTTTTAGTATCGTATTTACCGTTTGCTTAGGTATATTCCATTTTTCACTTATCATTTTCTGCGTGCATCTTCCATTACTTTCATAAAATGAATACAAAGCAAAAACTCCATTTGAAGACAGTCCCTGATCCTTTGACCATTCCTCATACATTGCTGTACATTCTTTCCATAAAGCATAATATCGTTGCAACTGTATTATCATATTATTATCTTTTCTCATCTTTTTTCTCCTTAAATTAGTACGAATCCGGACTTTTATAGTATAGTCCGAGTTCGTACTAATTGTCAAGATTTATTTATATACTTTTTCTTTATATAAACAATCAATAGTCCCTTACTAAGGACAGGAAGATTATGAAATTTCCCTGTCCTCTTTTAATAATATCCTCGTTCTTCCATCCAGTCTTTCACATAACATCTGATTCCAATATAAATAATATGCGACAGTAATAGCAATACAATAAGATTTATCGGATTAGCGTTTTTAATCCATTCTCCAAAGTAAATTACAACAGCTGTACTCGTTATCGCTACCACGATACTGATGATATCCCAACAATATTTCCGGTAGATTTTTCCTACCTGATAACCAATCCCGATTATCAGCCACCCAGTTATTACGAATAAAATTGCCATGACAGTACCGGCAATCAGCCAGTACACAATCCCGGAAAGAATACTGTTAGGTATTCCACTGCTTAACTGTCCGAAAGAGTCTGCACCTGTCACAAACTCCCGAAATAAACTTCCCATTCCTTTTCCTAACGCACCGAAAAAGACGATACAGTCGTTAAGGAAAACCGGCGAAAGAATCGCAGTAAACAGTGTTGTTGTTATGCTGTACCATGCCAGTAGAAACAAGATACTTTCATAACCAATCGTCATATTTTTATATTTCTTTTCTAACTGGCTTTTACGGCTATCGCATTTTTCTTTTGCTTTCCGGTAAGCAGTACGGTCACATTTTTCACATTTCTCATAAGGCACTTTTTTCTCAACAGCTACCTCTACCGTCTTTTGGTGTGTCTGTGCATAAAGTTTTTCCTGCTCTGCTTTTTCATACTTAAATTTCCATGCCACGGCTTCTGCGTCGGCTCTTTTCCTGCTGTCTGTCTCGCTGGTCAATCGTTCCTCTGTTTGCCTTAATCTTGTCCGCAATGCTTCGATATTCTCGGCTCTGTTTTCGCTGTTCAATTTCTCGTTCAAGGTCAGCGATTCGCTTAGCTGCCTGTTTAGTTCCTGGATTGTCTGGTCTTTCTGATCCAGTTCGTCCTGCATCTGTTCGGTCATCAGCAGAAGTTCTTCCACCTGCCCGACGTTCTCTAAGTTTCTGCATTCGCTCATCGATCTCCCTCGCTTTCTCTATCTGCTGTTTAAGGTCAGCAATTCGCTGTTCTGTTTCTGCAATAAGCTGTTCTCGTTGTTCAGCTTCTGCGTTAATTCCTGCCATTGCTGATTCTCGTTTTCCAACTGTTCGATTCTGGTTTTCTGTTGCTCGATCTGTGAGAGCAGTTCTTCTGTATCTGGCAAAAGATTTAGCAGCCTGGATAATTCGCTGTTTAAGCTTTTTAAACTCTGGTTCTGCTCCTGAAAAGACAGGAGCTGTCGATCCCGTTCCTGCAATTCCTGTACCATCGCTGCCATAAAATTCTGCTGTTCCTCGATCTGGTTTATCATTGTCTCCATCATGGGAATGACTTCCCGGCTTTCTTCTAATGTCATCCAATCGCTCCTTCCATTGTGTCAATGCACCGGATACCTTTCCGAAAGAAATCTGTATTTTATCCAGCAGTGCATTTTGTCTTTTTATGATCTGATTTTCTACCACTTTCCATGACGCTGATTGTGTCTGCCCATTTTGAAATTTCTCATCAATTTTTCTGGCATCCGCGCCCTCATGGATCGTCGGTATCTCTAATTTCCCCTGCCTTGCATAAGAACGGTGGTCAATGTGATTTTCCGTTTTCAAATGTGAATTACAGACATTCGCCCATTCACTCCGCCACAGTTCACAATTTTTCGGACTGTTCCATCCGGTAGCATCGGTTAATACACGTTTCCACTGTTTACGGTTCCTTGCACCGACTTTCTGATTACCGTTTTCGTCCAATACCGGGATTCGGATTCCATGACGGTCAGGGTCCTTTTTATCCTGCCACCAGTCCGGATGGGATTCATCCACCACAATATTTCCATTTTCATCTCTGACAAACTCCCAATCCTTGATTTCTTTGTTCCCCCATGAGTGGTCTGGATTGAATGGTCGCATCGTCACAAGTAAATGCACATGGGGATTTCCATCTCCTTTATCGTGGATACTCCAGTCCGCACACATTCCCTTATTTACAAAGGTCTTTTGAATATATTCGGTTGTATAATCAATCTGTTCCTGTCTGTTCCATTCTTTCGGAAGTGAGAACTCAAATGACCTGCCGAGTTGTGCATCTGCACTTTTTTCTATCCTCAAAACTTCATTCCATAAACGCTGCTTCTGAAAAGTAAGTTTAAATTTTTTCAGTGCGGCTTCTTTGTTATCTGCCCTTTTATATCGGACAGATTTCTGGAACCGTCTGATATTTTCAGCAGGTACATTCAGCCATTCCTGTGGTGCATTTTCACACATCAATAGGCTGGTATAAACAACTTCTCTTTTGGAAGTGTAGTAGCTGATTCTGCCGGTTTCTTCATTTTTCATCACATCACCATTGAGATAGGCAGATGCTGATATGATGGATTTCCCTTTGCTGCGTCCAACAATCTTTACTGTATAATGAAAAATCGCCATGATCCGTTTCCCCCTTTCTGCCGTATCCGGCTTTGATTTCCGGCAGGTAACGTTTTCCCAAAAAGAAAATGGTATCTGCCGGAACGCCCTCTGCGTAAGAGTGCCCTGTGAATAACAGCCTGCATGGAATGCGCCCCTCTGGCGAAGAGTGCCTCCTGCGGCATGAGCAGGTCTGCATGAAATGCCCGCCGACGGAACGAGCCCGGCAAGCGTAAGCGCAGACCGGTTGCCACCTGTGGCAAACTTATACGGACGACCTCTGGTTGTCCATAAGTGCGCCCTTCATGAAAAAGCAATGAAGGGAATGAAAAATCCACTCCCTCCGGCATTACACTTCCTCCGTATTCGCAACTGGCTCTTTCTGCATTGCCTTTGAGAAGAATCTCCCATTTGCTTCCTGCCTTTTTAAGAAGCCGATCAGCTTTGGGATATCATCTTCCTCAATCGCAGAACCCAGCACCGATTCCACCGCACCACCAATCTGGCAGAGCCTGTGTGTCCGCTTTTTGGTTTCCACATCTTTCTGACGTTTCTTCAGTTCCCGTTTCTGTGCTGCATACTGTTTTGCTTTCTCAAG
This sequence comes from Lachnospiraceae bacterium GAM79, assembly GCA_003584705.1. GTDB lineage: Bacteria > Bacillota > Clostridia > Lachnospirales > Lachnospiraceae > Acetatifactor > Acetatifactor acetigignens. The sequence continues at coordinate 3,813,542 of AP018536.1, forward strand.
GCTTTCCTGTTCTTTCTTTTCCAACTGGAGCATACGCTCCTCATAACTCTTTGTTGATCTTGCCATAAATATCATCGTCCTTTCTTTTTCTTCCAAACATAAGTTTCCTGTTGTCTGTCAGACGAAGTACATGGTATAATCTGTTTGCGTGTAGGTATATCATGACTCCGGTCTGATAGAACCTTTGGCGGTTTCTTCGGGAACCGCTTTTTTAAGTTGAACCGTTTCTTGTGACTGCTTTCACATTTCCCTTATCCCTCAAGTCTCTGCCCTCGTTGGCTTCCATAAAAAGTTCCAGCATATCCGTTTTGATCAGGACTTTTCTCCCGACCTTTAATACCGGAAGTTTCTTCCATTCCACCAGTTTTCTCAGGGTGTTCCTGCCGATTCCCGTATAATCAGCAGCTTCTTCAATAGATAAGGCAATCTTTCTTTGTGTCATATGACCACCTCCTTTTAAATTGCATTATGCAATTTCATTTGTGCTGTCAGTATAGCGTGTTTATATTGCTTTGTCAAGCATTATGAAATTTTATTCTTTTTCCATTAATTGCATATTGCAATGTATTTTGTTGCGTGGTATAGTAATGACATACCGAAAAAGGAGGCACATCAGCATGAAAGATAAAGAACTACGCAAGCTGATCGGCAGCAGGGCAAAACAGCGCCGTCTCGAATTAAATCTGACACAGCCTTATGTCGCAGAGAAGATGGGAGTTACCGCTTCCACAATCCTGCGTTATGAGAATGGTTCGATTGACAATACCAAAAAGATGGTACTGGAAGGTCTTTCGGAAGCACTTCATGTATCGATTGAATGGCTCAAAGGGGAAACCGATGAATATGAAACTGATATTACGGATAAGAAAGAATTGCAGATTCGTGATGTGATGGGCGATATTCTCAAACAGTTACCTCTTGATCTTAATAAAACAGAAGACGCTTTTTCTAAAGACTTACTGCTGTTAATGTTAAAGCAATATGAACTGTTTCTGGATTCGTTTCAGTTCGCCTGTAAAAATTACAAAGGCAGTACCAAAGATGCGGACATTGCTAAAGTAATGGGATTTGAATCGAAAGATGAATATAATGAGATTATGTTTCTCAGGGAGATCACGCATACTGTCAACGCATTTAACGATATGGCAGATGTTGTAAGGCTCTATTCAAAGAAACCGGAAGCGGCAGAACAAAGGCTTGCAAATCTTTTATCCGAAGTTATGTATGAGGATTCTGAATCGGTATAGTAAGACAACCGGAGTTGTGATATACTTACACGCAAGAAGCATTTCAGCAGTTCCGATTGTCTGATATCGAAAGGAGACATACGATTATGGCAAAAGGATCTGTTAGAAAAAAAGGAAAGAAATGGTACTATCGCTTCTATGTAGAGGACGCAAGCGGAAAAATGGTTCAGAAAGAATACGCCGGAACCGAAAGTAAAAGTGAGACGGAAAGCTTCTCCGCAAAGCACTGGAAGATTATGAAAATAAGAAGTTTGTCGCAAGGGCAGAAAGCCTTACGGTAGGAGAACTTCTGGATATGTGGGCGGAAGAAGAACTGAAAGCCGGAACACTCAGCAATGGCACAGTGGAAAATTATCTTGGTGCAATCCGATGTATCAAAAAACACCCGATTGCAGACCGAAAGTTAAAAACAGTTACCGCTGAACATTTACAGAGTTTTCTCGACCTGCTTACATTCGGTGGCGAGTTTCCGGATGGAAAAGTGCGAAAAGGATATAGCAAAGATTATATCCATTCTTTTTCCGCAGTGTTACAGCAGTCTTTCCGTTTTGCAGTATTTCCAAAACAGTTAATCAGTTTCAATCCAATGCAATATATCAAGCTGAAACGACAGGCAGAGGAAGTTGACCTCTTTTCTGATGATGAGGTAGAAGAAGGTACACAGCCGATTTCACATGAGGATTACGAGCGGCTTATCAAGTATCTGGAAAAGAAAAATCCACCTGCAATTCTGCCGATTCAGATCGCATATTATGCAGGACTTCGTATCGGGGAAACCTGTGGTCTTACATGGCAGGACATCAACCTTGAAGAACAATGCCTGACCATAAAACGCAGTATCCGTTATGACGGAACGAAGCATAAAAATGTGATTGGAACAACCAAGCGAAAGAAAGTAAGGATTGTTGATTTTGGAGATACACTGACTGAAATATTGAAAGCAGCAAGACGGGAACAACTGAAAAGCCGGATGCAGTACGGGGAACTTTACCACCGCAACTACTACAAAGAGGTGCATGTAAAAAACAGGGTGTATTATGAATACTATCACCTTGACGGAACGCAGGAAGTCCCGGCAGATTATAAAGAAATATCCTTTGTCTGCCTCAGACCGGATGGTAGTCTGGAACTGCCGAGTACACTCGGCATTGCTTGCAGGTCAGTGTCAAAGAAGCTGGAAGGATTTGAAGATTTTCACTTCCACCAGTTACGTCACACCTATACCAGCAACCTGCTCTCCAACGGGGCGGCTCCGAAAGATGTACAGGAACTGTTAGGACATTCTGATGTCAGTACCACAATGAATATTTACGCTCACTCAACAAGAAAAGCAAAACGGGATTCCGCAAGACTTCTTGATAAAGTAGCGAGCAACGCTTAAACAAAAATTTCCCTTATTTCCCTTACGGATTCCGCATAAGGGCAAAAATAAGGGAAAATACATATCATTTCACTATCTAATGGGCTGAAAAGCCTGTAAAATAAGGAAAGTTCAGGAAATCTCTCCACAAATTCCGATTTTTCGTTCTCTGCGCCTTCCCAATAAACGGGAAGTTGGTTACTTCTTGTAATTCATTTTCTTACTTAATACCCCAAACAAAGCCAATAAAAATATTCCTATTCCAAGCAATACGCCAGCCACTTTCATTAATTCATTGTTTGTATACTCTGTATCCGGAAGAATCCCATACTTGTAATAAGAATAACTAACATGGTCTGTGGTATATGCAGCTATGGAATCTCCTACATTATATTCCGAATATACAAATCCCGGTACTTGCATTCGCTTGTGATAATCATTCACTTTTCCATTGTTGTAGTAGAAGAAATAATTCTGAGATATCGTATCAGCCGAGGCATCTTCAGCCCTTTTACCTGTAATCACAATATCCTCCATATAATAATCTTCTCCCAGTACCATCTCTTCCATTTGTGTATTAAATGCTTTAGATGTCAAAAGTATATTTATCCAGACTGTAATGAAAACTATACTTAAAATAATGAAACAAATCCAAAACAAAATTTTCTTTTGATTTCCAGTTAATATTTCTTTTGATTCTTTGTGCTCAACCAATTTATTACTCATTCCATAATACCTCTAAAGTACTTTTCCTTCTTCCTTCCCTTCGCCCAAGAAGTGTATCTCACTCAAAGAACTCGGGCAATCCCGATTGTATAATCACTTAATTTAAGGGTTTCATTAGCTGTTATATTTTATTAATAAACTCCCCGCTAACCCTTATAAACACTAACTTTTCTGTAGGTGAGCTTTCCCTTAGGTATTCCCTTGTGTTATATCGTTTCACAAGGCTTTACGAACCCTCGTAAGGGAAAAAATAAGGGAAGCAAAATCGCATAACACATTATAGCATAATATGAACGGACTGTGTGAACTGCTTGAAATGCTTTTTGAATTTTACAGAAAAGAGGATTGATTATGCAAAGGCAGAGGAAGGATTAAAGACAACACCTAATTCAGAGTGTGCCTTGAATGCTTTGGCAATAGACAATCCTGTGAAGTATGCTCGACTTTATCTTGACGGTACTATACAGATGTGGATAGATGCGGAAGATTCGTTGGTTTCTTTAAGGGGCATTTTTCTCCCCATAGTGTTCTTTCATCTGGCAACATTTAACTGTCACATGAACATAACAGCTATTTCTGCTTATTCGCATTGTGGTTCATTATATTGAATAAAAATAGCATAAAACACAACGTAATCGGAAACAGGAGTCCAATGCGCATGCCCACATGAATACTACCTCCAAACATGTCCGCAACCCTTCCTACAATGGCTGGACCTATGCTTCCTCCAAGATCACCTGCCATTGCTAAAAGTGCAAACATTGCAGTTCCTCCTGTTGGAAATGCCTTGGAAGAGATGCTGATTGTACCGGGCCACATGATTCCTACAGAAAACCCACATACAATACATCCAGCAAGTCCAATGATCGGATTTTCTGAAAATGACGCTAATAAATAACATACAAAACATAAGATACCGGAACCAATCATAAATCTGTTTAGTTTCATTTTATCACCGGCTTTTCCAAACAACACTCGTGAAATTCCCATCGTCACAGCAAACATACAAGGTCCGGCAATATCTCCCACTGCCTTTGAAAAGCCTAGGGCTGATTCTGCGTACGCAGATGCCCATTGTGCCATTGCAAGCTCCGATGCCCCGGAACAGACCATCATCACAATGGCAATCAGGAACATGGGATTTGAAAATAATTTTCTGATTTCCATTCCCTGTCCTTCCTCTACTAATGATTCAATCGGACAAGTTGCAAAATTAATAATATTGATAGCAGGAATTAATGCAAAAATAACAGCAAGCCATTTCCAGCTGCCAATTCCAAATAGCAGAAAGAAAACGGTCGAAACAAGTATAGTTCCAACTGCTCCCCAACAGTAAAAGGAATGCAGAAGGCTCATAGTAGCCTCCTTGTTCTCAAACGGACATGCTTCCACAATAGGACTTCCTAAAACCTCGATTAAGCCACTTCCAATCGCATACAAAATGACACTTATAATAATACCAATAAACGGAGATGGAATTATTTCCGGTAAAAATGCCAAACCTACAAGGCCTGCAGCCGAACATACTTCAGAAGCAACAATGCATACTCTATATCCAATTTTGTCCACGTACTTGGCACAAAACAAATCTACCAAAAGCTGTGTAAAGAAAAAGGATGTTGATATCATAGCAATGTTTCCAAGTGAAATATTGTAATCTGTATGAAATTTCAGAAATAGTAAAGGTGCAAAATTCGCAGCAACTGCCTGCGTAATAAATCCCAAATAACACGCCAATTTTGTCTTTTTATAATTCTTCATCATTTTTCCTAAACTCTCTTTGTTGTTATTCTTAGATAATGCTCATCTCCACACCAAACATTTCCCTCATAGAACGCGCCTACGTATCTTGGTTCACAATTCACTATAAATGACTTTTCAATAAGCATTAACATAAATTCATTTACCTGTTCCTCATTATCTAAAATGATAGAAATACATTCTTTTTCATCACATAAACCAAATTCAACCTGTGCAAACATTTATCTTCTCCTTACGGCTAAATAGAACTATATAGCAATTTTGTTTATTTTTCACTATATAATATCGCAATTATGCTGTATAATATCGTAAAACAGATTGTTCAGGAGGGGACTGCCATGTCGCAGAAAGAAAAGAAAAAGCTTGTAAGTATAAAAACCGATGATACACTGATGGAAACTGCTTTACATGGGACTCATCTTTTTCCATACAAACTCTATGATGATAACATAACCGATTATGATTTTAACTGTATTGACTGGCATTGGCATACCGAATTTGAATTTGTATATATCGAATCCGGTATAGTTCACTTTAATGTAGGAGAAGATAATTTTGACATGTCCGAGGGACAGGGAATATTTATTAATTCCAAAGTTGTTCATAAAATGCATTCCGAAAATGACGCTGTAATTCCAAATTTTCTCTTTCTTCCGTCTCTGATTGCTCCGAAAGAAAGTTTAATCTATCAGAAATTTGTGTTACCCTTTCTGAACTCATCTTTGGGTTATTACATTTTTTCTTCTTCACAGGAATGGCAGAAAGAAATTTTGTCTGAAATGCAAAAGCTTATACAGTTTAGCAGAGGTGAAATAAATGAACTACAAATATCTGTTCAATTACAAAAGATATGGGCACTCATAACTTCAAATGTTATTTGTTACCCAGAAACTCAAAATGTGAATTCTTCCTCACTTGCACGGTTACAAATGATGATGCAGTTTATACATTCGAATTACCCTGAAAGCATTTCTCTTTTGGATATTGCCAAAGTTGGGGAAGTGAGTATCAGTACTGCCTTGAATTTGTTTCGTAATGTACTGAATACATCTCCTGTCAACTATCTGATATGCTACAGGTTAAGGAAGGCAGCATTACTTCTTACCAATACAGAAAAAAAAGTAAGTGCCATTTCAATAGAAACTGGATTCAGTAATACAGATTATTTCTGTAAAACATTTAAGAGAATGTATTCCTTAACTCCTACAGAGTATAGAAACGTAAAGAAATGAATTATCCGACGAAAAAAGGGCGACTTATCTCGCCCCTTTATCTCTGCTATGGTAATTCCTTTGTGTATGCTGCTGATCAGCTTCTCTTTCACTTCCACACATTAAGGCATACCTACACCACCAATCTTCTGTCAAACGGAGCACAGCCAAAGGATGTCCAAGAGTTGTTGGGACATTCCGATGTTAGTACCACAATGAATGTTTACGCTCACGCAACGAGGGAAGCAAAGCGAAATTTCGCAAGACTTCTGGATAAGGTTGCAGGGCAATAAACAAAGATTTCCCTTGTAAGTTACCCATAAGGGCAAAAACAAGGGAAAATACATACAAGTTCACGATTTATCTATTTGCATAATCAATCAAAATCTTTTTGCAACTACTGCAACGATAAGCTTCACAATGAGGGATTCCTTCTGAACCTTTACTCAATTCCAGATCGTCCGATTTTTTAATGCGAAAAACTTTTGTCGGATTATCAACTACAAAAGTAATGTCTCGTGAGCTCATTAGGTATCCTCTTATCATTTCTTCACCACAATATGGACATTTCATGCAGATTTACCTCCTATAAATTCCGATTGAGATTTCACCTGTTTTATTAAGGAATTTAATAATTGTTATATTTTGTTATCAAATTTCTCACAAACTATTGAAAACACTACGTTTGTGGCAGGTGAGTTTTCCCTTATATGTTCCCTTGTGTTATATCATTCCACCAGTGTTTACGGACTCTGGTAAGGGAAAAAGCAAGGGCACAAGATGTCCGGTGGACATCTGCTCTGTGCCGACCGAAGCGGCAGCGGAGACCAACAAATCATATAACACAGTATAACATAAAATGAAACTGACATTAAATAAGCTTAAAACCGAATTTCATCAAATATGAATTTCGGTCTTTTTACTCAGTTCTACTTCCGGTTCCAAAGCGTCAGCAATTGTTCGCGGATCGGTGCATAATGCTCCCCCATAAGTCCGAAATCCATGTCCTTATAAGTCCAGACAGCACAGCCGATACCGAACTGCCGGAATACGGTATCCACATCCGTGAACCAGCGCAGGGTATCTTCTACAGGAGCCTGATCAATAACACCGAATTCTCCACAGTACAAAGTCACTCCGGCATTTTTCGCAGCAGTAACCGCTTCCATTACCATTTCCGTGATAAATTCGGTTCCCATAGTCTGTGACTGTGCCTTGCAGACTACTTCTCCCTGATATCCGATGGGCAGCGACTTTGTACGATAATAGTCCATTGCTTCCGGATAATAGATATCTTCGGTCTGGCTAATGGTCGGTACCCAGTGTGCTTTCTGATGGGTAAACAGCAACGGCTCATAGAAATGGAACGTGAACAATATATTTTCATCCTTGGGCTTCTCTAACAGCTTCAATGTCTTCACACTGTTCCATTGAATTCCGCCGTATATAATAATGGTGTCTCTGGCTATTCGGCGAATAGCGTCCACCGTTTCCGCAATGAGCAGATTCCACGCTTCCGCATTTTCCTGCTCTACCACTTCATTCAGCAGTTCAAACGCAACATGTGTCTCGTTCGCATAATGCTCTGCAATCTTGATCCACAGATTTACAAAACGCTTCTGCACCATTTTATTTGTAAACAGAATATTCTTTTTCTGATCCCCGGCATTATTAAAATCATAGCCATACGCTTTATGCAGATCCAGTACAATATTCAATCCCTGCCGTTTACACCATTCCACCACTCTGGTCACGTAGGCAAAGCCCTCTTCTCTGGTTCTGCCATATTCATCTTCCAGTACTTCATAATCAATTGCCAGACGTACATGGTCAAATCCCATGGAAGCAATCTTACGAATGTCTTCCTCCTGAATAAATGCATCGTAATGTTCTGTGCTATGCACACACTGAGATAAATAACCACCTAAATTAATACCTCTCTCTAATTTCATGCTCTTGTCCTCCTGATCCTTTGCAACGGAAAATTAATAATCCTGCAATTCTTCTTTTCTCTATCCTATAATTTCAAACATCATTTATATATCGTTTCTATATTATTTTTATCGTTTTTATGCTATATTATAGATAGCTATCAGCGTGCCACTATCTTCACTCCACAAGAGAAAGAACCGCATAGCAGTTTTGAAAAGCATTTTCATAATTTCAGAAAGGTGTCCATATGAACATTCCTCAGGAACTTCTCTATCAACAATATGTCCGCAGAGAATTAGAAACTTATCGCGCCCCTTATGATCCGGAAGCGGAATTCTACAGCTATGTCAGGCAGGGAAATACCGAAAAAGTAAAAGAATTATGCCGTGAATCTTTTCAGGAAAAGAAAGGCCTGGGTGTCCTCTCGGATTCTCCTCTGCAAAATCTGAAATACCACTTTGCCATCACTGCTGCTATGCTGGCAAGATACTGCATCGAAGGAGGTATGGAAGTCACAGAGGCTTATGATCTCAGCGACTACTACATTCATAAAGCGGATCTAATGAAATCAAAAAAAGAAATTTCCGCCCTGCACCCGCAGATGTGTCTGGACTACACTACTCGTATGGAAAAAATGCATAGAAATCATGCCTGCTCCCGTCCGGTTGCCCAGTGTCTGGAATATATCTATGATCATTTACATAATCGTATCACTGTCCCGACGCTCGCCGCTCATGCCGGCATATCTCCCGGTTATTTAAGTCACCTGTTCGCAAAAGAGATGGGAATTTCTGTCAGTTCCTATATACAGAGCAAAAAAATAGAGACCGCTCAGAATATGCTTTGCCATTCCGATTATGCGATCTCTGTAATTTCTACTACCCTGGCGTTTCCCAGTCAAAGTTATTTCACCTCTGTATTTCGGGAAAAGACCGGGAAAACACCAATGCAGTATCGTGCAGAACACTTCCGCACTTCCGGCATCCAATAAATTGCTGATCTGAATAAGATTAGTAATCTCAGGATATACCTGCCCCGATTTCCATTTTGCCACAGCTTGCCTTGATACTGATAATTTTTCTGCCAGTTCTTCTAGCGTTAACCCTCTATTTTTACGAATCAACTGTAGTTTTTCCGAAAAATCATTCTTGACCACCTCCAGAATCATCGTGCACCAACGGGGAATCTAATCCAATATATTGCAAGTTGCAATTATGCTACTTATATTATACATAAACACCATCTTAACGTCTTAATTTTCGAATATTCGGATTGACATTTCTTCTACCATATTATATTATCTATTCATAAAAGAAATGGGTTTTGTGCCAAGTAAAGCCTTATGGCTCCAACGGGGTGCTCGTTTCTTTTTTTATATCCAGAATATCATACAAATACATTTTTCCATCATTTGCATGCCTTATTATCAAAGATGCATGAAATACGTTATATCTTTCAATATCTTCATTATCACCATATACCGGTAATGCAAAATAAGTATCATATCTATACCAGCCATTCCTTGCATTCCAATTATGTTTCCCCTTATTATTTTCTCTAAAATATCTGCCTGTTGAAATTTCTATCATTTCAGGAATTCCCTGTGTTGCATTCGCTTTAGCCTTTGCAACTGCTCCATTCAGCCTTTTGGTATATACTGATCCCGAATATTCACTTGGCAGATCAGATCCGATATATATAACATCACCGGTAGACGCCACCTTATAAAAATCGCCGACATATTCTTTCAAATATGCCCTCACTTCCTTCCAATCGATGGAACGTTTTCCTTTAAACCGGATATCATTAATCACCACAATACTATTCCCATCAATATCCTGAACAACCGAAACATTCCTCTGTTGTGACTGGTTACTATCGTTGATTTGTTTACAAACATCAAAAAGTGCTAGGTAACTGATGATTCTTCGTCTACTCTGTGTATCAGATTGCCGAAACAGTTCAATCATATAATTTTCTTCTGACACATAATCGTTGGTTGCGGTCTGTTCTTCATTTTCTTCTACACAAAGCAATTCCACAAGCGTCATATCTAGTGCCTTGCATATAGACACCAGTTTATCCGCCTGTGGATTGATTTGTTTCTTTCGCCAGTCACTGATCGTACTGGTTGCGATACCTGTTCTTCTGGACAGTTCCGTCTGGCTCATATGTAATTCTTCAAGTCTTGCAAATATTTTCTCATATATCTTCATGGCGCAATATCCTTTTCCCAACCTTCCCGTTTCCGATTTTTCGGATATTGTATCATGAATAATCTCTTTTATCAATACTCTAACAGTACTATAGATCCTGAGTTATTGTTCTATTTGCTCTCCGACAAATAGGAAGTTATTAGTGCTTATCTTTTAGAAAACAGCCAGCTACAGCGACGCCAAATCCAAGAAAACCTAGGACATATCCAAAGAAATTATTTGTTGTCACAGCAATTCCTAAAAGTATTGTTGAAATCCCCAATAACTCAATCTTAATTCCTTTCATAGCAAATACCTCCGTTACAAATTTGAATTTATGTCAATGCGAACTCAATCTCATCAAGTTTATTTGTTATTGCGTTCTTTCTCCCTGTCGCCTTAAAGCCTATTCGACGATAGAGTCTCTCAGCATTTATATTATTCTCAAGAATCCACAGCGTAGGGGTATCCGTACATTGGCCTACTGCGTATAGTAACAATTTCGTTCCATAACCCATGTTTTGCATATCTGGAAGAATATAAAGATCCTCTATTAAACCCTTTGTTACAGAAACAACCCCTATTGATTTTTCTTCTACAAGCATATAGAGCTTTGTTCCGTTGTTCATCTTGTTTCTCAAATACTCCCGTTGCCGATCTGGCGTGTGTGTTTCTATGAAATCAGGAGTACAAAATGCACGATGCGATTCCTTCCAGGATATTGAATGGATGGTTGCGGCTTGAAGAAGATTTGTTTCATCTACAGGTACTATCATACTTACCTCCACAAATACCGATTTGTTGATTTCTGTGATACCTTCTAATTAGAAAAAATCAAACCGAAGCTGTCTGTCAATCCAGTTCTTCTGCTCCGCTTCATGTATAACATCTCCCGACATACTTTCACCGATCAGAAACGGAGACTTGGGATTATGTTTTTTCCTGTTTTCTTTCACTAAGTTTACATCTGCATTGGCATAACAATATTTGCATAAATGTCCACATGTATCATATGCGCCTATGTCCACGCCAAGCACGCAGGCGCAGGCACCGTTCCTTTGATTGATCTTTCTCTTCGGAATCTCTAATCTGTTATGAAGTGCCTTTTCAAAAGTAGCCACCGTCATACATCCGGAGCAATCCGCACCATACGCGGCCAGATCATTACCCTCAGCACAAGGTCTTACCGTCATTCCGTATTTTGCAGCAATCTCTATCAATGCCTTACCGATTGTAATTCTATCCCGACGGCTTACCGCTTTCGCTTCCGGGAAATTCCGTTCCACTTTTTTATAAATATCTATAAAGCTGATTACACAGGTTTCGGTATACCCATGCAGTACCGCCGCCATTTTTTCAAACTCAGATATATGCCATTCTACCGTATGCGTGGCATCTACCAGGATTGGATCATATCGCCAACCGATGCTGTCCACGCCTACGATATCCGATAATATTTTAAAGTGATCCATTACCGTTCCCGTATCCGGAACATTTGGCTCAATGTCTCGTCCATATGGCGTGATCGTGACAAACCAGTACTGCCCATACGGTGTTAATTGCTCCATAAAAGGAAGCATTGGCGCCGGATTCTTCGTGCAAAATGCAATCAGATCCACAACCTCAGGCGAGAGACTGTACTTTGTTACCTGTGTAGGATTATAGGGATTCCTCACTAACACAAAGCCTTCCTGTATTCTGTTCATCAGCCATTCCGAATAAAATGCCGGAATATCTGTTCTCATCCCTGTCTGAATAATCATTGCCACATCACCAAAAGTCCTACCGGCAAAGCAATCACCGCCTGGCTGAACATTCCTATCACTGCATATTTAATATGATGCCAATAATCATGGTAAGCATCCACCAAATCCTCAGTTCCCGGAATTATCATCTTCTTACTATGGCAAAACCACAGACAATCCACTACCAACGCATCAAACCAGATCTCAGCTACCCACATAATATATCCGTGAAACCATCCTTCAAAGAACGTGCGTGCACCGCCGATATAGTACGCCAATACCGTCTGCAAAAATATGTATCCGATAAAAAGTCCCAGTTTTCCTATCGTTGCTTTCTTTGTAAGTTTCGCGGAGCTTTCCTGAATCAATCCAAGCTCTCTGCATCGGTCCTGTATCGCCTTTGGGTATTCCTGTATCATGCCAAGCTTCCCCTTCTTTGCCATAATGATGCCGCTAATTGTAAAAATGACGACATTAAAAATAACGATTTCTAATAAGTAATTCATTTTGCCCCCTTATGGCACGATTAACTTAACAACTTCCTATATTCTCCAATTCTTCCAGCGCTTCCATATTTTTCTGCAGATCATCCCTTGCCGTTGCATAATATGATTTTTGAAAAAGCATATCCCACGACAAATAATCTGCCATACAATCAAACTGCTTTCTGATCAGTTCATACTGTATATTATCTACGGGAGAACCTCCTACAACGATCAGTCCTGTCTTTTTCCCTTTCAACTGCATTCCGCGGCAATAACATTTATCTATAACCTGCTTTAACTGGGCAGACATTCCCCACCAATATACCGGTGTGGCAAATACTATCATATCTGCCGATACGATCTGATCGATTGTGGCATTTGTGTCATCCTTATCTACACAGCCTTTATAGCATTGACAAGCACCACATCCTTTGCACGGAGCTATATGTAACTGATCCGGTTGAATGATTTCTATATCATTCCCTGCAGCTGCTCCCTTCTGAAACGCATCAATCGCCGTTAAAACATTTCCTTTTCTGGCACTGCCATTGATTATTACAATTTTCATAAATAACACCTCCCGTATAGTATCTTTTATTTAGGCCCAGAAATTTAACGCTTTAGATCCGGGTTTCATTATTATTTTGGGATTCCATTATTATTTCACTAGTTTACACTATTTTTCATTATCTGTTAATCTCATATACAAATGGAATTTTTATTGCTTACAAACAGACATTATCTTGCATATAAAATCTGTAAATCTCCGTCAACAAATCCAATGCCTATTGCTTGATATTCTTTTAATTTTCCAGCATATTTTCCAGAAGAAAGGTATTCATTCACTAAACTAATAAAAAAAGTTTCCACTAATTCCCAATCACTTTCACACTCTATCACGAAAGGTTGATCTCTTGTAGTAAAGACTTCATCACAAGTCCAATCATCATTATCCTTATCGAATGAAAATGTGCCGACCAATTCAACAGACCATTTATTATCTGTATCTTCATATAAATTAAAGTTAATTGCTTTTATTTCACTATTCAATTCATTCTTCAAAATCAAATCTAACCATTCAAAGAAATCTTTGGTTTTATTCAGTTTTAACCTATCAAGTAATCCCATAACTTCACCCTCCACAAATACCGATTTATTTATCCCATCTTATCATATGACAAATGAGGAACAAACAGATCTCTATTTCTATTTAAGCAACATCAGTTTCAAAGAATAGCTTTCATGATTTCTTCTTCATTGTCTCTGGTAAATTTGCTTAATTCATAGGATCGGATCCTCTGGTTGACCAGTATGGGAACTACAAAACCATTTTTCACCAAAACAGCTAATCTGTTAATAATTGTTTTGTTCGTGACGGACAGTTTCCTGCTGACTTCAATCGGTGTAAATTCCCCTTTATAATCCATGATCAAAAGTCTCAAAAGTTCCTTTTCCTTTCCTTTCAGGAACGATAAACTTGCAGCAACATCTTCCTCATTGGAAGCCATCTGCAGATCACAAACCTTTCCAGAGTATAGCTTTACCATCCTCAGAAAATAGTTGATCCAGATTTCCGGATGGGGCGGATTATCTCTTCCGGAATAATATAATGCAGGAAGTCCCATCTGGATGGATTCATAATATTCATCGATATCATAGGCAAAATATTCTTCCAACGATCCGATTCCGTTAAATCCGTATCCGTTTAAATCCATAATGTAGCCGGAAAGTAATCTTGCGGTTCTGCCATTGCCGTCTTCAAAAGGATGTATAGTTACTAATTGGTAATGTACCACTGCAGCTACGATTAGTGGATGATCGTCGGTCGTATTTACATACGTTACCAATTCGTCCAGCAGATTCGGAATATCACAATATTCCGGGGGAATATAATCCGGTCTTCCTGTCTTAGAGTCATATACGGCAAATAACACTCCCGGTGGCATAGGTCCTCTAAATCCGATTTTTTCCTTGGATGCCCCTTTTTCTACCAATTTCTGTACGTCCAAAATAAGTTTTTTAGAGAATGTCTCTTTTTTAGTTATCTTTTTTTCCAGAAAATTCAATGCAAGAAAGTAATTTCGGACTTCCTGCTCCGGTTTCAAATAATGCTTTCTTTCATCATTCTCAATCACCTCATCGACCTGTTTTTCCGATAAAGGATTGCCTTCTATCTTATTTGAAGCATAAGTACTTTTTTTCTTTGAGTTCTTACGCAGCTTATTCATAACGGTTTGGGACAGCTTGATGGAAGATACTTTATATCGGTTTTGCTCGATTTCCGTAATATACTTTAATATTTCGTTCGTTAAAGTTACCTTAATCATGAAAAAAGCCCTCCTTTTCAATATTATTATATTCAAAAGGAAAGCTTTTTTCCATTATTATTTCACTATTTTTACACTATTTTTCACTATCTGTAAATCTCATATACAAACTTGAAGTTGTTTATTAAACCTTTTTAACCTTAACCAACAACATCATAGGTCTACGCATTTCATTACACATTCCCGGCATACCCATCATATCTGCCGGAGGCATTGCTTCCTCAATAGCCTCAATTTGAAAACCACATTTTATAAGTGGATTCAATATCTGCGTTAATGTGTGGTGCTGTTTAATTACTCGTTGACCAAGAAAATTGGTTTCTCTTTCGCCTGTGTAATAGTAATTGTCGATTGGCCAATATTTAGGTTTCCCATTTTCATCATAAATCCAATCCTCATTAACACCTGCGGTGAAAGTCGGATGTTCAATATTGAATAGGAAATACCCACCTACTTTTAATGTGCAATACACCTTTTGATAAACATTAGCTAAATTTTCGATATAGTGCAGTACCAGGTTAGAAACAACTAGGTCATAAGTATTTTCAGGATAAATGTATTCTTCAACACCGCAAACTTTATACTTGATTTTGTCATCAGAGTTATCAGCTACTGCTTTTGCAATCATTTTTTGACTACTATCAATACCAAGAATTTCAGTAGCTCCCATTTGTGCGGCATATTTGCAATGCCAACCGTAACCACATCCTAAATCCAAAACTTTTTTTCCCTGTAATTTAGGGAATAACGGTTGCAACTGATGCCACTCTCCAGCAGCTTTCAGACCATCTTTGCTTCTTCCCATTTCCGCATATGCGGCAAAAAATTCACTATTATCGTAAATATTTCTCATTGATAATTACCTCCACAACTTCAGATTTGTTTAAATCAAAAATTTCCGTCACTTTCAGCCACTTACTTTTCATCCACCACCTGAAAAATGTAGAACTTGAGGTAATAGCTCTCGTCCGCTGCCCACAGGATCGGATGATCCGGGCCCTGTGTCTTGAATTCTACCTGGCGGAGACGCTTATGCGCACCATGAGAAGCCTCCCGGATTGTTTTGGCAAAAAGCTCAGGATCCATGAAATGGGAGCAGGAACAAGTTACCAGGAATCCGCCGTCTTTCACCAGCTTTAAGCCCCTAAGATTGATCTCACGATATCCTTTTACGGCATTTTTGATGGAATTGCGGGACTTGGTAAAAGCAGGCGGATCCAGGATCACCACATCATATTTCTCGCCCTGCGCTTCCAGCTCCGGCAATAACTCGAACACATCTGCACATCGGAAGCTTACCGTATTTTCCAGTCCGTTCAGCTTCGCATTTTCTGTTGCCTGATCCACAGCCAGCTGGGAAGCATCCACACCCAGAACACTCTTCGCTCCGGCAATTCCCGCATTCAAAGCAAAGGAGCCGGTGTGTGTGAAGCAGTCCAGCACCTTTTTATCCTTACAGAAACGATGAATGGCGGCACGGTTATTCTTCTGATCCAGGAAAAATCCGGTCTTCTGTCCGTCCTCTACATCCACCATGTAATGCACACCGTTCTCCACGATCTCTACTTTCGTGTCAAACGGTTCGCCGATGAAGCCTTTATAACGCTCCATACCCTCCTGTAAGCGTACCTTGGCATCGCTCCGCTCGTAGACACCGCGGATGGTAATGCCATCCTCCGCCAGTACTTTCTTCAAAGCATCAATGATCACAAGCTTCCACTTGTCGATTCCCAGTGCCAGAGATTCCACCACCAGTACATCAGAGAACTTATCAATGACAATACCCGGCAGGAAATCCGCCTCTCCGAAGATCAGACGACAGCTGGAGGTATCAATGGTCTCCTTGCGGTAATTCCAGGCATCCCGCACCCTCTGCTCAAAAAATGCCTCATCGATCACCGTATCCTTCCTGCGCGCCAGCAGACGGAGCGTGATCTTGGAATTGGTATTGATATAACCATATCCCATGAAGTAGCCGTCAAAATCATGGATAGCTATAATATCACCATTCTCAAAATCTCCCATAATGGATGCGATCTCATTGTCAAAGACCCACATCCCCCCGGCTTTCAGAGTTCTGCCCTCTCCTTTTTTCAATGTAACGATTGTATTATACATAGAATTTCCTCTCTTGATTTCGTGATTTTATCGTTTTTGCAACTTTTTCTTCTATCATATTCGTTTTTTGCTTGACAATCAATGGGTTTTTATTTATTATTTTAATGTTGACGCAATTAATGTTCACATCGTCGCGTGGCTCAGTTTGGTAGAGCGCTGCGTTCGGGACGCAGAGGTCGCAAGTTCGAATCTTGTCGCGACGACTAAAAATACTCCCTCACACATGTGTGAGGGAGTATTTTTGTCTCCACATTGTTCTAACTTATAACCTCTAGTCGACACGAACACACCGTTCGGGCGCAGAGGGTCCACGAGGTCCGGGGGACCTCGGCCTGGACCGACCGAAGCGGAGCGGAGACCCCACGAGGTCCGGGGGACCTCGGCCTGGACCGACCGAAGCGGAGACCATAAATTCAACTTTCGCTGGTTCAATCACGGGCTGAACGCCGCAAATTCTCTCCAATCCCCATAATCACAAACACCGTCGAAATATTCATCACCTGCTGGAAGCTGAACATATTGTTCACCGTATAGGCCAGCACACAGAACCCGCAGGCTCCCACCAGCATCGACTTTTTCCCGGCATGCAGGAAATTACGGATTACTGAGATCATCATTCCCGCATAACTGACCAGCCCCAGCACTCCTATATCCACCAGGATCGTCAGCCATTCATTATGTGCATTAGTGAGGCGGTTTCCATAGAAGAAATCATACACCATATTTTGCAGCTCCGGGCTGGCCTCATTCGACAGAAACGCATACATGCAATCCGGCCCTACGCCGAAAATCTTATGTAACAGATCTGCTTCCCAGAAGCATCTGGCTCCCGTCGACCAGGTGGCTCCCCTGTTGCTGCCCCAGGCCGCGCTGAACACTAGCCAGTTGCTACCCCCGTCACCTGCTGTCTCCGTCAGAAAGGACGTCAGTTTTCCGCCCAACAGCGTATTCGCCAGGATAAACGCTAATAATGCCACGCTCACAACCGGCAGTGCTACGCACAATATCCGATAGATGCCCCAAAAAAGTTTCCCACGGTATTGATTTCTGTTATTGCTGGTATGTACCAGCCACAGTACCACTACTGACACGATCGTCATAATCACACTCATTGCGGAAAACGTCAGGATATCCGTCACTTTTTCCATTGGCAGTTCCTGCGAAAGCACATTGCAACTCCGCAGAATATATGTGATCAGACATGCCACCGATAACAATGTCATTTCCTGCCAGAAGCATTCCATTTTTCTGCCATCTTTCACAGACATGCCAAACAATACAAACAGCATTACGGCTAAAGTTACAACACCACTGCTGCTGCCCTGGGTTACCAGAGAAGCAAAACCAATCGTCACATACCCCATCAGCAGCGCTCTCTTCCAAGTGATCTCCGATCCCATCCACCATAACAGATAAACTCCACCGAACAGCACCGTCACCAGATAACCGCAATACCAGTTAATATTTCCCACGGTAGAAATAAAGGAGGAATTGATGATCTCCTTATCTACAAGGCACAGCCCGAATTTATTCATATATCCGAGGAAAAAAACAATGGTCGACACCGGCAATGTCAGGGTCACGATCCAGTCGTTTCTCTGCCACATCCGTGAGATCATAAAATATACAATGACCGCTCCCAGCTGGGTCCACATCCCCATCCGCCAGGATGCCGTCCCCCACAGTGCCTCCTCCCGATACCGGGTAAACACATAGGACATTACCACGGCAATCCCGTATAGAGCAGCAAATTTATCCGTGGTGTTCAAAGCCTGCCAGATTCTTTTCGGAATAGTCCGAAATTCCGGAAGCTCCTGTTTCTGCTTTGCCACAATGAGGCGAAGGATCAGCCACAACACAAATACCGGAAGCAGACATTTCCCCACATAAGTCATAGTCTTAATAAAAAAATTCTCCTTGTCTGTTCCGATCTGGGCATAGCCCCTGTTGTACAACGGCAGTACAGCCAATATCACAAACAGATAAATACCGATCACAAGATCACACAGGAAGCGGCTGAAGCTGCACAACGTCTCCGCCACTGATTCCACTGATTTTTTTCCTTTTGTATTTTTTGCCATAGGTCCATCTCTCCAAAGCATGCTTCATCTAATACTTTTATGATAGCTTTCGCCACTTCTTTCGTCAATCTTTTCTCATTCCCGCCGGCCCTGCTCCCGCTGCCGGTCATACATACGGGCCAGGCTGTGATAAGTCTCATAGATGAGCACAAATCCCAATGGCCCCTTGATGATCCCCCAGACGCCAAACAGCCGGATTCCGGCATACAACGACACTAGCACTGCTATGGGGGATACCCCTATTTTCCTGCCGATGAGACGAGGTTCCATGACCTCCCGCAGAAAAATGCAGACCACATACAATACACCACAGACCAGCGCCCGGCCCCAGTTGCCATCCAGGATCTGAAACATGCCCAGCGGAACCAGTACCACTCCCGTTCCGATAAAAGGCAGCGCATCTAAAATCCCCGCCAGGATCCCCCACAAAATACCATGTTTTATTCCGGCGATTCCTAATATTGCCGCGGCTGTCATGGCAATCGTGGTCATAATGATCCCCTGGGCCTTTACAAAAGTGGCTATATAACGGACGATCCCGCAGATCACCTCCAGAAGTACATGACAGGCCTCCTGATCCAACAGACGGTTCATAATACCGTCATAGTCTTTCGCCAGCAGCACCGAAGCGATCAAAAACGTCACCAGAAATCCTCCCAGCTCCGCGAACCACTGCACATACTGCATAGACTGGGAAAGCATTCCCGGCAGAATATTTTCTTCCAGTGAATCCAGCCCCTCCTGTAGTCTGCCACTGACCGTATTTTCCAGATACGCAGTGTCCACACCAATAATCTCTCCCACGCTGCGACACAGCCCCCGGACGGCTTCCAGCCACTCCTGCTCCCGCAGTTCCAGATTGCCGATCCATACCGGCAGGCTGCCTAGCATCCAGGACACCAGAATCCAGAGTAACCCCACTAGCAACACTGTTGCCACGATGAGAAGCACTATGGCACTGAGGGGTCTGGGAAAATGCAGACGCTGATTCATCCGCTTCATCATTGGCCCAAAAATTGTGACAAACAGCATGGCCAACAGTACCGGTGCCGACAGAGGTGTCAGATATTGCAGAAAAAAATAGACTGCCCCCGTTACCAGAAGCAGTACTATCATCTTTTTTCCTATTATTTTTTTGCCAAATTCTCCCCAATCCATGCCGCACACTTCCTTTTTGGGATTAGTGTGTGCCGGACAGGCTTTTTTATCCTTCGAAAATATCCTCCGAAGGAATTTTCGTAAATTTTTCAAATGCAGGATTCTGCGGTTTCACCCGGAATGACATCTTTTTGCCGTTGCCGGGATGGGTAAAATCCAGAGAATATGCGCAAAGTGCCACGCCGCGATATGCCGGACTCCCTGTCGTTCCGGCGACTGTAGTGTTCCCGTATTTGGTATCTCCCAACAACGCCCATCCCGCATGGGCAAACTGCACGCGGATCTGGTGGAACCGTCCGGTCTCAATGCAGACATCTGCCAGTGCCAGCGGCATAGGCTGATTAATTTTCTCCAAAATGCTATAATGCAGTTTTGCGATCTTTGCGTCCGGAAAATTCTTCTCTCTGCCGGTGACTGCCACTGCCACGCTGCCCTCTTTCCGTAGATAATCCACAAGCTCCCCTTCCGAAGCATCAGGATATCCACAGAGTACCGCATAATACTGTTTATTCAATGTGCCCGCCGACAATTGTTTCGTCAGAACTGCTGCCGTCTTTTTCTCTTTGGCGAATACCAGCACACCCTCCACCGGCTGATCCAGCCTGTGGATCACCGCCAGATAAGGCTCTCCCTGTCCGGCTCCTGCCTGTTTCGCCAGATAGGACTTCAATTCACTGACCACATCTGCCTGTCCGATCCGGGCAGACTGTACCGCCAGCCCTGCCGGTTTGCGGATCACCAGTATGCTGTTGTCTTCGTATAATATCTCTGTTCTCATTTTCGCAGCCCCTTGGGATAATGGTTCTTCATGATGCCTCCGGCCAGTTTTCCCCAGCCCAGGCTGATGTCGTCCACGCAGATCAGATACCAGCCTTTCTCGCCTTCCGCGGAAAAAGTCTGTCCCTTCAGATAAGCAGCCGCTTCCTCCACGGACAGATTCCATACATGCTTCACATCCTTCGGGCACAGCGCCAGTGCCAGCGCATGAGCCGGTTCGAAACGATTCTTTTTCAAGGTTCCCAGGTGCAGTCCCGGACGCAGCACTTTCAGCCCCTTGACCCCTGGCATTCTCTCCGGCATACGGTACAGATTATCACCGAACGCCAGAAATCCTTCTCCCGCCGTACACAATCCCGCTTCCCCCATCAGCTTCTCCGAAAAAGTCTCTTTTGCAAAAGCAAAATATTCCGCCCAGTCCTTCGCAAGGTTCTTTGCGGGGATTCCTTTTTCTGTTCCCGTTGCGCACACCGGCTGATACCCCTCCGGAAGCTTTCCCTTCTTCTGCAATACCGCGGCGTAATGACCTTCTCCCTTCAGCTTATGAGGCCACAGGCGCAAGGTACCTTCGATTCCCGGCGCGGGATTCTCCACGCAACCCGGAATGCCGTCACAGCCCTCCGGGATCCCCAGTGCTTTTTTATCAATGGGAACGATCTCGAATTCCTCATGCTTTGCCAGAAAACGACTGATGCTGCCTTCATTCTCCGCAGGTGCAAACGTACAGGTAGAATATACCAGTCTGCCGCCGGGCACCAGCATCCGCGCAGCGCACTCCAGAATCCCGTCCTGTCTGTCCGCACAGAGCTGTACATTCTCCGGGCTCCATTCCTCACAGGCCACTTCATTCTTCCGGAACATTCCCTCTCCGGAGCAGGGTGCATCCACCAGGATCCGGTCAAAATATTCCTCGAAAATATCCGCCAGGTGCTCCGGCGTCTCATTCAATACACAGGCGTTGCGGATGCCCATGCGCTCCACGTTCTCCGAGAGTATTTTCGCCCTCGCCGGGTGGATCTCATTCGTGACAAGCAGTCTTTCTCCCTCCATTGCTGATGCGATCTGGGTGCTTTTCCCGCCGGGAGCAGCACATAGATCGAGGATCCGCTCTCCGGGCTGTGGTGACAGTAGTGTCACAGGTGCCATGGCACTGGGTTCCTGAATATAATAAAGTCCCGCTTCATGCCAGGGATGTTTTCCCGGCTGGTCCTCTTTGGTATAGTAATATCCGTTCTCCGCCCAGGGAACCGGCTGCAGCTGAAAAGTCTGCTTGACTTTTTCTGTTATGACAGACATGTCATCCTTTTTTAACGGATTCAGACGCAATGCCTGATATTTTTCATGCTCAAAGCTTGCCAGGAACTCTTCATATTCCGATTCCAAAAGTCCCTGCATTCTCTCTGTAAATGACTGCGGAAGCATAAGTTTCCTCCATCTCTGTCCTCTATTCCGAACTCTGTTCCCATTAACTGTATCACAGCTCCTATTCGGGGGCAATCATTTCTTGCCAAGCTACACAGACACAATTATAATATTTGTTGTAAGTGCTTGTTTTTAGTTCTAAAAGGTAACCCATTGTTTGTATTTTCATTCGTTTATTCTCAAACAAATAGGAAAAGAGGTTATTATGTCTATTTTCAGAAAAACACTCAGCTGTGCCGTACTGGCAGCCTTAGGCACCTGTGCTCTCGCCGGCTGTGGCAAACAGGATGCAGCCAATGAAACCGCAGCGACCTCCTCTGAGGCACCTTCCGCTGCCATCACCGAGACCATCTCCGAAAGCACAACCGCTCCCGAACAGACATCCGTCCCCGAAACAGTCGAAGCCCAGCCTGCGGAAACTGAACCCCCATCTTCCGAAGCACTCTCCGTGGATGCCTCCACGCCCTACGGGCAGCATGGCGCTCTCCATGTAGAAAACGGTAAGCTGACAGATGAAAACGGCAACATCGTTCAGCTTTACGGCATGTCTACCCACGGAATTGCCTGGTTCCCCCAGTATATCAATTATGATTCCCTCCGTACCTTGCGGGACGACTGGAATACTAACTGTATCCGCCTCGCCATGTATACGGCGGAATACGGCGGCTATTGTGCCGGTGGAGACAAAGAACAGCTGAAACAGCTGGTAAAAGATGGCGTATCCTACGCTACGGAGCTGGGAATGTATGTGATCGTGGACTGGCATATTTTAAGTGACTGTGATCCGAACCAGAACAAAGATGAGGCGATCGCCTTTTTCCGGGAAATGGCGGAAGTTTTTGCCGACAACGACAATGTGCTCTATGAGATCTGCAATGAACCCAACGGCGGTACTTCCTGGGACAGCATCAAGTCTTACGCAGAAGAAGTCATCCCGGTGATCCGGGCGCAGAAGCCGGATGCCGTAATTCTCGTGGGAACACCAACCTGGAGTCAGGAGATCGACAAGGCTGCCGCTTCTCCGCTGGATGACAGCAATGTAATGTATACGCTGCATTTCTACGCAGGCACCCATAAAGACGACCTGCGGAACCGCTTAGAGACCTGTGTTCAGAACGGGCTTCCGGTATTTGTCAGCGAATTTGGCATGTGCGATGCCTCCGGCAATGGTGCTAATGATTTTGTTTCCACTACCAAATGGCTGGATCTGCTGAACAAGTACCAGATCAGCTTCTGTTGCTGGAATCTCGCCAACAAAGACGAAAGCAGCAGCGTCTTCAAGGCTTCCAGCACGGCACTTTCCGACTGGACCGACGATGATTTCAATGAATCCGGACGCTGGATCCGTGACTACTTCCGCGGAATGCCACAGAAATAGCCACATATCATTTCTTTACAATAATTCTTCGTCATAAACCGCTCTGCCGCCACCAATGAATTTCGGTCTGGTGCGGGCGCATACCACATGGGCGTCTCCGATCTGTCCGGACCGGAGGCGCACCGGTACTGCCACATCTCTCAGATGCATTCCGATCAGCGTATCCCCGATATCCATTCCTGCTGCCGCCTGAATATGTTCCACAGCCACCGGATGCTCGAAGGCTTTATACGCCGCCGTCGCAAAAGATCCGCCTGCCTTAGGCTGAGGTACCACATTTACCATGGGATAACCATATTTTACCGCAGCCTCTTTTTCCAGAATCAGTGCACGGTTCAGATGCTCACAACACTGCGCAGCCAGATATACCCCGGCTTCCTGCGTGGCCTGGTAAATACCGCCGAAGACCATCTCCGCCAGCTCCGGGCTGGAATAGGTACCGATAGTAGCACCTCCCACCTCACTGGTAGAACAGCCTACCACAAACAGCTCTCCCTGCTCCAGCCTCGCCTTTTCCAAGATCTCCTTGGCCGCCAGATAAGCCTCTTCTGCAATGATTGTCATATCTTCTGTCATGACGAATACCTCCCAGATTATTTTTTAGTTATTGCCATCTTTTCTGCCTTTCCCGGCAGACAGACTGCTTTCTATAGTTACAGCAGACAGTTTTCCAATACCAATATCATTAAAAAAACGATATTTGCTATGGTAAACCATCCAAAATACTTCTTTTTCTCTCCCGGAATCTGTCTGGCCACCTGTTTATAAGAGATCAGACTGGCCATGGATGCGATCAGCGTCCCCAGCCCTCCCAGATTCGTACCGATGATCAATGCCGTTATATTTTCCGTAAATCCGGATAACAGCAGGGCCGCCGGAACATTACTGATCACCTGACTGGCAATCACGGCTGTCATCACTTCTCTACCTCCGATGATCTTCTGCAGGAAATCACAGAAAGCAGGCATTCTTCCCATATTTCCTATAAAAATAAAGAAACCCACAAACGTCAGCAAAAGCGAATAATCCACTTTTATAAGAGTACCACGATCTAAAAGGAGAACCGCCAATGCCACAGTTCCCAATGTCACCGGATAAGGAATCATATGAGCCACAGTCAGCAAACACAACACAAATAACAGCAAATATGCCGGAAGTAAATATTTCTTTTGTTCCAGCTTCTCATCTTCTGTCAGCAAAACTTCGGCTCCCCGGACTTCGATTCCGCTTCGTTTTGCCACAATTACCACACAGATCATCAGTAAAAGCAGTGACACCAGAGAATAAGGCAGCATCAAAAGTATAAATGTTCCAGCGGACATCTGTGTTTTCCCATATAAATACAGATTCTGCGGATTTCCGATCGGCGTCAGCATACTTCCCAGATTGGCAGCTATCGTCTGCAGAACGATCACAGGTACTGCCAGTTTTTTCACAGCTTCTTCGCCTGTCAGCCGCAGCACAATGAAGGTAAACGGTACAAACGTGATCAATGACACATCATTGGTGATGATCATACTGAAAATGAAACACAAAAGTACCAATACCTCTGCCAACTGTATGGTATTCTGTGTATGCCGCAACAGCGTTTTTGCAATATTACGGAAAACACCCAGTTTCTGCAAGCCTGCCATCACCGTCATCAGGCAGAAAAGGATCGAAAGTGTGCGGAAATCAATATATCCTGCATATTCTCTGTCCGGCGGAATCATCACCGCGGACACTATTGCCAGCAGGATCGCTACGGTCAGAACCGTCTCTCTTTTTAGGAATTCACTCAGTTTTCTCTTTACTTCCATACTCATTTGTTCCTTTGCCCCACAACCTCACAAAATAATTTCAGGGGAATATAGTAAAATTAAGAATATTTTCTACGGAGCATGTTATGTCTATTCTGCCCCCTCTGCTCTTCGGCATCTCAGCCAGTCTGGATGCCCTTCTGGTAGGTATGGCTCTGGGCCTCCAGAAAGTCCCTCTGCCTGCCAGACATAATCTGCTGATCAGCACAGTCACCCTGATCGGGACTGTGATCTCTATAGGTCTTGGCAACCTGTTGTTACCCTTGTTTCCCATCGGTATCGGTACCCGGATCGGAAGCAGTGTACTGATCCTTTTCGGTCTTTACTACGTGGGAAAATGGCTGCTTTCCAGATGGTGCTGCAATTTTTCCCCGGATAATAATCTGTGCCAGAAAAAGAAAAAATTTGTCGGGCACCGGGAATTATCCCTGTCGCAGATACTGGCGCTGGGCTGTGCCCTTTCCATGAACAATATCGGCATCGGTTTCTCCGCCAGTATTACGGGACTTCCTTTCCTTCCGGCATCGGTGTCCACCTTTTTCTGCTCCTTCGGATTTCTGGCTTTCGGAAGCCGTCTGGGCAGGTCTGCTTTCCTGCAGCAGATCGGGGAATATACGGATCCCGTCTCAGGTTTATTGTTGATCCTGCTGGGGTTGTGTCAATTATACCACTGATCCGTATAGTTCCGAAAAACCTGGGGAATCTATCTGAATAATAATACCATATACCTGTTTGGCAGTCTATGCAAGTGATCAGAAAGGATTTCCCACTATGGTACAACGCTCCTTATCCACAAATCTATCCAAAAATGCAGCACTTTTCCACGCTCTGCTGCCACTGGATGACAGTTTTGACCTGATCACCCGTGACCTGAAGCTGGGAAATACGCCGGCTTACTGGATCGGTGTCAATGGTTTTTGTAAGACGGAGATCCTTCAACAAATTTTTTCCGACTTGCAGGACCCCCTCTATACACTGGATTCCGAAATCCGGGATCTCCCTCGCTATGTGCAGAGCAAACTGGGGTATGCCCAGGTGTCACTGACTTCCTCTATAGATACGATTCTGCAAAATATTCTCAGTGGCCCCTCTGTCCTTCTGGTAGAAGGTTTTGCACAGGCCGTAATCATCGATGTCCGTACCTATCCTGTCCGCAGCATTTCCGAACCTGACACCGAACGGATCACCCGTGGTGCCCGGGACGGTTTTGTGGAGACGTTGTTGTTCAATACCAATCTGATCCGCCGGAGGGTGCGTTCTCCGAAACTGACATTCTCTATCTGTTCTCTGGGTGCAGAAAGCCGCACGGATGTAGCTATCGCCTATCTGGCGGATCAGGTCAATGAGGAATTATTAGATACCTTAAAGAAAAAGCTTTCCCAATTACAGATCACTTCCCTGACCATGGGCAGCAAAAGTCTGGAAGAACTCCTGATCAAAAAACGCTGGTGGAATCCTCTGCCCAGTATCCAGCTGACGGAACGGCCCGATGTGGCCTGCAGCTATCTGTGCGAAGGGCATATTCTGCTCATCGTGGACAACTCCCCTGCCGTTCTGCTGCTTCCCGGTACGATCTTCCAGTTTACCCAGAGTCCGGAGGACTATTACAACAATCCTCTGACCGGAACTTATTTCCGCATGATACGCTTCCTGTGCATTCCGGTCAGTCTCCTACTCCTTCCGGTATTTTTACTTCTCTCCGCCTACTATCCCGAGATTACTGCCTCGCTGCAGCTCACACCCGTCAGCGATCTGTCACCCTTCCGTCTTTTTTTCTATGTGCTGGCGGTGGAGTTCCTGCTGGATCTTTTCAAGTATTCAGCGGCACTCAGCTCCAGCCGCGTCTCCGGTGCTCTGTCCATTGTCGGCGGACTATTAATCGGTGACATTGCTGTCAGTCTTAACTGGGCCTCCACGGAAGTCCTCTTCTATGCTGCTGTCACCATGCTGGCGAATCTGTCCCTCTCCAGTATCGAATTTGCTGATGCTCTGCGGATCTACCGTATTCTTTTGGTCGTCACAACAGGGCTCTGGGGATTGCCGGGATTCCTTATCGGTCTGACACTGGTGACAGTCTCTATTTTGACTACCCCGACCTTCGCGGGCTTCAGCTACTTCTGGCCCCTCTTTCCTTTTAACGGCCCGGCTCTCCGAAGCCTCCTGTTCCGCCGCCCCACCTACAAAGCCCAGCCCAGTAAAGTCTGGTCCCGCGGTCATGTGCATCACACATAATAAACGTTATAGCGTTATTCCCCATTCTGTGGTACAATAACATTAACTCATGAAAAAAACAACTATTTTAACCTTGATAACCGTATGTATTTTATCTTTTGCTTCCTGTGGCAAGCAGGAAACCACATCCGGCAATGAATCCATCACTGCTACTGTTGAATCCGCACAGGCAGAAACCACAGTGCCGGAGGAAACAGAAACAGAAGAATCAAAAACGGAGTCACTCCCCTGGATTCCACTCTCAAGTTTAGAAACACATCCGGAGTTAAGAGCAGCCTTTGAGGAATATGTAGAAGTAACAGGAACCACAGGCAACAAAGAGGGTAACTTATACACGAATCCATTAACAACACAGCCAGACCAGAATATCACGTTGCTTTTAGCAATAAAAAATCAATACTTTCGAGGCTATATGATGGTACTGTCGTCTGTTTTAAAGCTTGGTGAAATGTCAATAGAATATTATGCAGATATAGATGCAGATTATGCGAATGCTCCCTATGCAACGATCAATGCCTACTTTGAATTGCTTCCAGACCAAGAAGAAAGACAGTTTGATGGAGATGTCCCCCTTTCAAGAGCACAGGCAATGACGTTAATAATGAGAGCAATGACTCAGGTAAATGAAGCACAGGCACCAGAAACAGACAGTGACTTCACAGCAAAAGTAGGAGAAACACAATATACCAATTTTGCCGCACCAATGGATGAATATGCCTATGTGAATACTTCGACTGGTTTAAATGAAGAGACTTTTACGTCAGCAATGTCAAGAGGAGAGTACATTTATCTGTTAGCAAACTATTATAGCCAAGACTACCAGACATATATGGATAAACATGGTTTTAAAAACAACATCTATCTTGAAGATGTAGTAATATCCACCGTATCCGATGCAGGAGACATCAGTTTTTCAGATGCAATCTCTGATCCTGGTAAGGGAGTTCCATCTGATATGTATAAAGCATTTGAAATAGCTACTAATATGGAGTTAATTTCAGAATCAGACTTAGAAGATTGGGATGCAGCAATTACAAAAGGTGAAGCGGTCAGATTATTTACGACAATGTCATTCATGTATTATCATGTAGCAGGTGATGGTAGTTTAATGGATGAAATTGCCGAGAACATCATTTATCCTGATGTAAATCCGGAGGATGTAGATCCCAAGGCAACCAACATAGATGGAGACATCGCCTTTGCCCTTGGAAAACAAGAATTTAATGAAGTGACAGAAGAATATGGTGGTTATGAACCGTGGACGGGATATGCACAATCTCAAGGAGCAGATGGAACTATAGGTTGGTGCTGGGTTTACGACACTGGCAAAGGAGCAGGTTCCGAAGAAAGCTATGCCGTTTACATGAAAGAAGGCTCCCCACGATATGGAGAAGTCTTCCACGTAGGAGATTACTTACCTGATGGTTCCCTATTCACAGGAGCCAACCATCAGGAATATCGTATGGCTGAAAACAGGATATTATTAAGAATGTATGAAAATGGTGAATTGGGTGGAACAATAGTAACAGAAGATGAAAATGGCATGTTACATATCATAGTAGAATAGAAAATAGAATGGGAAAGTCACCAGTGGCTTTCCCATTCATCATTTTAGAAAAATACAAACCCCGATATATTATGTCACCCACTGTACGATCAGACACAGGTATTGTGAAACACAGAATTTATTAGAAAGAAGTGCTGACCGGAGCGGAGCGTAGACATCGAACTTTCGAGCCCTGGCAGGGCTCGAAAAAAAGAACGATACCGATTTGGTATCGTTCTTTTTTCAAGCGCGAGACGGGGATCGAAGCCTTTTCCCCCGTTGCAAGGGTTTTCCAACGGCTTGCCCGTGGAAACCTTGCAACGGGGAGAGGTCGATCCGTCCGCTTCACTGGCTATTATGTTTCTCTCCTGCCAAAAGTTGGGGAGCCGCCGTAGGCGGCAGTATTACCCCCAACTTTTGAGACATGAGACATTGTACCATAACTCCCTTATATTGTCTATGTTTCTTCATGTCTCACTTGTTTTGTAACTTTTGAGACATGAGACATAAGGGGTTTATATATGGGAAAAAGGAAAACAGATATTGATAATGTACAAAAATTAAGACGTTGGCAGATTACCATTAACAATCCTATTGATAAGGGTTGGACGCACGAAGCTTTGAAGAATGTACTTCAAGAAATGAGTGTTGTTTACTGGTGTATGGCTGATGAACAAGCTTCTACTTTTCATACGCATATCTATGTTGTATTCAAAAATCAAGTTCGATTAGAAACCATGTGTAATAAGTTTAAAGGTGGTCATTTTGATGTTTGTGAGGGTAATTCTCGGCAAAATCGTGATTATGTTTTCAAAGAGGGGAAGTGGTTGGATTCTGAAAAAGGAACTACTAATTTCCGTGATTCACATGAGGAATGGGGTGTTTTACCGGAAGAAAGTCAAGGCAGACGGGCGGATATGGCAGAGTTGTATGATCTCATAAAACAAGGGTGTTCTAACTATGAGATTCTTGAAACAAATCCCCGTTTTATTCTTCACATGGATAAGGTAGAACGGGCGAGACAGATTGTTAGGGAAGAAAAGTTTAAGAAATTATGGCGGTGGGTTGAAACTACTTATATTTGGGGAACTACCGGAGCAGGTAAAACCCGTAGTGTTATGGATGAATATGGTTATAGTAATGTTTATCGGGTTACTGATTATGAACATCCTTTTGATTCCTATAAAGGTCAAGATGTTCTTGTGTTTGAAGAGTTCCGCAGCAGTCTCCGTATAGATGATATGTTGAAATATTTAGACGGTTATCCGTTAGAACTTCCTGCACGATATATGAACCGTGTTGCATGCTTTACAAAAATATTTATTATATCAAACATTGATATACGTAACCAGTATCCCAATATACAGAAAGAGGAAAAGGAGACTTGGAATGCTTTTTTACGGAGAATAAAAACCGTGAAAGTATACATAAATGATACTGTCCGTGAAATGCCCTTAGATACATATTTGAAATATGAGTATCCTTTTTTAATAAGCACTCCTTTTGATAGTGAGGTGATACAATGAAAAATTGTGATTTGTTCGTATGTCGGTATGTGGAGTCTTGTATTGTGGGTGTTAGTTGTGAAAACGGTATGTATCCGGTATGTAAGTTTCAATTATGTCATGTGTGCTGTTTTAAAGATAAGTGCAAGAAAAAAGAAAATATTTTATTACAGAAAGAGGGAAAATGATTATGTTTAATTGTGATAGCTATACTGGTGTAACTTGTGTTGATGGTGGTTGTCCGGATGCTCTTGCGGAAGAATACTCTGATTATGGTTATGCTCATACAGATTGTTCCGAGTGTGCTTATTATAGAGGATGCAAGGATTGTTATTTTAATCGTGAATCACGTTGTGCTGTATATGATAAGGATATTCAGTGGGTATTGACGATTGAAGAGAAAAAACTGCTTGAAAGTGTATATTCAAAAGAAAGTGAGGAATTTTATGAGTGATTTTGAGTATTATAACGATTTAGATTCACACCCGTTTTCAGGACTGTTGAAGCTGTCAATACCGTTTAATGTAAAGGTAAAAAATGATGAATATATAGAAAGATTTTTTAATGGTACACCAAATTATGGACAAGTAAAAGATGTTACTATTGGTAAGGTTTATACAATTTATGCAGTAGAGGGATATGGAGATGTTGCGGACTTTATTTTTATTAATGATGTTGGTATAGAGACAAGATTGGGAAGTTTCTTTTTTGAAGATGTTGTAAAGAACTGTTGATTTTCAGCAGTTCTTTTTTTTTATGAAAGTGTACTTTCAACATTATGTACATGATGCACATATTTTGAAGATATATTATGTACATAATGTCAATGTACATCATGTACATAATGTGCTATTATATAATTGTAAGGAAGATTGAAAGTGCACAATCAATCAGAATCAAGGGTTAAGGAAAGAGGTAAAAAAATATGGATATTTTTATTAAGGAGTATAACGCAAAAGTTAAGACTTTAGAGTTTGTTAAGAAAGCGTATGGAAAATGTAATTTTGGTTCGGTTGATTCAAGTTATCAGTATTTACTGGGTTATGCAAATGCTTTATATGATTGTGGTCTGATTACTTCTATTGATTTGCAAAAGGCTTTTGATATAACTGAAAAGCTGTTTGAAGAATTTAAGGAATTGTTGTAGCTGTCCTATCGGCTTGACGGGGATTAAAAAGGAGAAAAAGTCTATGAAAGAATTAGTTAAAATCAGTCGTGTAAGTGGTATGTTAGAAAAAATGTATCGACAGCTTAATCAAGATAAATTTAACGGAGAACTTGAAGATCCTATTATTACAATTCAATCTACTCCGAGAGCATACGGACATGTTACTTGTGGTAAGGTATGGAAAAGCAAGGATATAGCACGATATGAGTTAAATATAGGCGCAGGCACTTTAGATAGACCTATTGAAAATGTAGTTTCAACATTATTACATGAAATGGTACATATTTATCATTTGATGAATAATATACAAGATTGTTCCCGTGGTGGTACATATCATAACCGGAAATTCAAAGAAAAAGCAGAAAGCGTTGGATTGATTATAAATAAAGATTCTCGTATTGGTTGGAGCCTTACGGAACCTAGTGAAGAATTGATTGAATATATCATTTCGCAAGGTTGGACGGATATACTTATTAATAGACAAGAAAGTATAAGGATTGGTGGTGTATCCGGTGGCAGTAGTGGTGATTCTTCTGGAAATAAGCCACCCAAAAAGCCTAGTTCTACAAGAAAATATATTTGTCCATGTTGTGGTAACTCTGTAAGAGCCACAAAAGAAATCAATATAATATGCGGTGATTGTATGAAGCAAATGGTAAAGGAAGAGTAAAACAAGCTCTTCCTTTTTATGTGGCTTTTATCGTGGTATTGTGTCAAGTAAAATACTCTTTTACGTGCATTTCGGAAAAGGAAGATTTTACTTGACGCAATACTTCCCCCGTGTTTCTGTACTCTTCAAACTGGTGTTCGTGGGGTCTGATAGACGCACTTCTATCAGATCCCCTTGGTTACCCCGTGTGTCGGTCATTGAGATAATGCTGATTCATTTTACCAGTACACCCATTCAAGCTATCTCTGTCTAGGTTAGCCAGTATTGTGTATTATTGCCAGTATACTTCCGGTTTCTGCCCTTGAACAAAAATTGTGTCTCGAGTGAAGCGGTACGTTGCTAAATATATTCTTTGCAATCCTATGATTGTAAAGAATATATTTAGAACGTGCTGAGCGAGGGTTGCCACGGAGAAAAAAATTATACCCCCTCTCAATGAGTTTGAGAGGGGGTATAGGGGTGAGTTAGAATCATAATAAGTTAAGAGTTGTAGCCATCATAATAATACCGATACCTATAACGGAACCTATAATGCTGCAAGTAAGTCCTGCGATTGCTGTACCATGCGCTCTATCTTTCTGACACATGGCTACTGTTGCGAATATTATTCCCAGTATTCCCAGTATAATAGGAATGCCACCTACTACACATGATGAAAGCAAACTAATAATTCCCAGTATCATAGATGTTATTCCGAAACCACTTTGCTTCATGTTTATTATCCTCTTATTTTCTGATGTTTATAGAGTTATTAGTTCCGCTTTGAGATATATTGCTTACGTTTATATTGGAGTTATCTTCGTTATTGTCTCTTCTGATTAGTTCGCATATATAAGCGTTGAGAGAAGAATATCCTTTTTCTTTTCTTTTTTCGTCTATGATTGCTTTCTGTCCTTTTGGTACTTGAACTATTATTCTATCATACTTTTCTTTTGCAAATTCATTTATATATTTCGATTGGTTAAATTCAGGCATGTTATCCCCCTTTTGTACATCATGTACATAATGCACAATAATATTAAATAAATCATGTACATAATGTCAATTTACATCATGTACATGATGTGATATTCTATTATCAACAAATGAGATGCAGTTCTTGTTTGGGTTAAACTTCTCGGCTATTTCGGCTGTATGGTCGAATAGTCGAGCAAGAGGTTGATAGAAAGATTATTTCAAATATTTGTATATTTGTCAATATCAATCCCTACTTCTTCCTTACGGCATGGGTTTTGGCATTTAAAAAAAATGACTAGCCTACCAACGATCATTTTTCCCATTGCCCCCCGGATATAAAGCCTAGTGCTTTTATCATAGACACTATAAATGCGATTGTGAAAAGAAAGAGAGGAAAAAGAATATGCAGAAAGAAAAAGTCGCATTAACACTGGTAGGTATTAAACGTTTTGTGAGTAAGAAAGGTAATAATGTTTGTCTTTTATCCGTAAGCAGACCGTATACACCGGAAGAGAATGATAAGGGTTCTTTCGGTGCGCAGATTCGTGAAGAGTTTGTTCCGCAGGATCAGATCAATGATTTTGGTGCCGATGATATCGGCAAGACCGTTGAGTTTGAGTATGGTTTCAACTATTACGGTAGACCGGAAATCACTCGTATCTCGGTTAAATAACCGTTTGCATGGAGACTGTAAGCGGGGGTAATGCTTCTGTAATTTCACTGGATAGTGAAAGTGAAGTGGTTATTGATACTGCTTTAAATGAATTAGAAACGGTAAGTGGTAATGATGCCGCAATAGGTTCTAATGAGTATACAGAGGTAGTACAAGTTGACCTTAGTTCCTTGGAAACTGAATTAGTGGGGGTAAATGAAAAGCTTGCTTTGCTGATAACTCTTATCTGCGTCTGTATTATTTGGACTGTGGTTAAGAATGTCAATAAATTCTTTGACTGGTTTTTTTAGTTAGAGAAAATACATGAGAAAGGAGAATGCGCTTATGCCTAGTTTAATGGTGTTTGCAGGTGCCGAGGCATCTACCCCCGTTCTTTCCGGTGTGGTTACTGCTGCTATGTTGAACGGTGTGTTCAATGAGATTGTCGGCTTACTGCCCGTTATCGTTCCCGTATCTGTTGGCTTTATCGCAATTCGTAAAGGACTTGGCTTTTTGTTCAGTTCTCTGCGTGCCGCTTAAAGCAAGGGTTCAAGTTCGTAATAGAGTGGGAATTTCCCACTCTATTTTTTTACAAAAAATCGTGCATTGAAAGTGCATTTTCAAGAAAAGGAGATTTTTACAATGGGTCTTATTTTAGGTGTTTGCTTTATGGTTATTTGCTTCATGTATTATGCTACTTGCAAAAAAATGAGTGCAGAAATTAATGAGTTAAGAAAGGTGGCTGATGATTACTATGATGAGATATGTCGGCTTAAAGAAAAATGTAATTCGATTGGACAATCGGTTCAGCAGGATACTGTGGATAATGTTGATAACATTGAAGCGTAGTCCGGTTATCCGTTTCCTTGATAATTTTATGGTTGCGTTGTTGGGTACTTCTTTAGGAATGGCTGTCATGTTTGCCATTGTTTTATTTTCTCTTTGGATTTACCCATGGTTATGTAGTTATTGAGAGGAGAAAGCAAGTGTTTAGTAAGATTAAGAGTTTATGTAAGAAATTTTATAAATCGAGAAAGTTAGTTGCATCATTTGTTCTTGCTATGATGCTTGCTTTCTCTGCTTTTATGAGTATTGGGATAAAGTCCGAAGCGGCTTATACTACTGCGAAGTTTTATTTTGATATTACGACTTTAAAATCTACATGTTCTCCGGATAGTTTTCCGTATTTTTATATATTTAAAGCGGTAAATGGGCAAGCATTACAACCGGATCATGTTGATGTTGATTATGGTTCATGGGTGCAGGAAAATGTAACTATTTATCCGATGACTTATTATGATAGTTTCAATGTTGCTGGCAGTACTATTTATAGTTATAAGTATTTGTGTTTGTTTACATCGGAACCCTTGTACTGCAATGATACAAATGATCGCTTTGATGCTTATGTAAAGACTAACCGTATTGTTTTAGGTCAATATAGAAATACTACAAAAATTTCGTCAAGAGTATATCGGTCAAATGATGGTATAAATTGGTCTTTTTACAATGCGAAAGCTGATTATGGTCTTTGTACTTCTGATTCTAGGGGTGTTATGTCTTTTAACCCTAAAAATTGGTATCTTATGTCTAGTTATCCGATTAGACAAGTATATACCGGACAAGTGGCTTACGTTAAGAATCTAACTGATGCCGAGATTGAGGACTATAAAAACATAAGCCATGATACTTCTGATGGTACAGATACTAGTGGAAATATTACTGGTGGTGATTCCGGTGTTACTGGTGGTTCCGGTTCCTCTGGCTCCGGTTCTTCCGGTTCAAATACCGAGGATGAAAAAGGGTTCTTTGCTTCTGTAAAAGAGAGTTTAGCTAATATTCTAACGAATATCAAAGAGCTTCCCAGTGCCGTTGTTAATGTTCCCACAACTATGATTAACTTTTGGAAGAATTTTATAGGTAGTCATAGTATTGGAGATATTATTACGGCTATTAAGGATGCTCCGAGTAATATTTTTAACGCATGGAAGAGTTTTTTCGGAAGTCATACATTTCTTGAATTGCTTAATGCTGTTAAAAATGTTCCTACTACTGTATCAAGTTGGTGGAAAGATAATCTACCCAGTGTGATACAAGCTATAAAAGATGTGCCGTCAACGGTCTCTAGTTGGTGGTCTGATCACTTACCGGAAATATTGCAGGCTATTGTTAATACTCCTACTACCGTGTGGAATTGGTGGAAAGAGCAGTTACCGGATGTTGTGAATGCGATTATCGAATCACCAAAAACTGTTCTGTCGTTTTGGAAAGATTTCTTCAAAGAGCATTCATTTTCGGATATTTTGCAAGCTATTGCGGATGCTCCGAAAGACATTTTGAAGTTTTGGGAAAATCTATTTGGTTCTGATTCCATTAAGGATATTTTTAAGGAACTGTTAGATGTTCCCAGTAACTTATTGAATTTTTGGGATAATACGATAGTTGGCTTTATTGAAAGTGTAGAATCAAAATTCACATTTATTGAAGAGAGCAAGTCTAATATACAGCTTATAATAGATCGGCTCTCCAGTATGTCAAATCCAAAACCGCCCGTGATTACTTTACCATTTTCAAAGACTGTTTTGTCTAAATATGGTGTCGGTGATATAGAAATGACGTTTGAATGGCTCGCTCCATATCATGAACTACTGATGAATGTTGAGTCTGCTTGTTTGTATGTTGCATTTTGTGTAAGACAGTTTTTTGATATAAAGAATATGCTCAATGCTACCAGTGGCGCTACTAATGTTCTGACACGTTTGTAAGGTGGTGAAATTATGTTATTGATATTTGGTAATTCAATAATTGCTTTTATATTAAATACGCTATCGCAGTTAGCTGATTCGTTACAATCCGTTGTGCCTGGTATGTCTCTTGTTAGTTCGTTTTTGGACTATGTGGCAATAGCGGCTTATTTTGTTCCTATTGATACAATAGTTATTTTGTTTTCATGTATTGTTCTTAGAGAGTTATTTAAAATAGGACTTGCATTCATGAAAATGCTGTTTAATTTTATACCGTTTATGTAAGGTGGTGTCTGTATGCAAATATTGTTAGGCTTTTTTCAAGTTTTTAAATATCCCATATATTTTTTATGTGGTCTTATTTTGGTGTGGTTTGTCAGCTTTGCTTATTTCTTTATAAAGGAATATGCGCAGGGCAGACGGTTGAAGAGAGGACTTCATAAACCTGTACCACAAAGTAATTTACTCGTAAAGATATTTTATGAAGCCCCTCGGATGTATGTAGCTGATATATATGACCGTGATCCTGACTACTTCAAATATCAAGGTTTGGTTATTTATACCGGACGGCAAGGACAAGGAAAGACGGTTGCCATGGTTAGGGATATTATGATGATGCAGAAAGAGTATCCCCGTGCAAAGTGTATTACTAATTTATCTTATGAGTATGAAGATGGTGCTTTGACGAACTGGCGGCAACTTATAAATTACAAGAATGGTATATATGGTGTGATTGTTGGCTTGGATGAAATTCAGAACTGGTTTTCCAGTAAGCAATCAAAAGATTTCCCACCGGAAATGTTTGAAGTTGTTACACAAAATCGTAAGAACAGACGTATTATCATGGCAACTACACAGAACTTCTATCAGCCTGCAAAGGACATTCGTGCACAATGTACAGAGGTTCGTAAGTGCATGACTTTGTTAGGGGTCTTTACTATTGTTCATGCGGTTAGACCTATTCTTGATTCTAATGGAGAGGTTCAACAGTGGAAACATATTCGTTTTTACTGTTTTGTGCATGATAAGGAAATTCGTGATTCCTACGATACATATAAAGTCATTGAATCACTTATGAAAAGCGGTTTTTATAATCGTAATGAAAAAGACGGGGATACAAATATCTATGTAATACCAGATAAGAAAAAGCGAAGGAAGTGGTAGAACATGACGGAAAAGGAATGGTTAGATATTGGCTATGACAAAAATATTATTGATGTGCAGGCTTACGAAGAAATTACTTTTCACGATGTATACAAGCAATGGTTTTTAATGAAACTAAAACGTATCAAGGAGCAGTCTTGTGACCGTATAGAAGTTACTTTTAATAAGTATTATGCAAATGATCCTATTATTGAAAAGTACATTTCAAAAATATCAACAACTAATATTATTGATTTTTTGACTTCTTGTGTTATTAAATATGGTGATATTAATTATAAGGAGTTCGGTCGCATAATGCAGATTATCAATAACGTATTGGTGTATGCGAAAGATTTACAGATAGGCGGTGCACAATTATATGACTGGGAGAAAATTAAGCGCTATGTTCCCCTTGATAGTTTGGAATCGTCCGCATATAAGGAGTTTTGCGTTCCCTTGTCTGCTATTCATAAGGTTTTCGATTCAGTTGTGAATAAGAAAATTTATTATGAAAAACAGTCTGCGTGTCTTTGCTTGTGTATGAATTTTTATTTGGGTTTGCGTATTGGAGAACTTGCAAGCCTTACATTCAATGATTTTGATTTTGATGCAGGAGTAGTCCGTATTTATAAAACGGAGTGTAAATTTTATAATCGGACAGAGGACGGCTCTCGGCTTGGTGCAATGGTGTATAACGTTGTAGAGGATACAAAAACTATATATAGTGTTCGTGAAATTCCTATTGTGTCGGAAGTAAAAGCCTTTTACGAAAAGATTGCGGAACATCATAAGATATGTAAATATAATTCGCCTTATCTTGCTTATGATGGAAAAGACACTATTTTGGTGCGGTCACTGGATAGAACATTGCGGAGACTTTGCAGGCTTTGTGAAGTGGACTATTTCAATAGTCATAAGATACGAAAGACATTTGCCAGTACGCTCCATGATAATGGTGTTCCGACACGTGTTATTTCTGATCTCATGGGGCATAGTTTGTTATCTACCACAGAGAATTGTTATATATTGTCTCGGTCTGAAAACTATGTAAATGTATATAATTATATGCAAGATGGCTTGAAGTATGTGAGTTAATATAGTAAGATATATCTGATACTGTTGTTAGACATATAAGAAAAAATCCGCCTGAATTATCAGACGGATAAGGGTTAAGGTAAGCGCGAGACGGGGATCGAACCCGCGACCCCCTCCTTGGCAAGGAGGTGCTCCACCGCTGAGCCACTCGCGCATAATGTACAGGTCAAAACCTGTATCTTGAAGGTATGAAATTAATTGTGTTGACATTCATCCGCAATCTGATGAATGTCTGCTGTGTGTCTCACAGCAAAGACTATATTACATGATGAATGCCAAACTGTCAAGAAAATTTTTGAAATTTTTCGAAAAATTCCACCACATCCTATTTATCCGTAGTAAGATGGCTGTATTCTCCCTTTCGATTATAGGAATCTGTCAGGTAGCTTTCATCCGTAAGAATGCATTCGATCTCCTGATCGTCCTCTTTGTACTGGCTTCTCTTCCGCAGATCCTCTTTAGTATGCTGTTGCTTTGTCTGCAGGAAATCTCCGCTATGGGATCCCAGGAATCGTCCCGGCAGCCGGTCCATCAGTTTTCTGGCTACCTTCTGTACCTGATAACGCACTTTCTGAAAAGGATTCGCCGGCATGGCATCCTTTGCTTCCACAGGCCGGAAATACGTATGGGTAGCCGCCGTCTCCACCGCCGCCCTGTTCAACGTAGTCTTCACGCCCACAGAATTTCCCGTAACAAGCGTCTCCTGACCCGCGATATGATTACCGCTGCCATCCTTCTGTGAACTTATCGCGTCATTGGATTCTTTGCTGTCTCCCCAGATCTTCTGTAAGAGCTGTTTTCCACTATTCCCAATATTCTGTACCCAGGACAACAGGTTTCCCTTAGAATTCTCCTGCAAGGCTTCTGTAGCCATCTGCGCCGTCTGCGCGGCTCCGGACTTAGCCCCCATACTGCCCGTATCCGTATTTGCCCCATGTTCATGAAGACATGATGTTACATGATGAGAATATGTGTCATGTCCGCTTCCGACTCCACCGACCTGCATAAGCGCCTCCGTTCCTGTTTCCGGGTCTACCTGTTCTATCATGTATATCGGAGGTATTCACTATTTTATTCAGTCTCCCGGGGCACCTTGTTATAATTGGTCATCCGCACACACCTCTTTCACGTACTTATCAACAAAGCATCATTCTGCTTAGACAAGATCTCTTGAAAGTCAAACCTAATTTTGGGTTTTATGTAATTGTTCCAGGTCAAAAAATGCTGCTTTTTTTCTTGACACGGGAACATATGTTTTCTACAATTATTGTAGTGCAGCTCTACTAATTTAATTGGAAGGAAACACCTCATGGGTGATTTACTCAATGTCGACATGAATTACCTTATTGGAAAAAAAGAATCTACTGAAATTATTCCGGATAGCTATTATCTCAATCCAGAAGCCCGTGACATGGCTCAGTTTCTCTTCGAGAATCCGGAATACAAGGTCCTCTTCGATGCCTCACGGAAAGTGAAGCCGGAGGACATTCAGTTTGTAAAAGAGATGATCGAGATCGGGGCGCACAAAAGAAATGGGAATCACTATGAATCAGTATGTAGTATTACAAGTGACACTTAAGGAGAAACTTATCGGAACTGCATCCAAGAATCTGAAGGAGCTCGAGGATGTGATCAACGCCCAGGCTGCAAAGGGATACCGCCTGCACCACACTATTACCACCGCTTCTGCCAATAGTACCGGCTTCGGCGGCGGAGACCGGATCCAGGCTACTATGGTATTCGAGAAACTCTGATGTTGTTGCACCGGTGCAATTTTTCAAAAATATAAATTTTAGGAATAACTTGACAAGGCTTGCACATAATGGTATTATTCCACTAATTAGCGAATGACTGGTGTCCGGTCGCGAAAGAGTCTTGGAATTGTATTCCAGGGCTCTTTTTACATACAAAGGAGAATTGTAATGAACGAACAAGAATTTGAAAAACAGTTAAATGCTTTGCACGAACGCGTGCTCTCGAAAGCTCTTTCTGACGAAGAGAAAAATAATGATATTGTCAATATTGGTTTACACTTTTTTCTCAAGGATGTTCGACCTATGCTGCCTCCTGTAATGAATCGTAGTATTGTTGACGCTTAATCATCGGAGGTAAGCCACCATTAGCAGAGCAGATTCTTCGGTTATTCCAATAGCTGATGAAATATCTCCAGATGAGTGTTTTTAACTGTTCTACTGTCATTGAAGTGGTATCATAACGTCCATAAAGTAATTCTTCTTTGAATCTTGCCCACATGCTTTCGCATCTGGCATTGTCGTGGCATCTGCCGCCAGCACTGTTCATGCTTTGGAGAATGCCATATTTGCTGATTGCTTTACGATATAACTCACTTGTGTACTGTGTTCCTCTGATACAGCATCAGGATATACTTCCAAAGTTGATGCTGTATCATAAAAGTAAGGGGCGGCAGCACTTTAGGCTGTCGCTCCTTGACTGCCTAACTGCAAAACCGGGCGGGGCTGTCAACGGCGGCTCTGCAAGAGCCGTTCATCTTGCCGTTGACTGGCTCGACTGGGTTTGCTATTCTTTAAGTGTTGTCTGTAAGTCGTTTGTAAAAATATCATCTCCGGCGCACAATCATTTTCTACCAAAGTAGCGGCATAAAAAATTTCATTGTCCTGCCTTTCAAAAATAAGAAGTTTCCATTTTTTTGACTGCAAATTCCGAGGCTGTCTCTTGTACAATTTCTAGTACATTGACATCTTCTGCTATATTTCCTTGACGGGGTTCCAGCTCATTGTTAGTTACCACTTCTGCCTTGCCAGCGTCCGATGCACCATAAGAGAAATTTACTATGGTAGCATTGCTGTATTTTTCAAAAGCTGCATAGTATTCTTCTTCTGTAATTACATCTGTTTCCTCTCCTTTTTTCATGGTATAAGCAGCATTTCCACTTTCGTCAAATTGCTCATAAATCCCCTCTGCCAGTCTGAGCGAACCGGATTTTTCAATTTCAAAACGCTGCATATCGTGACCGGAAGCAGCATAAATACCTGTTTCATCATAGGCGATAGGATATGCTGTTCCCATACTTTCTATTGTTCCTATGTTTTTAACTTCTTTATCTATCAAATAATATACATCACAATTAAGTGCTGCCTGATTTCCCAAACCGTCATTATATACTTGTGAGGTAACAAGTAAAACAGGTAAAGAAGCATTTGTATCAATAATTGCAAAAAGCTCATTATCTTCCAATTCTCCGACAGTTTCTCCATAAATAGCAGCGTTTTCACTACCTTTTTCTCCACATGCACATAAAGAAAAGATTAACACACATAAAGCCATATATGAAATAAACTTCTTTGCCTTATACATATTTTCAGTCTCCTTTTTTTCTTCTTTCAATGGTATAACTTATGAACAATATCACTCCGATTGCTGCCGCAATAATAGACGGTATCATTAACCGCATATAATCAATAGGGGCATTTTCGTATTGTCCTGTAACGATATATCGGTATAGCATATACTGGGTACTAAGTGTTGTGCTTTGTAGCGCAATTACATAGGCGAAATTTAATATGCTAACCATAATAAAAATCAGACCACTAATTAGCAACAGCGTCATTTT
Source organism: Lachnospiraceae bacterium GAM79 (assembly GCA_003584705.1). GTDB lineage: Bacteria > Bacillota > Clostridia > Lachnospirales > Lachnospiraceae > Acetatifactor > Acetatifactor acetigignens. Next base: position 3,856,565 of record AP018536.1, read on the forward strand.
TCTGTTATGAAGATTTATTTTCATCAAATCTTCTAAAGTTATTTGCTCATCAGTTTTGTTTGCCACACCTGCTTCTCCTTCCTTTAGCAAATCATCTAATGACACATGAAAAATTCTGCTTATTTTAACGATACTTTCTAAATCAGGGGAAGTGCTATCTGACTCCCATTTGGAAATAGTCTGTCTGGATACGTTAAGTTTTTCTGCTAATTGTTCTTGTGTCATTCCCGAAAGTTTCCTTAATTGGTTGATTTTATTTCCAATTTCCATTTTGTGTCCTCCTTTAAGAGCAATTTTAAATAAAATAAACAATTTTTTCTATCAACATTGCTTTACATTTGCGCTCAAAATAATAACATTTATGAAATTGCTTGTTTTTCTGCACTTTAAGTGTTCATATAAAGGCATTTAAAATTATGATATTGTCAATATTGGTTGACACATTTATCTCAAAGATATCATTTCCTATGCAGCCAGGCCCAGAGATTGGTAGTATCTCTGACGCTTAATCATAGGAGGAAGCCCACCGTTGGCAGAGCAGATCCTCCTGTTGTTCCAGTAACTGATGAAATATCTCCAAAATAAGAACTCTCAGCTCATCCGTGGTCAGGCTTTCCGTATTGTAGCGGTCATAGAGAAGCTCGCTTTTCATTCTGGCCCACATGCTTTCACATCGAGCATTATCGTGGCACCTGCCACCATCACTGTTCATGCTTTGTATAATGCCATATTTAGAAAGCGCCTGACGGTAGGTTTCACTGGTATATTGTCTTCCTCTGTCGGAGTGCACAATGGCACCTCGCAGATCAGGATGCGCCAGATAGGCATTATCCAGTGTATGCTCACACAGAGTTGCCTTCATGTTTGTTTCCATTGCCAGTCCCAGAACGCTGGAATCAAAGCAGTCGAAGATGGCTGAAACATACAGTTTTCCATCTTTTGCCTTGATTTCTGTGATATCAGTTACGCATTTTTCAAGTGGCTTATCAGCCTTGAACTCTCTCTTCAGAAGATCATCTGACTTACGTGCTTCCCGATCAGCCTTGGTAATGCCATTTGGCTTGCGCTTTGGCCGATGGACAAGTCCTATTTCATCCATAACCCTGTAAACGGTTCGTTCACTGGGGATCTTGATTCCCGTCGGATTCTTAAGGAGCAGTGCTTGGTACATGCGAATACGTCCATAGGTATCATTGCATTCATCCTCAGCATGGATCACTCTCATGGCATCAGCAAGATCCTGATATTTCCAAGGGCGATCTTTAATAGCAAGATATTTGTAGAAACCCTGGCGGCTGACGCCAAGCATCCGGCAATAGAATGAGAGTTTTCCCTTAATCACGCCGTCTTTCGTTTTTATGGCAATGAACATCATTCTTTGGTTCTTGCTGACTTCCGACGGCTGGCTGCGAAAAAAGCGCTTGCTTCCTCGAGAAATTCATTTTCCTCTTTCAGACGCCGGATTTCTTTGTCCTGATCTTTAACGCGTTTGCGGAGCATGGCAAGCTCCTCAGCAAGACTCATCGCGCTTTCCGGAGTATGTGCACCGTCGCCAATATCCAATGTGCCTGCTCTAACTGCTTTCAGCCATGTGTGGATGGTTCCTTCTGGGATACCTAATTCTTTGGCTGCCTTAGCACCGCCGATTTCTTTGGCAAGTTTGACAGCCTGGATCTTATATTCCTGGTCGTATTTACGTTGGGTTCGTGACATTGAGAGTTCCTCCTTATTCTCTTTTATTATACATGAATTCCTTGAGAATAAGGTGTCAACTTTATTTATACAACATCATAATTATACCGAGTCACTATTTGAATCTATTCGTCATGTAAATAAATACGGGCAAGAATTTTGGTATGCCAGAGATTTACAAATCGCTCTGGAATATACTGAGTGGAGAAACTTTTGCAAGGTTATTGAAAAGGCAAAAGAAGCCTGCCGAGGTAGTAATAACGCGGTATCTGACCATTTTGTTGACGTCAACAAAATCGTAAATGCTGGTGCCACCAGTAAGGATATCGGAGATATTCAACTTTCACGATATGCTTGTTATCTTATTGTGCAAAATGGTGATCCTCGAAAAAAGGTTATTGCACTTGGACAAACCTACTTTGCAGTAAAAACCAGACAGCAAGAACTAATTGAAAATTATGAAAATCTTTCCGAAGATCAAAAACGTATCGCCATCCGGCAGGAAATGAAAGAGCATAATAAAATGTTAGTAGCTGCTGCCAAGGATGCTGGTGTTGAAACTACCCTGGATTATGCTATATTTCAAAATTACGGATATATGGGACTATATGGTGGTTTAAAGGCTAGCGATATAAAGGAGCGTAAAGGCTTAAAGAAATCACAAGACATACTCGATTACATGGGATATGAAGAATTAGCTGCCAACCTCTTCCGTGCTACTCAGACGGAAGCAAAACTCCGCCGTGAAAATATTCAAGGCAAACAGGAAGCGAATAAAACCCACTTTGAGGTTGGTAAAAAGGTGCGTGACACCATTAAAGATCTTGGTGGCACAATGCCGGAAGATTTGCCTACACCGGAAAAAAGTATTCAGCAATTAGAGAGAGAGCAAAAGAAAAAATTGAAATAAAAAATCAGCCCAGTGCACCAACACCAGCGCTGATTACCGGGCAAACCGATAAATCACCTTGAACAAGTTTTTAATTATGAAAAATATAATGCCTGGAGACTTTTGTTTGATAAAAAGGATACTAAAGAGAATCGACGTACCTTTTTGGAATGGATGCAACATGAAAATTAAAAACCCTTGAAAAATCAAGGGTTTTTAGAGCGGGTGATGGGAATCGAACCCACGTATCCAGCTTGGAAGGCTGGTGTTCTACCATTGAACTACACCCGCATGTTTATATATGAAGCAGGGCGGCCATTTTAAGAAATGGTGTCCTGCGAAAATGCCCAGAACCGGAATCGAACCAGTGACACGAGGATTTTCAGTCCTCTGCTCTACCAACTGAGCTATCTGGGCCCGCGACTTAATCCTACTTGCAATCTTGTTTCATGACTGCTCTGCGTCACAACAATCGTAGTCTACACAAATTTCGTCCAAATGTCAAGTACCTTATCAAAAAAATTTTAAATTTTTGCAATTATTCCTCTATCTCCTACAAATGATACGGTTAAAACTCCTCTTTTTCCCCGTACCATTGCAGTAAAAGCTCCACCACCCGGTTGTAGCTGATCATGCCATCCGAAACACCATTCAATTTCAGTGAAGCATTGGTCAGGGTATCTGAAACACTGTCCACCGTCTCCGTATTCACCACAGCTTTTCCGTTGATTCTCTCCCATTGCTCTTCTGTGACAAAGATATTGTCCTCCTGCACCTGCTGTAATACCTGTAACGGATGTACCGCCTCTCTGGCCGCCGCATAGCTGTCCGGATCCGCCAGTCTAGTCTTATACAGATCGTTTGCCACATAATTCAGCACACTTAAGTAACCCGCATATTGAAAAGTACTGTCATCCGACTCTACGCAGGCCAGAAATGCAATAAAATTCGCCTCATCCTCATAGATATACCCCCGGATGTGAGCCAGCTCATGACACATGGTTGCCGGTTTTTCCATGATGTACATGACATCATTGTAATTTGCCTCCATGGAAAACGGGAAATAATAGCCACACATATACATCTGACACATGAAATCCGAGAAAAACATAGCCTTCGGCCGGGGATAATAACCATCCAGCTGGTCATACCTTTTCCCCAGGCTCTGCATCACATCGATGGCTTTATCCTCCATATCCACCGCATTACCCCGGCTGTCCACACCACCCGAGTACACCACGGCACCACTGTCATCCCGTTCCATGACCTCACTGAGCTCATTACAGTGCCGGACGATATCATTGTAGATCCGAAGCAGTTCCTCCGTTCGTTCCTGTGTTGTCTGCTCCTGCGCTTCCTCTTCACCGAAATATTTCTCCGAAAATGTAGACCCATGATAGATCATGGTACAATTCAGCGTCATAATGGCAAATACGGCAAGCAACGTCCATGCAAAAAAACCAAAATATCCCTTCACTCCCCGGCAGTACTTTTCCGAATGTCTGCACGCCGGAATCAGCAAACTGCATCCCAGCACAACCGCAGCAAGCACCACCAGAATCCCTGCCACAATCAACCATTCGCCCACGGAAAAGGGAAACAACCCTGTAATCCTTCCGTAGGTATTGACCCAGATTGGGAAAATATAATCAATATAAGCATCGCTGAGGCTTCTGCTGCTCCAGGCAACGACCTGAAGCAGTAAAAGAACTGCAACGATGCTTAAATAAATTCGAAAACTTTTCTTATGGGATTTCTTATTCTCCATAGTACTCCTTAAGTGGCTTCCTCTTTTCCCACCTTGATCCTGGTCTTCTTCCAGATGCCACAGCGGTACAAAACATACAGGATCAACGCAGAAATGCCATTACTGATCACCACGGAATACCAGACACTGCGCACGCCCATATGCAGGACGCTCTCGCAGAACCACAGTGTCAGGAAACGGAATACCCACAATCTGGTCACATCGATGGCCATGGTCACCTCCGTATGGCCGGTTCCCTGGAACAAACCGGAGGTCGTATTGTATACGCCATTGGTAAAGCACCAGAATGCCATAACACTTAAAAAGTCTGCCGCCATGCCCACAACTTCCGCATCCTTGGAAAAGATTCCGACAATTGCCGTGGAAATCATATCTCTTGATAAGATCATACCACCTATGAACAAAAATACAACCGATATCCACATGGAAAACCGATATCCCTTCTCCGCACGGTCCTGCTGCTTTGCTCCCATATTCTGCCCCACGATAGTGGCCGTTGCCGAACCAATGGCATTGGAGGGTAGCGTGATCAGTCCATTCACCTTGTTGCCAATACCGTAAGCCGCCATGGCTTCCGTCCCGTAGACAAACACGTTTTTACTCATCAGCAGAAATCCCAGCTGCATGGTACTTCCGCCGATAGCGGTAGGCAGACCGATCTTAAGGATCATTCCCAGTTTTTCCCTCTGTAATCGCATGTACGCACGGTTCAGGCAGATATCATTTTCCTGTCTGCACAGAAGTCCGAAAGCCACCATGGCCGGAATCGCTTTCGCCAATAGCGTAGCCAGTGCTGCACCGGCAGTTCCCAGATCCAGGATGATCATGAAAAACGGATCCAGGAACAGATTCAGCGTAATACCTCCCAGATTAAGGAACATGGGGCGCACCGTATCTCCCTGTGCCTGATGTACTGCGGAAAAAATGTTGACCATATATAAAAAGGGCATATCCCAGATGACCACCCGCAGATAAACTCTTGCATAATATGCAGTTCCTCCGTCAGCTCCCAGCCAGTTGATGATAGCGGGTGTTCCCAGAAAACACAGTGTGGCACAGACCACGGCAAATCCCATGGCACAGGCAAATATCTGATTTGCCATGGATCTGGCATCCTCTTTTTCCCCGGCACCGATATACTGCGCAATGAGGACTGCACCGGCCACAGTGATGCCGCTGCCGAAATTCGTAATAATATTCTGCATCGGTGTCACAAGATTGATTGCCGCCAGCTGCTCTGTTCCAATTTTTCCCAGCCAGTAAGTATCCGTCAGGTTATACATCGTCTGCAGGAAGCTGTTAATCACTACGGGAATTGCCAGAGACAGGATCGCTCTGATCAGATTTCCGTGCAATATCAGATCCGGATTATATTTTTTAGCCGTTTTCATCGCCATCACTCCTAAGTTGTTCTTATCTATGTCTTTCCAAATCTAAGTCGTATTATACGTCAATTTTTCAGTGGTTTCCACGGAGATTTTAGGGTTATATGTATTAAAACACTTTTTTATTATCTTTTTTATTTACATCATGGAAAGGCGCATCGCCAGACGGCAATGCAGATTCTTGTGCAGGCACAAATCAGTACTTGGCTCATCGTATACGCAAAAAAAACCTCCCACAGCATCTGCCTGCGGAAGGGATCTTTTTCTTAATTCTGAAGTCATGGTCAGACTTATTTGATTACAAGGCTGCTCCAACCATCGCTGGGGATCAGAGAGATATAGGTCTTACCGGTATTGATCTGGATCTCCTCACCGGTCTTCGCATCATAGTAATGTGTGATAGCATTCTCGGAAGACTTGGTCCAGGTAACTTCGATAGCCTTACCCTGAGTAATGTAGTAACCGGAGCGTCCGGAGTCGATGGCATTGTAGATCAGGTAGCCTTCACCCAGTTCTGCAAAAGTGGTATCCTGCAGAATAACGTTCTCGAAAGTGAGCTGTGCATTGCTGTCAGCATCCTTGTGTGCAGAACCATACTCATAGTAATCATAGGTTCCGGTCTCTTCGTTGTACTTCAGAGTAGAACCGTTGTGCTTGAAAGGAAGCTCAATGGTAGTAGCGCTGATAGCATCACTTCTATCATCAAAGGTAACTTCTCCGTCTGCAAATTTGAAGTGAGGTCCCTGATAGTAATCATTGTAAGTAGTGGTATACTTGGAATTTGCAAAACGCTGCTTCAGACCGTCATAGGTCTTGCCCTTCTGGCTGTTGGTATAGGTATCATAAGTAATATACTCGGTAAACTCAGTTGCCTTACCATTGTTGAAACGGGCGAAACCACCACTGAAGTTAGCGGAATAATCTTTTGCTACCCAGTCATTGATGAAGTAAGGGCCACCATCATGGCAGAGAACTGCGTTCCACTCAGCTGCCAGCATGAAGTTGGTAGGACGTGCACTACGAATACTACCCAGCTGCTCGATCTTCTCCCAGTCCTTTACGACTACCATGAAACGTGTAATTCTGTCGTTCAGAGTACTGTTCATGATCTCATATACAACATCTGCATCTGCGGTGCCGAAATGAGGCAGTGCGGTTCTCTCGTTATCTACCATTACCGCGATAGGACGCTGATCCTTCAGATCCTCATCGATCCACTCGTTGGTAAGTTCGCTGCGATAGGAGTGCTCCGGTGCAACTTCATCCGCGGAAGACTCAGTTGTGGCAGGCTGCTCTACCTCCTTGGTATCGGTAGCAATAGGCTCTGCTTCTACGGTCTGGATCGGAGAAGAGATCGGCTCACTGTTTCCACAGCCGGTCAGAACGCCTACTGCAATTAAAATTGCTGCAAGTACTTTCTTTTTCATGAATGCTTCCTTTCATCTGTTTGTTCTATCCGGTCTCTCGACCGGCACTCTAAAATACATTGTATCCCTAAAGTCCTATGTTTGTCCACCGAAAATTCTTAAGATTTTCTTGAGATTTTATTTCGCAAAAAATGACATCTGGCAGTTGTATGCTGATGTCATTTTTGCTTTCTATAATTATTACTTATTATTCTTTTACAGCCCCGATATTTACTCCCTGTACAAAATATTTCTGGCAGAATGGATAAATGATCATAAACGGCAGAATTGCTACGATGACTGCTGCATTTTTTACTGTATTTTCCGTAGCTCCTTCTACCGCAGACGGCAGATCACTTCCCATGATCAATGCCCGCAGTTTCATCTGGAAGTTATATAAATTTGAATTCGTGATATACAGCTTATAGTTCGTGTAATCATTCCAGTATCCCACGGCATACATCAGTCCGATGGAAGCCAGTGCAGCCTTCGACAACGGCAATACGATTTTATACAAAATTTTAAAATGAGAGCAACCATCAATCTCTGCGGATTCCATCAGGCTGACCGGAATTCCCTCAAAGAAATTCTTCATCAGCACCAGATTATATACATTGATTGCCGGCAGCAGGATCACTCCCCACAAGTTGTTTGTCAGATGGAAGTCCTTCATTACCAGATAAGTCGGGATCATACCTCCGTTAAATATCATGGTAAACAACAGCACATTGGCAATAAATGCCCGCCCCGGCATCTTCCACTGAATCAGCACATACGCCCCAAGTACTGAGATCAGCAATCCCATGATCGTTCCCATAACCGTTGTGTAACAGGAAATCAGGAATGGTCTGAGCATCGTCGGATTGGTAAAAATTGATTTATACCCTGCGAACCCGAACTGCTCAGGAAACAACTTCATGCCATAAGCCGTCTTCAGATCAAAAGAGTCCACCAGTACTTTATATACCGGGATGATCATCACCAGCGAAAATACTGTAAATATTACGATCAATACGATATCAAAAATTTTCACTTTCTTTTTCATCATACAATACCTCTTCCTCTCGTCTTATGGCTTACCCTGTTACATACCAGTACCAGAATACAGCTTATAATAGAGGAAAACATACCGACCGCTGTCGTATACCCATAATCCGGAATTGCACCGGAGTTAAATGTCTGCGTATAGATATAAGTCTGCAATACATCCGATACCTTGATAACGGCATCATTCTGTAATACGAAAACTGACTCAAACAAATTCATAACTTTCGCCAGATTCAATACAAGTACCGTCACGATTGTATTATTCAACGCAGGCAGGGTAATATAGATCATCTTCTGGAAACGGTTTGCCCCATCCATCGACGCTGCTTCATACAATTCCGGACTGATTCCCGCCAGCGTTGCCATGAAAATAATCGTTCCCCAGCCTGTATCTTTCCAGACATTAATTATGTAATACGAAAATCTCCACCATTTCTGGTCTCCGAGGAAATATATATTATCCGTGATCAAGTGTAATTTCATCAGGACATCATTGACCAATCCCGCAGATGTCGGAGACAGGATCATGGAAAATATGGATGCTGCCACTACCCAGGACATAAAATGCGGAATGTATACAATTGTCTGAAATACCTTTTTCAACTTTAAAAAAATCAATTCATTCAATAATACCGAAATAATAACTGCCGCACCGGTATTCAAAATCAGCTTTGTAATACTCAGCACCAGCGTATTGCTGAACGCCTTCCAAAACCCCGGCATACTGAACATTTTTACAAAATGCTTCATTCCTACAAAGATCGGATCATTGATTCCTTTATATGTAAAAAAGGCATAACGGATACCAAACATAGGAAGATAATAAAATATCAATGCTGCCACCAATACCGGTGTCGCCATCAGATAGACTCCCCGATATGCACGGGCGTGCTTGAACGCGGTTCCCCCAGGTGTCCTCTTAGGCAAAGTTTTTCCTTTCTCTTTCACAACGTTTACCCTCCGTTCCGGCTACTCTATATCAGCTATTCAAAAATCCCATATATTCGTTGTACTTTGTCTCTTCTGTTTTATTCATATGTATGGTCAGTCCATCCTCTGAGAAATAGAGACGGATGCGGATGGATGCAACACTTTCTCCGATCAGCCAGCAGAAGATAAACAGCGTATTTTGATCCATCCAGGCTCCGGATGAAGCACATTTCTCCTTGTATATAGGGAACTCTCCCTCTTCCAGATGTCCGATTCCAAAGGGAAGCTGACATTCTCTTCCTTCTATTTCATACGAGAGTACTCCTTTTTGATCCGCATCGGAAAAAGTCACACCACACCATGTAAATCCATACTTATTTCGGAGCAGCGGATATTTTTTCCCGAAATCTGCACAAGGTTTTCCTTCAAATACCGTACGCAGCACAGGCAACGTTGTTTTCTCCACATCGTTTTCCGGGAAACAATCCTTCAGCAGCACTTCTCTCACTGCGGCAAGTATCATCTGCTCGGCTCCGCCCATACCCTGTGTATCTGCTGTCGTTACAACGACGAGATCCATTTCCGGAACTGCCAGCATTATCTGACCGCCCAGCCCCAGCATTGCAAAAGTCCCCTCCATCGGGATCCAGAACTGATATCCATACCAGCGATCATCGCCATCAAGCTGTGTTGCCGTTCTCGGTTCTGTCGCTCTCGCTGCATAGGATCCCTTTTCCTGCTTTAACAGCATACAGCCGGTACGCAGCAGATCCTCGGGAGTAGCCATCAGGCCACTCCCTCCCATAGAGGTTCCAAAGGGATCCTCTATGATATAAGACTCCTCGCTGAAGCCATTCTGGCGCAGCAACTTTTCTTTCAGGTAATCCAGCATCTTTTCACCGGTCAGTTTTTCTACCAGCGCACAGAGCACATGGGAGGATGAGGTATCATACATAAAGAGAGTTCCGGGTCTGTGGGTGGGTTCTGTCTGGAAAAAGCTCCTCACCCAGTTTTCCGTTGTGCTGGTCTTGTTATAAGTTGTCATATTGTAACATGTCTGCATTTTCAACATATTTTCTATCGTCATCTCTGCCAGCCAAGGATGCACTCTCCCGGGCAGATATTCCGGGAAATAATCACAGATAGGATCCTGCAGGGAAATTTTCCCTTCCTGCTCCAGCAATCCGATTGCCAGTGAAGTAAAACTTTTAGTCACAGAAAACATTCTCTGCAACTTATTACGGCAATAGGGTGCATAATATTTTTCAAACAATAGGTTCCCATGTTGTGCGATCAGCACACTGTGTAAAGGAATTTTTCTTTTTTCCACTTCTTTTACAAATTCCTGCATATTCTGTTCCGTCAGTTCTCTCATTTTAGCTGCCATACCATAACCTCCCATGCTGTCGCCTTTTTATTTATTATTCAGGGAATCTACGATTGCCTGAGACCATTCGGCTCCGCCTTCCTGTTCAAACCGCTTGTATCCCTCTTCCACAGAAACACCCTGTACCACGCAGTCCGCAATAATAGAGTTCTTCAGGCTGGTCAGATCGCCGTTATACTGGCTCATCATATCTGTTGTTACCGGCAAAGGTGCCGTCTTGTTATTGGCATTAAAGATTTCCATCGATTCCTCTGTATATTTCTTTACGGGAACCAGTCTCTCGGTCAACGGACAGATATTGGTATCTCCCATAATGATGGTCGTATACTGTACTCCGGGCTGGGAACGCATCTCCATCATATGGAACTCTCCATCCTGATACGTATTGCCACATACTGTTTCTGCCTGTCTGGACCAATGAACGCCTTCTACTCCATAGATCCACAATGTTTCCATGTCTCCATCATCAAAAATGCTTTCCAGAAAATATTTGAATACGCCTTCCGGATTCTTACAGGAAGAAGTAATCGCATACACCGGTGCACATCTCTGCCAGTATTTTCCAACCTCTGCGATAGGCGGCATAAATACCAGTTCGCTGTCCTGTCCATTCGCAGCCAGTCCATCCGACAGCTGATCAGACCATCCGCCTGCCCAGTAAGTAAATGCTCCGAACTCCCCTTCCATGAATTTGGTACGGCAGTTGCTGGTCGCATTCGTCAGAGATTCCTTATCGATATAACCCTTGTTGTAAGCATCCTGTAATCTCTTGATCGCTTCCTTCATGGAATCCTCGGTAAATCCATCTCTCCATACGCCATCCTCTCCCTGATAGAAAGAAGGATATGCATCCTGATAGAATTCCGGCAGATAATTGGTATAAGGAGCTTCATTTCCTACAAATCCGGCTGCGGATACACCAATGGTATTTCCATTGATACCGTCTCCATCCGGATCACCGTTGCTGAAAGCATCCAACATTTCCAGATACTCTTCATACGTCGTCGGAATGTCCAGTCCACAGTTATCCAGCCACTGTTTTCTGAGGAAAGTCATACATCCGCCACCTCCGCCAAGTGCCAGTCCGTACAGATGTCCATCCAACATATTGCCTTCTACGACACTCACATCCGTGTTGGGATTCTTCTTCAGCTCTGAATTGTTCCAGGCATCCGTCATATCCCAGAGAGCTCCCTCTCCCGCATATCCGGAATAATAGGAAGATCCAAGGATAACGACATCTGGCCAGTTCTCCGGTCCGCTGGCAAAGGTCTGTCCCAACACATCATAGTAGGCATTGTGATCCGGTTGGATGACTTCCAGTTCGATTCCTGTCAGTTCTTCCCATTTATTGACCCATTCTTCCTGACCGTCTGCCAATGTCGCCTGGAAAGTTCCGTCTACCATAATCGTAATCTTTTCCGGTTTCTCTACATCATCTGCAACATCTGCAACATCCCCGGCAGTATTTCCTGCCTGTGCATCGCTATCTGTCTTTCCTGTATCATTTCCCGTATTTTCCGCAGAGCTCCCACACCCTGTAAATATCATGGAACATACGGTAACCGCAACCAGTGCGACTGATAATAACTTTTTCTTTACCATAAATAACCTCCGTCCATATTCTGTTATCTTCTCTGTTGTTTCTTGTTTCTTATTTTGTTTTGTTTCTTTGCTGCTTGATTTGTTGATTATTGTCACTTCGGCGCCGGAAGTATCAATGTGCTTTCATTATATCTGTCATTTTGCACAATTTAAAGTCACATATTTCAAGATTTAGTGTATATATTTTTTGTTATTAGAGGCTCATTTTTTATGTCAATGATACACATTTTATTTTATTACATTCCATTTCATTGCCTTTTTCACCTATTATGATACTATAATAATATCTCTCAGGAGGGTTTTTGTTATGAATTCCAGAAAAAATAAATACTTCATAAAATTGATAACATCCTACAGTCTGCTCTTGGTCATTGTGCTCATTCTGGGAATTGTTTTCCATTTTATTCTTTCGCATAATGCAAAGCAGGAACTATTGAATGAAAATATGCTTTCTCTTAAAAATGTATCCGAGCAATACAGCAACTGCTATGCGAATATTTATCTGATTTCCAAGCGAATGGCAAATAATTCCAGCCTTTCCCGCCTGGCGGAAGCCGATCAGGGGGAACGAGCGTTTTATTATAATGCCTATATTACCAAACAGGCTCTGGTAGATATGTATTCTGACTATTCACTCCAGCCAATTCAGACCTATTATATCCATCTGCGTCATACAGACTACATAATCAGCTATAATGATTTTGAGAATCTCTATTCCTTTTATAAAAACAATCAAATGCTGGATCCCTCAAAATATGAGGAATGGAAGGAGACTCTGGAATCCTCAGACAATTATAACCATTTTCTTTCTCTTGACCATTTTGCGACCGAATATACACCACACAGAAAAAACTATTGTTATGCTGTCTCTCTGCAGAATTATACCTTCAAAAATATCAATGCTGACATCATTTTTGAGCTGAATGCTGATTATATGCAGCAAATGGTGGATTCTGTCGATCTGATGAAGAATGGCTGTCTCATCATCCAGGATAGCAGCAGTGACACTATGCTTACTTTCAGTAACAATGAAGCGCTGTTAAAAAAAATAGATGTTTCTCTGCTTTCCTCGTTAGATTATTCCGAACGGGGATATTCCAGCACAGTATTTCAGGGTGCTCCCGTCACAGTACTCTATACCTCCGCACAGACACCGAATCTGAACTATTATCTGATTGTTCCCACGTCCTACCTGAAAGCACCGGGAAACGGACTGCAGTTACTGTCTCTATTCGTTATCTTTCTCGGTGTCGTAGGAAGCTTTTTGATTATTGTTCTGTTGTCCAAGGCCAATTATAAACCCTATGAAGCAATGGAATATCGCCTGCGGGAAGTGAATTTCAACCACGAAGAGCTCATGCGGTTAAATGAGTCCCAAAAGATCACCCTCCGCAATTATTATTTTGATCAATTGATTCATGGTACGATTCTGAGTGAGGAAGAAGCTGCGTATGCCCAAAATTATCTTTCCATTTCCGCTAATGCCAATTCCTTTGCTATCTTATACTGTAATGTCTACCTGGATACTTTGGAGCTAAATAATGACCCTCAGGGAATGATCAACATCCTCTCCCCTGATTATGCGGATGTTATTTCCGATATCCTTTCCAGTTATTTTATACATTCCTATATCATGCAGGGTTCCCGAAATAGTGTTTATACTATTTTATTATATGACAGGGAAGAACTGGACAAGGTCGAAGATTTATTTTCACATGTTCATACTACACTATTGCAAGAATACAATATCTGGATTTATGGTGGATTAGGCTGTACAACCGACACCATCTCCTCCGTCTGGAAATCGTATCGCCAATCCAAAGAGGCTGTAAAACGTATCTCCAGCCCAGTGTACCTGTGTCTGTATCGTGAGATTTTGGAATTTCAGGATTCCTTCTTTTATCCTAATGAGGTTGCGGATCAGCTATATAATTTTGTAAAATCCGGTAACTTCAAACAGACAAAAACAATTTTTAATTTTATAAAGGACGAAAATTTTAAGAAACGAAAACTTAATTCCAGACAAGTGAAATGGCTTTTAGAAAATATAGAAATTACGTTATTGAAAGTAATCAGGGATAACGACATTTCCTATGATGACTCAAGCTTAGCCGGTCTGTCCGAAGATTCTACCCTGAAAAATTACGAGCAGATTGCTCTGGAATTATGTGAAAAAAACAAGCAACCGGAAAACGACAACCAGCTGATTGTGCGCATTCAGGCTTATATTGATGAGAATTATGGGGATCCATCCTTATGTTTAAGCAGAATATCGGACCTGTTCCACATCTCCGAGAGTTACTTTTCCTTCCTTTTCAAAAAAACAGTAGGGGTAAACTTCTCTACGTATCTGGAACAGGTCCGCATGACGCAGGCAAAACATCTGCTGGAAACAACGAATATTAAAATAACAGATTTATACGTGGCGGTCGGTTACAACAATCTGACCAGCTTCCGCCGTGCATTTAAGAAAAAATACGGTGTAGCACCCAATGCCCTTCGAGAATAACTACTTATTCTTTTTCGGTTGCTTTCTCGCGCAGCACTTCCTCAAACTGTTCGATGGGTACCGGTTTGGAATAGTAATATCCCTGCTGCCAGGTAGATCCAAATTTCTCGATATAGTCGCTGACTTCCTTATCCTCAATACCCTCAATACAGGTTTCGGTGTTTGTCCTCCTGGCATAATCCACGATAGACTGCACCATGGCCTGATTCTGAGGTTTTTGCTTAATATCACGGATGAAGCTCATATCTACCTTCAGTTCGTCAAAAGGAAGCTCCAGCGCCAGACTTAAGGAACTGTTGCCTGTTCCGAAGTCATCCAGTGCGATCTTGATCCCCTGGGAATGGAAAAATTCTACCTCTCCGCGCAGGAAATGAATATCCAGATCTCTGCATCGTTCTGTCAATTCGAGGCAAAGCTCCTCCGGCTTCGCACCGGTCTCTTTTAAAATATTCATAACAGCACTGCGGAACTCTCTGCGCTCCAGCTGTGCCGCCGCCACATTGACATTGACGAAAAAGCCTTCCGTCTCCTCGCGCAGCTTCTGTACATCCGTAAGTGCTGTCCGAAGGATCCAGTTCCCCAGATCAAAAATACAGGGATCCTGTTCCAGCCACTCCATGAACACACCGGGGGACACCATCCCGTAAGGCTCCAGTTCCCATCGGAGCAGCGCTTCCCTTCCCCGGATCTTGCCGGTCTTCGTATCGGCAATCGGCTGATAGAACATCCGGAAGCCTTCAAAGTTATGCGTAGCACACTGATGGATCACACCGATCAGTTCAAACTGGTTCTCGTCACTGCCACAGACCTCATCATTAAAAATCACCAGCTCTCCGTGATGCTCAAGCCGGGAATGGTTCAACGCATAAGTCAGACGGCTGCGGACCGCGTTCGTCTCCTTCATATAAGGTTCCATAAATATTGCGCCGGCAGATACCTTCAGAGGGATCTTTTTCCCCTCTACCTCTGTATTTTCAAAAGCTTCTACGATCTCATCGTATATCTGCTGTAGTTCCTCTTTGGATACATTTTTAAAGCTGATCACAAATTTCGCACCGGAGAGCCGGTATACATATCCTTTTCCCCTTAACAGGCGCAACAGCTCCTGTGCCGCACAGTTCAGAATCTTATCCGAAAAAGCGGCACCGTACATAACATTGATATGACTAAACTGATCCAGTCCGATCTTCAGCAGAGTCCCCTGTCCGCTTTCCTCCAGGAATTCCCTGATTTCCCGATCCAGCGCCGGTTCCGTATGCAATCCGGTAGTCGCATCCACCTCGTCGGAAATACCGTAGTTGTTATATCGTATTACGATCACAAAAGGCTTTCCATCCTTATCATTCAGCATTTTCGCCCTGGCACTGATCCGGTTGTAGGTGCTTCCGTCACGCACCCGGTATTCCCAGGGCTCGTCCATATTTTTCCCGGCAACTCTCTCCTGGAATCCCCTCCGGAAATCCTCCAGATCATCCGGATGAATCGATCTTTTTGATTTTTCTTGTCCGCGGATGGTATAGTTCTCCTGCATACCAAAATATTCCATCGTCTTCTCGGACCACCATGTCACGCCGTTCCGCAGATTGGTTATGGATATGTAGGACTTTTTCGCCAGAGAAGTAATGGCTTTTACAATATCCGGGAACAGGATATCCATTTCCTCCCAGAATTTCTGTTCATCATATGTATTGATACTCATGTCTCCTCCCGACACTTTCTTCTGTATGCCCACAGTCTCTGAATGCACCCTAGCATCAAATAAATTATAACATACCAAAATGATGTTTACGATAGGATAATTAATATAAATTTTTTATGAAATAAAATATCTTATGATTGACTTCGAAAACTATCTGTAATACTATGCAATATAGCAATTATTTCAAATTTGAAATATTCACTTTTGTAATTTCAGTAATTACACTTTGTATAATACTAAGTAAGGAGGCCTTCGGATGAATACTGATATCGAATTCGTACAAAAATTCAATCTGGCTTACAACGCCATGTGCAAACCTCTGTGCCAGCAGTTAAAGCTGCCACAGACAGCTTTTGATATTCTCATGTTCTTCGGCAATAATCCGGAATACCACACTGCCAGTGATGTCGTGGAGATCCGCCGGATCAAGGCGAATCTGGTGTCCGTCAATGTGGACAAGCTGGTGTGCGAGGGGTACCTGGAACGCAGAGAGGCTCCGGATGACCGTCGGAAGACTCTGCTGTTCTGCACGGAGAAAGCACAGGATGTCATCGAAAAAGGCCGCATGATACAGAGCATTTTCAAAGATACTCTGCTAGATGGCACCGATGAGACAAGCAAAGAGATCTTTTACCACATGCTTCATGTCATGGAGAGAAATATGGACAATATCCTGAAAGGAGATAAATAAATGCAGATTTTAATCACGATTCTTGTCACTTTTTTCGCCGGCATGGGAGCCGGCCTGGGCACCGGATTTGCCGGAATGAGCGCTGCTGCCGTCATCAGTCCCATGCTGATCACTTTCCTCGGCATGGATCCGTATCTGGCCGTCGGCATTGCGCTGTCCTCGGACGTTCTGGCCAGTGCCGTATCCGCTTATACCTATGCGAAAAATAAAAATATTGATGTCAAAAACGGCCTGATCATGATGGGAAGTGTGCTGGTATTCACCGTCGTAGGCAGCTACGTATCCAGCCTGGTGCCTTCCGCTACCATGGGGAATTTCTCCGTGTTCATGACTTTCCTGTTAGGTATCAAATTCATCGTCCGGCCCGTAATGACCACCAAAGAAGCCATGCAGGGCGTCTCCGCGAAAAAAAGAGCCATTCAGTCTCTGGTATGCGGTATGCTGATCGGCTTTATCTGCGGTTTCGTCGGTGCCGGCGGCGGCATGATGATGCTGTTGATCCTGACTTCTGTTCTGGGCTATGAGCTGAAAACTGCTGTGGGAACCAGCGTCTTTATTATGGCTTTTACCGCTCTGACCGGTGCAGTTTCCCATTTTGCCATTGGGGGCATGCCCGACTGGACCGTATGGATCCTGTGCGTCATCTTTACCCTGATCTGGGCCCGGATTGCCGCACTGTTCGCCAACAAGGCCACACCCAAGACTCTGAACCGTGTCACCGGTGTGATCCTGGTGGTGCTGGGCATTGCAGTTATGTGTTTTCACCTGTTAGCCTAGCTGATTTCCTATACCGTGTGTATTTTCCGGCGGAGTGATCGTTGCATTGCTCCGCTGATTTTCTATGATCTTGCGGATTTCCGACAGATCCCTGGCAAAATAAATGCCTTCCTGTCTCTCCGGGGAGGACAATCCCATCTCCGTCATATGTGATAACAGTGCTTTCAGGCTGTCATAATAGCCGTTAAGGTTATAGAGAATGCAAGGTGCCTCCAGGTGCTTTAATGACACTTTGGACATCACTTCAGCGATCTCTTCCAGTGTTCCGGTTCCGCCGGGAAAAGCAATAAATACATCTCCCAGTTCGATCATTTTCGTCTTGCGTTCTGTCATGTCCTTTGTGACGATCAGCTCCGTAATGGCATCATACTGGTATTCCATATCAATGAAAAACTGCGGTTCCACGCCGGTCACCTCGCCGCCTGCCTGTAATACGCTCTCCGCGATCTCTCCCATAAGACCGGATTTGGATCCACCGTACACCAGGCGGTTACCGCTTTCACCGATCCAGGTTCCCAGCTCACGCACCGCTTTTCTAAGAGAAGGATCATTTCCTTCATTTGCTCCCAGATATACTGTAATGTTCATCGTATTTTCCTCCTGCTTCCAAGTATAAGGGCTTTCCTTTCTTTTGACAAGGCAGGAGCTACCGGCACAAATGTGAATGACGTATCGGTTGCGTTAATTCAGGCATAGTACACCTGCTGTCCGGATTCTTCTTTTACATAAGCAATAAATTCTTCCGCCACATGGGACAGGGTATGATTTTTATTCCAGATCAAAGCATAATCCGCATGGGCATTCGGATGCTCCACCGGCCGCACGCAGACGTCCTTGTCTCGGATCAGGGAGGAAATCGATGCCGGATAGATCGAGATGCCGACGCCGTGGAGGCTCAGTTCGTAGGCATTCATCATATGTGCGATCCTTCCCCGGATCACCGGAGCATGCCCTGTGCCATCGAACCATTTATCGATTTCACCTTTTCTGGATTCTCTGGAGGGAATCAACAGATCATAGGGCAACAGCTCCGAGGGCTTCACCGGATCATTTTCCCAGGAATACAATGCATGTCCCTTGGGGATCACTGCCACCCAGGGTTCTTCATACACCGGCAGCACGTGGAATTCCTCTGTGTTATAAGGGGCCGTGATCATGGCAATCTCACACAATCCCTTCGTTACGCGGTTATTCACATCATCTGTGTTGCCGTTCCACAGATTGTACTGTACATGAGGATGTCTCTGCTGAAATCCAGCGATCCACTCCGCGAAAAGTCTGGGTCCGCAGCCCTCTACCGACGCAATGTATAATGTCCCCTGCAGTCCTTCCTTGCGTTCTCTGACATCCTCCTCCGACCGGTTCACCAGGTCCAGGATCTGATTCGCATACTGCAGGAACAGCTCTCCCTCTTCTGTCAGGGACACTTTATGGGGTGTGCGAAGGAACAATGTCGTCCCCAGCTCCGCCTCCAGATCCTGGATCTGACGGCTCAGGGGCGGCTGCGCGATCGCCAGCTGCTCCGCGGCTTTCGTGAAGCTTTTCTCCTCCGCCACTGCCTTGAAATACCGGATATGCCGCAATTCCATCTTTCCAGCATCCTCCTTCCATGCTTTTTCCAAAAACCAGCTTAATCTTTCTATTTTGTAACATGTTGTATTTTCTTTTATTATACCTTTTAGGTATTATTATACTTCTATTATATGTATTTCACATTATAAGCGCAATATGGTAAATTATAATCATCAAAAGGAAGTCAGGCCTGACCCCTTAAGCGTAACAACAAAGTCAACAGTTCATTTGTCTTGGAAAGGTTAAGGGTGAATATTATGAAGAAGATCATGGAAAAGGTTAACGAGTTTTTTGACGAGTATTACAAGAGCTTCGCTGAAAAATTCTGATAGAAGTGTGTTTTTCACGCTCATATACACAGAAAAAGCAGCAGATCTGGCGGGATCTGCTGTTTTTTTGTTCAGGTATGAAAATAATATCCGTCTCCATCACTCCCGTCATCCCATTCCTCATTGTCGTCAGATCCTATATATTCTCCGCAATTAGGGCAGTCCCCTTCATAGATTGGGTTCACAAATTCTCCACAATGTGGACAAAATACATCAATAAATGGATTATTCATTTTTCTTATCCCCTTTTCAAGATTTTATCCGCATCCAGCCCATAGGCTTCGATGCACTTTCTCAAATACGCCGGATTCGCCTGTTCGGTCTTATACCTCTCGTACTTATGCTTCTCGTAATACTCCCGCTCGAATTTCTCAGGCGGTGTTCCGTAGCGTTTATTATATCCCTTATACTTTGCTATGGTATTTGGCGGATTCAGGATCTCTATTTTCCTGTCATGGACATATATCCCCACGGCAACCTCTTTGCAGAATTCCTCCTCCGATACCGTTTCGTCACCCCAGGGTCCTTCGTTCCACCCCGTAACCGCAATGATCAGATTCAGATAAGGAAATGCATAGAGCAGTTTATACCATTCTTCGATAAATTCCCTGACCGTGGGGTATTTTTGCGTAGTCGCATTCGCCCCAATCGTTCCATCCGCACGGATCCAGCCATATCCCGTGGGATAATGATTCTTCTGAATGAGACAGTTCTCAAAATTCACACATCCGATATAATCTTCATGGCTGCGAACAGCACTCACGTAAAAATTTAAAAATCTGTCCGTCCTTCGGATAATATCAAATGCCTGCTCTGCCGTTACGGGTACTCCTCTCATCCGGTAATAGGGCCTGCGGACATTTCGAACGGGATTGACTGACTCATCCCCGGCAATAGCGATCTCAATTTCCGAATGCTTTTCATAAACTTCTTTCGGTATCAGCCAGACAATAGCATCGTCTGCTTTATTGCTGATTTCTATGGCTCCGGAAATAATTTTTTCATACTCCCATTCCTTCGTCTCCATATAGGTATTCCCGTATTCATCCGTATATATCGCCACTTCACAATTCTTTTTCAGATAATCAAATATTGTCATTTTCTATTCCCTCATCTGATGTAACTGTATGTGTTTTCTGCTTCCTTCCTTATGCTGCAATCATAGCATAAGAAATCATGTAATCATTCACTATATCTAGGGCTGCGCTTTCTGGCCGCAAAAAGCCCATCGATTATTATTCATCGACGGGCTTTTCCTTCTCTTATTCTCTTATTTCTTTATCAGGATTCCTTTAGGATCTCCTGCAGGCTTCTCGGTTCGTAATCCATCCAGGGTTTCATACAGCCGACATTGCAGGCCCGTATGGGGCTGTCACCAATATGGCGGCAGTCGTTATCCTTCATCCCTGCCAGACATTTCTGAAAATATTCGTCCTCCGGGCTGTTGTGGGTGTGTCCGTAGAGCAGAATGGTGCCGCGGCTCATGTGCTTCCAGCTAAAGATCGGGTAATGGCATAATACCAGCTCATAGCTTTTACCGGCTATGGAGTCCCGAATCTCCTTATAATCACAGACTTCCGAAAAAAGCTGTCGGTATCTGAGGTCGGACACGTCATCGTGATTGCCACGGATCAGGACCTTTTTTCCCTTCAGGATTGCCACCAGAGCGATTAGATCCTCGTTCTTACCGCGCATGCTCACATCCCCCAGGATATACACGGTATCGCCGTTATTCACCTTTTCATTCCACCGTTTTACGATCTCGGTGTGCATTTCCTCCAGATCCCGGAACGGACGGTCATCGAAACGTATTGCCGCTTCATGAAACAAATGCAGATCACTGATATAATAATTCATATTGTTCCCTCCCGTTCCACATTCGCTACAGATAAAACATCTCAATAGTTGAGCGTTCTCATTATCGTTTCAAATTCTAATTCCGCATTTTCATCCAACAGTTTTGCGCAAAACAAAACTTTATTCTTAGAAAATCCAAAATACCATATTTCATCCTTTGGAAGAGCTGCTCCATTTTCAGTCTCAGCAGCACTTAATTCCCATGCAACCGCAAGTTTTCGGATTTTTTCTTCTTTCCTACCTAATTGTAGCTCACTACTGCTCTTTAGTTCTGCATGCTGACCTAAATATACTTGCACAAATTCATCTGCTGTTGTCTCCCGATCAATCCATGATGGTTCTGCAAATTTTGAAATTTCCACATTTGCTATTTCCCGGTCTTGATATAATAGTGTGAAGTTGGCATAATCATCTCTAATATCAATTTCATTTATTGTCCAACCATCATCTGGCGTCCATGATGCAATATTATTAATTGGCTCTGTTTTACTTTTACAGCTTACTAAGCTCAAACATAAAATTGCAATAACGAATATCAGTTTTTGTTTATATCTATTCTTCATAACTTAGCAGTACAGCCTCCTTTTATTGGGAATATCGTTAATATTCCTTTTTCCGTTGCATGCTTTTCCCAGTCATTTTCCGTCAATATCTCTAGCGGTAATAATCTCTGTGGACCGTTTTCATCCTCTTCATATCCCCAGGAGTATCCGCCCAGGAATTTCAGTTTATTGCTATTCATGCGGGAGGGCAGATCTACTAGATAGGTATAAGCTGTCCATTTCAAATGTCTACACCCAGCCAAATTACAACAGGGAGCATCAAATATTTCTGCCGGATAACCATACGCAAAATATGGATTCCCTTTTCCCAGATTTTCATCACTGACATCTATGGAAAGCTCTCTGTTTTCCCCATAATTTTCAATTCTTTCCACGAATTGAATAAATCCACAGGATCTCCGATAACCGGTCGCATTCATATGTTCAAAGTAACCATGCATTACCGGATAACCTGTGCAACATATTTTATCTATCGGAAATCCCTGAAGGGCATCATAGCCAATTTCCCTGGGATCTGTACCTTGCGTGTATTCTACGGTGAGATTTTCTTCTATTCCATGAAGTGTAAAAGGAATTGTTATTCTGCTTTCCAAAGAATTATCCCCTCCTTCTATATATTCTGATAAAACGGCAAAACATTTCCCCATTTCTCCATGTTTTCTTCCTGAATATCAATGATAGAAAATACTCTGTCATATCGAAGATCTAATTCCGCTGACCAATGAATGAACTGTTCCTTTGTTGCATCATCCATTTCATTTTTTATGATAATTACAATATCAATATCACTCTCATCCGTATTATCATTTCTGGCGACAGATCCGTACAATATGATTGCCAAAATACTATCCGAAAAAAGATCTACTACCCCTTGGGTCAAATCCTCTTTCATTGTATTTGTCAGCATACTGTCACCCCTTCGTCTTGAGAATATATTACTGTTATTTGTATACAATTATATTCCTTCTTTTTATCATTCACAATAAAAAATAAGAGAAACACGGCATTTCTACCGTGTTCCTCTCACTAATTAAGTATGCTGGTGGCCGGACTTGAACCGGCACGGGGTTGCCCCCGAGGGATTTTAAGTCCCTTGCGTCTGCCTATTCCGCCACACCAGCGGACGCATCGCAACGCGCAAACCGCGACGTGCGAATGGATGGAGGTGGATTCGAACCACCGAAGCAAATTGCAGCAGATTTACAGTCTGTCCCCTTTGGCCACTCGGGAATCCATCCATGTCAGGCAAGAGTGCCTTAACAATGTGAAATTGTAGCATATGTTCACACAAATTGCAAGATGTTTTTATTATTTTAGTGTAAAAGTTCAGCCATAGGATGACAGAAGCGACGATTGGGTGCTCGCACACAAAGCGTCAATTCTGTCATCCTATGAGCAGAGCGCCAATCTATGAGCAAAAGTAGTCACGAAGTGACGAAAAAGCGTGCTAACGCAACTTTGCGAATGACGCAGGCTGAACTGCTTCAATATAATATAAATAGAAAGGATACTGCGACAGTTGCATCAGTCCGTAATCGGTTACCTGATATCCATCCTGCTGCAATCCGGCGATGGCATCTGCGCCAAGTTCGGTCGGTGTAAAATACCAGAACCTGTCGGAATCCGCCTGGTTGTAATCTCCGTCCACGATTTCATTATCCGGATAGTAATAATACAGCACGGTCCAACCCAGATGTTTTACACCATTCGTGACCATATTTACATCCTCATCGGGGGTACCGATCAGATCCAGTGTCTTTTCGGTCTCCACCTTCTGCTGTTCATAGCTGTCATAGCATTCCCGATAGTTCTGAATTCCCAGGCCGAATAATACTACCAGCAATACCGCCAGCACAATTCTGCTTACAGCCTCCAGACCCTTCCAGGACTTCTTCTCCAGCTCTGCAGCCAGTTCCAGCACACGGCTGCTGCCCACCGCCAGCATGACGATTGCCACCGCACTTAACGGATACAGATATCTCTGTGCCAGCATCGGTGCCATAACAACACTTAACAAATAAGCAAATGCCAAAGTTCCAAGGATTGTGCAGGCTCCCACTGCCATGGCATATGTCTTGTCAGACCAGTTTCTCGCAGAAGGCTTCTGCATATGTACTCCGTCTTTTTCCACAGAGAATACAGAAGAATCCACTGCCAGGGTCACCACCAGAAACAGAATCACCAACGGGAATACGATACCATTCATCCCTCTGCCGCCCATAACAATCTCCAGGCTCTGATCCAGTCCCAGGATCTCTGTCATCCACCAGCCTCTGCTGACATTTTTCAAGCCGGCATAGAAGAAATATAGCCAGGGTGCATAACCTATGAAAAATGCTACGATGGCCAGAACACCCTTTATCCATGTTTTCCCACGGTATTTGATCCATACGGCCACTCCGGTGAAAAACATCATAATGCCTACAGCCACCAGTGCATAATAGTGGGAATACGCTGCTGCCAATGCCCACAGCACCATGCCTGCCCAGGTCTTCCTGCTGCCGTCAGCAATGACTCTGTAGGAACAATAGAAGCAACCCATTACACACAGGAAAGCCAGCGCATACATGCGGACTTCCAGATTGTACTCCAGACATGCCTGTCCCAGACCGGAGATCATCACAAAAAATGTTGCCGGAAGCAGTCCGAAATGTTTCCGCACAACGGTCAGTGCCAGTACGATCCCAATCACGAAGGGCACCAGAGAGGCCAGATGGAATACCGGTACCTTATATCCGAACAGGGTCCCGAATAATTTCAGCCAGTAATAATACAGTGGCGGATGATTGTCCCAGTAATACAATACCTGCAAAATGCCATCCACATCCTTGTGGGCCGTATTCGCAGAAAACGCCTCATCCCCCCACAGTACGCGGTCGGACATCATGCTGAAATTCAGACACACCACCAGCACTGTCAATGCCAGTACTGCCACCGGTCCTATGTATTTGCGAAATACGCTCCACGCCTTGCTGTCGGTAATCTTGCTCAGGACGCTCCGGATCTTCTCATGCTTTCCGGCTTTCGCTTCTTCCACGAACAATTCCGCAATGGCATAGACCAGCATCATGCTGATCTCCAGACATAGAACTTTCACTGCATATTCTCTGGATTCCAACAGCTTTCTCAAGATCGTATTGCCGTCATTGCCGGTCAGCGACAACAGGATCCAGGGAATGACCAGCATACAGAGCAGGCAGGTGAGATAGCGAAGGACATATTCTCCCTTCCCGATCGTGACAGACTGTCCGCTTTTTTTGTTATTTTTTAAAATAGATTGCCGCCAGATTCCAATGGATACCAGCGGCAACAGCAGGGTAATAATGATGGTGAACATCGAATATCCTCTCTGTCTTTTGTATTTGTAACTATTCAGAGCCATGTAAATAGTATCGAATGAGCGTCGAATCCTTGCATTCGTAAGAGCATTTGATACTATTTATAGGGCGAAGTAACCACCATGAGCAAAAAGGAAGCCTCGCAGAGGCGGTTTTGCGAATGGTGTTCTGAATAGTTACATATATTTATTCTTCTACGTATTTCAGGATCGTTGCCGAGGTCTGTGGCATCTCGATCAGAACCTTGCCTGCCCTGATCTCATATTCCGCACCTTCCATGCAATACCCGTCATCCCTGGACTGCAGGATCACTTTCATCTTACCTGTCTTAGGGGTTCCGATCTCCCACACATGAATCTCTTTGGTGATGGGATGATAATTATTGTTGATCAGGATCGCACACTGCCCCTTGCGGTTAAAACGTCCGTAAGAAATAAAGTTGTAGTCATTCTCCAGCATTTTCAAGGAACCGGTCCGCAGCTCCTCGTTCTCCCGGCGCAGACGGATAATGTCCTTATGAAATGCCAGCAGCACCTGATCCTCATGTCCCCAGGGATACGTTCTGCGGTTGTCAGGATCTGTGAAACCACAGACACCGGCCTCATCTCCGTAATAGATTGTAGGAGCACCCGTCCATGTCATCTGAATCACAACGCCTTCCCGGAAGACTGCCTTATTGATACCCTGTTCCGCAGCCTGCGGTCCCAGTGTATTGGTACGTCCCACCTTATGATTTGTTCTCGTCAGAAAACGGGAATGATCATGGTTGGACAGTTCATTCATAGCCACCTGCCAGCTGGGCATGGAGAAACTGGAGGTATGATGCCGCATGGCTCCCCAGAAGCTCTCTGCATTGCCGAGCAGATCCTCCCGGTAGTCATCGCTGTGCTTCTCCATACCGGTGAGGAACCAGGTCACGGGCTCCATGAACGCATCGTAGTTCATGACAGTATCCCATTCGTTGCCCTGCAGCCAGTCTCTGGTATTGCCGTAGTGCTCTGCCAGAATAATGGCTTCCGGATTGGCCTCTTTTACCGCTTTCCGGAATTCCTGCCAGAAATGATGGTTGAATTCCTGACTGTGACCCAGATCAGCTGCCACATCCAGTCTCCATCCATCCACATTGTAGGGCGGAGATACCCATTTTTTCGCTACATGAAGGACATAGTCCATCAGTTCCTGGGATCCCTCGTAGTTCAGCTTCGGCAGTGTGTCATGTCCCCACCATCCGTCATAGGAATTGTTATAGGGCCATGCTGCCTGATTGTGGAAATCAAAGTAATTCCGATAAGGGCTGTCAGCACTGACATAGGCACCCTTGTCATATCCTTCCGCATTCTCATAGATGCGCTCTCTGTCCATCCATTTATTAAAGGAACCACAGTGATTGAACACGCCATCCAGAATGACTCTCATACCTCTGCGGTGTGCCTCTGCCACCACCTGAGCAAACAGCTCGTTGCTGGCTTCCAGATTCGCTTTGTTAGTCACACGGTCGATGTAACGGGAAGCGAAACGGTTCTCCCGCTGTCCGTCGGGAAGCAGATCCCCTTCATCACTGACAATCTTTCCAATATGAGGATCAATATAATCATAATCCTGAATATCGTATTTGTGGTTGGAAGGGGAGACAAACAGAGGATTAAAATAAATCACCTCAACTCCCAGATCCTGCAGGTAGTCCATCTTATCCAGCACACCCTGCAGGTCTCCGCCGTAGAACTCACGGACATCCATCTGTGCGGGATAACGTCCCCAGTCCTCTACGCGGTGTACCGGTTCTCCGATGTAGCAATATTCATTGGTCAACACATCATTGGAAGAATCTCCATTGCAGAAACGATCCGTATAGATCTGGTACATAACCGCTCCCTTGGCCCAGTCGGGGGTGTGGAAACCGGGAATGATAATGAAATCATAATATTCATTAACTTCCTGCACCAGACCCCGCATATCAAAGATGCCGGTAATTCTGCCGGTCTGCACCTCAAAATAATAAGATACCTTCTGATCATCCAGACGCATTACGTAGGCATAATAGTCAAAATCATTTTTGCTCTCCACACGTACCATAAGATGCTTCTGTCCGCCGCATACCAGGAACACTCTGTCCACATTATTTCTGGCGGTCCGGAAGCGGATCGTCACTTCGGAAAAACAGGCCGGCTCTTCCGGAATCACATATTCCGCACTGGTATCTGTAAAAAGTGCTCTCCTGTTAAATACAGGTCTCATGGCCGCAATGTATTGCTGATTATATTCTGTTCGACGTAATCGCTCCAGATCCATCGTATCTACCCTTTCTGAGACTAATGTCTTACTATCTATATTATGACACTGCTTCTGCCAAAGTGCTTTGTTGTCTTGTGCGCTCCGGCAGTATGACATGTCCCAAGCTCAAAAGCTCTATTTATTATACCCTTTTTCCTTACATCTGACAACTGCCCGCCTCTTTATTCAGCGATTTTTAGACAGTAAAAAGGACAGTCTTGGGAGGACTGCCCTTTTTAGAGAAGGTATTTCTTTCTTATGGGGTATAGCAAAAAACTATATAATGTATTGGGGGGGTTACGAGTATTATAATAGCATGCACTCCTATTTTTGACTATTCTCAAAATTCACAAATATCACAAAAGTGAATATTCATTTTTGTATATTTTTCACAAAATCGGTTTGTACAATACTACCAATTCCACGAAACTCCCGCGAAAACCTTTTCCTATACGAAAAGACCCTCGAATTCTTCTCTGGTGATCTTCTCCTTCTCCAACAGCAGCTGTGCACAGCTATGCAGCACATCCTCATGCTGTAAGATAATATCCTTGGCTTTGGTATAGCAGTCATCTATGATGTGCTTGACTTCCTTATCGATCTCACCGGAAATCTCCTCACTGTGCGCCTTGGCATGTGCCAGATCCTTACCGATGAAGACTTCATCATCGTCATCGTCATAGCAGATGACACCGATATTATCAGACATTCCGTAACGGGTCACCATACGGCGGGCTGTCTTGGTGGCTTTCTTAATATCACTGGAAGCTCCTGTGGTGATATCACCGAAGATGATCTCCTCCGCAATACGTCCTCCCAGAGATACCATGATATCCTGGAGCATACGGCTCTTGGTGGCGAACATCTCATCCTTTTCCGGCAGGGGCATGGTATAACCGGCAGCTCCCACTCCGGTCGGGATAATGGATACGGTATAGACCGGTCCCACATCCGGAAGTACATGGAACAGGATCGCATGGCCTGCTTCATGGTATGCAGTGATCTTCTTCTCCTTGTCGGAAATGATACGGCTCTTCTTCTCCGCACCGATTCCCACTTTGATAAAGGCTCTCTTGATATCCTTCTGTGCGATAAAGGAGCGGTTCTCCTTCGCCGCGATAATGGCCGCTTCGTTCAGCAGGTTCTCCAGATCCGCTCCGGTGAATCCTGCAGTAGTCTGAGCGATCTGCTGCAGATTCACATCATCCCCCAGAGGTTTGTTCTTCGCATGTACTTTCAAAATCTCTTCTCTGCCACCGATATCCGGGGTTCCCACCGCTACCTTACGGTCGAAACGACCGGGACGCAGGATTGCAGGATCCAGAATATCCACACGGTTGGTGGCCGCCATAACGATAATGCCCTCATTGACGCCGAAACCGTCCATTTCTACCAGTAACTGGTTCAGGGTCTGCTCTCTCTCATCGTGTCCGCCGCCCATACCGGTACCACGCCGTCTTGCCACGGCATCGATCTCATCGATAAATACGATACAAGGTGCATTATGCTTTGCTTCTTCAAACAGGTCACGCACACGGGAAGCGCCCACACCGACGAACATTTCCACGAAATCAGATCCGGAGATGCTGAAAAAAGGTACTCCGGCTTCGCCTGCCACGGCTTTCGCCAACAGGGTCTTACCTGTTCCGGGAGGGCCCTCCAACAGGACACCCTTGGGGATTCTGGCTCCGACACCGGTGTATTTTCCCGGCTCCTTCAGGAAATCAACGATCTCCTCCAGTTCTTCCTTTTCCTCTTTCAGACCGGCTACCTGAGCGAATGTGACACTCTTGTCACCCAGTGTCATCTTGGCGCGGCTTTTGCCGAAGTTCATCATCTTGCCGTTACCACCGCCTGCCTGTTGGGCATTCATCATCATGAACAGGAAAATTCCCACCGCCAGCACGACCAGCATCGGCAGCATATAGGTCAGGAACCAGTTCTCCCTTTCAATGTCATTGACCACCGGATCAAACCCATACTCACGTACCAGGGTCTCCAGTTCTGTAATGTCCGTTGCGTACAGCTTATGAGATACACCGTTCTTCATCTGGATCTCCAGATATCCGGTAGGTGCTTCTCCGTTGGGCTGCACCACGACTTCCGATACATTGCCGGCATCCAGATCCGTAATGAACTCTGCCTTGGTGTATTCATCTGTACGGTTGTTCAACAGGTTGAGGCCGAAGATCACCAGAAGCAGAAGTATGATAAATATAAAATATGAATTGATTGTTTTGCCGTTTTGTTTCAACTTCACGGGCCTCCTACATCTTTGTATCGCTTAATCGAATTCTACCACACCGATGTAAGGCAGATTACGATATCTCTGATCATAATCCAGACCATAGCCCACTACAAACTCATCGGGAATATTAAATCCGGTATAATCCACATGGACATCGATCACTCTTCTCTCGGGTTTGTCCAACAGGGTGCACAGACGTAAAGAAGCCGGACCTCTGTCCTTCAGCATCTCCAGCAGATAGCTCAGGGTTCTTCCGCTGTCCACGATATCCTCTACTACAATAACTTCCTTATCTTTCAGAGATTCGTCCAGATCCTTCACGATCTTGACTACACCGCTGGACTTGGTATCGCTGCCATAGCTGGATACGGACATAAAGTCCAGAGATACGGGAACAGTGATACGCTTTGCCAGTTCACACATGAAAAAGCTGCCACCCTTCAGTACACATACAAGGTGTACCTGCTTACCCGCATAATCCTTGCTGATCTGCTCACCGATCTCCTGGATTCTCTTATCTACTTCCTCTTCTGTCAACAGTACTCTGATATGCTCTGCCATTTTCTTTTGTCCTTTCGCTTTTAAGCGAACTCCTTTCTTATTAATTGTACCTTTAAAATACGTTTTGTATTCTCCGTTACTTTATAATATTCGCTGATACGGTATCCCACGACCCACAGTACATGCTCTCCCTCTGCCAGGATCGGCAGTCTGTCGCGTTCCGCCTGTGGGATCTTTTGATCGACCAGATAACTTTTCAGCGATTTATGGATCATCCCGCCTCTGCCGTCAGCAATGGTCAGATAATCACCCGGCTTTCTTGTCCGTATCACCGGACATTTTTTTATTTTATCATAATCAAACCATTTCGTATACTGATTTGTGGGAACTTCTTGGTTTTTTTCATGGGCAGCGGCCAGGTCACACACACAGTATTCCACCGTTCCCACTTCACATTCCACTGTCCCTGTCTGTCCGGGAGAAAGCTGCAGAGTTGGTTGATATTTCTCAGCCACTTCCGTCTTCTCCAAAAGCTCCCTGTCTGTCCTCTCTACTGTCAGCAGGACTTCCTCATATTGCCGTCTACCCCGGATGCCGAACGGAAGACAGATCTGCCGGTTGCCTTCCCTGGTAAACAAGGTCAGCAGCTCCTGAATATGCTGGTAAGTGATGTCTTTCTGCCCGGGAGACAATTGCTTCACTTCTTCATACAAGAGGCGCTTACGGATCACAGGATGCAACGACAGAAAAGACTCCACAGCAATACAGATCACCGCGTTCCGGCTGTCCCCCGTCTCTGCGGACTCTCCGTCACCGTCCGTTGCCCGGATACATCGGCCAGCTGCTTCTTTTGTCTGCAGTTCCAGATAGTCCTCCGTCTCCGCCAGCAGCTCCGCCGTCTGATTCATATGCGCTACACAGCCCTTTACAATATTCTCCTCCGCATAAGGCAAAATATGATGCCGAATACGATTTCTTGTGTAGTCATCCTCCTCATTGGTGGCATCCTTGCAATAGACAATTCCTCGCTGTTGTAAAAACTTCTCGATCTCCCACCGTTCCAGACATAGGAGCGGTCGTATAATCCGATCTCTCACAGGCATAATGCTGGCCAGTCCCCGGATTCCACTGCCCCGGAACAAATGGAACAGCTGGGTCTCGCTGCGGTCATTGCTGTTGTGGGCCACTGCGATCTTCGTGGCTCCCCACTCCTTTGCCGCCTTTTCAAACGCCTCATATCTCGTTCTGCGCCCGGCTTCTTCCTCAGAGATTTTCTCCATGCGGGCTCTGTTCCTTACCTCTGCCCTGGTCAGGAAAAAAGGGATTCCTCTCTCCTCGCAGAGCTGCTCCACATACCGCGCATCTTCTCCGGCCTCCGCGCGAATGCCGTGATCCACATGCACTACGGCAATGTCTGTAGGTACTTCCTTCTGCCATTCCAGCAACAAAAATAAGAGGCAAACCGAGTCTGCCCCTCCAGAAACACCGGCTACCACACGGTCGCCGGCCTGCAGCATGTGATGCTCTCTGATATATGCAAATACTTTTTCTTGCGTATCCATCCATGTATTCATGTTTTTACTCTATCCTAATTATGAGGAAAAATCAAGGCGGCATCACGTGTTTTCCCACAGGCAGAGCACAAATACCGTCATATCGTCCCGAATCCGTCCCTCTGAGGCACAGATGGCATAGGACAATATTTTCTCTGCGATCTCTTGCGGGTTCTGTTCCTGCAACCCTTCCAGCACCTGTGCCATGCGCTCTTCCCCGTCTTCCATCATATCCAGAACCCCGTCCGTCATCATGACCAGCAGATCTCCCGGCCGGATCTGACACATCTGTCGTTCTATCTGCACTTTTTGAAAAATACCTAACGGCAGGCTTTCGCCGCCGACACAGAGAACCCTTCCGGAGGTCTTCCAGAACGTGGCAACACCGCCCACCTTGCAGATCTCACATTCGCCGGTATACAGATCCAGGCTGCAAAGGTCTATCGTAGGATGATCGTCCTCTTCATTTTGCGCATACAACGCGGAATTCAGGAGATTCACAGATGCCTCGGTCCCGAAGCCCGCCTCCAGCATTTTTTCCATGAGATCCATGACTCTGCCGCTGCCCCGGCTGGCATCCTCCCCGGAGCCTGTCCCATCAGACAACAGCAGGATCAGCTTCCCTTTTTCCGATTCCATGGTGGCATACTGATCCCCCGAGACTTTCTCCCCTTCTTTTACCGCCCGGCTCACCCCCGTCAGTGCTATGTATTTCGGTTCCTCTGTGAACAGAAAACAATGCGGCTCCTGCTCCACGAGATAAGGGCTTCCTGAAGAGACCTGCAGCTTTTTTCCCAATAATACCGTCAGCATGTCCGCCACCTGTGCCGCCTTATAGTGCCTTTTTTCGGTGGACAGTGTCATACTGATCCCTGCTTCTGTCCCGGAGCTGCTGCCGTCCTTCTCCACATAGCAGAGGTCTCTGGCGATGATCCCTTCACTCTTGAGCGCCTGTACCAGGCTTTTCCTCTTTTTCTCTTCCAGCGGACAATACCCCAGTTCCTCTCCTGCCACCCGTTCCATGATCCGGGCCACTTCCTGCAGATGGTCTCCCATGATCTGTCTGCTCTGCCACAGCATACATTTTTCCAGAATATTCTGCCTGTCCTCTCCTGTAATCTGTATCTCCTGCCGAAAGCTCTTCCCCAGTTCCTCAAAACTCTCCGCATATCCCATCAGTTTCTGTCTGCACAGCAGTGAGATCTGTGCACACTGTTCTCTCTCCAGCCGTTCCTGCTCCTTTTTCCCTATGATCATGGCATCCTCCCCTTTCTGTTTTCACGATTATAGGGCAGTTTTCCTCTTCCTTTTGTCAAATCGAGGGAGGGAAAGACTTCATTTTTTGCGACAAAAAAAGCAGGTTCACTGTTGAGAAACAGTTTCCCTGCTTAATCGTCTTCCTGAAAAAGGATCTCACCTTCGTATACCAGTCCCAGCTTATCCTTCGCCACCTCTTCCACATAAGCTTTCGTCTGAGTGTACTTACCGAATTCCTCGATCTGTTCCGCTCTGGTCTGCTCTGCTTCGATCTGCGCGCCAAGGCTTGCGATCTGGGTATCATAGCCCGCAATCTTCTGTTGTAATTCCACGCTCCGCACCGCAACGACCACCATGATCATCAACACGACCAGGGTCACCAGGAACATACTGAACCGGTTCTGGTGTCTCTTGCGGTAGGCTGCTTTTCTTCTTGCCATACGCGCATCTCCTTTTAATGAATATTTTAAGCATTTTCCTAAGTATAGTCAACTGCTTTTTCAGCCAATTTCCCGTTATCCGCAAGGCTTTCCGGATTGGGTGCAGAAGAGTATTCAGGCCCAGTGCCACATACTTTACAAAAAAGGGACTGATTGTCCTGTGATACAGGTACATTCCCGCCAATGCCCCCAGCACGGCAAACCATCGCAGGTTCCCGTTACTTTCATGAAACATCAGCAGAAAGACCTTTCCCGCACAGTAGATCCAGAATGCCAGATCTTCCAGAGATACCATGCTGGTACTGTGAGCGAACACTCTTCGCAGGATCCGCAGAATATCATACAGAAAAGTGATCCCCACACCCAGCAGAAAGGAATGCAGCAGAAAAACATTTTCATCCATCAGCGGAACAGCCTGCCCAGGAAGGATTCCTGTTTTTCTCCGGATGCTGCGGTATCCGAATATACAAGGCTGTCGATCCGGCCGTCAATATCCACTTCCCCCTTGTCTAATGTCAGGCGGTTCACATGGAGCTCGTTGCCACGGATCATCAGCATCCCCTGTTCCGTCTCCAGCAGGATCTCCCGCAGATCAAAGGAAAGGACGTCATTTACCCCATTCACGGTACATGTCCGTCTGTTGGTCATGGTCACTTTATGCATACGTCCTGTCGCGTTTAAATCTTCCATTCTCTCCATAGCCTCCCATCCTCCGCTCCTTCCGGAACCGGACTTACAATGTATTGTATGGGAAAATGTGGAAATTTATACATAGAGAACCTGATATTATATATAACGGAAAAGTTCTTTGGCTTCTTCTTTTTTCACGGTCTCCTGTACATCCAGGACCTCGACTTTTACTTCCTTGTTGCCGAAAGAGATGGAAATGATATCTCCCTCTTTGACATTGGCGGATGCCTTTGCCGGCTTATCATTGATCAGCACTCTGCCGCTGTCGCAGGCTTCATTAGCCACAGTACGGCGCTTGATCAGTCGGGATACCTTCAAATATTTGTCTAATCTCATGCTTTTAACCTCACGATCATCCGTTTCTGAAAAACAAAAGAGACCCGAAAGGTTGTCCTATCGAGTCTCTGAAAATTCAGCTTCTATTATGCGTTCAGCATATCCTTTAATGCCTTACCAGCCTTGAACTTAGGAGCCTTGGAAGCAGCGATCTTCATAGGTGCGCCGCTCTGAGGATTTCTACCCTCTCTAGCTGCTCTGCTGGATACTTCGAAAGTACCGAAGCCAACTAACTGAACCTTACCATCCTTCTTTAACTCTTCAGCAACAACATCGGTGAATGCCTTTAATGCCTTCTCTGCGTCTTTCTTGGAAAGACCTGCCTGATCAGCCATAGCTGCAACTAATTCTGTTTTGTTCATATTGAACTCCTCCTGTAATGAGTTTTCGTTATTAATTTTACGCTCGAAAATAGTTCTTTTGAAACGTCTATACATATATATATCTGTTTTTATCCCTTTTGTCAAGGTTTTTCCGCATATTTACGGCATTTCTTCCCCTCCCGGAAAGGATCATTCTGTCGATGAAGAGCTGGCCGTCAGGTCTACAAATGAGTAGGATACATCCTTTTCTTCTTCATCCACCTGTACCGTATAACTTCTGGTTTCATAACCGGATTTTCGCAGGGTGATCACATGACTTCCTGAGGTCTTCTTAAAACTGCAGGGGGAAATTCCCACATAGTTGCCGTCCAGATATACCTCCACATTTTCCGGAGCATCAATATGCACGCGGTAATAGGTCGTAGTCGTATCTGCGGTGGAGGTAGATCCCGTTGCGGAAGAGCTGGAAGAACTGCTGCTTTCCGTACTGTCTTCACTGTCGGAGTCCGCCTTATCCAGCTGGACATCCACTCCCGCGGATTCCTGCCCCACCCTGAGATACTGTGTAAGCGACTTATAGCCGTCCGCCTTCGCTATGATCTGATGAATACCGTATTCCAGCGTGACCGGCTGGGAAGCATCCACCTGACTTCCATCGATATACAATTCTGCATCGGAAGGATTCAGGGAAAACAGCACCATACCGTACTGTGCCTCTGCCACTTCCAGATCACCGATATCCAGTGTTGTTTCCTCGTTGCGGTTGATTACGACATTTTTCGTGCCGCCACCTCCGTTATAGCTGATATCTACCTGATAGCTTCCCTCCGGCACAGTCACCAGCATGTCCTCCGTGATCCGTACGATCTGTGTCTGGCCGATTTCCAGCCAGCCGCCCACAAAGTTCTCATCATTGACCAGTCTGAGGTATCCATGGCCTTTTTCCACCGTTACGCTGAGCACTGTGCTGTCAATGCCGTGAAATGTCAGGATATCCGCCGGATTCAGATCCATTTTTTCAATGCTGTGTCCCTGGGAAAAATACTGGGTATCCTTAGACAGCTGGAACACCTCTTCCCCGATGGCCACCTCATTCCGTACGGTATTCATCTCGTAGTGCTCCACATCTTCATACTGCCATGCTGTCTGCGCCAGCTGCATGGAGGTCAGATGCTTCTGACTTTTCAAAAAAGTCACATCCACGATGTCCCCCTCCTGCAGCTGACTCAGGGAAATTGCCTTTCCATATTTATCTGCGAACCGCGTTGTTCCGTCCATGGACAGCGTGTAGCGTTTGCCCAGATCCAGATTTAACAGTGTGACAGTGTTGTCAACATTATTGATATCCACCAGTACCGCCGTATCTGCGGAATCATAGCTGTCCGGATTAGTGACAACAAAGCCGGTATCTATCCGCTCTGCCTGTGCCGTTGGCGTAGGTGTTGCCGCCGTCCCGGAGGATGCTGTCTGCCCGCATCCAGCAAATGACATTGCTGTCACAAATAAAAGGATTACCACTGTCTGTTTCGTTTTCGAATACTTTTTGTCTTCGAATCTTTTCAACGTTTTTGCTTCTCCTTTGTCTCCTGACGCTGCGATCCTGCCGCAACGTCTCTTCCGTTGTCTGCCGTTCATTGCCCGGCTTTTATCTTTGCAGCAGTTTCAGGAATTTCTTTCTGGCCGCTTCCTGTTCCAACAGGCGGTCCAGTTTCTCCTGATTCTTCTCCGGGATCCAGGCCTTGCCGGAATTATAATAAAAGTTTACGATCTTCCACAATTTTTCAGGATAGGACAGGCGGTAGAACAGATCCTGTCTCTCATAGGGCTTTAACGGCCGTACACTTTCGTAAGCCGCCAGAAGCACTCTGCCCCATTCGGCATCCCATTCACTTTTTTCCAAAAGCTTTCGCAACAGCAGATACAGGTCTCTCACAGGCCCGTCTGCCTGACATTTTTCGAAGTTTACCAGGAAAAATCCACGGTCCTGCCGCAGAATATTATGATATTGGTAATCTCCGTGGCAGAAACACAGCGGTACTTCCTCTCCGCTGTCGGAGGCAGCCAGCTCGATCTCTTTCCATTCTTCACACAGTTGTCTTGCTTCCTCTAAAAAAGGATCAATCACTGCAGACAACCGGATCTCGAACCAGGTCTTCTGGCTGCGCTGTTTCAAGAACCTGCGGGCTCTCTTGAGCTCCCGGTTATGCTTCTCATAGTCCCGGCTGGGGAGATATCTCTCTATGACCGGTGCCGAAGTCTCCTCCGTCTCCGGAAATACAGGTGTAAATTCCAGATCACCGTGCAGTCTCGCCAGAAGCCGCATGGCTTCCATACATTCTTCCCTGTCACGGATATTACATTCTCGGCCTTCCCACCAGGTCTTCAGAATATATCTGACACCGTCCCGGTCTGTCACCGATAACGCGCCTTCCTTTGTGGCAAGCAATCGCTCCGCAGGAACGGTTCCCCGTTCCTCCAGGTGCTTCAGGACCTGCTCCTGCAGACGCAGCTGTTCCTCGCGTCCTGTATATTCCTTGAAGATCAGGCAGCCCTGCTGTGTATCGCACAGAATCGCTCCCCTTCCTTTTCGGGTACGCAATACTTCTATCTCATACTGCTCCAGCAGTGCCACTGCTCTGTCATTCACTTACAATCCCTCCTAAGATACGTCCTTAACCGTTTTCCGGTTCCTACGCTATCTTATGAGGAAAGCCTGTAAAGTATGCTCAATCTTTGTCTGCCGACAGTTCCTTTACCTTTTCCAGCAGCTGTTCTCTGGTATTCTGCTCGGGATGTTCCAATACCAGTTCCAGCAGCTGTTGCAGCATCTCTCCCAGCTCTCTGCCCGGTTTCATACCGGTGTCGATCAGATCCCTGCCGGTGACCGCCAGTGTTTTCAGGGAGACGCACTGCTTCTTTTCCAGCATTTCCTGATACAGTTTCTTCCAGAGTTCGAGATTCTCCAGTTTTTCTGTTCTCAGGTAATCGCTCTGTGCCAGAATATCTGCCCGTTTCACCGGGAACAACAGTGGGAAAATATCTTCCCCGATCTTATTCACCGCCCGGCGGACAATCCGCAGATCCGGTATCACATCATTGCCATAATCATGGTATCTCACCAGACGGGTGACCACCGCAACGGTATCATTATCAAATCGCAGTCTCCGCAGAATCTTCCGCGCCATCTCTTCTCCCACCGCCGGATGTCCGTAGAAATGAGTGATTCCGTCTTCATCCACAGTAAGTGTGGCCGGCTTGCCGATGTCATGGAGCAGCATGGCATAACGCAGATTCTTGTCCGGCCCGATCTCCATAAGTGCATGTAATGTATGCTCCCCTACGTTGTATTTATGGTGCTTATGCTTCTGCGGTGTCTCCATCATGGCATCGAATTCCGGTAGGATCACCTTGGTGACACCCATGTCATAAGCTTCTCTGAGGGTGTCGGGATGAGGGGACACCAACAGTTTAGTCAGTTCCACCTGAATCCGCTCCGCACTGATCTTCTGCAGGGTCGGTGCCAGCTTCCGGATTGCCGCCTCAGTATCTTCGTGGATCTCGTAGCCCAGCTGGGCTGAAAAACGAATTGCCCGCATGATCCGCAGCGCATCTTCTCCAAAACGTTCCTCCGGGTTGCCTACGCATCGGATCAGCTTCGCCTCGATGTCTTTTAATCCGCCGAAAATGTCGATCAGGCCTTCCGTTTCATTATAAGCCATGGCATTGATGGTAAAATCCCGGCGTTTCAGGTCCTCCTCCAGGTTCGGAGTAAACGTCACTTCTTTGGGATGTCGGCTGTCTTCGTATTTTCCATCTACACGGTAGGTCGTAACCTCAAAGCCTTCCTTGTCCAGCATGACGGTTACGGTGCCA
Source organism: Lachnospiraceae bacterium GAM79 (assembly GCA_003584705.1). Taxonomy (GTDB): domain Bacteria; phylum Bacillota; class Clostridia; order Lachnospirales; family Lachnospiraceae; genus Acetatifactor; species Acetatifactor acetigignens. The sequence continues at coordinate 3,895,501 of AP018536.1, forward strand.
TGCTGGATTCCGGTGTCGATGGTGCGACGAAACAGCTGCTTTACCTGCTCCGGTCTCGCCGAGGTGGTGATATCCCAGTCCTCCGGGGTTCTCCCCAGAATGGAATCCCGCACGCAGCCGCCTACCACATAGGCTTCAAATCCGGCATTCTGTATGGTTTCTATGATATATTTCGCTTTTTCAGGTATTTGTATCTGAATCATATATATCCTCTTTTGCAAAAATCACACACGCTCATTGCTCTGTGAGTTTTCGCTTGTGACTGCTTTGTGTCTATTGTTTGTTTCTAAGAAAGGCTATGCCTGCTCCGGGTTCATGATGAACTTATCGATGACTTCCACCAGTCCGTCTTCATCGTTGGTGCCGGTGATATAGTCCGCCGCATCCTTGACCGCCGGCTGGGCATTCCCCATTGCTACGCCGGTTCCCGCATATTCGATCATGGAGATGTCGTTGTAACCGTCCCCGCAGCAGATCGCATTCTCTCTGGTCAGTCCCATGCCTTCCAGCATATGATCCAAAGAAGTGGCTTTGTTCACATCTTTCGGCATGATCTCGATGAAATAGGGTTCGGAACGGTAGATGCTTGCCACATCGCTGTATTTTTCCTGCAGCTGTTTCTCCAGCTCCGGTGCGATCTCTTCCGGTGCTGTCATCAGGCATTTATTAATATCGAAATTCACATATTCGACGAAATTGTCAACGACCTTTATAGGAATTCCGTTGATTCTGGCTTCCAGCTGCACATAGTCATCCGGCTCGAACGCAGAGATGACGCCGGGACCCTGATAAGTGATCAGTCCGCAGCCATTCGCTTTGCCGAATTCGTACAATCCGGGCACAATGGACAGGGGCAGTGTTCTCTGATAGACCACTTCTCCTGTCTTACACTCCACGATACGGGCTCCGTTAAATGACAGTAGGTATCCGCCGTATTTTTTCAGTTCCAGCTCCTCTTCGCATTTCCGCATGCCGGGGGTGGGACGACCCGAAGCCAGGATCACCTTGTGACCATGCTGTAAAATATTCCAGATTCCCTGTTTGGTAGCTTCCGTGATCTCTTTTTTTGAATTGGTCAATGTTCCGTCAATATCCAGTACCAGAACTTTTTCCTGCATGTTTATTCATACCTTTCTCAAAGTTATTCTCTGTTCAGCTCACGTAACTGGCAGAGTCACATTATCATGTTTCCCGCCCTTTTGCGACTATTTTTGCTCATAACCTAACAGTACCTGTCTCTTCTGCTTGTGCAGTGAAACAGGTACTTGTCTGTTGTCTATGTTCTGTTCCTGAGCAAGCTTTACTGTGCCTGTGTTGCGGTCTCTTCGGTAGCAGCAGTCTGCTCCTCGGTGATCTCCTGGGTCTCTGCGGTCGCGGTCTCAGCGGCTGCGGATTCCTCTGCCTGCACCTTCAGGTAATTCAGTTTACCCTTGGGATCCTCTACTGTTACATCTGCGGTAATATCCTGCATATGCTGACTCATTGTATCGGATACCAGCGTATTCTTGATGTTGATCTTCCACTCGGGCTGATCCTGTCCGATGTAGTAAAGTACATAGGTGGTGTCACTGACAGTGATGGCTACGGTATCTCCTGCCTGACGGCTGTTGTCGAAGATCCAGTTGCTCAGCTCCTCTGTCATACCGGTCTTGGTCACCTGCTCGAACAGACCGCCGTTCTCTACTGCAGAAGTATCCTGTGTATACTTCTTGCACAATTCTGCGAAGCTGTCCTCGGTAGCTGCACCGCTCTTCCACTCCTCCAGGATCTCTTCACCGGTCTTATCCTCGGTGGGAATGATCACACGTACATCTGCGGAAGGAGTCTCATCCAGATATCTCTTCTCAAATGCCACGGCATAGTAGCAATGGCTGTTGTCGTTAGTAATGACGGTGGTGTCTCCTGCCTTTCTGGCATCATCGAACAGCCAGTCGGAGATCAGGTAGTTCACGGAAGACTTCTTCTCATTCTCGTGTGCTTCGCCGTCTTTTGCCACGGTCTTCTCCGCATCATCTGCCAGTACCTTGGCATCTTCCATGGCCTTTGCGATCTCAGCATCGGAAGGCTGGTAAGCGGTATCGGTGCTGTCGGAAGCTGTTGCATCTGTAGCTGCCGTTCCGTCTGTTGCAGTGGTATCGGTGGTTGCAGCAGTCTCCTCTACGGGATCTGCCAGTTCGGTAGGTTCTGTAGGCAATTCTGCCTCAATGGTCGTCAGGCGATAGTCTACGGAATCGTAGGTTGCCTTATTTTCCTCATAATAGCTCTGGATCTCATCATCACTGGGAGCATTATCCTCCTGCAGCTTCTGATAATAAGCGTTCATTACCATGTCGTTCTTCACATATTCTTCGATACGGCCCATGGTTGCATAGCTTCCGTAGATGGAACGTACATATTCCTTCTCGGAGATGCCTGCGGATGCAGCGGAGGTTTTGATGGTCTCCTTGAAAGTGTTGTACTCATCCGTGGTATCGTAGGTGAAGCCGGCTGCTTTGGCTTCTGCCATCAGCGCCTTATTCTGCTTCAGGCTCTCTACAGCATTCTGCTCAAAATAGTCCTGCCAGGTCAGAGTATCGGAATACATCTGGGTGGACAGATCCTTGCTGGTATCCAGTCCGAAGTATGTCAGATAGCTGCCGTACTGGGTGATATAATTGTTCTTGGTCAGGTTGTATTGGTAATCGAACTCTACCTTGTTTACAGCTTCTCCATTGACCACCACATAGGTCTCATGAGTTGCCAGATAGGTACGGATGGGGAAAGATGCTACCAGACATACCAGAGCCACAAGCACTACGATGCCGATGGCCGTGCTGATGCGCTCTTCCTTTTTCTCCTTTTCCTTCTCCTCTTTACGCTTCTGTACCTTACGGTCATATTTGGTCATGACCTTCTGTTCTGTTTGTTCTTTATTTTCTGTAACTTTTTCATTCTTAGACATTGCTTACATGTCTCCTTCCTGGTGTCTTAAGTCCCAATGACTCCTTATTTTACCGTATTTCTGCGGAAAAAGAAAGCTATTTCACATATTTTTCAAGTTTTTCCACGATATTTTTCACACATCCGGGCTCAAAAGGACTGTCCAGTCCGACTTCTTTGATCATATTAGTGTAAAAATCACTGGCGGACAGCCTGCACAGCTTCAGATAGCTCTTCCACGCCTCTGTAAAATCGGCATCCATCTTCACCTTGTACTGTAGTGCGCAGGTCTGTGCCAGACAATAATCGATATAATACAGAGGGTAGTCGTAAATGTGCAGCTGCTTCTGCCAGAAGCCTCCCTGTCCGAAGAAAGGATCTCCCTCGTAATCCAGGTGGGGCTTGTACTCCCGCTCCAGACGGCTCCATGCCTGCTTTCTCTCGGCCGGGGTCAGCTCCGGGTGCTCATAGACGATATGCTGGAACTCATCCACCATACAGCCGTAAGGAATAAACGCAGCCGCATCCTCCAGATGCATTTCCACGTAATCCTGCGCTCTGTTGCCGAAGAACAGGTTCATCCACTTTTCCGTGAAAAATTCCATGGACATGGAATGGATCTCTGCAGTCTCCATGCCGATATCCGCATGCTCTCTGATAGGATCCTGTGCAGCGAGATACCCCTGAAACGCATGACCACACTCATGCGTGATGACGTCCACATCACCGCTGGTACCGTTAAAGTTAGCGAAGATAAACGGTGCATGGTACAGAGGCAGATAAGTCATGTAACCGCCAGCTTTCTTGGTCTTGCGGCCCAATACGTCAAACAGTTGGTTCTCCATCATGAAATCAAAGAATTCCGCAGTCTCCGGGGACAGTTCCCGGTACATCTTCTGGCCTGCTGCCATGATCTCTTCCGGGGTGCCGGTGGGCGCCGGGTTGCCGTCCTTGAAATATACCTGCTCGTCGATATAGCTGAGCTTCTCCAAACCCAGACGTTGTCTTCTGAGGGCATGCAACTTCTCTGCAAAGGGTACGAAATACTCCTTGATCTGCCTGCGGAAAGCCTCTACCTCGTCCTTGCCGTAGCAGTTGCGGTTCATCCGGTAATACCCCAGTTCCAGATAATTCTCGTAACCCATGGCTCTGGCCTGTGCGGTACGGTTTTTCACCAGTTTATCGTAGATGGTATCCAGCTGTTCCTCATTTTCCAGGAAAAAGTCACTCATCTTCTCCCAGGCCTGTCTGCGGACATTGCGGTCGGAATTCACCAGATAGGGCCGTAACAGGGACAGATTCAGTTCCCTGCCGTCGAAGTCGATCTTCGCACCGGCGATGAGCTTATCATACTCCATAGTCAGGGAATTTTCCTCCTGCATCAGCGGGATCAACGCCTCGCTCATGGACTTCTGTGCCAGTTCCATGTTCTTGAAGGCTACCGGGCCGATCTTTTCTTCCAGATAAGCTCTGTAAGGGGATGCAAATAACTTCTTCTGATAAGCCAGCACCAGGTTGCTGAATACCGGACCCTGCTCGTCGTAGTATTTATGCTCCTCCTCATAAAACTTGTCGGAGGTATCAATGTCAAAGCGGATGTTCGCAATGGTCATCAGCGTCATAACACGATCCGTCAGCGCATAATATTTCTTATGCACCTCGAACTGTTCCTCCCCGCTCTTCGCCGCATCCAGCTCCCGGATCAGTTCTCCCATCTCTTCCTGCACTTTGGCAAAATCTATTCTCTCGTAAGGCATGTCCTGAAATCTCATAATTATAGTAATCCTCTCTTTCTGTGTCCTTAGGAACCTATACTGCTTATCTTACCCCAAAATGCCGGGAAAGTAAAACTTTAGAAGCGTTCTGGAACATTTTTCTGGATTTTTTGTAGCCTTTTTGTAACATTTTTCAGACTTGCCAATAAGGAATCCCTATGGTATGGTGGTATTAGAAGTAATTTTTCTTCTTTCAAAAATTCTTATAGACCCGTCAGTGGTCAAAGTTTCCCTTATTATTTATTTTATATGGAAAATATTTGTTTTATTTTTACATTTATTTTGCAACAGAAAGGAGATTTATGGAGTTAAAACAAAATAATATAACCGGCAACTATTTCTCGGAGGAGTATTTGATGAATACTGTGTCGAGATTCTGGAAAAATTTTGTTGCGGAAGAAATTTCGTATGGGAATGCGATAGCTGCTGCGCCGGGGAATGTGGCTGTGTCAATACCGGCTTCCGGAAAGCGGAATTATAAGGATCTGGTGTTCCGGAAAATATTTCATGACAAGGAGAAGCTGCTCTCGCTGTACAATGCGCTGAATCACTCGCATTATGAAGATCCGGAGCTACTGCATATTACAACTTTGGAAAATGCGGTTTACCTAAGCTTGCAGAACGACCTGTCATTTGTGGTGGATTTTGATCTATGGTTTTTTGAGCACCAGTCCACCCTGAATCCCAATATGCCGTATCGCTTTTTGCTGTATCTGGCAAGTGAATATTCAAAGATGAACTCAGATGACCTGCTTTATTCCAACAAGTTACAGATGCTGGATACTCCGCATTTCGTAGTGTTTTATAACGGGACGGATCCTCTCCCGGAATACAGCACCCTGAAGCTGTCCAGCGCCTACCGGAATAAGGAAGAGACTCCTCAGCTTGAATTACAGGTACAGGTAATCAATATCAATCTCGGGTTCAACTCCGAGCTGATGGATGCCTGCCAGATTTTAAAAGAGTATGCCCAGTTTGTCGCAGAAGTCCGTGAGCAGGCAAAGGTGTATCCAAACCGGCAGGCCATCGTTCAGGCCGTGGACGTATGTATCAGGAGGGATATTTTGAAGGAATTTTTGCTTGAGAATAAGAAGGAGCATTCCTGTTAAGTAACAAATAACCGGTTTGCAAAAAATGAGTGCCACCCATAGAATAATGATTGTTAACTTGGCGGTTAATAAGAATCATTGTTCAAAGGAGACACCCACAAATGAATTATAAGCAGAATGAAAAAATCAATCAAGTAAAAGAATCAACTTTGGTAGTTGGAATCGATATCGGAAGCACGACACAGTACGCCAGGGCATTTGACTGGAGAGGCATTGAGCTTGGGAAAGTCTTTCCGTTCAGCAACAGCAGAGAAGGATTTGAATCTTTCAAAGCATGGATGCAGCATTTACAGGACAAGTATAAGAAGCTGGATGCAATCGTAGGTATCGAGCCGACAGGTCATTACTGGTTTGACCTTGGCGCTTATCTTGAGGATGAGGGCATCCTCCTGGTTATGGTTAACCCTTATGCGGTAAAGCAGACCAAGGAACTGGATGACAACAGCCAAAGCAAGAATGACAGGAAGGATCCGAAGGTGATCGCAAAGCTGGTTACCGAGGGCCGGTATTCTGCACCGTATACACCGGATGGTGTGTATGCTGATTTAAGAATTATGGTGGCCAATCGTAAGAGACTCATCAGGGAGATGACCCAGATCAAAAACAGATTTGCCAGATGGTTCGCCATATATTTCCCCGAGTACACAGATGTGTTTGGGGACTATGAAGCACAGAGCAGTATGCTGCTTCTAAAGAAAGTTTGTACTCCGGAAGCAATCGTGGAACTGGGAGCCGAGAAAATCAATCAAATCTGGCGTGATGCAAAGCTTAGGGCTGTGGGAATGAAAAGGGCAACGACCCTGTGTGAGACAGCAAAACGCAGCATCGGCTTAAAGAAAGGCTCTTCGGCGGCCCAGTATGAAATGAAACTGTTGCTCGAGGATTACGAATACAAAAAGGCACAGCTGGATGCCGTTATGGAGGAAATAGAAAAGCTGTGCAGGAAGATACCCGAAAGCGAGCAGATGCTTGCCATCAAAGGTATAGGAGTAATCACGGTAGCCGGATTTCTGGCAGAAGTGGGTGATGTGAGGCGTTTCGAATCACCCAGACAGATACAAAAGCTGGCAGGACTCTCATTACGGGAGAACAGCTCTGGAAAGCACAAAGGACAGACGACCATAAGCAAAAGAGGTCGGAGTAAGCTGCGGGCAGTGCTGTTCAATGCAGCAATTCCGCTGATAGCGAAGAACCCAGAGTTTAAGTCATTGCATGAGTATTACACGACAAGAGCGAATAATCCGCTCAAGAAGAAACAATCCGTGATTGCGATCAGCTGTAAGCTGATACGGGTCTTTTATGCCATCCTTGCAAATGGAGTGACCTATGATGCGCAGAAGATGCTTTCTGACATTCACAGGCAGCCGCAGGCAGCATAAAAAGAACGACTGTGAGATTCAGGAGACGTCCGCCGCAAGGTGCTGAAAGGAACAGAAGAAATTCATAAACATAGAGAGCCAAGTCAGATTTCTTACCATCAGAGCAGAGACTCAGCGAAGGAGCATCATGACGCCCCTTTATGGATAAGCAGAACGAAGGAATTAAGGACCCAGAAGTAAAGGAGATCCTGTATGACATGGGAGGTTAGGCTGCCGTAAGGAGTAGGGGAAAGAAAGGCCGATCATAGCAGAATGAGACGACGTCTTGTTTTGTGTACCCTAAACATCCGAATATCCATGATTTATGGCCAAGGGGAATGACATAGACTTAGAAAATATCTCTATGAAGAAATGAAAATGTGAGAAAAAGCGAGTTAACAAGAGAAAAACAAAGATTATTATGGGAGGTTATTGATATGGTGTTTTTCGAATATGATGCCGAGGCGGAAAAGAGAGTTATTTATAAGGATGGCGTAGAGGAAGGCAGAGCAAAAGAAATTGTTCGGTCATGTAAGGACTTTAACTTGTCAAAAGAGGATGCAATCCACAAGTTAGAGACTCTACTATCAATCCCTACACAATCTGCCATTGACTATTACGAAAAATTTTCAAAGGAATTTGAAAATGAATTCTCAAAAGCACAAAAAATTATGTAAAAGGGGCACATTGATATGAACTTTTTCGAATATGATGCTGAGCTTTCTATTTCTACACAGGCAGCCATGGATTACTATGATAATTTTTCGAAGGAATTGGAAAGGAAATCTTTGGATGATCAAAAGGTCTTATAAGAACCCAAAAAGGGCAGCCCGTCATGGACTGCCCTTTGGTTCTTACATAACTCTTACAGATATGGTTCGTTCCTCTTAGGAAACAACCTGATCTCAGCTTAAGCTTACTGTAACAGAGACAGTACGCCCTGGTTAGCCTGATTGGACTGAGCCAGCATAGCCTGACCTGCCTGAGCCAGGATGTTGTTGTTGGAGTACTTAACCATCTCAGTAGCCATATTGGTATCACGGATCTGGCTCTCTGCGCTGGTGGTATTCTCTACAACGTTATCCAGGTTGTTGATGGTGTGCTCCAGACGGTTCTGAACAGCACCAAGTGCGGAACGCTGAGTGGATACCTTCTGGATTGCAGTTGCGATAGTCTTAACAGCCGCATCAGCATTCGTGGAATCTGTGCCATTTACCTGCAGTCCGTTTACACCAATGCCCTTAGCGCTCATAGACTCTAAGGATACTTCAATCTTGTTCTCAGCGGTGGTATCAGCGCCTACCTGGAAGCTTAAGATCAAAGCTTTCTCAGAAGAACTCAGTGCAGTGCTTCCGGATGCTCCAATTGCCAGTTTCACTTTAACTTCAGCCTCCGGATCAAGATCATTCAAATTTCCGGTATAATTACCCGTTACCGCTGCATTAGTATTCTCGTTCTCTAATTGTTTGCTAATTGTAGCAGATCCTTTGAAATTAGCTTTTGCTTCTATACCATAGGTGGTTGTAATGTTAGCAATTGTATCTGTAACTTCTGTACCATCTTTTAAAGTTACTGTAGCATTGGTTCCATCAGATGTAATTTTAGTGACATCTTTAGCCTTTTTCTGTGCTGCAACATCTGCAATTTTAAAATTAGTATTATCACTTGATACTACTTTTACTTTTCCAATAGTAATTTCAGCACCATCCGTCAATGTAGCCTCCGTGTTACCCTTTGCTGCTACAGTTACTCCATCAACCGTTCCTAATACGGCGCCTGCCGCAAAAGTCTTCTGATTGCCATTTGCGGTTGCGTCACCCTTTAACAGATAAGTCTCGTTGAATTTCGTGGTTTCAGATACACGGTCGATTTCATTTACAAGCTGATCGATCTCATTCTGTACATAGTTTCTGTCATCAGCAGACATAGTACCATTTCCAGCCTTAACTGCCAGTTCGTTCATTCTCTGTAGCATATCGTGTACTTCGGTCAGAGCGCCTTCAGCGGTCTGTACTGCGGAGATACCGTCCTGTGCGTTCAGGGATGCCTGTGTCAGACCTCTGATCTGCTTTCTCATCTTTTCACTGATGGACAGGCCTGCTGCGTCATCAGCTGCACGGTTGATCTTGTAACCGGAAGACAGTTTCTCGGTGGATTTTGCCTGAGAAGCGGTGGTCAGACCTAACATTCTGTTAGAGTTCATAGCTGTAAGATTGTGTTGTACTACCATAATAATTTACCTCCTTGTATTACTGCCCAATTCCTTTTGCGGCAGTGTGCGTATCTGTATTGTTATTGAGAAATCCTTTTCTCCCAGATACTTGTTGTTAGTTTTTATAGTAACCGGAGTAGGAGCTTCCCTGTCGGGCCCTGACAGAGCCGCTCTTCCTCCGGTTATTACCATATGAAATTATTTGTCCGCATTTCCCTTTGTGATGATCACATTTGACTTCTTGCGGTACTTCTCCGGGTGCTCTTCTTCCGCATAATATTTAGGAAGCTTCGCTCTCTCCTCCGGATCTGTGATCTGGTTTTCTAATACCGTGCTTCGCACGATGTTCACCTCTCTCGGTGCATCGATCATGATACGGAGATGATTCTTGGTTCCTCCCAGGAAGACGATCTTAATATTGTCATTGATCATCAGGTATTCTTCCGGACTAACGGTCAGACGCAGCATATTGATAACCTCCTTGTTTTAATTCAGCCTTCCTTGCCTGCTGGTTTGCACTGATGCAACATTTTATTATGGAATGTTGCATTATCCTAATTCATTTATTCTTTCAAGGAGGCCATTATGAGCACGACACAACCTATCCGCAGCAAACAGCTTTTACACGATTTCAAAGATTACTACCTTACCAAACAGCCCAACTCCCGGAATTACACTCTCATCCTGATCGGTCTGAACACTGCTCTCCGCATCAACGACATCCTTCATCTCACCTGGGGAGATGTCTATTGCACAGGACACAGCCGCTTTTACACCCATCTCCTCATCACGGAGAAAAAAACGGAAAAAGAAACCAGAATCCTGATCAACAGAGAACTTCAGAAAACATTACTGTCCTACCGGAAAACACAGCCTTCCATAGCCGACACAGACTACCTCTTCCCCAGCCCCAGAAAAGCCGAATCCCCACTCTCCCGATATCAGGCCTACCGCATTGTCCGCAAAGCTGCCGAGGCCGTCGGGATCGAAGATGTGATCCGGTGTCACTCTCTGCGGAAGACCTTCGGCTATCATGCGTGGAAAATGGGAACACCTCCCGCCCTGCTGATGGAGATTTACAATCATTCTTCTTTTCAGATCACAAAACATTATCTGGGAATTGAACAGGATGACAAAGATGCCGTATTCCGCAATATACAGCTATGATATGTGTTACTTTAAACCAGTATGACGATATGAATAATACGATATGACGATTTTTATAAAAAAGACTAAAGTTTTCACATGGTCAGCCGAAATATGTAGTGCAAGACAAAATGCAACATTCCATAATAGAATGTTGCATTTTTCTATTTTAATCCTTTCATTTCTGTGGTATTCTTTTTAAAGACTGCATATCGCTATTTTTCGACAAATATTTCTCTTTTATTGAAACATATGTAACTATTCAGAGCCATGTAAAGATTATCAAATGAGCGTCGAATGCTTGCATTCGTAAGAGCAATTGATAATCTTTATAGGGCGAAGTAACCACATGAGCAAAAGAAAAGCCTCGCAGAGGCGGTTTTGCGAATGGGGTTCTGAATAGTTACAAACATATACAGTCAGAATCAGGAGTACACATGAAAAGCTTTATATGTCAAATGTTCTATAAGCAGCGGGCGGCATTCGAGCAAAGCTGCGCTTCCAGGGGCAAAGAGTATCCTCTTCCGGAAGACGTTTTCCTACAATCGGATATTTTCTATGACGAGAAGCATGTTCCGGCCCATCGTCTTGATGTCTACCGTCCCAGGGGACGGGACGGAGAGATTCTTCCGGTCATCGTCAACGTACATGGCGGAGGCCTCCTCATGGGAAATAAAGAGTTCAACCGTCCCTTTTGTGCCTCCCTTTGTGAGGCGGGGTATCTGGTATTCAGCATTGAGTACCGGCTGATACCGGACTGTCTCTTCTATGATCAGCTGGCTGACCTGCATCTGGCACTGGATTTTATCCGGGATCATCTGACGGAATACGGCGGTGACATTTCTCACATATATGCCTGCGGCGACAGCGGCGGTGCCTGTCTGCTGACTTATGGAAGCGCCATGCAGCGAAGCACTGCACTGGCACAGGCTGCCGGAGTAACCCCTTCTGACCTGCCAGTCCGGGCACTTGGCCTGGTCAGCGGTATGTTCTATACGAACCGCCTGGATCAGATCGGACTTTTCCTCCCCAGATATCTCTACGGCCGGCATTATAAAAAAAGTGCTTTTGCCCCCTATGTATCTCCGGAGCACCCGGACATCGTGACCAGCCTGCCACCCAGTCTCCTGATCACCAGTGACAACGATAATCTTCAGAGCTATACTCTGAATTTTGAAAAGGCTCTGCGCAGACATCAGATGCCCCATAAACTGATCAACTACCCGAAGGATCCCCGCCTGACCCATGCGTTCAGCGCTTTTTACCCGGAGCTTCCGGAAAGCAGGGAAGTGATCCACCATTTGATTCATTTTTTTGAACATACCGGAGATGACTGTAAAGGAGGATATGTATCATGACATACGACGAAAATGTTTTCAAAGAAAAAGCTAATCGGAAAGCCCGTAAGATCTGGATCGTTTTTGCTGTTTTACTGAGTGCCAACTATGGCTCCGATGCGTCCGGGGGATTATATCCCACCACTTCTTACCTTATTTTTCTGGCATTGTGCTGGCTGCCTCTGATCTTCGGCGAAGTGCTGTTACGTGTAAAGGGCTGGGCAACGGAACTCTACCGCTACGATCTGGTCATCGGTTACGGCATCTTCTATACCTTTGTCATATGCACCACAGAGTCACCGATCGCATTCACTTACATCCTTCCGGTGACAAGCTTACTGGTCCTGTATAAGAACCGGAAATTCATGATCAACTGCGGTATCGTCAACTCTCTGATCATTGTGGGCGCTGCCGTCTACCGCTACATGCTGGGCTTTAACAGTGCTTCCGATATGAAGAATTACCAACTGCAGCTGTCCTGTATCATCCTGTGTTACATCTGCTATGTCATGTCCATCCGCCATCTGAACGAGTCCGACGGTGCCATGACCGACAGTATCAAAGCCGACCTTCACAGAGTGGTGACCACCGTAGAACAGGTCAAGACATCCAGCAATACCATTCTGGACGGCATTACCGTTGTCAGAGAACTGGCTTCCGAGAATAAGCACGGTTCCGATATGGTCATGCTGGGTATGAATGAATTGACGGATAATAACCATATGCTGCAGGATCGGACAACCTCTTCCACACAGATGACTTCCGACATCCGTGCCCAGGTGGAAAATGTTGTGGCACTCATCAGCGAAATGGTATCTCTGGTAGGGAAAACCGAATCCCATTCCAGTGTCAGTGCAAAAGATCTGCAAAGTTTGGTAAGCACTGCCACCACGATGTCAGAGCTTTCTACGGAGCTGGAAAATGTCCTGCAGAATTTCCAGCAGGAATTTGGCATGGTGAAGCAGGAGACCGGTACCATCGAAAAAATTACAAATCAGACGAACCTGCTGGCCTTAAACGCTTCCATCGAAGCTGCCAGAGCCGGTGAAGCAGGCAAGGGCTTCGCAGTGGTAGCTGATCAGATCCGTACCTTAAGTACTGAAACCCACGCTTCCTCCGGACAGATCAGAGAAGCTCTGTCCCGTCTGGATGCTACTTCCGCTAAGATGACCGCTTCCATTGAAGAGACCTTGAAGCTGATCCAGATTACCCTGGAAAAGGTAACACATACCGGTGAAAATGTAAATCAGATCGCATCTGATTCCGCACAGCTCGGCAGACATATTCAGGTAGTTGATAATGCAATTAAAGAGGTGGAAAGCTCCAATACCCAGCTGGTATCCAATATGAAACAGGTATCCAACATCGTGGAGACCATCACCGGCTGTATTGCACACTCCAGCCAGACCAGTGAACGTATGCTCAGTAAATATGAAGAGACAGCTGCCAATATCAATACCATTGAAGATGTCATGGAGAACATGATGTGTGATCTGGGTATCGGCGGCTTCATGGGTATCGAAGATATCCGGCCCGGCATGAAGATCGATCTGAAATTAGCCGGTCAGGGAGATACGGAATACCTTGGAGAACTGATCGAACAGATTCCGGAGGGTCTGCTAGTATCCTGTCAGAAGGAGCTTGCACTCACCGATACCGCTTCCTGTACCTTACAGATCACTGCAGGCAATATCCTGTATTGCTGGGACAAGGCAGCCATCTCTCCTGCTCCTGAAAAGGGTGCTCATGCCTTCAAAATCGTCATTAATACCAGACCCCGGATCAATAACCGCCGTAAATACCCCCGTATGGATCTGGACAATGCCTGCACCATTAAGTTCAATAATTCCGAAAAGGAATATGCAGCTACCATGGATAATATCAGTGCCAACGGCTTTGCTTTCCTAGCGACAGATAATATCTTCACCCAGAGCAAGAATGCCTCGGTCACTGTCACTATCCATGATTTCGCTCTCCCGGATCACAATGTGCTGGAAGGACGTATCATCCGCTGCTCCGATGATAACGGTCTGTTCATCGTAGGCTGCCAGATGCCGGAGGATAACTTCTATATCCTGGAGTATGTAGAGAAAAATCTGGAAAGTAAGAAATAGTCAAATACAAAAGGGTGTCGCACAGCGGCACCCTTTCTTGTTTGGTTTTATAGTTTCATCTATGGCTTCAGGAGCCGGGCGATCAGACCCTCGACCTCCTGGAGCTGTTCTTTTGTGCTCTCCTTGTGGCTTTCCTTGCGGTACTTCGAAGGGGACATTCCCTTCATAGCGTGAAAGGCCTTGGTAAATACCAGGGCATCGCTGTATCCGCAGGACAATGCAATACTCTCGATAGGATAATTCGTGGAGTCCAGAAGCTCTCTCGCCTTGGTAATACGGAAGGTAGTAAGGAACTGCTGGGGAGACATCCCCAGATAGTTCTGGAACAGCGTATATAAATAGCTGCGGTTGATACACACATAGTCCGCCACATCCGTGACCTTGATGGGGTTACAGTAGTTGCTCTGGATAAAGGAGACCGCTTTTTTCACATACTGGTTCCCCTTATCCTCTTCCTCCCTTGCCACCACACCGGCGCTGTCGGCGATCACCGACAGAAATACTCCCAGCAGTCCGTTCCGCCGCAGATCATCCGCAATGCCAAAGGTATTATGCTCCATCATATCCCGGACAATGGAATACAGTTCCTCCGATTTATCACAGGAAAAAATAGGATGCCGGTCCGACAGTCCCATGCTGTGTAAGTATTCTTCGGCGCGGCTTCCAGCAAAGCCCACCCACAGATAGCTCCAGGGATCCTTCGCATCCGCCTGATAAAAAGCCAGTTCATTGGGCTGGATCAGGAAACCGTAACCCGCCTCCAGCCGGTATTCCTTGTCGTGAAACCGGAAATGTCCCTTGCCACTCAGGACATAGTGGATCAGGTAATGTGGCTTGGAGGCCGGTCCGAAGCTGTGCAGCGGTGCCGTCTGGGAGCATCCGCAGCAGTTCACATACAGACTTCCTGTTTTATCATTGACAAAATCCAGTTTAAATGCTTTTTCCATGATCGGACCGTTTCCCTTCTGCGTTGCCGCTCTCTCATCTAATTCACGAGAATCCCGCCGTTTTCATCAAATTCGACACCGAAATCCCGGCTGTATTCATTCATACGCTGCAAAATTCTCTTCTTATCCTCACCTGCTGCCGGAGTAGGCTTAAAATCATTCCGGGTGGACACAGAACTCACCATGCAGGGAATGATCCTGGCATTCCGGTCCTCCACCTTTTGTCCGTTTTCGAATGTAAAGGTCTGCTGGAAGATCATGGTGTCTTTATCTGCTGGGTTCCGGTTGGCCCCGAAACAGAAATTCGCCAGGCTATAGATAATATATCTGCCCTTATATTCTTCGATTCCCTGGAGGACATGGGGATGATGACCAATGACCAGATCTACGCCCCAGTCAATGCATTTTCTCCCCAATACCTGCTGATAATTCTCCGGGTAAGTGTCTTTCTCGATCCCCCAGTGACAGCATGCCAGGATCAGATCCACATTCTGTTCCCGCAGAGTTTCAATATTGTTCTGGATCAGCTTTTCCACCTGTGCGCCCCATTCTACCTCATTGACAGAGATGATTCCTATTTTCAGATTCCGCTCTCCGCCGTGGGCTGCCGCACTGTCCTGGATCTCATAAACACCTACGTTTTTATCATAGGCATAGACGATCCCTTCCTGCTCCAATGCCGCCACCGTGTCCCGGCTTCCCTGTTCGCCATAATCCAGGCGGTGATTGTTGGCGAAGCTGACGGCCTCAATGCTCCCCAGCGTCAGCAGATGAGCATAGGCTGGATCCCCTTTGATGCAGTAGGTCTGTCCCTCCCGCATCTGTTCCGATGTGGTCAGAGGCCCTTCCAGATTCACGATGGTCATATCGTCCGCCGCAAAGATGTCTCTCACATTTTCAAAGAAATAACCTTCGTCCTCCGCCTGATCATAGGCCTGACGGAAGGAGGCACTGTAGTCTTGTTCCTGATGATTTCCCAACGTTACATCCCCTGCTGCGGAGATGGTGATCGTATAACGTTCACCCGTCAAATCACCGGAGTCATGGCAAGATCCCGATGTTGTTGCGTTCTCTCCACCGGAAGCCGTCCCTGTCTGTGCCCCCGTAGCAGAATCTTCTGCCGTCTGCCCAGCCTGCGTAGTTGCATTGTAACCGCCGATAGGCTGCGCCAGATCTTCCCTTCCCGGAATGTAGACCTGCTGGGTCAGATCATCGCCACATCCACCAAGCATTATGACTGCCGCTGCACAGAACAGTGCTGCAAACCTTTGTTTTCGATACCCCATAAGCTGCTCCCTCATTATCGTAGCATGATCCGCACCTTTGGTGCTTACCGTTGCTTCGCAACTATCATGATCCCATTCGCCGTTCGTCAATCCTGCTGGCACATTGACTCTCATACGTCAATTATAATATCATTCCGCAGAAGCCTCCGATGTGGAAGTAATGTCTCCGTCTCCGTACAGATTCTCCTGCAGGAATTTCTTGTTGGCTTCGAAATCCACTTCCAGCACTGCCATCTTACGGATGGTCGCATCCTTATAGGTGCCCTCCAGTGGAATGCTGTTCTGGATAATATCGTAAGTCACGGCCTTAGGTGCCATAAGGCTCAGCCGATAGCATTCTGTCTGGGTCAGATTCGTGGTCAGATTCGGCATCAGACCATCGATCAGCTCCTGGGGATTGGTCAGCATTCCCTGCGGAAGCTTGTGGATCACCTCTGCCAATACCTTTCTCTGCCTCTCGGTTCTGCCGAAATCCGTACCGATATAACGGTTTCTGCAATACGCCAGTGCCTGCGGTCCGTTCAGGTGTACCATACCGCCGGAAGTATCTTCAAAATAGTCGGTACCTTCCGGTCTTCCCAGCAGAATGTTGTATTCCACCAGATAGCCGTTGACATATTCCACTTCCTTGCTGGTCAGCTCAAGATCCACACCGCCCACTGCATCCACCAGATTGGCAAATGCTTCAAAGTTCACCAGTACATAGCGGCTGATATGAATATCGAAATTCTGCTCAATAGTCTCCATCAGCAGTTCTGCGCCGCCATAGGAATATGCCGCATTCAGACGATTCCCCTTATGTCCCGGAATGTCCACATACATATCACGGAGCAGGGATGTCATGTAGATCTTCTTCGTCTTGTTGCTGATGGACAGCAGGATCATGGCATCTGATCTACCGTCTTCACCGTTTTCACGGGAATCGTTACCGATCAGCAGAATATTGGTCACGCCTTCTTCCTTCATGGGAGAGGATGCTACCGACTCGATCTTCTCATAGTTCATCTCTCCGTAGACCTTTCCTACCAGCACATACAATCCTGCTGCCAGGAATACAAGGATCAGCGCCACTGCGATCAGGAAACGCTTGAGTCCTGACTTTTTCTTCTTTCTGCCGCTCCCGGCTCCCTTTTTATTTCCTTTTCTGTTTCTTTTATCCGCTTTCGTGTCTATCTCCTCACGCTTCCCGGATCTTCTTCCGGAGCGTTTTCTATCGTTATAATCGTCCTCATAGTCCTCTACATAGTCATCCCGTCTGCTGCGGCGGGTTCTGCCTGAGGTCTCCTGTCTGCGGTGATCAGCGTTACTGCTACGGCCGCCACCGTTACGACTCTCTGAAGTCTTACGTGCCGTCTCTCTGCGGGCGGCCTGTCTCCTGCGGTATGTGGGATCATCCCAGTCCTCTACATAGTCCTCACGGGATCCTGCTCTTCTGTCGGATCCGATCACATCCAGTTCCTCCTCTTCCTCGTCATCTTCCCTCATATCATA
This sequence comes from Lachnospiraceae bacterium GAM79, assembly GCA_003584705.1. Taxonomy (GTDB): domain Bacteria; phylum Bacillota; class Clostridia; order Lachnospirales; family Lachnospiraceae; genus Acetatifactor; species Acetatifactor acetigignens. The sequence continues at coordinate 3,913,195 of AP018536.1, forward strand.
CATCTGCGGAGCCGGGCGGGCTGCCTCACGCTCCGCAGAGTGTGTCCCCGCATTCGCCGCCGGGCGCCCCGTACTGCGGCGGGCTCCCGCCCCGGATGCCTGCATTTCCTGCATCTCCTGTTGTAAAAAGGCTTCCAGACCCTTTTGTATATCTTCCATCTCCTGAATGGAGTCTCTTTCCTTATCGCTCATCCTGTACCTCACTTCCACATACCTGATTTTGCACTCTTTTATTCCTATTCATCTTCTAGGATAATACCATAATCTGCTGTATTCGTCACGACAGAAATCCTTAAAATTTGTTTAAATGTTATCCGGTATTTCTTAAGAAACGCCAACAAGAAAGACCATCTGCGGCAGCTACACGATTTTCTTTCGTATGCTTTCCTCAGATGGTCTCTGCATTTTTGTTGACTTATGTCTGCTTTATTTATGAGCAAGCCTTGCGTCTATGTAATTTTTCAGAGATTCCACCGTCTCTTCTACACCCAACTTGCTGCTGTTGATAGACAGATCGTAATTACGGGAATCGCCCCATTTTACCTTACAATGACTATTGTGGTAAGACTTTCTGCGACGGTCCTTCTCGATCATACGCTCTTCCGCATGACGGGCATCCAGCTCATAGATCTCCATGACACGTTTGATCTTGGCCTCCCGGTCTCCCAATACGAAGATGGAGATCAGGTGCGGATTGTCCTTCAGCACAATCTCGGAACAGCGTCCTACGATCACAAAGGATTCCCCTGCTTCCGCCTTTTTCTTAATATAATCGAACTGCATTCTGGCCACATTGTCTGCCGGAGAGCTGTTCATTCCCATTACACTGCGGTACAGGAATTTGTTACGTCTCGTTTCATCGAACTCTGCCAGCTCCTGGCTGCTTACGTTCATGCTTGCAGCTACCTCGTCTAACAGGTTGTGATCGTACATCGGCAGCTTATAATACTCTGCCAGCTTCTGTGCGATCTCATGTCCGCCGCTGCCGTATTCACGACTGACGGAGATAATCAGTTGTTCACTCATGGATCTGCCCTCCTTATGGCTGGATGTATTTCCAAAATTTTTTAAACTCGTATTCTGCAAATACATCTTACAGATATCTTGCATAGATCATCAGCATAGAGATCCCTACTACTATTATAGTCGCAGGTGCCATAACTTTGCAATATTTTCCCCACTTAATCATATGACCGGCTTTCGCTGCGGTGGCGATACCTACTACGTTGGCAGAAGCTCCGATGGGAGTTGCGCTTCCTCCAATATCGGTTCCCATAGCCAATGCCCATGCCAGAATGGACAGATCCACGCTCTGGGCAGCAGACAGACTGCTGATAATCGGGATCATGGTCGCTGCAAAAGGAATATTATCCACAAATGCGCTGGCGATGGCGGAGATCCACAGGATAATGGCGATCATCAGCATCAGATTGCCGTTACTGATATCTCCGATGAAGTTCGCCATGACTTTCAGGATACCTGTCTGCTCCAGACCACCTACGACCATAAACAGTCCGATGAAGAACAGCAGCGTCTTGTAATCAATCTGTCTGATCAGCTTCAGCGCATCTTTGCCTGCAGCGATCAATGTCACGATGGAGATGAATACACCGATGCAGGATACGGTCAGTCCAGTCTGTGCGTGGGTCACCAGCAGAACTACCGCACACAGGAAAATAATAGTGCTGATAATAAATCCTTTTTTATCGGTAATGGCTTCGGAAGGATCCGGGTAGGTCTGGTTGCTGCCTGCTGCAGCTGCCTCACTGGCACGCAGTTCCTTGTGGAATACCAGATAGAAATACAGTACGACCACAACCAGGGAAACGCCTGCGATCACACCGGTATTGGTCAGGAAATCCGTGAAGGAATATCCCAGGGAAGTACCGATGATGATATTGGGGGGATCTCCGCACATGGTAGCGGATCCTCCCAGATTCGCACAGAACACTTCTGCCAGAATCATAGGCACCGGATTGAATTTCAACAGTTGTGACAATTCAATGGTAACGGCTGCCAGGAACAGGATTACGGTAATACTGTCAATGAACATTGCCAGAATACCGGATAATACCATAAAGGTGACAAACAGCGGTACAACCTTATACTTGACCATCTTGGCAAGGCGCATGCACAGCCAGCGGAAGAATCCCACCCGGGCCATTCCCTCTACCATGATCATCATTCCTGCTACGAACACGATGGTCTCCCAGTTGATACCACTGGAAGCCTCTGCGGACTGTCCCGCCGTGTACCAGAAATGACTTGTGAAAAAGCTGCCTAAGTTCAAAGTCTCCAGCACTGCGCTCATACTGTGCATTCCCAGTCCGAATACCAGTACCAGTGTCAGCAGACCGCAGCCCAATGTGATAATGTGTCTCTCCCATACTTCCAGGACGATCAGTACAAACATCGCCAGAAATATGATTACTGCAAGTATTTGTGCTACCACTTTCCCTGCCTCCTTGCTAATTTTTCTTTAGAACATACAAGAGTAGATTCTATCCGAAATATCGGCATAAGTCAATTCTTCTTTTGGTTTCTATGCATAAATATTCCGTTAAGGTTTTTTACAAATTGCGACGCATAAAAAACTCCGGAAGATCCTGCCTGCATACCGATCTTTCGGAGCCTTTTTATTGCTTATATTGTTTTATTCATTCCGGAAGCTTTCGATATCGTTCTTTCCCACATACCGCAAGAACATCCGGTGCATATCAATACCGCTTTCTCCGAAATACAATTTCATGTACTTCTCACCGTCCTGCCGGATTGCCAGCGTGACGGACTGTTCCACCACTTTGCCCTCCGTGCCGTTAATCGTCACGGTCTGCTGTAATGTATTATTCAGGAACACGGAAATAGGCAGCTGCGCCAGCGGGCCCAACGTGGAACTCATCCGGAATACCAGTTCGTACCGTCCGATCTTCGTGAAACGCAGCTGGTATACCGCACCAGTACCTTTCTTCGTGGACAGCTTCTCCAGCGGAAGTTCCATCTCTTCGCCGGTCTTCGGCTCCGGCAGTTCCAGCCGGGCCAGCACCTGTCCGCTGTCTCCGGCTCCTTCGGTGCTTACCGGACTGTGAAGCTCCGTACACTCCTCTTCCTCTCTGCCAAGCAGCCTCTCCATGGCAACGGAACGTAACAGGAAGCAGCAGATGTTTGCAGCATTCCGCATAAGCTGCGCTCTGGTCAGCCTGCCGTCTGCCAGTCCTTCCGCAGTGTTGTCCTTATTAGAATTGGATGCTGCGTCTGCGGTCACCATGTAAATATCATTCTGCGCCCGGACCATAGGTACCGTCTGACTCTTGGAACCGGATTCGCCTTCCTCATTGATCTTTGCCCACCAGTCGGTCATGACAATACCCTGATAGCCCCATTCCTTACGGAGAATGGTTGTCAGAAGATCATAGCTGCCTGCGGTCCACAGTCCGTTCACCGGGCCATAGGTGGACATGATGCTGTAGGCTCCGCCCTGTTTTACGGCGATCTCAAATCCTTTCAGATAGATCTCCCGCAATGCCCTCTCGGATACAATAGCATTGGCATCATGCCGTTTGAATTCCTGATTATTACATGCAAAATGCTTGATGGTTCCGGTAACTCCATATTTTCCCATGCCTTTCAGCTGTGCCGCCGCCATGGTACCGGTGAGGTACGGATCCTCGGAAAAATACTCAAAGTTACGTCCATTCAACGGATTTCTGTGAATATTGATGCCGGGGCCTAAGAGGGAATCAATCTTGTTCTTGCGAAGCTCCATGCCCTCCATCTCATACAGTTCTTCCACCAACTCCGGATCAAAGGTACATGCCAGCAACGTACCGTTCGGCAGTGCATAGGCCATGGTACCGCAGTCCATACGGATGCCGGAAGGACCATCGGAACAGCAGGCCACCGGAATACCGAATTGCTGCAGTCCATCCGTCACACCGCCGAAAGCTGCTGCTGTTCCGGGGGTAACTTTCGGGGAACACATGCCTTCTCCTCTGGTCATGCAGATCAGATCTTCGTCTGACAGCTGTGTCAGGAACTGTTCCAACGTAATCTTTTTGTCATAGACATCTGCCAGCTTCCATCCCTGATCTCCCATGTATTCGCTCCGGGTGGGTCTTTCCCGCAAAATACGTTCCGCCAGATCTATGGTCCGTAAGGGCACATCCTCCCAGTTGGCGATGGCATGCTTGTTTTCTCCGAAGAAGAACGGTCGTAAGCGTTTAAATGCCTGCACCGGAGCCAGTGCTTCCGTAACGGTTTGTACGACCTGCAGCTCCGCTAATGTCACTCTTCCGACTTCTCTTGCACTCCGCACATCGGTACCGACATAGAAGATATAGTCTCCTGCTTCCAATACATAGCAGGATTTATGTCCAGTGACACCACTGTCATCATAGGACGCAAGCTCCGTCAGTTCTGCTTTCAGGATCAGTTCTTCACTTGCTCCGGGCTTCAGTTCTTCCGTCTTGGCATAAGCTGCCAGCTGACGCAGCGGCTTTCCCAGCTTTCCCTGAGGAGCCTCCACATAGACCTGTATGGTCTCTCTGCCGGACATACTGCCAACATTTGTCACTTTCTCAATGACAGTTGCCTCGGTACCCTGCACTGCCAGTCCCATGCTCTCTGTCTGGAACCGGGTATAGGACAGTCCAAAGCCAAAGGGATATTTTACCTTGTCTCTGGCAAAGGTCTCAAAATAGCGATAACCTACATAGATGTCCTCGGTATAAAAATTCTCCACCGGATCCCCGAAATTCTCCGTGGAAGGATAATCCTCAATATCTTCCGCAATAGTATCGCTGAGCTTACCACCGGGATTCACTTTTCCTGTCAGGACATCTACTGTAGCTCTGCCGCCCTCCTGGCCGCCCTGCCATACATAGAGCACAGCCTGTGGCTGATACCGGTCGACCCACTTCATATCCATGATATTACCCACATTCAGCACAACGATCGTCCTGGCAAATGCATTGCAGACATTACGAAGAATTTCTTCCTCCGCAGCTGTCAGCAGATAACTGCCTTCCGCAGCACTATTATCCTTGTCTTCTCCTGCGGTTCGGCCGAGAACCACAATCGCCAGATCCGACTGTTCCGCCGCCTGTCTCGCCAGTTCTTCGCTGACGGGCATTTCTTCCTGGTTCCAGGGCTCCATGGCCCATCCCTCTCCTATATCAAAAGGATGATCCTTCAGCCATTCCCGGTACTGTGCCTCCAGTACCTCATTCACCTGTACGGTGCCGTCTTCCTTGAGACTGTCTGTAATATTGGTCACATATGGAGCATTGACCATACCTCCGGAACCCGTACCGCTCTTATAATGCTCGAACTGTGTCCTTCCGAAGATCGATACTTTCTGTCCTTTTTGTAAAGGAAGTACTTCATCCTCGTTGCGAAGCAATACGCTTCCCTCTGCGGCCACACGTCTGGCCAGTTCCGCATACTTTTTGTAATCCAATGTGTATTTCATGCGCTTGTCTGCTCCCTTCCTGTTATATCTATATTTCTGTATTTTTTATCCTAATAATAGCATTAATTTCCCAATACATCCACAAGAAAAGCTCTTTCTCTGACAGAAAGAGCCTCAAAAACATTTTATTGATTTTACAAGATGATCCGAACCACAAAATCCCCATCCTCCATAAAAAACTGATATTGTCCGCTAAGTTTTTCTACATAATATACGATGCTTCTGGCTCCCAGCCCGTGTCCCGAACGTTCTGTCACCGGAACGCCATCCGCAAATGTGGGAACACTACGCACTGTATTTTTCTCCATCAGAAGAAGATGCCCCACCTTTTCCGACAGAGACAATTCTATGTATCGTTTATCCTGCGGCAGTTCCTGTACGGCATGCATGGCATTTTCCAGCACATTGGACAGAATCGCACAGAACATCATTTCCGAACAGGGAAGCTTCTCCCCGATACTGACCTGCACTTCCCAGTGAATCCTCCGTTCCTCAAACCGGGAGTTATAGATGGACAGAACCGAATTCACCATTTCATTTTTACAGTAGGTCTTGATCACCGTATCGTCATAGGTCTGGCTCACTTCGTTCAAATATTCCAGCGCCTTGTCGGACTCTCCCTGCTGGATCAGTGTCCGGATCGCCGACAGATGATGTCTTGTATCATGCCGCAAGATGGACATTCTCTGCTCGCTTTTTCTTGTACTTTCCATTTCCGTATGCAGAGAACTTAACTGCATCCGGATCATTTCGTTGTACTGCTCCGCCTTATTCTTCAGCTCATACTCCCGGAAATATACCAGTAAAAAAAGCAGATACGTCAGGCACATGGCAAAGCCCAGGAACTCCGGCACCGCCTTATTGCCGGAATACAACAGACTGGAAAATTTGGTCGTGGCATAGTCAAAAATGTAATAAATGATCGGCAGGCTTCCAATGATCAGAAGTTCCCGGTCCGTTTTGGCAAACAGCATGGCTGTGGTCTGGCATACATACCGGCATAAAAGGATGAAAGCTCCCACCGTCACCAGAATACGACAGACATAATAGCACCATTCCTGTCCTGTCAGAGCCAAAGCAAACAGTCCCATCCAGTTGCTGCACTGACAACATAGATATGCCGTGAAAATAGAAATCAGAGAGGGAAGAACACGGAATTTGTAATACAAAACCAGTACAAATAACAATGGGGCATGCACGATCAGCGGATAAATCTGATCTACTGTTTCTGTTCCAAAGAGAAGTACACACAGAACATATAGAATTCCTGAAACAACCGCCAATGACAACAATTGCAATATATTTTTCTTATCCTGCTTCACTCCCAGAAAAAATGCCGACAGGAAGATTCCAAACAGCATTGTCGTTATATGATGTGTATATGTTAATATCTGTAGTACCATTTTCTTCTCTCTTTCGTATTCTTACCATACATTTTTTACGGTATAAACCATTTCTGTTATATGACCCACCCCGATATGCGAATAGAGGGTAGGATTGTGGGAGTGCGTAGCACGTAGGCATCAAAGCCGGGGGCCTTTGACCTCGACTTTATTATATAAGACTCTCAACGAGAAATCAATTTGTGGATGATTTGACTTTTTGCGTCACAAATGTCAGCATGTCTCGCCTGTGGGATTCAGTAGCTTCTACGCCTTTCGCCGGCGTCTGGTATCACTGGGACTGACACCATAAGCATTGCGGTAGGTTCTGGAAAAATGCACCAATGACGCAAATCCGGTCTTCTGCGCGATCTCCTGGATCGCCAGAGAAGATTCCACCAGAAGTCTTCCGGCTCTGGTCAGCCGGACATTGGTAAGGTATTCCAGAACGGTGGCTCCGGTCACCTCGCGGAAAATACGGCAAAAATAGTATTTACTTAAATGGATCTGGGATGCGATGGTCTCCAGATCTATTTTTTCCGCATAATGGGCATTGATATAGGCGATGGCATCCAGGATCTCCTGTCTGGGAGCTGCGGAGAGCTCCGGCATCTGTGTCCGCTCCTGCCTCGTATAGTAGTCTCTGCACAGTAGCAGCAGTTCCAGACAATAGTTTTGCTTTAATTTCTCGGCCACAGCATCGTGGCGGTTATAATATTTCCGCAGCCGTTCGAAGACCTCTACCAGTTCTCCGGACTGTTCCGTTGTCAGATGCAGAATATCATTCTGCAGAACCTCCAGGAACCGCTGCTTCTCCGCAGGTTTCAACATTCCATCCAGATAATCCGGTGCAAAATTCAAGACATACCGGGCATAGAAATCCGAGGACAGACTCTGCATATAATGGGTCTGGTAGGGTTTGATCAGGATGATGTCACCCGGATTCAGCACATGACAGACACCATCCAGGAAGATGTATCGTATCCCCTTCACCACAAAAAAAAGTTCGTAAGTATCGTGGTAATGATTGGTCTGCATGTCATTTTTCTTAGAGGTCTCTATGTATTCCAAAAACAGATCCGAATAGGGATCAAAAATCGTACGAAGCATCTGTTTCCTTTCCCGGAAAAGATTCCGGCAAGATTCATATTATTACTTTTCACTATCGCAAGATATGTTAAACAATATCCAAAATAAACGATTATAATGTAATTATATAATAAATCTTGTGCTATGTGAAGTATATGGGAAGGAGAACTTATGGAGAAAAGACCTTTAGATTACGCAAAAGCATCCATGGATACCATGATGCGCAAATGGGAAGCCCCCAAGCTTCCGCCCGAAGGAAGATTCCATTATCATCAGGGAGTATTCCTGTCCGGAATGTACAAAAGCTATGAACTTTGTAAAGAGGAAAAATATTTTGATTACATCAAATCCTGGGTGGATGCCGTCATCACCGAAGACGGTGTGATCAAACAGGCTGATATGGGGCAGTTCGACGATATGCAGCCGGGTATTCTGTTATACCCTCTCTATCATCGTACCGGTGATGCCAGATATAAGAAAGCCCTGGATTCTCTGATGGCTGCCATTGATCATTATCCCACCACTCCCGAAGGCGGCTATTTCCACAAGGCTGATCTGCCGGAAGAAATGTGGTTGGACGGTCTGTACATGGAAGGTCCGCTGCGCGCGCAGTATGGCGCAGAATTTGATCACCCCGAATATTTTAATGAGGTTATCTTCCAGGCTCTGACCATGCAGAAACATACCCGTGACCCCAAAACCGGTCTGCTGTATCATGCCTGGTCCTATGACAGGAAAGTAGAATGGGCTGATAAGGAGACCGGCTGCTCCCCCGAGTTCTGGGGCAGAGCTATGGGATGGGTGCCTGTAGCCCTCCTGGACGAACTGGATTTCATTCCCGCCGATCATCCGGACAGAGCAAAACTGGAAAAAATGGCAGTGGATCTGTTAAAGTCTCTGCTCGCATACCAGTCTGAAGACGGCAGATGGTATCAGGTAGTCAACCGGGGCAATGATCCTGCCAACTGGCTGGAGAATTCCTGCAGCTGCCTGTATGTTGCCGCCCTGTGCAAAGCGATCCGCAAAGGTCTGCTGGATGCATCTTATCTGGAATATGCCCACAAGGGTTATGAGGGTGTGATCCGCTCCCTGACCTGGGAAGGCGATGACCTCATTATCGGTAATGTCTGCATCGGAACCGGTGTCGGTAATTATGACCACTATATCCACCGTCCCGTATCCGCCAACGACCTGCACGGGGTCGGCGCCTTCCTGCTGATGTGTGAAGAGTGCGAACAGGTATTTTAATATCTTGTAACTATTCAGAGCCATGCAAAACCAGGCTTACAGATCCTCGCTGCCGGGATTCCGGCGGCGGGCAGATCTGCTTATATTATTACTTTTTACAGCTTTACTTTTACAAAATCATGTCCCATGGCGGGAAGCACCTTTTCGATCAGATCTGCCGTCCGCATGCGGAGGCTGGAGGTATTGATGCAGGGGTGGCATCCGAAATATTCGCTGTCCAGCACCTCTTCATCGATCAACAGCTTCACCTGATGTTCCTTATCGTTCATCAGACCGAGTACACTGACAGATCCGGGAGTGATATCCAGAAATTTCTCCATATATTCCGGCTTGGCAAAAGATAATCTCGCCGAACCGATCTGCGCCGACAGATCCTTGGTATGGAACACCTTGGTATCCGGGATCATCAACAGGTAAAATGCGGTCTCCTGACGATTGCACAGGAACAGATTCTTGCAGACCATGGACTCCAGGATCTCATCCACTTCCTTACAGTCTTCCATGGTCATGGCCGGAGCATGATCCACACGGTCATATTCCACACCTAAGCTATCCAGCAGGTCATAGGTGCGTATCTCTTTGTCCAGTCTGCCGGTCGTATCTGCAGGTCTTCCTTTTTGTAATTCCAATGCCATGTTCTTTCCCCTTTGCTGTTTAATATCCGATGGTGTCATTTACAAGAATCACATGAATTCTGTCCGTATGTCTGGAATATCTTGTGATCAGGAACTGACAGCAGATGGTATCCGGAGATTTGCAGTCGAAGCATTTTCCGGTCTCCTTGCAGGGAGTCTTGATGTCGAATCTCTGGGCATTGATGGGAGCTGCCACATTTCTTGCACGCTTCATGGCGCTGTCCAGATCGGCACATACCTTATTGATGCCGACGATGAAGATTACCTTTCTCGGTCCCTGAGCAATGCAGGAAACACGGTTGGAATTGCCGTCGATATTGACCATGACCCCATCGCTGGTGATGGCGTTGGCACTGGAGAGGAAGATATCCGCATCGTATGCTGCCATCAGTCCTGCTCTGGCATCCATCTTAGAGCGGTCGATATAGTGGTAATTGCCTGCTTCCAGAGCGGAGATCAGTCCGATCTCTCCGGCACTCATGCATCCGCCCATGGCAATGGTGCTTCCCTCCGGTATCAGCTCCAGTGCCTGTTTCAGCGCGGCTTCTTTATCCTCTGCGTAGTAGCCCGACATGTTGCGGGACTGTAAACCCTTGATGACTGTTTTTGCCAGTTGTTCATTTCTTTTTCTGATCATTTCGTTCATCTCTTAACCCTCTTGTCTTTCCGTAGCCTGCAAGCCTTCCGGTGCTTTAAACCTGTACTTCCGTACACTGTGCAGGCACAATTTGCGCGTGAAAAGTTTATACTGAAAAAATCCTTATTGATCCTATTTTATCACTTTTGTATCTCTCTGGAAATACTGATCCTGTTCTTACTCTATTTCCTCTATCCGCTGCTGTTGTTCTTTTTTTACCGTTAAATATTCTCTGGCATAGTGTATCTCTTCATCGGTCGTCAGAATGGCTTCCTGTCCCTGCGGCATGTTAATATCCGTTGCCACAAGCAGGAGGGAATCCTCCTTCAACCAGTTTTCCAGCCCTGTGAAAAACTGCGGATTGTAATGCTCTGCCCCTTTCAGCTCGTTATGATATCTGTCAAAGGAATAGTCCACCGGAGACAGTACATTATAGTCATAATAGCAGATCCCCTGTCCCGTCCAGAGGCTTGTCACCACCAGATAATCGTAGCCATCCTTTTGCGTAAGGAAGATCTGCGTGTTCCCGGCATGGGCAATAGCGAACTCCTGTGACCACAGAGGGATGATTCCATATTGTCCGTCTCCCAGATATTCGTAGACCTCTACTGTTCCCCAGTTTCCGGCCTTCCGCAATGCTTCCGTGAGATCCCCGTTTTCTTCCTCCAGATAGACCTTCGTTACGACCTTTTCCTTGTAACCGTTATGGGTCAGATCATAATATCCGGTATAGACCTCTGTCATATTCTGTTCTTCCCCGTCTGCGTTCTCCACGTTCACGTCATAAGGGTTGGTCCTTACCGAAAAATTGCCCAGAGAAAATTTCCCATTCTCTTGCATTGACACCGGTGCCGTTACACGAAAGCTGGAATCATACAGCGGAATTGCTATCTGATATAGCTGTATACCCACCACTACGCTTGCAAAAGGGGTTCCTCCTCGGAAATCAAACCGGATCTGGTCTCCCAGAACGGTACCCATATAAGTATTTCCTTCATATTCCCGTAGCAGGGAATCCAGACTCAGATCTATACTTTCCTCAGGATCTGACTCCCCGTTTTTATCCAGGAAATCCACATGAAGTGTATGGAACTGTTCATCTAACGTATCCGCCGCAAGGATCCGGCTTTCAAAATCTTCAACCACATTTGTATATTCGGAGATCTTCGGAGTTCCTTTCTGTACATCTACATAATACAGTCCTTCCACATGGACACCGGTTCCTGTCCCCTGTATGGTAGAGATATAGTACTCCTTGTCGCCATCCCCATCATAATCTGCGGCCTCTACCGCAGGTGGTGCCGAATACATGTTTTGCCAGGGGATCTCCACCCGGTATTCCTCGTCGCCGTCATGAATCACCAGGCAATCTTCTGCACCGTTGCCCCAGACACTGACTGTCTCATCATAGGAGTATGACAGCACACCATACTCTCCTTCCGGCAGTTCCCGGGCAGCATCCACCGAGACTTGATCTGCCAGGGTTTTCTCCTGATATAGTCCGGTCTGGCAGGTAAGTTTCTCCGGCTCAGGTTCCGTTGTCGTCTCCGGGATTGTCTGTGAGGTGGCTGGAGTGGCTGTATCGGTTTCCTGACTGATTCCTTCTGCCTGAGCAGATTCGGTATCAGAGATTTCCAAAGCGTCCCTACTGCTGCCGCAGCCAGTCAGAGAAAATGCCACGATCAATACCAGTAATCCGCTGCTTATTTCTTTGTGAAGCTTTCTTTTGTACATACGCCCTCCCCATATAGCCGGTAAATACAGTTTCTATCTTTATCATATCTAACGAATTTGGCAAAGTAAAGCCCAAAAAGGTGCCGACACCATGCTTTTCGGTATCGGCACCTTTTCTTTATTTAAATGCTGAAAATCACTCTGAAGACATTGTAACACCTAAAGACAGCTTTAGGTCAAGGATTATTGTTTTACTCTTGCTTACTATCTTACTCGTTTTGGATATCATTAGCAATTTTTTTATTTTTATATCACTTTCCTTGTTTCCGCATTTTTTTCAACATATCTTGTAGTAATCAAGAAAAACAGCTATTAAATAAAAATAAATATTCATGTATAATTTATGATATACTATTTAAAATTATCATTCTGAGAGAAAGGAATTCCGACTATGGGAATCAGATTAGTCTGCAGTGACCTCGATGGTACACTTTTACAATATGGAAAAAAAGAATTGGAAGGCGAGATTTTTGACCAGATCCGGGCACTTCATGACCGGGGGATCCTGTTTTGCCCGGCGTCTGGAAGACAGTATACCAGTCTGCGGAAGCTGTTCGCTCCGGTGGCGGATTGCTGTATTTTCTTATGTGAAAACGGTGGCGTGATCTACAAGGACGAGCTGTGCATTGCGAAAAATCCCATGCCCCGTGCCCTAGCGGAAGAGATTGCAGAAGATCTGTGGAGCCGGAGTGACGGGCAGGGCGAAGTCATGCTCTCCGGACAGAATACGGCTTATCTGATGGAACGTGGGCTGGGAATGCTGGACAGAATAAAGTTTATTGGCAACAACTATCAGGTCATTCAGGATCCTTCCGAAATTCCGGAGGACATCGTAAAGGTCTCCGTATATCTCCATGAAGGCGTAGCAGCTTATGCTGACCGCTTCGTCCCCCGCTGGGAGCAGGCGAACTGTGCAGTGGCGGGACCTTACTGGATCGATACCACCCTTGCCAACAAAGGCATCGGTGTGCAATCCATTTGTAAAATTCTTGACTTTGACCTCGCGGATGTCATGGCCTTCGGTGACAATTATAACGATGTATCCATGCTGGATATCGTGGGACATCCCTATATTATGGACGGAGCTGCCGGTCCGTTGAGAGAAAAATATCCGCAGCACACTCCCCGGCCCGAGGATGTACTGCGGAGCCTTCTCTAGTCCTGAGCATCCGCAGTGTCCGCAATGATGCTCAGCTTTATTTTCATTTTCAAAATACGCAGGACCGATTCGTTGAGGCGTTCCTCGGTAATCTCACCGGTTTCGACCGCCTTGATGACTGCGGGTACCTGTACTTCAAAATCGGTGCAGCACAGCATATCGTTTCCCGCCTGTACCGCCCTTACGGCAATCTCCGCATCCCCGGCGAACTGCCGTACTCCTTCCATGACCAGATCATCGGTAATGATCACGCCGTCAAACCCTAATTCATTACGCAAAATATTATGTACCGACAGAGATATGGAGGCCGGCTCCTGATCATCCATGCAGGAAACCACATTGTGGGATACCAGTACCATATCGGCTCCGGCATCGATTCCTGCCTGAAACGGCAGAAAGTCAGAATTTACAAATGTTTCATAAGGACGTTCATCATAAGCAACACCGGTGTGCGTATCGGAGTTATTGCCATATCCCGGGAAATGCTTTAATACACTTCCCATCTGTTCCTGCGACATGGTCTGCACGACGGTCCTCACATACTCCGTCGTCTGTTCCGCATCCTGCCCGAAACTGCGGGCATAAATAAAATCCTGCGGATCCTGTGATACATCGCATACCGGAGCAAAATTCAGATTAATTCCCAGGCTCTGCAGTAATTGACATTTTTCCTGTGTGTCGCTCCGAATAAGATCCCATCCGCCCTGCGCATACAGTTCCTGAGGAGAGGCAAAAGGCGTTTCCCGCAAGTTCGCATTTTTGCTGACACGGTTTACCGTGCCGCCTTCCTCATCCACACCGATCAGCAGAGGCACTTTTGCAGCATTCTGATAGCTTTGAATGGCTGCTGTTACTTCCTCTTTTGTCTTCCCGGCAAAATCCCGGGCAAATAAGATATATCCGCCGAGATGATACTGCGTCACTTTGGATGCTGCATCCGTCTCCGGGCACCGGGCGATGAACATCTGTCCGACTTTTTCCTCTAAGGTCATTCCTGCCAGGAGTCCTTCTGCCCTCTGCTCTACAGGATCTTCCGTTTTCACCGGTTCGCTTTCTTCTGTCTCCGGCAATTCCGTAGGATCTGCACTGTTCTCCGCACCGTTGCCGCTCACATCAGAATCCGATACACTCTGTTCCGACATAGGCTCCGGCTGAACTTCCGGTATTATTTCCTGTGCAGACTCCTCTGTACTTCTTAAATTCCACAACAAAAAAACCAGAATTCCAACACATATGACAGATAACACGATCACTACGATATTCCGCACCTTTTTCATTTCGCATTTCTCCATAATATTATTATAAAGATGCCAGGGGCAAAAGGTCTAAGCCCACATGAGCTTGCTCATAAGTGGGTGAAAGACCTTAGGACCCGCCCCGATATGAGCATAAAAGTGGGATGATAATCCCACGATATGCGAATAGAGGGGAGGATTGTGAGAGTACGTAGCACGGAACAATCCGTAGGCATCAAAGTCAGGGTCAAAAGGCCCCGGTCTTCGGCTGATACTTCATACTCGATACATTATATACGGTAATAAACGCCTTGGGATCCAGTTCATTGATAAATTTCATTAACTTCTGGTACTCGCTTTTGTCCACAATGGTGATGATCTCGTTGTGTTTTTCAAAATGATAGGCACCGGTGGCTTCATAGATCGTAGCGCCGCTGTGCAGATCTCTTGTAATAAACTGGCGCAGTTCTTCTTCTTTTTTCGTGATAATGCAGACACGCCGCTTGATATTATTGTCAAAAATAAAATGATCCAGAATGATTCCGTTGAAATAGGTACCCAGGATACTTAGCACCACCGTTTTCTTATCATATACCAGTGCCGCGGACAGCGCCACACACATACCGGAGAGAGACATAGCCTTACCCAGTTCCATATGGAGATATTTGTTCATGATCTTTGCTACAATATCCAGTCCTCCGGAAGATGCATTCCGGTTGAACAGAATGCTGAGTCCCACGCTGACCACCAGAATATAGCAGAGCACGTCCAGCTCCTGACTGTCTGTCAGGGATCCGAAATTCGGAAACAGAATCTCGAAAAGTCCCAAAAATATCGGCAGCATCACAGAGGTATACACCGTTTTGACTCCGAACTCTCTGCCACAGGTAACAAATCCGATCAGTAACAATACCACGTTCAGAATCATGGTAATGGCAGACAACGGAAGCGGAATAAAGTTAGCCAATACGATTCCCAGACCGGAGATGCTGCTGACCGACGCGTGACTTGGCACCAGGAAAAAGTAGACTGCTGCCGCGATGATGGCCACCGCCACAGTCAGGATCCCTGTCTCCTTCATTATTTCTGCATAATTTATTTTTTTCTTCATAATAACATTTTCTCCAACGATATATTTTAATTTGTTTCTATACTCTTCTCATCTTATTATTCTTAGAGTACTATTACAGCGGCATCAAGTCCCTCTATTTTTCCATCAAAGGGATTCTCTCTAAGTAAATCATATTTTTGCGCATACTCATTAAACATTCTTGCGCTGCTGCTGCAGTTGAAGATCAAAGCGAGTGTCTCTTCTCCATTTTTTCTGGTCAGGACGATCGTCTCTTCCTCGTCCCTTGCAGCTAGTTCCATCGGTTCACCCTCTACGATACATGCATGGTTTTTTCGCACCTTCAGCAGCTGCTTATACCATTCAAACATCTCTTTATCCTGGTATTCTTCATCCCAGTACATGCCACGTCTGCAATCCGGATCATTTGCTCCGGGCATCGCGAATTCATCTCCGTAATAAATCATGGGCATTCCCGGTAATAACAATTGAAAAGCTGCAGCCAAATGCTGCTTTTTCTTATTATCATCACATAGATGTAGAAATCTTGCTGTATCATGGCTGTCGATCAGATTCCACATTAGAGGATAGCATTTTTTGTTTAAGCGCCCCTTCAAATATCCAAGATTCTGTATAAACTGGCTGACATTGATTTTTTCATCTGCAAGCAGATCTATGAGATTCAGGTAAAATGGATAATTCATGACCGTATCCCATTCATCTCCCTCAAGAAAATCTCCTGCATAATGCCAGATTTCTCCAATGATCAGCAGATCCTTTTTTACTGCCTTAACAGCCTTTCTAAATCGCTTCCAGAAGAAATGACTGATTTCGTCACCTACATCCATTCTCCATCCATCGATATCGCATTCCTTAATCCAATAACATGCAACATCTGTAACGAATTTTTCAACCTCCGGATTTTTCAGATTTAACTTTGGCATTCCGCCATAATAACCAAAACATTTGAAGTTAGGAGTTTCTCCTTTTTCACCCTTCAGCGGAAATCTCTCGATAAAATACCAGTCCAGATATCTGGATTTATCTTCTTTTTCTATAATATCCTTAAATGCAAAAAAATCTCTTCCTGTATGGTTGAATACCGCATCCATCACTACTTTCATTCCACACTCATGCGCTTTTTGCACCAGCTCCTTAAGATCCTCTGTTGTTCCGAAGGAAGGATCAATCTGGTAATAATCAGTGGTATCATATTTATGGCAGGAATCCGATTTAAAAATAGGTGTTAAATACACAACATCTATTCCCAGCTTCTGAATATGATCCAAATGATCAATAATTCCTCTGAGATCACCATGCAGATTATCCTTAGATGTAATGGGGGCTTTATACCACAGCTCCTTGTCTATTGGCTGTGATGCTGCAAAGCGAGATGGAAAAATCTGATACACAACCTTGTTTGCTGCCCACTCCGGCACCTCAAACATTTCTTCCTCACGAAGGTTTTGCGGACAGTCGAACATTCTGTCCCTGTTTGTAATGCATTCCCTGCTAAACTCATAGTTGCCGTAATATACCTTTTCTCCCTGCATATCCGTAAATTCAAAATAATAACGGAGGCATATTAAATGCATCTGAAGCTGTGCCTCATAATAATCATGAAACTGTGATGTGGCAACCTTCTTCATCGAAATCGTCTTTCGTGTATCCTTCCATCCCAATGGTATGTACTTGTCCTCATAATGAAGAATGATCTCTTTTATATCATCTTTTTTTACCTGCACACGTATCACAAATAAATCCTTATCGATTGCATAGCAGAATCTTTTATCCATATCATGAAGAATTGCTGAATATTCCATAATTTTTTCCTTTCTATAGCTCGAAAAAAGCGTTTTTTCCTTCTTGATTATAATTCCTTTTTATTATGCTGCACAAGTCACAAAACGATAAAAAGGTCACCGTTTCTGCCTGTTCTGTTGGGGCAACGGAGCTGTAATAGATTTTTTCTTCTTCAACTGTAAAAGGTGGGCGCTTACGCTCCCACCTTCACACTTTTATTCAATTACTATGTCAGATACTTATTCTTCTGAACCACTCTTTTTCCTTACATAGAATATGGCTCCAATAACAATCAGCATAATACAGATACGCCCTGATTCTTTCTCATCTTGTCTATATAATTATATTCTGTATCTCCCTCACAGAATACTGCAAACCTCTTCTGGAGGACTCTTGTTTTTCTACTCAAATGCCGTACCTCCCAATATTCCCTTCATATAAAACTCATATATCTTAGTGTTTTCATACCTCACTTCCGGAAAATCTGCTAGAGAATACAATTCTGATGTCAATTCATCTTTACTTTTTGTAATGAAATAAATCTGCTCTTTCATGTATGTCTTCAAATTTAGGTGTAATACATTATGTGTAGAAAATACAAACTGCCCTCTGTGCTCCATACCGTTAATATACGCAATAACACGGTCTGACAAGATTGGATTAAGAACCCGGTCCATCTCATCTGCAAATACCACTTTATTTTCATATACCACGCGAAATATCTGTACAGCCCATGCAAAAAATTCTCTGACACCGGTTGAATCCTGTGATAATTCTCTCTTAAACTGCTTTCCCTGTGCATTCTTACGAATTACCAGAGTTTTAGAATAAGGCTTCTCATCATCCACTTCAATTCCGCAAATGCTGTAATCTACCATCTTAAAAATTTCTACATATCTTGGATCTTTCATAATTTCAAGATCCCGTTCCTGCCTGACAATGCTGTCTATATTGTCAGAGGGGATATTACCCGGATATAGGACATTTAACATCCATTCAACAGTTGCTGACGCATCCTTATTTCCGAGAAGAGCCAGTTTAACTACAAATAATCCGTTACTATTATTGCTATTCTTAAGAGCAGCTGTCACTTCCCTGGCTGTTCCTCTTTGTAATGTATATATGTTCTCCTGATCCCGTAAAATATCAAACACTACATGCTCAGCTGATTTCCGCTGGCTGCTTCTGATAAGTTTTTCGCTATAGATTCCTTTTGTATCAACAATAGTTTCATACTCATAAATATAATGATTCCCCGCTAAGAATACTACATTAAATTTCTGTTTGGGATTATTACACTCCATCAAAGTATCTGCGTTAATATATGAATTAACAGACTGCACTTTCATGTTTGTATCAAACAATGATTTCAGATATTTTAATCCATTTATAAAGTTGGACTTACCACCTGCGTTCTCACCTACGATAACTGCCGTTTTCAGCAAGTCGTATCCTGTTTCTGTTGTAATATAGTTATCCGGAAAGCGCTTCTTTACTTTCCCGCCTGGTGCTTCTAATGAAAACTCACACTCTTCCTTGAACGAACAAAAATTGTCAAACATATATCTTATGAGCATACTTCCACCGCCTTTCAATAATCATTATATACTAAAAAGATCCGATGTAAACCAGTTTTTTGTTTTACATCGGATCTTTTTATAGATATCATGTTAAAAAGTGAGCACCAAATATTAAATACATACTTTTAGCTGTTTTTTGTTGATTTTGCTCTTTCTATTAAATCGTGCAACTCCTATGAAATCATCATTATTCTTCTTCTGAACCACTCTTTTTTCTTACATAGAATACGGCTCCAATAACAATCAGCATAATACAGATACCTATAATAATGATTATCGTATTATTCCATGTATATTTTGAAGTGCTGTCATCTGTCTTAGACGCAGGAATGGTTTCATCAGATTTGTTGTCTGCCTGACCGTTATCACTCATAATCCTGGTATCAACAACAATCGTGTAATCTGATGCATGGGTAAATACAAGTTCCGCATTTCCATCCGGATCAATCTGTCCGGCACTGATAAATTCCAGTTCTCCGGTCTGTTCATTGTAGTAGAACAGGTTCGCATACAGTCCTGCATTCTTTGATTCCATGTTGACGGTCAGTGTGGCTGTAAATCCAAACTCTCCGTCATAAGCAAGCGTCAGGTTCATGGAAGAACGTTCCCCTGTCACGTTGTTGATCACATCCACAGGAATGGATTTTCCTGCATCGGCTCCGACTGTCACATCAAAATCAATATCTCCGGCTGCATCAGTAATATCCTGTCCATTGATTTTCCAGGAAAGACCATTTCCCATGTCAAGAACAAGTGTTGTATCTTTGCCCTTGATACTGTCAATTACATCTTTCGGTACTACCGTCGTTCCGTTCATTGCAACCGTTACCGTATCGCCTGCCTTAGCTTCTTCAAGCTGTGGCTTGATCACATCCCAGCCTTCCTTGCCGCTGTCATCCTTGATGTATGGCTTAATTGAAGTACCATTGTCCTTACCATTATCCGTATCAGGCTGTGGCTTCTGATTCTGATTACCATTGTGTGTGCCAGACTGCGGTTTCTGGTTTTGGCTGCCATTATCCTTGTTGCTGTCATCGGACTTGATCTTAGCGATCGGCTGTGTGTAACTGTGTCCGCACTTGGAGCAGGTGTAGGTCATGATGCCTTCCTCTGTTGTCGTTGCAGCTTTGGTTACTTTTGATACATAGCTGTGTCCTGTTGCCGGAATATTCTCCGTGTAGCTGTCTCCACAGGAACAGGTATAAGACCTTACCCCTGCCTCTGTACAGGTTGCTTCCTTCGTAATGCTTCCCGTATAGTTGTGAGTGTGCTTTTCCTCCGGCAGCTTCGCAATGCTCTCTGTGTAGCTGCTGTTGCATCTGGTGCAGGTGTAGGTTCTGATGCCTTCCTCGGTTGTCGTTGGCTGCTTTGTTACGGTTACTTTATAATCATGTCCCAATGCTGCCAGCTCTTTTCCGGTACTCATAAGTTTATCGCAGTCCGTACAATAGGTATCTCCTGCGTATCCGGTCTGCGTGCAGGTCGCTTCCCGCTGATTCCGTATTTCAGTGTGCGTGTGATCACATTCTCTTCTTGTAATCGTAATGCTTACACTTTCTGTCTCATAATTTCCCTTGTCAGCTCCTATATAAACCGCAGTCGCCGTCACAGCCACACCATCTGCAAGCACCGTGTCCTTATCTGCCTCCTGCCAGCTCCATCCTTCCTGAAGTGTAATATTGCCAACCTTCTTTGTGCTGTGTGCCGGTGTCATTGCAGCTTCCGGCATGTTTGGAGCTTTCGCTGCCTTATTGACCGTAACTGTTATTGTTCTAGTTACTGTATTGTAGTTGTTTGTGTCATCAGGTGTAAATACTGCCTGATAGCCTTTGTTGTTTACAGTCGGAATGATGTTCGTTCCTGTAAAGCTCCATGTTCCGGCAAGTGAATTGCCATCTGCCCCTGTCACACTTCCGCCTGTTATATCTGAACCGGTAAGCGCAGCATCCGGATTGTATCCACGCTCTGCAACGGTTGGTACTGTTACAACTATCGGAGTTGCCTTGGCTACTGTGATGGCTGCTGTTCCGGTAAGTTCCGCGTAATACGTACTGTCTGCCGGCTTGAATACCCAGCCCGCCTGTGTGGTTCCGGCTGCCGGTATCTCGTCCGGATTGCTCCATGAAAGAATACCTTCTATCACATCATCTGTACCGGCTTCCACAAAAACGGTATTTCCAAGTGTCAGCTTTGAAACCTTTTCCCCATAGGTCAGCGCATTGCTTCCATCTACAGATACGGTGTTTCCGCTCTTAATCTCTACCGTCTTCTTATCTGTAATACTAATCGTCAGCGTGTATCCAGCATTCGCATAGTTCTCCATCGAAGCTGTTACCGTGATAATTGCTGTCTTTCCAACCTTGGACGCATCTACCTGATTTACTTTATAGGTCAGATTTCCGGCTGTATCGACTGTTACCTCACTTAAAAGCTTCTCTGTATCTGTCTTTGCAACCGCATATGCTGTAGTTCCCCTATCCGTCGGAAGCTTTCCTGCAATATTCACACCGATTGCCTTACCGTCTGAACCGGAAGCATACGCATAGGTCTTATTTTCCGTGATGCTGGAAACGGTGAGTGGGCGTTTGGTAATATTTACCCAGGCGGAGCCGGAAGCATCCGCATAGCCGAACTGGGAGACCTTATAAAATACGATCTTTGGACCATTCGTGAAGTTGGTGTAGGTCAGGCTGTCCTGTGTGCAGCTATCTGCGCTTTCGCCGTATTTTACGGTTGCGCCACTGGGCACGCCGGTGAGGGTGATTCCGTGCGCCTTACCGTCATACACACCATCATAAGCCTCAGGCGAAATGCCGCTGAAGTTCTTCTGCGTGAGTTTGACCTTGATCTGCGCCGTCACAGGCATGCCGGGCTGCTCCACCTCGTTAGCAATCGAAGTAAGATCTAATGTTCCGGTGAGCGTCTGCTCCTCCAGCGTATTCGGATTATAACCGCTCCATGTGACGGGGATCTTATCAAATGTTTTGCCGTCCTCCGTGGTGATCGTCACGGTTTCGGGTAGTCCCAGCTCTTCCAGCGCCGTTCCGTAGGGCTTGTCCGTAATGCCAGTCAGCGTATGGCAGCTCTTTACCGTACGCTTGACAACCGTTACGTTATAGTCCTGAGTCAGCTCCTTGTAATTATTGGTATCTGTGGGAGTAAACACAATCGTGGTGGTCTTGCTGCCTGCGCTGTCCCAAGATTTCGCAGCACCTGCCTTGAAAGCGAAGGTGCCTTCGCCGCTGCCGCCGGTGAGGGTCGCTTCACTGTTGACATAAACCGATGCAGAAAGCGTCGGCCATTCGGTCACCACCGGATTAGCCTTCTGAATGGTATACTCCACGCTGGCAGTGGCAGCCTTGTTACCCTCGCCCACCGTGATGCTGGCGGTGTACTCGCCCGCGTCGGTGGGGAGCGCGCCGTTTTCCAACATCTGTTGACCATACGTGCCCGTCTTTATGTAGCTGATGGTGATCCCACTCGCCGCCGGACCCTGCCAATCGCTGCTTGCAGTCACCGTGGCGGGTTTGCCTTCCCCGCTGTAGGTCAGCTCGGCGGGGGCCGCAATGGTCACGCTGCCGCCGTTTCCGTCGGTCAGATAGCAGCCCTCTGCCGTACACTTCGCGGTGATGGTCGCGCCGCTTGCCGTGTACGTCCAGCTATGCTGATGCTGGGTCACGGTGAACGGCTCGCTGTAGCAATTGTAGCCGTTGCTGCACTGGACGTAAATGTGGTACTGATAGCTCTTGTCTACGGGCAGCCCGGAGATCGTGAGCGTCTTGCTCTTCTCGCCGGTATGCGTTGCAGTATTAACTTTTTTGAAACTCGTGGTCCAGTCGTTTTCTGATTCGTTAAACAGCTCCCACCAGTAGTAGTAGGTGACGTTCTCCGTTTCGGGCTCGGACGCGATTACCGCAGTCAGCGTGATATTGCCGTCCGTCGCAAACGCCGAGCTTCCGGTGTAGTTCGTATCGCTATTCGGATAGATCTTTTCGACCGCGAAGGGGGCTTTTTCAACGGTGACTTTTGACGGGATTGAATTGGCGTTGGGGAGCCATTCATTATCCGTTGTTTTTTTGTAAGCGTACCCCTTCGCCAGCAGCGCGTAGGGCTTGACATAGCCGGCATCGCTCGTGATCGCGCCGTAGCTGCCGCCGCTGAGGCTGGCGCTGCTGCCGTCGTCCTTTACAGCCACACGGCTGAAGGTGCCGTTGCTCAGCGAAAGCTTTCCGCCGTTCTTCGCCGTGACAATGGCGAGCTTCGTATCCTTGTCCTTGACGGTCAATTCCGCGTCTTTGCCGTCCACCGTCACATAGAAGCCTCCGTTGCTGCCCGTGACCGTCAGAGAAATGCCCTTGGCGATGAGGTCCACACCATCGACCGTTTTCCCGCCGGTCGCCAGCGTCACCGGCCCGCGGGTCAGCTCATAGGTGGTCCGCTTCCCGTTGACAGTGTCATCCACATTCTGATACAGCGTGATGGTCTTTGCACCGTCCGCCGCGTTCGCCGCCTCAATGGCAGTGGCAAAGGCCGTGTACCAGCTCGTCTTGTCGCCGATGGTCAGCGACGCCGCCATCTGCTTCTTACAGACACTGCAAATGCCCTTGCCGTCCGTGCCGCCGTTGTGCGTATGCGACACGACCTTGACATTTTCCAGCGTATTCACTCTATCATTGGTCACAGCCTGATTATCACTTGCTCCGTAATACGCCGCGCCCTCCGCCAGCAGGTCGGCGAGTTTGCGGTCGCCGTTGGTTTTGATCATCGTAAATGTGCCGCCGGAGAGCTTGACTTTGGTGGTGTAAAAATCCGCGAAGGTAAACGTGCCGCCGGTGATCGTCCCCGTGACATTGTAGTCAAACGTAACGCCGCCATATTTCTTTTCATTATTAAAGCTGCCGCCGCTGATGTTCGCGATGCTGCTGCCGTTGAATTTGACATTACCAGTGAAGGTACCGCCCTTGGCGTTCAGCGTACCGTTCACCTCGACGGAGGCGTCGGTAAATGTGACGCCCTCCTTCACCGTCGCCGTGCCGTCGATGGTCGCACCTTTATAGCTGCCGCTGGCAAAGGTCACGTCCGCGTTTTTAGCGACCGTCACATTCTTGGCGGTGTGCGTTCCGCCCTTCAGCGTCAGCGTGCCGGTCAGCGGCATGGAGGTGCCGAAAGCATACATATCCCGCAGCAGGGTCAGCGTCGGCTCGGTGCAGCCCTCATTGCTCCAGCCGTTCAAGGTCTGGATGGCCTCTACATAGCCGTGTTCCAGCGCACTGTCTTCCGTGAAGTAGGCAGTCTTGGTCGTGCCGTCGGTGCTCTGGGCGGTAATTTTCGTATACAGGTCCTTGTGGCACACAGAGCACACGGGGTTGCTGTCATCGGCGCACTGATGGACGCACTCCGGGAACTGCACCTTGTACGTTGTATAGCCGGTCAAGTCCACAATTTTAGCGCTCTTATCAACGATGCTCCATGTACCGTCCTTTTCGCCGTACAGCTCGCACTTTGCATGGTTGGTTTTCAGCAGGTCTTGAACGGTGAGGCTCTTGCTCTTCGTGCTGTCCGTGATCTTGCCGATGGTGCAGGCGTTTGTATTGCCATTCCACAGCTTCAGATTGTAGCCCGTACTTGTGGAGCCAGCCGCAGCATTGCTTAATACCAACTCGCCGATTTCGCCGCCAAAGCGCTCCAATGCGCCGCCGGCCTGCAGCTCCACGCGCGAAATCTTGCCGGTGTAGGAGTCGCCGACTGCAAGCGTTCCGTTGGAGGAAACGTAAAACGTGACATCGAGCGCCTGCGTTCCGCCGCCTGTTCCGGAATCCTTGACCGTCAGAGTCCTGGGTTTGTTCCCACCTCCGACGCTAATGTAATAACGCTCGCTGCTGACAGTTTTGCCATTCAGATCCAGCGTCGCTGAGTAGGTGTAAGAAGAAGAGCAATTTCCTGCGAGTGTCACATCCCGCAGCAGCGTCACGGTGTTGCCTCTGGCTGCATCAAACGCCTTCGTCAGCGTCTGATAATAGGCGCTATCGCCCACGCGCGCGTCGAATTGCGTATGGCACTTCTTGCAGGTGTAGCCGGTATCGTCCATCTCGTGCGTGCAGGGCACAAGATAGACCTTGCCGTCATCGCCCAGGCTGGTCACGCAGTCGGCGGCGTCCGCCTTGAAGTTCTCGGCGCTGAGCGTCACGCCGCTTGCCGGTTCGGCGATGGCCCCAAGATTTATGCCTTCACGCACGCCCACACGGATGACCGAATCCTCTCTCAATGCGCCTGATACAAGAATGGGCAGCTTCCAAGCTTCATTGGCGTAATAACCGGCCTTCACCGAGCCGGAAATAGTGAGCTCAGGAGTGTTGCTTTCCCTTCCGTCGTAGTAAACGTCATATTGAGAGTTGTCGGTAACGGTAGCATCGGTGAGGGTAATAGCGCCCTTTCCATAGATGCCGCCGCCCTCAAAGGTACTGTTGTTTCCGGTGATCGTCACATTCTCGACGGTTACCCCTCTCTCCGAATAAATGCCGCCCCCGTGGCCATAACTTGTATTCCCCGTGGCGGACGCCTTGTTGCCGGTGATCGTGGCGTTGGAGATCGAAACTGTGCCGGCGTTAAAGTGGATATAGATCCCGCCGCCGTTGCCGGCGGTCGCCTTGTTGCCGGTGATGGCTCCGCCGTCCATGGTGAAGCTGCACTTCTCACCCACATATACGCCGCCGCCACCGCCGTCAGACGCACCCGCAGTGTTATCGGAAATGGTTCCGCCATGCATGGTGAATCTTGGCGGGTCGGTCTGATTCGTCGTGCCGACAAGGAACACACCGCCGCCGCTGCCTGCTTTATTACCGGTAATCTCTCCACCATACATGGTAAAGGACGAGCCGGTCTGATAGGCGCTGCCCTTTATACCGACCTGCACGCCGCCGGTGATCGTGCCGCTGTACAGTTCAAATTTGCCGCCGTTGACGGTCACTTCGCCTTGAACCCTGCCGCTGCCGATGCAGTCGGTCAGCGTCAGCGTCGCGCCGCTGCCGATGGTGATTTTGCCGTTGATCGTCTGCCCGTTCAGGCAGAGGTTGACCTCGCCTTCTGGCACAGCCCAGCTCCCCGACACAGACCGCGTCAGATAATAGCTGCCCGCAGAATTAGGCAGGGAATCGGCTGCCGTCCATGCTGTGCTGTTGTTATGGGTATGACCGTTGTACCGCTGTCCTTGCCGCAGACACAGTGGGTATGCTCGCCGGACTGTGCGTCCGCCAACAGCGCGGTCTGGCTGTTGAACCAGCCGAGCAGCGCCTCGAAGTCTGCGCCGGTGATCTGCGCCTGCTGCTCTGCGTTCAGTGCTTCATAAGCATCATACGCCGCCTGAATGTCGTCATAAGCTGCGTCCAGCTCGTCGGCGGTCATGCCGTCCAACTCACTCACGATGGGCAGCGCATCGATCATCGTCTGCACAGCGGATACCGCCGCGTCCGCATTGTTCCCGGCGTTTTCATCCTCGCCGCTCTCCGGCGCATCTGCTTTACTGTCCTCAGCGCCACCGGCGTCAGGGGTACCGGTATTTTGCGGGTCACCCTCTGAACCGTTCTCTTCCTCATTCGTTCCAGCCTGTTCGGATACGGCGGGCGAAATTTCCTCCTGCCGCTCCTGCTGCACGATGGCGCCGCTCTCCGGCGTATCCTCCGCCGCTCGCACGGGTGCGGGCAGGAGCGTCAGACACAGCGCCAGCGCCATGAACATACTCAATACTCGTTTTTTCATAAGATTCTCCTTTAGGATATATGTATAAGGTTTATATTCAGCCCGTTCAAGCACAGGCTCAGCTTTTATAGATCATCCGGAATGAGCCACAGCTTTTTTGCGGCTGTCCTGGCTTCCGCCCGGCGCTTCACGTCCAGCTTGTCGAGAATGTGGCTGACGTGGGTCTTCACCGTGGGCAGCTTCACGTCCATGATCTGCGCAATCTCGGCGTTGGACTTGTCCGCGCAGATGAGATGCAGAATTTGTAGCTCCGTGGGCGTCAGCTCCTCGCCGGGGGCAAGGCGGGGTTCGAGGAAATGCGGGTAGAACGCCGCCTGCATCCGCACCGCCGCCATTAACTGCTTATACCACTTTTTGTCGCCATCCCATTCCAGTGCCCCCAGCAGCGGCAGCACTGCCGTGCCGTATACGCTGACGGTGCGGATGAATCGGTACTCTGCCGCCGCGCCCAGCGCCGCCGTCAATCGCTCGCGCCACCGCTCATCCTTCTTGCGGCGCAGGGCGATGGCAGTCAGGACATTCAGGTGAATGCCGTCGATGATGCGGGCGCAGTTTTGAATGTACGGCTCCATGGGTGAGAGCGTCAGCAAAGCGGCGTCCGGGCGGTTCTGCATAATTTCCACCATTGCCTGCGTGAGATACTGGTAGCGCCGCATGACATTCAGGTGCGTTGGTTCGCAAGGGGCTTTTTCCCGGTACCACGCATCCGCCGCATCAAGGTCGCCGGTGTGCATGTCAATACGGCAGAGCATGGCGTCCATATTGGGCAGAAAGCGAGTCAAACCGCGCTCGACAAAGCATTCATGGAGCACCTCGATGGTGCGCCGCGCGTCGGTGGGCTGCCCGTTTGCCAGCTGGCTGCGGGCCAGCAATCCGCTGACGGCGAACTCCATGTCCGACGTGCCGTGGTTGCGGACCTCGTTCATCTGCGGGAGAAGGGACAGCATCCGGCCGGCGACGTCCTCGCCCTTTTCAAACTTGCTCTCGGCAATGGCGCAGTCGGCAAGACACACACTGTCCCGCCCCAGTACTGCCTCCACGGGGAGACGGAGGGTTTTGTAGAGCAGGTCGTCCTTTTTGCTCCATTCGGAAAAGTCCTTGCCACCGTTCATGATGCTCGGCAGCGCGCTCGTGACGGAGAAGGACGGCAGCGCCACCTCTTTGTTCGTCAGAAGCCGGAACACGGCGGGGATGGTTTCCGTCAGACCCTTCACGCCCCGCTGGGGCAGGGAGATGTCCAGCCATGCAAGGCGGCCGCGCGCCTGCTTTCCGGCGGCGTCCTGCCTGCCGCAGTGTTCGACAAACTTTTGCAGTTCGCCATACCAGCGCTCCGAGCCTTCGTAATCCATGACCAGCGCGCAGAGCATGCTCATGCCCTGCATCAGAGAGGGGGATGCGAGAATTTCCGCCTCCGGCAGGCTGCGGTAGTATTTTTCCATCTCGGCATAGTGCCCCATGCCGGGGTGAAGTTCTGCATTACGCACTAGCAGCTCGGAAACCTTGGAATGGTCACCGCCGCTGGTGTAGCATTCTAGGGCGTGGGCGTAGTCTTCCTTCAGCTCATAGTACAGCCCGCCCCGGCCGATGAGCGCTTTGCGCTTTTCCTCGGTATACTCCCGTTCCATCTCCCAAAGGAGAAAAGCCCGGAAACCCGACCAGAAGTGGAAGCGCTGGCAGTCGTCGTAGCGCAGCATAGTAGTGTATCGAAAAATCCAGTCCAGCCGTTCGCCGGCACGGGGATCACCGCTGACCATCCGCGCCATTTCCAGGTCAAAACTTTCAAAGGGGGCTAGCTCCAACAAGAAGCGCCGCACCGGCAGGTCAAAGCGCCGGTAGATGGCGGTCTCAAAGTAGAGGAACACCTCGTAGAACACCCGCGCCACCAGCTCCGGCGTCCACGGCTTGTCCGGGGACATGCACCGCGCCGTGATGGCCACACCCAACGGATAGCCCACGGATTCTTTCAAAATTCCATCAATCTCGCTATCTGTTACGTTTACTCCCGAAAGCTGAAACAGCCGCCGCACATCGCCCTCATCAAAAAGCAGGTCGTCGGCCTCCAGCACTGTCATCAGCCCCGTATACTGAAACGCCGTCAGGCAGCCGGGCGGCACACCGCGCGAGAGCAGCACAAAACGGCGCTCCGGACTTGAGCGAATCAGTTCGCAAAGAGCCTGCTGCCCGGCTTCCTCCTGCATGAACTGAAGATCGTCAATCAGCAGAATGTCCCAATCCTGCGCTGACGGTGGGATTGCGCAGTCTGGGTCTGCTGCACTTTGCCGCAGCACGTTCCGACCGCGCAGCAGTGCGTCCGCCAGTACTGTCTTTCCAAAGCCGCAGGGTGCGCTGAAAAAAAGGACTCTGCCATGCGCCATGAAGCTGTCAAACCGTTTCTGAACGGAGGTCTTTATGATAATATTTTTGGTCATTTCTTTCCTCCCTTTGATACAGAGCGAGATTGCCATAAGTCTTTCGTAATCTGTCTCGAATTATATTATACGAGTCTGTTTCGAAATGTAAATCATCCCAAAGGATGAGACACGCTGCATAGCAAACTGCTATGCAGATCATTTTTGTTTGATTTTGATAGCATAGATGCAAATAAGCAGCCACACACCGAAGTGCATGACTGCTATGTAAAAAGTTCGGAAAGGATTTTTGCAATCTGACACAGTTTCCTGGCCCTGAATCTCCATCAACATAAAAATATCTCCATCATTTCAAAAGAGAATGACGGAGATATTTCGCCTTGTTTATTCTTGTAGCAGCCAATCGGCTATATCATGGATTTCGATTCCTTCATAGCTATATTTTGGATGTTTGGTTCTGGCAATAATCATTTTCGGATAAGCATCTCGGATCTGAAGCAGAGGAGAGCATTCTCTCTCAAATGTTTCCTGCCCGGAAATGTTGTCGCTGACCTGAATATAAATCTTCTCGCTGCCTCTCTGAGCAACAAAGTCGATCTCCTTTTGATAGAGCTTGCCGACATAGACATCGTATCCACGGCGAAGAAATTCAATGCAAACAATATTTTCATATACTCTGCCGTAATCCATATTTCTGCTTCCCAGTATTGCATATCGAATACCACTGTCACACAAATAGAACTTTTCAGAGCTTTCAAGGTATTTCTTGCCTCGGATGTCGTATCTCTTAATATCATAAAATACAAAAGCATTGCACAAATACTTAATGTACTTGCCGACGGTTACATGATTGGTTGGAGTCTCATTTGCTGTCAGCAGCTGACTGACCCTATTAGGAGACGTCAGGTTGCTGATATTATCCATAAGGAACTCGCTCAGACGTTGTAAAACCAAAGAGTCCGGGAGCGCATATTTTTGCACCAAATCCCTTGTAACAATCGTTTCGTAGACCTCTTTGATATAGTTTGTTCTGTCTTTTTCGGTTCTGTAAGCGTAAGAACCTGCTAAACCGCCCTTGATAGCGTAATCATCAAAGAGCTTATCTTTATCACTAACATCATCATAATATTGGCAATATTCCTGGAAGCTGAAAGGAAACACATGAATTTCAATATAGCGTCCGGTAAACAGAGTTGCCAGATCCGCACTCAACAGGAAAGCATTGGAGCCGGTTACATAGATGTCATATTTTCCCTTAGAGTACAGGCTGTTGATTGCCAACTCAAACTTGGGACACATCTGAACCTCGTCTACAAACAGGTAGTTCGTTTTACTTTCCTGATAATGTTCTTCCACATAAGCGTGTAAGGCATGGTATTCCTTGATTTCTTCATACACCAAATCCATGAAGTCAATGAAGATAATATTGATATTTTCAAAATGGCTTTTCAGATACTCAATATACGCCTGCATCAGCTTGGACTTACCGGATCGACGAATGCCCGTGATAATCTTGATGTCAGGAGTACCATTCAGTTCAATGATTCTGTCGAGATACTTTGCTCTTGTAATTGTTTTCATATCGTCACCCACTTTCAAAAATCGAATATTTTTCATTTTTTGAAACTGCTTCGATGTATTTATTATACTGTCTGCTAATAGTATGTGCAAGACGTCGCTTTCAAAAACTCAATCAGAGTACTCAGACATTCTTTGCCATTGTTTTCTCCTTCTCTGTTCTGAATTGCCATGCGTATCATCCTCTCAAATGACTCGCTGAAATGTTCATCATCTTCTGGCGTCCGTTTCTTTGGCCCTTTTATATGATTTTTTCCAGAAGCCACAATTTTAAATTTTTTCTTAATTTGTGGCGTTATGATAAATTAATATCCTTCTTACCCAAAAGAAAATCAACAATATTGATATGTGCAATTCCATTTCTTGAATAATCAAATCTATCTAATGAAAACACATATTTCGGTGATGCATCACTAATTGGCTTAAAAGCACCAAACTCTCTTTCAATCGTTTCCTTGCCAGCCAAATAATATGCCACCTGAATAAAACATTTCTTTCTTCCATTTATTGCAACAAAATCAATTTCACCCTTATATGTTTTTCCTGTAAAGACTTCATAATCTCTTGCTTTTAGCTCGTTATAAATTATATTTTCAAGAAAAAAGGTATCCTCAAAATTTACTAAGTTTGTATTTATCATGCGAAAACCAGTATCTACCGCATATTGCTTCTCTATATACGACATTGCCTGTTTTCCTACAATATTAAATCTTTTTACACGATCAATTAGACAAGCCTTTTCCATTTTATCAAGATATCTGTATATCGTCTTTTTATCCAAAGTATCTGCATTTTGATGTATAAAATAGTTCTCTATATTTTTACTGGAAAATTCCTTTCCTGCATTTGCCATAATATATGTTGCTACTCTTTCAAAGTTTTGTCTATTAACCTTTGATCTGTCAGTAATAATATCCTTATCTAAGATACCTTCATATGTCTGCTCCAAATATCTCTTAATATCACTTTCTTTTGTAAACGAAAAACGCAAAGGGAAGCCACCCCAATTGATATAATCAATCATAAACTCATCCGGAGATATATTTCTTCCTATAGCTGTAGCATATTCGTAGCTTTCGGCAAAGGAAAATGGCATTATTCTAAATTCAACACATCTTCCAACCAACAATGTTGCCATCTTGCCGGATAGCAATTTCGAATTACTTCCAGTAATAAAAATTGAGCAATTTAATGTTGCCCGAAAGGAAGCTAAAACCTTTTCAAAGCTCCTGACATGCTGAATCTCATCTAAAAAAATCAAGTATTTGTCATGATCCTTGATTTGCTCATTCACATAGGAATTAAGTTTTTCTGCAGTTCTTATTTTTTCAAATTGCAAATCTTCAAAATTAATGGTAATAATATGCGCTCTATCAAACCCATTTTCAATAAATTCTTCTTTAATCTGCTCTAACAATATAGATTTTCCACATCTTCTAACACCTGTCAGAACCTTAATTAAATCCACATCATAAAATGGTCTTATTTTGCTTAGATATCTTTCACGCTTTATATACATAACATCATCTCCAAATCAAAATATATATTTATTATGCCACAAATCAAGATTTTTTCAAGATTTGTGGCACATATTTAGAAAATTTCCATTTCAATTTCTACCACTTTTTCATCCGTAACTCGTTCGTCTGTTTTTTTCTGCCATAGGCATTCTCTCCTTTTCCCTGAACTCACTCGCGTTACACGCTCGTTGTCGCGGCATTCGGTGCTCGTAAGCACCTATAAATAAAAAAAAGCAACAATGAATTGTGGTCATCATTGTTGCAAAATTTGACTGTTCCCAGGGGGAATCGAACCCTCAACTAGTGCTTAGGAGCTCGAGTCCACACTGGGAACAACGATTATTTTAAGTAAATATGAGTCAAGGAAAGCCTTGATTTTCCTGACTATTTTGTAAATCTCTGTCAAAATAAGAAAACGGAAAATCACCTGAGAAAAATGGTTTTCGCTGTCAAATCGCTGACATTGTCACCCTGAGGGTTCAGCCATTCCGTTCCAATGATTTTTTCATAAATATGGCTACCATTCCATCTGTAGCAGTAATGATAACACTGTTTTCTTATTAGATTATCTATATTATAGCGTGTAGAGCAAGGGATGTCGATGTTTTTTGATCAAATTATTTTGGCAACCTATTAAATGTAGGGACAGCAAAAACCACGGCTGCTCTGTACGGGGCGGCCGCCGTTTTCCCTATATCATACGCTGCTTTTCAGTACCGCAAGGATGGGTGTCCTGTTATCGTCGTATTCTGATTTCTTTTAGGGCATTTCAGGACTATCCACAAGGGATACGCTGAACTCCTGTGCGGTTGCGCCCTCCGGCAGCAGCTTTGCCATGACCACCAGCCGCTGATTACCGCTGTTGGCCTTGTCATACTTCCGGCAGCAGGTGGAGAGGGTCAGAACAGTATCTTCCTCGGAGAAAGTCACGCCATCAAAGTCAAGCCAGTTTTTCCGCGCAATCGTCTCAAAGAAGCTGGTCAGATCATCTCCCGTGGGATCAGGCTCAATATAGTCAAAGCCAATATCCGTGACGAACAGCGCGGTGATCTGGAAAATCATGTCCTCACCATCCACAGAGAGATAGATATACGGATGCTCCTTTACAAAGTCTACGTCCATATAACGGTAGAGCTTGGTGAACCGCACACCGTCCGGGTCGCAGTTGCTGGCGGAGTGGCCGAAAATGGTGGTGTTTTTGTCCAGCTTATCCCTGCCGCCGATTTTGTTTTCACAATGGGCATAATAGCAGCCCCACATGGCGTACTCACCGTTTTCATCCAGCTTTAGGTAATAGCCGTTGTCCTCCGCCTGCATCACAGGGTCGTCCACCTCCGCACCTGGGATATACAGCCATGCCACGGTGTCGGGATTCTTCGCTCTGGCTTCCGCCAACTCTGTCTGCCTGTCCACCGAGGGGATAACTTCGCCCGCGAGAGGCGCTGATGGCTGAGGCGCAGATGTGCCGGGAATGTCGATAGGCTCTGTCTCTCTCTGATAGCAGCCCCTGACTGCCGTGGTCATAGCAACGAGAAGGACAACTATGCAGATGATCGGACGAATGATTCTTGTGATTCTTTTCATAATGCTATCTCCTTGCCGCGCTTGGATAGCGGCGCAGCTCAAAATGTCATTGATTTGTTTCTTGTAGCGAAAAGAGAACAGCCCAATCCACAGCGTCCTCATAATAGCTGCCGGTGGCTACATCCACAAACACGCCGGTCTGAGGGTTGCCGTTGGCTTTCATAAAGATAACCTCGATGGTATGGGTTCTGCTGACATTCTCAAAGGTGTAGGACTTCGCCGCGCCAATGCTCTTGCCGTCAATCTTGACGTTGGCGACAGCATAGCCCTTATCCGGAGTGATGGTGAAGGTCTGATCTCTGCCCTCACGGACGCTGACATTGCCGGAGGGAGAAATGGAGCCGCCAGCCCCGGCAGTTGCCTTGATGGTGTAGTAGCTGTAGCCGCTTCCGCCGCCACTGCCGCTTCCGCCTTCATTGCCGCCTGTGCCGCTATTGCCTTCATTGCCGCCTGTGCCGCTATTGCGCAGAATCGTCAGCGTGTAGGTTTTAGCACCGATTCTCACGACAATGTCGGTTGTGCCGCTGTTGGGGATGGCAACGGTTGCGCTGCCGCCGGTGGACAGAGCCTGTCCGTTGATGTTCACGGGCTCGCCGTTTCCAGACACCGCTGTGACTAGCGTAGATGTTGCTCCGCTATCATTTTGCAGCGTATAGGTATAGTTTGTTCCGTTGGCGGTAAAATCGCCGAGCCCCACTGCCAGACCTTCAAAGGTCAGAAGGTCTTTACCGGGCACTGCGGCTCGCACCACTACGCGGGTGCCAAGCCGGGAGAAGGTGACGGTTTCTGTCTGGAAGGTTTCCCCGGAGATGGCACCGCCAATACTGGTCTTTTTCGTTTCCAGAACGGTCCCGGCAGCATCCAGCAGCGTGGCCACCAGCTCTGCGCCAGTCTGAGACTGCAGGCAGTTGTTGCGCAGGGTAATGGCGGCGGTGCTGTGACCGTTGCCGTCGTTCCCCTGTGTCACATCCATCGTCAGCTGCTCTCCGGTGCGAGCCAGTGCGCCGGTCATATGGACGCTGGCCTCGCTGTCACTGCCGTTATACTCCGGCAGGCGCTGATTGCTTCCCGTTCCACCGACCTTGCCTTCCGCCCACGCCTCGGCGTACAGATAGGTACCCACATTGGGGATCTCGGTTTTGCCAATGAATGTCATATACTCACCCAGATCATAGGTCAGATCCAGTGTAAAGGTTCCCTGATCAATGCGGGCGAGGACGCTGTCTTCGGAAATGGTGATTTCATTACCGTTAACCGATACGCCGTTTGTGGTGCAGGCTACCTCTGCAGGTTCGGTATGCAGATCATCCGCATAGAACGCAAGCTTCACCTCGCGGCTCTTTCCGCCGGCCAGCGCGGCGGCAGCGGAATTATAGAGGGTCATGCGCACCGTGCGCTTGCCGGCGCTCTCCGCAATCACTTCCATTTGTGAGATTCCAATGTCGGGATAATCCAGATACACTGTGCCGTTTTCGTGGATGCCGCCGGCGGCGGTGATGGTATAGCCCGGGTCGGTCACGCGGTCCTTCACATGGTGCCAGACGGTAAGGGTGGTGCTTTCATTGGGCAGCAGTTTTTCCGTAAGGGTAGCGGTTTCCCCGCTGCCAAGGCTGACCGTTAGGTTTGTCACATCGTTCAGCCCGGTGTTGCGGATGGTAAAGTGAATGGGTGTCAGGCTGTTCAACGCCAGCGTTGCATAATCCACACCGATCTGTTCCACTGCCACCGCATCGGTGACAAAATCAGAAGTAGCGGTATAGAGGATCGTTTCCTCACCCGGAACGGTCACGCCGCCGATTACCTGCGGGTTTTCATCGTCATACCGGGTGGCCTGAATGGCGGCCTGCACCTGATTGGTGCCGCTGACATAGGCATCAAAGTGGTCAGCCAGCGTGCGATCCGGCAGCTCTGCCAGTTCCAATGGTGCGGACAGAGTGTAGGTATTTGTGGCATAGCGCAGCTTGGCCGCCTTCAAAATGCCGTGATCTACCGCGCCGTTGGCGTTATTGACAGTCTCATTCCAGACGATGGTAAGATCATTGCGGCTGCGATGATCCCCGCTGAGGGAAGCGAAGCGGAAGTCTCCGCCCACGACGGCGTTGCCGCTGCTGGTCAGGGTCGACAGAGAGCCGGGGAAACTGTTGGACATGGTGCCGCTGCCGTCCACAGCCAACAGCTGAATATCGCTGCTGCCGTCTCGGACACTGTGCCAACCGATGACAAATCGGTCATCCCCGCTGCCGAAGTTGGCTGCAACGACCTGGGGGTTTTCGTCAAGATTGCTGTCACAGGTCGCCAACATGGCTGTACCGGGAGTTCCGTCAGCAGCCACGGTACAATAGGCGATCTCGTAGGCGGAGGTATCTCCGGTT
This sequence comes from Lachnospiraceae bacterium GAM79, assembly GCA_003584705.1. Classification (GTDB taxonomy): domain Bacteria; phylum Bacillota; class Clostridia; order Lachnospirales; family Lachnospiraceae; genus Acetatifactor; species Acetatifactor acetigignens. Next base: position 3,949,411 of record AP018536.1, read on the forward strand.
CCGCTGCGGTCCAGCGAGTAAACCGCCATAGCGGTTCCGTCGGGCAGCATGGCCGCCTGCAGTGCCTTCACGCTGCCAGTAGCACCGTTATAAAGCATTTTTGCCTTGCTCCAGGTGCCGTTAGTGCTGTCATAGCAACTGTACATGATACAATCTCTGGTCGTGAAGTTCAGCAGGTTGTTGCTGCCCTGCGTACCGGGATCGGGGGTGTAGACGTTGCGCCAGAACACGATGGCTTTGCCGTCGCCGCCCACTGCCGTGGCTGGGGCCAGATCCGGCGTGCCGTCGTTGGTTAGGCGGGTGGATGTCCAGGTTGAGCCGTTACAGACGGACACTACGATCTCCGTGCTGTTCATCAGCAGGTTTTGCTCTTCCAATGTCACGGCATCACCGGCATTTTTACCCGGCAGGTCGGTGCCCATGCGAACCCAAGCCGCCGCCGCAAAGCTGCCAGTGCCGGACAAAGAAACGCTCGTGTCGCCGTAGCCGGGGAACCCTGTGGGAGCGTCAATTTCACTGGAGGGAGTATAGACGCCGCCATTGAGGGTGGAAAAATGCGCCCGGCTGTCGTAAATACTGCTGCTGTTGCCGTCGTTGATGTAGGTCAATACCTTCCCGTCATCGCTGAGCTGTGGATAGGATGTGGGGTTGGCATTGGTCTGGATGTTTTCCAGCCCACTGGTGGAGTTCAGAGAGAACAGCATCATCCGCTGCTGGGGCTGGCCCCAGGTACGGGCATATTGCTCCAGATAGTCCCGGCTTTGGAGCGTTGCACTGCCAGAAGCCACCTGCATTCCGCTCTGGGCCGCTGCCATCCGCAGCGAAGCAAGGCTCAGCCCACTGGTGGCGCTATTCCAGTAGTCGTCGATTGTTTTCCAGTCATTAAAAGTCCTGGTGGCTCCAAGGGTTCCGGAGGCGATCACCGCCTCGTAGGAGATAAACAGGAAGGTTGCCACAAATTTGATTCCCACTTCGCTTTGGATCCCCAGAGCCTGACCATTGATCTGGCGCTTTGTCTCGTCGGCAAGATAGGTGCGGGAAAGGAACTTATTCTGACTGTCCACATCCAAATTGCCGAATAGGCCGATCTTCAGCGCCACGACCGAATAGTCAAAGCCAATACCGCCAAACGCGTGGACATAGGCGTTGATACGCAGCGTGGTCAAAAAGTCATTCACTGCCGTGGCCGTGGGATCGCTCCAGGCAAGCTCTGTACCCTCGCCCTGCCGGCCGTAGCGCACTGCGGTACGGAAATCCAGCTGAATGGCACCACCCAGCTCAAAGGTTGCTGTCAACGGCACAGGACCAGCCATGGCGTTCACGCTGAAGGAGAAGCCCACACCAACGCCGGTGGTAAATCCGCCGCCTACGGTGAAAACCTCCCACTCCTTCTTTTCGGTGTTATAGCGGATTTCCGCTTCGTAAAAGCCCTCCAACTGCAAGTTGAGATCCGTGCTGGTGACATTGTCGGCTATGGAGTTGGTTTTGTAGTCCCCCTTGGGATCATAGGTGCCCTGGGCCATCTGGCTCAGATCCCCGGTCCCGGGCACACCCACTTCCAGGTTCTGCGTCAGCACATTCGCACCCAACGCCACGCCGTCCTCGGAATAGTCCATGTCCTCCATCTCCAGCGTATTGTACCCGGCCCAAATCATGGCACGGAACACGGAGGGATCTTCGCTGGGGGTGATAATCATTTTGAACACGGAAGTGTCCACCGGACCGCTCAGATCATCCAGCCGTCCGGTCAGCACCTTGAGAATGTTACTATCGCCCACTCCGCCAAAGTCGACTTGATTCACTCCACTGGAGGATCCCATCGTCGCCAGAATACCGGTGACGCGGTCATCCTCTGTCACCTTGGGCACTCGGGTCAGATCAACGACCCGGAAGGGCATTATTTTCTCCTGTAGCAGGCTGCCGTTCAGGCGCAGCTGCGTTTTTATACCCACATCCTTGCCGTCAGCGATCCATCCAGAGGTAGTCATGGTGGTCTCGGTGAGAGTCAGATCGTTTTCCGCTACGGGGATGGATGAGAAGGGATACTGCTTGGTACTGCTGCTCTGGGCGGCAGGAATAACGCCGTATTCGTCCGCCAGCTTGAGACTGTAATTCCGCGCGTTGGCAATCTTCTCGCCCCAGAGGAACATGGTGGTGTGCAGTCTTGCTGTTTTAAAGCTGCTGTTAGGTCCAATCTTCCCAGTCGAGCTGCGGACATCCACCTTCTGACCGTTGGCAAGACCGTAATCAACACTTTGCGCCACAATGAAGGGTTTGTTTTCCTCCCCCGCCGGCACGCGCTCCAGAGAGACAACGCCCTCTGCGGTGCGCATTACATCGTCCACGCCCAGCTTGCCGTTGACGGTCAGCAGCAGCGGATAGTACTTGTCGCCGTCAATTGCGCTGATCTCCAGAATGTACTCCAGCTGATCCATAGCGGAAAGCGCCGTGGTGTTGCTCTCGCCCTTTTCGGCCGACCAGAACTGGGTGGAATCCAGATAGACGGTTATATTTCCCGCCGCATCCGTGGTATAGGTGTCGCCGGTGATGCCGCTGACAAGTGCTCCTGCCCTGGAGCCCAGCAGAGCTGTCTGGCAGTAGCCTCCGTTTTTATAAACGCCGCCACGAACGGTCACCGTCTTGTTCGCCAGCGGATCGCCGCCCGGCGTGATGAGCGTCACAGATGCCCGGGCAACTCGCCGAAGGCTGAAGGTATTCAAGGGATAAAGCTGCAGTTTTGTGGCATCCCGCTCGCCGGAACGCAAATTTTCTTTATAGATGGTGCCCAGATAAATATCCGCGCCGGAGCCGGACCGCAGAGACACCTCACTGGCGATTCCGTTGGGTTCGTAAAGCGCCAGCACGCCTTCACTGTTGGTCGTGACCGTTTTGGGCACACCTTTGCCGTCGGTGTATTGCAGCGTAGTTTCCGCTGCAGGCGTCAGCTGGAAGAGATAGAACTTATTTTGCAGCGTTTTCGCTGTCACCTGTACGGCGGCATTCATGCCCGTGGCGGCATGGGTAGCCGTGACGGTTGCGGTGCCGTTGGCCAAGCCGGACAGCGCCATTTTGGTTTCGGGAAGGTAGGAATCAAAGGAGAAGTTTCTGATGTCCTCATACAGTCCGCCCTGCTTGTAGTTGACGGAAATGGCATTGTTGTTGCTGGAGAGCCACCGGATGCCGTCTTTAAAGGAGTTCCATCCGTACTCGTCATAGTTGATGCCTATGTACTCGATCAGCCCCAACTCCTGGCGCAGCTGCAAAATTTCAGCTGTAACGGTGGGCAGGCTGCCGCTGACCTTGGAGGTATTGTCCATGGTCAGCTTAGAAATCGTTTCTCCTTTGTCGTTCTGCACCTTCAGTGCGTCGGCATCGTAGACATACAGGGGGAAGGAGTCGGTGCTGGGAGATTCCTCACCAGGATTCTCCACGCTCAAAACCACTTGATAGGTATCCTTCAGATTGCCGGCTTTCACACTCTGTAATGACAGGGAGACGCTCCCGGAGGTGCCGGATAGGCGCTCACTGTCCACCACTTTGGTGGTGTTGTCCTCTGTGACCCGGGTGATGGTCAGCGTGGGCTGCAAAGGGGCGCCCTCAGTGGTGTTTTCCACCGACCAGTCGATATTGACGGCACCGTCGGTATCCTTGAGGTAAATGCTCTGGGGCGGTGTCAGCTTGGCTGTGGCAGGTGGTGCCTGCACGATGATCCAAGCAAGTGCCGACAGGCGGACGTCCTCACCGCCGGCATTGGGGTGCGGCATGGAGACCAATACCGTGTAGGCAGGGGTATTGCCGTTGGAGAGCTTGGAGAGCACATTCTCCTCGATCCGCACGCTGTTTTTATCCTTGCCGGCGGTATAAGTCGCAACGGGCTTGCGGCCGCTCAGCGCCGCCTCATTCGCGTAGTTGCCCTCATACAGGTCAATCCTGTAATTGAACTCTTTGTTCGGCGCCATCAGCGCGGCGTTGGAGCTCCACAGCACGGTGGCGGGCTGATTTACCCGCGTCACGATGGACGCGCCGCCGGGAATCACCAGTGCCAGGGAATCGCCTGCCGTCACGGTATAGGGCTTTGACTTGCCCGTCACATCATCGGCAGTGTCCTCAGTCCCGTTGTCCGCCGTAAAGGTAAAGGTGACGGCTCCCACCTTGGTTCCTGTGGTGGCAACAACGCCGGTATCCTCGTTGATGGTGGCAATGAGCGTGTCACTGCTGCTCCATTTGCCGGTGGTGTAGCTGGCCGTCTCACCGCCTGCCCCCAAAACCTCTGCCTTAAGCGTGGGGCGGGTGGTTTTGCCGAGGGAAATCGTATAGTCGGCGTCATTCGCTTCCGGGAAGACCTTCACCGTGTGCGCGGAAACTTTCTTTGCCACCGTGAACTGCCGGGTCATGGGAAGAACATTCACCCAGTCAGGATCGGCTTTCGTGCCCTCGTTGGCCTGCAGCGTCACCGTGTAGGTGCGATCGAAAGCAGAGGGTGCGATTGCATAGTCGCTAATGGTGAAGGCTTCCTTCTCTGTGTCCAGATAGACCTGCAGATGGATTGGTTCACCCGCAGAGTCGTACCTCAGCTCGAGGCGGAACGGGGCTTCCTTCGGGTCTGTGCCTGCCGGGGTGTGATAATTGCTGTATACGGTCTTGTAGACCTGCTCCATGTTGGCGTTCATCGTGAACGATGCCTTGCCGTTGTCGTAGTCGGCGGTCAGTGCGGTGGGAGCGTTACGCATCAAGACGCTCTTCAGCGTAACGTCGGCAATCGAGTTGCTTGGATAGAGTGAGGTATCCAGCGTATGACCGAAAACATCTTCCACACCGGTCATACCATTGACGGTGACCGTGGTGTCATCCGCATCCTGCACTGGGTACCAGAGCATTGCCGTGACGCCGTAGTTGTTCATGGAAAGCTCAGCGGCGCTATACACTTTGCCATTGATGGTCACGGTGGCGTTGCTAAGATTCACGAACTCGTTAAAGGTAACTGTGATGGGCACGTGCTGTCCGCTGGCATAGGTTCCCTCCGGGGCCGTGACGCTTTGAATGGTGGGATTGTCCGTGTCCACCAGCATGGCTGTAACATTGCTGTTCTTGGTGGTGGCCCAGGAATTTTGGATTTCGCCCTGTACACTTTTCATATACAGTCGGAAGGGCAGCCAGTACCGTTGATTCCCTCTGTTTTGCGTGGTAGACTGCAGGGAGATGTTGACCGTTTCGCCCTTGTTAATCGTACAGTTCAGCGCTCTCGTTTTGTCGCTGCTGAGCTCCAGAGATGTTCCATTGAACATGTACTCCGTCAGATAGAACGGGGCATGGGGTTGTGTGTCACTATTATAGCCATACGGCGCAAAGCCATTATAGGTCTCTACATCGGTACTCCAGTTAAACTCGATGCTGGCATCGATTTTGTATGGCTGATAAAATGGGTCGGAGTCGACGGGAAGCACCGAGTTGCGGGCACCCTCCAAAATTCTGATGGTATCGCTTAGCGCAACGAAGTCCTGATTGTTGGCACCTTCGCCGATATTGTATTCATTTGCCAGCAAAGGAATATACATATCCCCCTGTATTGTTTCTGTACTTTCGTATCTTTCCTCATAGTTCGGCGCGCTCACTGATGTTTGTATTGTGGGGGCGTCAACCGTCTTTTTTAGCTTGAGCTGACAGTGGTCGGCATAAGCGGCACCGTCATAGAACACCAGATTTTCCGCATCGTAAAATTCAATCATCCCCAGCAGGTCGCCATAGGAATAAGAACCCTCGAGCCAGTCTGGGTTCCCTCCTTTGGTTGTAACCTTGACAGTGATTTTACAACCATCTAAACTGAAAGTCGAGCCTACGTCATAGGTCAGCTTGTAGGACCCGTCGCCTTGGGCGACCCCACTCGTCTCGCCTATCGAGACCTCCACACCGGTGATATACTCGCTGAGCTGGCCTTTTTGAATGCGGTAGGAAAAGCCGACCGGTTTTCCGCCATATACAGTAAAAGTCCCGGAGCTCCAGCTGTTGGTTGCGAGTTCCCCCAGCGTTTGGCTCATCATGCCGCTCATATCCACCGTCTCAACGCCCTCAGGCTTTGTGGCAGAGGCGGAATACTGCAAACTGATGCCCTGCAGCTCCAACTGCTCCATCAGGTTATTGAGATTCTCCAGAGCTTCCCCGGTAAACTCCCTGCCGGAGAAATAGGTGTCCTTGATCCGCTGCAACTCCTGTTCGATTTGGATCATGGTCTTCAAATCGCCCAGCGCCACCGGAGTCCCATCCACGTCGGCTATACGGGTGAGATCCGTGGCGGGATTTTCCAGCAGCTCCATGACAGCCGCCAGTGTCAACACCTGACCGTCCAGCGTGATGGTTTGATCCACCTTGAAATTGCCGTCTTCATCCAGCAGCCCCAAAGCGTTCAGCATGGAAAGCACCTGGTCGCTGCTATCGCCGGTCAGGGCAGAGACCTGCTCCAAAATCGCCTGATTTTCCTCGGGTGTGTTGCCCAGCGAATCGCTCACCGCTGCAAACGCCGTAGTTGGCAGCAGCGTGAGCGTCATGCACAGGCTCAGCAGCGCCGCTAAAAATCTTTTCTTCATGTTTCCTCATCCTCCTTGGTTTGTTCCTGCTGTTTATTGTTTTTTCTCAATCGTGTGCAAAACACGGTAACGACCACCGCCGCTGCAAAGGAGACGACGGCCACCAGCACATAGCCGCCCACGTCCTCCCGCAGCAGCATCGCGCCGAACACGCCCCATGCGGCTGTCTGCTCCTGCACTGCAAACACATCCGCCGCCTGCATCATCACCGCGAACAGCAGCATACACGCTGCGCTCAGCCCATATATGCCGCGCCACTGCCTCCGGCGGGTGTTTTCCCGCACCCGCTGCTTGACGAGTGCGACTCGTTTTGCGGTATCGTACATTTCGTTTGAACCTTCTCTCTGGATTTATTGAAATGCGGCTTAAAAACCCCTTCACTTATATAGGTACAAAAAATCGAAAAAACTCTCACCCAAAACGCAAATTTTTTCAAAAAAGTTGATTGCATTAGTAACTTCTACTGCCATGCTTCAGAAAAAGAATTGCACGACTAACTTCTGCTTTGCCCTGTTTCTCTCCATTTTCAGGTTGTTTTTCATCCCTTTCTGACCTATAATAATTAAAAATGAATGGATTTTAGGGTACACTAAAGGAAGCCTCCAAAAGTCTTTTGCACGAGTAACTTCTGGTTGCCATCAACTGTTTATTCTTTTCTGTATCCTCCTGCCTGTTTTATTTATTTCAATAGTTCAGGCTTCAGACAGATTTCATCGGGTGGGACGATCTCCAGTCCAAGCTTTTCCATTGCATTTTTGTCAAATGACTTCAGGGCCTTCTTCATGGGTGTCGAACCATGAAGTTTAGGCCTTGTTGTATTATTGATGTGATTTACCATACGTAACACCTGCTCCTGGTTCAATCCATCAAATGAACTTCCCTTTGGCAGTACATATCTTATGTACTCATGATTCTTTTCCAGTTCTCCCTTTTGCTCAGAATGTCTCGATTCACAATAAAACACTCTGGTACGCTTCTTTCCGTCATGTCCTTTTTCAAACAACTCCGGATCTGCAAACTCACATCCATTATCTGTCAGTATTACAGGAAACAGTTCCCGAAACATTTCACTTCCCAACGTCTCTTCCAACCATTCAAAAGCAGCTACGGTATTCTTCATTTCTTTGGTTTCAATCAGAAATGCCAGCATCAGATTGTTTCCCGGCCATAACAGCGTATGAAGTAATTTTCCGCCTTTATTTCCTTCCACTGTGTCCATCTGTACCACTCGTATGCCTTCGTTTTTCGCAATAAAATCAAGATAGTCTGAATAATGATGTCCTTCTTTTTTACGATAGCTGATTTTGGGAGTTGGAACGCTTCTCACTCTTTTTCGATATCTTACCGTTCTCCGCATATCCAGATTTCTTGCGGTCAGATAGCCGGCACTGATATACTTATAAAGCGTTCGTTCCCCACAGGGAATCTCTTCTGCATGATGCGCCAGGATATGTGCCAGGGGCTGTCCTTTCCTGATCAGCGGGCTCACAAGACTGTCCAATGCTGCCAGTTCATCTCTGGTCATGTCTATTCCCTGTCTGGATTTCCTAAGCGTTTCACAGTACTCCTTATGGGCATAATCAGCGTTATACAGGTACTTATCAAACAGACAGCTGATGGACTTGGGGCAGTTATTGCACACATAAGGCGCCTTGTGTTCTATTGGGCATGGTGCATCCACAAAGTCAGGACACAGCTTATTACAGCTGATACACTCCCGGCATGGAATTCTGCACTTATGTCCCTTCTTCTTTTTACACACATCCCAACGCCTGCAGCTATTTCGGTATTTACACCGGTTGGGACTTGCATGAAGTATGCCATCCCTGCTTCGCAACTTATGATAACGATGCCTGCGTATTTCCTTGGAAACCGTATCAGGTGAACAGCCTATAATGTATGCAATCTCTTTAAAGGTACGATGTTCTTTCAATCCCTTCTGAATTTCATGCCTGTCATCCCAAGTTAAATGTGTCCCCTTTTTCCTTTCTTCTTTCGGCATAGGACCTCCTTCTGCAGGAGGATACCTATTCAGTATACCATTGCATGACTAACTTATGGTTTCTATACCCAAATCAGATTTTTAAAATTCATTCAACGAATTTTTCAAAAAAGTTTTTTCACAAGAAACGAAAAAAACGATACTGCATAGATTTCTTACTCCACACAATATCGTTCTTCTATATTTATACTTTCATTGTCTTCGCCAGAGAAGTAAGCAAAGCCGCCATCTCCGGATTGCCAAGTACTTTCATCAGCAGTTCGGGACCTACTCCCTCCGGTATGGTAATCTTATTTTCTTCCTCTTTCTGCTCATTCAGTTTGTATGTGACACTTGTATGGCGCAGACTATGAAAAACCACATCCGGAAGACCTTCTCTATCAATTACTTTCTGCAGCTGATCCCGAATATAGCTGCTATTGATCGGCATTCCAAAAGTAGTCGCCATTATCAGGTTGTAATCGGTATACTCACTGCCAAGTGCCTCCTTTACCTCATCCTGTTCCTTCTTTATATCAATAAGGCACTGTGCCACAAATCCCGGTATATAAACTTTGCGCTCGCTGGTATCGGTCTTTGGTGTTTTCAGCACCCTGACCGTCTTATTATTCTTCCTTTGTGAGGGGAAGATCAGAATGACTTCTTTTGAATCCAGCTCCTCAACAGCTTCCTTTGATACACGCTCCACCTGTTTGTTAATAAAGACATATGCCCTGTTCTCTGAAATAGCTTCTTCTGATATATCCACACAGTCCCATGTCAGCCCAAGCAGCTCTCCTATTCGGACCATTGCTGCGAATGCCAGATGAAATGCTACTTTGAGCCATTTATTCTCACACGCATCGATTGCCTGCTTTCAGGCTTGCCGCTCTTCTTACATCTGTTACTTTCTGAATCTCATATACATGGCCATCCTTCCAGATAAAGCTCCTTGGTAGAAGCCTTCCGTCATTTGTAAATTCAGCCATGACATTTACATATACCTTGCTGCTTTCCATAATAGTTCAATCCCTCCTGTCTATCCAAAGTACCCATGCGGATGTACCGTATGATCAGACTTGGTATCACATGCTGACAGTATTTTGTCGCGGTACATAAGCCCTCCCTGGACACTGTAAAATCCAAATCTTTTGCGGATAATATCAACCGTCTCATCCATTTTCATCTGTTTTTCTCTTGCCTGAGGATCCATGAACATGTCCAGCTGCTCCCAGAAATAATCTGTCACAAGATCCGTTCCACGTATTCCTATGCTCCGCAGTGGCTTTTGAAAGAACTCTGGCCGGCTGCTTTTCAGTTCCTTATCATCCGCCGGTAGTCTGTAGTTGTCTTTGTATAGCATGTATCAGCAACCGGCATCAGCCTGAAAACTATTGCCAATATCGAGTCAAAACAGCATATTCCTTCTCTGCTATACGCCATGAGGATTGCAGACTTTTTCCTTAAGCCGGTAACAAGCCTGTCATCGAATTCTATGGACACAACAGCCGGAAGATTTCCTGTGATTACTATATCGACGACCGGATGCTGCTTCCGGAAAACGCAAAGGCATAGAACCCGTAATGGTGCTATGCCTTTGTGCTTATTCTGGCATTCATTTTTAGTTAGTGCGGGTTATTTACCTAATACAGTTTTTCTCATAATAAAAATCTGTTAGTTAAACTTTTTCAAATTTTGCTACTTCATCCAATAAATCTTCCGAAAGGTTCTTATTTTCGTCCGCCTGCACTTTAATTGCTGAAATTGCTGTTACAAGTTGTGATATCTCTTGTGCTACGTTTGTAACACCTTTTGCAGATTCTTCAATCGCTATAGAAATGTTATTGATACCTTCATTCATATCATTCATTGTACCTAAGCTATCTTTTGACTTAACTGCAAACTCGTTAAATGTATTACTTGCCTGATCAGAATCAGCATCATAATTTCCAATAATTTTTACAAAGTTGTCATAATCAAGTGCTACCTTTTCATCTACAAAACGAATCATTTCCGTTGCATTTCCAGACAGATTGTTTACTGCCTCAATAACTTTTCCACTGATTTCCTGAATATTGTTTGCTGTCTCACGTGAACTATCTGCAAGCTGTCTGATTTCATCTGCAACAACGGCAAAGCCCCTGCCTGCTTCCCCTGCTCTTGCTGCTTCAATCGATGCATTAAGTGCTAGAAGATTTGTCTGTGCTGCAATATTTAAGATATTTTCTGTAAGTTTTGCAATTTCATTTACAGACTTAGATGCTTCTACTGCCTCCGCGACATCCTTTTGAATGCCATCAAATGTTTCTACTGTTTTTTCTTTTGATGCAATCGCTTCTTTATAGCTATTTTCTGCAGTAAGCTTCACTTCCTGCAACTTCATTGCAGAGTTCTTAGCATCCTCATTCATGCCTGCCATTTTCTCTAGCAGATTATTACATCCTTGGGCTAAATCATATAGAGAAGCAGATACCTCTTCCATGGATGCTGCAAGTTCTTCCGATGTTGCACTCACATTGGATGCACTCATATTTGAAGATTCCGCCTCTTTTTGTACAAGATAGGAAGATTTTTTCATATCTTTTGATACACTCTGAATCTTTACCATAAGATTTTGTAATGTTTCAATAAAATGGTTGACACCATTTGCAAGCTGACCAATTTCATCACTGGTTTCATCAAATACTCTTAACGTAAGATTACCCTGTCCTGATTCTATACCTAAAATGATATCATCCAAATCATTCTTTGCTCTTTTTGCTGGACGAACAATGGACTTATTAATAACAATCGAAAGAAGTACGATTACAATAATATCAGCTACCACAAGTGCAAGATCAAAAATGATGCTTCCATTTATTCTGTAGTTGCTATGTCTGATGGCTTCTACCACTTCTCCTTTTGCTGTTTCAAAAACCGCAGTATCATTATTTTCCACTGCTTCTTCATATTGTTCAAACTGTTCTATAAGCACATTATTCTTTCCTCGAATAGCTTGTAATGCCATTAAATTCAAGACTGTAATCAAAACTGCAAAAAAGCCTACAGACACTAACATTGTTACTAACTTTTTTCCCAAGTTCTTTCTCTTTTTCATGTTTATTTTTCTTCTTTCTGCGAAAGGCACCAATGCGTTATGTTTTGGAATTTTTTACCATTATTCTACCCCACCCCACAAAATTTTGTCAATTCTTTATTCTCTTGATAGAAAATTTTAATCTTTACTCTGATGAGGATGGTGTGAAACACATCCGTATCAAAGCCAGACCTAATAAATGGCATGAGAATGACTGCCCTTTCTGTCACAAGTCATGTCCTGCTTATGACAAACATTCCAGCAGACCAACCACTTGGAGGGGGCTGGACTGGGGTGGTATTCTGGTCGAAGTTGAATACCAGACGCATCGTATCATCTGTCTTGAACATGGGGTATATGTTGCCGAAGTTCCATGGGCATATCCAGGTAATAGATTTACCAAGGATTTCGACCTTACCGTTGCATGGTTTGCATACCCCATTTGTTGTGCACGTTTTACACTTAATATCGTAAAGGGTCAACCCTAACAAAATATTTTCTCTTACTATTTGAAATATTCCTGAAAAAACCTGTTCTTATTACTGAAAAAACAGAGGACAATTTTGTCCTCTGTTTAAAATAACGTGCACTGCTCAATTAGAGCTTTATCTATTCTCTGATCCACGTCAATGTATCGCTGTGTAGTGGCAACACTGCTATGCTGCAGGAGCTTCTGCACCAACACAATACATTTCCACTCGAAACGGATGGTTTTCAAATACTCTTAGCCGTTCAATCGCTATTTCAACGATCTTTTCATCTGGATCCATCTGATCCACTTTTTCTGCCATAGGCATCCTCCTTCTTCCTGAAATAAAAAAATCCGCCCAGATTAGAACCTAATCTAATCTGAACGGAATACTCATTCAGGCTTGATATTTTCCAAGCAGAAATATTTTTTATCATCACCCTTTTGTTAGCTACAAGAATTTACAACCTTTTACACCAGCTGCATTATAGCTTTTCATTCCTGTTAGCAAATCTACAATAATTTTACTGTTAGCAATTTGCATTTTCTGTTAGCAAAAATGCTCATTTTTTGATTTGCTGTTAGCAGAAAAACAACAAAAAAAACGGCAATGATTTTTCTCTCATTACCGCTTAAAATAGAGCGTTCCCTATAGGAATCGAACCTACAATAGAGTCTTAGGAGTTCAAGTCCATACTGGAAACCTATATTATTTTAAGTTAATACAAGTCAAGTAAAGCATTGATTTTTCTACCTTTCCTGTAAATCCATGTCAAAATAAGAAAACTGAAAATCATCCGAGTTAAGCACCTCTCGCTGACAAATGAGTGACACTGTCATCCTGAGGGTTCAACCATTCCGTTCCTGCGAATTCATATTTATGGCTACCATTCTCACTCTGTATGCGGTAATGATAACACTGTTTTCTTATTAGATTACTTACATTATAACGTGTGTGGGGTCGGATGTCGATGATTTTTTGACCATCGATTAACTGCTTATTTGTGTCACCACTGGTGTCACAAAATTGGCTTATTATAATTTCATTATTATATTGCCATAAATGCATCAATTTTAGCTAATATCTCTTCATTGTTTTGATACCTAAAATCCGTTGCATTTATTCGCATCACTTCTCCGGGTATTTCTATTCTTTTCATATAATCGGAACACTTTTTAAAATCTTCGAATTTATCTATTGTTGTGCTTAAATGAACCGGATGCCTGTTTTCATTTGTCATTCTATTCAAATATCTCTCATGCAGCACTTCCACAGCTCCAAAAAGAGCAATTGTAAGTACATCATAACCATTATCTTCCGCTATTTTATGTAACCTTTCCAGTTCCGATTTATGAAAATTTGATTCTAAAATTAAGTCTTTTTCCAGTGATGCAAACTCAGAAAATATAAAAAACATTAATTCCATGGAAGCAAATGACAGCTTTTTATTTTCCTCTCTGTTGGAAAAACCTATGGTATCTCCCAAAACTTCTTTAATAGAATCCTTAAAAAACATATTCGTATGATATCTTTTTGAAAGAATGTTAGCAAAAGTAGATTTTCCTGTCGCAATATCTCCTGTAATCAGCAATAATTTTTTCATTGTATTTTTCTCCTTTGATTCCCTACTTAAAATAATATTTATAGTCTTACCACTTTATCTGCCATTGCAATCGTAGATGGTCGATGGGCAATTATAATCGTGGTATGATTCCTGCTTATTCTATTTATTGCTTTGTTGACCAGTCTCTCTGATTCATTGTCCAATGCTGAAGTTGCCTCATCAAGCAGGAGAATCGGTGCGTTTTTCAGCACTGCTCTGGCAATGGCGATCCGCTGGCGTTCCCCACCGGATAAGGTGTTTCCACTCTCCCCGGGAATGGTATCATACCCTTTTGGCAGACGCATGATAAACTCATGTGCGTTGGCAATCTTTGCAGCATTCACAATATCTTCTCTGGCGACTTCCTGCGTCTTTTTCCCTCTTCCATATGCAATATTTTCTGCAATACTGACCTCATATAAATACGGCTCCTGCGGAACATAAGCGATCAGATCACGCATTTCTTCTATTGTACTGTTTCTTCCATTCTTTCCACAAATATTTATCGTTCCTTTTTGCAACGGATAAAATCCCAACAACAATTTTGCCAGAGTGCTTTTCCCGCTTCCGGATTCTCCTACGATTGCCACACACTGCCCTCTGGCTATCTGCATATGAAAATCCGAAAGCACTTCCTTCCCTTCCGTATATCCAAAGGAGACATTGTTTATATCCACCTCTATTTCCGCTGCCACTTCCTCATAATTACTTTGCGTAATATAATGACCGGGTTCTTCATCCAGTTGCAGAAAATCGTACAGATTTTCCACATTTGCCAGACAGTTCATCAGCTCCGGAAAATATCTTCCTATATCCATAAATGCATAATGAAACGGTCCGTACAATGTATAGATAGCAGATAACATCCCCAGCGTGATTTTGTTCCGGGACACAAACCAGACTCCCAATCCCAGAAATGCCAGTGTTCCCAGCAGATCAAATAGATTATTCAAACCGGATAACGTCGCACTGATTCGATTTACTTTCTTTTGCGTCGTAAAATATTGTTGATTTTCCTTTCCAAAGCTTTGCAGCAATTTCTCACCGACCGCATAAGTTTTGACCAGCTCCACCCCCGATAGAATATTGGTCATCGCTTCAATCATACCCACATTATTCTGTGCCAGTTCTTTTCCTGCCTGTTTCATAGGATGTGCAAAATAATGATTTACCAGAAAGGTTACCACACTTATCAATAACAGACACAATGTCAACTGTGGACTGTAATACATCATGGGAAGCAGATAAACTACCGCTCCGATTATCGCTGCCAGCAGTCTGCGCAGACGGGAAGAATAAATATCGCTGGCGCGTTCCGTATCGTAGATTAGTTTCGAAATAAAATCGCCGCTGTGATGTTGCTCATAATAGGAATACGGCAGGCGCATTGCCTTTGCAAACACTCTTTTCTCCAATTTGGCAGTGCCTATTCTTCCTTCTATGTTGTAATGCATAATGCCCATTCTCCATAAACACCAGCCGGACACAAATGCCAGAAATTGTATCAGGATCCTGATTAGTAAGCCGTCCGGATTTCTGCTTTGTGCTGCAGAAACAACGCTTTCCACGATCCATGCGTTGGCAATTTTGGAAAATGCAGTTCCCATAGACGATATCAAAATGCAAAACAAATAAATCGGAAGTCTGTCTTCCATTAGCCCCAGAAACCAACGTAGTAAGTGCTTTTTCTCTTTATCTTTCATCTACCCCCACCTCCTTTCCATAGAGTCCGGCATAGATTCCGTTCCGAGCGAGAAGCTCCCTGTGTGTCCCCGATTCCGCAATCGCACCGTTTTCTACCACATAAATACAATCTGCATTTTGAATCGTGGATAACCTGTGTGCTATAACGATTACCGTTTTATCCCTTGCAACTCTTGTTATAGCCTTTTGAATTTCCGCTTCTGTCTCTGTGTCTATCGCCGAAGTAGGTTCATCCAGCAGGAGAATCGGTGCATTTTTCAGAAATGCTCTGGCTATGGAGATCCGTTGTCTCTGCCCTCCAGACAATTTCACTCCCCGTTCCCCTACCTGCGTATCATATCCCTGCGGAAGACGCATAATAAAATCATGAATATCCGCTGCTCTGCAGGCTTCCTCAATTTCTTCTCTCGCAGCTCCTTCCTTTCCGCACGCCACATTCTCTGCAACACTCTGCGGTAAAAGAAACACATTCTGGGATACCACGGAAAAGCAGTCTCTCCATTCCCGCAGCGACCATTGCTCCACGTCTTTTCCAAAAAGCTGATAGGAACCGCTTTCTTTGCGATACAGACCATACAGTAACCTGGCAATGGTACTTTTTCCTTCTCCTGAACCACCTGCAAAAGCCACCATTTGTCCTTTTTTTATCTGAAAGGAAATTCCCTTCAGTACTTCTCTGTCAGCGGAATAAGAAAAATGTACGTTTTTCCATACGATTGCACCCTTACACTCTGCATCCGGCAGCTCCACTTCATCCCTGGTGCATTTTCCTTTGAAAGCTTCTTCCTCTTTTTTTGCCTGATACAGAGTCTCCAGTCTGTCCATAGCAACCTTGGAGGCACGGATATCATTCATGCAAAACATCACATTACCCAGCGGTCTATTTACTCTGCTCAATAAAATCGTAAAAGCCAGCAGTTCTCCCACACTGATGCGATTCGAAATCACCTCAAAAAGGGCAAAAAAATAACAGACCACTACAGGAATCGTGGTAATCACTCCCTTTAACAACCAACCCATGGAACTGATTCTTGTACTCTTGCAACCGTGATCTGCTATTTTATCTATCGCAGCATTGATGCGCGCACACATCACATGATATAGATTATAACTTTTTCCAATGGCGATTCCCTGAATGGCATCATAAGCGATCTGGGTTCTATCATCCATTGTAGTTCGGAACTTCCGCAGAATCACCGCCAGCTTTTTGGACAATCTGTCTGCCACCAGCAGCATCACCGGATAGCTTGCAAATAATATCACGATCAGCCTTATGTCCATCTGTATAAAATAAGCAGTTATTGTCCCCACTGTCACAATATCTACCAGTAAATCGGGAAGAATGTCTGAGAAAAAATTTCCTGCTTCTCCTATATCTGAAGAAAATCGTGTCAGAATACTGCCGGAACCTTTTTCATCAAAATATGAATATGGCAGATGCAGCAGGTGCTCCGCTAATCGTCCCCGCACCTCTCGCTGTACCAAAGAACTATAATACTTTCGGCTAAGATCTGCAAAGTACGCTGCAACCGTGCCGACTATGATCATCCCTGACATCTGTATTAAAATATTTTGCAGAACTACCGGCTTTCCCGTCAGCATACTGTCCGTCACCTGTGCAATATAATCATTTCCCCGAACAACGATCTCATTCAGGGAAATAGACATAACAACATAGATGCAGAGAATCCATACATATCGTATTCCGATGTCATAAAATAACTTCTTTTTCTTTATTACCATTGCAGTTTTCCTGTCGTCCTTATTTTTTCTTCTTTGTGTTCTTTATCTGCCCTGATTTCTCCAATATTCCAACATTCTGTATATTGTCCGATCACCTGCATTGCTTCCCGGCATTTGTCTGCCGGTACGGCTACCACCATACCGATTCCCATATGAAACCGATGAGGAAATACATCGGCACCAATCATATCCTGTTCATAAAGGAAACGAAATAATGGTAAAACAGGAATCTTTGTCATATCCACACATGCATACAGTCCATCCGGCAGTTCTCTCCATCCTTTATTCCGAAACAAACTGTTATGCACACGGAATGCTCCATGCAGATATCCGCATTCCTGTAACGACATAATCTCCCTGGTATATGCCACATTGGCTTTCATCATTTCTTCCAGCAGAAAATGTTCTTCATCTATCTTGGCATGCAACAGATCCGGTCGCCTGTCCAGCATTACTTTGATAATAGGATAATGCGTCCCGTCGATTCCCTGCGTCCGCATACCGATCAGGGCGTCTCCTTCCTTTATTTTCTCATAATTCAACAATTTATCTCTGTCCTGTACTCCAACTACAGTTGCATTTATATTGTATTCCTGACTGGAAAAATTAACGGGCTGTGCAGCGATTTCCATCCCCGTAAAAAGCATATCATTCTGTTTACAGACCTCCTGAAAAGTCTGTGCCATCATATACAACTGCTCGTAATCATAGTTGCCACATAAAACGAATGCTTTTAACACACTGGGTCTAATACCATGCTGTAATGTAAAATTGATCGCACTTGCCGCAACATCCGCACATATTTCTTTGTTATAATGGTATTCTTTTGCCATTTTTTCCTTAGACCCGGGGATGCAGGTAACACAGGAATACACCGGATCTTTCATCCGTGAGGTATCCATTTGGAACAGGCAGGCATCCGCATACCAGGAGGACACGATTCTCTTATCATCTGAAACAAGTTTCTGCACATCATTCTTTAATTCATACAGTTTTCTGGTATCCAGTCCTGTATCCATATAAGTAATCTGACGCTTCGCCCAGGCTTCCTCATTCAACAATCCATCCACTGTCATATTCAATATTTTTGCAATATCATACAACATCTCTACCGTAGGCAGACTGATTCCCGCTTCCCACTTGGAGACCGCCTGATAGGAAATATTCAGAAGCGCTGCAAGGTCTTTTTGCGTCATTCCATGCTCTTTTCTGTAATAAGCAATCCGTTTTCCAACTCCTTTTTTATCCAGCATTCTATTATCCTCCTCCCTGTGATTTTCTACTTCTTCAGTATACTATAACTGTATATGTGCAACAATAACCACTTGGTGGAGTTGGAGGTTTAGGATTCAACCGCAAGTTGAATGAAATTTTGCATAAAAAAGCAGCAATGATTTTTACTAACCATTACTGCTTAACTAACGTTCCCTGCGGGAATCGAACCCACAATTGAGTCTTAGGAACTCAAGTCCCTACAGAAAATCTATGTTTTTCTTGGTCAACATAAGTCAACCAACAACTTGATTTTACTGACTTTCCTGTAAATCCATGTCAAAATAAGAAAACTGAAAATCATCTAAGTTAAGCACCTCTCGCTGACAAATGAGCGACACTGTCACCCTGAGGGTTCAACCATTCCGTTCCTGCGAATTCATATTTATGGCTACCATTCTCACTCAGTATGCGGTAATGATAACACTGTTTTCTTATTAGATTACCTATATTATAACGTGTGTGAGGTCGGATCTCGATTGTTTTTTGACCATTATTAACCCGTTTTGCCGATATTTGTTTACAACATATTTGCAAACACATTTAATATCATATTATTCTTGTTAAAATTCTCTGAACAAAACGTGCTTTGCAACGACAATAACAATTCCACTACTCAATAAACAAATATGGCGGTCTTACAATTTTATATGCTTCTTGCAGACTTAACTCTACTTTTTGATTTACTGATTTTTTCTTTCCGTTTCCATCTCCCCATGTACTAACATAATCCAAATAAGTTGCATCTATAGAATTCAAGATATCCGTAATTGTGTACTCCCCGTTCTTTTCCTTATAATAAAGCATCGTGGATAAAACCGAGTTTACATATCTATATAATCTCATACTAATATGTTCTAACGAATCATCCAATCCTTTTGTTGAATGTATAAGTTGATTTCTCAACCTATAAATATAATTCAAATCATGCATAATGGCTTCATAATATTTTTTTATCGCTATAATTGCCTTATAAGGATTAGTTATGAGCATTTGTAGTTCTGCTGTCTCTCTTTCTAAAACTACATGTTTTTCTAAACCTTTTATGATTTTTCCTATTCTTTCTTCATCTTGAAAAACTTTTATTACTTTTTGAGTGTCATATCCTCCATCATTCAAATCTTTACATTCTCGTACAAACTGAATAACTTCATTGAGTTCACTATCTGTCTCTCTAGGCTCAAGATAATGCGTCAATCTTGCCCAAAAAATATTTAATTTATTTTTTATATAAAACAAACTAAACACTTCTGGCACAACAACCCTAGCCTTCTCAATAATTGTATAACGCGGAAACGGATATAATGTATACTCTAATGCAGACCAAAAATTTAAAAATCTATTTTGTATTTTATATGTTTTTGCTGTATTTAAAGTATACAGCACTCTTTCTAAGACTTTAATATCTTCATTCACCAAATCATCCTTAAGTTTTAAAAATCTATTCATTTGGCTCTTGTAGTACGAATCCACATATCCAAGCATCTTAACATTATCCGTTTTTTAACCATTATCAAATTTAATCTGTTATTTTCAACCCATCCATATTGTTGATCATCACGAATACACCCCTGTACTCCTTGCCACATGTCAAATAATTCTTTAGTTTCTCCAAACTCCTTCGCTGCCATTGAAACTGCCTTAGTTATGTCAAGTGCTTGATATTCCTTATGTGCAATATAATATTCTTCTCCGCGCCACATATTACCAAAAGAAAAATCTTCCTTTTTTTCTATGATAAATTGTTTTTGTAATAATTGTAATGCGGGGTAAAGTTGAGTATCACTCCTTATCACAAACTTAATATATATTGTATGTCCAATAGGCTGCCTATCTAATTCCGTTAAGTTATGTATAATAGAAACATCCTGACCATTTTTCATAAATAAAGTCTGTTGATTTTTAAACCATTCAATTAAATATGCTAACGAATACCCCTTATATAACAAATCACTTATCAAAGCTTCTATAAGAATATCCATTTCTCCGAAAACTTCTTCTCTCTCCAAGCATAATATATAATCCCCTATAATATCAGCTGCACAAAGTTTTTTCTTTAAGCAAACCATTGCACAATAAATATTATGTAATTCCTTATTCCTTTCACTCTCAGATAATGCAATCAGCTTATGTAAATGAGTAAAATCATTTTTATACAAATCCAACTTTCGGAATGGATGGTGCTGTATTTGAAAATCCAATCCTTCTATTAACCCCTCATATGCTCTTTTTAATTTGCTTGGATCTAATGCTTTACGATACTCATCATAAGTATTTATACTTAATTCTAGATATTGGATAAGACATTCAGTCCTTTTTTCTTCTAATGTATGAAAACTATTATTTACAATATCTCGAATCTTAAAAATATAATACTTTTGGCACTTTAAAATTTTATTTTCATCCATAATAATTTTCCCTTCTCTATAAATGTACTTGACAAGTTTCTCTTTTTCCGTTATGATTAAGCCAGTTAAAGATACATAAGTTAGATATGAGCTACCTGGGTAGTTTCTCTCTTTCTTACTGTATCTTTTTAATTTTTAATACGAATAAAAATCTTATATAACACATATACTTATTTAATCGGAGGATGCTTATTTTTGTGTCAGCTTTACCAGGGTAATGCGCACATCAATATTGCATCTCTCCCTTTTTCATTTATAATTGTACCAAATCTTATCTATAATGACCAGCATGTTATGTATTTTAATGCACACTAAAATTTTCCATTTATGATCCGGTTAATAAAACTATTTATCAATTCTAATCATCGAATTTGTTTCAATTACTCAATTTATCCTATCCATATAATTTTTTGTTTTCTAATCATCACATTTACATGATTTGTGTTGAATACAAAGGAGCGATATAGCATAGATACCTTTATCTACACAATATCGCTCCTTTTCCTAATTTATTCTACTTTCATTGTCCTTGCCAACGATGTCAATAACGCAGCCATTTCCGGATTTCCCAGTACCTTCATCAACAGTTCCGCATCCACTCCATCCGGCACCGTGATTGTACTGTTGCCTTCATCCTGATTTTTCATCTGCGGATTGAGATTTTCCTTATTATAAAAGGCATTCTCCATAAGTTCCGCATTCTTCCTTCGGTCTTCATCAAGGATATGACCATATACTTCCGTTACCATGTCTGCCTGAGCATGTCCGGAATCTCCCTGGACTGCTTTAATATCTCCGCCACTTAATTTCAGCTTGTAGGTAACACTGGTATGACGCAGGCTGTGAAACACTACATCCGGCAGTCCCAGTTCAACTATGATATCCTGCATTTTTGTCCTCAGATAGCTGTCTC
The DNA here is from genome assembly GCA_003584705.1 of Lachnospiraceae bacterium GAM79. Lineage (GTDB taxonomy): Bacteria > Bacillota > Clostridia > Lachnospirales > Lachnospiraceae > Acetatifactor > Acetatifactor acetigignens. The sequence continues at coordinate 3,971,162 of AP018536.1, forward strand.
CTATGGGAAATCCGAAAGTTGTTGCCATGACCAGATTATAATTCTGATACTCATTCCCCAGTGCTTCAATGATTTCTTCCTGATCCTTTTTCAGATCGATCAGACATTGTGCCACAGATTTCGGAATGAACACTTTTCGCTTGCTGCTATCCGTCTTTGGTGATTTTAACACCCGGACTGTTTTATTATTTTTCTTCTGACTTGGGAATGTCAGTATGATATCCTTGGAGTTCAATTCTTCCACTGCCTGTTTCGATACACGCTCCACTTCCTTATTGATGTAAACATATGCCCGGTTGGCCGCAATCGCCTCCTCTGAAATATCCATTGCATCCCAGGTCAGCCCCAGCACTTCCCCAATTCTGAGCGTTGCCGTAAATGCAAGATGAAATGCTATTTTGAGCATTTTGTTATCACAGGCTTCCAATGCCTGCATAAGCATCTCTGCTGTCCAGATCTCGCGCTCCTGCTTCTTTGCTTTTGGAACGGTTGCATCCACAGCCGGGTTCTTTTCCATCATATCCCACTTTACTGCCTGACGGAAACAGCTTCTTAACACCTTATGTATCTCATTTACTGTACTTTCCGTGATTGTTCCTGTCCCATCCGGATTCTTCGTACTCTTTACCGCCGGCATTTTGAGAAGATCCTTATAATACTTTTCCATCCGCACTCAATTTCTTTATGCGGAGTGCCTGGGATAGAGACGGGGTACACTGTGCAAATTCCATTGCATCCAGCATTTCCTTTTGTTCCTTCTTTTTCAGAAATGACAACTGAACCGCCGGAGTAAATCCCATGCTTCCGTCATCCACTTTTTCAAGCATTTCAGGAATAAGTTCTGTGATTTTGATATACCTTTGAACCTGCTTGGGACTGTCCCCACATTCCTCTCCAATGAGCTCAATGCTTTTCTTTCCCAAATTATGGTCTACCTGACCACATTTTCTTCTTCCTGCCTTCCTTTTGATTGCTTCATACTTCATTTTGTAAGCAAATGCTTTTTCGCTCGGACTTATCATTTCCCGTTGTAAATTTGAATCAACCATAGATACAACCGCTTCATCATCTTTTAATACCCGAATGATCACAGGTACCTTACGATAACCGATCTTTTCAGCTGCAAATTTTCTTCTGTGACCCGATATGATCTCATAAGTTCCATCCTGCCTCGGTCTGACTATCAGAGGATTTAATATTCCATATTTCTTAATGCTCTCCTGCAATTCAATCATCTGACTGTCCGCCAGAACCTTGAATGGATGGTTTACAAATCCCCGAAGTCTTTCCAACTCAATTTCTACAACTCTTTCATCCTGATCCAGCAATTCCTTCTTTTCTTCCATAGGCAACTTCCTTTCCCTGAACGCACTCGCGATGCTCACGCAAAAAAGCCTGTCCAGAATAGATTGTATTTATCTAATCTGAACGGACTCTTCCGACAGGCCTGATATCACAGACAAGAATATAGTGTTTTATTTCACTGCTTTTCCTAATTTTACACCTCAAAACTCATCCTACACTGTAGTTAATCCCTCCGGGTGACAAACCAGAAAATGTGAATCAGTGACAAGCATCCATCCCCGCTGACAAAATCAGTATATTTAACCCCGTTTCGCTGACAAATTTGTCACTGAAATTGCAATTCTGCATGAAAAAAGCGGCAATGAAACTATCTTCATTACCGCTAAAAATGAGCGTCTCCTATAGGAATCGAACCTACAATAGAGTCTTAGGAGGACCCCGTTATATCCATTTAACTAAGGAGACAAATGCCGTATTTTCGGGCTTTTCAGCTCTTTTGGCTCCGGCTGCCATATCTATGAATTCAATCACTCTTGTGATGAATTTCCATTGTATCTTATTTTGACATTCAGGTCAATCCCTGTTGGAATCGAACTCTGACTTATCACTTCTCAACTTCCATAAGTCTCAACCATGATTGAACCTTAGGAGATGGACCCAGTGCATATATTCCCTATCAACAGGGATAAAGAAAATGCAGTTATATCAAGGCTTTTCTCCATGTTCTCTATAAACCTTGTACAAGCAAAATCAAGCAAAAACAAAGGATTTTAGCCCCCTATTGTTTGCACTCTGTTTGCAAAGGCGCGAAATTTGGCGTTAGCCAAAAGTTCAATTCCCGTCGAGACTTAATTATATTCATGGTATCGTGGACATAGTTTACCATACATAGAGGTTCATTACAAGAGGTATTGAGCCAGTGAAAGTGCCTGTTTTATCTTTCTCAGGAAAGGTAAAGCAGGCACTTTTTTTCATATCTAAACTTAGAAAGAAATGAGGTGAAATCATGAATACACAGATTATTGCCATAGCCAACCAAAAAGGTGGTGTCGGCAAAACAACCACTTGTGCCAATCTTGGAATTGGTCTGGCGCAGTCCGGGAAGAAAGTCCTTCTGATTGACGGAGACCCACAGGGAAGCCTGACCATCAGCTTGGGCAATCCTCAGCCTGATAAGCTGCCCTTTACACTGTCAGACGCTATGGGCCGTATTTTGATGGATGAACCAATTCGTCCCGGCGAGGGTATCCTGCACCACCCTGAGGGCGTAGACCTGATGCCTGCGGACATCCAGCTATCTGGTATGGAGGTATCTCTGGTAAACGCTATGAGCCGAGAAACCATTCTGCGACAATATCTGGACACGCTGAAGGGGCAATACTCCCATATCCTTATTGATTGCCAGCCCTCCCTGGGTATGCTTACGGTCAATGCACTGGCTGCCGCTAATAGGGTTATAATCCCCGTCCAGGCAGAGTATCTTCCAGCTAAAGGTTTGGAGCAGCTTTTGCAAACTATCAATAAGGTTCGCAGACAAATCAATCCCAAGCTGCAAATTGATGGGATTCTGCTGACGATGGTAGACAGCCGAACCAATTTTGCCAAAGAAATCTCCGCTCTTCTGCGCGAAACCTATGGCAGTAAGATCAAGGTGTTTACATCAGAAATTCCTCATTCTGTCAGGGCTAAAGAAATCAGTGCTGAAGGAAAAAGCATTTATGCCCATGATCCTAATGGCAAAGTGGCTGAGGGCTACAAAAATCTGACGAAGGAGGTATTGAAACTTGAAAAGCAGCGCGAAAAAAATAGAGCTGGCCTCAGTAGATGACCTGTTTTCTACAGAAGAAAGTCGGCAAGACGAGCAACTGGAAAAAATTCAGGAAATTCCCCTATCTGAACTGCATCCGTTCAAGGATCACCCCTTCAAGGTCAAGGATGATGATGCAATGATAGAAACCGCAGACAGCATCAAAAAGTATGGTGTGTTGGTTCCTGCGATTGCCAGACCACTGCCTGATGGCGGTTATGAGCTGGTAGCCGGTCACAGACGCCGCAGAGCCAGCGAATTGGCCGGAAAAGAAACCATGCCTGTCATTGTGCGCGACTTGGATGACGATGCTGCCACAATTATTATGGTTGACAGCAATTTGCAGCGAGAAAATCTGCTCCCCAGTGAAAGGGCTTTTGCCTACAAAATGAAGCTGGAAGCCATTAAACATCAAGGAGCAAGAACAGACCTGACTTCTGTTCAAGTTGAACAGAAGTTGAGCGCCAGAGACCAGGTGGCAAAAGAAGCCGGTGAACGAAGCGGTATCCAGGTAATGCGATATGTTCGTTTGACTGAACTGATTCCAGAGCTTTTGGATATGGTGGATGAAAAGAAAATCGCATTTAACCCAGCCTATGAACTCTCTTTTTTGAAACCGGACGAACAGCAAATGCTGGTGGAAACAATGGACTATGAGCAGGCTACCCCTTCTCTCTCTCAGGCTCAGCGAATGAAAAAGTTCAGCCAGGAAGGGAAATTGTCAGAAGATGTGATGCTTGCCATCATGTCAGAGGAAAAAAAGGGTGATCTGGATAAAGTGACCTTGAGCAGCGATACCTTACGAAAGTATTTCCCCAAAAGCTATACACCGGCCAAAATGCAGGAAACCATTATTAAACTGCTGGAACAATGGCAGAAAAAACGCCAACGAGATCAGGAACGATGAAGGGAGAGCCTATGAAAGATATTGCAGCAAGGGAACTGAAAGGCCACAACATTCTTGCAGTGGAGCGATTTTGGGACAGCACTTTCTGGATGATTGAGTTTACTGTCTTGCGCCCTACTGCTTATGGAGAACCTGGTGACGAAATGAGGCTTTTTCTCACAGAGGACGGGTATCAGTCAGCTCTGCAAAGCCAGCAGCGTCGAGAAATCAAAATTAAGAGATATGCCCATGTTATTGAGGGGCATATCCTCGACTTCAAGCCTAAAAAACACCGTCGTTCATAACCGATACAACGAAAGGAAAGGAATGAATATGTGTACTGTAAGAGAAATCCGAGAAGCTATTCAAGAAGATTGCCGCTCACAGCGTGATATGGAATCCACCGAGATTGACCGTGTTTTTCAAACCTTACCATTTTCTCAGGAAAGGGATCTGTTTGATAAACCACCAATGCCAAAACGCCCCTACCGACGCAAGAAAAAAGATACAGACAGACCCTAACCGCTGCCACAATTCTTTTATGAATTGCGGCTTTTTTCATACCTGAGAAATGAAAGGAGTGAAGTAAATGGCTGTTTTTCGTGTAGAACGCACTGGCGATTACACGGTTATGAGCAATTTTCATCTAAAAGACAAACGACTTTCTTTGAAGGCAAAGGGTCTCTTGTCGCAAATGTTATCTCTGCCTGATGACTGGGATTATACGCTGTCAGGACTCAGCTATATCAATCGAGAAAGCAAAGATGCAATCCGCTCTGCTGTCAATGAGCTTGAAACAGCCGGATACATTCGGCGCAGACAGACAACTGATGCTTCTGGTAAATTCGCAGCCAATGAGTATACCATTTTTGAGCGTCCCATCGAGGGAGAACCGATGTTGGATAAGCCGTTGTCGGAAAACCCGATAACGGTAAACCCGTCAGCGGTAAATCCGTTACCGGAAAATCCAACACAATTAAATACTAAGAAATCAAATACCCAAAAACAAAATACTCATGGATCAAATACCGATTCCATTCCCTTCCGGGAAACAGCGGCGGTAATACCGCCGGAACGGAAAGGAAGGGATGCGATGTCTGTCACAGAGATAGAAAATTATCGGGAATTGATTTTGGAGAATATCGAGTATGATTGTCTGAAGCAGCGTTATCCTCTCTACCTGGATGACCTGAATGAGATCGTAGAGCTGTTGGTAGAAACGGTCTGTGCCAAACGAAAGACCACCCGGATCTCTGGTGCGGACTTTCCTCATGAAATTGTACGCTCCCGCTTTTTGAAGCTGGACAGCTCTCACATCGAGTTTGTCATGGACTGTCTGCAAAAGAACACCACCCAGGTACACAACATCAAGCAGTACCTGCTTGCAGTGCTGTTCAACGCTCCTACCACCATGAATAACCACTACACTTCACTGGTAAATCACGATATGCACGCAGGCGGCTGGTAATCAGCCGCTTTTGTATTACACCAAAGGAGGCACAGCATGAATCAGATTGAAATTTTCAATAGTCCAGAGTTCGGAAGCATTCGCACTTTGGAACAGAATGGCAAAGTATTATTTTGCGGTACAGATGTGGCAACAGCGCTGGGATATACCAATCCACGCAAAGCCGTCCGCGACCATACCAGGGGTGGAACGAAATGTTCCATAGGGGTCCAGACTGGGAAAAAGGCAGATGGAAGCCCCGCGGTACAAATGGTCGAAATGCTCTTTATCCCCGAAGGTGATCTATATCGTCTGATCGCCCATAGTAAACTGCCGTCAGCGGAACGGTTTGAACAATGGGTGTTTGATGAAGTTCTACCTGCCATTCGCAAGCACGGAGCCTATCTCACAAAAGAGAAGTTGTGGGAGATAGCCACTTCTCCGGAAGCTCTGATAAAGCTCTGCTCCGAGCTGCTTGCTGAGCGGGAAGAAAATGCGTCGCTACGAGAGGAAAATGCCCTGCTGGAGAGTAAGGCAGCCTTTTATGATTTGTTCATCGACCTCAATCACAGTACCAACCTCCGCACCACCGCCAAAGAGTTGCTTGTCCCGGAGCGTCGGTTTGTCCGTTTCCTTCTGGAAAAGCGTTTTGTGTACCGCACCGCATCCGGTAATGTACTGCCCTATGCAAAGCCAGCCAATGAAGGACTGTTTTGTGTCAAAGACTACTGCAATCACGGGCATATCGGCTCCTATACGCTGATAACCCCGCAAGGCAAACTCTACTTTGCTCAGCTGAGAGACATGATTTTGATGGTTGTATGAGAGTGGGAAAGGAAGTGAGTTTTATGCCAGAAGGCAAAACAATCGGTCAGCTGATGGAAGAAATGCGCCAGAAAGCTGGAGCGCAGAACTATCACGGCCATGACTACATGGATCTCCAGCGATTTGCTGAGAACACCCGGCACATGATTATTTTTGATGTGCTGACGCATGACTCCCCGGTGGGCTGGAAAGGTGAACGAACCCGCCTGTTTTTGTCAGATAAGGGCTATGAAAAAGCTCTGGACAGTCAGGCAAAGGGACAGATCAAGATTCTCAGTCATGCAAAGGTCAGAAATGGAGATTTGCTCTATGACCGTTCTGAGCAAATTCGTTGAGGGCGGTTCGATGAAGAAATACCTTCTCCGGCGGCTGGTGGTCCCGCCTTAGAAATAAATGCACCACCCCTGCACATTTTGTGGAAAGGAGGCGATGAAAATGCAGGAAGAAGTGGAAAACAGGACTTTAACGCTGGTTGTCAGCGGAACAAAGTTCACCGGCAGGCTGCTCAAAGCCGCCATCAGCAAGTACCTTGCCCACCGCAAGGAAAAGAAGCTGCAAAAGCAGAGAAGCCGTGACGCGCCTGTGAAGCCCCAGGGCAAGCAGACGGTGAAACAGCTGATTGGTCAAAACCAAGGGGTTTCCAACATCGAGATCACCGACCCCTCCATCAAGGAGTTTGAGAAGATCGCCCGGAAATACGGCGTGGACTATGCGGTGAAGAAGGACCGCAGCAGCTCCCCACCCAAGTACCTGATCTTTTTCAAGGGTCGGGACGCGGATGCCCTGACCGCTGCTTTTACCGAGTACACCGGGAAAAAGGTCAGAAAGGCGGAGAAATCCGAGCGCCCGTCCGTGCTGGCAAAGCTGAGCCAGTTCAAAGAACTGGTAAAACACGTCGTCGTGGACCGGAACAAGCGGAAGGAGCTGGAACGATGAAAAAGCAGCTGAACATCAAAAAGCTCATTTTGCTGAATCTGCCGTATATCCTGATGGGGCTTTTCTCCACCAACTTCGGTGAAGCGTGGCGGATGGCCGTGGGTGCGGACGCTTCGGCAAAAATGCTCTCGTTCTTCTCCACGCTGCCGGTGGCGCTGGCCAGCTGGTGGCCCAGCCTGCACCCGCTGGACCTGCTGGTGGGCCTGTGCTGCTGCGGCGGCCTGCGGCTGGCTGTGTACCTGAAAAGCAAGAACGCCAAGAAGTACAGGCACGGCATGGAATACGGTTCCGCCCGGTGGGGAACCCATGAGGACATTACACCCTACATCGCCCCGGTATTCCAGAACAATGTGATTCTGACGAAAACGGAGAGCCTGACAATGAACAGCCGCCCCAAGGACCCAAAGACCGCCAGAAACAAAAATGTGCTGGTGATTGGCGGCTCCGGTTCCGGTAAGACCCGCTTCTGGCTCAAACCGAATCTGATGCAGATGCACAGTTCCTATGTGGTCACAGACCCGAAGGGAACCATTTTGGTGGAGTGCGGAAAAATGCTCCAAAGGGGCGCACCCAAGCTGGGGAAAGACGGAAAGCCTATGAAGGATAAGCACGGCAAGGTCATTTATGAGCCGTACCGAATCAAGGTCCTAAATACCATTAACTTCAAGAAGTCCATGCACTATAACCCTTTCGCCTATATCCATAGCGAAAAGGACATCTTGAAGCTGGTAACAACGCTGATCGCCAATACCAAAGGCGAAGGCAAGGCCGGAGACGATTTCTGGGTAAAAGCAGAAACCTTGTTGTACTGCGCGCTTATTGGCTATATCCATTATGAGGCTCCGGTGGAGGAACAAAACTTCTCCACCCTCATTGAGTTCATCAACGCCATGGAAGTCCGTGAGGATGACGAGGAGTTCAAAAACCCCGTAGACCTGATGTTTGATGCACTGGAAGCCGAGAAGCCAAACCACTTTGCGGTGCGCCAGTATAAGAAATATAAGCTGGCCGCCGGTGATATATGCTCTAAGTGACTTCTTAATCATGATTTTGTCATGGTTAGTGAAGCAATCACTTAGAGCATTTTTGTTTCAGGAGGTACAGCCATGAGAAATGAAAAAATTACCCCACTGTACGAGCGCCTGAGCCGGGACGATGAGTTACAGGGCGAGAGCAACTCCATATCCAACCAAAAACAGATGTTAGAGGATTTTGCCCGCCGGAACAGGCTGCCCAACCCTACGCACTTCACCGATGATGGTATCTCAGGCACCCGTTTTGACCGCCCCGGATTTTTGGCAATGATGGAGGAAGTGGAGGCAGGGCGTGTAGAGGCAATCGTCATCAAAGACATGAGCCGGTTGGGACGCGACTATCTGAAGGTCGGTCAAGTTATGGAGGTTTTGCGGCAGCGAGGCGTTCGTCTGATTGCCATCAACGACGGTGTGGACAGCCTGAAAGGCGATGACGATTTTACCCCGTTCCGCAACATTATGAATGAATTTTACGCCCGTGATACCAGCCGGAAAATCCGCTCTGTGTTTAAGTCAAAAGGCATGAGTGGCAAGCACCTGACCGGCACTGTGATTTACGGCTACTTATGGGACGAAAAACGGGAGCATTGGCTGGTAGATGAGGAAGCTGCCGAAGTGGTACGCCGTATCTTCTCCCTCACGCTGGAGGGATATGGGCCTTATCAGATCGCCTGCAAATTATCCACAGACCGGATTGAAATTCCTGTCGTACACCTTGCCCGCTTCAACGAGGGTGTGAACCGTTCAAAGCCGGTCAAAGACCCCTATGGATGGGGAGCATCTACCATCGTGAACATTTTGAAAAAACGAGAGTATTTAGGGCATACCATCAATTTCAAGACCCGCAAGCACTTTAAGGATAAGAAAAGCCACTATGTTTCTGAGGACGAATGGACGATCTTTGAGAATACCCATGAAGCCATTATCGACCAGCAGACCTTTGATTTGGCGCAGAAAATCCGCAGCAATGTACGGCGTTATCCAAACGGCTGGGGCGAAGCGGCTCCCCTCACAGGATTGCTCTATTGTGCCGATTGCGGCGGCAAGATGTATGTCCACCGCACCAACAATGGCAAGAGGATTTCTCAATATACCTGTTCCAATTATACCAAAGTTCCGTGTGGGACACTATGCCATACACAACACCGTATCAATGAGAGTGCTGTTCTGACATTGGTTTCCGACACGCTCCGGGCTATCGCTGAATATTCCAAAAATGACCGGACGGAATTTATTCACACCGTTCAGGAAACGCAGGTTGCCCAACAGAGTGCCGATATAGCGAAAAAGCGCAGGCGTCTGGCCGCTGCTCAAAAGAGAGCCGGAGAACTGGAAAAACTGATTTGCAAAATCTATGAGGACAATGCCCTCGGCAAGCTGCCGGATGCACGATATAGGGCGCTTGATGCACAGTATGCCAAAGAGCAGGACGCACTTGAGATTGAAATTGCGGAGCTGGAAAAGGCTGTTACCGGCTACGAGCAAAGCCAGAAATCAGCGGAGAAATTTATAGCCCTGATTGATAAATACGAGAATTTTGACACGCTGACAAACACCATGCTCAATGAGTTTGTAGAGAAAATCCTTGTCCACGAACGCGCCCGAAAAGGCAGTCAGGACACCACGCAGGAAATTGAAATCTACTTCAATTTTTTAGGACGCTATATCCCACCATCCTTACAGCCGGTTCCTTTAACCCCGGAGGAACAGGAAGAACTGCGGAAAAAAGAAGAACGCAAGGACAGGCTTCATCAGAATTATTTGAAGCGGAAAGCCAGCGGCGCACAGAAACGGTATGAGGACAAAATCAAGGCGAAGAAAAAAGCGGAAATGGACGCTAAGAAAGCCCTGATCCGGGCTGAGGATATGAAAAAAGGCGTTTTTTCTACTGTCGGACAGCTGCCGAAAGAAGAACCACGCAAAGGCAGCATAGCAGCCAGCGCAGCAGTCTAATCATCACGAAGCAAAGGAGAATGAATATGAGTAAGTTGACTTACATTCGTTGTGGAGATTATGATATACCCAACCTAAAACTTTCTGAACAGCCGGAAACTTCTATCGGCAAGTACGGCAGAATGCGAAAATCCTACCTAAAGGAACATCGCCCCATTCTCTACAACCATCTGCTGATGAGCGAGAAGCTGTATCCACACCTGTTAGAGATTGAGCGGACAGCACAGGGGCGTGTGGAAACCATGTTGCCTCACATGATGGAAGTTGCGGGTGTCACGGAAGAACTGAAAGCCTGTGACCCTATGCGTTGGGTGGGGCTGATGAACACATTAACGGCACAGATTGAGGAAATTTTAATCAGGGAACTGATTTGCAGCTGAATGGGAGGTGCGGGAAATGCTGACCTTTGAAAAGGTTTTGAAAGTGTTTCAGGCATATCTGGATGATGACCCTTTGTATGAGGTGGTTCAGACCAGCCACGGTTATACATTGATGGCATGGGAGCCCCACCGGAATGACTGGTACAGCGCCGAGATACAGAAAACCCCGGAGGATTTACGGAACGCTTTGTTGAGTACATACGCTAACTTTCTGGAAGATAAGATTACCGGAAATGACCGCGAGCTGACTGTGACAGAAACCGGAGAAATCCAGCAGAGGTGTCGGGAACTTTTGGAAAAGTGCCGGGAACCTTGATATAGAAATGCCAGAAGGAGGCCGCGATTATGCGTCCTCCTTCTGCTTCGCAGTCTGTTCCATTTTGAGCGCCCCGTCTATGGCACCTTCGATAATCGGCAGGTATTGTTCAGGACAGAGCTTCAGCTTGTGGCTGACCCGCTGCCGCTGTGCGCTTTCTTCCCGCATGATCTCCGGGTTAAAATATCGCTCTACGGGAAGTCCGCAGACCTTAATCAACTGGATCATCACAGGCAGGCTCGGAATCGCACCTTGATTCTCAATGTTGGCAAGATACCGCCATTCAATCCCAACCATTTCTGCCAATGTTTTTCGTGCCAAACGCTTTGCCTCTCGTGCGGCTTTGACATCTGCACCGAAGGTTTCAAAACCGGGACAATCTTCAACTTTCGCCATATAACATCACCCAGTTACATTGTATAATTCATACTTTGTCCGTGGAATGTTGCTATATGCAGGTTGGTTGAAGTTTATAATTCATATTCCATTTCTTGCATTGTTCGAGAAAGAGAACTATAATGTACTCTGTGGAGGTGCGAAATGGACTATATGACATTGAAAGAGGCCGCCGAAAAGTGGGGCGTGACACCTCGTAGGGTAAATTATTATTGTACTGGTGGGCGTATCCCCGGTGCTGTGAAAATGGCCGGTGTTTGGCTGCTCCCTAAAACTGCGGAGAAGCCGCTTGATGGCCGGATAAAACAAGGAAAGGAGCAAAAGCATGAGTAATATATTACTTCTTGAAGATGATTTGAGCCTGATTAACGGGCTTTCTTTTGCATTCAAAAAACAAGGATTTGAATTAGTTGTTGCCAGAACCCTCAAAGAAGCAGATAGTTTGTGGATGGATGGAAAATATGATTTGCTGGTGCTTGATGTATCCCTGCCGGATGGCACCGGATTTGAATTTTGCAAAAAGGTGCGGCAAGTTTCCAAAGTCCCCATCATTTTTTTGACGGCGGCAGATGAAGAAATGAACATTATCATGGGTTTGGACATTGGTGGAGATGATTATATTACAAAACCGTTTAAGCTGGGAGTGTTAGTATCCAGAGTCAATGCACTGCTTCGTCGGGCAAAAGATTTCAGCTCCGCAGATACACAACTGGAATCCAACGGAATGAAAGTGCTTTTGCTGCAAGGGCAGGCGTTTAAGAATGGAAAGCTATTGGATTTGACTGCCGCAGAATATAAGTTGCTGTGTCTATTTATGAGAAACCCGAACATGGTACTTACCAAAGAACAGATTTTAGATAAGCTATGGGATTGCGATGGGAATTATATTGACAGCAGTACCCTTACCGTATATATGAGGCGGCTGCGTATAAAGATCGAAGATAATCCGAGTGAACCGCAAATGCTCCTGACAGTTCGGGGAATGGGATACAAATGGAATGTGATTGGGTGAGGTGTCCTATGAAAATATTTGCAAACAAAGAAATTAAAAAATTGTTTCTTGCAGTATCCGTTATTTGGGTAGCCTCCCTTCTGTTGACACAAGGGGGCTTATGGTTGTGCTATCAGCGGTTTTCTTTGTTCCTATTGCTTGTTTTCGTATTGGCAGGAGGAGCGATATTGGCGGTGGGTTGTTCTTATTTCAAAAAGCAAAATCAAGTCATGGAACAGGCGGTATCACAGCTTCAAGCGTATCTTGACGGCGATCACAATGCCCGTATTGAATGTGATGAGGAAGGCGAGCTATATCGGTTATTTCATACTGTCAATTCTATGGCCGCTGTCTTAAATGCTCACGCAGATAACGAACTCCGGGAAAAGGAATTTTTGAAAAATACAATCTCTGATATTTCCCACCAACTGAAAACACCACTGGCTGCTTTGAATATTTATAATGGTCTGCTTCAAGACGGGGATATGGAATTGAGTGCGGTAAAAGAATTTGCTGATTTATCCGAACAGGAACTTGACCGCATTGAAATATTGGTGCAAAACTTGCTCAAGATTACAAAACTGGATGCCGGGGCCATTGTGTTGGAAAAGACCACAGAGAATGTGGCGGATATGATGCGGGATATTGAACTGCATTTTGCATATAGAGCCAGACAGGAAAAGAAGAAAATCATTCTGTCTGGCTCAGATCATCTTTCTCTTTTCTGTGATCGTGATTGGTTGTCTGAGGCAATCGACAATATTGTGAAAAATGCGTTTGACCATACGGAAAATGGTGCTGTCATTGGCATTACATGGAGGGCGTTGCCATCAGGTATTCAAATTGTGGTAAAGGACAATGGATGTGGCATCCACCCGGAAGATATACACCATATTTTCAAGCGTTTTTATCGCAGCCGTTTTTCAAAAGATACACAGGGTATTGGTCTCGGCCTTCCGCTTGCGAAAGCAGTCATTGAAGCACATGGAGGAGCAATCGAGGTAGACAGTGAATTAGGCAGAGGGACAAGTTTCACGATAAATTTTCTGATTCCTACAAAATTGTAGGATGATTGTAGGGTTACAGTAATATTTCAGTGCTATTCTTTCAATCGTAGACAGGAAATGAAGCTTACCTGTCTACATCGCAAGAACATAAGAAAGAGGTGTTTGCACTATGAATTTATTAGAGGTCAAGAGTATTTGTAAGACCTATGGCAGCGGTGAAACTGCTGTAAAAGCGCTTAGGAATGTTAGCTTTTCTGTTCCTAAGGGAGAATATGTGGCAATCGTCGGAGAATCTGGTTCGGGCAAAAGCACACTGCTGAATATGATCGGTGCGCTGGATATGCCAACTTCGGGAAAGGTGCTGATTGATGGTAAGGACATTTTTTCCATGAATGACCGAAAACTGACGGTATTTCGACGCAGGAATATTGGCTTTATCTTTCAGGCGTTTAACCTTATCCCAGAGTTGACGGTGGAACAAAATATGATTTTTCCGCTGCTGCTGGATTATCAAAAGCCGGACAAGAGATATTTGGAGGAACTGCTGACGGTTTTGAATTTGAAAGATCGTCGTAATCATTTACCCAGTCAGCTTTCCGGCGGTCAACAGCAGAGAGTGGCGATTGGCCGCGCATTGATTACCCGTCCTTCTCTGATTCTGGCAGACGAACCAACAGGAAATTTGGACTCACAAAACAGCAGTGAGGTCATAGCATTGCTCAAAGAAACATCGAAAAAATACGAGCAGACCATCATTATGATTACCCACAACCGCAGTATTGCGCAAACGGCAGACCGGGTATTACAGGTATCGGATGGCACTTTGACTGATTTTGGGAGGTGCCGTGAATGAAAAGCTATCTTAGTCTCATTCCCATCTCCGCTAAAGTTCACCGCCGACAAAATCGTATGACGCTGCTTTGCATTGTATTTGCTGTGTTTATGGTAACAGCAGTATTCAGTATGGCAGAAATGGGTTTTCGGATGGAACAGGCTCGATTGGTTGGTAAGCATGGAAGTTTCTCTATTGGAGACTTGCTCGGCAGTTCAATGGGACAAACCCTTCTTTCTGTCGCGGTTGTTCTGTTCCTGTTGATTTTGGTTGCAGGCGTTTTGATGATTTCCAGCAGTATGAACAGTAGCGTTGCCCAGAGAACCAAATTTTTTGGAATGATGCGTTGCATTGGTATGAGTAAGCAGCAGATTATTCGGTTTGTTCGTCTGGAGGCATTGAACTGGTGCAAAACGGCTGTACCCATCGGTCTTATTTTAGGGGTTGTTACAACATGGGGGCTGTGTGCGGTACTGCGCTTTGTAGTCAGAGAAGAATTTTCTGATATTCCCCTCTTTGGTATCAGTATTTTTGGCATTGCCTGCGGTATCTTTGTTGGGCTGATTACTGTACTGATTGCCGCAAATGCTCCGGCGAAACATGCCGCGAAGGTATCTCCTATCACAGCGGTGTCTGGAAATGCAGACCACGGAAAAACAATGCGTCATTCCCAGTATACAGGATTCGGAAAGATTGAAGCCCTTCTCGGTATCGGCCATGCGGTCTCCGGGAAGAAAAATTTATTCCTGATGACAGGTTCTTTTGCACTTAGCATCATCTTATTTTTGAGCTTTTCCGTTATGATCGATTTTGTGGATTATTTGATACCTCAGTCAGCTGCCACATCAGATATTGATATTGCAAGTGCTGACGGTAATGCGATTCCTCGGGAACTGCTTACATCCATCCGTGAAATGGATGGAGTGAGAGAGGTTTACGGGCGGCGTAGTGCGTTTGATGTTCCTGCCAGATTAAATGGCGATACCGGATTTTCCGGTACAATCGACCTGATTTCTTATGATGATTTTGATTTGCAATGTCTGAAAAAAGATGGTGCTTTGAAAAGAGGGAGTGATTTGTCCAAAGTTTATGGAGACAGTCACTTTGTTTTGGCAACATCCGATCAGGACAGTACATGGAAAATCGGCGACACCGTTCAAATTGGGGATGAAACCCTTACCATAGCTGGATTGTTAAAAAATGACCCCTTTAGCGAGGATGGATTGACAAACGGAAAACTCACATTGATTACCTCCGGAGAAACATTTATCCGTTTAACAGGGAATGATGATTATTCTCTTGTGCTGATACAGACAGCGGGGAATATTACGGATGAAAATGTTCAGGCAATCCAAAATTCCGTAGATAAAACATATAGTTTTCGTGATAAACGCGACGAGCGTACTACGGGAACTTATATGGCTTTTGTTTTCTGTGTTTATGCGTTTTTGGCAATTATTGCACTGGTAACGGTAATGAATATCATCAACAGTATTTCTATGAGTGTGTCTACCAGAATGAAGCAATACGGGGCTATGCGTGCAGTAGGAATGGATGAACGGCAAATGACAAAAATGATTGCTTGCGAAGCATTCACTTATGCTGTTTTGGGGTGCGTTGTTGGCTGTGCTATTGGCTTGCCGCTTAGCAAGCTGCTGTATGATTTCCTTATTGCAGGACATTTTCCATCTGCGGTATGGCAGTTTCCAATTACCTCTTTGGGCGTCATTCTTTTGTTTGTCTCGATTGCGGCAATCGCGGCTGTGTATACTCCGGCAAAACGGATTCGTAATATGTCGATAACTGCAACCATCAATGAATTATAGTTTCATATGTTAATCTGCCGCACGACGGCAAAAGAAAAAAAGCCGTCGTAAAGCAGACACATTTTCACGCGCCTATGAAGCGGCGGCTTTGATTTTCAGAGCCGCCGTTTCTTTTCGTCTACCTTAAAATAACGACGACCTAACACCGTGTAAATCCACGGCGGCATATAAGGAGGATTGCCGCCGTGTCTATTTTTGCCTCTTTTCATAGTACCCATGACCTGCACCAGCTAAAAAAAGCCTGTTCCCAGCAGCGGAGCAATGCGGTCAGAAGTATGCACTATACCATGTAACTAAACAGCAAAATATACTCCATTACGCTCGTATGGCTTTATGCCGTCCGGGCGCTTTTTTGTCCCTATGGAGCCGGAACATCGGGTCAGCATGGCCCGAACTTTATCCCCGGAGCCGCGCCCCGCCGCCTCATTCAGATTTACCCAAAAAATCTGAATGGAGGAAATGCAGATGGAAGTTACCATCAATTATAACGGACAAGCTGTGGCTGTGGAGGTCACGCTGGAAGTCTATGAATTTCTTGACCGGGCCGATCACAAAACGGAGAACCTGTTTCATGAACAGCGGCGGCATTGGGATGGCCGGGAGTTTGACGAGTACATCATTACCACCGAGGGCGTAGGAGCCTACGGCGAAACGCCGGAAGAATACCTTTGCCGCATGGAAACGCTGCATGAGCTGATGGCGGTTCTGGACACCTGTACCGAGGCTCAGCGCCGCCGGTTCCTGCTCTATGCGCTTGACGGGCTGAGCCTTGCAGAGATCGGTGTGCTGTGCGGTTGCTCCAAAGTGGCTGTGTATCAAAGTGTGGAGGCGGTCAGAAAAAAATTTATAAATTTCTTTGAGAACAGGCTTAACGAATGACCTGTTTTCTGGCTACCAAGTGAAAGGGATCATTTCCCTTATCTCAGCGAGGGGCGGACAGCGGACGAGCTGCCCGCCTCTCCGATTTTCAGGAGGTAAGCCTATGAAAACAATCAATCTGCGGTGGATGTATCCCCACTACCGGCATGACGAGTTTGTGGATGTTACGGACGAGGTATGGGCAGCGATGTATCAGGCCCAGCGGGAGATGGAGAACTATGAGCGTCGGAAAGTCTACCACCGCGCCTACTACTCTCTGGACGCATACAGCTGGCTGGAAAATTACGCACTGGAACACAGCAGATCACCGGAAGATATTTTGCTGGAACGAGAAGAAATGACCACGCGACTGCGCCTGATTGCAGCTCTGCCGGTGGCTCTGGCTCATGCCACTCCGGCACAGTCCCGCCGTGTTCACGCCTACTACATTGCCGGTATCAAGCAGCCGGAAATCGCCCGGAGAGAGGGTATCCATAGCAGTAAGGTCAGCGTTGCCATCCACCGGGGACTGCGGAATATGCGCCGCTGCTATGATGACCTTTTTCAAACAGAGTGAGGGCGTGCCTATGCAGACCATCAATCTCAAACAATATTATCCATTTTGCAAAGAGGACATTTTTGTGGAGGTGTCCGATGAGATCGTCGAAGCGTTTCTTCTGGACAAGAGAGCCGAGGCCGCCAGAGATCGCAAGATGTTCCGGTATAAGGCGTTTTATTCCCTCGATTGTAACGATGGAATCGAAAATGCCGCCATCGGCTGGGCGCAGCCATCGCCGGAGGACTACCTGATAGAAAAAGAAGAATTAGCCGAATACGAAGAATTGATACGGCGATTGTACGAAGCCATTTCTTCCCTGCCGCCTATGCAGGCTCGCCGTGTCCATGCCCGCTATATGCTGGGTATGAAAGTGAAAGATATTGCCGCAATGGAGGGTATCACACCATCACAGGCGGGAAAATCCATCCACGCTGCACTGCGGAGGCTGCGCCGGTACTTTGCTCGACAGAAATGGACGGTCAATCTATGAGTATTTTCAAAGAAAAGAGGTGCCTGACATGAACGAAAAAATTACAGCCCACCCCCAAAAAGAAGAACGGGAGAAAGTCCTGAAGGAGATTCGGCAGCTTGAAAACCGAAAGAAGATTTTGGAGAACAAGCAGCGGAACGAAGAACGCAGGGTTCGCACCCGCCGCCTGATTGAGCGCGGAGCCATTTTGGAGGGGATTTTCCCGCTGGCTCCCGACCTTTCCGGCGCAGAGGTTAAAGCATTTTTGATTGCCCTGTCCCATCTTCCGGGGGCTGCGGAATTGACTGCAAACCTGCCAAAATCCGGGGACACGCCATAAGTCCCTTGTTTACAAGGGCGCACTTATACACCGTTGCCGGTGTCGTGCGCCCTGCCGGGGCTGTTGCGTACTTCGTCCGCGATGGGGCGCTACGCTCCCCAAACCCCTTGTGCGCTCTGCGCAGCCAGACACCCGCTTTGCGTTTGTCCGGCTCCACAGAGCCTGTTATCCCCTCACTGAAAGGAGGTGTTCCCCATAGATTTCTGTCATATCCCCGTCAGTATCATCAAGCGCAGCGCGGGCCGTTCTGCTGTTGCCGCAGTTGCTTACCGCAGCGGAACCAAGCTGACAAATGAATGGGATGGAATGACCCACGACTACACCCGGAAAGGCGGCATTGTCCATGCGGAGATCATGCTGCCTGCCCACGCCCCGCCAGAGTTTGCAGACCGCTCCACCCTCTGGAACAGCGTGGAGCAAATCGAGAAAGCAAGGGACAGCCAGCTTGCCCGTGAGATCGAGGCAGCTCTGCCCCGCGAACTGTCCATAGAACAGCAGCTTGCCCTTGTCCGGGCCTATGTGAAGGACAACTTTGTGGACAAGGGGATGTGCGCCGATTTTGCCATCCATGACAAGGGAACCGGCAACCCCCATGTTCATATCATGCTGACCGTCCGGCCTCTAAAAGAAAATGGCGCATGGGGCGCGAAGTGCCGCAAGGCATACGACCTGGACGAAAACGGCCAGCGTATCCCGGATGGGAAAGGCGGTTGGAAGAACCACCGGGAGGACACCACCGACTGGAACGACAAAGGGAATGTGGAGATTTGGCGGGCGGCATGGGCGGCCTTTACCAACCGGGCATTGGAGGCCGCCGGTCAGCCTGCCCTGGTAGACCACCGCAGCTACAAACGCCAGGGCATTGATAAAATCCCCTCTGTCCACCTGGGGCCAGCGGCCAGCCAGATGGAGAAGCGCGGTATCCGCACCGACAAGGGAGAAGTCAACCGGCAGATCGCCGCCGACAACAAGCTGCTCAAGGAAATCAAGGCCCGCATTACCCGCCTCTACAACTGGTCTAAGGCCGAGGCGGAGAAGCCGGAGGGCCAGCAGCCCAGCATGATGGACTTGTGGGAGGCCCAGCAGCAGCTCAAGCGGCCCGACACCCGCACCGGCAAAATCCGGGCTTTGCAGGAGAGCGCCGCCCTGTTCAGCTTTATGCAGGCAAACGGAATCAAGACCATGCAGCAGCTCCACGATAAAATCTCCGACATGAACAGCAGCTACTATGACCTGCGGGGGAAGATTGTCCAGGCCGAGCGCCGGATTGCCACCCTCACCGAGCGCGGGGAGATGTGGGCGCAGTACAACAAGTACAAGCCCATCCGCAAGCAGCTTGCCAAGGTAAAGCCGGAGAAACGGGAACTGTTCGAGCAGCGCCACAGCCGGGAACTGATCCTCTATGACGCGGCGGCCCGGTATCTGAAGGAACTGAAGGACAGCGGCGAGGAAATCACCCCGGAGGCATGGCAGCGGGAGATCGACCAGCTGACCGCCGGAAAGCAGACGGACACGCTTTCCATGAAATCCATGCGGGAGGATTTGAAAGCAGTGGAACGGATCCGCAAAACCGCCGAGCAGCTGTCCCGACAGGAAAGGGACAAGCCTCACGACCGTGGGCCGGAGCGGTAAAGGCTACCGCGTTTTGGCGTACCCCTGTCAAGTGTGTCGTGTTTCACGACATACTTTTGCATACAGAAAAACCGCCGTACAGGTTTCCCCATACGGCGGCAGACTGTTTATTTGCCGAACAAGTCGCTGTGTGTGCCGGTGCGGGCCAGCGTCAGCACCAGAACATCATCCTCTATGCGGTAGACAAGCAGCCAGTCCGGGAGAATGTGACATTCTCGATGGCCTGCCCAATCGCCAGACAGGTCATGGTCACGGTTCTTATCCGGCAGCGGTTCGCCCATCGCCAGCAACGCTACGACCTGCTCCAGCAGTTCGATCTTCAAGCCACGCTTGATGGCTCGTTTGTAGTCTTTTTTGAAACTGGTCGTGTACTTGACGGTATATTTGGTTTCTTTCATCTTTTCAGGTCAGCAAATAACTCGTCAAGGTCATTGTAGCCCTTTACAGACGGGTCTTTTGCAATCCTTTCCGCTTCCAGCATGGCAGCAACCGTTTCTTTGTTCGGCTGTTCCAGCCTTACTTCAAAGGGAATGCCGCCTTCACGAAGCGACTGGCGCACAAAGATGTTAAACGCCGTAGTCAGGTTCATGCCAAGTTCAGTAAACAGTGCGTCCGCCTGCGCTTTCAAATCTGCGTCCATGCGGATACTGATGTTTGTGGTATTTCCAGCCATACGATCAACCCCTTTCTGCTGGCAATTATAGTATATGCCATTTGCACGAAGAAAACAATACTTTGCACGAATATTTAACAATAAATTCATTTAAGGAGGTTACCGGCTTTATGAAAGAAATCATTTATGAAGAACAATAAGTCTGAACCTATCTCCGTCATGGATTACCGCCAGTACCGCAGAGTGCGGAGGCTGGTGCATGAGTGCTGTAACTACATCGACGGAAACTGTATCGCCCTGGACGATGGGGAGGAATGTGTCTGTGTCCAGTCCATTTCCTATTCCCTGTTGTGCAGGTGGTTTCGGACGGCGGTATTGCCGCAGGATAAGGAACTGGAAACGGCGCTGTTCCACCGGCTGAATGCGAAAAAGTGCGCCGTATGTAGGGCGCTGTTTACCCCCGGTTCCAACCGGGCCAAATACTGCCCGGAATGTTCCGCACGCATGAAGCGGATCAATGCCGCAAAGCGCAAGCGGAAACAACGGGAGAAATGTCACGCTTTAGGGGCTGAAAAACCCTTGTAAATCAAGGCTTTTTTCGAGGGTGTCAAAGGCAGGCTGATAGATTTATCCTCTGACCCCTAAAACGGCCTTAAAATGCGTACAGAATCCCAAGAGAAACCCCAAGGAGGAACCCTATGTCAGACAACCGAAAATATTATTACCTGAAACTCAAAGAAAACTATTTTGACGATGATTCCATCGTGCTGCTGGAAAGTATGCAGGATGGTGTGCTGTATTCCAACATTCTGCTCAAGCTGTATCTGAAATCGCTGAAACATGGTGGACGGCTTCAACTTGACGAGGACATTCCTTACACGGCGCAGATGATCGCCACCATTACCCGCCAGCAGATCGGCACTGTGGAGAGAGCCTTGCAGATCTTTTTGAAGCTGGGTCTTGTGGAGGTGCTGGACAGCGGCACATTCTACATGAGCAACATCGAACTTTTAATCGGCCAGTCCTCTACCGAGGCCGAGCGAAAGCGGGCTGCAAGGCTTCAAAATAAGGCTCTTTCTGCGCTTCGGACAAGTGGCGGACATTTGTCCGACATTCGTCCACCAGAGATAGAGATAGAGTTAGAGAAAGAGATAGAGATAAAGAGAGAGATAGAGAAGGTACGCCCTGAAACGGGGCACCCTTCCCACACTTATGGCCATTACCAGAATGTTTTCCTGACAGATGAAGAACTGGCAGACTTGCAGGCCAGCTTTCCTGCTGTATGGGAACAGTACATCGAAAAACTGTCCGAGTACATGGCTTCTACCGGCAAGCGTTATCAGAGCCATGCAGCGACCATCCGGCGCTGGGCCGGTGAGGACGCTAAAAAAGCTGTCACACCCTCACGCAACCGGGATTACAGCGTAAAGGAGGATGAAACTGTATGATTGAGATTACCGCAGAAATCCGGGCGTTCATCGACAAGGCAGCTGTCGGTGTGGAATTGGCTGAGGACGAGTATATAGACCCGTCAGACGGGCTCATTCACTGTAAGAAATGCGGCGGCCAGAGGCAGACCGTTGTGCCATGCTTCGGGAAATCCGGCTACTTTATGCCGCGCTGCATCTGCCAGTGCCAGCGGGAGGCTGAGGAGCAGCGCAAGGCTGCTGAAGAACGGCAGCGCCGTATGGAGCGTATCAAACGCCGAAAGGCACAGGGCTTGCAAGACCGTTATCTGTACGACTACACATTTTCCAATGATAACGGGCAAAACCCATTGATGGACAAGGCTCACGCCTATGTGGAGAACTGGAAAGAGGCATATAAGAGCAATATCGGGCTTTTGCTGTTTGGAGATGTGGGAACCGGCAAGTCTTTTTTCGCCGGATGTATTGCCAACGCTCTACTTGACCAGGATGTGCCGGTGCTGATGACGAACTTCCCCACCATTCTGAACCGCCTGACCGGGATGTTCTCTGAGGACAGGTCAGAGTTTATTGCCAGCTTTGACGAGTATGACCTGCTTATCATTGACGATCTGGGTGTAGAGCGCAGTACAGAATATGCTATGGAGCAGATGTTTTTCGTCATCGACAGCCGCTACCGCAGCCGCAGGCCCATGATTATCACAACAAATTTGAAACTGTCCGAGCTGAAAAACCCGCCTGATCTGGCCCACGCCCGTATCTATGACCGTATTCTGGAACGGTGTGCGCCGATCCTCTTTGACGGGAAGAATTTCCGGGAAGAAAATGCCGGTGCTACCCGACAGGCAGCAAAAGACATTGTAAACAGTAAGCACGACTGATTTTTTACCGGGCGGCACAGACCCGTTCGGAGAAAGGAGCGCCATGAACAAAGAACCCCGTACTATGCAGGTGGCAGACGCCGCTACTGCGTCCAGAGCGCCGGAAAACACGCCGGCGATGGTAAAAAAAATCGGCAAGACGACCTACAAGGTTCATGTCCATTTCAGCAATACCAGCACAGAAACCATGAGCGATAAAATCAAGCGTATGCTCAAAAATGAAATTCAGCAGATGTGACAGACTGATAAACGAAGCCGCCTTGTGCTAAACTGATGATGGTACACACCAAAATTTTTGTCAAGGAGGACATGAAAATGCTTTACACAGAAAAAGAGAAACATGAAATTGAGCGAGTAAAGGAAGTCTTTGCGGAACATCTGCGACAAAGCCCTGATTTTGAACTGCTCTGGTCGGACAAGGTGGGCTATGTCTGGCTGACGATTGGCGTAAATCCACTTTATGTGGATACTGGCATCAGGATAGAATCAGCCGCCGATCTCTGCTACAAGTGTTTGGATGATGTTGCTACGGATGTTTTGTATATGACGGGCAACGATCATGCACTGGAAGCAGCCGACCCGCTGGAATTGGCCGAAATCAAGCGGCGTTGGGAGCCATATATCAACCAGCTGCCAGACTACGCGTATCTCTGCAAAGACCTGCTGAACGGAAAAATGTAATCTATCAAACGAGGTGTCAGGAGCCATACGGTGCTTCTGGCACCTTTTTTGTAGATTTTTTGTGAATTTGATTAAAAAGTCCTTGACAATTTGTCTCTGGAAAAACAGCCAAGTCGATTTTGATTTCCTGCGGCGCTCGCCTTGCCGTGTTCGACATTGCAGAGTTGCGTGAGGTCACGGCTTATGATGAGCTGGAGCTGGATACTCTGGGAGACAGGAAAACTGCCCTGTTCCTCATCATGAGTGACACTGATGACAGCTTTAATTTCCTTATATCCATGTGTTATACCCAGCTGTTTAACCTGCTCTGCGAAAAGGCCGACGATGTGTACGACGGCAGACTGCCGGTTCATGTGCGCTGTCTGATCGACGAGTGCGCCAACATTGGCCAGATACCCAAGTTGGAAAAGCTGGTGGCCACCATCCGAAGCCGTGAGATCTCCGCCTGTCTGGTGTTGCAGGCGCAGAGTCAGCTCAAGGCGATTTATAAGGATAACGCAGATACCATTATCGGAAACATGGATACTTCCATCTTTCTGGGCGGTAAGGAGCCGACCACTCTCAAGGAGCTGGCCGCCGTGCTGGGTAAGGAAACCATCGACACCTACAACACCGGAGAGAGCCGTGGGAGGGAAACATCCCATTCACTCAACTATCAAAAATTGGGGAAAGAGCTGATGAGCCAGGATGAGCTTGCTGTTATGGATGGCGGCAAGTGTATCCTCCAGCTGCGCGGTGTGCGTCCTTTCCTTTCGGATAAGTACGACATCACCAAGCACCCCAATTTCAAGTACACTGCCGACGCGGATGACAAGAACGCTTTTGATATTGAAGCATTCTTGTCCGCAAGGCTGAAACTCAAGCCCAATGAGGTCTGCGATGTATATGAAGTAGACACAAAGGGCGCTTAATTTCGTTCCGCTTTAGAAGGGAGTGATCTTATCTATTCGCCGCATCTGCCCTCTATGGGCCATTGGCGTACAAAGCGGACAATCGCGAGAAAAAATAATGAAAAAGGAGGACAGCCGGAATCATGCCCCCGGAAACCGGGCGGCAGATTGTTCCGGCTTTTGTATGCCTATGAAACATGACAAACCTATTTTTTAATCAGATTCCGGCTAACAAACTATATGGCATTTTTTGAACAGGCAATCACCGTTCTTCAGACCCTCGTTATCGCGCTCGGTGCCGGTCTCGGTATCTGGGGCGTTATCAACCTGCTGGAAGGTTACGGCAACGACAACCCCGGCGCCAAGAGCCAGGGCATGAAGCAGCTCATGGCCGGTGCTGGTGTAGCCGTGGTAGGCATGGTCCTTGTACCTCTGCTCTCCGGGCTTTTCTCTGTCTAAGCGTCTCCGTATGAAATCCTTGCCGCTCCCGCAGTTTTGCGGGGGCGGCGGAAAGGAGGTTGACACCGTATGGATTTCTTACTTGAAGCCCTGACAAATTGGCTGAAAGAAATGCTGGTGGGCGGCATTATGAGCAACCTTTCGGGGATGTTTGACAGTGTAAACCAGCAGGTCGCGGATATATCCGTACAGGTAGGCCAGACCCCACAGGGATGGAATGGCAGTATTTTCAGCATGATTGAGAATCTGTCCAACTCCATCATGGTGCCGATTGCAGGCGTGATCCTGGCTATCGTGATGACCGTAGACCTGATCCAGATGATCGCAGACAAGAACAACCTGCATGATGTGGACACCTGGATGATTTTCAAGTGGGTGTTCAAATCAGCCGCTGCCATCCTCATTGTCACAAATACATGGAATATCGTGATGGGCGTCTTTGATATGGCGCAGAGCGTAGTGGCGCAGGCGGCAGGGGTTATCAATTCGGATGCGTCCATTGACATTTCCTCAGTTATGACCGATCTGGAACCGAGGCTGATGGAAATGGATCTGGGACCGCTGTTCGGACTGTGGTTCCAATCCCTCTTTATTGGCATTACTATGTGGGCGTTATATATCTGTATCTTTATCGTTATTTATGGCCGTATGATCGAAATCTACCTTGTGACTTCGGTGGCTCCCGTTCCAATGGCTGCAATGATGGGTAAAGAATGGGGCGGTATGGGACAGAATTACCTCCGATCCCTGCTGGCGCTGGGCTTTCAGGCGTTTCTCATTATCGTCTGCGTGGCAATTTATGCTGTGCTGGTGCAGAACATCGCTCTGGAAGATGACATCATCATGGCAATCTGGAGCTGCGTGGGCTACACCGTACTGCTGTGCTTTACGCTGTTCAAAACCGGCAGTCTCGCAAAATCAGTCTTTCAGGCGCACTAAAGGAGGGTTCTGTATGAAAAAATATCAAATCATTTACGCAGACCCGCCATGGAACTACAAAGTATATTCCAAGAAAGGATTGGGACGCAGTGCAGAAAGTCACTATCCGACCATGAGTATCGAGGATATTTGTGCGCTGCCAGTAGGCAACTTGGCGGATAAAGACTGTGCCTTGTTTTTATGGGTCACGATTCCATGTTTACTGGAAGGTCTCTCAGTTCTGAAGGCATGGGGATTTACCTATAAAACCGTCGGCTTTGTTTGGGTAAAGCAAAATCGAAAGGCAGATAGCTTGTTCTGGGGAATGGGATATTGGACGCGCTCCAATGTGGAACTTTGTATCCTCGCAACGAAAGGACATCCCAAGCGTATAAACGCAGCTGTTCATCAGGTCATTGTCTCTCACATTGAAGAACATTCAAAAAAACCGCAGGAAGCCAGAGAACGCATTGTCTCATTGATGGGTGATCTCCCGCGCATAGAACTGTTTGCTCGTCAATCCACACCCGGTTGGGATGTGTGGGGAAATGAAGTGGACAGCTCTATTTCATTCCCATAAAGGAGGTGGATAATATGGCTTATGTACCCGTACCCAAAGATTTAACCAAAGTCGAAACCAAGGTCATGTTCAATCTGACACGAAGGCAGCTGGTCTGCTTTACCGCCGGGGCGCTTGTAGGTGTACCGCTGTTCTTGTGGCTCCGTGAGCCTGCGGGAAACAGCATGGCTGCCATGTGTATGATGCTGGTCATGATGCCCTTCTTCCTGCTGGCAATGTATGAAAAGCATGGACAGCCCCTGGAAAAGATCGTGGGCAACATCCTCAAAGTAGCTGTGATCCGTCCCAAGCAGCGTCCCTACCAGACCAATAACTTTTATGCCGTATTAAAGCGGCAGGAAATGCTCGATAAGGAGGTGTATGACATTGTTCACCGCAATGAAAAGCTGGCTGCGCCGTCTGCTGGGAAAACCGGAAGAAAAGACCGTGCATCCGGTAAAGACAAAGAAAAAGCTGTCCCGCGCCGATAAGAAGCAGATCGAAGCGGCCATTGCCCGCGCCAACCGCACGGACAAAAAAGGAAAATCGGCACAGGACAGTATCCCCTATGAACGAATGTGGCCGGACGGGATCTGCCGCGTATCGGACAGCCACTACACAAAGACCATTCAGTTTCAGGACATCAACTATCAGCTCTCCCAAAATGAAGATAAGACCGCGATCTTTGAGGGCTGGTGTGATTTCCTCAATTATTTCGACAGCTCGATTCACTTCCAGCTGTCTTTTTTGAACCTTGCGGCATCGGAGGAGACCTTTGCCAACTCCATTTCCATTCCGCCCCAGGGGGATGCCTTTGACAGTATCCGTGAGGAATATACCACGATGCTGCAAAATCAGCTGGTCAGAGGCAACAACGGTCTCATCAAGACCAAATACCTGACCTTTGGTATCAACGCTGACAGCATCAAAGCCGCCAAGCCCCGTCTGGAGCGTATTGAGACCGATATACTCAATAACTTCAAGCGTCTTGGTGTAGCCGCCAGAACATTGGACGGTAAGGAAAGGCTTTCCCAGCTTCATGCGGTATTCCACATGGATGAACAGCTCCCGTTTCAGTTTGAATGGGACTGGCTGGCTCCTTCCGGCCTGTCCACGAAAGATTTTATTGCACCAAGCTCCTTTGAGTTCCGCACCGGCAAGCAGTTCCGTATGGGCAAGAAATACGGGGCTGTTTCTTTTTTGCAGATTTTAGCCCCAGAGCTGAATGACCGTCTGCTGGCTGATTTTCTGGATATGGAAAGCTCGCTCATTGTGAGTATGCACATTCAGTCGGTGGATCAGGTGAAAGCCATCAAAACGGTAAAGCGTAAGATTACCGATCTGGACCGCAGTAAGATTGAGGAACAGAAAAAAGCAGTCCGCGCCGGATACGACATGGACATCATTCCTTCTGACCTTGCCACCTACGGCAGCGAAGCGAAAAAGCTGTTGCAGGATTTGCAGAGCCGAAACGAGAGAATGTTCCTGGTCTCCTTTTTGGTGCTGAACACAGCGGACACCCCCCGTCAGCTTGGAAACAACATCTTTCAGGCAGGCTCTATTGCCCAGAAGTATAACTGCCAGCTGACCAGACTGGACTTCCAGCAGGAAGAAGGGCTGATGAGCTGTCTGCCCCTGGGACTCAATCAGATCGAGATTCAGCGAGGGCTGACCACCAGTTCTACGGCTATCTTTGTACCATTCACCACACAGGAATTATTCCAGAACGGCAAAGAAGCCCTGTACTACGGCATCAATGCCCTGTCCAACAACCTCATCATGGTGGATAGAAAGCTGCTGAAAAACCCCAACGGCTTGATTTTGGGTACGCCGGGTTCCGGTAAGTCTTTCAGCGCCAAGCGTGAGATTGCCAACTGCTTTTTGCTTACCAATGATGATGTCATCATCTGTGACCCGGAAGCGGAGTACGCACCTCTGGTGGAGCGTCTGCATGGGCAGGTCATCAAGATCTCGCCTACCTCAACCAACTACATCAATCCGATGGATCTGAACCTGGACTATTCGGATGATGAAAGCCCGCTGTCCCTCAAGTCTGACTTTATCCTCAGCTTGTGTGAGCTGATCGTGGGCGGTAAGGACGGATTGCAGCCGGTGCAGAAAACCATCATCGACCGTTGTGTGCGTCTGGTCTATCAGACCTACCTCAATGACCCGCGCCCGGAGAATATGCCCATACTGGAGGATCTATATAACCTGCTCCGTTCACAGGAGGAAAAGGAAGCCCAGTATATCGCCACGGCCCTTGAAATCTATGTAACCGGCTCCCTCAATGTGTTCAATCACCAGAGCAATGTGGACATCAATAACCGCATTGTCTGCTATGACATTAAGGAGCTGGGCAAGCAACTCAAGAAAATCGGTATGTTGGTGGTCCAGGATCAGGTGTGGAACCGCGTTACCATTAACCGCGCTGCCCACAAGTCCACCCGTTATTACATCGACGAGATGCACCTGCTTTTGAAGGAGGAGCAGACCGCCGCTTATACGGTGGAAATCTGGAAGCGATTCCGCAAATGGGGCGGTATTCCGACAGGTATCACCCAGAATGTCAAAGACCTTTTGAGCAGCCGCGAGGTGGAGAACATCTTTGAAAACTCCGACTTCGTGTATATGCTCAACCAGGCAGGCGGAGACCGTCAGATTCTCGCCAAGCAGCTGGGCATTTCCACGCACCAGCTTAGCTATGTGACCCACTCCGGTGAGGGCGAGGGCCTGCTGTTCTATGGCTCCACCATCCTGCCCTTCGTTGACCACTTCCCGAAGAATACTGAGCTTTACCGCATTATGTCCACCAAACCCCAGGAACTGAAAAAGGAGGATGAATAACTATGAAACAGAATATTTGCGAACTTGATACCATGATTTTTTTCCGTGAGGCATTGGAGGCTCACGAATTCATGTTGCTTCCGGTAATGGCCTCCGCTGTTGTTGAGTGTCGTACCGCTGACAAAGAACTCAAAACCTTGAATGAGGATGGCGAAATTGGTCTTGCCCGTCTCTTTTCGATTTGGGCGAATATGATGTGTGCCCCTGGTGCAGGAACCATTGTAGGGTGCAGACCTATCACAATGCTCTCTGAGATTCTGGCGCAAGTCCATGCGTATCTCACCGTGCATCCGCTATATGATCCGGAAGGTTTGGCCCTCTATGTGGAGCTGCACCACATGATGGATGCTATCCTAATGGGTGATTGGTTTGAATAAAGAGCCGCGCCTGCGCTTTACTGATGAGGAACGGGCTGACCCTGCACTGGAAAAGCCGATCCGCAAAACGGAGAAAGCTACGGCCAGAGCAGATAAGGCGCAGGCCAATATTCCAAAGAAAAAAGTCAGACAGACGGTCATTGACCCGGACACCGGGAAAAAGACCTCGAAGCTGACCTTTGAGGACAAGAAAAAACCACCTTCCAAACTTTCTCAAGGGGTTAAGGAAGCTCCCGTCCATCTGGTCGCGGGCAAGTTTCACAAAGAGATCCGGGAAACAGAACAGGACAATGTGGGCGTGGAAAGCGCCCACAAGTCCGAGGAGGCGGTGGAGACCAGCGCTTATCTGGTGCGGGAGGGCTATCGCAGCCACAAGCTGAAGCCGTACCGCAAAGCAGCACAGGCAGAGCGCCAACTGGAAAAGGCAAATGTAAATGCCCTGTACCAGAAGTCCCTACGGGAAAATCCTCAGTTTACCAGCAACCCTCTCTCCCGCTGGCAGCAAAAACAGAGTATCAAAAAGCAGTATGCCGTCGCCAAGCGCACCGGTCAGACTGCCGGAAATACCGCCCAGGCTGCGTCCAAAACCGGAAAAGCCGCAAGGACGGTAAAAGAAAAGGCACAGCAGGCAGGGGCATTCGTCATGCGCCACAAGAAGGGCTTCCTGATGGCAGGGGTTTTGTTCCTCATCGCCTGTATGCTGATGAATACCATGTCCTCCTGCTCTATGATGGCACAGAGTATTGGTTCTGTAATTTCCGGCACTACCTATCCATCGGATGACCCGGAAATGCTGGCGGTGGAGGCAGATTATGCAGACAGAGAAGCTCGGTTGCAGGAGAAAATCGACAACATCGAAAGCAGCCACCCAGGGTATGACGAGTATCGCTATAACCTGGATATGATTGGCCATGACCCCCATGAGCTGGCGGCAGTTCTCTCTGCTGTCTTGCAAGGCTATACACGCCACAGCGCACAGGCAGAGCTGGATCGTGTGTTTGATGCACAGTATCAGCTTACGCTGAGAGAAGAAATTCAGATTCGCACTTACACTGACGAAGATGGGGATGAGCATGAATATGAATATCGTATTCTCCATGTAACTTTAACAAGCCGTTCCATTGCCTCTCTTGCGCCAGAACTACTGACTCCGGAGCAGATGGAGATGTACCAGGTCTACCGACAGACTATGGGCAATAAGCCGCTGTTATTTGGTGGCGGTTCTCCCGATACAGGTGTTTCTGAAGATTTGACTGGTGTTGAATTTATCAATGGCTCCCGCCCCGGCAATCCGCAGCTGGTGGAACTGGCGAAAAGTCAGGTGGGCAATGTGGGAGGACAACCTTATTGGAGCTGGTACGGCTTTGACTCCCGTGTGGAATGGTGTGCCTGCTTTGTATCATGGTGCTATGGTCAATCCGGTCGAACGGAACCACGCTTTGCTGGTTGTCAGTCTCAGGGTGTTCCGTGGTTCCAGTCTCATGGACAGTGGGGCGCACGAGGATATGAAAACATCGCCCCCGGTGATGCCATTTTCTTCGATTGGGATCTGGATGGTTCCGCAGACCATGTGGGAATTGTTGTCGGCACCGATGGCAGCCGTGTTTATACCGTGGAGGGAAATTCCGGCGATGCCTGCAAGATCAAAAGTTATGACCTGAATTATCAGAGTATCAAGGGCTACGGCCTGATGAACTGGTAACAGAGATTTTTTAGAAGGAGTGATAGACGATGGCAAAGAACAAAATTGAACGCATTGACCAGGAGATTGCTAAGGTCCGCGAGAAGATCGCAGAGTATCAGGAAAAGCTCAAGGCGCTGGAAGCACAGAAAACCGAGGCAGAAAATCTGGAGATCGTCCAGATGGTGCGCGCCCTGCGTATGACCCCGGCTCAGCTGAGCGCCATGCTGTCCGGTGGCACAGTTCCCGGCAGTTTGGCTGATGACAACAACGAACAGGAGGAAAACAGCTATGAGGAATAAACGATTGCTCCGAACACTTTCCGCCCTTTGCCTGACGCTGGTGCTGGCATCGGGCTTTACTGTTCCCGCTTTTGCCCAGGGCGCAGCGCCGCCCCCGGCAGAGGATACCACCAATGACAGCAATGTGGTGGTGGAAGAAACGGAAAAAGCACCTCCGCTGACCCCGGATGGCAACGCCGCTCTGGTGGATGATTTTGGTGGCAACAAGCAGCTCATTACCGTTACCACCAAGGCAGGCAACTATTTTTATATCCTGATCGACAGGGCCAATGAGGATAAAAAGACTGCTGTTCACTTTCTGAACCAGGTGGATGAAGCGGACCTGATGGCGCTGATGGAGGATGGAAAACCCAAAGAGGAGCCGCCTGCGGTGTGCAGTTGCACGAAGAAATGTGAAGCAGGGGCAGTCAATACGGCCTGTCCGGTCTGTGTAACTGATAAGAGTAAATGTACGGGAAAAGCACCGGAACCTCCGGCAGAAACATCGGAGCCGGAAAAAGAGAAGCCTGCCGGACTGAACCCGGCTGCGCTGATCCTTCTGCTGGCTCTGCTGGGCGGCGGTGGCGTATTTGCCTACTTGAAGCTCGTTAAGAATAAGCCTAAGACCAAGGGCAATGACAGTCTGGACGATTATGATTATGGTGAGGAAGATTCCGAGGAATGGGAAACCGAAGATGAGGAAGTCCTTGAGGATGGTTTTGAGGGTTCTGACCCTAATGAGGAACGCGATAGAGCAGATTGAACCATTTGAGCGTAGCGTATTTCAAATCATTGCGGGATAAGGGACAGAGGACAGGGAGAAATTCCTGTCCTCTGCTGCTCTACTCACTCTCTTACTGTAAATCCACACCCAAAATCAGCACATGGTCAAAGAAAGGAGGACCTCACAATGAACACCTGGAACTGGTTATTACACTTTCTGATTATTTTTGATCTGGTCGCCTTCGGAATTTACTTTGGAGGAGACATTCTTTTCACTGCTATAAGCAAAGTTCAAAAAAAGTCAAAGAAGAACGATGACTTGGATCTTTATGATTTTGAAATTGAGACCGCACCCCAAAAACGCTCTTTATGTGTGGACTCAATCCGAATGCTTTATTCTGGTGAGATAGATGAATTTGTGGAAAAGGAACTGTTGCCTGATGCAGCGGAGACCATGAACGCTTTATCTGAAGCTGAAAAAACAGCAGTTAGCCTGTTACTAAAAGCTTATATCGGTTTTTTGAGCGAAGAAGCAACGGTAGATGAACAAAGTTTTCCCATGGTTAAGGAACTGTTGTCTTATACACAGGGCAGCAAAGAAGATGGTGAAAAAGATGCCATAGATTGTCTGATGGAAGATACGGTCAGCAGAACCCACAGACATCGAGAATATTACAACAATTATCAACGCTATCAACTGATGCAGGTGGATAAAGAGCGTGTGATTATGGCCTGCAATATCATAATCAATGATTTGATTGGCAGGTTGTACCGATATGATTATCGCTTTGGCTATGACATTACACTTGCCTCAGAACACAGCATTGCAAAAAAACTGTCTGATAATTGGCAGAATGAATGGGAGGTTGAAGATTATGAAGCTGGTGATTGCTGAAAAACCATCGGTTGCACAAAGTCTGGCTGCGGTAATCGGTGCAACTGCTCGTAAGGACGGGTATTTGGAGGGTAACGGTTGGCGTGTCAGCTGGTGCGTAGGCCATCTGGCCGGTCTTGCGGATGCAGACAGCTATGACCCCAAGTATGCCAAGTGGCGATATGATGACCTGCCTATCCTGCCGGAGCATTGGCAGATGGTGGTGGGAAAGGACAAGAAAAAGCAGTTTGATATTCTCAAAAAGCTGATGAACGCCCCGGATGTGACGGAGGTAGTAAATGCCTGTGATGCCGGACGCGAGGGCGAGCTGATCTTCCGCAGCGTCTATGAGCTGGCAGGCTGCCAAAAGCCGATGAAAAGGCTCTGGATTTCTTCGATGGAGGACTCCGCCATAAGGGAGGGCTTTGCAAACCTGCGCCCAGGTGTAGATTATGATGGACTTCGGGATGCTGCTCTCTGCCGTGCCAAGGCCGACTGGCTGGTGGGGATCAATGCCACAAGGCTTTTTTCCGTGCTGTATCACCGCACCCTCAACATCGGGCGCGTGATGTCCCCAACGCTGGCGCTTATTGTCCAGCGAGAAGCTGAGATCGACACCTTTAAGCAGGTTCCCTTTTATACCGTGGTGCTGGAGCTGCCCGGTCTTACCGTATCCGGGGAGCGCATGAGTGACCGAGCAAGCGCAGAGCAGCTGAAAGAAGCCTGCCAGGGTGCAGCTGTCACAATCAAAAAGGTGGAGCGCAAGGAAAAGTCCGAAAAGCCGCCTGCTCTCTATGACCTAACTACCCTGCAAAGAGATGCCAACCGTCTGCTTGGATTTACGGCCCAGCAGACCCTGGACTATCTGCAAAGCCTGTATGAAAAGAAGCTCTGCACCTATCCCCGTACTGACAGCCGCTATCTGACCGGTGATATGGCAGACAGCCTGCCGGTGCTGGTGAATCTGGTTGCCAATGCTATGCCATTTCGCAAAGGGATCGCCATTACCTGTGATCCGCAGACGGTCATCAACGACAAGAAAGTAACCGACCACCACGCAGTAATCCCTACCAGAAATCTCAAGGATGCAGACCTTTCTGCCCTTCCTGCGGGAGAAAAAGCGGTGCTGGAGCTGGTGGCCCTGCGTCTGCTGTGTGCCGTGGCCCAGCCCCATATCTATTCGGAAACCGTTGTGATTGCAGCGTGTGCCGGTGGGGAGTTTACTACCAAAGGAAAAACGGTGAAGCACCCCGGATGGAAAGCACTGGAGGACGCCTACCGTGCCAAAATGAAGGATGCGGAGCCGAAAAAAGAGGGCGCAGAGAAAGCCCTGCCGGAGCTGACTGAAGGACAGACCCTTTCGGTTGCTGCGGCAATCGTCAAAGAAGGCAAAAGCAGTCCGCCTCAGCACTTTACGGATGTGATATTTTGTGAGCGTAAGGAGTGGATAGGAATTGAAGAAAGGAGTTCAGCATGAGAAGAAAAAAAGATAAAAGCAATGGCATTACTGCTTTGTATGAAAGACTGTCTCGTGATGATGATAATGCTGGAGAGAGTAACAGTATAGTTCATCAAAAGCAAATACTTGAAGATTATGCTATGAAACATGGTTTTACGAATCTTGTTCATTTTACCGATGATGGTTGGAGTGGAGCGACCTTTGACAGACCTTCATGGAACAGACTTGTTGAAGGTGTTAAAAACGGAGAAATCACTGCCTGTATCTGCAAGGATATGTCCAGAATCGGCAGAGATCATCTGCAAGTAGGTTTTTTCACTGACATTCTGTTTAGAGAAAAGGAAGTTCGATTTATAGCAATCAATAATGGTATTGACAGTGACCGTCAAGAAACCAGTGAGTTTGCCCCTTTTCTGAATATCATGAATGAGTGGTTTGTCAGGGACACAAGTAAGAAAATTAAAGCTGTACTGAAATCCAGAGGTTCTTCCGGCAACGCTCATACAAGTAATATTCCACCATACGGCTATTTGAAAGACCCCGAAAACCCCGACCATTGGATTATTGATGAAGAAGCTGCTGAAGTAGTCCGCAGAATTTATCGCATGACTATTGAGGGAAAAGGACCTTATCAGATAGCAAGAGAACTTTCAGAAGAAAAAATAGAAAGACCATCTTATTATCTTGGCAAAAAGGGACTTGGAAATCATGCAAGCAACTATGACAAAGAAAATCCGTATATGTGGCGAGGAAATCAGGTTACTACTCTGATTGCCCGACCAGAGTATATCGGAAAGACTGTCAATTTCAGGACATTCAAAAATTCCTATAAGGACAAAAAGACGAAAAGGGCAGATAAGGAAGATTGGGTGGTTTTTGATGATACACAAGAGCCTATTGTCGATGAAGAAACATGGCTGCTTGCTCAAAAGTTAAGACAGAATGTAAGAAAAGCAGATCCTATGGGCGAGCCTAATGTTCTGACCGGAAAGATTTACTGTGCTGATTGTGGTGCGCCGATGTATAATCACAGGCAGCGGAAAGGGCGAGAAAGAATATACTATACTGCCAAAGGCGAAAAAAGGACAAGTCATTCCAATCCGGCAGATTGTTATGAATGTTCCACATATAATCTGGGTTGTCAGAGATATGACCGGCATTGTACTTGCCACCATATTTCAACAAAAGCACTTAAAAGCATCATTCTGAAAACCATACAGGAGACTTGCCATTATGTTTCTTTGAATGAGCGGGAGTTTGTTTATTCTCTGCAAGAAGAATCGGCGATGAAAGATATTGCTGTTTCTGAAACTGTAAAAAAACGCATTGAAAGAAATCAGAAGCGAGTTCACGAACTGGATATGCTTATCAGGAAAATCTATGAAGATAATGTGATTGGAAGATTGCCGGACAGGCTTTTTCAGAGTATGCTTACTGATTATGAAAATGAGCAGAACGAGCTGAACAAGATTATTGAGACTGACACCGCTGATATGCAACGGATTATAGGCGGTCAAAATAATGTGGAGCGTTTTCTAAAGCTGGTTAAAAAGTATGAGAACATTACAGAACTTACTCCTGCCATGATAAATGAATTTATCGACAAAATTCTGGTTCACGAGCCACAAGGAAAAGGTGCAGACCGCACCACAGAGGTGGAGATATATCTTAACTATGTCGGGCAATTTCAAGTACCTGTGGAGCAGCATGAGCCAACAGAGGAAGAAAGGATTGCTGCTGAAAAAGAGGCGGAACGACTTCGCAGAAAACGAGAATCCAATCGTAAGTATATGAAAAAGATTCGTGAGAAATCAAAAGAATTTGCGGAGCATGAGCGTATAGCAGAAGAAAAAAGTTCTGATAGCAATGTGTGTGTTGAACAGAACGCCACAAGCAAATCAAATCGGCAAAAAGTGAAAGGAGAAAAAATAGCATGACAGAATTGAAATCACGAATCCATGACAAAAGCAACGGTCTGGACTATGTTCTTGTGGGCGATTACTATGTGCCGGACTTGAAGCTACCGGAGGAACACCGCCCTATCGGTATGTGGGGCAGACTGCACAGGACATATTTGGAGCAGTACCGCCCTACAAGGTTCTCTGCCCTCTGTTTATCCGGCGAACTGCATACTTACCTTGCTGACCTGGACGAACAGGCAACGGAAAGATGCAGCCTTATCATTGAGCAGATGAAACAAGCCGAGGGTGTGACCGAAACCATGAAAGCAGACAATCAGATGTTGTGGGTACAGTCCATGAACTCTATTCGTAACCGAGCCGAAGAAATCATCAGACAGGAAATGATTTACTGCTGATTTTATCAAGTCCAAAACCAACATTTTTATATCGTAAACGAAGCGACAGGTATTTCCTTATGAAGTGTCTGTCGCTTTTCATTTATCAAACTTTAAGGAGGAAAACACAATGAAGATGAACCGGAATGAAATGGAAGCCCTTTATGCCTTTGGCTGTCCGAACCTGAAAGCAACTGTCGAGCGTTTGCGTATGGTGGCTGCCCTTGCACCCGATCCGGCGGCGAAGAAGTTGTTTTATATGCTTTCCGTCAAGCTGAGTGCTGAGGGTGTTGAAAGGTGGTATCGCTGCTTTTACCGCAAGCTGCGTGTGTTGAAAGACCATAGGGAGGGCTGCTATGACGAGACTGACGAAGATTGAGAAAGAAACAATCGTTCTCTTTAATGAGGGCGAGGACAAGGCAAATATCTATACCCACAACGCCGGATTGAAAAAGAGGCTGGCTGCTTTTACTAAGAAGTACCCTGACCTTTGCCGACTGGAAAAATCCAATGTTCAAGGCGGTGTTTCTTATGTGCTGGCAAAGTCCCGTCTGTCTATCCGCTTCCTGCCGCCTTACAGCGAGGAACGTAGACAGAAAGCCAGTGAATATGCGAAAAAGCATGGGCTGAACAGTCAACAGGGATAGTGTGATAATAAGGGCTGATATGCGGTTAAAATGTCAGGTGCAGACCTGATGTTTTGACTGCAATTACATATGGGGGATATAAAGTATCGCTCTGTCTTTAATATATGGAAATTGTGTTGCAAATATTTTCTTGTATCTAAATTTACAATATATTAATTGATTTCTCGATTGCTTTCAGGTATAATATTGCATAGGTAAATAAGTTGCAGTAAATATTTGAGATGTTAGTAAGGACATTAGAGTATGGTCAGCACATCAGCTCTATCATCATAAATGAAGGTGTAATTGTTCGAAAAGGTAATACATATACCATGCCTGTTGATGGTATAGCTAAACCACAAATCAAACTTGAAAAAACTGAAAATTTTTTCAAATAAAGTGTCCAAAATCAGGGGTTCAATCCGTTATAGAGGGTAACGGAAAACAAAGAAAGGAGTTGATACCAATGCAGTATCGAGAGCGTTATCTACAAATGAGTTCATAAATTTGAAAGGAGATATTAATTATGAAAATTATGAAGAAATTCTCTACCCTATTACTGACCGGTGTGTTGATGCTTGCAATGAGTGTACCAGCTTTCGCTGCGGAGCCGGAAACTGGGAATCTGAATGAAGTTACGACTACCAAAGATTTGGCAGTTTTGACCGCAGAACTTGAAGATTTTGTAGCACTCAATCCTGACAGCACAGAAGCTGAACAAGATGCACACTTAACACAGTTTATCCAGAATGGTGGACTGAACAGAGCAGCTACATATGGCATTGGTGACTATATCCCAGGATATAACAATCTTAACCCTGCTGAAAGAGAGCTTGTGAAGAAACATCCAGTTCAAGCTACTAAGGTGTTTACGACTGCACAATCCGCTACTGACTATACTATTAGCACCTATGGTAAAAATGGTTGGCAAGATAATTCTGATGCCTTCAGACATTGCCTTTGGAATGCATTGATGAAAAAAGCCATGGACGCTTCTGCTGCAGAAGAATGGGCAACTGCTCATGAATATGAGTCCAGTGGTCTTGATAAATCAATGGATTTGTTTAACAATAGTATTGGTAGATCTATTGATGTTTCCAATAAGTCTGAAGCTCAGATTGTTTCTGCGGTTAAGACTAAAGTCAGCAATGGTTCTTGCCGTCGTATCATCAATAATAAGTTGGTTGCTACCAATGGAGATGGAATGAAGTAATTATTCTATTTCATAACTATTTTAAGTAATATCTAACAAATGGTGTCACTACTGAATAAGCAGTGGCACCATTTGTAGTTAATTCAAAGGAGGATAATTATGAAAATAGTAGTTGGAGGGCAACACAAACGAAGAAATTTGATTGTGCTAATTTTGATTATCTTAGTTGTACTAATTGGCTGGATATTTTGGACGAATATGCATTTTACCTCAACGCATCTCTCCATTATAAATGACAAAATTCCCAAAGATTTTTATGGGTATAAAATTGCTGTTGTGTCAGACCTACACAACCATGATTGGAATGGAAAATTAACTGAGCAGCTACAAAAAGAAGCACCTGATATAATTGTGATAACAGGTGACTTTGTGGATTCTTCTCACACAGATTTCGGTGTAGCAAAGAAATTTATTTACGAAGCCAGAGATATAGCCCCGATTTACTATGTTACTGGAAATCATGAAGCTTGGCTTGATAATTATGATGATTTGCATAAACTACTGCTTGATGCAGGAGTTCATATAATGGACGATAAATGTGAACTTATAAAAAAAGGAAATTCAAATATTAACATTATAGGTATTCAAGATCCAGATTTTGTTGAGCGAGATACAATGGGTGGTATTCAAGGGGCAATTGTAGAGACAAAAATGGAGCCGTTGTTGGACAAGAAAATGTATAATATCGTTCTTTGCCATAGACCTGAACTCTTTGATAATTATGTTGCATTGGGTGCTGATTTGGTATTAGCAGGTCATGCTCATGGTGGGCAGATCCGTATTCCATTCATTGGTGGTTTAATTGCTCCTAATCAGGGATTTTTTCCAAAGTATACAGAAGGTGTTTATCACAAAGAAAAAACTGATATGGTAGTAAGTCGTGGATTGGGTAATTCCATCATTCCTGTGCGAATTAACAATACTCCTGAGCTTTTAATTGTTACATTAGGCAAGTAGCAATAAGCCTGTTTCAAAATCAGACATTTTTAATTATTTTTTAGTGACGAGATAAATATTAAGAAAAATAATATTTGCCGTTGTGATGCTCTTGAGTATGGAAAGAATGAAACGATGGAAATTGAATTTTAAGGATTTAGTGAGTTTTGTTTATCTATTTGCAGATTATCTGTAATCTGCCACAACTGAATATGACCGTCAAGGTCCGATGAAGAAACCGATGTATTGAGCGTAAAGCGATCATGCGTCGGTTTTTCTTTTTGCAAAATAGTCCGGTGGACTGTTTTGTAAAACCGAAGGAACTGACGGAGCTTGGGACAGGGCGAAGTCAGTTTGTTCGGGCGGGAGTACGGAGGGTGCAACCCTTTGTGCATGGGTACAGGGAATGCAATACCCCTGTGCAGGTCAAGGGCGGCAGCCTTGCCCAGTTAAGTGGCGTTTCGCCACTTAGTACTGGGTATTACTTGACGCAGAAAGCCGCAAGGAATCAGCTTCGCTGCCCTTCTCCCCTGTCGGGGAAATCAAAAAGAAAAGGAGGAACTCATGTGAAATTAACAAGACACAATGGACGAGCCGGAAAGAATGGCGTTTATAATCCGAAGCACAATGACCGCAGTTTTGACATTGCCAACAGCGAACACATTGACGAAGAACGAGCCAAACTAAATCTCTATTGGGACTGTTACAATGGCTTCAATTTCAAAAATCCCGAAAAGGAAAATGAACTGTCTGCCACTTTTGAAGATGTGGAACAGCTTTTTTATCGTCAGCGGTATCGTGAATTTGTGACCGGACAGAACGAAAGAAATGTGAAGAACCGACACCCTGAAAGGAATAAGGAAACCGGTGATTTGCTCAAAAGCAAAAAGACCTGTCCAGAGGAAACGGTCTATCAGATTGGAACACTTGATAATCATGTTCCACCGGAACTGCTCATTGAGATTGTCACAGAATTTATGGAAATCGTAAATGAGCGTTTCGGCTCTCATGTCCATATCCTGAATTGGGCGCTGCACTTGGATGAAAGCACCCCTCATATTCACGAGCGTCATGTGTTCGACTGTGAAAATCAATATGGGGAGATTGCCCCACAACAGGAAAAGGCTTTGGAAGCACTGGGGTTTGAACTGCCGGAACCGGAGAAGCCGGTCGGAAGAAAAAACAACCGCAAGATGACTTTCGATTCAGCCTGTCGAGTGCTTCTGTTTGATGTGGCGAAAAAGCATGGCTTACAACTGGAAGAAGAACCAGAATATGGTGGTCGTGCTTATCTGGAAAAACAGGACTATATTCTTTTCAAGCAAAAGGAGCAACTGGCAGCACAGGAGCAAAAGTTGGAAGAACTCACGATGAAGATTGAGGATGTGGAAGCTCTGGTGGATGAGGTTGCTGATATTGCCTATGACAAGGCGGTTGAAGTCGTTGCTGATACTGTGAAACTGGAAACGCACAAGGAGGATATTAAGCTTGTGGAGCAGTCTAAAGCGTGGGTTCTCTCCCCTGAGCGTAAGGCTTCAAAGAAAGAAATCGAGTATGCAACGAAACGATTGGATGGCGTGATTGCAAGAATCACAAATGCTATGAAATCAACCATTCAGAAAATCCAAACTACGCTGATGAAACCGGAGGTCAAAAAAGCCGGAACGGAGCAAATTAAGAAGAAAGCCAAAAGTTCCATTATAGAGCAGTTGAGCCGCAAAAAGAAAGAAATTGCAGAGCGTGAAGTCAGCCGGACAAATCAGGCGAAAAGCAAAAAACAGGATATGGAACTCTAAAGCACTTGCTGTTTTCACTTTGAAAATGACAGGTGCTTTTTTCGTTTCAGGAAAGGAGTCACATGAATGTATTTGAAGTTGTAAAAGAAAATGTTACTGCCCGACAAGCCGCAGAAGCCTATGGCTTGAAAGTGGGTCGCACAGGTATGGCGTGTTGTCCGTTTCACTCGGATAAGTCCCCCAGTATGAAGCTGGATGAACGCTATTACTGTTTTGGCTGCGGAGCAACCGGAGACGCTGTTGATCTGACAGCGAAGCTATTCGGTATCGGGCTGAGAGAAGCTGCTGTTAAACTTGCTGAAGATTTTGGTCTTAACTATGACAGCCGACAAAAGCCCAGTGTCCGCCCTCGTATTCGTGAGCCGACACCGGAGCAGAAATATCAAAAAGAAGAAAATCATTGCTACAAGGTGCTGACGGATTATTTTCATCTTCTTAGAGAATGGGAAAAGAAATACGCTCCTAAACAGCCGGATGAGGAATGGAGTCCCCTGTTTGCAGAAGCACTGTATAAGAAGAACTATATCGAATATCTGCTTGATATTCTTCTGTATGGTTCATTGGAGGAACGAAAAGCACTTGTGGCAGAACAGAGAAAGGAGGCGTTAAAACATGAACAGCGAATTGCAGAATTGTCAGCAGACAGAACCATGCACAGTAGAAGAAATCCGAAACAGCTTAGAGCAGAGCGAGAAAGGTAAGGTTTATAATACTGCCGCAAATTATAAGCGTGTTCTGCAATATGACCCACTTTTGAAAGGGGCTATCCGAAAAAATCTTCTGACCGAAAGAATCGACATTGTGAAGCCCCTCGGCTGGTATCGTGACAGCCCGACATTGACGGATGTAGATGTGAAATATCTGCTCCTATATTTTGAAGAAAACTATGGATTGACCGTAGAGAAGAAAATCATAGACGCAGTTGCGGTTATTGCCAACGAAAACCGTTACCACCCTGTCTGCGATTTTCTCAATGCCCTACACTGGGACGGAACGGAACGCATACGCTTCTGTCTGCACCGCTTTCTCGGTTCTGATACAGATGATTACACCTATGAAGCATTGAAGTTGTTTCTGTTGGGTGCTATCTCACGAGCCTTTAAGCCGGGGTGCAAATTTGAGGTAATGCTCTGTCTTGTAGGCGGTCAGGGAGCCGGAAAGTCCTCTTTCTTCCGTTTGCTTGCGGTCAATGATGATTGGTTCTCTGATGACTTGAAAAAGCTGGATGATGAAAATGTGTACCGCAAAATGCAGGGGCATTGGATTATTGAAATGTCGGAAATGATTGCAACCGCCAACGCTAAGAGCATTGAAGAAATCAAATCCTTTCTGAGCCGCCAAAAGGAAACCTATAAGATACCCT
This sequence comes from Lachnospiraceae bacterium GAM79, assembly GCA_003584705.1. Taxonomy (GTDB): domain Bacteria; phylum Bacillota; class Clostridia; order Lachnospirales; family Lachnospiraceae; genus Acetatifactor; species Acetatifactor acetigignens. The sequence continues at coordinate 4,013,861 of AP018536.1, forward strand.
ATGAAACACATCCGGCAGACAGAAAACGACAATGTGTGTTTGGAGGTTCTTCTAATACCCTTGACTTTCTTCCCCTTGACAGAACAGGCAACCGCCGCTTCGTTCCGGTTATGGTCTATCCTGAAAGGGCTGAGGTTCATATTTTGGCAGATGAACAGGCTTCCAGAGAGTATATCAATCAGATGTGGGCAGAAGCTATGGAGATTTACAGAAGCGGCAATTTCCGTCTGAGATTCAGTCCGGCTATGAACGATTATCTGAAAGCCCACCAAAAGGATTTTATGCCGGAGGACACAAAGGCAGGACAGATTTTAGACTATCTGGAACGCTATTCCGGCAGCATAGTCTGCTCTAAGCAGCTTTACAAGGAAGCACTGGGGCATGATTATGACGAACCGAAACAATGGGAGCTGCGAGAGATCAACGACATTATGAATAACGCTGTCACAGGCTGGAGGGCGTTCAGCAATCCGAGATATTTTCCAGAGCCTTACCGCAGACAAAAGGGCTGGGAGCGTATCAGGAACGACAACGAGCCTGACAACAGCATGGATGGTTTTCAGGAAATCCCGACAGAGGAAATGGAACAGTTAGGACTTCCGGAGGAATGGTTGAAGCAAAAATAAAAGCCCGTTGTCGCTTCGGTTGTCGAGCCGGTTGTCGGTCTGGTTGTCGGGCAAAAATCCCGAAAGCCTTGATATTGCGGCACTTTTCCCTCTCTGACAACCATGACAACCAATATTATAAAGAAAAAGGAAATAGTAAAAAAATAGTATCGCCCGATAAAGAAAAAAGGTTTTCTGATGTCCGTTGTCGGAACTTCGTTGTCAGACCTTTCCTTGTCGGGCTTTTTTCATTTAATTAGGAGGAATATCGTATGACAAATATCGTGAACAGTACACTACCCACCCCAAATAACCATTCGGAGAAAAATAAACCGGATGGAGTTTTTGTGATTAAGCAAGGCAAAACAAATTATAAAGTCAAAGTGTTTTTTGACCATAGTAGCGGTTTGACTGCTGAGGACAGATTGAAACGCATTATTCAGGCAGAAGCAGAGAGAGAATCTGCGTAAGTAATATGAAAAATATCCATGCACCCCCTTGACAAAAGCTTTCAGAGGACACCCTATTGTCCGCGATGGAGACTGCCGGAAAAGAGGATATGCCGGAGGATGCCGAGCGAAAAGGTCTGGGGACACCGGCCACCCGTGCCGGTATTTTGGAAAAGCTGGTATCTGCCGGTTTTCTGGAACGAAAAAAGAGCAGGAAAACGGTGCAGCTTCTCCCTTCCCACGATGCAGTTTCCCTGATTACCGTTCTGCCGGAACAGCTGCAATCTCCGCTTTTGACTGCCGAGTGGGAGTACCGCCTGGGGGAAATCGAGCACGGGCAGCTTGCCCCGGAGGAGTTTCTGGACGGGATCAGCACCATGCTGAAAGATCTGGTGGGAACTTATCAGGTCATTAAGGGAACTGAGTACCTGTTCACTCCGCCCCGTGAGGTGGTGGGCAAATGCCCTCGCTGCGGCGGGGAAGTTGCAGAACTGCAAAAAGGTTTCTTCTGTCAGAATGATTCTTGCAGATTTGCAATCTGGAAAAACAACAAATGGTGGGCCGCCAAGAAAAAACAGCCGACCAAGGCTGTGGTGTCTGCACTGCTTAACGATGGCCGTGTCCGTGTGACGGGCCTATATTCGGAGAAAACCGGAAAGACCTACGATGCCGCTGTGGTTTTGGAGGATGATGGACAGTACGCCAACTTCAAGCTGGAATTTGACCAGCGGAAAGGAGGCAGCCGATGAAGCTCTCTTTAGTGGAACGGGAAACCATTCTCCTCTATAACCAGGCAGAACCAATGGCTGAGATCTATACTCATGATCCCCGTCTGATGGAGAAGCTGGATCTGCTGGCAAAAAAGCACCCCGACCAGATCATCCGAAAGGACGCCCATAACTTTACCGTCCCCAAGCGGTGTGTATCAGTCCGGGAGCCATATAGCGCAGAACGCCGCAAAGCCGCCAGTGAGCGTGCGAAAGCCGCCGGATACCAGCCTCCTATGCGAAAGTCCGGCAGTTAAAGGCACATGACAGAGAATGTATTTGAAGCAGTCAAGCAGTCGGTCAGCACCAGAGATGCGGCAGCGTTTTATGGGATCGAAGTCAAACGAAATGGCATGGCCTGCTGTCCCTTTCACGATGATAAGAACCCAAGCATGAAGGTAGACCAGCGGTTCCACTGCTTTGGCTGCGGTGAAGATGGGGATGTGATCGACTTTACCGCAAAGCTCTTTGACCTCTCCTCAAAAGAAGCGGCGGAGAAACTGGCACAGGACTTTGGCCTGATCTATGACAGTCAGGCCCCTCCCCGCAGGAGATATGTCCGGCAGAAAACCGAGGCACAGCAGTTTCGTGAGGATCGGCAGCGGTGTTATCGCGTACTGTCCGATTACTACCATCTGCTGAAAAAATGGGGGATTGACCATTCTCCCCGGACACCGGAGGAAGAACCGCACCCCCGCTTTGTGGAAGCAATCCAGAAGAAAACCTATGTAGAGTACCTGCTGGACCTTTTTCTTTATGAAAGTGAAGAAGAACAAAAGGCATGGATTGCAGAACACACAGCAGAAATCACACACTTGGAAAGGAGATTGAAAATCATGGCTGAGAATAAACCCACCAACCGAGAACGGCTAAGGGAAATCACAGATGGCATCGAGCAGGGGATCAAGGAACTGTTTGAGAGTGAAAAGTATATGCGCTATCTGTCCGTCATGTCCCGCTTCCACCGCTATTCGGTAAACAACACCATGCTCATCTATATGCAGAAGCCGGACGCTACATTGGTAGCCGGATACAATAAGTGGAAAGACCAGTTTGAGCGTCATGTAAAAAAGGGCGAGCATGGCATTACCATCATCGCCCCCACACCGTATAAGAAGAAAATCGAGGAGCAGAAGCTGGACCCGGATACCAAGGCTCCGATTCTGGATAAAGACGGAAAGATCGTCACAGAGGAAAAAGAAATCGAGATCCCTATGTTCCGTCCGGTCAAGGTTTTTGATGTGAGCCAGACCGACGGGAAACCTTTGCCGGAGCTTGCTTCCTCCCTTTCCGGCAATGTGCCAAATTATGAGGTATTCATGGAGGCTCTGCGCCGCAGTGCGCCGGTGCCGATCACTTTTGAAGCAATGGCCGCCGATACGGACGGCTATTTTTCTGCCGATCATCAGAAAATCGCCATTCGTCAGGGCATGAGTGAGGTGCAGACGGTTTCGGCCACGGTTCATGAGATTGCCCACAGCAAGCTCCACAATCAGAAAAAGATTCAGATTGCCAATGACGAGCAATATCAGGAGATCGAGCTGTTTGATAAACCCGGTCTGTTCTCCAATGGGCGGATTGTCCGTGATAATCTGCCGGAGGGCGTTTATTGCTATGACCTGCGCGGTTCTGACTACGACCCCGGAGAGCCGGTCTGTGTAGAAGAACAAGTGGTTGTAAACCATGCAGGTTCCGTTCTGCTGACAGAGCCGCTGGAGCTGGCGGAAAATGGACGCCTGATGCTGACCGAGGAAGAAGGACTGAATTTTGTTGGCGGCTTTTCTACTCTCGCCCAGTTTTTGCAGGAACAGAAGAAAGACCGTCACACGGAAGAAGTAGAGGCTGAAAGCATCTCCTATGCAGTCTGCAAATATTTTGGCATTGAAACCGGAGAAAACAGCTTCGGCTATATTGCCAGCTGGAGTCAGGGCAAGGAACTGAAAGAGCTGAGAGCCAGTTTGGAGGCCATCAATAAGACCTCCGGCACTTTGATCTCTGACATTGAGCGCCACTATAAGGAAATCTGCAAAGAGCGTGGAATTGACCCCAATGCAAAAAAAGAGCCGGAAATGGCGGTTCGTGATGCGGAGGCAAACCAGCAGGAGGCTTTGTTTCTAATTGACGATGCCACCTATCTTCATATTCAGCCCTGTGACAGCGGCTGGGACTACACTCTTTACGATGCTGCGTCCATGAAAGAGCTGGATGGTGGTCAGCTGGATATGCCGGAGCTTTCCTGCATGAAGGCAGTTCTCCAGATTTGTGATGATAACGATCTGGACAGCACTTCGCTCAGACGCGCTCCCTTGTCTATGGTTGAGACCTTGCAGGAAGCTGCTTATGAGCAGATGCAGGCAGAGGCAAGTCAGGTGACCGCTTCTGCCCAGCTGCCGGAAGCGCAGGAGCAGGCACTGGATGAATACCCCATGCCGGATGAGCAGGTATCCACACCGGATATGCAGGAATATGGCTACTCCTATGATGGGATGTTCCCTGTTACCAGAGAACGGGCGCTGGAACTGGATGCCGCCGGTTTGACCGTCTATGTGCTGCATGAGGACAATACGGAGAGCATGGTGTTTGATCCGCAGGAAATCATGGATCATGGCGGTCTTTTCGGTGTGGACCATGAGGAATGGGAGAAAAGCCCTCAGTTCCACGAAAAGGTCATGGAGCGTCAGGAACATCAGCAGGAACGCGAACAGGCATTTCTCTCTCAGAACAGAGATTGCTTTGCCATCTATCAGGTAAGTAGTGACGATCCGCAGAATGTGCGCTTTATGAATCTGGATTGGTTAAAGTCCCACGACATTTCCATAGACCGCAGCAATTATGACCTCATTTACACAGCTCCTCTGAGGGAGTCTGGCACTGTGCCGGAGCAGCTGGAAAAACTCTATCAGCAATTCAATCTGGAAAAGCCCGTGGACTTTCACAGTCCCTCCATGAGCGTCAGCGACATCGTTGCGATCAAACAGGACGGTAAGGTATCCTGTCATTACTGCGACAGCGTTGGTTTTACCCAGATCCCCGGATTCCTGCCGGAAAATCCGCTGAAAAATGCGGAAATGGCCCTGGAGGACGATTATGGCATGATCGACGGTATCATCAACAATGGCGCAAAAGAGCCTACGGTGGCAGAGCTGGAACAGCAGGCCCGAAGCGGTCAGCCCATTTCCCTGATGGAGTTGGCAGCCGCCACCCATCGGGAGGAACGGGAAAAGAAAAAGTCCGTCATGGAGCAGCTGAAAGGCCAGCCCAAGACAGAACACAAAAAGACAGCACCAAAAAAGAGTGCGGAAAGGGAGATTTGATATGGGAAACTTTACTTTTGAGGAAATGAACCTGATGTGCATTTACAATACCGGCAGCCGCACCGGACTGATTGACAGCCTGCGTGAGATGCGCGGCGAGCTGGCCCCGGAGGAAACCGAGCTGCGGGAGTTGACAGACAGCGCACTGGGCAAGCTCCAAGCCATGAGTGATGCCGAGTTTGCCGAGCTGGAATTGTACCCGGATTTTGACCAGTAAACACCATAATCGCAGGGATGGGGTGGCAATATGCTACCCCATCTTTTACCCAAAAACCGAAAGGAGGACAGAACACTATGCCAACCAAAGCTGAACTATATGCACAGATGGCGGACAAGGTGGCAACGCAGCTCACGGGGAGCTGGCAGGAATGGGCAGGGTTTCTCACCACTGCTTCCCGACTTTACAAATACCCGTTCCATGAACAGCTGATGATCTACGCCCAGCGACCGGACGCCACTGCCTGTGCGGAGTACGATTTGTGGAATGAAAAGATGGGCCGGTATGTAAGGCGCGGTTCCAAGGGAATCGCTCTGCTGGACGATTCCGGGGACAGGCCCCGCCTGCGTTATGTCTTTGATATTTCCGACACCGGAACCCGTGAACATTCCCGCACTCCCTGGCTGTGGCAGCTGGAGGAGCGCCATTTGGATTCGGTGCAGGCCATGCTTGAGCGCACCTATGATGTTTCCGGTGATGACCTTGCCGGACAGCTCACTGAGGTAGCCGGAAAACTGGCTGAGGAATACTGGACGGAGCATCAGCAGGACTTCTTCTATATCGTTGACGGTTCCTTTTTGGAGGAATATGATGAGTTTAACATCGGAGTACAGTTCAAAGCAGCAGCCACCGTCAGCATCACTTACGCTTTGATGTCCCGCTGCGGACTGGAGCCAGAACGCTACTTCGACCACGAAGATTTCATGGCGATCTTTGATTTCAATACCCCGGCAACTATCGGGGCGCTTGGAACAGCGGTCAGCCAGATCAACCAGCAGGTGCTGCGGCAGATTGGCGTTACCGTCCGAAATGCAGAGCGCGAAGCCAACCAAGAAAGGAGCAAGCAAGATGAACAATCCCATGACCTATATCCAGAACGGAGACTATCTGATTCCCGACCTGAAGCTGAGCCAGCAGCGGTCGAAACCCCTGGGCAAGTACGGCAGGATGAGGAAAACCTACCTGAAGGAACATCGTCCCATCCTCTACAACCAGATGTTGCTGAGCGAGAAGCTGTACCCGCACCTTCTGGAGATCGACGAGACCGCCCAGAGCAGACTGGAGCAGATGATGCCCCAGCTGGCGAAGGAAGCGGGAGCCACCGAGGAACTGAAAGCCAGCGATCCCATGAAGTGGGTGGGGCTGATGAACACCTGCAAAGCTCAGGCCGAGGAAATCCTGATGGCGGAGCTTATCAACAGCTGACCCTAAACCTGTTCCTCTCCGAAGCGGAACAGATCCAATCCATAGATGAAGCAGAGAATGTAGCGCATACATCCTCTGCTTTTTCTTTTGCCCAAAATGACATCGACCATGTGCTGCGTTTGGGCGGCAACACAGACCGTCAAAGGGAGCGTGTGGTTGCAGCCTTTGAAAAGCAGAAAACCACCGCTGAGATTACCGAGATACTGAAAACGCTGTACCACGGCGGCAATGGCCTTGGCAGTGTGAGCGCATGGTATGCCGAGGATGGTATCCATCTTTCCCATGGGAAGTCTGTCCGTTATGACAGGTCTGCCCAGGTCATTTCCTGGGAGAGCGCCGCAGAGCGTATCGGGGAGCTTTTGGAAAGTGGTCAGTTTGCCTCCAATGTGGAGCTTGCAGAAGCGGCAGGCTATGAACGCTCCCTCCTTGCAGAAAAGCTCTGGTATCTGTATCACGATCTCAGTGAGGGTGCCAGAGAAGCCGGATATTTGTCCTGCCTGTCAGAGATCAAAGGCAATGGTTTCCCAGAGGAGACTCGCCGCCTGACGGAGCAGCTGAGTGACCCGGCTTTCCGCCAGACCCTCAAGGAAGAATACGCCGCCTTCTGGACTGCCTATCAGCAGGACCGTGACCTGTTGCGTTTTCACTATCACAGACCAAGGGAGATCTGGGAGAACCTGAAGGACCTTGACCTGCCGCGCAGGACCTTTTCTTCAGACCTTTCCCAAGTGCCAACCGTTCAGCACTTCATTACCGAGGATGAGATCGACGCCGCTATGACCGGCGGCAGCAGTTTCGCCGGAGGAAAAGGCCGTATCTATGCGTTCTTCATGGCAAACCATACGGATAAGGAGAAAGTGAGATTCCTCAAAGACGAGTATGGCATTGGCGGACGCTCTCATGCCCTGTCCGGCGCAACACACAGCGGCGAAGATCACGATGGGAAAGGACTGCACTATAAAAAGCAGGACTGCCCGGATGTTCACTTGAACTGGGAAAAGGTTTCCAAGCGCATTACCTCACTTGTCCAGAAAGGCCGCTATCTTACCGAACAGGAACAAGCGCAGTATGACAAGATCCAGGCTGAAAAGGATCTGGCAGAAGAAGATGCCATTCAAGCCCAGCAGCCGGAGATAGAGGAAGAAACGCCAAAGCCTACCCTTCGGGAGCAGTTTGAGCAGTATAAGCCTGTGGTGACTGCCGCCATATCTGAGGATGTGGCATATCGAAATGCCTGCGGTCATTCCGACCGTGAAAATGCTGTCATCGAGGGCAATGCCGCTGTGCGCCGTGCGGTTCTTGGCTCTAAGGATATGGAGCTGATCCGCCTTTATTCGGATGTGCCGGAGTTCCGCCAGCGCCTGCACCGGGAAGTGATCGACGAAACCTATCCAAAGCTCCATGAGCTTCTGCGCCCTCTTTCTCAGGAAGATATTGATACTGCCCTTTGTGCATGGAACGGCAATATCGAGAGTAAACACGCTGTCGTCCGTTATATGAAAGACCATGCAAGAGAGAAGGATACCGCTGCATGGCTGGCTCAGGAATACGGTGGCAGCAACAGCCCGTTCGTTGTCCGTGCCGGAAGCCCGGAGGAAACACAGCTGCCCTGGCCGAAGGTACAGCGCAGGCTTGCCCAGCTGATTCAGGAGGACCGGTTCTATACCGAAGAAGAACAGGATCGTTTTGACAATATCGACCCTATCGCCATCCGGGAAGCCCTGGAGGAAAGAGGGATCGTCAACGGACAGGTGGCAGACCCGGAAAAACTGGACAATGACCCGTTTATCCAACAGGTGATGTCGGATGCCGAGCAGATCGCAGCTGCCGAGACAGAACAGACTTCCGAGGTTTCCATTTCCGATGAGGAATATGATGCAGTTCGCCGCCCGACTCCGCAAAGGACTTCCTATGACCCTGCCGCCCCGGTCTATGCTGTGGGCGATACCGTGTATATCGAGAATGACGCCTATCAGATCACCGAGCTGCGGGAGGACACCGTGCAGCTTCTGCCCACCGGCATGGTATATCCCATCTACCGGGCAGAGCGCAAAGAACAGTTCGAGCAGCTGATTCGGGCAGACCGCCGCAATGCTTACTATACCGAGTTTCTTCCTATTGACCCGGACAAGGCAGATCAGGACCTGCGGGATGTATTGACCCATGGACTTATGGATGAAGCAGATAAAAAACAGGTTTCCACGCTGCTGCAATCCGGCAGGAGCAACAGTGAGATCGCTTATTGGCTGAGCAGAGCCTATTCTGGTGAGATCGAGACGCTGAATCTGGAGACCGGCGATACTGCCGATTACCGTACCACGGCACAGGGCATGGAGCTGGAAGTCCTGGACGCAGAGGAAAAGCGTCTGGCTGTGCTGTATTTTCGCTGGGATGAGGTTGCGCCTTTGCTGCGCGGGATGTATGCCCGTCAGCTGGATGGCTTTGGACAGGCACGCCCCGAACCGGCTGTCGAATCCCCGACCTTCCATTCCGAGACTGTGGCCGTCTATCCGGGCGATAAGAACAATCTACCTTATGATGTGGTGGTGGAACGGTTGCATATTGAGGAGCCGGAGCCGCCAGCCCCTGTAACAGAGCCGGAAAAAACCTTTGAGGAAGTGTTGGATGAACACCCGGTTTCCATTCAGGTCAACGGCCAGTGGCAGACCTTCCCCAATGCCAAAGCTGCCGAGGAAGCCTCCTATGAGGAATACAAGGCTAACCTGCGCCGCAATGCACAGAACTTCCGCATTACCGATGAGCATTTGGGCGAAGGCGGTCCAAAAGCCAAGTTCCAAGCAAATGTTAATGCCATTCGTTTGCTGAAAGAGCTGGAATCTGCCGGACAGCAGGCAAGCCCCGAACAACAGGAGATTCTTTCCCGCTATGTGGGCTGGGGCGGTATTCCTGATGCTTTTGACCCAGAGAAACCGGCATGGGCTTCCGAGTATACCCAGCTGAAAGAGCTGCTGACCCCGGAGGAATATGCCGCCGCCAGAAGCTCTACCCTCAACGCCCATTACACCAGCCCTACGGTCATTCAGGCCATCTATGAAGCGGTGGGCCGTATGGGGTTTGAGACTGGAAATATTCTGGAGCCGTCTATGGGTGTGGGCAATTTCTTCGGTATGCTGCCGGAGGAAATGCGAAACAGTCGTCTGTACGGCGTGGAGCTGGACCCGGTTTCCGGGCGCATCGCAAAGCAGCTCTATCCCAAGGCGGACATCACAGTAGGCGGCTTTGAGACCACCGACAGGCGTGACTTCTTTGACCTTGCCATCGGCAATGTACCTTTTGGTCAGTATCAGGTCCGGGATAAAGCCTACGATAAGCTGAACTTTAGCATTCACAACTACTTTTTCGCCAAAGCACTGGACCAGGTGCGTCCCGGTGGTGTGGTAGCTTTTGTGACCTCCCGCTATACCATGGACGCCAAAGATTCCACCGTGCGCCGCTATCTTGCCCAGCGTGCCGAGCTGCTGGGAGCTATCCGTCTGCCCAATGACGCGTTCAAAAAGAATGCCGGTGCCGAGGTTGTATCGGACATCATCTTCCTCCAAAAGCGGGACCGCCCGCTGGACATTGCACCAGAGTGGACGCAGACCGGCATTATCAGGGTTCCCGCAAAGTCGCAAGACTTTGTGGGAGAAGGAGGAGCGACGGAGCAAGCGAGCTTTTCGCCGCAAGGCGGAAACGAGCAGGCGCAGTCCGCGACGACGCAGGATGGGTTTGCCATCAACCGGTATTTTATCGACCACCCGGAAATGGTGCTGGGCAGACAGGAGCCGGTAAGCACTGCTCATGGTATGGATTACACCGTGAACCCTATCGAGGGACTGGAGCTTTCCGACCAGCTGCATGATGCTGTGAAGTACATTCATGGCACTTATCAGGAGGCAGAGCTGCCGGAGCTGGGCGAAGGCGAAGCCATTGACACCTCCATTCCTGCCGACCCAAATGTGAAGAACTATTCCTATGCCATTGTAGACGGGCAGGTGTACTATCGGGAAAACAGCCGCATGGTGCGCCCTGACCTCAACGCCACCGCCGAAGCCCGCGTGAAAGGTCTTGTGGGACTGCGTGATTGTGTGCAGGAACTGATCGACCTTCAGATGGATGCAGCGGTTCCAGACAGCACCATTACCCAAAAACAGGCGGAACTGAACCGGCTCTATGATAGCTTTTCTGCCAGATACGGTCTCATCAACGACCGTGCAAATCGGCTGGCCTATGCAGATGATTCTTCCTATTACCTGCTCTGTGCGCTGGAAGTTATCGACGAGGACGGAAAGCTGGAGCGCAAGGCGGATATGTTCACCAAACGGACCATCAAGCCCCATCAGGCAGTGGCTACTGTGGATACGGCAAGCGAAGCACTGGCGGTGTCCATCTCGGAAAAGGCCTGCGTAGATATGAGCTATATGAGTCGGCTTACCGGAAAAACAAAAGAAGAACTGGCCGGAGAGCTGCAAGGCGTGATCTTCCGTGTACCGGGACAGCTGGAACAGGACGGCACACCCCATTTTGTGACTGCTGATGAATACCTGTCCGGGAATGTGCGCCGCAAGCTGCGTCAGGCGCAGCGGGCGGCACAGCAGGACCCTTCTTTTGCAGTCAATGTGGAAGCTCTTACCGCCGCCCAGCCCAAAGACCTGGATGCGTCGGAGATCGAGGTGCGCCTTGGTGCCACCTGGATCGACAAGGAATATATCCAGCAGTTTATGTACGAGACCTTCAACACCCCGTTTTATCTCCAGCGCAGCATAGAGGTCAACTATTCCTCCTTTACTGCTGAATGGCAGATCAAGGGGAAATCTTCCGTATCCTACAACGATGTGGCAGCTTATACCACCTATGGGACCAGCCGCGCCAATGCTTATAAGATTTTGGAGGACAGTCTGAACCTGCGGGATGTCCGTATCTATGACACCATAGAGGATGCGGATGGAAAAGAGCGCCGCGTGCTGAACGCCAAGGAGACCACTCTGGCTGCCCAAAAACAGCAGGCTATCCGGGAAGCCTTTAGGGACTGGATCTGGAGAGACCCGGAGCGCCGCCAGACTTTGGTGCGCCAGTATAACGAAGAAATGAACTCTACCCGTCCCCGCGAGTATGATGGCAGCCATATCACTTTTGGTGGCATGAACCCGGCCATTACCCTGCGGGAACACCAGAAAAGTGCCATCGCCCATGTGCTGTATGGCGGAAATACCCTGTTGGCACACGAAGTAGGCGCGGGCAAAACCTTTGAGATGGTGGCCGCTGCGATGGAAGCCAAACGCCTGGGCTTGTGCCAGAAATCTCTCTTTGTGGTTCCCAACCACTTGACCGAGCAGTGGGCGTCGGAGTTTCTACGTCTCTATCCTTCCGCCAATATCTTAGTCACCACAAAAAAGGACTTTGAGACCCATAACCGAAAGAAGTTCTGCGCCCGTATTGCGACCGGTGACTACGACGCCATCATCATGGGACACAGCCAGTTTGAGCGTATCCCAATCAGCCGGGAGCGCCAGGAAAGGCTTCTCTATGAGCAGATCGACGAGATCACCGAGGGTATCGCAGAGGTGCAGGCCAGCGGCGGCGAGCGTTTTACCGTCAAGCAGCTGGAGCGTACCCGCAAATCGCTGGAAGCCAGGCTGGAAAAGCTACAAGCCGAGGGGCGAAAAGATGATGTGGTAACTTTTGAGCAGCTGGGTGTGGACCGGCTGTTTGTGGACGAGGCCCACAACTATAAAAACCTGTTTCTATACACAAAAATGCGGAATGTGGCTGGTCTTTCCACATCGGATGCGCAGAAATCCTCCGATATGTTTGCCAAGTGCCGCTATATGGATGAGATCACCGGAAACCGTGGCGTGATTTTTGCCACCGGCACCCCGGTCAGCAACTCCATGACCGAGCTTTACACCATGCAGCGGTATCTCCAGTATGACCGCCTGCAAGAACTGAACATGACCCATTTCGACTGCTGGGCTTCCCGATTTGGAGAGACCGTCACAGCATTGGAGCTGGCACCGGAAGGCACCGGCTACCGGGCAAGAACGAGATTCAGCAAGTTCTTTAATCTGCCGGAGCTGATGAACCTGTTCAAAGAAGTGGCGGACATCAAGACCGCCGACCAACTGAATCTGCCGACCCCGGAGGTGGAATACCACAACATCGTGGCGCAGCCTACCGAACATCAGCAGGAAATGGTCAAGACCCTTTCGGAACGGGCATCGCTGGTACACAGTGGAACCGTTGACCCATCTCAGGACAATATGCTCAAGATTACCTCGGATGGCCGTAAGCTGGGCCTGGACCAGAGAATCGTCAACCAGATGCTGCCGGATGAACCTGGCACAAAGGTCAATCAGTGCGTGGACAACATCATGCAGATCTGGCGGAATGGCAAAGCTGACAAGCTGACCCAGCTGGTGTTCTGCGACATTTCTACACCGCAGGCAAAAGCTCCTGCAAGCAAGGCGGCGAAAACGCTGGATAATCCACTGCTTCACGCATTGGAAGGCTCTTTGCCTCTGCCGGAGCAGGAATCGGTCTTTACGGTATATGACGATATTCGTCAGAAACTCATTGCTCAGGGAATGCCTGCCGACCAGATCGCTTTTATCCATGAAGCCAACACCGAAGTGCGGAAAAAGGAGTTGTTCTCTAAGGTCCGTACCGGTCAGGTGCGTGTCCTTTTGGGCAGCACCGCCAAGATGGGCGCAGGCACCAATGTGCAGGACCGTCTGGTGGCACTTCATGACCTGGACTGTCCGTGGAGACCGGGAGACCTTGCCCAGCGCAAGGGCCGTATCGAGCGCCAGGGTAACCAGAATCCTCTTGTCCATGTGTACCGCTATGTGACCGAAGGAACCTTTGACGCATACCTCTGGCAGACGGTGGAGAATAAGCAAAAATTCATCAGTCAGATCATGACTTCTAAATCACCAGTGCGTTCCTGCGATGATGTGGACGAAACGGCGCTTTCCTTTGCCGAGATCAAAGCCCTGTGCGCCGGAGATCCCCGCATCAAGGAGCGTATGGATTTGGATGTGGAGGTATCCCGCCTGAAGCTGATGAAAGCCGACCACCAGAGCAAGCAATATCGTCTGGAGGACCAGCTGCTCAAATACTTCCCGGAGGAGATTGAAAAGCACAAAGGCTTTATCAAGGGCTTTGAATCCGATCTGGAGGTTTTGGCAGCTCACCCGCACCCGGAGGACGGTTTTGCTGGTATGGAAATCCGCGGCGATCTGCTGACCGATAAGGAGAACGCCGGTGCAGCCCTTTTGGATGCCTGCAAGGAGGTCAAAACCTCCGATCCGGTGCAGATCGGCAGCTACCGGGGTTATGCCATGTCCGTGGAATTTTCCGCTTGGAAACAGGAGTATACGCTCCTGCTGAAAGGACAGATGACCCACAGGGCAACCCTTGGTACAGACCCTCGCGGAAATCTTACCCGTATCGACAATGCCCTCACTCAGATGCCCCAGCGTCTGGAGGCGGCAAAGGCACAGCTGGATAACCTCTATCAGCAGCAGGCTGCCGCAAAGGAGGAAGTCGGAAAGCCATTCCTTTATGAAGAAGAACTGACAAGCAAAAACGCCCGTCTGGTGGAGCTGGATACCCTGCTCAACATCGACGGAAAGGGGCAGGCACACACCGAGTCTGTTGTTGCCAAAAGCACACGGCCTTCGGTGCTGGATAACCTAAAACGCCCGGTGCAACCCCGCAGTACAGACAAGAAACCAAAACAGCATGAGGAGGTGCGATAACATGAATACTAACGATCTGAATACAGCCCTTTATGAAAAGATGGCTGCCGAACAGGACAAGTTCCGGGACTGGCTGAAAAGCCAGCCCCCGGAAGAAGTCTTAAACCATGCCTATGAGTACACCATCCGCGAGGACATCGTGATGGCAATGGAGGAACTGGAGTTGACCGACACCCAGGCTCAGGCACTTTTGGAATCGCCCTCTCCATTGGCGGATGTGTACCACTATTTTGAAAAGCTGGAGACCGGCCACATGGATGTGATCCGGGACAGCATTGAGAACCGTGCCAATGATGTGTGCAGAGCCAAAGAGGAACTGCGAACAACACCGGTCTATCCCCACTCTGCCGCCTATGCGAGAGAACATGGGGAGCTGGAGCAGTACCGAGCTTTCAACAATGTAAATCTCCAATGCAAGGAGTCCATTGAAGCGGCGGTGCGGGAACACTTCGACGGAATGTATCTCAGTCACGATGCGGCAAAGGGTGTGATCGAGACCTATGGCATGGAGCGTGTGGCTTTGGTTCTGGCCAACACCGTCCAGCTTCAGGACTGGGATGGGCGCTACTCCCGACGCAATAAGGAATGGGCTAAGACCATTCCCAACGAGAACCCCGAAACCGTCCGTTGTGGTTATGTCCTGAACAGCCACCCTGCTGTACTGGATGGCTTTATTGATCTGGTGCGTGAAGAACAGCAGCGTAGCCGTACTCAGGGAGAAAAACTGCAACCGTCCCGTCCCTCAGTACGGGATAAGCTCAAACAGGAGCTGCCGGCCCATAAGCCCGCCGCCTCAAAGAAACGGGAGCCGGAGCGATAACTATGGCAAAGCGTAAGCGGGATATGCAATTAAACTTTAGAGTTTCAGCGGAGGAGCTTGCTGTGATTGAGCAAAAAATGTCTCAGTTTGGAACCTCCAACCGTGAAGCCTATCTAAGAAAAATGGCGCTGGATGGGTATGTAGTCAAGCTGGAGCTGCCGGAGCTGAAGGAGCTTGTTTCCCTGATGCGCCGAAGCAGCAACAACTTAAACCAGCTGACCCGTAAAGTGCATGAGACTGGGCGGGTTTATGATGCTGACTTGGAGGATATATCCCAGCGGCAGGAACAGTTATGGGAGGGCGTAAAGGAAATCCTTACCCAGCTTTCCAAACTTTTATAACGGGGATAGATACTCCATTTGCGGAGGGAGGAACGGCATTACTTCGCTGCTCCTCTCTCCGCTTTTTCTTTTTATCGGTATCCTTGTCTTTTGCCTGCCCATGCCGGATAATATGATTAGAAAAGATACCAAGAACGCTGCAAGGAGGAAATGACATGAAGATTTTGAAAGGGCTTTTGATGATTATAACTGCACCGGTCATTTTGGTTCTGACACTTTTTGTCTGGCTCTGCACAGGGCTGATCTACATATCCGGTCTGGTGCTCGGCCTGTTCAGTACCGTGATTGCTCTGCTTGGTGTGGCTGTGCTGCTTACCTATTCCCCGCAGAATGGTGTGATTTTGCTGGTTATGGCATTTTTGATTAGCCCTATGGGGCTGCCGTTGGCTGCAATCTGGCCGATGGGTAAGGTGCAGAGTTTGAAATTTGCAATCCAGGAGTTGGTTTATGGATAAAAATACGCAAAACCATAAAAATGCCAGACACCGTCTGTTAAATTTGGAAAGAGAAACTATATATCCACGACTTTACTTTTGAACTAATATCGCGTATAATATTAGTGCGAAAGGAAGTGATATGATGGGACAATTTGAACAGCTGGATCAGATGCTAACAGAACAAGAAGGAATGCTGCGAACATCGCAGGTCGTATCTTCTGGAATTTCAAAGCCGGTATTTTATGATTATGTGCGTTCACGAGATTTGGATAGAGTCGCACATGGGATTTATCTGTCCAAAGATTCCTGGGTGGATGCCATGTATCTGCTTCATTTGCGATTTGAACAAGCAGTATTTTCACATGAAACAGCTTTATTTTTTCACGATCTGACAGATCGTGAACCAATAGAATATACAGTTACGGTCAAAACTGGATGCAATCCAAGCAAAATGAAAGCAGAAGGCATTCAAGTTTTTACGATTAAAGCAGACTTACATGATGTAGGACTTACAACAGCGAAAACTCCGTTCGGGCATACTGTGCCGGTTTATGATATGGAGCGAACAATCTGTGATTTGCTCAGAAGCCGTAGCAGAATTGAAATTCAGACCTTTCAGGGAGCACTGAAAGCGTATGCCCGTAGAAAAGATAAGAACCTGCGAGCTTTAATGCAATATGCTGGGATGTTCAAGGTGGAAAAAATTTTACGACAGTATTTGGAGGTACTTTTATGATAAAAACAGCAAGACAGCTTAAAGATTTAATACGAAACCTTTCCAGAGAAAAATCCGCAGATGCTCAGATTTTAATGAGGAACTACATGATGGAGCGTTTTTTGGAGCGTATTTCTCTTTCTGAGTATCGTGATAAGTTTATCTTGAAGGGTGGTATGTTGGTAGCGGCTATGGTTGGATTGGATGCCCGCTCTACGATGGATTTGGATGCAACCATAAAAGGAGCTAATGTTAATGTGGAGGATATTGAGAATCTAATTTCATCAATCGTAACTGTTCCGATTGATGATGGTGTTAAATTTCAGCTGAAAAGTATTTCGGAGATTATGGATGAAGCAGAGTATCCGGGGATTCGTGTCAGCATGAGTACAACATTCGATGGTGTAGTGACCCCTTTGAAAATTGATATTTCTACGGGAGATGCAATCACTCCAAGAGAGGTTCGGTATTCATTCAAACTTATGCTGGAAGATCGCTCCATTGATATTTGGGCTTATAATTTAGAAACTGTGCTGGCAGAAAAACTGGAAACCATTATTACTAGAACCACAACCAATACCCGCATGAGAGATTTCTACGATATTTACATTTTAGAACAGCTGCATGGAACCACGCTGAACCCGAAAATTTTACATGATGCGCTTCTGGCAACTGCTCATAAACGGGGATCGGAGAAGTATCTTAACCAGGCTGAAGAAGTTTTTGACGAAGTGGAAAATGATTCGGTTATGCAAAAACTTTGGGAGGCATACCGTAAAAAGTTTTCTTATGCTTCTGATTTGGAATGGGATGTGATTATGAAAGCAATTCGCAGGTTATATGTTCTTTGCGAGAAGGGCATCAGTTTATGAAAAAGCATGGACACTATTGTAAAGTTTGTGGTGAATACAAAGCCAACGAAAAATTTTCAGGCAAAGGTCATGCATCCCACATTTGTAAATCCTGTGCTTCGCTACCAGCAGAAAAGCAGGCTGAACTGATGACACTGAATCGTCTTTTGAATCTTCCATGGAGGCTATCGAAAGAGCAGTTGTCCTGGCTGAAAAATCGACTAAAGGATAGGCGGCCTGATGTCCGTGCATTGGCGCAAGAGCAATATGAAATGAGATTTCCACCAAGACACTTAGAAGATGATGAGTTCAATTTTTTCGATGAAGAAAGTTTTATAGAATAGTGAAAGCGGTCTGCTATGGCAGGCCGTTTTCTTTTCGGGAAGGAGGTCTGACCTATGGCAACCACAAGAATCATGCCGCTTCATGTCGGCAAGGGCCGCACAGAAAGTCGGGCGATCAGTGACATCATCGACTATGTGGCCAATCCCAAAAAAACAGATAATGGCAGGCTCATTACCGGCTATGCGTGTGACAGCAGGACTGCGGATGCAGAGTTCCTTCTGGCAAAGCGGCAGTACCTTGCCGCGACCGGACGAGTGCGAGGTGCGGATGATGTGATCGCCTATCATGTGCGCCAGTCGTTCCGCCCCGGTGAGATCACACCGGAGGAAGCCAATCGGCTGGGTGTGGAATTTGCCAAGCGATTCACCAAGGGCAATCATGCCTTTGTGGTCTGCACCCACATAGACAAGTCGCACATTCACAATCACATTATCTGGTCATCGGTCAGCTTAGAATATGACCGGAAATTCCGAAACTTTTGGGGCAGCACCAAGGCAGTCCGACAGTTAAGTGACACCATCTGCGTCGAAAACGGACTGTCCATTGTGGAGAATCCGAAACCTCACGGAAAGAGCTATAACAAGTGGCTGGGCGATCAGGCAAAGCCCTCTCACCGAGAGCTGCTGCGTGTAGCGATTGACAACGCATTATCACAAAGTCCAGCTAATTTTGAGGAACTGCTGAAGCTGCTAAAAGAGTCCGGCTGTGAAGTATCAAAGCGCGGAAAATCGTATCGTTTGAAACTCCCCGGCTGGGAGAAAGCCGCCCGAATGGACAGCCTGGGCGAAGGATATGGATTAGATGATTTGCAGGCGGTTCTCTCCGGGAAGAAAGCGCATACCCCACGAAAGAAAATAGTTACACAGGCAGAGACGCAGAAGGTCAATCTGCTGGTGGACATTCAGGCAAAATTGCAGGCTGGAAAAGGTGCTGGCTATGCTCGATGGGCCAAGGTGTTCAACCTCAAGCAGATGGCGCAGACCATGAATTACTTGTCAGAGAATAACCTGCTGGAGTATGCGGTTTTGGAAGAAAAGGCTGCGGCTGCCACGGCACATCACAATGAGCTTTCGGCGCAGATCAAAGCGGCTGAAAAGCGCATGGCAGAGATTGCTGTTCTGCGTACTCACATTGTAAATTATGCCAAGACCCGTGAGGTCTATGTGGCATACCGCAAGGCAGGCTACTCTAAGAAATTCCGGGAGGAACATGAGGAAGAAATTCTGCTCCACCAGGCTGCTAAGAATGCCTTTGATGAGATGGGCGTCAAGAAGCTGCCCAAGGTCAAAGAGTTACAGACGGAGTACGCGAAATTGCTGGAAGAAAAGAAAAAGACCTATGCCGAGTACCGGCGTTCCCGTGAGGAAATGCGGGAGCTTTTAACGGCAAAGGCCAATGTGGATCGAGTGCTGAAAATGGAGGTAGAACAGGATGTTGAAAAAGAAAAAGACCACGGCCAGCGATAAGCTGGTCCTGGTCAAAAGCGTTCGTAGAACGCGCAGCCACAGAATGAAATTCTGTGTTCAAAGGGGCTTGGGGGCACTGCCCTCAACAAGCAGTTTGTGGCGAAATGGATAGCCACAAGCATTGCTTGCCACAATATGCTGCGCATAAAATGAAAAACTAACGACGGGACGCTTACTGCCTCCTATCGTTAGTTTTCTGTGTTTAAGCGACTTATAAAACCAATCAGCATAATCAAATCGTCATCTGACATCTTTCTCATTCCGTCCAAAGCCTTCTTGATAAGCTGAGGGTTATTTTCCTGTGCATCAAAAAATTGAAGCGGTGTGATTTCAAAATACTCACAGATGTTGAGGAACTGCTTCATAGACGGCATAGAACGCCCAGAGGAAATCGCCTGAATATAGCTTCTGTTCTGCCCTAACTCCATGCTCATCTGATATTCTGAAACGCCTTTTTTCAATCGTAATTCTGTGATTCGATTGCGGATAAATTCTTCGTCCATACGCTCACCTCTCTGCTCTTTTAGCATAGCAGAAAGCAATTCTTGATACTTCGTATGTATTGTGTTATAATTTTATAATACAACCTTTATACGCATTATTATTTGCGTTATTTTTGCTTTATATGCGTAATCAAGGCAGTTATCAAGGGTGATTTATATGAATCAGTATGCCTGCGCCATTACCGGCCACCGACCAACAAGATTTTGCTTTGGATATAATGAGGAAGATCCCCTATGCCAAAAATTAAAAGAATGTCTCCTGGAGCAGTTTCGGATACTTCATGACGAGAAATTTGTCCGTACTTTTTTTGTCGGCGGTGCTCTTGGTGTGGATATGTGGGCTGGAGAACAGCTGCTGACATTGAGGGCACAAACGGGATACGAAGATATTAAAATTGTCGTTGTAGTTCCCTTCATCGGTTATGACTCTAAATGGCCGGATCAGAGTAGACATAGATTGAAAAAGCTGATCCAAAACGCAAACGATTCCATTGTTATTTCACATTCTGCGGATGTTTCCAGTTATAAAAAAAGGAATTACTATATGGTCGATCATGCAGAGTACCTTATCGGTGTGTTTGATAATCAGAAAAAGCTGCGCTCAGGTACAGCACAGACAGTCAACTATGCCTTGCATCAGGGAAAAGTAATCACTCTGATCCATCCAGACACTATGGAGATAACAGCCCCTGCGCCTTAACAAATTCACAAAAATTTTTCATTAGCATTTCCAACAAAATATTTTCATTGAAGGGGTGCTGTGATATAATAAGATATAAAACTACGCTCAGAACAAATGGTGCCGCTATGAACAAATATATTGGACAGCAATTTGCTGCTTTAAGATACGAAAAAAATATTTTGGTTGTTGAAGAAACTACATCTGCTGGTGGATGCGGCTCCTTCAACGCGGCTTCTTCATGTCCTGCGTCAGCCTGTCTTTATGACAGTGCGGCGTGGGGCTTTTTTATTGTTTGAAAAGAGTATGAAAAGAGAAATACCAGCAGGTATTTGCGTGAGGAGGAAGTAGAATGAACAGCGAACAGATCACAGCATTTTTACAAGAGCATTGGTACATTGCCTCGGTGCTCATCGGGGCCGTGATTTTGTTTGGAGCGATCCGCAACTGGAACTGGCTCTGCGACCCCACTGGTACGCGGGATGCCCATCGACACAGCAGAGGATACCGGCGTGTGGTTTTCTTTCTGCTGGGTGTCCTCTTGATTGTGGTGAGTATCTGGGGATTTGTGCTGAAATTGAAATAGGAGGAGAAAGACTATGATGACTGAGAAATATCCCACCTGGCTCATCGGCCATGTGAAAGAATGGGCGGAGAAGCGTTTGCCCACCGTGATACTTTGTTCCACCACCGGCAATGAACTGCTGGAGGTTTGGTATTACGGAGATCTGCTCACGGTGAAAGGAGAACCCCAATCCTATATCATAGATAGCGACGAGGCCCCCGGACTGGTGACAGCCCGTGACCCGGAGAGCGGCGAGGAGTTCGTCATCTTTGACGGTGGACGGCATGGCTACGACAATATGTTCTGCGATGAACATGATCCATCCGAGCTGGAGCACCGCCCCCTCAAGCGGTATGAGATCCCCGCCTCCAAGTTGGTGCTGGAGCTGGGGTACAGCATTGACTATGAGGACGAAAAAGAGAACTTTGAACCGGATGAGGCGGATACCGTGGAACTGATCAACGGTGAACGGATGCCGTGGGAGCAGGCCAAGCGGGACGGCATCGACTATATCGCCCTTTACTATGTGAACGAGAAAGGAAAACCAGTCCAGATCCTGGACGCAGAGCTGGCCTGAGTATACCGCAGCCAGATGACGGGATAAAGGAGGGCGACAGCGTGATCGGGACAGATGAAAACCGGGCGGTGCTCCATGTGGAGGTCATCTTCTGGAGCGGCAAACGAAAAATACCACCCAGCCTGGTCAGCGGAAAGTATTGTCCCCATTTTGTGGTCACAGGAACTACAGAATATTTGGGTGTATGCTTTCTGGACGGAACCGAGTGTACATTTGATACACCAGCTTTGGGAAATGCCCAACCCCTATATCCAGATACCATTGACTATGCCCCGCTGGAAAACAATGCGGAATTTTTGATCTATGAGGGAGCCAATGCCGTTGGCAAGGGCCGGGTGCTGGGCCGAACCGTTCCCTATAAAGTGAAACAACAACGAAGGTAGGTGCCTTATGTACCAAATTGCATATATTGGCCGCTGGGAGACCCTCCCGGAAACGGCTGCCGCCATTTGTGACTATGACACTTCCAAGCTGGAGGTACTGCTCCAGGGCGGTCTGGATTTAGATGACCCCATTCAGCTCAGCGAGTATATCAAACTCACACCACTGGAGATCGCGGTTTTTAGGAATGATGTGCCCATGATTCACTTCCTACTGGGGCATGGAGCTGATCCCGGTCTGGCAGAGGAACAGCCCCTGCTGCTTACCGCTGCCCGCTGTTGTGGGCCGGAGGTGGTGGCGCTCTTTGCTGGACAGGCTGCAAAACTCAGCCTGAAGCAGAAAGAGCGGGCCTTTCAGGAAGTACGCTGGGGCAAGCGCCCGGAGAATATCCCGGTGCTGGAGCAGGCTGGGATCACAGTGGATAAGTTTGGCGGCGAGGCATTCCGGGCCGCTGTGTCCGAGGGCAATGCCAAACTTGCCCGACTGCTTCTGGAAAAAGGGGCAGACATCAATTACCACAAGCCGGACATGGTGTTCCCTTACGCCTCCACCCCTGTCACCGAGGCCGCCCGCTCCAACAATTTCTCCATGGTGCGCTGGCTGGTGGAACAGGGAGCGAATATCACCCTTGTTGACAAATAC
The DNA here is from genome assembly GCA_003584705.1 of Lachnospiraceae bacterium GAM79. GTDB lineage: Bacteria > Bacillota > Clostridia > Lachnospirales > Lachnospiraceae > Acetatifactor > Acetatifactor acetigignens. The sequence goes on from AP018536.1 coordinate 4,036,501, forward strand.
GGCGACCGGCCTTACAGTGTGGCAGTTCAAAACAAGAATCAAGAGATGGCCGACTACCTGAAGGCGCTGGAGCCGGAGGACTGGCACAACGAACAAGAAAAGGTCCGGCAGCTTATGCCCTACAAGCTGCCTGCCAAGCTGGTGGAATACTTGAAAACCGGCCCCCTGCGTTTGGAATTCCCGGAGCAGGAATGGGTGAAATGGGCGGAGCTGTACGCCTACATGGATGTGCAGGAGATGACCTGGAAACGGAAGAAGCTGCTCTCCCTCATGGCGGCCATGGACAATTACAGCGACTACCTGCTGCTGTGGAGCCCCAGGGACAAAAAGCTGTGGTATCTGGACATCGAGCATGAGGAATTCCACTCTCTGGCCAAATGGGATGACTTCATCGCAGATCCCGGCCAGTATCTGAACGGGATGATTGAGGGCGAGTTTGAGGAATAAGGAGAATGATCTATGTTTGAAGAATTCTATGAGATGTACGAGCCCGAGGAGCAGGAAGTGATCGCTCTGATCAATCGCTGCATTGGGGGCGGATTTAACTGGAAAGGCAACTTTTGGGAAATGACCGTTGTGACGCTGGGTATCGTGTTCTGTGACACCGGCAAGGTCAGCACTAAAGAGGAGCGGCTGGATTGGCCGGTTACCGAGGAGGAACGCCATAGTGACAAAGGCTGGGGACGCTTTCAAAGCGAGCAGATCTGCCGCCTGAAGATCCGCCGGATGAAAGAAGAATGGGCAAAGGATCTGGTGGCGTGGCCCTGGTGTATCTCCCAGGTGGTCAAGGCCCATGAGGACTGCCCGGAACTCCAGGCAGTCCTGGACGAGTACCACAAGCCGGTGGTGATCCAGGACGAGGTGCTGGGAGAACTGACACTGGACAAGGACTATGATACCTTCGAGGGCGAAATCCAGTGGTGCGGAAAGGATGTGAGCCTTTCTCTGGAAGTCAATGCCGAGAGCAAGCCCTCCTGGACCCGCGCCCGCAGTGCCGCCAAGAAGCTGCTGGCCGACTGTGACACCTGGGACAAAGCCATGCGGGAGCTTGCAGCCAAGAACCTGACCGAACTGGCTAACAACTGGCTTTCCCAGGATGAGGAAAACCCCCGCGATCCGGAAACAGACCCCATCACAGAGGAAGAACTGGCCCGGCGGATCAGCATGACGAGCCTGTCCGTCACCTCCGGCGGCAGCTTCACCGCCTGGTTTGACTGCGACGAGATGTTCACCGACCATGCGGTGACGATCTACGGCTCCTTGAAAAAGGGCCTCAAAACTGCCAACATTGAGGGATAGGAGTTGTCTATGGAAAAAGCGACTGCTGTTAATACCTGCTTAGGTGTTTTGAAGGGACGGGACTGCATCTATCTGGATCAGGTGAAACAGGATGCTCTGAACAATCTGACCTTTACGGGGGACATCAATGGCCATCTAATCTCCCAGTGCAGGGACGAAAAAGACTGGTTTCCCTATACACTCACCTTCCGGCAGGTGCTGGCCTATTTTACCTGTGAATTGGACACCTATGAAAATATGGCTGGGACGGAGTATCTGGATGGCAGTTCCTTCGATTTAATTGAGGACAGCACCTGGCTGAAGTCTCTGCCAGTGCGGGAGGACTTTGACAAAGGCATCTATCGGCACTACCGGCTGTTTACATACGATGATGTTTACAACATCATTGCGGTTTCCTATGAGTTTGCAGCAGAGTTGTAAATGCCTGAAACATGGAAGACCATTGGAGGGATCTATCAAGGAAGGAGGTATGGCGATGAAACAGAATAAGCATCAGTTGGAGCATCTGCCCACACTTCTGGTTCAGCAGATCCGCCTGCAATGGTATAAAGACTGCCGGGGCGGAAATGCGGCCGCACAGCGGAACCAGTATCCCAGAGCCATGCGTCTGCCGAAAGACTTCTTCTCCTATTATCCTTTTGGTCTGCCTACTCACTTTGCATCTATCATACAGAGGCCCGATGGATTTCAGATCGATAGGGACTGTCGTAGGCTGATGGAATGGAAGCCGAATGGCACAATGCGGCTTCACCCTTTCGAACTGATTCAGCAGGAGCCCGGAATCCATGTGCGTTACCGCAATGATTGGCACATCGGGGCGATACCGGAGCGATATACCTACGATAAGACCGGGCAGAAACAGCCTCTCAATGAGCTGGCACTGGATTTGATTCCTGGTGATTATGGTCGAGCTGTCTGCAATGGGCGGTTCCGAGACTGGGACACTGGGGTCTGGTATTATGTACTGGATATTTTGAATGTGATGCCGCTTGCAGAACCCACCGACGCATTGACCAGTTTTACGGACAGAGAACCGAATAAGATATATACCCAGATCGATCGGCTGTGGTGACGAAAAACAGGAGGATACTACCATGATCAAAGAACGCATCCCTATCTCTGGCGATCTGGGCAGCAAGGTTAAGCAGCTGATGGAGTACGCCGGGTGGTACGAAGGCCGCAGTGTGGACATCTCCATTGCGGAGCAGTATTACGCCGATCATGGCGTCCCGATGATGAAGACCACCCAGCGGTTTTATCGCAAATATTTCGGCCTGTGCTGCGAGTGGTACTTGGCACAGAAAAAGCTGAAATGGGCAGCTGACTTTGAGTTTGCTTTATTCCCTTACCTGGTCAATGGGATCAAAAACCATTTGGAGGACGCCTATTTCCGGGATATGTCCGGCTGTGAACTGGCAGAGATCGAACAGGCTGCCGGTGAAAAATGCCAGCCTATCGGTCATATTGGCTACTACTACCCGGCGGAGGTCTGGATCTCCGAGTACGGGAAATTGTATGCGAAATATGAGTACCAGGATGAGATTGAGTGCTTTCCGGATGTGTTTGCCCTGATCGAACGGGAACTGCGGCAGTGCAAATTTGATTCCGCTGCCATGAAAACGGTTGAGGCACTGGACGGAAAACTATGAAACAGGACTTTACGATTTGGCGCAATCAAATATTGCAGAATCCCCAGAACATTTCACCGCTGAAATTTGGTATGTCACAGGATGAGGTCATAGAAATCTTCGGTAAGCCCGATGCTGTTTCCACCATGAGAAGTGATGGGAAGCCTTTGATCCTCAAATATCATGAAATTGAACTGCATTTCGATAGCAAGGCCCCTCATGGGCTCTACTTAATTTACAGCGACGATGAGATCGAGTTGAGCATGACTGCCGAGCACGAAGAAAGGAGCAATCCCTATGAAAACATTTGACCCCAATTACAAACTGCTGGACGAGATGTATCAGGACAATTACTATCCCACTTTTCTGGTGGACAAGGTAAAAGACGAGCTTCAGAAGGTCATCGACCTGTTGGAGAGCGGCGAAACCGACACCGAAGTGGTGCAGGAAACGCTGGACGAGGCGGTCTGCGGCATCAATGATCTCCAGGAGGAGTTTGACGAGAACGACAGCGAGATCGAAACGGTGGCGCGGGAATGTATTGCGGCAACCGTGGCCTACATTCTGGAGTGGTTTGGCATCCCCATTGACACCGAGGAGGCCATCCGGGAACGGGACTGGTGAACCCTATGGCAGAAAAAGAACTGGCCCTTTGTGATGAGTGCGGAAGCCTGTTTTTCAAAGGCTCCTCACAGATGATGGGGCTGTGCCAGAATGTGCCCATGTTCTCTATGGCTACCCGAATTGTGACCATCATTTTCAGGATGGCCGGTGTGTGAACTGCTATTGGGACGGCTCAAAGAGTGTGTACATCAAGAAACAGAATCAACAGGAGGAAACTGATATGCCTACAACTGAATGGCTGAACAAATACGAAGCAATCAAGGATAAATTGACCTGTAAAGATGACTTGGAGGCCCATTTCACAGAGAAAGTGATTGGGAACATGGCGGTGGATGTGCTGGACATCGGCACCGTCCATTTCCCCACCGGGCAGATTTTCGCCTGTGATCCGCTGGTGGAACTGGAGGACACTCTGCCGTTCCTTCAAACGATCCCCGCCGGAACTTATCCCGTAAAAATCTGCGTGGTGCCCAGCGAACAATACGGCAACCGCTATGCCTGCGTCAAGGTGGAGGTTTCTCAGGAAAAGCCTGTCCGCTATGAGCTGGGCATGGTGGGCAACGAGGATCTGGACGAGGAACTGGGAGAGGACGAGTATTTTGGCTTTGGCGTAGACGCCGGGATGGGCTGTGTCGCGGACATCCAGACCCAGGCGGCCTTCAAGGCATACTGGGCCAAGCGTTTAGAAGAAGACCCGGACATCGACCCCTACAACGACCTGTTCTGCGATCTTCTGGAAGAAAACGCCAAAGCCTACCCCAAATATCAGGGGGACTGCGGCGACTGGCTCAACTGGACAGTGCCGGGCACGGACTGCAACCTGCCCATCTTTGCCTCCGGCTGGGGGGATGGTTACTATCCTGTCTACTTCGGGTATGACGCCAAGGGCAAAATCTGCGCCGTGTATGTGCGGTTCATTGACATTGAAGCCAGTTATCGAGAGCAGGATTAAAAATGTGACAGAACAAAGGAGAACACTATGAAAGACCTTTGCCAATACGGAAACCGGCCGGAGGACGAATGGGAAATCTTGCCCTGGATACCTGACCCGCGTCCGCCCTTCAAAATCTGGGTGAAGCCGGAGCAGATTGCGCCATTCTTTCTCATTCCCCACCACCCCTATGCGCTCTCCCTTCTGCTGAAAATCAACAATGGATTCCGGACGGAAGTATTCCGTCGGCTGGGACTGACTGGAAGCAGCGGAGACTGGGAGCGGCTGGTCCGGGGCGTGATCCAGGAGTTCGAGGAAAATAACAGCGGCGTGGATCTGTTTCACTTCGACTCTGACGAGGATGTGTTCTGCGTGTACTCCCAATACATCGACGATTTGATGCTGCTGTCCAAAATGATCCGGGCGGCCTGTGACAATGAAAAAACGATGGGGATGTATCTGAACATGAGCGAGGTTGCGAAAGCATGAAAGATTTGACCACTCAAACAGGGATAGTAGTAAAATGCAGTAAAACGGCCATTGAATTTTTCCAAAATGCTCAATCAGTGGATTTCTTCTCTGCACTGGAAATTCCGAAGGAATTCCAAGACATAGCGGTTGAGTTTTATGATTTGATTATGGAAAACGATCATCTCGCGGCCTTGCTGGGCTGTCGCGGCAATTATGATATTGCAATACAGATAGATGAGGTAACCGGCACCATGACGGGGTGGCATTGGTTCAAATGAGGGAAATGGAATGATGGAGTACATCAAGCTTTTTTGGGAGGACGCACCGGAGGGAGAACCGTCGGTGATCCTCTATGAAGTGGATACAGAAAATGAGCGGCTGGCCCTCCACTCCATTGACATCTTTGCAGATGGCCGCACCCGCAATATCCCTGACCTTTACGACGGCGCCATCGAGATCACGCCGATCCCCACCGTGGAGGAATTGAACGCCCATGTCTGGGGTGAGGAGTTCCACGCCTGCGTCATAGAGCAGGCGGAATTTGAGGCCGCCTGGGAAAGCCACACCTATGATGGAGCGTTAAAGTAGCCAGGAGGAGACACTATGAACAAACCTATAAAAGCCAAAAATCTGCCGTTGTTCTCCATCATTGACCTGGACCAGCTGCGCCGGGAAAAACATCTGGAGGGCACAGAAGTGACAGACTTTTTCACGGCAAGGGATGGAAAAGTCTATCTTCTCATGGAACAGCCGTCCGAAACACAGGGTAAGGACTGGCTCAGCACTCCTTCCACCTATACCGCAGTGGAAATCCAGCTGGATTGGGCGGAACAGCGGGTGCTGGAAACGACGCTGTTTCCTCTTGGCCTCTTGAAGTTCCAGTTTCATTATTTGCGGCCCGCAGGTGATCACTTCCTCCTGCTGGGGGCAAGATGCGCCTATCGGGAAAACGGCCCCGACCAGAACGCCTGGATCGTCAGCCGGGACGGAGCTGTGCTGTCCCGTTTCTGCCTGGGGGATGGCATTCAAGACTGTGTGGTAAAAAAAGATGGCACCATCATTACCAGCTACTTTGACGAAGGTGTATTTGGTAATTACGGTTGGGATGAACCTCTGGGTGCTTGCGGCCTGATTGCATGGACATCGGAGGGAACTCCTCTCTGGAAGAATGAGAACTATTCCATCTATGACTGCTACGCCATCAGCCTGGACGAAGAAGAAAACCTGTGGTTTTATTATTACGATGAATTCCGGCTGGTGCGGACGAACTTCAAAGAGGACTTTGTATTTGAACTGCCAATCGAAGGAAGCGGAGCTTTTTCTGTTGCCCCGTCCGGCAATACCTTCCTGTTTCAAGGCGGATACCAGCAACGGGATAAATTCTACTTCCTTACCGCTCATGGTGATCACCTTGGGAAAAAACAGGTGGCTATTCCCACCTGTGACGGAAACAAGGTCGCTGTGGAGCAGTGCAGCCTGCTTCGCAGCCGGATGTTGTTCCTTGGAAAAGATGGTGTGCTCTATGGAGGTATTTGGGGGAGCGATGGCCAATGAAACAGTCTGATATTTATACCGAGGCTCTGACCTGTCTGCGCTCCATCCTTCTGGCAGACCATCCAGAGTTCCAAAACTGGATCGACTGGTTGGAGCGGGACATTCAGGACTGGAACCAGCGGCGGGAGGTTGCCCACCATCTTCGGGCATACGGAGGTATGGGCTCGTTCAACGACCTGCCCAGTATGCGTGGAAATCACGACTATATTTTCGACTTTCTCAAGTCCGTGTGCTATGCCTTCGGCCATCTTTATGGCAAACGGGAAGGCATTTCTCCGGAGGCATTGATGGAGGAGTGCCTGCACGATGTAGAGCAGGCAGCCTATCACCCCCATAAGGCACTGAACCAAGCCATTGCCCAGCACTTGATGCAGGGCGATTTACAGGAAAACCTGGATAGGCTGTAGGAGGACTTGTTATGAACAAAAGACTATTCCGCACCCAATTCAATCAAATGGAAAACATCGAGAAGCAGGTGCTGATGGAGAGCCTGGCTGCCCGTTATGATATGACCTTTCTCGGTCTACATACTTTTGACCGCTGGGGCCAGAGCTGCACCACCGGCATCTTCAAGAAAGATGGTCGGGAGTTCGTCTTTGTCCCCGGCGATACCGTCACCCTGGGCTGGGAGCAGTTTGCCGTGGGATTGAATCAGGAGAGCCGGGAGGAATTGGAGTATCTGTTCCGAGAATGGGAAATGGAGCGGGACCCGGAGGAGATGATTCGGGAAAGCATGGCTCCTGTTCGGCAGGCGGCCATTGGACCCATGCTGGTGGGCCGGGAGCTGGAGGAAATTAACTGGGAGCCAGTCAAAATGGATGATCCCAGACTGACTGTCCACCCTGACTGGCTGAAGGAATTCCGTGATTTTGCCTGGAGTGACAGCAGCAGTCTTACCTTGCATCAGTCGGCCCGCATTGAGCGGACGGAAAAGGGCTTTCAGATCTGTATCTATAACCACACAGACTACGATGCGCTTCTTGCCATGCTGGAAAACAGGGGCTTCTCCCTGCCCACGGCGGACGAGTGGGCCTACCTGTGTGGCGGCGGGTGTCGGACCCTGTTTCCATGGGGAGATGGGTTAGACTACTCCATGCGTCTGCACTGGTTTGAGAACATGGATGAGGATGAGAACCGGCCCTATGACATGGAGGAGCCCAACTTCTTCGGCCTGTCCATCGCCTACGATCCCTATATGCGGGAAGTGGTGCAGGCTGATAGGCTTACCACCTGCGGCGGTGACGGCGGATGCAATATCTGCGGTGGGCTGGGCCCATTTCTCGGTTTCCTACCCTGTTCGCCCCACTGTAAGCCAGAAGTGCAGGAGGACAATGAACTAAACGGAGATTATGACTTTTATCGGCCTATCATTCGGTTGGAGAACTATGATTGACAATAGAAGCTTGATACGAAATAAAGAAAGAGAGGTGCCGACATGGGAGCATGGGGCATAAAAGCATTAGAGCGTGACGAAGGGTTGGATGTACTGGACATCCTCAAAAATGAATATGTACCGGAGCATCCGGTAATGGATCTGGGCGAGATGATCGAACTGATGAAAGAGGAAGTCATGCTGGGATCTGACTTCTCACAAATCGACTTCCTCTTTGACAATACTGCGATGGCTCTGGCGGAGCTGTATTTCCAATGGAAGGATAACAGCAAACTGGACTACGATCATGAAGAAGCTATATGGGATAAAGTCACCGGTTTCACAGCATCCAAAGAAGCCCTTGCTTTCCTGCTGCGGCAGCTCACCGACATCAAAAACGAGGTGCCGGACGAGGACGGCATCCGTGAGATTGTGGATCTTTGGAAGAACGAGGACAGCGGTGAGATCGCTCCTGCGTGGTTGGAACACTTGAATCAGCTCATTGATCGACTGGATTCAGAACAGGAGGCACGACAAATGTATATCAAAAAATACTGGGGCAACTTTATTGGCGGTTCTGATGACAGTCTGAACCTTGTGGCATTTTTAGAGGATCAGAAAAAGGAGGAAATCCCCCTCAGCGAGATTTTCGCCAAGATCGGTCTGGACAAGCAGAGCTGGGACTTCCGCCAAACCGTGGAGTATCTGGAGTTTACACACTCCGATGGCGTGGAGATGGACTTCCACTTCGCCATTGATGTGGTCACCGATCTGGCCGCTATCCTGCTGGAGTGCAGCGTCAGTGGCAGTGTAAACCTTCAGGATCTGGACGAGTACAACACCCCCGTCTGCCGTATCCGCATCACTGCTACGCCAGAGGAGCATGACGCAATGAACAAGTCCCTGGCGGATTTTGCCCAGAACCCGCTGGAATACGACATCAGCGAGATGATGGGTGAGGATGAGATCACAGATATGGCTTATCAGGTGGAGATGCTGCGGAAAGAGCTGTACGAAGCCTCCGGCCGTAATCGGAACTACCATGTAAAGGCGGAAGATGTAAAACATCTGCTCCCTGACTGGGAGGGTGCCGATGGCTGTGTCGCCACCAACCGCATCACAGTAGAGGGCCGCAAGGTGGGCTACTGCTACAGGGAGGAGCCGGACGGCGGCTGGGACAGCGGCTGGCGCTTTACCGCCGGTGATGAGAGCGACGAGTACATGGACGACCCTAACAACGCCGGGATCTACAAGCTGAACACGATCTGCAATGACGATCCCGACATCATCCCTTTGCTGAACACCCCCGCTCCCTGCGCCTTTGAGCGGGATGAAAATGGCGTGTTCCAGCAGATCAAAGACTGGAAACCAGATGAGGACGAGGAGGACCCTGATATGGATATTTTGAAGCAGTGCCAGAAGTGGCATGAGGAGGACAAACACCAGAAAATCGTTGACGCACTGGAGGCAATCTCTGCCGAGGAGCGTACCCCGGAAATGGATATGGAGCTGGCCCGCGCCTACAACAATCTGGCGGACTCCAGCGAGCCGGAGGGAAGGAAGCTGCTTCACCAGGCACTGGAACTGATGCAGTCCCATGAGGAGGAACTGGGAGATACTTATTCCTGGAATTTCCGTATGGGGTATGCCTATTATTATCTGGATCAGGAGGGCCGCGCTCTGCGGCATTTTGAAAAAGCTCTGGAACTGCATCCCGGTGATGATCCTAAGCTCAACACCCGACAGGACATGGAGAAACTAATTGACTCGTGCAAAAAGGGTATTTCTCTGCCGCAGTTCTGGGAGTGCTTCCGGGAACGGACAGAGAACTGGTGGGAAACCTTTGCCGAGATGGAAGCAGAGCTGCGCCAGATGATGGACGAGGACAAAGATCACACCCGCGGTGCGGAGATCGTGGCCCAAATGGAGGAAACCCTGAATTTGGTTTTTGACGAGATTTCCTTCGAGATGGGCTTCAACGGCGAAAAGCATGAGCTGATCCTCACCCCGGAGGGGGATAAGGTCAAACTGTTTGAGCTGGTCTACTTCCAGAAGCACGCCCCCAAGGAGGTGCTGGAGCACTGGAATATCCTTGTGGGCCGTCAGCCTCTCCAGAACATCGGCCTGCGTACTGAGGATGGCTGGGACATCTCCGGGGAGGATGTGCAGATCTGGCTGGAGGAGCAGGGTGAAAACAGCTTCGCCATCTCCGCCTACTGCGAAAAGCTGCTGCCTATGCTCCGGGAGGAAGAAGGCCGGGCCTGGTGGATGCTCACTACCCTCACCGACCAAGTGCTGGGCGAGATCTCCCACATGAGATACATAGACAGCTTTGATGTGCTGGAGGAACCCAAGGCAGAGCCGTCCTTCCTCCTGTCCCAGCTGCCCGACAAACTGCGGGAGCAGGGCCTGGAGCTCTCCACCGACCCGGAAGCCTATCTGGAGAGCTACCTTGGTTACAAAATGGAACCCAAACAGGACCCGGACGCCGATTGGCGGCTGGATGTAATGGCCGGTTCCACCTGCTGTGTGCCGCTCATCAACGGCTATCTGAATGCCGACAATGATTTTATGGACGATCTCCATGCCGACGGCGCGGTGGCGGGCTTCTTCTGCTATCCCCTGGATACCCTGCGGGAGGAGGAAGGCAGTCAGAAAATTTTCGACTTCCGGGACAAACTGGAGGAAGTGCTCACCGGCGGGGATGGTTCGGAAGTGCTCACTCTCACCGGCGGGGCTACCGGCCTCTACTGTGGCTATGTGGACTTCATCGCCTGGGACATCCAAGAGGCGCTGAACATGGCGAAAGAGTTCTTTGAAGGCACGGACATCCCATGGGCCATCTTCCACACCTTCCGCCGTGAAGCCGGTTCTGTACCCCTAAAGCAACAAGATGATGGGACAGAAACTGAGAATCAGGATGACGAGTTGGACGAAACGCTGACGGGCATGGACTATATTCCTTACACCCAACAGAACGCCGAATCCTTCTTCCAGCAGCTGGAGCAGTGGAACGACGAGGATGAGTACACCCGCTGTATCCAGGCACTGAATGCCATCCCGGAGAACTGGAGGAACTACCGCACCGCCTACGCCCTGGCCCGTGCACTGGAGAACTACGCCATCATCGGGGACCATGACGAAGGTACTTTGAAATCCAAGGGAGACAAAGCCCTTCTGAGGGCCATTGAGGTGCTGGAGTCCGTCCGGGAGGAAGGCCAGGACAAGGCGGAGTGGAATATGCGGATGGCCTATGGCTATCAGTATCTCTATGGTCAGGAGGAAAAGGCCATCCCCTACGCCGAGCGGTGGGCGGAGCTGGACCCCGAGGACGAAAATGCCCCGGCAGTAATTCGGGAGTGTAAGGCGGAGATCCGGAAACGCCAGCGCAGCCGGAAGAAGAAGGCCAAATTCGTGCCCGGTGATACTCCATTTGAGGGCTTCGACCTCACCAACTTCTGGGATGATAATTGGTATGCACTGAAAGAATATGTCAGTGATCCGCCTTCCGATGAGCTGATCGCCAGCGTGGAGGAGGAACTGGGCTACAAGCTGCCCGCCGCCTACATCTGGCTGATGAAGCAGCACAACGGCGGCATTCCGGTGAACACCTGCTATCCCTGCGATGAACCTACCTGCTGGGCAGATGACCATGTGGCCATCACCGGCATTTTCGGCATCGGACGAGAAAAGAGCTGCTCCCTCTGCGGAGAGCTGGGCAGCCAGTTTATGATCGATGAGTGGGAGTATCCTGCCATCGGTGTGGCCATCTGTGACTGTCCAAGCGCCGGACACGATATGATTTTCCTGGACTACCGAGCTTGCGGCCCCCAGGGAGAGCCTGCGGTAGTCCATGTGGATCAGGAAAACGACTACAAGATTACCCATCTGGCAGACAGCTTTGAGGAATTTGTCCGCGGACTGGAGCATGAATCCCTCTATGATCCGGATGAAGATGTAGAGGATCTTGAGGATGACGCCGACGAGGAGAAAACTGACCGTAAGGGCTCCTTTGCCGGGTCTGTGCTCCTCTCCAAAGCGGAATGGGACAAGGAGCAGTTGATCCGGAATCTACGGGAAGAATGGGGCATCGTAGATGAGGAGCCGGATGAGGGCGACGAAGATGATGAGAACAGCGATGACGCTGTGGTAATGCGGGTCGGCGGCATGATGCTGATCGTGACACTCTTCCACGGTCACATCCCGGACAATGAAGCGGAGATCAACGCCGAAAACAACTATATGTGGCCAGAGGCCGTAGAGGTGGCCAAAGCGCACAAGGCCCATATCATGGTGGCTGTGTTGGGCGAGGAGGAAAAACTGCTGGAACGGGGCAAGCTGTTCACCAAGGCGATGGCAGTGTGCTGCAAGCAGAAATACGCCACCGGTGTCTACACCAGCGGCGTGGTATTTGAGCCTCGTTTCTATGAGGGCCTTGCCGATATGATAAAAGAGGACGAACTGCCCATCTTCAACTGGGTTTGGTTCGGCCTGTACCGGAGCGAGGGGGGCCTAAACGGCTACACCTACGGCATGGATGTGTTTGGCAAGGAGGAAATGGAGGTGTTGAACACCGACGCTGAGCCGGAGGAACTACGGGACTTTTTGGCAAGTCTTGCCTCCTATGTGCTGGCGTGTGATGTGACGCTGCAAGACGGCGAGACCATCGGTTTTTCTGCGGACGATAAGCACACCATCACCCGCAGCCCCGGTGTCTCTCTGCCAGAGGAACAGATGACCCTGAAGATCGGTTACGAGCCTATAAAGGGAGATCCGAAGGATGACAGCTGCGACCACTCAGACAATGATGACACGCAGGATGAGGAAGAATTCAGTAATCCCGAAGTCTACACCGAGGATGAGATGGAAGCCGTCGAGGGGCACATCCAGCAGTATTTTGGCGAGGTCGAGAATGTGTTCCACGAGTTGGTCTCCCCGGACATCCATGTGGACATCTGCGTGGTGCCGCCCTCTGAGGAGCGGGACTACTGCACCCTGGTCACCATGGGCATGGGCGCTCACCGGATGAATGTGCCGGAGGAACTGGCGGAATATAAGCTGGAGCGGGCGGAGCTGGCCATTGCCCTGCCTGCGGACTGGAAGCTGGATCAGGAGTCCATGAAAGACGAAAAGTGGTACTGGCCCATCCGCCTGCTGAAATCCTTGGCCCGCCTTCCCATTGCCAGCGACACTTGGCTGGGCTTTGGACATACCATGGATAACAAGGAGAACTTTGCGGAAAATACGAAGCTGTGTGCCGCCATTCTCACCGGCCCCCAAAGTACAGAGGAGGGCGGCGAGGTCTGCACCCTGCCGGGCGGCGAGGAGGTCAACTTCTATCAGGTGATTCCTCTCTACCGGGATGAATTGGAATATAAGCTGGCCCATGACGCGGACGCCCTGCTGGGCAAAATGAACGGCATCAGCTTTGTGGTGGAGCCTGATCGTCAGGATGCTATCACCCGTGGCACCCTTTCCAATGATGATTTTGACGGTGAGATGGACGATGCCTCCTATCATATCGAGAGCATTGAGGAGAAGGAACTGCCAATTGACCCCATCAACGCTTATAACCACATGGCCATCTACCTGCGCTGGTGCATGGAGCACGACCTGATGGGTGAGGACTTCCTGAAAGAATACAGCGAAGTGGCCAAACAGGTCAAAGCTGATCCTGCCAGTGTGGATCTGCGGGAGTTTATCCGGGATGAGCTGGACGGCTGTCTGTTCTCTGTGCTATTCAATCAGCAAGGCCGTGCCTTTGCAGGCTATTACTACGGAGAGGGCGACAGCCCCTACTATCCTGCCGATGTTGACGACAACGCCCTCCGCTTCTTCGGCCCGGAGCGGTATCACTCTGATGAGTTCCAGGATGAAGCCTACCTGTTCATCCCCTTTGACGAGGACTACTATCAGGCTATGGCAGAGGTGATCGGGGAACGGTTTGAAAACTGGCAGGGACAGGACTTCGACGAGGACACGCTGGAGCCTTCCGAGGTTGCTCAGGCCATCATGGAGTATCTGGACTGCGAGTGTACCTATTTCCCATCCATGGCAGATGATGACCCCATCATGTCGGCATACAGCTACGCCCAGCGGCTGGGGGTACGGGAGGGCTTTGTTCCCGTGCTCATCAAGGCGGATGATGAAACGCTGTTGGAGTGTCTGGTGATGAACGCCGACCCGGAGAACGATGCGGACTTTTATGAATTTGACCTCAAAACGGTAATGGAGTATCGAAAGAAGATGCTCTCCGCTCCCGTCAAGGACGGAAAGGCGGTTCTGGAGGAATTGACCGGCCAGCGCAAGGAAGAAGCCGAGGACGATGACATGGACTGGGAGGAGGAAGTCCTGGGCGAGATGGAGGGCGGCTATGACAATGACCGCTTCTCCTGCTATTGGGATTCGGATAGCCACATGACCTATCCGCTCATTCTGGCCAAAATTCCGGTCAAGAACCCCTGGGAGATCTTCGCCTACCTGCCCTTTGGAAACTGGAACGAGTGTCCCGACACGCCGGAGCTGATGGCGGTGGCGAAATACTGGTTTGAACAGCATGGAGCGGTCCCTGCCGCTATGACCCATGACGAGCTGGAGTTCCTGCTCCCGGTCCCCGTTTCCAAGGAGAAGGCCATGGAATTGGCCGCGGAGCAGTATGGGTTCTGCCCAGACATTGTGGATCAGGAGCAAGATGACCCGACGGTGGGCAATTTAGCAGATGTTCTGTGGCAGTCCACTGTCTGGTACTTCTGGTGGGATTGATGGGAGGTTGTGACCATGAACAAATACCTAAAGCAATATATTGAACTACAAAAGCAGTTTCGGGAGACAGAAGGAAATCCAGACAGTGTCCGTGCCCTCTATGCCTTTAAGGAGGAACTGGAGCAGAGCGAGGACCGGCAGGCCAAGGAAGTGCTGGTGGATGTGTATGACCTCCTGGACTTCAAAAAGGACGCCTACGAGCTGCTTTGCCAAATCGGAGATCGCTCCAATAAAAAGACTCTCAAGCGGCTGGGCACATTGAAGGACTACGCGGAGAACTGGGGCAATCATTACGCCATCCCCAAGCCCAAAACACCAGATGAAAAGCAGAAAGAGAGGGAGCGGCAGGCCCAGCTGGGCCTGCCCACCTTCCGGTATCACCCGAACCCGCTGGAAACCGGCGCCTTTGAGGAGTTCAAAGAGGGTGTTGTCTGCGACTGCTGCGGCAAGATGACCCATATTTTCTATACAAATCCGTTCTTTTCCGTGGAGGATATTGCATATCTGTGCCCAGAGTGCATCGCCAGCGGCGAGGCGGCCCGGAAATATGACGGCAGCTTTCAGGACGATTTCTCTGTGGACGATGGCGTAGACGATCCTGAAAAGCTGGACGAGCTCATCCACCGCACTCCTGGCTACTGTGGCTGGCAGCAGGAATACTGGCGTGCCCACTGCGGCGACTACTGCGCCTATTTGGGCTATGTGGGGGCCAGAGAGCTGCGGGCACTGGGTGTGCTGGAGGAAGTGCTGGACGATCCCATGTGGGACGAGGAACAGAAGGAAATGATCCGGGAATCTGTCAATGGCGGGCATCTGCAATGCTATCTGTTCCGGTGCCTCCACTGCGGAAAGCACCTGGTCTGGATGGATTTTGATTGAAAAGGAGGCAATACTATGGGACTTGACATCTACGCCGGAACATTGACCCGGTACTATTCTCACAACTGGAAAACTGTTGTTCAGCAGTGGGCGGAGGAAAACGGATACACCTTTAACCGGATCACCCCGGATGGAGAACCCGCCGACAACGAGGAGGAGCTGTCCCCGGCTGAGATCCAGGCGGCAGTGGAGGACTGGCGGGATCAGATCTTAGCCGCCATTTCCCAGCCGAACCAGCCGCACTACACTCCATGGCCGGAGGACAACGAGCGGCCCTATTACACCGATAAGCCGGATTGGGATGCCTTTGGCGCTATGCTGCTGGTGGCTGCCTGTCATACATACGAGGAACCGGTGCCTCTCACCGTGGAGAAGGACTGGGACTTCGGGGAGCATCCCCTGATTGCCCGCCTTGCATCGGACGAGGAGCGGGTGTGGTCCCTGCTTCGGGGCGCGACTTGGTGGCTTCCCCTCACCGACAGCTTTCTATTCCAAGGCCCTCTGCCCACCGATGATCAGACGATGATCGCCACCTTGGGCGGACTGCGGAAGGAGCTGGAAAAGCTGAACCAGCTGGCATGGCAGGCCGATGAGGACACCATCCTTGGCTGGGCAGACACGGAGGGATACCCGGTAGACGGAACCGTAGACTCAGATGGACAGTACAGCAAGGCAGACATCCCGGAACACACCCAGTATGACACCCAATCCCTGGCCAAGTTCGCCTTCTCCATGTTCTGGCGGGCCATGCGGTTTGCCGAGGAACAGCAGGTGCCTATCCTGCTTGATTATTAAGGAGGAAACCAAATGAGCAATAAAGCTTTCCAGCAAAATCTGGACGACAAAAAAGGCCCCCAGCCCGGTGGCCCCTATCTCATTCAGATGCTGTTCAAAGAGCCGGTAGAAATGCCGGATAAAGAAAAAATGACTGCCGTAATGGAGAAGCACATCGGATCAACAGAGTGCTTCTGTTATGATAAGAAAATGGCTGGCTTTGCCGCACAGGAGCATATTGCAGAGTTCAAGGACGGAAAATGCCCGGTGCAGCTGATGGTGATGAAATGCGACAAGTTCAAGGGCAAAGGCTTTGATGCCTTCCTGATGAGCCAGATGTGGGACTGCCAGGAGGACCGGGAGCGGATCTTCCGGGAGTGTAAATATCAGGTGGTAGCCACCGATATGCTGGCTGCGGCACTTCCGGCGCTGGAACGGGCCAACCTGGACGCCGACTTTCTGGAGGCTCTGGCGGAGCTGTACCCCACCTGTGAGGCATTCTATTTCCAGAGCTGCGGCAAACTGTTTCTGGCGGAGGCTGTGCGTTCTCACCAGATTGAAGGCTCGGATCGTTTCATCCGCTTTGGCATCAATGTTCGCTTCTTTAATATTGAGGGCACTGAGGATATGCTCATCGACACGGTGGGTATGAGCACCCTGCTCCTGCCCGACCTCCAGTACCACTTCCACGGCATGGACCCCAACTGGGTGGTAAACCACGCCTACAATGTGGCATCGTACATATTGGAGCATGATAACTCCATTCAGGATGGGGAAACCATAGACGGCGTGGCGGATGGCCAGATGTGCCGGGAGATCCAGTGGAAGTGCCAGTATGAGGACGCCCTGATCCAGCCGCCCAGAGAGGTGCTGGACATCCACATGGGGAACTATGCCTCGGGAGGACGCTGAATGAACGGCGTTGTGCTCCTGGTGGGCGGACTGCTGCTTGTGGCGGTAATCAAGCTGATTATGGATCGAAATTGGATTGGCCTGCTTCTCTGTGTTGTTGCCCTGTTCCTGGTCTTTGGGGCTGGACACCATACAAAATAGGTCATTTTAAGAATCGAGGAGGTGAAGTATGCAGAATTCAACAAATATGCGGATACTGGAATTACTCCGGTTTCTCTATGAGCGGACCGATGAAAACCATCCCGCCACAGTATCTGACATCATTGCCCATCTGAATGGAAAAGGAATTCAGGCAGTGCGGCAGACTGTTTACGCAGATACCAATGCGCTGATCGATGCAGGGATTGATATTGTGGTGGTCAAGAGTACCCAAAACCAATATTTTATGGGAAGCCGCCTGTTTGAGTATCCAGAACTGAAAATGCTGACAGACGCAGTAGCATCCTCGAAGATCATTTCTGCCAAGAAGTCTGAGGAGCTGGTGCAGAAATTATGCCGTCTGACCAGTCTACATCAGGCAAAGCAGCTTCAAAAATTTGCTGCTTTATCCAGCCGTGTCAAACCGCATAATGAAAAGGTTTACTACATCATTGACAATATCCAAACAGCGATTGGAAACCATCAGCAAATTCGGTTCCAATACTATGAATATACTCAAGAAAAAAAGAAAATCTTAAAGCATGATGGATATTATTATGTCGTAAATCCTTATGCGCTTGAATGGAAAAATGACCATTACTATTTGATTGGATTTTCTCTGAAGCATCAGAAAATTGCTCACTTCCGTGTAGATCGGCTAACAAGTGTAGAAAATCTGGAAACTTACTTTATGCCGATAGAGGGATTTGATGTAGCCTCCTATACAAATAAAATGGTTGATATGTTTACATCGGAGTCATCGAAGGAAGTAACCCTTCTATGTGAAAACGAATTGATGAGAGTAATCATAGATCATTATGGAGAAGATGCTGCTGTTGATAGGTATGATGATACACACTTCACAGCCAAAATTGAAGTGAACCCCAGTGGAACTTTTTATGGCTGGATATTCAAATTCAAAGGGAAAATAAAAATTCTCTCTCCCAAAGAGTGCATTACGGAAATGCAGCAAATCGCTCAGGAATTTATATAGCGCAAAAGAGGTGTTATTGATTTTTAACACCTCTTTTCAAATGAAATTTTTATCCTTGAAGTGAACAGATGTTCGATATACAATATAAGCAAGATGTTCGCAGTTCGTCGAACAAATGAGAGGTGAATGCTGTGGGCAATATAACTTTTGGATCATTTATAGCCGAGAAACGCAAGGCGCACAAATTCAATTTACGCGATACAGCCAAGCATTTGAATATTGCTTACGGTTATCTGTGTGATATTGAGCAAAGCCGCCGTCCTGCACCCAATGGAGATTTTGTGGAACGCATCTCTGCCTTTCTGAATTTGGATAAATCAGAACATGAGTTGCTTTTGGATCTGGCTGCAAAATCACGCAATACAGTATCTGCTGATTTGCCAGACTATATCATGGAAAAAGATATTGTTCGGGCAGCCTTGCGTGTGGCAAAAGAAGTAGATGCTACCGATGAAGAATGGCAGACATTTATGAAAATGCTAAAGGAGCGTAAACGATAGGGGGGAGAGCTTTGTCAATTCCACAAATCCGTACAGAAGCAATCGAGGCAGTAGGGCGAAAAATCCTGATGGAATATGATCCCTCTCTGCTATCCGGGCAACCATGTCCTGTGCCAATCGAAACCATTATCGAGACAAAGTTTGATCTAATCCTGGAGTTTCATACACTAAGAAAAAACCACAAGATATTAGGGGAAACAATTTTCGATGACGGTGCTGTTGTCTTATATGACCAGATACAGAGACAGTATCGAATGATTGCAGTAAGAGCCGGTACAATCTTAATTGATGAACGGCTTTGTGATCCGTCAAAATTAGGGCGGCTCCGTTTTACCTGTGCCCATGAGCTGGCTCATTGGGTACTACATAAGAAGTTGTACTCTGGTACTGGAGATGTTGCTGCTTATAACGGAAATGTTTCTTCCGACGAAAGTCATGGCATAATTGAGCGTCAGGCGGATACTCTGGCTTCTGCTCTGCTGATGCCTTTACCGCAGATCAAAAAATGTTTTTACCGGCTTAAAATAGGCCGGACAGATGAACAGCTCATTGCTGAAATGGCAAATATTTTTGAGGTTTCCAAGCAAGCAATGCAGATTCGTCTAAAATCCAGAAACCTGATATAACCAAATGGGGGAATAGAGAGAGGCACTGCCCTCTCTCACGCTCCTCTGCTATGCTATTTTGTACCTAATATGTTCGCAATATTGCGAACAAGGAGGGATGTTCTATGAGAAAAGAAAGCACAACAATCCAAAAATGTAACAGCAGGCTAACAGCTTTGGGACTTAACAGCGACGCTGCGTTTCATAGAAGTAAGCTGATTCTAAAGATTTACCGTGATGTAGTCTGGGTTCTGAGTGAACGGGCAGAAGAATTACAAGAAACTGCTTGGATTATGGGAGAACAAGATATAGAGTCTGGCCTCTGCTATCTTGAAAATTTTGCACCAGATATTGAACTGCAAGCCTTTGAAGAAAAAGTTTGCTGCCTTGTTCAAAATCAAATGCTAGTCAATATTATTGACCGTGCACTCCTTCGTCTGAAACGGTATCCGGATCGAGGAGAACTTTACTATGAAATTTTGACTAAGCAATTTATCTATCGGTTCAACAGTACAGAGAAAGAATTGCTGGAAGAACTAAATATAGAGCGCAGTGTCTTTTATGACCGAAAACGAGAAGCCATCTATTTATTTTCTGTTTGCTTGTTTGGATATTCTATTCCAGAAGTCCTGGAGGAGCTGCCCCGACTAAATCCCGACTAAATCCCGACAAATCCCCGACCTAATCCCTACTCCCTTCCGACTTCCGACCTGCTATACTTGTTATAGTGGCAGGAATGCGCTAAATTGAATACTTTTCTACATAAGGCCCGGCATTAACCGGGCTTTTTTCATTCCTGCTGCAATATGGCGGCAGGAACATGGCTGGAGGTGAAAACACTTCCGGCCTTTTTCTTTGCCCGGTATTAGGAGGCCGGTATGCGCTGGGAGGCGTACATAGCAAAATATCCATGACACCGTTCAAATTCGCTGACTACCAAGAATTTGAACGGAGGAAAGGATATGACGAGAGTATTCATTTGGAAAAATAACAGCCCACAGGAATGGGAGGAAATCAGTTTTTCAGCGTTCAGTAAGGCACGCCGCAATGGTTGCTTTACTGGGCGCTTTTTTGTTGAAACAGTCAAAATGTTCCGTGATGAAGATGACCGCATTATCATGGAATGTTCTCGCAAAGATTTTGAAAAATACCAACAGGAGGACCGCCACAGCCGCTATCTCCAGGAACATGAGAAAAGTCGCTCTATATTCCCGGCTTCTCATGTGGGAGATCGTGACGGCACAGAGGAAGGTTATCAGGATACAGATTTGTTTGTGGATGAATCTGTTGATACTGCGGAACAAGCTATTCAGAATTTACTTCTTGAGGATTTACACCAAGCTCTATTGAAACTGAGTCCAGCAGAACGAGATTTTATATTGTCCTATTATGAAATGAAAATACCAAATGCAACTTGTTTAGCCCAACGATATGGTATTACTCGGCAAGCCGCAGATAAGCGATTGAAAAAAATTGAAGAAAAAATAAAAAAGTTGGTTGCGATTTTCTAAAAAAGTGGCAGTAGCAAGTGAGAGGGAAATCCTTTCACTTGCACCTTGACAACCTCATATACGAATCATTAAGTTTGATCCTCTTTGGGCGTAATAGCCGCTACATCAGCGGTATATTTTCTGAGAGCTGCCACTCGCATAACAGGCCAACCCATTTTTGCTGTATAGATGAGTTTTCGGTTTATCAGAAATATATCAGGCTGGAATACATCGGATGGCATCCGGTCATGGCATAACAAGGAGGAAAGCTCTCTTACAGCCATAGTCCGAGCGTGATAATAACCGTCGCAGGCCATGGGTAAGACCAAACGAAGTGGAGGTGAAACTCCTGAGAAGCAGGCCAGCCACCTGCGGCTTAATGATTACCCAAATCCCTGGGGTGTCGTGGACAAGTAAGGGATAAAACAGGCGCTAAATTGAAGGAGACTCTGTAATTTGCAGAGCCTCCTTCTTACATAATCAAATCTCAAAACATAGGAGGATGAACATGAAAGAAGATTGGATTTATAAGCGTGGGGATTTATATTATGCCAATTTGAACCCTTATTTTGGATCAGAGCAAGGCGGCACCCGTCCTGTCCTGGTTCTTCAAAACAATGTGGGGAATTTTTTCTGCCCCACTTTGATCGTAGCTCCGCTCACCAGTAAATGGATTAAGAAAAAGGAGCTGCCCACACACTATGCACTGGAGAGCGTTCCAGAGCTTGGACTGAAATCTGTTGTTCTGCTGGAGCAAATTAAAACGATTGATAAAAGGCGTGTTTTATCGTACATTGGGCGCGTATCTCGCGAAGAAATGAGAGCGATTGATGATGCTCTGCAAGTTAGTTTAGATATTCATATTCCGGAGGAAATGGAGGCTCCGTAAGGCCACTTACCGGATAAAGGAGGCGTTTTTATGTTTGAAGCAAGAATTGCGGAATTGAACCGCTTTAATGAACAAAATCCTGTCAGCTATGACAAAAGAACCTATACGGTCGATGAGATTCAGGACATTCTGGGTATCAGTCGTCCCACAGCATATAATCTGGTAAAACAGGGTGTATTCCACAGCGTCAGAGTCGGCGGTCATATCCGCATTTCCAAAAAGAGCTTTGATGACTGGCTGGATCACGCAGATGAATGATTTGTCAAGGATGCCGATCTCCAAATCGACATCCTTAACTTTTTTTCTGCTTTCTCTTACAATGAGGCCATAGCAAGAAAAACTTTATAGAGGAGGCAAAAGCCATGCAAAAACAAAGAGTAAAGACCAGTATGTCTGTACCAGAGATGGGCAAAATGCTTGGGCTTGGTAAAGTAGAATCCTACTGGTTGGTTAAAAAGAACTATTTCAAAACAATTCAAGTGGCCGGACGAATGAGAGTTATGCTGGATAGCTTTGAAGATTGGTATGCCGGCCAGTTCCACTATAAAAAAGTGGATGGTACACCGCCCGGAGAGAAATGGAGGCATACTACGATGTCAGTTCCGGAAATGGCGGATCTTTTGGGGCTGAAATCTGGCACAGCTTATGACCTTGTTAAAAGGGGCTATTTTGAGACGACCTTGATTGATCGAAGAATTCGTATCATTACCAGCAGTTTTGAAGCCTGGTATCAAAAGCAAACTCATTATGTGAAAATCTCAGAAAGGAGCAATGAAAATGGCATCTATCGTGAAGCGTAAAAGCAAATATTCTGTGGTGTATGATTACACAGATGAAAACGGAAAACGCAGACAGCGTTGGGAAACCTTCAGCACAAATGCAGAAGCAAAAAAACGAAAAAAGCAAATTGAGTATGAGCAGGACTCTGGAACCTTCTTTATTCCTACGGCAAAGACCCTGAACGATCTGCTCGATGAATATATGTCCATCTATGGTGTAAATACCTGGGCAATGTCAACATATGAAAGCCGCCGTGGTCTGGCGAGAAACTACATAACTCCTATTATCGGAGATATGTTACTATCCGACATCACTCCAAGGATGATGGATAAGTATTACCGTGATCTGCTCTCTGTGAAAACGGTAAGCGTCAACAACCGCAAACCCACAAGCGAATATCTGACCCCGCATACAGTAAGAGAAATTCACAAGCTACTTCGCAGTGCCTTTAATCAGGCGGTGCGTTGGGAACTAATCAGCCGTAACCCTGTCCTGAATGCGACACTTCCCAAAGAAGAACATAAAGAACGGGATATATGGACTGCCGAAACGCTGAGCAAGGCTATGGAGGTCTGTGATGATCCTATCCTCTCCCTTGCCTTAAATCTGGCGTTCTCCTGCTCTTTACGCATTGGCGAAATGCTGGGCCTTACCTGGGACTGCATTGATATTGCACCACAGAGCATAGAAAATGGTTCAGCTTATATATTCGTCAACAAAGAGCTGCAACGGGTTACACGAGGTGCATTGGACGATTTGAGCGACAAAGGTGTTATTAAGAAGTTTCCACCTTGCATAGCCAGTACCCATACTGCTCTGGTCCTGAAAGAGCCTAAAACCAAAACCAGTATTCGCCGCGTGTACCTGCCGAAAACAGTTGCCTATATGCTGGTAGAGAGAAAAAAAGAAATTGATGAGCTGATGGATCTGTTTGGAGATGAATACATCGACAATAACCTGGTCTTTTGCTCCAGCAATGGCCGTCCGATGGAAAGTCAGGTGATTAACCGTGCTTTCAATAAACTTATCAAAGAAAACGGACTGCCTCATGTTGTGTTCCATTCTCTTCGCCACTCCAGCATCACCTACAAGCTGAAACTCAATGGCGGCGATATGAAATCAGTCCAGGGTGACTCTGGTCATGCTCAGGTTAAAATGGTTGCGGATGTCTATTCTCACATCATCGACGAGGATCGGTGCATAAACGCTCAGCGATTGGAGGAAGCTTTTTATTCCTCTAAGACTCCTGACCCTGTTGAAGATACAGAGCCTAAAACTGCGGATACTGCCGTCACTGAAAGTGATGAAAGTGATGCAGCGAAGATACTGGAACTGCTTAAAAATCCCGAAACTGCCGCACTGCTCAAGCAGCTGGCAAAAGCTTTATAAAGTCCCTCCCTCAGAAGAACGCCTCTCACTTTGTGAGAGGTTTTCTTCGTTTGAACCACTTTGCACAGTGACCAAACACTTTTTTTGTTAGCAAGGTTCTGAAAGCATTTTTGAGCGATGTTAGCAAATTCGCGATTTTGTTTGCAACTTCCTCTAATTTCTGCTAACAAATGTTTGCAAGTTCCTTTGGTAAAAATCGAACCTCTGACTTACCGCCTTTCTTAGCAAAAGGCCAAATCTCGTTAGCAAATGTTAGCAAACCAAGGTTTTTTGCAAAAAAGCCACAAAAGCCGCAGAAATAAGAAAAGCCGAAAACCCTGATAAATCAAAGGTTTTCGGCGTGTTTGCTGGCGTCCCTGGCGGGATTCGAACCCACGGCCTTTCGCTTAGGAGGCGAACGCTCTATCCTGCTGAGCTACAGAGACTTATATTAAATTGAGACTGGCAACGATCACTTTTCCCCGTAAGGCAGCTGGTAGAGCACAACCTTAGGAGGCGAACGCTCTATCCTGCTGAGCTACAGAGACTTATATTAAATTGAGACTGGCAACGATCACTTTTCCCCGTAAGGCAGCTGGTAGAGCACAACCTTAGGAGGCGCTTGTTATATCCATTTAACTATAGGAACATACACACAACTGTTAGTATACCGAAAATATCACGATTTTGCAACCTTATTCCTCGGGAAAATTAATATACCCCTGTAACCAGATGACACCCTTGAAACGGCGTCCCACCTGAGGTTCTCCGTAGATATCTTTTTCATTGATACATACATCAAAAGATAACTCATTGCACAGAATCGTAAGAATATATACCTTTTCTCCCGTGACATCGTTGGTTGCCAGACGAAGTTCCGTAATCTCACCTAGTACAGAGTACTGGTCGCACTCCACGCCGTAGGGCATAAAATAAGTATCCACCAGACTGAAAATATCATCCTTCTGGATCCTGCGGGAAATGGTGGTGTACATATCCATATCTTCCAGCGTCAGGGTCTCAATAGCATCTTCGTCTCCCTGTCTGGCAGCTGCCAGAAGTTTGTTACGATTGGCGGAGTCTTTTTTTACCCGGAGGACCTGTTCTTCATCTTTTTTGATGGGTAACAGGATACTTCCGGTCAGGGACAGGCCGGATAAGGTCAGTGTGGTACCGCGGATGGGTAATTTTCCGGTACTCTGAGCCTTGATGTAGGGAATCCGGTTCCGCAGATAGAAAATTAAAGAGATTCCCACCTTGATATCGTCGCAGATACCGGCATAGGAATCCTTCTCCGCATGACGTTCCACAGAGACATCTTCATAAGAAGTAATGCCGCTTCCCGTCAGATACGGATAATAATATTCATAGATAAACTTATCGTTATCATCAAATTCTCCACAGACAGCCACACCAAAGGTACCGGATTCTATGGCTCCTCTGGTTGCGGTGTGATTTTTGCTGAATTCACCCAGAAGGATACCCTCCTGATTCATGGTATATGCGCGATGATCGGAATTCATGATCACGTCTGTCAGTAATTCTTTTAATTTCTTACGGTCCGTATATTCACTGAACCCGATAGCTCTCATATATTTATGCAAAACATCACCCTCTTTCTGTCTGCGGTTTCATTCACTCCCTTCATACAAAGTATATCTTTCCTGCAAGCAGTCATATATACTTTGCATGATTGAGAGTTATTCTATCATTTCTTAGGCAGGACTTTCTCCTTGCCACCCATGTAAGGACGCAGAGCAACAGGAATGTTCACGCTGCCATCCTCATTTACGTTGTTCTCCAGGAATGCGATCAGTCCTCTGGGAGAAGCCAGTACGGTATTGTTCAGTGTGTGTACCAGATAAGTTCCGTTTTCACCCTTGGTACGGATACCCAGACGTCTTGCCTGTGCATCACCCAGGGTAGAACAGGAACCAACCTCAAAGTACTTCTTCTGTCTGGGGCTCCATGCTTCTACGTCGCAGGATTTTACCTTCAGATCTGCCAGATCACCACTACAGCACTCCAGAGTACGAACGGGTACATCCAGGCTGCGGAAGAATTCTACGGTGTAGGACCACATCTTGTTGTACCAGTCCATGGAATCCTCGGGCTTACACAGTACTACCATTTCCTGCTTTTCGAACTGGTGTACGCGGTACACACCTCTCTCCTCGATTCCGTGAGAACCTACTTCCTTACGGAAGCAAGGGGAATAAGAAGTCATGGTAATAGGCAGGCTCTTCTCATCTACGATCTGTCCTTTGAACTTACCAATCATGGAATGCTCGGAAGTACCGATCAGGTACAGATCCTCACCTTCGATCTTATACATCATAGCTTCCATTTCTGCGAAGCTCATAACACCATTTACTACGCTGCTGCGGATCATGAAAGGAGGGATACAATAAGTGAATCCCTTGTCGATCATGAAGTCTCTTGCGTAGCTGATCATTGCGGAATGGATTCTTGCAGCATCGCCCATCAGGTAATAGAAACCGTTACCACTGGTACGTCCTGCGCTCTCCTTGTCCAAACCGTTCAGACGATCCAGAATATCTGCATGATAAGGAACCTCAAAATCAGGAACTATGGGCTCACCAAACTTCTCGATCTCTACGTTCTGGCTGTCATCCTTACCGATAGGAACGGACTCATCAATAATGTTGGGGATGACCATCATGATCTTGGTGATCTTCTCCTGCAGTTCGGTCTCGGAAGCTTCGAGTTCAGCCAGGCGCTTTGCACCGGCAGCTACTTCTGCCTTCTTGGCTTCTGCCTCTTCCTTCTTGCCCTGACCCATCAGTGCACCGATCTCTTTGGAGATACGGTTTCTGGAAGCACGCAGATCATCTGCCTCCTGCTTTGCCTTTCTGCTCTCGGTATCCAGTGCAATCACTTCATCTACCAGAGGGAGCTTTTCATCCTGGTATTTTTTTCGGATATTCTCCTTGACTACCTCGGGATTTTCTCTTAAAAATTTAATGTCTATCATGACTTCCTCCATTCTGCTGACATATATGTATGCAGCATTATTCTAATCCTTTTTCAATATATACATTCAGAACTTTTACAAGATCCACGATTCTCTCTTCCTGTAATTTCCGTCCATCCTTATCGCGGATGATCCGGATTATGGGACGATCCTGGAAATCTTTATTCTGAGATACCACGATGGCTTCTTCTCCGTCGTTAGTCAGTACATGACTTCCGGCGGGATAGACTGCAGTAAAACTTAAAAACGCGTCTACTATTTTACCATTATATTTCACATTTTTAAAGCTTTTTAAATATTCTACTGCTTCATAGACTCTGCTACGTCTCTGGGCAATACCACAGATCATTTCATCAAAGGCATCACATACGGCTACAATCTGACAGAAAAGTGGAATCTCCGCTTCTTTGAGTCGAAGCGGAAATCCGGATCCGTCCAGTCTCTCATGGTGATACAGGATGATTTTTTTTACTTCATCTGAAATCCATTCCTCATCTTTTACAGAAGTATATCCATATACCGGATGTTTCTTATACTCTGCCAATGCTTCCGGCTTCATATCTTCCATGGATTTCCCTTCATAATCCAAAGTCGTATATCGAAGTCCGATATCATGCAGCAGGCATCCTACACCGATATCATGAATTACCTGCTTATCCACATTCATCCGAAGTGCCGTCAGGATAGCGAGAGAACTCAGACTGATGGAATGTTCGTAAATATCAGCACTTCGTTCCTTAATATCAAATACTTTTTCTACAACTTCTTTTTCATCCAGAATATTGGTAATGATCTCATCTGCTGCCTGGGTCAGCCCCTGCAATTCTTTGTTATTCTGGTAAGTATGTCTCTCCAGAATACTTTTTACTTTACTTCTTATCGTTTTTTCTATATCGTTTTTAAGTATTACGATTTCGTTGGCCTCGTCTTCTTTTACGTAGACCTCCAGAATACCCATTTCCTCGATTTTATCGATATACTCTTTTTTTAATACTGCGCCTTCCGGAAGAATGATCTGATAATCCCAAGTCATCAATGACTGTGCAAGAATTTCGTTTCCGGTCAGCTCGCTCAGTTTCATTCTCTTCATATATAAACCCCTTTACTTATTCTCCCATTGCCATGGCAAGTGCTTCTGCTTCTTCTGCCCCCAGATCAATAGCACACTGGCCAAGTTTGATTTCTTTTGTATAAGAATAACAGCCTTCGGAACTGTGTACAGAATTGATAATAAAACCATTATTATTCTCATCCAGCAGAGCCAGTGAAAAACTCAGCTGCCCACCCATCTGGTTGAATGCATCGTACTTCACCAATCCCATTTTCTGATAAGCGGATTCCATATTCTTATATAAAGTGCGGATATCTTTCTTATTTTTCTCTGTATTTGCTTTTAGGAATTTATTGTCTTCATACAGACCGGCGATATCCTTTTCCAGACTTGCTCCATCTTTACCGCTGAGGAATTTGTCCAGTCTCTTTTTTAATTTGCTTGTTTTTCTGATCTGAACGATCAACAGGATCAAAAAGATGATCAACAGTAAAATCACTGCACCCATTCCGATCAGAAGGTAGCCCAGGTCAAATTCCCCCAGACCGATCTGATTCAAAAAAGTACTACTCATATTATTAACCGTGCCTTTCTTTCGTGCATCTTCTTTTCTCTTATTTATTCAGTACATCCAACAGTCTGTCCAGATCTTCATGATTGTAAAATTCAATTTCAATCTTACCGGATCCTTCTCCCCTGGATGTCACAGTAACTTTTCTGCCAAGTTTCTGCTTCAATTTTTCTTCAATATCCTGATAGATTACCTGCATGGTCTTGTCATCTGTCTTCTTGGGCTTTGCCGGTTTATGTAGATTCTTTACCAATTTTTCCACATCACGGACACTCAGCTTTTCATCAAAAATACGCTGGGCCAGATTGTACTGTTCTTCCGGGTTCTCTACAGCCAGCAAAGCTCTTGCATGTCCGGTGCTGATCATTTCATCTACCACCATACGCTGTACATCTTCATTCAGTTTCAACAGACGAATGGAGTTGGTTACTGCAGCACGGCTCTTGGATACTCTCTCTGCCACTTCATCCTGTTTCAGGTGAAACTCTGTTAAAAGTCTCTTGTATGCCTGTGCTTCTTCAATAGGATTCAGATCTTCACGCTGAATATTCTCAATCAGGGAAATCTCTACAATTTCCTGTTCCGTATAATTACGAATGATAACAGGAACTTCCTTCAGACCTGCCAACTTGGCTGCACGCCATCTTCTCTCACCGGCAATAATCTCATAATAATCCTTACGATCCTGTACCAGAATCGGCTGCAACAGACCAAACTGTTTGATAGAATCCGCCAGTTCCTGTAATGCATCCTCATCGAAATTCTTACGAGGCTGTTCTCTGTTTGGCTCTACCTTTGTAATTTTCACAAGGGTCTGCGGTTCCTTTTCTTCCGTTGTTGCTTCGCTTCTTGCTTTGGCTACTGCTTCTTTCTTTGTCTTTGTTTCCCCTAATGCATTGGGTATCAGGGAATCCAGACCTTTTCCCAATCCTCTTGCTGCCATACCGTTTTCTCCTATACTCTTCTCTTCTATTTATTCTTTATAACTTCTTCTGCCAACTGCATGTATGCTTCTGCTCCGGCTGATTTAGGATCATACATATTGATAGGCATACCATAACTGGGTGCTTCCGCCAGTCTGATATTTCTGGGAATCAATGTATTATACACCTTTTGATTCAAATTTTGTTTAACATTTTCTACCACCTGCATAGACAGATTGGTACGGGAATCATACATAGTGAAAACAACACCGTCAATATTGAGATTAGGATTCAATCTTTCTTTTACCAGATTGATAGTATGGATCAACTGACTCAATCCTTCCAAAGCATAATACTCGCACTGAATGGGAACCAACACACTATCCGCTGTAGTCATGGAATTGATGGTCAGCATATTCAAAGAAGGAGGACAATCAATAATAATAAAATCATAATCATCCTTAACGTAATCCACTTCGTTCTTTAATATGAATTCCTTCTTATCTACACCAATCAGTTCGATCTCAGCCGCTGCAAGATTTACATTGGAAGGAACTACGGATACATTTTTTATAACATTTGAGATAATACAATCTCTGATGGAACACTCTCCCAGAATCAACTCATAAATGGTATCTTCCAGTTCATTTTTTTCAATTCCAAATCCACTGGTAGTATTTCCCTGAGGATCTGTGTCGATTACCAATACTTTCTTTCCTTTTGCAGCCAGAGATGCAGACAAATTAATGGACGTAGTTGTTTTACCTACGCCACCCTTCTGGTTCGCTATTGCAATAATTCTACCCATACTTATTTTTCACCATGTCCTTCTTAATGATTTAGCCGTGCAAACCTCTGGACTGTCTGTCCATATCCTCTACAACGATATCATAGATTTCACCGAGAGAAGCACAATACTCAAGAACCTTCCAGGGTTCATTGGTATGAAAATGAATTTTGATCAGTTCTTCATCTCCTACTGCCAGCAGACAATCACCTTTGAAATGTTCTGTGATATAGTCGTTGATCTCATCTTCATCCAGATCTGTTCCTTCAATTAGTAATTGTGTATCATATTTGAATTCTAACATTATAAAATCCTCCATTCTGTGATACAAACCACTCTATAATAATAGCATGAGCATTTCTATGTTACAAGGAAAAAATGCTATAAAAAGTTGATACTTTATACTCATTTGTTCTGTTTTTTACTAGATGTTGTATTCTTATATCTATGTTTTTTCCAGTAAGCATCATGTTTCACACCAAATATGTAAAATGTTTCACATTTTTACCCACTATATCTTGGGTTGTAATGTTTCACGTGAAACATTATCTTGTATAATTTTCTTATACATGGATAGAATGTTTCACGTGAAACATTCTATCCATAAATATCTATATATAGTGATCGAATAAAAGATATTTGTGTATCTTGTTTTGTTACAATTCCTATGATAGGATAACTAAAAAGAATGTGAGGTACGCAAGCTATGGCTATTGATAAAGTAAAAGAATATTTTAAACCCCTTCATATGGAAGATCACATTTTAGAATTTGATGTATCCAGTGCTACTGTAGAACTGGCTGCAGAAGCTCTCCACTGTGAAGGAAAAAGGATTGCAAAGACAATGTCTTTCTTGGTTGGAGAACAACCTATTCTGATTGTAACAGCCGGTGATACTAAAATTGATAATGCAAAATACAAACACTTCTTTGGTGCAAAAGCTAAAATGATACCAGGAGAGGAAGTAGAAGCAATCATCGGACATGCCATCGGTGGTGTATGTCCTTTTGCTATAAATGAAAATGTGAAAGTATATTTAGACGAATCATTAAAAAGATTTCAAACTGTATTTCCGGCTGCAGGAAGTTCTAA
Organism: Lachnospiraceae bacterium GAM79; assembly: GCA_003584705.1. Lineage (GTDB taxonomy): Bacteria > Bacillota > Clostridia > Lachnospirales > Lachnospiraceae > Acetatifactor > Acetatifactor acetigignens. Next base: position 4,067,890 of record AP018536.1, read on the forward strand.
TAGTGCGATTGAATTAACAATCCCTGAATTGGAGAAATATTCAAACTTCCTGCAGTGGGTAGATGTGTGTAAGGATTGGCAGGAATCTGCTAACTAATACAATTTAATAAGATTATTTTTAATAGCAAATACAGCTGCCTGTGTTCGATCAGATACATCAATTTTTTTAAAGATATTAGAAATATGATTTTTTACCGTTCTCTCACTGATATTCAGAGATGTTGCAATTTCCTTATTGAACATTCCATTAGCAACCTCAATAAGCACTTCCAACTCTCTTTTCGTCAGACTGTTAATTTTTTCTTTGTCAATATCTCTGGATACCAGTCGGTTGTTTAATGCCGGTACCAGACTGGGTTGAATATAAGTTTCTCCCTGCATAATACAATTAATAGCATTTTTCAGTTCTGCGGATTCTGCATCTTTCATGATATAACCATCTACGCCAATGTCCACAGCTTTCAAAAGATATTCAACTTCATTGTGTACCGTTAATACCAATACTTTAACAGAGATATTTTTCTTCTTAATTTCCTGTAGCACTTCTATTCCATTCATAACAGGCATATTAATATCCAGAAGCAGTATATCAGGATGAACAGAAAGTAACTGCTCCATACATTCTACACCATTATTAGCTTCGGCAACCACAGAAATTGTACCGTCAAATTCCAGTAATTGACGGATTCCTTCTCTCATAAGAACATGATCATCTGCTAACATAACTTTTATACTCATATATATCCTCACTTGCTTGTGTATGCTTATACTTTGTCCTAGCTGTTCTTTTTTAAAGCTGAATGTAAATCTAAGGGAATTTTAATATCTATCGTAGTTCCCCGACCAATCGCAGAACTGACATGAATTGTACCGTTCAGCAGATTGACATCCTCATGGATCAATGCTAATCCAAAATGACTGTTTGCTTTATCTTCCGCTTCTTCCATGGTAAATCCCTTACCATTATCTTGTATTAAAATTTCGTATTTCTGCTCCGTTTTTTTACAATGGAATAATACCCTGGTAGCTTGTGAATGTTTTTTTATATTCAACAGACATTCCTGAACCACACGGTATAAGGTAATGCAAAAATAATCATCTGTTTCACATGAAACATCATCGATTTCTACATCCATTGTATAATCTCTGTCAGCATTCAAAAAGTCCAGTAATCTTTCAAAAGAAGCCTTTAATCCCAGATCATCAAATGTCATAGGACGCAGATTGAAGATAGTATTTCTGATATCTTCAATGACATTATGCAATCCTTTACTCACAGAATTCAATTCCATCTTTGCTCTGGCAGGATCCTTATCAATATATAAGGAAGCCAGTTCAATCATATGAACAAAATGGGCAATATTCTGCAATGAAGTATCATGAAGTTCGGAAACAATTCTTTTTCTCTCCGTCTCCAACATCTCTATCATTTTCTTACCATTTTCTGTATTGCAACTACACTCATTCTTTTGTACATTTTCATCAATGTTCATATATCACCTTATAGAACATATGTTCTTATTTTGAATATTCCATTATATTTATCATACAGGAATTATATTATTGTGTAAAACTCTTTTTATTTATAAAAATAAATCTTAACAAATTTTTACATGTATTCTCTTCGTTTTATGACAAAGGTTCTTTGGATGGCAATCCCGCTTTTCTGGGATATTTTGCAGATGTGGACTTTTCCTTAGTAATAATAAACAAATTCCGATAAATATCCGAATCGGGAAGTGTAAATTCAACCTGTCCATCCATTTTTCCACCAAGTATCTTCACAGCATGCTTTGCGGCATTCATCTCTTCTGTTATTTTTTCAGATTTATAAGAGATAAATTTGCCGCCGACCTTTACAAAAGGAAGGCAATATTCTGACAATGTGGAAAGATTTGCTACTGCCCTGGATACACAGAGATCATATTTTTCTCTGCATTTTCCAGGCTTTGCAAAATCTTCCGCACGTCCGTGAATTGTCTCCACTCCGGTAAGTCCCAATGCAGCAATCACTTCATTTAAAAAGTTAATTCTCTTATTCAGGGAATCCAGCAATGTCACCTGCAGATCCGGAAATGCAATTTTCAAAGCAAGTCCCGGAAATCCAGCACCGGTTCCCACATCAATGACTGTTTTATTCTGCGTAACATCATAGGCTTTACAGAGGGATATGCTGTCCACAAAATGTTTTTTCATAACTTCGTCGTATTCCGTAATTGCTGTAAGATTCATGACCTCATTCCATTCCACCAACATTTCATAATATTTCAAAAACTGTTGGATCTGTTCATCACTTAAAGTCACACCTAGCGCTTTACAGTCTTTTTCAAATTGTTCTGTATTATAATCTGCCATGTATTCCTCCGCAGTATTCTACTTTGTTGCTTTATAATGTTCCAGATATACCAGTAAAACAGAGATATCTGCAGGAGATACTCCTGAGATACGGGAAGCCTGTCCTACCGAAACGGGACAGAATTCCTTCAGCTTCTGTCTCGCTTCCAGACGAAGGGACGGAACTTCATCATAGTCCAATGTCACTGGGATCATTTTTTTCTCCATCTTACGATACTGTTCTACCTGACGCTTCTGTCTTATAATATATCCTTCATATTTGATTTCAATTTCCACCTGTTCCACAACAGAAGAAGGCAAAGGATGTCTCTCCTTATCAATCGGAGCCAATGCTGCATATCCCAGCTCCGGTCTGCAGATCAGTTCTGCCAGAGTTGCCGCCGTTTTCAGAATCGAACTTCCGCTCTCTTCCAGAAAATGCTGAATTTCCTTATTGGCCCCAACAGAAGTATTTTTCAAACGCTGAATTTCACGATCGATCAGCTCCTCTTTTTCCACCAATGCATCATATTCCTGCTGAGAGATCAATCCAATCTCGTATCCTTTCTTACGCAGACGCAGATCCGCATTATCCTGACGAAGTAACAGACGATACTCTGCTCTGGAAGTCATCATACGATAAGGTTCTCTGTTATCCTTGGTCACCAGATCATCAATCAAAACTCCGATATAACTTTCGGAACGATCCAAAATCAAAGGATCTCTATGCAAAACAGACATAGATGCATTAATACCGGCAATCAATCCCTGGGAAGCTGCTTCTTCATATCCGCTGCTTCCATTAAACTGTCCGCCGCTGAACAAACCGCTGATATTTTTGAACTCCAGGGAAGGATTGAGCTGCTTCGCATTAATGCAGTCGTACTCGATAGCATAAGCATTTCTTACAATTTCACAATGCTCCAGACCGGGAACGGTGCGGTACATAGCTAACTGTACATCTTCCGGAAGAGATGACGACATGCCGCCAACGTACATTTCATTCGTGTGAAGACCTTCCGGTTCAATAAATACCTGATGTCTCTCTTTTTCTGCAAATTTTACAACCTTATCTTCAATAGAAGGACAATATCTGGGACCAGTTCCTTCAATAATACCTGCATAAATCGGAGAACGGTCCAGATTATTCCGGATGATTTCATGGGTATTTTCATTGGTATAAGTCAGCCAGCAGGAAGCCTGTTCCTTCTGGATAGAATCCGGATCCGTAGAGAAAGAAAAGGGTACAATCCTCTCATCACCGAGCTGCTCTTCCATCTTGGAAAAATCAAGAGAACGCTTGTCCATTCTGGCGGGAGTTCCTGTCTTAAAACGACGCATTTCGATTCCCATAGCTTTCAAAGAATCCGTCAGATGATTGGCTGCCTGTAGTCCGTTCGGCCCAGTGTAAGTAATGGATTCTCCGCACAGGCATCTGGCCCGCAGATAAGTTCCAGTGCAGAGAACAACAGCCTTACATTCATAGATAGCACCGGTAAAAGTCTTTAAACCGGTAATCTTTTTCTTGTGATCTTCGGTTTCTTCCCAGAGAAGTTCACAGACCTCCGCCTGCTTGATCAGAAGATTTTCCTGATTTTCCAGCACTTTACGCATGGCTCTGGAATATTCCGCCTTGTCCGCCTGTGCCCGCAGGGAATGTACTGCCGGTCCCTTGGACACATTCAGCATTTTCGACTGAATAAAAGTCTTATCAATATTTTTACCCATCTCTCCACCCAGAGCATCCAATTCTCTGACCAGATGTCCCTTGGAAGATCCTCCTACATTAGGGTTACAGGGCATCAATGCAATACTGTCTACACTTACTGTAAAAATTACTGTCTTCAGACCCAGTCTGGCACAGGCCAGAGCAGCTTCACATCCGGCATGACCGGCACCTACTACACACACATCTACTTGTTTCTTTAGTTCCATAGTATTTTTCCTTCTGGTTGTTACTTACCCATACAAAATTTAGAGAAAATCTCATTCACCACATCTTCATCCACTTCTTCTCCGATGATTTTTCCCAGAGAAGCATAGGCACTGGTCAGATCAATGGAATAAAAATCTTCCGGCATACCATCTTCAATACTTCTCTCCACCAACTGCAAACTGTTCAAAGCATCCTGCAGGGCCTCTTTATGTCTGAGATTTGTTACAACCAACTCATTGTTATGCCTTAATTTTCCTTCAAAGAACATATTGCGGATTGTTTCTTCCAATTCTTCCATTCCGGAATTTTCCGAAGAAGGATCAATAGTAGAAGTACGAAGAATCTGAATCTCTCCGGTATGCTCCAACACCTTTTCCAGAGTTTCTTTCAGACTTTCTTCTGTGATTTTATTCTCCAGATCCGATTTATTCAACAGAATAATTGCCTTTTTTCCTTCCAATAAGGGGATGATATTCTGATCATCCTCATCCAGAGTTTCTGAAGCATCTACCACATACAGAATCAGGTCTGCTTCCACGGCATATTTTTTGGCACGTTCTACACCGATCTTTTCTACTACATCCTGTGTCTCATGGATTCCCGCCGTATCGATCATATTCAGACTGATGCCATGCAGATTAATGGTCTCATGCAAGGCATCTCTGGTGGTTCCGGCAATCTCCGTGACAATGGCTCTGTCCTCTCCCAACAACATATTCAGCAGAGAAGATTTTCCGGCATTGGGCTTTCCAACAATAACTGTGGATATGCCTTCTTTCATTAGTCTGCCGTTATCTGCGGTTGCCAATAATTTTTGAATTTCTTTTTCGAAACCTGTAACTTTTTCAGCTAATTGTTCCGGATATCCTTCCAGGCTGATATGTTCCGGATCATCCAACGCCGATTCTATAAAAGCAATCTGATATAAAATATCTTCCCGCAGGCTGCGAATTTTGTCCGAAAGTCTTCCCTTCAACTGGCTGACCGAAGAAGAAAGCGCATATTCGTTCTGGGAATGGATCACGTCAATAACCGCTTCCGCCCGGGATAAATCAATTCTGCCGTTTAGAAAAGCTCTCTTGGTGAATTCTCCCGGTTCTGCCAGTCTGGCACCGGCCTGCAACACTGTCTCCAATACTTTCTGCATCACCAACACACCACCATGACAGTTGATTTCCACCGTGTCTTCCATCGTATAGCTTTTTGGTGCTTTCATTACAGAGGTCATAACCTCATCAATGATATTCTCATCTTTATCAACAATATATCCATAATGGATCGTATGACTCTGTACCTTTGTCAGAATCTTTTTCCCGGATGTGGAACGGAAAATACTATCTACTATATATATGGCATTTTCACCACTGATTCTTACAATTCCGATTCCGGAATCTGATAGAGCCGTGGCAATAGCTGCTATTGTTTCCTTTTCAAAATTTTCCATACTGTTACTAATGCCTTTCCATGAACTGCCAACATCTATTTTGCATCAAACACTCTTCCTGTAGGAACAAGCGTCGATTCGTCTCCCGCATAACCAGTCTGTACATACTCCACCATATGATCTTCTCCCAGATATTTATAGAGAAGATATCTGCGCTCTCTCTGATCACCTTCTTTGTATGCAAAGCAATCATCAGACGCTGTGCCATTCATTAATTTATAATAGGCCTCTACCAGATCCTCATACGAGATCGGTGCTCCGGATACTTGTAAATCATGACTTTCATTCAATCCCTTTACAAATAAAATAGGATGCTGTCTGCCGGTTTCGTTCTCGTTTTTCTGAGCTACTTTTACTGCTTCACCTTCTATGTTATATCCATGATCCGATAGTATGATAATGACAGAATTATCATAAACTCCTGCTTCTCTTAGTTTATTCAGATAAGCCATAGTAACAGTCATAGAAGATTCAATAGAAGTATAATAATCTGCATCATCTATTACGTTTACATCCTTATCAAAATAGAACGGAACATGTGCCCCCATTAAATGAATTAATTTAAATCTTTTTCCATCTACATAGGTTATATCATCTTCCTGTACATCCTTATAAAAATCATCATTTCTCCAGGAAAATAACTCTTCATCTTTGGAACTCATTTCCTGATTTTTGAGCATACTTACATTAAACCAGCAATACGGTTTTAATACATAAGGTGCGTATTTCATTCCCACCATTTTAATAATTCTGGTATTAAATAAAGAACGATCCCAAAGAGAAGATTTCGTATATGTTATATTATTAAAAGCACCATCCATGACGCCTTTTTCAAATTTATATTCGTCATCATAATTACTTAAAGTATAACCCTGCTCACGCAAATAATTAAAAAAAGGAGAACTCTTAAAAATTCGATTTCTATAATCTATAAAAGGTTCTTTATTTTCAAACCATTCTCCAGAAAGTATTAACGGTAAAGAATGCTCCGTGTATGCATACCCTGACATTGCGTTATTATAAAAAGTAAAATCAGTCATTGCATCTTCATATTCCGGATGTTCCTGCCACACTTGCCAGAAGCATTCTTCATCCACAGCATCTAATAAGAAAATAATAAAATTAGTATCTGTAGACATTTCAAACTGATCTACTTTTGTAAATCTTGCATATTCTTTTTTTTCAAAAATATTATTATTAATAGAAAGAACTGTAATCGTACTTACTAAAATCAATAATAAGAAAACACTTATATAAGAAACCGCCTTTTTTATCCTGTCATATTTTAAGACTATAAATAAAATCAGACAAACAATTGCTATGATCACCCACACAATAGTAGATTTTACAAACTGTGATTGATATAAACTCCAATTCACATCTGTTCCATCTAAAGGAGGTAAATTTTTAACCATATAGTTTCCCTGAATATAACAGGCTACAGTACCGGTAAAATAGCAATATAAAACAATTTTATAAGCAATATTTCCAAACAGATATACAACTAAAAACCCAACTATACTAAACAAAAGAAACAAAAAGAAATCCTTTATAATAAAAGGAAAAAGTAAATAAACATCATACCAAAATTCATCCACATTATTAATATAGAGTTCCAAAGGTGCATATATAAAAATCATAAAGCAAAATGTCAGAGACAGAAAAAAAGCAGGCTTTAATTCTGCAAGCATCTTTCCATTATTCCATTTCTTCTGTAACCTACTTTTCATTCCTGTAAATCTCCTTAAAAATATAGACAAATTATACTCCAAAAAGCCAAGAGTTGTAAATAAAAGCCGGTACATAGAATAAATTCTAATACCGGCTTTTGTCTTTTTCGTGCTTTCCTGTAATTATCTCTTCAGAGTAACTACAACTCTTCTAAAGGGCTCTTCTCCCTCACTATGAGTAGTAACATATTTATCATTCTGCAGTGCGGAATGAATAATTCTTCTCTCATAAGGATTCATAGGCTCCAGAGACACGCTTCTCTTGGTTCTCTTAACCTTATATGCAATGTTCTTGGCAAGATTCTCAAGAGTTTCTTTTCTACGCTGACGGTAGTTCTCAGTGTCAACCTTTACGTGAATGTACTCTTCAGACTCTTTATTGACTACCAGAGATACCAGATACTGTAAGGAATCCAGTGTCTGTCCTCTCTTACCGATCAGAACACCCATCTCGTTACCGCTTAACTCGATGTCCATGCTCTTCTCTTCTTCGTTGTACTTAATATCAATGACAACTTCCATGTTCATAGCCTGAAATACATCATTTAAAAATGCTCTGGCAACTTCTTCTACAGAGCTTTTCTTTACTGCAGCCTTGATTACAGCGGGCTTTGCTCCGATTCCGAGGAATCCGGAAGAACCTTCTTCCACTACCTGATAATCTAACTTGTCACTGGTAACACCCAGCTTCTGACAAGCTTCCGTAATGGCATCACTGACTGTCTTTGCAGATACTTCGATCATGTCCATATTATTTACCTCCTCAATTAATCATAAGGAAAATTTATTTACGACTGTTCTTCTCGTTATAATCTCTTACCATATTTGCTTTTGCCATCATACTTCCGGGCTTAGCTTCTTTTACTTCGGAATAGCTGTCAGCGGATACTTCACTGTTATCCACATTAGAAGAAATATTAGCCTTTTTCTGAATGTTTTTAGTACTCATACTTGCATAAGCATTCAGCTTTTCCTGCTGTTCCTTCATCTTCTCCAGCTTCTTGGCACTCTTGGCTGAATTCTTCTTGATAATATCATCAAAATTCATCTTATCGATGTGCTTATTGATCACTACCTGCTGGATACTTCTGACAACACTACCTGCTACCCAGTAAAGACCCAGACCGGATGGTAATGTGAAGCAGAACCATGCAGACATCAGAGGCATGATCATGTTCATGGTCTTCATGGAAGAAGCCATTGCTGCAGCCTGATCATTACCATTAGAAGAAGTATCCTGCTGTGGCATCAGCTTTACGTTGATCCACTGTGTCAATGCAGACAAAACCGGAATAGCGATTGCTCCGATTACTAAAAGCCATGCTCCGTTAGCCCATGCTTCCTTCAACACATAAGAAGGAGAGTTGCCGATATTCAGTCCTAAAAAATTATTATACTCTTCCAGCTTGCTTACCGTATTGGTCACATCTGCTGCAAGAGAAGGGAACTTCTCACTGATACTTGCAAAATCAGCGGTAGATGCTTTATTCAGACAGTCAATGATCGTATTCTGAACATATTCAGTATGTGTTCCTGCTACAAAACCTGCATTGGTAAACTGCTTGCTGTACATAGCGGAATTCGTCAGATTCTGAACCAGCTCTGTTGCACCTGCAGTATCGATAATATTGTCTACCAAAGGGAAGAAAGCTTCTTTTACTCTTCCAACATAAGCGGGAATTGCATAAATTACACGATACAGAGCAAACAGAATAGGCATCTGGATCAGCATATACAGACAGCTGCCTGTAGGAGATACTCCATACTTGGCATAAACTGCCTGAATTTCCTGATTTTGTGCCAACTGTGCATCCTGATCCTTACGATTCTTGTATTTTGCCTGAACTGCCTGAATCTCAGGATTCATCTTAGCAGAAAGTTTGGAGAATTTCTGCTGCTTGATGGTAAGAGGCATCATCAACAGGTTTACAACAATTGTAAAAAGAATGATTGCAAGACCGATATTAGGAATACCGATCAAGTTCAGAACTTCGAAGATTCCTTCCATTATCTTACCCAGCAGCCAGGCTACCTGTCCGATAATGAATGTGGAATTCTGTGTCAAAAGAATACCGTTCATTTATCCTCCTAATATTTGCCACCTTCTATCGGATATTCTCAAGGTACAGGATCATATCCTCCTTTAGAGAAAGGATTGCACCGAAGAATTCTCCATGCAGCCAGAAGTCCTCCCTTGATCACACCATATTTTTCAATGGCTTCCAGACCATATTGAGAACAACTGGGAACATAAGGACACTTCGTACCTTTGTACGGTGAGATATATTTCTGATAGAACCTAATCATGGCTATAACTAATTTTTTCATATACAAATTTTATTTAATCCTGATAAAAATAGATTTTTATCAGATGATGAAGTTTTGCAAGATGCAGCAGCGCACTTTCCGCTTCTTCATATCCTATAGAAGCTGCGGCCGGTCTTGCAATGATTACCATATCCAAACCACTATTGAATACACTTTCATGTAATCTGTAACTTTCTCTGACCAGTCGGGTAATTCTATGTCTTACGACACTATTACCGACTTTTTTACTTACACTGATTCCTATTCTGTTCTTATCAAGGCCATTTTCCTTCACATACATGATAAAGTACTTGTTGGCATAAGATCTGCCATTCTTGTACACAAAACGGAACTGCTGATTATTTTTTAATGATTCCGAAAACTGCATGCACTCCTCCAACCGTGAAAGTTAAGAGAAAAAAAGGTCACATTGCTGTGACCTATGCGGATAATTTCTTTCTTCCTTTTGCACGTCTTGCTGCTAAAACTTTTCTTCCACCGGGAGTACTCATTCTGGCTCTGAAACCGTGAACCTTGGAATGGGAACGCTTTTTAGGCTGAAATGTCATCTTCATGGAAAGGCACCTCCTTCTCTAAACCTTCTTATATAAAAAGGTAAACATATTTTTCAACATTTGGGCGCATAAAAAATGCGCCTTCCTTTCGGAAAATAGCATATTGATTGTAATGTAAAAGCCCGTCAATGTCAAGCAAAATTCAATAAAAATGCTGAAAAATCAAGAGAAATAGGGCTTCCTGAAATTCATAAAATTTTTTAAATCGAGTTATCCACATAGATATACACCATATTTACCCACAAACGAGTTATCCACAGCATGTTGATTATTTGTGGATATTTATTTTTTTCAGATGGATATTCTGTGTAAATCCGGTGTAAAAGTGGACAATTTTACCGTAATTGTGGATATCTCGAAATTTGTCGGATTTATCCACATATACACATCACTATCCACATCCCCTGTTAATATTCCCAGTTATGAACAACTTTATCAACAATATGTGGATAACTT